>NZ_AP042433.1:0-3796082 GCF_055383075.1 Symbiobacterium turbinis
AGAATGACTTCTTGCCGCCGGTTGGCGGCGGGCTCGGCCGGAGCGGCCGGGCCGGAAGCTTCCGGTGGAAACGAACGGCTGGAACGAACTGGCCGGTTGACACGAAGCCGAGAGCTTGCTAAACTGATAAAGCTGTCGCCTGACGGCAGCGGCGGTCTCGAACCTTGAAAACTAGACAGTGCAGAAGAGGAAAAGCCAAGCGAGCCGAGTACTTCAATCGAGCCAATCGAACTTTTCCACGGAGAGTTTGATCCTGGCTCAGGACGAACGCTGGCGGCGTGCCTAAGACATGCAAGTCGAGCGGGGCTTTGAGGCTTCGGCCTCAAAGCCTAGCGGCGGACGGGTGAGTAACACGTGGATAACCTGCCCTTTGCTCTGGGATAACAGGCCGAAAGGCCTGCTAATACCGGATAAGCTCACGGCCTCGCATGGGGCTGGGAGAAAAGGCGCTAGAGCGATTGGCGCTGGCAGAGGAGGGGTCCGCGGCCCATTAGCTAGTTGGTGAGGTAACGGCTCACCAAGGCGACGATGGGTAGCCGGCCTGAGAGGGCGACCGGCCACACTGGGACTGAGACACGGCCCAGACTCCTACGGGAGGCAGCAGTCGGGAATTTTGCACAATGGCCGAAAGGCTGATGCAGCAACGCCGCGTGAGCGAGGAAGGCCTTCGGGTTGTAAAGCTCTGTTGCCTGCGAAGAAGGGCCCTGTCAGGAAATGGGCAGGGTTTGACGGTAGCAGGCGAGGAAGCCCCGGCTAACTACGTGCCAGCAGCCGCGGTAATACGTAGGGGGCGAGCGTTGTCCGGAATTACTGGGCGTAAAGGGCGTGTAGGCGGCCTGTTAAGTCAGGGGTGAAACTCCGGGGCTCAACCCCGGGCGTGCCTCTGAAACTGATGGGCTTGAGTGCTCTAGAGGGCAGTGGAATTCCCGGTGTAGCAGTGAAATGCGTAGAGATCGGGAGGAACACCAGTGGCGAAGGCGGCTGCCTGGGGAGTAACTGACGCTGAGGCGCGAAAGCTAGGGGAGCAAACAGGATTAGATACCCTGGTAGTCCTAGCCGTAAACGATGAGTGCTATGTGTGAGGGGTATCGACCCCCCTCGTGCAGTAGTTAACGCAATAAGCACTCCGCCTGGGGAGTACGGCCGCAAGGCTGAAACTCAAAGGAATTGACGGGGGCCCGCACAAGCAGCGGAGCATGTGGTTTAATTCGAAGCAACGCGTAGAACCTTACCAGGGCTTGACATCCGCCGAATCCTGCAGAAATGCGGGAGTGCTCCTTCGGGAGAACGGCGAGACAGGTGGTGCATGGTTGTCGTCAGCTCGTGTCGTGAGATGTTGGGTTAAGTCCCGCAACGAGCGCAACCCCTGTCGCATGTTGCCAGCACGTAAAGGTGGGGACTCATGCGAGACTGCCGGTGACAAACCGGAGGAAGGTGGGGATGACGTCAAATCATCATGCCCCTTATGTCCTGGGCTACACACGTGCTACAATGGCCGTCACAGAGCGCCCCGAACCCGCGAGGGGGAGGCAATCGCTGAAAGGCGGTCTCAGTTCGGATCGCAGGCTGCAACTCGCCTGCGTGAAGTCGGAGTTGCTAGTAATCGCGGATCAGCATGCCGCGGTGAATGCGTTCCCGGGCCTTGTACACACCGCCCGTCACACCATGGGAGCTGGCAACACCCGAAGTCGGTGAGCTAACCCCGCAAGGGGAGGCAGCCGCCGAAGGTGGGGCTGGTGACTGGGGTGAAGTCGTAACAAGGTAGCCGTATCGGAAGGTGCGGCTGGATCACCTCCTTTCTAAGGAGCTTTCCCCCTGAGCAGGGGGAAGACTCCCAGGTCGATACTCAGCCCATCAAAACGGGATGAGGGGAACTGACGGCCGTTTGGCGGGCCGATTCTGCACTGTTTAGTTTTGAGGGTTCGAGAAGATGAGCGGTGGGCTGTGAGCTGTGGGCAGTGAGAGCTGCAGCAGATCAGGCTCGCTGATCGGTAAGCTGCTCGTTGAGCGGTGAGCAGTGGGCTGCTGGCTGAATGGCTGTGGCCCACGATTTGCAGACTCAACGGCGGCTACTTCTATGAACGCCTCAATTTCCAGGACTTGTGGGTTGTGGGTGAGCGGCGGAGCCGTTATACTCATAACTCCGGGTCTGCTGGGCAGCGAGCGGTGAGGGGTGGGCAGTGAGCAGTCACGGCCCGGCTCGGGCTCATGCTGTAGCAGCGTCGTACCTTGAAAACTGCACAGTGAACATGCGATTCTTAGCGAAATCAAGCTAGGAAGGGCACACGGTGGATGCCTTGGCGCCAGGTGCCGACGAAGGACGCGGAAAGCTGCGATAAGCCTCGGGGAGCCGCAAGCAGGCGTAGATCCGGGGATCTCCGAATGGGGCAACCCGGCTGGCGTAATGGCCAGTCACCCACAGCTGAATCCATAGGCTGTGCGGAGGGCACCGTCCGAACTGAAACATCTCAGTAGGACGAGGAAAAGAAATCAACCGAGATTCCCTCAGTAGCGGCGAGCGAACGGGGAGGAGCCTAAACCAGTGCCGAGCAATCGGCGCTGGGGTTGCGGGACGCCGAGAATGCGATGCCCGGAGTCTAGCCGAACCGGTCTGGAAAGGCCGGCCACAGAAGGTAAAAGCCCTGTAGGCGAAAGGCGAGGGGCCACAAGGCGGATCCCAAGTACCACGGGACACGAGGAATCCCGTGGGAATCCGGGGGGACCACCCTCCAAGGCTAAATACGCCTGGCGACCGATAGTGAACCAGTACCGTGAGGGAAAGGTGAAAAGCACCGCGGGAGCGGAGTGAAAGAGACCCTGAAACCGTGTGCCTACAAGCAGTACGAGCGCCATATGAGCGTGAGTGCGTGCCTTTTGCAGAATGAACCGGCGAGTTACGGTCACTGGCATGGTTAAGGGCCTCAGGCCCGGAGCCGAAGCGAAAGCGAGTCTGAAGAGGGCGTAGTCAGTGGCTGTAGACCCGAAACCCGGTGATCTATCCATGGCCAGGGTGAAGCGGGGGTAAGACCCCGTGGAGGCCCGAACCGATTAGCGTTGAAAAGCTACCGGATGAGCTGTGGATAGGGGTGAAAAGCCAAACGAACCGGGAGATAGCTGGTTCTCCCCGAAATAGCTTTAGGGCTAGCGTCGGCATGTGAGCTTGCTGGAGGTAGAGCACTGATTGGGCTAGGGGCCTACACCGGTTACCGAACTCAGTCAAACTCCGAATGCCAGCAAGTATGGCCGGCAGTCAGACGGCGAGCGCTAAGGTCCGTCGTCGAGAGGGAAAGAGCCCAGACCGCCAGCTAAGGTCCCCAAGTTCCTGCTAAGTGGTCAAGGATGTGGCGTTGTAGAGACAACCAGGATGTTGGCTTAGAAGCAGCCATCATTGAAAGAGTGCGTAATAGCTCACTGGTCGAATGACGCTGCGCCATAAATACTCGGGGCTAAGCAGGACACCGAAGCTGCGGGTGTGAGCGGTGAGAGGTGAGTGGTGAGCAGTGAGTGGGGTCCGGAGTTTTCAGGATCTGCGGGTGTACCAGCAGGGCTACGAACTGGCGCTGACGGTGCACCGGCTGACCCGTAGATTTCCGGCCCACGAACAGTTTGAGTTGGGACAGCAGTTGCGTCGAGCGGCCGTGTCCATCCCGGCGAACATCGCCGAGGGATTCGGTCGGCGCGATTCAGCCGCTGACTTCCGACACTTTTGCGGATTGCGTTGGGGTCTGCCAACGAGATTGATGCAAAGACTGCAGTGACCCACTACTCACTACTCACATCTCACTGCTCACGCGGTAGGGGAGCGTTCCATGCGGGCAGAAGCATGACCGGAAGGACATGTGGACTGCATGGAAGTGAGAATGCCGGTATGAGTAGCGAAAAGACAGGTGAGAATCCTGTCCACCGAAAGCCTAAGGATTCCTGAGCAAGGCTCGTCCGCTCAGGGTCAGTCGGGACCTAAGCCGAGGCCGAATGGCGTAGGCGATGGGAAACAGGTCGACATTCCTGTACCACCTACGGGTCGCTTGACCGATGCGGGGACGCAGGAGGCTAGGGGGACCCGGCCGTTGGTCGTGCCGGGGTAAGCGGGAAGCGTGGTCCGGCAGGGAAGTCCGTCGGACTAAACGTGAGCCGTGACGCCGACCGAATTGAAGTAGGGAAGCCCCTGACGCCACACTGCCGAGAAAAGCCGCTAGGGAGACCCGGGGTGCCCGTACCGCAAACCGACACAGGTAGGCGGGGAGAGAATCCTCAGGTGCGCGGGAGAACCCTCGCTAAGGAACTCGGCAAAATGCATCCGTAACTTCGGGAGAAGGATGGCCTTCCCTGGTGAGAGGAGAGACGCCTCAAAGCTGGGGGAGGTTGCAGAGGAGAGGCCCAAGCGACTGTTTACCACAAACACAGGTCAGTGCTAAGCCGGAAGGCGACGTATACTGGCTGACGCCTGCCCGGTGCTGGAAGGTTAAGGGGAGAGGTCAGGCCGCAAGGCCGAAGCTTTGAACCGAAGCCCCAGTAAACGGCGGCCGTAACTATAACGGTCCTAAGGTAGCGAAATTCCTTGTCGGGTAAGTTCCGACCCGCACGAATGGCGTAACGACTTGGGCGCTGTCTCAGCGAGGGACCCGGTGAAATTGAAATACCTGTGAAGATGCAGGTTACCTGCGATTGGACAGAAAGACCCCATGGAGCTTTACTGTAGCTTGGCATTGGACTTTGGTGGTGCGTGTACAGGATAGGTGGGAGCCTTGGAAACTGGGTCGCCAGATTCAGTGGAGGCGCCGTTGGGATACCACCCTCGCAGCATCGGAGTTCTAACACGGACCCCTGGATCGGGGTAGTGGACCGTGCCAGGTGGGCAGTTTGACTGGGGCGGTCGCCTCCCAAAAGGTAACGGAGGCGCCCAAAGGTCCGCTCAGGATGGTTGGAAATCATCCGGGGAGTGTAAAGGCAGAAGCGGGCTTGACTGCGAGACAGACAGGTCGAGCAGGGTCGAAAGACGGGCTTAGTGATCCGGCGGTACCGAGTGGAAGGGCCGTCGCTCAACGGATAAAAGCTACCCTGGGGATAACAGGCTGATCTCCCCCAAGAGTCCACATCGACGGGGAGGTTTGGCACCTCGATGTCGGCTCATCGCATCCTCGGGCTGAAGTCGGTCCGAAGGGTTCGGCTGTTCGCCGATTAAAGCGGTACGCGAGCTGGGTTCAGAACGTCGTGAGACAGTTCGGTCCCTATCCATCGCAGGCGCAGGAGATTTGACGGGATCTGCCCCTAGTACGAGAGGACCGGGGTGGACGGCCCGCTGGTGTACCAGTTGTCCCGCCAGGGGCACCGCTGGGTAGCCAAGGCCGGAACGGATAAGCGCTGAAAGCATCTAAGTGCGAAGCCGACCCGAAGATGAGATCTCCCATCCCGTGAAGGGAGTAAGGCCCCTGGAAGATGACCAGGTAGATAGGCCGGGAGTGGAAGCGGCGTAAGTCGTGGAGCAGACCGGTACTAATCGGCCGAGGGCTTGATTTCGCAAAGCATGTCGGCGTATACAGGGGTGCTGCTGCGCAGCACCTGCTGGCGCCGGGCGTCTTCGGGGGCTGCGCCCCCTGCAGACGCCTCACTGTACAGTTTTGAGGGTAAGACCTCAGCGTTTTTGGGTGGCGATACCGGAGGGGATCACCCGTTCCCATACCGAACACGGAAGTTAAGCCCTCCAGGGCCGAAGGTACTCCGCAAGGGGGAGAATAGGTCGCTGCCCAAACTAGTTTGGAGACCACCGCAATCACAGCGGTGGTCTTTGTCTTTATCCGAGCCCTACAGCCGGAGATCCGCGTGCGCAGCGCTGGTCTCCGGCTTTCTTCTGGTCAACGCTCAGCATTACGGTTTACTCCGTACGGGTGAACATGGCTTGTCTACTTACACCTGGACGCGTTTCGCAAAACACCCGCAAGACCTTGCCCTGTGCTGTACTCGGCTCCCGCCCCGGACCGGGCAACCTGGCACCGGCTCACCCGCATGGGTGAATTTTCCAGCGGGTGATTGAAAAGGGAGAATAAACAGTATAAACTTTCGCCGAACCCTAGTCTATCACGAACAGGGGGGTATTGAATGGGTGTAGGGAAGAGGCTGCTGTCCAGCGTGGTGACGGCCTCGATGCTGCTCTCTGTCGGCTCGGGCTTGGCGTTGGCCAATTCGCTGGATCCGCCCGAGCGGCCGGAGCTGGACGTTCCGATCGCAGAACGCTTTTCCACGAAGGCCGAGACGAAGGCAGAGCGTCAGCTGGAGAGGGGCGACCGCCTTGAGCGGCTGATCCGGCCAGAGGGCGTGCGCCAGTACTTCGTCGAACTCGAAGCGCCCTCCGGAGTCGAACTGCAGGTTCAGGCTCGCCAGCAGGGCCTGCGCGCGCAGAGCCTGACCAACGCGACCCGGGAGCACCTGAGGAGCATCGAATCCGCACAGCGGAACGTGATCCAGCAGATGCGGTCGGTGAGGGGCAGCCAGGGCAACGTCGAGGTCCTGTACCGGGTCAAGAACGTGCTGAACGGCATCGCGGTGCGCACGGATGAGGCCGGGGCGGAGCAGATTCGCCGGATCCCCGGGGTCAAGTCCGTTACGGTGATGGAACTCCACGAACGCGCCCACTTCGGCAGCGTGCCGCTTATCGGAGCGCCCGAGGTGTGGGAGAGCTACGGCGTCCTTGGTGAAGGCATTAAGGTCGCCGTGATCGACAGCGGTATTGACTATCTGCATACCAACTTTGGCGGCCCCGGTACCCCGGAGGCTTACGAACTGGACACGACGGAGCTGAACGAGTACTTCCCCAACGTGAAGGTGGCGGGGGGCTGGGACTTCGCCGGCGACGACTATGATGCCAGCTCCGACGATCCCAGAAGGAACACGCCGCGGCCGGACCCGAACCCGCTTGACTGCCCTGCGCACCTGGGCGGCGGTCACGGCACCCACGTGGCGGGAACCATCGGCGGCTACGGCGTGAATGCGGATGGCACTACTTACCAGGGGCCTTATGACGACAGCATTCCTCTGGATTCCATGCGCATCGGCCCCGGCGTGGCGCCGATGGCGGAGCTGTACGCCCTGCGGGTCTTCGGCTGCAGTGGCAGCACCGGCCTCACGGTTCAGGCGCTGGACTGGGTCGTCGACCCCAACGGCGATGGTGACTACTCCGACCGGATGGACGTGGCCAACCTCTCCCTGGGCTCGCTCTTCGGCGGTCCTGACGATCCCACTGTCCGCGCGGTCAACAACGCCGCCCTGGCCGGTGTGCTGCTTGCGGTCGCTGCGGGCAACAGCGGAGACGTCTACTACATCATGAGCAGCCCGGGTTCCGCGACCCGTGCCGTCACCGTTGCGGCCCAGGTCGATGCGATGGAAGTGGTGGACATGTTCCGGATCGATTCGCCGGACTCCATCGCGGGCCTGTATCCGGGCACGGTCGGCCAGAGCTTCGACTGGGCCGGCATGGAAGCGCCGGTCACGGCGCCGGTCGTCTATGACCCGGCCAACCCCGGCGGGTGCAGCGCGTGGCCTGCGGGGGCGCTGGAGGGCAAGATCGTCCTCGTCGACTGGGTGCCGGCCGGCTATGACACCTTCCCCTGCGGTTCGGCGGCCCGCGCCGACAACGCCGCTGCCGCCGGTGCGGTCGGCATCATCATGGCGGAGCCCACCCCCTACCTCACCGTGGCGATCGCCGGCAACGCCGCCATTCCCAGCATTCTGACCATCAGCGATGCGGCGGAAGCCATCAAGTCTGAGCTGGACAACGGGGTGGTCGCAACCCTGAGCAGCGAACTGCTCGGCGCAGGAAAGATGGAAACGCCTGAGCGGAACGACACGATCGCCGACTTCAGCTCCCGCGGTCCCGCCATCGGCAACGGGCTGAAGCCTGACATCGCAGCGCCCGGATTCACCATCTACTCGGCGCTGTCGGGCACCGGGTCGCTGGGCGCATCCTACAACGGCACCTCCATGGCCACGCCGCACATGGCGGGTGTGCTGGCCCTCCTCCGGGAGAAGAATCCCGACTGGACGGTGGAAGAGATCAAGGCCCTGGCCATGAACACCGCCGGCCATGACATCACCCACAATGAAGTCGCCGACCGGGTCGGCCAGAGCCGTGCGGGCGCCGGCCGTGTGGATGTGGCTGCGGCGATCGATCAGGAGGTCATCGCCTACAGCGCCGATGATCCCGGCGCCGTCAGCGTCTCCTTCGGCGCTGTGGAGGTGGTGGGCAGCGCCACCTTCGAGCGGCGGGTCAAGGTCGTGAACCACAGCAACCGCACGGTGACCTACCGCCCGAGCGTCGACATGTTCGCCGAGATTCCCGGACTGACCTACAGCTTCCCCGACGGTGACGTGACGGTGCCGGCAGGCGGGTCCGCCACCTTCCGGGTGCGGCTGACCGCTGACGCTTCACAGATGCGGGCCACCCACGACCCGACCGTCGCCGAGACCCAATACGGCTACGATCGCGTGTGGCTCCCGGAACACAGCGGCGTGATCCTCCTGAAGCCGATCAACAACGCCCCCGGCGCCAGGGCGACCTTGCGGGTTCCTGTCTACGTCACCGCCCGCCCGGCGGCGGACATCCGGATGGAACAGGAGAGCCTCACGTTCACCGGTGACCTCGAGTTCGACGCGCTGTACATGACCGGCACCGGCCTCGACACCGGCACATCCGTCTATGACTATACCTCCATCGTCACGCCGTTTGAGCTTCAGCACGTCGGCACCGTGGACAGCCTCGACAAGGCTGCCGGCATCGGCGCCAGCGCCATCTCGGCCGTGATCCAGTATGCCGGCGTGACCACAGACTCGCTCGCCGTTGCCTCCTGGGGACTCCCTCTGGATTTGAGTGAGCTCTACTTCGGCATCGTCGCCCATGCTGACTGGTCCACCTTTGCGCAGGAAGTCATGTACAAGGTCCAGGTGCGGCCTGAGGGCAGCAACGCGATCTACACCCTGGAGAACGACCGGGCCGCGGTCCGAGTCGGCAACTCCGTCGAAGCCACCGACATCCCGCTCGCCTGCACCGACTTTGGCTGCTACGTCGCGGCCAACGGTCTGGACCCCACAATCCAGTCGGGCATGTTCAACAACAACGTCATGATCCTGTCCGCCTGGGCGGATGAGATGGGCCTGACCAGCACGAACACCAGCTTCCAGTGGCGTGTGATTGCCGAGCACTGGCGGTACGGTGTGATCGATGAGACGCCGTGGTACCACTACGACATCGCCAACCCCGGCCTGGACTTCACCTACGCTGGTTACTACACGGGCCAGCCCACCTGGATCGCGCAGCCTGACTATGCCGTCCCGGTCCTCTACAACGCATCCGGCTACGAGGCGAACGGCTCCAAGGGCATCCTGCTGCTGCACAACCTCAACGCCAAGGGCAACCGTGCCCAGGTGGTGGGCATCAACGCCGTGCCTGCCAACACCGGCTTCGTCGAGTGGCCGGACGAGGTGACGTACGGCGATGCGCCCTTCACCGTCACCGCCGAGAACGAGCGGGCCATCATCGGCTCCCTCACGCAGGATATCTGCGAGGTCGGCGACACCGAGAACGGCACGGCCACGGTCACCCCGCTGATCGCGGGAGACTGCATCCTGCGGGCTCAGTTCACCGGTGACGAGAACTCCGCACCCTCGTTTGCGGACCTGGTCATCCCGATCAAGAAGGCTGAGCTCGTGGTCACGCCCAACTCCGTCACCCGGATGGTCGGCACCGAGAATCCGGAGCTGACCGGTACGGTCACCGGCTTCGTCGCCGGCGATGAGGAGCTGGTCGAGGTCCGGTACGCCACCGCAGCCACCGCGGCGTCGCCCGTGGGCAACTACCGGATCACGGTCCGCTTCGACGACCCCGAGGGGCGGCTGCCCAACTACAACATCACCATCCACGACGCCTTCGTCACGGTAGTGGACGAGCTGTCGGAGGTCGCCTTCGATCCGGACTTCGAGGACGTGCAGCCGGCTGAAGGGTTCGTCATCCAGTTCCAGTGGCTGGTCAACGGCGAGCCGGGCGAGAACCCCTCCGCGATGGTGCGCATCCTCGACGCGGCGACCGGGGCCGTCATCACCTCGTTCGTGCTGAATGGCGGCGGCCTCACCTTCGAGGACGGCTACTACCTGGTCGACTTCGACCCGCAGCGTTACGGCCTCAGCTCTGGCGATCAGGTGACCGTGCAGATCTACGTGAACCGGAAGCTGCAGGTGCAGAAGACGATCACGCTCGAATAGGGGGGGAGCGCGGATGAAGAGGCAGATTCTATGGCTGGCGACCGGCGTCACCATCGCGGTCTTTGGCGTGGGCGGCGCAACCTTCGCCCTGCTCTCGGATCAGTCGGCCCCGGCATCGGGAGACTTCGTGGCCGGAACGCTGAGGCTGGACGGCCGGCGCGGGGGCGGCGACACTGCCGAGGGGCCGATGTTCTACCTGGGCGGCGACCAGGGGCTGAACCCGACCGGCGAGTGGGCGCCGGGCGACTCCCAGAAGCGCTGGTTTGAGATTCAGAACGTCGGCACCCTGGCCGCCCGTATGACGAACATCTCCGCCTCGATGCCCGACGATGCCGATGCGACGCTGGTCGAACAGCTCTACGTAAGGGTCACGGACGAGTTTGGCTTCGAGGTGGCCGCCGGTCCGCTGAACGAGTTCCTGGCTCCGGGCGGCAAGCCCTTCGCCGGGCCGGCCATCGAGCTGGATCCGGGCGACATCCTCACCCTCACGTTCGAGGTCAGCCTGCCGCTCGATACGAACAACGACTTCCAGGCCACCAGCGCGGAATCCGTCACCTTCTCGGTCAGCGCTGAGCAGGTGAGGAACAACCCCTAGCGGGTGCGCGTGCCCCCGAGAGTGCGCCAGGCGCCTCTCGGGGGCTTCCCATGCGCTTGACACGCAGAGGAGCTCGTGTTATGGTAACGTAACGCTCCAGACGACAAAGGTTCGCCTGCGAGCCATGCGACTCGCCTTGCATGACCACCGTGTTTACGGTGGTCGTTTCTCTGTGCCTCCGCCATCGCGCCAAACGACCGGACAACCACTTCGAAGCACACGACGGAAAAGGAGAGAGCAACGTGCGCCAGCAGGTTCGCCGCGATCTCATCCACCTCGCGTGGCCGACGGCCATGGAGCAGCTGCTCAGCCTGGCCACGCAGATGATCGACATGGCCTTTGTCGGCCGTGTCGGCGCGTACGCCGTGGCCGCGGTGGGCGTGGTCACCCAGCCGCTCTGGCTCACGTTCGGCTTGGCGGGCGCGCTGGGCGTAGGCGTCATCGCCCTGGTGTCCCGCCTGAAGGGAGCGGGCGACGACCAGGGCGTGGAGCGGGCCGCCAGCACCGCGTCCTGGCTGGGGCTTGGCCTCGCCCTGCTGCTCGGGGCCGGGCTCTACTTCGGCGCAGCGCGGATCGTGACGGGGATGGGCGCACCGCCCGATGTGCACCCCTACGGCGTGCGTTACCTGCAGATCCTCGTGCCGGGGCTGATCGGCCACTACTGGTTCATCACCATGTCCGCGGCGCTGCGCGCTGTGGGCGAGACCCGCGTCCCGATGCGGCTGGCCCTCCTGGTCAATGTGGTAAACGTGGCGCTGGACTGGCTGCTCATCTTCGGCCACCTCGGCTTCCCCGCCCTGGGTGTGGTTGGCGCCGCGCTGGCCACCTCCATCGCCCGCTTCGTCGGTGCGCTGGGGCTCCTGGTCGTGCTTTTCCGGCGGCAGGGACCCGTCGCGCTCAGGTGGCGCACCCTCTGGCGGTTCAGTTCCAACCTGGCCGTGCGCATCGTGCGGGTGGCCAGCCCCTCGGCGGTGGAGCGGACGGCGGCCACCCTGTCGATGATCGTCTATGCCATCCTCATCAACCGGCTGGGCACCATCGCGATTGCCACCCAGCAGATCGCCTACGTCACCGAGGACCTGATCTGGCTGGTGGCCTTCGGCCTCGGCACCAGCACGGCCACGCTCATCGGCCAGTCGCTGGGGGCGCAGAACCCCGAGCGGGCGCGCCTCGCCATGCTCGAAGGCCTGCGCGTGGGCGGCATCTTCACGCTGGCGGTGGCGGCCAGCTTCCTCCTGGTCCCGGGGTTCTACATGCGCATCTTCACCACAGATGAGCAGGTGATCGCGCTGGGCACCATGGCCCTGCGGGTCGCGGCCCTGGCGGACATCCCCATGGGGCTGGTCCTCGTGCTGAACGGTGGCCTCCAGGGCGCCGGCGACACGCGCGCGGCGGCGGCCATCACCCTGCTGGGCAGCTGGGCCGTGCGGCTCAGCCTGGCCTACGTGATGATCGACATCTTCGGCTGGGGGCTCTTCGGCGCCTGGATCGCGGCCGCGTGCGACTGGGTCGTGCGGCTGGGGCTCTTCTGGATTCGGTTCACGCGCGGGCGCTGGCAGGAGATGGCCGTCTGAGGAACTCGGCTGCCCGCCCTAGTCCCGGGCGTTCCTCTGGTACATTCGCGCATCGCCCTAAGGGCTCCATTTCGGAACGGCTCTGGAGCCCTGCGCGGCGGTGCGCTACAATTTTCTTGGCGGAATGTGAAGGGGCGAACAAACGTCGGGAGGTGACCGTGTGGGGAGGCGGACAGCGGCTCTGGGGTGGGGGCTGCTCGGCATCGGCGCGAGCCTGGCCCTCTGGCACCTGATCGCGCTCCAGTACCCGCCCTGGGCGGTGCCCACGCCGGTGGACGTTGCCCGGGAGATGGTTCGCCTGTGGCGGCAGGGCGCGCTGCTCTCCGCGGTGGCCGTGACCACCGTTCGCACCCTGGCGGGCTTCGGCCTGGCCGTCCTGCTGGGCGGCGTGAGCGGCCTGATCGCGGGGCTGCTGCCGCCCCTCCGGCAGGCCCTGGCGCCGGTGGTCACCGCGATTCAGGGCGTGCCCCCGGTGGCCCTGATCATCGTGGCCCTGCTCTGGTTCGACGCCAACAGCTCGGCCCCCGTCTTCACCATTACGGTGGCCGTGCTGCCGATCATTTTCGCCGCGGCGCTGGAGGGCACCCGCGCCGTCGACCGCGGCCTGATCGAGATGGCCACCGTCTTCCGCACCCCCCGGCGGATGCTGGTGACCGACGTCTACCTGCCCCACCTGCTCTCCTATCTGTTCCCCGCGCTGGTCTCCGGGCTCGGCCTGGCCTGGAAGGTGGCGCTGCTCGCCGAGCTGATGGCCGGCAGCCGCACGGGGATGGGCGCCGGGCTCGGCGCGGCGCGCGTGGGCCTCAACGTGGCCGGCATGTTCGCCTGGATCGCCGTGGTGGTGATCCTCTTGCTGGCCATGGAGAACCTGCTGCTCCGGCCGCTGAAGCGCAGGCTGGAGCCCTGGCAGCGGGGCCGGGAAGGAGGTGGGGGCTGAGTGCTGACCATGACGGGCGTCGGCCACGCCTACGGCGGCCACCCGGTTCTGGCGGACATCGACCTCCGGCTGGGGCCGGGCCAGGTGCTCGCCATCGTGGGCCGCTCCGGCTGCGGGAAGACGACCCTCCTGCAGATCGCGTCCGGCCTCATCGCCCCGTCCCGGGGGCGGGTGGAGAACCGGTTTCGCCGCCCGGCCTACGTGTTTCAGGAGCCGCGCCTCCTGCCGTGGCGGACGGCCTGGCAGAACATCGCTTTCGGGCTGAAGGCGGCCGGCGCCTCCGCTGCCGAGCAGCGCCGGGTGGCCTCGGCGCTCATCGAGCGGCTCGGCCTCGCCGGCGCCGCGGACAAGTACCCCCACGAGCTGAGCGGCGGGATGCGCCAGCGGGTGGCCCTGGGCCGGGCCCTGGCGATCGAGCCTGACCTGCTCCTGCTGGACGAGCCCTTCGGCGCACTGGACCCCGGCCTGCGGGCGGACATGCAGCGGCTGCTGCTGGACCTGCTGGCCGAACGGCAGGTGGCCGCGCTCTTCGTCACCCACGACCTCACCGAGGCCGTCCGGATCGGCGACGAGCTGATCGCGCTCTCGCCCGCGCCGGGCCGCATCATCGCCCGGGTGCCGCTGGGGCGCACCCCGCGCACCGATGCCGACGCCTACGTCCACCGCACCGTGGCCGCGATCTGGCCGCAAGTGTCCGCAGCTTATCCCGACTAGGAGGAATGCCCTATGCGCGTCACACGATCTACCCTTCCCAGGCTGATCGCCTGTCTGCTGGCCCTCGGCCTGCTCTTCGGCTGCGCCCGGCCGGGGGCAGAAAGCCCGCCCGTCAACCAGCCGCAGACGCCGCCGGCCGCCGAGGAGACCCCGTCCGAGGGCACTGACCCCGCACCGGCCGCGGCGCCGCTTGAGCAGCTCATCCTGCAGGCGCCCGCCGCCCCGCCCTCCATCCTGCTGGCTCACCTGGCCACACAGGAGGGGCTGACCGACCTGGTCCCCGCGGTGGAGTTCCAGGCTTTCCAGAACCTGGACCAGCTGCGGGCCGACATGGTGAAGGGGGCGGTGCAGGTGGCCGTGGTGCCCACCTACGTGGCCGCCAACCTGTACCAGAAGGGGCTGCCGGTCAAGCTGCTGAACGTGGTCGTGTGGGGCCACCTTTCGGTGCTGACGGCCGACCCCGACATCAGCGGCTGGGAGGACCTGAGGGGCCGTACGGTCTACATCCCCTTCAAGGGTGACTCGCCCGACCTGATCTTCCGGACCGTCGCGCACCTGGCCGGCGTCCCGGAGGAGGAGATGGACCTGAACTACGTCTCGGCCGCCCCCGAGGCGCTGCAGATGCTGCTGGCCGGCAAGGCCGACGCCGTGGTGCTGCCCGAGCCCGTGGCGTCCGCCGCGATCCTGCAGGGCAAGCAGAAGGGGATCCCGGTGCGGGAGCTCTTCGAGCTGAGGCAGGAGTGGGGCCGGGTGACCGGTCGGGAGCCGGCCATCCCGCAGCTGGGCACCATCGCCGTGACGGACGTGATCGAGGGCCATCCCGAGGTCATCGCGGCCATCCAGGAGGGGCTGCAGGCCTCCGTCGCCTGGATACAGGAAAACCCCGCCGATGCGGCGAGGTTGGGTGAGCCTTATCTGCACGGGCTGAAGGCGCCGGTCATCGAGCGCTCGCTGGACCGCACGCCGTTCCGGTTCGTCCCGGCGGCCGAGGCCCGGGAGGACGTGGAGTTCTACTTCACGAAGCTGGCGGAGCTGAACCCCGAGATCATCGGCGGCGGCCTGCCGGACGACGGCTTCTACTACACCGGGGAGTAAATCAGCCGAAGCGGCCCGTGATATAGTCTTCCGTGCGCCTGTCGGACGGGGCGGAGAAGATCCGCTCCGTCCGATCCATTTCCACCAGGCGGCCGTCCAAGAAGAAGGCCGTGCAGTCGGAGACCCGGGCGGCCTGCTGCATGCTGTGGGTGACCAGCACGATGGTGTACTCCTGTTTCAGGCTGGTCATCAGCTCCTCGATCTTGCCGGTGGCGATGGGATCCAGGGCCGAGGTCGGCTCGTCCATCAGCAGCACTTCGGGGTTCACCGCGAGGGCACGGGCGATGCAGAGCCGCTGCTGCTGGCCCCCCGAGAGGGCCAGGGCGGGCTGCCGCAGCCGGTCCTTCACCTCGTCCCACAGCGCCGCCCGCCGGAGCGAGGCCTCCACGATGTCGTCCAGGTCGCCTTCGTACCCGTTGATGCGGGGCCCGAAGGCGACGTTCTCGTAGATGGACTTGGGGAAGGGGTTGGGCTTCTGGAAGATCATCCCGATGCGGTAGCGGATCGCCATGGGGTCGGCCCCGGGGGCGTAGAGGTCCTCGCCCCGGAAGCTGACGTGGCCCTGGATGCGGGCGTCGGGCACCAGGTCGGTCATCCGGTTGAGGCAGCGCAGGAAGGTCGACTTGCCGCAGCCGGAGGGGCCGATGATGGCGGTCACGGCTCGCTCGGGTATCGTCATGCTGATCTGATGCAGCGCCTGGTGGGCGCCGTAGAAGAGGTCGAGGTTCCGGACGACGAAGCCGCCCGCGCGAGAGTCCTGTACAGCCGGGCTTGCCAGGACGACGGCCATGCTACCACTCCGCTTTCTTCTGGTATTTGTTCCTGAGCCAGATGGCGATGCCGTTGAGGCTCAGGAGGAGCGCCAGCAGCACGAGGATGCCGGCCGAGGCGACCTCCTGGAAGGCCTTCTGCGGCATGCCGGCCCAGTAGTAGATCTGCACCGGCAGCACGGTGAAGCTGTCGAGCGGGGTCCTGGGCAGGCTGGTGACGTACACCCAGGCGCCCACCGCCAGCAGCGGGGCGGACTCGCCCAGGGCGCGGGAGACCGAGAGGATGGTGGCGGTGAGGATGCCCCCCAGCGCCGCCGGCAGGATGACCGTGAAGATCACCTGTGTCTTGCTGGCGCCCAGGGCGTACGCCCCGTGGGCCAGGGAGGGGGGCACGGCCCGGATCGCCTCCCGGGTGTTCACGATGATCACCGGCAGCACCATGAGGGCCAGGGTGAGGGCGGCGGCCAGGATCGACCGGCCTAGCTGCATCCAGCGGACGAAGAAGGCCAGGCCGAATAGGCCGTAGACGATGGAGGGCACGCCGGCCAGGTTGTCGATGTTGAGCTTCAGGAACTGCGTCAGGCTCTGGCGCAGGGGCGATGGGCGGTCGCCCTCGGCGTAGAACTCCAGGAAGACGGCGGTCGCGACGCCGACGGGCAGTGCAAAGGCCGCGGTGAGCACGATGACGTAGAAGGAGCCCACCAGCGGGGCAAGGATGCCGGTCCTGTCGGCGAAGCGGGAAGCGTGGCTGGTGAGGAAGGACCAGCTGAGCCGGGGCAGCCCCGTCGAGAGCAGGTCCCAGAGCAGGATGGCCAGCACGGCCAGGGCGACGACGATCGCCAGCAGAAAGAGCCAGTGCGAGGCGGCATCCATCCGGCGCCTGCGGCGCCTGCGGGCAGCGATGTCGTTCATGCGCGCTCTCCCTCCTGGTAGCGGCGGCCGAGGGCCCGGGCGAGCAGGTTCATCGCCAGCGTGATGAGGAAAAGGGCCATGCCGACGGCGTACATCGAGGTGTAGGCGGCCGAGCCGATCTCGAGGTCGCCCTGCGCCACCTGGGCGATGTAGCCGGTCATCGTCTGAATCGACTCCAGCGGGTTCAGGGTGAGTTTCGGGGTGGAGCCCGCGGCGAGGGCCACGATCATCGTCTCGCCGATGGCCCGGGAGACGGCCAGGATGACGGAGGAGACGACGCCGGAGAAGGCCGCCGGCAGCACCACCTTCAGGGCCACCTCCAGCCGGGTGGCCCCCAGGGCGAAACCGGCCTCCCGGAGGGACCGGGGGACGGCCAGCATGGCGTCCTCCGACATTGAGCAGATCATCGGCGTGATCATGATGCCCACCGTGATGAAGGCGGACAGGGCGTTGAAGACCTCGATGTCCGGGATGATCTTCTTCAGGAGGGGCGTCACGAAGGTAAGGGCGAAGAAGCCGTACACCACGGTGGGGATGCCGGCCAGCAGCTCCAGCAGCGGCTTCAAGGTGCGCCGCACCCGGTCGGGGGCATACTCGCTCAGGTAAATGGCGCTGCCCAGGCCCAGGGGTACGGCCACCAGCGCGGCGCCGCCGGCGATGATGAAGGTGCCCGACACGAGCGGCGCGATGCCGTAGTGGGCGAGGCTGAAGGTGGGGGTCCACAGCTTGTCGGTCAGGAACTCCCGGAGCGAGACGAGGGAGAAGAAGTGCACCGTCTCGGTGAAGAGGGTGAGGACGATGCCCACTGTGGTCACCACAGAGACCAGCCCGGCGGCCAGGAGCAGGCCCGCGATCGCACGCTCCTTTCGGATCTGACGCGCCCGGCGCCTGTCCGGGGCCAGCGCCGCCGCGGCAGAGGCCGGGGGATGCTGCGCTGTCGTAGCAGACATGATGCCACCTCCGCACGATTCGTCACGCACTTGGGAAACGGCCCGGAGGTCCCGGTGAGAAGCGGGCGCTTCCCCGGGACCTCGCGGCCACTGAAAGGGAGACCGTTTACTTCAGCTTGGCCAGGTTGTCCTGGTACATCTTCTCAGGCAGCGGCGTGTAGCCGACCTGGGCGGCGAGCTCCCCGGCATTCTCCATATAGAAGGTGACGAACGCCTTGACCTCGGGCCGCTCCAGGGCCTGCCTGGAGGGGTAGATATAGATCAGACGGGAGAAGGGGTAGGAGCCGGCGGCGATGGTTTCGTCGGTCGGCTCGACGCAGCCGTCGCCGGCGTCGATGGCCAGGGCCTTCATGGTGTCCTTGTTCTCGGCGTAGTAGGCGTAGCCGAAGTAGCCCATCGCGTACTTGTCGCCCGCCACGCCCTGCACGAGCACGTTGTCGTCCTCTGAGGCGGTGAAGTCGGACCGGGACGCGTCGCCCTTGCCGTTGACCATCTCGTTGAAGTACTCGAAGGTGCCGGAAGCGGTGCCGGGGCCGTAGAGCTTGATGGGCGCATCGGGCCAGCTCGGGTCCACCTCGTTCCACCGGGTCACGGTAGACTCAGGCCCCCAGATCTTGTGGAGCTGCTCGGTGGTGATGCAGGTCAGGAAGTCGTTCTCCTTGTTGACCACGACCGACAGGCCGTCGTAGGCCACCGGAAGCTCGATGGGGTCGAGCCCGTTGTTCCTGGCCTCTTCGAGCTCCTTCTCCTTGATCGGCCGGGAAGCGTTGGCGATGTCGACCTCGCGCTTCACAAACTTGCCCAGGCCGGCGGAGGAGCCGGAGATGCCCACCGGGACGTCGACCCTGGGATGCACCTTGCGGAACTCCTCCGCGACGGCGATGGAGATGGGCCCCACGGTGGAGGAGCCGTCGAGCGTGACGGTGCCCGAGAGCTCGGTGCTGGTGGATCCGCCGCTGCTGGACGGCGCCTGGTTGCTGGTGCCCTGGTTGGACGGGGCCGGATTGTTCGACTGGCCTCCGCAGGCGGTCAGCATGGCGAGCAGGGCCGCAGCGGCAGCGGTGGTCATCAGAGTCCGCTTCATGGCTGTGTCGATCCCCTTTCTCTGCTGGCTCTTGGCCGAGTACTTCCGTAGCTCGATACCGATGCTATCACCCGGGTGTTGTGCGGGGGTTTTGGTCTGGTTAGCCTTTGGTTAACGACCAGTTAAAACCGCACGCACAACGCAAAGCTCTGCCCGGGCTTGCCTAGCAAACAGCCGCGACGGTGTATAGAACCTGCCCCAGCGGGAAAACATGGGGAGGAGACCCCGCAGCCGAGCCGGGGTCATGGCCCTACGCCCCTCCACCCCCAGGGGGAGGCGCACCCGAAGAGGCGCCGCGCTTTGGCGGCGCCTCCGGCGCGCAAACGAAAGCGACCCCGCTCCCGGCATTCGCCGGGGCGGGGTCGCGCTGCGCCCCTGTATGTCTTTAGGAGATCTTGCGCTTCAGCTGTTCGTACTCCGCGCGGTCGATCTCGCCGGCCCGGAAGGCCGCCTCCAGCTCGTCGCGGTTGCGGTAGGGCACCGGCGGCGCAAAGTACTTCGTGTGAAGGTCATTCACGCGCTTCAGCAGCACGAAATTCATCACCAGGCTGACCAGGACGGCAATGAGAATCACCCACACCGCCCAGTTGGGCCACGTAAACAGCTCCTTCATCCGGTATCCGTCCTTTCCTCCCCGTGACAGTCAGGGACTTCTTCAGTTAGATCATTCCCCTCTATTCGATAAGATGCCCGGTCATCCCTTCCGCTTATGCCCAGGAATCGCTTGCGGGCCTGTGCACAAGAATGTACAATAGGCGCTAGCACAATCTTGTGCACAACGGGGAGGTGGCGGGCCGTGCAGCTCATCCGGATCGGCGACAAGGTCATCAATCCCGAACGCATCTACCGGATGGTCGACCGCATGCTCGAGCTGCGGGTGCAGGGCCACTCGCAGCAGGAGGTCGCGGAGATCCTCGGCGTGGACCGCACGCTCATCTCCCGCCTGGAGTCGGTGGGCGAGATGCGCAAGGGCAAGAAAATCGCCCTGGTCGGCTTTCCCGTCATGAACGGCCCGGAGCTGACCGAGCTGGCCACCGCCGAAGGCGTGGACTTCATCCTGCTCATGTCCGACGAGGAGCGGCTCGACTTTGCCCGCAGCCAGAACGGCGTGGAGCTGCTGAACCAGGTGATGGCCCTCATCGCCCGGGCCCGGGCGTGCGACGCCGTCATCTTCATCGGGTCGGACGAACGGCTGAAGATGGTGGAGGCCCTGGTCGGCCCCCACGTGATCGGCATCGAGATCGGGCGCTCACCCATGACGGAAGACGTGTACGTCAGCCCCGAGAAGATCCGGAACCTCATTCGCAGCCTGAAGGGCTGAGTGCGAGGGAGGCATGTCCCGTGAAGCGCATCGTCAGCGTGAGCCTGGGCTCGTCCCGGCGGAACTCCGCCGCGACCGTCACCGTGCTGGGCGAGGAGGTGACGGTGGAGCGCATCGGCACCGACGGATCCATTGAGAGGGCCATCGCCCTCATCCGGGAACTGGACGGCAAGGTGGACGCCTTCGGCATGGGCGGCATCGACCTGTACGTGCACGCCGCCGGGCGGCGGTATGCCTTCCGGGACGCACGGCGCATCGCGGCCGCAGCCGTGCGCTCGCCCATCGTGGACGGCTCCGGGCTGAAAAACACCCTCGAACGCAGGGCCGTGCACTGGGTGGACCAGAACGTGATGCCCCTGCGCGGCAAGCGGGTGCTGATGACCGCCTCGGTGGACCGCTTCGGCATGGCCGAGGCCCTGGACGAGCTGGGGGCTGACATCGTCTTCGGCGATTTGATGTTCGCGCTGGGCCTCTCGGTTCCCATCCGCAGCTTCCGCACCATCCACGTGCTGGCCCGCGTCCTGCTGCCCATCATCACCCAGCTGCCCTTCACCTGGCTCTACCCCACCGGGTCGAAGCAGGAGAGCTACCAGCCCAAGTTTGCCGAGTACTACCAGTGGGCGGACCTCATCGCCGGCGACTGGCTCTACATCCGGCGCCACGCGCCGGACCGGCTGGAGGGGAAGACCATCCTCACCAACACCGTCACCCCTGCGGACATCGAGTGGATGAAGCAGGTGGGGGTCTCCACCCTGGTCACCACCACGCCGAACCTGGGGGGCCGCTCATTCGGCACCAACCTGATGGAAGGGCTGATTGTGGCTGCCGCCGGCACGGGCCCGGATGAGATGAGCCCGGCCGATTATGAAGACTGGCTGGACCGCATCGGCTTCACCCCGCGGGTGGAGCGGTTCACGGCGGCCAGGAGCGGCAACTCGGCCGCGGACTGAACCGGATTCAGAAACCAACACTAGGAGGATTCCCGTGCACCTGTTTACGGAATATGTGAACCCCCACCTGGGGCGGCTGCTGGAAGCGATCAACATGGATAAGCGCTTCGTGCGGGGGGAGGGGTGCTACCTCTACGACGATGAAGGCCGCCGCTACCTGGACTTCGTGGCGGCGTACGGCGCCCTGCCCTTCGGCTTCAACCCGCCTGACATCTGGGCGGCGCTTCATGAGGTGGAGGCCAGCGGGGAGCCCTCGTTCGTGCAGCCGTCGGCCCTTCAGGCGGCGGGGCAGCTGGCGGAGCGGCTGATTCAGCTCACGCCGGAAGGGCTGCGCTACGTCACGTTCGCGAACTCGGGGGCCGAGGCGGTGGAGGCGGCCATCAAGGCCGCGCGGGCCGCCACCGGGCGCATGGGCATCATCTCCTGCGAGAACTCCTTCCATGGGAAGACCCTGGGCGCGCTCTCCGCCACGAACCGCACGGCCTACCAGGACGCCTTCGGCGCGCCCGTGCCGGGCTTCGCGAAGATTCCCTACGGCGACCTGGAGGCCCTGGAGCGGCTGCTGGCCGAGCGGGGGGAGGAGTTCGCCGCGTTCATCCTGGAGCCGATTCAGGGGGAGGGTGGCATCGTGGAGCCGCCGCCCGGCTTCCTGCGCGCGGCGAAGGAAGCGTGCCGCCGGCACGGCGTCCTCTTCATCCTCGACGAGATCCAGACCGGGCTGGGCCGCACCGGCCGGCTCTTCGCCTGCGAGGCCGAGGGCGTGACGCCGGACATCATGGTCCTGGCGAAGGCCCTGGGCGGCGGCCTCTTGCCCATCGGCGCGATGCTCGCCACGGAAGAGGCGTACAGCGAGGAGTTCGCCATGAAGCACTCCTCCACGTTTGCGGGAAACACCCTGGCCGCGCGTGTGGGCCTGCGCACGCTCGAACTGCTCACCCGCGGCGACCAGGCCCTGGTCCGCCAGGTGGCCGAGAATGGCGCCTTCCTGAAGGCGGGGCTGGAGCGGCTGCAGGAGCGGTACCCGCACGTGCTGCGGCGGGTGCGCGGGCGCGGCTTCATGCTCGGGATGGAGATCGGCGTCGACCGCTCGACCTACGGCCGCACCTGCCTGCTGGGGGTGCTGGCGGAGCAGGAGAACCTGACGCCGGTGGTCTCCTCCTACCTGCTGAACGTCTGCGGCCTCAGGGTGGCGCCCACCCTGAACGGGTCGGCCGTCATCCGCATCGAGCCGCCCCTCATCGCCACGCGGGAGCAGTGCCAGGCGGCCATCGACGCCGTGGAGCGCATGCTGGTCCCGCTGGCCGAGGGCAACACCGCCGAACTGGTCTCCCACCTGCTGGGGGTCGAGTCCCGGCCGCAGACGCTGCCCGCACCGGAACCGAAGCCGCTGCCCGAGCCCGGCGGCGACCCCGGCGAGGGCCGGGTGGCCTTCCTGGTCCACCCGGTGGACTGGCGCAACTACCCGGAGATGGACGAGTCGTTCAAGGTCTTCAGCACGGCCGAGATCGCGGAGATGTCCGACCGGTTCAATGACCTGCTGGAGCCCTTCGTGGCTGGCTCGTGCCGGGTCACCGCGGCCAACGGCCGCCGGGTGTTCGTCGACTTCGTGGTGGTGCCCCGCACCGCCGACCAGCTCATGGCCATGCCCCACAGCCAGGCCATCGCCGAGGTGCGCGCCGCGCTGGAGATCGCAAAAGCGCGCGGCGCACAGCTGGTGGGGCTGGGTGCGTACACCTCGGTGGTCACCCGCGGCGGCCTGCACCTGCGGAACCCGGGCGTGCCCCTCACCACCGGCAACTCGTACACCGTCGTCTCGGCGGTGGAGGCAATGTACCTGGCGGTGGAGCGGCTGGGCACCCGGCTCGCCGACGCGGCCTTCGCCGTGGTCGGCGCCACGGGCGCGATCGGCCGCGCCACGTCCATCCTGCTGGCCGAGGCCGTGGGCCGGCTGGTGCTCATCGGCAACCCGGCGCGGCCCGAGGCCAGCCGCAGGCGGCTCCTGAAGGTGGCCGGCGACATCGTGGCCCACCTGGCGGACCTCATCCGGGAGGGGCACCAGTTCGCTCCGGGCACCATCGGCGACCGGCTGCAGGCCATGGGGCCGCTGCCGGACGCGGCGGACGCCGCAGCGGGTCCAGGAGCCTTCGAGCCCCTCGTCCTGGCGCTGGAGGAGGCCGGCGCCCTGCGGATCACGACGGACATCGACGCGGCGCTCCCCGAGGCCGACCTGGTGCTCACCGCCACCTCCAGCGCGGAGGACCTGGTGACGCCGGAGAACCTGAAGTTCGGCGCCGCCGTTTGCGACATCTCCCGCCCGCCCAACGTGTCGCGGGCCGTGAGGGAGGCCCGGCCCGACGTGCTGGTGATCGACGGCGGGGTGGTGGAGGTGCCCGGCCGGCCCGACCTGGGCTGGAACTTCGGCTTTGAGCAGGGGCTCGCCTACGCCTGCATGGCCGAGACGATGATCCTGGGCCTGATGCACCACTTCCGCGACACCTCCATCGGCACCGACCTCAACCTGCCCATGATCCGGCAGATCCGCCAGTGGGCAGAGGAGCTGGGCTTCCGGCTGGCGCAGCTGCGCTCCTTCGACCGGCCGCTCACGGAGGCGGAGTGGGCGGAGCTCATGGCTGCCCGCAGCCGTGCCCTGACCGCCGCCGGAGATGATTAGAAAGTGTCATAGCCAAAAACTCCTGCGTCAGCAGGAGTTTTTCTGTTGGCGGCGAATCCCCGAGAATGGAAACGATTCCATATCATATTTCACCGCACTCCTGTAGCCTTTTGACACAGTAAAGTGGAAACGGTTCCCGAGGGAGTCAGGAGATGTGAAGGTTACGATTCGCGACGTGGCGCGGCGGGCCGGCGTGGGCGTGGCCACCGTGTCACGGGTCCTCAACGGCTCAGGCTACGTGAAGGCCGAGACGCGGGAGCGGGTCCTCGCTGCTGCGGCCGAGCTGGGCTATGTGCCCAGCCAGCTGGCCAGGGGGCTCGTCGGCGGCCTGAGCGGGACCGTCGGCCTGGTGATTCCGGACATCACGAACCCGTTCTTCCCGCTCATCACCCGCGGCGTGGAGGATGCAGCCAGCGAGGCGGGCTACACGGTCTTCCTCTGCAACACCGACAACGACCCCGGGCTGGAGGCCCACGACGTGCAGAAGCTGCGGGAGCGGCGCGTGGACGGGGTCATCTTCGTGGGCACCACGGAGCGGCGTGAGTCGGTGGACCGGCTGCTGGCCGACGGCATCCCCGTGGTGGTGATGGACCGGCAGTTGAACCACGCCGACGTCGACACGGTCCTGGTCGACAACCTGGCCGGCGCCCGGGCGGCCTGCCGCCACCTGATCGGGCTGGGTCACCGGCGCATCGCCCACGCGGCCGGACACCGGTCCACCCGCACCGGCCAGGATCGCTGCCAGGGTTACCGGGAGGCGCTGGAAGAGGCGGGCATCGCGTTCGACCCCGCGTGCGTGGCCTGGGGCGACTTCACCTACGAGTCGGGCTACCGGGTCTGCCAGGTCCTGCTGGGGCTCACCCCCCGGCCCACGGCGATCTTCGCGGGCAACGACCTGATCGCGCTGGGGGCCATACGGGCCGCGGAGGACGCGGGCCTCGCCGTGCCCGACGATCTTTCCGTGGTCGGCTTCGACGACATTCAGATGGCCGCGCTGGTGCGGCCGGGCCTCACCACGGTGCGCCAGCCGGCCCGGGAGATGGGCCGCATGGCGATGACGATGCTGCTGCAGCGCATCCGCGGGGAGGCCGCCGGACCCGGGCGGCGCCACGTGTACCAGCCGGAACTCATCGTCCGCGGGACGACCCGAAGGAGGGAACCGCATGCGTAAGCCTGTGGTGGTGGTCGGCAGTTTGAACCTGGACCTGGTGGTGAACCCCGAGCGGGCGCCCGCGGCCGGCGAGACCGTCTTCGCCTCCCGGCTGGACCAGTTCCCGGGCGGAAAGGGGGCCAACCAGGCGGTGGCCGCAGCCCGCCTGAGCGCACCCGTGGCGATGGTGGGCCGGGTGGGGCAGGACGGCTTCGGCGACAGGCTGCTGGAGAGCCTGAGGGCCGACGGCGTGGCGACGGAGGGGGTTTCCCGTTCCGCCACCGCCGGCACGGGCACGGCGGTGATCACCGTCGACGCGACGGGGCAGAACCGGATCGTCGTCGTGGCCGGTGCCAACGCCGAGGTGACGCCCGAGCTGGTAGAGGCCCACGGGCCGCTTATCGCCTCGGCCTCGGCGCTGCTCCTGCAGCTGGAGGTGCCGGTGGCGGCCTGCGTGCGGGCGGCCGAGCTGGCCGCGGCCGCGGGGGTGCCGGTCATCCTCGACCCGGCGCCGGCGCCGGCCGAGCCCCTGCCTGTACAGCTGCGGAAGAACACGTGGCTCATCACCCCCAACGAAACCGAGGCCGCGACCCTCACCGGCCTGCCGGTGGAGGGGCGGCGCGGGGCGGAGGAAGCCGCCCGGACCCTGGCAGAGCAGGGCTGGCGGCAGGTGCTGATCAAGCTGGGCGGCAACGGCGCCTACCTGTACCGGGGCGGCGAGGGCCGCTGGTACGACGCCTTTGAGGTGCCGGTGGTGGATACGACCGCTGCGGGCGACGCCTTTGCCGGCGGGCTGGCCGCAGCCCTGCACCGGGGAATGGCGCTTGAAGAGGCGGTGCGCTGGGGCATGGCCGCCGGGGCCCTGGCGGTGACCCGACCCGGGGCGCAGCCGGCGATGGGCACCCTGGCGGAGCTCACGACCTTGCTGCGGACAGGGAGGTTGGAAGGATGAAGAAGACGACGCTCTTGAACCAGGCGCTCTCTGAGGTCGTGGCGGGCATGGGCCACGGCGACCTGCTGGTGATCGGCGACTACGGGCTGCCCTGCCCGCAGGGGGTCAGGCGCATCGACCTGGCTCTGCGCCCGGGGATCCCGGCCTTTCTCGACGTGGTCGAGACCATCCTGACCGAGCTTCAGGTGGAGGCCGCCGTGGTGGCCCACGAGACCGCCGACCGGAATCCGGAGGTGGAGGCTGGCCTGGCGAAGCTGCTCGGGGAGACCCCGGTGGAGCGGGTCAGCCATGAGGAGCTGAAGCAGATCTCCGCGCGGGCCGTTGCCCTGGTGCGGACCGGCGAGTGCAGCCCGTACGCCAACGTGATCCTGAGGGCGGGGGTGACCTTCTGATGCCGGCCGCGCCGGTCGTGGAGATGCGGACGATCGAAAAAAGCTTTCCCGGGGTGCAGGCCCTGAAGGGCGTGGACTTCGAGCTGCGGGCCGGTGAGGTCCACGCGCTGGTCGGGGAGAACGGCGCCGGGAAGTCGACCCTCATGAAGATCCTTGGCGGGCTCTACCTGCCCGACGCCGGCGAGGTGCTGATCGACGGCAAGCCGGTCGCCATCGACTCGCCGGCCAAGGCCACGGAGCTGGGCATCGCCTTCATCCATCAGGAGCTGAACCAGGCCTTGCACCTCTCGGTGGCCGAGAACATCTACCTGGGCCGCCCGCCCGTGACCGGTCCCTTTCGCCGGGTGGACTGGCGGGCCATGCAGCAGGGGGCCGCGGCGGTCCTGGAGCGGCTCGGGGCGGAGGTTGACCCGCGGGCCCGACTTGGCAGCCTGGGCGTAGGCGCCAGGCAGATGGTCGAGATCGGCCGGGCCCTGTCGCTGGACGCCCGGGTGCTGATCATGGACGAGCCCACCGCGGCCCTCACCGGGGCTGAGGTGGAGCGGCTGTTCGAAGTGGTGCGGAGCCTCGCCCGCGCCGGCGTGGCCATCGTCTACATCTCGCACCGGATGGAGGAGATCTTCAGCCTGTGCGACCGGGTGACGGTGCTGCGGGACGGCCAGAAGGTGGGCGCTTGGCCCATCGACCAGGTGACGCCGGATGACGTCATCACGCACATGGTCGGCCGCCAGCTCACCGAGCGCTTCCCGAAGGTGGAGGTGACGCCGGGCGACACGCTCCTGGAGGTGCGGGACCTGACCCTGCGGGGCTCGCCCCACTCCGTCTCGTTCACCGTCCGCCGGGGCGAGATCCTGGGGGTGGCCGGCCTGATGGGCGCCGGCCGCACCGAACTGATGCTGGCCGTGGCGGGCATCGACCGCCCGGCCCGCGGCACGGTGCTGCTGGAGGGGCAGCCCCTGCCCACCGGCGATGCCGCAGCCGTCATCCGCCGGGGCCTGGTGCTGGTGCCGGAAGACCGGCGCCACCAGGGGCTGCTCACCGGCCGGTCGGTGCGGGAGAACCTGAGCCTCGCACGCCTCCGCAGCCTCACCCGGGCCGGGCTGATTCGGTCCGGCGCGGAGCGGGAGCTGGTGGACCGGTACATCGACGAACTCGGCATCCGCACGCCGCACCGGGAGCAGTCGGTCACGAACCTGAGCGGCGGCAACCAGCAGAAGGTCATTCTGGGGCGCTGGCTGGCCACTTCACCCAAGCTGCTGATTCTGGACGAGCCGACCCGCGGCATCGACGTCGGCGCCAAGGCCGAGATCTACCGGCTGATGGGCGAACTGGTGCAGCGGGGAATGGGGATCATCCTGGTCTCCTCCGAGCTCCCCGAGGTGATGGGGCTCAGCGACCGCATCCTGGTGATGCACGAAGGGCGCCTCGCCGCGGAGTTCAGCCGGGCCGAGTTCGATCAGGAGAAGATCATGCAGGCTGCCACCGGGAGGAAGCGCAATGCAGGGTAACGTGCAGATAAAGGACCGTGTGCGGCAGCTGGGTCCGGGCCTCGCGGCGATCGTCCTGGGGCTCGCCCTCGCACTGCTGAGCGATCAGTTTCTCACGGCGTCCAACATCCTTAATTTGCTGCGGCAGATCTCCATCAATGCCATCATCGCCTGCGGCATGACCCTGGTGATCCTGACTGGCGGCATCGACCTGTCCGTCGGTTCCGTGCTGGCGCTCTCGGGCGCCGTGCTGGCCGGCCTGGCCAGCGGGGGCACCCCGTGGCCGCTGGCCCTGCTGGCGTGCCTGGCACTGGGCGCGGCCGTGGGCCTCTTCAACGGCGTCGTGATCACCCGCGGCAGGGTCGCCCCGTTCGTCGCCACGCTCGCGACCATGGCCATCGCCAGGGGCCTGACCCTGGTCTACACGGGCGGCCGGCCGATCACGGGGCTGCCGTCGGCCCTGCGCTCGCTGGGCACCGGCTACGTGCTGGGCATTCCGGTCCCGATCATCATCATGGCCGTGGTCTTCTTACTCGCCTACATCATGCTCGTCCACATGCCCGTCGGCCGCTTCATCTACGCCGTGGGCTCCAACGAAGAGTCGGCCCGCTTTGCCGGCATTCCCGTCGCGCGGGTGACCACGCTCACCTACGTGCTGACGGGGCTGGCCGCCGCCCTGGCCGGCGCCATCCTCACGGGGCGCCTGAACTCGGCGCAGCCTACAGCCGGGTCCGGGTTCGAACTCGACGCCATCGCAGCGGTGGTCGTCGGCGGCACGAGCCTGGCCGGCGGTCGGGGCAGCGTGCTGGGCACGGTGGTGGGCGCCTTGATCATCGGCATGCTCGATAACGGTCTCAACCTTCTGGGTGTCTCTTCGTTCTATCAACAGGTGGCTCAGGGCGTGGTCATCCTGCTGGCGGTCCTGATGGACCGGCGCAAGTGATGGCCGGGCCCATAACATACAGCCAACTCCACAGGAGGGAAGGTCACATGAAGCGAATTGCACGGTTCCTGGTTGCAGTGCTCGCAGTCGCCATGCTCGCCGCCTGCTCGTCCGGCGGCAGCGGCTCCCAGACGCCCCCGAGCTCCGAGCCCCCGGCCCAGACCGGCGGTGAAACCGGTGGCGAGCAGACGCCGTCCGGGGAGGAGACCATCACGCTGGGTCTCGCCGTCTCTACCCTGAACAACCCGTTCTTCGTTGACCTGCGCGACGGCGCCCAGGCCGCGGCCGATGCTGCCGGCGTCAAGCTCGTCGTGATGGACGCCCAGGACGACCCCGCCAAGCAGATCAGCCAGGTTGAGGACCTGATCACGCAGAAGGTCGACGTGCTGCTCATCAACCCCACCGACTCTGACGCCGTCGTCACCGCCGTGGAGGCGGCCAACGAGGCCGGCATCCCGGTGATCACCGTCGACCGGGGCGCCAACGGCGGCGAGGTCCTGGCGCACGTGGCTTCTGACAACGTGGCCGGCGGTCGCATGGCCGGCGAGCTCATCGTCGAGCTGATCGGCGGCCAGGGCCAGATCGCCGAGCTCGAGGGCATCCCCGGCGCCTCCGCCGCCCGTGACCGGGGCGAGGGCTTTCACCAGGCCGTTGACGGCGTGGAGGGCATCGAGGTTGTCGCCAGCCAGCCCGCCGACTTCGATCGGGCCAAGGGCCTGACCGTCATGGAGAACATCCTGCAGGCGCACCCTGACATCGTCGCCGTGTTCGCGCACAACGACGAGATGGCCCTTGGCGCGCTGGAGGCCATCGAGGCCGCCGGCAAGTCCGACCAGATCCTGGTCGTCGGCTTCGACGCCACCGCCGACGCCGTGAAGGCCGTCGAGGAGGGCCGCATGGCCGCCACCGTCGCCCAGAAGCCGCAGGAGATGGGCCGCCTGGGCGTGGAGACCGCTCTGAAGCACCTGAACGGCGAGTCGGTCGACGAGTATATCCCCGTTCCGCTGGAGCTGGTGACGCAGTAGGGCGCAGCGGTCTGATCAACAAAGGGAGGCCCCCGGAAAGCGGGGCCTCCTTTCCCATTGCCGGGCAACGGGTGTTGAACTGGGGGTGAAATCGCCATCGCCGCGAAGGTGCTGAAGGGGGGAGGCGCTGCTGCTGACCGAAGCGGCGGCGGACGCCTGACGGAGTAGCCCGGTACCGGCCTCAGGCGGGCTTGACGCCAAGTTCCTCGCTGGTGAGCGAGAGCCGCTCTGCGCCGCCGGGCTTCACCACGAACGTCGACTCCAGCCCCACCGCGCCCTGGCCGGGGAAGAAGAACTTGGGCTCCACGGCGATGACGTTCCCGGCCTCCAGCGGCGTGCGCTGCTTCGGGGCGAGAATCGGCCATTCGTCCAGCTCCAGCCCGACGCCGTGGCCGACGAAGCGCACCCGGCTGTCGCCCCAGCCCATGAAGTGCTCTTCCAGCCCCGCCTGCCGGGCAATGGCGACGCTCCGTTCCCAGAGCTGCTCGCCGGTGGCGCCGGGCCGCGCCTCCCGGGCGATCATGTCCAGGATCTCCCGGCAGACCTCGTGGGCCCGCACCAGCTTCGGGTCCAGCCGCCCGATGACCATGGTGCGGGTCTGATCGTGCACGTAGCCGTCCACCACCGTCGGGTAGTCCACGCAAACCGGCTCGTCTCGCCGGATGGCGCGCCGGCTCGCGCCGTAGGGGGCGGCGGGGGTGAGCCCGACGCCGCCGAAGGGGGTGTCGGCGAACGAGAACGCGAGGGCCGACTCGCCGGCCAGCACCATCATCGCGGGCGATTCGAAGGCGTTGTGCGCGTGCCAGCGGATCATGCCCTGGGCGCCGGCCAGCCGCTGGGCGCTCTCGCCCGCCACCGACAGCTCCAGCTCTGTCATCCCCTCCCGCAGGGCTTCGAAGAGCGCCCGGTAGGTCTCGTCGGCGGCCCTCGCCGCCGCCCGGATGCGCTCCACCTCCCACGGCGACTTCACGGAGCGAATCTGGCGGAGGGCCGGGCCCACATCCACCGCCTCGGCCCCGGGCAGGTAGCGGCGGTACAGCTCGAACTGTGCGACGGGCAGCCGGTCCAGCTCCATGCCGATGCGCCGCGCCCCGCCCAGGTGCTCCGGCAGCGCGCGCAGGCTGGTGAGCAGCTCGACATGCTCCAGGGCCGACTCGTGCCGGGCTCTGTCCAGCACCCGGCGCACCAGGAGGCGCGGCTCACCGGCGGCCGGCACCCAGAGGTGGCTCTGCTGGGCGGTGCCCGCGAAGTAGAGCAGCGACGTGGTGTTGTGCAGGAGGGCGCCTTCCAGGTGCTGCTCGCGCAGGCTGGCCTGCAGTTGGCGGATGCGGCGCTCCAGTTCAGGGCGGGGCGTCAGCAGCATGGGAATTCCTCTCCTTTGCCAGGTTTTCTGTGAATTTGGACGACTGACGCGGCCATGGGGCGACGGGCGGCCCGGGTGCATAGGCTGGACCAGACGCAGCCGTGTTCCGCGCGAAGAGGAGGTGGCCCATGCTTCTGGAGATCATCAGCGAGGCGGTCGTCGGTCGGGCAGAGCACACCCTCACCTGGACCCACACCATGGCAGCCGACGGAGCGGTCCAGGTTCTGGGGGTGCGGTCCGGCCAGGTGTCGTGCAGGCTGCGACTGGAAGGCGATGCACCGCAGGCTGAGCTGACGGTTGATGTGGACCTGTGGTTCCTGGGCCCGGAAGGCACCCGGGTGGCCCGCGCCCGGTGCCATACCGTGCAGCCGACGCCGGTGGCCCTGCGGGGGAATCTGCTCAGCGATCCTTCCTATGAAATGCGGCTTGTCGGGAATCCGCGCACCACGGATGTGCGCGTGGAGGACGACGTCATTCACCTGGATCTGGCCGTCACGGTGGAGGTGGAGGCCAGGGCCCTCACCCGCTACTGGGTGCGGGCGGAGGATCAGGTGCCCTCACGCTGACCACATACCTGCGTTCAGCCCGCGGCCCCGCGCCGCGGGCTTCGCCTGCATGCGTGCCGAGACCGCGGCGCCGTCGGAGCCGGCGGTTTTTCGCTTTGGCCCAGACGCGGAAGCGAAAAAGTTACGGTTCCCACGTTGACCACGGCCGAGCAACCGGCTGAGCCTCGTCGCCGAACGTCGTTATGTCAACCAGACGCCCATTTTATGTCACCTGAGCCGCCGCAGAGGGCGTCGAACGCGCACCACACCTGGCGAGGTCACCCGCTGAAGTCACCGCCGGCATTTGGGAACCCTCGGTTTTACGCTTTGGCCCAGACGCTGAAGCGAAAAACTTACGGTTCCCAAGTTGGCCACGGCCGAGCATCCGGCTGAGCCACGTCGCCGGACGCCGTTATGTCAATCGGACTCCGATCTTATGTCACCTGAACCTCCGCAGAGGGCGTCGAACGCGCACCACACCTGGCGAGGTCACCCGCTGAAGTCACCGCCGGCATCTGGGAACCGGCGGTTTTACGCTTTGGCCCCGACGCCGAAGCGGAAAACTTGCGGTTCCCACGTTGGCCACGGCCGAGCAACTGGCTGAGCCTCGTCGCCGGACGCCGTTATGTCAATCAGACGCCCATCTTATGTCACCTGAACCTCCGCAGAGGGCGTCGAACGCGCACCACACCTGGCGAGGTCACCCGCTGAAGTCACCGCCGGCATCTGGGAACCGGCGGTTTTACGCTTTGGCCCCGACGCCGAAGCGGAAAACTTGCGGTTCCCACGTTGGCCACGGCCGAGCAACTGGCTGAGCCTCGTCGCCGGACGCCGTTATGTCAATCAGACGCCCATCTTATGTCACCTGAACCTCCGCAGAGGGCGTCGAACGCGCACCACACCTGGCGAGGTCACCCGCTGAAGTCACCGCCGGCATCTGGGAACCGGCGGTTTTACGCTTTGGCCCAGACGCTGAAGCGGAAAACTTGCGGTTCCCACGTCGGCCACGGCCGAGCAACCGGCTGAGCCACGTCGCCGGACGCCGTTATGTCAATCGGACTCCGATCTTATGTCACCTGAACCTCCGCAGAGGGCGTCGAACGCGCACCACACCTGGCGAGGTCACCCGCTGAAGTCACCGCCGGCATCTGGGAACCGGCGGTTTTACGCTTTGGCCCCGACGCCGAAGCGGAAAACTTGCGGTTCCCACGTTGGCCACGGCCGAGCAACCGGCTGAGCCTCGTCGCCGGACGCCGTTATGTCAATCAGACGCCCATCTTATGTCACCTGAACCTCCGCAGAGGGCGTCGAACTCGGGCCACACCGGGATAGGTCACCCACTGAAGTCACCGCAGGCATCTGGGAACCGACGGTTTTGCGCTTTGGCCCCGACGCCGAAGCGAAAAACTTGCGGTTCCCACGTTGGCCACGGCCGAACAGCCCGCCGGGGTTGGGCCGGTGCGCCTGCTGTATGCAACTGTGCGGCCGTACAGGGCGCCATCTACTGCAGGCTGGGGGCGGACTCAACGCCACATAAAGGCACCGGGCCCGCGGCCTCAGGCCGCGGGCCCCACGCCCCACGCTGTTACGTAAACCTCGCCCGGCTCTGCTGCATACGGTGGAAGGAGAAAGGCAGGGATGGATGTGAAGGCCCTGGTTCTCTGCGCTGGCCGCGGCACACGGTTGCGGCCCCTGACCCACACCTGGGCGAAGGCATCACTTCCCGTTGCCGGGCGTCCCATCTGGCAGCACATCTTCGCCTACCTGGAAAGGCACGGATTCGATGAGATCGGGGTGGTCGTCGGCCCCGGCCAGCAGGAGCTGGCCGAGAGCGTGCGGCGGTGGTCTCCGCAGCGGGTCAACGTCATCCTGCAGGCCGAGCCCGGAGGCATCGCCCATGCGGTGGCGGCGGCGCGCCCCTTTCTGGCAGATGAGCCCTTTCTCCTCTACCTGGGCGACAACCTGACCAGCGACGACCTGAGCCCTGCCCTACGCCTGTTCCAAACAGAGGCCCCCGCGGCCCTGCTCACCCTGCGGAAAGTGGCCGACCCGCGGGCGTTCGGCGTGGCGGTGCTGAAGGGACGCCGGGTGACCGCGGTGGTGGAGAAGCCGGCGGACCCGCCGTCTGACCTGGCCATCGCGGGCATCTATCTCTTCACCCCTTCGGTTCATGACGCGATCGCGGACCTCGCCCCTTCGGCCCGCGGCGAGCTGGAGATTACGGACGCGATCGCGCGGCTGGTTGCGGACGGCCGCCCTGTGCTCGGCCACGAGCTGACCGGGTGGTGGGTGGACGCCGGAAGCGCATCCGGGCTGCTCGAGGCCAACGCCCGTCTCCTGGACGCGCTGAACCCCGGCGTGGACCCGACCGCTGTGCTGGAGGACGTGGACATCGCCGGGAGCGTCGCGGTCGGCCCGCGCACGGTGCTGCGCCGGGTCCGGCTGCGGGGACCGCTGGTCATCGGCGCCGATTGCCGGCTGACCGACAGCGAGGTCGGCCCGTCCACCAGCGTGGGGGAGGGCGCTAACCTCGAAGGCGTGCGAGTGTGGAACTCCGTTCTGCTCCCCGGCTCCCGGCTGAAGGGGCCGGGTCTCTGCCTGGCCGATTCGGTGGTGGGCGCCGGCGCGTCCGTATCGTCGCGGGCGGCGGACCACGCGACGCTGGTGGTGGGCGATGACGCCCATCTGGCGATTCCGCCGCGACCGCGGAGAGTCTGGGAGGTGACCCGGTGAAGAACAGCCCCGTGATCATCTACGTTCCTGCGGGCGCCGGCGTCTACGTGCCTGCCTCGGGCAGTGTGCAGATCATCGGCTCCGGCGGAAGCGACGAGCCCCTGGAAGACGTGCTTCATGCAGAACGCCCCGCCGCCCGCGGCCGCAGCGCGGCACCCAGCCGCAGCGCGGCAGTGCGCGGTAGCGCTGCAGCCAGCCGCAGCCCGGTAGCGCGCGGCAGCGCGGCAGCCCGCCGCAGTGCGGAAGAGTGGCAGGGTGCGTTTCTCCGCCGCTGGGCTCCCGCGATTGAGGAGGAGGAGGCGGAGTCCTACCCCGACCTCACGGTGCCCCCCGAGATTATGGCCCTCGCCGAGAAGGCGGCCGAGGCCTGGGACATGAAGGTGACCGGCTGGACCCTGGCCGCCACAAAGCCGGAGAAGGGCTGGGGCGCCATCTGGCGGATCGAGACCAACCGGGGCCCCCGTGCCCTGAAGCTGCTGCACCGGCCCTTCGAACGGAACCTCTTCTCCATCGGCGCGCAGGAGTATCTCGTCAAGCGGAAGGCCCGGGTTGCGCCCCTGGTGCCCGCCCGCGACGGGCTGCTCTACACCGTGGTGGGAGGCCGCATGTTCATCGTCGCGGAGTGGATTGAGGGGCTGCACCAGGCGCCGAAGGACACGCCGGACGGCGCCGCCATGCTCTGCGGCGGCCTGGCCGAGTTCCACCGGCGGTCGCTGGGTTACGAGCCGCCGCCGGGCGCGGTCAATGCCAGCCGGCTGCACCGCTGGCCCCGGGTCTACCAGAAGCTGCGCACCAAGCTGGACTGGTTCGAACACCTGGCCCGGGCCTATCACGACCTGCCTGCCAGCCCGGTGCTGTTGGAGGTGCTGCCCCGGTTCAAGGAGCAGGCCGACGAGGCGATCCGGATGCTGGAGGCATCGGCCTACCGGCAGTTCATCGCCCGGGGAGACCAGGCCTGGGGACTTGCCCACCAGGACTACGGCTGGTCCAACGGACAGGTGGGGCCCGACGGCCGCATCTGGGTGATCGACCTGGACGGGGTAGCCTTCGACCTGGCCTTCCGCGACCTCAGGAAGCTGATCACCGGCACTATGGACGACCGGGGCGACTGGGACATCACCTGGATGAAGGCGATGATCGACGCCTACCACGAGGTGCATCCCATCGAGCCCGAGGCCATGCAGGTGATGCTGATCGACATGTATCTGCCCAACGAGTTCTACAAGCTGGTCAAGGACGTGCTCTACGACCCCAACATGCTGGACGGCGCCATGGTGGCCGCCCTGGAGCGGCTGCTCATCACCGATGAACGCAAGCAGCAGGCCCTGCGGGAGCTGGGCCTCAGGCGGAGGAGGTGACCGGTGCCGTGCGCAGCCTGATGATCTGCACCGAGAAGCTGCCCGTGCCGCCGGTGCGGGGCGGGGCCATTCAGACCTATATCCACGCCGTGGCGCCGCGCCTTGCGCGCGACCACCAGGTGACGGTGCTGGGCGTGACCGACCCCGAACTGCCCGAGAGGGAGGTCCGGGGCGGCGTGGAGTACTGGCGCGTGCCGGGCGGTCCCTTCCCGCAGTACCTGGAGCGGGTGGTGAACCTGCTGCGCCGGACGGGGCGGAGCTTCGACCTCGTCCACCTTTTCAACCGGCCGCGGCTGGTCCTGCCGGTGAAGCGCGCCCTCCCCGGGAGCCGGCTCATCCTCAGCCTCCACAATGAGATGTTCCGGGAAGACAAGATCGCCCCCGAGGAGGCCCGGGAGGCCATGGCTGCGGTCGAGGGCATCGTCACCGTCAGCGACTTCATCGGCCGGGGGGTGGAGGCCCTGTACCCCGAGGCGCGGGGCAAGTGGCGCACCGTGTACTCCGGGGTGGACCTGGACCGGTTCCTGCCCATCTGGACGCCGGAGGCCCGGCAGATCCGGCAGCGGCTCCGGGCGGAGCACGGCCTCGGGCGCGGCCCGGTGCTGCTCTATGTGGGGCGGCTCTCGCCGAAGAAGGGCGCCGACGTGCTGGTGCGGGCGATGGGGCCCATCGCCCGGCGGTACCCGGAGGCCAGCCTGGTGCTGGTGGGCAGCAAGTGGTACGGCGAGGACCGCATCAGCGACTACGTGGCGTACGTGCGGGCTCTGGCGGCCCGGGCGCCGATCAACGTGCACACCACCGGGTACGTGCCGGCCGACCGGGTGCACGAGTGGTTCGCCGCCGGCGACCTCTTCATCTGCGCCTCCCAGTGGGAGGAGCCGCTGGCCCGGGTGCACTACGAGGCCATGGCCGCAGGGCTGCCCATCATCACCACAGCCCGGGGCGGGAACCCCGAGGTGGTGCGGGGGCAGGGCAACGGTCTGGTGGTGGAGGAGCCGGAGAAGCCCGGGGCCTTCGCCGGGGCGATCCTCCGGGTGCTGGGGGACGCCGAGTTGCGGGGCCGGATGAGCCGGCGGGGCCGGGCCCTGGCCGAGGCCCACTTCGGCTGGGACCGTGTGGCGGCCGAGATCCGCGCCCTGTGGGAGCGGCAGTGAGCATGCGCATCGCCCTGGTCTGCACGGAGAAGCTGCCGGTTCCCCCGGTCCGGGGCGGGGCGATTCAGACCTATATCGACGGCGTGCTGCCCTTCCTGGCGGCCCGGCACGCCGTCACGGTCGTAGGCCGGTCCGACCCGGCGCTGCCCCCCGAGGAAGAGGCGGGCGGCGTGCGCTTCGTGCGGGTGGCGGCAGAGGGCGGCCCTGATGCCTACGCGGAACGGGCGGCGGCCTTCCTGGCGGCGGAGCGGTGGGACGTGGTGGAGGTCTTCAACCGCCCCGCCTTCGTGGAGCGCATCGCGCGGGCCGCCCCCGGCGCCAGGCTGTTCCTTTCACTGCACAACGCCATGCTCGCCCCGCACCGGCTCCACCCGGGGCGGGCCCGGCGCATCCTGGGCCTGCTGGAGGGCGTGCTGACGATCAGCGACTTCATCCGGCGCACCGCGGTTGCGTATTACCCCGAGTTCGCCGACAAGTTCCGCACCATCTACTCCGGCGTCGACCTGGAGCGCTTCCGCCCGGGGCCGGGCCCCCGTTCCGAGGCGCTCCGGGCGGCGCTCGGCATTCTGGGACGGCCGGTCATCCTCTCGGTGAGCCGGCTCTCGCCCAAGAAGGGCGTCCACGTCCTCCTGGAGGCGATGGCGCAGGTGGCGCGGACCCACCCCGAGGCGGTGCTGGTGCAGGTGGGATCCCGCTGGTACGGGCGGAACGATGCGGACGACTACGTGGAGGCGGTGGCGGAGCAGGCCGCCGAGCTGGGGGACGCCGTGCGGATGGTGGGCTACGTGCCCTACGCGGAGGTGGACGCGTTCTTCCGGATGGCGGACATCTTCGTCTGCGCATCGCAGTGGGAGGAGCCGCTGGCCCGGGTGCACTACGAGGCGATGGCCTGCGGGCTGCCCATCGTGACCACCGACCGGGGCGGCAACGCCGAGGTGGTGGCGGAGGGGCGGAACGGGCTGCTGGTGCGGCAGCACCACCGGCCTGAGGCGTTCGCGGCCGCCATCCGGACGCTGCTGGACGATCCGCAGCTGCGGCGGCAGATGGGCGAGGAGAACCGCCGGGTGGCGGAGGCCCGGTTCGGCTGGGCCCGGGTGGCGGCCGAGCTCCTGGCGGCACTGGAGGGGTGAGCTGTGGCGCGCTTTCTCGTGACCGGCGCGGCGGGGTTCATCGGATCGCACCTAGTGGAGTCGCTCCGTGCCGCCGGACATGACGTGGTGGGGGTGGACCGCCGTCCGGGGGCCGATGTGCAGGGAGACCTTCTGAAGATGGACCTGGCCCCGCTCCTGGACGGCGTCGAGTACGTGGTGCACCTGGCGGGGCAGCCCGGCGTGCGGGAGAGCTGGAGCCAGTTTCCCGCGTACCTGAAGGGCAACCTGCAGACGACCCAGCGGCTCCTGGAGGCCCTGCGGGAGCGGCCCCTGAAGAAGTTCGTCCTGGCGTCCACCTCGTCGGTGTACGGCGACGCGCCGATGCCGGCGCGGGAGGACGGGCCTACCCTGCCGGTCTCGCCCTACGGGCTCACGAAGCTGGCGGCCGAGCAGCTCTGCGAGCTGTACGGCCGCACGGCGGGCATCCCCTGGGTGGCCCTGCGCTACTTCACCGTCTACGGTCCCCGCCAGCGCCCGGACATGGCCTTCAGCCGCTGGCTGACCGCCGCGCTCACCGGCGCGCCGATTCAGATCTACGGCGACGGCAGCCAGCTCCGGGACTTCACCTACGTGGGCGACGCGGTGATGGCGACCCAGCGGGCCGCCCTCAACCCCGTGGTCGGCGTGCCCATCAACGTGGGCGGCGGCAGCGCGGTCACCATTCGGAAGGCCATCCGGCTGATCGCCGCCATCACCGGCCGGCCGGTCCGGATCCAGCACCTGCCGCCGGCGCCGGGCGACATGCGGGAGACCCGGGCCGACACCGAGCGGCTGTGGCAGGAGGTGGGCTTTCTGCCCTCCACCCCGCTGGAGGATGGGCTCTGGGAGCAGTACAAGTGGCTCCTCACGCGGCGGGCGTGACGTCGGCGCGCCCGCCCGCGGGGAGCAGATCGCCGGCGGCCTGCATAGCCTGATACGAGAATTCAGCCCTGAGGAGGATGGCCCTTGTCCAGCATTCGGCTGCAGGAGATCATAACCCGTGCCGTCGTGGGCCGGTGCGACCGCCGGGTCGTCTGGACGCACACGGCGCCCGCCGACGGCGCGGAGTGTGTGCTCGGGGTCCATGTGAGCAGTCCGCAGCTGACCGTGGAAGGAGGCCCCGGCGGGCCGCAGGTGCGCCTGGTGGCCGTCTGCGAGGTCTGGTGCGCCGCGGGCGACGAGACCCGGGTAGAGCGAATCACCTGTACACACACGGAACCTGCCGACGTGCCCCTGGTGGCTCAGGTCGTCGGCGAGACCCAGACCGCCGGCCGGCTGCTCCGGGGCGCCCGCTGTCTGGAGGCGGAGGTGCGCGACGGGCTCTTCCACCTGACGGTGGAGACGCACATCGCCCTGGAGGCGGTGGGCATGGCCCGGCTCTGGGTGAAGGCCTTCGACCTCCGGGAGGACGGGGCGGAGTTCGACTCGTTCAGTTCGGAGACCAGCGACTCTTCCCTCAGCCTGGAGGAGCTGAACGCCGACTGGGAGCCGGTGGCCGATCTGGAGCCGGAGCCCGCGGCGGCGGAGCTGGGCGCGGAAACGGAGACGGATGTGGGCGTGGAGGCGGATGTAGGCGTGGAGGCGGAAGCGGCGCCGGAGCCGGAAATGGGCACGGAAGCCGAAGTGGACGGGGACGCGGAGATGGAGGTGGAGCCGGCCCGGCAACTGGCCCGGGAGGAGGAACTGGAGGAGGAGGACGAGGCGCAGACCGAGATCGCCGCGCTGGCCGGCATCCCGGACCGCGACTCTCGCCGCAGGAGCGCCGCCGTCTCCCGCTTCAGGGGGCCCGCCCGCGTCACGATCGTGCAATAGCCGGCGTAAGGGGCTATCCCAGTCATTTTGGGTGACGCTGTCATCCCAGAATGACGGAGGGGCAGCCCCTTTGCTGTGGGCGGCCCCTCACAGCGGTGCCAGCTCCCGCAGGAGCAGGGCCCGCCGGTCCACGGCCCAGCGTCGGAGCCGGTCGACCTCCCGGGCGAAGTCGGCCTTCCTGAGGTAGGGGTCCCGGTCCCGCCACGGCTCCACCTGGCGGCTCAGCCGGTCGATGAGCGGGAGCACGGCGCCGGGCGCGAGGGGGCCGTCCAGCGCCCGGAGGAAGGCCTGGCGGAAGCGGCGCCGCCCTTCGGGGTGGGCGAAGAGCCGGTGCGAGAGCTTGTTCCAGCCGGTCACGGGCACCCGGTCCAGCCGGGCGGGCCGCCCGTGGATGTCGATGCCCCACGTGGCGTCGTAATCCCACGGGATGATGCGGAACCGCTGCTCGTCGGGTTCCAGGTAGAGGGCGTAGTTGTGCACGAAGCCGTCGCGGTTTCCCACGAAGACGGCGCCGATCACCCAGTGCAGGTAGCGGTCCAGGTCGAACCACCGTTCGACCACCTGCATGAGCGACGCCTCGTCCGCCAGGTTGAGCGCCAGCAGCATCTGCCGGATGGGTTCCGGGTCTGCCTTCTCCACCGGGAGGTAGCCCCTCTCCAGCGGCTCCTTCAAAGTCTTGGTGAAGGGGCTGATCAGCCCGAAGTTGGCGTTGCGGTTGGTCGCGTAAAAGATGGGGCCGGGCGTCCAGCCCCGCCGGCGGCAGAAGTCGCGGTCCACCGACTCCAGCGCGATATAGAGCCCGGCTGGCTCGCCGCTCACCGTCGGGAGGACGTGCCGCCACCGGGGCGCGTCCACGCCCAGCATCGGGAAGAGGGTGTACGAGAGCGCCGAGCGCAGCAGGGTCGGGTCAACGAAGTCGGCGTTCAGATGGATACGGCGCACGGTGTGGCCGGCCGGGGGTTCGTCGGGCAGGGGGGCGCCGCGCAGGGTCACCTGCAGGGACCGCTTGGGAAACTTGCGGGAGTGTGCGCCGCGGATGCGCACGGACACCGGCAGCTCGGGCCCCCCATTCCAGCGAAGTGTGCCGGTCAGGCTGCCCTCCGCAAGCCGGGGCCAGGGGTCAGGCCCCAGCTCGAGATCGCAGAAGTCCATGGGTTCACACCCTTCGCAGTACTCCGGGCGAGGTGACGGAATGTGCCGGGCGGGCATAGGATGGAGCGTCAGGTCGCTGCAGAGACCGTATGACCACGGTGGAGGGATGCGGGCATGGCTGAGTCCGGGAACCTGGTGGAACGTCTGCTGAACCTGGTCGAGGAAGAGAAGCGGGATATGGAATCACTCTATGCGGAAAGTCCGGTTCGGGCGCACCTCCTGCAGGCGACCGGCGGTGACGACGACGGCACCGGATCCGGCTCCGGGGACGAGTCGGGCACGGGTTCGGGCGACGGCACCGGCTCCGGCGATGACGCCGATGCTGACGAGGACGACGGCGGTTCGGGCGATGACGCCGACGCTGATGGCGACGACGACGGTTCGGGCGATGACGCCGACGCTGATGGCGACGACGGCGGTTCGGGCGATGACGCCGATGCTGATGGCGACGACGGAGGCTCCGGCGACGATTCCGACGTGGCCGGCGATGACGGCGACATGGACGGTGACGACGACGTGACCGAAGGCGATGCCGACGGCGGTGATGATACGACCGGCGGCGATGCCTAATCCTGTGAAATATTAAGGGGGCTGTCCTGCAGGTCATCTGCGATGACCTCAGGACGGCCCCATTCTCGTGGCTTCGTTGCCAGCGCCGGGCCTGCGCGGGCCCGTGCGGGCCCCGCGGGGATCTCAGCGCCCGCGGCCCCGCCCCACGCCGATGTGGCGCAGCCCTGCGGCCGCCATGGCATCGGGGTCGAACAGGTTCCGGGCATCGACGACCAGGTCGCCGGCCAGGGCGGTCCGAATCTCGGCCGGTGAGGCGGCCGCGTAGGCCGGCCACTCGGTCAGCACCAGCAGCGCGTCTGCCCCGTGGGCCGCGGACCAGGGGTCGTCGGCCAGCTCCAGCCCGGCGGGCAGGCCGTCAGGCCCGGCTGCCGCCAGGGCCGCCGCGAAAGTGTGGCGGGCCTCGGGGTCGTGGGCCGCCACCCGGGCCCCCTCTGCCAGCAGGGCGGGGATGATGGCCAGGGCAGGCGACTCCCGCACGTCGTCGGTGCCGGCCTTGAAGGCCAGGCCCCAGACGGCGATGCGGCGGCCCGCCACGGGCCCCAGCTTCGCCAGCACCCGCCGCCGCTGCCGCTCGTTGGCGCGGCGGGCCGCGGGGAGCAGGTCCAGCCGGACCCGCCTCCGCCGGGCGGTCCAGAGCAGGCCGGCCAGGTCTTTGGGCAGGCAGGAGCCCCCGTACCCGGGGCCGGGGTTCAGGAAGTGGCCGCCGATGCGGCGGTCCAGCCCCACGCCCTTCAGCACGGCCAGCACGTCGGCGCCCAGCCCGTCGGCCAGGGCGGCCACCTCGTTGGCGAAGGAGAGCTTCACCGCCAGGAAGGCGTTGCTGGCGTACTTGATCAGCTCGGCCTCCTCCCAGCCGGTGCTGATCACCGGCGCGTCGATGCCGCGGTAGAGGTCGGCGACCTGCCGGGCGGCGGCCGGCGACGCGGCGCCGACCACGATGCGGTCGGGGTGGAAGAAGTCGTGGATGGCGGTACCCTCCCGCAGGAACTCGGGGTTGGAGACCACAGTAAAGCCCGGGCCCAACCGGCTCTGCGCCCGGCGGTTGGTGCCCGGCGGAACGGTCGACTTGAGCACGACGGTCAGGGGGCCGGCCGGGCGGCGCTTGTGCAGGTCGCCGAGCAGCTTCCAGAGCGCACGCAGGTCCGGTGCGCCCGAGGCGGACTGCGGGGTGCCGACGCAGACGATCAGCACCTCCGCACGGCGGAGGGCCTGGTCCATGTCCGTCGTTACCCTCAGGGAGCGGTCCAGGTGGCGCCGCAGCAGGTCGTCGATTCCGGGTTCGTAGAAGGGGCATTCGCCCCGCTGCAGTCGGGCCACGCGTTCACCGTCAATCTCCAGGAGCGCGACTTCGTGTCCCAGCTCGCAGAGGCAGGCCGCTGTGGTGAGCCCCACATAGCCTGCTCCGGCTACGGCGATGGGCAAGGAGCTTCCCCCCGGTGCAGGTGATGTTTCATCTTATGGCGCAGGACTTCAACCGGCCTTAGCGAACCTGTGCTCTTGTTGAGCCTGCAGCACACAGGGGGTTAGATTCGTTGAAACAGTTCAAGGGATACATCTTTGACCTGGACGGCACCCTCTACCTGGGCGACCACGCGATCCCCGGGGCTCCCGAGACCCTGGCCGAACTGCGCCGGCGGGGCGCGAAGATCGCCTTCCTCTCCAACAAGCCCATCGAGCCCGCCGCGAGCTACGCGGCAAAGCTGAACCGCCTGGGCATTCAGGCGGCGGTGGAGGAAGTGCTCAACTCGTCGATCATCATGGCCCGCTACCTGAGCCGGACGGCGCCCGGGGCACGGGTCTACCTGATCGGCGAGGAGCCGCTGGCGGAGGAGCTCCGGAAGCGGGGGATCCAGCTGGTCACCGACCCACTGGCCTGCGAGTACGTGGTGGTGTCGTGGGACCGGCAGTTCACCTACCGGAAGCTGAACGACGCCCTCCAGGCCATCCGCAACGGCGCGCGCTTCATCGCCACGCACCCCGACCGCACCTGCCCGGTGCCCGGCGGCGAGGTGGCCGACGTGGGCGGGATGATCGGCGCGGTGGAGGGGGTCACGGGGAAGAAAGTGGAGCTGATCACCGGCAAGCCCTCGCCCATCACGGTGCAGGAGGCGATGGAGCTGCTGGGGCTGACCCCGGACCAGTGCATCATGGTCGGCGACCGGCTGGAGACGGACATGCGCATGGGCCGGGAGGCCGGCATGACCACGGCCCTGGTGCTGACGGGCGTCACCCGCCGTGAGCAGGTGGAGAGCTCGCCCTGGAAGCCGGACTACGTGCTGGAGAGCGTGGCCGGGTTGCTGGGATGACGGCGACGAAGGGAACAGGACAGGAAACCCCGCGGGGGCCGGTACGGCCGCACGCGGGGCTTTTTTCTCCGGTTACGGCGCCGCGTCCTCGACCACTTCCACCGTCCACAGCTCGGCGGGGAAGGTGAACAGCACGTCGCCGCCGTCCCACACGATCCGCACCCGGGTGTCGCCGTTGAACGCGGCGATGATCTCGTCCCGCTGGCTGAAGTCCGCGAAGTCGAACTCGGTGAGCAGCCCCATCGCGGGTTGCTCGGGCGTCAGGTCGACGTCCCACATCCCGGGGTCCAGGTTGGTGCCCAGCAGGGCCCTGGGGGTGATGCGGAAGACCTCCTCCGGCAGCCACACCGCGGCGTGGACGTTCTCCAGCGTCTCGTCGGCGAGGGAGGTTACCATGATCTTCACGGCGGCGATCCCTGCCGTCGGCGTCCCGGGGTTGCGCAGGATCCGGAGGGCCGGCTCCACCGCGAAGGGCACCTCGTCCAGCGTCTGCGGCTCCATTCCCGGGGGGATGTCCGCGGGGATCAGCCGCGTCACTTCCACGGGCTCCGCGGCCGGCGCGCCGGCGCACCCGGCCAGCAGGGCGGCCGCCAGCATGATGGCGGGCAGAGCCGCCTCTGGCCACCGTCGGTTCATCGGGGACCCTCCTCGTTCCGGAGTGCTGAGAACAGTCTGACGGAAGGCGGTCCCTGCGGTCAACCAGGCGATCCCTCCTGGCGTTCCCGGGTCCCTGTGCCCGCCGCAGCCCACCGCACCCCGCAGAAGCTTGACCCATCGCTTTTTCGTGGCACGGGAGCAGACCTCCCTCATATACTTTATCCCAACCGTTGACAGGAGGCGGGCGTGAGGAGAGAGGAGGGTACCCGTGGATCTGAAGGAGCGGCTGGAGCAGCACAGGGCGGAGGAGCAGCGCCTGGCCTGGGAAGGCACCTTCCTGGAGTACTTCGAGATCGTCAAGCGCAACCCCGCAGTGGCCGACCTGGCGCACGCGCGGGTTTACAACATGATCATGTCGGCTGGCGTCGAGAAGAACGCGGGCGGCCAGAAAACCTACAAGTTCTTCAGCGACGAGATCTTCGGGCTGGAGAAGCCGCTGGAGCAGCTGGTGGAGTATTTCCGCTCGGCGGCCAAGCGGCTGGAGGTGCGCAAGCGCATCCTGCTGCTGATGGGGCCGGTGGGCGGCGGCAAGTCGACCATCGTCTCGCTGCTGAAGCGGGGCCTGGAGCGCTGGTCCCGCACCGAGGAGGGCGCCATCTACGCGATCAAGGGCTGCCCGATGCACGAGGAGCCGCTGCACCTGATCCCGCACGAGCTCCGGGACGAGATCCGCAAGGAGTATGGCATCTACATCGAGGGCGACCTCTGCCCGGCGTGCCGGCAGATGGTGCAGGACAAGTACGACGGACGGGTAGAGGACGTGATCGTGCAGCGCATCGCCTTTTCCGAGAAGAACCGGGTGGGCATCGGCACGTTCACGCCGTCCGATCCGAAGAGCCAGGACATATCTGAGCTGACCGGTTCCGTCGACCTCTCGACCATCGGGCAGTACGGCACCGAGTCCGACCCCCGGGCCTACCGGTTCGACGGCGAGCTGAACGTGGCCAACCGGGGGCTGATGGAGTTCATCGAGATGCTGAAGTGCGACGAGAAGTTCCTCTACGGCCTGCTAACCCTCAGCCAGGAGCAGTCCATCAAGACCGGCCGGTTCGCCATGATCTACGCCGACGAGGTGATCGTCAGTCACACAAACGAGAACGAATTTAACGCCTTTGTAAACAATAAGAAGAACGAAGCGCTAAAGGACCGCATGATCTTGGTGCGGGTGCCGTACAACCTGAAGATCGACGACGAGGTGAAGATCTACGAGAAGCTCATCAACGACTCCGGCCTGAAGGGCATCCACATCGCGCCGCACACCCTGCGCATCGCGTCGCTGTTCGCCATCCTGACGCGGCTGGAGCCCTCCAAGAAGGCCGGCCTCAGCCTGATGAAGAAGGTGAAGCTCTACAATGGCGAGTCGGTGGAGGGCTTCACCCAGAAGGACATTCGGGAGCTGCAGGAGGAGGCGTCGCGGGAGGGCATGGTGGGCATCTCGCCCCGTTACATCATCAACCGGCTCTCCAGCGCGCTGGTGCGGGAGGGCGTGACCTGCATCAACCCGCTGGATGCGCTCCGGGCCCTGAAGGACGGCTTCGAGCAGCACACCGGCATCACCCGCGAGGACAAGGAGAACTACCTGAACTTCATCTACGAGGCCCGCAAGGAGTACGACGAGCTGGCCCGCAACGAGATCCAGCGAGCCTTCATCTACGCCTTCGAGGAGACGGCCCGGTCGGTGTTCAACAACTACCTGGACAACGTTGAGGCCTACGTGAACAAGCAGAAGCTGATCGACCCGATCACCGAGGAGGAGGTCGACCCGGACGAGAAGCTGATGCGCTCGATCGAGGAGCAGATCGGCGTGACCGAGAACGCCAAGAAGGCGTTCCGGGAGGAGATCATGATCCGCATCTCCACGCTGGCGCGCAAGGGGCTCACCTTCGAGTACACGAGCCACGAGCGGCTGAAGGAGGCCATCGAGAAGAAGCTGTTCGCGGACATGAAGAACGTGGTGAAGATTACCACGTCGACCCGCACGCCTGACCCGGAGCAGCAGAAGCGCATCAGCGAGGTGGTGCAGCGGCTGATCGACGACCACGGCTACTGCGAGGTCTGCGCGAACGAGCTCATTCGGTACGTGGGCACGCTGCTGAGCAGGTGACGCACCTGGCCGCCTCCGGAAAGGGGGGCGGTCAAGTGCGTTCCGGCCCCACCTGCGCGCCATACCTCTGTTGTTGACCCGCCGGACCAAAGGAGAGAGACAGGCGGGTCCGGCCAAAGAGGAGGCCACGATCATGGGCACAGCCTTGGTCATCGGTGCGGGGATTGGCGGACTGGCGGCGGCCGTGGCGCTGCAGCGCGCGGGCCTGTCCGTCAAGGTGTTCGAGCGGTCGCCGGCTGTGCGGGAGGCGGGCGCCGGTCTTTCGCTATGGCCGAACGCACTGCGCGCACTCGCCGAACTGGGTCTCGGTGACGCCCTGAACGCGATTGCCCTGCGCGGGGGCGGCGAGATCCGCACCGCCCGGGAGGAGGTGCTCTCCCGCTTTGCCGAGTCGGATCTGGTCGACCGGTACGGCGATGCCGTCGCCTACGTCCACAGGGCTGAACTGCTGGCCCTGCTTTACGAGGCAGCAGGGGGAGCCGCGGTCGTGCAGACCGGACGCAAGTGCATCGGGGTCGAGCAGGATGGCGGAGGTGTGGTGGCCCGGTTCAAGTCCGGAAGCGCCGAGCGGGGTTGGGCGAATAGTGAACCAACGTCCGTAAGGGCCGGGCCATCGGTCGGCACAAGGGGGCAGGAAAGATGGCCGGGATGGTTCAGGGCCGCATCGGCGGCTTTCTTGTGGGCAACGACATTCGTGTTTCCTATGAAAACGGCACGCTCACCGGGCGATTCGGCGGCGCCCTGATCGGCAAGGACGTCGCGCTCTCCTTTGACGGCACCACGCTGAGCGGGCGCTGGGGCGGCGTGCTGGACGGCAAGGATCTTCATTTCGTCATCCGCGGGAACGAGGGCAGTGGGCGGATGGGCGGCGACGTCGTCGGCTGGGACATCGCGCTCTCGCAGCAGCACGACCAGATCACCGGCCGGATCGGCGGGAGCGTCTCCGGCGCCGACCTGCGCCTGACGGCCAGGGATGGGCTGCTCACCGGGCGGATCGGCGGCGATGTCGTCGGCAAGGACTGCTACCTGCAGGTCGCCGGCGTGCCCTACCTGGCCGCGGCCGCGCTGGCGGCGATGGTCTATTATCAGATGCACCTGGATCGGTCAAGATCCTCCTCGTGATGGTGAAGGCGCTTCCTGGAAGAACCCCTGGTAATTTCGTGAACCCCAGGGTGCGGAGAAGCAGTCCTCCCCTTGAGGAGGTTCGCACATGCCCGCACCTGAGAATCCAACGCCTTCGGCACCGCGATCGTCCGCCTGGTCCCAGGTCCGGGCGGCCGTCACCCATCCCGCCGGAGTCGCTTTCCTGGTGGCGTGGCTGGCGGCCGCGGCGACGCTCGTGGTCCGGGGCCACGCGCTGGTTTTCCTGCAGGTTGCTGTCACGCTCGGATTGCTGTTCGTTTTCGCCACGGCCCTGCTGCTCTGGCTGGCCCCTCACCCGCCCCAGGCCGACGCGCCCCGTCACCGCCGGAGCGCCCTCTGGGCCCAGGTGGCCTTCCTGCTCCTCATCATCGTGTTGACCGGTCTGAGGGGCATGAGCTTCCATGGGGTCGCCCCTGCGGGCTGGGAGCACATTCCGCTCTGGACGCCCTTCGTGGACGCGCTGGATCGCGCGGGAGGCCGGCTCTTCGGAAACGACAACTGGGTGGCCAATCCGGTCCTGTACATGGTGCTGCCCGGGGCCGTGCTGCTGCTCTGCAGGGTCAGACCTGTGGAACTGGGGCTGAGGCAGGGGTACCGCTCCTGGGCGGTCGCAGCGCCCTACCTGCTGTCCCTGGGGGTGCTGGCGCTCGTGGTGAGCGCCATGGGCGACGCCCGGGCCGCACTCCTGCTCCCTCTGGCGGCGCTGGACAACTTTCTGCAGAACGGTTTCATGGAGGAGTTTCTCTTCCGCGGGGCGGTGCAGACCCGGCTGGCGCCGCTGATCGGCGAGGGGTGGAGCCTGGTTCTCAGCTCCCTGGCCTTCGGCGCCTGGCACCTGGGCGCGACGACGGCGATGCTGGGCGGTGACTGCGTGGCGGGCCTGGCCCTCTCCATCGTGAGCCAGGGGGCGCTCGGCCTCCTGCTCGGGCTGCTCTTCATGCGGACCCGGAGCCTCATCGCGCCCGCTGTGGCCCACATCACCATCAACCTGTGGGGCTGATCCTGCGCATGAGTACGCCTGCCGCCGGCGGGCCAGGGCGAGACCCTCCGTGCGGGCAGAGGCGCGGCGCCTCGAACCGGTCAAACAGCGGAATCGCAAGCAAGAGCACCTTCCCGACGCGGGAAGGTGCTCGCTTTATGCGTGCGTTTCAACCGGGGCGGCGCTCCCCGATCGCCGACTTTCCGTATTGACCGAGCGCATCCGATCTCCTATACTCATAAATGAGCACAAACGATCATAAACGGCCAGCAATACATGACTGGATGTGATCACATGTTCCCGGAAGAGCGAAAGCGTCGCATCATCGAGCGCGTGCGCAGCGGTCAATCCGTGACGGTGCAGGATCTCAGCCAGGCCTTCGGCGTGTCCGAGTCCACGATCCGCCGGGACCTGCGGGAGCTGGAGCGCGAGGGGCTGCTGGAGCGGACCCACGGGGGCGCCGTGCCGGCCGACCCCACGCTCGCAGAGCCCAGCTATGCCGAGAAGTCGGACCAGAACCGGGCCGAGAAGATGGCCATCGCCCGGGTGGCGGCGGGAATGGTACATGATGGGGCCTCCATCATCCTGGACGCCGGCACCACAACCCTGGAGATCGCCCGGCTGCTGAAAGACCGCCGGAACCTGACGGTGGTGACCAACGCCTATCCGATTGCCGCAGAGCTGGCGGATGCCCCCGGCGTCGAGGTGATCGTGACCGGCGGGTCGGTCAGGGGCCGAACCCTGGCGCTGGTGGGGCCGCTGGCCGAGCAGGCCCTGGAGCAGGTGAACGCCGATGTGGTCTTCCTGGGCACGAACGGCATCCACCTGGACCGCGGGCTGACCACGCCGACCACGGCCGAGGCGTCTGTCAAGCGGCGGATGATCGCTGCCGCCCGCAAGGTGGTGGTGGTGGCCGACAGCACCAAAGCGGGGCGTGTGGCCTTTGCCGCCGTCGCTCCCGTGGTCAGCATGCACATGCTGATCAGTGACCGGGGCCTGGAACAGCGGTTCGCCGCAGAGCTGGTCGCACGTGGCATTCAGGTTCTCACCGCTGAGTAAAGGGGATGCATTTGACGTTGAAGATCATCACGACCGTCGCCCTCAACCCCGCCATCGACCGCACCCTGGTGGTCCCCGGGTTTACCGCCGGCGCCACCAACCGGGTGGCCGCAGTCCGGGTTGACCCCGGGGGCAAGGGGATCAACGTGGCCCGGGCCGCGCAGGCCCTGGGCGCCCGGGTGCAGGTCCTGGGGTTCCTGGGCGAGCAGAACGCTGATCTGATTCTGAAAAACCTCGCACAAGTTCATGTAGCCCACGACTTCCTGATGGTGCCGGGAGAGACCCGGGTCAACATGAAAATTGTCGAGCCGAGCACCGGGCAGCTGACGGAGCTGAACGAGAGCGGCTTTGCGGTGGCCGAGCGCCAGGTGGCTGAGCTCATCCGCCTTGTGGAGCAGCGGCTCCCGGAGACGGCGGTGCTGGTGCTGGCGGGCAGCCTGCCGGCAGGTGTTCCCGACACCATCTACCGGGATCTGATCGCCCTCGCGCGTGAGGCCGGGGTCCCGACGATTCTGGACAGCGACGGCGAGCCGATGCGCATCGCGCTGGCGGCCCGCCCGACCCTCATCAAGCCGAACCGGAACGAGACCGAGCGGTTGCTCGGCCGCCGGCTGGAAGGCCCGGACGCCGTGGTAAGGGGTGCCCGCCAGCTCCTGGCGGAGGGGCCCGAGGTGGTGGTGGTATCCAGCGGCGCAGACGGCGCGGCGCTGGTGACCGCCCGGCAGTCCTGGTGGGCGACGCCGCCCGATATTCAGCTGGGCAGCACCGTGGGGGCGGGCGATTCGATGGTGGCCGGCTTTGCCGTGGCGCTCAGCCGGGGCCTGTCCCTCTCGGATGCCCTCCGGCTGGCCACCGCCGCAGGCACCGCAACGGCCGGCCTCGACGGCACACAGGTATGCAGCGGCGACGCGGTGGAGGCAGTACTGCCCCAGGTGCGCATTGCCGAAGTCAGCATTCTCGGAGAAGGAGGTGACGCCAGGTGAGTATCCGCGAACTGATCACGCCGGAAACGGTAACCCTTGACCTGAAAGCGGAAAGACCCGAGGAGGCGATGGCCGAGCTGGGCGCCCTGCTCGTAAGAAGCGGCGCGGTGTCAGATCTGGACGCCTATTTGGAGGCGGTGAAGGCGCGCGAGGCCCAGGGCACCACGGCGGTGGGCTTCGGCGTGGCGATTCCCCACGGGAAGAGCAGCGCCGTGAGCCGGGCTGCGGTCGCCTTCGGCCGGAGCAGGAGCAGCCTCGAATGGGAGAGCCTGGACGGCGAGCCCGTAAAGATGGTCTTCCTGATCGCCGCACCGGACGGCGCACACGACCTGCACCTGAAAGCTCTGTCGCAGCTGGCCCGGCTGCTCATGCACGAGGATGTCCGCGGGAAGCTGCTCTCTGCAGCGACTCCCGCTGATATCGTCAACGCCCTGATGTAACCCGCAGACCCTGGTATTCGCACCACGCTTCCATGGGAGGTGCCCTACGTGGCGAAGATGCTGGTTGCCGTTACCTCTTGCCCTACCGGAATTGCTCACACCTACATGGCCGCAGAGGCATTGCAGAAAGCCGCAGCAGCGAAGCAGGTGACCATCAAGGTCGAGACCCGGGGCTCCGTCGGGGCAGAGAACGTGCTGACAGATGACGACATCCGCCAGGCCGATGCTGTGATCATCGCGGCGGATGCCAAGGTGGACAAGGCCCGGTTTGCCGGCAAGCCGCTGGTGGAGGTCGGTGTCGGCGAGGCGATCAAGGACGCAGCGGGGCTGATCGACAGGGCGCTGGCGGCGAAGGCGCCAGATCTGGTGGAACAGGTGGAGGAGATCAAGCAGGAGCGGAAGGCCCAGGCCACGGGCTGGTACAAGCACCTGATGACGGGCGTTTCGTACATGATCCCCTTCACGGTGGCCGGCGGCATCCTGATCGCCATCTCGTTCATGTTCGGCATTGAGGCCGCTGCGACGGAGGGTACGTTCGCCCACGTCCTCAACGTCATCGGCGGCCAGGCGGGCTTCGGCTTCATGATCCCGATTCTGGCGGGCTTCATCGCCTACTCCATCGCCGACCGTCCGGGCATCGCCCCCGGTATGGCGGCGGGCTTCCTGGCCAACTCGGTGGGCGCGGGCTTCCTCGGGGCCATCGTGGGCGGCTTCCTGGCCGGCTACCTGGTCTATTACCTGAACAAGTGGATCCGGCTGCCCCGCACGCTGGAGGGCATCAAGCCGGTGCTGATCCTGCCCCTCCTGGGCGTTGGCATCACGGGCCTCATCATGGTGTATGTGCTGAACACGCCCATGGCGGCGATCATGACCGGGCTGCAGAACTGGCTCACGAGCCTGAGCGGAGGCTCCGCCGTGGTGCTGGGCTTCATCCTCGGCGCCATGATGGCCTTCGACATGGGCGGCCCGGTCAACAAGGCCGCGTACGCTTTCGGCACGGGCCTGCTGGCCTCGCAGGTGTACGAGCCCATGGCCGCCGTGATGGCTGCAGGTATGACCCCGCCGCTGGGGCTGTTCCTGGCCACGCTGCTGGCTCCCAAGAAGTACACCACCGAGGAGCGCGCGGCGGGCAAGGCGGCCGGTGTGCTGGGCATCAGCTTCATCACGGAAGGCGCGATTCCGTTCGCGGCGGCAGACCCGTTCCGGGTCATCCCCGCCATCATGGCCGGCTCGGCCGTCACCGGCGCCCTCTCCATGGCGTTCGGCGTGAAGCTGATGGTGCCCCACGGCGGCATCTGGGTGCTGCCCATGGGCAACGTGGTGACCAACCTGGCGATGTACGCTCTGGCCATCGTCGTCGGTACCGTGATCACCGCGCTGGTCGTAAATCTGCTGAAGACGAATAAGGAGTAAGGATAGGGGTTGAAATATGAGGCTCCCACCCGGTCGCAGGTGGGAGCCGCTTGCTGTTGACTATACACTCATATTGCTCCTATCATATCTTAGGCTAATGTCTCCACATTAAGTTGCATAAATACAGGATAATCAGGCTAAATCTATGCCCCAATCAGGCTCCGGAGTCGCACAGCCGCGCATGGAAAGTGAATGGGGATACGGAGTCTGCGGAACTTATCGCATGCAATGTCATGCGATATACTCGCAATACACTACACATCTAGGGCGGGATAACGTTGATTCGCACCTACATAGCGGAGGCTCTGATCCCGGGACTGCGTATGAATGGCGTTCCTGATCGTCAGGCTACCATGGTTGCCAGCGACGTGGAGATCCGCCTCCGGGCAATCCTAAGCCGGTGGAACGACGTGAGTTTTCGGCGTACCCTTCTGACACTCGGGCATGAGGAGGCGGCGAACCACAAGCCGGCCAACGTTGACCTTGACATCCGCTCTCTAGTCGTGGTCGCCATACGCAACAGTGCGCTCGAAGAGATCTGCTCAACTCAGGAAGCGGCCGAGGCATATGGGCTGCCTCACCCGATTCCGCTGGATGCCCACATGCTTAAGATCACCCGGGCGGCAAGCAGATACTTTGCGCGGTTTGATCTTCAGAAGGAAGCGAGAAAGGTGGATCCTCCTCATAACGATGAGGATCCGTTCGCAGCGCTGCCGATCAAGTACCCTGCAACTTGGGCTGCGTTCGAGGCGTTAGCGAGCAACCCTGGCATCGAAACCAGGTATCCTGCGAGACCCACTGGGTCTGTCTTGTCAATCTCCGACGTTGACAGCCCTGAGGCGCCTCCTACTCATGCAAAGAGTTCGGACATCATGAGCGGCATGGACCCAAGACTTGGGCAGTCACTCAGAGAAGCTCTCAGGGACCACGTCATCAACCAGGCTCCAGAGTTTTACACTCCGTCATTCAAGCACCTAACACGACATCCCGGCAAACTCATGGGTGTGTTGGAGTTCCTGTTTCATCATGGCATCGCATTCGTCACCAACAACTACTATCTGTCGAACGGCCATGTGATCCAGAGAAACCCCTTGCTTCGCCCGATTCACAAGCAGTCCGAGTTAGCGGGGGCGATTGCAGAGGCGGTCACGAACGCTGTCGGCGTACACCGGGAATCGCTCCTGCGGTCCATGCGAAGGATGATGATGATATTGTAGACATCTGCGCGGCGAGCGTGATGGACAGGAAGAGGTTCAGCTGCATCCGTATATGTCACCCCACCCACTCCCGCCAGTCCTCACCGATCAGCCCCTGCACCCGGGCCCCGGCCATCGCCCGGCGGCATCCGCACTCCCGGCCGTGCGGCACCATCGCCGCCGCCCGCGCCAGCGCCGGCAGCACGTCCACCTGCGCCTCGCCCACCATCGTCACCCCGGCGTAGCAGAGTTCCAGCTCCCGCGCGAGAAACGACTCCGGCACCAGCCCGGCCCCGGCCACGTCCGCGCCCCAGGTACGGTACATGCGCCGCTCGGCCGGCGTCGTCTCCCGCGACCCGTCCAGCCCCACGTACGTGGCCCCCCGGAACGCACGGGGGGTCTTCTCGCGCGCCGCCGCAAACAAGGCAGCCGCCAGCACCGGGCAGAACGGCGGGTCGAGCCGGATGAACCCGTAGCCCTTCTCCACGAAAAAGGTGGGGGGGAGGAGGCGGGTGAGGTCGATGACGTCGCCCGGCACCACCAGGTCGCCGGGCTCCAGCAGTGGGCTGACGGCCTCGGCACGGGCGACCGCCAGCACAGCGGTGGCGCCGGCCTGCTTGGCCGCGTAGATCAGGGCCCGGGGATCGGTTTCGGCCGTGCGGAGGAGCGCGAGCCCCCGCTGTGTCACCTTTCCGTACGGCGTCTCGTGCAGGACTGCACCGGAGGCAGCTCCCGGCGGGCGGGCACCGCCGGCGTCTGCAGCGAGCGCGGTTTCGGCGCAGCCGCCTGGAATCATGTCTTCCGGTACGATGAACAGCGTCTCACCCACCCTCGCTCGCCTCCTCCTCCAGCAGCCGCACCATGATCCGGAACATCAACTGCCCCACCTCCGGCCCGAAGAGCCGCTGCTCGGGGCCGTCGAAGGGCACGCCGGTGGCGTAGTTGGAGACCCAGCAGAGCGACCCGTAGGCCATCCCGAGCTCCCGGGACAGGAAGACCTCCGGCGCCAAGGTCATCCCCACCAGCTCGGCCCCCGCCTGGGCCAGCAGGGAGATCTCCGCCCGGGTCTCCAGCCGGGCGCCCTCGGTGGCGGCGTAGACGGCCCCGGGCGCGGCCCGGTGGCCGCAGGCGGCGGCCGCCTGCACCAGCCTGGCCCGCAGATCCGGGTCGAACAACTCCTTCGCCCGGCGCAGACCCAGCGCCCTCGCGGGCGCAGCCGGGTGCAGGGGAGGTCCGACCGGGCGCTGCTCGGGCGGAGCTGAGCCCACCCCCCTGAGCGCCGCAGCGCCGAAGCTATCCGGCCTCCGCCGCGTCCAGTCGATCAGGTCCGACACCACCGCCAGGCTCCCCGGGGCCAGGGAGCGCACCAGCGAGCCGGCGCTGTTCCAGCTCAGCACCCGCCGGGCGCCCAGGGCGCGGGCCGCCCACACGTTGGCCCGGTAGTTCACGAAGGGCGGCGTCACCCCCAGCCGCCCGTCGCCCCCGTGCCGGCTGAGGAAAGCCACGGGCCGTCCCGCCACCGCGAAGAGGCGGAACGGGCCGGCGGGGCCGTAAGGCGTGTCCACTGTCCGCGCTTCCCAGGGGAAGTCGAACTCCAGGTGATAGGCAGCCGTCCCGCCGATGATCACGGTGTCGACCATCTTACTCCTCCGGCTCCGGCGCGTCGCAGTAGTCCCGCACGTTCCAGGGAGAGAACAGCCCCCGGTCCGTGGCGATCACGCTCACGTACTGCGGCGGCGTGATGTCGAAAGCCGGGTAGTAGCCCCCGATCCCCTCCGCCGCGGTGCGCACGCCGCGGCAGTAGAAGACCTCCTCCGGGTCCCGCTCCTCGATGGGGATGTCGGCCGCGGTGGCCCGGTCGGGGTCGGGGCCGTCGTAGCCCAGCACGATGAAGGGCACGCCGAAGTGGTGGGCCAGCACCGCGTACTGGAAGGTGCCGATCTTGTTGGAGATGTGGCCATCCAGGGTGATCGAGTCGGCGGCCGTCACGTACTTGGTGATCATCCCCCGGTAGAAGAGGTAGCCCGGCATGTTGTCGGTCACCAGCGTCACCGGCACGCCGATCTCCCGTGCCTGCGCCGCCGTGAGCCGGGCTCCCTGCAGGTAGGGGCGGGTCTCGGTCGCGTAGAGCTCGATCCGCTTGCCCGCCTGCAGGGCGAAATAGAGCATGTAGTTCAGGGCGGCGCCGGCGAAGCAGTGGGTGAGGATGCGGTCGCCGTCCGCCAGCAGGCCGGCCGCGTGGTAGCCGCTCAGCCGGGCGGCCCGGTCGCCGGCCTGGATCTGCGCGCCCACAAAGTGGACCACCGTCGCCTCCGGGTCGTCCCCGACGGCCATGGCCGTCAGCGCCCGGGCCAGGGCCCGGTCCAGCAGCGGGAAGATGTCCGCCCCCGTCGGCCGGGTGGCCCGCAGCTCCCGGTGCGCCTGCTCCAGGGCTCGCCGGTATTCGTCGGCGGGCAGGTTTCGGAACTGGCGGGCGGCCAGGGCCAGGCCGTAGCCGGCGGCGTAGGCCAGGGGCGGGGCCCCCTGAATCACCATGTCCACGATAGCCCGGGCCACCTCCCGGTAGTCCCGGCAGTCCACGAACACGATCTCCTCTGGCAGCCGCCGCCGGTCAAGGATCCGCACAACCCCGTCCTCATACTTCAGCGTGTCGGCCCGGTTGGTGAGAATGGGCAGTTTGGGTCCGTTCACCGCGCTTCCTCCCCGGTTTCTGTCTCCTCCCATCATGCCGCAGCCCCCGGCGCAAGACCGGCCGATAAGTGTCACAAAACGGACAATGGCGTGAAATCGGCCCCGCCGGTCTGCCGGTCCCGCTACAGTAGAGGCAGCATCCCAGATGACTCTCGTGCGGAAGGAGCGGAGACATGGGCGGCAGCAGCCTGCTGGAACGGACCCTCGACGCCCGCCTGGCCGCCATCCACCGCAAGGTGGTGGCCGGCGAGCGGCTCTCCTTCGACGACGGCGTAACCCTGATGACTCACCCGAACCTCTTCGCCGTCGGGCAGCTGGCCAACCTGGCCAGGCGGCTGCGCGTGGGCGACCGGGTTTACTTTAACAACAACGCCCACATCAACTACTCCAACGTCTGCGCCATCCACTGCAAGTTCTGCGCCTTCGGCCAGAGCCGGCGCAGCCCGCAGGCCTTCACCCTCTCCATTGAGGAGATCGTCGCCAAGGCCCGGGCGGCGGTGGCGCAGGGAGCCACCGAGCTGCACATGGTGGGCGGCCTGCACCCCGACCTGCCCTGGGACTGGTATCCGGAGATGCTTCGGGCGGTGAAGGCGGCCTGTCCCGGCGTGCACCTGAAGTGCTTCACGGCGATCGAGCTGCATCCACTTCACGCGCATCTCGGGCCTTTCGCTGGAGCAGGTGCTGCTGACCCTGAAGGAGGCGGGCCTGGGCTCCCTGCCCGGCGGCGGCGCGGAGATCTTCGCGCTCCGGGTGCGGGAGGCGATCTGCAAGCCGAAGGAGACGGCGGAGGAGTGGCTCCACGTCCACGACACGGCTCACCGGCTGGGGCTCCGGTCCAACGCCACCATGCTCTACGGCACCGTGGAGACCCCCGAGGAGCGGGTGGATCACCTGGTGCGCCTCAGGGAGCAGCAGGACCGCAGCGGCGGCTTCCAGGCCTTCATCCCCCTCAGGTTCCACCCGGAGAACACCAACCTGGCCCACCTGCCCGGCCCCACCGGGTACGACGATCTGCGGGCGATCGCGGTCGGCCGGCTGATGCTGGACAACTTTCCCCACATCAAGAGCTACTGGATCTCCAGCTCCCCGGCCATCGCGCAGGTGGCGCTCCACTTCGGCGCCAACGACATCGACGGCACCGTGCGGGAGGAGCGCATCTACCACATGGCCGGGGCGCAGACCGCCCAGTACACCGAGCTGCAGCAGCTGCTGCGCATGATCTGGGAGGCCGGCCGCATCCCCGCCGAGCGGAACACCGTGTACGAGGTGATCCGGGAGTTCCCGCCGGAGCCCGAACCCGAGCTGGTGGCCGCCGGCGCCATCCACGGGTACACCGCCGAGACCGTGCACCTCTCCCTGGCCGAGCGGGCCATCGCGGCCGGCACGTTTCACCGGGGCGGGCGGAGGCGGCACGGCGCCGAAGGGAGGTCCTGAGCCATGGAGGAGATGGATCAGCTGGAGCAGGTCCAGGCCGCCCTGGCGCGGCCCGAGCCCACGCCGGCGGTCGAGCGCATCCTGCACAAGGCCCTGGACGGCCACCGGCTCAGCTACGAGGAAGGCTGCGTGCTGATGCGTGAGGGCGATCTGGGATCGCTCGGCCTGGTGGCCGGGGAGATCACGCGCCGGCTCCACCCCGAGGGCATCGTGACCTTCGTCGTGGACCGGAACATCAACTACACCAACGTCTGCGTCACCGACTGCAAGTTCTGCGCCTTCTACCGGCACGAGCAGGATCCGGACGCCTGGGCGCTGAGCCACGAGCAGATCCTGCAGAAGGTGGGCGAGCTGGCCGCCTCGGGCGGCACGCAGGTGCTGATTCAGGGCGGTCACCACCCCAAGCTGCCCTTTGAGTACTACACCGAGATGTGCCGGCTCATCAAGCGGCACTACCCCCAGATCGCCATCCACTCCTTTTCGGTGTCCGAGATCCGCCACTTCGCCCGGGCGTACAAGATGCCGGTGCGGGAGGTGGTGGAGCGGCTGCGGGAGGCCGGCCTCGACTCGGTGCCCGGCGCCGGCGGCGAGGTGCTGGCCGACCGGCCCAGGCGGATCATCGCCCCCCTGAAGGACCCGGCCCGCGCCTGGCTGGAGACCTACGAGATCATCGCCGACGTCGGGCTGCGGGGCTCCTCCACGATGATGTTCGGCCACGTGGAGACGCTGGAGGAGCGTGTGGAGCATCTCCTCAGGCTCCGGGAGATCCAGGACCGCACCGCCGAGAAGCACGGGCAGGGCGTCTTCTGGTCCTTCATCTGCTGGACCTTTCAGCCCGGCAACACCCCGCTGGTGGCGGAGGGGCTCCATAACGGCGTGACCACGTCCAGCTACGAGTACCTGCGGACCCTGGCGGTGGCCCGGATCTTCCTGGATAACATCGAGAACATCCAGGCCTCGTGGGTGACCCAGGGGGTGCGCATCGGCCAGATCAGCCTGGACTGCGGCTGCAACGACTTCGGCGGCACGATGATGGAGGAGAACGTGGTGGCGGCCGCCGGCACCGTCTTCTACGCCACGCCGGCCGACGCCATCCGCCTGATCCGTGACGCCGGCCGGATCCCCGCGAAGCGGAACACGTTCTACGAGATCCTCGAAACGTACTAGGAGGGCGAAGCAGCATGGGTGACCAGCGATTCAGCGCCGGCTCCGGCCTGCCGGCCGGGCGCCGCACCGGCACCGCGGCGCCGGAGGCCCCTCCGGTCCGGCTCGGTTACATCGACTACCTCAACTGCCTGCCGGTGTACTTCGGCATCGAGCAGGGCGCGGTGGAGCTGGACGTCACGGTTGAGAAGGGGCCGCCGTCCGTCCTCAACCGGGCTTTCCTGGAGGGCCGGCTCGACGTCACGCCCATCTCCAGCATCGAGTACGCCCGGCACGCGGAGGACTGTGTGATCGTCCCCGGGCTCTCCATCAGCGCCGATGGGCGCGTGGCCTCCATCCTGCTGTTTCACCGGCGGCCGCTGGAGGAGCTGGACGGCCGGCCGGTGGCGCTCACCGCCGCTTCGGCCACGTCGGTGGTGCTCACGCGCATCATTCTGGAACTGCGGTACGGGGTGCGGCCGCAGTACCGGATCACGCCGCCGGACCTGGAGGCGATGCTGGCGGAGCACGACGCCGCCCTCCTGATCGGCGACGACGCCCTGTTGGCGGCAGCCAGGCGCCCCGAGATCCCGCACGTGGACCTGGGGGCCGAGTGGAAGGCCCTCACCGGCCACCCCATGGTCTACGCTCTCTGGGTGGCCCGGCGCGAGCTGGCCGACGCCGACACCGCCGCGTTGCGCCGGCTGACGCGGGTGCTGCACGCCTCCCAGGAGTACGCCTGGGACCACCGGCCGGCCATGGTGGCGGAGGCGGTGGCCCGCAGGGGGCTTCCGCCCGCCGTGGTCGACGACTACTTCGACCTGATCCGGCACGAGTTCGGGCCCCGCTACCGCCGGGGGCTGGTCGCGTTCTACGAGCACGCCCGCCGCGTGGGCGAACTCGAGGCGGTGCCGCCGCTCCACGTGTGGGGCGAGGACTGAACATGGCAAGTGGAAATCCCCCTCCGGTTGGAGGGGGATCGCTCAATGATCACTTACTTGTCGCTGTGCAGGAGGGTCAGCGTGCCCTCGCCGCTCTCACCGCTCCACTGGACCGAGACGATGGCCGAGTGGGTGTCGGATTCGGCGGCCATATAGATGACGCGGTCGTCGTCGATCTCCATGTCAGTGCGCGCAACCTCGAATCCGCGCTCCTGCAGGAGCTGCTCGTAATAGTCGGCCAGCTCCGTCGCATCGCCTTCAAATGCGAACGACGCGCTGTAGGTGGTCTTGCCGTTGGCCGTCAGCCGGCCCGAATCGTCCACCGTGAGCCGGCTGTGGACCGGGAGCGGAAAGCCCTCCACCAGCCTGCCCTCCTCACCGGCGCCGCTGATGGTCACCGTCTCGCCGTCCTCGCTGGTGAAGGTGATGGCCCCCTCGTTGGTGTCTACCTTAATCCCCGTCGCCTGTTCCACCAGATTTTCGGTCGCCCTCTGCACCGCCTGGTCGACCGCCCGGTCGACCGCCCGCTCGGCCAGCCCGCACCCCGTCAGGGTCAGGACCGCCAGGGCGGCGGCGAGCAGCGTTCGCCATCGCTTCATGACACTCGCCCTCCGTTTCAACAGAACCATCCTATGCTTCCAGAAGAGTATGATGCTCTTTCCTTCCGCCGCACAGGGTGGTACACTGGCGATTGACTATCTCACTTATCCGAATTGCCTGGACCGGAAAGGAAAGAGCCATGCGGATTCACGATCTGATTCTCGAACGGCAGCGCAGCCTGTTCGTCGGCCGGGCGCGCGAGCTGGCGATGCTCCGCGACCTGGTCAACCAGCCCCGGGAAGACTGGCACCTGCTGCATATTCACGGTCCGGGAGGCATCGGCAAGAGCACCCTCCTGCGCCTTGTGGCCGGGCGACTCGGCGGCAGGCGGGCGATCCTGGTGGACGGGAGCTGGGGCTTCGCCCGGCCGGAAGATGTGCTCGCGCGGGTCCGGCAGGAGCTGGCCGCCCGCGGCGCGGCGGTCGCCGACTGGGCCGACGGCGCGCCGGACGACGTCACGCGCGCCCTCAACGCGTACGCCGCAGCGCAGGGCGGCATCCTCCTGGCGCTGGATGCCTTTGAGAAATGGGGCCTCGTGGAGGACTGGCTGAGAGACGAGTGGCTGCCCGGCCTGGACCCGCTGGTGCGGGTCTGCACCGCCGGGCGCCAGCGGTTGGTGGGCCCGTGGCAGGCGGGCGGCTGGAACCTGCTGGTCCGGCAACTGGAGCTGGCGCCGCTCTCCCGGCGGGAGGTGGCCCAGTACGGCCAGCGCATCGGCATTCTGGACGAGGGCGCTCTCGAAGACCTGAGGCGCATCTCCGGGGGCCATCCGCTCGCGCTGTCGCTGGCCGGTCCGCTGATCGCCCGCCACGGGCGGCTGGGCGGCGTGCAGAGCGAGGCCCGCGCGCTGATGCAGCAGCTCATGGGCCAGGTTCTGGCCGACGTGACGGACCCGATGCTGCACCGCTGCATCGAGGCCGTCTCGGTGTTGCGCCGCTTTGACCAGGAGCTGCTGGAGGCGGCCCTGGGCGAGCCGATCCCGGCCGAGCGGTTCAGGGCGCTATGCGGTCTGCCGTTCATCACCGGGTACGGCGAGTACTGGATGCTGCACGATTCGGTGCGCCAGTGGGCCCTTGCCGACGTGAAGGCCCGCAGGCCCGAGGCCTACGCGCTGTACCGGGCGCGCGCCCGGCAGGTGGTTGACGCCCGCATCGCCTCCGGCCCGGTCCAGCCGTCCGAGTGGCTGTTCGACCAGCTCTACCTTTCCGGCAGCGACTTCATGCACGGCCTGCTGTTCGGGCAGGGGGACGAGGTGGAGATGCACGGCCTCTCCGCGCGGGAGGCGGATGAGGTGGAGCAGCTGTACCTGCGCTACCTGCAATCGACGGGCAGGCCGGCGCACGATCGCGGCGTGTTCGCACTGATCCGGCCGCTGCTGGCCCTGACGCTGGAGTGGTTCGGCACCCTGCGAAAAGGGGGCCGGATCCTGGCCTTCTGCGCGGTCGTCCCGCTGACCGAGAAGACGGTGCCGGTACTGGCCGCCCATCCCGTTGCCGAAGCCGCGGCGCGTGTGTACGCGCCCGGGCAGTCCCAGTACTATCTGGGGCTGGGCGGCTACGATCCCGACGGGGCCAGCGGGCTGGACGCGCTCATGGCCCGCGACCTCCTGCGCCTGCTCCCCCAGGAGGGGCTGGTGCTGAGCCAGCTCGACGAGGCCCGGTGGGGAGGGTTTCTGAGGCTGATCGGGTCTGAGCGGGCGCCGTGGCTGGACGTCGCACGCCCGGATGGGACGGTCTACCAGGGCCACGTGCTGGACCTGCGCGCCGAGCGGCTCCACACCAAGGTGCTCCACCTGCTGGGGGCAGCCGACACCCTGCCGGCCGGAGCCCCTCCGCCTGAGCGGAGCGCGGAATCCGCAGCGGATCTATCCGTCGCCGCGCTGGCCCAGCGGCTCCGGAAGGCCCTGCGCCACTTTGAACGGCTGTACGCCCATCCCGAACTGGTGGAGCCGCTGCGCTTCCTGGTCGGCGATGCAGCGGAGGAGGAAGCCGGCGGCCCGGCCGCCGCGGTGCAGGGGCGGATCCGCCGCGCCGTGGCGCAGCTGGAGACGGGAAGCGAGGCGGAACGCCGGGACGGGCTCATCCTGCGCCGCGCCTTCCTGGAGAAGCAGGGCAGTCACGAACTGACCGCCGAGCGCCTCCATCTATCGGTTCCCACCTACTACCGCCACCTGCGTCTGGCCGTCCACCGGCTGGCGCAGGAGCTGCTCCGGACGGGACCCTCATGATCGTCGCGCCCGATGCGGGGTGTCGCAATATCAGAAACCTATCGAAAACGTTTCGGTCTGCGGCGGCTCGCCGGAGGGACGCCTCTGTCGTCTGGAGGCCGCGCCCGCCGGCAGAGGCCGCGGCGGCGCCTGCCAGATGTCAGAAGAGTAGGAAAAACAAAATGTGAAGAGCGGCACATTCCACGCCGCTCTAGCATTTCGTCGATTTTACCGCGACAACTCGGTAATTCGCCGAAATCTCTTCGATTTTGGCTAGAGGAGTTTTTGCTCCCCCAGAGAATATACACTAGCTAATATACGGGGAATCCCGTGACAAGACAGACGAGAGGGGAAACAGAGGAGGGGGTCAGCATGAAGCGCCTACTGGTTGGACTTCTGGCGGTTTCCATGCTTGTGCTCGCGGCTTGCGGGGGCACGCAGGCTCCGGGCAGCTCTTCGGGACCCACGTCGAGTTCGTCGGGCACCGGGTCCGGCTCCGGTGACAAGGTGATCAAGATCGGCCTGATCGCGCCGCTGACGGGCAACGTCAAGACCTTCGGCGAGTCCAGCAAGAAGGGCTTCGACCTCGCGCTGGAGCAGGCCGGGTACAAGGCGGGGGACTGGACCATTGAGGCCGTCTCCGGCGACGACAAGGGTGACTCCACGGAGGGCGTGAACCTCGCCACCCGCATGATCACCCAGGACGGCGTGAAGGCCATCATCGGCTCCGTCACCTCGGGCGTCACCATTCCCGTGGGTCTGGTGGCCAACGAGAACAAGATCCCCATGATCACCGGCACCGCGACCGCCGAGGGCGTGACGGTGCACGAGGACGGCACCCGCAAGGAGTTCGTCTTCCGCGCCTGCTTCATCGACCCGTTCCAGGGCCAGGTGGCGGCCCGGTTCGCTCTGGAGGACCTGGGCGTGAAGACGGCGGCCGTCTTCTACGACAAGGGCAACCCGTACACCGTGGGTCTGGCTGAGGCCTTCCGCGCCGAGTTCGAGGCGGGCGGCGGCCAGATCGTCGCCTGGGAGTCGTACGCCGAGGCCGACACCGACTTCTCCGCGGTGATGACCAACGTCGCAGCCCTGCAGCCCGAGATGCTCTACCTGCCCGACTACTACAACAAGGTCTCGCTGCTGGCCAAGGCGGCCAAGGAGAAGGGCCTCGACGTGCCCATGCTGGGCGGCGACGGTTGGGACTCCGAGGACCTGGATTTCGAGGCGCTGGCGGGCAACTACTTCACCGCCCACTACTCGGCTGACGACCCGAGCCCGGCGGTGCAGAAGTTCGTCCAGGAGTTCGAGGCCAAGTACGGCCACAAGCCCGACTCCTTCGCCGCGCTGACCTACGACGCCACCAACATCTTGCTGGAGGCCATCCGGCAGGCCAACACCGACGACACCGACGCCATCCGGAAGGCCATCCAGGATCTGAGCGGCTTCCAGGCGGTCGGCGGCTCGATCTCCTTCGACGACAAGGGCAACCCGATCAAGGCCGCGACCATCCTGAAGGTCAGCGCCGACAAGTCCTACGAGTTCGTCACGACCGTCAACCCGTAAGCAGCGAATCAGGTTCGTGCCAGGGCCCGGCCGAAGGCGGCCTGGCCCTGGCGCACCGCATTGATAAGGAGGCGGGCCTATGGGCCAGTTGCTAGAACAGGTGGTCAATGGCCTCCAACTCGGATTTGTCTACGCCCTGATCGCGGTGGGCTACACCATGGTCTACGGCATCATCAAGCTGATCAACTTCGCCCACGGAGACGTCATCATGGTGGGCGCCTTTGTCACCTTCTTCGGACTGGTCCGGGGCATTCCCTGGCCCGTCGCCATCCTGATCGGCATGATCGTCTGCGCCGTATTGGGCGTGGTGATCGAGCGTCTGGCCTACCGGCCCCTCCGAGAGAAGGGGGCGCCGCGCATCGCCGCGCTCATCACCGCGATCGGCGTGTCGCTGTTCCTCGAGAACTTTGCCAGCCTGCGCATCGCCTTCGGCCCCGACTTCCGCCAGTTCCCGGCAATGGTCGCCCGCGCGCAGTGGAACATTTTCGGCGTGACCATCAGCAGCATCCAGGTGCTGATCGTAAGCATCACGATCCTCCTGGTGCTCATCCTGCAGGTGGTCGTCTACCGTACGAAGATCGGCAAGGCGATGCGGGCGGTATCCATGGACATGGACGCCGCCCGGCTGATGGGCATCAACGTCAACATGGTGATCGCCTTCACCTTCGCGATCGGCTCGGCCCTGGCGGCGGCAGCCGGCGCCCTGTGGGCGGCTGCCTACCCGCAGATCTGGCCGTACATGGGCATCATGCCCGGCCTGAAGGCCTTCACCGCCGCCGTGCTCGGGGGCATCGGCTCCATTCCCGGCGCACTGCTGGGCGCGGTGCTGATGGGTCAGGCTGAAGTGCTGACCGCGGCCTACCTGACCACCGACTTCAAGGACGCCGTCGCTTTTGCCATGCTGATTCTGGTGCTCTTGATCCGTCCGGCGGGCCTGCTCGGCAAGGCCGGGCCGGAGAAGGTGTAGGGGGGTGGCGACCGTGCGGAGAAACAGCATCATCTCGGCCGGGCTCATCGTCGCCCTCTTCATCGTGCTGTACGTGATGCGGCAGCAGGGCCTCATGTCCGCCTACTGGGCCATGATTCTCGATCTGGCCTTGATCACCACGACGTCCGCCATCGGGCTCAGCCTGATCTATGGCTTCACCGGCCAGTTCTCGCTGGGGCACGCGGCCTTCTACGGCATCGGTGCTTACGTCGCGGCGTTCATCACCAAGTCATACGGCGCCACGACGCTGAACTTCACGCTCGCCCTGCTGGCCGGCGCCCTGGCCGCGGCCGTGGTCGCCTTCCTCGTGGGTCTGCCCATTCTGCGCCTGCGGTCGGACTACCTGGGCATCGCCACGCTCGGCTTCGGCGTGATCGTCAAGGTCTTCTTCGACAACAGCGACAAGCTCTCCAAGCTGCTGGGCGGCTCCATGGGCATGACCGGCATCCCGCGCATCACCACCTTCCCGTGGGTCTTCTGGTCCGCGGTGCTCGTGATCCTGGTCGCCCGCAACCTGGTCAACTCCAGCCACGGGCGCGCCTGCATCACCGTGCGGGAGGACGAGATCGCCGCCGACATCATGGGCATCGACACCACCCGGTTCAAGATGCTGGCGTTCACCCTGGGCTGCGCCATGGCCGGGCTGGCCGGCGGGCTCTACGCCCACCTGTACGCCTTCCTGCACCCCAAGAGCTTCGAGTTTCTGAAGTCGTTCGACGTGCTCCTGATCGTGGTGCTGGGGGGTCTCGGCAGCCTCACCGGAACGGTGGTCGCCGGCATGGGCGTCGTCTTCCTGCAGGAGGCGCTGCGGGACGTGCTGGGCCAGGAGTTCCTGGAGTGGCGAGGCGTGGTCTACGCCCTGCTCTTGATCGTGCTCATGATCCTGCGCCCGCAGGGGCTCATGGGCGGCTGGGAGTTCAGCCTGGACCGGCTGCTGCTGCGCCGGGGGAAGGGAGGGAAGGCCCGTGGCGCTGCTTGAATGCCGTAACGTCTCCCGCCACTTCGGCGGCCTCCGGGCCCTGGTGGATTTTGACCTCGCCCTGGAGAAGGGCGAGCTGGTCGGGCTGATCGGCCCCAACGGCGCCGGAAAGACCACCGTCTTCAACGTGATCACCGGGGTCTTTCCCCCTACGGCCGGCGAGGTGGCGCTGGAGGGCCGGGTGATCAACGACCGGAAGCCCTACCAGATCACCCAGATGGGCATCGCCCGCACCTTCCAGAACATCCGGCTGTTCAAGGAGATGACGGTGCTGGAGAACGTGATGGCCGTCATGCACCCCCGGTGCGGCTACGGCCTGATCGACGCCTTCGTCCGTTCGCCGCGCTTTTCCCACCGTGAGCGGGCCCTGCGGGAGGAGGCCGAGGCCCTGTTGGAGCCGGTCAACTTGGCGGACCGCCGCCACGAGAAAGCCGGATCCCTGCCCTACGGCGCCCAGCGCCGGCTGGAGATCGCCCGGGCCCTGGCGACGCGGCCGAAGGTGCTCCTGCTGGACGAGCCGGCCGCGGGCATGAACCCGTCGGAGGTGGGCCAGCTGGTGGAGCTGATCCGCCAGGTGAAGGAGCAGTTCGACCTGACCGTGCTGCTGATCGAGCACCAGATGGGGCTGGTGATGAACCTCTGCGAGCGGTTGGTGGTCCTGGACTTCGGCCAGATCATCGCCAGAGGCACGCCGGCGGAGATCCAGTCCAACCCGCGGGTGCTCGAGGCCTACCTCGGAAAGGCGGTGGGCGGATGATCCTGCAGGTGGAGGACCTGTACGTCGCATACGGCAACATCGAGGCCCTGCACGGCGTCTCCCTGGAAGTGAACGAGGGGGAGATCGTGACGCTGATCGGCGCCAACGGCGCCGGCAAGTCCACCACGCTCCGGGCGATCTCGGGGCTGAACCGGCCCCGCAGCGGCGCCATCCGGTTCCAGGGCGCCGACATCACCCGCGCACCGGCCCACAAGATCGTGGCGATGGGCATCGGCCACGTGCCCGAGGGGCGCCGGGTCTTCCCGGACATGTCGGTGCGGGAGAACCTGGAACTGGGCGCCTACATCGCGAGCCCGGCCCGCTTCCATCAGAACCTCGCGGAGGTCTTCGAGCGGTTTCCGCGCCTGAAGGAGCGGGAGAACCAGCGGGCCTCGACGCTCTCCGGCGGCGAGCAGCAGATGCTGGCCCTGGGCCGGGCGATGATGCTCCAGCCGAAACTGCTGCTGCTGGACGAGCCCTCGATGGGTCTGGCGCCGCGCCTGGTGCAGGAGATCTTCGAGATTGTCGCGGAGCTGAACCGGCGGGGCACCACCATTCTGCTGGTCGAGCAGAATGCGGCGATGGCGCTCTCCATCGCCCACCGGGCCTACGTGCTGGAGACCGGCAGGGTCGTGCTCTCGGGCCCCGCGGCCGAGCTGCGCTCGCATCCGGCGGTGCGGGAGGCCTACCTGGGCGGTGCTGCCCACGCAGACTGAAAAAAAGCGGGACGGGCCATCGGCCCGTCCCTGTCATACTTCTGCTTGCGACCTTCTGCTTGCAACAAGTAGTAAATTGTTCCTCTATCTGATGATTTTGTAGGCAAAAATAACTATATTTCGCAGAGGAACACCACGCGTTATTGGCGAAGCTTACCCGAAATTCAGTGGAAAGGAGTGAATACACGATGTACTCCCGTCGCATTGGCGGCTTGTCGATCGCCGTGCGGATCATCCTGATCACGCTGCTAGCGGTCGCCGTGCCGGCCGTCGGCCTGGTGGCGACCAGCGCGTATCTGAACCACGCCGTCAGCCGGGACATCGAGCGGCAGGCGGACACCGCCTTGCAGCTGGCGATGCAGGTGCACCAATCGGTTATCGAGGGCCGGCTGGAGGCGTTGTTTGCCTCGGCCTCCACGCTTTCCGCCAACGACGCCCTCGTCCTCGCAGCGGCCGGCGGCGAGGCCGACCTGAGGGCCCTCGACCGGATGGGCCAGTCGATGCGGGGGCACGCGGATGTTTTCCTGGTGCTGGATCAGCAGGGGCGCGTTCGTTACCGCTACGGTGGCTCCGGCGGCGACCGCATCAGCTTCGGGGGGCTGGTCGACGCGGTGCTGGCGCAGCAGCGCGTCCTCTCGTCGCCGGTACGGGTTGCAGGGACCGACCTGACCCTGGAGCGCGCCGAGGTGCGCCAGCAGGTCCTGATCGATGTTCAGGAGACCCCGAATGCCACGCACGAGCTGGCGGACAGCCAGCTCAGCGACGCGCTGGCCCTGGCCGCCGCGGCGCCCCTGCGCAGCGCTGAAGGCCGGGTGGTGGGCGCCGTGCTGGTGGCGGACATCCTGAACAACGACCCGGCGATTGTGGACGAGGTCCAGCGGCGTTCGCCGGACGGCACGCCCCTCACGGCGACCATCGCGCTGGACGGCATACGCATCACTACCAACGTGCGCCGCCCCGACTCTGTGGAGCGGGCCGTGGGCACCATCTACTCCGATGCCGTGATGGAGCGCATTCGCAACGGCGAGCCTTACCAGGGCCGGGCGATCGTGGTGAATGAGTGGCAGAAGACCATCTACACGCCGATGACGGACCTGAACGGCCAGGTCATCGCCGCGCCTTACGTGGGCATCCCCGAGTCGCACTTCGAGCAGGTGGCGGGCGCGTTCCGCATCGCCACCACCGCCGGCATCGCCCTCGGCATCGCCGGTCTCCTGCTCGGCGCCCTGCTGCCCTGGCTGCTGGCGCGGCGCGGGGTCAGCCGGCCGCTGCTCAGCTTCGCCGCGGCCCTGGACGCCGGCGATCTCAACACCACCTTCACGGCGCCGTCGCGGGATGAGGTCGGGCAGATGGCTGAGAGCCTGAACGGCCTTCTCGAGCGGGTCCGTCAGGCCACCTTCCGGGTCAGCGGGGCGGCCCGCGATGTGGCCCGCCTCAGCGCTTCCCTGGCGGCTTCGGCCGACCAGACGGCGGCCCTGGCGGAAGCCGTGGCCGAGCGCACTGAGAGCGGCGCCGCCATCGCCACCGAGGTGAAGGAGCAGTCGGCCCAGGTGGCGGAGGGCATGGGCGACCTGGCCCGGGCGGCGGAGGGAATCGCCCGCGGCGCGGAGGAGCAGGCTACCCATATCGACCGGGTGACGGTCATGGTGAGCCAGATCGACGAGAGCCAGGGCGAGAGCCTGGCGCAGGGCGATGCGGCGCGCCGGGCGGCCGAGCGCACGTTCCAGCTGGTGCGGGAGGGCGACGAGGCCCTGCGAGCCACCCTGGAGGGCGTGCAGCGCATCGCCGAGAACGCCGACCGCTCCGTCGCCCTGGTCGAGCGGCTGGGCGAGCACTCCCGGTCGATCAGCGACATCTCCTCGGCCATCTCCGAGATCGCGGAGCAGACCAACCTGCTGGCCCTGAACGCGGCGATCGAAGCCGCCCGGGCGGGCGAACAGGGGCGGGGCTTTGCGGTCGTCGCCGAGGAGGTGCGGCGGCTGGCGGAGCGCTCCAGCCAGGCGACCCAGGAGATCGGTCAGCTGATCAGCACGACCCTGAGCCTCATCGACCAGACGGTGGCGGCCATGCGAGAGGCCCGGGCGCTCGCCCAGGAGGGCGTGGAGTCGGGCAGCCAGGCCCGGGAGCGGCTTGACCAGATTCTGGCGGCCAGCCAGACCGCGGCCTCGGCGGTGGACCAGATCGTCCGGGAGGCCATCGAGGCCAACGCCGAGCGGGTGCGCGACATCGCCGGCGCCATGCAGAACGTGGCCGCGGTGGTGGAGGAGAACACGGCGTCCTCCGAGGAGATGGCCGCCGCTGCCGAGCGGGCCCTCGAATCGGTGGAGACCATCTCGGGCGGCATCGGTGAGGTCTCGGCGATGGTGGCGGAGATCCGGGACCAGATGGGCCAGGTGGCCCACGCCCAGGCCGAGTTGCGCAACCTGGCCGTGCGGCTCCAGGAGGTTTCCGGCGATCTGGCCGAGACCATCGCGGCCCTGGGCGCGGATGCCGTGCCCCTGCAGTAGGCCCGCCTAGTTGGCCAGGAAGCTCTCGATGAACTCACTCACGCCGTCCTCGTCGTGGTGGGCAAAAACCCGCGGCACCGCGGCCAGCACCGCCTTATGGGCATTGGCGACGGTCGCGCCGAGGCCGGCCCAGGTGATCATGGACAGGTCGTTGCGCCCGTTGCCGATGGCCGCCACCTGCGTGCGGTCGATGCCCAGGCGGGCGGCCAGGGCCCGGATGGTCTCGCCCTTCGTGGCGCCCGGCGCGGTGAGTTCGACCAGCGTGGGCTCCGAGCCGGTCACCTCAAGCCGGCCCGGCCACCGCTTGCGCACCTCCGCCTCCAGCGCGGGCGTCACGGTCTCGTCGGCCATGAGCACGATCTTGGCGGGGGCTTCCTTCACCGCTGCAGCCAGCACCGGCTCATGGCGGCACTGGGCGCCCAGCCTGCGCATGAAGGCGCGCGTCCGCTCCGTCAACTGGTTGACCAGGGCGATTTCGGTGAAGTAGACCCTCGCCGAAACGCCCTGGTCGTCGATCCACGCGAGCACCTCGCGCGCCAGGGCCAGGTCGATGGTCCGTGAGAGGAGCGGCTTCTCTTCGCCGGGTGCGAAGAGCTGCGCACCGTTGCTGGGAATCAACCAGATCGGCCTGCCCGGCCAGTACGCGAGGTAGGGCGTCGCCGCCGGGTAGAAGCGGCCCGTGGCCAGGACCACGGTGATGCCGCGGTCCAGGCAGGCCGCCACTGCCGCCTGGTTGCGGGGCGAGATGGTGAGGTCCGACCGGAGCAAGGTGCCGTCCATGTCCAGGGCCAGCATGCGAATATCTGTCATCATGTATGCCTCCTCACAAAGACCAGTCTATCTGTCGGGTCTGCCGGGGGTCAACCGGTGGGCCCGTTGGGGCGGACGGGTCCGCTGGGCCTGTGCGGAAGGAGGCGGGCCCGGCCGGGCAGAAGCAAGTTGAGGATGTAGCGGTTGCGCGTGCATGGCGCGGCAGAGGCGCAGTGGCTGCGTATGTGAGGCGCAGCGGTTCCGCATACGTGGCGCCGCGGTGGTGCATGTGTGACGCATGCGTGGCGCAGTGGCTGCGCATGTGAGGCGCAGTAGTGGTGCATGCGTGGCGCAGCGGTTGCGTATGTGATGCTCAGCAAGGAGGCGGCGTGCGTGAACGAGAGGAGATCCCAGCGGTTCACCGCGGTGCGGCAGGCCCTGCGGCAGCAGGGGATGGCGGCCGGCGTGGTGACCGCGCCGGTCAGCATGCGCTACCTGACGGGCTGGTCCAACCCCAGCAAGCGGTTCGCCGGGCTGGTGATTCCGGCCGACGGTGATCCGACGCTTCTCCTGCCCGCCCTGGAGGTGGAGGAGGCGCGTTCCGCCTCTTCCATCCGGCTGGTTGCGTGGCACGACGGCGAGGACCCCTTCGTCGCGCTGGCAGGGCTCCTGCGCGCGGCCGGGGCCGACAGCGGCCGCATTTCATTGGAGGAAGCCGATCTGCCTGTGGGCCAGCTGCGGCTCATGGCAGGCGCGCTGGGGCTGAAGCCCGCCGCCCTGATCGATGCAGCGGCCGACCTGACCCCCGTGCTCTCGGCCATGCGGGAGTGCAAGGACGAGGACGAGGTCGCCCTGATCCGGCAGGCCGCCGACATGCTGAACCCGGCCCTGGATGCCGCCCTGGCGTCGATCCGCCCGGGCGTGACCGAGCGGGACATCGCCCGCGTCCTGGAGGAGGCCATGCTGGCGGCCGGGGCCGACGGGGTCGCCTTCGAGACGCACGTGCTGTTCGGGCCTGCATCTGCCCTGCCCCACGGCTCCACCGGCGGGCGTGTCCTCGAGCGGGGCCAGGTGGTGCTCATGGACTTCGGCGCGCAGTACCGGGGCTACCGCTCCGATATCACCCGCACTGTTTGCTGCGGGCCGTGGCCGGACGAACTGGCCCGAGTTTACGAGGTGGTGCTTGCGGCCAACCTCGCGGCGATCGCCGCCGTGAAGCCCGGGGTTGCTCTAGACGAGGTTGACCGGGCCGCCCGGCGGGTGATCGAGGAGGCCGGATACGGCGAGTACTTCATCCACCGCACCGGCCACGGCCTGGGGCTGGAGATCCACGAGGAGCCCTACGTGGTGGCCGGCAATGGGAAAGTGCTGCGCCCCGGCCACGTGATCACCATCGAGCCCGGCGTCTACCTGCCCGGCGTGGGCGGTGTGCGCATCGAAGACGATGTGGTGGTCACCGAAACCGGCTGCAGCGTGCTGACCAGCTGGACGAAGGAACGGCTGTCGGTGGGGTAGTCTGACGGGCCTTCCGCGCTCTGGAAAGGGGTTGACGAGCGCGGCGTTTCGGGTTTAGGATGGTTTCAGAACCCGTACCCCGTAGGGGTACACTCATGTGCAGAGGGAGCGTGTGAAGCGGATGACCACGGTCAAGATCGCCGGAATGAGCTGCGGCCACTGCGTGATGGGCGTGAAGAAGGCCCTCTCGTCCATCCCGGGCATCGAGAACCTGGAGGTTGAGATCGGCGAGGCCCGGTTTGAGGGCAACGCGGACATCGAAGCGGTGAAGCGCGCGATCGAGGAAGAGGGTTACGAGGTCGTGGAGGTCGCCTGACCGGCGGCCTGCGAACCGAATCGAAAGACGGCCGGGCCCGGTGGTATAACCACCGGGCCCTCAAGCGTTGTCGGCGGTTGCCGGCCGGGGGTCCGAGGTTCGGCGCCGTTTCACTTCCGCTTCGCTGCCCAGGTCGAAAACTTACGGTTCCAAGTAGGCGGAGTATCCGCGATTGGTCCACCCCCCGTCCCGTGGGTGCGTTACGTCAACCTGCGAGCCGACTTATGTCACCACGACTGCACTCGGCGGCGGGCTCTGGGGCCACGGTCGTCCGTGAGCGCCTTGACTCTGTCTCCGCCATCTCGGAACCGTCGCTTTTTCACTTCCGCCCCCGGACCCGAAGTCGAAAACTTACGGTTCCCAGTCGGGGGAGTACCCGGGATCGGTTCGATCCCCGCCCCGTGGCGCGTCAGGTCAACCTGGTAGCCGACTTATGTCACCTAGACCATGCTCGTCGGCGGGGCTCTGGGGCCACGGTCGGCAGTGCGAGCCTTTGACCCCGTTTCCGCCATCTTGGAACCGTAGCTTTTTGACTTCCGTCCCCGGGACCCAAGTCGAAAACTTGCGGTTCACAGCCTGAGGACCGTCGGGAATCCCTGAGGCACGCCAGGCCGCAGCGTTACGTCAACCTGCGAGCCGACTTATGTCACCGCGACTGCACTCGGCGGCCGGGCTCAGCGGCCACGGTCGGCAGTGCGAGCCTTTGACCCCGTTTCCGCCAGGTCGCAACCGCAGCCTTTTCACTTCCGCCTCAGGTCGCAAGTCGAAAACTGACGGTTCCCAGTCTGGGGAGTACCGGCGAGCGGTCCAATCGCCGCCCCGTAGGCGCGTTACGTCAACCTACGAGCCGCTCTATGTCACCCAGACCGTGTTCGGCGGCAATACCCTGGCGCCACGGACAGCCGTGTGAGCTCTTGACCCCGTCTCCGCCAGGTCGCAACCGCAGCTTATTCACTTCAGCCTCCGGCTGCAAGTCGAAAACATGCGGTTCCGACTCGGGGGAACAACGGGAGTCCCGCAGGATCCCGCCAGGTTGCCGCGTTATGTCAATCTACGACCCGGCTCGTTCACCAGGACCACGCATGAATGCGGCGCTCGTGCCCCCCGGGGCGGCCACGCCGCACCCGAGCCCGATCGCAGGCCTCGTAGACCCGCAACTTTTCCACCTTCACCCGTGCCGCCGAGTCGAACCCGTGCGGTGCCGGCCACCCAGCATGCGAACACACCAGACGCGCTGTCTCCGCAAAAGCTGAGGCCCGGTGGAGTGACCACCGGGCCTCAGCGCATTTCCTCAAGCCTCCACATGAACCGGCACCCGCAGCGGCCGGAAATCGGCCCGAAGGCGGCGCAGCGCGTCAATCCAGACCACCTCGCCCTCCTGCACCAGGGCCACGGGGTACTCGGCCTCCCGCAGGAACTGGCTCACCCGCGGGTCTTCCAGCGACGCCGCGATCCTCGGATCATCGCGCTTGAAGAAAGTCTCCAGCACCACGCGGCGGCCGCGGCGCCACCGGCCGAACTCCACGGTGTGCGGGGTCTCTGCCACGTAGCGCCAGCTGCTGAACCAGGGCACCACCCGCGCCCGCAGGCTGCCTGCGCGCAGCAGCCCGTGCAGGAGCCGCCGCGCCGTCAGGTGCCGCTTGGCCACGTAGAGCCACATGGCCGCGAACGAGGCGCCCACCCACCGGGCCGGCAGCACGCCGGCTTCCGCACCGACCGCAGGCACGCCCAGCAGCAGCAGGATCCAGGGGTCCGTGATGTGCAGAATGCCCAGCTCCACGGTGCGCGGGCTGAGCGGCCAGAAGGGACGGGCGCCGAACAGGTTGAGGCAGTCCACCGCCAGGTGGGCCAGGGCCCCCAGCAGGGTCCAGACAAACAAGGGAGCGAGGGCCGTCCCGGGAAAGGCGGCCCGGAGCACAAACGCTGAGGCCGCGGACAGCGCCGCTGCGCCGAACAGGGTGTGGGTGTAGGTGCGGTGCAGCTGAATGCCGCGCCGCAGGAGGAGGCTCAGGGGCACATCCACGTCTGGCAGGGAGTTGCCCAGGAACGCGGCCCAGTAAACGGCAGGGCCGGCTTCCGGCGACACCGCCGCAGCCAGCGCACCCATGGCATGCCCCATCAGGACATGGGTAACCGAGTCCACGGACAACACTCCGATCGTGATGATAGATCATTTCAATTGTAAGAGGGGGCAGCCTGGCCGCGCCATGATCAATTCCTGGGTGTCGCGGCGGCTGGGCGCCGCAGGGCGGGGCTTGACAGCGTTGGGCCTGCACGGTATCTTAATACCGTACCGGGTATGGAGTAAGCGAAGGGTGGGAAGCCGGTGGATCGGCGTGACCAGACCTGCACCAGCGGAACCTGAGGCGCGCCCAGGAAGGGCAGGCGTGGCCTGCCGCCGGTGTGACCCGGGGTTATCGTGTGGCTCCTGGTAGGAGCCCTGTGGCTGTTGCAGTCGTTCTTCCAGAGATGATTCGAGAGAGGTGAAGACGGGTGCCGTTTTATCGCTTTGAATGCGAGAAGTGCGGTCACCGGTTCGAGGAGCTGGTGTCTTACAGCAAGCGCAGCGAGGTGACCTGTCCGACCTGCTCGGGCAGCACTCGGGTGCTGGTCTCCGCCCCTGCTGCGCAGGTGAGTGGCTCCGGGTCTTCGACCTCCGCCCCCGTGCCGCGCTTCACCTGAGCAGGCTGCTAACATATCGGGCCGTGCGCCCGATCTCGGAAACAGCGAGGCCCCTGGCAAACGGCCAGGGGCCTCGACTTATTCCACGCCGCCCTCGCTGGCGACGGCGAGCCTCAGCAGCGACTCGGTGACCGGCGATGGTGCGACGCCCAGGTGAGCTGCCAGGGCCGTCTTGCAGGCCCTGTACTGATGGCGCACCCTGTCGGTCTGGCCAGCTCCGAGATAGATGCGCATCAGGGCCTGATGGGTGGGCTCGTGGTACTCCTCGATGGCGAGCCGGCGCTGGAAGATCTGAATCGCCTTTTCGGGAGAGGCCGCGTTGAGCCAGTAATAGTAGCCGAGCCAGTCCAGCGCCTCTGTGCAGCGTTGCCGCCAGAGGTCGCGCAGGTCGCCGAGCGCGTACGGGTCATCGGCCAGCAAGTCGCCCTTGTAGAGCCGGCACGCCTCCTCCAGAAGGCGCGCGGCCTCCTCCAGGCGGCCCGCGGCGCGGGCGGCATCCGCCTGCTGCAGCGCCGTGCGGAACCGGTCAAGATCCACCGATACTTCCGGCTGCCGGCTGAACCAGATCAGGCCGCCCTCCGCCTGGATGTAGCGTGACCGGACCCTGCCGCCCAGATGCGGCTCCAGCAACCGGCGCAGGTGGTGGAGGGAGACCCGCAGCGACGTGTCGGCGGCGCTGGGGCTCAGGTCGGGCCAGAGCCGCTCGATGATCTGCTCCCGCGGCAGCGGGCCGTCGTGCGCAAGCAGGAGGGCCAGGAGCTCACCGCTCTTGCGCCGCTTCAGCGCCCGCACGTCCACGGGGGTGTCGCCGAGTTTGACGGCCAGGTGGCCGAGCAGCTGGATGGTCACCGGCGTCGGCCCCGAGGCCAGCACAGCCACCCGCTGGCGCTGCTCCGCGGTCAGCAGTGCGCCGAGCGCGGCCCTTCCGGCCTCGTCAGGCAGGGCCTGCCACGCGGCCGGAAGGGCGCGCAGCTCGCTGCCTGACAGCGCGATCCCCTGCTGCCGGACCGCCGGAGGGAGTTCCTCGGCCATGCGCCGGATCAGGTTCAGACAGTAATCCGGCTCTACCTCGTACGCCAGGCCGTAGATGACCACGGCGAGGGCCAGGTGCCACTCGTGGAGCACGAAGAAGTCGGCCCCGCGCCGCCGGCACTCGACCAGCCCCTGCTGCAGGGTCTGCACGGCCTCCGGCCGCGACTCGGAGCGGCTGATGCGAAACCGGGCCACCGCAAGGCTGAGCGTGAGGAGCACTCGCTCCAGGGCCGTGGCCTGCCCTTCGGGCGAGGCCAGGCCTTGCTCCGCAACCTGCGCGGCGGCGTGTGCGTCGCTTGTGGAGAACAGGTGGAGCAGGACCGCCTCGAGGCGGGCGGGGACGCGCGTGTGCCCGTGATCAAAGCCGGCGGCCACCTGCAGCGCCTCGTCGACGAAAGGCGCGGCCACCGACGCCTGGCCCGCCAGCCGGTAGAGCGACGCCAGCGCAACGGTGAGCCACGCGCGGAGGTGCGGAAGGTCGAGCTCCTCCACCAGCGCGTTTGCGGTGGGCGCCAGCGCCGCCGCCTCCGCGAACTCACCCAGGCGTATGTGGGCGTAGAGCAGGCAGAGGAGGGCGTACGCCCTACGCATCGCCCGCCGGGACGCCGTGGCGAGTGGCCGGCTGAGGCGGCACGCGTCGCGGAACCGGCCCACCTCGATGTACGCCCAGGCCAGGTTCAGACCCGTCTCGTGTTCCGGCAGGCCGGCGGAGCGCAGCGCGTGGGTCGAGCGCTCCAGCAGCCTGAGGCCGCTGCGGTAGTCGCCCCGGCGAACCCGCACGAGCCCCAGCATATCCGAAACCTCGGCCTCGCCGATGAGGTCGCCGGCTTCCACGTAGAGCGCGAGTGCCCGGCGCAACTCCGCCTCGACACCCTCGGAGCCCGTCCCGGCTATGAAGGCCAGCCCCGCACGCTTCAGGGCCAGGAGGGCGGCATCGTGCCGGAACCGGGGCACCAGGGTCTCGGCTGCTCGGTTCAGCTGCGCCTCGCTTTCGTCGAAGTCCTGGACCAGAAAATGCGCGTCGCTCAGCAGAACCCTGGCATAGAAGACGCCGCGCAGATCTCCGGCACGGTGGAAAGCCTGCAGGGCCAGCCGGCCCATGCCCAGCGCCCGTTCGGCCTGGCCGGTGCTCATCAGGTAGCGGGCTTCGCACAGGGCCAACCAGGGATACTGGGCCTTCTGCGACGGCGGCAGCTGCTGGACCACACGGCTCAGCCGGCCGGGCTCGGGGTCTGTGAGCCAGCCCGGCACCAGGCACTGCCGGCTCAGCCGGTTCAGGACCTCTGCCCCCCGTGCCCGCAGGTGCTCCAGCAGGAAGCGTTGAAGTAATGGGTGGTAGCGGTACGCCCCCGGAGCCACCGGGAGGAGAAGCCGGCAGACCCGGGTCAGCTGGTTCAGCATCTGCTCGCCGTCTTGCCGGCCCAGAATGGCCTCGCACGCCGCGGGCGTCACCACGTCGAGGATGGCGCTCTCCTCCATGAACGACCGGAAGCGCGGCTCGAGGCCGGCCACCACCTCGTCGGTGAGGTAGGCGATCAGGTCCTGCGGCAGGGGCGTGGCCAGGTCATCTGCAGTGGGGATGGCAGACAGCCCCCCGGCCCGGAGGGCGGCGGTGGCGAGCAGGACCAGGGCCGCGGGCCAGCCCTCGGTCAGCTGTTCCACCCGGTCCAGCACCTCGGCGGAAGGCGGCTCACCCGTGAGCGCGGCCAGCCATGCGGCGGCCTCTTCCCGGGAGAAGCGGAGATCTGGTTCGGCCACCTCCAGGGCGGCCTGGCTCACCTTCAGCCGGGCGGTCGGAAAGGGCAGGGCGCTGCGCGAGCAGATGAAGAAGTGCGTCCGCCTGCCTGCAGCCTCCACCAGCCGGCCGATCAGTTCGGCGAGCGGTGAGTTCCGGGGAACCCGGCCGAGGTCGTCGAGTACGATCAGATGGTCGCCGGCGATGGCGTTCAGGTCGGAGAGCAGGAGGGGGAGAGGGTCGTCGGGGAGCCGGCCGCCGTCGAGGGCGCGCAGGAGCGAAGCCCCGCCGCCCAGTTCCCGGGCGGTTCCCCGGGCCAGCCGGTGGAGGAACTGGCGCCATCCCATCTCGGCGGGCCTTTCCAGCCAGAGGGCGGGGATCTCTGTCTCCCGCACAAACTCCGCGAGCGCAGTCGTCTTGCCGTACCCCGGGGCGGCCAGGAGCACCGTCAGGCGCCGGGAGAGCCCCTCGCGCAGCAGGGCGGTGAGCCGCGGCCGCGGCAGCCTGATGCGGGCGGTCCGTAGCTCTTGAGTCTTCACGTCGACCCCCCTCGCAATCCGGGATGACGAACACCAGGTGTCCGCGAGCACGTCCGCGGTAATCTATCACAAAAATATTATAGTCAGATTATCGCCGTCTGAGCATATCCGGAAGCACACCGTCTGGCCCTGCTCACCGCCTCGCCGCCTTGGCATAGGCATATAAGAACGGTTCGAACGGAGGTGCTCCCCGATGGAAGAGATCCGGCAGCGAAGCCTGGCGACGCGCTGCATCCACGCCGGACAGCGTCCCGATCCGGTCACGGGTTCCATCGCGCCCCCCATCTATCAGACCTCCACCTTTGCCTTTGCCAGTCTCGAGCAGGGAGCTGCGCGGTTCGCCGGTGCGGAAACCGGGTACATCTACACCCGGCTGGGCAACCCGACGCAGGCGGCCCTGGAGGAGAAGATCGCCGACCTGGAGGGCGGAGAGGCCGCCGTGGCGTTCGGTTCCGGCATGGCGGCGATTGCGGGTGTGGTGACGGCGCTGGTAGGCGCCGGCGACCACATCCTTTTCGGGAGTCCGATCTACGGCTGCACGTACGACCTCCTGATGGACGTGATGCGCCGCTTCGGGGTGGAGGCCACGCCGGTGGACGCCGCCCGCCCCGAGCAGGTCGAGCGGGCCATCCGCCCGAACACCCGGCTCCTGCTGTTCGAGACGCCGTCCAACCCGACCCTGCGGCTGGCCGACATCCGGGCCCTGGCCGACCTGGCCCACCGGCACCAGATCACCGTCGTGGTCGACAACACCATCATGTCTCCCTACCTGCAGCGGCCGCTGGAGCACGGCGCGGATATCGTGGTGCACAGTGCCACCAAGTACATCGGCGGCCACGGCGATGTGGTGGCGGGGCTGGCCGTGGGCCCGGCCGAGATCATGGCGCGGGTGCGCAGCACCACCCTGAAGAACTTCGGCGGCATCATCTCGCCGTTCGATGCGTGGCTGCTCCTGCGAGGGCTGAAGACGCTTGCCGTGCGCATGGAGCGGCACAGCGAGAACGCGCTGCGGGTAGCCCGTTATCTCGAGCAGCACCCCTTAGTGATGAGGGTCTACTATCCCGGCCTGGAGTCCTCACCCCAGTACGAACTGGCCAGGCGACAGATGGACGGATTTGGGGGTCTGCTCTCTTTCGAACTATTGGGAGGCATTGAGGCAGGACGGACGCTGCTGAGCGCCGTACAACTGTGTACAGTGGCCGTCTCTTTGGGCGACACCGACACCCTGATCCAGCATCCCGCTTCCATGACCCACGCTGTGGTGCCGGCTGAGGCCCGCGCGGCAGCAAGGATCAGCGACGGCTTGGTAAGACTATCTGTGGGGCTGGAGGCTGCCGACGATATCATCGCCGACCTGGACCAGGCGCTCGCTGCGGTTGGACGGTCGCAGAGAATCGGTTGATACCACAACGAGGAGGTTGGCAAGATGCAGCAAACCCGTATCGAACGAGATCTGCTCGGAGAGAAACAAGTTCCGGCCGATGCCTATTATGGCATCCAGACCACCCGTGCCCTGGAGAACTTCCGCATCACCGGCCTGAAGCTGCACCCCGCCCTGGTTACGGGGCTGGCCCAGGTGAAGAAGGCCGCGGCGCAGGCGAACCACCAGTTGGGATATCTGCCGGCGAACGTCACAGACGCCATCGTGCAGGCGTGTGACGAGATCATCGCCGGCCAGCTGGCCGATCAGTTCCCTGTCGACCCGGTCCAGGGCGGCGCCGGAACCTCAGCCAACATGAATGCCAACGAGGTCATTGCCAACCGCGCCATCGAGCTCATGGGCGGCCAGAAGGGCGACTACAGCCTGGTCTCGCCCAACGACCACGTAAACTTCGCCCAGTCCACCAACGACGCCTTCCCGACTGCCCTGCGGCTGGCGATCATGGAGCGCGTGGACGTGCTGCTGGAGAGCCTGCGCGGGCTGGAGGAGGCCCTGCATGCGAAGGCGGTCGAGTTCGACGACGTGGTGAAGATGGGCCGCACGCACCTGCAGGATGCCGTGCCCATCCGGCTCGGACAGGAGTTCGAGGCCTGGCATACGGCGGTGCGGCGCGGGCGCCGGCGCATCGAGCAGGCCATGGAGGGTCTGTACGAGATCAACATGGGCGCGACCGCGGTGGGCACCGGCCTGAACGCCGACCCGGCCTACCCGCCGCTGGTCATCAAGCTGCTGAGCGAGAACACCGGCCGCGATCTGCGGGCGCCCGAAAATCTGGTGGACGCCACCCATAGCCTCGACCCGTTCGTCAGCCTGAGCGGCAGCCTGAAGGCTCTGGCGGTCACCCTCTCCAAGATCGCCAACGACCTCCGGCTCATGGCCTCGGGCCCCCGCTGCGGCCTGTACGAGATCCAGCTGCCCGAGATGCAGCCCGGCTCCTCCATCATGCCCGGCAAGGTGAACCCGGTCATGGCCGAGGTGCTCAACCAGACCTGCTTCCTGGTGATGGGCCTCGACCTCACGGTCACCCTGGCTGCCGAGGCCGGCCAGCTCGAGCTGAACGTGATGGAGCCGGTGATGGGCCATGCGCTCTTCACCAGCATCGATTCGCTGGCCAACGTCATCCGGCTGTTCACCGAGCGGTGCATCACCGGGATCAAGGCCAACCGCGAGCGCTGCGAGGAGATGGTCAGCAACTCCGTCGGCCTCGTGACCGCGATCAACCCCATCGTCGGGTACAAGAACGCCTCGGCGGTCGCACGCGAGGCCATCCTCACCGGTCGCCCGGTGCGCGAGATCGTGCTGGAGAAGGGGCTGCTGACGGAGGAGGAGATCGACGAGATCCTCTCGCCGAAGGCGCTGACCAGCATGGGCATCGCGAAGCGGAAGCAGGGCTAGTGAAGCCGCCTGTCTGAGAGCAACATAACGAGAGACCGTCGGGCCTGTGTTCAGCCCGACGGTCTTCACGTTTCGGAGTCAAGCGGAGCCCCGGCGCCCGAGAGCCACCGCAGCCCCTTAGGGTAGTGGTTCTTCAGGATTCCGCCGGACGCCTTGGCCCATCCCAGGGGAAAGCCCTCCACCGTGACGAGCGTCCAGCCGGATTCCCCGTCAGCCGGCAGGGTTTCTCCCCGGAGGTAGGCCAGCACGGCCGGGGAGTCCGCGGCCAGATCGCGCACCTGCCGGACGTGCTCGGGCCGCAGCGCCAGGGCCAGGGCGTGGGCCGGTTCGAACCGACCCTTGCGCGCACGCCCAAGCTGAAGGCCGGCGCGCGCCACGCGCAGCCCGATCAGCACGCTGCTGTCGTCGGGGGGAGCGAAGAGCCACTCTCCGTGCTGGCGCACCGCCGGCTCGGGCGGCAGCGCAGCCTGTGCGCCCGGGGCCAGCGCTTCGCGGCAGAAGGCACGGAAGGCGGCCAGGGCCTCCCGCGAAGGCTGCGGCCAGTCCGCATCTTCAGACGGGTGCCTTGCGGCTCCGTGGGCCTGGGGCCTCGCCGGTTGGCGCGCCTGGGGCCCTGCCGGTTCGTGCGCCGGAGGCGACGCAGGCCCTGAGGCTTTCTCCAACACCGCCACGAAGTGGCCCTCGCCCCGCACCCTGTGGGGCCAGAGCCGCCCGGCCAGCCCGATTCCCAGGGCGGCCGCGCGCGGCGGATCGCTCGTCCACTCCGGGCGCCCGGGCGCCAGCCCGGGAAGGGGGGGCAGGGGAACCAGCCGGAGATCGGGCTGGCAGGTGAGGAGGCGGAGGAGGACCTCCTCGTTCTCCTCCGGCGCGAAGGTGCAGGTGGAGTAGACCAGCCGCCCGCCGGGGCGGAGCATGGCGGCGGCGTGGGTCAGAATCTCCCCCTGCACGCGGGCGCAGGCGAGGGGAGCATCGGGCCGCCAGTGGCTCCGGGCCTCGGGCAGCTTGCGGAACATGCCCTCGCCGGAACAGGGGGCGTCCACCAGGATCCGGTCGAAGAACGCGGGCAGCCGGGCGGCCAGCCTCTCCGGCCGCTCGTTCAGCACCACGGCGCAGGTGGTGCCCATGCGCTCGATGTTCTCCACCAGGGCGCGCGCCCGGCCGGGATGGACCTCATTCGCCACCAGGAGCCCGCGGTTGGCCATGTGCGCTGCGAGCTGGGTCGCCTTACCGCCCGGGGCCGCGGCCAGATCCAGCACCCGCTCGCCGGGCCGGGCCCCGAGCAGCGGCGCGACGGCCATCGCGCTGGGCTCCTGCACATAATATAGGCCCGCGGCGTGGTAGGGATGGCTCCCGGGACGCAGCGACTCCGTATAGTAAAGGCCGTTCGGGTTCCAGGGGACCGGGTCGGCGGTGATCTCCAGGCGGGCCGCCAGCGCCTCCGGTGTGACCTTGAGGCGGTTGACCCGCAGACCTCTGGCCTGCGGCGCCTCGTACGCGGCCAGGAACGCCGGGAACTCGTCCTGCAGCAGGTCGGCCATGCGTGCGATGAACGCTTGGGGGAGCGCGTGACCCTCCAGGTGATTCACCCCCTTGCCAGGCGATTCGGACAACCATATAATAACAGCACAGGGAATGCGAGGTAAGGGGAGGCGTGATCGAGATGGCCCAGGCAGAAGAGGCTCTCAACAGCGTCGCGGAGCGGGCCCGGCGCGCACTGCGTGATAACGAGGCGGCGAACCTGCAGGCGCAGACCCAGCCGGAAGTCGCGAGGCCGGCCAGGGCGTCGGCAGCAGGCTCGCCGGCAGATCTCATCGCTCAGCGCATCCAGGCGATCGCCCGGGTGAAGGAACTGGAGCCCAGGCTGGCCAGTGCGCGGGCGCGGGCGGCGGAACTCTCCCAGCGGCTCACAGCCACGGCCACGGATTCGGTCCACTACGCCGAACTGCTCCGCTGGCTGGCCGAGGTGCACGTCCAGCTCCGGCAGCTGGAGGCGGAGTACGAGGAGGCCCAGCACATCATCCGCAACAGCGCCTGGGTCATGCAGCTTCTCGAGGATCCTGTTTCCAGGTGAGTCCGGGGCGGCCGGGCGTGCTGCGTTCGTGCGCTTGCGCCGGCCACCTGCGGATCCTGAACTGAGCGGACCGGAATGCGCCCACGCCTGGCTGTCCCGGTCCGCTTCTGCTTCCTAGATGCGGCGAAGCACGCCGCGAACCAGCTTCTGGAACACGGGCTTAGTGCGCTCGGCCGTCTCGAGAACCTCCTCGTGGGTCAGCACGACGGGGGCGTCGGGCAGCGCCATGTCCGTGATGCAGGCGATCCCCAGGACCTTCAGGCCCATGTGGCGGGCCGCGATGACCTCGGGCACGGTGGACATGCCCACGGCATCGCCGCCGAGCCGCTGCAGCATGCGCAGTTCGGCGCTGGTGTTGAACGACGGTCCCGAGATGGCGGTATAGACCCCCTGCTGCAGCGAAATGCCGATCTCCCTGGCGGTATCGAGGGCCAGCTCGCGCAGCTCCGGCGTGTAGGCGCCGACGATGGCGGGGAAGCGGGGGCCGAGCTGCTCCTCATTGGGGCCCCGCAGCGGGTCCTGCCCCATGGTGTTGATGTGATCGGTGATGAGCATGAGATCGCCGGCGGAGAAGGCCGGGTTCAGTCCGCCCGCGGCACAGGTGACGATCAGGGTCTCAATGCCCAGCGCGCGCATCACGCGCACGGGGAAGATCACCTGCTCCATGGTGTAGCCCTCGTAGAAGTGGATGCGCCCCTGCATGGCCACGACCGGCTTCCCTTCCAGGTACCCCAGTACCAGGCGGCCGGCGTGCCCGGGCGCGGTGGATACGGGGAAGTGGGGGATCTCGCGGTAGGGAACGTGCACAGGAGCCTGCACCTGGTCCGCCAGGTCGCCGAGTCCCGAACCCAGAATCAGCCCGATGGCCGGCTTCACGGCGCTCCGCTGGGCCACGGCCGCACGGGCCTCCTCGATGCGCTTCAGCAGGTCTGACACGGGTCAACACCTCACTTTGTAGGGTATCTGGCCGGCAGCCGGCTGATACGCCTGCGCCTGGCCAGCAACAGAGGATGTGCAACTTCTGTAGAGGAACCTAACAAAGGTTGCCTTCCCAAGAAGGAGATACCGCATCGGCGTGACGAATACCTGCAATTGTGCAGAATCCGGGGTCTGGCGCGCGGTCAGCCGGCGGGAAGGCCAAGGGGCATACTATGGCCAGTGCCCGGCACTGGAAGCGAAAGGACGAAGGGGGCCCGAACCCGGTGTGGACGGTCATCTATGTGGCGCCATCTCCGGAAGTCGCAGAACGGTTGCAATCCGTGCTGGCGCAGGAAAGCATCGCGGTGAAACTGCATCCCACGGGCCTCTCTTCCAGCGGGGGTGGGCCCAGCATCGAGCTGCTGGTCCCCCGGACCGAGGCGCGCGAGGCCGCAGAGGTGCTGAACCGGATGCTGGTGCGCATGAACAAGCGGAAGTAGCCGGGAGGGACGGTGAGAGAGTGCCCTTGATTCGCAAGATCGGCGTTCTGACCAGCGGAGGCGACGCGCCGGGCATGAACGCGGCGGTGCGCGCCGTGGTTCGCCGCGGGATCTCGCTGGGCGCGGAGGTGGTGGGCGTACGACGGGGTTACGCCGGGCTGATCGCCGGAGACTTCATGGAGCTCACGGTCAGTTCCGTCGGCGACATCATCCACCGCGGCGGCACCTTTTTGCAGACGGCCCGCAGCGACCACTTCCTCACGGAGGAAGGGCAGCAGGAGGCCCTGGCCTCGGCGCGGGCGGCCGGAATCGACGGCCTGGTGGTGATTGGCGGCGACGGATCGTTCCGCGGCGCCTTGCAGCTCACCCGGATGGGGCTGCCTTCCGTCGGCATTCCCGCCACCATCGACAACGACATCGACGGCACCGACCGGACGATCGGTTTCGACACCGCCGTCAACACCTGCCTCGACGCCATTCGCAAGATCCGGGACACGGCCACCTCGCACGAGCGCACCTTCGTGCTCGAGGTGATGGGCCGCGACTCGGGCTGGATCGCCCTGGCCGCGGGACTGGCGGGCGGCGCCGAGTCGATCCTGCTCCCGGAGCGGCCGCTGCCGATGGACGAGGTGGTGACCCGCCTGAAGCGGGGTGTGGAACGAGGCAAGCGGCACACCCTGATCATCGTGGCGGAGGGGGCCGGCTCCGGCTTCGAGGTGGGACGGGAGATCCGGGAGAAGACCGGTTACGATACGCGCGTGATGGTGTTGGGACATATTCAGCGGGGCGGTTCGCCCACCGCGCTGGATGCCATGCTGGCCTCGCGCATGGGGGCGAAGGCGGCGGAGGTGCTGATGGAGGGCCGGGGCGGGCTTTTCATCGGCGTGAAGAACGAAGAACTGGTGACGGCGCCGCTGGAGCAGGTGCTGGGCCGGCGCAAGGACATCCCCGACGAGCTGGTTGACCTCGCGGAGATTCTGGCGATCTGACTGGATGAGGTGAGTGCCCAGATGCTGCGCAAGACGAAGATTGTGGCGACCATCGGTCCCGCCAGCGAACAGCTGGACGTGCTGACGCGGCTGATCGAGGCCGGTGTCGATGTGTGCCGGCTCAACTTCAGCCATGGGACCCTCGATGAGCACAGGCAGCGGATCGAGAACATCCGCGAGGCCGGCCGGCGGGTCGGTAAGGATGTCGCGATCATGATGGACCTGAAGGGTCCGGAGATCCGCATCGGCACGTTCGAGCACGGCAAGATTCAGCTGCGGGAAGGCGATCTCTTCACCCTGACCACGGAGCAATGCGTGGGCAATCAGGAGCGGGTCTGGGTGCAGTACGAGGGGATTGTGCACGACGTATCCCCTGGCGGCTACCTGCTGCTGGACGACGGCAACCTGACGTTCCAGGCCGAAGAGGTGACGGCCACCGAGATCCGCTGCCGGGTAATCGTCGGCGGCACGCTCTCCGACCGGAAGAAGGTGAACCTGCCGGGGACCAAGGTCTCGCTGCCCGCGCTCTCCGAGAAGGACATCGCGGACATCCGCTTCGGGGTGGAGATGGGCGTCGACTTCGTGGCCGGCTCGTTCATCCGGAAGGCGCAGGACGTGCTGGAGATCCGGCGCATCATCGAGGAGGCGGGCGGCCACCAGCAGATCATCTCGAAGGTGGAGTCCCAGGAGGGGTTTGACAACCTGGAGTCCATCCTGCAGGTGTCCGACGGCCTGATGGTGGCGCGCGGGGACCTGGGGGTGGAGGTGCCCACCGAAGAGGTGCCGCTCATGCAGAAGCGGATGATCGAGCGGGCCAACGCCATGGGCAAGCCCGTGATCACCGCGACGCAGATGCTGGAGTCCATGGTCACCCGGCCCCGTCCCACGCGGGCCGAGGCCTCCGACGTGGCCAACGCGATCATGGACGGCACCGACGCCGTCATGCTCTCGGCCGAGTCCGCGGCCGGCCAGTACCCGGTGGAGGCAGTGCGGACCATGGCGACGATCGCCCGCCGGACCGAGGCTGCCCTGGACCATTACCAGATGCTGACGAGCCGCGGCCGCTTCGGCCGGATGGACAGCGTGACGGAGGCCATCTCCCACGCCACGGTGACCACGGCCCACGACCTGGGCGCCGCGGCCATCATCTCGGCCACGACCTCGGGCTTCACCGCCCGCATGGTGTCGAAGTACCGCCCGGCCTGCCCGGTCATCGCGGTGACCCCCGATCCGGCGGTCGCGCGGCAACTGCGGCTGGTCTGGGGGGTGGTTCCCATCGTGCGGCCGGAGGCCACGGGCACCGAGGACCTGACCCAGCGGGCCGTCGAGGGGGCCCTGATCTCCGGTCTGGTGAAGAACGGCGACCTGGTCGTGATCACCGCCGGCGTACCGCTGGGGGTCAAGGGCACCACCAACCTGCTGAAGGTGCACACGGTGGCCGACGTGCTGGCCCAGGGCACGGGGATCGGAAGGCAGCCGGTCACCGGGCGGGCCCGGGTGGTGCGGTCGGAGGCCGACCTGGAGCGGGTGCAGGAGGGCGACATCCTGGTCACCCGTTTCACCGACGCCGAGTTCATCCCCGCCATGGAGCGGGCCGGGGGCATCATCACGGAGGAAGGCGGCCTGACCTCCCATGCGGCGGTGGCCGGCATCTCGCTGGGCAAGCCGGTGATCGTGGGCGCCGAGGGTGCGACGGAACGCATCCCCGACGGCACGGTCGTCACCCTCGACGTGGCCCACGGGCTCGTCTTGCGCGGGGAGGCCACGGTCAAGTAAACTGGATGGTAACGGCGGCGGCGCTGGACACGGCGCCGCTTCCGCTGTGTCAGCAAGCGGTCCGAAACGGAGGCGGCCGAGTTGGTGAAGACGCAGGTGCGGGTACGCTACGCGGACACCGACGCCATGGGCGTCGTCTACCATGCGAACTATCTGGTCTGGTTTGAGGTGGGCCGGAACGAGCTGATGCGCGCCTGGGGGGCGCCCTACGTCGACTTCGAGCGGCGGGGCGTCCTGGTGCCGGTGACCGAGGCGCAGGTGCGGTGGGTGCACCCGGCCCGCTACGACGACCTGCTGGAGGTGGAGACGCGGGTTGAGCGGCTGACGCCGGCCCGGATCGTCTTCGCTTATCGCATCGTCCGGGCGGAGGACGGCAAGCTCTGCTGCGAGGGAAGCACCACCCACGGCTTCCTGGGGCCGCGCGGCCGGCCCGCCGCGCTGCCGAAGCTGGCGCCGGATCTGTGGAAGCTGTTCAGCGACCGGTTGCAGGCTGGAGCTTGATCCCGTGTTCAGGGCGGCGTTTGTCCCCGTATTCAGGCAGGCGCCGGTGGCCGTACTTGCGGCCGGTGTGTGTCTCGTATTCAGGCAGGCGCCGGTGGCCGTACTTGCGGGCGGTGTGTGCCCCGTATTCAGGCAGGCGCCGGTGGCCGTACTTGCGGCTGGTGTGTGCCTCATGTTCAGGCAGGTGCCGGTGCCCGTACTTGCTGCCGGTGCCGCCACGTCTAAAGGTTGTGGCGACGTGTGACCGGCGTCACGCCGTGCCTGGCTGAATCCGGGTATGCTGTTAGGTAGTGTGTTGACGAATTGCCCTCATCGGGCCCCGGGAGGAGAGCGAACAGAATGGCGATTACCCGTGAGCAGGTACTGGATGCGTTGAAGGTCGTCAACGACCCCGAACTGCACAAGTCCATTGTCGAACTCGACATGGTGAAGGATATTGAGATTGACGGCGGCCATGTGACCGTGACCATCAATCTCACGGTGCCGGGGTGCCCCCTGAAGCACCGGTTTGAACAGGACGTCGCGGCCGCCCTGAAGGACGTGCCGGGCGTGGAGCGGGTGACCACCCGCTTCGGCGCCATGACCGACGCGGAGCGGGCCGCCGTCGCCGCGAAGGTGCGGGGCAGCAGTGCGCCCCACGCCGACGCGCGGCAGTCCACCATGGCCCTGGCGACGCGCACCACCATCATCGGCATCGCTTCGGGCAAGGGTGGTGTCGGCAAGTCCACCACCACCGTCAACCTGGCGGTCGCCCTGAAGAAGCTGGGCTACAGCGTGGGCATCATCGACGCGGACATCTACGGCTTCTCGATTCCGCGCATGATGGGCAACATGTCCCGCCCGCAGGCGCTGGATGATCAGATGCTGCTGCCCGTCTGGGCGCACGACATCCCGTTCATCTCGGCCGGCAGCCTGGTGAACGAGGACCAGGCCATCATTTGGCGCGGCCCGATGCTGGGCAAGATGGTCGAGCAGTTCCTGCTGAACGTTCAGTGGGGCAAGCTTGACTACCTGCTGATCGACCTGCCGCCCGGCACCGGCGACGTGGCGCTGTCGGTGTCGCAGATGCTGCCTGGCACCGACCTCGTGCTGGTGACCACGCCGCAGGCCGCGGCCTCGCAGGTGGCCGCGCGGGTCGGCTCCATGGCGGAGCGCACCAAGCAGCGCATCGTCGGCGTCATCGAGAACATGGCCTACTTCCTCTGCGACCAGTGCGACAAGAAGCACTTCATCTTCGGCAAGGGCGGCGGCCAGGCCCTCGCCGCCAGCCTCGGCTGCGAGGTGCTGAGCGAGATTCCGCTCACGGCAGACGTCCGCCTGGGTTCCGACGTCGGCGATCCCATCGTCGCCGACAAGGAGAACCATCCGGCCGCGCAGGCCTACCTGGAGGCGGCCGGCAAGCTGGCGCAGCTGGCGCCGCCCAAGGTGTGGAGCGACGAACTCAGGGTGCTCTAAGGGGAAATGGGAGGGGGCGTTGCGCCCCCTTCTTGCGTGAGAACCGGGGAGGGGGGATATGCCCCCCTCATGCATGAGGAGCTAGGGGGGCGTGTTGCCCCGCTCTTGCGTGGGACGCAGACGGCGGGCGTCTTGTCCCGCTCTCACGAGCAGTAAGGAAGGCAGTCGCTGCGCCCGCTCTTGCATGGGAAGCAAGGGCGGGCGTTCTGCCCAGCTCTTGCACGAGCAGCGAGGAAGGGAGTCCCTGCGTCCGCTCTTGCATGTGAAGCAGAAGGGGGCGTTTGGCCCCGATGTTGCACGAGCAGCAAGGAAGGGAGTCGCTGCGCTCTCTCTTGCATGGGAAACAGAAGGGGGCGTTTGGCCCCGATGTTGCACGAGCAGCAAGGAAGGGAGTCGCTGCGCTCTCTCTTTCATGGAACCAAGAAGAAGGCGTCTTGCTCCCCTCCCACATGCGCGGGCAGGAAGGGCATATCGTGGGTCGAAGAAGGAAGTGTCTGACATCGAATGCACCCCGGGGGGTGAGCCCATGCGCTGTGAGATCCGATACCAGCCCAGCTACTCGCTGGCGGTTGTGCATCTGGAACCGGGCGAGGAGGTTCAGGCCGAGGCTGGGGCCATGGTGGCCATGAGCAGCAACGTGGAGCTGGAGACAGAGATGAAGGGTGGCTTCTTCGGCGCCCTGAGCCGGTCGGTGCTGGGCGGTGAGTCGTTCTTCACGTCGAAGTACCAGGCGCGGGGCGGCCCCGGTGAGTTGGCCCTCGCGCCCACCCTGCCCGGCGACATCGGCTACATCGAGCTGCAGGGCGAGACCTTCTATCTGAAGTCCGGCGCGTACCTGGCTGCAGACGCCGATCTCTCGATCGACTCGCGCTGGGGCGGCGCCCGCGGCTTCTTCGGTTCCGGTGGCCTCTTCCTGCTCCGGGTGCAGGGCACTGGCGGCCTGCTCTTCAACTCGTACGGTGCGCTTCACGAGAGGGAGCTCGCCCCCGGAGAGCAGTACAAGGTGGACACTGGCCACGTCGTCGGCTTCAGCGACGGCCTGAGCTTCAGCGTGCGGAAGGCCGCCAGGGGCTGGTTCTCCACGGTGGCCAGCGGCGAGGGGCTGGTCTGCGAGTTCACGGGGCCTGGCAGGGTCTACCTGCAGACCCGCTCGGAGGAGGCGCTGGTCAACTGGATGGCGGCGCGCATGCCCAGTAAGAAGGACTGAACGTGAGGACCCCGGCGCATTCCCGCGCCGGGGTCGACTTTTGAAAGTACATACCTACCCCTGACTCAACCATGTCCCGAGCACCGCTAAACCGGCGCTCGGGACCGGTGTTCTTTCACCTGGGTTTCCTGCGCCAAGTCGAATACTGCCGGTGGTCAGTCCGGGGATCAACTGGGATGCCGCAGCCCCCCGGCTCACCGACGTGTTACGTCAACCTGCGAAACGTCACCTGGACCGCGCCCGGAGGCGGCTCTCTGGCGTCGGAGGCGGCCACGCAGCCCTTCAATTCCACCGCAGCCATCTCGCATCAGGCGCTTTTTGATTTTCGCCTTCACGCCCGAAGTCGAAAACGTGCGGCTCCCAGACGGGGGAACAACGGGGCTCACGTAGCCCCCTGGCCAGAGACGCGTTACGTCAACCTGCGAGCCATCTTATGTCGCCAGGACGTCACCTCTACCGTGCCCGGAGGCGGCCCTCTGGCGTTGGAGCCGGCCACGCAGCCGTTCGACCGCACCGCAGCCGCCCTGGGTCCGGCGCTTTTTCGTGTTCGCCCTCGCGCCCGAAGTCGAAAACCTGCGGTTCCCGGACGGGGGGAACAACAGGGCTCACGCAGCCCCCTGGCCAGGGACGCGTTACGTCAACCTGCGAGCCATCTTAAGTCGCCAGGACGTCACCTAGACTGCGCCCGGAGGCGGCCCTCTGGCGTTGGAGCCGGCCACGCAGCCGTTCAACCGCACCGCAGCCGCCCCGAGTCCGGCACTTTTTCATTTTCGCTTTCACGCCCGAAGTCGAAAACCTGCGGTTCCCAGATGGGGGGAACAACAGGGCTCACGCAGCCCCCTGGCCAGAGACGCGTTACGTCAATGTGAGACCATCTTATGTCGCCAGGACGTCACCTAGACTGCGCCAGGCGACAGCTCTCCAGAGTCGGAGCCGGCCACGCAGCCGTTCAACCTCACCGCAGCCATCTCGCATCAGGCGCTTTTTGATTTTCGCCTTCACGCCCGCAGTCGAAAACCTGCGGTTCCCCCTGCGCCGGCGTACGTCCGGCGTGCGCTGACGAATGCGTCCAGCATGCGCAGCGCCGCCACAACAGACGCCTCTGCCCCAAAACCAAACCCCGGCGCCTCAGGCGCCGGGGTCGACTCTTCGCAGCGATTCGCGATTCGGCATTCGCCAGACCATCAGGAACGCGTCCACCTGGTCCCAGAAGGCCTCCGTTCCCATCGCGGCCTCCCGGGTGTCGTAGGAGTTGGGGCGGCCGATGCCGCCGCCACCCACGTCGATGATCTGCCCGTCCCGCAGGGCCAGGGTCAGGTACTGCACGTGGCGCGGCGTAACGGCCAGTCCCGTGCGGTCTGCCAGCCAGTTGGCAATCGTCTCGTGCGTGGCCACCAGCTCGCGGCGGCCGGCGGCCTTCCGCTCCTGGATCAGGTCGATGAACGCGTGCAGCAGCAGGGCCTCCAGGTCATCGCGCATCGCTCACGCCCCCCAGTCTTACGAATCGACCTTCCAGGCCGGGAAGCTGACGATGAAGCGAGACCCCCGGCCCGGCTGGCTCTCCAGCCGCAACTCGCCGCCGTGCTCCTCCACCATCGTCCGCACGATGGGCAGGCCCAGGCCGGTGCCGCCCACTTCTCGGACGTAGGGGTGTTCCGCCCTGTAGAACTTCTCGAAGATCCGCTTCTGGTCGGCGGGTGAGATGCCAATTCCCGTGTCCGTCACCTCGATCTCCACGCGGTCGTCGGCGGCAGAGACCGAGATGGTGACACCGCCTTCCCGGGTGTACTTGACGGCGTTGGAGACCAGGTTGGCGATGATCTGCGTCAGCCTGTCCTGGTCCGCCCGGATCGGCGGCACATCCTCCGGCACGTTGACCGTGAAGGAAAGCCCCTTCTGTTCCGCCTGCACCCGGAAGGTCTCCGCCACCTGCGTGACCACGCTCGCGAGCGACGTGGGAGTGAGCTGGACGGGTATCCGGCCCGACTCGATGCGCTGGATGTCGAGCAGGTCGTTGATCAGGTTGGCCAGTCGGTTGGTGTTCCGGGAGACCACCTCCAGGAACTCCCGCTGCTGCTCCTGCAAGGGGCCGGCCGTCCCCGCCAGCACCAGGCTGAGGTAGCCCATGATGGAGGTGAGCGGCGTGCGGAGTTCGTGGGAGACCGTGTTGACGAACTCGGACTTCAGCCGGTCCAGCTCCGCCAGTTCGGTGACGTCCTGGAAGGTGAACAGGCGGCCGACCCGGCTCTGGCCCTTGCCCACCGGCGCCGAGGACCACTGCAAGGTGTAGCCGGTGGTAAGCCGGAGCTGCCCCTCGGCCACGGCCTGCGGGTCGTGAATGAGGTCGCGCACGGTGTGGGGGAAAGGATCGCCCTCGGGCAGGACGGCGGCGATCTGCGCCAGCATCTGGTCCAGGGGCTCGTCGGCCACGGTCTCGCCGAAGAATTCCTGGAACATGGAGTTGGAGACCAACAGGTTGCCGCCGGTGTCGCAGAGCCAGGCGCCTGCCGGCATGGTCGAGACGATGGAGAGGTAGATGTCAAGCTGCGCCGCGGCACGGTCCCGCTCTTCCTCCAGCTGGGCGTTGAGGATCTCGATCTGCGCCGCCTGCTCCTGCAGGGCCGCAAAGGCCCGCTTCACCTCCAGGTGGTTCTGGGCGGCCGCGAGCGCGACGGAGGCCTGTCCGGCCACGGCGTGCCAGAGGGCCTCGGCCTCGGCGGCGGGCTCCGTGGGCTCAGCGAAGGCGATGACGACCACACCGATGGCCCGGCCGGTGTGGACGAGGGGAACGTAAACCTCCTGCGCCACCGGCATCTGCTGGAGCCAGACCGAGAAGCGGGTCTGCGTGTTCGGATAGCGGGCCACGACCACCTCGCGGAGCTCGACGCAGCGGGCGACGGGCCCCGACCGGGGAATGAACTGGCCCTTCAGGTCGGGCGAAAGCCAGCGTTCGGCCACCACCTTCAGGCGGTCGGAGTACTCGTCGACCATGAGGAGCGCGCCGGCCACGCCCCCGTACAGATCCAGGTACTCGTCGAGGATCAGCTTGGAGAGCTGGTCCATTTCGATGGAGCCGACCATCTTGCTGGAGAGGCTGTGCAGCCGGCTCAGGTGGCGCTCCTTCCGCTCCAGCTCCGCGGCGTGCCGCTGGACCGACTCCTGCTGGGCGAGCAACTCCTCGTTCTGGGCGATCAGCTGCTCCTGCTGGGCCTGAAGCTGCTGCTCCTGCTCCGCCAGTGTGACCGACATCTTGGCGAAGGCGTCCGCGACCACCTGGAGTTCGCCATCCAGGGGCGCTTCCAGCACCACGCCGCGCTCGCCCTGGGAGATCCGGTTGGCTGCATCGGCCAGGGCGGCCGTGGAGCGGGTGACGCCCCGGGCGAACACCAGGAAGCCGCCCAGGGCCAGCGCCGCCGCCAGCGAGATCGCCAGCCACGTGATGCGCACCACCTGGTCAGAGGCCAGTCTGGCCCTGGCCACGTCCTGATCCATGCGCACCGTCTCCGCATGGATGAAGTCGTCCCGGTACTTGTTGATCCGCTCGGTGTAGCTGACGCCGTCGTTCATGAGCAGGATGCCCACCTCGGATGACCCCTGCCGCATCATCGCGATCTCCGGCTCCGCCACCTGGATGCGCCAGGTCTCAATCAACTGCTGCAGTTGGTGGACCCGGCCGACCTGTTCGGTGTCGCCCGCCACGCTCTCTTCCAGCTCCGAGAGCAGCAGGCGCAGGTCATCCATCTTGGGGCCGTACGGCTCCAGCATGGCCTCGTCGCCGGTGACCAGATAGCCCCGCAGGGCGGCCGTCAGTTCGGCGTACAGGGTGGCCACCTGCTCCGCGCGCCGCACGTTCTCCTGGGTGAGCCGGGCGCGCTCCTGGAAGTTGTTGAGCTGGGTGAAGGTGAAGGTCAGGATAAGCCCCAGCCCCACCAGCAGGGAGAGCAGGAAGAGCAGCAGGCCGAAGACGCGCAGCCGCAATCCGGTATCCCAGCGGTAAGGCGACTGGCTCATCCGACCGCCTCCTTGACCGTGCGGATCAGGTGATCCAACTCGAAGGGCTTGACCAGGTAGGCCGCGGCGCCGGCCGCGATCCCGGCCTGCACGTCGGCCTGCTGGGCCCGGGCGGTCATGAGCACGACGGGGATGCCGCGCGTGGCCGGGTCGCCCTTCAGGGCCGTGAGGCACTCCAGACCGTCCATCCCTGGCATCATCCAGTCAAGAAGAATAAGGTCGGGCGACGTCTCCCGGGCGCGGGCCAGGGCCTCTGAGCCGTCGTGCGCCAGGGTCACTTCATAGCCGCTGTGCTTCAGCTGGAAGGCGACCAGTCGTGCGATGTCAAGGTCGTCGTCCGCGACCAGAATGCGTGCCATGCCTCTATCCCTCCATCTCAGGCGAGCGGGAGGCCCCTGAATGGTATACAGGGACCATGTCTTGAGTGTACCAGTATCCAAGGCATTTGTGTGGATATGTTTTGATCTACGGTCCGGACCTGATAGACCGTCACCGCACGAAAGGTCCGGCGCGGCATATACATAGGCGAAGCGGGCTGTAGGGGGAAAACCCTACAGCCCGCCTGCAAGCTGGTGCCGAAGGCGGGACTCGAACCCGCACGGGGGGTTACCCCACTCGATTTTGAGTCGAGCGCGTCTGCCATTCCACCACTTCGGCTTGAGTGCTTCGTTATGATAGCACATTGCGTGACTGGCTGGCAAGAACAGACGGTTGGCGAATCGTGCCACAGAAGCCCTGCGCGCAGGGAAACGTGATGCGTTTACCGAAGTATCCTCGCAGGTGTGCACCTGTACCCTGCGGCGTTTGCAGTATAAACAGTGTGCACGTTATAGTATTGGGTTGGAACTTCGTGCCCCACGACAGCGTTTGGAACATTGCCCCGCACAGGGGGAGGAGTGAAGTTGGTGTCCAAATCCCTCGACGAACTCCTGGTAGAGAGGGCCAAACGGGGGGACGTTGAGGCGTTTGAGAAGCTGATCAGCCAGCACGAGAAGACGGTGTACAATATCGCCTTCCGGCTGACCGGCAATCACGAAGACGCCTCAGATGTCGCCCAGGAAGCCTTCATTCGCGCATATAGTTCGTTGGCCGACTTCCGGGGCGACTCCTCCTTTGCCACCTGGCTGTACCGCATTGTGAACAATGCGTGTCTGGACGAATTGCGCCGGCGCAAGCGGCAGAAGGTCACCTACCTCGACCAGACCGTCGAAATGGAAGACGGCGAGGTATCCCGGCAGATCGCAGATCCCTCGGACGGGCCCGAGCAGGCCCTGGAGCGGGTGGAACTGCGGCGTGCGGTTCAGGAGAGCATCCTGCAGCTTGACGAGGAGTACAGGGTCGTTCTGGTGATGAGGGAGCTGCTGGGGTACTCATACAATGAAATCGCAGAGGCGCTTGACCTCAACCTGGGTACGGTGAAGTCCCGGCTCAGCCGGGCGCGGGGCGCCCTCAAAGAAAAGTTCATGAGCCTGGAACTTTTGTCGCCGAAAGTCGTCTACAGCCCTAGGAGGGGAAAAGCCCATGAACTGTGACGGAGTTCGTCCGCTCCTGTCCGCGTACATCGATCAGGAGCTGTCCGGCGGAGAGTTGCTGCGCGTGGAGCGGCACCTCCGGCGGTGCCATTGGTGCGCGGCGGAAGTGGACGCCCTCCGGCAGACGGTTGCACTGGTCGCTTCCCTGGATGAGGTTGAGCTTCCTGCCACGTTTCACGCAGAACTTCACCAGCGCCTGATCTCGGAGGATCCGCCCATCGCCAAGGCGCGCAGGGCGGGGCGGGGCCGCTCCCGGCTGCCTTCCTTCCGGCGCTGGGCGATTCCTGCGGCTGCAGCCGCAGCCCTGGTCATCGGCGTTGCCGGCCTGAACCGGTTGGCGCCGCCTGAACCGCAGGCAGAGCCGCGACACGGGGATACCGTCGCGGTTGTACCCGACGATCACGTGGCCACGGAAGAGGTGCCGGGCACGGTTTCGCCGCCCGACACATCGGACGTCACTGAACAACCGCATCATCCGGTGAACGGTCCCGAAGAACAGCCGCCGTCTAGCACCGGAGGAGTGAATAACCAGTCGGATGATCCGTTGACCGAACAGCCGGAGCCGGGCGCCCCCGGCGCGGGGGAGACCGACCTGCCGCCAGCTTCCGGTGAAGAAGGTCCCGCAGATCCGCCCACACCGCTGGGGCCCACCCGGCCCGGCAGCGGCGTGACGACCGCCTCAGTTTCCGGTGAGACCGGGGAGCAGGGCGAACTGCCGCCTGAGCCGCAGTTTTCCGCCATGGCCGAGGTGACGGTGGCCAACCCCGGCGCCGAGGCCGAGCAGGTGCGCATGCGGCTCGCCCAGTGGCGGGTACAGGAGAACGGGCGGATCGGCACCGTCGAGTTGCAGATCTTCGTTCCTGCAGATGACTTCCAGGAGGCCGTGGCGCTGGTGAACAGCGAGCTGTCGGCCTACGGCGCCCAGCTGGCGGTGCAGGAGAAGGATGTGGCCAGCCAGCTCGCCGAGACGGCTGAGCGTATCGCGGCGCTCGCGGAGGAGCGCGACGCCCTGGCAGCCCGCCTGGAGGGCGAGGGCGGTGAGGACCGCCTGGAGGAGCGCGAGCTGGCTGAACAGGAGCTGGCCGAGCTCGAGCAGCAGCTCGCCACGGAGCGCACCAACTACGAGAATCTGCGGGAGGCGGTGGAGACCAGCGTGATCGTGCTGACCTTCAAGCCTCAGCCCGCACAGTAACACCAGAAGAATTGAAGGGCTTCCGCCGGTGCGGAAGCCCTTCACGGTGCGTCTGCGGCGCATGCAAGGCGCCGCACATGAGGGCCCCGGGCGGGCCCTCATTCTTTCCTTCCCGACCCGGCCCGGGAGCCGGAAGGACTCACGGAAGGCCGCATTGAAATAAGTGCAGGCGCGCCCGGTGAAGCTACGAGGGTGCAGCAGAGAGGTGACCATCATGTCCAAGCCCGAGAAACTGCTCCTGTTGGACGGGAACAGCCTGGCCAACCGGGCGTTCTACGCCCTGCGGCTCTTCTCCACCAGCGACGGGGTGTACACCAACGCCGTCTACGGCTTCCTGACGATGCTGTTCAAGCTCCTGGACGAGGAGAAGCCCGAATACGTGGCCGTCGCCTTCGACAAGGGGCGGCAGACCTTCCGCACCGCCATGTACGAGGAGTACAAGGCCACCCGCAAGGCGCCGCCCGAGGAGTTCCGGCCGCAGCTGGACCTGCTGCGGGAGGTGCTGACCGCGCTGAACATCCCCTGGTTCCGGGTGGACGACTACGAGGCCGATGACATCCTGGGCACTCTGGCCCACCAGGCCGCCGAGCAGGGGCTGCAGACCCTGATCGTCACCGGGGACCGGGACGCGCTGCAGCTGGTCAGCGATCAGGTGACGGTGGTGATGACGAAGAAGGGCATCAGCGAGACCGTCCGCTTCGACCCCGAAACCCTGAAGGCGGAGTACGGGCTGGCGCCGGAGCAGGTCATCGACCTGAAGGCCCTCATGGGCGACGCGTCCGACAACATCCCCGGCGTGCCCGGGGTCGGCGAGAAGACGGCCCTGAAGCTGCTGGCCCAGTACGGCTCCGTCGACGGCGTGTACGCGCACCTGGACGAGATCAAGGGGGCGCTGCACAAGAAGCTCAGTGAGAACCGGGACAAGGCCGAGCTCTCCCGCGAACTGGCGACCATCGCCCTGGACGCCCCGGTCCGGTTCGACCGGGAGGAACTCCGCCGGCGGGAACCCAACTACGCGGAGGCCTACGCGCTGTTCCAGAGGCTGGAGTTCAAGTCGCTCCTGAGCCGTGTGACCCCGCCGGAGGGCAGCGCGGCGGCAGAGGCCATCGCGGAGGCGGCGGAGGCGGCCGCGGTGGAGGTCGTCACCGCTGAGGTGGTGGACAGGCCCGGGGCCGTGCGCCTCTCCGGCGACGCGGCCGTGCTGGCGCACATGACCGTCGACCCGGGCAACCCCGGCCGCCCGCGCCCGGTGGGCGTGGCCGTGGGCGATCCGCCCGCGTGGGTGGAGGGAGAGGCCCTGGCGGATCCCGCGGCGCTGGTGGATCCGGACGCCCGGCTCACCGGCCACGACCTGAAGCCCTTGTACAACTGGCTGTACGCCCGGGGGGCCGAGCCGCCCGCGCCGGCCTTTGACACGGCGCTCGCGGCCTACCTGCTCGACCCCACCCGTTCGACCTACGACCTGGCCGATCTCTGCCGGCAGCACGGTCTCGGTGAACTGCCCCCGGCGGAGACCCCCGACTTCTGGGTGACCCGGGCCTCCGTGCTGCCGGAGCTGCGCCGGCGCCTGGAGGCCGAGCTGGCGGCGCAGCGCATGGACCGGCTCTACCGGGAGGTGGAGCTGCCGCTCATGCCGATCCTGGCCGAGATGGAGGCCGTCGGCGTCGGAGTTGACCCGGCCGCGCTGCACGAGATGTCGGTGGAGCTGGAGCGGCGCATCCTGCACCTGAGCCAGGAGATCTACGAGCTGGCCGGGACGCAGTTCAATATCAGCTCGCCGAAGCAGCTGGGCGAGGTGCTGTTCGTGCAGCTGGGCCTGCCCCACGGAAAGAAGACGAAGAGCGGGGGATACTCCACGGACGCCGAGGTCCTGGAGGAGCTGGCGGTGGAGCATCCCATCGCCGCGCGGGTCCTGGACTACCGCACCCTGACCAAGCTGAAGGGCACGTACGTGGACGCGCTGGGTCAGCTCATCGCCCGGGACGGCCGCATCCACACCACCTTCACCCAGACCGTGGCCGAGACGGGCCGGCTTTCCAGCAAGGATCCCAACCTGCAGAACATCCCCATCCGCATCGAGGAGGGGCGGCGCATCCGCAAGGCCTTCGTCGCCCGCCCCGGGCACGTGCTGCTCTCGGCCGACTACTCGCAGATCGAGCTGAGGGTGGTGGCCCACTTCTCCGGCGACCCGGCCCTGCGGGAGGCCTTCCTGCGGGATCAGGACATCCACACCCGCACGGCTGCCGAGGTCTGGGGGGTCCCCATGGAGGCGGTCACCCCCGACATGCGACGGCAGGCCAAGGCCGTCAACTTCGGCCTGATCTACGGCCAGACCGACTACGGCCTGGCCCGTTCGGTGGGGATCACCCGCGCCGAGGCCCGGGCCTTCATCGAGACGTACTTCGCCAAGTTCGCGGGCGTGAAGCGCTATATGGAGGAGAAGAAGGCGGAGGCGCGGGAAAAGGGCTACGTGACAACCCTGGACGGCCGCCGGCGCCCCCTGCCCGAGATCACGCACCGGGTCTTCAACGTCCGGCAGAACGCGGAGCGCATGGCGATCAACACGCCGATCCAGGGCACGGCGGCCGACCTGATGAAGCGGGCGATGATCGCCGTCCGGCGGGCCATGCGCGCCGAGGGGCTGTCCGCCCGGATGATCCTGCAGGTGCACGACGAGTTGGTCTTCGAGTGCCCCACCGAGGAGCTGGACCGGCTGGCGCGGCTGGTGCGGCGGGAGATGGAGGGGGCCATGCAGCTGGATGTGCCGCTGAAGGTCGAGGTCAAGGCCGGGCTCGACTGGTATTCGGTGGAGCCGTACGAGGTGCGCCAGGATGCCTGAGCTGCCGGAGGTGGAGACGGTCCGCCGCACCCTGTACCCGCGGGTGGTGGGGCGGCGCCTTGAGCGGGTGGAGATCCTCACAGAGCGCCAGATCTTCCACCCTGATCCCGGGACCTTCCGCGCTGAGCTGGAGGGCGCGGTGTTCGATGACATCGAGCGGCGGGGCAAGTACCTGCTCTTCTCGCTGGGGCCCCTCCTGCTGGTCGCCCACCTGCGCATGAGCGGCCACCTCTTCGTCTGCGGGCCGGAGGCGCCCCGCCAGAAGCATCTGCACGTGGTCTTCCACCTGGACGACGGCCAGGAGCTGCGGTATGTGGATCAGCGGAAGTTCGGCGGTTTCCACCTGCTGGGCCCCGACCGGCAGGGCATGCCCCGGGGGCTGGCGAACTTAGGGCCGGAGCCGCTTTCGCCGTCCTTTACCCCGGATGTGCTGGCCGCTGCCCTGGCCGGACGGCAGACCTCGGTCAAGGCCGCCCTGCTCAACCAGGCCCTGGTGGCGGGGCTGGGCAACATCTATGTCGACGAGGCCCTGTTCTGCGCCCGCATCCACCCGGCCAGGCCGGCGGGCACGCTGACGGAGGAGGAGGTGGCCCGCCTGCACGGCTGCATCCGCCGGGTGCTGGCACGGGCGGTGGAGAAGCGGGGCACCACGTTCTCCCTCTATCGGGACGGGGAGGGCAACGAGGGCGACATGTACGACGAGCTGCAGGTCTTCGACCGGGCGGGCGAGCCCTGCCCCGCCTGCGGCACGACGATTCAGAAGGTGGCGGTGGCCCAGCGCGGGACCCACTTCTGCCCCCGCTGCCAGCCTGCGCCCGAGGGCGTCGCGCTCACGCCGGTGCGCGCCCGGCCGGGCAGGCGCGGCCGGAGCGTGCGGGTGGCGGCGGAGCCGCCGGGTACGTACGAGTGAGTCTTCCGGGGCCGGCCATCTGCCGGACGAGTATCGCTGAGTCGTCCGGGGGCCGGCGCAGCGGCGGCGTGCGGGTGGCCGCCGACGTTTCAGGCCGTACCGCTGCGCAAGTATAAAGCGGAGGGTGAACCCTGTGCAGTATCTGGTGTTCGAGTTTCCGAGCGAAAAAGAGATGCGCGATACCGTGAAGAAGCTGTGGGACGGCTACAACGTCTCCGGCGAGATGGCGATCAAGCCGCTGGGCGGCGGCAAGTGGCGGGTGGAGATGTACACGGAGAAGGAGCTGAGGGAGTCCACCCTGGACAAGTTCGCCGATTACCGCATCGAGGGCGACTAGAATGCGTATCATCGGGCTGACTGGCTCTATCGCCAGCGGCAAGTCCACCGTGTCGGCCATGCTGCGGGAGATCGGCGCGGCCGTGGTGGACGCGGACGCCATCGTGCACGACCTGCAACGTCCCGGGACGCCCGTGCTCGGGGCGATCGTGCGGGAGTTCGGGCCGGGGGTGCTGCGTCCCGACGGCTCGCTGGACCGCCAGGCGTTGGGGCGCATCGTCTTCGCTGACGCCGGCCGGCGCCGGGCGCTGGAGGCGATCGTGCATCCTGCCGTGCGGGCCGAGATGCGGCGGCAGATCGAAGAACACCGGAGGGCCGGCCGCCCTGCGGTGGTGCTGGACATTCCGCTGCTTTTCGAGAGCGGCTGGGACCGCATGGTGGATGAGGTCTGGCTCGTTTACGTGGACGGCGCGACGCAAAAGGCGCGGCTGATGGCCCGCAGCGGCCTTTCGCCGGAGGAGGCGGAGGCCCGCATCGCCGCCCAGATGGACCTGGAGGAGAAGGCGCGGCGGGCCGACCGGGTCATCGACAACCGGGGTTCCCTGGAGGAGACCCGGGCGCAGGTGCTCGCGGCCTGGCAGGCTGTCACGGAAAGGAAGGGCAGTGGGACGTGAGGCGGAGGGGCCGCATCCGGCGGCGGCTGATCGCCCTGCTTGCCCTGCCGTTGCTCGTGCTGGGGGTCAGGGCGGCGCTGATGCAGGGGTATCCGATCGCGTACCGGACCGTGATCGCGGACTGTGCGGAGGAGCACGGGCTCGATCCGTACCTGGTCGCCGCCGTGATCCGGGCGGAGTCCCGCTTCCGGCCGGAGGCGACATCTCCCCAGGGCGCCCGGGGGCTGATGCAGATCATGCCCGACACGGGGCGCTGGGTGGCAGAGCAGATGGGACTGCCCTACGACGATGCCTACCTCTACGACCCTGTCTATAACATCCAGTTGGGCTGCTGGTACCTCGCCGCCCTGCTCCGGGAGTTCTCCGGCGACCCCGTGCGGGCCCTGGCAGCCTACAACGGCGGCATGACGAACGTGTACAACTGGCTCAACGACCAGCAGTGGACGGGCGAGCGGGACACGCTCGGGCAGATTCCCTTTGCGGAAACCCGCCACTACGTGGCCAACGTGCTCCGGGATCAGAGGCGTTACCGCCTCATCTATGGCGTGTGGAAGCCAGCGATGACGGGAGGCGATGAAGATGCGTAACTCAAACACCGACGAACTGGCCCGGCGCAGGGCTGCCCGCGCCGGCCTGGCAGACGAGGAGGACCTGCCTCGGTTCACCTGGACCGACACGCTCGCGATGATCATCGCCGCCTACCAGGTGCTCATGCCCGTCGTCCTGGTGATGATCGGCGTGCTGCTGGCTGTTTACTTCCTGTTCCGCCTCGTCTTCATGTGACCGAAGACCGCATCTGTCTGCCCCGGTCGCGCAGAGGCCGGGGCTCTTCTGCGCCCTACTGTCCTCACCCTAGTCTGAAGAAGGGGCTTCCGGTGAGCAGCGTATTGAACCCCTTAGGCAATCGCACTAAACTCGAATTATCCCTATTGACTGTCGGTTTGGGGGGAGGGGGATTCTGGGGTGCGTACGCGGTCTCGCGACTGGCGTCCGCTGCTGTTCATCGTCCTCGGCGTGGGCGCCGTGCTGGCTTCACATTTCTTCCTGCACACCTGCCAGGATCACGGCCACATGGTGGAACTGGCGAACGGCGGCTTCGCGCCGATGCGCTGCCACTGGTCTGAGCGGGCGTTCCAGGGAGTGGGGGTCCTGGTGGCCTTCGCGGGCCTGGCCATGTATTTCTTCCCGGATGCGGCGCGCGGGCTCTCGCTGGCCGCGGCGGGCGCCGGCATTCTAATGATCATCATCCCGATGTGGCTCGTGCCCACGTGCGACATGCCCGGGATGGTCTGCAACCTCAGCTTCAAGCCCGGGGCTTACCTTACCGGCGGCATCACGACGCTCGCCGGGCTGATCGGTACGCTGCAGCTGCGCCGGCTTGATGCGGCGGGGGGAGAGCGGAGTGCGGTTTAGCGACAGACCGGGAATCCTTCGGCTGGCGGCCCGGAACCTGCTGCGCAACCCGGGCCGCACCCTGCTGGTGCTGCTCGGGGTCATGGTGGTGGCCGGCACCGCCTTCGCGGGCGGGCTGATCGGCCGCGGCGTGGCCCACGCGGTCGGCCTCGGTCTGGAACGGCTCGGGGCGGACCTCATGGTCGTGCCCGAGGGCGCGGCGGAAAAGACCCACACCGCCCTGGTCATGGGGCTGCCCGCAGCTTTCTACATGGAAGGCGCGTCCCGGCTGGAGGCGATTCGGGCGGTGGAGGGCGTGGAGGCGGCCTCGCCGCAGATCTTCGTGGAGACCCTGGCCTCTTCGGCCTGCTGTACGGGCCACCTGATGCTGGTGGGGTACGATCCGGACACCGACTTCACGGTGAAGCCCTGGCTGCGCCGGAACCTCAACCGTGAACTGGCCCCCGACGAAGTGCTGGTGGGCAACCACATCCTCGGGGTGACCGGCGATCCCCTGATGTTCTACGGCTCCACCTTCCGGTTGGCGGCCCGGCTCGACCCGACGGGCATGGGGATGGACGAGACGGTCTTCCTCCCGGCGCCGGCGGTCTGGGAGATCGCCGCGCGCTCGCACGAGCTGGCTGACGAGCCCCTGGAGATTCCCGACGGCCACGTTTCGGCGATTCTGGTGAAGCTCCGCGACGGGGCGAATGCGACCCAGGTGGCCGCGGAGATCGCGCGCAGGCTGGATGGCGTCACGGTGATTACCGCCGGTGAGATTGCCCGGTCGGTGGCCGACGATCTGGCCCTCCTCATGGCCAGCCTCCTGCCGGTCACCGTCTCGTTGCTGCTGGTGGCCGTGCTTCTCTTCGTGATCCTGTTCTTCGCCATCGCCCGGGAGCGGACCCGGGAGATCGGCCTGCTGCGTGCCATGGGCGCCACCGCCGGGCAGGCTACCGGCGCGCTGGTGCTGGAGGCGACCTTGCTCAGCGGTCTGGGCGGCGCCGCCGGGGTGCTGGGCGGGTCCGCGGTGTATGGACTGTTTAAGGAGGCCATCATGGTCTCGTACACCCTGCCGTTCCTCTACCCGCCCTCCCGCGAGCAGGCGATGCTGGCGGCGGCGGTGGTGCTCGTCGCGGCCGTGGGCGGTGCCCTGGCCGCTGCGCTGCCGGCCCGGCGGCTGGCCCGGCTGGAGCCCCACGAGGCCATCCACGCGCGCTAGAGGAGGAAGATGCCCCGTGATTCAGCTCTACGAGGTAACAAAGACCTATCAGACCCGAGCCCAGCGCGTCGTGGCCGTGGCGCCGCTCAGCGGCCGCATCGCGCGCGGCGAGTTCGTAATTGTGACGGGCCGTTCCGGGGCAGGCAAGTCGACCTTGCTCTCGCTGATGGGCGGGCTGACCCGGCCGGATGAGGGCAGGGTCACCGTGATGGATCAGGATCTCTGGGCGCTCTCGGACGCGGAGCGCGCCCGTTTCCGCGCCCGGCACATCGGCTTCGTGTTCCAGTTCGCCAGCCTGATTCCGACGCTCACCGTGCTGGAGAACCTGCTGGTGCCTGCCTCCTTCCTGCCCCCGGGGGAGGGGGGCGACCGAAAGCGGGCCCTGGAGCTTCTGGAGCGGGTCGGGCTCCCCGATTGCGCCGACCGGCTGCCGTGGCAGCTCTCCGGCGGGCAGCAGAAGCGGGTGGCCGTGGCCAGGGCCCTGCTGAACCGGCCGGAGCTGCTCCTGGCCGACGAGCCGACGGCCGACCTGGATGAGGAGACGGAGCGGGCCATCGTCGACCTCTTCCTCGAGGAGAACCGTGCCGGCACCACCGTGGTGATGGTGACGCACAGCACTGAACTGGTCCCGCTGGCCAGCCGCCACCTGATCCTGAGCCGGGGGCAGGTGCACCTTGCGTCCTGACATTCGACCGCCCGGGATGCGCGACCTGATCTGGGCGGGGCTGCGCCGCTCCCCGGGGCAGGCGGTCGCCGGCCTGCTGGCCGGCGTCCTGGCCGCACTGGCCCTGGTGGGCGGACTCAGCCTCTTCCAGGGGATGGCGCGCATGCTGGAGCGGGACCTGGAACAGCTCGGCGCGGACATGGTGCTGGCCCTGCCGGAGCACAGGCCGCTTGTGGAGCAGTGGCTGGCGACGGGCACCACCGATCCCATTCCGGCCACCATCGACGTGGCCGAGTGGCAGAGGGGCATCGACAACGCGCTGATTCTCGGGCTGATCGGGGTGGAGGCGGTGGATCTTTCCGCCGGGGGCCGGGGCGTGCCGGCCGGCGAGCGTGCGTCGGTCCTTGTGATGCGGCTGGAGTTCTGGGATTCGGCGATGATGGCCCGCGCGGCCCTGGCGGACGTGCTGCCGGAGGCCGACGCTGTGGTCGGCGAGCAGGCGACGCGCCATGTGCTGACGGACCTGCAGCCGTTGGTGCGCCACCTGGGCCGGGCGGCGGCCGTGGCGGCCCTGGGGTCGGCGCTGGTTTCGGGTCTCCTGGCCTCCATCCGGGTAGGCCAGCGGCGGGCGGAGCTGGGCATGCTGCGCGCCATGGGCGCCACCCGGGGGTATCTGGTGGCTCTGACGCTGGGGGAGACGGCCGCCCTGGCCCTGGGCGGCAGCCTGATCGGCGGCCTGCTGGCCGCCGGGGCGCTCTGGCTTATCCCGGCCACGGGGGAAGTGCTGCGGCACCTGGGCATCGCAGTGGTGCTCTCGCTGGTCGTCCTGGCGGCTGCGGCGATCACCCTGCTGTCGTCCGCGGCCTCCCTGCCCCCGGCCCTGCAGGCAGCCTGGCTGGACCCCCTGGAGGCGGTCCGGCGCCATCGGTGAGTGCGGCGCGTGTGGTTTGGTCGGTACCGTGAGTGTGCAGCCCGCGGCTTTGCTGCCGCGGGTGTCTGCTCTTTCCGGGGCAGCGCCGTTCGACCACGCACCTTAACCCCTGGCGGCTGCCCTCCGGTACCACTCTGCCCGCTGTTCGAGAAAACGGATGACGTGCCAACGCTCCTCTCTCATGCCTTTGAAGCGGAGACGATGGCCCAGCGCGCGCACGATTCCTTGACAACTCAGGTCTTTGGCCCAGAGGGGGATCACTTCAATGCCCTTCTCCTGGCACAGTCCCCGCTTGATGAGGTCCCGTTTCCGCCGTGCGTGGAACTCCTCGACGCTGGGGTAGCGTTCGGTTGGGCCCGCGTGCTGGTTTCCCTGAAACTCCACGCCGAGTTTGTGTGCCGTAGCGTACACATCGATCTGGAGCCGCCCACCGGTCTCGATGTTGTCGACACCGGTTATTTCTGCATTTTCGATAATCTCCACTCCGGGGAACAGCTCCCGAATCATGCGCGCGAGGATGTATTGGCCCTGCGAATAGCCGGGGGTATTCCTGGCGACCCGCAGACCGCGCTCCAGTTCACGCAGTTCCTGCGCACGCCCGATCGCGTGCGGGTTCGCTCCGCGAACCGAGTAGACCACGCGCCGCGCCTTGCGCTGCGGCCCGCCCACCAGCCACCGGTGCGCGAGCAACTGCCTGACGTGCTTGCTCAGGGTGTCCTGGCTGTACCCCGTGGCCCTTCGCAGGTCCCGGTACTCAAACCTGCCGCGCATGCGGAATATGAGCCCCCACGTCCAGCAGGCTCCCCGGGGGAGACGGTGGTCGAACAGGATGTCCGACGGCAGGACCAGGCGGGGCCCGGCCTCAGGCTGGACGACCTGGCAGCGGACGACCCGAAGGCTCACCCGCTCATATACGAGCCATCCGTGCCGGGACAGCACGGCCAGGTACTTGTGCAGGCTCGGGAGGCTGATGCCCGCGCCGCTGTACAGCTCCTTCAGCGTGAACTCGCTCCGGAGGTGCGTCAGGGCGGAAATGTAGCACCAGACCAGCTTGGCGCCTTCGGGTATCGCACGATCGGCCCAGAGGCGATCCGGAACCGTGACGAGCCGCAAACGCATGCCGATCACCAGGAGGGAATATTCGCCAGATCTGGTGCGAATTCCTTCTGCGTTTCGAGCGCGTGTTCGATTTTCCGGCGCTGTGTTCGGGCTGATTTTGTTCAACTGTTGATTATCTGTGCGATCATCGTGTCCAGGTTCCAACCGCTTACTGTGTTCCTTCGCGACCGGCCGAATTTCGTGTTCCTGTTCGGCGCGAAACTGGAAAACCCGCGGATGCCGCCACGGCGATGTGTTGTTCAAGCTCCGTTTGTGTCGCCCTGAAAGCGCGCGGTGCCGGTGTTCGGGTGTTGCGCAGCGACAGAATGTTGCCGGTAACCTGGCCGGTGAGCCCGTGTCGGCGCCGGTGTATGTTGGGTCGCCGTTGCAACCGTCCGGATTCGACTTCCTCGGTTCGAGCCAACTCGAAAACCAACGGACGCGACCACCTCGGTGCGTCTCGAAGCCCGGTTTCGCGTCGGCCTTCAAAGCTTCCCATTCGACCTGGCAGACGCCGTCTGAGGACCCCACGCGCGTCGGTTCCACCGGCTACAAGAACTCGTCCGCTTCGCGATTCTGTACGCAAACGATCAAAAACAGAATCGGGGCTGCCCCGGCAGATTGGGCGAGCCCCGCTGTTTCATCAAATACCGTACTTGGACCATCCCCACGGCAGGATCTTGAAATAATAACTGGGGATGAACTTCGAAAATCCGGAGAGCTTGGTGGCCGGAAACTTGGACCCGTAGAACATGTGGGGCCACCTCCTTCACGGGGCGTCGGCAGGATGCGCCATTGCAGTTTATGCTCCCACCCACCCGGTGGTCACCGCGGCAGGATGACCGCGGTGCGAGTCTGATCAGGGTCCGAGGTGGTGCGCGAGTTCGTCCCAGGCTGTCGCCGGCGGGGAGCACGTGAAGTTGCGGCAGACGTAGGCGGTGGGGCCGTTCGCGGCGCTCTTCCCGGCCCAGATGGGCGCGTCGTCCCGAGGCCCCGGGATGCAGGTCAGGACCAGGTTCGGCTCGTACCGACGCCCCAGCTCTGCCAGCCAGACCTCTGGCGCGTCGCCGACCAGCGTCACCTCGGTGGGGCTGCTCAGGTAGAGGTCGAGGGCCTGCAGCAGGGTGGCCATGCCGCCGGGGGCCCGGGCCATCAGGTCGCGGTGAGCGCGGAAGACGGCCTCGGCCACCTGGCGGAACTGGTCATCGCGGCGGTAAGGCTGCAGCCGGAGCAGGTTCATAACGGCCACGGCGGCGCCCGACGGCACCGATGCGTCCATGATGTCGCGGGGACGGTGAATCAGTGGCTCGGCCCCCGTCTGCGTCAGGTGGAACGAGCCATTGCCGTCGTAGAAGCGGCGCAGCGTCTCCTCGGTCAGCCGCAAAGCTTCCTGCAGGTAGCGCTCGTCGAAGGAGGCCTCGTACAGGTCAATCAGGCCGGCGGCCATGCAGGCGTGATCCTCAAGGTAGCCGGGGATGCCAGCCTGGCCGTCCTTGTACCTGCGCAGTAGCGCGCCCTGGCCGTCGGCGAGGTGCGCAAGCACGAACTCGGCCGCGCGGCGGGCGGCCTTCGTGTACTCCGGCCGCCTGAGGGCCCGGCCGGCCCTGGCCATGGCAGAGATCATCAGACCGTTCCAGCCGGTGAGGATCTTCTCGTCCCGGAACGGCGGCACGCGCAGGGCCCGTGCGGTCAGCAATCGGCGCCGGCCCTCGGCCAGCTGGCGCTCCACCTCCTCCAGAGGGAGGTTCAAGCTGGCTGCCAGGACCTCGGCGGGCTCGGCGATGTGCAGCACTGTCTTGCCGGTCCGCTCGAAGTTCCCCGCCTCCGTCACGCCATAGTGGCGGCAGAGAAGCGCGCCCAGGTCAGGGCCGAGGATGGCGATCACGTCCTGCCGGTCCCAGACGAAGTACCGGCCCTCCTCGCCCTCGGAGTCGGCGTCGGTGGCGCTGAAGAAGCCGCCATCGGGGTGGGTCATGTCCCGGATGACGTAGTCCAGGGTCTCCTCCACGATGCGCCGGAAGAGAGGCTCGCCGGTGGCCTGCCAGGCCGAGAGGTAGAGGGGGGGCAACAGCGCGTTGTCGTAGAGCATCTTCTCGAAGTGGGGCACGGCCCAGCGGGCGTCCACGGAGTAGCGGTGGAACCCGCCGCCCAACTGATCGTAGATGCCCCCTTCGGCCATCTTGCGCAGCGTGAGCGTGACGAGGCTCAGGAAGAGGTCGTCTCCGGTGGCCTTCCAGTGGCGCAGCATCAGCTCCAGGGCTGCTGTGTTGGGGAACTTGGGCGCGTCGCCGAAGCCGCCGTGCTTCCGGTCGACGCGTTCGGCCATGGCGCGGGCCGCATCGGCGATGAGCCGGCGGTCGGGAACCGGGCCGGTGGGGGGAGGCACGGCGTCCATCTGGACGATGCCCTGGGTCCAGTTCTCGGCAACCTGTTCGACCTCGCCGCGCTTCTCCTGCCAGGCCCGGGCGAGCGCGAGGAGCACCTGCCGGAAGCCCGGCCGGCCGTAACGCTCGGCGGGCGGGAAATAGGTGCCGACGTAGAAAGGCTTCTGGTCAGGGGTAAGCCAGACGGAGAGCGGCCAGCCCCCGGAGCGGGTGACCAGCTGGCAGATGGTCTGGTAGACGTCGTCGAGATCTGGCCGTTCCTCCCGGTCTACCTTGATGCAGACGAAGTGCCGGTTCATGATGTCGGCGATCTCCGGGTCGTCGAAGGATTCTCGTTCCATCACGTGGCACCAGTGGCAGCTGCTGTAACCGATGCTCAGGAAGATGGGTTTGTCGTCCCGTTTGGCCCTTTCCAGGGCTTCAGTCCCCCACGGGTACCAGTCGACGGGATTGTACGCGTGCTGCTGGAGATACGGCGAGGCCTCATGAATGAGGCGGTTGGGCTTGGCAGTCAGGGCGATCATACCCCCTCGTTGAGCGGTGGGCGGCGGGAAGTGAGATCTGAGCCGTGGGAAGTGTGAAGTGGGAAGTGGGAAGCGGCGTGTGAGATGCGGTGGTCAGCCGTTCGCAGTGTGCAATACGCCGCGCACGGGTCTGTCGGTAGCCCTTTAGACGAAAAAATGAGGCCAGTCGGTATTGGATTCCCTTGTCTGGTGTTCCAGTAAATAGAACCCGTTCGTGGCAGTGGCGGACGCCGGGAGCGCCGCCACTGCCGCTCCTATTCTGTGCAGCGGTACAAGAGCATCATCCATGGTCCACGTTGGGGCGGTGGTCGCGCACCGAGGGTGACGGTGTTGTGGGAGGGGAGTGGGCACGAAGCCGCCACAGCAACGCGGCCGCTGCAGTTCACATAACGCAGCAGGCTGGCTACGTACAGCCATCTCAACCGACCGTGCGACGTGCACCCGGAGGGTTTCGACTTCTGCAGCGACGCGGAAAGTGAAAAAGGACCGGTTCGGTGATGGAACACGGCCCCGTTACCCCCGCTCAGCTGCCCACGGCGGGCGTTTGACCCTTGCGTAGTGGCCCGAAGTTTACATAACGCACCTTCTGAGTCGGCCACTCATGGCCATCTCAGCAGACCGGCCGTCCCGCATCCGGCGGTTTTCGACTTCTGCGGCGACGCGGAAAGTGCAAAGGGGCCGGTTCGGCGATGGAGCCAAGCCCCGTTACCCCCGCTCAGCTGCCCACGGCGGGCGTTTGACCCTTACGAAGTGGCCTGGAGTTTACATAATGCACCTTCTGAGTTGGCCACTCAAGGCCATCTCAGCAGACCGGCCATCCCGCATCCGGAGGTTTTCGACTTCCGCGGAGACGCCGACGTAAAAAAAGGCCGGCGAATGCAACCGGCCTGCATCCTCGGGCGTGGCTGGCGGGCGCATCCCAGACCGGCTCTGCGCCGGTGAAGCTGATTGTTGGCCCATTAACGCGCGTCCGCTTACGCCCACGTATGCGCGCGCCTTCGCCACCTGCCCCCCGCCATTCACCGAGTCCGTTCCCCGCGGCATACCATAATACACACGCCCACGGGGAGGAGGGGAATGCCATAAGCCGCATCAAGACCACACGAGAGGACCTGGAACTGATGGCGCGGTTGATGCGGGCGGAGGCCGAGGGCGAAGGCGATCTGGGCATGCTCATGGTCGGAAATGTGATCACGAACCGCATCTTCGCCAACTGCGCCGAGTTTCAGGGGTTGCGCTCGGTGCGGGACCTGATCAATCGCGATCTGGCGACGCAGTGCGCAACGGGGTTTGAAGCGGTGTGCAAGCCCTACTTCTGGCAGGGCGCTCGTGAGCGCGACATTCGTCTGGCGGAGCGGAACGCCAGGGGTGAACGGCAGCATCCGGCCACGCATGCGCTCTGGTTCTTCCGGCCGCCGGGCCAGGCGTGTCCCGCCACCTGGTGGGGCAGGCCACTGGTCGGCCAGTATAAGAACCACTGTTTCTACCTGGCGGATCCCCAGGTGTGCCCACGAGTCTTTTCGTAGATGAGGAGGATTGTTCTGAGCGGAATGATGCCGATGGGCGGAATGGGTCAGATGGGTCAACCGATGATGCCCTACGGGCGGCCGGGCTGGCCGATGGCACCGCAGATGATGATGCCGCAGGGCCCGCCCCCCGAGCTGATCTTCGGCGGCCAGGTAGCCTTGCCGCAGGAGCAGAGCTACCTGGAGAACATCCTGCGGATGAACCGCGGCAAGATGGCGACCATCTACACCACCAACGACAACAACCCGGAATGGGCCGCCAGGGTGTTCAGAGGCGAGGTGGAAAACGCGGCGCGCGATCACGTCGTGCTGAGCGATCCGCAGACGGGTATGCGCTATGTCATCCTCATGGTGAACATCGACTACCTCACGTTCGATGAGCCGCTGCGCTACCCGGAAGAGATTTATCGCCCTCCGGGCGGGTACTGAAGCGAAGGAACCGACAAACGTCCAGCGGGCACCCCCGGGGTGGTGGGGGGTGCCCGCTGTGTTCCGTTATGCTCCGATAAGCATAACGCTTGCTCACATCATACTACGGCAGATGAGCCCGGTCAAGGTCCGTGAAGGTTGAGCTGTTCCCGGACCAGCGCGCGCTGCTTTTGGAGCAACGCGATAGCCTCCCCGCTGATCTCGTCCAGGTTCTCGTAGAGCTCCCTGGCCTCACGGGGATCGGCCTCCGCGCCGGACATGATCTGCTCGACGACCTCCCGCCGCTCATGACCGAGCCGGCGCAGCTCCTCGCCGATCTGTTCCAGCCGGTCCCAGCCCATCGGGTTCCCTCCTCCGCTACTGGAGCTTGCTGTCGGGGGGCATAGGCCGGTTGCCGGCCATGTCGTTCTGCCCGTCCAGAAGGTGCGTCATGCCGCGCACCAGAGTGTCGTCCTCCAGGACACTGTACAGGTGGTAGGCCAGGTCCTCCCGCTCGACCAGGATGTCCTCCAGCACCTCCACCGTGCCCCAGTCGCCCAGCTCGTGAGCCCTGCGGATCGTCTTGCGGAGCATCTCCTGGATCTTCAGCTCGTGCTCCAGGTCGTTGCGCAGGAAATCGCGCATTGTGAGACGGCCCTCGACCTCGTGCTTGATGTACGAGAGCTCGTGCTGGGTCACGGGGTGGGCGGTGGGCACGCCGCCCAGCCGCGCCACGCGCTCGCCGATGTCGTCGATGTGCTTGGACGTCTTCTCGATGTGCTCGTCCAGCAGGTGGTGCAGGCTGTGGAAGCCCTCGGCGCCCTCGCTCATCCAGTGGTGCTTGCGGTACTGGTGCAGGGCCACGTTCAGGGCGCACTGGTGGTCGTCGAGCTGCAGCGCCATTTCGAGCCTTGTCTCGTAGGGGAGCCCAATACCGGCGCCGATCTGCTTGACCGTGCGCGGCTGCTGGCGAACGATCATGTCATGGTTGGTGCCATGCCCCGGCATGTTCGGGTTGTAGCCCGACTTGTCGAGGTTGAACTGTCCCTGGAAGTTGGCCAGGTTGGTCATCGTGGCGGTGAGCTGTCCCGCCGGCGTGTTGGGAAGCTGGAGTTTGTTTGGCATCGGCTGTCCTCCTGTCGTGTGCTGCATCCTCCCCTATTGTGGGCGGACAGCCGCTTCCATATGTGGGCGGACAGCCGCTTCGGTATGTAGGCGGACAGCCGCTTCCGTATCCCGGCGCGGTTACGTAACGACAATGTTACAGAAGGAAGTACGTTACAACTGGGGGTAATGATCGTATGGATGCACAGGTGAAGAAGCAGGTACTGCGGAAGCTCACGTACGGCCTGTATGTGGCCACCGCCAAGCAGGGCGACCAGGCCGCGGCCGCCACCGTCAACTGGCTCTCCCAGGCCTCGTTCGAGCCGCCCCTCGTGATGATGGCCGTGAAGAACGACAGCGGGCTGCACGCCCTGATGCAGCAGGGGGCCACCGTCGCGGTCAACATCCTGGGCGCCGATCAGAAGGGCATGGCCGAGACGTTCTTCCGGCCGACCAAGCTGGAGGGCAACACGCTGAACGGCGTGCCGTTCACCGACGGCGAGACCGGTGCGCCGCTTCTTGAGGGCGTTCCCGCCGTGTTTGAGGCGAAGGTGGTGCAGACCGTTCCCGGCGGCGACCACACCGTCTTCGTGGTGGAGGTTGTGGCCGTGCACCTCCGCGACCCCCAGGCCAAGGTGCTGGAGATGTGGGATACCGGCTGGTTCTACGGCGGCTAGTCGGAACGGCCGGCAGCGGGTCACACCAGCCGCAGCATGCGGAACAGCATGATGACGCTGACGGGGATCAGCAGCAGGTTCTTCAGGGCCAGCAGCAGAGCCTGGCGGGCGCGCAGCGGGTCCAGCGCATCCAGTCCCAGTGACGACAGCAGTGCCTCCACGTTGGCCTCCCGCAGCACCGCGGCAAACAAGAGGTTCATCAGGCCGAGGACCAGGGCATAGCCGAGGAGTTCCCACAGAAACGCCTGCAGCGTCATGCGGCCGGCTCCCTGCAGGATCTCGATCCACGTGTCGCGGGAGCCCATCGCCCGCAGGGTTTTCCCGGCGCCGATTGCCAGCACCAGGACGTACTGGAGGATCCGTCCGCCCTCCACGAGCAGTTCTGCGGCCATGAAGGGCAGGCTCCATGCTGCTGCTTGGTAGCCCTGCCACATCCGCAGGAGCGCCACCGGCACCGAGAGCGCCCACACGGCCGGGTGCCGGAAGTAGAAGCCGAAGCCGAACGCCGCGGGCCCCATGATCCGCTGAAGCAAGGATATCTCCTCCTCGTTCGGGCGCTGCCGGCGTGCAGAGCACGCCACCCACTCATATGACCGTGCCTGACAGCGCCTTCACGCCAAATCGCCACGGGCTGCCTTGCACCAGCCCGTGGCGATTTGCGTGTCCTGCCCGCGCCCGCGCGTCCTGCCCGCGCACCCTAAGTCGTCCGCATGCCTGCCCGCAGGAGCACCCGGTTGCTGAGCAGGAGAAGGCCCTGCACGGCCATCAGCGCGCCGGTGCCCACCAGCATGGCCTCGATGGGGAACAGGTCAGCGAGCGGTCCGAAGACCAGCATGCCCAGGGGCATCATCGCGCTGGCGAGCATGTTCAGCACGCCGAAGACCCGGCCCAGCATGTTCTCGTCCACGTTCTCCTGCAGCAGCACCGTGGCCGGCGTGTTGAAGAGGGGCATGGTCACACCGCTGAGCCCCATGAACGCCAGGTAGACCCAGAAGTCCGGCACGACCCCCAGCGCGAAGGTGCACGCGCCGAACAGCAGGGTCGCCAGGGCCATGGTGTGCACCCGGTTCCGGAAGCCGCCCCACGCCGCGGCCAGCCCGCCGCCCAGGATCATGCCGACCGAGAATACCACCTCGATGGCCGTCAGGTGCCACACATCCCCGCCGAAGCTGCGCGTCACCTGCAGCGGCGTCAGGAACGACACGGGCGCCGCCAGCACGAAGAAGAGCGCACAGAAGGCGAAGAAGGCCTTGATATACGCCTGGCCCGCGATGTAGCGGAAGCCCTGCGCCATGTCGGCGAAGTAGCCGGTAGCCTGCGCCTCCCGCGCCTTGGCGTGCACCGGAACGTGAACCAGCGCCAGGAGGATGGCGATGGCGGCGGCGGCCGTCACGACGTCGATGAAGAAGATGGCCTCCAGCGGCGCCTGGGAGAACAGCGCCCCGCTGAGCATGGGCGATACGAGCGTCACGAACGCCTGAATGCTGCTGTTGGCGCCGTTTACCCGGGTCAGCTGCTCCTGCGGGACGATGTCGGGGATGAGGGCGCCGACGGCCGGCCCCTGGACGCCGCTGCCCACGGCCCGTATGGCCGACATCAGGTAGAGCAGCCAGAGCGCGTCGTACCCGGCCATGAAGAGCAGGGCGAGCACGAGCGTCGTGAGGGCGATGGCGGCATCCGACAGCGCGATGAGCAGCTTGCGGCTGTACCGGTCGGCCCACACCCCGGCGAAGGGGGAGAGGAAGAAGGTGGGGAGGAAGCCGCAGATGATGGCCACGGTCATCGCGGAGCCGGACTGGGTGGTCAGGGTGATGTGCCACAGGATCGCGTACTGCACCAGAGACGAGCCCAGCAGCGACAGCGTCTGACTGCCCAGGAACAGCACGATGTTCCGTCTCCAGCTGGTCTGCACCGCCGTATACATTCCTCCCGAAAAGAGTTCCCGGTCGCAACAGCGGGGCTGCCCCCAGGGGCAGCCCCGTTCACGCCATCACGACACCTGGATTCAGTGCACCGCCTCAAAACCGTTCTCTGCGAGCAGCGCATGAAACAGGCCCTGCAGCCCCTCTCCGGCGCGGTCGCCGAGATACTCCTTGATCTTCTCGGCGTCAAAGAGCGTTTCGGGCACCGGGTCGGAGGAGTAGGTGATCTCGAAGGAGTCCGGCCGGTCGTCGCACATGGAGAACCTGGCCAGGATGGTGCCCTTGCCGCGGCCGGCGCTGGCGCGGACGCACCACCTCAGGTTGGCTTCGTCCAGCCGCCGCTCGTACTCCTCAGTGGAGATGCCGGGCTCCCAGAGGGGGGGCTGGTCCTTATCCACCGGCTCCATGACCGGCTGGATGACCCAGCGCGACGACTTGGTGGGCTGTTCGGCCCTGAAGGGCTGCAGCCACTCCCGCACCATGGCCGAGGCCACCTTCCTGAGGGTCCAGCCTTCCGGCAGCTGATACGTCATGGTGGACCGGATGCTCATTCGGCATTCTCCCCTCTCCAGGACTTTCATAAGCGCACAAGACGACCTGATGCGTCGGCATCAGGTCGCAGCGTACACCGGGCGATGCTCGTCTTCGGCCATTGTACACTACCCCGGGGGGAATCGCAAGCAATGGAAACCGGCGGCCCGGCCGGGGGCACGGGCCGTCATAGACAGCCCGTCCGCGCATACCTCTTTCACATGAGGGAGGGAGGCGTGTGCACAGGGCACAGGTGGCTTGGGTGCTGTTCATGTTTGTGGTGGTGCTGCTGCTCAGGACGGGGCCGGAGGTGGTGAGCGCCTTCGTGCCTGCGGGAGACCACGCCTCCGTTTTCTGCGACGCGCGCCCGGTTCCCGGGCAGCCCCCCCTTCTGGCCATCGTCATCGACGACCTGACCACCGGGGCGGCGGGGCTGGAGGAGATGCTCGCCCTGCCGTATCCCCTCACGTTTGCTGTCCTGCCCGACCGGCCCGATGCCGGGGCCCTGGCGAAGCGCGTGAGCGCCCTGGGCCATGAGGTGATCCTGCATCTGCCCATGGATGCCGGGCAGGTCGACCCCCAGTGGTACGTGGGCCGGCCGATTTCCGGCCAGCAGTCCGATGCGGAGATCCAGCGGCTGGTGGCGGAGTGGCTGACCGCCGTGCCCGAGGCCCGCGGCATGAACAACCACATGGGCACGGTGGCCACGCAGGACGAGCGCGTGGTGCGGGCGGTGCTGGAGGTGGCCCGCCGCCACGGCAAGTACGTGCTGGACAGCCTGACCACCGAGAACACGGTCATGCCCCGGGCAGCCGCGGAAATGGGCGTGCCCTGCATGCGGCGGTCACTCTTTCTCGATCACGTGAACGGGAAGGAGGAGGTGGCCGCCCAGCTCTACAAGCTGGCCGACTGGGCACAGCGGCACGGCGCCGCCATCGGGATCGGGCATGTGGGCGTGGGGCGGCAGGGCACCGCCGAAGCCCTTGCGGAAGTGCTGCCCGAGCTGGAGGCGCGGGGCATCCGCCTGGTGACGCTTTCGCAACTGCTATCCTACCAGCAGGGAAATTAGACAATTTAGGTCGAACCATTTGGGCAGCCGGACGGATCCTATGGACAGGAGCTCCAAAACCGGTGCTTCTGGATCCCACACAAAGGAGGTCTGCGATGTGAACGTGGGGCAGGTCCTGCAGCGCTACTTCAACGACTGGCAGAAGTTTGCGCTGGTAGGATTGGGCGCGCTGCTGGTTGAACTGGCGTGGGGAATCATCACATTCTTCCTGAGCTTGCTGATGATCGGTCCCGCCGTGGTTTCGATGCTCCGTATGGACTATTACGGCCTCGAGTACGGCCCCGGCCAGGTCTTCGGCATGCTGGGGGCCCTGGGCGGGGTCGCGATCGTGGCCCTGATCGGCGGCGTTGTGGCCGTGGGCATGGCTAACGGCGGGCTGGTGGGGTCGGTCGTGGCCTACCGCCGGGGCGAGGACGTGGGCCTCAGCACGTTCTGGTCGTACGCCACCCGCTACTTCACCAAGATGATCCTGCTCGGCATCATCCTCTTGGCCATCATGCTGGTCAGCGCCATCGTGAACATCATCCCCATCCTCGGACAGCTGGTGTACGTTCTCTGGGCGCCCGTCGCGTTCGTGACGCTGGGCATCTATCCCGCCTACCTGGTCATCAACGACGGCTACAGCGTGGGCAGCGCCGTAGGACAGGGCTTCCAGATCCTGAAGTCCCAGTTCGGCCCGAGCGTGCTCGGCGGCCTCATCGCTCTGCTGTTCGGCGTCATCTTCGCGCTGGTCGGCTGGGTGCCGGTCATCGGCTCCCTCGTGGTCGTCATCTTCGGCCAGCCGCTGTTCCTCTACTTCTTCGTCGAGCGGTTTGAGCACGACGTGCGCCCGCACCTGGCTGCCTGATCCAGCTCAGAGCGCAAGGCGGCCCTCCCGGTGAACGGGAGGGCCGCCTGCGCGTCTACGTGCGCCCGGCCGCTGCAGGGCCCAGCGCGGGCGCCTTCCGCTTCCAGCGGCCGGTGGCGTAGTAGCCCAGGTGGAGCAGGAAGCTCACGACGGCCGAGATCAGGATGCCGGTCCAGATGCCCGCCGGCCCCATCCCCAGGTTCCGGGCCAGCAGGTAGGCGGCGGGCACCCGCACGACCCAGAGGCCGATGATCGTGAGCACCAGGGTGGCCATGGTGTCGCCCGCGCCCCGCATCACGCCGCCCAGGACGAAAACCAGGGCGAAGAAGATGTAACTCCAGCCGTTGATGCGCAGGTAGAGGCTGCCGGCCGCCAGCACGTCGGCCTCCCGGTTGAAGAGCGAGATCAGGATGGTCGGCTTCAGAATGGCCACCAGCGTCACCATGCCGGTGATCGCGACGCCCAGGGCGGCGCACCATCTGACGGCGGAGGCCACCCGGTCCAGCTTCCCCGCGCCCAGGTTCTGCGCCACCACCGAGGTGACCGCGAGCCCCATCGACATCGAGGGGAGGAAGGCGGCCTGGTCCAACCGCTGCGCCGCGCCGAAGGCGGCCACCACGTCGGGCCCGAAGCTGTTGATCAGGGCCGTGACCGTGACCATGCCGAAGGAGACCACCGCCTGCTGCAGGCCGGCGGGCAGGCCGATCCGGAAGATGCGGCCGGCCAGGGTCCAGTCGATCCGCCAGTAGTCGCGGCTGAGCCGGAGCAGGTCGGTCTTCTTCAGGATCCAGCGCACCAGCCAGACGGAGCTCGCGCCCTGCGCGATCACGGTGGCGATGGCCACGCCGGGCACGCCCATGGGGGGCAGGGGGCCCAGCCCGAGGATGAAGACGCCGTCGAGCACGATGTTGAGGACCGTCGCCAATGCCAGGGCGATCAGCGGCGTCGTGGCGTCGCCCAGGCCCCGCAGGATGGCCCCCAGGGTGTTGTAAAGGAACAGGGCGAGGATTCCGCCCATGAAGACGCCCAGGTAGGCGGCGGCGTCGTGGATGATCTCCTCCGGCGTGGCGATCAGTCTCAGCAGCGGGTAGCGGAGGATGATGCCCAGCACGCCCACCAGGGTGCCGAGGGCCGCCAGCAGGATGAGCGAGGTGCCGATGGTCCGCTGCACCAGCTCCTCCTTGCCGGCCCCCCGGTACTGGCCCACCAGGGTGGTCGTGGCCATGGTGAGGCCGATCACCAGCGAGATGAGGGCGAAGATGAGGGGCTGGGAGACCGACACGGCGCCGAGGGCGTGCTTGCCGATCACCTGGCCCACCCAGACGGAGTCGACGACGTTGTAGAGCATCTGCAGCAGGTTGCCGGCGAACAGCGGCAGCGAGAACATGATGATGTGGCGGGGAATGGATCCCTGAGTGAAATCACGCTGGGAACCGCGACGCATACTGCGCCTCCTTTGCCAAAGTCTGCCGGGGCGGGCGCCTTGCAGGACCTTCCCCTGCAGTGGTCCATAGAGTGGAGCAGACAGAAGTCCAGCCAGTCGGGAGGGCCGAAGACGCCAGATGCATAGGTGGTTTGCGTTACTCCTGGTTGTGCTTCTGCTCGCCGGCTGCTCGGCCAGGGGGGAGGGGCCGGAGCAGCCGGGTGCGCCGCCGGGTGAAGTCCGCGTCGGCTACATGCCCAATCTGACTCATGCCCAGGCGGTGCTCGGCGTGGCCGGGGGCACGTTCGCGCGCTACATCGGCGCCGAGGTGCGGCCGCGCCTTTTCACCTCGGGTTCGGCGGCGCTCCAGGCGCTGTTCGCCGGGGAGGTGGATTTGCTTTACGTGGGTCCTGCCCCGGCCGTAAGCGGCTACCTGCGCTCAGACGGCGCCGCGCTGCGGGTGATCGGAGGGGCGGCCTCGGGCGGTTCGCTCTTCGTCCTCCGGCCGGAGGTTGACCGGCACGATCTGCGCGGCCTGCGCCTGGCCACGCCCGGGATCGGCAACAGTCAGGACGTCGCCCTGCGCCACCTGCTGGCGCAGGAGGGCTGGCGCACCAGGGAGCGGGGCGGCGACGTGACGCTCTCGCCCATGGCTCCTGCGGAGATCCTCACCCTGTTCGAGCGGGGCGAGCTGGACGGCGCCTGGGTCGCCGAGCCCTGGGGAAGCCGGCTGATCCTGGAGGCGGGGGGCGTTCTCGCTATTGACGAGCGGGATCTCTGGCCCGAGGGGAGGGTGCCCACCACGCTGCTGGCGGTTCGCCCCGATTTCCTGAGCCGGCATCCGGAGACGGTGCGCCGCTTCCTGGAGGCGCACGTGGCCATCACCCGGGAGATCCAGGCGGACCCTGAAGGCAGCCGCGCGCGGGTGCAGGAGGCCCTGGCCGAGCTGCAGGGACGCCCCCTGAACGATGAGGTGATCGCATCAGCCTGGGCGCGCATCGACTTCACCATCGATCCCATGGCGGACGCCGTGGCCGAACTGGCCGACCGCGCGTTTGCTGCCGGGCTGCTCGGGGCCCGCCGGCCGGACCTCGCCTCCCTGTACGACCTGACCCTGCTTCAGGAGGTGGCTCCATGAGACAGCCGGCAGTCCAGCCGGTGCCGCCAGAGCTGACCCTAAGCTCGGTCACCAAACATTTTGAGACCCGCCGCGGGCGGATGAAGGTGCTGGACCGGGTGAGCCTGAGCGTGCGCAGGGGGGAGTTTCTCTGCCTGCTCGGCCCCTCGGGATGCGGGAAGTCCACCCTCTTCAACATCATCGCCGGACTGGAGGAGCCGGATTCAGGGGAGGTCCTGGTGGAAGGAGAGCCCATTTCCGGGCCGGGGCCCGACCGGGTGGTCGTCTTCCAGGACGGCGCCCTCTTCCCCTGGCTGACCGCCCTCGGCAACGTCGAGTTCGGCCTGAGCCTGCAGAACATTCCCCGGGCAGAGCGGCGCGAGCGGGCCATGGCGGCCCTGGAGATGGTGCGGCTTGCGCGCTTCGGCGACGCGTACATCCACGAACTGTCCGGCGGCATGCGGCAGCGGGTGGCCATCGCCCGGGCCCTGGCCCTGGAACCGAAGCTCCTGCTGATGGATGAGCCCTTCGCCGCACTCGACGCCCAGACGCGCAACCTCATGCACGAGGAGCTCCAGCGCATCTGGGCGCGCACGGGACAGACGATCATTTTTGTGACGCACAATGTGTCGGAAGCGATCCGGCTGGGCGACCGGATTGCCGTGCTCTCGTTCCGGCCCGGTCGCGTCCGGCGCGAGGTGACCATCCAGCACCCGCGCCCCCGCAAAGCCGACGACCCGCGCCTTCTGGAGATCCGCACCTTCCTCGTGCGCGACCTGCGCAGTGACGTCGAGGCGGCGGTGGAGGAGGAGCTGGGCGATGGCTAGGTGGAAGGCCGGCCTGGTTTCGGCAGCGCTGCTCCTCCTCTGCTGGCAGGGCCTCTGCTGGGCCGGCCTCTGGCCCCGCTACGTGGTCCCCTGGCCCGCGGACGTCGCGGCGACCCTGTGGCGGCTCATCTCCACGATGGAACTGGCGGTGGCCTTGCTTCACACCGTGAAGCGCATCGGTCTCGGTTTCGGCCTCTCGGCCGCGGGAGGCCTGCTCCTGGGGCTGGGTCTGTCACGGTCCCGAACGCTCAGCGACCTTCTGGGCCCCCTGGTGCAGGGGCTGCAGTCGATGCCCTCCATCTGCTGGTACCCGCTGGCCATCCTCTGGTTCGGCTGGAACGAGGGCGCCCTGCTCTTCGTCACCACCGCGGGTGCGCTCTTCGCCGTCGCCTCCGCCGCCGAGTCGGGGGTGCGGAACATCCCGCCGGGGTACATCAGGGCGGCGGCGACCATGGGCGCCCGGGGCTGGCGGCTCTACACGCGGGTCGTGCTGCCTGCGGCCCTGCCCTCGCTGCTGACCGGGCTCAGGCTGGGCTGGTCCTTCGCCTGGCGCTCGCTGATGGCGGGTGAACTGCTCTTCCTGAACCTGGGGCTGGGGCACCTGCTGGCGATGGGGCGCGACCTGGGCGACGCGGCCCAGGTGATGGCGGTGATCGTGGCGATTCTGGCCGTTGGCGTGCTGGTGGACCGCGCGTGCTTCAGCCGCGCCGAGGCCGCCGTGCGCCTGCGATTCGGGTTCGACAAGGCAGCATGAAGAATGGGCTGCCGCTCCTTGTGGGGCGGCAGCCGAACGCTTTTCAGGCCTTCTTTACGCTGTCCTTCTCTATGCTGTTCTTCTCCCGGCTATGTTGGCGGAACCACTGTGCAAGCTCTTGCAGATCGATCTCTCTCACCGCGAGGGCCCAGGCTGTCTGCTCCAGCTCCTGTTCCGATGCGGTGATCTCACGGCCGTTGAGCATCAGGAACAGGCACCCCGCCGCGATGGCCACCCGCTTGTTGCCATCCACGAAGGGATGGTTGCGGGAGATGCCCTCGGCCAGTGCGGCGGCCTTCTCCTCGAGGGTCGGGTAGAGCGCCCGACCGTCGTAGGTACGGAACGGGCGGGCCGCAGCCGACTGCACGCCGCCGCGGTCACGAACACCGTGAGGGCCCCCGGTTTCGGCGATGATCCGCCGGTGCAGCCCGATGAGGTGATCCGCGGTCAGGCAGATCAGCATGTGCCCAGCCGCTCCAGCACCCGGCGGTAGCGCTCGAAGAACGCCTCCACAGCGGCCTCCACCTCCTCGTCCGTTGCCGGCCGCATGTCGCGCTCGCCGGCACCCTGCGCCGGGGCTGTGTCTGCACGTGGCTCAGTCCCCCACACCACGGCAATCCCCCTTTCCCCTTTCCAGCGCTGTCTCAATGCTACCATCTGCGCGCCTGCCCCCTCAAGCGCACCCGTCACTGCCTGTTCCTAGTGAAAAGCCCGGCGGCGCTGCCCTGCGTGAGCGGCCACGGGTCCACCGGGGTGTTGCCCACGGTGGCCGTCCAGTGCAGGTGCGGGCCCGTGGAGAAGCCGGTGGAGCCCACGGTGCCGATCAGCTGCCCGGCCTCCACCCAGTCGCCGGGCTGCACATGGATCTCCTCACAGTGGTAGTACGCCGTGAAGAGGTTGAGGCCGTGGTCGATGACGATGGTCCGGCCGGAGACGATGAACTCCTCGGCGAGGATCACCTTGCCCCGGGCCGGCGCGTAGATGGGCGTTCCCAGCGGCGCGCCGAAGTCCATGCCGCTGTGCCGGCCGGTCTCGACGCCGTTGACGATGCGGATCTCGCCGAAGTAGGTGGTCACCCAGAGGTCGCCTTCCAGCGGCGGCCGGAAGACGTCGCGCCAGAGCGGTTCGGGTTCGCTGGTGGACCGCAGCCGGTACAGCTTCTCCCACTGCTCGGCCTGCCGGGGATCGTAGTAGATGTCCTCCTGCTCCTCGGTCACCTCCAGCCGGTCGACGGTGAAGTCCTTCTTCACGACTTCGATGGCGCCCTCCCATTCACCGCCGTCCCAGGTGAGTCGCACCGGGTAGACGCCCACCGGGGCTGCCGCGGGAATGCCGATGAAGGCGGTGGGCTGCCGGTCCAGCAGGAACAGCTTGGGCTGTTCGGCGAGGCCCTCCACGTGGAGGGCCGGCTCGCCGGGCAGCGGCTGGTCGACCCGCAGGACGGCGAAGTCCCCCTGCAGCACCTGCCGGGGCTGCAGGTCAACGACGGGGGGAGAAGCTGGGATTTGCAAAGTCTCCGCAGGGACAGGGCGGGGCCCCGTCGAAGTCTCCCCTGTGTCCACTGGGGCGGGGGCGCATCCGGTCACCAGGAGCGCGGCCAGCGCCAGCGACGCGGCCAGCGCCTGGCGCGCGGCGCATCGGTTCATGTTCATCGTTCTTTCCCTTCGAAGCGGGCGATCTGCGCCCGCAACTCTTGTGGAATGGGCACGGGGCGCTGCTGTTCGTAGTCGAAGTGCACCAGCACCGCCCGGCTGGTGGCGACCAGGCGCCCGCTGGTCTTTTCGATGATCTGACCGTCGATGACCATACTGGAGTTGCGGATCTCACTGACCCGCAGACCGATGAGGAGCCGCTCCCGGAGGTAGGCCGGCGACTTGTACGTGATGGTCAACTCTGCGAGGATGAAGGAGAATTGCTCCGACAGCTCGCGGGTGAGCTCGTGGAGATACTCCACCCGCGCGGTTTCGAAGTAGGTCGCGTAGACGGCGTTGTTGACGTGGCCCAGCATGTCAATATCGCGGAAGACGACCTGCTGCTCCATGACAAAGGGGAAACCCTCCAAACCGATGACCCTCCCTCTCGTCTCTCTCCACTCACTTCCATCCCGCAGTTGACAGATCCTGCCCAGAACCATTACAACGAAAAGGTCAAGGACTGACGCGGACAGGGGGGCTTTCCTGTGATCTGGTTCCTGTTGGCTGCAGGCTTGCTGCTCATCGTTCTCGGCGCATGGGGCGGACCCGCGACGCGCCGGCGCCCGGAGAAGGCCGAGCGCATTCCCCGGGAGGCCACTGTGCAGGAGGCATGGGATATTCTGACCAGCCCGGTAGAGTACGATGACGAATTGATCAAGATTCCCGATCACCGGCCGTGGTTCCTGCCGGGCAGCGACCGGCGCTTCCAGCGCGGGGTGCTGGTGGGCCTGGGCGCCGGCCTCTTGCTGTCTGCCCTTCTGATGCCCCTCTTCGTCCGCCCGGCGGCGCCCGACGTTCCGGAGCCCGGGGAGAACCCCGGCGTGGTGCAGGGCCCGGGGGAGGAGGAGCCCGGTGCTTCGCTGCCTGACCCCACGACCCCGCCGGCTTCGCAGCCCGAGGATGAGCCCGAACCCGGGGCAGGTGACGAGCCCCCCGCCGGGTCGGAGGAGGAGCCTGAGCCTCCCGAGGAGCCGGTCACCGTGACCGTCACGGTCGAAATGGGCTCGAGCTCGCAGGAGATCGCGGCCCTGCTCCGTGAGGCCGGTCTGATCGAGGCGGAGGAGGACTTCCTCGCCGTGGTGGCCGAACTGGGCGTGGAGACCCGGCTTCAGGCCGGCACTTTCGTCATCCCGTCGGACGCGACGCCCATCGAGATCGTTAACCTGCTGACGCAGTAACGGCGGCGCTGCGCCGGCGTGATCGCAAGCTGCTGACGCAGTGATGGCGGCCCTGCGCCGGCGTGATTGAGGCATCTACGGCGGCCCGCCGCTGTCGCGAGGAGCCTGCACTCCCACTCTTGCGGGGGTGCAGGCTTTCCGTTTGCATCAAAGATGCTCGGAACGCCGGCAAGAATGCTCGGGGAACCGGCCGGCAGGCTGGCCGCCGACCGTGCCCGTGCAGATCGGGTCTGCGAACAGGTGGCTCATTCCCCGTCCGCCAGCCGCTCGAACCGGGTGATCACGTAGTCGTGCTCGTGTTGCTCGACCTTTGCGAGAAACTGCGCGCTCCCCTCGGTGACGAGGAAGGCGCCCGGGGTGCCCTCCATCGGCTTTATGGAGTCCGGGCCTGTGTACCCGCCGGCGTGGAGCTCCTGGAGGAGCCCGAGGACCCCCTCCGCGGTTGCTGGATCGCGGAACATCGCCACAATGTCGGCCTCCCGGAGGAGCGGCGGACCCATGAGGCGGCGGATGAAATCCATCTCAGACCGCGCCCGGAACACCTGCTCTTCCGCCGGATCGGCGCGCATGGCCTCCCCGTCGAAGCGATAGACCTGGATCCGGGTGGGGTATCCGAGGAAGTCCTCGTGATGGAAGGCGCCGCCCGGTCCCCATCCGCCGTCTCCCGCCACCGCCTGCACTGTGCCGGCCTCCGACACCCAGTCCAGTTGCCGGAAGCGCCCCTCCTCCGGGTCGTACCGGAAGGCGGTGAATCGGTAGATCCCCCAGGAGCCCGGGTACAGGGTGTGTGCCAGCAGGTCGTGTTCGCCTGCGTCTGCCCAGTCGTACCAGCTTCGCCAGTAGACGTCCGGCGCACGGAAGAGCTCCTGCTTTCCGTCGAGGGTGGTGATCCAGTATTCGTCTCCGTCATCCCAGAGGAGCGCCTGCATGCCCGGCGCCAGCCGGCCGATGACGGCGGGCAGCTCCGGCTCCAGCATCAGCTCCCGCTCCGCGCGCCAGGAGAAGGACCCGTCGGTGTAGCCCACCAGGCCGTAGCCGGGCACCCACCACTCCGTGCCCGCGGACCAGCCGTTGCGCGTCACTTCGATGCGCGCGGCCTGCCGCACGCCGCCGGGAGTTTCCACCGGCTCGATGGCCGCCACGGTGTAGGTGTAGCCGTCGCCCATCGGGCCTGGAATCCGGACCGTCCAGATATCGCCGACCTGCACGGGCAGACGATGCAGAAGCGCCGGCTCCGCCAGAAGGCTGAACCCGCCCCTTATGCTGTTGACGCCATGCAGGTAGACGGCGTCGCCTTCCACCCGCACGTACGCCGTTCCCTGCCGCAGCCGCACGGGCTGGAGCGTCGTCCCTAACAGGTCAAGGGGGGCGTAGGCGAAGGCGGACCCGCGCCTCCCCTGCTCCCGCACCAAGTGGAGCCCTGGTTCGCCCCAGAGGGGGAGAGCGGGCAGCTGAGCGGGCGTGTTCTGGGATGGGTTGTTCTTCCGCTCCGCCGTCGCCGGTTTCTTCTCGGGCGGGGCCGTTCCCAGCTCGGCCGGAGCCGGTTTCACGGGTCGGTGGCCGGGGGGCGTTGCTTCGTGTTCGGGAGGCGTTGGTTCCTGTTCGGGAGACGCGGATTCGTGGCCGAGAGAAGCGTAATCCCCGCCGGGAGACGCAGATTCCCGCCCGGCAGCAGTTCCATACTCAGCTGCGCGGCAGCCTCCGGAGAGAACGGCGGCGGTCAGGAGGCAGGCGATGAGCTGACGGCGCATCCTAAGACCTCCTACAGGAAGATACTTCCAGTTTGCTTGCTATGACGTCTACGTACGGCCCTCGGTTGCGCCGCTCCAACCTGGTTGGCAGTTTCGCCGACCGTGGCTGTGCGAACAGGCGGTTATTGACTTTGGCGCAGGCGATGAAGCAAAAAAGCGTCGGTTGCGAGGTCGGGTGGGGCGCTTGTCCAGGTGTGGGTGCACGCCATCGCCCAGAATCTTACCCCGTGCCCGACGCTGACCCCCGTGTTACCCCGCGAACGGCGGTCGTCGGTTGACATAACGTGGCTTCTGGTCGAACAGCATGCCCATGTGCCGGACCGCAGCTGTGGGAATCGGAGGTTTTCGACTTTGGCGGAGGACGGCGAAGTAAAAGCGTCGGTGGCGAGGTCGGGTGGGGAGCTTGTCCCGGTGTGGGTGCACGCCATCACCCGAGATTGCTACCCCGTGAACGGCGCTTGCGCCCGTGTTGCCCGTGAACGACGCTCGCCACTTGACATAACGTGGCGTTCTGGTCGAACAGCATGGCTATGCCGTCGGATCCAACTGTGGGAACAGGTGGTTTTCGACTTTGGCGGAGGACGGCGAAGTGAAAAGGCGTCGGTTGCGAGATCGGGTGGGGAACTTGTCCCGGTGTAGATGCACGCCATCACCCGAGATTGCTACCCCGTGAACGGCGCTTGCGCCCGTGTTGCCCGTGAACGACGCTCGCCACTTGACATAACGCGGCGTTCTGGTCGAACAGCATGCCCAAGCCGCAGGACCGCAGTTGTGGGAATCGGAGGTTTTCGACTTTGGCGGAGGACGGCGAAGTAAAAAAGCGTCGGTTGCGAGGTCGGGTGGGGAGCTTGTCCCGGTGCGGGTGCACGCCATCGCCCGGGATCTTACCCCGCGCCCGACGCTGACCCCCGTGTTACCCCGCGAACGGCGGTCGCCGGTTGACATAACGTGGCGTTCTGGTCGCACAGTACGCCCATGCCGCCTGCCCGCAGCTGTGGGAATCAGAGGTTTTCGACTTTGGCGGAGGACGGCGAAGTAAAAGCGTCGGTGGCGAGGTCGGGTGGGGCGCTTGTCCCGGTGCGGGTGCACGCCATCGCCCGGGATCTTACCCCGCGCCCGACGCTGACCCCCGTGTTACCCCGCGAACGGCGGTCGCCGGTTGACATAACGTGGCGTTCTGGTCGCACAGTACGCCCATGCCGCCTGCCCGCAGCTGTGGGAATCAGAGGTTTTCGACTTTGGCGGAGGACGGCGAAGTGAAAAAGCGTCGGTGGCGAGATCGGGTGGGGAACTTGTCCCGGTGTAGATGCACGCCATCACCCGAGATTGCTACCCCGCGCCCGACGCTGACCCCCGTGTTACCCCGCGAACGGCGGTCGCCGGTTGACATAACGTGGCGTTCTGGTCGAACAGTATGCCCATGCCGCCGGACCGCAGCTGTGGCATTCGGAGGTTTTCGACTTTGGTGGAGGACGGCGAAGTAAAAAAGCGTCGGTTGCGAGGTCCGGTGGGGCGCTTGTCCCGGTGTGGGTGCACGCCATCGTCCGGAATCTTACCCCGCGCCTGACGCTGACCCCCGTGTTACCCCGCGAACGGCGGTCGCCGGTTGACATAACGCGGCGTTCTGGTTGATCAGCATGGCTATGCCGCAGGACCGCAGTTGTGGGAATCGGAGGTTTTCGACTTTGGCGGAGGACGGCGAAGTGAAAAAGCCTCGGTTGCCAGGTCAGGTGGGGCGCTTGTCCCGGTGTGGGGGTATCCCCTGGCCTGGGATCTTACCGAGTGACCGGCGCTCTCCTCCGCGCTACCCCGTGACCAACGCTCGCCACTTAACATAACGCGACGTCCTGGACGACCAGCCGGCGCATTCTGCTCGATCGCGGCTGTGGGACCAGGCAGTTTTCGACTTCCTCCCAGACGAGGAAGTGAAAAAACGCCGGCTCCAGATGTAGCGCGGGTGCAGGCGGCTCCGGGCTCGTGATTTCATGAACTTAGAGGAAATTGAATATAGTCCGAAGAAACAAGCTACTGACTTACCGGAGTAATGGGGGGAGGGTGCAACTGTATGGATGCGAAGCAATTTGCGGCGCTTCTCACGGAGGACCGGCGTTTTCCGCCGCTGCCTGAGTTTGCCGCCAGGGCCAACGTGGCGGACGAGAGCCTCTACGAGCAGGCCGCACAGGATCGGGAGGGCTTCTGGGCCGCGCAGGCGGAGCGGTTGCACTGGTTCCGGCGGTGGGACAAGGTGCTGGAGTGGAACCCGCCGTTCGCGCAGTGGTTCATCGGGGGCAAGCTGAACGTCGCCTACAACTGTATCGACCGCCACTTGCAGAGCGCCACGCGGACCAAGGCCGCCATCATCTGGGAAGGCGAGCCCGGCGACGAGCGGGTGCTCACCTACCTCGATCTGCACCGGGAGGTGAGCCGCTTTGCCAACGTGCTCCGGCAGATGGGCGTCGGCAAGGGCGACCGGGTGACCATCTACCTGCCGATGATCCCCGAGGCGGCCGTGGCCATGCTGGCCTGCACGCGGATCGGGGCCGTCCACTCGGTGGTCTTCGGGGGCTTCTCCGCCGAGTCGCTGCGCGACCGCATCAACGACAGCCGCTCGAAGGTGGTCGTCACCGCAGACGGCGGCTGGCGCCGGGGCAACATCATCCGTATGAAGCAGATCGTCAACGAGGCCGTGGTGGACTGCCCGTCGGTTGAGAAGGTCGTGGTCGTCAAGCGCATCGGCCACGAATCGCTGGTGGAGCACGGCTGGCACCCCGGGCGCGACCACTGGTACCACACCCTCATGCGCAACGCCCCGGTGACCTGCGAGGTCGAGGAGATGGACGCGGAGGATCCCCTCTTCATCCTCTACACCTCCGGATCCACCGGGAAGCCGAAGGGCGTGCTGCACACCACCGGCGGCTACCTCACGCAGGTGGCAGCCACCGCCAAGTACGTCTTCGACCTGAAGGATGAGGACGTCTACTGGTGCACCGCCGACATCGGCTGGATCACCGGCCACTCCTACGTGATCTACGGCCCCCTGGCCGTCGGGGCCACGACCGTGATGTACGAGGGCGCGCCGGACTACCCAGACCGCGGCCGGTTCTGGGAGATCGTCGAGAAGTATCGCGTTAACATCTTCTACACTGCGCCCACCGCCATCCGCTCCTTCATGCGCTGGGGCGAGGGCTGGCCCGCGAAGTACGACCTCTCCTCGCTGCGCCTCCTGGGCACCGTCGGCGAGCCCATCAACCCGGAGGCCTGGATGTGGTACCACAAGCACATCGGCGCCGAGCGCTGCCCCATCGTGGACACCTGGTGGCAGACGGAGACCGGCGCCATCATGGCGACGCCCCTGCCCGGCGCGATCGCGACCAAGCCCGGCTCCATCACGCGGCCGTTCCCCGGCATCGAGATGGCCGTGGTGAACGAGGAGGGGCAGGAGGTTCCGCCGGGCACCGGCGGCTACCTGGTGATCAAGTCGCCCTGGCCCGCCATGCTGCGCACGCTCTGGGGCGACCCTGAGCGCTACGTTGCCACGTACTTCAGCCGGTTCGGCGCAAACGTCTACTTCACCGGCGACGGAGCGAAGTGGGACGAGGACGGCTACTTCTGGATCATCGGCCGTGTCGATGACGTCATCAACGTCTCCGGCCATCGCATCGGTACCATGGAGGTGGAGTCGGCGCTCGTGGACCACCCGCTGGTCGCCGAGGCGGCGGTGATCGGCCGGACGCACCCGGTGAAGGGCCAGGCCATTGCCGCTTTCGTCACGCTGAAGGAGGGCCGGCGCGGCACGCCCGATCTGGCCAACGAGCTGAAGCAGCATGTGGCCGCCAAGATCGGCGCCCTGGCCAGGCCGGAGGAGATCTACTTCGCGGCCGACCTGCCCAAGACCCGTTCGGGGAAGATTATGCGCCGGCTGCTGCGGGATATCGCAGAGGGCCGGGCCCTCGGCGACACCACCACGCTCGCCGACCCGGCGGTGGTGGCGCAGCTTCGCCAGCAGTACGAGTCGGCGGAGGCCGGATAGCGCGAAGGGGAGGGGGTAACCCCTCCCCGTATCTTTCTCACCGGGCACGACGCAGGCGATCTGCCCGATGCCACCTCGCCGGGACGCCGATGATCTTCCCGATGCTCACCGGGCCGGGACGCAGATGATCTGCCCGATGCGCAGGTTGCGCGGGTTGACCCGGTTCATGCGCAGCAGGTTGGCCACGCTGGTCCGCCTGCCGTAGGCGATGTCGCCCAGGGTGTCGCCGGGCTGGATTTGGTAGGGCTCCCAGCCCCGGGGGCAGGGCCGCCGCGGCGGGACCGGGGGCGTCCGGCGCGGTATGCACAGGGGCTGGCCGATCCAGAGCGCCCAGGAGTTGGCCCCCGGGTTGGCCCTTGCGATGGCCTGGGGCGTCGTGCCGAAACGCCAGGCCAGGTTCCAGAAGTTATCGCCCGGCTGCACCGTCTACTGCCAGGATCCTGGTGGGCACTGGGGCACTGCGCTCACCTCGCATGATGGTCTCACCACCAACCTATGTTATGTCGAATGTAGCGGCCCCCGCGCCACCGGAAACTGCGCGGGCGTGCCGTCCGGGTCTCTGCCGCGCCGAGTTGGCGCCTGACGCTGCAGGAGAGATGTTCTAGATGAGGAATATACGACTATAGAAGCATTTCGATGAGTCAGCCATCGGTCGCTGTTGCCTGTGAACAGGGGTGAAGCCAGTGCTGTGGTGGAAGCGCGCGAAAGAGGGGGCTCCCGAAAGCCCCGGCAACCCCGGCGTCGCACAGACGCTGCCGGAGAAGCCCGCCGTCCCGGCCGCGGCGCCTGAGGAGCCTGCCGGGCCGGCCGCGGCGCCTGAGGAGCCCGCCGTCGATGTCGCCGTCGAGCCCGCCGATGAGGAGCCGGACTGGGACGCTGTCAACCGTGCACTCGACCACCTGGTGCAGGGAGACTGGATACGGGCCCGGGAGGAAGCCGAGGCCGTGCCTGAACCGATCAGGGATGGCATGGCGCGGCTGATCCGGATGCTACAGGGGGCCATGGCCGAACTGGTGGTCTCGGCTTCCGCCGCCATCGAGCAGGGCGCGCGGCCGCTGATTGCCGCGGACGAGCTGGTGGAGGCCACCCGGGCGCAGGCCACCGAGGTGAACCAGGTGGCCGCCCTGGCCGAGGAGCTGGCCGCCTCGGTGGAAGAGGTGGCCGCCTCGTCTGACGCCGCGGTCAACACCTCGCGCGAGACTATGAAGCAGGCCGAGGCGGGAATCGTACACGTGCGCGGCGCTCTGGACGGCATGACCTCCATCGCGGAGGGTATGGCATGCCTGCAGGAGAATGTCAACCAGCTGCTCAGCACCGTGGAGCCCATTCACCAGGTACTGGAGCTGATCGAGGAGATATCCGGGCAGACCAACCTGCTGGCCCTCAACGCCGCCATCGAGGCAGCCCGCGCCGGCGACCAGGGCCGGGGCTTCGCCGTGGTGGCGCAGGAGGTGCGGCGGCTGGCCGAGCGCTCCCACAGCGCGGTGCGCGACGTCCAGGAGCAGATCTCCACCCTGAGGCAGGGGGCCAACGCCGTCTTCGAGGCGACCGACCGGCTCGCCCGGCAGATCAGTGAGAACATCGAGCTGGCCACCAAGGGGCAGTCGGCCCTGGAGACCATCCGGACCTCCGTGGAAGAGAGCACGGCGCCGATGAGCGAGATCGCCAAGGCCGCGGAGGAGGAGGCGCAGGCGGTGCAGGAGACGGCCGCCAGTGCCAACCAGATCGCCGGCGCCATGACGAAGGTGCAGCAGGCGACTTCTGATCTGGCTGTGATGGTCTCTGACCTGCAGCGCGCGCTGCGCAGCACCCGCGCCCTCACCGAGAAGTTCCGGGTCGAGCTTTCGGATGTGGAACTGCTTCAGGCCGCCCGGGGAGACCACGTGCTCTGGGTGCAGCGCCTGCACGAGATGCTGCTGGACCGCGAGCAGATCTCGCCGCAGGATGTGGCAGATCACCGCTCGTGCCGGCTCGGTCAGTGGTACGAGCGCAACCGCGCGGCGGGCCAGTCCGTTCCCGCGTTCAACGCGCTGGAGCGGCCCCACCAGGAGATGCACGCCGTCGCCCGCCGTGCCGTGGAGTTTTACAACCGGGGGCAGTTGGAGGAGGCCAGGAAGGCAGTCCACCGGGTCATCGTGCTGTCGCAGGAGATCCTTTCGCTGCTGGGCGAGTGCCAGCAGGCCTGGTCGGGCCGCTGAAGCGGGTCGCCCAAGCGGACTGCGGAATGCGGACTGCGGAATGCGGACTGCGGAATGCAGACTGCGGGAGCCCGGCCGGAAGGAGGCCGGGCTCCCGCTTCGCTGGAACGGGCCGGGCCCGTCCGGCGTCCTACGGTTGAGAAGAGTCATTCCAAGGAGGGGGTTTGCTTGACCCTCAAGCGCCGCCGCTCGGTTGTCTGGTGCGTCCTGGCCCTCTTGCTCCTGGTCGGCTGCAGCGGCCGGGCGCAACCGGGGGATGCCATCGCGCCCCCGCCCCCCGGCGAGGAGGTGCAGTTGCCCGGTTCCCAGTCGGCCAGCGCGGAGCCCACCGCGCCCGGGGCGGAACCCCGGCCGGGGGCGGAACCCGGAGCAGGGGCGGAACCCCGGGCAGGGACGGAACCCCGGGCGGGGACGGAACCCCCGGCGGGGACGGAACCCGGACCCGGGCCGGGGCGCAGGCCGGAAACCGGGGAGATGGAGGCGTCCGACCCGGCGACCCCTGAGCGGCAGACAGCCCGCCTGCTGGCGGTGGGCGACCTCCTCATGCACCTGCCCCTGGTGTACGCATCGGCGCTGCCGGACGACCAGTGGGACTTCACGCCGCTGTTCGAGCCCGTCCGTCCCTGGATCGAGGCCGCCGATCTGGCAGTTGCCAACCTGGAGACCACCCTTACCGGGCCGGACTACCCCTGGGCCGGCTATCCCAGCTTCAACACTCCGCCCGAGCTGGCCCGCGATCTGAAGGCCGTCGGGTTCGACGTGCTGACCCATGCCAACAACCACTCGCTCGACTACTCCAAGCTCGGCATCGAAAAGACCCACGAGGCCCTGGAGCGGTACGGGATGCCGCACACGGGCACGGCACGCACCCCAGAGGAGCGGGAAGAGGTCCTGGTCGTGGAGCCGGTGCCGGGCATCCGGGTGGCGGTGCTGGCCTACACCGCGTCGACCAACTGGATCCCCCTGCCGGAGCCCTGGTCGGTCAACCTGGTGGACGATGAGCAGATGCCCGCCGACATTCGCCGGGCCCGGTCCCGGGAGGACGTGGACTTGGTGGCCGTCGCGCTGCACTTCGGCGAGGAGTACGCCCGGGAGCCCAGCGAAGAGCAGCGCTACTACGTGGACGTCGCGCTGCAGGCCGGAGCCGACATTGTGCTGGGCAGCCATCCCCACGTCATCCAGCCCATCGAGGTGCGCCAGGTCCGCGACGAGTTCGGGCGCGACCTGCCCCGGGCCGTGATCTACAGCCTGGGCAACTTCATCTCCAACCAGGAGGGGCTGTACCGGGAGGCCGGCCTCATGTTGCTCATCGACGTGGCGAAGGAGGACGGCGTCACCCGCATCGAGCAGGTCTCGTTCGTGCCCACCTGGGTGCACGGGTACCGGGTCGACGGGCAGCAGAAGTACCGGGTGGTGGCGGTGGAGCAGGCCCTGCGGGACTACGAGGCGGGCCTTGACCCGCTCCTCACCCCGGCAGACTACCAGCGGCTCCAGGAGGTGTGGGCGGACACGACCCGGCAGGCGGTCGGCAGCCCCGAGGTCTTCGTCTGGTCCGTCGACCAGCCCCGGCAGTACCCGGGCGCACAGGCCGCCGCTTCCGGAGCGTCATAGACTGGGGGAGAGTTCTGCGGGACACATAAGGGGGTAGGCGTTCTTGGCCGAGGCGAGACAGATGCGGTCAGAGGCGGACATCGAGGCGGTGATCGCGGCATCGCGGGAGCGGCCGGTGCTCGTGTTCAAGCACTCCACCCGCTGCCCCATCTCGGCGGCAGCCCACCGGGAGTGGCGGGCCTTCCTCGCCAGCCCGGAGGCCGCGCGCGTGGAGCATTACTGGGTGCGGGTGATCGAGGAACGGCCCGTGTCGTTGGGCCTGGCCCGCCGGCTGGGGGTGGTCCACCGGTCGCCGCAGGTGCTGCTGGTGAGAGATGGCCGGGCCGTCTGGCACGACTCGCACCGCGGCATCACGGCCCAGCGGCTGAAGGCCGCGGTCGCACGCTGAAACGGGCTGAAGAACACGCTAAAAAGCTGTCCAACCCGGGCCCCCCGGAGGCAACGCCTCCAGGGGGCTCGGCGCGCCTACAGCGAGCGCGGGTCTGCGGCAAAACTGGCCATACTACATGGAGTCGTTGATACGAAAAGGAAGGGATTCTGCCTTGAACGGGTCCGACAACCTCCACGCCTTGATCGGCGTGATCGCCGACGACCTGACGGGGGCGAACGCCACCGGGGTCCTCCTGCGCAAGCGGGGCTTCCGCACGGCGGCCCTCACCGGCATGGAGTGGCCCTCAGGCGGCCTGGCCGGCTATGACTGCGTGGTCATCAACACGGAGTCGCGCGCCGCGCACCCCCGGGTTGCCTACGACCGGGTGCTCCGATCCGCGCGCCTGATCCTGGCCAACGACGGCATGCCGCTGGGGAAGCGCATCGACTCCACCCTGCGGGGCAACCTGGGCCCCGAGATCGAGGCCGTTCTCGCCGCCCTGGGTCGCACCTCCATGGCCGTGCTCACCGGCGCCTTCCCGGCATCGGGCCGCACCACCCGGGACGGGGTTCACTACGTGAACGGCGTGCCGCTGGCCGAGACCCCCGTGCGGGACGATCCCCTGATGCCGGTCACCGAGTCGCACGTGCCCACGCTGGTCGCCGCCCAGACGGACCTCAGCATCGCGATCCTGGGCCTCGGCGCTCGGCGCCCATTCTGAACGACTTGGGGGTCAACCCGGTCTTCGCGGCGCAGGCCGCCGCCATGGGCGCCTTCGTCTTCAGCTACTTCAACGACTCCCTCTTCTGGGTGGTCAACCGCATGCTGGGCATCGAGGAGGCGAACGAGCAGATCATGACCTGGTCGGTGCCCACGACGATCATGTGGGCGACTTCGGGCATTCTGCTTGTCATCGTGAACGCGCTCTTCGGCTGATGGTCCCGGGGGTGCCCGGGCGATCCGGTCCCGGCGGCGCGCCGATTGGCAGTCCCGCCCTTGCGGCGAGACCGCCTATCCCGCGACCGCGGGCCGCCCCCGGAAGACCGCCTTCAGGAGCGGCGGGGTGAGCAGGGTCGTGCCCAGGCTGACGAAGACCATCGCTGTGTAGAGCTCCGCCTGCAGGAGCCCCTGGTCGAGGCCGATGGTGGCGATGATCAGTCCGACCTCGCCGCGGGCCATCATGCCCACCCCCACCGCGGTGGCGTCCCTCACCGGGAAGCGGGCCAGCAGCGCGCCGACGCCGCAGCCGGCGATCTTCGTCACCGCGGCCACCAGCACCACCAACAGCACGAAGAAGAGGAAGGGGCCGGTCATGCCGGCGAACGTGGCCGAGAGCCCCACGTTGGCGAAGAAGAAGGGCACGAAGAAGGCGTAGGCGATGTGCTCCACCTCGTGCATGATCTTCTCCCGCAGTTCAGTGAGGCTGAGCATCAGCCCGGCCAGGTAGGAGCCGATGATGCCCGCCAGCCCGGCGAACTCGGCCGCCCAGGCAAAGGCCAGCGCCACGCTGATGGCGACGGTGAGCAGCGGCAGGCTGCCTTCCATGCGGGCGACGGGCCGCATGAGCAGGGGCAGAAGCCAGTAACCCACGAGGATCGCGACCGCGAAGAAGCCCGCCATCCTGCCCAGCAGGAGCGGCAGAGGTGCGGCGCCGTGGCCGCCGTCTGCAGCCCCCAGGCTGCCCAGCACGACCGAGAGCACCACGATGCCCAGCACGTCGTCCAGCACCGCCGCGGCCAGGATCGTGACGCCGGGCCGGGACTGCAGGTAGCCCAGCTCCTTCAGGGTCTGGGCCGAGATGGAGACGCTGGTGGCCACCAGCAGCACACCGGTGAAGATCGCCGTCGTCGGATCGAATCCCCACAGGGTGGTGATCAGCCAGCCGCCGACGAAGGGGAGCGCGACCCCCAGGACGGCCACCAGCGTGGCGGCGAAGGCGTTGCGCTGAATGTCCTCGAAACGGGTCTCGAGGCCTGCGATGAACATGAGCAGCACGACGCCGATTTCCGCAATCTCGCTGATGAGCTGGCCGGGCTGCAGCCAGCCCAGGAGCGCGGGGCCGAAGAGCACCCCTACCAGCAGCTGGCCGAGCACGGCCGGCTGGCCCAGGCGCTGGCTCACCCGGCCGGCGGCCAGGACGCCGATCAGGATCACGCACGCTTCCAACAAGAAGTTCAATTTCAGACCTCCTTTGCAGTATTATGTGCAAAAGCCTCCGGCCCCTCGCCGCTGCGAGGGGCCGGAGGCTGCTGTATAATGCGGCGCGATCCGTCCAGTGAGGCTGGCTATTTCTCCAGGATGCAGACCACGGCCTTCATGAAGAATTCCGGGGCCAGCGCGGCCAGCGGCCGCAGGAAGGCGCGCAGTGGCACCAGCCGCCAGTGGGCGATCTTGAAGGGCGACTCCTCCACGATGTGCCGGAACCGCTTGATGGTCATGCGGTTGATGTAAGTGATCCTGGTCGTGTTGGTCTCGGGGTCGCCCAGGCGCAGGCGGAGCCGCATGTCGGCGTCGGGCAGCTCTTTCACCAGCTCGCGGTAGGCCTCGATCAGCACGGGCTCGCTGAAGAGGGCGTGGACCCAGGGAATGCCGATGACGTCGGAGAGGTGGGCGCCGTAGGGGTGGAAGTACGGCGGGAAGTTGGTGAAGAACCGGCCGCCGGGTTTCAGCACTCGGTGCGCCTCCCGCAGCACCGCCTCGGGTTCGGCGACGTGCTCCATGACGTCGTTGGCGATGATCACGTCGAAATAGTCGTCTGGAAAGGGCAGTGCGGTGGCGTCCCCGGTGAGGAACTCGGCCCTGTCGGTCAGGTTCTTCTCCGCGGCCATGGCCCGGGCCTCGTGCTCGTAGTGGGGAACGACGTCCACGCCGTAGATCTTCTTCACGCCCAGGGTGGCGTAGTAGAGGGTCTTCCCGCCCGCGCCGGATCCGATGTCCAGCACGGTCTTGCCCTTCATGATCTCCTCAGGCTCCATGAAGGGCCGGTAGTGCTCCAGGGTGAGGTGCCCGCGCTCGAACTGCCAGTCGGCGTAGCGCATCGTGCCCTGGTTGGCCAGGTTGAACGGGTGCACGGGCGGGGGGAAAAGCTTGTTCATGGCGAGCAGTGCCCTGGTGGCCAGTCGCAAGTGCGTCGTCACTCCTCTCTGTCCTTGGCCGGTTACGGCCGGAGCCTGGGTGCTCTCGCTTCCAGCGGGGGGGGCGTGCCTGATTCACGGCCGCGGGCGCGTGGGCCGCACCAGCGACAGCAGGGCGCTCAGCGCCGCCAGCGCCACGCCGACCGAGAGCGTCCCGCGGAAGGCGGCGAGGAAGTCCGTCTGCAGCCGCAGGTGCGCGAACAGGGTGCTGGCGATGGTGACGCCGGTGACCATGCCCACGTTGCGGGCGGCGGCCAGGAGCGCCGCCGCGACCCCCTGCCGGTCGCGGGGCGCCGCCCCCATGATGGAGCTGTTGTTGGGCGCGGTGAAGAGGCCGGCCCCCAGGCCGATGACGGCCAGGAAGGCTGCCACCTGTCCTGCGGACGCCGCCGGGCCCAGGCCCGCGACCGCCCAGAGCCCCGCGGCGATGGTGGCCATGCCCACCGTGGCGGGGATGCGGGTGCCGATGCGGTCGGAGAGCCAGCCGGCAAACGCGGCCAGGGCCACCATGGCGGCCGGCTGGGCCGTCATCACCGCGCCGGCCGCGGCCGGGCTGAGGCCGCGGTACTGCTGCAGGTAGAAGGGCAGCAGGAACGAGAGCACGAAGACCGCGGCGTACTGCAGCCAGGCGGCGGCCACACCGCCGGTGAAGGCGGGCTCGCGGAACATCCAGAGCGGCAGCATCGGCTGCCGGGCCCGCCGCTCCTGCCAGAGGAAGAGCAGGAGCAGCAGCGCGCCGCCGGCCAGCAACAGCCGGGTGCGGGCGTCGCCCCAGCCCCAGGTCTCGGCCTGGCTGAGGCCCAGCAGCAGGGAGGCCAGCCCGGATGCGAACAGCAGGGCGCCGGCGAAGTCGAAGACCTGGTCGCGCCGCCTCTCGGTCGGCCGGAGCTTGGCGAAGGCCAGCGCGGCCCCGATCGCGGCCACCGGCAGGTTGATCAGGAAGACCCACTGCCAGCCCCACTGGCCGGAGATGAAGCCGCCCAGGCTGGGGCCCAGCGTGAGCCCGGTGTAGGTGAGGGTGGCCTGCAGGCCCAGGGCGCGCCCCCGCTCGCTGCCGGGGAACGTGGTCGTGATGAGCGCCGGCGAGAGCGCCATGAGGATGGCGGCGCCCATCCCCTGGATCACCCGGCCGCCGATCAGGGCCGGGAGGGTGGGGGCGAGGCCGCAGACGAGCGAGCCCAGGCCGAAGACGAGGAATCCGCTGCCGAAGACCCACTTGTACCCCCACATGTCCCCGAGCCGGCCGACGGAGAGCAGGAGGGACGAGATGGTCACCAGGTAGGCGGCGGAGACCCAGCTGATGTCGCCCATGGTCGCCTGGTACTGCCCCTGGATCTGGGGGATGATGATGTTGATGATGCTGCCATCCAGGGCCGACATGAAGGCGCTGGTGCCGGCCACGATCAGGACGAGCCACCTGTAACCCTCACTGGCGGCCGCCCGGCCCTGCCCGGCCCGGGCGGCGGCCTGTTCCCTTGCCGTCACGTTCAACCTCCCCAAATCGACCTCTAGCATCATCCTGTTCGCCCCGCTTCCGCCGAATTCCCGCCTGCGGCAGGCGATTTCTGGCTTGCCGGCGCCAGCCCACCGGCCTTAAGATGAGGACAGTGCCTGTAAGCGAGGTGTTCGCTGTGCGCATCGCCATCTTCTCCGACGTTCACGGGAACCTGACGGCGCTGGAGGCGGTGCTGGCCGACATCGATCCCGAATCGGTGGATGCGATGGTCTGCCTGGGCGACCTGGCCTTCAAGGGTCCGCAGCCCGCCGAGTGCATCCGGCGGATCCGTGAGCTGGGCATCCCCTGCATCCACGGGAATACGGACGTGTTCCTGCTGATGGCCGCCGGCCGGAAGCCGAAGCGGCCGCTTCCGGGGGGCTTTTCGCTGCCCGATCCGCTGCCGCCCGCCATCGCCTGGCCGCTTCAGCATCTCACCGACGCCGACCTGGACTACCTGGCCGGACTGCCCTTCTCCCACCGGCTGGAGGCCGACGGACAGTCTGTGCTCTTCGTGCACGCCTCGCCGCAGGACGCGGCCACCGGCATCGTGCCCACCATGCGCCCGGACGAGATCCGGCCGCTGCTCAGGGGCGAGCAGGCCGACTGGATCATCGCCGGCCATGTGCACCAGCCGTACGCCTTCCGCTTCGGGGGGCGCTGGCTGGCCAATCCCGGGGCTGTGGGCTTCTCGCTGGACGGCGACGGCCGGGCGGCGTATGCCGTGCTGGACACCGAGCGGTCCCGGTTCGAACTCAGGCGGGTGGCGTACGACGTGGACGCGGCGGTGGCCGCGGCCCGGGCGCGGGACTTCTACGCCGATCCCGAGCGGTACGGCGCGGCGCTGCGGGCGGGCACCTGGCCGGCGGACCTGTAGGTGCGGGAACGCGGGGCGTGACCCTGCGGCAACGTGACCTCGCGGCGCCGACCTGTGGCGTGACCCTGCGGCAACGTAACCTTTCGTCGCCGACCTGTGGCGTGACCCTGCGGCCACCTGACCTTGCGGCGCCGACCGGTGCGCCGGCCTGAAGCTTTGCGAAAGGGGGCGATGGAGGCGTGGCTCACCTGACCGGCCCCGTGCTGACCCGGGCCGAGGCCGAACTGGGCAGGCCGCATGTCCTGCGCTGGCGGTACCCCATCGGTCCCGCGGAGATGGACATGGTGGTCTCCTCCACCCGCGGCCAGACTCGCCTGCACGACGTGACGCTGTTCATCTTCAACCCGGCGGGGCAGATCGCGCTGATCCGCAAGCACAACTACCCGCCCGGCATCTGGCGCGCCCCGGGCGGCGGCGTGGACCCCGGCGAGGAACTGGCCGCCGGCGCGGCGCGGGAGGCGCTGGAGGAGACCGGGCTTTCGGTGCGCATCACCCGGTACCTTCTGCGGGTCCATGTCACCTTCACCGACGGCGACCGCGAGCAGCCCTGGACCACCCACGTGGTGCTGGCCGAGGCGGACGGCGAGCCGGCCACCCGCGACCCCGGGGAGATCTCCGCCGTGGCCTGGGGCTCGCTGGATGAGCTTTCCGGCCCCATCGCGACGGCCATGCTGGCCACACCCCGGGGGCTCTTCACGTACCGCGCCGCCCTGCACCGGGCGGTGGCGGAGCGGCTGAAGTCCATAGGATGAGCGGAGTCCGGGAGCGTCCCTCACCGTGGTCGGGGGCGCTCCCTTTCGGCATTTTGGGGGTGCGTCTCTTTCCCGTGGTCGGAGGCGCTCCCTTTCTACATTGGGGAGCGTCTCCTTCGCGTGCTCGGGGGCGCTCCCTTTCTGCATCTGGGAGCGTGTCCTTCCTGTGCTCGGGGGCTTGCTCGCTTTCCGGTGTCCATATCGGATGTCCACTTTGGGCATCCGGCGAGTGCCCGCCTTTCTTTTGTGTCTATAGCACGTTCGAACAGGGGTCGGAGCATCGGACCGTACCGTTATGCCTATCCAAGGATGGGGGAGAGGTCGCGTTGACCGCCATCGCCTCGACGGTTGAAAATATAGGAGTAAGAAGTATTCTGCAGGTACCTTGAGTGGCGGGAACGGAGACGAGGTGTTGTCCATGGAGCTGCAGGGAACCGTCGTGCAGTGGCGCAGCGGGATCGCAAAGGTGCAGATCGCGGTGAGCGCCTGTTCCGCCTGCACGCACAACTGTTCAGCCCGGCTCGGAGACGGCGGGCGCTACCTGCTGGCGGAGGCGCCGTCGCCGCTGCTGCCCGGGCAATCGGTACTGGTGGACGTGGCCCTGCCCTCTCCGGCCCGTGCGGTGGCCCTGGCTTACGTGCTGCCGCTGGCGGGCTTCATGGCAGGGCTTTTCATCGGAAACGCCGCGTTTGGCGGCGCCCCTCTTCCGGCCCTGGGCCTGGGCCTAGCCGGGGGCGCGGTGGCCTATGGCGCGGTGGCCTTCCTGGAACGCAGCCGGCGCGCCCGCGTGGTTTCCACCGGCGTCGCAGCCGGCGCAGCCTGTCCGCGCGCAGCGGAAGAACCGGCCGATGACCCCTCCTGATACGCACGAGCATTCATCGTCCGTTCGAGTCACCGACACCTACGTAAGAGAGGGAGGCGTAACTCATGAATCTGTGGGCCCGCTTTCGCGGGGGAGTCCATCCCGATGCCCGCAAGACGACCGCGCAGTGCGCGACGCAGCCGCTGCCGCGCCCCGAGCGGGTAGTGCTCCCCCTGCGGCAGCATATCGGCGCTCCCTGCCAGCCGCTGGTGAAGAAGGGCGACGAGGTGGCCCTGGGCCAGCCCATCGGCGACGTGGACGCCCCGGTCTCGGCGCCGGTGCACGCCAGCGTCAGCGGCAAGGTGGTGGCCGTGGAGCCCCGGCTCACCCCCGGCGGACGCACGGAGCAGGCCGTGGTCATCGAAGCGGCCCCTGAGGATGTGCCCTGGGAGGGGCTTCCGGAAGGGCTTGGCTGGGACCTCGACCCCGAGTCGCTGGACCCGGCCTTCATTCGTGACCGCGTGCGGCAGGCGGGGCTGGTGGGCATGGGCGGCGCGGGCTTCCCGGCCGCCGTCAAGCTGACCCCGAGGCCGGGCTCGGAGCCCGACGTGGTCATCCTCAACGGCGCCGAGTGTGAGCCGGCCATTACCTCGGACCACCGGCTCATGCTGGAACAGCCCGAACAGGTGGTGCTGGGGCTCCGGCTCTTCATGCGGGCCTGCGGCGCCAGGCGCGGCGTCATCGGCGTTGAGGCCAACAAGCCCGACGCCGCCGCGAAGCTCTCCCAGCTGGTGGCGGGAGACCCCGCCCTTTCGGTGGAGGTCCTGCCGGTGCGCTACCCGCAGGGCGCGGAGAAGATGCTGGTCTGGGCCCTGCTCCGGCGTGCGGTGCCGGTAGGGGGCATCCCGCTGGATGTGGGCGTGGTCGTACAGAACGTGGCCACGGCCGCCGCGGCGGCGGTCGCCCTGGCCGAGGGCCGGCCGCTCACCCACCGCATCGTCACCGTCAGCGGCCGGGTGGCCAGCCCGGGCAACTGGCGGGTGCCGCTCGGCACTTCCTTCGTGGACCTGATGCAGGCCGCAGGCGGACTGACCGGCGCGCTGGCACGCGTCATCGCCGGCGGACCCATGATGGGCATCGCACAGCCCGACCTGGACGTCCCGGTGATCAAGACCACGGGCTCGGTGATCCTGCTGGGCCCGGAGGACCTGCATGAGACCCCTGCGGGGCCGTGCATCCGCTGCGGGCGCTGCGTGACGGCCTGTCCGATGGGCCTCCTGCCCGCCCAGCTCTGCGACGCCGCCATGGCCTCCGACTGGGCGAGGGCGGAGCGGTTCCACGTGCGGGCCTGCATGGAGTGCGGCAGCTGCAGCTACGTCTGCCCGGCCCGCCGTCCGCTGGTCCAATCCATCCGGCTGGCCAAGTCTGAACTCGGGCGCCGCGCCCGTGGAGGGAGGGGATAACGTATGGCCAAGACCGAAAGCGGTGAACTGCTGGTCGCATCGAGTCCGCACCTCTGGGCCGGCGTGTCCACCAGCCAGATCATGCGGGATGTCCTCATCGCCCTGGCGCCGGCTGCCCTCGGGGCGGTCTACTTCTTCGGCTGGCGCGCGGCGCTGGTCATCGCGCTCAGCATGGGCGCCGCCGCCCTGACCGAGTGGGGCTGCATGCGGCTGATGGGCAAGCCCTCCACCCTGGGCGACGGCTCCGCCCTGGTGACGGGCCTGCTACTCGCTCTGACCCTGCCGCCGGCCTCGCCCGTCTGGCTGCCCGTCCTGGGCGCCGCCTTCGCCATCGCCGTGGTGAAGGTGGCCTTCGGCGGCCTCGGGCACAACTTCGTCAACCCGGCCCTGGCCGCGCGCGCCTTCCTGCTGGCGGCCTTCCCTGCGGCGATGACCACCTGGACGAGCCCCTTTGACGCCGTCACCACCGCCACGCCGCTGGCGGTTCTCCCGACTCCCTTCGCCCCGGACGTGCTGGCGGGTCCCCTGCCCTCATACCGTGACCTCTTCTTGGGTACCGTGGGCGGCTCGCTGGGCGAGACCTCCGCCCTGCTTCTGCTGATCGGGGCGGTCTACCTGCTGGTGAAGCGGGTCATCGACTGGCGCATCCCCGTGGGCTTTCTGGGCACCCTGGCCCTGCTCAGCTGGGCCCTGGGCGGGCAGGCCGGCCTCTTCACCGGCGATCCGCTCTACCACCTGCTGGCCGGCGGCGCGATTCTGGGCGCGTTCTTCATGGCCACCGACTACGTGACCGGGCCGATCACGCCGCAGGGCCGCTGGATTTTCGCCGTCGGCTGCGGCCTGATCACCGTCCTGATCCGCCTGTACGGGGGCTACCCGGAGGGCGTGCTGTTTGCCATTCTGCTCATGAACGTGGTGACGCCCTTGATCGACCGGTTCATCGTTCCGGCGCCTTTCGGGGGGGTGAAACGCCGTGCGTGAGGCGTTGCGCATGATCCTGACGCTGTTAGTGGTCACCGTGGTGGCGGGCGGCGCCCTGGCCGGGGTGAACGGCTTGACGGCGCCGATCATCGCGGAGATGGAGGCGAGGGCCCTGCAGGCGGGGCTGGCCGAGGTGCTGCCTTCCGCGGCGTCTTTTGAGGAGGTCCCGGCCGAGGCGCTGGCCGGGGCGGGTGCGCCGGTGCAGGCGGCCTGGCGCGGGCTTGACGCCGCGGGCGAGCCCGTGGGCGTCGTCGTGCAGGCGGCTCCCGGCGGCTACGGCGGCCCGATCGTGATGCTGGTGGGTGTCGAGCCCGGCGGAACCGTGCACCGGATGAAGATCCTGAGCGCCGCGGGCGAGACCCCCGGCCTGGGCACCAAGGCCACCGAGCCCGCTTTCGTGGAGCAGTTCCTGGGGCTGAGCCCTTCCATTGAGCTCGTGCGGAACCGGCCCCCCGCCGGCAATGAGGTGCAGGCGGTCACCGGCGCCACCATCTCGTCCCAGGCGGTGCTCGACGGCGTAAATGCGGCGCTCGATGCCGCGCGCCAGCTTCAGACCGGGAGGTGAAGGCCGTGAACGAGTCCACTTCCAACGCCACGTTCGTCGGTGTCTTGCGAGACGGCCTCAGGCAGGCGCCGCCGTTCCGCCTGCTGCTGGGCCTCTGTCCGGCGCTGGCCGTCACCACGGCCATGGAGAACGGCTTCTGGATGGGCATGGCGGTGATCTTCGTCCTGGCCTGCTCTGAAATGCTCATCAGCCTTCTTCGCAAGGTGATTCCGGACCGGGTGCGCATACCGGTCTACATCGTGATCGTGGCCACGTTCGTCACCGTGGTCGACATGGTGATGAAGGCCTACCTACCCGAGATGCACGCCATCCTGGGCATCTTCATCCCGCTGATCGTGGTGAACTGCGTCATCCTCGGGCGGGCGGAGGCGTTTGCCTCCAAGCACGGCCCGCTGCTCTCGGTCGCGGACGCCGTGGGCGTGGGCGCTGGCTTCACCGTGTCGCTCATGGCCATCGGCGGCGTTCGGGAGCTGCTGGGCACTGGCAATCTCAAGCTATTCGGCTTCGCTCTGCTCGGGCCCGGGCTCCCGCTGGAGATCGTCGTGATGCTGCTGCCGGCCGGCGCCTTCTTCGTCATCGGGTTCCTGATGGCGGGGCTGGCGTGGATGCAGAATCGGCAGCAGGAGCGGGCCCGCCGGGCACAGGTCGGGGCCTTTGCGGGGGCGGGCGGCGCAGGGGCTGCCGGCGGCCCTGGTGGCCCCGGTGCCACCGGCGGTGCCGGAGGCGGAGAGGAGGCGGCTGTGTAAATGGAGTTCATCGCCATACTGATCGGCGGCATCCTGATCAACAACTACATCTTCTCCCGCTTCCTGGGGCTCTGCCCGTTCTTCGGGGTCTCCAACAAGCTGGAGACGGTCTACGGCATGGGCGCTGCCGTCGTCTTCGTCATGACCCTGGCCTCGGCCATCACCTGGCCCCTGCAGCACCTGCTCCTGGAGCCTCTGGGTCTGGGCTATCTGCAGACGGTGGCCTTCATCCTGGTCATCGCCGCCCTGGTGCAGACGGTGGAGATGGTGATTCAGCGGGTGAGCCCGCCACTTTACGCCGCGCTGGGCATCTACCTGCCGCTGCTCACCACCAACTGCGCGGTGCTGGGCGCGGCCCTGCTCAACATCACCCAGGACTACAGCTTCATGGCGTCGGTGGTGAACGGCTTCGCCTGCGGCCTTGGATGGACTCTGGCCACGGTGCTCTTCGCCGGCGTGCGGGAGCGGATCGAGGGCCTGCACATTCCGGAGGCGATGAGGGGTATGCCCATCGCCTTCGTGGCGGCCGGACTGATGGCTCTGGCATTCATGGGCTTCCAGGGTCTCTTCCGCGGGATCCTCTTCTAAGCGAGGTGTTTGCGCGATGATGACAGCAGCGCTTGTACTGGGAGGCACGGGTCTGGTGCTGGGTGCGGGCCTGGCCTTCGTCGCCGTGAAGATCGCCGTCCCGCCCGACCCGCGGGTGGCGGCCGTGCGCGAGCGGCTCCCCGGCGCCAACTGCGGCGCCTGCGGCTATCCCGGCTGCGACGGCCTGGCCGCCGCTCTGGTCAAGGGCGAAGCGAAGCCCAACGCGTGTTCGGCGGGCGGCCCGTCCACCGCTGCGGCAGTGGCCGACGTGCTGGGGCTGGAGGCGGAGGTGGGCGAGCGGTTGGTCGTCCACGTCCACTGCGTGGGTACGGACGAGAAGGCGAGGCGATCCTACGAGTACCAGGGCATCGACGACTGCCGCGCCGCGGCGATCATGCCCGGCGGGGGTCCGAAAGCCTGCTCTTACGGGTGCGTCGGGCTGGGCACCTGCGTGAAGGCCTGCCCCTTCGACGCCCTGTCGATGGACGATGCGACCGGCCTGCCCGTGGTGGACCGGGAGAAGTGCACCGGCTGCGGCATCTGCACGCAGGAGTGCCCGAAGGGCATCCTGGCCCTGGTGCCGGCCTCCCAGCCCACCGTGGTCTCCTGCCGGAGCCTTGACCGCGGCCCGCAGGTGCGCAAGGCCTGCACCGCCGGCTGCATCGCCTGCGGCCTCTGCGTGCGCCAGTGCCCGCAGAAGACCATCTCGATGGTGAACAACGTCGCCTACATCGACCCCAGCGGCTGCGATGGCTGCGGCGTCTGCGTGGAGAAGTGCCCGACCAAGTGCATCGTCGCCACGCAGGATGTGCCGGTCGTGCAGGCGGTGTAGAGGGGGAATCTGCCGTGCGTCGCAAGTGGGGGGACCGGCCAGCTCAGTCGCCGGTGGCCCGGTCGACGGCGGCCCGGTTGACGGTCGCCCGGTCGGCGATGGCCCGGTTGACGGTGGCCCGGTCGGCGATGGCCCGGTCGGCGATGGCCCGGTTGACGGCGGCCTGGTCGACGCTGGCCAGGTCGACGGTCGCCAGGTCGCTGGTGGCCCTGCTCGCGGCCACGGCTCTTCTGCTTGCACTCGCCAAGGTGCTCGGACCTGCGCTCGGGCATAGCCGGCTGGAGCGGGTCGAGCGAACGGCCCTGCTGATGGACACGCCGGTCAGAGTGGTGGTCTACGCAGGCCGCCGCGAGGCCGGGGCCGCAACTGACGCGGCGATCGAGCAGATCGCCCGGCTCGAGTCGCTGTGGCACCCCGGGCGGCCGGACAGCGATGTGGCGCGGGTGAACGCTGCCGCCGGGACCGAACCGGTGTCCGTCGCCCCCGAGACGCTGGAACTGGCGCAGATCGCCGTGCAGGTGGCCCGGGAGACCGGCGGCGCCTTCGACCCGACCATCGGCCCGCTCTCGGCGGCCTGGGGATTCGGCGAGGGCGGCAGGGTCCCAGGTGCGACGGAGCTCGCCTCCGCCCGGGCCCTCGTGGACTGGCGCGACTTGCACGTGGACTCGGAGGCCGGCACGATCTTCCTCGCCCGGCCCGGGATGCAGGTGGAGTTCGGCGCGGTGGCCAAGGGCCTGGCGGCCCGGCTGGTGCGGGATAATCTCGCGGAAGCGGGCGTTTCGGCGGCCCTCGTGCAGCTGGGCGGCAGCATCGCGCTCCTGGGGGAGCGGCCACAGGGCGGCCCGTGGCAGATCGCCGTCCAGCATCCGCGCGATCCGCAGGGCTTTCTGGCCACGCTGTCGCTGGAGGAGGGCTTCGCCGACACGGCGGGGGATTACCAGCGGTTCTTCGAACATGACGGCGTGCGCTACCACCACATCCTGGACCCCGCCACCGGCCTGCCGGCTGCGGGGATGGCCAGCGTCACCGTGGTCGCGTCCCGCGGCGAACTCGCCGATGCCTACGCCACCGCCGCCTTCGTCCTGGGGATGGAGGAGGGGTACCGCTTCCTCCTGGAACACGGCGTGGAGGGGCTCCTGGTGAGCGACTCGGGCGAGGTGCGCATGACCCCGGGCATGGCCCGCCTGGCCCGGGTGACGCCGGGGGAGTGATGGAGGGTTCCGTCAGGAGAACCCAGGCCGGGTTCACCAGGGTGAGTGGTTCATCACAGGGAGTGGGGGGTGGCCCCGCTGGATCGGAACTCGAACAATAGGCGAGCACAGACGGGGCGCCCCGGCACCACCTGCTCCTCCCAGTCAGGGCGCCACGACACCTGCTGCTCCACTCAGCCTGGGCACCACGATACCTGCTGTTCCACCCAGCCGGGGCACCACGACACCTGCTGCTCCACTCAGCCGGGGCACCACGACACCTGCTGCTCCACTCAGCCAGGGCACCACGACACCCGCTTCTCTACCCAGCATGGGCGGCCCAACACCCGCCGGTTGACCCGGCTGGGACTCCTGACGGCCGTGGGTCTTGCCCTTGCGCTGCTGGAACGGCAGCTTCCGCCGCCGGCGCCCGTGCCCGGGGTGCGTTGGGGGCTGGCCAACGCCGCCACGCTGGCCGCCCTCGCCCTGGACGGGCCGGGGGCGGGTTTTGCCGTTTGGGCCGCGCGCTTCGTTCTGACCCAGATCTTTGCCGGCACGCTCTTCGGCCCCGCCTTCTTCGTGGGCGGTTTGGGCGGGCTGCTGGCGTGGGCGGCCATGGCGCTCTTCGCCCGCAGCCGGCGTTTCGGGCCCGCGGGGGTCAGCGCGGCCGGCGCCGTCGCCCACCATGTGGGCCAGCTCGCCGCAGCCGCTGCGGTTACCGCCACCCCGGGCGTGTTGCTCCTGCTGCCGCTCCTGCTCGTGCTGGGCCCGCCGGTCGGGCTGCTGACGGGGACGCTCGTCGGCCTCCTCCTGCGGCGACTGCGGTCTGCCGGGGTCTTGGGGAGCGGCGAGGGCGCTGGGCGGGCACGACCGTGGATGATTCGTCCCGCCGACTTCGTGTTGGCCGGCGGGGTCGCAGCCCTGGCGCTGCTCCTCGTACTGGGCAGGACCTGGGGGCCCGCGGCCCGGAGCACGCCCTCCCAGGCCGTGGTCAGCGTGGGGGGAAACGCCTGGCGTACGCTGGATCTGCGCCGGGACGGCGTCTACCCCGTGGAACTTTCGGGCGGCCATCTGGTCGTGGAGGTGGCCGGGGGCGCGGTGCGGGTGCGCGAAGCTGACTGCCCCGATCAGGTCTGCGTGCTGACCGGGTGGATCTCCGTCCCCGGCGACATGATCGTGTGCGTGCCGCACCGGGTGGTGATCCAGGTTACCGGCGACGCCGCCGGTGGACCGGACGCGATACTGCGGTGACGCCAGGGCCTGGGCCCTGGCCTTATCGCCGGGGCCTGTGCAGTTGCCACGGTGACTGCGGGAGAGTTATGATTTGACCTGAACATTTCTTGTACCGTAGGGGAGGGAAGTGGAGATGGGGCGCATTCCGTTTCGTGAGGTCATCGGGGCGGAGGTGATCGAGGCCGGGCACGGCAGGAGCACCGTCCGCATGCCGGCCAGTGAGCACACGCAGAACAACCTGGGCATGGCGCACGGCGGGGCGCTCTGCACGCTGGCTGACGCGGCGCTCGGCACGGCCCTGCGCAGCGCGCTGAAGCCGGGCGACGCGGTGGCGACGATTGAGATGAAGGTGAACTTCATCGCCCCGGGCCGCGGCGATCTCCTGGCCCATGCGCGGGCCTTGCACGTCGGGGGCACCACCGCAGTGGGCGAGGTGGAGATCGAGGACTTGAACGGAAAGCTGGTCGCCAAGGCCCTCGCAACTTTCTACGTGAAGCGCGGGGCTGTGGAGCCGCGCCCCGGGGTGCGCACGGCGATGATCCCGGAGGTGGACGGGCCGGAGCCGCAGCCATAGCGGGCACAGGCCATCATTCAGACCGCCATCTTGCTCCGGGCTGTCGCCCGGTAGCGCTCCGAATGGCGGTACAGCGCCTGATATACGTAGCGTTCTTCGTCCGGGATGCTTCTCAGCGGCACCCCGGCAGCGCGCAGGAGTTCCGCGAGGCGGTCGAAGCTCAGGTCCTGGGGGAAGACCTCGATGAGCGTGATGCCGGCTTCCGCGCTTAACCGGCGTTTCAGCTGGTCCCGGCGCTGCTGCGCCCGCAGCGCGGCCTCGTCGGGGAACCGCTGCGTGACGCGGGTGTGCTGTGGACCCTGAAACTCGAGGGCCACACTGTATTTGGGTAAGAACAGATCGAACTGCATACGCCCACCGGTCTCGGGGTTGTCCAGGCAGCTGGCGGCCCCGTTTTCGATTACAACTGCGCCGGTGAGCATCTCGATCTTGCGCGCCAACAGGAACTGCCCCATCGAGTACGCCTTCCACTGCTCGATGACTGCCTTGCTCTTCTCGAATCTCGCCAGAGCTGCGAGCCGTCGGTGTTCCGCGGGGTTTGCGGGTGTGAGATCGAACGCCTTTCGCCTTCCGACTCTGCAGGTGAGCCCCGAAAGATATCCCTTTTCGCGAAGTATACGTAAGTACTTGGTCAGGCTGTTATGCGAATACCCGGTGTGCTTCATCAGCATCGCATAACTGAACCGCCGGCCCAGGCGGCGGATGACACCCCACACCCACCTGGCGGCGTGCGGAAGGCTGTGATCGAGCAGCAGGTCGTCGACCAGCACAATCCACCGGGAGGACTTCGGCCAGAGGGGATGCACCTCCACGGTGCGGCCGGAGCGGGAGTACCTCAGCCAGTCCTTGCGGGCCAGCGCGTTGAGGTGGCGGAGGAGGCTGTGCTGGCTGAGCCCGGTCCCTTTCCGGAGTTCCGCGAAGGTAAATCTGCTGCAGATGTCGCGCAGCATCCAGAGGTAGCACCACAGGTAGCGGGCTCCCTCGGTCAGGCCGCGGTCTTTCCAGAGGAGATCCGGAACCCGGACCTCCAGCGGCTTCTTCTGATGCAGGCGCAGTCTCGCCAACGCCTCCACGGCCATCCCTCCAATATTCTGAGTTCGACGCCGAACATACAAACTCCTCCTGTTCTGGGCTTGTTTGCCTGTTTGTTGCTTCGTCGACCTCTGGGCGAAACGCGCAAGTAGTTGGAGGTAGACCAGGCGGAGGCGCCGTCGAGCGCCTCCGCTGGCACGAAATCATGCGAATTTCGCAGGAACTGCTCGCCGCCGGGGCTGTTTACTGGCGGGTCGCAGCGGCAGGCTGGCGCGGGAGCGGCCATATGGCTCAGTTGCGGGGTTGGCAGGGGCGCCACTCGGGCTGTGACTCACACGAGTTGCGAGTTTTGGCCGTCGTGGTCTTGCGCCATGATCCAGTTGAAGCCCACGCAGAAATTGGGGCAAGGGGAACGTCAGCGGCACGCGATCTGCTGCGGCGGGGATCTTGTTCCGACGCTGGGGAGTCCATCGGGAGTTGGTTGCGGGCTCGGATGGAACTCGTCTCGGATTTGGCGAGGGTGGCCTCTCGGGGAAATGCGGGGGATGGTGGGGGAATGACGGGGGGATGGCGGTGGGAGGGCGGGGGGATGGTCTGGAAGCGTCGGGAAAACTCGCAAGTAGTTGGAGGTAGACCAGGCAGAGGCGCTGTCGAGCGCCTCCGGCGGCAAGAAAGCATGCAGATTTCGCGGGAACTGCTCGCCACTGGGGCTGTTTACTGGCGGGTCGCAGCGGCAGGCTGGCGCGGGAGCGGCCTTTTGGCACAGTTTTGGGGGCGGCAGGGGCGCCACTCGGGCGTTGACTCACACGAGTTGCGAGTTTTGGCCGTCGTGGTCTTGCGCCATGATCCAGTTGACGCCCACGCAGAGATTGGGGCCGGGGGGAACGTCAGCGGCACGCCATCCGCTGCGGCGGGGATTTCGTTCCGACGTTGGGGAGTCCATCGGGAACAGGTTGGGGGCTCGGATGGAACTCGTTTCGGACTTGGCGAGGCTGCGCCCGCGGGGGACTGGCGGGAGAAGACGGGGGAATGACGGGGGGATGGCGGGGGATGGTCTGGAAGCGCCGGGAAAACTCGCAAGTCGTTGGAGCCAAACCCGGCGGAGGCGCTGTCGAGCGCCTCCGCCGGCGTCAAATCGCACTGTTTTCACCGGAATCGCCCTGCGCGAGGGTCGGAGCACACAGACTTGGCGAAAAATCTGTGCCTGAGGGCCAGTGTCACGTAGACCCCACAGCATCAAGGGCGCCACTCCCGACGTAGCCTCACACGATTTGCGAGTTTCGCCCCGACCCGCACACGGCGCACAGAGCAAGACCCCCGACCGGAGCCTTCCGGTCGGGGGTCCTAACTCCTACAAATACTCCGCAAACCACTCCGCCAGCATCCGCAGCCTGTGTACCCGGTGCCAGGGCTTGCCCGTGCGGCTCATCCCGTGGAACTCCCCCGGGTACCTTACAAACTTCACGGGCTTCCGCTGATATTTCAGCGCCGCGTAAAGCTGTTCCGCCTGGTCGATCGGGCAGCGCAGATCATTCTCCTGGTGCTCGATGAGCAGCGGCGTGTTGATGTGAGACGCATGCACCAGCGGAGACTGCTTCAGGAACGGCCCCAGGTTCTCGACCTCCCACCAGTTCTCCACGCCGAACTGGCGCAGGCGGTTGTAGCCCAGATCGGATGTGCCCATCGCCGACCAGCGATTGACGACCGAACGCATCGTTACGGCTGCCCGGAAGCGGTTGGTGTGGCTGACGATCCAGTTGACCATGAACCCGCCGTACGACCCGCCGGCAACCCCGAGCCGGTCGCCGTCCACGTACGGAAAGCGCGCCACCGCCGCCTCGATGGCGGCCATGACGTCGGCGTAGTCCCGGTTCCCCCAGTCGGCCCGGATCGTGCGGCAGAAGTCGTGACCGTACCCCTGCGATCCGCGCGGATTGGAGTAGACCACCGCGTACCCCTGCGCCGCCAGCCAGTGGAACTCGAAGAAGAAGTTGGCGCCGTACATGGACATGGGCCCGCCGTGAATCTCCAGCACGGTGGGATACTTCTTGCCCTCCTCACGGTCCACCGGCGGCAGGATCCAGGCGTCTACGGTGGGTTCGCCCTCGCCGGCAGTCACCTGGAAGCGCTCGGGAACCGTCAACTCCAGTTCACCGAGCAGTTCGTCGTTGTGCGCCGTCAGCCGCACCTCACTGACGCCGCCGCCGCGCAGCACGGTGCCCGCGGCCGGCACGGACGGGGCCGGGGTCGGCTCGTCGAGCCGAGCAAGATAGATGTCTCCGGGTGAATGCGGCGTGGCGAAGGCCAGGGCGGCGCGGCGGCAGTCGGGCGTGAGGGAGAACGCATGGATCACCCGGTCGCCGCCCGTCACCGGCACGACCGCGCCCGTGGCGGCTCCGACCCGCACCAGATGTACCTGACCGCCGTCGGAGACGGTGCCGTAGATCCACCGTCCGTCAGGAGACCAGTAGAGCCGTCCCCCGCCCGGCGCGACCAGATCTGTCGACGCCTGGTTGCCGAAGGAGCGATCGAGCTCCGCCGCCAGTCGGCGGAGCTGGCCCGTGTTCCGCTCCAGCACGTAGAGGCCCGTGAGGCCGTAGCCGGATTCGGCGGGGTCGCTGGCCAGAAAGGCGATCGAGTTGCCGTCGGGAGAGGCGACGGGGCCGCTGCAGGTGAGGCTGCCGTCACCCGGGGTGAGGCGCACGGGTTCGCAGGCCGAACTGAGCGACTCGTTGTCGCCGCGGTGTACTGTCTCGTCGCCGTCCAGGGGAAGGTACCACAGATCGACGTGCCCCGGATACCAGTCCCGGTCCTCGCGTCGGTTGGCCGCGAACAGCAGCCCGCGCCCGTCGGGGGTCCAGCTGACGTCAAGATGGTTGTAGTCGCCGAAGGTGAGCTGCCGGGGCTCTCCGCCGTCGATGTCCACGACGCAGACGTGCCTGCGCTCATCGGTGTAGAAGCCCACGCCGTCCATCTTGTAATGGAGCCGGGTGATCACCTTAACGTCCTTGGTGAACTTCTTGTACAGATCCTGCTCCTCTTCGTCCTCACCCTCCGGCTGCAGACCCGCCTCCGTCAGGTTGGCCGTAAAGGCGATGGTGCGCCCATCAGGGCTCCAGACAGGGTTCTGGGCGCCGCCCTTCACCCGGGTGAGCTGGCGGGCCTCACCCCCCTCCAGCGACAGCAGCCAGAGCTGGTTTGACCCGCTGCGGTTGGAGACGAACACCAGGTGCCGGCCGTCGGGCGACCATCGGGGCTGCGTGTCCTTCGGCCCGCCCGTGAAGCGCACGGGATCGGCTCCCTCCCGTGCCAGCCAGATCGCTGAGGTGTACTCATTCTTCTTCCTGTCTATCTCCTGTAGCACATAGGCCACACGGCTGCCGTCCGGCGAAATCTGGCAGTCCCCGGCCAGTTTGATGGCGAGCAGATCTTCCGCCACAAGCCTCCGGCGGGTGGTCACGTACACTCCCCCTCGCAGTGCTTCGTTTCGCTAACAGTTGGCTGGACCGGTGTGCGATTCCTGCCCAGCCGGAGGCGAGGCATGCATCCGGCCCGGCTGGGGAAGGGAAGAGGAGCGGCACCCGGGCGGGACCGGCGCGCAGAAGTGCAGGGAGCCCCGCGTGCGGACCGCGTGCAAAAGCGAGAGCGAAAATGAAACGGGACGGCCTGATGCCCCCGTCTGACTGGGTGAAAGGCCCGCTGAGGCAGGTGCTGAGCAACTGAGTGGCGTAAACCTTCGTCAAACAGAGGATTCGATCCACGCGAAGGGAGACGCCTCGATGTCGCAGTCCGATAGGGCAGCCCTGCCGGCCGATCGAACGGCCGCGATCGACCACCTGATGCGGGAGTACGGCACCAAGGTACTCCATCTTGCCTATTCGTACCTCAAAGACCGGCATCTCGCCGAGGACGTGGCCCAGGAGGTCTTCATCAAGGCCTACCGCAACTGGGACTCGTTCCGGGGCGATAGCTCGGCCTATACCTGGCTGTACCGCATCACGGTCAACCTGTGCCGCGACAAGGCCCGCAGCGCGTGGTGGCGGCGGCTGCTGCCGACGGACGATCCCAGGGCGGCCGGAACGCCCGTCGAGCCTGACACCACAGGGGATGATCCCGAGGAGGCGGTCGTCCTCAGCGACCAGCGGGAGCGGCTGATGAATTACGTGATGCAGCTGTCCGACGCGTATCGGGAAGTGATTATCCTGTACTATTACCACGACCTCACCACGGTGGAGATCGCCGAGGTGACGGGCCAGAACGAGAACACCATCAAGACCCGGCTCTTTCGGGCGAGGAACATGCTGAAGCAGATGCTGCAGAAAGGGGGTGTGGCCCGGTGAGCGACTTCGACAAGGAGTTGCGTCAGCTCATCAAAGAAGATTTCGATCGGTCGCTCGCAGGCTGGACCTTCACCCCGGCCATGCGCCAGGCTGTTCTGGACCGCGTGACGAGGGAGGGCGAGCCCGAGGCCACTCCTGTCTCCACCCTGCCTAGACGTCTCAGGCCGGCTTACTGGGTCGCCGCCGCGGCCGCGGCCTTCGTGCTGGCCTTCAACCTCTGGCCGCGGGTCGCCAGCGATGGGCCCTCGTCCGGGTATGCGCCGGGCATGGCCTCCAGGGGGGCGCCCGAGAGCGCACCTCCCGCCCAGGATCCGTTGCCCGAGCCGACCGGGGGGAGTGAACTGCATGTGCTCATGACCGCGCCCACGGGGTCCGAGACCGGCGACGCTGCCATCGACCCCGCATCGGCCGACGCCGCAGATTTCGACACAGACCACGGAACGGCGCCCGAGGCCGGTGGCGAGGCCGGACCCGGCACCGTCGCCCTCGCGCCCGTGAAGCTGGTCCTCAGGGCGAGCGACCTCGCCGCCCCGGCGGAGGAGACGCGGGTGTCAGCGATGACCGCTCACATCACCGACACAAGCGGCCGTGAGCTCGGCGATCCCCAGGCTGAGGGGGAGCCGGTGGTACGCCTGATGGGGGCGTCGGCACCCGAGCCGCTGGACCTGAACCCCCTGCCCAACGGCAACGTGGTCGTGTACTACTCCACTTCGGTACAGGTGGTGGATGCGCACGGCGCCACGGTCCGCGAGGCGCCGCTGGAGCAGGCTCCCGCCATGGTGGCGTTCGGGCCGTCGGGCGAGTCGGCCCTGGTCACCGCCGGCGCCGTTGCCCGCTTCACGGCGGAGGGAGAGCGAGCAGGCTCGATCCAGGTGGATGAGATGCCTGCGCTGGTCACGGTCAGCCGCGACCGCACTGCCCTCGCCTATGCCAACACCGTTGAGGTGTACCACGCGGATGACCGGGTGCTGGCGCTGGAGGGGCTCCGGCCGCACGCCATGGCCCTCGCGCCGGACGGCGCCCTCGCCCTGCTCACGGGTTCGCCCCCGGATGCCCGGCTGCTGTTGTACGACGCAGATGGTGAGCTGCTCCTGGACCGGCCGGTAGTCCCGGACGGCGAGGGGTTCGGCTTCCTCGCTGACGGACGGAATGTGGCGGTGGGCAGCGCCGTGTACGACCGGGCCGGGCAGTCGCTGTGGCGGTTCCCCATCGCCCCTGCCCGCATAAGCGCACTGGCGGATGGCGAAGACGTGCTGGCCTGGAACCTGCAGCAGGCCGCGCTGGTGAAGGCAGATGACGGCACGGCGCGCTGGGCGGCAGAGGTGGAAGCGGGGAGCATCCTGCAGGCATCGGGCCCTGCCCGGGGCGATGGGGTTGTGCTCCTGACCTCGGATGAGGAGGGCGCCGCACTCTGGGTCATCGACGAGTCGGGAACGAAGCGCCACTCCGAGCGCCTGTCCGATGTGCCGGTGGACGCGGCAGTGTCCGGCGAGCAGCTTTTGCTCCTCACCGCCGAAGGGCTGAAGGTGCGGCCCCTGGGTGCCCTTGACCCGCTGGATTAAAGGCTCGCCTCCTGAAGCGTCGGCTGCCTGACGATGCGTGCCTGAAGCGCCCCCGCACCTCTGATGATACGTGCCTGAAGCGCCCCTGCACCTCTGATGATGCGTGCCTGAAGCGCCCCTGCGCCTCTGACGATGCGCGCCTCAATCGCCCCCTGCACCCCTGCCGGGACCTGGGGCTTGCCAAAGCGGCGGCTCCTGGGGGAGAATAGAAGCGCAACATGCGAATCTCCGGCGAGTAGGGGGGCTTCCAGTGAACTTCTGGCTGTGGGTCATCGGCTGGATCGCCGCGTCGGCGCTCGTCTTCTTTGCCCTGTCGATCAACGGGAAGACCGAGGACGCCCTCGACGACGGCCACGCGACAAGCCAGCACTAGGAACGCAGACAAGCAGCCCGCCGTGACAGTCGTGCCACGGCGGGCTTGCGTAACATTCCCCGGCCGGGTGGGAGGGCATTTCATGGAAGTGATCAAGATTACCCCGCGGGGGTATTGCCACGGGGTCGTCGGCGCCATACAGATGGTCCGGCGGGTGGCCCGGGATCCGAATGTGCCCAGGCCCATTTACGTGCTCGGACAGATCGTCCACAACCGCCACGTGGTGGAGGAAATGAATGAGCTGGGCGTGATCACGCTGGACGGCGAGGACCGCCTCAGCCTGCTGGAGCAGATCGATTCCGGAACCGTCATCTTCACCGCCCACGGCGTGTCGCCCGCGGTCAAGATCCGGGCCCGGGAGAAGGGCCTCCACGTGGTCGACGCGACCTGCCCCGACGTCACAAAGACCCACGAACTCATCGCCGAACTGGTGAATCGGGGGTACGAGGTCATCTACATCGGGAAGAAGGGGCACCCTGAGCCAGAGGGTGCCGTAGGGGTGGCCCCCGGGCGGGTGCACCTGGTGGAGCGGGAGGAGGATCTGGACGCCCTGACGTTCAGTCCCGCGCAGAAGCTGGCCGTCACTAACCAGACGACGCTCTCGCAGTGGGATACGCAGGCCTTGATGGCCAAAGTCAGGGGGCGCTGGCCCCAGACGGAGGTCTACAACGAGATCTGCCTGGCCACCCAGCAGCGGCAGGAGGCGGTGGCCAGGATGGCGCCGCAGGCCGATCTGGTGCTGGTGGTGGGCGACCGCCGTTCGAACAACTCCAACCGCCTCGTTCAGGTGGCCCAGGAGCTGGCAGCCCGCGAGGCGCACCTGGTGGACAGCGTGGATGAGATCGATCCGGCCTGGCTGAAGGGGAAGCGGAAGGTCGCCGTCACCTCGGGGGCCTCGACCCCGACGCACATCACCCGGGCTGTGATTCAGTTCCTGGAGCAGTTCAACGTCGAGGTGGAGGAGCGCTGAGGCATATGCGTACCGAAGGTGAGCTCCGCGCGCTGGTCAGCCTGCTCGCCGATGAGCAGGAAGCCGTCGCGCGGGCAGCCTGGGACGAGCTCCTGGCGGCAGGCGCGGCCGCAGTCCCCTTCCTGGACGCGGCGTTCGATGACCCGGACCCGCGCCTGCGCGGGCGGGCGCGCGCCCTGCTGGAGGAGCTGCGCATCGCCGCAGTGGAAGAGCAGTGGCGGCGCCTTGCCCGGCAGGACGACGAAGCCATCGGCCTGGAGGAAGGCTGTCTCCTCCTGGCTGCGCTGGGCGGGGCGGAGGGGCGGGAGCGCGCCGTGGCCTCCTTCCTGGATGCCGTGGCCGGCAGCGTGCGAGCGCACATGCCGTCTGTGGGCGGGCTGCGCGCGATGGGCGATGTGCTCTTCGAGAACCTTCGCTTCCGGCCGGGCGACCTCACCAACCCCGAGCATCACTTTCTGCCCAGCGTCCTGGAGCGGCGGCGCGGGGTGCCGATCGCGCTGGCCGCAGTGTACATCCTGGTCGGGCAGCGGGTGGGCCTGCCGGTCTACGGCGTGGCCATGCCCGATCACTTCCTGGCCCTTTACGCGCAGGCCGATCAGCCGGCGTACGTCGACTGCTCCAACCGCGGGCAGGTCTACCGGCACGAGACGCTCAGCCGGCTCCTGCACCGCCGGGGAGTGGTTGCGCCCGACCGCGTCCTCGCGCCGTGCAGCACCAGGGTGATCCTGTACCGCATGCTGAACAATCTGGAGCGGCTGTACACCAGGGTCGGCCAGGAGCGGCTGGTCGAGCGGGTGCGGCGCTGGCGCGAGCTCCTGGTGGTGAAGGGCAGGCAGTGATCGCGCGATCCTTCTGGGATCATCCATAGGAGACTGTTAAGGCGCCCCTGTGGACGGCCGAGGAGGCCGGCCTTCCCCGGGGGCGCTCGGCATGTGCGACCGGGCGCCTCCGCCGGGACGTTGGGCTTGTGTGGTCGTGCGCCTCAGCCGGGACGTTAGGCTTGTGTGGCCCTGCGCCTCCGCCGGGTATCTGGTGCGGAGCCCCAGGCGTCCAATATTCAATGGCCGGTGGTGGAGTCAGGCGAACAGACCACCGGAGGATTCAAAGCGGGTTTCCGGGAAATATTAGGTAAAGAGGGGCGTGAGCCCGTGCTGAAAAACCGGTTTCGCAAGTTGATCGGCCTGCTGGTCCTCGCGCTCTTTGGAGTCGCTGTGGCCCAGTATTTCCGGCAGATGGCGGGCAACCCTTACGTGCTGTCTGCCCTCGGATCTGGGATGTGGATGCTGCTACTCCTGGCCGCGGTCCTCGCTGCCGTCTGGTGGGCCGACCGGCGCTCCCGGGTCCGCGGAGAGTAGAGGAGGGGGTAGATGGGCTACCAGATCGCACCCACCCACGTCGCTGAGCTGCCCAACGGTTTGAAGGTGTACGTCCGGGAGATGCGGCATGCGCCCGTCGTCACGTCGATGGTCTGGTACGGGGTCGGCAGTCGCGATGAGGGCCCCGGGCAGACCGGACTCTCGCACTTCCTGGAGCACATGATGTTCAAGGGCACACCCCGCTTCCCGTACGGCGTGCTGGAAGAGGGGGTAAAGCGGCGCGGGGGCATGTGGAACGCGTTCACGTCGTACGACTACACCGCCTACTACGAGGTGCTGCCCGCGCAGCATCTGGAGTTCAGCTTCGAGGTCGAGGCCGACCGCATGGCGGGCATGACCTTCGACCCCGACCTCACCGTGCGTGAGCGGGGCATCATCGTGAGCGAGCGGGAGGGCAGCGAGAACCACCCGTCGTTCTGGCTGAGCGAGGCCTTCATGGCCACGGCATTCCAGGTGCTGCCATACCGGCACGCCATCATCGGCAGCAAGGCGGACATCCGCGCGACCACCGCCGAGGCCCTCACGGCGCACTACCGCCGCTACTACCGGCCGGACAACGCGTCGCTGGTGGTGGTGGGCGATGTGGAGACAGAGCGGGTGCTGCGCCTGGCAGAGCGCCATTTCGGCCCCCTCCCGCCGGGAGGGCCGCTGAGCCCGTTCACGGCGGTGGAGCCCGAGCAGGAGGCCGAACGGCGCGTGATCGTCAGTCGGCCGGGCCCGCATCCGATTCTGCTCGCGGGGTACCGGATCCCGGAGGCGGCGCATCCGGACCATCCGGCCCTGACGCTGCTGGCCACGCTGCTCTCCGGCAGCCCTGTCGGCGCAGGTGCGGAGATGGGCCGCTCCAGCAGGCTGCACCGGCGGCTCATCGACACCGGCCTGGCGGTGACGGCCCTGGCCTACGTGCGGGCGTTCCAGTACGCGGGGCTCTTTATGCTGTCGGCCACGCCCGCGCCCACCGTGAGCCTGTCGGCCCTGGAAGAGGCCCTGTTCGACGAGGTGGAGAAGCTGCGGGCCGGCGAGGTCAGCGCGGAGGAGTTCGCCCGGGCGAAAAAGCAGGTGCGCGCGAGCCTCCTGTACACGATGGAGTCGACGATGAACCAGGCCGTCCAGCTGGGCATGACGGCCCTGACCCGGGGTGTGGAGCGCTTCGACCGCGCCCTGGAAGAGCTGGAGGCCGTGACCCCGGCGGATGTGCTGCGGGTCGCCAGGCAGTACCTGGACGAGCGCCGCCGCACGGTCGCCCACTTCGTTCCGGAGGATGCAGCACCCGCGGGCAGGCCGCAGCCGGCCGCTTCGGCTGCGCCGGCGCAGGCAGAGAGCGGAAGCGGGCAGGCGCAGGCTGGGGCTGTGGAGGCCGGGAGCGGGCAGACACAGGCTGGGGCTGCGGAGACCGGGAGCGGGCAGACGCAGGCCGCCAGCGGGCAGGCGGAGGCCGGGAGCGGGCGGACGCAGGCCGGGGCTCGGGAGGCGGCCGGGGGGAGCACACCCGACTACCAGAAGCCGGCCGACCGGCCAGTCCCCAGGCCTGACGGAGGGCCTGCGCGCCCCGTGCTCACGGCGGACCGCGTCGTGCGCCGGCAACTGGAAGGGGGCGCGGCGCTGCTGATCCTGCCGGCCCACTCGGTGCCCAGCGTCTTCGTGCGTGTGCAGATGGAGGCCGGGGCTGTCCACGATCCCCCGGGGAAGGCGGGCCTGGCCCAGCTGGTCGCCGGGCTGCTCACCCGGGGCACCGCCGCCTACAGCGCCCAGGAGCTGGCCGTCATCACCGATGCGCAGGGGATGTCCCTGCGGGTCGACGTGGGCCGCGAGACGGCCGTCGCCTCGCTGAAGTGCCTGCCCGAGGACCTGGTGCAGGGTCTGGAGCTGCTGGCCGAGGTGATCCGCCGGCCCACCTTCCCGGCGGACGAGATGGAGCGGCTGCGGACCCAGATGCTGGTCGCCTTCCGGCGGTCGGAGAACGACACCCGGGCCGTTGCGGGCCGGCGGCTGATGGAGCGGCTCTATCCCGAAGGGCATCCCTTCCGGCACCCCATCGGCGGGACGGAGACATCGCTGACGGGGCTGCAGGCGGAGGACCTGAGGCGCTTCCACGAGACGTACTACGGGCCGGTGGGGACCGTGATCACGGTGGTCGGCGACGTCGATCCCGACGCCGTTGCGAACGCGCTGCAGGAGGCCTTCGCCGGGTGGAGCGGCGGGAAGGGGCGGGCGGCCATCCCGCCGGTGTCGCCGCCTCAGGGAGGCAGGCTGCACGTGCCCCTGGCCGGCAAGACCCAGACCGACATCGCCCTCGGCTGGCCGCTGGTGGAGCGGAGTCACCCCGATTACCTCGCGCTGGACCTGCTGGCCACCCTGTTCGGCGGCAACGGCACGCCGGCCAGCAGCCGTCTGTTCCGGGACGTGCGGGAGCGCCACGGCCTCTCCTACTACCAGTACACCCGGTTCAGCGGCACCAGCGGGCCCGGCTCGTGGTCGGCCCACCTGGGCGTGAATCCCGCCCGGCTGGAGTTCGCCGTCGAGACGGTGCTGGCCGAGCTGAGGCGCCTGTCGACCGAACCGGTGCCTGTACCGGAACTGGTGGCCCTGCAGGACTTCCTGACCGGCTACCCGGCGGTGCAGCACGAGTCTCCGGAGCGCATCGCGGCCCGGCTGGGCGAGATCGAGCGCTTCGGCCTGGGTCTGGACTGGCTGGAGCGGCTGCCGCAGGAGTTGGCGACCCTGACGCCCGAAGCGCTGCTGGAGGCAGCGGCCCGCCATCTGGTGCCCGAGCGGCTCACCATTGTCACCGCCGGACCGGCAGCATCTCCGGTAGACCTTTCGACGTCGTAGAAATTGAGAAGAGAGGGGCCTGAGGGGCCCCGGTCAAAGGAGAGTCTTTCATGAGCCCGCTGATTCCGATTGTCATTGAACAGACGAGCAGGGGCGAGCGCTCGTACGACATCTACTCCCGCCTGCTCAAGGACCGCATCATCTTCCTGGGTACCGGGATCGACGACCAGGTGGCCAACGCCGTCACCGCTCAGCTCCTCTTCCTGGAGAGCGACGACCCCGACAAGGAGATCAACATGTACATCAACTCCCCGGGGGGCGTCACCAGCGCCGGTCTGGCCATCTACGACACCATGCAGCACATCAAGCCCAAGGTGAATACCTACGCCATCGGCATGGCCGCCTCCATGGGCGCCGTGCTGCTGGCCGGGGGTACGGGCACCCGCTACGCCCTGCCCCACGCCCGCATCCTCATCCACCAGCCGTGGGTGAAGGGCGGCATCGGCGGCCAGGTGACGGACATCGAGATCACCGCGAAGGAGCTGCTCCACACGAAGGAGAAGCTGGCGGAGATCATCGCCAAGCACTCCGGCCAGCCGTTGGAGAAGGTGAAGGAAGACTCGGAGCGCGACCGCTGGATGTCGGCCGAGGAGGCCAAGGCGTACGGCCTGGTCGACGTGGTGGTCCAGCCCCGGGAGCGGAAGAAGGCGTAGCCGACCGAGGCGCGCAGAAAGGGGGCCGCTGGAGCGGCCCCCTCGTCTTTACGAAGCGATAAAGTGCCGGTACAGGATCTCGACGGCGCGGCCGACGGCCAGCACCCCCTCGTTGTCCTCCACCCGCCGCTCATCCTTGCAGTCCTTCGTCATCACGCTGTAGACGAAGCCCCGGCCGCCCTTCCAGACGGCCCCGACCTCGTGGCGGCAGCCGGTGACGCTGCCGAACTTGGCCGCGATCGTCGGCCCCTCGGGCAGCCGGTCGTACTGCGCGGCCCCGGGCAGGTAACGGGCCGCGTAGGGGCTCTGCACCCGCTTCATCACCGACAACATCTCGTCGCAGGCCGCAGGGGTCAGCACCTCGCGGCGGACGATCAGGTCCATCAGCTGCCCGAGCTGGGAGGGCACGGCCGAGTTGACCGGGTGGCCGGGCAGCGCCCTGAAGAACTTGAACCGGAGCCGCAGCCCCGTGAGGCCCAGCGCATCCATGGCCGGGTTGACCGATTCGAGGCCCACGGCGTCGATGCACATGTTCGAGGCGGTATTGTCGCTGATGGTCATCATGAGCGTCGCGAGATCCCGCAGGGGGAGCCGGATTCCCGGCGTCAGGTCGCGCAGCACGCCGCAGCCGGGCACCTTCTCCACTTCCTGCAGCTCCCGCATCTCGTCCAGGTCCAGCCTCCCCTCGCCGGCCTGGCGCATCATCTCGTAGAAGATCGCCAGCTTGATGGTCGAGGCGCTAGGGAAAGACTCGTCGTGCGCCCCGGCCTGAATGACCTCCCCCGTCTGCAGCGACCGGCCCCACACCCCGATCGTGCCGGAGAAGCCTGCCGCCAGGGACTCCAGCGCGCGCACAGGATCTGCCATCCTTTCGCCCACCTCCTCCAAGCTTCCGGCTCGCGTGATTCGCCGCGGCTGCCCCGAACTCCTATGCAGAAGAGGAGGGGGGTGACCCCCTCCTCGCAGATTCGTGTGGAGTTCATTCGTTCAGCGGCTCGACGCGGATCGCCGCAGGCTCCAGGATGCAGTGCTCCTCGCAGAGCCCGCAGCCTGTGCAGACCTCCGGGTCGACCACAGGCCGTATGGCACCCTCCAGCACCAGCGCCTCGCCCCGCAGCGGGCAGGCGTTGAAGCAGCTGCGGCAGATGTCGCCGTGGTGGGCCAGGCACCGCTCGGCGTCGACGACGGCCGTGCCCATCCGCACCGGCTCCCCGGGCTGCAGGTGGAGCGCCTGCGTGGGGCAGACGGCGGCGCAGGCAGGCTCCGCGTCGCCGCAGAGGTCGCAGGCTGTCTCCCGCGGGTTGATGTAGGGGGTGCCCATGGCGAACCCGTGCTGCAGCCCGCCCATCCGGACGGCCGAGCGCGGGCAGGCCTGAACGCACTGGCCGCAGCGGAGGCAGAGCCCCAGGAAGAACGCCTCGGGCAGGGCGCCGGGCGGGCGGAGCAGATGCCGCTCCGCAGGGGCGGCCAGCAGCGGCCGGGCCACGCTGACGCCCGCCACCACTACCGCACCTCCCAGGAGACCCAGCGCCTGACGCCGGTCGTACCCCGCTGTCCGGGCCGGCTTCTCCGCCTTCTGCACCGCCCAGGCGGGGGTGAAGGCGAGGCTGCCGCTGGGGCAGGCGTCGATGCAGCTGCCGCAGTTGGAGCAGATCCACGGATCGGCCTGCGCCGGCCCGCGTCCGGCGACCGTCTCCAGCAGCGTCTCCCGGCCGTTCATGGGGCAGGCCTGGATGCACTTGCCGCACCGGTCGCAGGAGGCGCGGTCGTGGCCCACCCGCAGCAGGGCCCAGCGGCCCAGGATGGAATAGAAGGCCCCGGCCGGGCAGACCGAGCGGCACCACCCCCGCCGCAGCACGAACAGGTCGAAGAGGAGGGCGGCGGCGACGAGGATGAGCTGCAGGCCGAGGCCAAACAGCAGCGAGCGCATGAGCGTAGCCTGGGGCGAGACCCACTCGAAGAGGGCCTGACCCGTGAGGGCCGAGAGGAGCAGGAGGAGGAGCGCGACGGCCCAGCGGCTCCAGCGGGGCCAGACGGCGCGGCGGGCGTGCCAGCGGTTTGGCAGGAGCTTCCCGCCGATCCAGTCCAGCCCCTCCAGCAGGCTGCCCAGGGGGCAGACCCAGGAGCAGAAGGCTCTCCCCAGGACCAGGTAAACCAGGCCCACCAGCAAGAGGCCGAGTGCGGCCGCCGCTGCCAGCCACGCGCCCCCGGCTGCCAGCACCTGCGCCGCGGCGAAGGGGTCCGTCAGCGGGAAGCTGAGGAACCGGGAGCCGACGTAGGTGCCGCGGAACCAGGGGAAGCCGATCAGGGGCAGCAGGAAGAGCGCCCAGAAGAGGGCCTGGGTGGCGAGGCGTAGCCTGCGCCACCCTATCCTTTTCAGCACGGCCCTCACCGCCTACGCCTTCTCAACCCGCACGGCGCAGATCTTGTACTCCATCTGCTTCGAGGTCGGGTCGACGGCGTCATTGGTCAGGAAGTTGGCGAGCCGCTCGATGCGGTCGTCGTGCATCAGCAGCATCACCATGCCCCTCTGCGGCACGGCGCGGCCCCCGATGCGCGCGGTGGCGATCACCTGCCCGCGGCGGGAGGTCAGCCTCACCTCGTCGCCGGTCTTGATGCCCAGCCGGGCGGCGTCGTCCTCGTGGATCTCGCAGTAGAACTCGCCCGCGCCCTTCATGATCTCGGGCACCCGCTTGGTCATGGTGATGGTGTGCCAGTGCTCGAGGATGCGGCCGGTGGAGAGGAAGAAGGGGTACTCGTCGTCGGGCATCTCGGCCGGATCCTGGTGCGGGCGGGCGTAGATGACCGCCTTGCCGTCGGGCTTGCCGTAGAAGTAGAGGCCCGTCCCCTCGGGCACGAAGGGGTCGTCGCCCTCGACGTAGCGCTGGCCCGTGCCGTTGGGCTGCTTGTCGTTCACCGGCCAGCGGATGCCCCGCTCCTCCTTGTAGCGGGCATAGGGGGCGTAGTCGTAGCCGGTGTTGCCGCCGCCCATCTTGCGGAACTCCTCCCAGATCACCTCGTTGGAGGTGTAGTGGTCGAAGTACTCGCCGTAGCCCATGCGCTTGGCGATCTCCAGCAGGATCCAGACGTCGGGCTTCGCCTCGCCCTTGGGCTCGATGGCCTTGGCCATGTGCTGAGTCCGGCGGTCGGTGTTGCCGTAGATGCCCTCCTTCTCGCACCAGAGGGCGGCGGGCAGGACGACGTCGGCCAGCTCGGTGGTGCGGTTGTGGAAGGCGTCGATGACGACCAGGAAGGTCTTCTCACACGAGGCCCGCACCGAGTTCAGGTTGGGCAGCGAGTGGGCCGGGTTGGTGCAGGAGACCAGCAGCGCCTTGACCCGCCCGTCGCCCGCGGCCCGGAAGAGCTCGATCGTGTGGTAGCCGACCTTGTCCGACATCCGGGTGTAGTCGACGCCCCAGACGGCGGCCACTTCCTTGCGGTGCTGCTCGTTGGTCACCGAGCGGCCGCAGGGGAGCAGGTGGGCCAGGCCGCCGCCCTCGCGCACGGAGCCGCAGGCCGAGGGCTGGCCGGTGAGGGAGAAGGGGTTGTTGCCCGGCTGGCAGATCTTGCCCGTGAGCAGGTGGAGGTTGTAGATGGCGTTGTTCAGCCAGGTGCCCACGGTGCGCTGGTTGATGCCCATGCACCAGAGCGACAGGGTCTTGCGGCCCCGGGCGCCGATCTCCCGCGCGGCGGCGCGGATGTCCTCGGGCGAGAGGCCGGTGATGGGGGCGACCTTCTCCGGGGTGTAGTCCTGCAGGAACTCGACATACTGTTCGAAGGTGATGGGGCCTTCGCCGTCCTGGAAGTTGGTGTGCCGCTCGATGAAGTCGGGGTCGTGCAGCCCCTCCTCGATGATCACCTGCGCGAAGGCGTTCAGCAGGGCCAGGTCGCTGCCGGGCCGGAAGGGCAGGAAGATGTCGGCGATGTCAGCCACCCGGTGTCTGCGGGGGTCGGCCAGGATCACCTTGACGTCCTTGCCCGTCTGCTTCCGGGTGGTGATGCGGGAGTAGACGATGGGGTGCGCCTCGGCGGTGTTGGAGCCGATGATAAAGAAGGTGTCGGCGTGCTCGATGTCGTCGAGGTTGCCCATCGGCTCGTCCTTGCCGAACGTGGAGGCGAAGCCCGCCACGGCAGAGGCCATGCAGGTGCGGGGGTTGCCCTCGACGTTGTTGGTGCCGATGCAGCCCTTGAAGAGCTTGTTGGCGATGTAGGTCTCCTCGGCGTGGTTCTGGCCGGAGCCGTAGAAGCCGACCGAATCGGGCCCGTACTGGTCGACCGCCTCGCGGAACTTCGTGGCCACCAGGTCCAGGGCTTCGTCCCAGGAGGCCTCGGTGAGCTGGCCGTTCTTGCGGATGAGCGGCTTCAGAATCCGGCCTTCCTCGGTGTTCATGATCCGGTCCAGGTAGTAGCCCTTCACGCAGAGGAGCCCCTTGTTGACCGGATTCTCCGTATCGCCCTTCACGGCCACCACCCGGTTGTCCTTGGCGGCGACCATGACGCCGCAGCCGACGCCGCAGTAACGGCAGACGGTCTTGTACCACGTGGCACCTTCCGTTTCAGGGTTCTCCTTCGGGGCAACGGGCTTCGGCGTACACCCGGCCGCCGCCAGCGCCGCGGCGAGGGCCGACGCCTTTACGAAAGAACGGCGGGAGAGCTGCATTTCCCATCCTCCTCAACGGCGTGAATGTAAGTCGGCATCACAGCGTAGACGCCCGGAATGGATCTCAGGCGGTGGAGCGTCTGAACCGACGCCTCGGTGCTGGGGGCTTCCAGGACGGCGGCCAGGTATCCGGGTTCGCCTCCCGGTGTGACGTCGGACAGCTCCGGCACGGCAGCCAGCTCGGCCGCGATGGCCTCGATCCGGGTGGGATCGCACTGGAAGACCAGACCGCTGATCACCATCTCCGGTCCTCCCTGACGCCGTGAGGGTCGTCGAAATGGCAGTTCAGACAGCCGCGGTTCTCCGGCGCTTTGACGTGGTCGGTATGAATGTGGCAGGCGATGCAGTTGTCCAGCAGGATCTGCTCGTCCTCCGGTTTCAACTCGATGTTGGCGTCGCCCGTTATGGTGGCCCACACGTGCTTGATCCCCTTCTCGTACTTGGCCGGGATGGAGGCGGCCCCGTGGGGCAGGTGGCACTCGGAGCAGGAGACGGTGGCGTGGACCGACTCAGCGTGGGTCGCGCGGAACTCTTCCATGCTGTGGCAAGTGGCGCAGGTCGCCGGTTCCGCACCGGTTGCGGTGAGGACTGACGGCCCTGCGAGGAGCGCGATGACAATCAGGGCTGCGATGGTGCTGATGATCCACCAGCGCTTCGTCACACAGATCCCTCCCGATGGCTGACTCTACACTCCAGGGTAGCAGGGAAGGATTGCACAGAGCTTACACGGATCTTGCGAGAACCTTGGAAGGGGTCAGAGAAAGTATCGAAAAAGGACGGGCCGATGGTCTACTACCTCCAAGTTCTGTGAATACTTATATCTAGTAACTCATCTTCATATTTCATGGATGTCGCGAGGGAAGGGATCCGCCTGAGAAGCAGCGAATGTAGACTTTTGAGCTATCGACACGGGTTCGACAGGCATCTGGTCAGGCGCCTGACCTAAGGTGCCGCTTGTATCCCCCGACCGATGGCGACAGGAAAGGGTGAGCGATGTGACACAGACACGAGAATACGCACCGGAGGTCGCGGAGGCATAGATGCGGCTGCTCTCGTACCTGCACAGCCGGACCAGCCTGTTCACCAAGGTGCTGGTGGCCAACGCGGCGATCGTCGTGCTGGGCGCGATCGGCGCCGCGCTCATCGCGACCCACTTCTGGCACAGTCAGGAGCACTCGCCCACATGGGAATTCGGCCTCATCGCCGTCGGCCTCGCCGTGTCGCTGGGGGTGAACTATGCCCTGCTGCGGGTGGCGTTCCGGCCGCTCTTCACCCTGCATGCGACCCTCGACAAGGTGCGGCGGGGCGACTTCTCCGCCCGGGTACCGATGGTGCCGGGCGACCCCGACATCGCCCGGCTGACCGAGATGGCCAACCTGATGCTGGACCGGCTGGCGGAGCACCGGAAGGCCGTGGCCGCGCAGATCCTGCGGGCGCAGGAGGAGGAGCGGAAGCGCATCGCCCGGGAACTGCACGACGAGACGGCCCAGTCGCTTACCTCGATCGTCGTCAACCTGGTGGCCGTCGAGCAGCTGGCGGGAGCCAGCGGTATCGATGAACCGCTGCGCGAGCGGCTCCGCCTCACCAAGGAGGTCGCGCAGCGTACGCTGGATGAGACGCGGCGGCTCATGATGGACCTGCGCCCCTCCGTGCTGGACGACCTGGGCCTGGTTCCTGCCCTGCGGTGGTTCATCAACCACCGGGTGGTGCCCGCCGGCCTGGAGGCCGACCTGCAGGTCTCCGGACTGAGCGACCGGCTCCCCGAGGAGCTCGAGACCGCTCTGTTCCGCATCCTGCAGGAGGCGATCACCAACGTGGTGAAACACGCCAACGCCAGCACCGTCATGGTGCGGCTGTACCGGGACAACGGCTCGATCACCGGGCTGGTGGTCGATGACGGCCGGGGGTTCCATGTGGTGCAGACCGTGGGACAGCCGGTGCGGGACCGGGGGCTCGGGCTCTTCGGCATGCAGGAGCGGGCGGCCCTGGTGGGGGGCAGGGTCGTCGTGGAGTCTGCACCGGGCAGGGGAACCACGGTGCGCGTGACGGTTCCGGATCGCATAGGGGGGGACGCACAATGAGTCCGATTCGTGTGCTGCTTGTGGACGACCACGCCATCCTGCGGGAGGGCATCCGGTATCTGCTCTCCGCCAGCGGTGAGGTGGAAGTGATCGGCGAGGCCCAGGACGGCATCGAAGCCCTGGAGATGGTAGAGCGGCTGAAGCCCGACGCGGTGCTGATGGACATCGCCATGCCGCGCATGAACGGCATTGAGGCGACCACGGAGCTCAAGAAGCGCCACCCCGACCTGCCTGTGCTGATCCTTTCGATGTATGACAGCGAGGAGTACGTTTTGCCCATTTTGCGGGCGGGCGCCGCGGGCTACGTCCTGAAGCGCGCCGCGGCGCAGGAACTGGTTTCAGCGCTGAAGGCGGTGACCTCGGGCCAGGTCATCCTGCACCCGGACGTGGCGCGCACGGTCATGGACAACCTGCAGGAGCAGGGCAGCGGGCCGGGCCCGGGACCGGCGCCGCGCGGCGCGGCGGAGGCCCAGGCGCAGCTGGCCCAGCTCACGGAGCGGGAGCGGGAGGTGCTGACGCTCATCGCCCACGGGCTCACCAACCAGCAGATCGCCGAGAGGCTGTTCATCTCCATCAAGACCGTGCAGGCGCACCGGGCGAACCTCATGGAAAAGCTCGACCTGCATGACGCGGTCGAGCTGACGAAGTTCGCCATCAAGAGCGGCCTGCTGCCGCTTGACGAGATCTGACCCGGTTTGCGGGACAGAGAGGCGCAAGTGGCAGCTGGCCACTTGCGCCTGAGGAGCGCTGTTCAGCGCGAGAGGCCGGGAGCCGTGCTGTGGACGGTGAACCGGCGCTGGGGCCGGACGTCGTAGACGAGCCCCTCGTAGAGCACCGTCAGGTTGCCCAGCGACACGGCGCGCAGTCCCGGCAGGAACTCCAGATCGTCCACGTCAAACCCCGGTTCCACGTGAATGGAGATGGTGCGGCCGTTCAACAGCTTGAGCTGCAGTTCCGTGTACACTTCTCCGCCTCCTCCCATGCAGAGCAGGGTATACGAGGACACCGAGGACACGGTTCTGTGCCGCGCGCGTTCAAACTCGCGGCCGGCCAGGGTGACATGAACGTCTGCGCCTAGTATCCCCCCTTTTCGTCACGCGGCCCGCGAGTAGCGCACTTACAGAATGGGTAAGACTAGGCTATAATAGTAATTGAACTAGCCAAGAGGGCTTGCCCGTAACTTTCCGACTAGGGCGTGGGATCGGTTGCCCGGTATTCCCTGTCATGATAAAGTTCTAACTGGAGAGGAGGGCACCCGAACGATGAAAGTCTTGATCGTAGATGATCACCTCATGCTTCGGAAGGGTGTACTGAGTGTCCTTTCGAATAGCGATCTTGAGGTCGTCGGCGAGGCATCGAACGGTCAGGAAGCCTTGGAGCTGGTCCCCAAGCTGAAGCCTGATCTCGTGTTGATGGACATCAACATGCCGGTGCTCGATGGTGTGGAAGCTACCCGGAAGCTGAAGCAGCAGTACCCCGACATCAAGGTCGTCATCCTTACGGTTTCGGAGATCGACAAGGATCTCTTCGAAGCGATTAAGGCCGGCGCGGATGGCTACCTGCTCAAGAACCTGGGGCCTGAGGAACTGGTCTCCTCTCTGCGCGCGGCCGCCTCGGGCGAGGCGCCCATCTCGTCGGTCATGGCGGCGAAGATGCTCAAGGAGTTCCGCCAGCCGCGCGCCACCACCGCAGGCAAGCAGCCTGGGCAGCAGCTCTCTCCCCGGGAGATCGAGGTGCTGCGCCTGGCCTCCACCGGCCTTACCTATAAGGAGATCGCAGCCAAGCTCTACGTGGCGGAGTCCACGGTCAAGAACCACATGCGGCACATTCTCGAGAAGCTGCATCTGCGCAACCGGTCTGAGGCCGTGGGGTATGCCATCCGTACGGGACTGGCCGGCGATCCCCCGCCCCGGTAATATAGATCAAGCGGACCACCTGTGCAGACAGGTGGTCCTTTTCTCTCTGTTGTGACTTGGCTCAGTCCGGAAATTAGTCTACATTAGAATCAGTCCAATGAACGATACCGGTCTATCCCCCGGCACGGCTATGATTCAGACAGGAGGATTGTGCTGTACCGGTGGGGAGCGGCACCCCGACGGTTTACATGGAGGAGGCGATGGGTCGTGAAAAAGATTCTGCTCGCGACCGACGGCAGCGAGAGCTCCCTGCACGCCGCCCGGGTGGCGGGTGAGCTGGCCTCGCTGAAGAATGGGCAGGTCATCGTGCTGTACGTGGCGCATGTTCCCCGCGCCTACTACGCCACCGATGAGTTCGGCAACAAGGTGACGCCCGAAGTGCCGATGGATGTGCTGATCCGCCGCACCGGCGAGCCCATCCTGCGCAAGGCCGTGTCCGCACTCGGCCTGCCGGAGTCGCAGGTGGTCACCGAGGTGCAGGTGGGCGAGCCGGCGGAGGAGATCGTCGACTACGCCCGGCTGGAAGAGGTCGACCTCATCGTCATGGGCAGCCGCGGCCTCAGCCCCATCAAGGAGCTGCTGCTGGGCAGTGTATCCGACAAGGTGTTGCGCACCGCCCCCTGCCCGGTGCTGATCGTCCGGTAGTTCCCTCATACAGGCTCACCCCGGCCGCCGGAGAAGCGCTGGCGGCCGGGGTATCCGTGTTGATACGAGGTACACTGAGGCAGGGGAGGTGCATCACAGTTGCAGCCCCAACACATCTACGCGCGCCGCGAGGCAGCCTACCGGCGGCTGGGCGACAGGCAGCGGCAGGCGGCCGTAAGGCTCAGCAACGCGCGCCTGGGGGTCGCGCTCGCCGGCCTGCTGCTGGCCGTGCTTCTGTACCGTGCCGTGGGCCCCCGGGCCGCGTGGGGCGCCGCTGCTCTGTCCGCCATCCCGTTTGCCTTTCTCGCGCGCCGCCACGGGCGGGTCCTGCGCCGGCTCCGGTACACGGAGACCCTGGCGGAGATCAACCGCACGGGGGTGGAGCGGATCGCCGGCCGCTGGGGCGCATTCCCGGACACCGGGGCGGAATTTGCGGACGACGAGCACCCCTTCGCCTCCGACCTGGACCTGTTCGGCCAGGGTTCCGTCTTCCAGTGGCTGAGCGCGAGCCACACCGCGCCCGGGCGCGCCGCCCTGGCCCGGCTGCTGACCGGGCCGCCCCCGGAACCGGGGGAGATTCAGGCGCGGCAGCAGGCGGTGGCGGAGCTGGCGCCGGCCCTGGGATGGCGCCAGCGGCTGGAGGCCGAGGCGCTCCAGGCCGCCGGGGAGCTGGGGCCTGTGGAGCCGCTGCTGGAGTGGGCCAGGCAGTCGCACCCGCTCTACGCGCACCCGCTGGTTCGGTTCGGGGCCTGGGCCCTGCCCGGCGCGGCGCTTCTGGTGATCGGGCTCTCCTTCCTGGGCCACCTGACCTGGCAGGCCCCTGTGGCCATGCTGGCCCTGCACTTCCTGCTCCTGCGCACAGGTGGCGCGGCGCGATCGCAGGCGCTGAACGCCGTCTTCCGGCAGGAGCGTGAGCTGAGGACTTACGCCAGCATGCTCCGGCACCTGGAAACGCGGACGTTCAGCTCCCCCTGGCTGCGGGACCGGCAGGCGCAGCTGCGGAGCGGAAGGGGAGAGGCGGCCCACCTGCAGGTGCGCCGCCTCTCCCGGATCGCCGAGCGCATCTCGAACCGGGCCAACGCCATGTTCCTGATCCTCAACATCGTCCTTCTGTGGGACATTCACTGCATGATCTCCCTGGAGGCCTGGAAGCGGGAGTCGGGGCGGCTGCTGCCGACCTGGCTGCGCACCCTGGGCGAGGTCGAGGCGCTGGCGAGCCTGGCCATCGTCCGCTTCGAGCACCCGGACTGGGCGTTTCCCGAGATCGCGGAAGGCCGGCGCGCCGGCATCACCGGGGCCGGGATGGGCCACCCGCTCATCGGGGACGGCCGCGTGTGCAACGACTTCGCGCTGGTCGAGCCGGTGCGCGTCGCGGTCATCACCGGCTCGAACATGTCGGGCAAGTCCACCTTCCTGCGCACGGTCGGCGTCAACCTGGTGCTGGCCTACGCCGGCGCGCCGGTCTGCGCCGCCCGGTTCGCCTGCCCGCGCGTCCAGCTCTGGACGTGCATGCGGGTGGAGGACAACCTACAGCAGCGCATCTCCGCATTCTACGCCGAGATCCTCCGCATCAAGCGCATCGTGGAGGCGGTCCGCGGCGGCGCCCGGGTCTGCTTCCTGCTGGACGAGATCTTCAAGGGCACCAACTCCCGCGACCGGCACACCGGAGCCAGGGCCCTCATCAGCCAGCTCCAGCGGGCCGGGGCGATCGGGCTCGTCTCCACCCACGACCTGGAGCTGGGCGAGCTGGAGCGCGAAAGCGGCGGGCGCATCATCAATTACCACTTCAGGGAGTACTACGAGGGGAACGAGATTCGCTTCGACTACAAGCTGCGGCCGGGGATCTCGCCGACCCGCAACGCGCTCCACCTGATCCGGATGGCCGGGATTGAGCTGGACGAGGAGGGCGCCCCCTAGCCCCAGAAGTCCCGGACGGCTCCGGTCAGCTCCCCGCCCTGGCGGCGCCCGGCCGTCAGGGCTTCAAATATGCGGGCGGGGTCCATCAGGTTGTCGCCGAACACCTGCAGGGTGGCCGCGTCGGGCAGCACCACCATCACCCGGGAGCCGGCGGCCTCCAGCTCGGCGCGCTCCTTCTCCAGCATTTCGTGTCCCAGCGGGTACTTCGGACCGCCCATCGGCGCGACGATCAGCACCCGGTCGTAGCCCAGCGCCTGGTCGGCGTGTGTGCCGGAGCGCGCCCCGCCGTCCAGGTACTGCCGCCCGTTGATGGTGACGGTGGGCAGCAGGTTGGGCACGGCGCAGCTGGAGGCCAGGGCCCGGGCCAGCGGCACCCCGGAGTCGCAGGTCCACATCACCGGCTCGCCCGTCTCCACATCCACGGCAGAGATGCGCAGCGGCTTCTCCGGCCAGGGCGCATCGCCCAGGGGGGCCTGGAAGATCCCGACCCACTCGTCCTCGGTGAGGCCGACGCCCGTTGCCACCTTGGCCACGGCGCCCGGCGGAAGGCCCATGCCGGCTTCCACCAGCGCCGTCAGCTGGGTGGGGTCGACCCCGTACCGGATCAACGTGCCGACCACCGAGCCGGCAGACGTGCCCACCACCAGGTCTGCCTGACCCAGGTCCACGTTCCCTTCCTTCAAGGAGGCGGCCAGCCCGACCATCCAGGCGATGCCCAGCACGCCGCCGCCTCCCATCACCAGCGCTCTCGTTGTCATGTCGACAAACTCCTTTCCCCAGCAGCAGTATGGCAATGATCAACAATGGAGATACTGGATCTGGCGCCGCGTATGTCGATAGCGCTGGGTCCTGTCTTGATAAAGTCGTAACTTTCAAGACGTAACCCAACTCATGTTCGCAGCGTCTCAATAACCGGAGTCCCTTAGATTGATTCTAAATATCAAGGAGGTCTTTGCTAGATGCGACTGGTTGGCAAGCCGGCTCCTGACTTCACGATGCTGTCCACCAAGGACCTGGAGAAGCTCGATCAGACGGTGAGCCTGGCCGATTACCGGGGCAAGTGGCTCGTGCTGTTCTTCTACCCCGCCGACTTCACCTTCGTGTGTCCCACCGAGATCACGGCCTTCAACGATCGGGTGCAGGAGTTCAAGGACGCCAACTGCGAGATCCTCGGCGTGTCGGTCGACTCTGTCTACTCGCACCGGGCCTGGATCAAGACCCCGAAGGAGGAGGGCGGCCTCGGCCCCGTCAACTACCCGCTGGCCTCCGACATCACCAAGGAGGTCTCCAGGGCCTACGAGGTGCTGATTGAGGAGGAGGGCGTTGCCCTGCGCGGCCTCTTCATCATCGACCCCGAGGGCATCGTCCGCTACCAGGTGGTCCACGACAACAACATCGGCCGCAACGTCGATGAGGTCCTGCGCGTGCTCGAGGCCCTGCAGGCCGGCGGCCTGTGCGCGGCCAACTGGAAGCCCGGCGAGTCTCTGCTCCAGGTTTAGCGAAGGAGGCCTGCTTCATGCCCATGCGCCTTGGCAGCCCGATGCCCCGGCTGGAAGGGGCGACCGGGTCCTATAACGCCGAAGGCTTCGACCCCAAAGCGCTGAACGGTCACCCGACGTTGGTGCACTTCTGGGCCGTCTCCTGCCACATCTGCCACGAGGTCATGGATCAGGTTTCGCAGTACCGCGACACCTACCAGCCGAAGGGGCTGAAGGTGGTGGCCATTCACATGCCCAAGGAGGAGGGCGACCTGGACACGGCCAAGGTCGAGCGCGACATCGAGCAGTACGGAATCACGCAGCCGGTGCTTCTCGACCACCGGCACGCCCTGGCGCAGGCGTTCCAGAACCAGTTCGTACCTGCCTTCTTTCTCTTCGACGCCCAGGGAAACCTTTTCTTCCGGGCCGCGGGAGACAAGGGACTCCAGAACCTCGGCCCCAAACTGGAGCAACTCTTGGGCTGATGCTTTTGGGCTATGGCGGCCGCCCCTTCGGGGGCGGCCGCTACTGTAACGGGCTTAGGGCAGCCGCTCCAGGGCGGCTGCGGCCGAATCGTTACGGGCACCGATGGGAGGCGGCGCCGGGTACGGGTATACTGACGCCAGGAGGGTGCGCGACGAGGGGGCGAGACGGGCCATGGGTTGGAAGACGGTGCGCGATCTCCTGCCGGCGCTGGTGCTGCACGTGGCCGCCGCGGCGGTGCACGTGGCGAGCACCGTGGGCCTTTCCGGGCGGCCGGGCGTCGTCTATGAGGTGGCGCTGGCGTTCCTGATGCTGGTCGTGCCCATGTCGGCGGTGCTGGCGCTGCTCTCTGGCCTGCGCCGGCTCGGCGCAGCACTATTCTTCCTGTCCTACCTGGGCGTCGCCGCGCTGACGCTGGTGGGTTACCTCGGCCTCAACTTCCTGGTCGTCGCGTTCTACGCGGACCATTCCGTCTCCCGGACGGCCTTCTTCGTCAGCGCCCTGATCATGCCGGTGATCCAGATCCACGGCATGCTGGAGGCGCTGCGGACGTGGGGGCTGATTGCCGAGCCCCAGCGCAACCGACTGTCGACCAAGTGATTGCAGGAGGCTCCCACCGCCGGGGTGGGGGCCTCATTGCGTCTTGTGACCCGCATCACCGGGCTGATCGATCGAATTGAGTTAGTGTTGTAGAAAAGCGCACGTCCTGACAGGAGGTCAACGCTGATGCACGCGGCCAGTGTCCTACTCAGCGCCTCAGCCCGTTGGCTGACGGTGGTGCTGCCCCTGGGCGTTCTGCTGCGCTCGGCCTTCGTGTGGCTGTACAACCCCGGCCCCTTCTACTGGGGGAACCTGATCCATGCCCACAGCCACACCGCCTACTTCGGCTGGGCGGGGCTCGGGCTGATGGGGCTCATCCTGCACGTTCTGCCGCGCTTCACCGGCCGGCCCGTGGCCGAATCGCGCCCCCTGATCTGGCTCCTGCGCCTCGCGCCGTGGGCGGTGGGCGGCGCCCTCGTCACCTTTGCGTGGTGGGGGTATGCCGGCCCTTCCATCGCCTTCGCCACGCTGAACGAGGCGCTCTGGGTGCTCTTCGCCATCGTCTTCTGGCGGGAGGTGCGGCAGGCCCCGGTGGCCGCGTGGCCCGCTCCGCTGCGGTTCATCGGTGCGGCGGTGCTGCTCCTCCTGCTCTCGATCTCGGGCACGACGCTGGTCATCGTGTCAGAGGCGATTCTGGACTCCGCCTTCCCCCTGCTCTACCAGGCCGGCGTCTACCTCTTCCTGCAGCTCTTCGGCGACGGCTGGCTGGAGGTGGGGCTGATGGGCATCGTGCTCGCCCTGGCAGGGGTGCGGGACGAGGCCAGGCCCCTGCTTACCCGCCTCGCCGTGGCTGCCCTCCTGCTCCAGGCCCCGGCTGCCCTCCGCATGCTGATCCCGCGGGGGCTGGAGGGGCCGCTGGTACCCGCCTCGCTGATCGCAGGGGCCCTGCAGGGGCTCGTGCAGCTGGCGTTCCTCGCCTTCGCGCGGAACCTTCAGCTGCCGGAGCACGCCCGCCCCTGGTGGCGGCTCGCGGGGCTCAGCCTGGCCGTGAAGGCCGCGCTGGAGTTCGTGCCGCTGCTGCCCGCCTGGTCCGGCCTGGCGCTGAACCGCAGCCTGGTGATCGGCTTCCTCCATCTGAAGCTGCTGCTGGTGGTCTCCGGCGCCCTGCTGGGGGCAATGGCGCAGGTGCGCGGCCCGGCCGGCCGGTGGGCGTTCCGGCTGTTCGCGTCGGGCTCCGTTGCCATGGTCGCTTTCCTGTTCGCGCACGGCCTCCTGTTCGACCGGGCGCCGGCCACCAGCCTGCCCCTCTACGCGCTCGCCTTTGCGGCCGCCTTCCCCGCCGCTATCGGCGGCATCTGGGGGGCCGCGCCGGCCGCCGCAGAGCGGCGAGCGCGCCTAGTGCACCGGCTCCAGCGGGTCCTGTCGCTCTGGTAGGGAACCGCCCGGCGGCTCCGCCGGGGGGAGCCAGCCGGGCTGCCACCGGCCCGCAAGCTCGGGAAACAGGCGCTCTTGCCGATCGGGCGCCACCAGCCCCAGCTGAACACCGGTGGCCCGGGCCAGCACCGGGTCGAGGGCGCAGAGGTCGGACTTGTTGATGTCCGCCAGGGCCGTGCGGCCCAGCGAAACCGCCACCATCTCCATCTCGGTGACACAGGCGTTCAGAAACCGCTGCAGGCTGCGCGCCGCCCGGTCCTCGTCCAGCTGATCGGTCAGCTTCCCGGTGTAGACCACCATGCTGGTCGGGGGTTCAAAGGGCAGGGCCTCCACGGCCTGGTCGCCGATGAGGGCGATGACGGCCGCGGTGCCGATGTAGACGGCATCTGCCCCCAGGGCCATGGCCTTCAGCATCTGCCCGGGGGTGATCAGGCCGCCGGCGGCGATCAGGCTGACGCCGCCGGCGGCCTTCTGGCGCACAAGGTAGTCCCGCGCCCGGGCCACAGCGTACAGCGTCGGCAGGCCCATGTCGTCCTGCAGCGTCGGGGCGCCGCCGTGGGTGCCGCCCTCGGCGCCGTCCACCGTCACGAAGTCGACCCCGGCCTCCAGCGCCACCGCCAGCTCGCGCTCCAGGTGGTGGGTGGCGGCGATCTTCAGCCCCACGGGCACGCCGGTTTCGGCCCGCAGCCGCCGCACCAGCCGGATGAACTCCTGCTGCGAGTTGACGCCGGGCAGGCGGGAGTGGATCACGGCGTCTTCGCCCTCGGCCAGGCCGAAGACCTCCCGGTAGTCGGGGCCGATGTTCCTGGCCCGGGTGCGCTGCGGGGTGGAGCCCTGCGCACCCTGGCCCAGCTGAAGCTCAATGGCGTCCAGCTGCCGGTACTGCTCGGGCGCGTTCAGCCATCCGCCCCGGTTGTACTGGCCGATCAGCAGCCGGGCTGCGGCGCGCTCCTCCGCCAGCAGGCCAGCTTCGCCCGTGTTGGTGGCCGTGCCCACGGCGGTGGCCGCCCGGGCCAGCGCGATCTTCGCCCGCTTGCTCAGGGCGCCGCCGAACGACATGCCGGCGATCAGGATGGGGATGGCCACCGTGAGCGGCCGGCGCGCCCGGGGGCCGATCGCCACGGCGGTGGCGACCGGCACGTTCTCTGGCGTCGGAAAGCGGCACAGATGCACCGGGTTGAAGAGGAGCTGCTCCCAGGGCGAGAACCGCTGGGGGCTGCCCAGCGGCCGGGGCGCCGGCGCGCCCTGCGCCGACCGCATGAGCAGCTCTGCGAAGCGGACGCCGCCCACCTTCTGCAGGGAGGGGAGCATCTCGGCGATCGATTCGGGATACTGGTCGCGCACAAGCCGGGTAAGCGCCTTGTCGACCGTCTCGTTGATGGCCGAGCGCAGCCAGTTCTCAATGAGACGAAGCATGCCCGGTCTCCCCCTGGCGTCCGACTGCCTGCTGGATTTCCGCCATCTTCTGAACCAGCTCTCCACAGACCTGCTTGACCATGCTGAGCTGTCGGGCGGCGCTCTGCTCCTCCACCGCCACGTCCAGCAGCTCCCGGTGGTCGAACCGGTTCAGGGTGTCGTAGTGCTCCCGCTCTATCATGGCGAGGGTTCCCGCCACCGTTTCGATGCGATTCAGCTCCGAGATGATGTAGGCGCACGCGTGGTTCAGATCCTCGTGTTGCATTGGGCTGACCTCCAGGCGATGTTCTGCAGCCTCAGTTTGCCCAACCGGAGCCCGCGGCAGTGGGCCGGCGGCCGTAAAGGAAATCCCCCTCCCGGCGCCGAATTCTGCCGCCAGGAGGGAGGCGCTGCCAGACATGGAACGGATCCTGCGCATAGACATGACAAGAGGCGAGGCACACCTGGAGCCGCTGCCGGAGGCGTACCGGCTTCTGGGCGGGCGGGCGCTCACGTCGCGGATCGTGGCGGACGAGGTCGACCCGCTGTGCGACCCGCTGGGCCCCCACAACAAGGTGGTCTTGGCCACCGGCCTGCTCTCCGGCACGGCGCTCTCCAGTAGCAACCGGCTCTCTGCCGGGGGCAAGTCGCCGCTCACCGGCGGCATAAAGGAGGCGAACGCCGGCGGCAACACCGCCCTGAGGCTGGCCCAGTGGGGAATCCGCGCCGTGGTGGTGGAGGGCGCCCCGCCGGACGGCCAGTGGCGCATCGCGGTCGTCGGGCCGGAGGGCTGCCGCCTGGAACCGGCCGGGGACCTGGCGGGGCTGGGAAACTACGCCGCGGCCGGGCGGCTGCTGGCCCGGTTCGGCGCGCGGGCCGCCCTGGCGCTCATCGGCCCGGCCGGCGAGATGCGCATGAACGTGGCGGGCATCGCGAACACCGACCCGGAAGGGCGGCCCAGCCGCATCGCGGCCCGGGGCGGGCTGGGCGCCGTGATGGGCGCCCGTGGGCTGAAGGCGCTGGTGGTGTTGGACCCGGGCCCCGGCGCCGGACCCGGCATGGCCGAGCCGCGGCGCTGGCGGGAGCACGCCCGGCCGTATCTGCAGGAGCTGAGGCAGAGTCCGGCCATCGCCCGGTACCGGAACTACGGCACCGCTTCCACCCTGGAGCTGGTGAACAAACTCGGCGGCCTTCCCATCCGCAACTTCTCCAGGGGGCAGGATGCGGCCACCGAGGCGATCACGGGCATCCTGATGGCCGAGATGATCGCAGAGCGGGGCGGCATGGTCAGCCATGCCTGCATGACCGGCTGCGCGATCCAGTGCTCGAACACCTGGGCAGGCCCCGACGGCCGCGAGGTGACCTCGGCCATGGAGTTCGAATCCAACACCCTGCTCGGCGCGAACCTGGAGATCTTCGACTTCGACGCGATCGCCCGGTTCGTGAGCGAGTGCAACGACCTGGGCATTGACACCATCGAGACCGGCGCGGCCATCGGGGTGGCCATGGCGGGCGGCCTCGTGCCGTTCGGCGACGTGGACGCCGTGCTCGACCTCTTCGCACAGATGCGGCAGGGCACGCCGGTCGGCCGGCTGATCGGCGCCGGGGCGGCCACGGTGGGCCGCGTGCTCGGCGTGCGGGAGGTGCCGGTCGTGAAGGGGCAGGCGATGGCCGCCTACGACCCGCGCACCATCAAGGGCAACGGTGTGACCTATGCGACCAGCCCGATGGGGGCGGATCACACCGCGGGCAACTCCATCGGCGCGAAGGTGGACCACCTCGATCCGGCCGGCAAGGTCGCGCTCAGCCGGGAGTTGCAGATCACCGCGGCCCTGCTCGATTCGCTGGGGATGTGCAGCTTCTCCCGGGCGGCGTACGCGCCCAACGAAGGCCACTTCCTGGAGCTGCTCAGGGCCCGGTTCGGCGCTGAGGTGACGGCGGAGGACCTGCGCGCCATGGCGCTCGCCACCATCCGGACCGAGGTGGCCTTCAACCGGCGGGCGGGCCTGGGGCCGGAGACCGACCGGCTGCCTGAGTGGATGCGGGAGGTGCCCCTGCCGCCCCACGGCGCGGTCTTCGACGTGCCGCAGGAGGAGCTGGATGCCATATGGCAGGAGGCGTGACCATTCACCTGGAGGTCTACGTGCCGCTGCGCGGGGCGCGCCGCTGGACGGGCACGGAATCGGTGCCCGCCGGCACCACGGCCGGAGAGCTGCCCGGCCTGCTGGGGCTGGACGAGCCCGAGCTGGCCGTGCTGGTCAACGGCCGGTACGCGCCGCCCGGCCGCCTGCTGGAAGAGGGGGACCGGGTGGCGATCCTGCGCCCGTCCGAGGGGGGCTGACCCTCCGCCGCTCCCAGTGATAACCATTCTCACCCAGAAAACAGCACTGGAAGCCTTGACTGCTAAGTGCTCGAACGGTATCCTTATAGTGTGTTTTGGATAACCCACATCGGGTTTGAGGGGCAACGTAACGATTCTGGCAGCACACCAACAGTAATGTCGGCGTGCGCCTCAAAGGAGGAGAAGAGTCCGTGGCCGTCAAGATTATCGATACTTGTATCTCGTGCGGCGCCTGCGAGCCGGAGTGCCCCAACGAGGCGATCAGCCCGGGCGACACCATCTACGTCATCGATCCGGAGAAGTGCACGGAGTGCTACGGCTTCTACAGCGAGTCCCAGTGCATCGCCGTCTGCCCGGTCGAGTGCATCATCCCCGATGAGGATCACGTCGACGACGTCGAGAGCCTGACGGCGAAGTTCAACAAGCTGCACCCGGGTGCGGAGCTGAAGAACACCGACAGCTGGGTGAAGCCCGGCTCCTAAGGTTCACATCTGCACGCGAAGGGGGCGGTCGTGACGACCGTCCTCCTTTTATATTTTGTGTAATCAGAATACTCCGTATATAACCGCATCCCCTGCGCCGCCCGCGGCGTCTGATGATTGAGAACGCGGTCAAAGGTGGGCAGAACGTGCGGCGTGCAGTGATTGCGGGAGTGCTGTGGGGCGTTGTGGGGCTGGCGGCGACGGCCGGCGGCGTCTGGCTGCTGGTCCGGTTGGCCGCGCCTGCGGCCGTGGTGGCGCCGCCGCAGGCAGAGGCGGCGGCGCTTGCCGAAACCGGGCCCGTGACGGCGGGACATGCGGGAGCCGGGCTCGTAAGGGCGGAACATGCGGGAGCCGGGCCCGTAAGTGCGGAACGTGTGGAAACCGGGCCAGTAATGGCGGGACATGCGGAAACCGCGCCGGTAACGGTGGGGCAGGAGGAGGCGGAAGCTGCGGAAGCCGGGAGCGATACGGCGGGCCAGCCGGACGCGGGGTCGGCGGAAGCACGATCCTCCCTGCCGCCGGCGACGCATCCGGTGGCCGACTACCAGCCGATGCACGTGGAGGCGGTGGAGCCAATCCTTCCAGACCCGCCGCCCGCAGTTCCCGACGAGTGGCAGCGGCTGCACGAAACGGTCTGGGCCGTGGCCTCCGAGTACCCGGGCCGCCTTAGCGTTGTGGCGGTGGACCTGACCACCGGAAGCCGGTATGAGTTCCGGGCAGGCGACCCGTACCTGCCGGCCTCCACCTTCAAGCTGCCGGTGACCCTCTGTGTGCTCCAGGCCATCGACGCCGGGGAGCTCACCTGGGACACCCTCATCACCTACACCGAGGCGGACTGGGAGCCGGTGGGGGCGGGGTACTTCGCGGAGGCCGCCTTCGGGAGCCAGTGGAGCGTGCGGAACCTGGTGGACCGCTCGCTCATCTCGTCCAACAACGTGGCGGTCAAGATGCTGGCCCGGACCCTCACCTGGGACGGGCTGCTGCAGTGCACGACGGAGATGGGAGGGCCGGTCACCCGCACGGAGGAGGGCTCCACCCCGGTCACGGCGGCGGATGAGGCTGCCTGGTGGCTGCGCCTCTGGGAGCTGAGCCAGGAGCGGCCGGAGCTGGCGGAGCAGCTCCTGGGCCCGCTCCGCCGGGTCACCTACCACGGGCGCATCCAGGCCGGCACCCCGCGCCCGGAGCTGGTCACCCACAAGTTCGGCACCTACGCCGGCTACGACCACGACGGCGCGATCGTCTGGGCCGAGCGGCCGTACGCGCTGGTGGTCCTGACCTACGGCGGGGGCGAGTACGCGGCCGACGTGGCGATCGCGCGCATCGCGGCCGCCGCCTGGGAGTCGCTCATGGGCCCGTGAGCCTGCGCAATTTCTGGCCGAAATGCCGCCCCTCTACGCAGGAATATGTAACTTAGGCGTAGTATCTCCTTTTTATCTCACTACTGTGGGAAAGTCGATGATTCGGTCGTTGGGGAGGGGCTTTCGGTCATGTGGAAACGTCTGAGTTCCAAGGTGGCGCTGCTTCTGGTAAGCGCCATGATCCTGGCCGCATGCGGGAGCGGGGCTCCTGGCGGCAGCAGCGCCGGCGGGACGGCCGATGCCCCGGGCACATCGCGGGGCGGTGCGCCGGCCGCGGGTGGGGGTTCAGGCGGCGGGCAGGCGCAGGATCCGATCAAGGTGGGCGCGATCTTCATCCTCTCCGGTCCAAGCTCGGGCTACGGCATCTCCCAGCGGACCGGCGTTGAGCTCGCGGTGGCCGACATCAACGCCGCCGGCGGCATCAACGGGCGTGAGGTGCAGGTGATCTTTGAGGACAGCCAGGGCAGCGGCGACGAGGCCATCAACGCCGTGCGCAAGCTGATCGACCGCGACGAGGTGGTGGCGGTCATCGGGCCCACGCTTTCCACGGAGATGTTCTCCGCCGGTCCGGTGGCCAACGACAGCGGTGTGCCGATCCTCGGGGTCTCCACCACTGTGCCGGGCATCACGGACATCGGCGAGTACGTCTTCCGCAACTCGCTGCCCGAGGCCAAGGTGATCCCGCACACGGTCGCCCGCTCCGTGGAGAAGTTCGGCATCAAGCGGGCGGCAGTGCTGTACGCCAACGACGACGACGTGTCGAAGGCGGGCGCCGAGATCTTCAAGGCCGAGCTGCAGAAGAACGGGGTCGAGATCGTCGAGGAGGCCACGTTCAGCGTGCAGGACACCGAGTTCGGCCCGCAGATCACGAAGGTGCTGGCGGCCGACCCGGATGCGTTCTTCATCTCCACCCTCTACAACTCCGCGGCCCTGCTCATGGTGCAGGCCCGGCAGGCCGGCTTCACGGGCCACTTCATCGGCGGCAACGGCTTCAACTCCCCGGCCCTGATCGAGGTCGGCAAGGACGCGGTGGAAGGGGCCGTGGTGGGCTCGCCCTGGTTCGCCGAGCGGAACGATCCGAAGGTGCAGAAGTTCGTGAGCGACCACATCGCCAAGATGGGCAAGGGCCCCGACCAGTTCGCGGCGCAGTCCTATGACGGCATGATGCTCATCGCCGAGGCCCTGCGTGCGGCCGGGTCCACCGATCGCGACGCGGTGCGCGACGCCCTGGCGGCCATCCGCGACTACGAGGGGGTCACGGGCGTGTTCTCCTTCGACGAGAACCGCGACCCGGTGATGACGCCGTTCATCCTGCAGATCAAGGACGGGAAGTACGTCGAACTCGACTAAGCCGCGGGCGGGGGCAGACGCCCCCGCCCTCATCGCCGGAGGGAGGTCCTTCTCCAGGTGTTTCTACAGCAGATTCTGAACGGCATCACCCAGGGGGGCACCTACGCCCTGGTCGCGCTGGGCTACACCCTCATCTTCGGCGTGCTGGAGATCATCAACATGGCCCATGGCGACCTGTTCATGATGGGGGCCATGGTGGGCTGGGCCCTGGTGACCCTGCTGGGCTGGTCGCTGGTGCCCGCCCTGATCGGCGGGATGGTGGGGGCGGCCCTGCTGGGGGTCGTGCTGGAGTTCACCGCCCTCAGGCCGCTGCGGCGCAAGGGCGGCACCAACCTCTCGCCGCTCATCTCCACGATCGGCCTGGGCATGGTGATCCAGAACCTGATGGTCCGGGCGACCAACGGCCAGCCGCTCTCCTTCCGGGTGCCCCTGAGCGAGGGGGTCATCAGGCTGGGCCCCCTGCAGATGACCACCGCGCAGCTGGTGGTGCTCGGCGTATCGATTCTGTTGATGGCCCTGCTGCAGTGGACGCTCTCCCGCACGCGCCTGGGCCGAGCCGTGCGGGCGGTCTCCGAAAACCCCGAGACGGCGGCCTTGCTCGGCGTGAACGTTTCGGGGGTGATCCTGGCCACCGTCATGCTCGCCGCCGCCCTGGGCGGGGCGGCCGGGGTGCTGGTGGGCCTCTCCTTCGTCTCGGTCTCGGCGACGATGGGGCTGCCGTACGGGCTGAAGGGCCTGGCGGTGATTATCCTCGGCGGCCTGGGCAACGTGAAGGGCGCCGTGGCCGGCGGGCTGATCATCGGCGTGCTGGAGGCGCTCACCGTCGCCTACGGGGGGGCGGGCTACAAGGACGCGGTGGCCTTCGGCTTCCTCTTCCTCATGCTGCTCCTGCGCCCGCAGGGGCTCTTCGGCATCAGCGCGGCAGCGGTGAGGAGGTCGTGACGTGGCGGTCCTGCTGAACAACTACTACCTGCAGGTGGCGACCTTCGTCAGCGTCAACGCGCTGCTGGGTCTTTCGGTCTACCTGGTGCTCTCCACGGGCCAGCTCACCCTGGGCAACGCCGGCTTCATGGCGCTCGGGGCGTACACGGCGGCCCTGCTGGCCACCAAGGCCGGGGCGCCGGTCTGGCTCACGCTGCCCGCGGCGGCTCTCGTGCCCGCCATCGTGGCGATTCCCCTGGGCTACGCCAGCCTCAGGCTGCGCGGGGTCTACCTGGCGATTGCTACGCTGGGCTTCACCGAGAGCGTGCGGGTGCTCCTCCAGAACTGGGAGTTCGCGGGCGGCGCCCTGGGCATCAAGAACATCCCCAGCCTGGGCCGCATGGTGCAGAACGGGCTGAAGGCCGCCCAGATCGCGCCCCCGGCCGGCCTCACGCACGCACAGCTGGCGAATCTGGTGGTGTTGCTCTTCGTCCTGCTGGTGCTGGGGCTGGCCCTGGCCTTCATCTACCGGCAGGCCGGCGGGCGAGTGGGGCGGGCCTACGCCGCCATCCGCATCGACGAGATCGCGGCCGAGGCGATGGGCATCAACATCACCTACTACAAGGTCCTGGCCTTCGTGCAGGGGGCCATGCTGGCCGGCCTGGCCGGCGGGCTCGTGGCCCACATCAACTTCTCCGTCAGCCCGTCTGAGTTCGCCTTCGGCCGGGCGGTGGAGATGCTGACCCTGGTGGTGGTGGGGGGTTCCACCACGCCCCTGGGTCCCGTGCTGGGGGCGGTGCTCCTGATCGGGCTCTCGGAGGGCCTGCGCGACTTCTCGCTCTTCGGGGCGCGCCTCTCCGACTACCGGCTGATTCTCTACGGGCTCCTGCTCATGCTGGTGGTGGCCCTGCGGCCGCAGGGGCTGCTCACCTTCGCGCCGCGGCGGAAGGGGGCGAGGGCATGACGCAGGAGGCGTCTCCGATCCTGGAGGTCCGGGGCCTCACCCGCACGTTCGGCGGTCTTGTGGCCGTCTCGGAGGTGGACCTGACGGTGCCGGAGGGGGCCATCTTCGGCCTCATCGGCCCCAACGGCGCCGGCAAGACCACGCTCTTCAACCTGATCACCGGCCTCCTGCCCCCCAGCGGCGGCTCGGTCAACTTCGCCGGCCGGCCGATCACCGGGCGGAAGCCGCACGTGATCACGCAGATGGGCATGGCCCGCACCTTCCAGAACATCCGGCTCTTCGGCGCTCTCTCGGCCCTGGAGAACGTGGTGGTGGGCACCCACTGCCGCACGAGCAGCGGCGTGTGGGGCAGTGTCTTCCGCACCCGAAGGGCGCGGGCGGAGGAGGACGAGGCGTGGGCGAGAGCCCGGGCGGAGCTGGAGTTCGTCGGGCTCGGCGACCTGATGGACGCTCCGGCCGGGGGCCTGGCCTACGGGCAGCAGCGCCGGCTGGAGATCGCCCGGGCCCTGGCCACGGGTCCGCGGCTGCTCTGCCTGGACGAGCCGGCCGCGGGCATGAACGAGACCGAGTCGCAGGAGCTGATCGACCTGGTGCGGCGGATTCAGGCCCGCGGCATCAGCGTGCTGATCATCGAGCACGACATGCACGTGGTGATGAACCTCTGCGACCGCATCGCCGTGCTCAACTTTGGCCGCAAGCTGGCGGAGGGGACGCCGGCGGAGATCCGCGCCAACCCCGACGTGATCGAGGCTTACCTGGGGAGGGACGACGATGCTGCGGATCAGGGGGCTTGAGGTCGCCTACGGGGCGGTGGCGGCGGTGCGGGGCGTCGATCTGGACGTGGCGGCCGGCGAGATCGTCACCCTGATCGGCGCCAACGGTGCGGGCAAGTCGTCCATCCTGCGCGCCATCTCCGGGCTGGTGCGCCCCCGCGCCGGGACCATCGAGTTTGAGGGGAAGCGCATCGACGGCCTGCGGCCCGACCGGGTGACGGCCCTGGGGGTGGCGCAGGTGCCCGAGGGCCGGGCGGTGCTGGCCCGGATGACGGTGCTGGAGAACCTGCTGATGGGCGCCTACCCCCGGCGCGACGGGGAGGTGCAGGCGGATCTGGAGCGGGTGCTGGCCCGCTTCCCCCGGCTGGCCGAGCGGCGCAACCAGCTCGCCGGCACGCTGTCGGGCGGCGAGCAGCAGATGCTGGTGATGGGCCGGGCACTCATGGCCCGCCCGAAACTGCTGCTGCTGGACGAGCCCTCCATGGGGCTGGCTCCGCTGGTCGTGGCGGAGGTATTCCGGCTAATCCGGCAAATCAATGAAGAGGGCACCACCGTCCTGCTGGTGGAGCAGAACGCCCGGCAGGCCCTGCGCATCGCCCACCGGGCCTATGTGGTGGAGACGGGCCGCATCCCGCTCTCGGGGGCGGCTGCAGATCTGGCGCAGGACCAGCGGGTGGCAGCGGCGTACCTGGGCGGGCGGTAGCCACGTTCGGAGGGAGGGTATCGCATGCTGGCCTTTGACCTGTACCGGCACTGGGAGACCGATCTGCGTCCGTTCACCGTAAGCGCCCTGCGCCGCATGACGCCGGAGCAGCTGGCCTGGAAGCCGCCGGGCTGGCACTCCAGCGCGTGGGAACTCGCCGAGCACATGGTGCTGGCCGAGTGGATCTGGATCTATCGCAACGCCCTGAAGCTGGCGCCGTGGGAGCAGCGCTGGGAGTACGGCCGGTTTGCGGACCTTGAGAGCCTGCTGGCGTACTGGGCCGAGATCCACAAGGTTACCGTTGAGTGGCTGAAGGACACGCCGGTCAACCAGCTGGGCCAGAAGCTGCCCATGCCCTATCCCGACATGCCCTGGGCGACGATGGACTGGGTGATCTACCACGTGATGGAGCACGAGATCCACCACCGGGGTCAGATCTTCATGCTGATGCGCATGCAGGGGATCGACCCGCCCGAGATCTGACGAGTCAAGGGGCCTCCTCACGGAGGCCCCTTGTCGTATGGGCGGGCTGGGTGGGGGAGGGGGCTGCGCAGGCTAACGGCGGCGTCAGTGCGGGAGTTACAGCCGGAGTGTTTCAATGGCGGGCGCTGTTGCAGGGGTCAACTCGGGTGGTGGGATGGGCCGAGACGGGGAGAAGCGCCGCACGCGACCTGGGAGCCGTCGCTTTTTCACTTTGACGTTGGGGGCGAAGTGAAAAAGCGTCTGCTCCCACTGTGGCGGTCGGGCGGGGTGGGCATGCAGGTCGACCAGAACGCCACTTCAAGCGTGGCGAGTGGGCGAATAGTGTGCGTCCACCGTGGCGGGTGTATGATAATGTATTGAAGTCCGGCGGTCCCGGGCAGGGACCGCCGGAACGCCCGTGGAGGAGGTGACCGCATGCGATCGCGCGCCCGGATGCTCGGCCGGTACGCGTCCTTCCTGGAGCGATTCCGGGGCCGGTACGACCTGGCCGAGACGTACTACCGGGGAGCACTGGCTCGGGACCCGGAGGACGCCCGCACCCGTTGGAACTACGCCGTGTTTCTGGAGACCGTGCGCCGGCGGTACGACGAGGCCGAGAAGCACTACCGCGCCGCGCTCCGCCTGGCGCCCAACAGTGCGGCGCTGCTGGGCGACTACGCCGACTTCCTGGAGCACGCCGCGGGGGATGTGGACCGGGCCGAGCGCTATTACCGGCGAGCGCTGGAGCGCGATCCGTTCCACCCGGGCAACCTGACCAACTACGCGACCTTCCTCAGTGAGGTGCGGGGGGAGCACGGGCGGGCGGAGGCGCTCTACCAGCGGGCCCTGGAAGTTTCGCCGCTCCATCGCAACGCCCTGTTCAAGTACGCGCTCTTCCTCACCGACGTGAAGCGCGCCTACGCCGATGCCGAGGCGCTGTACCGGGTGGCCCTGGAGGCCTACCCCGGCAACGGCGCGATCATGGCCAACCTGGCCGGGGTGCTGTTCCTCCGCGGAAAGGCGGCAGAGGCGCTCGCGCTGCTGGAGGAGTTCCTGGAGCACCCGGCCCTGCAGCGCCCCACTGCCGACGCCGCTGAGTGCTGGTTTTACCTGGTCGTTCACGGCGCTGACGACGAGCGCCCTGCGGCCCTGGCCGCCCTGCGCCGACTGCTCAGCGCAGGCGTACGGTCGCTCGGCTTTCAGCTGGGTCCGCACGTGGCCATCGCCCGGGAGCAGGGTCATCCCTGGGCGGAGTGGCTCGGGCCCCTGGCGGCGGTGCTGACAGACGAAGAAGCACCCGACGTGCTGGACGGCTGGGATGCCTGGGCGGCGGCCAGGCCAGACCCGATCCATTAGCCCCACCACCAGGCGGTCAGGCCCTGACCTCGACCCCCAACACTTCCTCAGCCGCGCCCCGCGACCGACCCCGGCAGTGCCGCAGCTGCGCCCCGTGCTCGACCCTCGAACAGTTCAGCGGCCGCCTCCCCCGGTTGGGGAAGGCGGCCGCCGGCGCTACCGGGCCGACCCGGGCAGATACGCCGTCGCCTGAATCTCCACCTTGGCGCCGAAGTGCAGCTCCTTCACGGGAACGATACAGCGCGCCGGCGGCACGGGAACGGCTCCCAGGACCTCCTGGTAGACCGCGTTGACCTCGGACCAGAGGGCGATATCGGCGATATAGATGGTGACCTGAACGACGTTCCCGAGGTCGCCGCCGGCCGCCCGCAGGATGGCCCGGATGCTCTCCAGGACGAACCGGGTCTGCTCCGCAGCGGACTCGGCGACCACCTGCCCTTCCCTCACCGGGAGCTGGCCGGAGACGTAGAGCATGGGACCGGCCTGCACGGCCTGTGAGTAGAAACCGTTGGGGGGCGGGGCATCCGGGGTCAGGATCGCTTGCTGCACGGGCAACGCCTCCTTCATGGCTGAACTGCCTCGCCGTCGTCAGTGCCCAGGTGTTCGATGAACTTGTCGGTGGCCTTGAGGCCCATGCCGGTCAACGCGACCACCACGCTCGACCCGGGACCCGCCAGGCCCAGTTCCGCCAGTTGCCTGACGGCAGCGGGGGCCGCAGCGGCGGTGGGCTCGACGTAGATGCCCTTCTCGGCCAGTGTGCGGGCCGTCGCCCAGATCTCATCCTCCGCCACGGTCAGGACGACGCCTTCGCTGTCATAGATGGCCTCCAGGATGCTCCTGCCCTTCACCGGCCGGGCGATGACGATGCCCTCGGCCGCGCTCTCCTGCTTGGCCACGGCCGGGACGTCGTCCAGCCGCTGCTTCCACGCATGGTAGACCGGGGCGCAGGCCGCCGCCTGCACGGCGGCGATGCGGGGCATCCGGGAGATGAAGCCGGTCCGCAGCAGGTCGCGGAAGCCCAGGTAGAGCCCCAGCACCAGGCTGCCGCCGCCGACGGGTGCGACCACCCAGTCCGGCGCCTGCCAGTTCCGCTGTTCGCAGATCTCGTAGGCGAGGGTCTTCAGCCCGACGACGAACCAGGGGCTCCAGTTGTGGCTGGCGTAGAAGGTCCGGCTGGCGGCTTCCAGGGCGGCCTGGGTTGTATCCTCGCGGGAGCCGGGCACCTTGACGAGGTTCGCCCCGTACATGCGGATCTGCGCCGTCTTTCCGGCCGACGTGTAGGCCGGCACGAAGATGCGCGCCGTCATGCCCGCCCGGCGCGCGTAAGCGGCGACCGACGCGCCCGCGTTGCCGGAGGAGTCCTCCACGATTTCGGTCACGCCCCACTCCTTCAGCTTGCTGATCATCACCGCAGAGCCGCGGTCCTTGAACGACCCCGTGGGGTTGAGGAAGTCCAGCTTCAGGAGGACGGGCTGGCCGAACAACGAGTCCGGGATGAGCGGCGTGAAACCCTCGCCCAGCGAAACCGTACTCTCGCTCCGTTCGATGCCAAGCGCCTCATGGTACCGCCAGAGGGTGGGGGGCCGGTGGTTCAGGGAGTCCCGGCTGAACATCCGGTCAGATTGCAGCAGCAGATAGGCCCCGCACTCGCAGCGCCAGCGCGGTTCGGCTTCCGGGTACGTCTGGTTGCAGCGACTACAGGCGAGCATGTTGCCACCTCCTGCCCCCAGTATAGGTGTAACCATTTCGTGGGTACAACAATACGTTCAAGCGTTGCGGTCGGAATCCTGACTGCTGCCGGGCCGGCCGTCGGCACCGGCAGCGCGCGCCGACCCCCAGGCCCGGCGGGCCCGGGGGTCGCAACCGTGTTCGAGCTGTCAGTCGTCGCCGCCCTGGGCTGGAGTAGCCGCCGAAGATCATGGCGCGGCCGATGCCGAAGGCCATGGTGAGCCGCACGCGGGCACCGGCTGCGCGTCAGGCCCGAACCTCCACCCCCGTGAGCTTTTCAAGCGGGCGGATCAGCGCGGCCTGGTCCTCGCCGCCGTGCCCGGCGGCCCTGGCTTCCTCCAGGAGTTGCTGCGTCAGGGCCCCGAGGACCATTCGCACATTCTCATCCTTCCCCAGTTCGACCGCCAGCGCGACATCCTTGTGCAGGTGATCGATGGAGAAGGCGGCTTCGAACTTGCCGGGGAAGACGAACTGCGGGATGTTGCGCTCGATCTGCGCCGAATGGCCGGTGGCGCCGGAGATGATCTCGTAGAGCGCCCTGGGGTCGAGGCCCGCCTTGGTGCCCAGCACGAAGGCCTCGGCCATCGCCGCGGTGTGGATGCCCACCAGGAGGTTGTTGCAGAGCTTGGCCACGGTGCCGGCGCCCACCGGTCCCAGGTGGTGAATCTGCTTGCCCTCGATCTGGAGGTAGGGGAGGACCGCCTCGAAGGCCGACCGGTCGCCGCCGCACATGATGGTCAGGGTGCCGGCCTCGGCGCCCCAGGGGCCGCCGGAGACCGGGGCGTCGATGAACTGGACGCCCTTCTCCGCGCACATCGCGGCGATGCGGCGGGCGTCGCTGACCCCGATGGTGGAGTGGTCGACGAAGATGTCGCCGGGCTGCGCCCCCTCCAGGGCCTGCCGCAGCATGCTCTCCACCACGTCGGGCGTGGAGAGGCAGGTGAAGAGCACCCGGGCGTTCCGGGCCACCTCCGCCGGGCCCGCGGCCCGCTTCCCGCCCTCGGCCGCCAGCTCGTCCACCGGGGCCTGGCTGCGGTTGAACAGCGTGACGGTGTGTCCGGCCTTGATCAGGTTGCGCGCCATGTGCCGGCCCATGCGCCCGAGTCCGATGAATCCCAGGTTGGCCATGTCTGCATCCTCCTCTGCCAGAACTGCAAGTCCATCCTATCACATCCGGGGCGACGCATGCCGCCGAATGTGGTACAGTGCAGGGGACGGGGGGAATCCTGAATGGCTGTTGACCTGCGCCTCATCGCCGAGGCCCGCCGGCTGCTGGCCGACGTGACGCCGCTGTCCTTTGACTGCGGCACGCTCTGCGGCCACCGCTGCTGCACGGACTTCGGCCCCGATGAGGGCGTTTACCTGGTTCCCGGCGAACTGCCGCTCTTCGACGGCAATGAGGAGTTCACAAGCTGGCAGTTCCACCGAACCGACGAGTACGAGTTTGCCCCCTCGTGGGAGCGGCGGTTTGACTCCGTACCCTTCCTGCAGTGCACGCGGCTGTGCGACCGGGCGAAGCGCCCGTTCGAGTGCCGCACCTACCCGCTCATGCCGTATCTGCGCCCCGACGGGGAGCTGGAGATGCGCTACTCCTTCCTGGCGCGGGGGCTCTGCCCGCTGCCGGAGCGGTACCGGGTGGACGAGCTGGATCCGGCGTTCGTCGACGCCGCCCGGAGGGCCTGGGCGGTGCTGATGCAGGACGAGGCGATGCGGGAGCACGTGGAGTGGCTCACCAGGCAGTTTGACGCCCTGGAGCTGCCGCCGCTGGACGATGACGGCGCCGGCGATGACGGTGAGGCCGGCGGTGAGCCGGCGTGACCCGGGCGCTGCCTGACTACCTGGCCCCGGGGCTGCGGGTGGTCTTTGTCGGCTTCAACCCCGGCGAGACCTCGGCGCGGGAGGGGCGCTACTACGCCTACCCCGGCAACCGGTTCTACTGGCTGCTGTGGCAGGCCGGGCTGACCGACCGGCTCTACGCGCCGCACGAGGACGAGACCCTGCTGCAGCTTGGGTACGGCCTGACCGATCTGGTGGGCCGGTCGACCCGATCCAGCGGCGACCTCAGCGCGGCGGAGCTGCGGGCCGGGCGGGAGGAGCTGCTGGGCAAGCTGGCCCGGTATCGGCCGCGGGTGGCCTGTTACAACGGAAAGGGCGTCTACGCGGCGCTGACGGGCCGCCGCAGGGTGGCCTACGGCCTCCAGTCGGCGTCGGTGGTGCCCGGGGTGCTGGACTTCGTGGCGGCATCGCCCAGCGGGCGGAGCCGGGAGCCCCTGGCGGAGAAGCTGCGGCTTTACCGCGAACTGCGGGCGCTGATTGCGGAAGGGGGATGAGGATGGGCGACTGGGGTGAGCACGTGCACGCGGTCACTGCGCAGATGGCCCTTTACCGGGAGTCGGCCCGCCGCCTCTGCGAGCTGGCGGAGCTGCGGCCCGGGATGACCGTGGTCGACCTGGGAGCCGGCACCGGGCTGACGAGCCTGGCGGCCCTGGATATAGTGCCCGCGGGGCTTCACCTCACGGTGGTGGAGGCCAGCCCCGCGCTGCTCGCCGCCGCCCGGGCCCGGATCGGCGAACGGGCGCTGGCGTACCACGCGGCCGATGCGGCCGCAGCCGCCGACCTGGTGCCGGGGAAAGTCGATCGGGTGCTCTGTAACCTCGCCCTGCTCTCGTTCCGCGACCCCGAGGGCGTACTGCGGGCCTGGCGGGGGAAGATCAAGCCCACCGGGCGCTTCTGCTTCTCGCTGTCGGGCACCTGGTTCAACGCCCTGCGGGACCAGGTGACGCCGCAGTACGTGTTCCTGCAGGAGCTCCACCGCCAGGGGGCGCTGAGCCGGCGGCCCCCCGGCGTGGACCGGCTGCCGAACCGGCGGTCCGTCGAGGGAACGCTGAAGGGGGCAGGGTACAAGCCGGACGGTTACGAGGTGCAGGAGATCCCCACCACGGCGCCCGAGACGGAGCCGGGGGGCGAGCTGTACAACCTGATGCGCATCCGCCCGGCGCTGCCCGGGCAGGACCACGCAGACGCGGTGGCCCGGACGCTGGCCGCCCTGCCCGGGGCTGCGGCGGCGATCGAGGCAGCGGGCGCCCGGTGGCGGGTGGTGCACTTCACCGCGCAGCCCGCCCTCACGCCGGAGGAGATCCTGCTGGAGCGGTTCGGCGGCAGGCTGCCCGGCTAGAGGTATCGCGCCCGCAGGAGCCGGTCCAGCTCCGCAGCAGCGCGGGCCGTGCGTTCGTCCCAGCCATCGGCTGTGCCGCGGCGGCGGACCGCCAGGGCCGCGTCGATCACCGGGTGCCAGCGGGGCTCAACGGTCCGGCGCGCCCATTCGGCGCCCTGGGCCTTCGTGGTGCGTTTGCCCGTCTCCAGCGCGCACAGGGAGCGGAGCAGGTCGAGCAACTCGTCGGCCTGCTCCTCGGGCCGTCGGGCGGGCTTCGGCTGTTCAGCCAGCATCGCTCGCACCGCAGCGCGCACCTGGTCGGGGCTGACCGGGGGAAGTACTTCCATGGGCGGCGGGCTGGCGAAGGCGATGCCGTTCTCCCGCATATTGCAGATGTTGTCGGCGGAGAGCATGATCGCGCCCACCTCCGGCACGAAGACGCCTCGCTTGCACCTGGGCACCGGGACCGTCGTGCCCTCGGGGATGAGGTACTCCCGCGGCGCGTAGTCGCCTTCCAGCCTCCGGGCCGCGGGGTATGCCGCCAGGAACTCCCGGTGGAAGACCTCCAGCGCCTGCAGCTCCTCCGGGGAGAGGCGCCCGGCGGTGACGACCAGGAAGTCCAGGTCGCTGCTCTCCTCACAGTAGTCGCCGAGCGAGATGGACCCGCCCAGGTAGACGCCCACCAGCCGGTCGCCCAGGACCCATCTGAGGCCGGAGGCGAAACTCTGCATGAGTTCTGCGACATCGGGGGGCAGGGGCCTGTTCATGTTCATCCTCCTTGGCAGAAGTTGTGCATGAGTCGGTGCTCGTCCAAATTGGACGGAGGCAGGCGCACCCCCTGTTTCAGCCGCCGACCGGGCCGCCAACTGGCCCGGCCTCCGGGTGCTGGGTTATAATGGGTCCCGCGATAGGAGGCGATTACATGAACCTGAAAGAGCTGGACCTGCGCCATCTGATACACAACGAAGTTCGCTTCCGGGACCTGGCCCGGAAGGGGACGACGGTCATCACCCGCGCCGAAGGGTCGACCATCTACGACATCGACGGCCGGGCCTACCTGGACGCGCAGGCGGGAATGGTGCTGGTCAACATCGGTTACGGGCGCCGGGAGCTGGGCGCGGTGGCCGCGGCCCAGATGGACCGGCTGATGTACTACCATACCTACTTCCAGTACTCCAACGAGCCGGCGGTGCGGCTCGCGGCGAAGCTGGCCAGCATCGCACCGGAGGGGCTCGGGAAGGTGTTCTTCACTTTGGGCGGGGCCGAATCGGTGGAGACCGCGGTGAAGATCGCCCGGCTCTACCAGCGGGCGCGGGGCCGGAAGGACGGCCACAAGGTCATCTGCCTCGACCTTGGCTACCACGGGAACAGCCTCGGGGCGCTCTCGGCGACGGCCTTTGAGGCACACCGGGCGTACTACGGGCCACTGGTCCCCGGGTTCGTGCACATCCCTTCGCCGGATACCTTCGAGGGGCCCTACCGGGCCGACGACCCGGAGGCCGGCAGCAAGTACGCCGCCCTGCTGGAGGAGCGCATTCTGGCCGAGGGGCCGGAGACCGTCGCGGCCTTCCTGGCCGAGCCGATCCTGGGGGTCGGGGGCATCATCGTGCCGCCAGAGGATTACCTGAAGCACGTGCGGCGGATCTGCGACAAGTACGGCGTGCTGCTCATCCTGGACGAGGTGATGACCGGCTTCGGCCGTGCCGGCACGATGTGGGCGTGCGAGCAGTTCGGCGTCGTGCCGGACCTGATGTGCGCCGCGAAGGGGCTGACCAGCGGCTACCTGCCGCTGGGGGCCGTGCTCGTGGGCGACCACATCATCGAGGGCATCGCGGAGGCCGACTTCCCCTTCGAGCACGGCTTCACCTACGCCGGCCACCCGGTCTCCTCCGCCGTCGCGATGGAGAACATCGCGATCATCGAGCGGGAGCGGCTGGCCGAGCGGGCCGCCCGCATGGGCGAACGGCTGAAGCAGGCCCTGATGGCCCGCGACAACCCCTACATCGCCGAGGTGCGCGGCCGGGGGCTGATGGTGGCCGCCGAGCTTGTGCGGGACCGGGAGACGCGGGAGCGGTTCGCCGAGGGGGAGCAGGCATTTCGCTTCGCCGTGGAAGCCGGATGCCTCCGGGAGGGCGTCATCACCGGCATCGCCCCGTACCGGGACACCCTGATGATCACCCCGCCGCTGGTGATCACCGAGGAGGAGATCGACCGGCTCGTGGACGTCTACGACCGGGTGATCCGCCAGGAGGGCGACCGCCGCAGGGGGTAGGGCGGGCTCCGACCGCCAGGGATAGGCTCAGGGTGTGCAACAGGATGGCCGCTCGGCATGAGCGGCCATCCTTCATGATCGCTTCTCCCTGCGACCGGTGATGGTGCCAGATCCTAGAACGGGGTCTTCAGGTCATCTGCTGTGTATCCGCTATTTTCAGGGTTCCATGCGATAAACAAGATGGGGCTGGCCGCCCGTCCATACTCATTCACAGCAACGGCATAGAACCCTGCGGTATCTCCGCCACTGGAGATTCCAGTCAACGCCCAGACATTTGGATTCTCTTCCGAATGTACAACCGGGCTGTACTCTCGTGAGTGCAAGTAGCCGTCATCGTCCGGGTTTGGAGTCTCTCCAGGATCAAAAGCCTGGAAGTAGACTTCATCAGCACCCTCGACCTCAGCTACCAACTTGTAGTTGATTTGAGGCACAATATACCACCCATTATGGAAGTCGAAATGGGAAATCTCCAGACGGCGAAAAACCGGCCGCTTGTCGGGATCGCCGGTGTTCCACTCAGACATGTCAGGCGCAGGAGGTGCTGGATTCTCCCACGCGTAAGGATCGGACTCCTTCCGTAATGAGCACCCGACAGCAACGAGTATCAACAACACGGTCACGGCGGACCGGATGAGTCGCCTCAACATAAGTCGCCCCCCTTTAGTCCCACTTGGTTGCCCCCTTTGTCCCACCCGGCGTTCAGCCCCGGTCCGGCAGCGGGCACCCGTTTTCGTCACACTGCCCCACAGGAACGATGGCCCGCCGGCGCGCGACGAAGTCATAGACGGGCTGCCCCAGACCGCTGAGCCCGGCCAGGGTCACCAGCGGCCAGAACGGCCAGAGGAGGGGGATGCGGGCGGTTATGGCCGCCACCGCCCAGATGCCCTCCGCCCAAAGGCCGGTCCGGGGCGAGTGCACGTGGAGGCGGGCCGCCAGCCGCTCAGGCGACACGCCCGCTCGTTCGGCCACGCCCTGCTCCCGGATGGAGACAAACTCCAGCCGCCCCAGCCAGTCCAATCGGGTCAGCCGCTCCCGGGCCTGCGTACACCGCGGACACCACCCGTCGTGGAACACGGTGATCGGCCCCACTGCCCGCACCTCCCGGTGTCGCCCAAATTCTCAGCCTTTGTGCCATTGTACACGCCGCGGCGCCGGGCGGCCAGCCCCGTCGCATGCACTTGCCGAGGCTGTGCCGGTGGAACTCCGCCACTCCGCCGCCCCGTCAAAACATTCAGAAGGGGTGATGGAGATGCGGAGGTCGGTCGCAGGTCTGCTGATTCTCCTGACGGCGGTCATGGCCGGCTGTGCGGGCCGGCAGGCGGCGGCACCGGATCCTGTGCCTTCCGGCGAGGAACTGCCGGCAGCGCAGGGTCCCGCGCGCCTGCCGGGCGCGGATAGCAACGCGGAGGTCGACAGCTCGCCGGACTCGGGCACAGGTGACGCCGGGGACGTTGGAGCCAGCGGCGAGGGGAGCGGCACACCGGCGCCTGTGCCCGCTCCGCCCGAGCTGGTGCGGGAGGAGATCCCCGGCGGCTTCCGCCTGGGTCCGTTCGATTCGGCGGGGCAGGTGTGGTGGTTGAACCCTGGAGTCGTCTGGATCCACGCCACGGCCGGAGGGGAGCACCACTACGGCATGGTGGCGCTGGAAGGGGGCGGGTTGGAGGCCGGCGCCGAGCACGACCCCGAGGGCATTCCGTATTGGGACCCCTGGCACTTCCTGCTGAGCCCGGACGGTGCGCGGGCGGTGCACTATGCGGGCAGGGCCGGCGCGCGCACCTTCATCAACCGGGAGACCGGGGCCGCCCGGGAGCCGGAGGCGCCGCGGTTCTACGGCAGCAACATCTTCGACTCGTGGTCGCCGGACGGCGCGCATTTCCTCGTCCAGTCCAACCGCACCGATCCGGTTCCGGGCTTCTACTTCCTGGACCGCGACGGCAACCCGGCGGGCACCTTTGCGGAACCCGGCCACTTCAGCCACTGGGGCGCCTGGTCCCCTGACGGAACCCGCGTCGCCTTCCTCTCGGTGCCGATGGACCTCCACTACGCGCGCAGCCCGGAGGAGTGGGAGGAGCCGCCCTACGGCGAGCGCATGGGGGTGCTGGACCTGAGGACCGGCAAGGCGACCTACTTCGGCCTGGAAGGGCAGACCTTCTTTGGAACCCCGGTCTGGTCGTCCGACGGCGCCCGGCTGGCCGCGGTGTGCGGCGAGCGGACGGTGGTTCAGAACAGCCACCCATTTGAGGAGTACGAGACGACCCGTCTCAGGGAGCCCCGGCCGTGCCTGGTGGATCTGGAGGCGGGCACGGTGGCGCCTGTCGGCGACGGTCGCAGCGGCGACGTCTTCCTCGCGGTTCTGGGCGTGACCGACGAGGCTGTGCTGATCGAGTACTTCGACCGAGGGGAGGGCGAATGGGGGTATGGCTGGACGCCCCTGGGCGGCGGCCCGCTGGTGGAACTGGGGGGAGAGCACTGGCAGGGAGCGCCTCAGCTCGTAGCAGGCGGCCGCGCCGCGCTGGTTTCGGAGCTGCTGCCCAACCGGCTGGCGCTGTTCGACCAGCGGGGTGAAGCGGAACGCATCCTGGCCGAGGGCACGATCGATGGGCTGGTGGCCAGCCCTGACGGGCGGCACCTGGCCTTCTACCACAACCGGTACCTGACGGTGCTGGAGGTACCGGAAGAATGACAGCGGGCCCGCCCCCGGATGAGGGGGTGGGCCCTTGCGGTGAGGTACTAGTTACGCCAGTTCGATGGGGATCTGCCTGCCGCCCCGGCCCTTCGCACGGGGCAGCCGGATCTCCAGCACCCCGTGGTGGTAGCGGGCCGTGATCTTGTCGGCGTCGACGCTGGGCGGGAGCGTCATCGACCGCTCGAAGGTCGCGACGCCCCGGGCGCCACCCTCGCCCTGGCCGGACACCGGGACCGAGCGGTGGATGGCACGGATGGTCAGCACGTTGCCGTCTACGGTAACGGACAGGTCCTCGGGGCTGATCCCCGGCACCTGGATCCGGATCACAGTGTCCTGCTCGCCCTGCTGCACGTCCATCTGCTCAACAGAGGGTACGGCAGGCCAGGCGCCACCCAGGACGTGCTGCTGCCACTGCGACATCATCCGATCGAACAGCTCGAACGGATTCCACTGACGCATCGGGTAGAACATCATCGCCATACCCCTTTCTCTTGTGTAGTTGGCGTGGGAGGGAAACGTTCCCACTGTTGGTTCCAGCACTATTCTAGCACCAAAGGTCAAAGAAAGTCAAGATCAAACCGGGTGAGAGGAACCTGCGGCTTTCCCCGTGGTGCGGGCGCGGGGGAGGAGGGTCATAGATTGGAGCGGGAGGTGAGCCCGGCATGGTGAAATCCGGAAGAGGAGGCGTGCCGGCGCCGCGAATGGTGACCGGCGGCGACGTGATCGTGGTGCGGCCCCGGGCCAGGCGGGAGGAGTCTGCGGCGCCGCAGACGAGGGCTCCGGCGGTGGGGCCGGGAGGAACGATTCGTACCGACGCAACCCGGGCCGGGGGGACCGCGGCCGCACCGTATACATCGGCCCCGCCTGTGCCGGAGTACGAGTTCGGTACCTGGCGGCGGCTGGGCGGGGAGGAGGGCTGATTCTCGAGGGGGCAGGCGGCTGCCCCCTTCTTGTTCACAAGGTAACTTGACGAAATAGCCAATTCGGTATTGACACACGTGAATGATCCAGTCAACACTATCGACAAGTCCCCGAGTTCCGCGGAGTTGTCGGAAAATCTGAGGGAAGGAACGGGGGCGGAGCGATGCTTGGTGGGTACATGGGGCGTATGCTGTGGGTGGACATGACCACCAGGGAGCTTCGTGAGGAGCCGCTGGACGAGCGACTGGCCCGTGACTACGTGGGTGGATACGGACTGGCCGCACGGATTGCCTACGACAGAATGCCGGCGGGTGCGGACCCCCTGGGTCCTGACAACATCCTCGGCATCGTGACCGGTCCGCTCACCGGCACCCCGACGATCGAGGGCAACCGTTTCATGGTCACGGCCAAGTCGCCGCTGACGGGCACCTGGGGAAATGCCAACTGCGGCGGCCGCTTCGGCCCGCATCTGAAGATGGCCGGATACGATGCCATCTTCGTCACGGGCCGGTCGGAGGAGCCGCTCTACCTGTACATCGATGAGGGGAAGGCCGAACTGCGGTCGGCCGCCCACCTCTGGGGCAAGGACACCATCGAGACGGAAGAGACCCTCCAGGCTGAACTGGGCGCCGACACGCAGGTGGCCTGCATCGGTCCGGCCGGCGAGAAGCTGTCGCTGATCTCCGGCGTGTTCAACGACAAGGGCCGCGCCGCCGCGCGCTTCGGCGTCGGCGCGGTAATGGGCTCCAAAGGCCTGAAGGCCGTCGCCGTGCGGGGGAAGCTGCAGATCCCCATCGCCGATCCCGAGCGGGCCAGGGCCTTGCGCCGGGAGTACATGAAGCGGAAGACCCCGGCCTACGACTTCCTCTCTCCCGGGACCATCGCCGGCACGGGCGTCTCTGCCCTGAACGGCGACTCGCCGGTGCGGAACTGGGGCGGCGTCGGGGAGGTCGAGATTCCCACCGCCGGGCAGAACCTGTCCGCCGAGCGCATCCTCAGCTACCAGACGCGGAAGTCGGGCTGCTGGCAGTGCACCATCGCCTGCGGCGGCCACGTCGAGGTGAAGGACGGCCCGTTCAAGTCCAGCGGCCACAAGCCCGAGTACGAGACCGGCGCCGCGTACGGCGTGATGTGCCTCATCGACGACTTCGAGGTCATCAACAAGTGCAACGAGCTGTGCAACCGGTACGGGCTCGACACCATCTCCGCCGGCACCGCGGTGGCCTTTGCCATGGAGTGCTACGAGCACGGCCTGATCACGAAGGAGGACACCGGGGGCATCGAGCTGGCGTGGGGCAGCGGGGAGGCCGCCGTCGCCCTGACGCAGATGATGGGCGAGCGCAGGGGCATCGGCGACCTGCTGGCGGACGGCGTGAAGCGGGCGGCCGAGCGCATCGGACGGGGGGCGGAGCAGTTCGCCGTGCACGTCGTCGGCTGTGAGCCGGGCATGCACGACCCCAAGCTGGCCCCGACCTACATGGTTTCCTTCGTGCTGGATGACGCCCCCGGCACGCACATGCAGGCCCTGTACGCCCCCGGGCTGTTCGCCAAGGGCATCGACCCGGCCCCGCCCCGCCAGGAGATGGCCGGCACAGGCGAGTTCCACCGCACCCTGATGGCCCTGGGGCACGTGGTGAACTGCGCCGGGGTCTGCGCCTTCGGCTACATGAGCTACGAGGTGGACTTCATCACCGACTTCCTCACGGCGGTTACGGGCGAACCCTGGGGCTTCGAGCGCTGGAAGCTGGCGGGCGAGCGCATCGCCAACATCCGTCACCTGTTCAACCTGCGGGAGGGGCACAACATGGCCGAGTGGACGGTTCCCGGCCGCGTGGCCGGCTCCCCGCCCCAGCAGGCGGGCCCCCATGCGGGCTTCACGGTGGATCTGGAGACGTTGCGGAAGGACTACTTCGCGGCCATGGACTGGGATACGCAGACCTCCCGCCCGTCGGCCGAGCGGCTGCGCCGGCTGGGCATGGAGGACCTGATCGACGCGATCGGGGCCGACTAAGGGGTGTGCAGAGATCGGGACACGACAGAAGGCAGGAGCGCTGCCCGGGGGCAGGCTCCTGCCTTTTGCTGAGAGGGCGAAGCCGTTTCTAGACCTTGAAGCGCTGGACCTCTGTCTGCAGGTTCTGCGCGGTCTGCGCGAGCTCCTGGGCCGAAGCCGCCACCTGCTCCGACGACGCATTCAGTTCCTCCACGGTGGCGGAAACCTGCTCGGCCGCGGCGGCGTTCTCCTGCGAGACCAGGGCGATGCGCCGCACGGCCTCGCTGACCTCGACCGCACTGGCTGCCATCTGTTCCGTGGCGGAGGTGCTCTCCGCCGTCGCATGGGCGACCGTCCGGAAGGTATCCAGGGCCCGGCCGGCGCTCCCCTGCACCTGCTCCACGTTCGCGGCCAGCCGCTCCATGGCGGCGGCCGCATCCTGGACCACGGTCAGGATGTCCTGCAGGGCCTGCCGGGCCTCGGCGGTCAGCCGGCTGCCCCGGGCGGCCCGCTCGGTTCCCGCCGTCATGGATTCCACCGCCGCCGCCGTCCTGCGCTGGATGCGGCCGATCAGTTCGGTGATCTCTCCGGCCGACGCGGCGGAGCGCTCGGCCAGCCTGCGCACCTCGTCCGCGACCACCGCGAAGCCCAGGCCGTGCTCGCCGGCCCTGGCTGCCTCGATCGCGGCATTCAGGGCGAGGAGGTTGGTCTGGTCCGCGAGCGCGGAGATGGTCTCGCTAATGCTGCCGATCTGGCCTGAGAGCTCCTCCAGCTCGCGGATCCGCTCTGCCGCCGCAGCCACGGCCTCGCCGATCTGCGCGGTCTCCTGCAGCGTGCGCTCCAGAACGTCCGCGCCGCCCAGCGCCCGGTGCGCTGCCTGGGAGGCCTGCTCGGCCGTGTCGTGCACGTCGCCTGCCATGCCGGTGAGATGCCGGGACATCTCCGCGAGCAGGTTCTCTGCCTCCTGAATGTCCTGCGCGGACCGGGTCGCCGCTGCGGCGATGCGGTCGATGGCGGCCTTCAGCTCGGCGACCGCCTCGTTCACCGCGGCCGTCTCCCTTGCCTGCTCCCCGGCGCCCGCGGCCACCTGTTCGATGGCCTGGGCCGTGCCTGAGGCGGCCTGTGCCATGGCCTCTGCGGCCTCTGTCAGCTGCTCGGAGGACGAGAGCACCGATTGCGCGCTCCCGCCGACCCGGCGGACCACGTTTTTCAGGCTCTCGAGCATGTGGTTGAAGGCGCGGGTGGTGTCTGCGACCTCGTCGTTGGCGGTGATGGCCAGCGCCTCCTGGCGCAGGTTGCCGGAGGCGATCTCGGCTGCGGCGGCCGCCATCCGCTGGATGGGCCTGCTCAGGCTACGGGCCATCCACAGGGCCACCGCCACCCCCAGGACCGCCGCAGCGACGGAGGCCGCGATGATGATCCGCTGCATCTCCTGCGTCCGGGCGACCGCATTCTTCAGGTCGATCGCGGCCATGGCGTCCAGGGTGTTCACCAGGTCGGAGACCGACTCCGTCATCCGCCTCGTGGACTCAAGCCCTGCCGTGCGCAGGAGATCCACGGCTTCGTGGTGCCGCTGGCTGTAGGCATCCGCCTGCACCTGCCCGAGCAGGGCCATGTAGCTCTCCTGCTCCGTCTGGATGGCGGAGAGATGGGCGCGCAGGGTCATGTCGCTGGTCATGGCCAGCAGCTGTTCGACCTGTGATGCGAGTTGCTCGCTGGCCTCTTCCAGGGCCGTGATGTACTCGGAGTCGCCGAACAGCATGTAGTTGCTGATGGCCGCAGACTGCTGCAGGAGGTCTGCCTGGATCTGCTGCGCGCCTTTGACGATCGCGTGACTCTGGTTGATCGTGTCGAACTCGGCCATCAGCGTTTCGGTGGCCAGGTAGCCCACCCGGCCCACCGCAATCAGCAGGAGTGTCAGGATGATGGGTGACGACAGAAGCTTCAGCGAGATCTTGATCCGCAAGCGTGTACGCATGGTTGGGCCCCCTCGTGCGTCGCTATTTCGAGAACTTCTGCTGCTGTGCTGCACACTCTGCGACGGCGCTTTGCTGTTTGACTTACAAGAATGATTGTTGGACATTGCCGCTTCATAACCTTCTTTGACTGGCGAAAAATTATCGTGCCGGACAATTTTTGAGCAGGAATAGCACCGCGGCGAGTCGCCCTGGGCTTGCTCGCCCCATCTGTGCGTCGAATTATGTAACCTAATCGACCCCCGCCATCATAGAGTGGGTTGGGCCCGCGGTGAGTGCCGGCCGCACAGCCGCAAGGGCCCGATTCTTGCCGCGGGGTGATCGGTGTGTCTGAGCACAAGCCCCGTAAGCCCATGTTCGACGGAGCCGATTTCCTTTCCGGCGACCTGACCAGCGACTCGCTCGGCCTGGCCCGGTTCTACGCCTGGTGCTGGCAGGCGCCTGAGGCCGAGCGGGTGCGGTCCCTGATCCCCCGGCTCTGCCATGCTGACCCGGCGCAGCCGCTGCTGATCCTGGAGCTCCTGCCCGATGCGGCGCCCCTGTGGCGGCGCTACCAGCAGTCCGGCCCCGAGGCGTTCCCGACCGGCGCGGCGGCGCAGGTGGGCCGGGCCCTGGCCTTTGTTCATGACGCCTTCCGGGGGCTCGACCCGGTAGGAGACCCGGCCCTGGCGTGGCTCGGCCGGGCCTTGCCCTGGAGCTTCACGCTTCACCGTCCCCGTCTGGAGACGCTGGCCGGCATGAGCGCCGCCAACCGGGAGATGGTCCGGCAGATGCAGGCGAGGCCGGAGGTCTTCGAACGCCTGGACGGCCTGCGCAGCCTCTGGCGGGCCGAAACGGTGATTCACGGGGACGTGAAGATGGACAACTGCCTCACGATCCCGAACGGCCGGGGCGGCGAGCGGCTGCTCCTGGTCGACTGGGAGCTGGTGCAGGTCGGCGATCCGGCCTGGGACCTGGCCGGCGCCCTGAACGACTTCCTCTTCTTCTGGGTGGTCTCCATGCCCCACGAGCGGCCGCTGCCCGAGATGGTGGCCGGCGCGCGCTTTCCGCTCCCGGTTATCCAGCCGGCCGTGCGGGCCCTCTGGCTGGCCTACGCCGCCGCCCGCCGGATGCCGGCGGCCGAGGCGGAGGGGCTGCTGGACCGGGCCGTGCGCTTCGCGGCCGTGCGGGCGCTGCAGACCGCCTACGAGATCGCCGGCCACTTTCCGGTCATGCCCGTCCCGTCGGTGCTGCTGTTCCAGGCGGGCATGAACCTGCTGGCCGACCCGGCGCGGGGCCGGGCGGAGCTTTTCGGACTGGGGGATCCGGCATGAGGGCGGCACAGTATTGCGCGGACATCAGGGCGGTGGCCGAGGCCGCCGAGGTGCTGGGGCCCATGCGCTTCGCCCTGCTGGGGGAGGTTCGCGACCTGACCCGGAACCCGGTGGTGGACCCGTCAGGCCGGGAGGTGCGGGATCCCCTTCTGCAGGCGCTGGAAAGCGAACTTTACCGGCGGCTCTACTGCCGGCCCCGGCCGGGCGGCGCCCCGGCGGGGACCGACCCGGCGGAGGAGCGGGCGTTCATCGGGGCGCTCTCCCGGGCCAACCAGGGCAGGGGCACGTGGGAGTCGGGCTGGCGGGTGGCCGGGGTCGAGCCGGACGGGCAGATCGCGGTGACGAAGGACCAGGTCACCTTCTGGGCCCGCCCTTCGCAGGTGCGGGTGAGCGGCGGCGCCGGGCCGCAGGGGCATGCGCCAGGTGCGCCTGAGCCTGGTGCGCTGTGTTCCGTCCGCCTGGGCAAGGAGATCCGCCACCTGTTCCCGGCGTTCTACATGGCCCTGGGCAACGCCCTCCCCGAGGGCCGCCCGCTGCTGCGCCTCTACTGGCACCTGACCCCCGAGGCCGCCGTCCGCTACATGCGGCTGGTGACGGAGGGGCTGGGCGGCGCGGGCATCCCCTTCAGGACCAAGGTCCTGTCGCACCCCCGCCAGTACCTGCGCGCGGACGCGGGGGTGCTCTACCTCGCCCGTTCGGACTTCGACCGGGCCCGGCCGGTGATCGCCCGGGTCTACCGCGAGATCCGGGCCCTGCTCCATCCGGCCGTGCCGCTGTTCACCCGGCCGCTGGCCCCGGGCCTGGGCCTGGCGGAGGATCCGGGAGGCGGGCTGAGCTTCGGGCAGTCCCGGTGCCGGATCGCCGCCGAGGGGCTGGTGCGGGCCCATGCCGAGGGCGCACAGTCGCCGGCCGCGCGGGCGGAGCGGATGGCGGCGGCCTTCCGGGAGCGGGGGCTGGACCCCCTGTGCCCCTACCTGGAGCCGGGGTCCCGCGACACCTACACGTTTGAGCCCGATGGGTGAGAGGGGGAGGGAAACGGGTGAGCACCTCACCGGATGTGCGGGCGGAACTCCTGCAGGGCGCGGCGGCCATCGGCCGCCGGCTGTGTGCGGAGGCCTGGTTCGACGCAGCGGGGCAGCAGTGCAACTGGATGGGGCGGCACGACATTCAGGACGGGCTGCTCGCGCGGTACTCCGTACGCTCGGCCGCGGTGGGGCCGGAGCTTTACGGCGGCAGCGCCGGCATCGCCCTGTTCCTGACCGAGCTCTACCGCCTGACCGGCGAACGGGACTGCCTGCGGACCGCGCGGGCAGCGCTCCGGCGCTCGGTCCGCTTCATGCAGGAAAGCCCCACCGGGGCCTCGCCGCTCTCCTTCTTCGCCGGCCATCTGGGGATGCTCTACGCCGCATGCCGGCTGGCCGACGCGGACCCACCCGCCGGGCCGGCCCGGGAGCCGGCTGGGCCGGCGGGGCTGGCCGGTGAGGTGGCCTGGCTGAGGGACGCGGTCCTGCGGGGGCTGGAGGGCGACCACACCCTGGACGTGATCAGCGGCAATGCCGGCGCGATCCCCGTCCTGCTGGCATTGAAAAAGCGCCGGGGCCTGGAGCCCTTCGGCGCCCTGGCGCTGGAGTGCGGCGAGGAGTTGCTGCGGGAGGCCCGGTGGTCGGGGGAGATGTGCTGGTGGGAGGCCAGCCGGCTGAGCGGCTCGCACACCGTGCCACCCGCAACCGGGTTCTCCCACGGCGCGTCCGGCTGCGGGCTGGCCCTCCTGCTTCTGTATGCCGAAACCGGGGAAGAGCGGTGGCTCCGGGCCGCCCGGGGCGCCTTCGCCTTCGAGGACTCGCTGTTCAGCCCCGCGGCCGGCAACTGGATCGACACCCGCTTTCCCTACCGAAAGGAGGGGGGCGGCCTGCGCGGGACCTTCCAGCGGGGCTGGTGCCACGGGGGGCCCGGCATCGCCATCGCCCGGATGTTCGCCGCCCGCCTGGACCCCGACCGGGCCGATGCGCACAGGCGCATGGCAGAGGTGGGGGTGCGGGTGGCGCTGTCGGCCATCGCGGCGCGGATGGCGGAGCCGGGTGGCGATGCGACGCTCTGTCACGGCATCGCGGGCCTGTCGGAGATCGTGCTGATGTACGGGGAGTGGTTCGACGGCGCGTACCGTGCGAAGGCGGCGGCGACCGCGCAGGCGCTGCTGCGGCGCTACGGGGCGAAGGGCGACTGGCCTTCGGGGGTGAACGCCGGGGGCCCGAACCCGAGCCTGATGATCGGCACGGCGGGCATCGGCTACCACTTCCTGCGGCTGTGCGATCCGGGGGTGCCGCCGGTGCTGGCCCTGACGGCGACCCGCTAAATCCTGAACCGCTTCACCTGCGCCTGCAGCGACTCCGCCGTCTGCGCCAGCTGCTGCGCCGCCTCGGCGACGTTCCCGGCCGAGGTGTTCATCTCCTCCACCGCGGCGGCCACCTGCTCCGCGGCCGCGGCGTTCTCCTGCGACACCTGGGCGATGCGGTTCACCGCGGCGGTGACCTGCGCAGCGCCCGAGGACAGCTCCTCGGTGGCGGCGCTGTTGGACTGGACCGCCTCCGCGACCGCCTCGAAGTTGGCCAGGGCCTCGGCGGCCATCGCCTTCACCTCGTCGACCGCCCGGGCCGCGTCCTCCATGTCGGCCGTCGCCTTGCGCATGGCCTCGAGGATCGCCGCCAGGGAGCCGCCGGCCTCCCCGGCCAGCTCGTTGCCGGCGGCCAGACGGGCCGTGCCGGCCTCCATGGCCGCGACGGCGTCGGCGGTGCCCTGCTGGATGCTGAGGATGAGCTTCGTGATCTCCTCCGCGGAGGTCGCAGACCGTTCGGCCAGCTTCCGCACCTCCTCGGCCACCACCGCGAAGCCGCGGCCGTGCTCGCCTGCCCGTGCCGCCTCGATGGCGGCGTTCAGAGCCAGGAGATCGGTCTGGTCGGCGATCTCGCCGATCGTCTCGCTGATCGTGCCGATCTGGCCGGAGAGCGCCTCCAGCTGCTTCAGCCGCTGCGCCGCCCGGGCCACCACCTGGTCGGCTGCCGCCATCTCCTGGAGCGTCCGCTCGACCACCCGGGCGCCGGACTGCGCCTGCTCCTCCGCCAGCGAGGCCCGCTCCGCCGTCTTCCAGACCCGCTGCGCCATCTGGTCGAGTCCGTCGGTCATCTGGTTCAACAGCGCCGTCGCCTGCCGGATGTCGGCCACCGACCGGGCCGCCGCGTCGGCGATGGAGCGGATGACGGCCTGCAGCCGCTCGACCGTGGTGTTGACCTCGGCCGTCTCCTCCGCCTGCTCCGAGGCGCCGGACGCCAGGTGCGCGATCGCCTGCGCGGAGGATTCGGCCGCCTCCGCCGACGAGCGGGCAGAGCCGGACAGCTCGGCCGAGGCCGCCATCACCGCTTCGGCGCTCTGGCTCACGCGGTGCAGGACGTCGTGCAGGTTCCGGGCCATCTGGTTGAACGCGCGGATGGTGTCGCCGATCTCGTCGCGCGAGGTCTCGGCCAGCTCCTGCCCGCGCAGGTCGCCGCCGGCGATCTCCGCCGCCGCCGCCGCCAGGTGCCGGATGGGCTGGCTGAGCCGGCGGGCCATGTACTGGGCAACCGCGAAACCCAGGATCACCGCCGCCGCCGAGGCGGCGATCACCCCGATGTCCATGATGCGCGCAAGCCTCCGGGAGCCGGAGAGGTCAGCCGTGGCCGCCTCCGTGAGCGACTCCACCAGGCTGTTCACGGCGGAGGTCATCTCCGTCATGGCGGGGACGGCCTCCATCCGCATGATGACGACCGCCTGGTGCTCGTCGCGGCCCCGCAGCTCCTGGCGAATTCTGTCCACCGTGTCGACGTAGGCCGCGTGCATCTCCTGGACTTCGCGGAACTGGTTCCGGGCCGCCTCATCCTCCACCGTTTCCAGGAGCATGGTGAGGGTAGCGGCCACCCGCTCGCGAGCGGTCAGGTACTGCGCGATGTCGCGCGAGTCGCGGTAGAGCACGTAGTTGCTGATGCCGCTGGCCTCCCGCAGCAGATCGGCCTGGAGCGACTGGGCCCCGATGGCTACCGAATAGCTGCGGTCGATGGCCTCCAGCTCGCCCAGCACCGTCTTGGTCACGAACCTGCTCACGAAGCTCATGCCGATGAGAAGCACGATCAGCACGAGGGGGGAGGCCAGCAGCTTCAGAGCAATGCGTGATCGGATCTTCCTGCGCATGGTGGTACCTCCAGGTGCTGTGTTGCGAGATGGGACTTGATCCTATTATGCCACGAGATGCGTACTATTTGGATGCTTAATGTCATATTACGCACCGTCCAGGATGACCGGCAGCGGCCCACCCAGGGTGGCGCCCTCCGGCGTCACGTGCATGACGAAGGCGTGGACCTCCACCCCGGCCCGTGCCACCTCCCGCAGGGTCTCGCCGAAGACCGGGTCGATCTCATCCCACGGCCCGAACGCCTCCGCGTCGTCCCGCTGCGCGATGAAGCAGACCGCCGCCCGGAAGCCCTCCCGCACGGCCCCGGCCAGCGCGCCCAGGTGGCGGGCGCCGCGGGCCGTGGGCGCGTCGGGAAAGCGGGCCACCCGGAGCCCGTCCGCATCGGGCAGCACGGAGGTGACGGACTTCACCTCCACCAGGCAGGGCGGCCGGTCCGGGGCCGTCAGCAGGAAGTCGATGCGGCTGTCGCCGTAGCGGTACTCCGGCCGCACCCCGGCGTAGCCGGCAAACGGGGGGCAGGCCCCTTCCGCCACCGCCCGGTGGAAGAGCTTGCCGGGAAGGGAGGTGTCCACGGAGACCCAGGTGGAGCCGGTGCGGACCATCAGCAGCTTGCCGGCGGTCTTGCGGCCCGGCTTGGGCGTCTCTGCCGGAGGCTGTCCCGGAGCCGGGGTGCCGGTGGCTGATGGCTCCGGTTCGGGCGCGTCCTCCCGCAGCGTCACGATCACCGGCGCTCCCGGCAGGAGCAGCTCCGCCATGCGCCCCGAGGAGGCCACGTGCACCGGCACCTCCCGTCCGTCCTGCAGGCGGACCCGCGCGACGAAGCGGTTGGGGCGCTCCAGGAAGGTTGCGGGGAATCGTCTCTCCGTCACGAGCAGTTCTCCTTTCGTCGTGCCCTCTGGCAGGAATCGACACCATCGGCAGGCACCATATGCCCATGCGACTTCGACTTCATGCCGCCCCATCCCTCTGCCGGTGCCGGCACCGCCGACGGATGCGCCCAGCACGGGCAGGGAGCGAGGGCCCCTCTGTATAACAGAGAGAGGGAGTTCCCGACAAAGGAGGATGCCACCTTGTCCGCAGCGAAGCGTCGGCTGATCCCGGAGGACCTGTACAAGTTCGTGACCGTGAGCGACCCGCAGATCTCGCCCGACGGCGAGGTCGTCGCGTTCGTGCGTACACACACCGACCCCGAATCCAGGGAGCCGCGGTCGCACATCTGGCTGGCGCCCGCGGGCGGAGGCACGCCCGTGCCCTTCACCCGGGGGCCCAAGAACGACAGCTCGCCCCGCTGGTCGCCGGACGGCCGCACCCTGGCCTTTGTCTCCGACCGGGGCGGCGACCGCCAGATCTGGCTGATCGACCGGCACGGCGGCGAGGCCCGCCAGCTCACCCAGATGCGCCACGGGGCGGGGGATCCGGTCTGGTCGCCCGACGGGAAGCACATCGCCTTCACCTCGGCCGTGGGGCCGGGGGACCGGCGGGAGCTCCTGACCCGGGCTAAGAACGAGGCGGACAAGAAGGCGGAGGAGAAGAAGGCCAGGGACGAGGCCCGCACCTTCACCGTGATGCGCTGGCGCAGCAACGCCGCGGGCATCAGGCCCGAGCGCTGGGCGCAGATCTGGGTTGTGCCGGTGCCGGCCCCGGACGAGCCGATGCCGAAGCCCATCCAGGTGACGTGGGGCAACTACGACCACGGCGGCGCGACCTGGTCGCCCGACGGGCGGCTGATCGCCTTTGGCGCCAACCGCACCGAGGATGAGTCGTTCCGGGTGCGCGACATCTTCGTCACGCCGGTGCCGGATGCCGACTCGCCCGCTGCCCGTGCCTCCGTGGCCCCGCCCGAGCCCGGGGCAGAGGAGCCGGGGGAGGAGGAGGCGAAGGCCCTCTCCGAACGGCTCCGGAAGGCCGCGGAGGAGGCCGAGGCCGCGTTCCGGCCGCAGAACATCACGGGCGGCATCGGCGCGTTCCAAATCGCCCGCTTCTCGCCTGACGGCGCGACGCTGGCCGTCATCGGCCACCAGAACGAGTTCCACAACGCCACGCTGCCCCGGATCTACCTCTACCCGGCAAGCGGCGGCGAGCCCCGCATCCTGGAGCACCGCGACCTGCAGATCGGCAACAGTGTCGGCGCCGACGTGCGGCCCGGCGGCCTGGGGATCGAGGCCACCTGGTCGCCGGACGGCCGGCGCATCTACGTGCCCGTCGTGCGGCGCGGGGCCTGCTCGGTCTACGCCTTCCCGGTGAGCGGCGACGAGCCGGAGCAGGTGGTCGGGGGCGAGCGGGAGATCTACGCCGGCACCTTCGACCGGAGCGGCGAGCGGCTGGCGTTTGCGGCCGGTTCCATGTTCGAGATCGGCGACGTGTACGTGCGGGAACTGGCCAGCGGCGAGGAGCGGCGGCTCACCACCGTGAACGAGAAGCTGTTCGCCGAGATTGAGTGGCCCGAGGTGGAGGAGCTGAACTTCAAGGCCCGGGACGGCTGGGACCTGCACGGCTGGCTCATGAAGCCGGTGGGCTTTGAGGAGGGCCGGAAGTACCCGCTGGTGCTCGAGATCCACGGCGGGCCGCACACCTGCTTCGGCCACGCCTTCTACCAGGAGATGCAGATCCTGGCTGCGGCTGGGTACGGCGTGCTGTTCATCAACCCCCGGGGCTCCACCAGCTACGGGCAGGTCTTCGTGGACGCCGTCCGCGGCGACTACGGCAACCGCGACTACAATGACCTGATGGACGCGGTGGATCACGCGCTGACCTTCGGCTGGGTGGACGAGAAGCGGCTGGCCGTGACCGGCGGCTCTTACGGGGGCTTCATGACCAACTGGATCGTCACCCAGACCGACCGCTTCGCTGCCGCCATCACCCACCGGTCCATCTCCAACTGGGTCTCCTTCAGCGGCACCCCGGACTTCGGGCCGTTCTTCAACCAGATCCAGCACAAGGTGGACGACCCCTGGTCGCCGGAAGGGGTGCAGGAGCTCTGGCGCATCTCGCCGCTGGCCTACGTGAAGAACGTGAAGACGCCGATCTCCATCATGCACTCCGAGTTCGACTTCCGCTGCCCCATCGAGCAGGCGGAGCAGTTCTACATGGCGATCAAGTTCTATGGGCAGGCGCCGACGGAACTGGTGCGCCATCCCCGGTCCAACCACGACCTCACCCGGCAGGGCCCGCCCGTCCTGCGGGTCGACCGGTTCCACCGGATCCTGCGCTGGTTCGGGAAGCACTGCCCGGCCAACCAGGGCTAGTGCGCGCGAAACTGGATAAACGCTAAGGCGGGGCCGGGTTCGGCCTCGCCTCGTGCGCAACATGGGGGTGATGGACACGTACCTGCGGGAGGTGTCCCTGCGGCGGGATCTGGTCCGCGACTGGAACGTGTACCCGTACGACATTCCGGCCATCCGGCATCTGGACCGACTGCGGTTCCGCACCAACGTGGTCTTTTTCGTGGGGGAGAACGGGTCAGGCAAGTCGACGCTCCTGGAAGCCATCGCCGGCCAGTGCGGCTTCAGCCCCGCGGGGGGAGGACGGTCTGACCTGCTGCGGGTGGAATCGGCCGAGAGCGCCCTGAGCGGCACGATCCGCCTCTCCTGGCTGCCGAAGATCAGCGAGGGTTTCTTCCTGCGGGCAGAGACCTTCTACCACTTCGCCTCCTACCTGGATGAGCGTGCCCGGGATCCCCTGAGCGGGGGCAGGCGCGTCTACGACCGCTACGGCGGGAGATCGCTGCACGAGCGCTCCCACGGCGAGGCGTTCCTGGCGCTCTTCACCCACCGCTTCGGCCGGAAGGGGCTCTACCTGCTGGACGAGCCCGAAGCCGCGCTCTCTCCTGCCCGGCAGCTGGCCTTCCTGCGGCTGATCCACGACCTGGGGCCGACCGCCCAGTGGGTGATCGCCACGCACTCGCCCATCCTGCTGGGATATCCGGGTGCGCAGATCATCTCGTTCGATGCGGCGCCGCCGGCGGAGATGGCGTACGAGGAGACGCCCCATTACCAGATCACCCGGCACTTCCTGGAGCGCCGGGAGCGGATGCTGGCCGAACTGTTCCGCCCCGACGGTGAGTCGTGAGCCGCCCGGCTTCCTGCGCATACCGGCAGCCCGCATGGGTGAAACTGGTCTCGGGTTCCGCGCGGACCAGACCCTGCCATGAACGGGATGTAGGAGGCGCGAGAGTGGTCAGAATCGCGATCATCATCGGCAGCACGCGGCCGGGGCGCAACGGCGAGGCGGTGGCCCGCTGGGTGTACGAGCACGCCAGCAAGCGGACCGACGCCCAGTTCGAGCTGGTGGACCTGAAGGACTTCAACCTGCCTGTGTACGACGAGCCGATGCCGCCGTCGTTCGGGAAGAACTACCAGCACGAGCACACCAGGCGCTGGTCGGAGAAGATCGACTCGTTCGACGGGTTCGTCTTCGTCACGCCGGAGTACAACCACGCCACATCGGGGGCCCTGAAGAACGCCATCGATTACCTCTACCTGGAGTGGAACAACAAGGCCGCCGGCTTCGTGGGTTACGGCAGCCTGGGCGGCGCGCGGGCCATCGAGAACCTGCGCGCCATCATGGCCGAGCTGCAGGTGGCCCACGTGCGGCAGCAGGTCTCGCTCTCGCTCTTCACCGACTTTGAGAACTTCAGCGTGTTCAGGCCCAACGAAGAGGTGCACCTGCCCGCCCTGAACACCATGCTGGATCAGCTCGTCGCCTGGAGCGCCGCGCTGAAGCGCGTGCGCCAGGAGGCCACCGGAGCGTAAGAGACACTGTGGCGCAGTGGCGGGCGTTCGGCCTCATCTTCGGGCTGATCCTGATCAACGCGTTCTTCGCGGCCGGCGAGATCGCCGTGGTCTCCTCCCGGCCTGTGCGCCTCCGGCAGCTGGCCGAACAGGGGAACCAGGCGGCCTGGGCGGTGCTTCAGCTCATGAAGGACCAGAGCCGCTTTCTGGCGACCATCCAGGTGGGCATCACGCTGGCGGGCTTCCTGGCCAGCGCCTCCGCGGCGGTGGGGCTTTCCGCCGACCTGGGGGCGGCGCTTCAGCGGCTGGGGCTCAGCCCGGCGGTGGCCGGCAGCGCGGCCGTGGTGGCGGTGACCCTGCTGCTTTCGTACCTCACCCTGGTGCTGGGCGAGCTGGTGCCGAAGCGAATCGCGCTGCAGTCCCCGGAGCGGGTCGCCCTGCTGGTGGCCCGCCCGGTGGTGTTTATCGCGCGCCTCACCCGGCCGTTCGTCGCGCTGCTCACGGCGTCCACCAATCTGGTGGTGCGCCTGCTCGGCGGCCAGGTCGAGCAGGCCGAGCAGGGGATCTCGGAGGAGGAGCTGCGGCTCTACGTCGCCGAGAACACGGGGCTCCAGGAGGCGGAGAAGCGCATGATCGCCGGCGTCTTCTCCTTCGGGGACCGCACGGTGCGCCAGGTGATGGTGCCCCGCACCGAGATGGCCTGCCTGCATCAGGACGCGCCGCTGCCGGACGCCCTCGCGGCGGTGCGCCGCCACGGCTTTTGGCGCTATCCGGTCTACCGGGAGGACTACGACGACATCGTCGGCATGGTCACGGTAAAGGACCTGCTGCGCCACGTGGACCGGCAGCGCGACGGCCCCCGGGTCGCGGAGGTCATGCGCCCCGCGTGGTTCGTGCCGGAGTCGAAGCAGGCCCTGAGCCTCCTGAAGGAGATGCAGGCCGCAGACGAGCAACTCGCCGTCGTCGTGGACGAGTACGGCGGCGTGTCGGGGCTGGTCACGATGGAGGATCTGCTGGAGGAGATCATCGGCGAGATCGCGGAGGAGCCGCTGCAGCCGGGGGCGGAGCAGGGCGAGATCGAGCTGGACGCCGGCGAACCCGTGGACGAGGTGGCCGAGCGGCTGCGCATCCCCATCCCCGGGAGCCCCAACTACGAGACCCTGGCCGGGTACATCCTGCACCACCTGGGCGCCATCCCCGCCGAGGGCGACGAACTGGCCGTCGGCGGCTGGCGCCTGCGGGTGGAGCGCATGGACGGCCACCGCATCGACGTGGTGCGGGCGGTGCCCGACAGGCCGGACGCGCCGGGCGCACCGGAGGTGCAGGAGCCGCAGCAGGAGACCCGGCCCCCGGCCCCGCCCGGCTGAGCCGGGGCCTGCCGGTCGGCCAAGGCGCTCCCGCCCTCGGCGTCGCCGGGTTGAGCAACCGCCCGCCCTACCTCCCGACAGGGGGCCAGCGGTCGGGCCGCATGTCCGTCCGCAGCCATCCCGCGGGCAACGGTGTGTAGGGGGTAAGCGCCATCAGCCGGCCGTCCCGCCACCTGGCCGCCCCGGCCCGAAGCATCTCCGCCACCAGGGGTTCCACGAACTCCTCGGGCTCCCGCTCGAAGACCCGGCGGCTGGCCTGCACGAACCAGGGGGCGTTCAGCAGGTACTCCCTGATCCGCTCCGCATCCATGCCCTCCTCCAGCATCAGGGCGTAGCCGAAGATGCGCTTGCACGCGTGCCAGCCGATCTTCTGCGGCTCCCGCTGCCACTTCTCGTAGCGGCGGCGGGCGGCATCCAGGGCTGCGGGGAAGTCCGTGATGCGGGGGCCGTGGCCGGAGCACGCCCAGTCCACCCGCAGGGCGGCCAGCCGGTCCAGAGTGGCCAGCATCCGGCCCAGGGGATCGGGTCCGTCAGCCATGAGGTTGAGCCAGGCCACGTCGTCCCGGTGAAAGACGTCGCCCAGCAGGAGCACGCGCTCCTCCGGCGCGTAGAAGGAGAGGTGCCCCGGTGTGTGGCCCGGCGTGGCCAGGACCGTGAGCACCACGGCGCCCGTGTCCAGCTCGTCGCCCTCCTGAAGCACCTGGCTGACCTGGTAGTGGCCTACCGGGTGGTCCAGGAACCAGGCGTCGCAGGCGTTGAAATGCCGGCCGTTCACCCGGGCGGCGTCCTCCGCGCCGGCGGCGACCGGGATGCCGTAGGCCTGCTGCAGGCCGTGGTTGCCGCCCGCGTGGTCCACGTGGGCATGGGTGTTGACGATGAGGCGCAGCTTCCATGGCGGCACGCCGAGGTCGGTGAGCAGCCGCTCGGTCTCGGGCAGGTCGCTGCCGAAGCCCGTGTCCACCAGGATCGGCCGCGGGCCTGTGACCAGCGCCATATTCGCGCTGGGAAACCGGCGCTGCAGCATGTGAATGCGGGGGTTCACCGGCATGGCGCTACCCCGGCGTGACGTCCGGCCCGTTGCGGACCGTCATCATCGTTGCCGACATGTTGACGATCAGCTTCTCGCCGTCCTCGCTCAGGGCGAAGACCTCGCCGTGGCACACGGAGAGGGTCTTGCCCGCCTTGACGACCGTTCCCCGCGCCCGGAAACGCCGGCCCCTCGCCGGCGCCAGGAAGTTCACCTTGAACTCCACCGTCAGCACCGACGCGTCCGGCGGCATCAGGGTGTAGGCGGCGTACCCGCACGCCGTGTCGACCACGGTGGTGACAATGCCCGCATGCATGAAGCCGTGCTGCTGCGTGAACTCGGCGCGGAAGGGAAACTCGATCTCCACCACTCCGGGCTCGACCCGCAGGAGTTGGGCCCCGAGGGTTTCCATTGTCTTCATGCGGTCGAACGTCGCTCTCACCCGCTCGCCCAGCTCAACCGGCATCGTGCCCCTCCTCTGCTCGCTGCAGTATCGCCTCTATTGTAAGAATAGTTATAGCTTAAGGTAAAGGAAGAAATGCGGATCGCAGCAACGGCGGCCCTGGCCCGATTCCGCTAACCCGGGCCCCCGGATGAACCGGGAGCCACGTTTCAGCGCCAGCACTGGGTTGGCCCGCGGGCCACCGCCTCGCTGCTAGCGCCCTGCGCCCGGTTTTCTTCTGTCGATTGCCGGGAGCACGGCGGCGTAGTCGGCTAACTGCGGCGAGTTTCCACTTCGCCCGTCTGCCAGGTGGAAACTCGCCGCTGTTCGCGCTGCTGCGCGCGTCGTTGCTTGACATAACGTGGCATTACGGTTGACCAGCGATCATCCCGCAGGACCGCGGCTGTGGGAGCAGGCGGTTTTTCACTTCGGCGCAGAGGGCAAAGTGAAATAACGCCGGTTCCGAGATCGCTGGCGAGGGTCCCGGGCGGTTGCGCGGCGCGATTGCCGCCGCAGCCTGCGGCCGACTCAGCCTCACTGTGAAGCGGTCCCCTCCCGCCGTGGGAGGGGACCGCCGCGTCTATGGCAGGGGACGAGCCGCATAGAGAGGGGTAGAGTCGGACTGCCCGGGAGGTGGCTGGCCGTGCGTGAGCCCGCACTGCCGCTGAAGTGCCTCTGGACCCTGCTGTTCGCCCTTGGTCTGGGACTGATTCTGCTGCTGCTCTTCGCCACCCTGGAGCCCCGCCCGCTGGATGGAGAAGCCCTGAACTACTTCCCCGCCGCCATGCTGGAGCAGGGACGCCGCTTCGCCAGGGAGGCCCGGCTGGCCGCCACCCTGAAGGCCCTCGCCTCCCTGGGCGCCCTGGCCGTGCTGTGCTTCCATCCCGCCGGCGCCCGCCTGCTCACCTGGCTGGAGGCCCGCGGCCGGGGCCGCTGGCCGCGGCAGGTCGCGTGGGTGGCGGTGGGGGTGGGGGCCATGGCCGCCGTGGTGGAGCTGCCTTTCGCCTACTACCTCGGCCACGCCCACGAGCGGGCGTACGGCCTCACCCGCCAATCGGCCTGGGCCTGGTTGGGCGACCACCTCCTGGGGGCGGCCGTGGGGCTGGTCTTCTCTGCGCTGCTCTGGCTGGCGCTCTACGCCCTGATCCGGCGGAGCCCGCGGCGGTGGTGGGCGGGCGCCAGCCTGGTCATGGCCGGGTACAGCCTGCTCCTGGCGGCGCTCTACCCCGTGCTCCTGCTGCCCCTATTCCACCAGGTGCGCCCGGTGGATGATCCGCAGGTGCTGGCGATGATTCACAGCCTGGCGGAGCGTGCCGGCGTGCGGGTGGAGAAGGTGGCCGAGCTGCGGGTGGGGGACGAGTCCAGCCGGCTCAACGCCATGGTCGCCGGGCTGGGGCCCACCAAGCAGGTGCTGCTCTACGACACCCTGCTCCGCGAGCTGTCGCCGGCGGAGGTGGAGGCGGTGCTGGCGCACGAGCTCTCCCACGCAGTGCACGCCGACCTGTTCCGGGGCTGGGCCCTGCAGGCGGCGCTGAACGCCGCGGCCATGTGGCTGGCCGCCTGGATGCTCCGCGCGATGCGGGGCGTCTCGCCGCTGGGGCTGCCGGCGGCCCACGCGCCCCGGGGCCTGGCCCTGCTGATGCTCTTCCTCAGTCTCTGCGACATCGCCGGCACGCCGGCGCAGGCGGCGCTCTCCCGCCGGGCGGAGGTCAGGGCAGACAAGTACGCCCTGGAGCTGACGCAGAACCCCAGGGCGCTGGTGCAGAGTTTCCAGAAGCTGGCCAGGGCCAACCCCGGCGATGTTGCACCGCCGCCTCTGGTGGAGGTGCTCAGCCACTCCCACCCGTCGATCATACGCCGCATCCGGGCGGCCGAGGGGCGCTAGGCGAAGCGGCGGAAGGCGAGCGACACGTTGGTGCCGCCGAAGCCGAAGTTGTTGCAGAGTGCCGCCTCCACGCCGCGGACCTCCCGGGCGGCGTTGGGAACGTAGTCCAGGCGGCACTCGGGATCGGGCTGCTGCAGGTTGATGGTCGGCAGCAGCACCTGATGGTAGAGGGAGAGGACGGTCAGAATCGCCTCGATGGCCCCGGCCGCCCCCAGAAGATGGCCGTGCATGGACTTGGTGCCCGAGACGGCCAGCTGCCGGGCGTGGTTGCCGAAGACCCGCTCAATGGCCAGGCTCTCCTGCACGTCGCCCAGGTCGGTGGAGGTGGCGTGCGCGTTGATGTAGCCCACGTCCTCCGGGTTCAGGCGGGCGCTGCGCAGGGCGCTCTTCATCGCCAGGACGGCCCCCAGGCCCTCGGGATGCGGGGCGGTGATGTGGTAGGCGTCCCCCGACATGCCGGCGCCGGCCAGCTCGGCGTAGATGCGCGCGCCGCGCCGCTTCGCGTGCTCCAGCTCTTCCAGCACCAGGCAGCCGCCGCCCTCGCTCATGACGAAGCCGTCCCGGTCCACGTCGAACGGGCGGGAGGCGCCTTCGGGATCGTCGTTTCGGGTGGAGAGCGCCTTGGCAGAGTTGAAGCCGGCGAAGGCCAGCTCCATGATGGTGGCCTCGCTGCCGCCGGTGATCATGACGTCGGCATCCCCGCGGCGGATGATGTGCATGGCGTCGGCGATGGCGTGCCCGGCCGACGCGCAGGCCGACACCGTGCCGTAATTCGGCCCGTGCACGCCGAACCTCATCGAGATCAGCCCGGCGGCGCTGTTGATGATACAGCGGGGCACGAAGAAGGGCGAGATCCGCCGGGGGCCGCGCTCCTTCAGGATGTGCGAGTTCTCCTCGATGCTCTCCAGACCGCCCATGCCGCTGCCGAACACGACGCCCGTGCGCTCGGCCAGCTCGCCCTCGAAGGTGAGGCCCGCGTCCTGCACGGCCTCCACCGCGGCGGCCAGGGCGTAGTGGATGAAGGTATCGTACCGCCGGGCTTCCTTCGGATCCATCACCGTCGCGGGGTCGAAGTTGCGCACCTCGCCCGCGAACCGGGTCTGCAGGCGCGAGGCGTCAAAGCGCGTGATCGGGCCGATGCCCGAGCGGCCGGCCACCGCCGCCTCCCAGTTGGCCTGTACGCTGTTGCCCAGGGGTGAGACCAGCCCCAGGCCGGTGACCACTACCCTTCGCTCCATTCGGTTCACTCCTTCAATAAGGGTTCAGGAAGCAAATAGGACCGGAGCATCGCCACCAGGCTCTGCCCCATGGCGTTCAGCTCGACGTCCGGCGTACCGGTCACCCAGTAGACCGCCACCCCGTCCGCCATGGCCAGCAGCAGGGCGGCCACGGTCTGCGGGTCGGCGTCCTGCCGGAAGCGCCCACGGGCGATGCCCTCAGCGATAATGCCCGCGACGTATTCCACCAGCCCGGCGAAGCGGTCGTGCAGCCCCTGGCGGATCTCGCCGTGCTGCACCGCCTCGGCCATGGTGACCAGCAGCAGGCGGCCAGTGCCCGGGTGGCGCACCCGCAGGGCGGTGGTGAACAGCTCCACGCAGCGCACCAGCCGTTCCCAGGGGTCGTCCACGCTGCGGGTCATCCGGGCGAAGAGCTCCGGCGCCCGGCCGAGCCGCTCGCGCACGAGCGCGAGCATCAGGTCGGCCTTCGTGGGGAAGTACCGGTACAGGGCCCCGACGCTGAGCTGGGCCTGCTGGGCGATGTCGCCCACGGTGGCGACCTGATAGCCCTTGGTGATGAACACCTCCATGGCGGCGTTGAGGATGGCCTCGCGCCGCCGCTCCTTGTGCGCCGGACTCACCTTGGGCATGGTGATCAACTCCTCCGATTGCGGCCTGTCCTGTGACGTCATGGGCGGCTTCGCCGGCCCGACCCGTGCCACAAACGTCCCCGCCGGCACGGGGTGGAGGTGAGGAGGGGGCGGGAGCCCCTCCTCACTTATAAAAAAGTGAGCGCTCATTCATTTATAACACGCCGCCGGGGACGCGCGCAAGCGCGCAAAGGCACCGGCTGCGAGCAGCCGGTGCCCTGCGCGGATCCCGTTACTGGCCTGACTTCTGGGCCGCACGCTGCATGGAGGCGGCGTTGCGCTTCTGGGCATGCTGGGCGCCGCTGACCCCGGTAATGTTGTTCCCCGAGAGCTGGGCGCCAGACTGCTGGCCGGCGCCCATGGCGCCGAACTCGTAATTGGCCTGACCGGCCTTGCCGGCCTTGCCGGCCGCCCGCTGCATGGCCGCAGCGTTGCGCTGCGCGCCGTGCTGCGCACCGCTCACGCCCTTGATGTTGTTCCCACTGAGCTGCGCACCCTTCGCCATCCTGAAACTCCCCCTCACATGCGATGTGTGGAGTCTCACCGGGACCGGTCTTAGTTTGAGCCGCCGCACCCGCAGGCAATCTGTATGTTGCCTGGGACTCTTGGAGGAATTTTCACCCGGCGCCCGGCTTTTGCTTCTGGGCAAGACTAAGGACAGATCATCTGGGCGAAGGGGTGCGCACCGTGCCCGAAACGACGGCAGATGCGAGCAAGCGAGTTGTTGTGCTGGGGGCGGGCTACGCCGGGCTGACCTGTTTCCTGGAACTGCAGGACCGCCTGCCCCAGGGCCACCAATTGGCGCTGGTCAGCCGCGACCGCTTCCACTGGTTCACCACGGAACTGCACACCTATGCGGCCGGTCACGAGGCCGACGCGGTCCGCATTCCCCTGAAGCGGCTGGTCGCCCCGCCCGGCCGGCTGATCATCGACCACGTGTCTGGGCTGCACCCCGCTCAGCGGCAGGTCGAGCTGAAGCTTTCCGGCAGCTTGGAGTATGACCTGCTGGTGTTCGCCCTGGGCAGCGAGCCCGAGTACTTCGGGCTGCCCGGCATTCCCGAGCACGCGCTCACCATCGGCAGCCCGCATGCTGCACGGGAGGTGCGGGAGCGGGTCCTGGCCCTGACGGACCGCGACAACTACACGGGGCATGTTCTGATCGTGGGCGGCGGCCTGACCGGCGTGGAACTGGCGGCGGAGCTGGCCGACGAGTACCCCCGTAAGCTGCGGGTGACGCTCCTGGAGGCGGCCCCCGAGATCATGGGCGGTTTCCACCCCGACCTGGTGAAGGTCGCCCGGCAGATCCTGGAGCGGAAGGGCATCCGCATCATCACCGGCAGCCCGATCGTCACCGCCGACCAGTACCAGGTCACTCTGAAAGACGGCGGCGAGATCGCCTACGACCTGCTGGTCTGGGCCGGCGGCGTGCGCGGCCACTCGCTGCTGGCCGAGGCGGGGCTGGAGCTGGGCGGGCGCGGACGGGCCAGGGTCGACGAGTTCCTGCGCAGCGTGAGCGACGACCGCATCTACGTGATCGGCGATTCGGCCTCCTTCATCGACGCCGCCTCCGGCCGCGAGATCCCGCCCACGGGCCAGGCCGCCGTGCAGATGGGAAGGGCGGCGGCCGACAACATCCTGCGCCGGCTCACCGGCCGCCCGGAGCGGCCGTTCGTGTTCCGCATGCGCGGTCAGTTTGCCTCGCTGGGGCCCCACGAAGGCGTGGGCATGCTCGGCCAGGAGGGGCTGGTGGGCCTGCCCGCCATGACGATCAAGCACTTCATCGAGGGTCTCCACGCGTGGGAGGTGGGGGGCGGCGTGATGCCCCTCGTGCGCAAGCTGCTCGCCGCGCCGGTGAACTACCTGCGCGGGCGGCGGCTCAGGGCTCGTCGGCGCCCGTACCGCGAGCTCAGGGAGCCGTCGCCTTGATGAACATGGTGGCGTACGCGCCCCTGGGCAGGGTGAAGCGGAGCGAGACCTTCTGGCAGCCGGGGTAGCGCTCGTCCGGCTGCGGCCCTTCCACCTGGACCGAGCTGGGCACCACCCAGGCCTCTCGGGGCGAGCTCTTCAGGAAGAGGCCCGGCAGCAGATCGGCCTCCAGCTGGCCGGGACGCAGGCGGCGCTCCCAGAGCACCTCCTCCAGGACCAGGCCGGCCTCGGGTGCGGGGAAGCGCATGCCCCGACCCGGCAGGGGGATGACCAGCTGCTGCAGCGCCGCCGTCGGCCGGACGAAGCGGTACGGCCCCGCGACGCCGGCCGCTTCCGCGGGCGGCTCGCCCTCCGGGGCCGCGCGGGCGATCAGGCGGCGCAGCACCTCATTCCACAGGAACGCCTGATAGGCCGAGAGCCACATCTCCAGCTCCTCCCGGCGGGCGGTGGCCAGGGCCTCGCGGAAGGCGCCGGGACGCTCCTGCAGCATGGCAAAGCAGCGCCGCTCGAAGGCGGTCTCCGCCAGGCTCAGGCAGGCGGCCCAGTCGCCCCAGACCTCCAGCAGCCGGCGCTTCCGCGCCTTCGCCTTGCTCTTCTCTCCGGGGTAGATGTGGGTCAGGGCGATCTGGATCGCCTGCTCCCAGCGGCCCCGGGCCATCTGCTCGGCGATGAACCCGCGCTCGCGGTCGTAGCTGCCGAAGCGCTGGTCGTCGAAGTAATTGGGGAAGCCCTCGGCGGCGACCCGCCGGGCCCCGCGAGCCAGGCGGGCGGCGGCCTCGGGCCTGAGCTCCCGCACGGTCACGGCGAAGTGGTTGGCCAGCACCCGCCCGGGCCCCATGGGCTCAGTGGCGTAGCCGATCGCTTTCAGCCGGTAGCCCGGGGTCTCCAGCGAGTGGTCGGCCTGGTGGTCGATGGTGACGTACTGGAAGGTGTGGCCGTGACGGTCCTTCTTCCCCCCGTAACGGATGCGGGAGAGCGGAAGGCGCCGCTGCCGGGCGATGGCGGCCACCGCGTCGGCCGTATTCCAGCCCTTCTTCTCCAGCAAATAGACCCGGTAGCGGGCCGGCTTCTGGCGGATGTGCAGGTTCACGGCCTCCCGCACCACGAAGTCCTCGGGCGTCGTCTTCAGGCGCACGTCTCGTACTTCCTTTCCTGGCTGTTCCGCGAAAATAGGGTACCCCGCGCCGGCCGTGCTGGCAACGGGTGGCTTGGCGGCGAGCGGCAGGCAGGCGGCGAGTGGCGGGCAGGCGGCGAGCGGCAGGCAGCCGCGGCGACGGAGGCGTGGGGGCAAGCGCCCTGCATTAGCAGAGACGCAGGCTCCCCACCGCCTCGTAGGGAGCCTGCGTCCTCGCTGCGGGGGCGCACCCCGCTTACTTCTTCCGCTGTTCGGAGCTGTGGCCGGGGAAGGCGGCCGAACCCGGGTCGATGAAGGCCTTGGCGTTGTTGACCGCGGTGGCCACCTCGCCGAAGCCCGTCGCGATCAGGCGGATCTTGCCCGGGTACCAGGAGATGTCGCCGGCCGCGTAGACGCCGGGGATGTTGGTCTCGCCCTTGGAGTTCACGACGATCTGCCGCTTGTTCTCGATCTCGAGACCCCACTCCAGCATGCTGCCCAGTGAGGCCTTGAAGCCGGTGCCGAGGATGACGTAGTCGACGTCGATGGTCGTCTCTTCGCCCGTGCGGTTGTCGAAGATGGTGGCCTTCTTCACCCAGTTCCCGTCGCCCTCGACCTTGCGCAGCTCGTAGTGCGTCTTCACGTGCACCCGCGAGGCGGCCAGCTTCTTCAGCGACTCCTCGTGGGCCCGGAAGCCCTCGCGCCGGTGGATGAGGGTGACCTCCTCCGCGATCGGCTCGACCATCAGGGCGTAATCGACGGCCGAGTCGCCGCCGCCGATGACCAGCACCCGCTTGCCCTCGAACTGGGGCAGGTTCGTCACGCTGTAGAAGACGCCCTTGCCCTCGTACTGACGGGCGGACTCGTTGGGAATGCGGTTGGGCTCAAAGGCCCCGATGCCGGCAGTGATGACGACAGCCCGGCTGTAATGCTGTTCGCCGGTGTGGGTGATCAGTTCGAAAGTGCCGTCCTCCAGCTTGTTCAGCCGGTCGACCCGCTGGTTGAACACGTAGGTGGCGTCCGGGTTGGCCAGGTCAGCCTGTTCCTTGCACCGTTCCACCAAATGCTTGGCGCTCACCCTGGGGAAGCCTGCGACGTCGAAGATGTCCTTTTCCGGGTAGAGGGCAGCCAGCTGACCGCCCACCTCGGGCAGGGCCTCGATGATCTTGGTCTTCATGCCGCGCATGCCTGCATAGAACACCCCGAACAGTCCCGTCGGCCCTGCACCGATCAGGGTCACGTCGTAAAGCTCTTTCGTACCGGACACGGTTGCCGTCATCCCCCTATCTGCCTAATCACTTGATGCCTGTTTGTGGTTCGGGAACAGGACCTTTGTGCCTATCCACAAGCGAGTATAACACAGACATCGCATCATTGGGCAGATACTTCAGAGTAAGTGTAATAACTCCCGGCGAATGGTCGGATTTTCGCGGCGGGCCGTCAGGCGGGCGCCGAGATGGCGGCCCCCAGCCAGTGAGCCAGCCGGCGCAGCAGGGGATGGTCGGGGCGCATCTCCTCATCGGGCAGGTTATGCCGGTCGACGATGAGGTAGACGGCGCCCTCAGGCGTCTCCACGACGATCAGCTGAAACTCGCTGCCGCCCATCTCGTCGAGGGTTCCGGCGATGCGGGGGAAATGGGGGTGGCTGAAGTCGAGACTGACCTGAAGCAGGACGTAGCGGTATCCCTTGATCTCCGTCAGGTCAGAGAGCCGGATGACGGCATCGAACGGGGTCCCTTCCAGGGCGGCGAGGTACTCCACCACGGCCTCTGCACGCTGCTGTTCGACCACGGCGGCCGTGGCTCCCCACTTGGAGGGGCGCTGGTCCGGACGGAAGCGCACGTGCTCACTCTCCTTTCCCGATTCGGGTTCGTGCCGGCGGCTGCCGGTTCCTGCAGGATGGCCCTGCCCCGGCGTGGAAAGCGTACGTGAGAGGAGGTCTGGCGCACGTGATCAAGGCGCTGTTCTTTGCCCCGCAGGCCCTGGCCTACGGGCCCGACGAACCGGACCTGCTGGCCGGCATCCTGCAGGGGGAGCGGATCGCCGCAAGCCGGGAGGAGGTGGCGGAGGCCCTGGCCGGCCTGCCCGCCGAGGTGCGGCAGGCGGGGCAGGCGGTGCGCACGCCGGAGCAGGAGCGGGCCTGGCACCGCACCCTGTGGTCGGCGCTGCTGCCCCTTCTGGGCCATGGCCGTCCGGACCCGGCCCTGGTGAACCGCCTGGGCGAGGCCCGGGACGAGTACGCCGCGTGGTGGTCCCTGCACGCCGAGACCCTGCCGGTCCTGGCCGAACTCCGCCGCCGGGGCTTCACACTGGGCGCGGTGGGCCGGTGGGCGCCGTCGCTGGCCCGGTTCCTGGCCGAGTTCGAGATTGCAGGCTACTTCCAGTTGATCCGCCCCTCGGCGGCAGCAGGCGCGTCCTGGCCGGACCCGGCCTTCCTGCGTGACGCCCTGGCTGAGACGGGCTGCGCCCCGGCCGAGGCCGTGTACTGCGCCGCCTCGCTCCGGGACGACGTGCCCTGCGCGCAGGCGGCCGGCATGGCAGCAGTCTGGGTCAACCGCACGGGCATCGCCACCGGCCACGAGGTCGTGGCCGTCAGCGACCTGCGCGGCCTCCTGGTGCTGCTGGGAGAGGGAGGGAGCGGCGCATGACGGCGGCGGAAACCCGTGAGCTTGCCGCGGCGACCCAGAAGCCTGCCGCGGCGACCCGGGAGCTGGCGGGCCAGGCGGCCCTGGTGACCGGCGCGTCCCGGGGCATCGGCCGGGCCATCGCCCTGGAGATCGCCGCCGCGGGCGCCGCGGTGATGGTGGCCTACCACCGGCAGCGGGAGAAGGCGGAGGCCGTGGCGGCGGCCATCCGCGCGTCCGGCGGTGAGGCGGCGCCCTTCCAGCTGGACGTGCGCGACCCGGCCGCCTGCGAGGCCGCGGTGGCGGCGACGGTCGACCGCTTCGGCCGGATCGACGTGCTGGTCAACAACGCCGGCACGGCGCTGGAGAAACTGCTGGTGGACACCACCCCGGCGGAGTGGGCCGACCTGGTGGCGGTGCACCTGACGGGGATGTACGCCTGCACCCGGGCGGCGCTCCCGCACATGGTGGCGCGGCGGTATGGTCGCATCATCACCATCTCGTCCATCTGGGGCATCACCGGGGCCGCGGGCGAGGTCGCGTACTCGGCGGTGAAGGCCGGTCAGAACGGTTTCACCCGGGCCCTCGCGCAGGAGGTCGGCGCCTTTGGCGTGACCGTGAACGCGGTGGCCCCGGGCGCCATCGACACCGAGATGAACAGCTTTCTACATGGGGATGACCTGGAGGAATGGCTCAGGCGGGTGCCGGCGGGGAGGCTGGGCACCCCGGAGGAGGTGGCGGCGCTGGTGCGCTTCCTCGCGGGCCCGCGCGCGGGCTTCATCACCGGCCAGGTGATCTCGCCCAACGGCGGCGCCGTGGTCTGACCTGGCAGCGCGGCGCAGCACATTTTCCCACTTCGCACATTGCGCAAACGAACCGACTGGGGACTCCGTCATGTGGACGGGAGGTCTGCATGACGATGAAACATCTGAAGCGCACCGCCGCGACGCTCGCGGCGCTGGCCGTTCTTGGCCTGGTGACGCCGCCCGCCACGCAGGGCGCCGCACTGTGGGACACCGCCGGCCACTGGGCGCGGGCCCAGATCGCCGCCGGCGTGTCTGCGGGATACCTCACCGGCTTTCCCGACGGCAGTTTCCGGCCGGACCAGCCAATCACCCGGGCCGAGTTCTTCACGATGCTCACCGGCGCGCTGGGGCTGAGGCCGCGCCCCGGCGACGCGGCGCCGTATGCGGCGGGCCACTGGTCGGCGCGGCAGGGCCACGTGCAGGCCGCCGTGGCCGCCGGCCTGCTCGATCCCACCAGTGATTACAACGGCTGGCTCGAGCCGGACCGGCCCATCGCGCGCCGGGAGATCGTGCTGGCCGCCGTGCGGGCGCTCGGCCACGCGGACCTGGTGGGGCAGCGCGCGCTCGCGGCCCCCGACGCCGCCTCGTACCCGACCTGGCTGCAGGCCTGGGCGGCGGAGGCCGTCCACCTCGGCGTGCTGCAGGGCTACGAGGACGGATCGGTGGGCCTGGAGCGCACCGCCACGCGCGCCGAGGCCCTGGTGATGGTGCAGCGCATCAGGGACCAGTTGCAGATGGACGCGGCTCCGACGCAGGACGAGCCTGCACCGGAGGCCCGGCGCTGGCCGGCTCCGGGCGAGCCCACCTGGACGGTCGACCGCACTTCCCCGAACCGGCCCCTCTTCTCCGACGGGCAGAGGGGCTACACGCTCGGCGCGTTCGAAGGCTACACGATCCTGCCGGCGCCCGGCGGGGCGGCCTGGGTGAACACCGTGGACGAGGGCGGGACCTACCGGCTGTACCGGCTGGCGGCCGGCTGCGCCCATGAGGTTGCGGCGGGCGCGGCGCCGATCGTCGCCCTGGCCGTGGGCGACGACGGCCGGCTCTGGTTCAGCCGGGGCGCCGACCTGGTCGCGGCCGCGGGCGACGGCCGCGTCCTGGAGCGGCACGCCCTCTCCGGGCAGGTGAGCCACGCCGCCCTCGACGAGAACGGCGTGCTGTGGGCCGTGGACGCAGGCCGCCTCTACCGCATCGCCGGCGGCCGGGTGGCGAGCCACACCCTGCCCGCGCAGCTGCTTTCCCGGGTGCGCTACGTGGCGCCGGCGCCGGACGGCTCCGTGTGGCTGCTCCTGCGCGGGGAACAGCCGGGCCGGGGGGTCGGGGCCGTGCGCATCCGCGCCGGCCGTGTCGTGCAGGAGGTTGCGGTCGTGGGCGGCGGGCCGAAGGGCGAGGCCGAATCCGTGCAGGCGGCCCTGCTGACCGACCGGGGAGATTCGCGGCTCATCCTGGTCACGGCGCCCGAGCGGATGGTGATCCGGTTCGACCTCACCACCGGCGCCGCGGCGCGCCTGGTGCCGCCCGCGGAGGCGGGTGACTGGGCGCAGGCGCTGCCCGCGCCGGACGGCGGCGCGCTCCTGGTGGACCGGCAGGGGCGCCGGAGGCGCATCGCTGACTGACGCGCGGTTCAGGAAGATTGTGGAATGAGGGTATTGGGCACTTCAGGCGACATAAGATGGGGATGGCTGGAGTTCCGTAAAGCCTTCCGGAGGTGTCGAGCGAGGTGACCATGCCCATGCCCATGGGAGGCCCGATGCGGCTTCCCGCGCAGGTGGCCGGTTCCATGTCCCGCATGCAGGGCCTGCTGCAGGCGGCCCAGCCCGAGATTCAGTCTGCTTACGCCGCCCACTGGCTCGCCGCCCGTCAGGCCGCGGGCGCCCCGCACTTCCAGGACCTGAGCCAGCACATGATGATGGGGCTGTACGGCACCACGGCGCTCGGCGGCCTGCTCCGCTATGCCCTGTCGGGCCGGGCAACGCCGGAGGTGGTCGGCGGGATCATCGACCAGGTGCAGCTGATTCAGCAGAGCTACGAGGGCGCCCAACAGGCTCTGGAGCGGTTCCTGGAGGAGGAGGACGTGCGGCAGCTGAGCGGCGTTCAGCTCATGGGCCGGACGCTCCCGCACCTGGACCGCTTCTACCAGCAGATGGAGCAGCCCGCTCAGGCGGTACTCAGTGGGGTGGACTGGCAGGAATCCGGACCGGTTCAGGGCTGGCCGGTGCGGCGGGCCGAGGTGGGCGGTTCAGGCCCTGGATGGCAGCCGCCCGTGCCGCGCTGGGAGTCGCCGGACGAAATGGACCGCATGGGCGGCGTGAGCGAACTGCCGCCGCCCGATGCGGACGCGCAGGAAGAGGGCTGATTCGCCAGGGGCCCGGGACGCGTTCCCGGGCCCTTCCGCGCACACGCGGGCCGAATGTCGGAAAGAGGGTGTGCAGGGCGGCGCGGCGAACCTCATGACGCAGCAAAGCGGAGGGAGCAGATGCACATGGAACAGATGCCGTACACCGGTGGCACCTTGATGGACGCGCTGGGCATCGTGCTGGAGGAGATGTCGCCCGGACGGGTGACCGCCACCATGCCCGTCGATGACCGCACGCGCCAGCCGTTCGGCCTGCTGCACGGCGGCGCCTCCGTGGCCCTGGCCGAGACCGTGGCCAGCATCGGCGCGGCGCTGAACGCCGGCGAGGGGCGCACGGTGGTGGGGATGGAGATCAATGCGAACCACATCCGGTCCAAGCGGGAGGGGACGGTGCGGGCGGTGGCCACGCCGGTCCACATCGGCCGCAGGAGCAGCGTCTGGGAGGTCCGCATCACCGACGAGGAGGGGCGGCTGGTCTGCATCTCCCGCTGCACGCTGGCGTTCATTGATCTGAAGCAGTAGCCAGGGAAGCAGAAAAGGGCGGAGGCTGGGGAGCTGTGCTCCTCAGCCTCCGCCGCGTCCGGGCGATCCCTGATCCGGCGGCAGCAGCGCCGCCGTGACCGGACCGAGCACGAGAAACGTGATCAGGAGCCCCGCGCCGGGGAGCAGTTCGACCGTGCTGTGCGCCCCGGGGGTGAGCGTCAGCAGGTAGTGGACGGTGAGGCCCGCACAGAGCCACGTCCCCGCCAGCAGCCCGACGCGGAGCCGGCGCTGCACGATGGCCGCCCCGGCGGCGCCTGCCGCCGTTCCGATGAGCGGGTAGAGCAGCATCAGGATCACGGGCATCTCGGTCAGCGCCCAGGGGCCGAACGCCACCATGCCGATGACCGTGACGATCACGCCGGCCGGCCAGACCAGGCGTGACAGGGTCGAGACGCCGCCCGCGATCACGACAATGAGAAGCCAGAAGACGCCGGAGGCTAATGGATCGGACCAGCTCAGATGGAGCAAGCGCATCCCCCCGACCGCCGGCGGTCCCGCCCGGCAGGACGGGACCGTGCCGGTTCATGCTACGACGTCTCCCCTTCGTCCCAGCGGCGCTGCAGCTCCTGGTAGGTTGCGGGGAACTCGGGCGTGTAGCGCAGGAAGGCGGGAATCGGGTAGCGCACGCCCCCCTTGTGCGTGCCCTCCAGCCCCTCCAGCAGGTCGCCCACCTGCGACCAGGGGATGGTGAACGCCATCTCGTGGTCCTGGGTCTGGCCGAAGATCCGGTCGCCCAGGCAGGGCAGGATGAACTGGGGCTTCCCCTCCCGGGCGGTGCGGATGACGATGTCGGCGCAGTCGGCCCGGGCCGTGGTGGTGGAGGTGAGCGCACCGCCGGTTTTCCACAGCGCGCCGGTGACCGCCCGCATCACCTGGGCCGAGTTGCCGTAGATGAGCAGGGTTTCGGGTTCGAACGTGCACCGGGCGAGCGGCGCCACCACCACCGTGCCCGCCTCTTCCGGCGTGAACTTGGGAACCTCCTGCTCCGTGAGGGCGCCCAGCCCGCACGTTTCCACGTACATGCCCGCCGCGAGATTGCCCTCGGTGTAGTAGGGAATCGCCGGCTGGAAACCGAAGGCTACCTGTGCGATGGGGCAGCTCAGATCCTCGGGCCCCATGGCGACCGCCCAGCCGTAGCGCCGGGCCATGCCGATGCCCTGGCAGATGGCGATCTTGATTCCCATATCGCGCCATGGCCGCCGCACCCGGTCGGGCAGCGGCTCGGCCCCGCGGAAGACCCGGATGCCCAGCGGGAACGTGTCTGTGCGCAGATGCCGGTCGAGCGCCGCAGCCACCTCACGGCAGTCCGGCACCCTTGCCGCATCCCCCATCGTGATCCCCCCTTTGACCCGGCAGTCTTCTCTATACTTATGCACATTTCCTGCAGAACGGCGGGGATTTATGGAAGGAACGGGAGGTGAGGAGGGAGAACAAGAAAACAAGAAAGTTTCGGGAGGTCACTTCGATGTTGCTGTTTTTCCTGATCGCGGCGCACGGCCTGATGCGCTGGATCGTCCTGATCGGTGCGGTGGCGGCGCTCGCCGGGGCCCGGCTGGCCGGCGACCGGGGCCTGGACGGGTGGGGCGGCCGGGCCGGCCTGTTCTATACGGTGGCCCTGGATGTGCAGGTGCTGATCGGGCTCCTGATCTGGGTGCTGGAGACCGGATGGAGGCTCAATGCCTTTTTCGCCTACGTCCACCCTGCGACGATGGTGCTGGCCCTGCTGGTGGCCCATTTCGGCCGCGCCCGGCAGAAGCGGGCCGTGCCCGCCTCCGGCTTCTGGGCCTTCGCCGCATCGCTGGCGCTGGTGGTAGCGGGCATTCCCTGGAAGGCGTGACGGGTTTTTCTCATAAATCCCCCTTCCAACGTGAAGGGGGTCTTTTGTCATCAACGTCGTACTTTCATAGCATAGGTGAACGGTTTCACCTTTTGGCGAACCATTCAGGCCCATGAACTGGTCTCACAAAAGGAATTGGCAGGGGAAACCTGTTCCTATTCTGTTTCGTCGTATAGGAGGTTGAGAGCGTGAGCGAGTCCATGCTGAACAGGAGTGGAGAACCGCGCATTTCGCCCTGGCGGGCCGTCGTGCGCGTGTTGACGGATCCGGCGGCGACCTTCCGGGCCATGGCTGCACACCCGCCGGTGCTGGTTCCCTACCTGGTCCACATGCTGGCGGGCGTGGTGTTGATGATCCTCGCCTTCGGTCCCACGCTGGAGATGACCGAGATGGTGCAGATGCAGACAATCAGCGCGATGTCTGCGGGCGAGGAGATCGACCTGGAACTCGCGCGCACCATGGCGCGCTGGAGCGTGGCGCTGACGCTGGGTTTCAACGCGCTGATCGGTCCCTGGCTCGCCGGCTTCTTTGTCTCTCTGGTCGCGATGTTCTTTGGTCAGTTCCAGGGGGGCGGCGTGTCGCTCAAGTCCTACATGGGGATGGTCGGCTACGCGCGCATGCCCCTGGCCATTCACAGTCTCCTGGCGGGGGTCTTCTCGGGCATCACGGGGCAGCAGCTCAACCTGAGCGCCGCGGCCTTCCTCCCCGACACGGCCAGCCTGGGGCTGATCGGCCTGCTCGGCGCAATCAACCCGCTGCACATCTGGTACTACATCCTGCTCGGCATCGGCTTCGCCGCCCTCTTCGACCGCGAGCCCCGCAAGGGGTGGGCCCTGCCGGTCACGCTGTTCGTGGTGACCACGCTCTTCAGCGCGGCGTCCGGTGCACTGGGCAGCGCCTTTATGACGATGAACTAAGGAGGAGCGGGCGTGAGACGTAAAGGATTGATCGCGGCCGCGCTCCTCGTGGCGGTGGCCGTGCTTGTGGCTGTCAACCTGAAGAACCTGCCTGCGGCGGGCGGAGGGCGCGGCTCGCAGGGGCCCGCCGGCGCCCCGCTTGTGCGGGTGCAGACCGTGCAGAAGGGCAGCCTCCAGCAGGAGGTGGTCGCACCGGGGATTCTCGAAGCCAGGGATGTGCATGAGATCCGGGCGCCCTTCGCCACCAAGTCGGTGACCCTGCAGGTGGGCATTGGCGACCAGGTGTCGGCTGGTCAGGTGGTGGCGATCCTGGACGCCACGGATCTGGCCCTTCAGGTCTCCGCGCAGGAGGCCCAGGTGGCCCGGATGGAGTCGTCGCTGGCGGCCCTGAGGCTGCAGCAGCAGGAGGCGCCGCTGCAGCTGAATCAGCGGCTGGCCCAGGCGCGGGCGCAGCTCCTGCAGGCCGAGGACAACCTCGAGACGGTTCTGCGGCAGGACGACCTGCTGCGCACCCGCCTGGAGCAGGCGCGCGTGAACCTGACGACGCTGCAGAATCGCAGCGCCGAGGGGGCGGAGCAGGTCGCCGCAGCGCGGGCCGCTCTGCTGGAGGCGGAGGAGGCCTTCAAGGCCGATCCCGCCAATCCGAGCCTGCGCGCGGCTTACGAACGGGCCCGGGCGGCCTACGACGAGGTCCTGCGACAGAGCCAGGAGGCGGCTTCACAGGCCGCTGCGCAGCTGCGGGCGGCGTATGACGAACTGGCGGCCGCGGAGGCCGAATACGCCCGGGTGAGCGGCGACAACCCGGTGGCCGTTGAGCTGGCCGCCAGCCAGGTGGAGGCGGCCCGCATCGCCCTGCAGCTCGCGGAGATGGAGGCCGCGAGCGGCGGCACGGTGGCCGAGCAGGTGCGGGCGGCCGAGATCGAGCTGCAGGCGGCGCGCGAAAGCCTGGCCGCCATGCAGGAGAAGCTGGCGCAGGCAGAGCTGACCGCCCCGGCCGCGGGCACGGTGCTGGCGGTGGCCATTCAGGACGGCCTGCCGGCGCAGGAGACGCAGCTTCTCCTCACCATCGGCGACCTGGATGCCCTGAAGGTGACGGCCCACGTGGATGAACTGGATATCACCAAGGTGCAGCCGGATCAGCCGCTCTCCGTTGAGACCAACGCGGCACCGGGCGAATGGTTCGAGGGGCGGGTGACCCGCGTGGCCGCGCAGGCGACGATGACCGGCGGAGCCCCGTCCTTCCAGGTGGAGGGCGAGGTGGCCAACCGCGACCGGCTCCTCCGGGCGGGTCTGAACGCCGAGGTGATCATCGCCACGGCCGAGCGGCATGACACGATCGTCGTCCCGGCGGCGGCGGTGCGCAGCGATAACGGCCAGCTGAGCGTACTGGTCGTGGAGGACTTCACCGTGAAGGTGAGGCCGGTTGTGGCCGGTCTGCGCACCGATGTTGAGGTCGAGATCCTGGAGGGGCTCGCGGAGGGCGAGCAGGTCATCGTCAGCCCCTTCACGCTGATTAACTCCCTGAAGGAGGGAGACGCGGTTCGGGTGGAGGAGGTGGACGAGACTTGGGGGAAAGCCCGATGATCAAGTTAGTCGAAATTACAAAGGTCTATAAGATGGGCGACAGCGAGGTTCATGCCCTGCGCGGGGTGAGCCTCGAGATCAACGCCGGCGAACTGGTGGCCATCATGGGCCCTTCCGGTTCCGGCAAGTCGACGTTGATGAACATCCTCGGCTGCCTGGACCGGGCCACCAGCGGGACCTACGAGCTGGACGGGCGGAAGATCGCCGCCCGGGACGAGTCGGAACTCGCCCGCGTGCGCAACCGGCAGATCGGCTTCGTCTTTCAGACCTTCAACCTCCTGCCCCGCATGACGGCGCTCCGCAACGTGGAGCAGCCGCTGCTCTACGCCGGCGTCGGCGCCCGGGAGCGCCGGCGGCGGGCGCGGGAGGCCCTGGAGCGGGTGGGCCTGGGCGAACGCATCCACCACCGCCCCAACGAGCTCTCCGGCGGCCAGCGGCAGCGGGTGGCCATCGCCCGGGCCCTGGTTACCCGGCCGTCGATCATCCTGGCCGACGAGCCGACCGGAAACCTGGACTCCCGCACGGGCGAGGAGATCCTGGCCCTGTTTCAGGAGCTCCATGCTGAAGGGGCCACCGTGATCATCGTCACGCACGAGCCCGACGTGGCCGAGCACGTGAACCGCATCATCCGCCTGCGGGACGGCAGGATCGTCAGCGACGAGCCCGTCGCCAACCCGGTGAGGGCGGTGGACCGCCTCGCGCAGATGGGAGGGCCCGAGGAATGAACATCCTCGAAACCCTCCGGGTCGCGTGGGAGGCCCTGCTCGCCAACAAGATGCGGTCGATCCTCACCATGATCGGCATCATCATCGGCGTCGGGTCGGTCATCGCCGTGGTGGCGATCGGCCGCGGCACCGAGGCGGCGGTGCTGGGCGAACTCCAGGGCCTCGGCGCAGGCACCTTCTACGTCATGCCGGGTTCGGCCTCGACCAGCGACGTCCTGAGCCGCGTCGAGCCGTTCCGGGAGCGGGACATGCGGATGCTGGAGTCCATGCTGCCCGACATCGAGGTCGTGGTCAGCGGCGACACGGTGGGCATCCGGGCGGAGTGGCAGAAGGAGACGCTCTCCACCTACGCCTACGCCGTCTCCCCCGGCTTTGACCGGGTGGTGAACGTGAAGGTCCTGGAAGGCCGCTGGTTCACCGAGGAGGAGATGGAGGGCGGCGCCCGCGTGATCGTCCTGTCCGAGGACGCGGTAACCCGGCTGTTCGGCGACCGCAACTACAACCCGGTCGGCGAACGCGTGAAGATCAACGGGCTCACCAACCAGGTGATCGGCGTCGTGGGCAACACGACGGGCGCGCTGTCGCAGAGCCTGGGGATGCAGGATCCCGCCGTCTACCTGCCGGTGGAGGCGGTGCACCGCATGACGGGCAGCACCGACAGCTGGATGATCATGGCGAAGGTGCGCCCCGGGGCCGACGTCCAGGCCGTCATGAACGACGCCGTCGCCCTGCTGGAGAAGACCCACAGCGGGGCGGGTTACATGGGCTTCAGCATGGAGATGATGACGGCGGCCCTGACCGCCGTCACCGGCCTCCTGACGGGCCTGATCGCCTCCATCGCCGCGATCTCGCTGCTGGTGGGCGGCGTCGGCATCATGAACATCATGCTGGTCTCGGTGACCGAGCGCACCCGTGAGATTGGCCTGCGCAAGGCGATCGGGGCGACCTACGGCAACATCATGACCCAGTTCTTGATTGAGTCGGTGGTGATCTGCATGGTGGGCGGGGCCATCGGCGTGGCGTTCGCTGCGGTGCCCGTCTGGCTGGTCGGCCGGCTGATGGGCGTCTCCATGCTGATCGATATTCCCACTGTGATTCTGGCACTCGGCTTCTCCGCCCTGGTCGGGGTGATCTTCGGCGTCTATCCGGCCTCGAAGGCGGCCCGGCTCGACCCCATTGAGGCCCTGCGCTATGAATAAGGAGGATGAGCGCGTGAACGGTTATGGTAGGAGAACCGCCGGGGCAATCCGGCGGAAGGCTGTGGCCGTGCTGACCAGTCTGCTTCTCCTGGCCGCGGTGGTCATGCCGGCGGCGGCCCAGGAGGCAGTAACTGAGGTGCTGCTGCGGGTGGCCGACGCCGCCGGGCGGCCGGTGCCCTCGGCCACGGTGGAGGTATACGAACTGGGCCGCGGGCTCGTGGCCCTGGACGAAACCGGTGCGGACGGCCTGCTGCGGGTGCCGTACGCGCCGGGGCGGACGCGGCTCTGGCAGGCCCGGGCCACCGCCCCCGGCTACGAGGTGCAGGAGACCGGCTGGTTTGACCCGGCCCAGGGCGGTGTGCGCACGATCACCCTGGAGCCGGTGGGCGGCGAGCTGCAGATCTACATCCGCGACGCCGACGGCCGCGCCGGCGCCAGCGTGACACTCCTGAGCAGCGCCGGGCGCATCGTGGCCCAGGGCACGGCGCAGGCCGGACGCTGGGTCGCCCGCGACCTGGCCCCAGGCGCTTACAGCGTGCTGGTCTCCGCCGACGGCAAGGCGCCGGTGGAGCGGGACGTCACGGTGAGCCGCGGACGGGTGACGGTGGAGGCCATCTCGCTGGCGACGGGCACCATCACCGCCACCGGCGAGGTGGTGGACGGCGCCACGGGCTCGCCGCTGCGCGGGGCGACGGTCGAGCTCGTGCGGGGCGACAACGTGGTGGTGGGCAAGGCCGAGACCGGCGTGACCGGCCGCTTCACCATCCGCATGGACCTGCCGGAGGACAACTACCGGCTGCGGGTCACCATGCCCGGCTACACCCCGGTGGAGACGGAGCCGCAGTCGGTCGCGGCCGGCGGGCTGCTTGACCATTCGGGGCTTAACCGGATCAAGATCTTCCGCACCACGGGCACCGTGGAGTCGGTGCTGACGACCATCGGCAACCGGCCGATCCGCACGGCGGAGATCGTCCTGGTCCGGAAGGGGCTGGGCGAGGTGGCCACGGCGCGGGTCAACTCCAACGGCGAGGTCCGCTTCGAAGGCGTGCCGGCCGGTGACGGCATCCAGTACCAGCTCATGGCATACAACGCCGTCGACAGCCTGACGGTGGATCACATCGACCTGGCCATCTCCGACTGGTTCACCGTGAAGCCCGGCGGTACCGTGCAGATCCCGCTGGTGGCGCAGCAGTTCAACGACCAGTCGCTGGTCCGGTCGACGGTCACCGGCACGGTGGTAGGCCCCACCGGCCTGCCGATCGAGGGCGCGACCGTGGAGCTGATTCGCCGCAGCCACGTGGCGTACAAGGCGACCACCGATGCCGAGGGCAAGTTCATCATCGAGCACGTGGACGCGAGCCAGGACGGCGGATCCGTTCAGTCACCCTACATGCTGCGGGTCAGCAAGGAAGGGTACGTGACCTCTCGCGAGGTCGTCGTTTCAGGCACCTCGACCACCACGTTCCACGTGCCCGGAGGCGGCCGTCTGACCCTGCAGGCGACGCTTCACCCGGCCCTGGCCACGGTGCAGGGGCGCATCGTCGATTCCCTGGGCCGTCCGGTGTCGGGGGCTGAGGTGAAGATGGTGCTGGCCGACGGCCGGGAGGTGGGCCGCGACCGCACGGACGGCGGCGGCTGGTACCGGCTCGGGTCCGTTCCCACGACCACGGGCTGGGCGGCGCTCTCCGTGACCGCGGAAGGCTACCTGCCCACGGGCCTCATCGACATGACGGCGGCGCTGAACGCTGGGGACGCGCTTCCCACCGTGCGGCTGATGCCCGCCGACACCACCCTGGACGGCGTGGTGGTCGACCTCCAGGGCAGGCCCGTGACCGGGGCGACGGTGCAGCTTCACCTCGACGGCGTCAAGGTGGCCGAGAGCCGGTCCGAGAGCGACGGCTACTTCGCCGTGAAGGCCGACGTGTCATCCGCCTCGCTGGGCCTCCTGCTGGTGGAGCGCGAGGGCTACAGCCAGGGCGGTGTGGTGCTCCGTGAACTGCCGAAGCCCGGCCAGACCCTCACGCAGGCCGTGATGATCTATGAGGAGACCGCCGCGATCGAGGGTCGGGTCCTGGATCAGAACCGGCAGCCCGTGGCCGGCGCCCGGGTGGAGCTGGTGATCGAGGGCAGCGGACAGGTCGCGTCGGTCCTGACCGACGCGGAGGGCCGCTACCGGCTGGAGCAGGCGCTGCCGAACGGGGCGACGTGGGCGTGGCTGCGGGTCCGGCCCGAGTCCGGCACCTTCGGCGGTTCGCTCACCCACTCGATGGACATGGCGCCCATCATCCGCCTTGCGCCGGGAGACACGGTGGTCACCGATCTGCTGGTTGACCGGTAGGTGTGAACGCGATATGGGGAAGGCCGCGGGCAGGAGCCCGCGGCCTGTGCGCTGCAGAAACGGACGCATTCTGTGTGCGCACATCGTCTGTGTCCGGACGCCGCACGCCCGACGCACCGGGTCTACAGTTGGCCGCCCGGGCGCGGCTCTCTTGTGCTGAAACAACCCTGCTGGGGGCTGCGTAGCTGGCGAACTGAGAGAAAGTTTCACTTCGCCCGCCCGACAAGTGGAGATCTGCCGCACGACAGGACCTGCGCCCGTCTCTCACAGAATCCTGATGATCACCTCCGTTGGGAACCGCAAGTTTTCGCTTTTATGCTGGGAGCGGAAGTGAAAGTGTGTCGGCTCCGAGAGGTAGTGGAGAGGCGCGCTCTTTCTGTTTGCGCCTATAACGGAAGAATCTAGAAAGAGGTAGAATGGAGGCAGCGCGATGGTGTGACGGAGGGAGCGGGGTGGGGGAAGGCTGGCTGAGATGGGTGCGGGCGGGGCTCTGGCTGGTGCCGGGGCTGCTCGTCCTCGGGGCGGTGGCGGCGCTCCTTTGGGGCGGCCCGCGTGCAGCGGGCTCGGCCGCATCGGGCTCCGCCGCTGGGGTGTGCGCACCGCTGTCGGGCATGGAACCCGTGGCGGTGAAGATTGAAGGAGAGTCTGGAAGCATACATGAGGCGACCGGCTACGCAGCCCCGGAAGGAGAGGTGCTGGTGCCGCTGCGCGGGCTGGTGGAGCACGCGGCGCCCGTCTACTGGGACGAGTTCGGTCGGACCGTGAGCCTCCTGGGACCGCAGGATGTGCTCTCGGTGCACTTCCGCGGGGACCGGGTGGAGACCCGCGCGGCGGTGCTGAACGGCGAAGTGATCGCGACGCGTGCGGTGCGATGCGAGAGGCAGGTCTACCTGCCGGCAGAGCTGGTCTCCGCCGTGCTGCACCTGGAGGTGGTGCTGCACCCGGCGGCGGACCTTCGTCTCGCACCCCGCGGCGGACCTTCGTCTCGCCCCCGCTGAGCGGCTGCGCTGAAAGGACCCCTTGCCAACGGCCTAACCTTGAAATTTCGCGTACCCCGATGGTATACACAAGGTGGAGAATTAAATCTGAACCTTGTGTTTGAGGATGGGGAAGGCGTATGGCAGGTTACAAGCCCAGAGGTACGTTCCACGTATTCCGCCTGCTGCTGATCCTCGCGCTGGTCGCCAGCCTGCTGGCGGCCGCCGCGGAGCTGCCGGCGGCACCTGCAGTGCCGCCGGCTCAGCACGGCGACCCCGGGGCGGAACAGGGACAGACGGCAGCCGCCGACCGCGTTCCGCAGACAGTGGAGGAGGAGCCTCAGCAGACAGCCGAAGTTGCAGAGCCTGACACCGCCGACCTGCGCCCATCCCATGCCCGAAACGCCGAAATTCCAGGGACCACCGGTGCCGCAGAGACCACCGGTGTCACAGAGACCACCGGCACTTCATCGTCCGCCGAGACTGACCAGGAACCGGAGATCCCGTCCAAACTGGATGCGGCGTCGCAGCGCGCTCCCCGGGTCTGCACAGCCGCAGTCCCGCTGGCCCGGGCGGCCGCGGCCGGCGACGCGCTCCCATACATGGCAGCCCCGGCCGAACCTCAGCCCGGCGCCCTGGCCGGGCTTGAACAACTCCTGGAGGCCTATCTGGCCACGCTGAACGGTACGTACGGGGTGGCCGTGACCGACCTGACCACGGGTGCGACGGCCGCCGTGCTGGGCGACCAGGTCTTCGTGGCGGCGTCGACCTTCAAGGTGCCGCTGGCCATGTACGTCTTTTCCCTGGTCGAAGCGGGCGAGGCCGACCTGGAGGAGCCGGTCTACTACGCGCCGGAGGACTGGGAGGGCGGCGCCGGCGTCCTGCACGGGGCGATTCCGGGCGACTGCTACACGGTGGCCGAGCTGGTCAACCTGGCGCTGACGGTGAGCGACAACATCGCCACCAACATGCTGCTGCGCCGGTTCGGGGACGAGAACGTCTTCGGGTACATGCGGGAGCTGGGCGGCACCGTGACCAACCTGGAGACCGGCCGCCGGGCCACGACGCCCCGGGACATGGCTCTGTACATCGAGCTGCTGTACCGCTGGGCCGCCCGTGAGGACGGCGGGCTGTACCGCACCCTGATGGGGCTGCTGACCCAGACCGCGTTTTCCGACCGCATCGCCGCAGGCGCCCCGGCCGGCGTGCCGGTGGCGCACAAGATCGGCACTTTGCCCGCGATGGTGCACGACGTCGGCATCGTCTTCCTGCCGGACCGGCCCTTCGCGATCGCCATCCTCAGCGCGGGGGTGAACGAGCAGGCGGCGGCCGCAAGGCTGGCGGATATCACCCGCATCGTCAGTGCATATCTGTCCGGTGAGGCCCAACCCGAGCCGGGTCCCGACGCCCCGGATGACCCCGACTCCGGCACGGGCGGCGGAGCTCCCGGTGTGCCGTCGGAGCCTGAACCCGGGAGCGATGATCCCGCTGAAGCGGGGGTCGAGCCCGGCCCAGAACCATAGAGAGATGACCAGAAAAAGGATGTCCAGTCCCATACTTTCTACAGTAGTGTAAACTAGAAAGTTGGGGGTGGTTGTCCATTGGATCTTCGCAGCAATTCGTTCCCCAGACCGGACTGGCGTCAACTGATTGCGCCGGTCCGGTTCTCTGATCTCTCCGTACTCATCCTTCTCGCACTGGTCATGCTGACCGGAGGCCTCACCGCCTTTGCGGTGCGCCTGTTCGAGTGGCTGGTCGACCGCCTGTTCACGCTGGGGTATGCGCAGATTCCGGAGTGGCTCGGCGCTGCCGGCCTGCCCGGCTGGTCCGCGTTCCTGTTCTTCCCCGCCCTGCTGGGGCTGTTGCACGCAGGGGTCAGGCGGCTGACGCCCCGCGCCGACCGGCACCACGCGATCCCGCTGGTGATCCTGACCCTGGCCCGGCGGGACGGTCGGCTCCGTCCGCTCTCGACGTTGCTGAAGACGGCCGCGTCCATCCTCACGCTGGGCGCCGGGGGTTCGCTGGGGCGGGAGGGGCCCGTGGTGCTCCTGGGCTCCGGCATCGGTTCGGCCCTGGGGCAGGCGGTCCCCATGCGGGCGCAGTGGCGGCGGGCACTGGTCGTCGCCGGCGCCGCGGCGGCCATCGCCACCGCCTTCCAGGCCCCCATTGCCGGCACCTTCTTTGCGATGGAGATCGTGCTGATCCAGTTCTCCTCGCGCGCCTTCGCCCTGGCCGCGCTGGGCGCGACCGTCGCCGCCGTGCTGTCCCGCTACCTGTCCGGCGGGCCGCCGTTTCCGATTCCGGCGTACTCGGTGGAGGATCCCTGGCAGATTCCCCTCTTCCTCGGGCTCGGGCTGGTCATCGCCCCGCTCTCGCGGCTCTACATTGCCGCCATCTACGGCAGCGAGGAGGCGGGCCACCGCCTCCCGCGCATCCCGCAGAGCCTGAAGCCCGCCCTGGGCGGCATTCTGTTCGGGCTGGTGGGCCTGCTCCTCCCCCAGACGCTGGGCGCGGGCCTCGACACCATTCAGGAGGCGCTGGAAGGACGGCTGCCGCTGCTCATACTGGCCGCGCTGCTGGGGGGCAAGCTGGTGGCCATTGCCCTCACCAGCGGCAGCGGCTGGACGGGCGGCACCTTCACGCCGGCGATGTTCCTCGGGGCGATGGCGGGGGGCGTGTACGGCCACCTGGCCGCGCGGGCCGCGCCCGGGCTGGGAGCCCAGCCCGGAGCCTACGCGGTGGTCGGCATGGCGGCGATGATCGCCGGGGCCACGCAGGCGCCGCTCACCGCCCTGGCCCTGATCTTCGAGATCACCCGCGACTACCGCATCGCCCTGCCCGCCATGCTGGCCTGCGGCGCCGCCGCCGTGCTCAGCCAGCGGATCAACCCCTACTCCGTTGATACTCTTCACCTTCCGGAGCAGGGCGTGCTGCTGCCGTGGCAGGTTCAGGACCTGCGGGATGTGAGGGTGGGGGAGGCCATGGCGCAGCAGGTGCAGGTAGCCAGGACCAGCATGTCCCTCAGGGAGGTCATCGCCCTGATGCGGGAGACGCGCCACGGCGGCTACCCTGTGCTGGACGAGGAAGGCCGCCTGGCGGGGATCATCACGCTGAAGGACGTGCGCGATGTGCCGCTGGAGCGGCGGCTGGCGACCCCGGTCAGCGAGGCGATGACGCGCTCCCTCATCACGGTGACGCCCGACCAGACCATCGCCGAGGCCGCCCTGCTGATGGTGCAGCATGGCGTCGGCCGGCTCCCGGTGGTGGCACCCGACGACCCCACACGCCTGGTCGGGGTGCTGAGCCGCACAGATATCCTGCGGGCCTACCCCACGCTGGCGCACGAAGGTGAAGACGCATAAAGGAGGCCCACCGGCAGCACGGCCGGTGGGCATATTTCGCATGCGTTCACTGGCTGTCGCCGAGCAGCATGCCGGCAAAGACGAAGAGCAGCACGGCCAGGGAGATGAGCCCGTAGACCACGTCGCCGAGTCTCAGGTAGATGACCATGGCTGCCGCCACCCGGAGGAGCGGCGTGCAGACGAGGGCGATGATCCCGGCCGTCACCAGCTGCGGACCAAACCCCACGGGCAGGTGGAAGAGGATCACCGCAAGGCCTGAGGCGATCAGGGTGGCCGCGACGGCGGTGCCCAGCCGCAGGAGGCGCGCGACGGCCGTCTCGACCCGTTCTACATCCTGGGAGACGGCTTGATTCCGGGTTTGCAGGCTGTCCACCTAGTAGGTCACCCCTTTCCAGGCCATCTGCAGGGCCACGTAGGCCAGCAGCGGGACGAACAAAAGCCGCAGGGTCTTCGCCTTCAGTCGCACCATCAGGCGGGAGCCCAGCAACGCCCCGCAGAGCACGCCCAGGGCCACCGGGCCCGCCACCAGGGGCTTCACGTCACCTCGCACGAAGTAGATCGTGGCGGAGGCGGCCGCCGTCACGCCGATCATGAAGTTGGACGTGGCCGAGGACACCTTGATCGGCAGCTTCATGACCACATCCATCGCGGGCACCTTGAACGTGCCGCCGCCCACGCCCAGCAGTCCGGCGAAGGCGCCGGAGACGTACATGAGCAGAAGGCCGGGGATGGCACCGGTGGCGTGGTAGGAGACGGTGCGGCCGAGGGCCTGGTCGTAGTACGATCCGCTGAGCTGCAGCCGCCGCGACAGCCTGTCGGGCACCACATTTTCGGGCAGATCCATGTTGCGGGCCCGGAACATGGACCAGGCCGAGTAGGCCATGAGGGCGGCGAAGAGGAGGAAGAGGAAGCGGGCCGGCACGTACCCGGCGATGAACGCTCCGGTGAGCGCGCCGAGGGTGGAGCCGATCTCCAGGAACATGGCGATGCGGGTGTTGGTGATGTGGTCTCGCAGATAGGCGACGGCCGCCCCTGTGGAGGTGGCGATGATGGCGACCGCGCTGGCGGCCACCGCCGTGCGGAAGTCGTACCCGAACACGAGCGTCAGGGCCGGAACGATGATGATGCCGCCGCCCAGCCCCAGCATGGAGCCCACCAAGCCCGCGACCAGCGAGGTACCGAGGATGGCGAGCGTAAGTGTGATGGGAGTCATGGTCATCTCCTTCGCTGGCGGGGTACTGACAAGCCAACTCTAAATATACACCTGAAGAGCATGCGGGGAAAGGCAGCTGGTCCGAAACGGGCAGCCATGCCCAGAGTTTACAGAATTGAAGGGAAATCACGAAGCGTGTCGAAACATCCTCCTATCCGCCTGGGGGATCCGCGGCAAGCGGGAGTGGATCCCCGGGTGAAGTGGGGTGGGAGGAGGTCGCACATGAACCGCAGGCGTTTACTGACGTGGGCACTGGCCGGGGTGATGCTGCTGGGCACTGCGTTCCCCGCGGCCGCGCAGTACACCGAACTGGTTCCGGATTCGAGCCGCGCGATACCGGTGGAATGGCCGGATGAGATGGTAGACGAGTCTCCGCGCGCCTGGTTTGTGGAGTTCACCGGTGCGCCGCTGGCCGACGGCGGCAGCGCGGCCACCGTGCAGAGCCAGCGGGCGCAGTTCCGGGCCGAGGCGGCCAGGCAGAACATCCGGTTTCAGGAGCGCTTTACCTACGACTCCCTGTTCAACGGCGTCTCCATCATGGCCGATGCCTCGCAGATCGGCGCCCTCAGCCGCCTGCCCGGCGTGAAGGCGATCTACCCCGTCATGGAGATCGCCCGGCCGGAGGTGGAGGAGCCCACGGATGACATCGACATGGTCACGGCCCTGGCCATGACCGGCGCGGACATCGTCCAGTCCGAACTGGGCTACACGGGCAAGGGCATCCGGGTGGCGGTCATGGACACGGGCATCGATTACCACCATCCCGACCTGGGCGGCGGCTTCGGCCCCGGCTACAAGGTCGCGTTCGGTTACGACTTCGTCGGTGACGACTTCAACGCCGATCCCACGCATCCTGGATACAACCCCGTGCCCGTGCCCGATCCCGATCCCGACGACTGCGCCATCGCCGGCCACGGCACGCACGTCGCGGGGATCGTCGGCGCCAACGGCCGCATCAAGGGCGTGGCGCCCGACGTGACGCTGGGCGCGTACCGGGTCTTCGGCTGCGAGGGCAGCACCACCGCAGACGTCATGCTCGCGGCGATGGAGCGGGCCTACAAGGACAAGATGGACATCCTGAACATGTCCATCGGTTCGGCCTTCCAGTGGCCCGGCTACCCGACGGCCGCTGCGGCAGATCGCCTGGTGAAGAAGGGCGTGGTGGTCGTGGCGTCCATCGGCAACAGCGGCGAGTACGGCCTGTACTCCGCGAGCGCGCCGGGCGTTGGGGCGAACGTCATCGGCGTTGCCGCCTTTGACAACTCGCACGCCACTCTGCCGATCTTCAGAGCGGCCGGCATGGCTATTGGCTTCACGCCCGCCAGCGCATCGCCCCGGCCGCCTACATCGGGTACGCTGCCCATCGTCAGCGCGGACGTGGGCATCGGCAACGATGAAGCCTGCGTTCCGCTCCCGCCCGGGAGCCTGAGCGGTGCGGCGGCGCTGGTGATGCGGGGCAACTGCACCTTCTATGAGAAGGCCCTCCACGCCCAGAACGCCGGGGCGGCCGCAGTCATCCTGTACAACAACACGGCGGGACGGGTCAACCCGACCGTAGCCGGTGACGAGGTCATCACCATCCCCGTCGTGGCCATCACCCAGGAGGACGGCCTGATGATCCGTGAGCGGCTGGAGGCCGGTGACGAGGTGACCCTGGAGTGGACGGACGAGCTGGATTCGTTCGAGAGTCCGACCGGGGGGTTGATCTCCAGTTTCAGCTCCTACGGGCTCGCCCCCGACCTGTCGCTGAAGCCTGACATCGGCGCGCCGGGCGGCGGCATCTACTCCACGTACCCGCTGGAGGCCGGTGGCTACGCGACGATCGGCGGCACGTCGATGTCCGCGCCCCACGTGGCCGGCGCCGCCGCGCTGCTCCTGGAGGCCAGGCCCAAGACCAAGCCCGCCGAGGTGCAGGCGCTGCTGATGAACACCGCTGAACCGAAGAACTGGTGGGGCAATCCGGGCCTCGGGTTCCTGGACAGTGTGAACCGCCAGGGCGCCGGCATGCTGCAGATCGACAAGGCGATCCTGTCCGGCGTGACCGTGGAGACGCCCAAGCTTGCCCTCGGTGAGACCACCGGCAAGGGGGCTTCCCACACCCTGACGATCCGCAACAACACCGGCCGGCGCATCACCTACGCACTGAGCCATGTGGAGGCGGTCTCCACCGGAGGCAACACCTACTCGCCCTCCTTCTACATCGGGGAGGATCAGGTCACGTTCCAGCAGAACACGGTGACGCTGTCGCCCAGGGGCGTCACGAAGGTGAAGGTCACCATCACGCCCGATCCAACGCTGCCCGACGGAACCATCTATGGCGGGTACCTCGTCCTCACGCCGGTCAACAACGACGGCCCGGTCCTGCGCGTGCCCTACGCGGGCTACAAGGGCGACTACCAGGAGAAGGCTGCGCTGACCCCGACGCAGTACGGCTTCCCGTGGCTGGCCCGGCAGGTCGGCGACACCTATTACAGGGAGGACGAAGGCGCGGTCTTTACCATGGCTGACGGTGACGTGCCGTATGTGCTCTTCCACCTGGATCACCAGTCCAGCCGCCTGCGCATCGGCGTGCGTCCGGCGGACGGCGGCGCCGTGACCTGGTTCGTCGACCAGCAGTTCCCCCGGAACTCGACGCCCACGGGCTTTTTCGCCATCGCCTTCGACGGCATCGTGATGCAGGGCAAGAAGGAGCGGCTGCTGGCCGACGGCGACTACGTGCTGGTCATCGAGGCCCTGAGAGCGCTGGGCGACTCCCGGAACGACGACCACTGGGACAAGTGGACCTCGCCCGTCTTTACGATTCAGCGTTCGGAGTAGGAACAGGCCGCACCGCTACCGCAGCCCGGGTCGTCTCAACAGGTGCAGGGGAATTCGGGCGATTCGCGGCGCGAGCGCAGATTGTTGACGCGCGGTGGATCGCACATGTTAAACTAGGAGACATGGGAGCAAAGGAGGGAACCACCCGTGAACATCACCCTGACCGAGAAGGCTTCGACCCGGCTGAAGGAGATCATCCAGTCCAAGGGTGAGAACCTGGCCCTGCGGGTGCTGGTGCGTCCCGGCGGTTGTTCGGGCTTTGAATACGGCATGGCTCTGGAGCGCAACCCGCGCCCCGACGACAACGTGGGCGAGTTCGACGGCATCAAGGTCGTCATCGACCCCGGCAGCCTGCCCTACGTGGACGGCTCGACGATCGACTACGTGGACAGCCTGATGGGCGGCGGCTTCGCGATCAACAACCCGAACGCCGTCACGAGCTGCAGCTGCGGCCAGTCGTTCCGCACGGCCAGCGCCGGCGGCGCCCCCAGGTCCTGCGGCAGCGGCGGTTGCTCTCACTAGAACGGCACCGTGTAGGGCCGGCGGAATACTCCGCCGGCCCGTTTCCATGCGCACCCGGCGCCGTCGCGCGAGCGGCCTCCGGGCACGTGCGCCGGCTGCGTGCCGGCGTGCCGTCGCCCGGGAGGCTACGCGAGGGCCCGGTAGCGCATGCCCTCCTTGCGCAGGCGCCCCTCCTCACACAGGTAGACCAGGTGCGCGAGCGTCTCCGCCATGGCGAAGCGAATCTGGTGGAGCGTGAGCGCATCGACCGGGAAGATCCGGCGGCAGATCTCCCATGCGGTGGCCCCCTCAGGGGCTGCCGAGGCGGCGCCGGCCACCCTTGCCAGCCGGTCGTCGTGGTGCGCGATGATCTCCCGCGCCCTTCCCGCGACGTCGCGGATGAGCGCCCGGTGGCCCGTCAGCGCCAGCCTGGCGCCCAGGGCCGCCATCCGCTGAAGCGACGACAGGTAGTCGGCCAGGGGGTTCGGGCGGCTGCCGGGCCAGACCGACACGTTGGGCGTGATGCCGGCCAGCAGCATGTCGTTGGCCAGCAAGATCGACCGCTCGGCGTTCCAGAAGACCGCCAGGCCGTCGGAGTGGCCCGGCGTCCAGATCACCTCGTAGGCGCCGTCGCCCAGGTGGATGCGGCTGCCCTCCGGCAGCGGCTGCAGTTCGGGCAGCGGCCGGACCCGCTCCACCTGCTGCAGGTGGTGCCTGCCGAGGGCCCGGGCGGTGGCGTCGTCCATGCCCTCCGCGCGGAAAAGCTCCGTGAGCCGCCGCGCCATGTCGCCCGTTTCGTCCGCCCAGAAGCGCTGGAACTGCTCCATCTCCGTCTCGGGCAGGAACGCAGGCGCGCCCGTGAGCTGCTGCAGCCAGCCGGCTGCGCCCACGTGGTCGGGATGGTAGTGGGTCAGCAGGATCTGCTTGATGTCCTGCGGGCGGATGCCCAGGTGCCGGAGGGCGCGCGACCAGGCGCCCATGGCCAGGCTGTCGTGGAAGCCGGTGTCGACCAGAGTCCACCCCGACGGGCCCCGCAGCAGGTAGCAGTTGACGTAGCGCAGGGGAATGGGAATCGGGATGGGCACCAGGAAAATGCCGGGGCTCACCTCGGTCGGCGGCTGCCAGGCAGGCGGCTGGCAGGCCCGGGGCTTGGCGTGCACGGTCTCGCAGTCCTCCTCTCGCGGGGCCGGCAGGCAACGGCGGAATCAGGGAGAATAGAGTCCTGTAAAGGTTATGTTCATTTTGACGATACACCGCGAGGGAGCGATATCCCCCGGTCCGCCGCCCTCCCGGCCGGGGCGGACGGCTTGTCGATGAGAGGTGAACGTGGGTGAACCGAAGGACGCGGGCGCTGGTGTTCGCCACACTGGCGGTGAGCGGGGCCATCCTGGTCTGGCTGGTGTGGGCGCGCCCGCCGCAGGCGGTGCTGTGGGCGGCCCTGGTCGTCGCGGCACAGGTGATCCTGGTGGCCGTGCTGCTGGGGAGGCACGATGACGAGGACGACCTGGCCCCGGCGGTCCTCGAGTCGATCACCAGTTTCGACACCTCGCTGCGCATCGGCGAGGAGACGATGCCCTACCTGAAGCAGGGCCTCAACTTCGAGTCGGCCCAGAAGATCTGCGAGATCATCCGGCAGATCACGGAGATGGATGCCGTGGCCATCACCGACGACAAGGTGATCCTCGGCTTCTCGGGCGTGGGATGCCGGCGGCACCAGCAGGGGGGCCCGATTCTCACGGGGGCCACCCGCTATGTGCTGGACACCGGCGAGGCCCGGGTGGTCAACGATCCGCGGGTGCTTACCTGCGATGAGCCCGGCTGCCCGCATCCGCTGAAGGCCGCCGTCGTCACCCCGCTGAAGTTCCGGGGGAAGGTGGTCGGCACGTTCAAGCTGTACCGGGCCACCAACGCGCCCCTGCCCACCTATGTGGTGCGGCTGGCCGCGGGCATCGCGGCGCTCCTGGGCATTCAGATGGAGCTGGCCGAGTCGGAGCGGCAGCGGCAGCTCGGGGTGAGGGCGAGGCTGGAGGCGCTTCAGGCGCAGATTCGCCCGCACTTCCTGTTCAACGTGCTGAACACCATCATCATGTTCTCGCGCACCGACCCCGAGAGATCCCGGGAGCTGCTGGTCAACCTGGCCCAGTTCTTCCGCCGCTCGCTCACCACCCGGGGCAACATGAACACCTTCCAGGATGAGCTGGAGTACATCAACATCTACCTCTCCCTGGAGCAGGCCCGCTTCGGCGAGAAGCTCCAGGTGAAGCTGAAGGTGGACCCCCGGGTCACCGGCGCTTCCGTCCCCGTGCTGACCCTCCAGCCGCTGGTGGAGAACGCCATCGTCCACGGCCTGGCGCCGAAGGAGGACACCGGCGTGCTGGGCATCCGCGCGCGGCAGGTCGGCGATCACCTGCATATCCTGATCGCGGACAACGGGATCGGCATGGACCGGGAGACGCAGCGCCGGGTCTTCGAGGAAGGCTTCGGCACCAACATGGGGCTCGGCCTCACCAACGTGAATGAACGCCTGATCTCCCTCTACGGCCCGGAGTACCGGCTGCGCATCCGCAGCTCGCCCGGGCGGGGCACGGCCATTCGGCTGCGCATCCCGCTGCAGCAGGCAACTCAGGGGGATTGAGCCGCGTTTCACGTGACATCTCTTGGCGTTCACCGGTCCGTCGTCTACAATGGTGAGGAAAGAGTCCCTGCTGAGAAGGAGCGTAGGTTGCCAATGGTGCTGAGGGCCCTGATCGTTGACGACGAATACCCGGCCCGGATGGAACTGCGGTACCAGCTCAGCCAGTTCCCCGACGTCGAGGTCATCGGTGAGGCGACCAACGCTCGCGAGGCAATGACCCTGATCAACGCGCTGGACTACGACGTCATCTTTCTCGACGTGCAGATGCCGGGCATGACCGGCCTCGAGCTGGCCAAGAGCCTGAAGGGTCGCCCTGTCGTGCCGAAGGTCGTCTTCGTCACCGCCTATGAAAACTACGCGGTGTCGGCCTTTGAGATCCCGGCGACGGACTACCTGCTGAAGCCGATCGAGGCCGAGCGGCTGGCCGAGACGATTCAGCGGCTGCGTGAGGCCAAGGAGGGCGGCGCCGGCGACGGCCGGGGGGAGGCGGGCGATTCCGCGGACCGGTCCGCCGCCGAGAGCAAGCCGCAACTCACGTTCCTCATGTGCGAGAAGGATGAGAAGCAGATCCCGCTGCCCCTCAATGAGATCGTCTACATCTTCTCCGAAGGCTATAACGTATACGTTCAGACCTACTCCGAGCGTCTTCTGACCCGCCACACCCTTCAGGAGCTGACGGAGCGGCTGCCCTCGTCGCAGTTCTTCCGCAGCCACCGTTCCTACTTGGTGAACATCTATCAGGTGAAGGAGATCAGTCCATACTTCAACGGAGCGTATATCCTAAAGCTGAAGGACAAGGAGCACTCCGAGGTGATCGTCAGCCGATCCAACGTCAAGCGCATGAAGCAGCTCTTTTCGATGGGCTGATGGGACATACGGGCCTGTTCGGTTCCCCGCGCGCCCTCAGTTGGGCGCGCGCATTTGGCCGTTCGGACCGGCAGGAGGAACGCAAAGTTTGGCGAAAAAGACCATGCCGAGGTGCGGAGAGGAGAGATGAACGTGGCCTACTTCGAGCGCCTGACCCCAACCCGCTGGCCGGCCGACGCGCACATCCAGACGCCCTGCGATCCGCTGGTCGCAGCGGCCGAGTTCAGCTATGCCAACCCTGACTTTTCAGGCCTTCTTGAGGTCAGCGTACAGGGGCTGGTAGGGGGGCGCCCGGTGCTCACGCCCGTTCTGGTGCAGGTCGACGGCCCTGGGCGCTGTCGGCTGGCTCCTCCCGACACCGGCGTCGTCGTGCCCACGCACGAACTCGTGTGAACACGAAAACAGCCGCCCTCCCACGCTGCGGGAGGGCGGCTTTTCTCATGCCCTATTTCAGGAGCCACGACTGGTCAGCCAGGACGAAGCCGTGATCCATCAGGCTGTAGGCCTCGCTGTACAGCCCGCTCCGGCTCTCGGCGCCGAGCAGCACGAGCAGCACCTCGCGGCCGTCGCGCCAGGCCGAGGCGACCAGCGTGTAGCCGGCCTTCTCGGTCCAGCCGTTCTTCACGCCCGTCGCCCCCGGGTACCGGAGCACGAAAAGGTTGCTGTTGGTGAGCAGCCGATTGCCGAAGGGGCCGGGGATCGTCCACTGCGGCGGGTACATGTAGGACCGGAACAGCGGGTTGTGGAGCCCCGCCAGGGAGATGATGGCCAGGTCCTCGGCGGTGGAGTAGGGATCCACCCAGTCGTCGAGCCCGGAGGAGGTGACGAAGTAGGTGTCGTGTGCGCCCAGCTCCGCGGCGCGCCAGTTCATGCGCTGGGCAAAGGCTTCCTCGGAGCCGGCGAGGTGTTCGGCGATGGCGACGGCGGCGTCGTTGCCCGATACCAGCATCAGCCCGTAGAGCAGCTCGCGCAGGGTGCGCTGCTCACCCGACCGCAGGTAGACGCTGGTGCCGGGCTGGTTGGCGGCGTTCCAGCTGACCGTGACCACCGCGTCCGGATCGCCCTGCTCGACCGCCAGGAGGGCGGTCATGATCTTGGTGGTCGAGGCGATCGCACGGGGGGTGCGGGCGTTGTGCTCGCTGAGCACGGCGCCGGTGGCCACATCCACCAGGATGAACGCGGGCGCGGCCACATCGGGCACGCAGGTGGTGCCGCCGGCGGAGCCCAGGGTGGCTGTGCGGGTGGCATCGGACCAGGAGAGGGGCACACCCAGGAGGTCCGCCACGTCGCGCGCGGCCACCAGCGGCCGGCCGCCGACCAGAAGCGGGGCGGCGGTGAGGGGGACCGGCTCATCGTTCAGGGTGGCATTCGTGGAATCCGGCGTGAGGACGAGCCTGCGGCCGCCCAGCTCCGCGGCGATCGCCGTGCCGTCGCCGGCGCGGCTGACCGAGCCGCCCAGGGCTTTCACCGTCTCCACCAGCGGAACGAAGGTCAGGCTGTTCACCAGCGGCACAGCCCCGATACAGCGCCCGCCGGCCTGAAGGTAGACCCGGTCCTCCAGCAAGTGGAGCAGCGGCTGAACCACCGGCTGGGTGTCCAGCGTGCGGGTGTAGCGGTTCGCGACCCAGCCGCGAACGCCGCCGGGCAGCGCCACCTCCGTCCACTCCGACCCCGGCTCCTCGCTGAGGATGTCGAGCCGGGTGCCCAGGGGCACCGTCGTCAGAATCGGGGCGGAGGTGCTGGGCTCCTGGCGCACATTCAGCGGTCCGTCGATGACCTCCAGCTGGCCCGGGGGCTGAGTCTTGACCGTGACGGTGCGCGTGGCGCCGTCGTAACCCACCTCGGCCCCGAGTCCTTCGGAGAGGAAGCGGAGGGGGATGTAGGTGCGATCGGCGATGAGCTGCGCCGGAACGTCCAGCGGGACCTCCTGCCCGTCCACCTGCGCGGTCATCTCACCGATCCTCAGGGATACCGTGCGCTCGCCCAGGGTGGCCGTGACCAGGTTGGGCGGCTCCCAGCCCACCTCCGCGCCGAGCGACTCGAGGTAGGCCCGCATGGGCACCAGCACGCGATCGTTCTGCAGAATCGGGGTCTGCGGAAGGTAAAGTTCCCGTTCATTCACATAGAGCGAGAGCGGCTGCGCGTCGGCCGCGAGGGCCGGCGCTCCGTTTACGAGCAGGGCCGTCGCCGCGAGCAGCGCTGCCACCTTATTGCGTATCGGCAAGGTGTGTCACCTCAATAACCATATCACTATGTGATTGGACGGGACGTGCCATATTTGGGTTCCGTCACTTCCGCAGGGTATTGGTGGAAAGGAGAAATCCTCCGCAACCGGCAGGTCGCGGAGGATTTCCTACACCGTGCCTCGGATGAGGGCCATCGCCTCGGCCCGGGTCGCTTCGCTGGTCTGGAACACGCCCCTCACCGCCGATGTGATGGTGGAGGCCCCGGGCTTGCGGACGCCCCGCATGGTCATGCACATGTGCTCGGCCTCCACAACGACGAGGACGCCCATCGGGTTCAGGTGCTCCATGAGCAGGTCCGCGATCTGCGAGGTCAGCCGCTCCTGGAGTTGCGGCCGCCGGGAGAAGTCCTCGACGATGCGCGCCAGCTTCGAGAGCCCCACCACCCGCCCGCTGCGCGGGATATACGCCACGTGCGCCTTGCCGAAGAACGGCAGCAGGTGGTGTTCGCACATGGATTCAAAGGAGATGTCCCGGACGATGACCATCTCCTCATGGTCCTCGTTGAAGATCGCCGAAAGCCGCTCAGCCGGGTCCCGGTGAAGCCCGGCGAACACCTCCTCGTAGAAATCGGCTACTCGCCGCGGCGTCTCCAGCAGCCCCTCCCGGTCCGGGTCCTCGCCGACCGCTTCCAGGATCATCCGTACCGCCTGCTGAATCTTTGCCTTGTCCACGGCCACCCGTGGTCACCGCCTTTCCGTGTCACGACGTCGCCGCCTGCCGGGGCGCGTTGAGGGCGGACTGCAGGGGTCCACCTCATCTTTGGACGGACGCTCTGTGTTGAGTGGTACTGCCTACATGAATGGTTCGCCTCCAGGAGGGCCCGGAGGCACCAAGTGTTTGACTTCTTCCCGTCTCACTCCGTATAATGCGCGTAAACGGGCGGCGCGAGCGCCGAGGGAAGGTGGGGATGAGTGATGGGCAACCGCTACTATACGCCAGCAGAAGTGAACCGTCTCATTCCCGAGCTGGAGCGCATCATCGCGTACCTCCGGCGCCTGGATGCCGAGATTCAGGAGAAGGACTGGCGCCTGAGGCAGCGGAAGGTGGAAGCCCGGCGGCGGGACGACAAGATTGACACCTACACCTTCCTGAAGGAGGAGGCTGAACTCGACTTTCTCAGGATTCTCTCCCGCGGTCAGTGCGACCGGATACGGGAGCTGGGTGGCGAGTTGAAGGGGGGCTACCTCGTGGACTTCCCGGCCATCATAGACGGGCAGGAGGTGCTGCTCTGCTGGCGGCCGGGCGAGCCCGAGGTGCGCTGGTACCACGGCCTGCACGAGGGGATGATGGGGCGCAAGCCGCTCCCGGAATATGTGGAGGAATCGCCGGAGGATCCGGAGGAATAGACGGCGGTCCCGCCTTGCCCGGCGGGACCGCCTTTTTCGGAGTCTCCCATGACCCGGCCGTCACGCCTCTTCGCCGGCGGGCGCGGCCTTGCGCACCGCCTCGGCGACGACGTCGGCGATGTGCCGCACCTGCACCTGATCGGCCAGGCCAGCCCGCTGGATGCCCTCCAGCATCTCCAGGTGGCACGGGGTGTTGGCCACCACCAGGGTCGAGGCGCCGGTCTCGCGGACCTTCTCGCTCTTGTCGTCCAGGATCCGGTCCGACATCAGCGCCTGCGTGATCATGTAGGTACCCGCAGCGCCGCAGCAGCGGTCGGCCTCAGGCAGCTCGACGAACCGGGCGCCGGGCAGGGCCTTCAGCAGGTTGCGGGGCGGGGCGGCCACCTTCTGCACGTTGCGCAGGTGGCAGGAGTCCTGGTACGTGTAGGTGCCCGGCATCTCGCCCATCGGGACCGGGCCCAGCTGCTCGACCAGTTCGGAGAAGTCGCGGCAGCGGGCGGAGAAGGCGCGGGCGCGGTCCGCCCAGTCCGGGTCGTCGGCCAGCAGCTTGTCGTACTCCCGCAGCGCGGCGCCGCAGCCGCCGGCCGTGCTTACGATGAAGTCGTAGCCGCCCGCCTCGAACGCAGCGATGTTCCGCTTGGCCTGCTCGACGGCCATCGCGTGCTCGCCGGCGTGGCTGTGCACGGCGCCGCAGCAGCCCTGGCCCGCGGGCAGCTCGACATCGCAACCCAGCCGGGTGAGCACGTCGATCGCGTTCTGGTTGGTCTCGAAGAAGACAATGTCCGAGAGGCAGCCCAGGAAGAAGGCGACCCGGTACCTGCGGGCGCCGACGGCGGGGTAGGCTGGCTTGCGGGCGGCCCGCTGCGCCGGCGAGGCCACCGGCGGGATGACCTTCTCCATGTCGGCCAGCCCCTTGCCGCCGATCTTCTCCACCAGGTTCAGGCGGCGGACCAGGCTGCTCAGGTGCAGCTTCTGGTAGAGCCACAGGGCCCAGGCGGAGAACTTGATGCCGCCGGGCGTTCCCAGGAGCCAGCGGTACGCCCAGCGCACGACGCCGGGCAGGGGCCTGACTTCGGCCAGCTGCGCCCGGCCCTGCTCCAGGATGGCGCCGTAGGTGACGCCCGCCGGGCAGGCGGGCTCGCAGGCGCGGCAGCCGAGGCAGGCATCCAGCGGATCGGCGATGTCCAGGATGTCCAGCTTGTCCTCCATGACCGCGCGCATGAGGGCGATGCGGCCGCGCGGGCTGGCCGACTCCACCTGCTTCTCCCGGTAGGTGGGGCAGGCGGGCAGGCAGAACCCGCAGCGCATGCAGTTGAGGACCAAGTCCTCTGAAATCTGCACCTTCACTGGCGCACCACCACCCGCTTCCGGGTCTCGCCCGCGAAGAGCTTGCCCGGGTTCAGAATGTGGTGCGGATCGAAGGCCTTCTTGATGTTCTTCATGAGTTCGATGCCCACAGGCCCGACCTTCCACTCCAGGTAAGGCGACTTCGCCTCGCCCACGCCGTGCTCGCCGGTGATGGTGCCGCCCAGTTCCAGCGCGGCGGCGAAGATCTCCGCAAACGCCTGCTCGACGCGCTCCAGCTCTTCCTTATTCCGCTCGTCGGTCATGCAGGTGGGGTGGAGGTTGCCGTCGCCGGCGTGGCCGAAGGTGCAGATATCCAGCCGGTACTTCTCGGCGATGCGCTGGATTTGGGCCACCATGGGCGCGATCTGGCTGCGGGGCACGGTAGCGTCTTCAAGGATGGTGGTGGGCTTGCGCCGGGCCAGGGCCGAGAGCGCCCACCGGCGGGCCTGCATCAGCCGGTCCTGCTCGGCCGGGTCGCTTGCGTGCTCGACGTTGGTGGCGCCCTCCTGCCGGCAGATCTCGGCGATGCGGGCGATGTCGGCGTCGCACACCGACGCCGGGCCGTCCTGCTGGATCAGCAGCAGCGCGGCGGCGTCAGTGGGCAGGCCGAGGCCGACGTATTCCTCAACGGCGCGGATGGTGCCGTTGTCCATGAACTCCAGGGTGCAGGGGATGATGCGCGCGGCGATGATCTTGCTGACTGCCCGGGCGGCGGCCTCCATGTCGGGGAAGGCGGCCAGGGCAGTCCGCTTGGTCTCGGGCATCGGCAGCAGCTTCAGGGTCACCTCGGTGACGATGCAGAGCGTGCCCTCAGAGCCGCAGATCAGCTTCACCAGGTCGTAGCCGGCCACGTCCTTCACGTTCTTGCCGCCGGCGCGGAAGATGCGGCCGTCGGCCGTCACCGCCGTGAGCCCCATTACGTAGTCCTTGGTCACGCCGTATTTCAGACCCCGCAGCCCGCCGGCAGACTCCATCACGTTGCCGCCCAGGGTGGAGGAGGTCATCGAACCCGGGTCGGGCGGGTAGAAGAGGCCGACCGCCTCCACGGCCTTGTGGAGGTCGGCGGTGATGACCCCGGCCTCCGCGGTGGCCGTGAGGTTCTCCTGGTCGATCTCCAGGATCTTGTTCATACGGTTCAGGGAGAGGACGATGCCGCCTTCCGCAGGCACTGTGCCCGCGGCCAGGTTGGTGCCGGCGCCCCGGGTGTGCACGGGAATGCGGTGCTCATGGGCAACCCGCATGACCGCGGCGACCTCCTCGGTGGTCCTGGGCAGAACCACAGCGTCGGGGAGCCGCTGGTAGAGCGGTGTGGCATCGTAGGAGTAGGCCACAAGGTCTGCCTTGCTGGTCAGGCACCACTCTTCGCCGACTGCCGCCTGAAGCGCGGAGAGGATTTCCGGCCTGAGCATGGTCTCGCCTTCCTTTCACGTGGGAGTTTACGAGTGCCACCGGTCTGATGGTCGGGCCTCTTACAGGCTAATCATAATACATGGCACGGTTCCTGTCCCGAGAAAAATGAAGAACGAGGAGCGTTCGGCTCCTCGTCGCTCGGGGGCTACTCGGCCTGCCCCAGGGACTTCTTGGCCAGATACGCGGCCATCATGCGGTCGAAGGTCGCCTGGCTGTATGGGTACGAGACAACGGTCATCAGGATCACGTCTCCACCGCTGCGCTGCAGGTGCGCCGTGTCGCACTGGGATCCGTCGGCCAGATCTTCCAGAAACGCCTCCATGACCGTCGTCGCCGCTTCCTCGGTGAACGGCTTCTCCAGCCCCATCTCCTGGCAGATCTTCTTGTACTGCTGCTCAGAGAGCTTCAGGTCCAGGTACTGCTGGATGTAAACCCGCGGTTTTCCCCGCTCGGTCGTGACGCCCTTCCAACGATCGCCGGCCACAGCGCAGGACCCCCTTTCCCCCTCAGTATAATGGCCTGCCGGACCCATCTCAACTCGAGTTGCGCAGGCCGGAGTCAGTTGAAGCGTTGCAGGAGCCGCAGTCGGCTCGGGCAGAGCATGAGGAATCAGCCCGGGCTGCGCATGAACCGGGCTCTGCCCCCGGCAGCGCACGAGCGGGAGTCAGCCCAGGCGGCGCAGGATCTCGGCTGACGGCATGCAGAGCAACTCGCGCATTGCAGATGTGCCGTACCGCTCCAGGAAGCGGCGGCAGAGCGAGTAACCCACCCAATATCCGCTGATGGGCGCGTCCACGGCGAAGTAGCGGGTGAAGGCGGCCATACCGCCCGTACCGAACTCCCGGGCGGCGGCGGCGAGAACCGCGGCATCGTGCGCCCGGTGCCAGGACAGCCGGGCCGGGTCCATGAACGTCGCCAGGGTCTCCCTGCCCAGCAGCAGGTCGGTGAAGAGCAGGGCGGTTCCCTCCAGCATCACCATGTCCAGCAGGCTCAGGCCCTGAGGGGAGGGGGGCAGGCCCAGGGCTTCCATCCGCACGGCGTGCGCCGCCTCGTGGGGCAGCATCTCCTCCACCTCATCCGGGCGGTACCAGTACCGGGGGCCCGGGGGCGGCGCGGGCGAGAAGCGCTCCAGGCCCAGGGCGATGGCGGGCCGCCCGCCGACCGAGATCGTCGCGGCGGGCGCGACGAAGAAGAGCGTCGCCAGGTAGACATCCGGCAACCGCCCGGGGAGCAGGGGCCGCAGCCTGGCCATGATGGACCGGACCCGCTCCTCCATGCGGTAGCCCGGGGCCGGGCTGAGGGCGAGGTGCAGGGCAGGCGCCAGGCGGGTGACGAGTGCGGGCAGCCCCTCCCGCCCCAGCAGAGCAGGTCCGTAGGTCTCAGCGAAGCCGTCGAAGTATTCCCGGTGCGGGCGGTAGGCCAAGTGGTGGAAGGCCGGCCACAGGGGTGACCCCCGCGCCGCCGCCTCCAGGCTGCGCAGGACGTCGCAGTACACGGGCGTGATGCGCACGCGGACCACCTCGGGCCCAGCCTATGCGGGGAAGGGGGGTGGCGCCCCCGCGGGTCGATCATGTGCCCTAACCGGATATTGATACGCTGGTGCCGTGCCGCGGGGAAGCAGGTGTGGTAAGGTGACACTGAATACTTCGCGGCGAAAGGAAGATACGCGGCATGAAACGTCGTCTGGTTGTCCTCCTGGCCGTGCTGCTGGTGGCTGCGGGCTGCGGCCAGCGGGGACCGGCGGGACCCGGTCCTGCGGACAGCGGCCCCGGCGCGGACCCCCGCAGCGGGGGTGGCGCGTTCCCCGGCGGCGGTGGCGGCGCGGCCCGCACGCTGACCGTCGCGGCGGCCTCAGACCTGCACTTCGCCTTCGCAGAGATCGGAGCGCTGTTTGAGGAGCAGACGGGGGTGGAGGTGACGTTCACCTTCGGGGCCAGCGGCAACCTGGCCAGCCAGATCGAGAACGGCGCCCCCGTCGACCTGTTTGCCGCCGCCGACACGAGCTACGTCGACCGGCTGATCGAGGCCGGGGCGCTCCTCCCCGAGACCCGGCGGGTCTACGCCCTGGGGCACCTGGTGCTGGCATCGAGCATCCGGGCCGGCGCGGAGGCGGACGAGCTGACCGACCTGCTCGACCCGGCGATCGTGCACGTCGCCATCGCGAACCCGGGCCACGCCCCGTACGGCCGCGCCGCCCGGGAGGCGCTGGAGAGCGCCGGGCTGTGGGAGGCCCTGCAACCGAAGCTCGTGCTGGGCGAGAACGTGCGGCAGGCCCTACAGTTCATCGAAACCGGCAACGCCGAGGCGGGACTGGTGCCGCTCTCGCTGGCCGATGTAGCCGATATCACCTACGTGGCCGTGGATCCGTCGCTCTACACGCCGCTGGAGCAGGCCCTGGCGGTGGTGGCCGGCAGCCCGAACGAGGCCGACGCCCGCCGCTTCGCCGAACTGGTCACGGGGCCTGAGGGGCGGGCGGTGCTGGAGCGGTACGGCTTCGGCCTGCCACCGGAGTGATGGCCGTGGCGGACTTCCGTGCGATCGACTGGTTCCCGGTGCTCCTCTCGCTGCGGGTGGCCTTCCTGGCCACCCTGTTCGCCGCGCTCCTGGGCGTGCCGCTGGCCTACGGCCTGGCCCGGCGGCGCCTTCCGGCGCCGGGGCTCCTCTCGGCGCTGACGACCCTGCCTCTGGTCCTGCCGCCCACGGTGCTGGGCTACTACCTGCTGCTGCTCATCGGTCGGCAGAGCCCGCTGGGCAGGCTGCTGGAGGGGTGGGGCATCAGCCTGGTCTTCACCTGGCAGGCGGCGGTGCTGGCGGCCACGGTGGTCTCGTTCCCGCTGGTGGTGCGTTCGGCGCAGGCGGCCTTCGAGTCGGTGGACCCGGCTCTGGAGGCGGCCGCGCGGACCCTGGGCCGGTCGGAGGCGGCCATCTTCTTCACGGTGACGGTGCCGCTGGCCTGGCGGGGCATCCTGGCCGGGGCGGTGCTCGCCTTTGCCCGCGCCATGGGCGAGTTCGGCGCGACGCTGATGGTCGCGGGCAACATCCCCGGCCGGACCCAGACGCTCTCCGTGGCCATTTACGACGCGGTGCAGGCTGGACAGTACTCCCTGGCCAACAACCTGGTGCTGCTGATCAGCATGGTGAGCGTGGGTGTGCTGGCCTTGCTGGCGCGCATTGGCGATGGGAGGGGGCGGTGAGGTGCTGACCTGTCAGATTGAGAAGCGATTCGGGCCGTTCCACCTGCAGGTGGACCTGACCGTGGGACGCCACATCACCGCCCTCTTCGGCCCCTCCGGCTCCGGGAAGAGCCTGACGCTGCAGGCGATCGCCGGGCTGGTGCGGCCTGACCGGGGCGTCATCCGGCTGAACGAGCGGACCTTGTTCGACGCCGCCGCCGGCGTCAACCTGCCCCCACAGTCCCGCCGGGTCGGCTACGTACAGCAGCACTACGCCCTCTTCCCGCACATGACCGTGCTACAAAACGTCGCCTACGGGCTGCACCGGCTGCCCGGGAATGAACGGCTGGAGCGGGCCGCCGCCGCCCTGGCCAGCGTCGGTCTGGCGGGCTTCGAAGGGCGGCGGCCGGCCGAACTCTCGGGAGGGCAGCAGCAGCGGGTCGCCCTGGCCCGTGCCCTGGTCACCCGACCGGAGGTGCTGCTGTTGGACGAGCCCTTTGCCGCGCTGGATGACGTGACGCGCCGGTCGCTCCACAGTCAGCTGCTCTCTCTGTTGGGGGAGCTGCAGATTCCGACGCTCCTGGTCACGCACCAGCTGCAGGAGGCCTACGCGCTCAGCCGGAGCATCGCGGTGTATGAGGCGGGCCGGGTCGTGCAGGTGGGGCCCCGCTCCGAGGTCTTCCAGCACCCCGCCACCCTGGGCGCGGCGGCCCAGATGGGCTTTCACAACCGGCTCAGCGGCGTGGTGACTGCGGCCGATCCGGCCGGCACCCGGGTCCGCGTCGGCGGCCACGTGCTGCTGGCCCCCGCAGGCGATCTGCGCCCGGGGCAGCACGTCGTCTGCGCCATCCGCCCGGAGCACATCATGTTCGTGCGGAAGGACCGGCCGCTCCGGGAGCCGGCGGAGAACCTGCTGTCGGGCGAGATCGTGGACGAGATCGACTACGGTGGCGACGTGGTGCTGTTTTTCCGTTCAGACCCGCCGGGGGTTGACTTGCAGGTGAGCCTGCCGGGGTACGTGTACGAGCGGCTGAACCTGGCGGAGGAGAAGCGCTGGGAAGTGGTGCTGCGGAGGCGGTATTTGAGGATTTATCGGGTGTGACGTGTGGGCAGTGGGCTGTGGGTTGCTCGCGGCTGATTGGGCCGTGGGTGTGAGCCGTTTGCGGTAAGAGGTGGGTTCAGCCGTAGGTGAGCCGCCCCCTCGAAGCGCGTCCGTAGACTCAGGGCCTCCGCAGGGCCGCTCGGAACCGTCACTTTTTCGCTTGCGATTTCTGGCCAAAGCGAAAAACTTGCGGTTCCCATCCGGGGGATCGCCCGGGGTGTCGCCCGCCCCGGCCCCGCCGCCGCGTTACGTCAACTCAGGGGCGATCTTATGTTACCTAGACGCTGCTTGGTCTTGTTGGTCTTGCTCTGCAGGCGGCGTCGGAGCCCTGCAGCCTCGCCTGAGTCACCTGGGAACCGTCACTTTTTCGCTTGCGATTTCTGGGCAAAGCGCAAAACTTGCGGTTCCCATCCTGGGGATCGCCCGGGGTGTCGCCCGCCCCGTCCCCGCCGCCGCGTTACGTCAACTCAGGGGCGATCTTATGTTACCTAGACGCTGCTTGGTCTTGTTGGTCTTGCTCTGCAGGCGGCGTCGGAGCCCTGCAGCCTCGCCTGAGTCACCTGGGAACCGTCACTTTCTCGCTTTCGATTTCTGGGCAAAGCGCAAAACTTGCGGTTCCCATCCAGGGGATCGCCCGGGGTCTCGCCCGCCCCGGCCCCGCCGCCGCGTTACGTCAACTGGAAGGCCATCTTATGTCACCATGACGCCGCTCGGCGTCGGCGTTTTCGAGTTGCAGGCAGCGTGGGAGCCCTGCAGCGTCACCGGAGCCACCTGGGAACCGTCACTTTTTCGCTTGCGATTTCTGGGCAAAGCGCAAAACTTGCGGTTCCCATCCTGGGGATCGCCCGGGGTGTCGCCCGCCCCGGCCCCGCCGCCGCGTTACGTCAACTGGAAGGCCATCTTATGTCACCATGACGCCGCTCGGCGTCGGCGTTTTCGAGTTGTAGGCGGCGTATGCAGCCCCTCAGCCCACCAGAGCCACCTGGGAACCGTCACTCTTTCACCTTCGCCTTCCGCCAGAAGTGAAAAATTTGCGGTGCCCAACCCAGGGGTCGCAGGATCCCACTGCCCGCCGCCAGGCTCCGCCCGTGACGCGTGGTCTACAGGTCATCCTCTGTTACGAGGTGGTGCCCACAACTCACACTGCAGACAAGGAGGGGGACTGCGCCCCCTCCTCGCGGCCTACCTATTGGGATTTCTGCCCGGGGTAGTTGGAGTAGTAGTGCTGGGTGATAGGGACCGTGCGGCGGACCTTCGTCATTCGCAGGTTCCCTTCCACTTTCTCCACGTCCACCGGGTTGTACCGCTGCCGGATCTCCCACTCTTCGATCTCTTGCCTGACTTCGGGTGGCAGAATCTCGGACACGACTGGCACCTCCCAATGAGAGTGAGGCCATGCATTAGCATGCCCCTGCAGCCCGCGCAGGAACGCCGGGCCGCGCCGCCGAAAAGACTTAGACATCTTGATATTGCGGGAAGAGGAGCGAGCAGCCATGCACAGACCTGCACCGGATCCGAGCCGCCGTATGGACACCCTGGCCGCGCACGCAGGCGACGATCCTTTTCGCTTCATGGGCGCCGCCGCGCCGCCCATCTTCGAGACCTCGACGTTCGTGTTCCAGTCAGTCGCCGACGCCATCGCCGCCTTTGCGAATGAGCAGGAGCACTATGTCTACACGCGGCGGCGGAACCCCACCGTGCGGGTGGTGGAAGAGAAGCTGGCGGCGATGGAAGGCGCGGAGGAGTGCCGGCTGTTCGCTTCCGGTATGGCAGCGATCTCCGCCGCGATCCTCTCGTGCGTCAGGGCGGGCGACCACGTGGTCTGCGTCGACACGGCGTACGGCCCGGCGAAAGCGTTCATCACCGGTTATCTCAGCCGGTTCGGCATAACGGCCACGTTGGTGGACGGCCGCGATCCGGCCGAGTGGGAGGCCGCGGTGCGGCCCAACACCCGGCTGTTCTACCTGGAGTCGCCCTCTTCCGGCCTGATGAAACTCCAGGACCTTGCCGCCGTGACGGCGGTGGCCCGGCGGCACGGCATCGCCACCATCTGCGACAATTCGTACTCGACCATGCTACTGCAGCGCCCGCTGGAACTGGGGGTCGACCTGGTCGTCTACTCGGGCAGCAAGTACTTTGGCGGCCACTCCGACGTGCTGGCCGGGGCCATCCTGGGCCCAGCGGAGCGGGTGCGCCAGGTCGGCGACGCTGAGATCCCGCTGCTGGGCGGCGTCATCGGTCCCTTCGAGGCCTGGCTCATCGGCCGCGGGCTCCGCACCCTCCCCGTGCGCATGCGGCAGCATCAGTTGAACGCTGCCAAGGTGGCCGAGTTCCTGGCCGGCCACGACCGGGTCGCCCGGGTGCATTACCCCGGCCACCCGTCTCACCCGCAGTACGAACTGGCCCTCAGGCAGATGCGGGGGGCATCGGGCCTGCTCTCCTTCGAGTTGGACACCCGGGACCTGGAGCAGGCCAGTCGGTTCGTGGACGCGCTGCGCGTTTTCCGGCTTGGGGTCTCCTGGGGCGGGTATGAGTCGCTGGTCTTCTTGCCGATCATCGGCGCGATGCACAAGGCGCCAGAGGCCAACTGGCCCAGCCCGGGCCTCGTGCGCATTCACGTGGGCCTGGAGGACGTGGCCGACCTTATCGCAGACCTGGACCAGGCCTTGCGGGCACTCTAGACCCGGTCCGGAGCGCACCAGCTCCAGACAGCGCGCCCTCAAGACCAGGACAGTGCACCCTCAAGACCAGGACAGTGTGCCCTCAAGACCAGGACAGTGTGCCCTCCAGACCCGGACAGCGCACCCTCCAGACCCGGAGAGCGTGCACTTCGACCTGGATAGCGGGCACAGCATTGTGCCCTGCCCACTCGCACGCAGCCGGGCCCCCTCGCTTCCGCCGGCGCATACTAGAGCGGAAGGGAGGGGGCCCCTTGGCATCCAGCATCTCCGGGGACAGGCGTCAGCAGCTCATCAACCGGGCGGGGCTGCTGACGATCGCCGTCAACGTCAACCTCACCGTGGCCCGCGGGATCGCCGGTTTTCTCGCCGGCTCCACCGCCGTCCTGGCAGATGCGGCCAATTCCGGCACCGACATCCTGGCCACGCTGGTGGTGATCGGCGGCAGCCGGATCGCCGCCCTGCCGCCCGACTTGAACCATCCCTACGGCCACGAGAAGGCCGAGCCGGTCGCGGCGAAGTTCGTGGGCATCATCGTGACCTTAGCGGGGCTGGCGACCGCCGCGGGCGCAGTTCAGGCGCTGCAGGCGGGGGGAGAGCCGGTCGGCCTGCTCGCGGCCCTCGTGACGGTGGTCTCCATCGGCGCCAAGGAGGCGCTGGCCCGGTACCTGACCGGGCTGGGCCGGCGGCTGGGCAGCCAGGCCGTGCTGGCCGACGCGGCGAACCAGCGCACGGACGTGATGGCATCCGCTGCGGCCCTGGCCGGCGCCCTGGGCGGCCGCTTTGGGCTGCCCCTGCTGGACCCGCTCATGGGGCTGCTGGTTTCGGGCCTGATCCTGCGTATGGGGCTCGGCCTGTACTGGCAGGCGGTTCGCGACCTGATGGACCGGGCGCCTGACCGGGAGACTATGGTCGCCATGCGGCAGGCGGCCCTGCAGGTGCCCGGCGTGCAGGTGGTGGGGGAGCTGAAGGCCCGGGTGTTCGGCCCCGGCATCTATGCGGAGTGCAAGGTGAGCGTGGACGGGAACCTGACCGTCGCCCAGGGCCACCGGATCGGCAAGCGGGTGAAGGGGGCCATCATGCGGGCTGTGCCCGAGTGCCGGAACGTGCTGGTGCACGTGAACCCGTACCCCGGGCTGCCGGAAGAGGAGGCGACTGCGAACGAGAGCGGCGAGATGCGCGGCGGGCCCCACCCGTCGGGCGGTGGGGAAGCGTGGGGCGGCGAGACCGATCGCCCTTGTTGACCTATTGTGCTATCATACAGGGCAATCAACCGATGACGAGGTGTTCCCCTGTGGCCGACTTCTCGTTTGATGTGGTATCGAAGGTGAACATGGCGGAGGTCGTCAACGCGGTCGACCAGACCCGGCGGGAGATGAAAGCCCGCTACGACTTCCGCGGCTCTGCCTCCACGATCAGCCTGGATGAGAAAAAGGGCGAGATCACCATCCTCGCCGACGACGAGATGAAGCTGAAAGCCATCATCGACATCCTGCAGACCCGGCTGGTCCGGCGCGGCGTGGGGCTGAAGGCCCTGGACTACGGGCGCGTGGAGGATGCCGCCGGCGGCATGCTGCGCCAGGTGATCGCGCTTCGCCAGGGCATTCCGCAGGAGAAGGCGAAGCAGATGACCGCCGCCATTCGGGCCTCCAAGCTGAAGGTGAAGGCCGAGATCCGCGGCGATGCCATTCGGGTCTCAGGCCCCAAGAAGGACGACCTGCAGGCTGTGATTCGGCTTCTGAAAGGACAGGACTTCGGGCTGGAACTGCAGTTCGTGAACTATCGCTAGGCCGAACCTCGCCAGCAGCCACGGCGAAGGCATTCGAGGATATGCAGCGCGCGGAAGGCCGGTGCGGCGGTGGTCGAGACCGTTCGGGCGGCCAGGCGCCGTTGCCTGAAGGGAAACGCTCCCATACATGTGAAAGGGGCTGTCACGGCAGTCTGCTCTGCCGTGACAGCCCCGCCGTTCTTACCGTTTACTCGGGCGGCAGCCTCAGATCCTCGGGCATGTTGAGCACCTGAATCCGGTTCTGCAGTTCGTAGGTGAGCGGCTCTTCCCCGGCCAGGGCCTTGAAGTGGTCAACCAGAGCGTCCAGCAGGACGATGCCCAGATCGACCTGCCTGTCCACCAGCTCCGCCAGGATGGCGAGGCCGTCGCCGCCGGAGGCCATGAAGTTGTTCACGACCACCTTGTAGGTGGCATCCGGGTCGACCGGCGTGCCGTCGGCCAGCTTCAGTTCGACCACCCGCTCACCCTCGGGCTTGCTGTAGTCCCAGGTGAAGGTGATGCCCGACACCTGCAGCGGACGGGGGCCGCCCTCGTTGTGCAGCCGCTTCACGTAGCCCTCCAGCCCCTGCTCCAGCAGGACCTTCAGCTCGCTGCCGGTCATGTCGACCAGCACCAGCGTGTTGCCGAAGGGGCTGGTGGTGTAGAGGTCGCCCCAGGTGATCATGCCGTTCTCGTCGGGGGTCAGGTGCGCCCGGATGCCCCCGCCGTTGGTGACGGCGATCTGTGCCCCGGGTGCGCCGGCCAGCATGGCGTCGGTGGTGAAGTCGCCCAGCACGCTCTCGCCGGACTGCTCATAAGTGCGGGAGAGCTGGTGGGCCAGCTTGCCCACCGGACGGGCCTTGATCGGCTCGATCTCGGCGGCCCACTTCGCGACCAGGTCTGCCGCCCAGGGGGTCGGGGCCAGCGCCTGGCTCGGGTTCCACACGTCGACGGCTGCCTTGGTCACCTGCTTGTCAGCCCGGTTGATGTAGAGGTCGATGCGGGCGAGGCCCGTGCTGTGGGCGCCCGACTGCACCGCCGGCACCTGGTTGCCATTGGCATCCAGCACATAGCCCGCGGCCATCTCGTGCGAGTGGGCGCCGGTGATGGCGTCAACCTGCTCCGTCACCTGGGCCATCCAGTCGGCGACCTCGCTCACGACCTCGAGCGGCTCCTCGCCCTGGTTGGCCGCACCGTGCGTGACCACCACCACCAGGTCGGCGCCCGCCTCCCGCAGGGCCTTCGCCTCGGCGTTGATCACCGGAGCGGGATCGGCGAACTCGAGTCCCTCCACGTTGGCCGCCAGCACGATGCCCTTCGTCTCGGGGGTGGTGATGCCGATGAAGCCGATGGTGTAGCCGGCCACCTCCAGCGTCGCGGTGGGAACCACCCATTCAGGCCGTTCCTGCGTACCCTCGACGAAGATGTTGGCGGAGATCACCGGATGCTCGGCCGTCTCCAGCAGCCCCAGCAGGGTCGGCACGTTCCAGTCGAACTCGTGGTTGCCCAGGGTGCTGATGGCGACGCCGACCTTGTTGCGCCACTCCTGCACCGAGGCCCCGTTCACCAGATTGGAGATGGGGGTGCCCTGGAAGGTGTCGCCGCCGTCGATCAGCACCGTGTTCGGGTTCTTCAGAAGCTGGCCGGCGATGGCGGTGGTGAAGCGGGCGGCGCCCAGTTCGGCTCCGTTCGGCTCCAGCCGGCCGTGGAAGTCGCTGTACACCAGGAGGCTGATCTTGTCGGTGCCCTCGGGCAGGACCTCCGGCAGGGCCAGGCTGATCAGCTTGGCAGCCTCACCGAAGGTGATCGGGGCGTCCAGGTCCAGCTCGCCCGTGTCGCGGCCCAGCACCACGCCGCGGAGCAGCAGGAACGCCAGGGCCGTGCGGGTGGCCTCGTCCGCCGCCGCTGCGTCGGCGTAGCCTTCCAGCACGCGCAGATCCGCGCCGGCCAGATCCTCACCGGCCACGGCCTGCGCCAGCATCCGCATGGCCTCGCCCCGGGTAAGCGGTCCCTCAGCCTGATCGGCCAGGGATGCGCCGGCCCGCTCCAGCAGCGCGCGGAAGGTCGGCGCGGCCAGTTGGGCGTTCAGATCGAGGTCTGCTGCGTCTTCGGTCGCGATGATGCCGCCTGCAATCAGCTCGCAGGCATAGGGTGCTGCCCAGTGGTCGCCCAGATCGCAGTCCGTGGCGGCTGCGGGCACCACCGGCGCCGCGTGCGCACCGGCGGGCAGCGCGAGAACCGAGACCATCAATGCAACGATTCCCGATGTGAGGAGCCGCATCAACCGGTTCATGGTATGCCTCCTTCTCCAGCGCCTGAGGCGCGCTGTATTGACAATGGATTGATACCACGGGAACGATTCCGACTCCTGCAGATCTTCCACTTCTACCCTGAACAGGTCCTTCGGGACGTGCCCGCGGGCATAACCTGTACTTCTGTGCCATAAGTAAGATCTGTGCCGGGCCGCTGGCGCCCGGGGCGTGGAAGGAGGCGGGGTACGGATGATGGAGCGGATTGCAGTGATCGGGGGCACCCCGGCGGGGGTGGAGATCGCGGCGCTGATGGTGCGGGCCGGATACGCCACCTGCCTTCACGAGTCCGATCCGGCGGGCCTGGCCGAGGCCGGCCGCCGTCTGCAGGACCGGCTCCAGGCGCTGGAGGGCGGGGGGAAGGCGGCGGTGGCACAGCTTTCGCGGGTGCGGCTGGAGCCCGCCCTGGAGGTGGCGGTGGCCGACGCCGACCTCATCCTCGAGGCCTCGTCCGTGGACCTGCCGGGCAAGCGGGAGCTGTTCGGGCGACTGGACGGGCTCGCGCCCGCCCACGCCATCCTGGCCACCTGCTGGCCCACCATCTCCTCGGCCTACCTGGCGGCGGCCACCAGCCGGCCCGACCGGGTGATCGCACTGGGTTTCTTCAGCCCGCCCCTGGCGCCGGAGGCGGTCGCCGTGCTGCAAGAGCCGCACCTCGCGCCCGAGGTGGTGGCGGCCGTGGCCGAGGTGGTCTGGCGGACGGGCCGGGAGCCGCTGCTGCTCCGGCGGGGCCGGGAACCCGAAGGGGTGGCCTGAGGCGCGCACGGAAGCGAAAGGGCGGCGCCCCGTGTTCCGGGGACGCCGCCGCACTACTCTTCGCCGATGTCTGCGTTCGTATACACGTTCTGAATGTCGTCGTGCTCTTCCAGGAGCTCCAGCATCCGGAGAAGCTGATCGGCCTCCTCGCCGGACACGGCCACCGTCGTGGTGGGCACCATGGCCACCTCGCCCTTCTCCACCGGAACCCCCGCCGCCTCCAGCTCCTTCAGCACCTGGTTCAGCGTTTCAGGCGCCGTGTAGATCTCGTACGTATCCTCTGCGGTGACCACATCCTCCGCCCCGGCATCCAGGGCGATCAGCATCAGGTCGTCCTCATCGATCTGACTCTGGGTGCGGTCGACCTCAATCACACCGCGCTTGTTGAACATCCAGCCGACGCAGCCCGTCTCTCCCAGCGAACCGCCGTGCTTGGAGAAGATGTGGCGCACTTCGCCGGCCGTGCGGTTCCGGTTGTCGGTGACGATGTTCATCATGATGGCCACACCGCCGGGGCCGTAGCCCTCGTACACGATCTCCTCGAAGCGCTCCGCGCTGTCGAGGCCGGCTCCCCGGGCGATGGCCCGCTGGATGTTCTCATTCGGCATGTTCGCCTTGCGGGCCGCGGCCACCGCCGTCTTCAGCAGGAAGTTGGTATTGGGATCGGGCCCGCCCTCCCGGGCGGCCTTCATGATGTCCTTGGTGATGCGGGAGAAGGTCGCCCCTCGCTGCTGGTCCAGCTTGCTCTTCGAACGCTTGATGTTCTCCCATTTTCGGCCCAAGGGTGAAACCCCCTCCGGTAAAATTCACATAGGACATTGTAGCACGCTGCCCAATGACCCGACAAGGCGCATCTGTAAATTGTGGCCCATTTATCCCCTTTCCTGGCACCGCGCGGAAGCGCGGATGACGGATCGCGAAAATGCGTCTATAATAGAGAGGAAGGAGGTGATGTGTATTGGCGCGTGCGGACATGATTGAGGTGGATGGTGTAATCGTCGAACCCCGGTCCAACGGCTTTTTCACCGTCAAGCTTGATCTGGAAAACCAGCCGGAGGTGATCGCCCACCTGGGCGGCAAACTGCGCCGGCACTATATTCGCGTGGTGCCCGGCGACCGGGTGACGGTGGAGCTCAGCCCGTATGACCTTACCCGGGGCCGCATCGTCTACCGCTACCGGAACTAAGAACCAGCGCAGAACCGACGGCACGAACCCATCGAATGGCGGTGCTCTTCGAACCGCCGGTTTTGCCCTGGTTTGCACAGGGGGAGCCTGATTGGGCTCCCCCTGTGCGTGAGCGGTCAACGGAACGTCAGAAGTTTACGCTGTCGATCTGGTCAATGCGGGTGGCACGGGCCACCCCGTTGGTATTGACCGTATAAACGACGCCGTTTTCGAAGGCCACCACCTTCTGATTTTCGATCACGACGCCATCCACGATCAGGCTTGTGTTAAACCCGCCGCCCCGCAGGTCCTCCAGCAGCTGGCGGATGGTCCTGTTTTGAGACATGTCCCGTCTCCTCCTCAGGCATGGGTTGAGCGAGCTACGGCATAGCTCTCCCATGTTTAGAGTATGCGTCCCTGCCCGCGGGTGTCCGGGATCGGGACGGGAAACGGGGGTGCACCCGGGTGGAGAACGCCTGCCGCTTCGTGCAGAGGAGGGTGCAGGTCGCGCCGTGGCGCGGGGGGCCCGCGCGCGGGCGGGCCGATGACGACAGCGGGTCACTCGCGGATGCCACCCGCCGGGCCGGCGTCGGTGCGATCCGCAGGGGCGGTGGAGATGCGATCCGCCGGGCCGGCGTCGATGCGGCACGCCGGGGTGGCGGAGATGCCATCGCCGACCTGCTGGCGGGGCTCAGGGGGCGGGAGGTGACTCTCCAGGTGGGGGAGCGGCTGCTCACCGGCAAGCTGCTCCTGGCCGACCCCGTGGTCCTCGTGGACGGCGCGGGCCGCGCCACATTCGTGCGGCCGGGGGCGGTCCTCGCCGTCACCTTCTGACTCCGGCCCGGGTTGGCCCCAGGTGAGCTCGGTCCTATAATGCGGATAAGGAAAACTATAATCTGGAGGCGATCCCCTTGACGTCTTCGCTGCGGTTTGCCATCTCGCCGTCCGCGGCCGGTCCTGAGCCCCATGAACTGGCGTACCAGGCAGAGTCCGTCCGGACCGCCCACCGGATGCTCCACGAGCGGACGGGGCCGGGGGCGGAGTTCACCGGCTGGCTCGACCTGCCCCGGCGCCACGACCCTGAGGAGTTCCGCCGCATCAAGGAGGCGGCCGCACGCATCCGCAGCGACTCCGACGCCCTGGTGGTCATCGCGATCGGCGGTTCCTACCTGGGGGCCCGCGCTGCGGTGGAGGCCCTGGGACACGCGTTCCACAACCTGCTTCCACCGGAGCGGCGCGGAGGCCCGCAGATCTTCTACGCCGGCACGGACCTGAGTCCGCGCTACCTGACGGAGCTGTTCGAGGCGCTGGAGGGCAAGGAGGTCTCGGTGAACGTCGTCTCCAAGTCAGGGACGACCACCGAGCCGGCCATCGCCTTCCGGCTGTTCCGCGCCTACCTGGAGCGCCGGTACGGGAAGGAGGGCGCCCGCCGGCGCATCTACGCAACCACCGACCGGGCCCGGGGCGCGCTGAAGCATCTCGCCGACGCCGAGGGGTACGCCCAGTTCGTCATCCCCGACGACGTCGGCGGCCGGTATTCGGTGCTGACCGCGGTGGGGCTCCTGCCCATCGCCGCCGCCGGCATCGACATCGATCAGCTCATGGCCGGCGCGGCCGATGCCGCGGCCGAGTACAGCGAGCCCGACATGGAGAGGAACCCGTGCTACCAGTACGCCGCTGCCCGCCACGCCCTGTACCGCAGGGGGCTGACGACGGAGCTGCTGGTGACCTACGAGCCGGCCCTGCGGGCGACGGCCGAGTGGTGGAAGCAGCTTTTCGGCGAGTCGGAGGGGAAGGACGGCAAGGGCATCTTCCCCGCCGCCGCCGCGTTCACCACCGACCTGCACTCCATGGGCCAGTACGTTCAGGACGGCAGGCGGATCCTGTTCGAGACGGTGGTGCAGGTGGAGCGGCCGGCGGTCGACATCCCGCTGACCGGCGGCGACGGGGCCGACGGGCTGGGGTTCCTGGAGGGGCAGACGCTCCACCGGGTCAACCACATGGCCTTCCTCGGCACGCGGCTGGCGCACACGGAAGGCGGGGTGCCCAACCTCACCCTCACCCTGCCGGAGCTGACGCCTTACCACTACGGCCAGATGCTCTACTTCTTCCAGAAGGCCTGCGCCATCAGCGGGTACCTGCTGGGGGTCAATCCCTTCGACCAGCCCGGGGTCGAGGCCTATAAGCAAAACATGTACGCCCTGTTGGGCAAGCCGGGGTTCGAGGCCCGGCGGGCCGAGCTGGAGGCGCGCCTGCGGGGCTAGGGGGCGCTGATTGTGGATCGCAGCGGCGGCTGGATGGCAGGCTTCCCGTGGCTGACCGCCGGACTGACGGCAGCCATGGTCGTGATCTGGGGTGCCATGGCGGTCACGGGCGGCGGGCCCCGGGCCACGGAGGACGCCGAACTGCTCTACCGGTGGGGGGCGGCCGCCCGGCCCCTCCTGATCGAGGAGGGGGAGCACTGGCGGCTCCTCACGGCGGGCTTCCTGCACATCGGCCTGCCCCACCTGCTGATGAACAGCTTTTCCCTCTGGTGGGTGGGGCAGGTGGCGGAGCCGCTGTTCGGGCGCGGGCGCATGCTCCTGATCTACCTGCTCGCGCTGGTGGCCGGCTCCGCCGCCAGCCTGGCGCTCGGCCCGCCGGTGGTGCTGAGCGCCGGCGCCAGCGGTGCCATCTTCGGGCTGCTCGGGGCCCTGGTCTGGTACCGGCTGGCGGCGCCGGAGCGGCACCGCCTGAGACACGTGCCCCTGCTGGCCGTCGTGCTGCTCAACGTGGGCTACGGTCTCCTGAACCACGACGCCATCGACAACTGGAACCACCTGGGCGGGCTGGCGGGCGGGTTCATCGCCGCGGCCGCGGTCGGCGTGCCCGGTACGGGCCCTGGCCGCGGACGGCGGCTGCTGCACGGGGCGGCCTCGCTGCTCCTGGCGCTGCTCGCCGCGGCCGCGGTCAGCGGGGCGGTCTCGCCGCCCGGCCCGTCGCAGCGGCTCGTCGAGGCCCTGGAGGCCTGGGAGGACGGGCGTCTGGACGAGGCGGCTGCGACGATGGAGGGCATCGCGGCTCGCTACGCCGACGTGCGGTTTGAGCTGGCCCTGGGCTGGATCTACTTCGAGCAGGGCAGGTTCGACGAGGCCGAGCGCGCCGCGGGCCGGGTGCTGCGGACCGATCCGGGCAATCCGGAAGCCCTGGAGCTTCTACATGCCATCCGGTACTTCACCGGCGGCGCCGACAGCGGCTGACAGAGAAGCGGCGCCCCCGCACAGATTGGGGGCGCCGCTGTGATTGTCGGTTTGAGCTTTACGCGCGAGCCGGACGGCTCTGGGCCAGGTTAACGGTCAGAACACGGCCGTTGTACAGCTGGCCGTTCCAGGCCTCGATGGCCTTGGCGGCCGCCTCCTCCTCCATGTCGACGAACCCGAACCCGCGGCTGCGGTTGGTCTCGCGGTCGAGGATGATCTTCGACCGCATCACCTCGCCGTAAGGCGCGAAGAGCGCATGCAGATCCTCATCAGTGGTAGCCCAGGGAAGATTCCCAACAAAAATGCTGACAACGGCCAAATCAGACAGCCTCCTAAGAAAGAGTCACGGACCCGGCATTACCTTTTCGCTCTCTCCGGTCAGAACCCTGCCGCCCTGGAAAATATTTTCGCAGACGCCCGGCCCGGGCCTAGCGCAGGAAGAACGCGCCGATGACCAGCGAGGCGACCACGCCGTAGATGGGGGAGAGCTTCAGGTAGTGGACCGAGATGAAAAACGCCGCAGCGATGCCGAAGGGCAGCCAGCTGAGCAGCCCCGTGCCCCTGGGCTGGAAGGCGAAGCCCGCAAAGTCCATGGCCAACATCGCCAGCATGACGAAGACCACGGGCCGGATGCCGTTGACCATGCCCTTCAGGATCGGGCTGTCCTTGAAGCGGAGCATCAGCCCCGCCAGCGCGATCATGATCAGGCCGACGGGCAGGGTGACGGCGATGAGGGCCACGATCGCCCCCGGCCACCCGGCCACGCGGTAGCCGATGTACATGGTCAGCTTGGTCGCGATGGGACCCGGCAGTGCGTTTCCAATGGCCAGCGCCGTGCCGAACTCCTCCCGGGTCACCCAGTTGAAGACCTCCACGGCCTCGTGCTCGTACAGCGGAACGATGGACGGCCCACCGCCGAAGCCCAGCAGCGTCGCGCGGCTGAAGCCAACGAACAGATCCAGCAACGTCTTCCACAACATCGCGACCAACCCTGCCTTTCACAGCTTTCAGGTACTCTGGGGACTGAAGGAAGCATATTACACCAACCCATTTACATTCCCTGCAGGTAAGTTTCAGGCCTGGAGCGAAGTTCTCCTGTCGATGCGAGGAGGAATGCAGCATGGGCGACCTCTGGGCGGTGCTTGTGGCCTTTGCCTACGTGGGCGCTGTGGTGGTGGTGGGAGAGGCAGGTTACCGGCTCGGCCTGCCGCGGCCGATCGCCCGCAAGGTGGTGCACGTGGGCGCGGGGCTCTGGATCATCGGCACCCTGCTGGTGTTCGAGAGCCGGTACCTGGCGGCGGTTCCGCCGGCTGTGTCGGCCGCCGTGAACTGGTTCGTGCACCGCCGGCGGCTGCTGGGCTCGGTGGAGGCCGACGCCGACAACCTGGGCACCGTCTGGTTTGCGGTCTCGTTCGCCCTGCTGGTCCTGCTGGCGTGGGAGCAGCCGGCCGCCATGCTGGGCGGTGTGCTCGCCATGACCCTGGGCGACGCCACGGCTTCCACCGTGGGCCTGCGCCTGGGCCGGCGGCAGTACGCCACGCTGGGAGGCCGCATCAAGAGCCTGGAGGGCTCGCTGGCCATGTTCGGCGTGACCCTGGTCACCCTCCTCGTCGTGCTCCGCCTCAGCGCTCCTGAGCTGGCGCTGCCGGCGCTTGCGGGCCTGGCCGCACTGGCCGCCGTGGCGGCCGCGTGCGCCGAGGCCCTGGGGATCAAGGGGCTGGACAACCTGTGGGTGCCCCTGGGCACGGGCCTGGCGCTCTGGGCCGGCCTGAACCTCCTCACGCCCTGGCTGCCCGCCCTGGGGCTGGGATCCGTCCTCGCGGCCCTGATCGGGCTCGTGGCGTGGCACAAGGGATCGCTCACGCCCAGCGGGGTGCTCGGGGCCATCCTTACCGGCACCGCGCTCTTCGGGCTGGGCGGATGGCCGGGCGGGCTGGCGCTGGTGGCGTTTTTCGTTTCGGGCAGCGTGCTGGCCAAGCTGTTCCGCCACCGGAAAGCCGCGGTGGAGGCCGACTTTGCCAAGACCGGCACGCGCGACCTTGGCCAGGCCCTCGCCAACGGCGGTGTGGCGGCCGCAGCGGCGGTGGGGTATTCGGCCACCGGCGAGGCCGCCTGGATGGGCGCCGTACTGGGCAGCCTGGCCGCGGCGGCCGCCGATACCTGGGCGACCGAGCTGGGGGTGCTCGCGAAGGCGCCGCCCCGCCTCATCACCACCCTCCGGCATGTGCCGCCGGGCACCAGCGGCGCCGTCTCACTCCATGGTACGCTTGCCGCCGTGGCCGGAGGGCTCTTCGTCGGGCTGGTGGGCGCCCTGGGCGACCCGATCTGGTGGCGCTTTCTGCCGTGGGTGACCCTGGCCGGCCTGGCCGGCTCGTTTCTCGATTCGCTGCTGGGGGCGACCGTGCAGGGCGTCTACTGGTGCCCCCGCTGCGAGAAGGAGACGGAGCGGCGGCTTCACGGCTGCGGCAGTCCGACCCGCCTGCACCGGGGGCTGCAGGCGGTGAGCAACGACCTGGTCAATTTCCTCGCCACCCTCGCGGGCGGCGCGGTGGGCTTCCTGATGGTGCAGGGATGACCTGCTGAAGGACATGCCGGGAGGGGGGCAACGGCGGCCCCCCTCCCGGCGTTTTTCTCGTGCGTTGTCAGAACAGGTCGATGACCGCGATGGCGCCCGTGGCCACTGCGCCGACCAGCAACCCGGCTACCGCAACCCCGACGGTCATGGCGACCGCCGTGAGCTGGACCGGCATGCGCATCAGGTTGGCCAGGGCGGCGCCCGTCCACAGGCCGGTGCCGGGAATCGGGATGCCGATCAGGAGGGCCAGCCCGACCCAGCCGTAGCGGCGCACCTGCGCCTGGTGCCGCTCCGCCGAGCGGTCGATGCGCTCCAGCACGCGCGCCGCCCAAGGCACCTGCTGGGCGATGCGCCGGAGCATGTACATGATGAAGATGATCAGCGGCACCTGGAGCATGTTGCCCACGACGCCCAGGGCGATGGCCCAGGCCGGCTGCAGCCCGCTCACGATGCCGACGGGAATGCCCACCCGCAGTTCGAGGAATGGAATGGCCGATATGCCGAGGACCTTCAAGGCAGCGGTCCAGTTGAACACCAGGAACCCTCCCGGGCTGGACTGGGTCGACCGCGGCGCCGCCGCGGTTACGAAACTACTTTACCAGCGGCTGCGCGTTCCGTCAACGCGGGCTCGGCGCCGCACCTTCCCTTTAGACGGGGTTGGCGGCGGCGCGGTTGCGCGCCTCCGGAGAGGCCTAACGCAGGACCCGGATATGGCCGTTCATGTCCACACCGTAGGTGCGGATCAGCTCGTCCAGCAGGAGGAAGCGGTAGCCCTGCTCCCTGAGGGACCGGATGATGGCCGGCAGCGCCTGGTCGGTCTGCTTGCAGGAGTCGCTGGCGTGCATCAGGATGATCGCGCCCGGATGCGCCAGCCGCACGGTGCGGTTCACGATGCGGTCGACGCCCGGGTTCTTCCAGTCGAGCGAGTCCACCGACCAGATGACGGTCGCGTAGCCCAGGTCCTTGGCCGCCTGCACCGAGGCCTCGTTGAAAGCGCCGTTGGGGGGCCGGATGTAGGTGGGATCGCGCCCCGTCAGCTCCTTCAGGATCTCGTGGGCCGCCGCGATGTTCTTGGCGGCGCCCTCTCGGCCCAGGGTGTTCAGGTCGACGTGGGCCTGGCCGTGCGACTCGATCTGGTGGCCGTCGGCCTGGATCTGCTTCACGAGCTCCTCGTGGTTCTTCGCCCAGGGGCCCGAGAGGAAGAAGGTGGCCGGCACCTGTTCCCTGCGCAGCACCTCCAGCACCTTCGGGGCCATCTGGTTGCCCCAGGAGATGTCGAAGGTGAGGGCGACCACCTTGTCGTCGGTCTTTGCGGAATAGATCGGGCGCAGGTTGGGCTGGAGCGAGGCGCTCACCGGCGCGGCGTCGTTGCGCTCCACCACGCGCGCCTGTGCCCGCGCTCCCGGGTGCAGCGCCAGGGCGGCCGTCAGCAGGGCCAGCGCGGCCAGACGGGCGCCCCTGCGGGTCCACGTGCGGTGCATGTCCATCCTCCTTACTTTGCAGCCTTGCCCAGAGTGTGCGTGGGTCGCATCTGCACCATACCCGGCCGCCTGCAGCGAATGTTGGCAGGTCTGGCAGGGTGCGGACAGGAACGGCGCAACGCGCGCAGAATAGTCAGTCCTGTACGAAGGTTGAAAGGGGAGCAGGAGATGAGCTTTGGTCATGCGGGGAAGCTTGTGGCCCGGGCGCTGCGAAACGAGGGGGTCGACGTCGTGTTCACCCTCTGCGGTGGTCACGTGATGTCCATCTACGACGGCTGCCTGGACGAGGGGATCCGGGTCGTTGACGTCCGGCATGAGCAGACCGCGGCGTTTGCGGCAGATGCGTGGTCCCGCCTGACCGGCCGGGCGGGCGTGGCCATTCTCACGGCCGGTCCGGGCGTGACCAACGCGGTGACCGGCATCGCCAACGCCTTCCGCGCGCAGTCGCCGCTGGTCGTGATCGGCGGGCAGGGCCCGAGCCACCTGTCTGGCAAGGGCGCGCTGCAGGAGATGGATCTGCTTTCCGTCATCCGGCCCATCACCAAGGGGCAGGTCTCGATCACGGACCCGGCCCGCATTCCGGAGCTGGTGGCCTGGGCCTTCCGGACCGCGATGTCCGGGGTGCCGGGGCCGGTCTACCTCGAGATGCCGCTGGACCTGCTCTTCGCGCCCTGGGAGACCGGAGGCCCCCGCCTGCCGGCGCCCTATCCCGGGCGGCCGGCGATGCCGGGGGATGCCGGCCGGGTGGCCGAGGCGGCCGCGCTGCTCCGGGAGGCGGACCGCCCGGTGGTGCTCATCGGCAGCCAGGTGCGCTGGTCCCCCAACTGGGAGGTTGCCCGGGAGTTCGCCGAGAAGGTGGGCGCGCCCGTCTACGTGTCGGGCATGGCCCGGGGGCTCCTGCCCGCGCGCTGGGTGCGCTCCCGCAAGGCCGCGCTGGCAGAGGCCGACGTCGCCCTGGTCTTCGGCACGCCGCTGGACTTCCGCCTGGGCTACGGCGGGGCCCCGGTGTGGCATGAGGACTGCAAGCTGATTCAGGTCGACCTGGACCCGGCGGAGCCCGGCCGCAACCGGGACGCGACGGTGGCCATTCCCGGCGACAGCGGGACGGTCATGGCCCAGCTCCTGGCCCAGGGCGACCTGGGCGCCGACCGGCCTGCGCGCCGCGAGTGGCTGGAGCGGCTGGCGGCGGTGGAGGAGAGCCGGCTGGCCGCCATGCAGCCTGAGCTGACCAGCGAGGCTGCGCCCGTCAATCCGCTGCGCCTGTGCGCCGAGATCGACCGGGCCCTGCCCGACGACGCGATCGTCATCGGCGACGGCGGCGACTTCGTGGCGACTGCCGCCAACGTGTTGCGGGTGCGCCGCTACCCGGCGGGGTGGATGGATCCTGGCCCCCTGGGTACCCTGGGCGTCGGCATGGGCTTTGCCATGGCCGCCCGGCTGGCGTACCCCGAAGCGCCCGTGGTGCTGCTGCTGGGCGACGGCACCGCGGGGCTGAACCTGATGGAGGTGGAGGCGGCGGTGCGGCAGAACCTGCCCTTCGTGGTGGTGATCGGCAATGACGCGGGCTGGACCCAGATCCGCCGGGGCCAGGTGCAGATGTTCGGCCCGGAGCGGGCGCCGGCGACCGCGCTCGACTACACCCACTACGAGCGGGTGGCCGAGGCCCTGGGCGCCCACGGGGAGTGGGTGGAGCTGCCTGAGGAGATCGGGCCGGCCATCCGGCGGGCGCTGTCGGCCGGTCGGGTGGCCGTGGTCAACGTGAAGATGGGCAGCAGCGACTTCCGCGCCGGGGCGATCAGCGTGTAGGCGCGGTCGCGGGCAGTGTGGCCCCCGTCCTGCTCCGGAGGACAGGACGGGGGCCTATTGCTTCGGTTTGAGGTGGCTCTATAGAAGTAGAACTGTTCTAAAGTACTATTAACGAATGGTCGTAGTTGTACTATTATAGGGTCTAGTAGGAAAGGAGGTGACCCCTGTGCCTGAAGCTGTTTCCTGCGGAAAGCGGACCCCGGGAATTGGGGTGATCCGGCCCGAGACGCGCGCTCCGGAAATCGAAGAGAAGTCCGAGAGGAGGAGTGACGTGACGACTGCGAGAGTGGGCCACGAGGCGCCCGATTTCAAGGCTGAGGGTTATTTCGACGGCGAGTTCAAGGCGTACCAGCTTTCAGAGTTCAGGGGGCAGTGGGTCGTCCTCTGCTTCTATCCCGGTGACTTCACGTTCGTATGACCGACCGAACTGGCGGCAGTTGCCGCCCGGTATGACGAGCTGAAGGAGCTGGGCGTGCAGGTTCTGGCGGTCTCCACGGATTCCCATTTCGTCCACAAGATCTGGCACGAGGAGGAGCTCTCCCACATGGTGGAGGGCGGCATCCCCTACCCGATGCTCTCGGACGCGAGTGGGGCCATCGGTCAGGTCTACGGCGTATACGACGAGGTGGGCGGCGTCGACATTCGCGGACGGTTCATCATCGACCCCGATGGCATCATTCAGGCTGCGGAGATTCTGACTCCGTCGGTGGGGCGCAACGTCGACGAGCTGATCCGCCAGGTGAAGGCGTTCCAGCACGTGCGCGCCTCGGGCAACACCGAGGTCTGCCCGTCCGGCTGGCGCCCCGGCGGCAAGACCCTCCGGCCGCGTCCCGACCTGGTCGGGAAGGTCTGGAAGGAGTGGTCGCCGAAGGAGGACCTGGTTCACGCATAGCGCGACATATCGAAATTGGCGAAGTTCACGGGAGCGGCCCGTCACATGGCCGCTCCCTTTTCTCATAGACATAGTATATAATATTCTGTAGCGTACGACGGTACTTGACCCTGCCTGAGCCCGCCACCGGTACCACCGTGGCGGGCTCCGCTGCTCCGGGGGAGGCGGTCGTGTGAACGAGCTTCAGCTGCTCTTTGAGGCTGTGACCCCGCTCCTGCCTGAGGCCATCGTGTCCCGGGTGCTGACCTACGCTGCGGTCACGACGGCCCTGGTGGCCTTGCTCAGGCGCATTCCGTGGTTTGAGGAGCGCAGGAAGGTGGCTGCGCCGGTCGCGGCCCTCGCGATCGGGCAGGGGTTCGGCTGGGTGGCCGTGGGATTCGACCCCGCCCAGTGGGCGACGGCCATCGGCGCGGGCCTGGTCATCGCCCTGGCAGCCGTCGGCGGGTACAGTGGTACGAAGAACGTGGCGCAGCGCGCACGAAAGGCCGCGTAGCGGGGCGCGCCGTGTCGCGCGCACGCGGCCGGGCGCGTCGCCGCGGGGAGAAACTGGAGGGAAAGAGACGCAAGATGGGCCGTCTGTTCCTTGTAAGGCATGCCAAGCCGATCATTGACCCGACCCGGCACCACTTCGAATGGGGCCTCGATCCCGCGGGCGAGCCGCTGCTGGAGCAGCTCGCCGGCCTTCCGCACTGGGCGTCTGCCTACCGGGTCGTCAGCAGCACCGAACCCAAGGCGTTGAAGACGGCGGAGGCCATCGTCCGGCGGCATCATCTGCCCGCGCCGGAGCCGATGGCGGCCCTCTGTGAGCTGCGCAAGGGGTCGTTCGTCTCCAATCATGCCGAGGTGGTGGCCAGGCTCTTTCAGTTTCCGGATGAACCGGCGGCTGAGGGGTGGGAGACCGGGAGCGCGGCGCTGGCCCGCTTCAGCGAGGCCGTCACGCAGCTCATCGAGTCCGCCCGGGGGCGGGACCTCATCGTGGTGTCCCACGGCGTCGTGCTCTCGCTCTACCTGAGCCGCCTGCAGGGCCGGAGCCGGGTCGATCCGGCCGAGTGGGCCGCCATCCGAATGCCAGATTACTGCATCGTCGACACGGGTACGATGCGCCTGGTGCAGCCCTTCGGGGCCTGGTGAGCGGTCGGCGACGGTGCGACGGAAGGGGGTGGAGACGTTGCCGCAGGATGTCCGGGTTCACGTCGAGCTGGCCCACCGGCTTCAGCAGGAGGGGCGGTGGGCCGAGGCGCTGCACCACGCGCGGAGGGTCATCGCGCTGTCGCCCGGCGGCAGCGTCCTTCACCTCTGGGGTTACGCGAAGGCGGCTACCATCGCTGCAGATATGGGCCGCGCTTCGCTGGTCCAGCGGTTCGCAGCCGCTTACCTCGCGCAGGCCGAGGGTGTTTCCGGCGTGGAGCAGTACACCCCCTGGGTGAAGCAGGCCCTGGGAATTGCCTGCTACCAGCGGGGGCGCTTCCAGGAGGCCATCGCCTGGTACCGACGGGCGCTGTACGGGTTTGACCGGTGCGGAATGCGCGAAGAGGCCGCCGTGGCCTCGTCGATGCTGGCCTTCAACCTGGCTCGCACCGGCAGACCCCAACTGGCGCGGGCCTGCCTGTCTGAACGCAGCGATTTTCCCAGCAACCGCTCGTACCTGTACGAATCTGCGATGACGGCGATCCTCATCGCGGAAGGGGACCTGGAGCAGGCAGTCCGGACGGGCCGCCGGGCGCTCGCGGCCTCCGGCAGACAGTCCTTTGACTTCGCTGACGCGGCGGCAGTCGCCCTTCTCGTCTCCCAGGCCCTTCGGGCCCTGGGCGAGAGGGGCGAGGCGACCGCCTTCATCCTGTCCGCTGCAAAGTTTGCGGTCCGGCAGCGGTGGCTAGTGCTGGTGTACCTGCTGCCCAATCTGGACCAGGGAGGAGGTGACTCCTCCCGTGAAGCGGCGGTCTCTCGTGGTCGCGGCAGTGCTGATCCTCGTGATGGCGCTAGCCTCTGCACTGGGTGCGGATAGCGCGAGTGCCTGCAACGGCGGCAGCGGTGGGCCTCCACCGCCTACCGGCAGCGGCTGCTAGCACAGAACGGGGCGAGGAGCCGTAGCGATTTCCTACGGCTCCCGCCGAGCGTTCTCATCACGAGGACCCCCGCGAACTACCGCTTTTCGCAGACTTCTCACCACAGACCTTCGCGGGGCCGATGCCACGAAGGAGGTCGCCCCAAGCAATGATCAACGCGCTGACGCGTGAGCAGATCGCCGGGTTGCGCCCTGCGGAACTGCAGAGCTACGAGGAGCCCTTTCACGAGATCGGCATTCGCCCGCTGGACGTGGAAGCGCGGGTTCCCCACCGCAAGCTGACCAGCCTCGAGGCGGCGCACCTGCAGGCGGCGTGTTGGGAAGCGGAGCAACACTTCGGTCGGGAGTTCGATGAAGTCTACCGCACCTTGGATGAGCTTCGGCAGCGCACGGAGGCGCAGGGCCCGCTGAACGAAGAGTGGCGCAGGGCCATTGATGCGGCTTTCAACCTGCACTACAACTTCGCACGCGCGCTGGGCGTTCTGGCCTTCCTCGCCGGGCAGCGGGAGGGCTTCCGGCTCGGGGCCGCCGCTGTGACCCGGGCGGCGCATGATCAGGCGATCGCGTCCGCCGTCATGGGCGCGCTCGTGGATGACAGGCAGCTGGACCGGCTGATCGGTCAACTGGCCACGGGCCGTGAGGACCCGGAGTACATCATCTGAGGTGACCGGACTAAAGTAACAGGGCGCTCCCCAGGGGGCGCCCTGTTGTTGGTGCGTTTGGGTTCCATCAGCCGCTCACTCGAAGCCGGCAGCGGCAAGGCTGTTGAGGGCCAGCCGGGCCCGCCGGGCAGCTGTGAATGCCTGCACATGTTCGCGATAGGCCTCCCGGCTCACGCCGGGCCAGGCTGCAAGGTCCGGCTGTTCGCTGTAACGTCGCAGTGCGGCGTCCCCGCTCTCCATATGGCGGGCGGCCGCCCCGAACTGGCCGGCAAACCACGGAAGCTCCGCGATGGGCTGTTGTAGGCGTCCTTTGCCGGCCCGATACCAACCACGCATTCATCCTTGCGCTTCTCCAGCGTTTCGACAACGATGTGCTCAGCCAGATTCCCGGTCCTGCGCGGTGCCCGGCTGGAGGCAGCGTCACGGATCGGCTCAGCCACCGCATGAAGCACGGCTTCAAGGATGTCGGCCTGCCCGACACCTTCGAGGGCCTTGAACCTGCGCTGAAGCTCTTTATCGCCCAGCACTTCCACGTTCACACCGCCCTTAGCCATCCGTCACCACCTCCCGGACCATCAACTGCAGTTCCTCATGCCGTTCCTCGGGGTCGATCACGGCCTGAATGTCAAAGACCCGCTGCCCGAAACGAACCCGCATCGTGGGCACCACGCCCGGCATGTAGCGAATCCGAATGCGCCCCGTGACCTCGGCGTTGTCCTGCGAGGCGCTGAAGAACTCCCTGCCCTTTAACGGCTCCACCGCCGCCCAGACCGTCGCTACCGGCTGCCACGTGACCAGCTCACCGCCATAAGCGTCACGGTTTGCTTCCTTTCGCTCCAGGGTCACGCGGTGCCGCAAGTCACCTGCTCGCATAGCCGCTCCCTCCTACCTCAGAAGGCGGTCCTGCCAAAGCAGGGCTTCAGCGGCCATGGGAAGCCGGTTCGCCACCGTTGCGACAACCACGTCTTCCCGGTTCGCGTACCAGTGCCCAACGATCAGCAGAATGGCCTGCTTGACCTTGGCTGGCACCTTCGTTGCGTCACCGTAGCCTGCCCGGTAGCGAATCTTCACGCCTCCGACCGGGGCCAGGGTGACGGCGGGCCATGATGCGCCATAGGCGAGTGCCAGCCTGCCCGAAGGAGCGTCCACAACGTAGCTGGAGGGGTCAACCGTGATTGTGGAGCCGTCGGCCAGAGTGCAGGTGATCGACTCCACGGCCTGGATGGGCGGCCTCGGCAGTTCGATCTCGCCCGAGATGGGGAAGCAGTCAAGCGTGAGTTCCAGCGTCTGCGTGACGAGTGCCCGCTGCTGGAATCCCTCCGCGTACTCACGGGCCGCGGTGATGAGGGCTGCGATCAGGGCGTCTTCATGATAGCCGTCAACGCGTAGGTGCGCTTTCGCCTCCTCCAGGGAGACGGGCTCCTCCTCGGGCGGAACCACCACGCGAACAAGCATCACCGCACCCCCCGGCGCTTGCTGCCCCGCACGGTCGCCGTCTCGAGCTGCACAACCGCCGCGTACTCGTCCCGCTCCTCGACCGCGAACCCTTCCGCCAGCAGTCGGTTAGCCGTCTCCGCGTCGATGGTGCGGCCTACGTGCAGGACGACACCTTCCGGCAGGATGCGCTCAGGCGCGTTCAGGGGCTTCACCATGCGTAGCTTCACCTAGATCACCCCTTCGAGCAGGAGGCGAGCCCGGTCTTACCCAGGCTCGCCCCTGTCGTCCCGTTGTGGTTACTCGGCCTTGTAACGTTGTGCTCCACGAAGAAGCGGTCGGCTTCAGAGTCATCGAACATGGTCGCGTTGATCGCCTGCTCGATGAGCACCAGCCAGGGTCGCAGGGTCTCAGTCAGGAAGGCGATCTGCTGTTGCTCGATGGACGCGTAAGAGGCGCCCTTCTCGACCAGACCCAGCTTGTGCGGGGGCATGTTGAAGAACCGCGCAACTTCTCGAATCTGGAACTCTCGCACCTCGACCAGCTGTGAGTTAGCCGGGCTCAAACCAATAGGCGTGAACTTCGCCCCGTTGCTGAGCACCAGGATTTCGTGAGCCTTGCTCAGCCCCTTCACCTGGGCAGCTATGTCCTCCGCCAACTGGCGCTTCTGTTCCGTGGTCAGGGGCATATCGGTTGTGACCACGCCGCCAGGGTTGGCCCCGCTACCGAAGAAGCGAGCCGCGTAACCCTCTGCGGCCATGAGCAGGCCCAGCGTCTCCCGAGCCTGATGCACCACCCGAAGGCCGTCCACACCGTTCAGGGTAAGCCCCGTGATGTGGAGTACTTCGCTCTGCCGCAGTCGCCGCACTGTGCCGTCCGGCAGGGTCGTGTCATACAGGAGTTGACCGCCGACCGCTACCGTGCGCGTCCGGTTGGGGAGGAGGGGCCAGAGGGCCTTGACCGTCCCGTCGCGCCCCCACTCGATGTGCGCAAATGCTTCGTTCCAGATTGCCAGGTGAAGCATCAGCGCCATGCGGGCCGTCGCAGCAGTCATCCATGGGTTGGCCCTGCGGTTCAGCACTCTGTACAGCGGGTGCTCGGTCGCCCGGCGCTTACCTTTCTCCAGCCGCTCATAGACGGGCAGGGGCAAGGTTCCGACGTTGTTCGCCAAGATCGCGGCGCACTGGTAGACCGCTGCGGTCTGAAGGGCCGTCTGCTCAGTCACGGTGATGCCTGAAACGCTCACCTTACGCGAAAGAAGCGCCGACAAGACCGAATCACTGGCCAGACTCGTCCGGCGCTCCCATAACTGGCTCAGCACACCCATTAACCTTGATCACTCCCACCCGTGCGCTTGCCTGCCGTCGCCCTGCTTGCCCAGACACCGAACCCGGCCAGAAGAGAGCCGGTGATGATCAAGGCCCACGGGGGCGACAACCACCATACACCGACGAAAACCATGATCAGCCCGAGAAGGGCCGTCACATCGAACAGATCAGGTTTCATGACTAGTAGACCTTCACCCCCGCTGCCTCCAGCACTTCAAAGCTCCTGGACTGCGCCTTCGTATGCCTCATGGCCCGGTCCAGCGCCATTACCAGGGCGACTATGCCGTCGATCTTCTTCTGCCGGGTCCTCTTGCTGGGCTTGAGGTCGCCAGCGGCGTTGCGCTCGACCTCAAGGTTGTCGAAGTTCCACCGGAGAATCGGGTTGCCGCCGTGGTGGACCTTGCCGGCCCGCAGTCGCCACTCGAACTCCTTCATCGGCATCGCCATGGACATGAACCCGAGCCCGAAGGGAACCGGGGTAAGCCCTTCTTCGGCCAGTTCCTGCATGAGCTGGTGCGCCTGGAAGAGCCGGTCAACGTTGAAGTCAACCAGGTTGAATGTGCTGGCGTCCTGGAGAATCTGCCGCTTGATGAAGCTGTAGTCCAGCACGTCGCCCGGCGTCGTCTGAAGGAAGCCTTCCTTGGCCCACTTCACATACTGCTCACGGTAACGATTGTGGCGGTCGTACAGCCTGTCTTCCGGCACCCAGAAGCGCGCCAGAACGTCGATCTCCTCCGGGTCGTCCTCATGCGGGAACACCATCACCCACGCGGTCAGGTCGCTCACGCTGGACAGGTCCAGTCCGCCGAAGCAGGTCCGGCCCTTCAGTTTCTCCTCAAGGATGATTCCCGGGGCCATGTCCCACACCGATAACGGCAACCACTTGGTTTCGGTCTGCACCCACTGGTTCAACCTGAGTTGGCGGAACAGATTCTCCTCCACCGGGTTGCCCTTGGCCCGCAGGTAAGCCTCCCGAACCCGTTCAAGGGTGATCGTGTGCCCCATGGACGGATTCGCCTTGATCCAGATCGCTTCGGACTCCCAATCGTCCTCATCACCCGCCGCGTAGATCACGGCCAAGAGAGAGGGGTCGTGCAACGTGCCATTGAGCACCTGCACGGCCCTTTCATGCAGTTCCCAGCCGATCCCTTCCCGCTTGTCACCCGCTGTCGTGATGGCGAACACCAAGGGTTGCCGCCGAGCATCGGACGCCCCAGCCGTGAGTACGTCCCAAAGGTGCCGGGTCGGCTGGGCGTGAACTTCGTCGAAAATGACCCCGTGGGGGTTGATTCCGTGCTTGTTGCGGATTTCCGCCGACAGGACTTCGTAGAAGCTGCCGGTATGAGGCACCACGATTCGCTTCTGCGAGTCGATCACCTTGCAGATTGACCGCAGCTTCTTGTCCTGCCTCACCATCTCCGCGGCGACGTTGAACACGATGCTCGCTTGCTTACGATCCACCGCGGCCCCGTAGATTTCCGCCCGAGGCTCGTTGTCGGCCAGGAGCAGCTTCAGGGCTATAGCCGCCGCCAGCTCGCTCTTGCCGTTCTTTTTAGGAATTTCGCAATAGCAAAGACGGTACTGGCGAGTACCGTCACTCCGCAACGTCCCGAACAGGGGCCGGATGATGTCGTGCTCCTGCCAAGGAAGTAGGGTGAACGGCACGCCCTTCCACTGGCCTATCGTGTGGCGAAGGCGTCTGATGAAGCGGACGGCCTTTTCTGCTTCCTGCTCGCTGAACGGCATCAATCAAGCAACCCTTCCCAGCCGTCGTCATCGTCCAGCCCCGGCACCGTGATGCGCCCTCGGCTGCTCGGCGTCATGCCGAACTCCGAGCAAAAAGCCCGAATCTGCTTCATCGCGTTGTTAGCGATGGAGACTTCGGGCTTCTGCTGCTCGTACCCGTTCGGCGTCTTGAAGGTTAGGCCGTCCTTCAGGGCCTCACGTGCTCGCCGGTAAGTCGAATAGGCGTCACAGTACAGCGCCAGGGCCATTCCGTCCGCTTCAGTGAGCAGCCCCAGCCGGTGAAGCATCGGGGCCACCCGCTCCCACTCGGCCTTGCCGTCCTCATCCAGCCAATCAGGGCATTCAGGCATGATCGGCGCGGGTTTCGGTTCGTTCTCAGGGAGGGGCCGCTTACCAGGGTTCCCCTCCAGCACCTTCAGATGAGTCGGCTTCGGCTTCCGTCCCGGAGTTCCCATGGTTCGAATCCCCCCCGTTCAATTCTGCGGAGTCTAACGCGGAGCCGCCGCCCCGGTCTCCAGGCCGCTCCCCGGAGACTTTCTGACCCCCCTACCCCCTACTGGTATCCGCCATCAAGTCCATCGTCTGTTTCAGATGCGGCAGGGGGGAGGGGGCGTTTGGTGCTCATTCTGTGTCTGCATCAACACATAACCGCTCTCTACTCCGTGACCACAACACGCTGCCGTCGCTCCTGGGATGTGCCCAAGGCATGGATCATAACCTTCGCGGGTTGGCATCCTGTTGCACTTGACGCACGGACGCTCAACCGTGACCGGGCTATCGTCATCAGCGTACAGCCACACCCTCTGAGTGGGATCGAAGTAGATGGGGTGGCCCCGATGGTGCGAAGTGAACAATCGTCTCACCTCCCGACCTTTGGAGCAGGACTATTCGCACCTATCAGGAACTAAAACCCGGAGGAGGTGAGACTATGCCGACTACGGGTGAGAAGCCCGGCAAGGGCCTCTACCAGTGCACCAAGTGTGGACAGACGGTGTATCTTGACAACCATGACGATACGCTGCCTCCGTGCCCACGGTGCGACGGAACGGACTTCCGAAGGATTGGCTGACTCTGCACCCCGCGAACGAGCCCAAGGCCAGCCTTGGGTCTCTTCGCGTATCGGGCTAGGAGCCTGTCTGAGTAAGCCAGTTCTGTAGGAGCAAAAGGGTTCGGTGTCCAATGTCTTCAGCATGAGCAAGAAGGCGTATCGACCGTATGAGCCCAATCAGCTGTTGCTGCTGCCCCCTGCCCTGCAGGACTGGCTTCCGCATGACCATTTCGCTTACTTCCTGAGTGATGTCGTGGACTCACTCGATTTAAGCCAAATCGAACAGACGTACGAGCGAGAGCTACGAGGTTACCCACCGTACCATCCGCGGATGATGGTCAAGGTGCTGCTGTACGCCTACTGCAACGGCGTCTACTCCTCTCGCAAGATCGAACGCCGGCTGCAGGAGGACGTAGCCTTCCGCGTCCTTGCGGCCAACAACCAGCCCGACTTCCGGACGATCAGCGATTTCCGGAAGCGGCATCTAAAGGCCCTCTCCGACCTGTTCCTGCAAGTGGTCAAGATCTGCAAGAAGGCCGGACTGGTTCGCCTGGGTCATGTGGCCTTGGATGGCACCAAGATCAAGGCCAACGCCTCCAAGCACAAGGCGATGAGCTATAGCCGGATGGTGGAGGAAGAACAACGCCTGAAGGCGGAGATCGCAGAGCTGCTCCAGAAAGCCGAGCAAGCTGACCAGGCCGAGGATCACCGCTTCGGCCCACATCGTCGTGGGGATGAACTGCCCGAAGAACTCCGCTTCCGTGAGCGGCGGCTGGCCAAGATTCAAGAAGCCAAGGCTGCTCTGGAAGCCGAAGCGCGCCTGAGGGCCGGCGCTGACGAACATGAGCCTCCCGAGGAGCCGGGACCCAAGGGGCCCAAGGGCGGTCGTCGGCGGAAGCGGCCGAAGGCAGAACCCGCACCAACAGCGCAGCGCAACTTTACGGATCCCGATTCCCGGATCATGAAAGGCTCTGATAAGCAGTTCATCCAGGGGTACAACGCCCAGGCCGTCGTCGATGCCGATACGCAGATTGTCGTCGCTGCTGCCGTAACAAACCAGGCGGCAGATGCTCCGCACTTGATCCCCATGATGGAGCAGGTCGAAACCAATGTCGATGAGATGCCGGAGGAGGTTTCTGCCGATGCAGGTGTGTTTGATAACCTAAAAGGGAGCCATTTGGGGGCCATTTGATCACGTAAAAGTGAGCCACCTCAATCTTCCAAACCTGTAAACTGGGATGTACCGCATTTCCAGTTTGCAGGGGTGAAAGGATTGAAGATCGAGATGGCTCATGTTGAGCGTATCAGATGGCTCCTTCATGTGGAAGGGAAATCGCAGCGACAGGTGGCGAAGGCGCTCGGAATCTCTCGGAAAACAGTCGCCAAGTACGCACAGCTGACTGAAATCCCGCGATACCAGCGGCAGAAACCGGCTCAGCCCGTGGTGCTGACCCCGGAGTTTCAGGCAGAGATCGAGCGGCGACTCGCGGAAGACGAGATTTTGCCCCGTAAACAACGGTGGACCGGAAGGACTATCTACGAGGACCTGGTTGCCCTGGGCTACCAGGGCAGCGAACCTACCGTCCGGCGTTACATCGCCAAGATCCGGAAGCTGAAGCGAGTGCAGCCGGCCTTCATCCCCCTCGCCCACGACCCCGGTGAGAGCATCGAGGTGGATTGGGGTGAGGCGGTAGTGGTCCTCGACGGTGCAGAAGTCACAGTCCAGATCCTGTGTGTCCGCTTACGTTGGAGCGGCATGCCGGTTGTGATTGCGTATCCGACTCAGCGGCAGGAAGCCATGTTCGACGGCCTCCGGCGGGCGCTGGAGCGCTTGAGCGGAGTTCCCCGCCGTATGACCCTGGACAACCTGAAGCAGGCGGTGAAACGAATCCTGGAAGGCCGCAACCGGGAAGAGCAGGATGCCTTCCTGAGCTTCCGCACCCACTACCTCATCGACAGCAACTTCTGCAACCCGGCTTCCGGTAACGAGAAAGGCTCGGTAGAGAATCTGGTCGGTCTCGCCCAGCGTTACATCGTCGGGCCACACCGGGAAGCCAGAACCTGGGACGAACTCAACGCCATTCTGTGGCAGCGGTGCCTGGAGTATGCCAGGCGTATCCCCCAGGGCTCGACGCAGTCCATCCTGGAGCGCTGGGAGGAGGAGAAGAAGTACCTGCGCCCTCTCCCTGCCCGGCCATTCGATTGCTGCAAGGTGGCGCTGGTTTCCAGCAACAAGGTGTCCTGCGTGACGTTCGAGACCTGCCGCTACTCCGTACCGGTTCAGTATGCGAACCGGCCACTGCAAGTGCGGGCCTACTGGGACCGGATCGACATTTACGCCGGGCAGGAGAAGATTGCCAGTCATCTCCGTTGCTACGAGCGCAACCGGGAGATCCTCGCTCTGGACCACTACCTGGAACTCCTTCACGTAAAGCCAGGGGCGCTGGAGCAGGCGAAGCCCTACCGGATGGCGCAGCTTCCGCCCGTTTACCACCAGTTCCGGGCCGAGATGCAGGCGCAGGGCCGCAGTGACCGGGAGTTCATCGAGATCCTCATGCTGCACCGCGCCTATTCGGTTTCAGAGGTAAGTACCGCTCTGGAGCTGGCCCTGGCCCAGCGAACGGCTTGCTACACGGCTGTCAAGCAACTCCTTGCTGTTCAGCCGGATCTTGGAGCCGAGGCATCGACCTCCACCGCCGGGGAACTGGCCGGCATTCGGGTCCAGCAACCCTCACTGGCCGAGTACAACCGGCTCCTGAAAGGGGGTGTGGTGCATTGAGCCAGGAACTCCTGCTGGACTACTACCTGAAGCGCCTGAAACTCCCCACAGTCCGGCGGCTGTACAAGGAGCTGGCGCGGGATGCAGCAGAGCACAACAAGACATTTGAGGAGTACCTACAAGCGCTCATGGAACAGGAGGTGATCCATCGGGAAGACAACCAACTCCAGCGCCGTCTCAAGGCTGCCGGCTTCCCTGTTCCCAAAACACTGGAGTCCTTCGACTTCACGGTCATGCCGTCCGTGAACAAGGCCAAGATCCTGGCGCTGAGCAAGAGTGAGTACATCCGGGATCGGGAAAACATCCTCCTTGTTGGAAACAGCGGGACAGGTAAGACTCACCTAGCTACAGCACTCGGCATCGCAGCGTGCCGGCAGGGCTACCGGGTTCGCTTCTGGCGCGTGGGCCAGTTCGTTGCCGAACTGCAGGAGGCGCAGAACGAGCACCGCCTCAGCCGCCTCGAAAAGCAGTGGCTACGGTTCGACCTCGTCGTGCTGGACGAGCTTGGCTATGTGTCCCTCAGCCGCCCGGCCAGTGAACTGCTCTTCCACTTTGTCGCCGCACGGTACGAGCGGGGCAGCCTGATCATCACGACGAACCTGGAATTCTCGGAATGGCCGCAGGTGTTCGGGGACCAGAAGATGACAGCAGCGTTGGCAGACCGTGTGACTCACAAGGCCCACATCATCGAGATGAATGGGGAGTCGTACCGGTTCCGTGAGACCCTTCGACGGCAGGAAGCTTTGAAGCACCACCCGGAAACACCGTAAGCCCCGCAGGTATAAACTGGCAACCCGCCAACTGGAAACCGCAATGGAAGCAAAAACAGCCCTGTAGGGCTGTCAGGTGGCTCACTTTTGGATGATCAAAGTGGCTCCCAATCTCTTGATCAAACACATGCAGGGTACTTCAGTGAGCAAAACGTTCAGTGGCTCTTGCAGCGGCGAATCAATCCCTACATTCCTCCGGAGAAGCAGCGGCACAGCGAACGTCGCCGTGCGAAATCACCACGCGGCCCGATTCCCAAGGGAGCAACGCTTCGGGATCGGATGCGGCGGAAACTGCAGCTAAAGCGACACGCCGAGCGCTACCGAAAGCGAGAGCAGAGCATTGAGCCGGTCTTCGGGCAGATCAAGGAGGCTCGTGGTTTCCGGCAGTTCCATCTCCGTGGACTGGAAGCAGTCAACGGGGAATGGCTTCTTGTGTGCCTTTGCCACAATCTCTTGAAGCTCTACGCTTTCAGCCAGGCCGGATAGACCCGAAATCTGCCTTCAGACAGCGCATGAAGAAGTAGGCACGATCGTTGATATCCAATCATTGGGAGTCTGCCCCTATCTCACGTGCGGTTACCCGGACAGGCTCCTAGGCAAATTAGCGACAGCCCAACGAAACCGTATGTCGACGATCCGAAGTATACGGATCCGGTCGAGAAGAAGTGCAAGAACGACTATTGCGGTGACTTTAAGAATAACGACCCTTCTAACTGGGCTGCGCGAACATCGTGGTAACCCAGATGGATCTGTTTCAACAGAATGCTCTGCTGGAACAGATCCTTACTATCTTCCTGGTGACCGGCACGTGCTCTCCTCTTCGCTCTCTGGCCTTACAAATACCCACGCGTACCGCGGGTTCTTGGGTATCCGTCTGCCTTCTCTACTCGTTATAGGAAGACGGGAGGGATTCAAAGTGGCTTTCCGCAAGCGGTTCTACCTGTTGCTACTTGTGCTGACTATCCTCTTGAGCGGTTGCACAAACTCAGAGGCAACCGACGGCCGCAATGTGTCTAGTGTGGAATCTGATCAATCAGAACACACCACCTCTGAGCACTCTATTCCGCCCGGCGTTTTCCATGCGTTAGCAAAGTACACGTTTTATGAGTTCAAGCAGGGCCGGATTCCGACTGATCTCATCTGGGCTGAGTCAGACAAAACCTACGCCTTCTTTGTTGGCCGTGAAGAACAGTTGCAACGTAGTTCCGTATTATGGGATGATGTCCAATTCGATTCCATCTTGGATTGGTTTCGAGCCCATCCTGACACAGATGTCAAATCCATTGAGATGTCGCCCGGGTCAACAGATAAGCGGGTTGTCATGAACATCGAGAGTTCCGATGGATTTTATGCCCGAGTGTCGTTTGTGGACTACGAATTGCGTGCATTCTTCATCTTTGAAGATCCGATTCCTTGGGAATAGTGTCATTGCCCTTCAGCGAACGGTATGGGCTAGGAGCCTGTCTGAGTAAGCCAGTTCTGTAGGAGCAAAAGGGTTGGGTGTCCAATGTCTTCAGCATGAGCAAGAAGGCGTATCGACCGTATGAGCCCAATCAGCTGTTGCTGCTGCCCCCTGCCCTGCAGGACTGGCTTCCGCATGACCATTTCGCTTACTTCCTGAGTGATGTCGTGGACTCACTCGATTTAAGCCAAATCGAACAGACGTACGAGCGAGAGCTACGAGGTTACCCACCGTACCATCCGCGGATGATGGTCAAGGTGCTGCTGTACGCCTACTGCAACGGCGTCTACTCCTCTCGCAAGATCGAACGCCGGCTGCAGGAGGACGTAGCCTTCCGCGTCCTTGCGGCCAACAACCAGCCCGACTTCCGGACGATCAGCGATTTCCGGAAGCGGCATCTAAAGGCCCTCTCCGACCTGTTCCTGCAAGTGGTCAAGATCTGCAAGAAGGCCGGACTGGTTCGCCTGGGACCGCAGCAGCCGACCGTCTTCGCGCCGGATGAAGCCCGGCGAATCCTTGAAGCTGCCCAGGAGGAGAGGCTGCACGCTTCGTTTGTGATAGCGATATATCTCGGGCTGCGAATCGGGGAACTGCTGGCGCTGGAATGGGGCGATGTGGATTGGGACGAGAAGACGATCACCATACGTCGGCAATTCAACGATGCCAACGGCAAGCTGATCCGGCAGGACTTCCCGAAAACGAAGTCCGGTTACCGAACACTCGACATGCCTGACGCTGTTGTCGCCGCCCTTCGCAAGTGGCGAGTGGAGCAGGCCAAGGAAAGGCTCCTAGTGGGCGAAGCCTGGGTGGAACCGAACTTGATCTTCACGACGCAGATAGGCACCCCTTACTTGCCCAACAACTGGCGGAAGAGGGACTATCGAAGGGTCTTGGAACGGGCCGGCGTTCCCTATCGCAAGCCGCACGCCCTGCGCCATACAGCGATCACGGCGATGGGAGCAGCCGGGCTTCCTGCGAGGACCGCGCAGGAGCTGGCCGGGCACAGTAATATCGGTGTAACATTAGGAATTTACTCGCATGTTTTTCGAGACGACAAGCGGGCAGCGGCGAAGGCACTCGACCAGTTCTGGGGGAACACGAAAGAAAGCCGGGGAAGTTAATCCCCGGCCTTCTCTTTGGCTGAAGTCTACTCCTGACACGTTCCTGACAGAAGCCTTGTTCCTATCAGTCGTCAATCGCTCCAGCCCTTGTGCTGTCTGGCGCGCCCGGGAGGACTCGAACCCCCGACCAACAGTTTAGGAAACTGCTGCTCTATCCTACTGAGCTACGGGCGCATGTGACTCATCCATTATACGGGCTCAACCGCATCTGTGTCAACTGTAGCAGCGCGGTGTCAGAACCTGCCGCGCCGCCTGGGGTCGTTGTCCACCAGGTTGCGGTCGTAGATGCCCAGGCCCGGTCCGTCCGGAGTCATCACCCAGTCGATGATCACGCCGTCCAGCATCCGGAGGGCGTGCGCATCGGCCTCCACCGGCACGCCGTTGACCACCATGGTCGAGAGGCCGCGCGGCACCAGGGTGAGCCGCCACTCGCCGCCGGTCACCGCCGGATCCGCGACGATCGAGAGCGCCAGGTTGCCGCCCCGCTCCTGCATGATCTGGTTCAGCTTCTGGGCCGCCTGGGGCGTGAACGTGAACACCGGTCTCACCGCCTCGTGATGACATGTTTCGCCACGCGGCACGCGATTTCCTCATGGACACCCTAAACATGACGAGAGAAAAAGGGGGGAGACGCCCGTGCGCCGCGCCCCGGTGTGGGCTCTGGTTGTGGCCGCGCTCGCGGCGCTGGTGCTCGTGCAGGTCCAGCGGCCCCGGCCGGAGCCGCAGTCCTCGTTTCAGGCGCCGGCGGCGGAGATGGCCAGGGACGCGCTGCCGGAGGTGCGGACGCCGGACCCGACGGTCGACCGGACCGGCTGGCCGGTGATCGTGGCCTTCGGCGACAGCCTGACGGCGGGGCACGGCGTCGAGCCCGACCAGAGCTACCCGAGCCAGCTCCAGGCGGTCCTGGACGGGCGGGGATACCGCTACCGGGTGGTGAACGCCGGCGTCTCGGGGGAGCTGACTGCGGGCGGTCTCAGCCGGGTGGACGCCGTGCTGGCCCACGGGCCCGAGATCGTCATCCTGGAGCTGGGCGCCAACGACGGCATGCAGGCGCGGCCCGTGGACGAGGTGCGGGCCAACCTCGCCGGCATCATCGCCCAGCTGCAGGAGGCGGGGGTGACCGTGGTGCTGGCAGGCATGCGGGCGCCGCCCAATCACGGCAGCGACTACGAGGAGGCCTTCGCCAGGGTCTACCCGGAGCTCGCGGCGGAGTACGGCGCGCCGCTCATCCCGTTCTTTCTGGAGGGCGTGGCCGGCTCGCCCTACCTGAACCAGCGCGACGGCATCCACCCCACCGCGCAGGGGTATGCCATCGTGGTCAGAACCGTTCTTGCAGTGCTGGAGCCGCTGCTGCAGCAGCCCTGAGCGGCAGTTCGGCGGTCACGCTGGTGCCCCGGCCCGGCTGCGCCTGCACCGTTACCTTTCCGCCGAAGGCGGCGGCCCGCTCCTGCATCCCGGTGATCCCCCGGCCCGGGCGCCCGGGCCGGCCGTGGCCGTCGTCCCGCAGGGTGAGCCGCACCCGGTCCTCGCCCAGCTCCAGGCGGACCCAGACCCGGCTGGCGTCGGCGTGCTTGGCGCAGTTGTTCAGGGCCTCCTGCTGGATGCGGTAGAGCGCCACCGCCATATCCGCCGGCGGCTCCGGTCCGGGGCTGAGCTCGTAGGAGACCTCCACGCCGTGCTCCTCGCCCCAGTCGGTGAGGTAGGCGCGCAGGCCCTCCGCCAGCCCCATCTGCTCCAGCAGGTGCGGGTGCAGGTTCTCCATGAGCCGCCGCAGCTCGGCGTGGGCGCGGCGCAGCGAATCGGCCGCCTCCTCCACGTGGGTGCGGCAGCGGTCGAGGTCGGACTGCCGGGCGGCAATCTCCAGCCGCCTGAGCGGCGCGATGATGCCCGTGCCCAGCCAGTCGTGAATATCGTTGGCGATGAGCCGCCGCTCGGCATCGCGCGCCTGGACCAGCTCGCTCACCCGGCTCTGGGCCAGGGCGACCGCCCGCGCGTGCGACTGGCGCTCGCGGGCGGTGGACCGGTCGACCACGTACGCCACCAGGAAGATCGTGCCGATGCGCATGAAGAGCAGTCCCCAGTCCAGCGGCGCGCCGAAGGGGTTGAGGAAGAGGTAGATCAGCCCGTAGGCGGTGACGTTGACCCCGAGCAGGATGTACGGCGCCACCCTTCTCAGCACCACCGGGGCGGTGAGCGACATCAGGATGTAGGCGGGCCAGACCTCGGAGCCCCGCCCGCCGGTAACCACCACCATCGCGGTCAGAAGCACCGACCACACGATGCAGTCGTACCAGAGGAGGTGCGGCCAGCCGCGGCTGCGCAGCCAGAGCTCCAGGAAGGCGGCGGCCGCGGAGAGGGCGAAGACGGTGATGACCGGCGGTGTGAGCAGTTCGGGCCGCCGCTCGGCGAGCAGGTAGATGACCACCAGCGCGCCCCAGGCGATCTGCGCCTTGTTCTCCACCGGAACGTCGGACCAGCGCATGGTCTGGTTGACCCCCTCATGTTAATATGATGTTCAGAACCATTTTACCGCTGTTCTGACGGCAGTCGGACGCGCGGCCTGCGCGGGCAGGCTGCAGGAGGTGGACGCATGAAGCTGCGGATCCTGCTGGTGGAAGACCAGACCGTGGTGCGTGAGGGGCTCAGGCAGCTCATCGAGAGCGACGCCGACATGCAGGTCGTCGGCGAGGCCGCCGCGGTGGGCGAGGCGGTGGCCCTGGCCGAAAGGCTGCGGCCGGATGTCATCCTGCTGGACCTGAAGCTGGCGGACGGCAGCGGGCTCGACGCTGCACGCCAGATGCTGCAGGGCAGCGACCCGCCGGCCGTCGTCGTGCTCTCCACCTACGCCGACGCGGCCCTGGTCCGGTCGGCCCTGGCGATGGGCGCCAGCGGATACATCCCCAAGACCGCCTCCTTCGCCGAGATCGCCTCCGCGGTGCGCACCGCGGCCCAGGGCGGGGTGGTCATACATCCCTCGCTGGCCGGGAAGCTGGCGGGCAGGGGGGAGGAGGCGCTCCGGGAGGAGGAGATCGCCATGCTCCGGATGCTGGCCGAAGGGGCATCCTACGCGGAGATCGGCAACCGGCTCTACCTGAGCGAGCGCACCGTCCGCCGGCACATGAACCTGCTCTTCGACAAGATGGGCGTGCAGAACCGCACGCAGGCGGTGGCGGAGGCGATGCGCCGCGGACTCCTGAACTAGGAGGATGGTTCTTGGTCCTTCGGCTGGGCTACGTCGGCATCAACCTCACGCTTCAGGGCCGCAAGGGCGGGCCGCGCCTGCGGTCCATTAGCGCGAAGCGGCTGGAGCCGATGCCTCCCCGCGAGCGGAGGCCGCTGCTCTACCAGGTGGCCCGCAGCAACCTGAAGACCCTGGAGGCGGTGCTCCGCTGGAACCACGAGCAGGGCATCCGCCTCTTCCGCATTACCTCGGACCTGGTGCCGCTGGCGACCCACCCGGTGGCGGCCGAATGGGACTGGGAGGCCGACCTGGCCGCCGACTTCGCCCAGGTCGCCAGGCTCGCCCGGGAAACGGGCATCCGCCTCACCCTGCATCCGGGCCAGTTCGTGGTGCTGAACGCCCCGGACCCGGCCGTGGTGGCCAAGTCGATGCAGGACCTGAGTTACCACGCCCGCATTCTCGAGCTGCTGGAGCTCGGCCCGGAGTCGGGGCTCGTCCTGCACATCGGCGGCGGGTACGGCGACCGGGCCGCCGCTGCCCGCCGCTTCGTCGCCAACTTCCACCGGCTGGAGCCGCGCATCGCCGGGCGGCTCTGGGTGGAGAACGACGACACGACCTGGGAGACCGAGGCGGTGCTCGCCATTGCCCGGGAGATTCGGCGCCCGATGGTCTTTGACCTGCACCACCACCGGGTCCTCAGGGAGGACGACTGGCTCCCCTGGCTGGAGCGGATTCTGCCCACCTGGGAGGGCGTGCGGCCCAAGCTGCACTTCTCTTCGCCGCGGGACGGCCGCCGTTCCCGCCACCATGCCGACTACATCGATCCGGCGGATTTCCGGTCGTTTGCCCACCGGGTACCCGACCTGGAGGCCGATGTGATGCTGGAGTGCAAGATGAAGGACAAGGCCCTGCTGGCCCTCCGGGAAGCGGTGCCGGGGCTGAAGTAGACAGAAAGGCCCGGGACGGGGAAACCCCCTCCCGGGCCTCACGATTCCGGCATGGCGATGGTCAGATTCAGCAGCCCCGATTCCGCGCTGAACGAGCGGATCTCGATGCGCCGGCCCAGGGCCTGGGAGATCATGTCGCTGATCGGCAGGACAAAGGCCGCCTGCCGGGCGTCGTATCCTCGCCACTCCGGCCGAATCAGATGGCCGGCCAGCCGGATCAGCCCCGGCGACACGGGCACCCTCCCCAGGTAGGCGCGGGTGATGCGGAAGTGGATGACGCCGGTCTCCGCGACCTCGGGCGCCAGTCTGAGCCGGAGTCCGACGGGCCCCGCGAGCCGCCGGGGAACCCGGTCGGCCGGCGGCTGCAGCACCGCCTCCACCAGGATCGCCCCGTCGTCCACCCCGCCGCGCACCCGCGCCAGCGGGCCCTCCGGCGAGCCGCCGCTCAGCAGCGCCGAGGAGAGCATGCCGCTCACCTCGGCCGCGTTCAGGCTGAGGTGCACATCGCCCTCCGTCCAGAAGGCGGCGGACTGGGCCCGGATCTGCGTGGCCACGGTCACGTACGCCTCGGTTCCGCCGGGGCCCTGCTCGAAGTCGGCCACCGGGGCCAGGAGCCCCGGCGCGCTCCACCAGAGCAGCAGCAGCGTGGTACAGAGGAGAGCCAGAGCGGGGCGCACGAAGGAGACCCCGCGGGAAACTCTGCGCCGCCGCTCCTGCGCAGCCGCGGTGGTGGCCTGCAGTGTCATGGCATCGACTCCGTTTCACGAGTTAAGTATACACATTAATTATATGGCCTTATAAGCTAAGGGTTCAACGTACAGACCCTGGTTCTCGTACGCCTCCCTTCCCCGGCGAAAAACATTGTGTATCCTGTAGGAATTCGCGGCAGAGCGCAAAAATTGTTTATGTAAGACTTGGGGGAGGTAGGTGAGCGGATGTCGGATTACGTTTGGCAGCCCGATGAGGCCTGGCTGACGAACTCCCGCATCGCGCGGTTCATCGCCGCCTGCGGCGTCGCCGGCCTGAAGGAGCTGCAGGACCGTGCGGCGGCCGATCCGGCCTGGTTCTGGGGGGAGGCCGTGAAGGACATCGGCATCGAGTGGTACGAGCCGCCGCAGCAGATCCTGGACATCTCTCAGGGTGTGCAGTGGGCCACCTGGTTCCGGGGGGCGCGCATGAACCTGGCCCACGAAGCCGTCGACAAGCACCTGAAGGCACGGCCGCATCAGTTGGCTGTTATCTATGAGGGTGAGGAGGGGACGGTCCGCACCTGGAGCTACCGGCAGCTCTGGGCGGAGTCGAGCCGGCTCGCAGCCGCCCTGCGCGGGCTGGGGATCGGGCGGGGCGACCGGGTCGGCATCATGCTGCCGCTCATCCCCGAGGCGGTGGCGGCCATGATGGCCCTGGCGCGGCTGGGCGCCATCTTCACCCCAATCTTCTCCGGCTTCGCGCCGGGGGGAGCCGCGAGCCGGCTGGCCGACTGCGAGGCGAAGCTCCTGATCACAGCAGACGGCTTCTACCGGAGGGGCAGGCTGGTCAATCTGAAGGCGGTGGCGGACGACGCGGCGGCGCAGGCGCCCTCGGTGAAGCACATGCTGGTGGTGCGGCGCACCGGCGCCGACGTGGCCTGGTCCCCGGAGCGGGACCGCTGGTACCATGAGCTGGTCGCCGGCCAGCCGGCCCGCTTTGAGACGGAGCCGATGGATCCGGAAGACCCCTGCATGATCATCTACACCTCGGGCACCACCGGCCGGCCGAAGGGCGCCGTGCACGTGCACGGCGGCTTCCCGGTGAAGGCGGCGCAGGACATGGCCCACTGCTTCGACGTGGGGCCGGGCGACCTGGTCATGTGGTTCACCGACCTGGGCTGGATGATGGGGCCCTGGCTGATCTACGGGGCGCTCTTCCTGGGCGCGACGGTCTACCTGTACGACGGCGCCCCCGACTATCCGGCGCCCGACCGGCTGTGGGACATGGTCGAGCGGCACGGCATCACCCACCTGGGGCTCTCGCCCACCGTCATCCGGGCGCTCGCGCCGGCGGGCACGGAGTGGGTCACCCGCCACGACCTGTCGAGCCTGCGGGTGCTCGGCGGGACCGGCGAGCCCTGGAACCCGGAGCCCTACCGCTGGTTCGTCGAGCACGTGGGCGGCGGCCGCTGCCCGATGATCAACTACTCGGGCGGCACCGAGATTTCCGGCGGCATCCTGGGCTGTGTGCCCATCCGGCCGATCAAGGAGTGCTCCTTCAACGCCGTCGTGCCCGGCATGGCGGCCACGGTGCTGGACGAACAGGGCCGCCCCGCGCCGCCCGGGCAGGTGGGGGAGCTGGCGCTCACTGCGCCCTGGGCGGGAATGACCCGCGGCTTCTGGCGGGACCCCGAGCGCTACCTGGACGCCTACTGGCGGCGGTTCGAGGGCTTCTGGGTCCACGGCGACTGGGCGTCGGTGGACGAGGAGGGCTTCTGGTACATCCACGGCCGCTCCGACGATACCATCAACGTCGCCGGCAAACGGGTGGGGCCAGCGGAGTACGAGTCGGTGCTGGTGGGCCACCCCCAGGTGCAGGAGGCGGCGACCATCGGGGTGCCCCACCCGGTGAAGGGGCAGGCGGCCATCTGCTTCGTCGTGCCCCGGCCGGACGCCGCGCCGGACCAGGCGCTCGCCGAGGAGCTGAGGGAGCTGATCGCCCGCGAGATGGGCCGGCCTCTGCAGCCCGAGGCCGTGCTGTTCGTGGGGGCCCTGCCCAAGACGCGGAACGCCAAGATCATGCGCCGGGTGGTCCGGGCGGCTTACCTGGGCCTGGAGCTCGGCGACCTTTCGGCGCTGGAGAACCCTGAGGCGGTGGCGGAGATCCAGCGTGCCCGAGGTGCGGCGGCGTCGGGCTGAGCTGCGGCGCTGGCGAGGGTGTGCGGCGTCAGCTCAGCTCCGGTGCCTGCGAGGGAGTGCGGTCTCGGGCTGAGCTGCGGCGCCGGCGAGGGTGCGGCGTCGGCGCAGGTGCTGTGCCGGGTTGAGTCGGCTGCCCGTGTGCAGCTGTGATATCATGAGCAAAGGGCGAGACCGGCTCACGAGGGAGGGAGCAGCGTTTGCAGTACACGTGCTGTGACACCAGTTTCGGCCCCATCTACGTCGCCTGGACCGCGCACGGCATCGCCTGCCTGTCGGGCGAGGAGCGCACCGACGAGGCCTTCCGGGCGCGCTGCCGGACCTGCACCGGGCAGATCCCGGACCGCGACGACAGCCGCCGGCCCGAGCTGCAGCGGATGCTGCAGGGGTGGCTGGAGGGCGAGCCTTACCTCGGGCCGGTGGACCTGTCGTCTCTCAGCCCGTTCGCCCGTGAGGTGCTCGCCGCCTGCCGGGCCATCCCCCGGGGGGAGGTGCGCACCTACGCCCAGCTGGCGGCAGCCGTGGGCCGCCCCCGGGCCGCCCGGGCGGTGGGGAGCGCCCTGCGCCGGAACCCGGTGCCGCTCCTGATCCCCTGCCACCGCGTGCTGCGGGGGGACGGGACCATCGGCCAGTACAACATGGGCGGGCCCGAGGTGAAGCGGCGCCTGCTGGAACTGGAAGGGGTTTTCTGAGGCCGCGCGGCGGTCTTGACCCTGAAAAAACTGGGCACACTATCCGTGCGCCCGGTGGTGTCGATCTTGAATGGTTCAAGATTAAGTAGTAAGATGATCCTGGTAGATGCTTTTCCACCGGGTACCAGCAGCAGAAAGGAGCTGAGTCGCAGTGAAGATGGAGTTCGTGGAGAAGGAGCTGAAGGGCTGGGGCGAGATCATGATCGTCACCTCGGCCGGCCAGAAGTTCGAGATTCACATCGGCGACACGGAGTTCGACTACGACGAGCGGGTGATTCGGCTGAAGACCCCCAATTCGCTGTTCGTCATCGACGGCGATTCGGTGGAGAGCATCGAGAAGCACTACGGTCACCTGGACTAGTTGACCGTCGGCCACACTGCGCAACCAAACAAGCGCGAGAAGGGCGAACCCTTCTCGCGCTTGTCTTCGTTTCTAGCCCAGCAACGCCTTCAGGTCTGCCTCCGGGGTGGTGGTCAGCCGCAGGTCGAACTGCTCCTGCAGCACCTTCAGGACGTCCGGGGTGATCCAGGCGGGCGGCCTCGGGCCCAGGTAGATGCCCTTGATTCCCAGCGACAGCAAGCTCATCAGCACGGCCACGGCCTTCTGCTCCATCCACGAGAGGACGATGGAGAGCGGCAGGTCGTTGACCTCGCATTCGAAGGCCTCGGCCAGGGCCGCCGCGATCTTGATGGCGGAGATGGCGTCGTTGCACTGGCCCAGGTCGAGCAGGCGGGGAATGCCGTCGATGGCGCCGAGGTCCAGGTCGTTGAAGCGGAACTTGCCGCAGGCCAGGGTGAGGATGATGCTGTCGGACGGGGTCTGCTTGACGAACTCCCGGTAGTAGTTGCCCAGCGAACCGGGCGCATCGCAGCCGCCGACCACGAAGAAGTGCTTGATCTTACCCGCCTTCACGGCCTCCACGATCTTGTCGGCCATCGGTAGGATGTTGGTGTCCGCGTAGCCGGTGGTGAGCGTCACCTCACCGGGCTTCTCCTCGCAGTGCGGCAGTGAAAGGGCCTTCTCGATGACCGGGGTGAAGTCCCAGTTCTCGATGTGCGGCACGTCCGGCAGCCGGCTCGCGCCAACCGTGAAGATGCGGTCCTTGTAAGCGTTCAGCGGAATCTGCACGCAGTTGGAGGTGCCCACGATCGCGCCGGGGAACTCGGCGAAGAGCTTCTTCTGGTCGCACCAGGCGACGCCCAGGTTGCCCTTCAGGTGGGGGAACCGCTTCAGACCGGGGTAGGCGTGGGCCGGCAGCATCTCCGAGTGGGTGTAGATGTTGATGCCCTTGCCCTCGGTCTGCTTCAGCAACTCGTAGAGCGCCTTCATGTTGTGGCCGGTGATGACGATGGCCGGGCCGGCGAAGGTGCCGGTGGGGACCGCGGTGGGCACCATCTCGCCGAAGTGCTCGGTGTGCGCCTTCTTCAGCATGGTCATGGCGCGCAGGGTCATCTGGCCCGCCTTCATGTTGAGCTCCAGAAAGTGGTTCAGGTCGAAGCTGACGTTGGTCAGGGTGGAGTAGAGCGCCTCGGCGAAGAAGGCGTCGATCTCGGGATCGGTGTACCCGAGCTCCCGCGCGTGGTAGGCGTACGCCGCAATCCCCTTCAGGGCGTAGATCAGGTTATCCTGAAGGGCCTGGATGTTTTCGTCCTTGCCGCAGATGCCCACCTTGGTACAGCCGGTGCCGTGGGCGGTCATCTCGCACTGGTTGCAGAACACAGGACCTCAGCTCCTTCGTGAAGAGATCGCTTTTCGGTTTCCTACGTTCGCACACCGGCCGGGCCGCGGCATGTGACGTTTTTCACAGTCTACGGGAGAATGAGCCGTTGGTGTGGGGGATGGGTGCGCGCGATAGTCCTTTTGTGCCAGCAGAGCATCGGGTGGCGGACCGGAAGGAGGGCCGGTGGTGCACAGAAGAGGCTCCGGGCGTGCCGAAAGGGGACTTCCCGGCTTCAGGCGGACAAGGTTTTGGGGTGAGCCGTCGAAACATGTAAGCGATGGAACCTGACGGATTAGGCTCCGTCTATTTTGGTATAAAGCTATTGAGGAGTGTCGGGCTTTGAAGCGAGTCGCCGCCGCGGCGTTCTTGTTGGCATTTATGTCGTCTGTGTCCGCAGAGGCTGCCACCCTGCGTCCCATCGACCATGACGGCCTCAACGTCCGGTCCGGTCCGGGAACCGAGTACGCCATCGTCGGGGGGCTCGGCTACGACCAGTGGGCCACGGTGCTGGGCCGGGAGGGCGACTGGTACCGGATCAGGCTCGAAAACGGCGTGGAGGGCTGGGTGGCGGGCTGGTTCAGCCGGATCCTGCTGGAGGACGAGCTCCGCTACGCCATCGTCGACACCGACATCCTGAACGTCCGGGGGGAACCGGGGCTGGATGCCCCGGTGCTGACGCGCATCTATCAGGATCAGTACGTCCGGCTGCTGGAGATGAACCCGGAGTGGTGGCGCATCCAGCTGGACGACGGCACCGAGGGCTGGGTCTTCGCCCAGTACGTCCGCCAGGCCGAGGCCCCGCCGCCGGAGGGCGAGCCCGGCCCGGACCCCGGTGCGCTCCCGGCGCCGGACCCGGGCCTTCCGCCTGTGGCTCAGCCGCCGGCGGCGCCGCCCGGCACCGTCCCTGACCTCACGTTCCCCCCGCCTGTCCACCCGGCGCCGCATCCGGGGAAGCAGGTCTCCGTGACCCAGGAGACCGGCATCTTCGCCGGCCCCAACCACGAGGCGCGCCGCACCGACACGGTGAGGCCCGGCGAGCCGCTCCGGCTGCTGGACGCGCGGGGCGGCTGGGTGCGCGTGGCGTCGCCGCGGGACCGCTGGGGGTGGGTGCGTGGCGAACTGGTGCAGGTGGCCGACGGTTCCCTGCGCATCCGGATGGATGAGTCCGGCTGGAGCATTGAGCGGCCGGCCGTCCGGCAGCCGGCTGCCGCGGCGCTGACGGTGGGCGATGCCGTGGTGGGGGAGCACGGCGCGACCCTGCATCTCATCCCGGCGACGTCGGCGCGGGTGCTGGGCGAGCTGGCGCCCGGGGAGCCGCTGGAGATCCTGGACCGGGATTCGCACTGGGTCAAGGTGCGGCTGGCCTCGGGCCAGGTGGGCTGGACCCGGGCGGCCCATCTGGAGCAGCCGGCTCCGGCGCCTGAAGAGAGCGCGCCGGGGCCCGCTGCAGCCGACGGCGGCTTCACGGTGAGCATGCGGCAGAGCGCCCCCGGCGTCTACACGCTGGAGCTGAACGCGCCGGGTCGGCGCTACGGCGCGCCCGTGCTGCAGGACGGCGCCCTGTGGGTTCCCTTCGCCACCGGGCTGGAGGCGGAGCGGTCGATGCCGCTGCACCACCTGGGGGTTGACGAGGCCGTGCTGACCGGAGAGGGGCTCCGGCTGAAGCTCGCCGGCGAGCCCCACGTGGAGGTGGAGTCCGATCTGAACGGCACGCTGCTGATGGTCCTGCGGCCCGTCGTATCATCGGTCCGGCAGGAGACCGTCGCCGACAAGGGGGTCGTACGCTTCGGCGTGCGCGGCGCGGTGGAGCCCCGGGCGCGGGCGGAGGGCGGCCACATCATCGTGGAGTTCCCCGGCGCCGTGCTGGGGGCCGCGGAGATTCCCGCCGGCGTACAGGTCCAGGAGACCGCCGTCGGGGTGCGGGCGGTCGTGCCCAGCAACCGGCCGTATGCCCTGAAGCGGTGGGACGGCGGGTACTACCTGGTGACCTACCCGCCGGGGCTGGCGGGCAAGGTGATCATGCTGGATCCCGGCCACGGCGGCGAGGACGGCGGCGCGGTGAGCAGGGAAGTGGGCGTGGTCGAGAAGGAGGTCAACCTGCAGGTGGCCCTGCGGCTCAGGGCCCTGCTGGCGGAGCAGGGGGCGATCGTCTACATGACCCGGGCTACCGACGTGCGGGTCGCGCCCGAGTCCTTCCTGAACAGCGTGAACGGCGAGCCCCGCGACCAGCTGGACCTGCAGTACCGGACCATGCTGGCCAATGAGCTGGGCGTCGACCTGTTCCTCTCCATCCACCACAACGCCGGCGAGCGGATTTCACAGGGCACCGAAGTCTACTACACCGGCCGGGCCCTCAACGGGGAGCGCTCCCTGGAGCTGGCCACGCTGCTGCAGCAGGAGCTGGTGGGGGCCCTGGGCACCCGGGACCGCGGCGTCTTCGACGACACCTTCTTCGTGACCCGCAACACCCTGGCGCCGGCCGCGCTGCTGGAGCTGGCGTTCGCCAACAACCCCGCGGAGGGCCCCCGCACCAAGGACCCGGCCTTCCAGGAGGCGGCCGCGCAGGCCATCGTGCGGGCCCTGGAGCGGTTCTACGCCGAGCGGTAGCTTCCCTGCAGTGCTTTCCAGCACTGCAGAAGAGGTGTATACTGCCTACTGAGGTATGCATACCCAGTAAGCAGGCCCAGCCGAGAGGAGTGGAAGCACCATGCGTCTGTCCGCCCGTGCCAGAACGCTCACGCCGTCGCCGACCATGGCGATCGACGCCAAGTCGAAACAGATGTTGGCCGAGGGCATAGACGTCGTCAACTTCTCGGTGGGGGAACCCGACTTCGACACGCCGGAGTCGATCAAGGCCGCAGGCATCGCCGCCATCCAACAGGGAAAGACCAAGTACACCCCTGCCGCAGGCACCCTGGAGTTGCGCAAGGCCATCTGTGAGAAGCTGGAGCGGGACAACGGCCTCCGGTACCGGCCCGAGGAGATCGTGGTCTCCAACGGCGGCAAGCAGTCGCTCTACAACGCCTATCAGGTACTGCTGGATCCCGGCGAAGAGGTGATCATCCAGGCGCCGTACTGGGTCTCGTATCCGGAGATCGTGCGTCTGGCCGGAGGTGTGCCGGTGGTGGTGGAGACCGACGAGTCCACCGGCTTCCGCATGACGGCCGACATGATCCGGGAGAAGCTGACCACCCGCACCCGGGTCATCAACCTGAACAGCCCCAGCAATCCCACCGGGGCCGTCCTCTCCCGCAAGGAACTGGAGGAGATCGCGGCCCTGGCCGTGGAGCACGACCTGATGATCGTCACCGACGAGATCTACGAGAAGCTGCTGTACGACGGCGCCGAGCACGTTTCGATCGCGTCGTTCGGCGAGGAGGTCAGGCGGCGCACGATCACGGTGAACGGCCTCTCCAAGGCCTACGCCATGACCGGCTGGCGCATGGGTTACACCGCCTCGGAGGCCGTCTTCGCCAAGGCGATGGCCGCCCTGCAGTCGCAGTCGACCTCGGGCCCCTCGTCGATCTCCCAGGCAGCGGCCGTGGAGGCGCTGAGGGGCAGCCAGGAGCCCGTGGAGCAGATGCGGCAGGAGTTCGACCGCCGGCGCAGGCACATGATGGAGCGGCTGAACCGGCTGCCGGGCTTCTCGGTGAAGGTGGCGCCCGAGGGGGCGTTCTACCTGTTCCCCAACGTGTCGGCCCTCTTCGGCGAGACCATCGCCGGCCGCAAGATCACGTCGGCTGACGACCTGGCGGGGGTCATCCTGGAGCGGGCGCACGTGGGCGTCGTGCCCGGCACGGGCTTCGGCGCTCCCAACTACATCCGCTTCTCCTACGCCACATCCATGGAGCGCATCGACGAGGGGCTGGACCGCATCGAGCGGCTGCTGAACGAGGGATAGAGGAGCAGGCGGCCCGACTGCCGGTGGACGGGCAGAGGGCCGCCTGAGCGTCGGCTGAAGGACAGAGGAGCGCACGGCAGGAGGTTGGCCGGAGTGAAGCTGCAGGAACGCGCGGTCGTCGTGGGAATCGGAATTTCCAACCTGGCGCTGATTCGGTACCTGGTGAAGCGGGGCGTCCGCGTCACCGCCTGCGACCGCCGCCCGGCCGGCCAGCTCGGCGACCGCGCGGCTGAGCTCGCGCGGCTCGGGGTCCCGCTGGTGACCGGAGAGCAGTACCTGGCGCCTCTGGCCGACCACGACCTCATCTTCCTGACCCCCGGCATGCCGAAGCACCTGCCGGAGATCGAGGCCGCCCGCCGGCGGGGGGCGACGATTTCCGGCGAGATCGGCCTGGTGCTCGACCTCTGCCGGGCGCCGGTGATCGGCGTGACGGGCAGCGCCGGGAAGACCACCACGACGACCCTGATCGGCGAGATCATGCGGGCCGCCGGCCGCGAGACCTACGTGGGCGGGAACATCGGCACGGTGCTGATCGAGAAGGCGGAGGCGATTCCGCCGGAAGCGGCGGTGGTGCTCGAGCTCTCCTCCTTCCAGCTGCAGCTGGTGCACCGCTCGCCGCAGATCGCGGTGGTGACCAACATCAGCCCGAACCACCTGGACGTGCACGCCAGCATGGAGGAGTACGTGGAGGCCAAGAAGGCGATCTTCCGCCGGCAGTCGGAGACCGACTGGCTGGTGCTCAACGCGGACGACCCGCAGGTCGCCGCCTTTGCCCGGGAGGCGCGCAGCCGGGTGGTGCTGTTCAGCCGCCGGGGCGACCCCGGGGGCCGCGACGCGGCGTTCGTGCGGGATGACCAGGTGGTCTGGCGGCGAAACGGCCGGGAGCTGCCGACCCTGCTGCTGGAGGAGATCAAGCTGCCGGGGCTGCACAACCAGGCGAACATCCTGGCTGCCATGGCGGCCTGCTACCTGGCCGGCGCGCCCCTCTCGGCGGTGCGCGAGGTGATGACGCAGTTCACCGGCGTGGAGCACCGCATCGAGCCGGTGCGGACCCTGGACGGTGTGAAATGGTACAATGATTCCAAGGCCACGTCGCCCGCGGAGGCGGTGGCCGCCCTGTCCACCCTGCCCGCGCCGATCGTGCTGATCGCCGGCGGGTCGGACAAGGGCATCCCCTTCGACCCCATTGCGCCCCTGGTGGCCGAGAAGGTCAAAACCCTGATCCTGATGGGGCCCACCGCCCCCAAGATCGAGGAGGCGGTGCGCAGGGGGGGCTACGCCGGGCCGATCCAGCGCGCCGCCGGCATGGACGAGGCGGTGGCCCTGGCCCGCGCCGCCGCTGCGCCGGGCGACTGTGTGCTGCTCTCGCCCGCCTGCGCGTCCTTCGACGCCTACCGGAATTTCGAGGAACGGGGGCGCCACTTCAAATCGCTGGTGGAGGCGTTGCAGTGAGAACGGACCTCTGGGTGATTCACCTGGATATGGACGCGTTCTTCGCCTCGGTGGAGCAGCGGGATAACCCGCGGCTCCGGGGAAAGCCCGTCATCGTGGGGGGCTCCCCCAGTTCCCGGGGCGTCGTCTCGACGTGCTCCTACGAAGCGCGCCGCTTCGGGGTCCGCTCCGCCATGCCCTCCCGGGAGGCCCTGCGGCTCTGCCCGCAGGCCGTTTTCATCCGGCCGAACCACGCCAAGTACGCCGCGGTGGGCCGCCAGGTGCGGGCGATCATGCGCCGGTTCACCGACGTGATTCAGCCGCTCTCGATCGACGAGGCGTTCCTGGACGTGTCGGGGCAGGACGCCGTGAAGGTGGCGCGGGAGCTGAAGGAGGCCATCCGGTCTGAGCTGCAGCTCACCGGCTCCGCCGGCGTCTCCTACTGCAAGTTCATGGCCAAGCTGGCCTCAGACATGCAGAAGCCGGACGGGCTGACCGTCATCACCTGGGAGCGGGCGCAGGAGCTGCTGCCGACGCTGCCGGTGCGCAAGCTCTGGGGCGTGGGGCCTGCCAGCGAGCAGGCCCTGAACGCGCTGGGCATCTACACCTGCGGCGATCTGCTGGCCTACGACCCCGACACCCTGCGCAAGCACTTCGGCAAGCGGGCCGACGAGCTGCGCATGCTCGCGCAGGGCATCGACCCCCGCCCGGTGGTGCCGCACCGCGAGGCCAAGTCCATCGGCGAGGAGAACACGTTCCCGGTGGACCAGACGGACCGGGAGTACCTGAACCAGCTGCTGGAGCGGTACGCGGACCACCTGTCCGCGGAGCTGAAGCGGCAGGGGATGGCCGCCCGCACGGTGACGGTGAAGATCAAGTGGAACGTCTTCGTGGAGGGCGGTCCCCGGGGCGGCGACTTCCTCCAGATCACCCGGAGCCAGACCCTGCCCATGCCCACCAACGACGCCCGCACGATTGGGCGGGTGGCCCGCGAGATCTTCGCCCGGGTGGAGTGGGAGGGGCGGAAGGTGCGCCTGCTGGGGCTCTCGGTGCACAACCTGGTGAAGAAGGGCGAGCTGTTCCAGGCGCATCTGCCGATTTAACCCAGTTGTCTGAGCCGGGCGCACCATGCTGCGGTTCCATCAGTCTCGGGGGGATCAGGCGGCGCTGCCGCCTCGACTGTATCAAGACTGAGGCGAGTGTATCATCTGAGCCACTGAACACATGCAAGGCTGGTGCTTGTTATGCACCAGCCTTGCACGTCGCGCGTGGCACCCCTGCAACAGGGGCAGCAGGGGCCGGCCTGAGCGCCGCGACCGTGCTCATCCCCGCTCCAGGAACGCCCGGATGATCCGGTTCGTCTCCTCCGGCGCGTCCTGGTTGGCATTGTGCCGGGCTTCGGGGATCACGTGCAGCGCGACGCCCTCGCTCCGGCCCCAGGCCGTCATCGCCTTCTTGATGTTCCCCGTCCGGTCGTGCTCGCCGAGGATCAGCAGGGTGCGGTCGGGGTAGCGCAGCTCGGGCCTGCACTGCACGAAGTCGGAGACGCGCACCATCACGTTGCAGAAGCGGGCCTTGCCCATGCGCCGCAGGCACGCCCGCACGTACTCCTGCACCTCAGGCCGGTGGGAGCACGCCCTGGCCGACGCGTCCACCAGCCATGCGAACGGCGTGAGCCGCAGCAGGGGCCCCGCCAGGGCCAGGCTGGCCGCCTCAAGCGCCGACAGCCGCTGGTTGTTGCGCGTCGCGTCGATCACCACCAGGGCCTCGACCCGGTCGGGGCGGCGCAGGGCGACCTCCTGCGCCAGGTTGCCGCCCATCGACTGGCCGATCAGGGTCGCGCGGTGCAGCCCCTCCCGGTCCATGACGGCCAACAGGTCCTCGACCAGCAGGTCCGCGGAAAAGCCCTCCACGCCCGCAGACCGCCCGTGGCCGCGGGCGTCCCAGGCGTAGAGGGCGTAGTCCTGATCGAATGCCCGATACTGCTCTGCGAACATGCGGTGGTCCAGCCCGGCGCCGTGGAGGAAGAAGAGGGGCCGGCCGGACCTGCCGTTGGTGAAGTAATACAAGGTACCGCCTTGGACTGTGAGGGTCCGCTCCTGCATCGGGTGCACCTCCCGTGCTTCCACCCAGCTGCTTCCGTTGCAAGGATTCCCTTCGGTACTGTGGTGCCGCCCTCCTCCAGGGCGGCCTACACCTCCTCCCGCAGGAGCCGGTCTGCCCGCAGCAGGCCGGCGCCCTGTGCCGACACGTGGATTTGGGGCAGCCACTCGGCGGTGTTCTTCAGGTGAGCCCGCACGGCGGCGGGGGTGAGCTCGGGGCGGGCGGAGAGCAGCAAGGCGGCCGCGGCCGTTACGTGCGGGGCGGCCATGGACGTGCCGCTCATGTAGCAGAACTTGCCCTTCGGGGCCAGCGAGAAGAGGCCCGTGCCCGGCGCCACCAGGTCGACCTCGGGCCCGCGGCTGGAGAAGCGGGCCAGCCGGTCGCGCCGGTTGATGGCCGCCACTGCCAGCACCTCGGGGTAGAGCCCCGGCGTATCCACCCCGCCGCCGCGGCCGTCGTTGCCGGCGGCGCCCACGAGGAGGATGCCGTTCTTCTCCATGGTGCGGATGGCCTCCGCCAGCTGGTCGCTGGCCCGGCGGTCGGTGCCGAAGCTCAGGTTGATGATCTCGCAGCCCTCCGCGAGGCACCAGGTGAGGCCCGCCACGATGTCGCGGATGCGCCCGTACCCCTGCCGGTCGAAGATCTTCACCGGCCGGATGCGCAGGGGCGGGGGCCAGATCGGCCGCTGCCCGCAGACGGCGCCTGAGGCCACCGCCAGGATGCCCGCGATGTGGGTGCCGTGGCCGTGCTCATCCTGGGGCGGCTCGCCCGGCGAGAGCAGGTTGATGCCGGGGCCGAGCAGGTCGCGCAGGTACGGGTGCGTGAGGTCCACCCCGCTGTCCAGCAGGCCGATTTCGACCGGCCTGCGCCGCCTCCGGCGCAGCCGCAACAGCCGCCAGGCTTCCGGGAAGCCGGTCCGCCGGATGTGCCAGGGGGGTGACCGCCAGATCGTTCGGCCCATGCAGATCGCTCCTCCCGCCGGAGTCTCAACCATCATTACGGCAGGAGGGCGGGGACTGCTACTCCGCACCTTTACTTTTTATGGCATCGCTCGTATAATAGCAAAGTTGGAGTTCACGTGGTGGGCTCTCACTTTCGTGGGCACACTTCGCCTGAGGAGCGCGATGAGATATGAAGCGGACGGACCTGCGCAATGTGGCGATTATCGCCCACGTCGACCACGGCAAGACCACCCTGGTCGACGGCCTGCTCCGCCAGTCCGGCACCTTCCGGGCCAATGAGCAGGTCGCGGAGCGGGTCATGGACTCGCATGACCTGGAGCGGGAGCGGGGCATCACCATCCTGTCGAAGAACACGGGGATCACCTACAAGGGCGTCCGGATCAACATCGTGGACACCCCCGGCCACGCCGACTTCTCCGGCGAGGTCGAGCGGATCATGACGATGGTCGACGGCTGCCTGCTCATCGTCGACGCGGCCGAGGGGCCGATGGCCCAGACCAAGTTCGTGCTGCGCAAGGCCATGGAGGCGGGCCTGCAGCCGGTGGTGGTGATCAACAAGATCGACCGGCCCGACCGGCGCATCGCCGAGGTGGAGGACATGATCCTCGACCTGTTCATCGAACTGGGCGCCGACGACGATCAGCTGGAGTATCCGGTGCTGTACGCCTCCGGTCGCAAGGGCGTTGCCACCTGCCGGCTGGAGGAGGAGGGGAAGGACCTGCAGCCCATCCTCGACACCGTCCTCGAGCGCATCCCCTGCCCGGAGGGCGACCCCGAGGCCCCCTTGCAGGCCATGGTGACCTCGCTGGACTACGATGAGTACGTGGGCCGGGTGGCCATCGCCCGGGTGCGGCAGGGCACCGTGCGGGCCGGCCAGCAGGTGGCGGTGGCCAAGCTGGACGGGTCTGTGGTCAAGTTCCGGGCGGCGCAGCTCTTCGGCTTCGAGGGGCTGAAGCGGGTGCCGATGGAGGAGGCCTCCGTCGGCGACATCATCGCCATGACCGGCCTGGAGGACGTGAACATCGGCGAGACGATCACCGACCCGGACCAGCCGCAGCCGCTGCCGCCGATCAAGGTGGACGAGCCGACGCTGCAGATGACCTTCCGTACCAATGATTCGCCCTTCGCCGGCCAGGAGGGCAAGTACGTCACCTCCCGCCACCTGCGGGCGCGCCTCTTCAAGGAGCTGGAGCGGAACGTGGCCCTGCGGGTGGAGGAGACCGACTCGCCGGATGTCTTCATCGTGTCCGGCCGGGGCGAGTTGCACCTCTCCATCCTTATCGAGACCATGCGCCGGGAAGGGTACGAGCTGGCCGTCTCCAAGCCCAAGGTGATCTTCCGGCACGACGAGGCGGGCAACCGGCTGGAGCCGCTGGAGCACCTGATCGTCGACGTGCCGGAGGAGTACATGGGCACGGTGATGGAGTCGCTCGGGACCCGGAAGGCCGAGATGACCAACATGATCAACCACGGCAACGGCAACGTGCGGCTGGAGTTCATCATCCCGGCGCGCGGGCTGGTGGGCTTCCGCTCCGACTTCCTCACCATGACCCGGGGCTACGGCATCATGCACCACGTCTTCCACGGCTACGGTCCCTACCGGGGCGACATTCCCACCCGCCTCCGCGGATCGCTCGTGGCCTCGGAGGCCGGCACGGCCACCCAGTACGCCCTGTACCAGATTCAGGAGCGGGGCACGCTCTTCATCGAGCCGGGCACCGAGGTCTACGTGGGCATGGTCGTGGGCGAGAACAGCCGGGGCCAGGATCTGGACGTGAACGTCTGCAAGACCAAGCACCTCACCAACATCCGGGCGGCGGGAGCCGACGAGAAGCTCCTCCTGGAGCCCCCCCGGAAGCTCACCCTGGAGGAGGCCCTGGAGCAGATCGGGGACGACGAACTGGTGGAGATCACGCCGAAGTCGATCCGGCTGCGGAAGCAGTACCTCGATCCGGTGATCCGGGCCCGGGTCGCCAAGGGCAAGGAGATCAACGCCGAGGTGCTGCAGCGGCTGCAGCAGGGCCGGTAGCGGCGGGAACAAGGGCTGGGAACAAACGATTCAGACATGCGTAAGACCGCACCAACCCGGTGCGGTCTCAACTCTTTGGCGGGCGGCGCACACCTACAGACTGAACTCCCAGACGGCCTCGCCGTAATCGGGATGCGTGAAGGTGTAGGTGTAGGTGCCCTCCATCTTCTTGGCCAGGAACCCCAGCCAGCCGGTGACCGACTCGCCCTGCTTCAGGGTCCCCTGAAGGCGGGGAGAGCGCACGGCCGTTGCCTGCAGGTTGTACGGCGCGTTCTTCTCCTCGGGGGTCTGCACCTTGTGCTGTTCGGTGGGGTTCACCGTGTAGGCGGCGGCGCCGCTGTTCTCCACCGTCAGTTCGACCAGGACGTAGGTGTACCCGGGCGCCGGGGCCTGGTCCACGGCCTCGATCTTGCTCACGGTGACGGTCAGCGGTCCCACCTCAGCGGTGTCGCCCACCGCCAGAGGCCCGAGCTGGACCTTTTCGGCCGGTTCCGGCGCGGTCCCGCCGTTGCTCGGTGTATCCTGGCCGCCGCCCGCCGTACCGGTGGAGCCGGAGGCTCCGGAAGCGGGGGCTCCCGGGCCGGTCTCGTCGGCGTGCTTACCGCAGCCGGCCGCCACCACGGCCAGCAGGACCGCTGTCAGCCAGATCAGGAGCTTACGTTTCCTCACAGATATCCTCCTCTGCCAGCTACTGCTTCAAGCGGGGGTCGAGCGCGTCGCGCAGCCCGTCCCCGATGAAATTGATGGAGAGCACGGTCAGGAAGATCATCAGACCCGGCGGCAGCCACGTCCATGGCTTGGTCTGCAGTACGGCCATGTTGTTTGCCTCGCTCAGCATGTTTCCCCAGGTGGGGACCGGCTGGCTCACGCCGAATCCAAGGTAGCTGAGCCCGGCCTCCGCGAGGATGATGCCCGCGACCTCCAGCGTCGCGTTCACGATCAGCGGCGCCATCGCGTTGGGCAGCAGGTGGCGCAGGACCATGCGGAAGGGACCGACCCCGGCGGCCCGGGCCGCCTCAATGAAGTCGCGCTCGCGCAGCGAGAGGAACTCGCCGCGGACGAGGCGGGCCGGCACCGGCCAACTGAGGAAGACGATGGCGAACACCAGGTTCGAGACCGATGGGCCGCGGATGGCGACGATGGTCAGCGCGAACATCAGGAATGGGAAGGATTGGATGACGTCGACCAGCCGCATCAGCACGTTGTCCACCCACCCGCCGAAGTAGCCCGCGACAGAACCCACGAGGATGCCCAGGGTCATGTAAACGACGACCGAACCCAGGGCAATCGCCAGCGAGACCCGTCCGCCGTAGAGCAGGCGGGTGAGGTTGTCGCGGCCGGCGCTGTCGGTGCCCAGCGGGTGGCGGGCGCTGGGTGCGGCCCGTATGTACCGGATGTCGATCTCGTCACGCCCCCAGCCCAGCGTGGCCTGGGTGATGACCGGGGCGAAGAGGGAGACGAGGATCAGGATGAGGAGGATGGCCGCCCCGATCATGGCCGCGCGGTTGCGGACGAACCTCCGGAGGACCATCCGGGCGTACGAGGTCTCGTGCGGCACCAGACCGTCAAACTGGGGCTGGTTCGGATTCGGTTTTGGATGGGTGAGGGCCACGGGAGAACCTCCTTAGGCGTACCGGATGCGAGGGTCGGCGATGGCATAGAGGATGTCCGCGAGGAGATTGCCGAGGATGACGAGCAGGGCGAAGAACAGGTTCGTGGCCATGAGCACCGAGTAGTCGCGGTTGTTAACGGCCTCAAAGGTCAGAAGGCCCATGCCCGGGAAGGTGAAGACCTGCTCGATGATCACGGCCCCGCCGAAGAGAGCAGGCAGGCTGAAGCCGAAGAGGGTGATGACCGGGATGAGGCTGTTGCGGAACGCGTGCTTGTAGATGACCAGCCGTTCCGCCAGCCCTTTCGCGCGGGCCGTGCGCACGTAATCCTGCCGCAGCACCTCCAGCATCGAGGAGCGGGTGAAGCGGGCGTATGAGGCCATGTCCCGCAGCCCCAGGGTGACGGCGGGCAGGATCAGATGGTGGAGCACGTCCCAGAACCCGCCCCCTCCCGGGGTGTGGATGCCGTTCATGGGGAAGATGGGGAGCTTCACCGCGAAGAAGTAGATCGCCAGGAGGGCGGCGAAGAACGAGGGCAGGGAGATACCCATGAAGGCGAACGTAGTGGCCGCGTAGTCAATCAGCGAGTACTGGCGGGTGGCGGAGATGACCCCGATGGGGATGGCGATGGCCAGTCCGAACAGGAACGAGCTGCCGGTAAGCAGCAGCGTCCTGGGGATGGCCTGGGCCAGCATGTTGATCACCGGTTCCTGCGTGCGGATGGAGTATCCCAGGTTGCCGCTCAGCGTGGTCTTGAGCCAGCGGACGTACTGGACCGGGATGGGGTCGTTGAAGCCCATCTCTTCCATGAGCCGGGCCCGCAGCGTGGGGTCGATTCTCGGGCCGAAGAGGTACGCGTAGGGGTCTCCCGGTGCAGAGTGGATGATGACGAAGACGATGATGCTGACGCCAAAGAGAATCGGGATCGTCTGAAGCAGGCGCCGCAATAAGTACCGGCCCACCTGTCAATCTCCTTTCTTCCCTGCGGCGCGCGGCCCGGGGGATTCAGCCCCCCGGGCCGCCTGCCACAGGGTAGTCAGCCGATTACTCGGAGAGCCAGATTTCCTCGATGTTCCACAGGTAGCCCTGCGGGCCGGGCTTGAAGTTCTGCAGGCGCTCGTTGGCCGCCAGCAGGGTGTTCACGGCGTAGAAGATGTAGGCGGGAGTCTCCTCGGTCCAGTGCCGTGCCCACTCATGGTAGATCTCGATGCGCTCCTCGATGTCGTTGGTGGCCTTGCCGGCGGCGATCAACTGCTCGGACTTTTCAGTCCACCACTGGCTGTCGTTGAAACCTCCGGGCTCCGTGGCCGCCTTGTCCCACAGACCCGTCGGGTCGGGGTCGGAGTTGCCCAGCGAGAAGCCGATGAAGTACATGTCGAAGTCGCGGGCGGCGCGCTTCTCGTCCAGCGTCGGCCAGTCGTAGCCCTCCAGGTGGACCTCGATGCCGACCTCCTTCAGCCACTGCTGCACGACCGGCGCGGTGGCCTGGCGGACCGGGTTGCCGACGTTGGGATACAATAGCCGCAGCGACAGCTTCTTGCCGTCCTTGTAGCGGTAACCGTCGCTGCCGAGGACCCAGCCGGCCTCCTCCAGCAGCGCCCGGGCCTTGTCAGGATCGTACGGGTACTGCTCGACGTCCTCGGTGTAGGCCCAGGTGAGCGGATGGATCGGGCCGTACATCGTGGACGCGTGGCCGCCCATCAGGTTGTTGATGATCGCCATCCGGTCGATGGCATGGTTGATCGCACGGCGCACCCGCACGTCGGTGGTCGGGCCCATCTCGCCCTGGGCGTTGGGGCCGGTGTTGTAGACCATCTCCTGGAAGACCAGGTCGGCGAACTCGTGGATCTTCACGTGCGGCATGGCCAGGTACGCGTCCATCTCGTTGGGGCTGAACTCGACGTAGTCCAGCGTGCCGCGCTCCATCTCGCCGACGGCGACCTCCGCGGCGACGACGCGCCACACCACCTCGTCGATGTACGGCCGGCCTGCCCAGTAGTTGGGGTTGGCCTCGAGAATGGCGTACTGGCCGTCAACATACTCCTTCATACGGAAGGGGCCGTTGCCGTTGGGGTAGATGTTGTACGGGTCGTTGGCCGTGCCCCAGTCCTGCACGGGGATGCTGCCGTACTTGCTGCTGTCCAGGATGCCGTAGGCGAGGTTGTACAGGAACGGCGCGTTGGGCTGCTTCAGCTGGAACACGACGGTGTAGTCGTCTTCCGCGTAGAGGCCGGGCAGGTTGCCGGTGGTCACGATGCCCCGTTCGAAGTTCTCGGGCGTTTCGCCGCTGATGCCGTTGGCGTACTCCTCGTACCCGAGCACGTCCTCAAAGCCGGCGTCGCGCGGGCCGATGTACTTGGGATGCCAGATCGCCTTGTACGTGAAGACGACGTCCTTGGCCGTCACCGGGGTGCCGTCGAAGAACGTCACGCCGCGGCGCAGGTAGAAGGTCAGCTTCGTGTTGGTGTCGTCCCACTCCCAGTGCTCAGCCAGGGCGGGCACGGGAATGAAGCGCTCGTCGTACTTCCAGAGGCCCTCGTACAGACGGTCGGCGATGTTGGCGCCGTAGGTGTCATTGACGATGATCGGGTTGAAGGCCCCGATGGGCTTGTTCCACATGGCCAGGTTCAGCCTGCCGCCGCGGCGCGGCCAGTTCGGGTCGACGATGCTGATCGCCGTGGTGGCGGCATCGTACTCCACCTCAGCGCCGAAGGCCTCGCTCACGAAGCGCAGGGGAACCAGCGTGCGGCCGTCCTGAATGAAGGGGGCGGCGTCCAGGGTGCGGGCCTGCCCGTTCACGCGGGCGGTGGTGCTGCCGATGACCAGCTGGACCGTGGTGTCCCCCCGGGTGGCCGTGACCGTGCGGGTTGCCTCATCCCACGCCACGTCCGCGCCCATCTTCTCGAAGATGGCCCGGAAGGGAACGAAGACGCGGTCATTCACGTTCACGGGCTCAACGTCGAACGTGACCGGGTGGCCGTTGAACGTGACCGGGTATTTCACCTCCGGGCGAGCAGCCAGCGCCGGCATGGCCGCTGTCAGGACCATCACGGTGGTAAGAATGAGAACCAGGAATCGCTTCACGCAACCCATACCTCCTTCACGGTTTTTTGTGATCGGAGCCAACTGCGGGCAGACTTCCTTATCTCGATCTTGCGCCTTTCACCTCCAGGCGTGTATGGTGAGTCTTACTATTCGCACTCAATGACAAAAATCCTCTATTCGCCCACGACGGAGTAAACACAAAACTCTACGGCGGCGTGGGAGTGCGGGTGGCACGAACAGGAACCCGGCAGCCGGCAGTCGAAGAACTCAGAGGGCGCACCGATGCCGAAGGAGGAGTCAACCCGTGCGCGCGTACGACATCATCTACCGCAAGCGGATGGGCGCGGAACTCACCACCGAGGAGATCCGGGCCCTGATCAGCGGATACGTTTCCGGCGAGGTGGCGGACTACCAGATGGCTGCCTGGGCGATGGCCGTCTGCTTACAGGGCATGACGCCGCGGGAGACCGCCGACCTCACCATGGCCATGGCCGAATCCGGGGACCAGATCGACCTCTCGGCCATTCACGGCCGCAAGGTCGACAAGCACTCCACCGGCGGCGTGGGGGACAAGGTGTCGCTGGTCCTCGTGCCGCTGGTCGCGGCGTGCGGCGCGCCGGTGGCGAAGATGTCGGGCCGGGGGCTCGGCCACACCGGCGGCACGATCGACAAGCTGGAGTCGATTCCCGGCTTCCGGGTGGAACTCACCCCGCAGGAGTTCATCGACCAGGTGAACCGCGTCGGCTGCGCGGTGGCGGGGCAGAGCGGCAACCTGGTCCCCGCCGACAAGAAGCTGTACGCCCTGCGCGACGTGACGGCCACCGTGGATTCGATTCCCCTGATCGCGTCGTCCATCATGGCCAAGAAGATCGCCGGCGGCGCCGACGCGGTCGTGCTCGATGTGAAGACCGGCGCCGGCGCGTTCATGAAGGACCTGGATGAAGCTTTCCGCCTGGCGGAGATGATGGTGGCCATCGGCCGCGAGGTCGGCCGGGAGGTCGCGGCCATCATCTCGAACATGGACCAGCCGCTGGGCCACGCCGTCGGCAACGCCCTCGAGGTGGCCGAGGCCATCGAGACCCTGCGCGGCTTCGGCCCGAAGGACCTGGAGGAGATCTGCCTGCACCTCGGCGCCCAGATGCTGCGCCTGGCCGGGGTGGCCGAGGACGGCCAGTCCGCCCGGAAGATGCTGCTCAGGGCCCTCAGGGCCGGTCATGGCCTGAACAAGCTGATCGAGATGGTGGAGGCGCAGGGCGGCGACGCCAGCTACATCCGGCAGCCCGTCAAGCTGCCCCGGGCGCGGAGGATCGTGCCGGTCGTCTCCCCCGGGGAAGGCTATGTGCAGGCCATCGACGCGCTGGAGGTGGGGGTGGCCGCCCTGCTGCTCGGGGCGGGCCGCGAGACCAAGGAATCTGCAGTCGACCTGGCGGTGGGCGTCGTGCTGCGCAAGAAGGTGGGCGACCCGGTGGCGGCCGGCGAGGTGCTGGCCGAGCTGCACGTGAACTCGGAGAAGCGGCTGGCTGAGGCCGAGGCGCGGCTCGCAGGCGCCTACCGCATCGGGAAGGAGCGCCCGGAAGAGCCGCCGCTGGTCTACGGACTGGTCACGAGCAGCGGCACGGAACGCTGGGTGTGAGACGCGGAGCAGGAGGGGGCCATGGGATGCCGCCCTCCTGCTGTTTATGGCACTTTTGGCGCACGACATAGTGATTGTGCGCCATGGGCTGTATGGTCCTGCGACCAATGGTGCGTTCGGGTAAGTGCAGGTATCATAAGAACCAGGGGGAGTGAGCCATGCGCAGCCTGACGGCCAAGTTCATGGTAGGCATCACCGGCCTGGTCCTGGCAGTTCTCTTTATTTCGCTCTCGTGGGATTTTGCCTATCAGCAGCGGCAGGCCGACGCCGACCTGCTGGCCAAGGCCAGCCTGGTCGCGAAGCAGCAGCAGGCGACGCGCGCGTTCATCTCCCGGTCCAGCGGGGACGAGTTCGTGCACGGCGGCGAGGCACGGCCCCTGGAACCGGCCGAGGTCGGCCAGGGGGTGAGCCACATCTTCGCGGACCTCTCCCGGTCGCAGGTGAAGCAGACCAACCTGAATCCGCGTATCCCCCAGAACGCGCCGGACGACTTCGAACGGGCCGCGCTGGAGTACTTTATGGAGGACGAGAGCCACAACGAGGTCTGGCAGCGGGTGACCCTGGATGACGGCACGCCGGCCTTCCGCTACGTGATGGCCCTCAGGGCCGAGGAGTCGTGCCTGCGCTGCCACGGCGAACCCAGGGGCGAGCTGGACCAGACCGGCTACCCGAAGGAGGGGCTCGCCCTGGGCGATGTGGCCGGGGCCATCAGCGTGATCCTGCCCATGCGGGAGACCCTCGCCATGGCCCGGACCGAGTCCATACGGCTGGCGTTTCTCCTCGTCTTCCTGGCGCTGCTCTGTTTCGTCCTGATCTGGCTGATCCTCTACCGGCAGGTGGCCACGCCGCTGGCCGACCTGGCCGAAGTGGCCACGCACGTGGGCATGGGCAACTTCGTCATCAGCCGGGAGCGGCTGCAGGCCCTGAAGGCCAACCAGGAGACCGCCGTGGTGGCCCATGCGTTCGAGCAGATGTCGGGCCGCCTGCAGGAGCTGTACGCCGGCCTGGAGCAGAAGGTGGCCGAACGCACCCGGGAGCTGGAGGAGGCCAACCGCCAGCTGGAGCGGGCCTCGCGCTACAAGTCGGAGTTCCTCACCACGGTCTCCCACGAACTGCGCACACCGCTCACCTCGATCATCGCCTTCACGGAACTCCTGCTGAACGATCAGCGGCTGGCCCCGGAACAGCGGGAGTCGCTGACGGAGGTGCTGGAGTCGAGCCAGAAGCTGCTGAACATGATCACCAACCTGCTGGACTACTCCCGCCTGGAGGCCGGCAAGGTGAAGCTGTTCCGGGAGATGCTGGACGTGCGCGACCTGATTCGCGACGCGGCGCGCACCGTGCATCCCCTGGCGGAGAAGAAGGGAATCGAGCTCACCGTCGACTGCGCGGCTGAGGCGCCGCTGGTCCATGCCGACCCGCTGCGGATTTCGCAGGTGCTGCTCAACCTGCTGGGCAACGCGGTCAAGTTTACGCCGGAAGGCGGCCGGGTGGCGGTGGAGTGCCGGGCCGATGCGCGCGAGGTGTACGTCACCGTGCGCGACACGGGCCCCGGCGTGCCTGAGGAGGAGCAGGAGCTGATCTTCCAGGCCTTCACCCAGGGCGGAGGGCGCCCTGAGGGCTGGGGGCTGGGCCTGCCCCTCTCCGCCTCTCTGGTTCAGGCGCACGACGGCCGCATCTGGGTCGAGTCGGAGCCCGGGCACGGCGCAGCGTTTACCTTTACATTACCGATCTGGATGGAGTGAGGGAGCGGTTTCGATGACGCAGACGAAGAAGCGAATCCTGGTGGTCGACGACGACCCGAAGATCCTGAAGGCTCTTGACCAGGCGCTGCAGCAGGAGGGGTATGAGGTCTACCGCGCCGAGGACGGCCTGGAGGCCCTGGAGATGGCGCGGAAGGTGAAGCCCGACCTGATGATCCTGGACATCATGCTGCCCAAGATGGACGGTTTCGAGGTGCTGGCGCAGCTGCAGTCGACGGGCAGCCCCCCCACGCTTATCCTCTCCGCGCGGGGGGAGGAGATGGACAAGGTCGTCGGCTTCAACGTGGGCGCGGACGACTACCTGGTCAAGCCCTTCCGGCTTTCCGAACTGCTGCTGCGGGTCCGGGCGATCCTGCGCCGCACGTCCGGCGCCGCGCAGCCCGTTGACGAAGACCGCCCGCTGAAGTTCAAGGACATCGAGATCAACCGCTCCTCACGCACGGTCGTGGTGCGGGGCGAGGCCGTGGAGCTGACGCCGAAGGAGTTTGACCTGCTCTGGCTGCTGGCCAGCCACCCCGGGCACGTCTTCAGCCGCGAGGCCATCCTGCAGCGGGTCTGGCACTCCGAGTACTCCGGCGATGAGGCCGCCCTCACCGTGTGCGTGCGCCGGCTGCGCGAGAAGATCGAGCGCGATCCCGGCCATCCGGAGCTTGTCAAGACCATTTGGGGCATTGGTTATAAGTTTGATGGATAACCTTTAGGATTACTTTGGTCCAAGTTAGGTTTGCGAAAGGACCGCGAAAGGATCGCGAAAGAAACGGGCGCTACCCTTGAGGTAGGAAATATCTATTCCACCCTCAGGGGGGTGCCCGACTTGACACACCTCTGCTACGCTGCTGGCCTGCAGCTGCTCTCGTGGTCGCTGGGCCTCGCGGTGACGCTGGTCTTGCTGGACAGCCGCAGCGGCCTGGTGCGCGATCACCCGCCGCTGGGGTGGCGCGTCGCGGGCATGCTGCTCGGTCCGCTCGCCGCCCTGAGCTTCGCCGCGGTGCTGCTGGGCGATGCGCCGCGCTGGGTGTCGCTGGGCCTGGCGCTCCCCTACACGCTCATGGCCCTGGCGGCCAGCTGGGTCTGGTACCGGGGCGCGGCGGCCGGTCTGCGGCGTCAGCGGGAGCGGGAGGCGGCCGTGCTCGGCGTGCTCGCAGTGCTGTTCGCCAGCCTGGCGCAGACGGGCGGGGACGGACCACCGGTGCTGTCGCTGGCCGCGTCGCTGGGCAGCGCAGCCCTGGTGGGCGGCCTGGGCATTCTGGCCCTGTGCGGCGCGCTGGGCGGCCGGCGGGATGAGGTGGAGGTGGACCCCAACTGCGACGGCATCCCGATCCGGGTGGCGGCCACCGGACTCGGCATTACCCTCCTCGCCGCCTCCGACGTCGGGAGAGCCCTGCTCACGGGCGAAGTGGCGCTGCCGACCTTGTTGGGGCTCTGGCTGGGCTGCTCGCTCCTGGTCCCGGTCCTGCTGCTGGCGGCGGGCCGCCGTCTGGCAGCGTGGAACAGGCCGCTGCTCTGGTGCGCAGCCTGGCTGGCCGTGGTGGTGGGGCAGCTGGCCCTGCAGACAAGCCTGGTCGCATGAATCATAAACGACAAACCGCCTGCCGGATGGGCAGGCGGTTCTTTTTCTGTCTCAGGCGTTGACAGGGAAGTGGCACGCCACGGAGTGGCCATCCTCGACTTCGGTCAGCTTCGGATCCTCCGTGCGGCACCGCTCCTGCGCATACGCGCATCTATTCTGGAACCGGCAGCCGGGGGGCGGGTTGACCGGGCTGGGCGGGTCGCCCTCCAGCAGGATGCGCTGCCGGGTGGTCTCGACCTTCGGATCGGGGATCGGCGCAGCGGAGAGGAGCGCCAGGGTGTAGGGGTGCATCGGCCGCTCGTACAGCCTGTCGCTGTCTGCCAGCTCGACGATGCGGCCCAGGTACATCACCGCGATGCGGTGGGAGATGTGCTTGACCATGGAGAGGTCGTGGGCGATGAACAGGTAGGCCAGCCCCAGCTGTTGCTGCAGGTCCTCCAGGAGGTTGACGACCTGCGCCTGAATGGAGACGTCCAGGGCCGAGATGGGCTCGTCGCACACGATGAACTGCGGTTCCACCGCCAGTGCCCGGGCGATGCCGATGCGCTGCCGCTGACCGCCGGAGAACTCGTGGGGGAACCGGTTGGCGTGCTCGGGCAGGAGGCCGACCAGGTCCAGCAGGTGGTAGATGCGCTCCATACGCTCCTTGCCCGAGGCCAGGTTGTGGATGTCAAGCGCCTCGCCGATGATGTCCGCGGCGGTCATCCGCGGGTCCAGGGAGGCGTAGGGGTCCTGGAAGATCATCTGCATCTTGCGGCGGTACGGCAGGAATTCGGACTGGGAGAGGTGGAGGATCTCCTGCCCCTCGAAGTAGACCTCGCCTGCGGTGGGTTCGTAGAGACGGAGTAGGGTGCGGCCCACGGTGGTCTTGCCGCAGCCCGACTCGCCCACCAGGCCCAGCGTCTCGCCGGGGGCGATGGCGAAGGAGACGTCGTCCACCGCCTGCACCGCGCCCACCTGGCGCGGAACCGGGAAGCCGCGGGTGATGGGAAAGTGCATCTTGAGGCCCTTGACCTCGATCAGGGGAGTTGCCTGCTTGGTCACGCCTCATTCACCTCCTGCGGGAAACGGACAGGCGGTGCGTCCGGGTGCAGGAGCCAGCACGCCGCCCGGTGTTCGTCGGAGATTGTGGTCACGTCGGGCGCCTCCTCCGCGCAGATGTTCATCGCATAGGGGCAGCGCGGGTGGAACGGGCAGCCCGAAGGCGGCTGGAGCATGTTGGGCGGGGAGCCGGCGATCGCCTCCAGCCGGCCGCCCTTCGCGCGGTCCAGCCTGGGAACGGCCCTGAGGAGCGCCCAGGTGTAGGGATGCTTGGGCTGCTCGAAGATCTCCTCCACCGTGGCCACCTCGGCAACGCGGCCGCCGTACATGACGGCCACACGATCGGCCATGCCGGCGACGACGCCGAGGTTGTGGGTGATGAGGACGACGGAGGTGTTCAGCTCCTTCTTCAGCCGCTTCAAAAGGTCCAGGATCTGCGCCTGAATGGTCACGTCCAGGGCGGTGGTGGGCTCGTCGGCGATGACCAGCCGGGGGTTGCAGGCCAGGGCGATGGCGATCATCACGCGCTGGCGCATGCCGCCGGAGAATTCGTGCGGGTACTGCTTCAGGCGGCGCTCGGCTTCAGGCACGCCGACGAGGTTGAGCAGCTCCACGGCGCGCGCGTCGGCTTCGGCCCGGCTCAGGCCCAGGTGCTGCATCATGCCCTCCCTGAGCTGCAGGCCCACCGTCAGCGTCGGGTTGAGGCCGGTCATGGGGTCCTGGAAGACCATGGCGATCTCCTTGCCCCGGATCTTGCGCATCTCCCGCTCCGGGAGGCTGATCAGGTCAACGCCGTCGAAGATGGCCTTCCCTTCAATGCGGGCGTTGTCGGCCAGCAGGCGCATGACGGAAAGCATGGTGACGCTCTTGCCGGAACCGGACTCGCCGACGACGGCGAGGCACTCGCCTTCCCGGACGGTCAGGTTGACGTCGCGGACGGCCTGAACGTCACCGGCGTATGTCTTGAACGTTGTGCGGAGTCCTTCGATGGTGAGAATCGGGTTCATGGCCGTCCCTCCTTATCGGCGGAGTTTCGGATCGAGCGCGTCGCGCAAGCCGTCGCCGATGAAGTTGAAAGCCAGCGAGACGATGATGATGGCCGCGGCGGGGAATGCCAGCTGCCACGGGTAGGAGCGCAGCCCCTCGAAGCCGTTGGAGGCCAGCACGCCCCAAGAGGCCATCGGCGCGCTGACGCCCAGGCCGATGAACGACAGGAACGCTTCGGTGAACATCGCCCGCGGAATCGAGAAAGTCAGCTCGACCACAATCGGCGCCATGGCGTTGGGGATCAGGTGGCGCAGGACGAGCCGCTTGCGGTTCGCGCCGAGGGCCCGTGCCGCGAGCATGAACTCCTGCTCCTTCAGCGAGAGCACCTGCGCCCGCACCAGCCGCGCCATGCTGGTCCAGTAGACGATGCCGATAGCGATGAAGATCGAGGTGAGCCCCTGGCCCATCAGCACCGCCAGCAGAATGACGTAGATCGTGAGCGGGATGGTGTCGATGATGTCGACGATGCGCATCATGATGTTATCCCACTTGCCGCCGAGGAGGCCGGCGGTGGCGCCGTAGGTCACGCCCACCACCAGCTGAAGCAGGCCCGCGAAGAAGGCCACCGCCAGCGAGATGCGGCCGCCGTACAGGGTGCGCTCGAACAGGTCGCGCCCGTGCGAGTCAGTGCCGAACCAGTGCTGGGCTGAGGGGGGCTGGTCCCGCATCGCCAAGTTCTGCGTGGTCGGGTCGTGCGCAGTGAGCAGGGGCCCGATGAAGCAGGCGATGAGGAATATCACCAGGGTGATCAGCCCCAGCACGGCCATCGGGTTGGCCTTGAAGCGGCGCCAGGCGTCGGCGGCAAAGCTGATCGGCGGCGTGGAGATGTGCTCGGCGGACGCCTGGCGGTCGGGGAGCGGTGCGAAGCGCTGGTCAACAGGAACCGCCATGGACTACCCCTCCTTCTCCAGACGTACGCGCGGATCGATGAACGCCAGCACGATGTCCGCAATCAGCGTGAAGCCCACCAGCAGCAGGCAGAAGAAGACCGTCATGCCCAGCGTCACCGTGTAGTCGCGGTTAGTGATGGACTGCACGAACTCCCGGCCGATGCCCGGGATGCCGAAGACGTTCTCCACGATGAAGCTGCCGGTCAGGATGCTGGCCGTCATCGTCGCCAGCGAGGCCACCACGGGTACCATGGCGTTCTTGATCATGTGCCGGCAGACGATTACCAGTTCACGGAGCCCCTTGGCCCGCGCGGTGCGGACGTAGTCCTGGTTGATGACCTCCAGCATGCTGGACCGGGTGAGCTTCACGATCCAGGCCAGGTTGTAGCTGGACAGGGCGAGAATCGGCAGGACGATGTACCGCAGTTGCCCCCCGCCCCAGGTGGCCGATGGGAACCAGCCCAGCTTGTACGCGAAGACGTATTGGAGCACGCCCGCGATGACGAAACTGGGCGCCGCTGCCGTCAGAATGGCGCCGCCGGATATGGCGCGGTCGCCGATGGTATTGTGATTCATCGCGCCCAGGATGCCCAGGGGGATGCCAACGACGATGGAGAGCAGCAGCGAGATGCCGCCCAGTTTTGCCGAGATCGGGAAACCGCGGTTGATGACGTCGTTGACCGTCAGACCCTTATACTTGAAGGACGGACCGAGGTCCCACACAATGACGCCCTTTACGTAGTCCAGATACTGCTCGTGCAGCGGCTTGTCCAGGTTGTACCGCCGTTCCAGGTTCTTCAGGATCGCCTCCGGCACGTTCCGCTCCGAGCTGAAGGGGCCGCCGGGCAGGGCCCTCATCAGGAAGAACGTCGCGGTCACCACGAAGAAGGCGACCAAGAACATCGTGATTATGCGTTGCATCAAGTAACGGGCCATCGTATCCCTCCATCTCATCAGGACGAATATTTGGGAAGCGCCACCGCGGTGAGCCACGGTGGCGCTTCCTGCACCGTCCTGGTTGCCGGGCTACTGCTTGATCGAGGCGTCCCGCAGGTTGAGCGGCGAGGTCAGGGGCATCGACCAGCCCTCAACATCCTCGGAGACCATGATGACCCGAGTGTAGAAGTAGATCGGGATGATCGGCATCTCGTCCATCAGAAGCGCTTCGGCGTCGTGCATGGCCTTCATCCGCTCAGCCTGGTCGGCGCTCCGCTTGGCGGTCTGGACCAGGTTGTCGTACTCGGGGTGGCCCCAGTTGGTGTCGTTGTTGCCGCCGCCGGTCACGAACATGTCGATGAAGGTCATCGGGTCGATGTAGTCGCCGATCCAGCCGGCGCGGGCGATCTCGTAGTCACCGCTGCTGCGGCTGTCGAGGTAGACGCCCCACTCCTGGTTGGTCAGCTCCACGTCGATGCCCAGGTTGTTCTTCCACATCTCCTGGATGGCCTCGGCGATCTTCTGGTGGGCCTCGGAGGTGTTGTACAGGATGGTCAGCTTCGGGAAGCCCTCACCGTTGGGATAGCCGGCCTCGGCCAGGAGCTGCTGGGCCTTGGCCACGTCCTCGGCGAAGAGGTCGCCGGCATTCTTGCGGAAGTCCTTCTCGGGACCCGTCTCATCCGGAATGCCGGGGGAGACCAGTGCGTAGGCGGGCATCTGACCGCCCTTGGTGATCTCGTTGACGATCGCGTTGCGGTCCATGGCGAGCGCCAGCGCCTGGCGGACTCGCTTGTCGTTCAGCGGCTCCTTCTCCACGTTGAGGAGGTAGTAGTACACGCCCAGGTCAGGCAGGATCAGCAGCTCGTTGGGGTACTCTGCCTTCAGGCGGTCCAGCTCGGCGATGTTCACGCCGGACTCCACGATGTCGAGCTCACCGGTCTCGAACATGGTGGTGACGGTGGACTCCTCCTCGATCAGGTAGAACTCGATCTTGTCCAGCTTGACCTCGTCAGCGCCCCAGTAGTTGGGGTTCTTCTCCACGACGACCTTTTCCTTATCGGTCCAGCTCACGATCTTGAACGGGCCGTTGCCGACGGTGGTCTCCGGGTTGCGGAACCAGGCCTCGGGGTTGGCCTCAACACTGGGCCGGTGGACGGGGTAGTAGGTGTGGAAGGAGGTCAGGGACAGGAAGTACGGCGCGGGCGCCTCGAGCTCAACCCGGAGGGTCTTCTCGTCGATGGCCGTGGCGCCGAAGTTCTCGGCGAGCCGCTCAAACTCGGCCGCGATCTCCTCGTCGCTGGCGTTCTCCCACTTGGGGTCGCTCGTGAAGGTGTTCATCTCCTCGGCGCCCTTGATGTAGTACAGCTGGTAGGCGTACTCGGAGGCCAGCAGCGGGTCGAGGGCGGACTTCCAGGCCCAGACGAAGTCCTCGGCGGTCAGCGGGTCGCCGTTGGACCACTTCAGGCCGTCACGCAGGTAGAAGGTGAATACTGTAGCGTCATCGTTGACTTCGTAACGCTCGGCCGCGCCCGGAATGGCGTTGCCATCCTCATCCAGCCGCATGAGGCCCTCCCACAGGGCGATCTGGACGTGGGCCTCAGGAAGGCCGGTGGTGACCCGGGGGTCGAGCGAGGGCGGGTTCGTACCGATGTTCATCCGGATAACCATCTCATCCGGAGCTGTTGTGGACTGTCCGGAACAACCGACGGCTGCCAGCATCAGCACAGCCAGCATGCCTGCGACGAAACGACGCATAGTGTGTAAACCTCCCTCAGCGCTTCTCTGTCTCTGTGTCGTCTGGTTCCCGAACTCTCATGGGATCGCGGTCGCCTGTCTGGCCGGTGTCCTCTGTTCACCTCCTCACCTTCACATCGGCACCGACCGAAACCCTAAATATAGAAGATTTCCACCAGTTCAGCAATAGGGCCAATCTCTCACCCTAACGCTTTACCTGGGGAAAACACCAAAGTACTTCTGTTCGAGAATCTATATCTCCTCTGCCCGAAACAATATCGCGCTAGAAGTTTGATTAACGGCATTAAAAGAAGAGGGAAAAATAAGAGGATCGACTACTCGTCGATCCTCTGTTTCCGGTGTTTGGTAACAAGCCGCTCTGTCAGCCAGGCCGCCCGGGCGGCGCCCAGGCTCAGCAGGGCGCCCAGCGCGAGGATGACCAGCACGATCAGGAACAGCGGCAGGGCCGCACGCAGGGCCTCCAGCGGTCCGACCCCGAAGACCCGGCCGATCCACCAGAACCCGACACCGGCGGCGATCACCCCCATGACCGCCGCGGTGATGCCCATCTGCCGGTGAACGCGCGCCTGCACCTCACGCTGCAGATCACGCCCCTCTGGGGACACCCTCCATCCACCCCCTGTGCGCCTAGACGGCCTCCACGGCCCGGATCTCCGGCACCTGCTGCCGGACGGCCCGCTCAATGCCCATCTTCAGGGTCATCGTCGACATCGGGCAGCCGCCGCAGGCGCCCATCATGCGGACGCGAGCCACGCCGTCCTCCACGGAGACCAGTTCCACCTCGCCGCCGTCCATCCGAATCGCGGGCCTAATCAGATCCAGCGCCCGCTCGACGCGCTCAAACAAGGTCTCTTCAGCCATTCATTCTCACCCCCGGTTCGGTGCAACTGACGGACACCAAGGCTTCGGACGCTTGACAGGATAAGTGTAACATAGCGGCGCGGTACTGAAAAGCCAGTCATACTGAGGGTTCATGCTGGGCAATAAGGTGACGCACCTGGGCGATGAGCACCTCGAGCCCGGGCTTGTTGTGTGCCCCCTCCGGAATGATGACATTGGCGTAGCGCTTGGTCGGTTCGACAAAGGCCTCGTGCATGGGCTTGACGGTTGAAAGGTACTGGTTGATCACCGAGTCCAGCGTGCGCCCCCGCTCGTTGATATCGCGCACGATGCGGCGCAGGATGCGCACGTCGGCATCGGTGTCCACGAACACGCTGAGATCGTACAGAGCCCTGAGCTCGGGGTTCTCCAGCACCAGCACGCCCTCGACGACGATGATCGGCGCGGGCTCGATCCGCACCGTCTCGGACTCGCGCAGGTGGGTGGAGAAGTTGTACACCGGCCGCTCGACCGCCCTGCCGGCCTTCAGCGCCTTCAGGTGGGCGATGAACAGCTCGTTGTCGAAGGCGTCGGGGTGGTCGTAGTTCAGCGCGGCCCGTTCCTCGTAGGTCAGGTGGCGGTTGTCCTTGTAGTACGCATCGTGGGGCAGCAGCGACACGTCATCCGGAAAGGCGGCGGAAATGCAGTTGGCAATGGATGTCTTGCCGGAACCGGTGCCCCCGGCGATCGCGATCACTGCCCTCGGGACTGGCATAGAGATAACCTCCTTACAGAAGTGCAAGCGGAAGCCCGAAGTCCCCGTACGATTATCGCCCAGGGGTGGGGAAGACTCAAGGGTCAGGCAGGCGCGGCGCACACAGGCGCAGCGGTTGGCCAACTTTTGGAGCGACAAAGTTGAAAATCCGGGTGGAATTCGGTAGGCTATCCAGCAGAGGCCATTCCCCTTCGCCAACATCTGGCGTCATAAAGAATGGAAAGGAAACTTTGAGGTTGAGTTAGGAGGGTTTGCACATGGCTTTCCAGCTTCCTGCGCTTCCGTATCCGACGAACGCCCTGGAGCCGTACATCGACGCCCAGACGATGGAGATCCACCACGGCAAGCACCACGCCGCGTACGTCAATAACCTGAACGCGGCCCTGGAGGGGCATGCCGACCTGCAGAACAAGTCGATCGAGGAGCTGCTGCGGAACATCGACAGCGTGCCTGAGGCCATCCGCACGGCCGTGCGGAACAACGGCGGCGGCCACGCCAACCACACCCTGTACTGGGAGATCATGACCCCCGGCGGCGCCAAGGAGCCCAGCGGCGAGCTGGCCGAGGCGATCAAGGCGGCCTTCGGCTCCTTCGAGAGCTTCAAGGATGAGTTCGCCAAGGCCGGCGCCGGCCGGTTCGGCTCCGGGTGGGCCTGGCTGGTGGTGACCAAGGACGGCAAGCTGGCCGTGTACTCCACCGCCAACCAGGACAGCCCGCTGATGCAGGGCGACACGCCCATCCTGGGGATGGACGTGTGGGAGCACGCCTACTACCTGAAGTACCAGAACCGCCGGCCGGAGTACATCCAGGCCTTCATGAACGTCATCAACTGGGACAAGGTGGCGGAGCGGTACGCGGCCGCCAAGAAGTAGCCACATAGCAGCGTCCTGACGGCGACCCGGCGGCGGGTCGCCGTCAGAGTATGCCGTGCATTCCGTCGCGCCATACTAAGCGCGAAGGAGGCGGAGCGGCATGGAGCATGACGCCCTTGCGGGCAGCGGTCCCGCCGGCGAGCGCCGGCTGACCGATCAGGAGCTGATGTTTGTAGGCCGCGCGCTGGACGGCGAGCTGCTGGCCCTGAAGAAGAACCACCATTACGCGGATGAGATGACGGACGAAAACGCCCGCCAGCTGATGCGGGAGCATGCCGACATCCACCACCGGAGGATCAACATGCTCCTGGCGCTGCTGGAGGCGCCCGGGGACATCACCAAACACGCGAAGCTCTTGCTGCAGTCGGGGGAAGGGGTGCGGCGACGTGCGGATGACTGACGCGGACCGTCTGCGCGACTGCCTCTGCAGCGCGAGGGAACTGGCGAAGCTCTACGCGGAGGCGGCCCTGGAGGCCAGCAACAACGGCGTGCGGGAATTCTTCCTGGGCATGCACGGAGAGGAGACCCACAACCAGGAGGTGCTGTTTCACTTCCTGCACACCAGGGGCGAGTACCCGACCCGGGCAGCGGCCCCCGGTCAGATTGCAGAGGTGCGCCGGCGCTATGCGGAGCAGTACCGCAGACTGGGGCTGACCGACGCCCCCTCGTTCCGCCGGTACCACACGGCAGACCCGACGATGCACCCGGCCGCCGCGCAGGCTCCCGAGCACTTCGAACGACACTGATTCCAGGCGCCTCTTGTGCCCCTGCCCGGAGGTACAGGAGGCGCCTGCTTCGCGCGCGGGGGGACCCGTGTTAATATGTAGCCGGAGGGAGGGAGCGAACGTGGCCAGGATCCGCGTCGGCACCTGTGCCTGGTCCGATCACGAGGCGTACTACCCGCCCGGCCTGCCGCCGCGCGAGCGGCTGTCGTATTACGCGCGCCATTTCTCTATTGTAGAGGTTGACAGCACCTTCTACCGCCTGCAGCCGGCCAAGTGGTTCGCCAGCTGGGCGGAGCGCACGCCGCCCGATTTCCGGTTCAACGTGAAGGCCTACGGCGCCATGACGAAACACCACCGGGAGCCCCGGCCGGGTGAGGAGGACGTGGTCGAAGTGTTCAGGCGGTTCGCCGCCTCGGTGGCGCCGCTCAGGGAAGCCGGGAAGCTGGGCGCGCTCCACTTTCAGTTTCCGCCCTGGTTCACCTGCACGCCGGTCGCGCGCGAGTGGGTGCAGTTCTGCCGGGAGTTCTTCGCCGACGACCTGGTCGCGGTGGAGTTTCGGCACGTCTCCTGGTTCAGCGGGGAGAACCGCGCGGCCACCCTGGAGTTCCTGCGCCGCCTGCGCGCCGTGCACGTCGTCTGCGATGCGCCGCAGCTGGGCTCGGGCACGGTGCCCCGGGTGGTGGCGGTGACCGACCCGCGCCTGGCGATCGTCCGGTTCCACGGGCGCAACGCGAAGACATGGTACATCCGCGGCACCACTTCTCAGCAGCGGTTCGACTACCTGTACAGCAGGGAAGAGCTGGCCGAGTGGCTGCAGCCGATCCGGGAGGTCCTGGCCCCCGCCGCCGCGGAGGTCCACCTGCTCATGAACAACAACCGATCCAACTACGCGGTGCGAAACGCGCTGGACCTGATGAGCCTGCTCGGCATGCCCACGCCGCCGCGCGATGCGCGCGGCGTGCCCCTGCCCCCTGAGGAGGCGCGGCGCCCGCAGCAACTGCGGCTGTTCTAGGAGGCCGACTTCTGTCACATTCATGTAACAGAAGTGGGACTCGTTCGCAAAATGGAGTGGCGTGGTGCAGAGGGATCAGGTAGAATAACTCTACCCATGACAGGTCAAAGGCAGAAAATTAGACAGAATATTTAGTCGTGAACAAAAGTGCCTTGGAAAAGGGGGCGGGATGAGCGGTGTCATGGCAGGCTGGCCTTGGCGCGCAGCCCCTCCGCACGGGGGATGACGAGGGGCGTCGCATCGTCCGCCGGCTGACGACGGGCGACGAGGAAGCGCTGGGCATGATGATGGAATCCTTCGGAGGCGCGCTGTTGCAATACGCTCACCGCCTCGTCGGCGACAGGCACGCCGCGGAAGAGATCTGTCAGGATACCCTTTTCAAGGCGTGGCAGCAGGGGGAGGAGTTTGACCAGGACGGTCACCTGAAGGCCTGGCTCTTCCGGGTGGCGCGCCACCGCGCCATCGACTGCCTGCGGCGCCGGCGCGGGGTCGTGCTCGAGCCCTACGGGAACCAGACGGCGGACGAGGTGGTGCACCCCGAGGCCGAGGCGGAGCGGGCATGGCTGACGGAGGCGATCCTCGACGCCCTGGCGGAGCTGCCGCCGCCGTACCAGGCCGTCATCCACATGCGGTTCTTCCACGACATGGGCTACCGGGAGATCGCGGAGCAACTGCAGATCCCGATCGGCACGGTGAAGAGCCGGCTCAACTACGGTTTGAAGGGCCTCGCGCGCATTCTCCGCGCGCGGCGCATCGCCCAGGACCTGCTGGAGCACTAGCGCCGGCACGGCGGGCTGCGCGGCCTGGGCTTCCCGGCCGGGGTCGCTCTGCTATAATGGGGCAGAGACGGGTGCGCGGGGGACGCACCACGAGGAGGCCGGGTATGCCCGAGGGAGCACGGCTGCGCGCGGCGATCTTCGCAGCAGGGGACGTCTTGGATCTGGATCGGGTCAGGGGCCTGGTGGGCCATCCTGACCTGGTGATCTGTGCCGACGCGGGCCTGCGCCACGCGCAGGCGCTGGGCCTTCGCGTCGACCTGCTGCTGGGCGATTTCGACTCCCTGGACGAAGGCGCGCTGGCGGACGCCCGCGCCGACGGGGTGGCCATCGTCCAGGTGCCGGTGGAGAAGGACAAGACCGACAGCCACCTCGCTCTGGAGGAAGCGCTGCGCCGGGGGGCGACCGAGATCCTCCTGGTGGGCGGTTCGGGCTCCCGGCTTGACCACACCCTCTCCAACGTCCTTTTGCTGCCGGAGTGCCCGGTGCCCGTGACGATGACCGACGGCAAGAGCATCGCGCGGGCCCTGCGGGACGGCCAGTGGCTGGAGGTGCGGCGCGAGTCCGGCGCCTACCTCTCCCTGGTGCCGCTCAGCCCGGTCGTGACGGGCGTCTGCGTGAGCGGGGTGCACTGGCCCCTGGCGGATGCAGTCCTGCGCTGGGGCGAGTCGCTGGGCATCTCCAACCGGGTGGTCGAGCCTGTCGCCCGGGTCTCCATCGGCGAAGGGCGCCTCCTGGTCGTCCAGGCCCGGGACTGAATGAAAAACGCGTGCCATCCAGGTCAGCCTGTCCGGCGGACCTGGATTCCGTTATGCCCGGGCTTGTGCTACCATTGCAGCATGAACATCAAACTCTTCGCCTTCGATCTGGATGGAACGCTGCTGGACCGGGCAGGGCGCATCTCTGCGGAGAATCGCCGCGCGGTGGCGGCGGCCCGGGCCTCCGGGGCCGAAGTGGTCCTCGTGACCGGCCGGTCGTGGCGTTTGACCCTTCCCTATTACCGGGAACTGGGGCTGACCGGGCCGGCGATCTGCTACCTGGGCGCCCTCATGGTGGAAAACGGGTCGGGCTGGATCGGGTACCACCGGCCGCTGGTGCCGGAGGCCTGGGTGAAGCTGCGCCGGCTGGCCCTGGCGGAGGGCCTCTCCATCACCGCGGTCTCGGCCGCGGATCAGGCCGTGTTCGGCTCGCAGCTGCCGCCGAAGGACCTGATGGCCAATGACACCGCCTTCGGCACGGAGCCGCCCGATGACTTCGCGTACTGGGACGAATGGAACCCCTACACCGAGATCGACCCCGGGCTGCACCGGTGCACCTCGCCGCCCACGATGGCCGCGGTCTACGGCGACCGGGCCGTCGCGCGGGTACTGGAGGCGTTCCCGGAAGGGCTTCCGGCCTCGCAGTTCGACCTGACCGACCGCCACCCCGGCGAGACGGTGCTGCACGTGTGGCACGAGGAGGTCGACAAGGGGCGGGCCCTGGCGCGGTACTGCCAGCAACGGAAAATTCCCCCTTCGGCGGTGATGGCCGTGGGCGACACCACGGTCGACGTGTCCATGCTCCGCTTCGCCGGGATCGGCGTCGCCGTGCCCGACGGCCACCCGAGGGCCCTGGAGGCGGCGGACTGGGTCGCCACGCCCCTCGAGGCCGTCGAGCGGGTCCTGGGCGCACGGGGGTGACGGGATGCGCCGGCTCGCGAACGCCCTGCGGCTCGGCTGGGGGAAACGGGTCCTGCCAGGCCGGTTGCGGCGCGCCCTGCCTCCGGGCGGGCGCGCCATTCTGGCCGCGCTGGCCGGGGCGGGGCACGAGGCGGTGCTGGTCGGCGGGGCGGTGCGCGACCTGCTGCTGGGGCTGACGCCTCAGGACTGGGACGTGGCCACCAGCGCGGGCCCGGACCAGATTCGCGCGCTCTTTCCCGGGGGGCGCCTGGTGGGCGCCGCCCGGGAGACCGGCACGGTGCTGATTCCCCGGGGCGGCACCACTTACGAGGTGACACCCTACCGGGCCGGAAGCCTGGCCGGCGACCTGGCCCGGCGCGACTTCACCATCGACGCGATGGCCCTCACCCCTGCCGGTCGGCTGATCGACCCGATGGGGGGCAGGCGTGACCTGGCGGCGGGGGTGCTGCGGGCCTGCGGGCGGCCCGAGGACCGGCTGGAGGAGGACCCGCTGCGAATGCTGCGGGCGGTGCGGCTGGCGGCGCAATTCGATCTGACCCTGGACCCCGCGCTTTCCCGGGCGATCGCCGCGCAGGCGCCGCGCCTGCAGGCGGTGGCCCCGGAGCGGATCGGCGCCGAGTTCGGCCGCCTCCTGGTGACCGACCGGCCGGCGTGGGGCATGCAGCGGCTGCGGGAGCTGGGGCTCCTCGCCCAGTTTGCGCCGGAGTTGCTGGAGATGGTGGGGGTGGAGCAGAACCGGTACCATGCGTTCCCGGTCTGGGAGCACTCCCTGATGGCCCTGGCGCTGGTGCCGCCGGTCCTGCACCTGAGGCTGGCCGCCCTGCTGCACGACGTGGCCAAGCCACGCTGCCTCTCGGTGGATGAAGCGGGCGACCGCCACTTCTACCGGCACGAGGTGGTGGGGGCCGAGATGGCCGACGCGCTGCTGCGGCGGCTGCGGTTCGACAACGCAACCCGCGCCCGGGCCGTCCACCTGGTGCGCCGCCACATGGACCTGCACCTGGACGGCCCAGCCACCGATGCGGCCCTGCGCCGGATGGTGCGGCGCATCGGGGTGGAGCACCTGGACGACTTGGTGCAGCTTCGACGGGCCGACCGGCTGGCCTCGGGCAAGCGGGAGGGCGACCTCGGGCCGGACACGATGGCCATCCTGGACGGCATCCGGCGGGTGCTGGCGGAGGACGCGGCCCTGAAGGTCACCGACCTGGCGGTGGACGGCCACGACGTGATGGCCGCCTTCGGCCGCGGACCCGGACGCTACGTGGGGCAGGTGCTGGAGGCCTTGCTGGAGGAGGTGCTGGAGCAGCCGGAGCGCAACCGGCGGGAGGTCCTGCTGCAGCGGCTGCAGGAGATGGCGGCGGGCGGCTGGAAAGGTTGCGGTTGAGGGCTGCGTGCGCAGCGCCGGCAGATGCAGACAGATCGCAACAGGGGAGGCGGAACAGGTGAGGGAGACGGATTTGCTGGAGTGGACCGCGGGCTTCGTGCCCTGGAGCCAGTGGGCGCGGCCCGTGGCCGAGTCGAAGGTGGCCCTGGTGGCGACGGCCGGTGTATACCTGAAGCACGGGCTTCAGGAGCCGTACGATGAAGGACGCCCGGGCGGCGATCCCACCTTCCGGGAGTTTCCCGTCGTCGTCCAGTATGAGGACCTGGCCGTCTCGGAAAGCCAACAGGCTGCGGCTGAGGCCGATCTGAACCTGGTGTTCCCGCTGGAGCGGCTGCGGGCCATGGCGGCATCCGGGGCGATCGACGCCGTCGCGCCCTTTGCCTACAGCTTCAGTGGGGCAGTTGCGGATCCGCTGCCCCTGCTGGCCGGTTCGGGGCAGTCGGTGGCCTACCGCATCCGCCGCATGGGCGCGGACGTGGCCCTGGTGTGCGCCTCGGGCGAGACGGGCTGGCTGACCGCCTCCCTTGTGGCCCGGCTGATCGAGCTGGCCGGCGTGCCGACGGTGGTCCTGGCCGCCGGCGCGGACGGCCTGCGCGGGGCGAACGTCCCCCGGGGCGTCCTGATCCGGCAGCCTGCCGAGCCCGGCGACGCCGAGGGGCAGGAGCGGCTGCTGCTGGCGGCTCTGGAGGCGGCGTGGAAGCTGGATGAGCCCGCGGTCATCGAGCTGTGAGCCGTGGGCGGTGAGACTGGCGGCGAGCCGTGCAGTGGTGGGCGGCTGACTGTGACCGGCGCTGTGGGCCGGAGGGCAGGAGGAATGGCCATGGATGTCGAGTGGGTTGAGGTCTTCAGGGCACCCGACCATATTGAGGCCGAGATCGTCCGGGGCCTGCTGGAGGCCAGCGGGATCCCCGTGATCACCGAGGCCCGCGGCGCTCAGGCGCTGCCTTACATCTTGGGCCCGGCCCGGGTAGGGGGGTACATCTTGGTTCTCGTACCGCCGGACCAGGAGGAAGCAGCCCGTGAGTTGTTGGCGGCCCGGGGAGAGCCGCCCTCGCCACCCGACCCGGATGGCGGCGATGAGGAGCAGGAAGGCTAGCAGGTATGCGGCGGCAGTCGCGCAGGGCGCGGACTGCCGCCGCTTGTGTTCTGCAAGCCGCCGGGGGTTGAGCCGGCTCCTCCGGCGGCTCCCCCGGTGCGGAACTTCTGGCGTGTGGAGCGAGTCAAGCGGTGTGGCCGAATAGGCGGTATATTGCGTACGGAGGGTATCCCATGCGCCGAGCTGTGGTGGCCTTTCTGCTCGTCTCCCTGCTCTGTGCGGCCTGTAGCAGCGGTCCCGCCGCCGAGCGGGCGGCCGAACCGGACCCTGCAGCGTCGGTCGCGGCAAGTCCGCCTTACGACGGAGCTTCCGGCACCCCTCCCGACCCGGCATCGGCGGCAATGTCGCCGGCGTGCACAGGCGGGTTTGGGGAGGACATCCGCCGTCTGAAGCCGGCGACGGGTGACGAGCTTCTGCGCTGTGCCGCCGAGGTGGCCGTGCGGCATCCGGAGTATCGGACGCAACTCGCCTTCTGGCTCTTGGTCAACAGGGACACGTACCCGGACGCCGGGAAGCCGGGCTACCGGGCCTTCGTCCAGACGACCCGGTGGAGGCCTTGGTCCCGGCACCCTGCTGGCGGTTGCCGATCCGGCCGGATCGCCTGCGGGCGTCGCCTACCATCCCGACACCGCTGCCTGGAGCGCTTCGCGGGGAACCTGACCCCGATGCAGTGGGAGGAGATGATCGTCCCGCCGTGGCTGGACCAGCCGTGGCGCCCGTACGCGGTTGTCCTGGTGACCCAGTGGCTTGACCGGCCGATCCTCGGCCACCCCGACGCGGGCACGCCCCAGCTCTTCTACAGGCTGCCCGAAGACGCGGAGCCCGTCTCGCTGATCTGTAGCCCCCGAGGCCTCGCATACGCTGTGGTGGAACTAAGGGATTCCGGCTGGAGGCGAACGTCCTGCGCTCGCTGCAGGATGACAGCGGCCCCCGTTTCCGGCTGCCGCTGGAGACGCCGCTGCTGGCTGTATCGGACGACGCCGTCACCACGGTCACCGTCAGCGATGCGACGGTGACGGCTAAGAACCACCTGACGGGCGACCGGGTGTCGTGGCGCCTGCAGGGCGAGATCCTGAACGTGCGGCTGACCGGCAGCGCCCTCCTCGTGGTGCAGGCGGATAGGGTGATGGTCGTGCCGTACCGCTTACTGAATGCAGATTAGACTGCGCGGCCCGGGCGCCTGCCGATACGCCATGCTGCCTTACCACCCGCATTCGAGAGCGGGCTCGAAGGGCCTTCCTGCGCCGCACCCCCGGGAGATATAGTCAAGAACGATCACGATCGGCCCGAGAACGGTGGTCCGCGTGTGGCACGATCTTCCTTACGAGCCCGCGCCACGGCCGGGCCAGGCGTGACGCCCCCGGGAAGCGCTGAAACCAGGACGCCGTGAACGAGGCGTCCTGGTTTCACACTGTGCAAGCTGGGTCAGCGCATACCTGCCCACCGTCGGACACCAATCACCACCAGCAACCCGCTGCCCCTCTCACAGCTCACATGCCACTGCCCCTCTCAGCTCACATCCCACTGCCCGCTGCGAAAACCCACCGCCCACAGCCCAGATCAACGGCTCAGCCGCGCGCTTACCTCATGCCACAGCAGGTTCAGTTGATCGCGCGACGACGTGGCATCCAGGATCAGCGCCGCCTTGGTGGCCTCCGAGAGCTCCACCAGCTTCTGCAGGTCCGGCTTGTCCGAGGCCGGCGCGGCCTCCAGCGCGTCCAGCAGCGTCTGGTGGGCGATGGCCAGCTCATCCCGGGCGAGCCCGCGGTTGCCCTCGGCCCAGTAGACCTGGGCGAGCAGCACCTCGCCCTGGGCCTTGATCAGGAGGCCCTTCACCGTCATCTCCAGCGACAGCGCGGCGGCCGTCTCCTCCTCCGAGGAGGCCAGCTGGTCCTTCACCGACTCCTCCAGGGCCTGCAGCTTGGCCTCCATCTCCTCGCGGGCGGCGCGCAGGTCTAGCTTCAGCGTCTCGATCTCCGCCAGGCGGGCTTCCAGGCTGGTCACGTCGCCCTCCTGCTCCAGCAGCACGCCGGCCGCCACCGCGGCCTCCTGAACCCGCTTCATCTCGGCCTGGAGTTCATCGCGCTGCCGCTGCACCTCAGCCTGGAGCGCGGCCGTGGCGTTCTGCAGCTCGGTCCGCAGTGCGGCGACCTCGTCGAGGGTCGTCTCCCGGAGCGCATTCAGGTCGTCCGCGGCGCTGGTCGCGGCGGTAGTGAGCGCATTCATGCGCAGCTCTACGATGAGAAAAGCGGTGCCCAGGCTGATGGCGGCCATCAGCACGAGGAGGCCCAGGCCGCGCAGCAGAGGCATCGCCAGACCGGGGCGTTGCGTAGTGTTTTCCGGTTCCGGTGCGGTCTCTGGCGTGTCAGGCGTGCCCATTGCGCCAACTCCTTTCAATTTTGTATATTCGCCAGCAGGTGATGGGCGATTTGCGGCGAAATTGGGTTAAATCATATACTGCGATTCTTCATCGCGGTAGAGAAAAGAAAAAGAGTGGAGGGTTCAACGGTGATGAGAAAGAGTTCCGCTTTGCTCCTGGTTATCCTGCTCCTGGCTTCGGTCGCACTGGCTGCGTGTGGGGGCCAGCAGCAGTCGGGTACGAGCCAGCAGAGCGGCAGCGGCGCTGCGACGCAGCAGCCGGCCGGCAGTGGGACTCAGGAGCCCGCCGACAGCGATGCCAAGGGGCCGGCCAACTCGCTGGAGCGCATCAAGGCCGAGGGCGTGCTGCGGGTGGGCATCGACGCCTCCTACCCGCCGATGGAGTTCGTCGATGAGGACGGCAAGACCCCGATCGGCTTTGACATCGACCTGGCCAACGCCGTTGCCGAGAAGCTGGGCGTGAAGGCCGAGTTTACCATCATCGACTGGGCCGGCATCCAGGTCGGTCTGCTTGGCGGGCACTACGACGCCATCATGTCCTCGATGACCATCACCGAAAAGCGGCAGAAGGAGATGGACTTCGTCCAGTACCTGACGATGGGCATCGCCTACGCCTCCCGCCCGGGCGTCGAGGTGAAGACCGATGCCGATCTGCACGGCAAGGTCGTCGTCGTCCAGGAGGAGACCACCGCCCAGTTCTACATCGAGGACCTCATGGAGAACGCCGGTATCCAGCCCGTGGAGCTGCGGTCTTTTCCCTACGCCACCGACGCCTTCCGCGAGGTGGCCAATGAGCGGGCCGACGTGGTCGCCATCGACGCCCCGGTGGCCGGCTACTACGCGCAGCTCGATCCCGAGCTGTACAAGGTGACCGGCATGGCGGAGATGGATCCCGACCCCATCGGCATCGCGCTGCGCAAGGGCGAGACCGAGCTCCGGGACGCCATTCAGAAGGCCGTGGATGAGCTGGAGGCTGAAGGGACCCTCCACGAGCTGAAGGTGAAGTGGTTCGGCGACGCGGCCGGCCAGTAGCCCTCGATGGGGGATCAGGCGGCAGCGCCTGCTACGCCCGCCGCAGTCTTGGAAAGTGGGTGATTCCGGTTGGCCAAGTTTATTAACCACACGATTAACATCCTGCCCGTGCTCTTCGAGGGCCTGGGCGTCACGCTCAAGCTCACGGTCATCAGCGCCATTTTCGGCACCCTCCTCGGGCTGCTGGCGGCGCTCGCGCGGATCTCCCGTAACCCCTTGCTCAGCGCGCCCGCGGCGGCCTACGTGAACCTGTTCCGCGGGACGCCGCTCCTGCTCCAGCTTCTCACCATCTACAACGCCCTGCCGCAGGTGGGCATCAAGATCCCGGCGTTCCAGGCGGCGGTGCTGGGCTACAGCCTGAACGCGGGGGCCTACATCGCCGAGATCGTCCGTGCGGCCATCCAGTCCATCGACCGGGGCCAGATGGAGGCCGCGCGGTCGCTGGGCATGTCCTACGGCCTGGCGATGCGCCGGGTGATCCTGCCCCAGACCTACCGGCGCCTGCTGCCACCCATGGTCAACGAGCTGTCGGCGCTGACGAAGGACACCTCGCTGGCCTCGACCATCTCCATCCTGGAGCTGATGAAGTACTCCAACCAGTTCGTCTCGCGCACGAACCTGGCGTGGCAGACCTACATCTGGACGGCGGCGTTCTACATGGTGGTCACCATGAGTCTGAGCGCCCTGGCCAGCCGCATGGAGAAGAAGCTGGAGGCGAGGGGATAGCATGGCCGAGCCGATCATCGTCATCGAGGGGCTGAAGAAGAGCTTCGGCAAGTTGGAGGTCCTGAAGGGCATTGACCTGACCGTCCACAGGGGTGAGGTGGTGGTCGTGATCGGCCCTTCCGGCTCGGGCAAGTCCACCCTGCTGCGCTGCATCAACTTCCTGGAGCAGCCCACCGCCGGTCGGGTGCTCTTCCAGGGGGAGGAGGTGGGGCAGCGGCTGGTCGATGGCCGGCTCGTCCCCCTGCCCGAGAAGGTCCTGGACGCGCAGCGGGCCCGCATGGGCATGGTCTTCCAGCGCTTCAACCTGTTCCCGCACATGACGGCCCTGGAGAACGTGATCGAGGCCCCGGTCCAGGTGCGCAAGATGCCCAGGGCCGAGGCCGAGCAGCTCGGCCTCCGGCTGCTCCGCCGGGTCGGCCTGGCCGACAAGGCCGGCCAGTACCCCAACTTCCTCTCCGGCGGCCAGCAGCAGCGGGTGGCCATCGCCCGGGCCCTGGCCATGGAGCCCGACGTCATGCTGTTCGACGAGCCCACCTCAGCCCTGGACCCGGAGCTTGTGGGCGAGGTGCTGCAGGTGATGCAGGACCTGGCCAACGACGGCATGACCATGGTGGTGGTGACCCACGAGATGGGCTTCGCCCGGGAGGTGGGGGACCGGGTGATCTTCATGGACGGTGGCCTGATCGTGGAGGAGGGCCCCCCGGAGCAGATCTTCGGCGAGCCCCGCCACCAGCGCACTCGGGAGTTCCTCTCCAAGGTGCTGCACTGAGTTGCCGCGCAAGAGGCCTGCCCAGGTCGGCCGGAAACGGCGGCTGCCTGGGCAGGCTTTTCCTTGTCTCCTGACCCGGCGCAGCGGGTGGCGGGTTCGAACTGCGGCCGATTTCCACTTGGCTCGTGGGCGAAGTCGAGAATCGCCGCGTTTGGCCGGCTGCACGACGCTGCACGGGGTGGTTGAAGCATGAAGCATGGGCGCGGGGTTCGAACTGCGGCCGATTTCCACTTGGCTCGTGGGCGAAGTTGAAACTCGCCGCACTTGCCGGGTTGCGCGATGCTGCACCGGGCGGTTGAAGCATGAAGGAGTCTGGTACCGGGTTCGACCTGCGGCCGATTTCCACTTGGCTCGTGGGTGAAGTCGAAAATCGCCGCACTTGGTCGGCTGCCCGACGCTGCACGGGGTGGTTGAAGCATGAAGCATCGGGCGCGGGGTTCGAACTGCGGCCGATTTCCACTTCGCTCGTGGGCGAAGTTGAAGATCGCCGCGTTTGGCCGGCTGCACGACGCTGCACGGGGTGGTTGAAGCATGAAGCATCGGGCGCGGGGTTCGAACTGCGGCCGATTTCCACTTCGCTCGTGGGTGAAGTTGAAAATCGCCGCACTTGGCCAGCTGCGCGATTCGGTGCCCCGGCGGTTGAAGCATGAAGAAGTCGGGTGCCGGGCGCGTGCAGCGTCCATCCGAGACCTGAGCAAAGGCCCGGCCCAGCGTGGGTCCGACAAATCTCGGACCGATGCCTCTCCTCGAAAGACAAGCGTGACCTGGAAGCCCGATCAGGCCCTCCAGGTCCTCGCTGCGCTCTGCACCACTTTCGGTTCACTGCTCGCGGCGCACCCTCCAGTGCGCATCGCCCACACCCCACTGCTCACCGACCACGGCGCACCGCCCACGCCGCAGCGCTCACCGAGCACGGCGCATCCACCACGCCGCACCGTCTACGCCCACGGCGCGCGACCCACGGCGCGTGGCCCACGCCGCAGCGCTCACCGAGCACGGCGCACCCACCACGCCGCACCGTCTACGCCCACGGCGCGCGACCCACGCCGCACCGCTCACCGCCTACATCTACTTCTCCCCGAACCGCTCGAACGAGTAGATCTCCTCCAGCGGCCGCCGGTTCCGCGCAGGCTGCTGCCAGCCCTCCGCCGGATGGCCCACGGCCACGACCCCGGCGAAGAGGTAGTCCGCCGCCGGCGCGCCGACGGCCGCCTTCACCTGCTCGCCGTCGAAGCCGGTCATCCAGAGGGTGGCCAGCCCGAACTTGGTGGCGGCCAGCAGCAGGTTGGCCACGGCGATGTACGTGTTCGGCAGCACCAGCATCTGCCGGTAGGTCTCGTCCTCCCGCAGCCGCTTCACCAGGGCCTCCCGCTCGGGCGGCGCCTGCCCGGCCCTGAGCTGCGCCTCGACCCGGTCCGCCAGGGCATCCGCCTGCCTGAGCGACGCCAGGCAGACCACCGACGCGCCAGCCGTCTGCACCACCTGGGCGTTGCGGCCTGAGGTGGCCCGGGCCAGGGCGGCCTTGGTCTCCGGGCGGCGCACCAGCACGAACTCCCAGGGCTGATGGTTCATGGCACTGGGCGCCTGGTGCGCGGCCTCCAGGAGCGCCAGCAGGGTCTCGTTGGAGACCGGCTCGGGCCGGAACTCCCGCACGCTGTGCCGACGGGCGATCGCTTCCAGGACGTCACAGGAACTCTGCTTCAGCTCAGACATGGGCACGACTCCTTTCGTTCAACATCAGTCTCCGGCAGCGAGGCCCTGCTTGATGCCGCGCAGCGGGATGGCCGAGAGGAGCAGCCACGCCCAGCCCAGCAGGGCCAGCAGGGCGCACCCGGCGGCGATGGCGCCGAGGCCGGTGACGAAGTTTGGCCAGGGCAGCGACGCCACCATCATGCCGAGTGATCCCATCGCAGTGTTCCCGAAATTGATCAGCGCCGAGGCGGAGCCGGTGTCGGTGTCCTGCTGGCTGAGCAGCGCGTCGGTGGAGACGGGCCGCAGGAGGCTGGAGCTGAAGGAGTAGGGCAGGAACGCCAGCAGGAAGGCCAGCGGCGCCACCCGGCCGACGAAGAGCACGGCCAGCCCGCCGCAGAAGGCGAGGCTGAGGGCGGCCGTGATGATGGTGCGGGCAGGCACCTTCCTGTTGTTGAGCGCGATGTAGGTGAGGGGGCCGAGCACGGAGACCGCTGCGTTGGTGGCGAAGAAGAGGCTGTACGCAGTCTCCGACAGGCCGAAGAAACCGACGTAGATGTAAGAACTGACGGCGATGTAGGCCATGAACCCGGTGGGGATGAGGGCCACGGTGAAGAGGAGGCTGGTGAACGACGGGTTCCGGGCGACCACGAACAGGCGGCCCAGGCTGCCCAGGACCGGGCCCCGGAGGCGGGATTCCGGCCCCAGGGGCTCCTCCAGCAGCAGCGCCGCGGTCAGGGAGCACAGCGAGATGCCCGCCAGCACCAGGAAAGTGGTCCGCCAGGAGGCGTACTGCACGATGAAGGCGCCGATGATGGGGGCCAGCATGGGGCCGATGACGCTCATCGACTGAATCGTGGCCAGAATGGTGCCCCGCAGCCGGCCGTCGAAGCAGTCCTTGACCAGCGCCGTGGAGACCGAGACCATGCAGCCCGCACCCAGCGCCTGGATGATGCGGAAGAGGATGAGCTGCCAGATGCTCCCGGCGGCCGCGCAGGCGAGCGAGGCGGCCACGTAGAGGCTGAGGCCCGCCACCAGCACCGGCTTGCGCCCGTAGCGGTCACTGAAGGGGCCGAAGAGCAGCATTCCCACGGCAAAGAAGAGGAAGAAGCCGACCAGTGTGAGGTTGAGCACGCTGGCCGGCACACCGAACTCCAGCATCATGGTGGGGAACGACGGCAGATACATGTCGGTGGAGAGCGGCGCCGTCATGTTCAGCACCGTGATCAGGGCGATGAGCCCGGTTTTCCCGAGATACTTCTGTTGAACGAGCAAACCGCGGTGCATCTGTGAAGCGGTCCTCCTGTCTAATCCGGGTTCTCGGTGTCGGCGGGGCGCTCCCTCACCACCAGCTGGCCGGCGCTGTCCCAGTGGCCCACCAGGTTCTCACCGATGGGCTGGGGATCGCTCCCGTCCCACCGGGCGGTGTAGAGCTGGTTCCCCTTGTAGAAGAGCACCTGGCTTCCGTCCGGCGAGGGGATGAGGTGGGTGGCCCCGGTGAGGAAGGGGCCTAGGGGCGTCACCGCTGCCGTGGCCGGATCGGCCTCCAGCCACCGCGACGCCGTGTCGCGCAGCAGCAGGGTGGACCGCGGCGTCCAGGTGAGCGGCGCCACCGGCTCCACCTCGATCGCCGGGGACTCGGGCGGGTTCGCCGGCGAATCCGCCGCGGTGGACGCGCCCGCCGGGTCGGCCCCCGGCGGGGTCGCCGCTCCCTGCCCGGCAGGGTTCCCGTCTAGATCCGGCTGAGCGGTACCTTGCGCGCCGCCGTCCGCGCCGCCTTCCGGGGGCGCAGGCGTTGCAGGCGGCAACGTGACCTGCCACAGCCAGGCCCCGTCGATGCGTGTAACCCAGATCTCGCCGTCCCGCAGGACGGCGCGGAAGAGCCCGTCGGGAGAAACGGGGGCGGTGGACAGCGCCTCCAGGGTGTCAGCCGCAGGCGGGCTCGCATAAAGTCCAGACAGAGAACGGCTGCCCAGCGGCGTCGGTTCACCGGGCAGCGGCAGCGCAGCGTGTCCGGCGGCCACCGGTGCCGCCGGATCGATGCCGTATTCCCGCACCGCATCCGCCGGGCCGGACCGTGCGCAGCCGGTGATGAGAAGCACAGCCAGTATGAGTGCGCCGTAGCGGGACCGACCTGGCATCACTGTGAACGACTCCCTCCTGCGAAGGAAACAGGCTGAACGCGGGGAATATAATCTAGGTTTGTCGCCATCTTGGCCAGAAACCGCACGTAGGCTCCATGAAAGAACTTAACATAAACCAAGGTGAGGGGGAAGGGCACCCACTCCCGGGAAAGTTGAGGGAGCGCGATGAACCTGCGATCACGAATGGCAGTCTGGATGGGCAAGGGCCTGGTGACCGCGACCCGCATGGCGGGCCGCGGCGGAACGACGTTGCCCGGCGCGGTGGCCCGGAAGGTGGCACCCGACCTGCTGCGCACCCTCGCCGCGCAGCCCAGGGAAGGCGTGGTGGCGGTGACCGGCACCAACGGCAAGACCACCACGGCCAAAATGCTCTCCTCCATCTGCGAGGCGGCGGGCTGGGGCGTCGCCCACAACCGGGCCGGGGCCAACCTCATCGCCGGCCTGACCACCGCCCTCATCCAGGCGGCAGACTGGAAGGGGCGCATCGACCAGTCCGTGGGGCTCCTGGAGATCGACGAGGCCACCATGCCCCGGGCCTGCCAGGAGGTGCGGCCGAAGGTCGCAGTGGTGACCAACTTCTTCCGTGACCAGCTGGACCGGTTCGGCGAACTCGAACACACCGTGGACCTGGTCGCCCGCGGTCTCGCCCACCTGGCCCCGGGCGGCCGGGCGGTGCTGAACGCGGACGACCCCAACTGCGCCCGCCTGGGAACGCGCCCGGGCGCCGAGCCGCTCTACTACGGCCTGGAGGTGGAAGGCGCCGGGAGCGGGTCGGCGTCGCAGGCTGCGGACGCCCGCCACTGCGTCCAGTGCGGCCATCCCTATGAGTACGCGGCGCTCTACTACGCCCACCTGGGCCAGTACCGTTGCCCCAACTGCGGCCACCGCCGGCCGAAGCCCCAGGTGTACATAGACCGGCTGTGGGACGTGGACGCCCGGGGATCCTCCTTCCGCCTGGTCTCTCTCGAAGGCGCCTGCGAGGTGCGGCTCCAGATTCCGGGCCTTTACAATGTATACAACGCGCTGGCGGCGGCGGCTGGCGCGGTGGCGCTCGGACTTCCGCTGCCGGCCATCCGGCAGGGGCTCGAGGCCACCACCAGCCAGTTCGGCCGGATGGAGAGGATCACCATCGACGACCGGCAGGTCTTCATGGCCCTGGTCAAGAACCCCGCCGGCTTCGACTCGGTGATCCAGACGGTGATGCAGGCCGAGTCCCGCAAGAACCTGGTAATCGCCATCAACGACCGGTATGCCGACGGCACCGACGTCTCCTGGCTGTGGGACGTGGACTTCGAGGCGCTGGCCGGCCACCAGGATGAGATCAACTTCATCATCTGCACCGGGCGGCGGGCGGAGGACATGGCGGTGCGGCTGAAGTACGCCGGCATCGACGTCGCCAAGCTGTCGATTGAGAAGGACCCCGGAGCGGCCGTGAAGCAGGGGCTTCGCTATATTCAGTCCGGCGACCTGCTCTACATCCTGCCCACCTATACCGCGATGCTGCAGATCCGCGACCTCATCGCCCGGAAGGGGCACACGAAGAAGTACTGGGAGGTGTAGGCGTGGAGCGCCCCCGCATTCACATCGGCTGGCTCTATCCGGAGTATATGAACCTCTACGGCGACCGGGGCAACATCATCGTTCTCACCCAGCGCTCCCGCTGGCACGGCCTGGACCCGGAGGTCACCCAGGTGCGGATGGGCGAGTCGGCCGACTTCGCCCGGTTCGACCTGCTGGTGATCGGCGGCGGGCAGGACCGGGAGCAGGCCCTCGTTGCCGAGGACTTCGTGCGGGTGAAGGCGCGGCCGCTGGCCGAGGCCATCGAGGACGGCCTGGCGGTGCTGGCGGTCTGCGGCGGGTACCAGATGCTGGGCAAGTACTTCAAGACCCACACGGGCGAGCTGATCCGCTTCAGCGGCATCCTTGACCTCTGGACCGAAGCCGGCCGGGAGCGCATGATCGGCAACTGTGTCATCGAGAGCGATCTGTTCGAGGGCACGCGCACCATCGTCGGGTTTGAGAACCACTCCGGGCGCACCTACCTGGGCAAGGGACTCCGCCCTCTGGGGCGGGTGCTGAAGGGGTACGGCAACAACGGGGCGGACAGGACGGAAGGGGTCGTGTACAAGAGCACCGTGGGCACCTACCTCCACGGCTCCATCCTGCCCAAGAACCCCCACCTGGCCGACTGGCTGATCCAGCGGGCCCTGGACCGGCGCTACGGCGGCCAGGTGAAGATCGGAGCCCTGAACGACGACCTGGAGATGCGGGCACACGAGGCCATCATCGCCAGGTTTGGGAAGTGAGCAGAGCTCATGAATTGGTCTTTCTGGCTGGTGTTCTCCGGTCTGGGGGAGAGAGGTGGAAGGGCGGCCGAAGGCCGCCCCGTCACACGAGACTTTCGGTTGACACATCATATCATGTGAGGAAGTTGTGCATGGCTGTCTTCCAACGAAGGAGTGAGCACAGTCCAGGTTGAACTTGGTTATAATTACTGTAAGACGGGGGGAGTGATGCTGGGATGGCAACTGCTGAGCAGATTAAGGCCTTGATTCGCTCTCATCTTGAGGATGATCGTGACTTGTTTATTACTACTGCTCTTCAAGTGGCCGCTCACGAGGCTCGGCAGGGCCATACTCAGCTAGCTCACGAAATCCGCCGACTTGTGGACAAGGCAAGGACTCCGGTTGTGATCAAACTTCCGGCCGATCTTAGCGGGCTGGTGATCACTGAACATCCTGACGTGCCCTTCCATGCCCTCGTCTTGGATGATGCAACAAAGGACCGCATACAACGCATCATTCTTGAGTATTACCAGAGGACCAAACTGAAGAGTCATGGTCTCAGTCATAGGCGCAAGATACTGCTTGCGGGCGCACCAGGGACTGGTAAGACGATGACTGCCAAGGTACTTGCGTGGGAGCTCAGACAGCCCCTGCACACAATTCAAATGGACCGTTTGATCACGAAGTTCATGGGAGAGACCAGTGCAAAACTGAGGCAGATTTTTGACCGCGTACGCGAAGTGCCAGGGGTGTATCTGTTTGACGAGTTCGATGCCATTGGCGGAGACAGAACTCTGGACAACGATGTGGGCGAGATGCGCCGTGTAGTTGCGGCTTTCTTACAGTTCATTGAGAACGACGTCTCGGACAATCTGATTGTCGCTGCTACGAATACTCCGCAGCTGCTGGATGCCGCCCTGTTTCGGCGGTTTGACGACGTGCTTTACTATGGCCTACCGAGTGAGAAGGAACGTAGCCGGTTGATGTTAAACGTCCTAGGAACGTATTATGATGAGACTCTAGATCTTGACAAGGCTGTCGAAGTTTCGGCAGGACTTAGCCATGCTGAGATCGACCGGGCTTGCAGGGATGCAATCAAAGAGGCTATCCTAAGCGACAAGCACACGGTGGAGTCGCAGAGCTTGGTGACCATGCTTAGAGAACGTCACGGAGCATATCTCGGCAACAGGGGAGGCTATGGTGAGTAATGGCACGGGACGCATTACCGCACCTTTTCATTACTACCGCTCCGACTGTGACTGAGTTTGCTGCGCCCGCAAGACCGGTTAAGCCTCGAATCCCTAACAGAAATCCGCAAGATCATAGCGCTTATCTAGCTCGTAGATTTGAAGAAGCCTGGGCGGCGGCTGAACGTGAACACGCCGTTGCTCAGGCTTCGCGCTCTGGTTTATACATAGAGGTTAAAGGCGAGCCGGGATATGATCTGATCACCAAGGGTCTAGAAGACATGCGTTCAAAGAAGGTGCGGTTGCTCAATATTAGGGTCGCCAGAGAGGGCAACGACACCGTCACGTATGCAACAGTGTATGTGGACAACGAGAAAAGACGGTTTTTCTTAAACAAGATAGAGGCGTTTGCCAGCGAAGCAACTCGGAGTGGCAGGCCCAAGTATGCTGACTTAATCAGTAGTATTTCGGACATTCGAAAAGCCGTGCTCATCTCCTTTTGGCAAGATGATCCGTCTTTGCTCCCGGAGGAGGAAAAGAAGTGGTGTGAAGTATGGCTAAGCAGTGATACAGCCGAGGCTGTCAATCGCTTTACAGGACTGTTAAGAACCCTACAACTTGATTCTGCTGATCGACGCCTGGTATTCCCGGAGCGGACAGTAACTCTCGTACACGCTAACAAGTACGATCTCGAAAACATCATAAGGCTCTCCGACGACGTAGCGGAGTTACGGTTGGCAAAAGAGACAGCCGCCTTTTGGCTAGAACTCGAAAACAAGGACCAAGCGGACTGGGTGAAAGATCTACAATCTCGCATTGAAGTTCGAGACGCCGATTCCACCTCTGTGTGCATATTGGATACGGGCGTCAACTCCGGGCATCCTCTTCTTCAGCCAATCATGCAGGATGCAGACTGTATGTCTGTCGATCCCTCTTGGGGAGCCTACGACCACCACGGTCATGGCACTCTCATGGCTGGTATTGCAGCATACGGGAACCTGCGCCAAAAACTGGAGGATAGGAGTCCCGTCGTACTCAGCCATTGCTTGGAGTCAGTAAAAATACTTCCGCCACCGCCGGGGGTGAACAAGCCTAGTCTTTGGGGACATGTCACGTCCCAGGCCATCAGCCGTGTCGAGATTCAAGCGCCATATCGAAACAGAGTAGTGTGCATGGCGGTATCGGCTGACGACACCAGGGACCGGGGACGTCCAAGTTCCTGGTCAGGTGCACTGGACCAACTAGCTGTCGGCGACCACGAGGAAGGGATTCGCTCAAGGTTAATTATCGTAGCTGCAGGCAACGCCCGAGATGACCAATTGGTAGCCAACACTTATCCTGACGCGAACCTGACCGATTCCATCCACGATCCTGGACAAGCATGGAATGTCGTCACAGTGGGGGCCTACACGCAACTGGATGCAATTCGGTCGCCAGCACTAAGAGGCTTCACCGCCGTCGCGCGGCGCGGCCAAGTATCGCCTTTTACCACTACATCGATAGACTGGGACTATAGATGGCCTGTGAAGCCAGATATAGTGATGGAGGGCGGCAATCTAGCTATTGACAGTAGTGGATTTGCAACAAGATGTGATGACCTGTCACTGCTATCCACAAATTACCGCCCTGATGTGGCCTTGTTTTGGGATTTCCAGATGACCAGCGCAGCAACTGCGGAAGCATCGTGGTTAGCTGCTCAGATACAGTCCCGATATCCCCAGGCGTGGCCTGAGACTGTTCGTGCACTCATGATACATTCCGCAGAATGGACTGACGCGATGCGCGAACAGTTCCTACGTGACCAAAGGAAAAGTTCATACGGTCGGCTATTACGGATCTGTGGTTACGGTGTACCTAGCTTGGAGAGAGCAGTTCAAAGTGCCACCAATTCGTTAACGATGATCGTGCAAAATCAAATTCAACCCTTTGACCGACGGCCAGGTGGTGGGTATAGGACTAAGGAAATGCATATTTACGAACTACCTTGGCCAAAGGAGGTGCTTCAGGCCCTCCCGTCGGAAATCGAGGTCAGAATGAGGATAACCCTGTCATACTTCATCGAGCCAAGCCCTGGACAAGTTGGCTGGAAAGATCGGTATCGCTATGCATCTCATGGACTGCGGTTCGATATCAAAGCACCAACCGAAAACCTCTTGCAGTTTCAACGCCGTATCAACAGAGCGGCACGAGAAGAGGACGATGGATTACCCCCCTCTAGAAGCGCGTCGCGTCACTGGGTTATTGGCCCTGAGCAACGTAACCGCGGGTCCATTCACTCCGATATCTGGATCGGTACCCCGCAAGAGTTGGCCAGCTCAAACGCAATCGCAATCTACCCAATCGTGGGCTGGTGGCGGGAAAGAGCTTACCTTGGTAAGTGGAACCGCCTTGCTCGTTACAGCCTGATCGTTACCATCAGTACGCCCGAGCAGAGTGTAGATATTTACACTCCGGTCGTGAACAAGATTCAGGTACCAGTGCAGGTTGCCACTCAAGGCTAACGACATGTGATATGGCCTTTGGGAGAAGCGGTGGGCTCTACGCACCGCTTCTCCCCTTTGGTACCACTAGGGACCGACAAGAAGTTACTTCCGCACCACCCGGAACGCGTCGGCGATCACGTAACCCGTGCCGTTGGTCCATCGGCTAACGGCGATGATCTCACGGTCGCCGGCCAGCAGCCGGAACGTGCCCAGGTGGACCCACCTGCCGCCGTTGGTCCGCTGGTTGACGTGCACCGTCACCGGCGTCGTGCCCGTGTTGTTGCTGTTGGCCTGCCAGATCACCACCGGAGTCTTGTCGTTGTAGCCGCTGTTGGTCGGGTACCACATGTAGATGTCGTAGTTGCCGGTGCTCGGGATGTTGAACTTGTAGTAGGCGGCGTCGCTGACCGGCGCCGGGTCGGCGAACCGGTAGTTGCTGCCGTAGCGCTGGCTGGACCAGGAGGAGGTGCCCCAGTTGCTGCTGGCCCGGAAGCGGCCGCTGGTGGTGTTGTCCACGATGGCGGACCAGGAGCCGGAGGACTGGGTGACCAGGCTCATGTAGTAGTTCCAGTCCCAGCAGCTGCCCGGGTCGGTGTGGGTGGCCCCCGGCACCTCGTTGTGGCCGATGATGTGGTTGCGGTTCATCGGGATGCCGTACTTCAGGGCGATGTTGCGGGCGAGCGCCGCGCTGGCGCGGTACATGGCGTCGGTGAACCAGGTGCAGTTGGACACCCAGCCCTCGTGTTCGATGCCGATGGACTGCGTGTTGTACGTCCAGTTGCCGGCGTGCCACGCGATGTCCTTTTCACGCACCATCTGCGTGATCGCCCCGTCGCTGGAGCGGATGACGTAGTGGGCGCTCACGTTGGAGCTGGGGTTCTGGAACCAGCTGATGGCCCCGGCGTAGGAGCCCTGGGTCACGTGGATGACGATGTAGCGGATGGGGTAGCTGCTGGGCCGGTTGGAAGCGGTGTAGTTGGAGGAGTGGGCCGGCACCCAGGCGGCGGGACCGTAGTCCTGCGACTGGATGGTGACCAGGTTCGCGTACTCGCCCAGGTCGGGCTCCACGGCCTGCGGCTCGATGCGGATCTCCTCGCCGTCCACCTCCACGTCGATCCCCCGGTTCAGGAACTCATACACCTGGAGGGCGTAGTCCCGGGCCGCCGCCCCTTCGAGCTGGCTGTACCGGGCCACCGCCTCGAACCAGTCGCCGGGTTCCATGGCCTTCACGGCATGCCCCAGGTCGGCCGCATAGCTGGCGAGCAGGGCCGCGCCGCCCATGATGTTGGCCGCAGTGTCGGTCTTCAGCTGCCCGGGGTCGAGCCCCGTGAGGCCAGCGGCCTTCTCCAGCGTGGTTACCTCTGGGTTGGAGACCAGGTGCATCACGCCGTAGCCCCCGGCCACGCTGGGCACGCCGTCGTGGTCATCCAGGCGCGTCTCGGCGTAGGCGAGCGCCACCAGGAGCTCCACCGGCACCCCGTAGGCCTCCGCCGCCTTCCGAAAGGCTTGTCCCATCGGGCCATCCAGCCGGTTGCCCCGCTCGAACTCCTCCGACGCCGCAAAGCTGGTCCCCACCAGGCTGAACAGGAAGAGCAGAAGCACCAGGAAACCCAGACCTCGACGTGTACGCATGTCGAACCCTCCCTTTCGGCTTGATGTAGGGAAGTTGTACAGCAATGTTTCAGAATAATCAATACTCTGACAGGAAAAATGTCGACTGTCGTCTGTGGACTGCTGCGAGAATGTCTATGTGTGAAGGAGTGCCGCCGGGACGGGGAGAACAAGAGTAGGAGTCTGCTGCAGTCCGAAGGAAGGGAGGGTTCCCATGCGCCGGAGGCTGCGGCTCCTCGCGCCCCTGCTCGCCCTCCTGCTCATCGCCGTAGCGGGCTGCGGCGGGCCCCGGTCGCAGGCGCCGTCCGCAGGCACTGACCCGGCCAGGGCCGACCAGGCCGGGGCCGAGAGCGAGCCGCCCGGTTCCGAAGACGGCGAATCCGACGATGAGGAGCCCCTGCTGACGCTGATCTACAGCCACCCCGCGACCGGCCTCACGCTCGGCGTGCCCGAGGGGTGGGCGGTCTACCCGCTGGAGGACGCCGTGGTGGCGATGATCAGCCCGCAGCGGGGGGAGGAGGACTTCTTCCGGGAGAACATCCTGGTCACCGCCGACGACCAGTTTGAGGACCTCACGCCGGACAGGTACGCCGAGGCCCTGGCTGAGGAGGTGCGCAACCGCTATCCGGATACGGAGACGCTGGAGAGCGGCGACATCACCATCTCGGGTGCCGAGGGCCGCTGGCTGGTCGACCGCTTCACCGGCCTGAAGGGCGAGGCGCGGGTCTACCGGGTTGTCCTGGTGCGCGAGGAGGTCGCCTACGTGCTGCACGGTACGGCGCCGGTGTGGACGTTTGACGACTACCGGCCGGTCTTCGAGGCCGTCGCACGGTCGATTACATGGGTCGAGCCGCCCGCGGATGACGAGGCGGCTCAGGAGATCGAGGACTGACGGGGAAATCGTAATCGGCGCCGGGAAAAGCCCCGGCGCCGATCCGTCAGCAAAGAAGTACGAACTGGACGGTCATACCCAGACCGAGAGCAGCAGCCCCAGCGCAAGCAGCCCGCCGAAGCCCGCCAGCAGCTGCGCCACGCCCTTCACGGCCGGGTGCAGCCGGACCTGCTCCCGCTCCCTGAGGAAGAGCCGCACCGGCCGCCAGGCCCGGGGCAGCGACAGGAGGATCAGCAGGGCCCACGGGGTGAGCCGCCCGGCCGCCACCAGGCCCAGGGTGATGCCGTAGGCCAGGACGAAGCTGCCGGCGAGGACGCCCACCGCGGCCTGCCGCCCGAGCATGATGGGCAGGGTGTGGCGGCCGCCGGCCCGGTCGGCCTCGATGTCGCGGATGTTGTTGGCCAGTAGGATCGCGCCGATCAGGAGGCCGATGGGCACCGCCACCCACAGGGCGGAAGCGGTCAGCCGCAGGGTCTGCGTGTAGTAGACCAGCAGGATCATGACCGGGCCCATGGTGAAGCCGGCCGCGAGCTCACCGAAGGGGGTGGAAGAGAGCGGCACCGGGCCGCCGGAATAGATGTAGGCGACGCCCAGGCAGAGCAGGCCCACGGCGAAGACCCACCAGGAGCTGGTGGCCGCGATGTAGAGCCCCAGCGCCACTGCCGTCGCCAGGAAGATCCAGGCCAGCGCGATGACGAGCCGGGGCGAGACGCCGTCGCGGACGATCGTGCCCGCGATGCCCACGTGATCGCGGGTGTCCAGCCCACGCACATAATCAAAGTACTCATTAAACATATTGGTGGCGGACTGAATCAGCACCGCCGCCAGCAGGAAGGCCAGGAAGCGGCCGGCGTGAAAGCCGCCATGCGCGTACGCCAGCGCGGTGCCGCCCAGCACCGGGGCCACGCTGGCCACCAAGGTGAAGGGGCGCAGCATGCGCCACCAGACGCCGAATCGGATCTGTGCTGTCATGACTACTCCTTCTTAGCTATTTCTATTCATCCCTATTATACTATCAGACCGCTGACCGAACGGCATGGAGACGTGGCCAGGTTGTCCCAAAACGGACACGCGCGCATAACCCGGGCCGGGCCCGGACATCATAGCCCGTGAGGATCGCAGCCCGACCAACGCAGGTGGGGCCGACCTCCCCGCAAAGGCGGCGGATACGCCCTATCGGGCCGCAGGGGGTTCCGGCGGCGCTCCGCCAATGCCGTTCGGACGGCCGGGCGCCCGGTACGTCCGTTGCGGGTGCCTGCGCCTGGAGCTGGTTCTCCAGGTTTCAAGCCGAAGGCGTGGACCCACCGGTCCGCGCCTTCGGCGCGCCCGGGCGCAAACTTGCCCCGGCATACCCCAGGGGGCATATCCATCCGATACCCGAACATCGTCTTAACTGATAGAATGGACGGGAACGGCGGCCGGTCTCGTCCAAACTCTTTCTGGAATTAGGGGGAAGCAGCTGTGCGTAAAGTCGTGATTCTTGGCACCGGACCTGCCGGCCTCACTGCGGCGATCTACACCGCACGGGCCAGCCTTCAGCCGCTCGTGATCGAGGGCAACGAGCCGGGTGGACAGCTCACCACCACCACGGACGTGGAGAACTTCCCCGGTTTCCCCGACGGCGTGATGGGGCCGGAGCTCATGGACAACATGCGCCGCCAGGCGGAGCGGTTCGGCGCGGAGTTCCGCAGGGGCTACGTGACCGCAGTCGACCTCTCCCAGCGCCCCTTCAAGATCACCGTGGATGAGACCGACGTGATCGAGGCGGAGGCCTTGATTGTCGCCACCGGTGCTTCGGCCAAGCACCTGGGCATCCCGGGCGAGGATGCGAACATCGGCCGCGGCGTTTCCTACTGCGCCACCTGCGACGGCTTCTTCTACCGCGGCAAGAAGGTGCTGGTGATCGGCGGCGGCGACTCCGCCATGGAAGAGGCCAACTTCCTCACCAAATTCGCCGACGTCACCGTGGTCCACCGGCGCAATGAGCTGAGGGCCTCCAAGATCATGCAGGACCGGGCCCGGGCGAACCCGAAGATTAGCTGGGTGCTCAATGCCGTTCCCGTCGAGGTCATCGCGGATGAGAAGGGCTTCAAGGCCCTGAAGGTGCGCGACAAGGACACCGGCGAGGAGAAGATCCTGGAGGCCGACGGCATGTTCGTCGCCATCGGCCACAAGCCCAACACCGACTTCCTGCGGGGCCAGCTGGACATGGACGAGGTCGGCTACGTGAAGACCGTTCCCGGCACCGCCCAGACCAGCGTTCCGGGGGTGTTCGCCTGCGGCGACGTGCAGGATTCCCGCTACCGCCAGGCGATCACGGCCGCCGGCTCCGGCTGCATGGCCGCGCTGGATTGCGAGCGGTACCTGGAGGAAGTGGCCGCGCAGGAGCGGGCGACCTTGAGCAAGTAACGGGGCCGGCCCGGCGGGGCGGGCCGGCGGGAAGGAGGGCGCCGTGAAGCACTACATCATTGGAACGGCCGGACACGTGGACCATGGCAAAAGCGCCCTGATCCGGGCCCTGACCGGCGTGGAGACCGACCGCTTCCCCGAGGAGCGGGAGCGGGGCATCTCCATCGATATCGGCTTCGCCCGGTTCCCCCTGCCCAGCGGCCGCCGCGCCGCGGTCATCGACGTTCCCGGCCACGAACGGTTCGTGCGGAACATGCTGGCGGGCATCACCGGCATCGACGCCGTCATCCTGGTGGTGGCGGCGGACGAAGGGGTGATGCCCCAGACCCGCGAGCACCTGGACATCCTGCGGCTGCTGGAGATCAAGAAGGGCGTCGTCGCGATCACCAAGATCGACCTGGTGGACGCGGAGATGCTGGAGCTGGTGCAGGCCGACGTCGAGGAGGCCGTCGCCGGCACCTTCCTGGAGGGCGCCCCGTGCCTGCCGGTCTCCGCGGTCACGGGGGAGGGGCTCGACGCCCTTCTGCGGGCCGTGGACGCGCTGCTGGAGGAGACGGAGCCGAAGGACACCACCGCATTTGCCCGGCTGCCCATCGACCGCGCCTTTGTGCGCCCCGGGTTCGGGACGGTGGTCACGGGCACCCTGGTGGGCGGCATCATGCGGCAGGGCGACCGGCTGGAGCTCCTGCCCCAGGGGCTGGAAGTGCGGGTGCGGGGCCTGCAGGTGCACGGCGAGCCGGTGGAGCAGGTCCATGCGGGGCAGCGGGTGGCCGTGAACCTGTCGGGCATCGAACGGTCCGATGTGAGGCGGGGCCACGTGCTGTGCGCCCCGGGGGCCCTGCGCCCCACGACCAGCTTTGCCGGCCGGCTCCACCTTCTGGAGTCGTGGCCGAAGGAGCTGAAGCATGGCGAGCGCGTTCACCTGCACACCGGCACCAGCGAGGTGCTCGCGCGCGTGCTCCTGCTGAAGGGGGACAGGCTGGAGCCCGGCAGCTCCGCCTTCGTGCAGCTGCGGCTCGAGGAGCCGGTGGTGGTGGGCCGGGGCGACCGGTACATCATCCGCTCCTATTCGCCCGTGCACACGATGGGCGGCGGCATGGTCATTGAGCCGCACGCCCGCTACCGGCGCTCTCAGGCCGCGGCGGCCATCGCCGAGCTGGAGGTGAAGGAGTCGGGCGGCACGGGCGGCGTCATCGCCGAGACCCTGGTGCAGTCCGGCATGACCCCCCTGGGCCTGGGCGAACTGGCCCGGCGCACCGGCGTGCCGGCGGAGACGCTGCGCGCCGAACTCCCCGGCCTGGGCGCAGACGTGCGGGAGCTGGAAGGCGGGCTCTGGATCCACCGCCGGGGTTTCGGCCAGTTCTGCCAGGCCGTGCGCGGCGAGCTGGAGGCCTTCTACAGCCGGCACCCGCTCCGGTCCGGCCTGGGCAAGGAGGAGCTTCGCCGCAGGCTCGGGCTCGGCGGCAAGGAGTTCGCAGCGCTGCTGAGCGCCGCCGAGGCGGCGGATGAACTGCGCGTGGAGCGGGACCGGGTGGCCCTTCCGGGGCACAGCCCCACCCTGAACGACGGACAGGCGAAGCTGGCCCAGCGGCTGCGCAGCGCCATCGCCGCGGCGGGTTACAGCCCGCCGACGGTGGCGGAGCTGAAGCAGCAGGTGCCGGGCCGCGATACGGAGGAGGTCATCATCTACCTGCTGGAACAGGGCGAGGCCGTGCGCGTGGGCGACGACCTCATCATCGCGGCCGCCGCCCTGGAGGAAGCCGTGCGGCGCATCCGCGAGCACCTGAAGCAGCACGGGAAGCTGACGGTGGCCGAGTTCCGGGACCTCCTGGGCACCTCGCGCAAGTACGCGCTGCCCCTGCTGGAGTGGTTCGATGAGCAGCGCATCACCCGCCGGGCGGGGGAGGAGCGGGTGCCCGGACCGCAGGCCCAGCTGGGCTGATGCAGCCCGCACAGATGATGCAGACCGCACAGATGGGGCAGAGTCGGAGGAGGGGGCAGGACCCCCTCCTCACTTCGCGCTCATGAGCCCCAGCCCGAGAAGGCCCAGGAGCAGCGCCATCAGCACCGCCCAGAGGCCGCCCATGGCCCGGCCCGGATTGCCCTGGTTCCGCCGGTGAAACAGGAACAGACCCAGGAGGGTCACGGCGGGCGCGACGAAGCCGACTCCGATGATCCACCAGATAATGGGGGGCATGGAATCCTCCTTTGGGCCTGGGTATGTGTAACTTTATGACGATTCCTGGCCGAGAGTGGTGATTGCTTCCTGATCCGCCCGTCTGGTGGCAGGAGTAGGTTCAAAAGATGCCGAAATATACAGTGACGGATGAAGCGATGGCGGGAGATGATGCCATGCGGCAAGCCGGGCGAGTACTGGTGGTGAACCCATCGCTCCTGGAGAGGCAGCGCATCGTCAGTGTGCTGGAGGCGGTGGGCTACGAGGTGGTGCAGGCGGCGAGTCTGAACGAGGCCGCGCACCTGCTGACCACCGCGGCTCCGCGCAGCATCTGCGCCGTGCTTACGGAGCTGGAGTTTGCCGACGGCACGGTCGATGACCTGATCCGCCAGATGCGCAGCGACCCGGCGTGGGTGCAGACGCCGGTCGTGGTGGTGGCCCCGGCTCCTCCCATTCCGCGGCTGATCGAGCTGGTCGCGACCGGGGTGAGCACGGTGGTCAACAAGCCCTTCTGCTCCCAGGTGCTCCTGCGCCGGCTCCACGAGAGCCTGGCGGAGGCCCGGGAGGCCGGCGCCGGTTCGGAATCGCACGGCTGGAGCCTCTCCGAGTACCTGCAGCGGGAGTTCAGGCGGGCCGACCTGGGCGGCTTCCCTGTGACGCTCCTGATCCTTCGTCTGTCCGGCAGCGTGCCGGAGCACCGGGTGCCCGGCCTGATCCAGTCGGCCGCCCGCACTTTGCGGGAGTCAGACCAGATCGTGCGCATCGCGCCCCATCTGGCGGCGGTGGTGCTGCCCGAAACCGGCGCCGCCGGCGGCGCCGCGGTGGGCCGGCGGCTGGAGGCGCTTCTCAAGGTGCCGTTCACCACTGGCGTGGCGGTATACCCGGACGACGAGACCGAACCCGACCGCCTGATCCGGCTGGCCTGGAAGCGGGCGGAAGCGGCGGTGTCCACAGTCTGACCGGGCGGCTGCAGCCGCCCTTTTTTGGTGGAACCGCCTGGGAGGGCCCGGCGTCTAACCTGTGTATGTCGCGAATCAATGAATTCCTGGCAGGAAGGTGAGCAGATGTCCCTCTCTACGAAGCAAGTCCGCCTGACCCTGCTGGCCCTGGCCGCTGCCGCGCTCGTCGTCGGCTGCACCCCCGGGACGCAGGCGCCCTCACCCGGAGACGACCCGGCCGTGGAGACGCCGGCCCCTGTGGACAACGAGCCGGAGCAGGAGGCTGAACCGGATCGAGAGCCCGTCGCCGAGGAACCCGAGCCGGCGGAGCCGGCCGAGGAGGGCGAGGGCGGGGTGAGGCTGGTCACGAACCCCGACGCCATCGACGTGCTTGTCAACAAGCAGAACGCGCTGTCGGCCGACTACGTGCCGCCGGATCTGGTGGAGCCCAATGTGCGGTTCATCTTCGACGAATGGCACGAGCGGCGCCTGATGCGGGCCGAGGCCGCGGCCGCCCTGGAGGAGATGTTCGCCGCGGCCGAGGAAGACGGCATCTACCTGGCCGGCGTCTCCGGGTACCGCTCGTACGAGTACCAGGAGCTGCTCTTCACCTCCTACGTGAGCACCGACGGCCTGGAGCTGGCGCAGCGGTACAGCGCCAGGCCGGGCCAGAGCGAGCACCAGACCGGGCTGGCCATGGACATCTCGGGCAGCACCGGCGAGTGCGCGGCGGACGACTGCTTCGCCGGCACCCCCGAGGCGGAGTGGCTGGCCGCCAACGCCCACAAGTTCGGTTTCATCATCCGGTATCCCGAGGGCAAGGAGCACATCACCGGCTACATGTACGAGCCCTGGCACGTGCGCTATCTGGGCAAGGACCTGGCGCAGGCCGTGTACGAATCGGGCCTGACCTACGAGGAGTATCTGGGACAGAACCGGTAACGGGCATCACTTATTGCGCCCATCGCCTCCGCCGCTTCCGGCGGGGCGGTGGGCGCTTTGGTTTCTGGGAATCGCTGGAGGCGGCAGGAGACCGGGCCGCGGCGATTGAAGACATTGTCCATCATAGTTAACACATGAAGGAGATTATGGGTGGGGCTGACAGGCAATCCCTGCATCTGGCACAGCCCTGTCCTGCACCCGATACCGAAGCAGATGGAGGCGGATGGACGATGCAACCTTCCTGGAAACGGCGGATCCTGGCGGCTCTGGCGCTCGCAGCGCTTCTGGGCACAGTCCCGGCGCCTGCCGGCGCCGCAGACTATAAGGTGATCAGCAACGGCGCCGTGGTGGCCGGCGCGCAGGCCGAGATGGTCAGCGGCCAGCTCATGACGGCGGTGCGCCCCTACGCCGAGAGCCTCGGCTACAAGGTGAGCTACGACAGCAAGAGCAAGATGATCACCGTCTCCAAGCCCGGCTACTGGCTGACCATGTGGATCGGGACCCACGTGGCCTTCCAGAACGACCGCCCCGTGTGGAGCCCGGTCAAGCCCTACATCAAGAACGGCCAGGCGATGGTGCCTGCCTGGTGGCTCGCGGTGCGCCTCGGCGCCGAGGTCTCCTACAGCAACTCCACTCTCACCGTCCAGAACGGCTACCAGTCCCCGAAGTCCGAGGCGGGCATCAACCCGAACCCCCGGCCCGACTCCCCCTTCGCCGATCCCACCTACGTCTTCCCGTTCCCGGAGGGGGCGACCTATTACGCCTACTCCGACACCATGGGCGCCTCCCGCTACTGGGACGGCGTGACCTTCGGCCACGACGGCACCGACATCCCGGCGCCGTACGGCACCCCCATCGTCGCGGTGGCCTCGGGAACCATCATCCGCTACGGCTGGAACACCCTGGGCGGATACCGCCTCACCATCGAGCTGGACGACCACCCCGGCTACAAGTTCTACTACGCCCACCTGAGCGGCTACGCGCCGGGCCTCTACGAGGGGAAGCACGTGAAGAAGGGCCAGCTGCTGGGCTACGTGGGCTCCACCGGCGAGGGCCCGGAGGGCACCTACGGCAAGTTCATCGACCACCTGCACTTCACGATCTACGACCGCAACTGGAACGCCATCAACTCCTACCCGCTCCTGAAGTACTGGGAGGGGAACAAGGCGAAGTTGTAATGCCAGAGGCACAGGGCTGCCCCGCCATTTCGGCGGGGCAGTGCGTTTTCTGGCGTTATGCGCATGTCTTTGGGCCGTTCCGGACAGGCAGCATCATTCCGGCCGCGGCAGGTCAAGAGATCGTATTTCCGCGGGTACGGCATCCACCCAGACGGTGACCCACACCTCGCCGCCCCGCAGCGCCTTCACCTCCCACATGGGAGATTCCGCTCCGATTCCGCCGGCGCCGGAGCCGGGGCCATCGCCATGGTACGTCGCGACCCACTGGTTCTCGCGACTCTCCGGGTACCGGGCCCTGGCGATTCGGATTGCAGCCTCCTCCGATACCTCGGCGGTCCCGCGCATGTGCGACCACATGGTGGTCATCCCGCCTGGTTCGTGAGTCGCAGAGAGACTGACGAACACGTCCCCTTTCCGGAAAAGCAGAGCCCCGTCGGGAGCGGGCAGGGATTCCCATCCCTGCGCCCGCATTTCCGCCCGGTACCACTCCAGCAGTTCGGCCGCGGTTACGCCGCCGGCCCGCGACAGGTAGCGGCCTTCCGAGTACGGCAGGTGATCCGCGAAGGCCGGATGGGTGGGGAAAGCAAACAGGGCTGGGTCGTTGGGCAGTCGGCGGGGCTCGTCCGCCTGCGTCACGCTGATGGCTTCCGCCGGAACCTCCAGGAAACGCTCGCCGCCGTCCCACACCAGACGCACGCGCAGCGGCCTTACGGCGAGCTGCCGCACTTCGTCCACCTGGCCCCAGTCTGGGAACGCAAAGGTCTGTCCGAGACCAAAGGACGGCTGCTCCGGCGTCAGATCATAGCTGCGCGGCGAGACCAGGTAGGGGTCGACATCCTGGCCGATTCGGGTGATCTCCTCCGGATAGAAGATCACCGTCCGTAAGTTTCGCAGATTCTTCCCGGACACAGATTCCACATTCACCATGAAGGAAGCCAGCCCGCCCCCCACGAGTTCATGATGCGGATGGAGCATGAGCTTCCCGGTGATCACAAAGCCTGACTCTGCGCCGGCAGGGACAAAATGTGTCTCCGCAGGAATGTTGGTAAGAGAACCCTCAGCCCGGGGGCTGCACCCGGCCAGCGCAGCAACCAAGAGCAGCGCCGCCGTCGTCCGCCTGATCTTCACTTGCTTCCTCCTCGCCGCGTCCTCTGCGGTGCCAACGGTGCCAAATCGGTGTGAACGACTCACGCATTAGACGGGCTGCACGTAGGAAATTTCCAAAGTTTACGGGTTATGCAAGGCTGGATTGCGTGATCCCGCCGGCGTCTGATGCTCCCGGTAATCGCCGCCGCAGGTAGGAGACCGGCAGGTTTCCCCCGAACTGGATGCGGGAGACTAGGGCGAGAGGAGATGAACCCCATGATCCTGGTGAGCGCCTGCCTGGTCGGCTGCCGCTGCCGGTACGACCAGGGGTCCAAGCCGCACGATCCCGTGATCGCCCTGATCCGGGAGGGGAAGGCGGTGCCGGTCTGCCCCGAGCAGATGGGCGGCCTGCCCACGCCGCGGCTGCCCGCGGAGATCGTCGGCGGCGACGGCGACGACGTGCTGGACGGCTGCGCCCGGGTGGTCAACTCGGCCGGGGAGGACGTGACGGCGCAGTTTCTGGCCGGCGCCCGGGAGGCCCTGCGCATGGCCGAGGCCGCCGGCGCGGCGGTGGCGATCTTGAAGGAGCGCAGCCCCTCCTGCGGCAGCGCGGCGATCTACGACGGCAGCTTCAGCGGCGGGGTGCGCTCTGGTGTCGGGGTTACCGCCGCCCTGCTCAGGCGGCACGGCCTGCAGGTGTACTCGGAGGAGAATTGGCCGGCACATACAGGAGAAAGCCGGTCCTGACGGCGAATGTACCAGGATATCACTGGAAAGAAGGGGCGACCGCGCGTTGGACATGACCCAACACTTGGCTGAACTGACCCGGCTCAGCAGCATCACCGGGCGCGAACGGGCGGTGGCGGAATACCTCCTGGAAGCCTGGGATCCGCTGGTGGACGAGGCCTACCTCGACCGCCTGGGCAGCTACGTCGGGCTGAAGCGGGGCGAGGGCCCGGAGCCCCGCCCGCGCGTGATGGCCGCGGCCCACATCGACTCCATCGGCGGCGTGGTGACCGCGATCGAACCCGGCGGGTTTATCCGGTTTTCCCCCGTGGGCGGCGTGGACCGGCGGCTCCTGATGGCGCAGGAGATGGAGGTGCACGGCCGCCGGGTGGTCCCCGGCGTAGTGGGCACGAAGCCGCCGCACGTCACCAGCCCCGAGGAGCGCAGGAAGCTGGTGCCGGTGGAGGATCTCTTCATCGATACCGGACTCCCGGAGGATGAGGTGCGGGAACTGGTGCAGATCGGCGACCCGGTGCTGTTCCGCTACCAGTTCCGGATCCTGCAGAACGGGCGCATCTCCAGCCGCTACCTGGACAACCGGGCCAGCCAGGCCGCGCTGGCCGTGGCCCTGCAGGAGCTGAAGGGGCTGCGCCACACGGCGGACTTCTACGCCGTGGGCACGGTGGGCGAGGAGTTCGGCGCCTACCCCGGGGCGGTGGCGGCGGCCTACGCCATCGAGCCCGACATCGCCATCGCCGTCGACGTCACCTTCGCCCGTCACCCCGGCAGCGAGAAGGATGCGTTCCCCCTGGGCGGTGGGCCCACCATCGGCGTGGGGCCGAGCTGCACGCCGGCACTGACGAAGTTGATCCGGAAGGTCGCCGATGAGGTCGGCATCGACTACCACCTGGAGGTGATGTCCGGCCCCTCGGGCACCGACGCCTGGGGCATGCAGGTGGTGCGGGGCGGGGTGGCCACCGGCATCATCTCGATCCCGCTCCGGTACATGCACACGCCGGTGGAGCTGGTGGACCTGGCCGACATCCGGCAGGCCGGCCGGCTGCTGGCGCAGGTGGTGGCGCGAATCGATCAGGCCTTTGTGGAGGAGTTGCGATGCTTCTAGAACGGCTGTCCAATGCCTGCGGCGTGTCAGGCGACGAGAGCGGCGTACGCGCCCTCCTGAAGGAGATCCTGGCGCCGCGGGTCGACGAAATGTGGACGGACCCCATGGGCAATCTGATCGTGCGCAAGGGATCGGGGCCCGTGCGGGTGATGCTGGACGCCCACATGGACGAGGTGGGCTTCCTGGTGGGCGAGATCACCGACGAGGGCTACCTGTCGCTTCGCAAGGTGGGCGGCCTGGACGACCGGGTGCTGCCCGGCCGGCAGGTCTGGGTGGGCCACCGGCGCATCCCCGGCGTCATCGGCGCCAAGGCCTGGCACCTGTGCAGCCCCGAGGAGCGGAAGAAGGTCATCCCGTTTGACGACATGTACGTCGACCTGGGCTGCCGCTCCCGCGCGGAGGTAGAGGCGCTGGGCATCGAGCTGGGCGACCCGGTCTACTTCGCCACCGAGTTCGAGCTGATGGGCGACCGGGTGGCCAAGGGCAAGGCCCTGGACGACCGGGTGGGCTGCACGGTGCTGGCACGGGTGCTCCTGGAGTACGACTTCCCGGGCATCACCCTGCTGGGGGCGTTCACCACCCAGGAAGAGGTGGGGCTCCGGGGCGCGCAGGTGGCGGCATACCACCTGAAGCCCGACGTTGCCCTGGCCCTGGAGGGGACGGGCTCGGCCAATGTGGCCGGGGTCGACCCGTTCGACACCATCACCAACATGGGGGAGGGGCCGGTGATCTCGCTGATGGACGCCTCCGGCATCCCCCACAAGCGGGTCTGGGACGAGCTGGTGCGCCTGGCCCGGGAGCACGGGATCCGGCACCAGTTCCGGCGCATGACCGCGGGCGGCACGGACGCCGGCGCCATCGCCCGGGCGCGGGAGGGCGTGCCGGTCTGCACCATCTCGGTGCCCTGCCGCTACATTCACACCAACGCCGCCCTCTGCCACCTCGACGACGTGGACGGCGCGGTGCAGCTGGTCCGGCGGTTCCTGGAAAGCGTGGAGAAGGGGGAGTTCCGCCCATGAAGGAGAAGCTGCGTGATCGCGTAAGGGAGCTGGCCGCGCTGTGGGGCCCCTCGGGGCGGGAGCAGCGGGTGCAGGACGCCCTGCGGGCCATGATCACACCCTACGTGGATGAGGTGCGCGCCGACCGGTTCGGCAACCTGCTGGCCGTGCGGAAGGGGAAGGAGGGCGGCCGCCGGGTGTTGCTCTCGGCCCACATGGACACGCCGGGGGCCATCGCCCTCAACGTGAGCGACAAGGGGCTGATCTACCTCGCCCCGGTGGGCGGGCTGAAGGCCCACCAGGTGGTGGGGCAGCGGGTCGTGTGGTCCAGCGGCGCCATCGGCGTGCTGCAGTATGAACACACCGACGAGCCGAAGGAACTGAGCTTCAAGAAGCTCTTCTGCGACATCGGCGCCACGTCGAAGGACGAGGCGCTGGAGCGGGTGGCCCTGGGCGACATGTGCACCCTGGCCGGGCCGGTGGAGGCGTGGGGCGACCTGATTGTGGGCCCCGGGCTGGACAACCGGCTGGGCTGCGCGGTGCTGCTGGAGGTGGCGGAGCACCTGGCGGACAGCGAGCACACGGTGCTGTTTGCTTTCACCGCGCAGGGGGAGGTGGCCCCGCGGGGCGCCGCAGTGGCGGCCTTCGGCGCCGAGCCCGACCTGGCCCTGCTGGTGGACTCGGCCCTTAGCGGCGACCAGTCCGGCGTGCGGCAGGTGGCCACCCGCCTGAGCGGCGGTCCGGCGCTGCGGCTGAAGGACTCCGGCTACGTGGCGCACCACGGCCTGGCGGAGCACATCGCGGCCGTGGCCGAGGCCGAGCAGATCCCGCTGCAGCGCAGCGTGAGCCCCACCGACAGCGCGGGCTGGACGGTGGCCCGGGTCGGCTCCGGGGTGCCCACGGTGGTGATCGACATCCCCGTGCGGTACCGGGGCACCGGCGGGGAGATGGCCAGCATCCGGGACGCGCACGGCGCGGCGGACCTGCTGCTGAAGCTGCTGGGAGGGTCGTTGGAGATCGGGTAGGCAGAGGTGATGAGGAGCAATACACGGGGGGCACCCGACGGCGCAGCCGTCGGGTGCCTGCGCGTTCGGCTTAGATTCTCCTTGACCAGAAAGTAAATACCTGTGAAGATGGTGTCGAGTCGGTTTTTTCATCTTCTTCCGCAGCTTGTTCGCATGTCGCCTCTGGCTTGTGTGAAGCTCAAGGCGACTGCGCGACCTTCACTGCCCCATATACGCAATACGGTCTACAGGAGGAAAATCGATGCGCTGGCTCAGTCGACTCAACCTCTTTGCCAAGGTTCTCTTGTCGCCGGTCATCGTCATGGTTCTGGCCGCCGTCGTGGCCACCACGACATACATGACGATGAGCCGTACCATCGCTACCCTCGAACACTTGGCCGCAGATGAGGTGCTGATCGAGGGAAGCCACGACATCCAGGCGGATCTCCTGCGGCAGCTAGGTTATATCCGCGACTACATCATCTCCGCGGATGAGGCGTCCCTGACCCGGGTGGCCGAGGCGCAGGCGAACCTGCTGGCCACGGTGGACCGCATGATGGAGACCGCCCCCGACGAGGAGACGCGCACACAGTTCCGCACCATCCAGGCGGAGCAGGAGCTCTACGCCGAGATCCTGAAGACGGTGGAGGCCGAGGTGCGCAGGGGCAACCGGGACCAAGCCGCAGCGGTCCTGCGTCTGCAGGCCTTCCCAAAGATGAACACGATGCTGGATCAGACCGAGCAGATCATCGCCCAGGTCAGCAGCGGTGCGGATGAGACCCGGCGCGCCCTGCTGTCGGGCGCGGCGGGCATGCAGGTCGTCCTTCCCGCCGCCATGCTGCTCGCCACAGTGATCGGGCTGGTCGTGGCCCTGGCGGTGGCCCGGGCGATCGTGAAGCCGATTCAGCGCCTGGCGGCTGCCGTCGCCCAGGTGGCCGACGGCGACCTGAGCATCGGCGAGCTGCCGGTCACCGGGCGCGACGAGGTCGGCCAGATGACACAGGCCTTCAACACGATGCGCTTCCGGTTCCGCAAACTGATACAGGGAGTCGGCGGGGCCCTGAGGGTGGTGCTGCGCGCGTCGGAACAGCTTTCGGCTGCCGCCGAGCAGGCAGCAACTGCGGCTGAGGGCACATCCCAGGCGATTGCGCAGGTCGCAACCAGCAGCGGGGAGCAGGCCACCAGTACGGCGGAAGCCAACTCGCTGGTGGAGCAGCTCCGGGACGCCATCCAGCAGATCGCCGCGAGCGCGGGCAATTCGGCCGTCGAAGTTAACGAGGCCGCCGCCCGCCAGCACGATATGGCCCGGGAGCTGGACGACATGTCCCGGATCGCCGCGGCCACCGCCCAGGTGTCGGCGGAGGCCGAACAACGGGCGCGGGCCGCCGCCGAGGTGGTGGCGCGGGCCCTGAAGGAGATCGAGCAGGTGGCCGTCGTGGTCGGGCAGTCGGCCGAACGCATAGAGGAGCTGGATCGGCTGTCGGAGCAGGTGGGCTCCATCACCGACGCCATCTCCAGCATCGCCCAGCAGACCAACCTGCTGGCCCTCAACGCTGCGATTGAGGCAGCCCGGGCGGGCGAACACGGCCGGGGGTTTGCGGTGGTGGCGGATGAGGTTCGCAAGCTCGCCGAGCAGTCGGCTGCCTCGGCCGGGGAGATCGCCGACCTGATCGGGAACATCCAGACCGGGACCGCGGAGGCCGTGAAGGCGATGACCCTGGGCACGGAACGGCTGGCTGCGGGCAACGAGCTGGCCGCGCGCGCGGGCGAGGCGCTGGAGGAGATCTTGACCGCGGTGAAGCAGGCGGCGGTCGAGGTCGGGCGGATTGCGCAGAAGGCCGGGCAGGTGAAGGAACAGGCGGTCGCGACGGTCCAAACGTTCAATAATGTCGCGGCGATGACACAGGAGAACACCGCGGCGAGCGAGGAGATGGCGGCCGGCGCCGCGGAGGTGACGAACGCCGTGAACCGGATCGCACGGCTGTCGGAGCAGAACGCCGCCGCGGCCGAGGAGGTGTCGGCTTCGGTGGAGCAACTGACGGCGTCAGCGGAGCAGGTGGCGTCGTCGGCCCGGAACCTGAAGACGGTGGCCACCAAACTGCAGGAGCGGGTCGGACGGATGCGCACATAAAGGAAGTTCAAGGCCTGGCGGCGCAACCGCCGGGCCCTTTTCTTATGGCTGCGGGCGACCAGGCGTGATGCGCGTCACCGCCTGGCGGCGCTGCAAGTGGTTAGATATGGGCAAGTTCGCTGGAAAAGGAGTGGTGCGGAGGTGGCTAAGAAACGTCCGGTCCTGGGTGACGCGGTGCATGCGGAGGCGTTCCAACTCTTCCGCCTCCTCGGGTTTGACAGCCTGACCGCCGCGCTGGGGATAGAGGGTGAGGAGGAGGACGAGGTTCAGTACATGGCCGGCATGTCCATGGGCCGGGCCCTGGTGCGGCGGGGCCGGGTCAGGGCGTACGGGCCCGACGAGGCGCACGGGCTCGACGGCCTCATGGCCAGCTTAGGGGAGCTCTACCGCCGCATGGGCCTGGGGATCATCGAGTACCGGACGGGTGAGGACGGCTCCCTGATCGTCTCCGTTGCCGAATGCGCGGGATGCCACGGCGCCGAGTTCGTTGACCGGCCGATCTGCTTCGTGGAGGCCGGGCTGCTCTGCGGGCTCCTCTCCGAGGCGCTGGGGGGCGAGTACACGGCCCGGGAACACAAGTGCATCGGCGGAAAGGGTGACGAGGTGTGCGAGTTCATCATCACCCGGGTGAGCGCATGACGGCCCTCCAGGGCGTGGCTCCTGACCAGTATCCGGCGTGGACGGCCGAGGCCGTCGCACTACTCACCCCCGCCCTGAAGATCATGGCCAGGCCCGTGGTACTGAACAACCTGAAGCGGGTGGCGCAGGATCCGGCCCATCCCACGCAGGACGAGCTGCGGTTGTTCGTGGAGAAGGTGCGTCGCGGCATCAAGACCTTCGGGAGCGCCGAACAGGCGGACCAGCTGGCCGGACAGCTGGCGTCCCGGCTCGGGGTGCGGTAGCCTCCACTTCCGAAACCCCGGGCGCCGCAGGGTGCCGGGTCCCAGAGAGAGGCTGTCCCCAATCCTCAGTGGCTGTACCCAATCCGGAGTGGTAGTCCCCTGTTCCGGAGTGGCTACCCCCCCGGCAGGGTGGGTTGACGTTGCCCTCACGGACGGGATACACTTCAGGGGTGAGCGGATACGCCTGAAGTCCAGGAGTCGCTCGGAATGGGGAGTATGGCAAGATGCACGATAAAGAGCAGACTTTAGTGGAGCACCTGACGGAGCTGCGGGAGCGCATCATCAAGTCGCTGATTGCCCTTGTGATCGGAGTATTCATCGCAGTATTCGTGTCGCAGCCAATCTTCAAGTACATCATGGAGCAGGCGAAGGCTGACGGTGTACAACTCATACAGTACACCTTTGCCGATACGTTCCTCACCCAACTCAGGCTGGCCATCGTGTTGGGGCTGGTGCTGGCCTTTCCGGTGGTCCTGTACCAGATCGTCGCCTTCATCCTGCCGGCGCTGAAGCCGGAGGAGAAGCGGCTGCTCTACATCGGCCTGCCCTTTGCCACGGGGCTCTTCCTGGCCGGCTGGGCGTTTGGCTGGTTCATCGTGGTGCCCATCACGAAGCAGTTCTTCCTGTCGATTGCCCGTTCGGTGGAAGTCGTGGACGCCATCACGCCCAGCAACTACGTCAAGTTCGTCCTGGGCATCTGCAACCCCCTGGGCATCGCCTTCGAACTGCCGCTGGTGGTGCTCATCCTGGCGCGCATCGGGCTGGTGACCCACCAGTTCCTGAGCCGGGTGCGCAAGTACGCCTTCCTGGCGCTCATGATTCTCGCGGCGGTACTCTCGCCTCCCGACGTGATCTCCATGACGATCTTCCTGGTGCCCCTTTACGGGTTGTACGAGTTCTCGATCATCCTGGCCCGGTTCGCGGCGCCGAAGAATCAGTAGGCCCGGCGTCGTGCCGATCCCGAGAGCCGAGGAGGTCCGGGAGTTCCTGGCGAACCAGTCCTTAGGATTGTGTATACGCACCGCCGTGCCCCCGTTCGGGGGCACGGCGGTGTTGTGTATGGGGGAGCACATTCGCTCCGGTGGAGACTGGGCCAGGTGGTGCGGCGGGGTGTACGCGGGCGGCCGACGGCGGTGGGAAGCGGCGGCGGTGAGAGGGGCGCCTGCGTTGGTAACATTGTGCAGTTTCGTGGAGTGCAGGTGGCGCAAGGGTTTCGGGATTCGCGGCCTGGGAACAGCTTGTGGGACAAGGGCTTGAGGAAAGTGCACATTCGTTCCGGTGGAGGCTGGGCGAGGTGGAGCGGCGGGATGTACGCGGGCGGTGGACGGCGGTGGGAATCGGCGGCGGGTAGAGTGGCGCCTGCGTTGGCAACATTGTGCAGTTTCGTGGAGTGCAGGCGGCGCAAGGGATTCAGGGTTCGCGGCTCCGGAAAAGCTTGTGGGACAAGGGGTTGGGGAAAGTGCACATTCGTTCCCATGAGTGCCGCCATGCGAGCTCACACTGCACCCCCGGGAACGCTGACAACCCCCGGGAGAGCAGGCACTTGCAAGCAATACCGCAGGAAATCACCCACGCCAGCCGAAAACTACGGAAACTGAAGGAAATCGGGCAGCAACCCCCTTGACGCCGCACCCCGCTGCTGGTAAGATGCCTTTAACATCCTAAAGGCGACGATGGGGAACAGTAGGGCGCACCTCCGCCGTGCAGAGAGCCCGGGCCCGCCAGTGGCGGCGCTGAGAGCCCGGGTCGGTACGAGACGCTCGAACCCGCCCCGGAGCCGGCGGCGATGAGCCGTCCCGGCCTGGCCAGCCGTTAGCGAGGGCCACGGGTCACAGCGCCCGGTTGAGTGGGTCGCCCCGCAGGCGGCCAATGAAGGTGGTACCGCGGAGGTTACATGCCCTTCGCCCTTCCGACAGGTTGGGCGAAGGGCGTTCTTGTTTACGGGGCTTTGGTCGGAGAGAGCGGAGGTGGAGCGGATGCTTACGGGTAATGTGGGATTCCTGGGTGCGGGCGCGATTGCGGAGGCCCTGATCCGCGGCATGCTGGACGCCGGGGTTGTGCGGCCCGAGCAGGTGCTGGTGAGCAACCGCTCCGATCGGGAGCGCCTGGCCGAGTTGAACCGGCGGTATGGTGTGCGCACCGCTGGAAGCAAGGGCTACGTGGCGGACGTCTGCCAGGTGCTGGTGCTGGCCTGCAAGCCGAAGGACGTGGCTGGGCTGCTGGCCGAGATCGGCGGCCGGTGCCGGAGGGGACAGATCATGCTCTCGCTGGCCGCCGGGATCTCTACGTCTTACATTGAAGAGCGGGTGCCCGCAGGCGTGATGGTGGTGCGGGCGATGCCCAACACGTCGTGTCAGGTGGGCGAGTCGGCCACCGCAATCTGCGCCGGCAGTGCGGCCACACCCGAGGCGATGCGGCTGGTTACTGAGATGCTGACCAGCGTGGGGCAGGTATATACGGTGCCCGAGGAGCACATGGATGCAGTAACCGGCCTCTCGGGTAGCGGCCCTGCGTACGTGTATTACATCGTCGAGGCGATGATCGAGGCTGGTGAGGCCGTCGGACTCGCCCCCGATGTGGCCCGCGCGCTGACGCTGCAGACGCTGAAGGGCGCGGCCCTGACTCTGGCCACCACCGGGGCCGATCCCGCCGTGCTGCGCGAGCAGGTCACGTCGCCCGGCGGCACCACTGCGGCAGGTCTTCAGGTGCTTCGGGAGGCAGGATTTGCCCAGGCGCTGATCCGGGCGATTGCCCGGGCGACAGAACGCTCCCGAGAGCTTGGCCAGACGCCGGCGGAGGCGGCCACCGAAGTCGGCGACTGACCGCCGAACCACCCAGCAGGCCTGGATCGCACCAACGAGGCAGGTAACAACGGATGGGCGGAGACCGCACCAACGAGGCAGAGGCAACATCGGATGGCGGAGATCGTACCAACGAGGCAGGGACAGCATCGGATGGGGCGGGATCTCACCAACGAACCCGAGACAACATCCAACGGGCCGGGGAAAAATACCCCCGGCCCGTTGTTTAGTCGCGCAGGGCCACGAACCAGTAGATCGTCGTCTTGTCCCACCCCAGGTCGAAGGGCACGTGGTACCGGTCGGCAGTATGGGAGTTGGTCACCGGGTAGCCCCGGCTGTCGAAGCCGGTGATCACGGCGGAGTGGGTCAGCTTCCCCTTCTCCTCATACGCCAGCACGTCGCCGGGCTGGAGGAAGGAGCGGAACCCCTCCGGCCTGCCGGCGGCGAGCTGCCATACGGTAGCGAAGTCGCCCTTCACCACCAGGTCGCCCTTGCCCGAATACCGCAGGTGCGAGACCAGGCTCTCGACCCGGGTGAAGCCGGGCATTTGCAGCTTGCCCCCGTACCGGAGCGATTGCGAGACGAAGTTGGCGCAGTCGCCGCCCTCGCCCATGTAGTTGCGCACCTTGGGGTTGTACTTGTTGTCGTTGCCGCATCCGGCGGCCAGGCCGCAGTACGTGTCGGCGTACTCCACCGCGCCCCTGCGGTCGTAGCGGTGCGCCGTTGCAGTAGCAGCAGTTGCAGCCAGCGTGCGAGACCCAGTATGCCTCCTGCCCCCGGACGACCGGGGCCGGGGCAGTTCCGCCGGCGTCTCTGTCTCATCGCCCAGGGGGTCGGAGTACCACTCCAGGCCGATCAGCCAGCGCCCGTCCTCCGCCCGGTGCAGTTCGACGATGTGCCGGCTGCCCACGCCGAAGCGGTTCACTGTCTCCTCCCCCGGGTACTGATATCCCAGCTCCAGCGACTGGGCCACGTAGAAGCGGGCCCGGTCCTCCGTCATCTTGAGCTCCTTCACCCAGATCTTCGTGCGGGCGTGCACGAAGCGAACGCCCCGGGCCTCCGCCCACGCCTTCACGTATTTGTACTTGCCCTGCTCGTGCAGCAGGGCCCACTGCGCGGTCTTGCGCCCCGGCAGGAAGTCCTCTTCGAGCGGCGGTCCCTGCCAGCCGTCCAAGAACATCTGGGCCCTGCGCTCGTAGATCTCGCGCAGCCGGGACGTGAGATCGGGCTTTTCCGGTTCCGGCGGCCTCTCCGGTTCGGACGGCGGTTGCTGGGACTGGGCAGTGGCAGGCGCTGCAGCCTCGGCAGACGGCCACCGGGCACGTTCGCCCACGGTCGACACACGCGTGCCGACGGCCGGCACGTATCCGCTCAGCGACACCGGCGGCGCGGCGCCACTGAGCAGGGCTGCCAACCACAGCGCGTGGAGGATCAGGCGGTACCGCCGCTTCATGACAGAAATCCCTCCTGGCGGGCCATCGTCCGTGCTCTATTCTGTCCACCTGCGGCAGGCGCCGTGCATCCTCTTTCTGTCACGCGCAGCAGCGCCCGACATACCTGCGGCGCGCCTGGGAAAACTACGGTGCAGACCAGCAGCAGACGGAGGGGCAGACGTGCGCAAGAAAGTGGCAGTACCCGTGCTTCTTCTTACCTTGATCGTGCTCGCCCTCGGGAGCCTTCTGCCCCGCGGGCCCGGCGAGGCGGAGGCCGCGGCGCGGCCGACCCTGCGGCGCGGGGCCTCAGGCGACGCGGTGCGGGAGGTGCAGCAGCGGCTGAGGGACTGGGGCTACTACGAGGGCGCGGTGGACGGCAAGTTTGGCAGCCAGACGGAGCAGGCCGTGCGGTTCTTCCAGTCGCGCAACGGCCTTACGGTGGACGGCGTGGTGGGGCCGCAGACGTGGGCCGCGCTCGGCTACAGCGGCGGACAAACCGCATCGGTCGGTCCGCAGCGGCCGGGGGTCAACATCGATCTCCTGGCGCGGGTGGTGCGGGCCGAGGCGGAGGCAGAGCCTTATGAAGGAAAGGTCGCGGTGGCCGCCGTGCTGCTTAACCGGGTGGCCGATCCCCGCTTCCCCAAGACCCTCGAAGGGGTCATCTATGAGCCCCACGCCTTCGAGTCGGTCAGCAACGGGCGCATCTACAACACACCGCCCACCGCCGATGACCTGCGGGCGGCCCGGGATGCCGTGAACGGCTGGGATCCCACCTACGGCTCGGTCTTCTTCTGGAATCCGAGCAAGCCGGTCACCCCCTGGATCTGGTCACGCCCGATCGTCACGCAGATCGGCAACCACGTGTTCGCTCACTGAATCGGAAACAACGTCCTCGCTCACTGAATCTGCGGCAACGTCTTCGCTCACTGCGGCAATCGCACTGGCGCTCACTGCGGCAATCACGTGTGCGCCCACTGAGTCTGGCACTTGCGTGTTCGCTCACTGAAATCGAAGTGCTGGAGCGGGCGCCCCTGATCGCAGGCGCCGTCACGTGCAGAAGGCAAAGGGGGATCGAGATGCGTCGGGGCAGGATGATCGGGGGAGTGATCGCCGGGCTCCTGGCGGCCGGGGTGCTGGCCGTCTGGGGCGCCTACACGGTCCAGCTGAACCGGCAGTACCGGGCCCTGGCCTACGAGCTGGAGGCCGAGCGGCAGCGCAACTTCGCCGAGATGATCAGCCACGTCGAGGCGATGCGCGGGCTGATGGGCAAGAGCCTGGCGGCCGGGTCCACCCGGCAGAACGCCCTGTACATGGGGGAGGTCTACCGGCGGGCCAGCCTGGCCGCGTCCAACTTCATGGCCCTGCCGCTGCCGCAGGAGCTGGGCACCGCCACGGGGAAGTTCCTGAACCAGATCGGCGACTTCTCCTACAGCGTGGTGCGGAGCGAGGCGGCCGGCCGCCCCATGGACGAGGCCCAGCGGGCGGAGCTCGCCCGGCTCTACCAGGCCGCCAGCGACCTCACGGCATCGCTGCGCGAGACCGGCCGGGCGGCGGCCAACGAGGGCTTCCGCTTCGCCAGGGCGGGGGCCGGACTTTCCGACCTGTTCTCGGGGTGGCGGCAGCAGCGGTCCGCGGGCGGAACCGACCCCACGCAGGACCAGGCGGAGAAGCACCTGCTTCCACCGGGACTGGAGCAGGTGGGCCCCCAGATGGACCAGATGCCCGTGCTGGTGTACGACGGTCCCTTTTCGGATCACCTGGCGGAGCGCGCGCCGGCCATGGGCGGGCCGGTGATCACGGCCGAGGAGGCCAAAGCGCGGGCCCTGGCCTACCTGCCCGAGGGGGTTACCGCCGATGTGCTGCAGGTGGGCGAGCGCAACGGCCGGGTGCCGGTCTGGGCGGTGCGCCTCTCGCCCGGACAGGGGCGGCCGGCGATCACCGTGGACGTCACCAGGGAAGGCGGCCACCTGGTCTCGTACATCAACGCCCGGCCGGCCGGAGAGCCCAGGCTCACGTTGGAGGAAGCCCGGGAGGCCGGGCTCAGCTACCTGGCGGCGCACGGGTGGACCGACATGGAGCCCACCTACGGCGAGGTGGCCGACGGCTTCGCCACGGTGCAGTACGTGGCCGCTCCCGGGGGCGTGCTGATCTACCCGGACCAGGTGAAGGTGCGCATCGCCCTCGATAATGGCGAGGTGGTGGGCGTCGATGCCCGCAGCTACGTCATGTCGCACCGGGAGCGCGGGGGCCTGACGCCGGCGGTGACCCGGGAGCAGGCGCAGGCCGCGGTGAACCCCGCGCTGGCCGTGGAGGAGGTGCGGCTGGCCCTGATTCCCACCGAGGCCGGCGACGGCGAGGTGCTCGCCTGGGAGTTCCGCGGCACGCTGGGGGAAGAGACCTATCTGGTCTACGTGAACGCCCACACCGGCCTGGAGGAGCGGATCCTGCAGATGCTGATCACGGAGAGCGGAACGCTCGCGCTGTAACGAACACTCGCGCTGCAACCTGCGTGCAGATGCTTGACAACCCGCGGACGTCGTGGTAATCTCTCCACGCAAGCATTAACGGGACCTCAGAAGCAGAAGCCACCGCTTCTCACCGTACGGCCGGTTGCCAGTACGGTTCGGAGGTTGAGTACGTGGATTCGTCGCCTTGGTGCGGCGCTACAAGCTCAGCTTTGGACGCGGGTGGCCACTGGCCACCCGTTTCTGCTGTGTGCTTTGGGACGAGGCTGCCCGTGTCAGCAGTCAGGAGGTGTTCGTGTATCAAGGATCAGGTCCGGGTTAACGAGATGGTCAGGGCCCGCGAGGTTCGGCTTGTCGACGAGACGGGGGCGCAGTTGGGGGTCTTCTCCGCGCGCGAGGCGTATCGCATCGCGCAGGAGCGCGGCCTCGACCTGGTAGAGGTCGCCCCTCATGCCAGGCCGCCGGTCTGCAAGATCATGGATTATGGTCGGTACAAGTACGAGCAGGCGAAGCGGGAGCGCGAAGCGCGCAAGAAGCAGAAGGTCATCACCATTAAAGAGGTCAAGATGCGGCCCAACATCGATGACCACGACTTCGCGGTCCGGCAGCGGCAGGCGGAGTCGTTCCTGCGGGACGGCGACAAGGTGAAGGCCACAATCATGTTCCGGGGCCGCGAGGTCGTTCACGCGCAGCTGGGCAAGGAGGTCCTCGACCGGCTCCTGGAGACGGTGAAGGACATCTGCGTGGTCGAGCGCGCCCCGCGCCTTGAAGGGCGGAACATGGTCATGATCCTCGCACCGAAGGCCAATCTCGAACCCAAGCAGGCCCAGCAGGGCCAGGATAAATAAGGAGGAGTAACCGACCATGCCGAAGATGAAGTCCCATCGCGGCGCTGCCAAGCGGTTCAAGCTGACGGGCAGTGGCCTGGTGAAGCATTACCCCAGCAACAAGCACCACAAGAACACCCACAAGCGGGAGAACCGGATCCGCGCCCTGAAGCGCAACACCGTCCTCTCTCCGTCGTTCCAGAAGACGATCCGCGAGATTCTGCCTCGCTAACCAATACAAGTTCGCGTGCTCCGGGGCGGGGGCTCCGGGACGTGTCATAGGAGGAGAGCAAAATGGCGCGCATTAAAGCCGGGAAGACCACCCGCGCTCGTCATAAGAAGATCCTGAAGCTGGCCAAGGGCTACCGGGGCGGCCGGAGCCGGCTGTTCCGGCCCGCAAACGAAAGCGTGATGAAGGCGCTCTACTACGCCCGCCGCGACCGGCGGCAGCGGAAGCGCAACTTCCGCCGTCTGTGGATCGCCCGCATCAACGCCGCCGCCCGCATGAACGGCATGTCGTACAGCCAGTTCATGAACGGCCTCAACAAGGCTGGGGTGCAGCTCAACCGCAAGGTGCTGGCCGACATTGCCGTCAACGATGCCGCCGGTTTCTCGGCTCTGGTGGAGAAGGCCAAGGCCAGCCTCTAGCAGGCTCCGACGCCCACCCGAGAGGGTGGGCTTTCGTCTTGGAGGGGAGTAGCCGACATGGCGAAGCGATATGCTGTCATTGGGCTGGGGCGCTTCGGCGCCAGCTTGGCGCGGGAGCTCACGGAGGCCGGCCAGTACGTGCTGTCGGTGGATATCGACGCCAACCGGGTGGACGAGCTGGCGCCGCTGCTCAACCGGGTCGTGCGGGCCGACGGCACCGATCCCGCGGCCCTCAGGGTCCTGCGCATCCACGAGTTCGACACCGTGGTCGTGGCGATCGGCGACAACGTGGAGGCCAGCGTCATCACCGTGCTCCACTGCCGGGACCTGGGGGTGCCGTACCTGGTGGCCCAGGCGCAGGATGAGGCCCACGGCCGGATCCTGAAGCGCCTGGGGGCCGACCGGGTGGTCTACCCCCAGCGCGACATGGGCATCCGGGTCGCCAGCAACATCTCCGCCGGCGGCATCATCGATTACGTCCGCCTCTCCGACGAGTACGGGCTGGCGGAGATCACGCCGCCCCGGTCGGTGCTGGGCAGGAGCCTCCTGGAGCTTGACCTGCCCCACCGCTTCGGCCTGAACGTGATGGCGATCAAGCGCGGAAACCGCATCATCGTCTCGCCCAGGGCCGAAGAGCGCATCGCGGAGGGCGACATCATGGTGGTCATCGGCAGCGCCGCCGGCATCGCCCGGCTCCAGAGCGAATAAGGGGAGGGCGGGGCATGACGCTGCAGAAGCGGTGGAAGGCGCCGGCCTTCACGCCGCCCCAGGCCCTGGCGGTGGGCTTTGCGCTGTTGATCCTCATCGGCACGGTCCTGCTGGCTCTGCCGGTCTCCCACGCGCCCGGGCAGCGGGTTGCGCTGAGCGACGCCTTCTTCATGGCCACTTCCGCCGTGTGCGTGACCGGCCTGGCGGTGGTGGACGTGTCCACCACCTTCAGCACCTTCGGCGAGATCGTCATCCTGCTGCTGGTTCAGGCCGGGGGACTGGGCATCATGAGCCTCTCGGCAATGATGTTCCTGCTCACCGGCCGTCGCATTGGGCTGCAGGAGCGGCTGATGATGCAGGAGGCCCTGGGCTTCTTCTCCATCGCCGGGGTGGTGCGGCTCACCCGCACCATCATCACCGCAACCCTGGCCGTGGAGGCGGTGGGGGCCGCGCTGCTCTTTCTACGCTTCCGCGCCTACTACCCCACGGGGCAGGCCCTCTACTTCGGCATCTTCCACGCCGTCACGGCGTTCAACAACGCAGGCTTTGACCTCACCTCCCACTCCCTGCGGCTGTTCCAGCGCGACCCCGCCGTCCTGCTGGTGATCGCCGGGCTGATTCTGATGGGCGGCATGGGCTTCGTCGTGCTGCAGGACATGTGGCGGCAGATCCGGTGGGAGCGCTTCAGCCTGCAGACCAAACTGGTGCTGGTGGTCACGGGGCTGCTGGTGGGCGCCGCCACCCTGCTGGTGCTCGCCCTGGAGTACGCCAACCCCGCGACGCTGGCGGCGCTGCCGTTCCCGGAGAAGCTCCTCAACGCCTTCTTCACCGCGGTCACCTTCCGCACCGCGGGCTTCGAGTCGATTCCGACGGCGAGCATGGCCCACGCGGCGCTGCTGGTGGCGATGGTGCTCATGTTCATCGGCGGCTCTCCCGGCGGCACCGGCGGCGGCATCCGCACCACCACGTTCGCCGTCATCTTTCTGGCCGTGCGGTCGACCGTGCGGGGCGCCGCGGATATTCAGGCGATGGGCCGGCGGCTGCCGCGGGAGCTCCTGGACCGGGCGATTGCCATCGCCGCCATGGCCCTGGCCGTGATCATCGTCGTGGGCGGCCTGCTCCTGGTGACCGAGCGCCACCTGGTGGCCGAGCCCGGAAACCCCTTCACTGTGGCAGACGTCCTATTCGAGAGCACCTCGGCCTTCACCACGATGGGGCTCTCCACGGGCGTCACCCCCCACCTGAGCCTCCCCGGCCGCCTGCTGCTGACCCTCACCATGTACGTCGGCCGCATCGGACCGCTCACTGCGGCGGTAGCCCTGGCCCAGCGGCGGCGGGAGCGGGTGCACATCGACTATCCGGAAGAGCGGGTGATGATCGGGTGACCAAGAAGACCATCATCGTGGTCGGGCTGGGCCGCTTCGGCTCCACCGTGGCCCTTCACCTGCAGAAGATGGGCCACGAGGTGCTGGGCGTGGATCTGAACCAGGACCTGGTCGACCACGTCGCGCCGGAGCTGACCCACGCCGTCGCCTGCGATTCCACCGACGAGGAGGCCCTGCGCGCCCTGGGCCTGCGCAACTTCGACGTGGGCGTCGTCGCCATCGGCAGCGACGTGGAGGCCTCCATCCTGACGACGGTGCTCCTGAAGGAGCAGGGGCTGCCCCAGGTGGTGGCCAAGGCGCGCAGCGAACTGCACGGGCGCACCCTGGAGAAGGTGGGGGCGGACCGGGTGGTCTACCCCGAGCGGGACATGGGCGCACGCCTGGCGCATTCGCTGCTCACCGGCAGCGAGATCGACTACATCGAGCTCTCGCCCGAGTACACCATCATGGAGATGCTGGCCCCGCCGGCCCTGGCCGGGAAGACGCTGCGGGAGGCCAACCTGCGGGCCCGGTTCGGCATCTCGGTGCTGGCCCTGAAGTCCGGCGACCACATCAACGCGGCGCCGCTGGCCACCGACGTGATCAACCCCGGCGACAACCTGGTGCTGCTGGGCAGCAAGGAAGGCGTAAAGCAACTGGAAAGGACGCTGCAGCAGGGATGACGAGAGAGGCAACACCGCTGGGCCCGAGGCACACGCTGGTCAGGCAGGCCCGCGCGCTCGCCCGGGAGCGGCGGGCGCGGGAGGAAACCGGCCTCGCGCACATGGAGGGCGTGCGGCTGGTGGAGGAGGCCCTGGCCGCGGGCGTGGACGTTCGCTACCTGCTCTACACCCCCGAACTGGCGGAGCGGGAGCGGGGCGCGGCCCTGCTGCGCGCCGCCGCGGCCGCGGGCGTACCGCTTCATCCGGTGACGCCGGAGGCGCTGGAGCGGGCGGCGGACACCCGTACCCCGCAGGGGGTGGTGGGCGTGTTCCGGCCCCGGCCCCGCAGCCTGGATGACCTGGGGCCAGGTCTGGTGCTGGTGCTGGACGGCCTGCAGGATCCGGGAAACCTGGGCACCGTGATCCGCTCGCTGGAGGCGATGGGCGGCGGCGGCGCCGCGGTCGCCGGCGGCGTGGACGCGTACAACCCCAAGGTGGTGCGCGGCGCGATGGGTTCCCTTTTCCGGCTGCCGGTCCTGAAGCTGCCCCTGGCCGAGGCCCTGGCGGGCCTGCGTGCCGCCGGCCGCCGCATCTACGTGGCCGACGCGGGCGGCGATCTCGCCCCATGGGCGGTGGACCTGGCCAGGGGCGCTGCGGTGGTGGTGGGCAGCGAGGCCGCCGGCCCCTCGCCGGAGGCCCGCGCACAGGCGGACGGCGTGATCTCCATCCCGATGGCCGGCCCCACCGAGTCGCTCAACGCCGGCGTGGCCGCCTCGCTGCTCGCGTACGAGGCCATGCGGCAGCAGACCGCAGGGCCGTCGCCCACCTCGTCCCGCTGACGCCCGCCTGGTCCCGCTGACCGGGCGGCAGGGAAAAATGAAACACTCTCGTAAAATACTTAGGACAGCCCGCGCGCTGGGGGTGACAGAGCGCCATGACGAAGAACATGCCCAACATCCTGCTTGCTGCCATGGCCCTGGACCTGGGCGGGGCAGAGACCCATGTGATCAGCCTCGCGCGCGAGCTGCACCGGCGGGGGCACCGCGTGGTGGTGGCCTCGGCCGGCGGCCGCATGGTGCCCATGCTCGAGGCGCGCGGCATCCCGCATATCGTCGTTCCCATGGCCAGCCGCAACCCGCTGGCCATGGCCCGCGCCTGGTGGCGGCTGCGCCGGCTGGTGGCCGAGTATGACATCGGGCTGGTGCACGCCCACGCCCGCATTCCGGCGTGGCTCTGCTCGCTGGCCCTGCGGGGCCGGCCCATCCCGCTGGTCACCACCTACCACGGCACGTACAACGCCGGCTTCCCGTGGAAGTACCTGACCACCTTCGGCCGGCGGGCCATCGCCGTGAGCGAAGACGTGCGCCGCCACCTGGAGGGCCCGCTGGGGGCGCCGCCGGACATCATCAGGGTCATTCCCAACGGATTTGAGACCGGCGAGTTCCGGCCGGGGCTCGACATCGAACCGCTCCTGGCCGAGCTGGGAACCGACCGCACGGGGCCCCACGTGGTGCACGCCAGCCGGCTCACCGACGAGTTCGCCGACACGGCTGTGGCCCTGCTGCAGGCCCTGCCCCGGCTGCAGGAGCAGTTTCCCTCCATCCGGCTCTGGATCCTGGGCGATGGCAACCGGTTTGCGGAGGTGGCGCGCCTCGCCGACGAGGTCAACCGCAGCCTGGGCCGCGAGGCCGCCCGGGCCGTGGGCCACCGCCTGGATGTGGCCGCCTTCTTCAACCTCGCCGACTGCGTGGTGGCCGTGGCGCGCACCGCCACCGAGGCGATGCTCTGCGAGCGCCCGGTGATTATCGCCGGCGAGGGGGGCTACCGGGGCATCCTCACCCCCGAGCGGATTCCGCTGTACGCCGGGGCCAACTTCACCGCCCGCGAGGGCGGCACACCCCTGAACCCGGCGGTGCTGGCGTCCGACATCGCCGGCCTGCTGGCTCCCGGGAAAGAAGCCGAACGGGAGCGCCTGGGGCGCGCCGGGCGGGAGTTCGTGGTGGCCAGCCTTTCCATTGAATCTGTGACCGCGCGCATTCTCGACGTCTACGCGGAGGTGCTCTGATGAAGCTGATCGACAACAAGGGCCGGCTCTTCGGCAAGATCAACCTGCTGGATCTGGTGGTGCTGCTGGCCGTCCTGGCCGTCGCGGGGCGGTTCGCCTACGGGAAGCTGTCGGGTCCTGCCGCGGCGCCCACCGGGCAGGACCAGGTGATCGAGATGACCTTCCGGCTGCCGGCCGTCACCCAGTGGACGGTCGACGCGATTCAGGTGGGCGACGAGGTGTACGACAGCAAGTCGAACACCCGGATGGGCAAGATCGTCGAGACCTGGACGGAACCGGCCGTGGTGGTGCGCGAGATGCCCGACGGCATCGTCCCCCACGTCTCCGACACCCACTTTGACCTGTACGTGACGGTGCGCGGACCCGCCCGGGTCTCGCCCAACGGCATCACCATGAGCGGGATCGAGGTGAAGGTGGGGCGCACCAACCAGTACAAGAGCGCCTACTGGGCAGGATCCGGCACGACGGTCGCCTTCAACCTCACTCCGCCCGAGCGCTAGGGGGCCGGGCGTATGGTTCGGTCACCCCTTTTGGACGTCTGGGAGACAAGCCTGATCGGGCGCCTGGCCGCCTGGTTCCTGGCGGTGTGGGAGGACAGCCTGCTGGGGCGCGCCCTCTCCCGACTCGGCGCCTTCGGCGCGCGCGTCTTCGCCGGGTCGGTGATCGGCCGCCTCTGGTTCTCCGACTGGCCGCAGGCGGAGGACGCCGGCGGGCTGACAGGCCGCGCCCTCAGGGGGCTCGGCCGCCTGGGTGAGGCCCTGGGCCGGGCCGTGGGGCCGTGGCTCCGGGGCCTGTGGGAGAGCAGCGCGGTGGTCGCCCTCGGCCGGCAGGTCGTCCGGGCGGTGGGCGGCCTCCTGGCCGGCAGCCACCTGTGGCGGCTGTTCTGGGGCTACAAGGACGATGTCGCGCTCGCGCCGGCTGAGGCGCAGGAGAGGCCCACCTCGCCGGTGGTCTACCTGCTGGGGCTGCTGCTGGGCCTGCTGCCGCTGGTGCCCCACACCATGTCGGGCCTCTCCACCGCCGCGATGGTCGTGGGCGTGTGGTCGCTGGCCGGCCTCGCGCTGCTCCTCCGGTTCGCCCGGGGCGACTTCCGCTGGCAGGCGCCGTCGGCTTTGCTGCCGCTGGTCCTCCTGCTCCTGGTGGTGGCCGCGGCGGCCGTGCAGTCGCTGGCCCCGGGCGCCAGCCTGCTGAACCTCGTCATCTGGCTCACGGCCGGACTGCTCTTCTGGCTGGTCGCCGACCAGGTGCGCACCTCCCGGGATGCGGCGGCGCTCCTGGGGCCGGTGCTCGCCGGCGCCATGCTCATGACCCTGTGGGCGGTGTACCAGGTGATCAACCCGCCGGAGATCGAGGAGTCGTGGGTCGACCCCGAGCAGGCGGGCGAGGTGATCCGCGTCTTCGCCAGCATGGGCAACCCCAACTACCTGGCCGAGTACATGACCCTCTTCCTGCCGCCGGCCATCGGCCTGTGGCTGCAGAATCCCCGCCGGCAGCTGCCCCTGGCCCTGCCTGTGGCGATGATGCTGCTGGCCCTGCTGCTCACCGGCTCCCGCGGCGGCTGGCTGGCGACGGCCGGCGCACTGGGCCTCTTTGTACTGGTGCGCTTCCGGCGCTGGACCGTCTTCCTGCTCTTCGGCGGGCTGGCCCTGCTGCTGTTGGCGCCTGACGCCATCCTGATGCGGCTGCTCTCCGCCTTCTCGCTGGAGGACACGTCCAACCTGTACCGGGTGAACATCTGGATCGGCGTGCTGGCGATGCTGCGCAAGTACTGGGTGCTGGGGGTCGGGGCGGGGGCCGAGGCCTTCGCCAAGGGCTACCAGGAGTTCATGCTGGCCGGGGCGCGGGCGGCCCACGCCCACAACGTGCCGCTGCAGATCTTCGCGGAGATGGGCGTACTGGGGCTCATCGCCGTGGTGTGGGCGCTCCTGGCCGCGGTGCGCCGCCCCTTCGTCGTGGGCGCGGACCGCCGCAGCAGCTATCTCCTGGCGGCGGTGCCCTGCGCCATGACCGGCCTCCTGGTGCACGGCCTGGTCGACTACGTGTGGTACAATCCTAAGATACTGTTCGCCTTCTGGGCCCTGGCCGGCCTGGGCGCCGGCCTTGCCCTGGGCCATAGAGAGGAAAGAGCAAGTTGATGGACGCAAACACAGGCCTGCCCCGGGTGCTGCACGTGTGCAGCGACACCAACATCGGCGGCGCGGGCCGATACGTGCTCACCCTGCTGACCCAGCCCCTCATCGCAGAGCGGTACGCGGTGGCGGCAGCCTGCCCCGAGGGGGCCCTGGCTGCCGCCCTGCGGCGCGCAGGCGTGCAGGTCTTTCTCTACCCCGGCGCCGACCGCTCGCTCTCCTGGTCCGGGCTCTGGCACCTGCTGGGGCTGATCCGGCGCTGGCGCCCGCACATCGTGCATACCCACGGCGCGCTCTCCGGGCGCATCGCCGCCCGGCTGGCCGGCGCCCGGGTCGTCTACACGAAGCACGGGCTGGCCGCGGCGGTGGAGGCGTCGGTGCAGGTGCGCAGCCCGGGGGGCTGGCTCCGCCGGCAGGCCGTCCGCCGCTTCGCCGACCGCATCGTGGCGGTGTCGGCCGCGGTGCGGGATGCCCTGATCGCGCAGGGGGCCGATCCCGGCGTGGTGCGGGTGATCCCCGGCGGCGTCGACCTGCGGGCGTATGCGGAGCTGCCGCCGCCGGTGCCGGGGGTGGTGGGCGCGCTGGGGCGGCTGGAGCGGGAGAAGGGCTTCGACGTGCTCCTGGACGCCATGGCGGAGCTGAGGGGCGAGGCCCGCCTGATCCTGGGCGGCGACGGCTCCCAGCGGCAGGCGCTCGCGGCACGGGTGCAGGCAGAGGAGCTGCCGGTGGAGCTTACCGGCTTCGTGGCCGACGTGCCCGCGTTCCTGGGGCGCACCGGCGTGTTCGTCCTGCCGTCCCGGTCGGAGGGGCTGGGCCTGGTGGCCGTGGAGGCGATGGCGGCCGGGCGGCCGGTGGTCGCCTCCTGCACCGGCGGCCTGCCTGAGGTGGTGGTGGACGGCGAGACGGGGCTGCTGGTGGAGCCGGAGGACCCGGTGGCGCTGGCACGGGCGATCCGGATGCTGCTGGCCGACCCGGACCGGGCCGCCCGCATGGGCGCGGCCGGGCGCCAGCGGGTGCGGGAGCGGTTCAGCGCCGAACGGATGGCGCGCGAGACCGCCGCCCTCTACGAGGAGCTGATGGCCCCATGACGGCCGGAAGCGCCCGCACGCTGGTGAAGGCGGCGACCATCATCTCGGGCGCCGCCGCCCTGAGCCGCATCCTCGGCTACGTGCGCGAGATGCTCCTGGCCGCCCGGTTCGGCGCGACCTACACCACCGACGCCTACCTGACCGCGCACGACCTCCCGTACTCCCTCTTTCTCACCGTCAGCGCCGGGCTGGTGATGGTCTTCATCCCCGTCTACCGCGAGGTGGTGCAGCGGCAGGGCGAGCGCGCCGCGGGGCGGCTGGTCGTCACCGTGACGAACCTGACCCTGCTGGTGGCCCTGGCCCTGCTGATCGCAGGCTGGGCCCTGGCCCCGTGGTTCGTGCCGCTGCTCGTGCCCCACTTCCCCGAGCACGCCCACGCCCTCACGATCTCGCTCACCCGCACCATGCTGCCGATGCTGCTCTTCATGGGGCTCGGCGGCGTGGCCACGGCGGTGCTCAACGCCAACCACCGCTTCACGGCGCCGGCGTTCGTCGGCCTGGTGAACAACCTGCCGGTGGTGCTGGTCCTGATGGTGGTCTCCCAGGCGGCACAGATCCGCTGGGTGGCCTGGGCGGTGGTGGCGGGGGCGGCGGCAGGGGCCCTCATGCTGCTCCCCGGCCTCCGGGGGCTGGGCCTCAACTGGCGCCCGTCCATCGACTGGCGGGATCCCGGTCTCGCCAAGGTGGGCCGGCTCATCGTGCCGGTGCTGGTTACCACGGGGATCATCCAGGTTCAGGATTTCTTCGACCGCTTTCTGGCCTCGGGCCTTGCGGAGGGGTCGATCTCGGCCCTGAACTACGCGGTGAAGGTGAACTCGCTGCCCTACGGGGTCGTCGGCGCGGCCATCGCCACCGTGCTCTACCCGACGCTGGCGTCCCAGGCCGCCGGCCGGCAGGCCGACGACCTGCGCGAGACCCTCTCCCGGGGCCTGCGCATGCTCAGCTTCGTGCTGCTGCCGATGGCGGTGGGACTCTGGGTCTTCCGGGAGCCCATCGTACAGCTCATGTTCCAGCGGGGCGCCTTCGACCCCGCGGCCACGCGGGCCACCGCCTATGCCCTGCTCTTCTACGCGCCGGGCATCCTGCTCTTCGGCTGGCAGGACTTCCTGAACAGGTGCTTCTGGGCCCTTCAGGACACCCGCACGCCCATGTGGGCGGCGGCCGGGCTGGTGGCCTTCGGCCTCATCTTCAAGCTGGCGCTGCTCCAGCCGCTGGCCCACGGGGGCCTGGCCCTGGGGCAGACGCTGGCCACGCTGGTTTCCGTGGGGTACCTGCTCTGGCGGCTGCGGGCCCGGCTCACCTTCATCGGAGGGCGGGAGATTCTGCGCAGCCTGGGCGTGAACCTGTTCACCTCTGCCGCCGGCGGGCTCGCCGGGCTGGCGGCCTTCCGGCTCATCGCCAACTGGGCTGCGGGCGACGGGCTGATCGCACAGGTCCTGCGGCTCTTCCCCGCCCTGGGCGTGGTGGTGGTCGTTCACGTGGCCCTCGCCCTGCTGCTGGGCAACCGGGAGGGGACAGAGGTGGTGTCACGGGCATACCAGCGGCTTGCGAGGCGAAGGGCATGAACAGGGCGGAAAGGAGGTGTCACCGTGGCTGAGATCCTGATCGCCGGGTACTACGGCTTCCACAACGCCGGCGACGAGGCGATGCTGGCGGGCCTGCGGCGCGCCATCCGGGAGCTGCGGCCCGATGTGACCTTCACGGCCATCTCGGGCACGGCGTCGCAGACCCGCAACCTGCACGGCATCCGCGCCGTCAGCCGCAGCGACCTGCGGGCGATCTGGGAGGCCATCGGCCGCGCGGACCTGGTGATGTTCGGCGGCGGTAGCCTGCTGCAGGACGTGACCAGCAGCCGCTCGCTCATCTACTACCTCGGCCTGGCGACCATGGCATGGCTCAGGCGCAAGCCGGTGATGTTCTGCGCGCAGGGCATCGGCCCCGTCACGCGCCCCCTGGGCCGGGCGATGGTGCCCCTCATCGTGAACCGCGCCGCTCTGATCACCGCCCGCGATCCCGAGGCGGCCGAGACGTTCCGGAGGCTGGGCGTCACGAGGCCCCCGGTCACGGTGACCGCCGACGCGGCCCTGGTGCTGGGGCCCGCGGACCGCGAGACCGGCGAGGCGCTGCTCCGGCAGGCCGGGGTGGAGCTGGACCGCCCGCTGATCGGCGTCTCCGTGCGCCCCTGGAAGCCGGGGCCGGAGCCAATGGAGCCCCGCCTGGCGGAGGCCCTGGACAAGCTCGCGCGCGAGGCCGGCGCGCGGGTGGTCTTCATCCCCATGCAGCAGCCGAAGGACGTCGATGCCAGCCGGGCCGTGACCGCGCACATGCGCGAGCCGGCGGTCGTGCTGAACGGCGCGCACACCTACGAGGACCTGCGGGCCGTGATCGCCCGGTGCGACCTGGTGGTCGGACTGCGCTACCACTCGCTGGTCTTCGCGGCGATGAGCGGCGTGCCGCTGGTGGGTCTTTCCTACGATCCGAAGAACGACGCTTTCCTGCGCCAGATCGGCATGGAGGCCGCGGGCAGCACCGAGAGGCTGGATCCGGCCGCGGTGGTGGCGGCGGGCCGGCGGGCGCTCGCGGAAGCGCCGGCCGTCCGCGCCGACCTGCTGCGCCAGATGGACCGGCTGGTTCCGCTGGCCAGGCTGAACGCCGAACTGGCGGTGGAGCTCCTGCAGGGCCGCTGAGAACGGGGCCCGGCAGGGGCTTTAACGCGGTTATGTGCTGCTGCCTTGCTGGAGCAGTGGGGCTGTGGTATACTTACAGCCATCAGGTAAATGGAACGAGGGTAGAGGGAGGGAGTGGCGGCATGTCCAATTCCGCTACCGCTGAGGTCTTCTGGACCATCTTCTCCAACACCGGTTCCGTTATCGCCTACCTGCTCTACAAGCGTTTTACCGTTCAATGACGAGCTCGTTGATTCATGGCAAGACGCACAGGCCTTGATGGAGGAAAGTAGCCGACACCGGCGGTGTCCAGGGAGGCCGCGCCCCGACTGAAAGCAGGCTCTCCGCCCGTCGTGCGAAGTTCCCTCCGGAGCCTCTCCGCTGAACGGCTGCTGTTCCCGCGGCGGCCCAGTAGGTGGAGACGGGGCCCTCCCGTTACAGAGGGGCGGCGTGATGGCGCCGGCGCGAGGGGAGCCCGCAGGCGGGCTCAATTCGGGTGGTACCGCGGAAGCGAGCGCTTTCGTCCCGACCGGGGGACGGAGGCGCTCGTTTTGTGTCAAGCCGTCAGGCTCTCGTTCCGTTCGCTCTCTAGTATTGCTGTTTTCTCGGAGGTGGCCTCATGAAGGACCAGTTGCTGAAGCTGCGGGATGAGGCGCTCGCCGCCATCGCCGGTGTGTCCGACGCCGGGGCGATCCAGGAGATGCGCGTGCGCTACCTCGGCAAGAAGTCGGAGCTGAGCCGCGTCCTGGGCGGCCTGGGCAAGCTGCCGACGGTGGAGGAGCGCAGGGCGATGGGCGCCCTGGGCAACGAGATCAAGCAGGCGATCACGCAGGCCCTGGACGCCCGGGAGGCGGAGCTGGCCGCCGCCGAGCTGGAGGCGCGGCTCGCGGCCGAGCGCATCGACGTCACCCTGCCGGGCGCGCCGGTGCGCCGGGGCCACCTGCACATCCTGTACCAGGTGATCCACCGCATCGAGGAGATCTTCATCGCGATGGGTTACGAGGTGGCCGAGTCGCGCCAGGTGGAGACCGACTGGTACAACTTCGAGGCCCTGAACATTCCCAAGGGCCATCCGGCCCGCGACGCGCAGGACTCGCTCTTCATCTCTGACGAGGTGCTTTTGCGCACCCACACTTCCAACACGCAGATCCGCTACATGCTGGAGGTGGCCAAGGGGCGGACTCCGGTGAAGATCATCTGCCCCGGCCGGGTCTTCCGGCGCGACTTCGAGGACGCCACCCACGCGATGATGTTCCACCAGGTGGAGGGGCTGGTGATCGACAAGGGGATCACCCTGGCCTCGCTGAAGGGCGCCCTCACCGAGATGGCCCGGGGCCTCTTCGGCCCGGACGTGGGCATTCGCCTGAGGCCCTCCTACTTCCCGTTCACGGAGCCCTCGGCCGAGATGGACATCTCGTGCATCTTCTGCGGCGGGAAGGGCTGTCGCACCTGCAAGGGCTCGGGCTGGATCGAGATCGGCGGCTCGGGCATGGTGCACCCCAACGTGCTGCGCGCCGGCGGCTACGACCCGGAGGAGGTTTCGGGCTGGGCCTTCGGCTACGGGCCGGAGCGGGTGGCCATGCTGATGTACGGCATCGAGGACATTCGGCACTTTGTCACCGGCGACATGCGGTTCCTGCGGCAGTTCTAGCACAGAGGGGGAGAAGGCACAGATGCGGGTATCGTACAACTGGCTGATGGACTACGTGGATGTGGACCTCTCTCCGCAGGAGCTGGCCGAGAGGCTGACTGCCCGGGGCGTGGTGGTGGAGAACCTGGTCAGCGCCAACCCCGGGGTGGAGGGGGTCGTGGTGGGCCGGGTCGTCGCGATGGAGCGGCACCCCAACGCGGACACGCTCTGGGTCTGCCAGGTGGACGTGGGCGGGGGCGAGGTGCTGCAGATCCTGACCGGCGCGCAGAACGTCACCGTCGGGGCCCTGGTGCCCGCGGCCGTTCCCGGCTCGAAGCTGCCGGGGATGACGATGGGCGTCAAGAAGCTGCGCGGGCTCGACTCCCACGGCATGCTCTGCTCGGAGGCGGAACTGAAGGTTGGCGACGACGAGGACGGCATCCTGATCCTGCCGCCTGAGGAGGACCTGGAGCCGGGCATGGACATTGCCGAGGTGCTGGGCCTGAACGACTGGATCCTCGAGCTGGACCTGACCGCCAACTACGCGGCCCACTGCCAGTCGATGGTCGGCGTGGCGCAGGAGGTGGCGGCGCTGGTGGGCGGCGAGGTGATCGCGCCCGAGACCTACACCGAGGACGCGCCCGACACCGACGTGAACGACCTGATCTCGATTCAGATCGACACCCCCGACCTCTGCAGCCGTTACGTGGCGCGGGTGGTGCGCGGGGTGAAGATCGGGCCCTCGCCCCAGTGGCTGCAGGCCCGGGTGCGGGCTGCGGGGATGCGGCCCATCAACAACATCGTCGATATCGCCAACTTCGTCATGCTGGAGATGGGCCAGCCGCTGCACACCTTCGACTACCAGAAAATTCGCGGCCAGAAGATCATCGTGCGCCGCGCGTTCGCCGGCGAGCGCTTCACCACCCTGGACGGCCAGGAGCGGGTGCTGGACGAGAACGTCCTGGTGATCGCCGACGCCGAGGGGCCAGTGGCCCTGGCCGGCGTGATGGGCGGCGAGGACTCTGAGGTGACCGACGAGACGGTGGACATCCTCATCGAGTCGGCTCACTTCGACAACATCAACAACCGGCGCACCGCCCTGCGTTACAACCTGATCAGCGAGGCCTCCAAGCGGTTCACCAAGGGGGTCGACCCCTCCGGCTGTGTGGCGGCGGCCGACAGGGCGGCGCAGCTGATCGCCGAGCTGGCCGGCGGCACGGTGGTGGCCGGCCACGTGGACGCCTATCCCCGCCCGACCGTGCCGTCCGTCGTCCTGCTGCGCACGGAGCGGGCCAACGGCCTCACGGGGCTGAAGCTCTCGCCGGAGCGGATGGCGGCCCACCTCCAGAGCCTGGGCATGGTCGTCCTGAAGCCCGCCGACCTGGCGGCAGACCTGGCCCTGGGCGCGCCGGAGACCGGCGAGGAGGCGGGGGAGGACCTGAGCGGCCGTCCCGTGTGGACCGCCATGCACCAGGTCTCGCCCGTGCCGTCTGACCCGGACGCCTACCGCACCTGGGCCGAGGCGGCCTGGGCGGAGCTGGAGGCCGCCGGCGAGCGGCTGGCATCGCTGATGGGCGCTGGTGTGGGCGCTGGTGCTATCGAGGGCGCTGGCGGCGGCCTGGTCGGCGCAGGCGACGCCGGTGAGATCCTGGTGGTCGTCGTGCCCACCCGGCGCAGCGACATTGCCATCGAGGTGGATCTGATCGAGGAGATCGCCCGCTGCGAGGGGTACGACCAGATCCCGCTGGAGCTGCCCGTGCTGCCCTCCACCCGCGGCGGGCGCACCCGCCAGGGCGAGGTGAAGCTGGCGGCCCGGCGGGCGCTGGCCGGCGCTGGCCTCACCGAGGTGCTCACCCACTCGCTGGTCCATCCCCGGGTTTACGACCTGCTGGGCCTGCCCGAGGACGACCCGCACCGGCGCTTCCTGACCCTGGCGAACCCGATGTACGACGACCGCTCCACCCTGCGCACCATGCTGCTGCCGGGCGTGCTGGACGTGGTCAGGTACAACGTGAACCGGCAGATCCGTGACCTGGCCATCTTCGAGATCAGCCACGTCTACCGGCCCGTGGAGGGCGAGCTGCTCCCCGAGGAGCCGCTGATGGTGGCCCTGGCGCTGACCGGCAACCTGGCGCCGCTGGGCTGGAACAGCCCTGAGCGGCCCGCGGACTTTTTCGCCCTGAAGGGCGTGGTCGAGCACCTGCTGGCGGAGCTGGGCGTGCAGGGGGCCCGCTTCGAGCGCAGCGAGAACTCCGTTCTGCACCCCGGCCGGCAGGCGGCGCTGCTGATCGGCGGCGAACCGGTGGGCTACCTGGGCGAGCTGCACCCGACGGTGCAGGAGCGCTGGGAGTTGCCCGGCCGCGTCTACGTGGCCGAGTTCGCCTTCGCCCCGCTGATGGACGCCATGCTTCCCCGGGCGGTGTACCGGCCCGTGCCCCGGTTCCCGGCCGTCGCCCGCGACGTGGCGATGCTGGTCGACCTCGACTTGCCCGCCGACCGGCTGGAGGCGGCGATCCGTGAGGCAGGCGGCGGCCTGCTGGAGGAAGTGCGTCTGTTCGACGTGTACCAGGGCGAGCGGGTGGCGGAGGGCAAGCGGTCGCTGGCCTACCACCTGGTCTACCGCGCCGCGGACCGCACGCTGACCGATGCCGAGCTGGAGCCGGTGCACAACCGGGTCCGGGAGGCGCTGAAGGCGCTGGGGGCGGAGCTGCGGAGCTAGCGGCGAGTGGGCTGTGGCTGCGGGCTTCGGGCTGCGAACTGGCCGCCCTGGGTCCTGAACCCTGAGCCCGGTTCTCTTCGGCATGGTCCGCACAATTCTGAGGAGGGGGTGTAGGCCCCCTCCTCAGTTCATAGAGACTGTGGCCCACCGCCTGCGACGGGAACCGCAGGTTTTACGCTTCCGCGTTCGAGCGAAAGCGAAAAACTTGCGGCTCCCAACCAGGGGGAGCGCCCCCGACCTCGCAGACCCCCGCCTGACCGGGTCATTATGTCAACCGAACTGGGGTATTATGTCATCTAACGGGCGCCCGCCGCCGGCGAACACGCAGCGTCGACACCTAGATCCTCCTTCAACCCGCCCGCCGCCACCTGGGAACCGCAGGTTTTACGCTTCCGCGTTCGAGCGAAAGCGGAAAACTTGCGGTTCCCACTGTTGACAGGGCTATTCGGCGTTCGAGCACGCCGAATAGCCCTGTCAGTTTTCATACTGCCTGATGATTATTGCCACCAACCGCCCTCAACACCGGCTGGCAAGAACGGCAGGGCGAAAGACATGCAACAACATGCGACAATGCGGGCGGGATGGTGAGCGCAGGGGCCTGCCGCACAGAGCCGGTGCGCAGGCATGCCTGGACATGGATTGGGAGATGCCCGCGGTGCGCTGGCCTTCTCTGACCGGCATCTGAAGCGAGCGCCGGTCCCGCTGCCGGATGGTTTCGCCGAGGCCTACCCGGAGGAAATCTCTGCGCGAAGAGGCGAAAGTGACCCTGGTCCATCTAGCGGCCCCAGACCGGGCATAATCATCTACCACCCTCCGTCGTCTTAATTCACTGGGAGGCCCGGGGGTCGGGTTCAGCGCAAGTTTCCCGCCGATTCCAATATCTGTCCGCCGCGCTGAAGGGGTTTGGCGGGGGGCCGTCGAATCCAACAACTTGTGCCCGTGCAGACAAGTTGGAAGCTGGCGCACGCCGCTCCTCGTGTGGCGTCGCGCCTGCTTTCTCCCGAGGCCCGAAAGACAAAGAGGAGGGGGATGAATTGGTGAAGCGTGGACGTTGGATCCGACTGGTGGCGACGGCCATGGCCGCCGGCCTGCTGGTGATGGCAGGTTGTTCGTCCGGGCAGAGAAGCGACAGCTCCGGCGACCGGCAGCAGGCAGAGGGCCGGCGCCTGTCCATCACGATTGACGCGTTCCAGGGTCGCGTTCCGGAGGCAGAAGCGGTGGCGGCTTATCTGCGCCAGATCGGTGTTCAGGCCGAGGTGCGCATTTGGGAAAAGAACGCGTTGCTAGAGGAAATCAAGCAGGGGACCCGGGTTGCCTACACCCAGGACTGGGGGAGTTCTACCTTTGATCCCTACGACCTGGCCGTGCCGAAGTTGAAGACCAACGACCGCGGCAACTATTCCTTCTACTCCAACCCCGAGGTTGACCGGTTGCTGGATGAGGGGTCTTCGGGGACGGATCCCGACGCACGCCGCAACGCATACCATCAGGCCCAGCAGATCCTGATTGAGGACGCGCCGTGGATCTTCGGCTACTACATGGACGTGGTCGAGGCCACCACCGCCGATGTCGTCGGCTTCACCCCGGCCATGGACAGCCGCATCAACCTGCACGACGTCAGCCGCACCGGCGCCGACTCGCTGGTGGTCGGGATGCGCGTGGACCGGCTCCAGTCGCTGGATCCGGCCAACCACCGCGACCGTGACACGGAGACCGTCATCCGCAACATCTACGACGGTCTGGTCACCCGCACCCCCAACGGCGAGATCGTTCCCGAGCTGGCGGAGTCCTGGGAGCAGCCGGATCCGACGACCTACATCTTCAAGCTGAAGCAGGGCGTGAAGTTCCACGACGGCACCGAGATGACCGCCGACGACGTCGTCTTCACCTTCGAGCGGATCATGGCGCCCGACGGCGTTGACGGCCAGCAGTCCCCCCGCCTGGGTCTGCTCGGACCCATCAAGTCGGTGGAGAAGCTGAGCGACTACGAGGTGAAGTTCACCCTGGAGCACCCGTTCCCGACCTGGCTCCAGCTGCTGCCGCACACCCAGATCGTGTCCAAGGCCCACGTGGAGCGGATGGGTTCCTCGCAGGCCCTGTCCGAGAACCCCATGGGCACCGGCCCGTTCAAGTTCGTGCGCGGCCAGGTGGACACCGAGATCGTGCTGGAGCGGTTCGACGACTACTACGGCGGGTCGGATGCGCTGCCGCCCGTGGGGCCTGCGCAGTTGAAGACGGTCACCTTCCGCATGATTCCGGAGCCCTCCACCCGGGTGGCGGCCCTGAAGGCCGGCGAGGTCCACATCATCCAGGAGGTGCCGGTTGACCAGATTCCGCTGCTGGAGGCCGACAGCAACGTGAAGGTGCTGACCACCCAGGGCACGCGGCTCTACATGATCGAGCTCAACAACAACATCCTCACCGACGCCCGGGTGCGCCGCGCCCTGAACCATGCCGTCGACTGGGACACGATTCTGCGCGAGATCTACGGCGGCCGGGCCCACAGGGTGGCGACGGCCATGCTGCCCAGCGGATTCGGTTTCGATGAGTCGATCGAGCCCCTGAAGTACGATCCCGAGCTGGCGAAGCAGCTCCTGCAGGAGGCCGGATACGTGACGGATTAACGGATTGGGAGGCGGATGGCGTGAAAGCGATTCGGATACTGGAGCGGGTGTTGACGGCCCTGCCGATGTCGCTCTTGATGCTGCTGCTGGTCTTTGTCTTTGTACGCCTCCTGCCCGGCGACCCGGTGGACATCATGATGGGTCAGGCCGGCAACGTCTCCCAGGCCGAGATCGACGCGCTCCGCCGCGAGCTTCATCTGGATCTGCCGCTGACGGAGCAGCTCTCCATCTTCGTGCGGGGGCTGCTCCGCGGCGACCTGGGGCTATCGTTCCGGGAGCAGCGTCCGGTTACCGACATCATCGCTGAGGCCTTCCCGGCGACGGTCGAACTGGCCCTGGCGGCCCTCACGTTCGCCCTGATGGTCGGCCTGCCCATCGGGGTGATCTCGGCGGTCAGGCGAAACTCCGTCTTCGACCGGCTCGCCATGGGCTTCTCGTTCCTGGGCATCTCGATGCCCGCCTTCTGGCTCGGCATCATGGCCATCATGCTCTTCTCCGTGCACCTGGGCTGGACGCCGGTGCAGGGCCGGCTCTCCGCGGGCATCGCACCGCCCGACCTCACCGGGCTGTACGTGCTGGATGCCATCCTGGCGCGGGACTGGGTGCTGCTGAAGGACGCCCTGCGCCACCTGGTGCTGCCAGCCGTGACGCTGGGCGCCGAACTCACGGCGATCATCGCCCGGGTGACGCGCTCCTCCATGCTGGAGGCGCTGCAGATGGATTACGTCATGGCGGCCCGCTCCCGGGGGGTGCCCGAGTGGCAGGTTGTGCTGCGGCACGGTCTCAGGAATGCGCTCATCCCCACGGTTACGGTCACGGGGCTCCAGCTCGGCGTGCTGCTGGGCGGCAACATGATCGTCGAAACCGTCTTCGGCTGGCCCGGACTGGGCCGGCTGGTCGTGGGGGCGATCTTCGGCCGCGACTACGCGCTGGTGCAGGGGGCAGTCATGCTGTACGCGCTGACGTTCCTGATTGCAAACCTGCTAGTGGACATCATCTACACGCAGCTGAATCCGAAGCTCGAACTCTAGAGGAGGTGGAGGATGGGTTTTTGGCGCCGCTTCGTGTCCAACCCCAGTGCGGTGGTTGGTCTGGTCGTCATCCTGCTCTATGCCTTCGCCGCCCTCTTTGCCCCAGTGATTGCGCCGTATGGCCCCCGTGAGATGGTGCTGGCGAACCGGCTGAAGCCCCCGGCGTTTCTCGAAGGTGGGAGTTGGAACCACCTTCTGGGAACAGATCAGCTGGGGTACGACATCTTCTCCCGCATCCTGTATGGCGCCCGGGTATCGCTCCTCGTGGGGCTGATCTCGGTGGCGATCTCCCTCGTGGTGGGCACCCTGCTCGGGTGCATCGCCGGCTACTGGCGGGGCTGGGTGGACCGCATTCTCTCCCGGTTCGCCGACCTGCTGATGGGCTTCCCCTACCTGCTGTTCACCATCTTCGCGATGGCCATCATCGGCCCCGGCTTCGGCAACCTCATCATCGCGCTCTGCTTCAAGGCGTGGGTGGAGTTTTACCGGCTGGCCCGCGGCGAGATGATGTCTGAGGGAACCAAGGAGTACGTGGAGGCCGCCCGGGCCCTGGGCCGGGGGCCGGTCGCGATCATCGTCAGCGAGGTGCTGCCCAACATCTACCATTCCCTGCTGGTGCTGGGCACGCTGCGCATGGGCTACATGATTATCATGGAAGCCTCGCTTTCATTCCTCGGGCTGGGCATACCGCCATCCATCCCCGCATGGGGGTCGATGGTGAGCGCCGGCCGCGACCAGATGCTGAACGCCTGGTGGGTCGCCACGATGCCGGGCCTGGCCATCGTGGGGCTCGTGCTGGCCATCAACCTTTTCGGCGAGGGGCTGCGCGAAGCGCTGGATCCCCGCCTGCGGCGGTGAAGGGGGGAAGCAAGTGGAGAAACTGCTGGTTATTGAAAACCTGTCGGTGGAGTTTCCCTCGCCCAGGGGTCCGCTGCGCGCGGTGGACGGCGTGAGCCTGGAGGTGCAGGCCGGTGAGATCGTCGGGCTGATCGGCGAGTCCGGGTCCGGGAAGTCGACCGTGCTGCTGGCGGTGATGGGCCTGATCGCCCGGCCCGGGCGCATTCTGCCGGGGTCGTCGGTGCGGCTGAAGGGGCGGGAGCTCACGGGGCTGTCGCCGAAGGCCTACCGGGCCGTCCGGGGCTACGAGATCGGCATGGTCTTCCAGGACCCGATGACCTCGCTGAACCCCTCCATGCCCATCGGTGAGCAGGTGCGGGAAAGCCTGCGGGTCCACCGGTACTGCAAATCAAAGGCCGAGGAGCGGGAGCGGGTCATCCAGCTGCTGGAGGCCGTGGGCATCACCAACGCCGCGCAGCGGTACCGGGCCTACCCGCACCAGTTCAGCGGCGGGATGCTGCAGCGCGTGCTGATCGCCTCGGCGCTCGCGTGCAACCCGCGCCTTCTGCTGGCGGACGAGCCGACGACGGCCCTGGACGTCACGATCCAGGCACAGATCCTGGACTTGCTGAAGGAAATCAACCGGGAGCGCAACACCGCGATCCTGCTGGTGAGCCACGACATCGGGCTGGCGGCCGAGTTTTGCGACCGCATCGCCGTGATGTATGCCGGGCGCATCGTGGAGGTGGGCCCGGCGGAGCAGGTGGTGAACGATCCGCGCCACCCGTACACGCAGGGCCTGGTCGGCTGCCTGCCCACCTTCGGCGGCCGCCGCGGGCGGCTGGAGCCCATCCCCGGCTCGCTGCCTGACCTGACCCAGCTGCCGCGGGGATGCGCCTTTGCCGACCGGTGCGCCCACGCCATCCCCCAGTGCCTGGATCAGGAGATTCCCCTGCAGGTGATGCCCGATGGGCGGGAGGTCAGCTGCATCCGCATCGAGGAGGTGATGGCCGGATGAGCGCGGCTCCCCTCCTCGAGGTCCGGGACCTGTACAAGCACTTCGTCCTGCCGCGTACCGTGCTGCACCGCCTGCTGACCGGCGAGGGCGATCGGGTGCTCCAGGCCGTGAACGGCGTGTCGTTTACCCTGCACGAAGGGGAGACGCTGGGGCTGGTGGGCGAGAGCGGCTCCGGCAAGTCCACCCTGGGCCGGACGATCCTGCGGCTGTACGAGCCGACCCGCGGTGAGGTCCTCTTCGACGGGCAGGATGTGTTCGGCCTGGACGCCGCCGGCCTCCGCCGCTTCCGGCAGCAGGCGCAGATTGTGTTCCAGAATCCGTACGCGTCGCTGAACCCGCGCAAGACGGTGCGGCAGATCCTCTCTGTGCCGCTTGCGCTGCGGGGCCTGCCGCCCAGGGAGCGGCGGGAGGAGGCGGCTGCGCTCATGGAGCGGGTGGGGCTCGCCCCCCGCCACCTGGACCGCTACCCGCACCAGTTCAGCGGCGGCCAGCGGCAGCGCATCGGCATCGCCCGGGCCCTGGCCATGCATCCCCGGTTGATCGTCGCGGACGAGCCGGTCTCGGCCCTGGATGTGTCGGTGCAGGCGCAGATCATCAACCTGCTGGAGGATCTGCAGCAGGAGTTCCGGCTGACCTACCTGTTCATTTCCCACGACCTGAGCGTGGTGCGCCACCTGAGCACCCGGGTCGCCGTGATGTACCTGGGGCAGATCGTGGAAATCGGGCCCACCGAGCCGCTCTTTGAGGAGCCGCTGCACCCGTATACCCGCGCGCTGCTCTCGGCCGCGCCGGGACAGGGGCAGCGGGAGCGGATCATCCTGCAGGGGGCGCCGCCCAGCCCGCTGGATCCGCCGCCGGGCTGCCCGTTCCATCCCCGCTGCCCGGCGGTTGTGGGAGAGGTCTGCCGCACCGTTCGGCCCGCGCTGATCGAGCGGCCCGGCGGCCGGTGGGTTTCTTGCCACATCCATGGCAGCCCGTCTTGACAAACCCTGGAAGAGGCTGTACCATCTTCATAAGTTTTGCGTATCGTTAAGTTCGGGGGCTGGTATATAGCCCTCGAACTCGCGCATTAGGGAGGACTGATGGCGGCATGACGGCCAGCAAGCTGACCCGGATCGGCGTCTTCTACGACGGGAACTATTTCTACCATGTGAGCAACTACTATAACTATCATCATTCCCGGCGCTCACGTATCAGCATCGGCGGGCTCCACGATTTCATCCGCCACAAGGTGGCCGACAGTGAAGGGTGCGATGTCAGGTACTGCCACATCGTAGACGCCCACTACTTCCGGGGTCGGCTGCGGGCCCAGGGGCTGGAGCTGCAGCAGCTCGTAAACGAGCGCAACTTCGATGACGTCCTGATCAAGGAGGGCGTGGTGACCCATTACCTGCCCATCACGGCCGGGGGCGAGAAGGGCATCGACGTCTGGTTGGCGCTGGAGGCGTTCGAACTCGCGGTCCACAAACGGTTCGACGTGGTCGCCCTCATCGCCGGCGACGGCGACTTCGTGCCGCTCCTGCGCAAGCTGAACACCATGGGCACGCGCGTCATGCTGCTCAGCTGGGACTTCAAGTACGTCGACCAGAACGGCAACGAGCGGGAGACCCGCACCTCCCAGAGCCTCCTGGACGAGGCCACCTATCCCATGATGATGCACCAGATCATCGACGACCGTTCGCTGCGGAACGACCCGCTGATCAACGGCCTGTTCGTGCCGCCCGCGGAAGCCCGCTTCACGTGGCCGGCAACGGGTTCGCGGGAGACGGGAACGGAGACCGGCGGGATGGCAACCGGTGGCCTGGAGACCGGAGGGATGGCGGTGGCGGAGCTCGGTGCCGTGGAGACCGCACCGGGGACGAAGACCGGTCGGATTCAGAACCTGCGGGAGGGCTACGGGTTCATCACGCCGGATGAGGGCGGCGAAAACCTGTTCTTCTACTGGCGCGCGGTGGTGAACACGGACTTCAACCAGCTGCAGATCGGTGATGCGGTGTCCTACGACGTGGGCAGCAACGACCGCGGCCCGTGCGCCGTGAACGTTCGCCGGCTGTAGCGCTGCGCCCCGCTTCGCGCCCGCCCCGCCGAACAGCGCGGCTGTCCGCCGAAAAGCGGGGCCGCCGGCCTGCCTGCAGGGTGCGACTTTGCAGGCAAGTGCTGCTTCAGCGGGGCGGGTTGCGAGATCGGCCCAGTTGCGGTATCATTATTCCTTGCCAGAGGGTGGCGAGCAGATTCCGGCATAGCTCAACGGTAGAGCATCCGGCTGTTAACCGGAGGGTTGTAGGTTCGAATCCTACTGCCGGAGCCAGTTGCGGGCGTAGTTTAATGGTAGAACGTCAGCTTCCCAAGCTGAAGGCGTGGGTTCGATTCCCATCGCCCGCTCCATATGGACCGCTAGCTCAATTGGTAGAGCATCCGACTCTTAATCGGCAGGTTGTAGGTTCGAGTCCTACGCGGTCCACCAGGGGTTGCATAATACCCGAAGTCCTGTTATAATTCGCTCTGTCCGCTGTCGCTCTATACGGAGGCGTGGTGTAGAGGCCTAACATGCGGCCCTGTCACGGCCGAGATCGCGGGTTCGAATCCCGTCGCCTCCGCCATATTTCTTCTTGGGCATGGGGCTATAGCTCAGTTGGGAGAGCGCGTGAATCGCACTCACGAGGTCAGGGGTTCGAATCCCCTTAGCTCCACCAGAGTCCGGCCGTCTGAGACCCCGGCCGGATGGCATGCGCCGGTAGCTCAGCTGGATAGAGTACCTGACTACGAATCAGGTGGTCGTAGGTTCGAATCCTGCCCGGCGCGCCAGCACCCGGAGAGGTGTCCGAGTGGTTGAAGGTGCAGCATTGGAAATGCTGTGTACGGGAAACCGTACCGTGGGTTCGAATCCCACCCTCTCCGCCAGGCCCGGGCCGGGAGTTCCCCGGCCTGGGCGCGCAGAATCGGGCTGTGGCGCAGTTTGGTAGCGCGCTTCCTTGGGGTGGAAGAGGTCGCAGGTTCAAATCCTGTCAGCCCGACCACTTGGATGGCAGATGTGCGCGGGCACATCTGCCATCCAAATGGGATCCGCTCACAACTGAATCGGGGTGTGGCTCAGCTTGGTAGAGCGCACGGTTCGGGACCGTGAGGTCGCAGGTTCAAATCCTGTCACCCCGACCAAATGATGGAAGAAGGGATGTGCTGACGCACATCCCTTCTTGCCCATTCGGAGGTTGCGGTGAGCCTGCTCCATCACTCGATGCGAGGTGTCGATTCCATGTATGAGGGCAAGCTGGTCCGGCTGCGCAGAGTGGATCCCGTCAAGGACCTGGACGATCGTTACCGCTGGATGAACGACCCGGCCGTGGCGAATACGCTCGGCATGCGGCCCGGCCGGCTTTCCCGGGAGGAGATTCGCAGCTACCTCGAATCTGCCGCGGCCTCTAGCGAGGCTTTCGTGGAGTGGGCCATCGAGGACCTGCACAGGGGGACCCACATCGGCGGCTGCACCATCCGGTCGTTCAATCATGTCGCCCGGTCGGCCGAGCTGGCCATCCTGATTGGCGAGGCCGAGTACCGCGGCAAGGGATACGGCACCGACGCCGTGCGCCTGTTGTTGCACATCGGATTTGATCAGTTCAACCTGAACCGAATCTGGCTCACGGTCAACGCACACAACGCGGCCGGACTGCGGGCGTACGAGAAGGCCGGGCTGGTCCGCGAGGGGCTGCTGCGCCAGTACGGCTTCATCAACGGATCCTACTACGACGCGGTGATCATGGCGATTCTGCGAGCGGATTACGAGCGGATGAGGCAGAAGGAGCTGTGACGGGTCCGGCGAGGACGTGCACCGCCATGCCCGCGGCGACGGGGCAGGATCATGCCTCACCTTGACAGTGGCTGCGCGGGTGACGTACCATAAACGTAATCTGTGTGAATTGGAGGAGAGGAGACCGCCATGATGCTGTTGGCCGTGCGTCCGTTCTAAGCCGTGCGCTCCCGGAGCAGAGGGGGGCGTGTGCCCTTTTTGACGGCAGGACGGGACGGCGACGGTCCAGCAGGGCGGTAAGCCTCTTCAGCGCGTATGCAGGCCGCCGCGGTAAGAGGGCTTACCCGCGGCTTTTGCGTGTTTGTGCGACACCTATCCCTGCCGTCTCCCGGACCCTCCATCACCCTGCTTGGGGATGACGGAAGGAGCGACTGACCATGGCGATTCTGACGGTGCAGGGGCTCTCCAAGTACTGGGGGGTCGAGCTGCTCTTCAAGGATATTTCGTTCCTGCTCAACGAGGGCGAGAAGATGGCCCTCGTGGGCCGCAATGGCACCGGCAAGACGACCCTGCTCCGGATCCTGATGGGCCGGCTGGAGTACGACGACGGGCGGATCATCATCCCTTCCGGCACCCGCATCGGCTACCTGAGCCAGGACCCCGATCTCACGCCCGGCCGCACCGTGCTCGCCGAGGCCAAGGCGGTCTTCAGCCACCTGGCGAAGTGGGAGCGGAGCCTGCGGGAGCTGGAGGCCCGCATGGGCCAGGCGGAGTCGGAGGAGGCCCTGCAGGCCATCATGGATGAGTACACCCGCGTGACGGCCCTCTACGAGGCCGCGGGCGCCTACGACGCGCCCGCCCGGGCGCGGGCGGTGCTCTTCGGCCTCGGCTTCACCGAGGAGGACATGGAAAAGCCGGTGGACGTGCTCTCCGGCGGCCAGAAGGTCCGCCTGGGCCTGGCGAAGATCCTCCTGTCGGAGCCCGACCTGATGCTGCTGGACGAGCCCACCAACCACCTGGATCTGCAGGCGGTGGAGTGGCTCGAGGGCTACTTCCGGCAGGTGAAGTCCGCGGCCATCCTGGTCTCCCACGACCGGTACTTCCTGGACCGGGTGATCAGCCGCACGCTGGAGCTGGATCACCAGACGTGTGACATCTACCACGGCAACTACTCCTACTACCTGGAGGAGAAGAAGCGCCGGGAGGAGGCCCTGCTCTCCGAGTACGAGCGGCAGCAGCGGGAGGCCGAGCGGCTGCGGGTCTTCTACGAGAAGTGGCGGAGCAACGCCCGGCGCAAGGGCCAGGCGATGGCCCGCAAGCGGCAGCTGGAGAAGATGGAGCTGATGGAGCGGCCGCAGGTGCGGAAGCGCACGATGCGGCTCGCCTTCGACATCGACTACGAGTCGGGCGACGACGTCCTGAAGGTGGAGGGGCTCACCAAGTCGTTCGGCGAGCGCACCCTGTTCCGGGATGCCGACCTCACGGTGCAGAAGGGCGACCGGGTGGCCTTGGTGGGTCCCAACGGCTCCGGCAAGACCACCTTCCTGAAGATCATCCACGGCCTGCTGGAGCCCACCGCCGGCTCCCACCGCTGGGGCGTCGGCGTGCAGCGGGGCTACTTCAGCCAGGACCTGGACGACCTGGATCCGGACCGCACCTGTCTGGAGGAGATCATGGAACTGCCGGGCTTCACCAAGTTCGACGCCCATTCCCTGCTCGGCCAGTTCCTCTTCTCCGGCGACGACGCGCTGAAGCGCATCGGCGACTGCTCCGGCGGCGAGCGCAACCGGCTGATCCTGGCCAAGCTCATGGTGAGCGGTGCGAATGTGCTGCTCCTGGACGAGCCCACCAATCACCTGGACCTGGAGTCCAAGCAGGTGCTGGAGGAGGCGCTGCGGGCCTACCCGGGCACCATCATCTTCGTCTCCCACGACCGCTTCTTCGTGGACCGCATCGCCACCCACGTCTGGGAGTTCGGCCACGCCGAGGGCATCAACGTCTACGAGGGCAACTACACGGCCTACCGGGAGGAGAAGGAGCGGCTGGCGATGCTGGCGGCCCAGGTGGCCGCCGACGAGGCGGAGGCCGGGGGCGCCGACAGCGGGCGGCGTGGCGGTGCGCAGGAGGCCGGGGCGCGCCGGGCGGGGGCGCGCTCCCGCAAGGAGGAGCGGAAGGCGGCGGAGGCCGCCCGCCGGCTGGAGGCGGCGATTCAGGAACTGGAAGCGCGCAAGGCCGAACTGGAGGAGCGGATGGCCGACCCCGACATCTACAAGAGCGCCACCGGCCGGGAGACCGTAGCGGAGTACAACGCCGTGCAGGCTGAGTTGGAGCGGCTCTACGTGGAATGGGAGGAGGTGGCCGAGCTCGCAGGCGGCTGAGCCCCGCGCCCCGTGCAACCGCGGTCCCCGGGGTATCCTATGGGAGCGGTCCGGCGGGACCCGCGGGAAAGGGGCGTTGTACTGAGGGTGTGGAGCCTGGCGCAGATCTTCACCGCCGACTGGGCGAAGGAGTTCTTTCAGCACGTGCCCGTGCTTCTGTCGCGCACGGTCCTGACGTTTGTGTTTGTGATGATTGTGGTCCGGTGGACCGGCAAGCGGTCCATCTCGAACCTGGCCCCGTTCGACCTGGCGATGGTGATCATGATCGGCGAGGTGGCCGCGATCCCCATCGGCGAACTGGATGTCGACTTCCTCCACGGCCTGATCCCCGTCGCCCTGATCGGCGGTCTGCACGTGGCTCTCACCACCATCAACCTTCACTGGAAGGGGTTTGAGCGGTGGAGCGAGGGCTCTCCTACACTGCTGGTGAAGGATGGCCGGGTGCTGAGGCGTAATCTTCTCAAAGAACGGGTGTCCATGGCCGACCTCATGACCGCCCTCCGCCACAAGGAGGTGGAGGACGTGTCGGAGGTGAAGGAGGCCTGGATCGAGCAGGCCGGGGGCATCAGCGTGATCCTGAAGCGGGAGGCGGGACCGGCGACGCCCCGCGACGTGGAGCGCGCGGTGGAGCAGGTGCTCGCCCGCCGGCTGCCGTCCCTGGTGCAGGACGCCGTCGAGCGGGCGCTCCGGCAGGGCCCCGTGAAGCGGGCGCTGCAGCAGGAAGTCGCAGAGCGGGCGCTGCAGCAGGTCGCCCGGGAGTTGCGGGACACCGCCGCCGAGGCGGCGCGCACCTCGCCCTCGAAGCCCGACGGCCGGAGGTGGTACCGTGAGGGTGATGATGTTCTTCATTGATGGGCTGGGGCTGGGCGACGACGACCCGGCCCGCAACCCGCTCATGACCGCGGAGATGCCGGCCTTCCGATCGCTGCTGGGCGGAAGGCCGCTTTGGCGCGGGGCGGTGCCCTATTCGGGGCCGAACGTGGCGGCCGTCGTCACCGACCCGAGCCTGGGCGTGCCCGGCCTGCCCCAGAGCGCGACGGGGCAGACCGCCATCTTCACCGGGCAGAACGGGGCCCGGGCGATCGGGCGGCACCTGAACGCCTACCCGACCCCCACGCTGAAGGCCATCCTGAACGAGCACTCGATCTTCAAGCGGGTGGTGGAGCGGGGGCTCACGGCCACCTTTCTGAACGCGTTCCGGCCCGAGTTCTTCGAGTGGGTGGCCGCGGGGCAGCCCCTGCAGGCAGACCGGCGCTACCGGCCCTCGGCGTCGACCGTCGCGGCGCTGGCAGCCGGCATCCAGGTGTTCCGGGATTTCGACCAGCTGCGGCGGGGGGAGGCGGTGGGCTTTGACATCGACCACCACGTCCTCCGGCAGATGGGCTATGACCTCGATCCGGTGGACCCCGCCGAGGCCGGCCGGAGGGCGGCCCGGGTGGCTGCCGAGCACCACTTCACGCTCTACGAGCACTTCCTCACCGACCGGGCCGGCCACGCCCGCGACATGGATGAGGCGCGGCGGGTGCTGGAGCGGCTCGACCGCTTTCTGGGCGGGCTGCTGGAGGCCCTGCCGGACGATCACCTGCTGGTGATCACCTCTGACCACGGCAATATTGAGGACCTGTCGGTGAAGCCGCACACGTTCAACCCCGTGGCCACCATCGTACGGGGCCCGGGCGCCGGAGATGTGGCCAGGCGCATCCGGTCGCTGCTGGACATCGCCCCGGCGATCCTGGATGTGGTGGGGTAACCCTGAACCTGTCGTGCGTGCTCAAGGCGCCGGAACAATCGCAGGGCACTGACGTCTAGACTGTACGGCGGCATTTTTGACTTGCTTATTCATGAGAGGAGCATCGACGCAACACCGCTATGGACGAACGCACGCTGCGAACCCTGGAGTTCGCCAAGATAAAGGAGATGCTGGCCGAGCGGACGGCGACCTCGCTGGGGAAGGAGGTCGTGGAGTCGCTCATGCCGGCGACCGACTTCCTGGAGGTGCAGCACCGGCAGGCCGAGACCACGGAGGCACAGCGGCTCTACCTCGGGGGCCACGCCATCCCGCTGGGCGGCCTGCACGACATCCGCGCGCACGTGCAGCGGGCGGTGCGCGGGGGCATGCTGGAGCCGGGCGACCTGCTGGACGTGGCCGACACGGCCGCGAGCAGCCGCCGGCTGAAGCGGTTCCTGGAGGAGCAGGAGGACCTGCCCATTCTGACTGCGCTCTCGCGCATGCTCGGCACCTTCAACCACCTGGAGGCGGAGATCCGCCGGGCGGTGGATGAGCACGGCGAGGTGCGCGACGACGCCAGCCCGGCCCTGGCGGAGATCCGCCGTTCGATGCGCACGCTGCAGAACCGCATGAAGGACCGGCTGGAGAGCTTCGTGCGGGGCCCGGCGGCCAAGTACCTGCAGGACCCGATTGTGACGATCCGTGACAACCGGTTCGTGGTGCCGGTGAAGATCGAGTACCGGGCCCAGGTGCCGGGCATCGTGCATGACCAGTCCAGCTCCGGCTCGACGCTCTTCATCGAGCCGCTGGCCATCGTGGAGATGAACAACGACCTCAGGGAGCTGGCTCTGAAGGAGCGCGAGGAGGTGGCGCGCATTCTGACGCGCCTCTCCGCCCTGGTGGCCGACGAGGCCGACGCCCTGACGGACACGCTGCAGGCCGTGGCGCAGATCGACTTCGCCTCGGCCAAGGGCAAGCTCTCGCTGGATCTGAACTGCGTGGAGCCCGAACTGGTCCGGGAGCCGCTGCTGGAGATCCGCAAGGGGCGGCATCCCCTGCTGAAGGGCAACGTGGTGCCCATCGACGTCCACATCGGCCTCACGTTCGACACCCTGGTGATCACCGGCCCCAACACGGGCGGCAAGACCGTGGCGCTGAAGACCATGGGGCTCTTCGTCCTCATGGCCCAGGCGGGGCTCCACCTGCCCGCCGGCCATGGCACCCGGGTGGGCATCTTCGAGCAGGTCTTCGTGGACATTGGCGACGAGCAGTCGATCGAGCAGTCGCTCTCGACCTTCTCGGGGCACATGACCAACATCATCCGGATCCTGGACGCGCTCGAAGGCCCTGCGCTGGTGCTTCTGGATGAACTCGGCGCCGGCACCGACCCCACCGAGGGCGCCGCCCTGGCCATGTCGATCCTGGAGCACCTGCACAAGCGCGGGGCGAAGACGGTGGCCACCACCCACTACTCGGAGCTGAAGACCTACGCCTACACGCGCAGCCGGGTGGAGAACGCCTCGGTGGAGTTTGACGTGGAGACCCTGCAGCCCACCTTCCGGCTGCTCATCGGGGTGCCCGGCTCCTCCAACGCCTTTGAGATCTCCCGGCGGCTGGGGCTCCCGCCGCACATCGTCGACCGCGCCCGGCAGTTCCTGACGAAGGAGCAGGAGCGGGTGGAGGACCTGATTCAGGGTATCCACGCCACCCGGGCGGAGCTGGAGAAGGAGCGCACGGAGGCCACCCGGCTGCGGGCCGAGGCCCAGCGCATGCGGGAGGAGTACGAGCGCCGCTATGGCGATGCGAAGAAGAAGGCCGCCGAGACGGTGGAGAAGGCCCGGGCCCAGGCGCAGCAGATCCTGTCCACCGCCCGGCGGGAGGCCGAGGCGGTGATCAGCGAGCTGAAGCAGGCCCTGCGCGAGCAGCGGGAGGCGGAGCGGATGCAGGCCATCCACACCGCCCGCAGCCGGCTCGCGCAGGCCCGCCAGGCCGTGCAGCCCGCCGCGGAGGAGCTGCGCCGCCGCAGCGGCGCGGTGCCGCGCGGGCTGAAGCCGGGCGACGCGGTGCGCATCGTGTCGCTGGACACCAACGGGTACGTGCTCACCGAACCCGACGCCGACGGCAACCTGCTGGTGCAGGCGGGCATCATCAAGATGACCGTGTCGGTGAATGACCTGGAGCGGGTGGAGGAGGAGCAGCCCGCGGCGAAGACCGGCGCTCTCGGCGGCATGCGGACCCGCGGGAAGGGCCTGGCCGCCGCCAAGGCCCGGGAGGTGCCGACAGAGGTCGATTTGCGGGGGCTGCTGGTGGACGAGGCCCTGGAGCGGGTCGACAAGTTCCTGGACGACGCCATGCTGGCCGGGCTGGACCAGGTGCGCATCATCCACGGCAAGGGCACCGGCGCCCTGCGCAAGGCCGTGACGGAGGCCCTGCGGCGCGACCGCCGGGTGGCATCGTACCGTCTGGGTGGCATCGGCGAGGGCGGCGACGGGGTGACGGTGGCGAAGCTGCGGGAGTGAGTCTACTCCCTCGTAGTAGGGCATCAATCGCTGCGCTTCGTCGATGTACTTCCAGGCCGCGGCTCGAACATCATCCAGCAGACCTGCGCCCCAGAGTGCCGCCGGTGATTTCGGCCCGGAAGGTGACGAAGAGGACATGCTCCTCCCCGACGCCCAGGGACCGCACGCCCAGGGATCCGCATGCCCACACGGCCGCCTGCAAACCAAAGGCGGTCCCGCCGTTTTGGCGGGACCGCCCAACGATATCCCCCGGCAAACTACCGGTACTCGCTCTCATACCCAAAGATCTTCTCGCACGCCCGGCGCACCGCGTCCACCTTCTCCGCCGGGCAGAAGACGTACGTGCGCCACAGGCCCTCGTACTGCCGCGCCATGGCGGCCACCTCGCCCGAGCGGTCCAGCTCCAGCAGCGGGCCGACGCCGTGGCGGGAGCGGACGGGCACCTGCACTTCCTTGAAGAAGCTGGCCTTCGGGCAGTAGACGATCACCTGGCCGGGCTTGAGCCGGGCGTTCTTCGCGATCTGCTCCTCCAGCGCCTCCCTGGCCTCCGACTGGCCGCCGTACCGGGCGATGAAGGCGTCGCGCGCGTCGCCCAGGCTGTCGCCCGAGAGCACGTAGGCCCGCTTGTACAGGCGCCGTTCGATGACGCCCTCCACCAGCTGCTGGATGATGCCCGGGCCGGGCAGCCGCGCAAGCAGGTCGAGGAAGGTCTGGTCCCCCAGGCCGTAGAGCGCTTCCTCTCGCAGGCCGGTGTGCCGGGTGTGCAGTTCGACGGCCTTGGAGATCATCGCCCCGGCGGCGATCTTGGCGTGGTGCAGGTAGAGCCGCTCAGTCAGCACGTAGCGCATGCGCAGCAGGTGGATGACCTCGGTGCGGGCGTCGGGCCGGTCCAGCCCGTGCTTCACCATGTTGATCAGGAGCCGGCCGTCCTCCTTGATGAAGTAGGAGAGGACCCGGTCGTCGTAGTTCATGCGCAGGCCCGCGAAGAAGGAGTCGCGCCGCAGGTAGTCCAGCAGGTCGGCGTCGATGGTGGAGGAGACGATCTGCCCCATCCACGGCACGGGCGGACGGCCGGTCAGGATCGCCTTCACCCCGTCCAGGTACCCCGAGGCGGCCAACGTGCGGCCCAGCTCGGTGTGAATGCCCAGGAAGTGCTCCAGCCGCGGGCCGGCGTCGTGGCGCGGGAAGATCTGCCGCTCATCCTCGAACGTGTGCCCGTACGGGATGTGCGTCACGTCGTGAACCAGGATCGCCAGCCGCACCAGCTGCGCATCCTCCGGGGCGATGGTGAATCCGTTCAGCCGGAGCGACTCCAGCATGCGGTGCGCCATGTGCAGCGCGCCGAGGCTGTGGTCGAACCGGGTGTGGACGCAGCCGGGGAACACCAGGTGGGCCGTGCCCAACTGTTTGATGGCGCGGAGCCGCTGCATCTCGCGGGTGTCGAGCACCCGGACCTCGACGTCGGTCAGGTAGATATCCCCGTGAACGGGGTCGCGCACTTGCATGTGATCACCCGAACGGTAGTTTCTGCCCCTGGCGCGTCGAACCCTGCCGCTGGCCGCAGTCGTGTTGCATGGCACCTTCCGGCGCGCCGGAGAATCGAGGCGGCCCGGGAGCAAAGCGCAGGGGGAACTGGCTGTCATCCAGTTCCCCCTGACTTCGTTTCGTGGCCACTGCACTACGGCCGAGTTCCACCGCTGTTCCCGGTCCCTCCGGGCGAGCCGCTCCCCGGGCCGCCTCCGGTGCTGGAACTGCCACCCGGGTTGGACGAACCCGACCGGTTGCTGCCCTGGGAGCCGGAGCCGTTGTGGCCGGTGCCGGACTCAGTCCCAGTCCCGGTCCCGGTCCCACTGCCAGAAGAGCCGTTGTTGCTGCCGGGTCCGGCGCCCTGGTTGCCCTGGTTGTTGCCGTTACCCTGGCCGTTGCCGGGGTTCCGGCCCGGAAGCGAGGGTTCCTTGCCGGGATCCTGCGCATCCTTCACCGGCGTGCAGTACTCGGTGGGCACTTCCTTCCACCAGTCTGCCGGCCAGTAGCGCCATATGTTGTTGGGGTTGGTGGGGTGCTTCACCCACGTGGTCGGCCGCTTGATGAGGGTGAGGGTCTCGGGGGTGCCCTCGCAGCCCTCCTGCCACAGCAGGTAGCGCTTGATCTCCCGGCCGTCGTCGGTGGTCAGGAACGGCACCTGCACGACCTTCACCTGCTGGAACCAGGTCTCCGGCTTGGGCTCGTGCCCCTGCAGGAACCAGTCGGTCTTCACCTGATCCTCCGGGCACCACACGGAGGGCTGGTTGCCGGTGATCTCGCAGTACTGCGCCTGCACAACGCCCCGGGGCCGCTCCCAGTCGGCCGGCGCTTCGTCGTAGAACTCGTTCATGATCGCCGTCCAGATGCGGGTGGGCGGTCCGGCGCCGGTCCAGTTCCGCCAGCCGCCTCCGCCGTGGGGCAGCCGCTTGCGCCCCTCGTCGTTGTCGTAGCCCGTCCAGACGCCGACGACCAGGTCAGAGGTGAAGCCGACAAACCAGGCGTCGTGCCAGTTTTCGGTGGTTCCGGTCTTGCCGGCGGCGGGCCAGCCGTGCCAGCCCTTGGTCTCGTAGGAAGGCGTCCCGCGCTGGATGACGCCCTTCAGCACATCGACCATCAGCCAGGCCGAGTTCCGGTCGACCACCTGCTCCACCTTGGGCCTGGCCTCCCAGATGACCTCGCCGTACTTGTTCTCGATGCGGGTGATGACCACCGGGTCGGTCTTCTGCCCCAGGCTGCCCAGCACGCCGAAGGCGGCGGTCATCTCGAGGGGGGTGACGCCCTGGCTCAGGCCGCCCAGGGTGAGGGCCAGGTTCTCGTCGTTGATGACCGGGTTCTCCTCACGGGAGACCAGGGGCAGGCCCAGCTTCCGGCCGTACTCCAGGCCCTTGGAGGGCGTCACGGCCTCCAGGGTGCGCACGGCGGCGGCGTTGCGGGACTGCTCGACCACCCATCGCATGGTCTTCAGCCCCTGGTAGTTGAACTCGTAGTTCTCGGGCCAGACGTTGGTTCCGTCCTCGTTCAGGCGGGGCGGGGAGTCGTCGATGATGGTCGCCGGCCCCCAGCCCAGCAGGTCGATCGCAGGCAGATAGGCCACCAGCGGCTTGATGGTGGAGCCGGGGTCGCGGCGGGCCTGGGTCGCCCGGTTGAAGCCCAGCATGTGCTTGTGCTCCATGCCGCCCACCAGCGCCAGCACGTGCCCGTTGGTGTGGTCCATCACGACCACGGCGGCCTCAGGCACCTCGGTATCCTCGCTGCCGCTGTACTCCACGGTGGCCGCGGGCATGATCTCCCACAGCTTCTCCTGCGCGATCCGCTGCTTCTCGGGGTCCAGGGCCGTGTAGATGCGCAGGCCCTTCTGGTACAGGTCGTCGGGGCTGAACGTGAGCAGATTGTACTTGGCCGCCTCCTCCGGATCGGTGAGGATCTGGATGACGTAGTCGACGTACCAGTCGCCGGTGAAGGTGACCGTGTTCGGGGTGATCTCCGCGCGCTTGATCTCGGGGACCTCGCGCTTCAGCCGCTCGGCCTCGGCGGTGTCCAGGTAGCCCTGCTCCACCATGAGGTCGAGCACGATCTCCCGGCGCTCCAGGGCGCCCTCCAGGTTGGTGAAGGGGCTGTACTCCGAGGGACCCTTTAGGATACCGGCCAACAGGGCCCCTTCGGAAAGCGTGAGGTCGCGGGCGGACTTGGAGAAGTACAGCTGCGATGCGGCCTCGATGCCGTAGGCCGTTCCGCCCCAGGCGACCGTGTTGAGGTACTTTTCCAGGATCTGATCCTTGGTGAAGCGCCGCTCCAGCTGGACCGCGATCATCATCTCCTGGACCTTCCGCTTGATGGTCTGGTCCAGGGTGAGGAAGGCGTTGCGGGCCAGCTGCATCGTGATCGTGGAACCGCCCTCCAGCTGCGAGCCCGGCACGCCCAGAACGTACTTGACGTCTGCCCACACGGCGCCGGCCAGCCGGATGGGGTCGATGCCGAAATGGTCGTAGAAGCGGCGGTCCTCGACCGCGATCACCGCATTTCGCACATCCTCGGGGATGTCTTCCAGGTCGATCAGGGTGCGGTGCTCGTCCATGGCCAGCTCGTACACTTTATTACCGTAGCGGTCATAGATCACCGACGTGAGGTCCGGGTCAAACTCGTGGAAGGTTGGCAGGTCCTGATACGCCTGGTAGACGTATGCGCCGGCCAACCCGCCGCCACCGATCATGACGCACAGGAAGAGCAGGAAGGCATAGACCAGCCAGCGGCGTCTGCGCCTGCGCTGCTTCCCGGGAGGCTGTTTCGGTGGTGAACCTTTAGGCCGTCGGGTATTCGGCAACTGAAACACCTCCAACAAAGGGAAAGGAATTCGCCTTCTGTGGCGAGACTCCTCTTGGGGCCCCCGGAATTGCATGGGTGGACGGGTTATGCTAGAATGTGGTGCAAATCGGCGATGATGGAGAGAGTAGGCGCTGGAGCCGCCTCCAGAGAGGGGTTGGGCGGTGCAAAACCCCGGGGCCCGGCGTTGAAGTACACTCCTGAGCTGCCCGCCGAGTCCATCGGCCTTCGGGCGCCTGGCAGGGCGCCTTACCTGGTTAGATGGATAGACCGGGCCGGAAGTTCCCCGTTAACGGAACGCGAGAGTGGGCCCTTCTCGGGGTCAACCAGGGTGGTACCGCGGCGTCGAGGCGGACGTCGTCCCTGGACACGACGACCGAGTCAGGGCGCTTTTTTCCGCCCTGCATGCACGGGAAGGACGGATGACAATGGGCTTCATGAGTGTCGATGAACAGTTGAAGATCCTGATGCGCGGCGTGGTGGACCTGGTCACCGAGGAGGAGATGCGGCAGAAGCTGGAGCGCTCGGTGAAGACGGGCAGGCCCCTGCGGGTGAAGCTGGGCATTGACCCCACGGGGAAGGACCTGACCCTGGGCCACACGGTGCCGCTGCGCAAGCTGCGGGACTTCGTCGAGTGCGGCCACCACGGCGTGCTGATCATCGGCGACTACACGGCGATGGTCGGCGACCCCACCGGGCGCAACGAGGCCCGGCCGCAGCTGACTCACGAGGAGACGACGGCGAACGCCCAGCGCTACCTGGAGCAGGCGGCCCGGGTGCTGGACGTCAGCAAGCTGGAGATCCGGCGCAACAGCGAGTGGCTGGCGCCGATGACCTTCGCCGACGTCACCCGGCTGGCCGCGCAGTCAACGGTCGCCCGCATGCTAGAACGGGAAGACTTCAAGAAACGTTACGATGAAGGTCGCCCAATTTACATTCACGAGTTCTTCTACCCGCTGATGCAGGGAACGGACTCGGTGGCGGTCCAGGCCGATGTGGAGCTGGGCGGCACCGACCAGAAGTTCAACCTGCTGACGGGGCGCGACCTGCAGAGGAACGCGGGGCAGGAGCCCCAGGTCTGCCTGATGACGCCGATCGTGGAGGGACTGGACGGCACCGAGAAGATGTCGAAGTCCCTGGGCAACTACATCGGGCTGGACCACTCGCCGGACGAGATGTTCGGCCGGACGATGTCGATTCCCGACACGCTGATCATCACTTATTTTACATACTTCACGGATGTCCCGCAGGCCGAGATCGACCGGATCCAGGCCGCCATGGCCGCGGGCGAAAACCCGATGGAGTTCAAGAAGCAGCTCGGCCGGGCGATCATCACCACCTACGGCGGCACCGAGGAGGAGGCCCGCCTGGCCGAGGAGCGCTGGGTCGCCCAGTTCTCCAGGGGCGAGCTGCCCGACGACATCCCCGACGTCGAGATCCCCGCGGCGGAGATGCCGATGCAGGCGGCCCGCGTGCTGTTCACCGCCGGCCTGGCCCCGTCGCTGAGCGAGGCCCGCCGGCTGATCGAGCAGGGCGGCTTTTCGGTGGACGGCGAGAAGGTGACCGACTCCAGGGCCGAGCTGACGTTGAGGCCCGGCCAGGTATTGAAGGCCGGCAAGCGGAAGTACGGCCGGGTGGTGCTGAAGTAGACGGGGCTCATGGGAAGCGGGCGGCAGCGATGCCGCCCGCTTTGGCGCGGCAGGGGCCTGGTCGGGATGGTTACGGTGCCGGCCCGGGTGTTGACAGGTTTCCGCGCCGTGCGGGCGCAGGCATGTTCCCGCGGCGAACAGGCATAGGCTGGCTATGTCCGGGAGGTGCACCCCGGAACGGGGGAGGGGGAGGACCATGCGCCGCTTCAGCCGACCACGGCCGCTCCGGAAGCTGGGCCGGAGCCCTGCGCGCCTCCGGCTCCGGTCCCGGTCCGTGCTGGGCTCTCGCACGGGGCGCCTCCTGCCCCGTCTGCGGCTGCGCCGCACCTGGCTGCGCAACCTCATCCTCGCGGCGGCGGTCATCTACCTCATGATCCGCATCGGCGACCTGCTGCTCCTCCAGCCCCTAAAGGCCGTGGCCGAGGTGGAGGCCCGGCGGCTGGGGGCCGCTGCGGTGAACCGGGTGGTGGCGGGCCAGGTGAGCCAGTCCCTCGCCGGCGCCCAGGTCGTGGAGTACGTGCGGGACGAGGACGGCCGCATTGCCGCCTACCATATCAACACCCCGCTGGTCAACCGGGTCGCCAGCGAGGCGGCGGCAGCCGTCCAGGAAGAGCTGACCCGCCTGGCGCAGACGCCGGTGCGGCTTCCGCTGGGCGCCCTAACCGGCTCCGCCCTGCTCTCCAACCTGGGCCCCAGGCTCTCGGTGCAGCTGGTGCCGGTGGGCGCCGTCGCCATCACGGTTCAACAGGAGTTCCGGGGGGAGGGCATCAACCAGACCCGCCACCGGGTCTGGCTGGAGGCCACGGCCACGATGCGGATCATCCTCCCGCTCACCACCCAGGAGGTCCCGCTGGTCCAGGAGCTGCCGCTGGCCGACACGGTGATCGTCGGCCCCGTGCCCACTTCCCTCTACGGCGGGAGCATCGGCGGGGTCACGCTCCCCGGCGGGCGGTAGAGAATGGTTCGGCTTGTTCTTTCCGCAATTTCGTGTTGACGCACGGGTTTGTCCGCAGCTATACTCACAGCCGGGAATCCGGAGACCCGCCACAAAGGCATGTAAGGAGGTCGTCGAGATGCTGACCAACACCATGATGATGCCTTCCCTGGGCGCTTTCACGTTCGCCTTCATCTCGCGGCCTGTCGCCGGCGGGCTCGGGTAGCATCGCTGCACCGAAGTCACGATCGGCCACAGGCCAGCGAGCGGCTGCCTGTGGCCTTTTCCAATGGGCCCCATCCTGAGTGGGCTCATTCCACATGGGAAGGACCATGGGCAGACCGCGCCCGTGGTCCTTTCTCATGTTCCGGTCTGCCTGACCGAATTCGAGAGTTGAGGTGAATTCAGCGATGTACTTCCATCCTGACAGTGCCTGGTTGATCGCCCGGAAGCGGCAGGCCGAGTGTAACCCGCATGCGGCGATCCACCGTTACGAGATCGAGGCCCAGGTGAGGGCCCGGCGGGCGGAGGCGGCGGCCCGGCGCCGGTTCTACCTGCGCTACCGGCTGCGGAGCATGGCGTACCGGCTGCTTCCGGGCCTTGCGCGGCGGCTGGCCCTCTAGCTTGCTCTGGAGGTTTGTGCCACGGGGTGGTAGACTGGTCTCGGACGAGGCCGGCGGGACCGCCGGCGAACGGTCGAACTTGAAGGGGTTTTGCACATGATGAACGCCTGCTTCACACCAGAGGAGCGAGAGCGGCTGGCCCGGGCCTCGGTGCTGCTCATCGGCTGCGGCGGCCTCGGCTCCCCCGTGGCGTATGAGCTGGCGGCCGCAGGGGTGGGCCGCATCGGCCTCTGCGACATGGATGAAGTGGACCTCTCCAACCTGCAGCGGCAGGTGCTCCACCATACGGCCGATGTGGGCCGGCCCAAGGTCGAAAGCGGCCGGGAGAAGATCCTCGCGCTCCGGCCCGGGACGCAGGTCGACCTCCACCCTGTGACCCTCACCAGCGAGAACGCCCTGGAGCTGTTCCGGCAGTACGACCTGATCCTGGACGGCTCCGACAACTTCGCCACCCGCTACCTGGTCAACGACGCCTGCGTGCTGACCGGCCGCCCGCAGGTGCACGGCTCGATCTTCCGGTTCGACGGCCAGGTGACCACGTTCGTGCCGGGGCAGGGGCCCTGCTACCGCTGCATCTACCCCACGCCGCCGCCGCCCGGCTCGGTGCCCTCCTGCGCCGAGGCCGGGGTCATCGGGGTGCTGCCGGGGTTCATCGGCAGCCTGATGGCCATGGAGGCTCTGAAGCTGCTGGCGGGGCGGGGGACCGGCCTGACCGGCCGGCTCCTGATCTACAGCGCCCTCGACATGGACGTGGCGGAGGTGCAGATTCGCCGCAACCCCGAGTGCCCGGTCTGCGGCGACCACCCGACCATTCACGAACTGATTGACTACGAGCAGTTCTGCGGGGGGGTGGGCGCATGAGCCTGACCGAACAGGACATCCTGCGTTACGCCCGGCACATCATCATGCCCGAGGTCGGCGGGCGGGGCCAGAAGCGCATCAAGGCGGCATCGGTCCTGGTGGCCGGTTTGGGCGCGGCCGGCTCCGCGGCAGCCCTCTACCTGGCCGCGGCCGGCGTGGGCCGGCTGACGCTCTGGGATCCGGCTGAGCTGACCGAAGCCGACCTGACGCAGGCCATTGCCCACGCCCGGAGCAGCCTGGGCCAGAGCCGCGCCGCCTATGCCCGCGAGAAGCTGCTGGCCATCAACCCTGACGCGGCCGTCGCCGCATCGGCGGATCCGGACGCCCTGCCGGACCTCGTGGCGGGCCACCAGGTGGTGGTCGCCACCGCCGGCGACTGGGAGTCGGTGCAGTCGGCCGTGCTGCAGGCCGGGGCTTCAGCGGTCTTCGCCGGGGTGCAGGGCGCCGCCGGCGCGGCCTTCGCCCACCGCCCCGGCACGGCGTGCCTGGGCTGCATTCCGGCGGAGGAGCGGGACAGGGCGGGCCTGCGGCCCGAGGGGGAAGGGTGCGCGGTTGCGGCCGCCGGCGGTGTCGTCGGCACGGTCGCGGCCACCGAGGCCCTGAAGCTCATCCTGGACATCGGATCGCCGCTCACCGACCGGCTGTGGGCCTACGACGGTTGGACGGCCCGCTTCCGGGAAACCGGCGTTTCCCGCCGCCCGGACTGCCCGCTGTGCGGGGGCGCTTAGCCCTGTATGCGATCACCCTGTGGTATCTTGGGGGACGGTGCACACCGTCCCCTATTTTACATTTTTCTTGCGATCGCGCGATTTTCTGCTGGACAGCGGCCCCGAGCGTGCTATAATTGGGTACGTAATCACCACATCTCCGATATGTTAACAAGGGAATGGGGAGGATTCACGATGGCCCGGATTTACGACAGCATCGCCGACACGATCGGGCGGACGCCCCTGGTCCGGCTGCAGCGGGTGACGGAAGGCGCGGCGGCGACCGTGCTGGCGAAGGTGGAGTCGTTCAACCCGGCTTCGTCGGTGAAGGACCGCATCGGCTATGCGATGATCAAGGACGCGGAGGAGAAGGGGATCCTGAAGCCCGGCATGACGATCGTTGAGCCCACCAGCGGCAACACCGGCATCGCCCTGGCCTTCGTCGCGGCGGCGCGGGGGTACCGCTGCATCCTGACCATGCCCGACACCATGTCGCTGGAGCGGCGGAAGCTGCTGAAGGCCTTCGGCGCCGAGCTGGTGCTGACGCCGGGCGCGGAGGGGATGAAGGGGGCCATCGCCAAGGCGCAGGAGATCCTGGAGACCACGCCGGGGGCCTGGATGCCCCAGCAGTTCGAGAACCCGGCCAACCCGGAGATCCACCGGAAGACCACGGCCGAGGAGGTCTGGGAGGACACCGACGGCCAGGTGGACATCTTCGTCGGCGGCGTGGGCACCGGCGGCACCCTGACGGGCGTTGGCGAGGTCATCAAGCCGCGCCGGCCGGGCTTCAAGGTCGTGGCCGTGGAGCCCGCCGAGTCGCCGGTCATCTCCGGCGGCAAGCCCGGCGCGCACAAGATTCAGGGCATCGGCGCCGGCTTCATCCCCAAGAACCTGAACACCGAGGTGGTCGACGAGGTGATTCAGGTGGCCAGCGAGGACGCCATCGCCATGGCCCGCCGGCTGGCCCGGGAGGAGGGGCTCCTGGTCGGCATCTCCTCCGGCGCAGCCGCCTTCGCCGCACTGCAGGTGGCCCGCCGGCCGGAGAGCGCCGGGAAGACCATCGTGGTCCTGCTGCCCGACACCGGCGAGCGCTACCTCTCCAGCGCACTGTGGGCCGACCTGACGGTGTAGCGGCGCGGCGTCAGCAACAGAGTACTTGACGGGTAGTCGCAGTTGTGCTACCTATCTGCTCGTGATTACGCGCATTCGTGAAGGGGGGCGGAGCCCGTGCTGAGCATCTGCAACGCGAACGGCTTCGCCCGCGCCTTCGTTCTGTGCTTCAAGGGAGGCTGCTGAGCCCCGGTCCCAGGGGGTACTGTGCCCTTTTTGGGGTCGGGCTCGGCCGGCTGCACCCTTCCCCGCTGTGCGCGGATGGGCGTCACCGGCGAGTCCGGTGACGCCTTTTTCGCGCGCACTTTACGGGAAGGAGCAGCATCTCCCGGGGCGGCAACCCGGGCTGGGCCGAGTCCGCCTTTCACCTGGCCATTCTGCTCGGTGAGGTGCCCACCGGCGTCGTGGCCGACCTGCTGGGCCGGCGGCGCCCGATGCTCATCGGTCTCGTGCTGACCGCCGCGTCGCTGTTCGCTTCAGAGCCTGGGCTCCAGCCTGCTGATCGCCGCGGCCTTTCCGGCAGCGGCCGCCCTTCCGTCTGTGTTCGCGATCTACGCCATCGTCGGCGGCCTGTTTGCCGCCGCATCCCTGCTGTGGGCGCTGCCCCGGGCCGCTGCACGGATTGGGCGGAGCGGCATAGGGTGGGGTTGAACCCCACACACAAAGGAGGCCGACTGAGCCGATGGCCGATAAGCGCTGGAGCCCTGAGGAGATCGCCGCCGCGAGCCGCGCCCTGGAGGGGCAGGGGCCCGAGGCGGCGCTCCGCTGGGCTTACGGGCAGTTTGCCCACGACGAGATCGCCTTTGCCTGCTCCTTCGGGGCCGAGGACGTGGCCCTGGCCCACATGATCAGCCGGGTGGCCCCCGGGGCGCAGGTCTTCTACCTCGACACCAACTTCCTCTTCCCCGAGACCTACGAGACCATCGAGGCCGTGCGGGCCGCCTACCCCCTGCGCATGTGGCGGGTGCTGCCGCGGCTCACGCCCGAGGAGCAGGCGGCGCAGTACGGCGACGAGCTGTGGCGCCAGAACCCGGACCAGTGCTGCCACCTCCGCAAGGTGGAGCCCCTGACCGAGGTGCTGAAGGGGCTGAAGGCGTGGATTACCGGCATCCGCCGGGAGCAGTCGCCCACCCGGGCGGGCGCCCAGGTGGTGGAGTGGGACCGGAAGTTCGGCCTGGTGAAGATCAACCCGCTGGTGGCCTGGAAGGACCGGGACGTCTGGAAGTACATCCTCGAAAACAATGTGCCGTACAACCCGCTGCACGACCGGGGCTATCCCTCCATCGGCTGCACGCACTGCACCCGGGCGGTGCGGCCGGGCGAGGACCCGCGGGCGGGCCGCTGGTCGGGCTTTGCCAAGACCGAATGCGGGCTGCATCAGTAGAGGGGGGAGCGGAGGTGGCTGCGCTGATTCCCCCCCACGGCGGCCGTCTGGTGGACCGGTGGCTGCGGGGCCCCGCCCGGGAGGAGGCCCTGGAGCGGGCGGGGCGGATGCGGCGGGTGCGGCTCGACGCCCGGGAGGCGGCGGACCTGGAGATGATTGGCGACGGCGCGCTTTCGCCGCTCACCGGCTTCATGGGCGAGGCCGACTACCGGTCCGTGCTGGCGGAGATGCGGCTGGCGGGCGGCCTGCTCTGGGCTCTGCCGGTGACCCTCGCCGTCAGCCGCGACGAGGCGGAGGCCATCCGGGAGGGCGACGAGATCGCCCTGGAGGATCCTGCAGGCCGGCTGCTGGCCCTCATGCAGGTCTCCGAGCGGTTCCTGTACGACCGGGAGGAGGAGGCGTTGCGGTGCTACGGCACGGCCGACGACAGACACCCCGGGGTGCAGCGGCTCCGCCGCCAGGGCGGGGTCTACCTGGGCGGCGACGTCTGGCTGGTGGAGCGCCCGCCCGCCCGGTTTCCGGAGTACCAGCTTTCCCCTGCTGAGACCCGGGCGGCCATCGCCCGGCGGGGCTGGCGCACCGTGGTCGGTTTTCAGACCCGCAATCCGGTCCACCGGGCCCACGAGTACATCCAGAAGTGCGCCCTTGAGATCTGCGACGGCCTCCTGCTCCACCCGCTGGTGGGCGAAACCAAGGCCGACGACCTGCCGGCGGAGGTGCGCATGCGGGCCTACGAGGTCATCCTCTCCGGGTACTTTCCCCGGGAGCGCACCCTCCTGGCGGTCTTCCCCGCCGCCATGCGCTACGCCGGGCCCCGGGAGGCCGTGTGGCACGCCATCTGCCGCAAGAACTACGGCTGCACGCACTTCATCGTCGGACGGGACCACGCCGGCGTCGGCAACTTCTACGGACCGCATGACGCCCAGCGCATCTTCGAGCGCCTGGACCCGGCCGAGCTGGGCATCACGCCGCTCTTCTTCGAGCACACCTTCTACTGCCGGGCCTGCGGTGCCATGGCCTCTCCCAAGACCTGCCCGCACGGGCCCGAGGAGCGGGTGTCGCTCTCGGGCACCCGGGTGCGGGAGATGCTCTACCGGGGCGAGGCGCCCCCGCCGGAGTTCACCCGCCCCGAGGTGGCCCGGGTGCTGATGGAGGGGGTTCGGGTCCGCGCCCGAGGTCCATCAGTGGAAACATAGACATTTCGAACCATCGCAGGATTCCTCCCGAGGTGTTAGGCTAAGACCGAGACACCTGGGAGGAGGGGGTGGCAAGTTGGCAGTCTTCGTCTGCACCGAGTGCGGCGCGGAACGGGAGGGGCGCTGCAAGCCGCGGAAGTGCGCCTGCGGTGCCACGGGCACGTTCGTCAAGAAGGAAGAGGCCAAGAAGGAGGAGTAGGCGCCTCCAGCCTGCGACGAAGGCCTGCTGCAACCCGGCAGGTCTTTGTCGCGGGCCCCTTGTGACAGAGATAACTTGTCATTTCGGCGGGCTCTGGGAGGAGTATCGGCAGCGGGGGCTAATCTTATCAAGCGGTCTGTACAACATTCAACCTGTAATGGGGGCTCACCATGGCACATATTCGCTTCGACAACGTTGTTAAACGTTTTGGCGATGTGACAGTCATCCCCGGATTCTCCGCCACAGTCTCCGACGGCGAGTTCCTCACCCTCCTCGGCCCTTCCGGATGCGGCAAGACCACGATGCTGCGCATCCTGGCCGGCTTTGAAAAGGTCACCTCGGGCGAGGTCTGGCTGGGCGACACCCTGGTCAGCAGCCCGACCGTCCACGTTCCGCCGGAGAAGCGGAATATCGGCATGGTGTTCCAGTCGTATGCCGTGTGGCCGCACATGAACGTCTTCGATAACGTCGCGTACCCGCTGCGCATCCGCCGGGTGCCCCGGGAGGAGATGCGTGAGCGGGTCATGCGCGCCCTGGAGATCGTCCACCTCCAGGGGCTGGAAAAGCGCATGCCCAGCCAGCTTTCCGGCGGTCAGCAGCAGCGCGTCGCCCTCGCCCGCGCGGTGGTGGCGGAGCCGCGAATGCTGCTCCTGGACGAGCCCCTGTCCAACCTCGACGCGAAGCTGCGCGAGGCCATGCGGTTTGAGCTGAAGGAGATCCAGCGCCGCCTGGGCATCACGGTCGTGTACGTGACTCACGACCAGGCGGAAGCGATGGCGATGTCCGACCGGATCATCGTCATGAATAAGGGCGTCATCGAGCAGGTGGCGCCGCCGGCCGAGATCTACGACCGTCCGAAGAGCCGCTTCGTGGCCGACTTCGTCGGCCTGGTCAACTTCCTCGGAGCGACGGTCGAGAACAGCGACGGCACCATCCGGATCGGCGACGACCTGGTGCTGAAGGTGGACCTGCCGGCCGGCGGGAGCCAGCGGGTACTGGCGGCCATCCGCCCGGAACACATCCGGATCGGGCGCGAGGGCAGCGGGGTGGGCACGGTGAAGGGCACCGTGCTGCGGCGCTACTACCTGGGCGATCAGATCGACTACTTCGTTCAGACGAGCGGGGGCGAGGTCCGGGTGACCGGCAACCCCCTCGATGGGATGTTCGCCGAGGGCGAACCGGTGGTGCTCCACATCCAGCATGCCTTTGCATTCCCGCTTTAGTCTCACACCCACACTTCTCAAAGGGGGATCTGTCATGAAACGGATCGCGGTTGTGCTCTCTCTCCTTCTGGCTCTGTCGGTCTTCCTCGCCGGTTGCGGCGGCAGCTCCGACACGGGGAACAAGGGCGGCACCGATTCCACTCCGGGTGCCACGACGGGTTCCAACACCGACTCCGAGCAGCCCGCCGGTGAGTCGGGTCCGACCGGGTCGCTGATGATCTACACCTCGATCTACCCTGACATCATCAACCTGGTCTCGCCTGAGCTGGAGAAGGCCTTCCCCAACCTGAAGATCGAGTGGTTCCAGGGCGGCACCGAGCAGGTGACCGCGAAGATGGCCGCCGAGATCCAAGCCGGCAAGATCGGCGCGGATCTGCTGATGGTCGCCGACCCCTCGTACTACATCTTCCTGAAGGGCGAGGACCTGCTGCTCCCGCACAAGTCTGAGCACTTCGACGCCGTGGCGGTGGACAAGGACACCGAGGACTACATGTACACCGGCGTCCGCATCTCCAACGTCGTCATCGGGTACAACACCGACCTGGTGAAGCCCGAGGATGCCCCCAAGACCTTCCGCGAGCTCACCGACCCCAAGTGGAAGGACCAGGTCGTCATCGTCGACCCCACGCAGTCCGGCACGGCCCTGAACTCGACCTACGCCCTGTCGCAGAAGTACGGCTGGGAGTACTTCGAGCAGCTGCGTGACAACGGCGCCGTCATCGGCGGCGGCAACTCCTCCACCGAGACCAAGCTGGTCACCGGCGAGTTCGCCGTGGCGATCATCCTGGAGGAGAACCTGCTGAAGGTGAAGGACCGCGGTGAGCCCGTCGAGATCGTCTACCCCGAGGACGGCGTGATCATCATCCCGTCGCCCATCGGCATCCTGAAGACCACCCAGAACCCCGAGGCCGCCAAGGCCGTCGTGGACTGGTGGCTCTCCCCCGAGGGGCAGAAGGCCATCGTGACCGGGTGGATGCACTCGGTGCGCACCGACGTCGAGTCGCCCAAGGGCGCCAAGCCGCTGGCGGAGTTCGCGCCGACGGCCATGGAGCTTGACTGGCACGACCTTGCGCCGCGCACCGGCGAGATCAAGGACAAGTTCGTGGAGATCATGGGGAACTAGGTATGCGACTGAGGTTTGACACCAAGAGCGTGGCCATCGCCCTCGCGGTGGCCGTGCTCCTTCTCTTTGGCATATTCCCGATCGTCCTGTTGGTCATCAACGCCTTCGTCGTGGACGGCCAGTTCAGCGTCAACAACTTCCGCGAGGTCTACGCCAGCAAGTCCAACCTGATGGCCGTCTGGAATACGGTGAAGGCGGCTGGTCTCACGATGATCATCGGCACGGTCATGTCGTTTCCGCTGGCCTGGCTGGTGGGGCGCACCGACCTGCCCTTCAAGAACGTCTTCCGCACCCTCATCGTGACGCCGTACATGATCCCGCCCTTCGTCGGGGCCATCGCCTGGGGGTACCTGGCCAATCCGCGGATCGGCTATCTGAACCAGTGGATCCGGGCGCTCTTCCCGGCCATCGAGCAGGGGCCGATCAACATCTACTCGATGGGCGGCATGGTCTGGGTGCTGGTGCTGTTCTACTTCCCGTTCTCCTTCCTTTCCATCAGCCGGGCCCTGGAGAAGATGGACCCCTCGCTGGAGGAGGCGGCCCGCATCTCCGGAGCCAGCCCGCTGCGGGTGCTGCGGGACATCACCCTCCCGCTGACGGCGCCGGCAATCGCGGCGGGCGCCCTGCTGGTCTTCGTCGCCGTGGCCTCGGCTTTCGGCGTGCCGTCGATCATCGGCGGCCAGGCCCGGCTCCAGGTGGTGACCACGCGCATCATCAGCTACGTGTACGTGGGCACGCCCGAGGCCATGCACGAGGCGACGGCCCTGGCGGTGGTGCTGCTGGCCCTCTCGGTGGTCGTGCTCTGGTTCTCCAACTGGTACTTGGCGAAGCGGGAGTACTTCACCCTTGCCGGCAAGTCGACCCGCCCCACGCTGGTGGAGCTGGGCCGCTGGAAGTGGCCGATGGTGGTCCTGTTCACCCTCATCTGCATCGTCTTCGCCGTCCTGCCCGTCATGGCGCTGGTGATGACCAGCCTGGTGAAGACCATGGGGCGCGGGTTCGCCTTCAACAACCTGTCGCTGGACGTGTGGAAGTCGGTGCTGCAGGACGCCGTCACCTGGCGCACCTTGCGGACCTCGCTGTACGCCTCGGTGCTCGCGGCCACGGGCGGCACCCTGGTGGGTCTGCTCATCGCCTACCTGAAGGTGAAGACCCAGATCCGCTTCCGCACGATTCCCGACTTCCTGGCCACCTTCACCAACGCCACCCCGGGCATCGTGCTCGCCCTCGGCCTGATCATCGCCTTCTCGGGCAAGTACGGCCTGAACCTCTACGGCACGTTCTGGATCCTGGTGGTTGCGTACTTCGTGCGCCACCTCTCCTACGCCGTACGGCAGGCCGCCGCCGCCCTGGAGCAGGTGCACCCCTCGCTGGAGGAGGCGGCGCTCTCCAGCGGCGCCGGCTGGGCCCGGGTGTTCAAGGACGTCACGATCCCGCTGATCGGCCCGTCGCTCGTCGGCGGCTGGTTCCTGGTGTTCATGCCGTCGTTCTACGAGCTGACGATGTCGGTCATGCTGTACAGCAGCCGCGCGACGCCGGTGGGCTACCACCTGTACCACCTGAACTCCTACGCCTCGCCGCAGTCCGCCGCCGTGCTGTCTGTGCTGATCCTGATCCTTGTCCTGATCGGAAACCTGCTCATGCGCTGGGCCAGCCGGGGCAAGGTGAGTCTGTAAGCAGGAGGCACCCGAGAGGGTGCCTCTTCTGCACACCGCACGGCGGCACGCGCTCGCTGCCGGCGCAGGGCAGACTAGCGGAATGACGGGCAGGCAGCAGGGGATCGCAGCCCCGGCGCTGTAGTACCCATACTGGTGAAGGCAGGGGAAGGAGGCCTGAGCAGATGTTGAGCAGGGAGCAGGTGTGGGAACTGGCCCGGTCGGTCCACGCCTACGGCAACGAGGTTCGGCGGCACATTCACCGTTACCCGGAGCTCTCGTTCGAGGAGCACGAGACGCACAAGTACCTGGCGGCGGAACTGCAGAAACTCGGGCACTCGTTCCGGTCGCATCTGGGCGGCGGAACGGGGCTGCACGTGGTCATCGAGGGCAAGCAGCCGGGGCCCGTTGTGGCCCTGCGCGCGGACATCGACGCGCTGCCCATTCAGGAGGAGACCGGCCTGCCGTTTGCGTCTGAGCGGCCCGGCATCATGCACGCCTGCGGGCACGACGTCCACACCGCGGTCCTGCTGGCCACGGCAAAGGCCCTGCAGTCGATCAAGGATGACCTGCCCGGCACGGTGGTGCTCATCTTTCAGCCGGGGGAGGAGAGGAACCCCGGGGGCGCCTCGCTGATGATCCGCGACGGCGTGCTCGACCGGCCGAAGGTCGACGCCATCTTCGGCCTGCATGTGGACCCCTACCTGCAGGTCGGGCGCATGGCGTTCGCGCCGGGGCCGGTGATGGCCGCGCCGGACGAGCTGCGGGTGACGGTGACCGGGCGGGGCGGGCACGGCGCCTGGCCCCACCGCACGGTGGACCCCATCGTCACCGCCGCCCAGGTCATCACCTCGCTCCAGCAGATCGTCGCCCGCAACGTCGACCCGATCCGGCCGGCCGTGCTGACCGTCGGCCTGATTCAGGGGGGCACCGCCCACAACGTCATCCCGGACGAGGTGAGCTTCGTCGGCACCGTGCGGACGATGCACGAAGAGGTGCGCCGCCTGATGCCGGAGCGGCTCGAGACGGTCATCCGGGGGGTGTGCGCTGCCGCCGGGGCGACGTACCGCATGGAGTATGAGCATGGCTACCCGGTGCTGGTCAACGACCCGGAGGCCACCGAGATCGGCCGCCGTGCGGCGATCGCCGTGCTGGGCGAGGAGAATGTCGGGGCGATGGAGCCCTCGATGGGCGGCGAGGACTTTGCCTACTACCTGGAGCGCGTTCCGGGCACCTTCGCCAGGCTCGGGGTCCGGTCGCCCGACAACCTCGCGCCCCACGGGCTGCACACCTCCCGCCTGATGATCGACGAGTCGTCCATTGCGGTTGGTGTGGCGTATTATATACAGGTAGTACAGAGTTTCCTGACGGGAGACCGATAGGGGGACGCAGCATGACGCAGCAGCACCGCGCGGCCTCGCTGGCCGAGCGAGCGGCCCGGGAGCGGGAGTACATGGCCCGCGCCGGCATCAGGACGTTGATCAACAGTATCTCCGGCGGCGTCGACTCCTCCGCGGTGGCCGCGATCAGCAAGCAGGCGGCGCCGGGGGGCACGCTGGGCCTGATCCTGCCCTGCTCCACCGAGGAGGAGCTTCAGGGGGAGCGGGGGCAGGACGTCGCGGATGCCGAGCGGGTGGCCCGGCACCTGGGCATCCCCGCGGTGACGATCGACCTGAGCGACCTCTGGCAGCAGGCGGTGGCGCTCTTCTCGGAAGCGGCCCGGGAACTCTCTGACCGGGCGGGCATCCCGCTGGAGGAGGAGCGGCTGCAGTGGGCTGTTCACAACCTGAAGCCCACCCTGCGCATCATGGCGGCCGGCTTCTTCGCCGATGCGTTCCGCGGCCTCATGATGGGCACCAGCAACGGCGTAGAGTACTTCCTCGGCTACTTCTCCATCCGGGGCGACGCCATGGCCGACCGGCAGTCGATCCGGGACTGCACCAAGGCGGAGGTCCGGGCGCTTGCCGCCGAGGCCGGGCTCTCGGATGACCTGGTCGACCGGGTGCCCACCGCCGGGCTCTGGCCGGGGCAGACCGACGAGAACGAGCTGGGGTTTGGCTACGCCGACGCCGATCGCTTTCTGGTCTGGCTCCTGGAGCGCCACCTGGCCGCCCCCTGCCTGAGCACCACCCTGACGGTGCGAGAGGAGGCGGTGGAGGCCATCCTGGCGGATCCGGACCTGCCCGTGGCCGCTGACGTGGCGCGGCGCATCATCGACCAGAACCGCCGGACGGAGTACAAGCGGCGGCCCGGCGACCTGGAGGCGCTCCTGCAGATGCGCGGGCTGGCGCCCAGCTGGGCGCCCGGGCAGGAGAGTTGAAGGAGGCGGACCTGTGCTCTGGTGGAGGCGGAACCGGCAGACGGCGCAGCCTCCGGCCGCGCCGCAGCGCCGGATTCTCATCCCGGAAAACATCTATCGCCGCATGATCAACCACTGCTATGAGGAGCGCCCGCTGGAGGCCTGCGGCCTTCTGGTGGGCGCCGCCGGCCACGTTTCGGCCGGCTACGCCACGGACAACCAGGCGCGCAGTCCAGTCCTGTACCGGGTGGACGACTACCAGCTTCTGGCCACGGCCGAGGAGGCCGAACGGCGGGGCCAGGAGATCGCGGCGATCTACCATTCTCACGTGACCAGCGACCCGGTTCCCTCGCAGACCGATATCGCCCAGGCCACCTGGCCCGAAGCCTTCTACATCATCGTGTCGCTGAAGGGCCGGCGGCCCCGGGTGCGCGCCTGGCGCATCGTGGACGGGCAGGTGTCGGAGCACCGCATCGTCGTCGTCCGCCACTACGACGGCGAGTGGTACGATCTGCGCCAGGCGGTGCGCTCGGCAGGCGGCTGAGCGGCACGGGGCCCGGGGGGCGGCGGAGCGGCCGCCCGAGCGCACCGGCTGCGGACGGTCGGGGACGTGCGGCGAGGGAGGGGATGGCGATTTCGGAACGCAGGCTGATCATCGGGCGGCGGCTGCTGCAGCGGGTGCTGGAGCACTGCCTGGAGGAGAAGCCGGTGGAGGCCTGTGGCATCCTGGCAGGGCGGGAGGGCGTCGTCACCTCCGTCTTCGCCACCGACAACGCGAGGCGGAGCCCCGTCTTCTACGAGGTGGATCCCGAACAGCAGGAGGAGGCCCTGCGGCAGATCGCAGAGCGGGGCGAGGAACTCCTGGGCATCTACCACTCCCACCCCAGGGCGCCGGCGGTGCCGTCCCAGAACGACATCGAGCAGGCCGTACATTACCCCGACGCGGTCCGGCTGATCATCTCGCTGAACGGGCCGACGGACGTCGGGGCGTTCCTCATCGCGAGCGGGCAGGCAGTGAAGGTGCCTCTCCAGATCATGGAGGGGCTGGAGGGCCAGTTCCACGACCTGCGCGTGTGGCGCGGGTGAAACGTGCGCGGCAGGGGCCGGAGATTCTCCGGCCCTTTGTCATGCCTCCTGGGAGGCGATTTGTCGTGCCCTTCGGGAAGCGATGACGCCCCTGCATCGTTACATAGGTGAAGGCTCGACAGGGGGTGATGCCGTGGAGTCCGCAAGCGCAGCCGGAGGTCCGGTGCGTGTGGGCAGCCGCAGTGCGGACAGTTGCACGGGCAGCCGCACCGTGAAGGACCGTACGCGCGACGAGGCGGTGGAGGTGTGGATCGACCTGCACGGCGAGGCCGTGCTCCGCCTGGCCTATGCCAGTCTGCTGAACCGGGCGCAGGCGGAGGATGTGTTTCAGGAGGTCTTCATCAAGGCCTACCGCCACGCCGACCGATTGCAAGATCCCGACCGGGTGCGGCCGTGGCTCCTGCAGGTGGCGATGAACGCCTGCCGTGACCTCCGACGCTCTTGGTGGTCGCGGCGGATCCGGGATGGGGTCGAACTGGACGGGATGACCACGGCAGGGCAGGGGCCGGAGGCCGACCCCGCCGCCGCGGCCGTCCGGGCGGACGTGAACGAGGCTCTGGCCAGGGCCGTCCGCACCTTGCCCGACGGTTTCCGCGAGACCGTGGTGCTCCACTACTTCGAGGGGCTTGCCGCGCCGGAGATCGCCCGCATCACCGGGGTGAGGGTGGGAACGGTGCACAGCCGGCTGCACAGGGCCCGGCAGCTCCTGCGTCAGCAACTGGAAGCATGGGGGGTTGAGCCGTGAGCGAGGCGAAGTGGTCGGATTCGAGGGTTGACCGCTGCTTGCGTTCGCTGTCCTTTGACGAGGCGCTGCCCGGCGCGCCGACCGTGTCCCCTGACCTGCGGGCGCGCACCCGGGCCGCGTGGCAGACCCGGCGCGCCTCTGTGCGGCGTAAGGCCGCCCTGTGGAAGGGTGCAGTCGTCGTGGCCGCGGCCATCTGCCTGCTGCTCGTGACCAACAGCCACTCCACTATGGCCGACGTGGCCGAGCTGATCCTGGGCATCCCCGTCAGGGTGCTGAACATGAGCCGGGAGGAATGGCTGCGCCAGGGGTTCAGCAACTGGCTGGCCAAGGGGCCGGACACCGCATTCCTCTCGCCTGAGGAGACCGCCGAGATCGCGCCCTTCCCGATCCGCACCCCGGCGTGGCTCCCCGAGGGCTTCGCGGTGATTCACGAACCGACCGGGGCCTATTCCTGGGGACACTACCCGGACGAGGGCTGGAAGGTGGTGGAGGATGACCGGTTCTTTTTCGTCACCCAGTCCTTCCAGTCGGAGGACGGCCGGCAGATCGGCATCATTCAATCGATCTACTGGAAGACCCAGGCAGTCGACCTGCCCCCCGATACAGAGATCCTCGAAGTGGTCGGCCACCCGGCGTTCCTGCGGCGGGACGTTCCGTATGCGCGTGCGGACGAGGAGAACGAGTTGCGGTCGAAGTCTGGTCTGCTGCCGGAGATCGTTGGGTACAGGAACGAGCTTGAGCTGTGGGTTTCAGAGGCTGACGGGCAGATCACCCAGATCCATATCTCGGGCGACGTGAGCCCGGAGGTCCTGGTGGGGATCGCGGAGTCGTTGTTTGAGGAAGGGGGCGGGGAGGCGTCCCCGGCGCCCTAGCGGAGGCGACCGGACACGGCGCTCCTTGTGCGAGCCGGCGGCGCATGGCCCCCGGTCACCCGCAGGAAGCGAATAGCCGACGTGAACCCCGTGGGCGGCCTGCGCCCACGGGGTTCGTCGTTAGGTCGTCGCTGACGTTGTTGCTCAGGGTGGGCGTCGGGATCCCTGTACTCCTACGGCGCCGTGACTGGGTCTGAGCGCTGGCCGTGGATGGGAACCGCAAGTTTTCCGCTTTGGTCAGAAGGCGGAAGCGAAAAAGTGGCGGTTCCCAGGTTGCGGCGGTGGGGTCGGCGTGGGGCTCCGGGTGTTGGTGCCGCGTGGTGGTCGGCGCCGAACGCTGGCTGGGTTACATAATATGGCGATTTGGTTGACATAACGTCCGGGTTAGGAAGCGGTCAGCGGGCCAGGGGTCGGTTGCCCTGGCTGGGAACCGCAAGTTTTCCCCTTTGGTCAGAAGGCGGAAGCGAAAAAGTGGCGGTTCCCAGGTTGCGGCGGTGGGGTCGGCGGGGTGGCCGGGGTGCTGCAGTGGGGTGGCGGGGAGACAGTTGTTGGTGCCGCGGGGCCGGAATCGTAGGCGAGACAGCACTAGGGTGTGAAGTCTGGAGCCGCCGGGGCAGTGGCCCACTTATGAGCATTTGTGAAGGTCGAGAGAACGCCGCGACCAAACAGTGCAGAAGAACCCCGTGGGCACCCCATGCCCATGGGGTTCTTCGCATGACCTATGTTACTCCCCCGGCTCCGCCGCCGGCGGCTGCGGGTTCACGATCAGCCGGTCGACCACGTCGGCCACGGCCTCCTCATCCGGCACCCAGACCCAGCCCCGGTGGTGTCCGGGGTCGTCGTAGCCGGGCAGGGTGACCATCTGCGTCTGGTCCAGATCCACCCGCAGGGCGGCGACGGCCAGGGTGAGGGCTGTCCGCACGTCGATGTCCGTGTCGACGTACTCCAGGCCGGTGCGGATGACCGCGGGCAGCCGGGTCAGCGACTGCGTCTCCTTCGCCTTCCGGGCCAGGGCCACCAGGAACTGCTTGGTCCGCTCGGTGCGGCCGATGTCGCCGGTGGCGCCCCGGTACCGCACGAACTCCAGAGCCCGCTGGCCGTCCAGATGCTGCGGCTCCTCCGAAGCCTCGAAGTGAATGTACAGCGGCGGGTCTGCGTAGGGGTCCTCGTAGTGCATGTCCTGGTCGATGACCAGGTCCACCCCGCCCAGCAGGTCCACCACCCGCTGGAACCCCTCGAAATCGACCCGCACGAAGTAGTCGATGTTCACTCCCAGCAACCGCTCCACGGCGGCGGTGGTCACCTCGGGCCCCTGCTCCCCGCCGTAGGCGTGGGCGTGGGCCAGCTTATCCGGGGTCACGCACCAGTCGCCCACGCGCTCGCAGTCGATCTCCACCAGCGTGTCCCTGGGCAGCGAGAGCAGGTTCAACAGCCCCTTCCGGGGGTTCAGGTGGGCGAGGACGACCACGTCGGTGCGGGTCTTGCCCTCGTCCAGCCCCATCAGCAGAACGTTTACCGGTCCCGTGCCGAACCAGGCCATCGCCGCCCAGCCGCCGATGAGCAGCAACAGGACGGCGGCGGCCACGGGCAGGATGCGGCGGCGCGTGCGGCGTCTGGTTGCCATGATCTGGTCCCCTCTCTGTTTGCAGTAGTTGAAGTATGGTTCGATGACCCCCTGAGAATAGCATGTACGTTCCCTGCGGTTCAACGGGAAATCCAACCGAGGGCAGGACATGCCCATTCGAACCCCGAACAGAACAACGGTAAGCCAACTGCGACTGAGGTGGTGGGCCCTTGCGGATTCTCGGCATAGATCCCGGCACGGCCCGGATGGGTTACGGCATCGTGGAGGACGCGGGCGCGGGCCGGGAGCGGGCGGTGGCGTACGGCTGTCTGGAGACGCCGTCCGACATACGGACCGAACTGAGGCTGCAGTCGCTCTACCGCGGCCTCATTGAACTGCTGGAGCGCTACCGGCCCGACGCGCTGGCCGTGGAGGAACTCTTCTTCGGGCGGAACGTGACGACCGCCATCCACGTCGGTCAGGCGCGCGGCGTCGTGCTGCTGGCGGCGGCGGATCGCGGCGTGCCGGTCCGGGAGTTCACGCCCATGCAGGTGAAGATGGCCGTCACCGGCTACGGGCGGGCCGACAAGACGCAGGTCCAGCGCATGGTGCGTGCGCTGCTGGGCCTGCGGGAGACGCCGAAGCCGGACGATGTGGCCGACGCCCTCGCGGTGGCCCTGGCGGCCCTGCACAGCGAGAGCCTCACCGCCCGGTTGGGAGGTCTGTCATAGCATGATCGCACACCTGCGCGGCGAGCTGGTCGCCGCGGGCGCCGATTCGGTGGTCATCGACGTGGCCGGGGTGGGCTACCGCTGCCTCGTTCCCGCCTCCACGCGGTCCCGGCTGCCCGCCCAGGGCGCGACGGTGCAGCTCTACACCTACCTGCAGGTGCGGGAGGACGCCCTGACCCTGTATGGATTCCTGACCCCGGCCGAGTACGACCTGTTCGAGCTGCTCCTGCGGGTGGACGGCATCGGGCCCAAGGTGGCCCTGGCGGTGCTCTCCACCACCGATCCCGAGTCGTTTCGCAGGGCGGTGGCCTTCGAGGACATCACCGCCCTCTGTCGTGTTCCCGGCATCGGCAAGAAGACGGCGCAGCGGCTGGTGCTGGAACTGAAGGACAAGATCGGGTCGCTGCCCGCTGCCCCCGGAATGCCCGACGGCCTGCCCGCCGCTGCGAAAGGACCTGCCGGCGACGCGTGGGCCGAGGCGGCTGAGGCGCTGTGCGCCCTGGGATACAGCCGCAGCGAGGCGGTGGCGGCGCTGGCCCGGGCGCGGGCCGAGGCGGGTGAGGAGCCGTCCGTGGAGACCCTCGTCCGGCTGGGCCTGAAGCAACTCTACCGGGGGTAATGCGGCATGAGTGAGGAACGGTTCGTCTCCGGCCACCGCAGGCCGGAGGACCTGCGCATCGAGGAGACGCTCCGCCCGCAGCGCCTGGCGGACTACCCCGGGCAGGAGCGGGTGAAGGAGGAGCTCTCGATCTACATCCAGGCGGCCAGGCAGCGGGGCGAGGCCCTGGACCACGTGCTGCTCTACGGGCCGCCGGGCCTGGGCAAGACGACCCTGGCCCACATCATCGCGCACGAGATGGGCGTGAACCTCCGCATCACGTCGGGCCCGGCCATCTCCCATCAGGGCGACCTGGCGGCCATCCTGACGCAGCTTTCCGAGGGGGATGTGCTCTTCGTGGACGAGATCCACCGGCTCAACCGGCTGGTGGAGGAGACCCTCTACCCGGCGATGGAGGACTTCGCCCTCGACATCATCCTGGGCAAGGGGCCGGCGGCTCGCACCCTGCGGCTCGACCTGCCCCGCTTCACCCTGATCGGCGCCACCACCCGGTACGGGGCGCTCACCTCGCCCCTCAGGGACCGCTTCGGCGTCGTGCTGCAGCTGCAGTTCTACAGCGAGGAAGAGCTGACCCAGATCCTGATGCGGGCGGCCCGCATCCTGAAGGTGGAGCTCGACCCGTCCGGGGCGCGGGAGATCGCCCGCCGCTCCCGGGGCACGCCCCGGGTGGCCAACCGGCTGCTGAAGCGGCTCAGGGACTACGCCCAGGTGAAGGCCGACGGCGTCATCACCCGGGAGGTGGCCGATGCCGGCCTCCGGATGATGGCGGTGGACGCGATGGGGCTCGACATGGTGGACCACAAGGTGCTGCTGACGATCATCCACAACTACGGCGGCGGCCCCGTGGGGCTCGACACCCTCGCGGCGGCCACCAGCGAGGAGCCCGAGACGATCGAGGACGTCTACGAGCCTTATCTGATGCAGATCGGCTTTCTGCAGCGCACCCCGCGCGGGCGCGTGGTGACCCGGGCGGCCTACGAATACCTGAACATTCCCTACCACGAACACCCCGACGAGCGCGAAGGGCCCGTTCAGCCCCGCCTGTTCTGACGTCCTTCGGCCCGCGGCGGTTTCCAGGACCCCCCTCATGCGGCTGCCCCCTCAAACTGTGCGGCGGCGTGCGAATCACTCTGATGAGACGAGAGGTGACGGACTTGCTGCTGACCTTTCTGCTGAGCCTCTCGGACGGCACGGGCCAGCGGGGCCCCTCGCCCGCGGAGCGGCTGCTCGGACCAGCCCGGTCCGGCGACGCGGCCGCCCGCGAAGAGCTGATCCGCGCCTACACGCCGCTCGTCCTGCGGGTGGGCAGCCAGGTCACAGGCCGGTACCTCACGGTGGGGCGGGACGAGGAGGTCTCCGTGGGCCTGATCGCCCTCAACGAGGCCATCGACAAGTACGACCCCGACAAGGGCGGCGCATTCGTCCCCTTCGCGGAATTGGTGATCAGGCGGCGGCTCGTCGACTTCTACCGGCGGAGCAAGGGCCGGGCGGAGGTGCCGCTCAGCGAGTTCGAAACCGAAGACGACGAGGGCAACGCCCTGCACGGGCTGGAGATGCAGGAGGCCATCGCGGAGCACCAGCGACAGGTTGAGGCCGAGGAGCGGCGGCAGGAGATCGCCCGGTACGCCCGGCGGCTGGCCGAATTTGGCATCCGCTTCAGCGACCTGGTGCAGGCCTCTCCCAAGCACGCCGATGCCCGGGAGCGGGCGATGGCCATCGCCCGGCTGGTGGCGGAGGATCCACTGCTCGCCCAGCACCTGCTGACCCGGCGTGAGCTGCCCCTGAAACAGCTGGAGCCGCGGGCCGGGGTCAGCCGCAAGACGCTGGAACGGCAGCGCAAGTACATCATCGCCGTCGCCTTGCTTCTCCTGGAGGACTTTGTTTACCTGCGCGGCTATATTGCGGTTTAGGTGCACGAGGAGGCATCGCTTATGCAGACGGGCATTCTGCTGGAGGTGGAGGGGAGAACCGGGATTGTCCTCACCCCCGAGGGCGAGTTCCGCCGCGTCCCCCTGCCCGCCGGCGATCCGGCGGTGGGCGATGAGATCCTCGTGCCCGAGGCCGGCGCCGAACCCTGGCGGTGGACCTGGGGCTGGGTGGCGGCGGCCGCCGCGGTGCTCCTGATGGTCCTCTCGCCCGTCGGCTACTGGCAGTGGAGCCTCGGCCAGCCGGCCGCGCTGGTGATGATCGACATCAACCCGAGCGTTGAGCTCACCGTGAACGGCCGGCGGCACGTCGTGGAAGCTCAGGGGCTGAATCCCGATGGGCAGGAGGTCCTCGAGCAGGTGGAGTGGCGGCGTCAACCGGTCGAGGATGTGGCAAGGGCCATCGCCGCGCAGGCCATTCAGCTCGGGAAGCTGAACCCCGCCGCCGATGACAGCGCCGTTGTGGTGGCGGTGGCGCCCCTGGGGGGGAGGACCCTGCCCGGCAGCCTTTCGCAGACGATCGTCGAGCGGTCGCGCACCGCCCTGCGGGAGGTGGTCGCGGAGGAGGCCGAGAGCCAGGGCGCGGCGCCCCAGGCGGGCGTGGCCGTGCTGGAGGCGACGGCGGACGAGGTGGAGGAGGCCCGCAAGCAGGACCTCACGGTGCCGAAGCTGCTCATCCTGGAGGAGGTGCAGGCCGATCATCCGGAGGTGACGGCTGACGCCATCCGGGCGGTACCCCCCGGGCAGTTCCTGAAATCGCTGGGCATTCACCCCAGCGAGGTGTTCAGCCGTGCGGAGCAGAGGCGCACCCAGGCGGGGCCCGGCAACCGGGCCAATGCGGACGACGACGATGATGACGACGACCGCGGCCGGCCGGGGCGGGGGAACCAGAATAACCCCGGCAAGGGCAATCCGGGTAAGGGCAACCCTGGCAAGGACAGCCCTGGCAAGGACAACCCGGGTAAGGACAAACCCGGCAAGGACAAACCCGGCAAGGACAACCCCGGCAAGGACAACCCGGGTAAGGACAAACCCGGCAAGGACAGCCCTGGCAAGGACAGCCCCGGCAGGGACAACCCCGGCAAGGACAATCCGGGCAAGGACAACCCCGGCAAGGGCAACCCCGGCAAGGACACCCCGGGTAAGGACAACCCCGGCAAGGACAACCCGGGTAAGGACAAACCCGGCAAGGACAGCCCTGGCAAGGACAACCCCGGCAGGGACAACCCCGGCAAGGACAACCCTGGACCTGGCAAGGACAACCCAGGCAAGGACAAACCCGTGAAGGACAACCCCGGCAAGAGCAAGCCCGGCCGCGGCGGCGATGACGACGACCGCCCCCGACCCGGGCAGGGGAACCAGAGCAATCCCGGCAAGGGAAACCCCGGGAAAGGCAATCAGGGCAGCCCCGGACAGGGGAACCAGGGTCGACCCGGGCAGGCAAACCCGGGCAACCCTGGCAGTGGCGCGAATCGAGGGAGGTAGGGGACCGGTCAGCCGGTCCCCTTTCTCTATCCCCCGGGAAGGAGAACATCTTTGACGGAGCGAACGATTGAGTCATGGATGTTACCAACCTGACACAAAGGCGGTGGCCCCCGTGCGAACGCGCTCTCCTGTGACCGCGGTGGTTCTCAGTCTGCTCCTCCTGGCCCTGACGGTCCCCCTGCCGGGACCGTGGCCCGCTGCTGCTGCAGCCGAGACCGCGGATGTGCCGGCGCCGCCGGACGAGATGCCGGTGCGCATCGGGCTGGCGTGGGGCCAGTCGGCGGCGGAGGTCAGCAGCAGCGACGGGCTCTGGATTGTCGCCGACGGCGCGGTGCAGGGAGAGGTGCCCGGAGGCGCGGCGGTGCGCGCGGAACTGTGGGACGGCGGCCTGTATGTGCATGCGGCTGAGGCGTGGTTTGCCGGGCCCGTCCGTCTGGTGCCGCAGCCGCCCGGGTATATTAGCTTCCAGGGAGGGGCATATCGCGGCGAGATCGAGCTGGTGCTCGCTGACACGGGCAAGCTCTCTGTGGTGAACGTCGTCAATCTGGAGGACTACCTGCTGTCTGTCGTCCCGGCGGAGATGAACCCCGCCTGGCCGGAGGAGGCCCTGAAGGCCCAGGCGGTGGCCTCCCGCTCCTATGCCCTGGCCAACCTGGGCAGGTGGGCGGAAGAGGGCTACGACCTGCGCAGCAACACCGACGACCAGGTCTACCGGGGGCTGGCGCAGGAGCGGCCCAGTACCACCGCCGCGGTCCGGGAGACGGCGGGTCAGGTGGTCACCTATGAGGGGCGTGTGGTCGCGGCCTACTACCACTCCTCCTCCGGCGGCCACACCGAGAACAATGAACACATCTGGACCGGCGGCTCCCCCAGGGCTTACCTGCGGGGGGTGCCCGATTACGATGCCCTGCCGGACAACAAGTACACCGCGTGGAGCAATACGTTCACGATAGACGAGTTCAGCCAGCGGCTGCGGGAGGCCGGCCACGGCGTGGGCCGCGTGACCGAGGTCATCCCCGGCAGCGCCGGGGCCAGCGGGCGGCCGACCACCTGGACGGTCATCGGATCCGAAGGTACGAAGCAGCTGACCATGCAGCAGGTGCGGACCGCCCTGGGGCTCCTCGCGCCCCCGCGGGAGATCGTGCTCACCGGTGCAGGCGGCCAGCCAACTGTGCCGGATCCGAGCCCGGCTCCGCCGCCGGACCCTGCGCCGGCGCCTGAACCGGAGCCGGAGCCAGGGCCAGAGCCTGAGCCTGAACCCCAGCCCGAACCAAAGCCGGAGCCGCCGGCTGCCCAAGTGGCGGTCCTGGCGGCAGACGGCCTCGTCAGGGCACGCCCGCTTTCAGGCAGCCTGGTCCTGGGTGCGACGGGCGTGGCGCGGCCGCTGGAGAGCCTTGCCGCGGTCACCTCTGCGGAGGCGCTGGCCGTCGTCGGCGTGGTGCCCCGGCCCGGTGGGACGCCCCCGGCGCGGGGCGAGACGCGGCCGCGGGACCCCGACCCTGCGCCCGCCCCTGCACCCAACCCTGCTCCCGAGCCCGCGCCCGAGCCCGCGCCGGAGCCCGGACCCGCTCCTGAGGCGGTCGTCGTCACCGGCAGCGGCCACGGCCACGGCGTCGGCATGTCGCAGTGGGGCGCGCACGGCATGGCCCTGCAGGGGAAGAGCTACATCGAGATCCTGACCCACTACTACACCGGCACGAAGGTGGAGACCCGCTGAAGTGCGACTTTCGGACTTTGACTACGACCTGCCCAAGGAACTGATTGCCCAGAAGCCCGTGGAGCCGCGCGACGCCTCCCGGCTGATGGTGGTGGATCGAAGCAGCGGTGCCATCGCGCACCGCTACTTCCGCGACCTGCCCGAATACCTGCGGCCCGGCGACGCCTTGGTGGTCAACGAGACCCGCGTGATGCCCGCCCGTCTCCTGGGCAGCCGGGAGCGCACCGGCGGGGCGATGGAGGTGCTGCTGTTGAAGCGGCTCAGCCAGAATCGGTGGGAGACCCTGATGAAGCCCGGCAGGAAGGCCAGACCCGGCGAACGGATCGTCTTCGGAGACGGCCTCCTGGTGGCCACGGTTGTGGGTCCCACCGATTTCGGCGGGAGGGTGCTGGACTTCCAGTACGAGGGCGTGTTCGAAAACCTGCTGGAGCGGCTCGGCCAGATGCCCCTGCCCCCGTACATCCACGAACAGCTGGACGAGCCCGAGCGGTACCAGACCGTGTACGCCCGGGAGTGGGGCTCTGCGGCCGCCCCGACGGCGGGGCTGCACTTCACGCCCGAGCTGCTGGACCGGCTCGCCTGGCTGGGGGTGGAGGTGCACAAGATCACCCTGCACGTGGGCCTTGGCACGTTCCGGCCCGTGGAGGTGGAGGACCCCACGCAGCACAAGATGCACAGCGAGTTCTACCACGTCTCGCCGGAGGCTGCGGCCGCCATCAACGCGGTGCGGGCCCGGGGCGGGCGGCTGGTGGCGGTGGGCACCACCACGGTCCGCACGCTGGAGACCGCGGCCGACGAGCGCGGCACGCTTTACCCCGGCGAGGGCTGGACGGATATCTTCATTTATCCCGGCTACCGCTTCAAGCTGGTGGACAGCCTGGTGACCAACTTCCACCTGCCCAAGTCGACCCTCTTGATGCTGGTCTCCGCGCTGGCCGGCCACGAGCTGATCATGAAGGCCTACCGGGAGGCCGTGGCCGAGCGGTACCGCTTCTTCAGTTTCGGTGATGCCATGTTCATTCTGTAACGTACCGTGCTGGCAGGTACCGCGCGGCTGTGGTACCATACCTGAGGAAAACTATGGGAGGCATGGCGTTGGCTGTTCGTTGGGAGCTACTCAAACAGGATCCGGCCTCGGCCGCGCGGCTGGGGCGCCTCCACACCCCCCACGGGGTGATCGAGACGCCCGTGTTCATGCCGGTCGGCACCCAGGCCACGGTCAAGACCCTGAATCCCGAGGAGGTCTGGGACCTGGGGGCGCGGATCATCCTCAGCAACACGTACCACCTCTACCTGCGCCCGGGCCACGATCTGGTGCAGGAGGCGGGCGGGCTGCACCGGTTCATGAACTGGAAGGGCGCCGTGCTCACCGACTCGGGCGGGTTCCAGGTCTTCTCGCTCGCCGATTTGCGCAAGATCACCGAGGAGGGCGTGCAGTTCCGCTCGCACATCGACGGCAGCACGCACTTCCTCACGCCGGAGAAGGCCACCGAGATTCAGAACGCGCTTGGGGCCGACATCATCATGGCGTTCGACGAGTGCACGCCGTGGCCGTGTGACCACGACTACGCGAGGCGCTCGCTGGAGCGGACCACCCGGTGGGCGGCGCGCTGCAAGGCCGCGCATGCCCGGCCCGAGGCCCAGGCGCTCTTCGGCATCGTGCAGGGTTCCACCTTTGCCGACCTGCGCCGGCAGGCCGCCGAGGAGATCGTCGAACTGGACTTTCCCGGCTACGGCATCGGCGGCCTCTCGGTGGGGGAGCCGAAAGAGCTGATGCACGAGATGCTGGAGGTGCAGGTGCCGCTCCTGCCGGCCGACAGCCCCCGCTACCTGATGGGGGTCGGCTCGCCGGAGGACCTGGTGGAGAGCGTGTGGCGCGGCGTGGACATGTTCGACTGCGTGCTGCCCACCCGCATCGCCCGGCATGGCACGGTCTTCCTGCCCGACGGCAAGATGACCGTGCGCAACGCCGAGTTCGCCCGGGACTTCCTGCCGATTCAGGAGGGCTGCGACTGCTACGCCTGCCGGAACTACAGCCGGGCGTACATCCGTCATCTCATGAAGGCGGACGAGATGCTGGGGCTGAGGCTCTGCTCCATCCACAACCTGCGCTTCCTGGTGCGCACGATGGAGGAGATCCGCGCCGCCCTGGCCGCAGGCACCTTTGCCGAATACCGGCGGACGTTCCTGGAGCGCTGGCACGCCGGCGAGGCGGAACGCCGCGCACGCATACGCACCGGCACCGGCCGGGCCGGCGGCCCGATGGGCCCTTCCGAGCCCGCTGTGCCCCAGAACCGCTAGAAGCGAGGGGGAGTCGAGATTGGCGATTCAGTACCGGGTTGCCGCCCGTGCCGACCTGAACCCGCTGTTGCCCCTGGTGGAGGCCTTTGCCCGTGAGCAGCAGGCCCAGCTGGGTCTGCATCAGCTGGCCGACGGATTCATGCAGTATGCTAAGACGGGGCTGGCCCAGGTCCTCGAACACCCCGCTGCGGTGGTGATGGTGGCTGAGGCCGATGGGCGGGAAGGCCCGGTGGGCTACTGCGTCGGCAGCCTGCAGGAGCCGCCCGCCCTGTTCCGGCCCGAGCTGTACACCTACATCTCCGATCTGTACGTCGTACCCGAGTACCGTCGCCAGGGCATCGGCACCGGGCTGGTGGAGCGGGTGCGGGGCTGGGGCTATTTGAAGGGGGCCTTCGCGCTGTCGATGATCGTGCCGATGGCCAGCGCCGCCGTGGGACTGGGCGAGCGGATCGGCATGCGGCCGATTCAGATGATGATGTACGCCGCCGGCCAGCGGTAGCCGGCCAGCCGTTCGGCGGAATGTGGACAGCCAGGCGTTTCACGAATGTACAGGCACCCAGCCCGCGTGATATAGTGAACCCATGAGACAGCGAGGAGGAAAAGGCCTTGGAATTTCTTGTGCAGTGGGGTCCCCTGATTCTGCTCTTCGTGCTGATGTACTTCATGATGATCCGCCCCCAGCAGCAGCAGCAGCGGAAGCGCCAGGAGATGCTCAACTCCCTCAAGGTGGGCGATGAGATCGTGACCATTGGCGGCCTGCACGGTGTGATTCAGGCGCTCGATGAAAGCAACAACACCATCAGGGTAAAGGTTGCATCCAACGTCGAGCTGACCTTCAATCGCAGCGCCGTCGGAAGCGTCCGCCGCGACAGCTGAAAAGGACCCGGTGACACGGTGACCACCCGGCTCTCGACAAAGCCGGGTGGTCACATGCTATATGACAGGCAGTTCTAGATAGAATAACATTTCTGTTGACTCGACTCAGGGGCATACGGTAGAATGAGTGATGAAATCGACCGAAATATGCGCTGAATGAGAAATGGGTATGTCGTATTTCTGTCGCAGAGAAGGTCGGGAGTAAGGCGCGGACGGGAGGAGCGCCCATGAGTCTGAAGGTACGGGAGCAGGTGTTCGATGCGGTCTCTCCGGAGGTTGTGGCCGACCGCCTGCAGCCGCTTCTGAGCCCGAGGGAGCTGGAAGTCGCCCAGCTTGCGCTGGCCGGGCTGCCAACGGCCGAGGTGGCCAGGCGGCTTTTTGTTACGGTGAATACGGTAAAGACCCACATACGCCACATCCTGCGCAAGACCGGCACCGACTCGCGTGCCGATCTGATCCGCAGGCTGGTGATGGAGGAGGAGCTGGCAGTCGCCGCGCTCGACCCGGTGACCGGGCTGCTGCCCCGCCGGGCCTTCCGGCACCGGGCGCTGGACCTATGGCGCAAGCACCGCGGCCGCGGGCTGTCGCTGATCTGGCTCGAAGCGCAGGGCCGGCATCACCTCTCGGCGGTGGAGCGGGTGGCGGCTGACCTGGCGGTGGCCGAGGCCCTGTCGGACGCCGTGCGGGCGCGAAGCCTGGCCTTCCGCTGGTCGGAGCATCAGTTCCTTGGCCTGCTGCCGGCCACGGACCGGGAGGTGGCGCGGGGTGTGGCCATGCGCCTCGGCCTCTGCCTGGGCCAGTGGGCCAGCACCAACGACTGCGATCTGCTCTTCTCGCTGGGCTGCGCGAGCTCGGTGGAGGGGCTGGCCTCGCCGGAGGCCCTGGTGGAGGCGGCGATGCGGCGCTCCTGCGCCAGCCTGCAAGACTCTGCGTAACGCAACGGGAAAGCCGGGCGCTGGCTCACAGCGCCCGGCTCGTCACGTCCTTGCCGGTGCAGGTGTAGAGGGTGCGCCGGCCGCCCAGCACCGTTTCCAGGTGCACCGGCCGCCGCCAGATGTGGTGCACGTGGCGCAGCGTGTGCGTGAGGTGCGTCACGTCAAGCTCGATGCCGTCGTACCCGTGGCGCAGGTAGAGCTCTCCCTGCTGCCGGTAGTTGTCGTCCTCGGCGAAGATGTAGGGCAGACCGCAGTTCTCCAGCTGGCGCACGAGCGCGTCCCGCACTGCTTCCCACCCAGTCGCCGTGACCTGCCACTGGCCGCCCTGCTCCGCGTAGACGTAAAGATTGAGTTGCTCGCACAGCTCCGGCGTCAGGTAGTTGCGCACCAGGGATACGTCGGTCTCGACCGCGCGTACCTCAAAGAGCCGCTCCCGGCCGTAGCGGGCCTCGATCGACTCCAGCAGGTGGCAGCCCAGCCGGTAGGGGTTCAGCCCGTGCGGGTGGGGACCCAGCACGGCGGCGTGCAGCCGCGCAAACTCCAGGGTGTCAGCGGGCGGCAGATCCATCTCCCGCAGGATGCGCGCGTGCCAGAGGGTGGCCCAGCCCTCGTTGAGGATCTTCGTCTCCATCTGGGGCCGGAAGTAGAGCGCCTCCTCCCGCAGGCTGGAGAGGATGTCCCGCTGCCAGTCCGCGAGCCCCGGGGCCCGCTCCAGCAGGAAGAGGGCCAGGTCGCGGCCGGGCTCGGAGCGCGGCCCGGGGAACGGGTCGATCTGCTCGGCCACCGCCAGGCCGGCGTCCAGGAACCGCTCCACCGGCTCGCGGCCCAGGCGCGCCTCGTAAAGGCGCACCCTTTCGGCGAATGCGCTCATCGTGTGCACCATCTGGCGGTTGGTGCCCTGAAAGCGCCAGTTGTGTTTGAAGAAGTCGGCGTGGGCCACGACGTGCGCGGCCACCAGCGTGTTCTCCAGCAGGCTGTTGGATTCCAGCAGGAAGGCGTAGCACGGGTCCGAGTTGATCACCAGCTCGTAGATCTTGGCCAGCCCCAGGTTTGCCTGGCTCCTCAGCAGGTAGTAGGCCTTGCCGAAGGACCAGTGAGAGAAGCGGGTGGGCATGCCGTAGGCGCCGAAGGTGTAGAGCACATCGGGCGGGCACAGCTCGTAGCGCATCGGGAAGAAGTCCAGGCCGGCCGCCCGGGCCCGGTCCATCACCTCGCCGATGGCGCCGGCCAGGCGGTCCAGGTCGCGGGCCATGCTACCCGGCCCCCCTTTCCCGCTCGCCGGCCGGCGGGAAGAAGGCCCGCAGGGCGGCGTAGATCTCCGAGCGGTCCCGGATCAGGGCCGTGACGAACCGGGGATGCTCGATCTCCTGCTGGTAGAGCGTCAGCAGGGTGTTGGGCTGATAGTAGGGCATGGCCATGTACTGCGGCTGCGTTTCGATTTGCCCGTAGCCCACCAGGGCGCAGCGCGCGAGCAGCTGCTTCAGCAGGGCCACCGCCCGGGGGTTGTCCGAGATCAGGTTGTCGCCGTCCGAGAAGTGGAAGGCGTAGAGGTTGTGCCGGTCCGGCGGGTACTGCCGCTCGATGAGCCGCAGGGCGTACTCGTAGGCCGAGGAGCACCGGGTGCCGCCGGACTCGCCCCTGGTGAAGAAGGCCTCTTCCTCCATCTCCCTCGCCTCGGTGGTGTGGGCGATGAAGTGCAGCTTTACGCGGTCGTAGCGGGTGCGGAGGAACCGGACCATCCAGAAGCAGAGGCTGCGGGCGATGTACTTCTCCCCGGAGCCCATCGACCCCGAGGTGTCCATCATCACCAGCAGCACGGCGTTGGCCTGCGGCGTCTCGGTGTCGTCCCAGGTCCGGAAGCGCAGATCTTCCCGGCGGAGCCCGGCCAGGGGCGGCCGGCCGGCCAGCCGGTTGCGCTTGATGGCCTCCATCAGGGTGCGCTTCTTGTCGATGTTGGCGTAGATTCCCTGCCGCCGCACGTCCCGCCACTCGTGGTGCTGGGTGGTGATGTGGGGCTCCTGCCTGGGCTCGAGGTGGGGGAGGGAGAGATCCGCAAACAGCAGCTCTTCCAGCTCCTCCACGGCAAGGTCGGTCTCGAACCAGTCCTCGCCGGCCTCCTCGCCAGGCCCGCCGCGTCCGGCCGCCTCGGCGGCCTCGTCTGAACGGGCGACCGGCTGCCCGGCGCTCACGGGGCGGCCCGCCTCGCCCACCCGGCCCTGCTTCTGCCAGTTCAGCCGGAACCGGTACTCCTTCATCACCCTGATCGGCAGGCGCACCACCTTCCGGCCGTCGCTCGCGATGATCGCCTCGTCGCTCACGATGTCGGCCAGGTTGGCCCGTATGGCCTCGCGGATGCGCGCCTGGTGGCGCTCCTGGTCCATCTGCCCCTGGCGGTGCAGCGACCAGTCCTCCCGGGAGATGAGGAAGGGTGTCTCAGGCATCGCGCACGCCTCCTCTGCCGTTTTCCACGCGCCCGCTGTGAGCTACCGGCTCAGCAGGGAGCCGACGTAGCGCAGCAGCTCGTGGGCGCACGAGGAACAGTAACCGTGCTCCCGCACAAGCCGGTCCGCCACCTCGTTCATCCGGCGCAGCTGGTCGCGGTCCGGCGCGCGGAGGGAGGTGGTGATTTTCACGACGTCTTTCAGGTCGGCGAAGAGCTTCTTTTCAATGGCCTCGCGGAGCCGCTCGTGGGAGGTGTAGTCGAAGGTGATGCCCCGACGTGCGTAGGAGGAGAGCCGGATCATGATCTCCTCCCGGAACGCCTTCTTCGCGTTCTCCGGGACGCCGATCTGCTCCTCGATGGCGCGCATGAGCCGTTCGTCGGGTTCGCGCAGCTCGTCGGTGAGCGGGTCGCGGATCTGCTGGCCCCCGCAGAATGCCTCCACGTTGTCGAGGTAGTTGGCCAGCAGGGTGCGGGCGGAGTCCTCATACGCGTGGGTGAACGCCTTCTGCACCTCCCGCTTGGCGATCTCGTCGTACTCCTGCCGGGCCATCGCGATGAGGGAGAGCAGCCGCTCCCGCTCCTGCGCGGTGATGGAGGGGTGCTGGTCCAGCCCGTCCTTCAGGGCGCGCAGGACGTCCAGGGCGGTGATGCAGGCCTTCTCGCTGTTCTCACCCTTGCGGATGATGGCCGAGGAGATGCGATTGATGACGTAGCGGGGGTCCACCCCGCTCATCCCCTCGACGCCGTCGAACTCCCGCTGCAGCTCGGCCACGTCCTCCGGCCGGAAGCCCTCCACGTGGGCGCCGTCGTACAGCTTCAGCTTCGTCATCAGGTCCATTCCCGCCCGCGTGGGCTCCTTCAGCCGGCTGAGCACCGAGAAGACGGCCGCGGCGTAGAGCGCATGGGGCGCGATGTGGACGTGGCCGGTGTCGGCCTGCCGGATCAGCTTCTCGTAGATGCGCACCTCGTCGGAGACCCGCAGGTTGTAGGGGATGGGGATGACGATGATGCGGCTCTGCAGCGCCTCGTTCTTCTTGTTGGCGATAAAGGCCCGGTACTCGGTCTCGTTGGTGTGGGCCACCACCAGCTCGTCCGCGGAGATGAGGGCGAAGCGGCCGGCCTTGAAGTTCCCCTCCTGGCTGAGGCTGAGCAGGTGCCAGAGGAACTTCTCGTCCAGCTTCAGCATCTCCTGAAACTCCATGATGCCGCGGTTGGCCTTGTTCAGCTCGCCGTCGAACCGGTAGGCGCGGGGGTCCGACTCCGACCCGTACTCGCCGATCGTGGCGAAGTCGATGGAGCCCGTGAGGTCGGCGATGTCCTGGGACTTGGGGTCGGATGGGCTGAAGGTGCCGATTCCCACCCGGTCGGCCTCCGAGAGCAGGACCCGCACCACGGGAACTGCCTCGATCCGCCCCCCGTACTCCTCACGCACCATCAGCCGGCAGTGGGGGCAGAGGTCCCCCTCGATGACCACGCCGAGTTCCTTCTCCAGCATGGGCCGCAGCTCCCGGGGAACCAGATGGAGCGGCTCCTCGTGCATCGGGCACCCGCGGATCGCGTACAGGGCCCCCTCCGGCGTGCGGCTGTACTCCTCCAGCCCCCGCTTCAGCATGGCGACGAGGGTCGACTTGCCGCCGCTCACCGGCCCCATGAGGAGCAGGATCCGCTTGCGCACGTCCAGCCGGCGGGCGGCCGGATGCAGGTACTCCTCCACCAGCCTTTCCAGGGCGCGGTCAAGCCCGAACAGCTCCTGGTCGAAGAAGCGGTAGCGGCGCACGCCGTCCACCTCCTCGACCCCGTGGGAGACGATCATGTTGTAGATCCGGGCGTGCGCGAACTGGGCCACCCGTGGGTTCTTGGCCACGATCTCCAGGTAATCGGCGAACGTCCCCTCCCAGCGCAGGGACTCCTCCTTCCGCCGGTACGCCTCAAGCTGCTGCAGCAGCGTGTTCATCCGTGCTCCACCTCCTGGGAAAGAGTTATACCCAGAGACGCAATCGTCGAAACATACGGCAGAGTGAGGCGGGGGGACGTGAGTACGTGAACCTTTCAGGTCTCACATACGTATAGGGGAGTAGAAGACGACGGGGCCAGGCCCCGATGGTGAGGTGGTTGGCATGGCAGCGAGCGCTGCGCCGCTGGATCCGCTGGCTTACGTGCAGACTGCGTCCGTTGTCTCCCATATCCTGCAGACCCGTTGCGACGGCTACCTGAAGCGCACCTACGGCCTGAGCTGGCCGGGCTTCACGGTGCTCCGGACCCTGCGGCAGTCGGGGCCGACTTCGGCCAAGCGGCTGACGGCGGCGCTGGCCTGTACCCACAGCAACATCACCGGCATCGTGGACCGCCTGGAACGGGACGGATGGGTGAAGCGGACCCGGTCGACGGAGGACCGCCGGGTGATCTTCCTGAAGCTGACGGAGAAGGGCGAGCAGATCGGAGAGATCGAGGAGGGGCTGCACCAGTTCCTCACCCTCAGCCTGGGGAACTGGTTCGGCGAGGCCCACCCGCTGTTCGAGCGGCTCCAGGCCCTGGAGACGCTGATGGAAGAGGGGCAGCCGGCAGAGGCGTAACGATGCCCGGGCGATTGCGCCAAGGCGGCGCTGGGCCCGGGCATCTTCCTGCTCGAGTGAACGGGCCGCCCACGGGGAACTCCCGTGGGCGGCCTTGCGGCAAGAGCCGCGCTCAGGACAGGTAGGACTGGTCCACCCCGACGCTCACCAGCTCCCGGGAAAGGTACTGCAGGCCGTTCCGCAGCCGGCTCTTCACCGTACCCAGGGGCAGGTTCAGCTCCTCGGCGATGTCGCGGTACGAGTAGCCCTCCAGGAGCCGCAGGCTCAACACCGACGTGTAGTGCGGCGGCAGCCTGTGCAGGGCATCGTGCAGCGCCTCCACGAAGGCCTTCCGCTCGAGTTCGGTTTCCGGCCCCGGCGTCGGATCCAGGAGATCCTCGGCCAGGAGCGACATCGTCTGGTGCCGTTGGCTGCGCAGCACGTCGAGGGCCGCGTTGCGCGTCACCTTGTACAGCCACGCCCGCAGCTGACTGGTGGGCTCCAGCGACTCCATGTGGCACCAGGCCTTGTACATGGCGTCCTGACAGACCTCCTCGGCGGTGAAGGCATCGCCCAGGAGGCGGTGCGCGTAGGAAAGGAGTGATCCCCCCATGACCTCCATCAGCCGCCCCAGCTGCTCGTCGTCATTGAGGCCGGGCTGTCCCCACAGCTCGACGTCTTCGCGCATGACCATTCAACCCCTCTCTATCTGCAGACAACAGATCAGTGATAGCTGCACAATATGGATAACCGGATGTTTCGGACCAGAGGGCGCCCCCTGTGCTCGTAATCATAGCACCATTATGTAAGAACAAACAAGGGTGATTGTTCAGTCGTTTACTCACACTCTATCCACGGGTATCTGTGCGAGGGGTGATGCCGCTCAGCTTCCCCCTGGGCGTACCGCCCTGCATGATTCGCGCAATCTCAGCGAAACTATGCACATTCAATTGCCGCCCGTGAACATTTAACGGTGGAGATACGTTATGACGGGTAGAGATACCAAGGATGGGGGTGGGTCTCCTGAGCCGGATCGACGTGGAAGCGCTGGAGCGGATCGCGTTGGTGAGGCGGATGGCCAGCAGGCTCGAACAGCAGTGTGAACGGTATCTGCGGTCGCAATATGGCTTGAGCTGGCCCCAGTTTCAGGTACTCCGGGAACTTTCAGTGGAGCGGCCGACCATGCTGCAGCGTGTGCACGATGCGGTCCACTGCACCCGCGGCAACCTGGCGGCCATCATCGACCGGCTGGAGCGGGACGGGTGGCTGGAGCGGTTCCGGCTCCAGGGCGACCGCCGGGTCGTGATGCTGAGCCTCACGGAGAAGGGGGCCCGGGTCCCTGCGATGGAGGAGGAGCTGCGCGCTCGCATCGGCGAGTGGCTGGAGCCGGTCTTGCCGGAGGCGCAGGAGATTCAACAGCACCTAAGCGAGTTGCTGAGAGATATGACAGATCCGCTCGCCTCGGAGGATGCGCTGAAGCCGGATGAGCGCCTCGTGGCGGTGAGCTGACCGGGGCGCCAACATAGCAGCGAGACAGGCCAGGGTCGTGGACCCTGGCCTGTCTCGCGCCGCTTATTCCACTTGCTCCAGATGCCTGAGCCGCTGGGCGGCAAGCTCCACCACTGACTGGGGGGTTCCCGAGCCCTCCGCGATGGTGGCGGCGCCCACGGCCGCCCGCATCCTCAGCCGCTTTCGCTCAGCCCAGCGCTTCACCTTGCGGATGAGGCGGTCAGCCACCTCTATGGAAGTGGTCCGGTCGCTTCCGGGCAGCACCAGCAGATAGAGATCGTCCCGCCAGGGCAGGAGGTGGTCCCGGCTGCGGATCGACGTGGCCAGCAGGTCGGTGAGGCTGGTGCCGGGCACTCGTGCCACCAGGCCGGACTGGAGGAACGCCAGGTGGAGAACGACCACGGTGCTGTTGATGCTGTCTTCCGGATCGGCGTGCAGTGCGGCGAAGATCCGTTCGAACTCGGCGGGCAGGTCTTCCGCCACCGACCCGATGCGCGCCGGCGCGCTGCCTGCCTCCATGAGCACCCGGTACAGCTCGACCCGGCTGCGGGTCTTGGTCTTGCGGTACAGATTCCGCAGGTGGGTTTTCACCGTGTTTTCGGAGATGAACAGTGCCGCCGCGATCTCCTGCGTCGAGCGTCCCGAAACCAGCAGACGGCCGACCTCAAGCTCACGCTGGCTGAGATGCGCCCCCCAGATTCGCTCCAAGGAGAAAACGGCCACTGACGCCTTGTCAGCCTGCAGGGTCCTCATTTTTCCGCACACCCCTCTATAGGATCACACAGTCCCTCAGCGTACGCACCAAAGATTCGACCGAAAAGTCATACCCTCCTGCTCACCCGGCGCGGGTGATGGCAAAAAAGACCGAATTCATCCGGACAGGTGATCAACAGTTAAATATTCGAATCCGAAATACCCGATCCGCGGCCGCCTGCCTCTTGCGAGCATGGCGGCCCGACTACATCCGCGCTGCTTCGACCAGGTGAGACACCCCCAGAATTTCATCTGCAAGACTGATATAGGGAATCATCCACGAATTCATGCCCAAAGGTGAGGCGATCCTGTGCCATAATCGGCGTCGGATGGGAGGTGATGCCCGCTGCGACGCATGACGCGCAAGCGCCGGCTGCGGCGGAAGGCGATGATGGCACTGGGGCGGCAGATCCGGGACTCCGGGAACAAGCTCCCCCACGTGCTCATCCCGGTGACGATCGTGATCTCCAGCCTTGCGGCCGGGCACGTGAGCGGTTCCACCTTCGCCCTGAGCCACGACACCGCGAGAGGGCCCCAGATCGAGTTCCAAACGCTCACCACCTCGCAGGTGCTGCGCTTCAGCTCGGGCCGGGTCCAGCTGGTCACGGATTCCGGGCCGGACCGGGTCGGATCAGAGGTCGTGCGCACCTTCCAGATCATGAACATCAGCGACCGGCACGTGTCCCTCTCCGTGGAACTGAGCGGCATCCCGTGGGCGCGGGCAGAGCTCTCCAGGACCGAGCTCGGCCCGGGCGAAACGGCGGACATCTTCGTCACCGGCACGCCCGATCAGGCCGGCGAGTACCAGGGCTACCTGACCGTGTACGGCATGGGCGGTTTCCTGGAGCTGGGCATGGAGTTCGTCGTCGTGGTGGTGCCCGCACCGGAACTGGATCCTTGCCTGGCCGATACTCCGGTTGAGTCTCCGGCGCGTGACGGCGGGACATCCGGCCCGCCGGCGCCCGCGGTGGAGGAGCCCGTCATGGAGTCCGGTGACGAGGACTCCGAGGAATCGCCCGCGTTCATCATCGGGCTTCACCCAGACCTCCTGGGCCTGCCGATGATCGGCGATGGCCCTGGTGACGAGGTTCCGCCGCCCATCGCCCGGCCCGAGGGCGAAGTCCCGCTGCCCGATACGGAACCGGACGATGAGACCGGCGGCGAACCCGATGTGCCTGGGTCGGAGCCGGACGATGCCGGCGAGACCGGAGCCACAGACGGCGACCAGGAGCCCGAGCCGGCCGCACATGAGGACGGCAAGTCGGATCCGTGTGACGACAACCCCGCCGTTCAGCCGCAGGATCCCGTCAACGACTGCGTGCTTCCCGCCGAGGAAGCTCTGACGGAGGAGAGCGACGACGAGGCTGAGGAGTCCGGCGAGTGCCAGCCGGCGGCACCTCCGCCTGAAGGCGACGGCGACATGCCCGACGAGGGCGAGACCGACGGGATGAAGGAGGAGGACGAAGAGACCGTCGAGGACGACGCTGACGACGAGTCGGACGGCGTGGATGGGGAGCCGCAGGACGATGTCGCTGCAGGCGAACCCGACGCGGATGAGTCCAACGGCGATGCCGACGACTCCGGCGAGCCGGATAGCGACGGCGATGCCGAGGATTCAGACGCTGGGCAGTCCGACGGCGATACCGATGGCGGCGAGTCTGACGATGCGCAGTCTGGCGGCGATGCCGACGGCGGTGAGTCTGACGATGCGCAGTCTGGCGGCGATACCGATGGCGGCGAGTCTGACGATGCGCAGTCTGGCGCCGATGCCGACGACGAGTCTGACCAGGATGAATCCAGCGGCGACACCGACAGCGGCGCGCCAGATGAAGAGTCCGGTGGTGACATCGACGGCGATGCGTCGGAGGAAGGGTTCGATGATGACGCCGATGACGATGAGTCGGATGAAGAAACCGGTGACATCGAAGGCGATGCCGTAGTGGAAGAGGAGCCCGACAGCGACAGCGACACCGGCGCAGAGGATCCTGAAGACGTCCCCGCCCCGGCCGACCGGCCTGCTGAGCCGGCGGACCCACCTGAAGAGGCAGGTCCGGGCGAGACGGCACAGCCGGAAGCCGAACCAGGCGAAGCAGATGACGCCGACGCGGGAGGGCAGACGACGTGAAGATCCTGTTGCGAATCCTCAGCGGCGCGGTGACCGCAGTGCTGGCCGTGGTTCTGGCCGGAACGGTGCTGCTCGTGCTGACCGAGCGCAGGGCGCCTGACCGCATGCCGTCGTTTCTGGACTACAAGGTTCTCAGTGTGCTGAGCGGCTCCATGGAGCCGGCGATCAAGACGGGCGACGCCATCATCGTCGAACCGCTGAAGCCCGAGCACGTGATCGCCGAAGGCGACGTGATCACGTTCCGGGCGCCCGATGCCCCCGATATGCTCATCACGCACCGGGTGATCGGCATCGTGCTCGTCAACGGCGAGCCGGCGGCCTACGTGACCAAGGGCGACAACAACGACGCCCCCGACCTCACGCCGGTCCAGCGGTCCCAGATCGTAGGCATCCAGCGGTGGCGCGTCCCGTTCTACGGCTACCTGTCAGAGTTTATGCGCACCAAGACGGGTGTCATTTCGCTCGTCATCGTCCCGGGCGCCCTCCTGATCGCCATGGAGATCCGCAAGATCTTCCAGGTGGTCATGGAGGAGGAGAAGGCCAAGAAGGCCGAGGAGAAGCCCGCGGATGTCCAGACCCACAGCTAGTCACCTGCAGTATGGCTGCAGTGCGAGGTTTGCTCAGCGAATGCTGGGCAAGAGCTCCGGCTCCAAGCCAACATCACGTCATATGGAGGATGAGACGAGATGAAGAGGATCCTGTTGAGCCTGGCTACCGTGGGTGCCCTGTCCGCCTTGATCACCGGCGCCACCTTCGCCCTGTTCACGGCGGAGAGCGAGAACCTGAACAACACCTTCACCGCGGGTACCGTGAAGTTCGGCGAGGACTTCGAAACCAGCTGCGATCTGAGCGCCAGCAACATCGCCCCCGGCGATTCCGGCACCTGCACCTACGAGATCGCGTACGTCGGCAGCCTCGAAGCCTTCGTTGGCGTTGAGCACAGCGCCTCCGGCGACCTGTTCGCAGGCACGCACCCCATGACCTACACCATCAACGGCTCGAGCGACAGCGGCATCATCCTTCTGGGCACCGCCAACAGCGGGGACACGGTGCCTGCCGACGTCGAGTGGAGCTTCCCGCTGGCTGCTGGCAACGAGTACCAGGGCAAGTCGGGCAGCATCACCCTGAAGTTCAAGGCCGTCCAGGTCCGGAACAACGACGACGGCTCTGGGAATCCGAGTTCCTGGAACTAAGACCGATACGGCTGAGCTGAGTCCAGCAGTCCCCGCCGGGATGGGAGACCTGTCCCGGCGGGGTCTCAGTAAGGAGGAGTCCCCGTGAACAAGAAGCTCCTGATGATTCTGGGTTCCACAACGGCCATCGCCGCCCTCTCGATCGGCGGCACCATGGCCCTGTTCACCGACTCCAGGGAGGTTTCTGGGGATTTCTTTACCGGCACGCTCTGCATCAACGCCGAGCGCAACGACGGCGATCCGGTCCCCGGGCCGATGTTCTACATCACCGCGGAGCAGGGCAAGACGCCCTCGGGTCAGTTGGGCACCATCCCGACCGGAGTATGGGCCCCCGGCGATGAGCACGTTCGGACCATGACGATTTACAATCCCGAGGAATGCAGCAGCATGGACGCCTGGATCACGCACGTCGGAGCCAGGCTCAGCGAGGGCTTCGAAGATCAGTACGAGCCGATGGCCGAGAAGTTGTACGTGGTGCTGAAGACCCCGCAGGGCGGCGGTCCCGACGTGGTTGTGGGTGAAGCACCGCTCAGCGACTTCCTGGCGGGGCGCGTGCCGATCGCCTATCCCGACGGCAGCAAGATCCCGGTCTACCTCACGAGCAACCGGCACATGAAGTTTGAGGTCACCTTCGACCTCGACGCCGGTAACGACTACCAGGACAAGACGCTCGTCGTCGATTTCATGGTCTACGCAGAGCAGATGCCGAACAATCCGTAGCGGGCGCCGTGCCCAATGATCGGGCTCAGGGAGCCCGGTCATGGACGGAGCCATCACATGACGTCGCTACTTTTCCTACGAGCGAAACCCTCATGGGCGAGGCGCTTGAGGGCCTGACCTGAGTTCTGAGCCGGCTGAGGGCAGGCAGGCTGACCATCACCGGGGGCCGGCCGGGCCTGTCCTGCCCGGGTCTTGGCTCGGGTCATCACGCAGACGGGAGGACGAGAACGGATGCTGCGCAAGTGGTTGCTTGTTGCCTCGATTGTGGCCGTCACCGCGGTCGGCGGGGCAGGCTTCACGATGGCTCTGTTCACCGATGCCGCGGACGTGGGCAGTGATCAGTTGGTAGCGGGTACGCTGCGAATTGAGGGCAACCGGGTGGATGAAACCCTCGAGGGCCCGATCTTCTACATCAGCAACACCGGAGACGGCGCGTCGCCGGTCGGCCCAGGCGGCAGGGAAACCGGCCTGTGGGCCCCTGGAGACTCTCACGTGCGTGAGTGGCAGATCGAGAACGTCGGCACGCTGGATGCCCGGCTGAAGGAGATCAAGGCGACGGAGACCGAGGCCATTCTGGGGCCGAATGGCGAGAACCTGGCCGACGTCCTCCAGGTGACCATCCGGGACGTCCACGACAATGAGCTCGCCTCGGGTACCCTGGCCTCCTTCTACGCCGGCCAGGCGCTCACGCCGCCGATCGTGCTCGAGCCCACCGACAACGTGGACCTGTACATCACGGTGGAGCTGCCCTTGGGCACGGGCAACGAGTACCAGGGCCTGAAGACGGTCGTGACGTTTACGGCTTACGCTGAGCAGGTCAAGAACAACCCGTAGTCCTGACGGGAGGAGGACTAATTCGTGAAGATGCCCTTCCGTAAACTGGTTTCCTCGCTGCTCGTGGCTTGCCTGTGGGCCGGTCTCACCGCCGTTCCGGCCCTGGCAGACGAGGCGGAGCCCGAGCCCGAGCCGCCGATCGAGGCCGAACCGATCACGGATGAGGGGGATCTGGCTGAGGTTGATCTGACCGTGGAGGTTGCGGACTCTGACATAGAAGGGGACTTTTCCATCCTCAATCTCGTGGTCCCGGGCAACACGACGTCGCAGCAACTGGCCATGGAAATCGTGGGCCCCCTGATCAACAACCAGACGAACCGGCTGCGCAATGTCGTCTACAGCGGCGGCACCCCGGCTTCGTCGGGCAGATTCTGGGGCGGCGGGGACATCATCAATATTGAACAGGGTGCCGTCCTCACCTCCGGCAAGGCCGTCGACGTAGGTGCGGCACCGAGTTCCACGTACAGCCACAACTCGGGGTCGGCGGGCGACAGCCTGCTCACCAGCATGCTCTCCGACACGAAGCAGACCTACAACCGCTCGGTCCTGGAGTTTGAGTTCCGGCCTGTGGAGAGCGGGACGATTTCCTTCGACTTCGTCTTCGGCTCCAAGGAGTACAGCCGGAGCGAGAACAAGCGCTACAACGATGGTTTCTACTTCCTCTTTGGCCAGGCCGGCAAGAACCTGAACGCCAGCCACAACATCGCCACGGTCCGGCCCCACAACAGCCAGGTCGTCTCGGTCAAGAATATCGATGAGAACACCAACAGCGATCTCTTTATCCCCAACCCGGCCAGAGGCGGCAAGAAGGTGGCCGTGAACGGCTTCACCAAGGTCATGACCACGAAGGCCGTGACGGTCGAGAAGAACAAGTGGTACAAGATCCGCGTCGCCATCGCCGATGCCCATCCCAAGGGCGACAAGGACCACAGCGCGAACCAGGAGCGCTGGAAGTACGACTCCGCCGTCTTCATCGGGCCCGGCTACTACAGGGACGACAAGGGACCGAAGTGGCCCAGGAACGCGAACCTCGATGTGATTGAGCAGTGCGGGATCGTCACGCTGAGCTGGCCGGCTGCCGATGACCCGTCCATCCCCATCGACTACGAGGTCTTCGTCAACGGCGCCAGCCAGGGCACGACCCAGTCGCTCAGCTACACCCTGAGCCTCTCCCCGGGCCCCTACAACTTCAGCGTCGTGCCTACGGACGCGAGGGGCAACGCGGGCAGCCCGTTGAGCCGTAATTACACCGTCACGACCGCGTCCGGCGGAGCAGAAGAGGTCACCTGGCTGGGTCCCGGCTACGTGGCCAACGGTGAGGTCTACGACATCCAGTTCGTCTACGGCGGCTGCGACGGCGGCGAGTTCAACAAGACCGTTGCGGTCAAGATCCGCGATATTCTGAACAACAACAAGCTCATCACCGGCTTCGTGTACGGCCAGAGTATCGAGTTCAACGAGGAAACCCAGGTCTACAGCCAGCTCTTCGACACCGCACGGTTCAAGATCAATGACACCATCGTCCGCATCTTCGTCTACTTCGACAACAAGCTGCGGGACACCAGGGACGTTATCGTCGGTTCGCCGTAGAAGTAGGCTCGTGAACTGAGTCCAGGCAGGCCCCCGGATCAGCAGACCCGCCGGAACGCCCATTCCGGCGGGTCTGCGCCGGGATTATCCACAGTCTGACAACACGACGTGAAGAGGCGTAGCACGCCCGGTCGCGGCATATAGTCAGAAAGGTCTATTCGAACCTTTTCCGTTTCTCGACCGTGTTTAGGGTAAAAGCAGGAAAGGTGGCGTCAACGTTGAGCGGGCACATGGTGAGCAGGGAGCTTGACAGGTCGAACATCCCGGCGTCGCTCGGGGTCTGGCTTCGGTACCAGGTTGAGTCCATCCCTCACATTGCCGCGAAAGACGGCCAGTTCTCGGCCCGCTGCGCGGCGGCCTCCCTCCGCGTGAAGCTCGGTGCGGCGCTCCGGGCCAACCTCATCGATCCCGCCACGGCAGCCGAGCTGGACAAGATGCTTGACCAGGTTGGTCGGATCGAGGAGCCAGCCTGACGGGCGCGTGAATTGCACATTGGGCCACCACGGGTAACGCCGGCGGTGGCCTTTCTATTTGCGCAAGAAGGAACTACGGGATCCGTGACGAAATAAAGAACATTTACGGTAGCGCCCCGTGAGCGAGAATAGGAAAAGACAGAATTGATGTGGCGCAGCAGACCGACCGTGTGCACGCTGAGGTGATGCCCCTTGTCCGACGCCCGTGACCGCATCGCGGCCGAGCAGGAGCGCTGGCACAAGCAGACCGTCGCTCCTGCTCTTGCCCGCTTTCCCGAACAGAAGGCCGAGTTTACCACCAACTCCGGCGTTCCCGTGCAGCGGCTGTACACGCCAGCCGACGTTTCGATCGACTACCTGCACGACCTCGGGTTCCCCGGGGAGTACCCCTTTACCCGGGGCGTACAGCCCACCATGTACCGCGGCCGCTTCTGGACCATGCGCCAGTACGCGGGGTACGGCACCGCCGAGGAGTCCAACGCCCGCTACCGCTACCTCCTGGAGAACGGCCAGTCCGGCCTCTCCGTCGCCTTCGACCTGCCCACCCAGATCGGCTACGACTCCGACTCGCCGTACGCGGAGGGCGAGGTCGGCAAGGTCGGCGTGGCCATCGACACCCTGGCGGACATGGAGACCCTCCTCGATGGGATCCCGCTGGACAAGGTCTCCACATCCATGACCATCAACGCCCCGGCTGCGGTGCTGCTGGCCATGTACATCGCCGTGGCGGAGAAGCAGGGGGTCAGGCCCTCGCAACTGGCCGGAACCATTCAGAACGATATATTGAAGGAATACGCCGCCCGGGGCACCTATATCTTCCCGCCAGAACCTTCCATGCGGCTGATCACCGACATCTTCGCCTACTGCGCCCGGGAGGTTCCCCGCTGGAACACGATCTCCATCTCGGGCTACCACATCCGGGAGGCCGGCGCCACCGCGGCGCAGGAGGTGGGCTTCACCCTGGCCAACGGCATCGCCTACGTGGAGGCCGCCATCCGGGCGGGGCTGCCGGTGGACACCTTTGCCCCCCAGCTTTCCTTTTTCTTCAACGCCCACAACGACTTCTTCGAGGAGGTGGCCAAGTTCCGGGCCGCCCGGCGCCTGTGGGCCCGCATCATGCGCGAGCGGTTCAAGGCGCAGAACCCGAAGAGCTGGATGCTCCGCTTTCATACCCAGACCGGCGGCTCCACGCTCACCGCACAGCAGCCCATGAACAACATCGTGCGGGTGACCCTGCAGGCCTTCGCGGCGGTATGCGGCGGCACCCAGTCGCTGCACACCAACTCCATGGACGAGGCCCTGGCCCTGCCCACGGAGGAGTCGGTGCGGGTCGCGCTGCGCACGCAGCAGATCATCGCCTACGAAAGCGGCGTTGCGGGAACCATCGACCCCCTGGCCGGCTCGTACTACGTCGAGCACCTGACGAGCGAGATCGAGCGGCAGGCGCAGGCCTACATCGCCAAGATCGACGAGATGGGCGGGGCCGTGCGGGCCATCGAGCGCGGCTTCATGCAGCGCGAGATCCAGGAGGCGGCCTACCAGTACCAGCGCCAGGTGGAGAGCGGCGAGCGGGTCATCGTCGGCGTGAACCGCTTCCAGGTGGAGGAGCCGCCGCCCACCAACCTGCTCACGGTCGACCCGGCGGTGCAGGAGGCCCAGCAGCGGAAGCTGGCGGACGTGAAGGCCCGGCGGGATCAGGCCGCCGTGGACCGGGCGCTCGCCGGCCTGCGGGCGGCGGCCGCCGGTACGGACAACCTGATGCCCCCCATCCTGGCGGCGGTGAAGGCATACGCCACCCTCCAGGAGATCTGCGATGTGCTGCGTGACGTCTTCGGAGAGTACCAACCCACGGAGGAGCTGTAAGGCATGCGGAAGATTCGCATTCTCGTCGCCAAGCCAGGCCTGGACGGCCACGACCGCGGCGCGAAGGTGGTGGCCCGGGCCTTCCGGGACGCCGGCTTTGAGGTGGTCTACACCGGCCTGCGCCAGACCCCGGATCAGATCGCGGAGGCCGCCCTGCAGGAAGACGTGGACGTGGTGGCGCTCTCCATCCTATCCGGGGCCCACAATACCCTGCTGCCCAGGACCGTGGCCGCGCTGAGAGCGCGCGGGCTGGAGGATGTGCTGGTCGTGGCCGGCGGCGTCATCCCCGCGGCGGACATCCCCGGGCTGAAGGCCGCCGGCATCGCCGAGGTCTTCACCCCCGGCACCCCCACGGGCGCCGCGGTCGAGTTCATCCGCCAGCGGGTCCGGCCGGCTTGATGACAAGATGTTAAGACTCGGTTTTAGGATCTGGTCATAAGAAGGGTGACGTGCTATGATGGTGGGGATCGATCATATCGGTATCGCCGTCCGTGACCTGGATGAGCAGATCGCGCTCTACCGGGACCGGCTGGGGCTGCGCTTCGAGGGCATCGAGGAGGTGCCGGCGCAGAAGGTGCGGGTGGCCTTCTTCGATGCCGGGGGCGCCCGCGTCGAACTGCTGGAGTCGACCTCGCCTGACGGGCCCATCGCGCGGCACATCGACCGGCGGGGGGAGGGGCTTCATCACGTCGCCTACCGGGTGGCGGATATCCGCGCCGCCATGGCGCAGGCCGCGGCTCAGGGGCTGCGGCTCATCGATGAGGAGCCCCGCCCGGGCGCCCACGGCACCCTGGTCTGCTTCCTGCATCCCAGGTCGACGGGCGGCGTGCTGACCGAGCTGGTGCAGCACATGGGGAGTGAGAGCTAGCGTGAGCATGGAGGACCTGGTGGCGGAGCTTCAGGCCCGTGAGGCCCGGCTGCGCCTGGGCGGTGGGGAGAAAGCCCTGGCCAAACGGAAGGAGCAGGGGAAGCTGACGGCCCGGGAGCGGCTGGCCCTTCTGTTTGACCCCGGCTCCTTCGTGGAGATCGACCTGCACGTGCGCCACCGCGGCACGGAGCTGGGCATGGAAAAGCGGGAGACCCCTGCAGAAGGGGTGGTCACCGGCTTCGGCACCGTGGACGGGCGCACAGTCTACGCCTTCTCGCAGGACTTCACGGTGATGGGCGGCTCGCTGGGGGAGATGCACGCCCAGAAGATCGTGAAGGTGCAGCAGATGGCCCTGAAGGCCGGCTGCCCCATCGTGGGGATCCAGGACTCGGGCGGCGCCCGGATCCAGGAGCACATCGACGCCCTGAACGGCTACGGCCGGATCTTCTTCAACAACACCCTGGCCAGCGGCGTCATCCCCCAGATCTCCGTCATCATGGGCCCCTGCGCCGGCGGGGCCGTCTACTCGCCGGGCCTGACGGACTTCATCTTTATGGTCGACAAGACCAGCTACATGTACATCACCGGGCCCGAGGTGATCAAGGCCGTCACGGGGGAGACGACGACTCACGACGCCCTGGGCGGCGCGCAGGCCCACGCCGAGCGCTCCGGGGTCGCGCATTTCCGGGCGCCGGACGAGCCTTCCTGCCTGGCGGCGGTCCGCCGGCTGCTCTCGTTCCTGCCGCCCAACAACGTGGACGACGCGCCCCTCGGGCCGCTCACCGATCCCATTGGGCGCGCCGAGGAGCGGCTGCTGCGCATCGTGCCGGAGAACCCCAACAAGCCCTACGACGTGCGGGATGTCATCACCGCCGTTGTCGACCACGGCGACTTCCTGGAAGTGCAGCCGGGCTGGGCGATGAACATGGTCGTGGGCTTCGCCCGGCTCGAGGGCCGCACGGTGGGCATCGTCGCCAACCAGGCCCGGGTGCTGGCCGGCTGCATCGACATCAACGCCTCGGACAAGGCGGCCCGGTTCATCCGGTTCTGCGACGCCTTCAACATCCCGGTGATCACCTTCGTGGACACGCCCGGCTACCTGCCGGGCACTGCCCAGGAGCACGGCGGCATCATCCGGCACGGCGCGAAGCTGCTCTACGCCTACTGCGAGGCGACGGTGCCCAAGCTGGTGGTCGTGCTCCGGAAGGCCTACGGCGGCGCCTACCTGGCCATGTCGTCGCAGTCGCTGGGCGCTGACTTCACCGTCGCCTGGCCCACCGCCGAGATCGCGGTGATGGGCGCTGACGGCGCCGCCAACATCCTCTTCAAGCCGGGGCCTGAGGTGGAGGACCCCCAGGCGGCCCGGGTCGAGTGGATCGCGAATTACAAGGAGAAGTTCAACACCCCATACAACGCCGCCGGCCGCGGCTTCGTCGAGGCGGTCATTGACCCCCGCCAGACCCGTCCCATTCTGGCTCAGGCCCTGAGAGCCCTGGGCACGAAGCGGGAGACCCGCCCGGCCAAGAAGCACGGCAACTTCCCGGTGTAAGCGTTTGAAGGAGGATTGCGGATGACCAGACGTTTTCGGGTGACCATCGGCGGCGTGACCTACAACGTGGACGTGGAGGAGCTCAGCCAGCCGGGGGTGGCTCCGGCCCACGGTGCGGCGCCCGCACCCGCTGCGGCTACCGGCTCCGCGGCGTTCCCGCCGGCGGCCCCTGCACCTTCCGGGGCTGCGGCCTTCGCCCCGGCGGCTCCTGCGGCTGCCGCGCCTGCACCGGCCACCTCTGCGGCGTCCAACTCTGCAAGTTCCGTCTCCGCAGTTTCCGCCCCCGCAGCGGCCCCCGCGCCCTCGCCGGCGCCCGCGGGCGCTGCTTCCACGGTAGAGGGACAGGCGGTCTGCGCACCCCTGCCCGGCCTGATCGTGAGCGTGCCGGTGCAGGTGGGGCAGCAGGTGCGTGAGGGCGACGTGGTGGCGGTGCTCGAGGCGATGAAGATGGAGAACGACATCACCAGCCCGTACGCGGGCACGGTGAAGCAGGTTCTGGTGAGCAAGGGTGCCTCGGTGGCCATGAATGACCCGCTGGTGGTGATCGGCTGATGGCAGGTCCGTGGCGTGCCCAGCTTCCGGCGGAGTTGGTGGCGGTGATCACCGCGGCGATCTCCGCGGCGATGGATCAGCCCGTGGGCAGTTTCGCCATCCGTTCCATCGAGCGGGCGGGTCCAGCGGGGGCAGGCGCTTTCGCCGCCGCGGGCCCGGTGGGGGCAGCGCCGGCAGCCAGCGGATGGGCGAAAGCCGGCGTGGTGCAGGCGCACCTGACCCGCGCGCAGTTCGGCGGGCGGACCCGCTAGCGGCGCCAGACCAGGGAGGGAGTGGGGCAGAGTATGTTTGAGAAGGTCCTGATCGCGAACCGGGGCGAGATCGCCATCCGGATTATCCGGGCCTGCCGGGAGCTGGGGATCAAGACGGTGGCCGTCTTCTCCGAGGCGGACCGGGAGGCGCTGCACGTACGCCTAGCCGACGAGGCCCACTACATCGGGCCCGCACCCTCCAACCAGTCGTACCTGTCGGTGCCGGCCATCATCACCGCGGCGACGGCCAGCGGGGCGGACGCCATCCACCCCGGCTATGGCTTCCTGGCGGAGAACCCCTTCTTCGCCGAGGCCTGCCGCCAGTGGAACATCGCCTTCATCGGCCCCAACCCCGAGGCCATCCGGGCGATGGGGATGAAGGACGCCTCCAAGGCCCTGATGAAAAAGGCCGGGGTGCCCACGATTCCCGGCTCGGACGGGCTGGTGGAGGGGGAGGACGAGGCCCTGGCGGTGGCCGAGGAGATCGGCTACCCGGTGATGGTGAAGGCGACGGCCGGCGGCGGCGGGCGGGGCATTCGCATCGCCCGCAACCCCGACGAGCTGGTGCAGGCCCTGCAGAAGGCGGCCAGCGAGGCCGGGGCGGCCTTCGGCAACGCCGCGGTGTTCGTGGAGAAGTACATCCAGGTGGGCCGGCACATCGAGGTACAGGTGCTCGGCGACCAGCACGGCAGCATCGTGCACCTGGGCGAGCGGGAGTGCTCGATTCAGCGCCGCCGGCAGAAGGTGCTGGAGGAGGCGCCTGCGCCGTTTCTGCCCGAGGAGACCCGGGAGCGCATCCGTGAGGCCGGCGTGCGGGCGGCCCGGGCGGTGGGCTACGACAACGCCGGCACGGTGGAGATGATCTACGACGAGCTGACCGGCGAGTTCTACTTCCTGGAGATGAACACCCGCATTCAGGTGGAGCACCCGGTGACCGAGGCCGTGACGGGGATCGACATCGTGAAGGCCCAGATCCGGGTGGCGGCCGGCGAGCCGCTGCCCTGGAAGCAGGAGGACATCGTCATCCGGGGCCATGCCATCGAGTGCCGGGTCAACGCCGAGGATCCCGACAACAAGCTCTATCCCTCGACCGGAACGGTCACGGCCCTGGAGGTCCCGGGCGGCCCGTGGACCCGGTGGGACGGCATGCTCTACCCGGGCTACCAGATGAAGCCCTTCTACGATTCGCTGGTGGGCAAGATCATCGTGTGGGGCGAGGACCGGGACGACGCCATCGCCAAGATGCAGCGGGCGCTATCCGAGTTCAAGGTGGAGGGCATCAAGACCACGGTGCCGGTTCACCAGCGGATCCTGGCGTCGCCCGACTTCCGGGAGGGCCGCTTCTCCATCGAGTGGCTGGAGGGATTCCTGGGCATGAAGTAGAAGAGGGCCGGGCAGCGCGCCCGGCCCTTTAGTCAAGTCAAATGAGATCCCGACACGGGAAACCACGTCCGAGGAGGCACCCTCCGTGGATATCAGCAAGGAAGAACTCCGCCGCCGGATGATCGCCGCCCGGACGGCGATGGACCCGGCGGACCGCGCCCGCAGCAGTCGCCTGGCGCAGCAGGCGGTGCTCGAGAGCCCGGAGTGGGCCCGGGCGCAGACAGTACTGCTCTACATTCCCGTGCGTGGGGAGGCCGACACCGCTGCCCTCGCCGGGGTGGCCCGGGCGACCGCGAAGCGGCTCCTCCTGCCCCGGGTGGAGCAGGCCGCCCGCCGTCTCTGGCTCCACCGGTGGGACGGCACCGCGGCGCAACTGGTCCGCGGCGCCTACGGCATCCCCGAGCCCCGGGCCGATCTGCCGCTGGAGGACCCGGCCGCCGTCGACCTGGTCATCGTGCCCGGCGTCGCGTTCGACCGCCGGGGCTGCCGGCTGGGCTACGGCGGCGGTTACTACGACCGGCTCCTGCCTCGCATGCTCCAGGCCGTGAAGATCGGCCTGGGTTACGCGTTTCAGCTGGTGGACTGTCTGCCCGCCGAGCCCCACGACGTGCGGCTGGATGGTGTGGCCACCGAGCGCGGGCTCTACCGCTTCCCGACTGCAGCGGACCCACAGCCGGAGTGACCCAGCAGGAGTGGCCCGCAGCAGGAGTGATTCGCAGCAGGAGTGACTCGCCCAGCGACGCGCTAACCCTTTGCCTCCGCGCGCTCGACCCAGCTGGGTTGCACGGCCACCGGGCCCTCCGGGAACACCGCGACCTGAGGGACGTAGTAGAACGACATTCGCGGGTTCCGGGCGAACCACGCCTTGACGAGGTCGGCCGACCAGATCGCGGCGGCCTGTTCCAGCGCCTCGCTGGTCAGGGGCACGATGGTGCGCCGGCCCTCCAGCTCGTAGGTCAGCAGTGCCCGCTCCGCAGGGAACTCCGCGACCGGGATGGCGATCCGCGTGCGGTTGTAGAGGTAGGAACCGGGCAGTTGGCGGAAGTCGATGGGCGTGAAGTAGACACCCGAGTTGCGGAACGGGCCCAGGAGCGGCTCGGCCCACTGGGCGTACAAGTCGCGGTACAAGGGTTCAGCCTTCTGCCAGCGTTCGGAATCGGGAAACGCGCTCAGCGGCAGCAGACCCCTGCTGAGGATTCCGGGCAGGGCCTCGTCCCCGCCCAGCAGGTAGTGGTACAGCGTGTCAGTTCGGCAGACGGTTCGCAATGTTGATTCACCTCACCTGTACTTGTACGATGACCAGCCGGGCGGTTCCTGCTTTTTCGGCTGCGTTCGGGGCGCCGGATTTCCCTGGCTGTTGGCGGGGCCTTTGGGCGTGGGGTGGATGGCCCCTTGCGCCAGGTATCCGTTCTGTTCTTATTCGGTGTGGGCGCGGGCTGGGCGCCCACCGGGCGTCCGGCGTCCATTCTGTTCGAATGTGGTGTTGGCCCGGTTGGGACGCCGCTCTGACCAGGGGATGGGCTTGCTGCCCATAGTGAAACCGAACAGAAAGGAGCCCGGGCTGGCCCACAGCAACAGCTGGGCCCACCCGCAGCGGAACCGAACTGAAAGGGTAGGGGGCCTACCCGCAGCGAAGGCGAACCGGAAGGATGGGTGGCCTACCCACAGCGAGGGCGAACAGATAGGATGGGTGGGCTACCCGCATCCGATCCCAACAGAGGAGATACCCGGATTGCCCACAGTAAGGCGGCAGACTGCAACAGGGCCGGGGGTAGGTCCCCCGGCCCTGATCGCGGTTGCCGGCAGTTGCAGCGTCGCGTGCTCACTCGGCGGCCCAGCTGCGGGCCCGTTCGACCGCCCGGCGCCAGCCGGCGTAGAGCCGCTCGCGTTCCTCCTCGGGCAGCGTCGGGGTGAAGCCCCGGTCCAGGGCCCACTTGTCGGCCAGCTCCGCCTGGCTGCGCCAGAAGCCCGTGGCGAGGCCGGCGAGGTACGCGGCACCCAGCGCCGTGTGTGTTTGATCAAGAGATTGGGAGCCACTTTGATCATCCAAAAGTGAGCCACCTGACAGCCCTACAGGGCTGTTTTTGCTTCCATTGCGGTTTCCAGTTGGCGGGTTGCCAGTTTATACCTGCGGGGCTTACGGTGTTTCCGGGTGGTGCTTCAAAGCTTCCTGCCGTCGAAGGGTCTCACGGAACCGGTACGACTCCCCATTCATCTCGATGATGTGGGCCTTGTGAGTCACACGGTCTGCCAACGCTGCTGTCATCTTCTGGTCCCCGAACACCTGCGGCCATTCCGAGAATTCCAGGTTCGTCGTGATGATCAGGCTGCCCCGCTCGTACCGTGCGGCGACAAAGTGGAAGAGCAGTTCACTGGCCGGGCGGCTGAGGGACACATAGCCAAGCTCGTCCAGCACGACGAGGTCGAACCGTAGCCACTGCTTTTCGAGGCGGCTGAGGCGGTGCTCGTTCTGCGCCTCCTGCAGTTCGGCAACGAACTGGCCCACGCGCCAGAAGCGAACCCGGTAGCCCTGCCGGCACGCTGCGATGCCGAGTGCTGTAGCTAGGTGAGTCTTACCTGTCCCGCTGTTTCCAACAAGGAGGATGTTTTCCCGATCCCGGATGTACTCACTCTTGCTCAGCGCCAGGATCTTGGCCTTGTTCACGGACGGCATGACCGTGAAGTCGAAGGACTCCAGTGTTTTGGGAACAGGGAAGCCGGCAGCCTTGAGACGGCGCTGGAGTTGGTTGTCTTCCCGATGGATCACCTCCTGTTCCATGAGCGCTTGTAGGTACTCCTCAAATGTCTTGTTGTGCTCTGCTGCATCCCGCGCCAGCTCCTTGTACAGCCGCCGGACTGTGGGGAGTTTCAGGCGCTTCAGGTAGTAGTCCAGCAGGAGTTCCTGGCTCAATGCACCACACCCCCTTTCAGGAGCCGGTTGTACTCGGCCAGTGAGGGTTGCTGGACCCGAATGCCGGCCAGTTCCCCGGCGGTGGAGGTCGATGCCTCGGCTCCAAGATCCGGCTGAACAGCAAGGAGTTGCTTGACAGCCGTGTAGCAAGCCGTTCGCTGGGCCAGGGCCAGCTCCAGAGCGGTACTTACCTCTGAAACCGAATAGGCGCGGTGCAGCATGAGGATCTCGATGAACTCCCGGTCACTGCGGCCCTGCGCCTGCATCTCGGCCCGGAACTGGTGGTAAACGGGCGGAAGCTGCGCCATCCGGTAGGGCTTCGCCTGCTCCAGCGCCCCTGGCTTTACGTGAAGGAGTTCCAGGTAGTGGTCCAGAGCGAGGATCTCCCGGTTGCGCTCGTAGCAACGGAGATGACTGGCAATCTTCTCCTGCCCGGCGTAAATGTCGATCCGGTCCCAGTAGGCCCGCACTTGCAGTGGCCGGTTCGCATACTGAACCGGTACGGAGTAGCGGCAGGTCTCGAACGTCACGCAGGACACCTTGTTGCTGGAAACCAGCGCCACCTTGCAGCAATCGAATGGCCGGGCAGGGAGAGGGCGCAGGTACTTCTTCTCCTCCTCCCAGCGCTCCAGGATGGACTGCGTCGAGCCCTGGGGGATACGCCTGGCATACTCCAGGCACCGCTGCCACAGAATGGCGTTGAGTTCGTCCCAGGTTCTGGCTTCCCGGTGTGGCCCGACGATGTAACGCTGGGCGAGACCGACCAGATTCTCTACCGAGCCTTTCTCGTTACCGGAAGCCGGGTTGCAGAAGTTGCTGTCGATGAGGTAGTGGGTGCGGAAGCTCAGGAAGGCATCCTGCTCTTCCCGGTTGCGGCCTTCCAGGATTCGTTTCACCGCCTGCTTCAGGTTGTCCAGGGTCATACGGCGGGGAACTCCGCTCAAGCGCTCCAGCGCCCGCCGGAGGCCGTCGAACATGGCTTCCTGCCGCTGAGTCGGATACGCAATCACAACCGGCATGCCGCTCCAACGTAAGCGGACACACAGGATCTGGACTGTGACTTCTGCACCGTCGAGGACCACTACCGCCTCACCCCAATCCACCTCGATGCTCTCACCGGGGTCGTGGGCGAGGGGGATGAAGGCCGGCTGCACTCGCTTCAGCTTCCGGATCTTGGCGATGTAACGCCGGACGGTAGGTTCGCTGCCCTGGTAGCCCAGGGCAACCAGGTCCTCGTAGATAGTCCTTCCGGTCCACCGTTGTTTACGGGGCAAAATCTCGTCTTCCGCGAGTCGCCGCTCGATCTCTGCCTGAAACTCCGGGGTCAGCACCACGGGCTGAGCCGGTTTCTGCCGCTGGTATCGCGGGATTTCAGTCAGCTGTGCGTACTTGGCGACTGTTTTCCGAGAGATTCCGAGCGCCTTCGCCACCTGTCGCTGCGATTTCCCTTCCACATGAAGGAGCCATCTGATACGCTCAACATGAGCCATCTCGATCTTCAATCCTTTCACCCCTGCAAACTGGAAATGCGGTACATCCCAGTTTACAGGTTTGGAAGATTGAGGTGGCTCACTTTTACGTGATCAAATGGCCCCCAAATGGCTCCCTTTTAGGTTATCAAACACAGCCGTGGTCTCGGCGATTTGCGGCCGGTCGACCGGCACGCCGAGAATATCGGACTGAAACTGCATGAGGAAGTTGTTGGCCACGGCGCCGCCGTCCACCTTCAGGCGGTTCAGGCGGATGCCCGAGTCCTTCTCCATCGCGCCCAGCACGTCGCGGGTCTGGTAGGCGATGGACTCCAGCGTCGCGCGGGTGATGTGGGCCCGGCCCGTGCCCCGGGTGAGACCCACGATGGTGCCGCGCGCGTACATGTCCCAGTACGGCGCCCCGAGCCCCACGAAGGCCGGCACCACGTAGACGCCGCCTGAGTCGGGCACGGAGAGCGCCAGGGCCTCAGAGTCGGCGGACCGGTCGAAGAACCGGAGCTCGTCCCTCAGCCACTGCACCGCCGCGCCGCCGATGAAGATCGAGCCCTCCAGGGCGTACTCCACGCGGTCGCCCAGCCCCCAGGCGATGGTGGTGAGCAGCCCGCTCTCTGACGGCACGGCCCGGTCGCCCGTGTTCATCAGCATGAAGCAGCCCGTGCCGTAGGTGTTCTTGGCGTCGCCGGGCTGGAAGCAGGCCTGCCCGAAGAGCGCCGCCTGCTGATCGCCCGCCACGCCGGCGATGGGGATGGACGCGCCGAGCACGTCGCTGGCGGTCTCTCCGTAGACGTGACTGGAGGGGAGGGCCTGGGGCAGCATCGACTGCGGGATGCCGAGCTCGGCCAGGATCTCCTCGTCCCACGCAAGCGTGTGGATGTTGAACAGCATCGTGCGCGAGGCGTTGGAGTAGTCGGTGGCGTGCACCCGCCCGCCGGTCAGGTTCCAGATCAGCCAGGCGTCGATGGTGCCGAAGCGGAGCCTGCCCTGCTCGGCCTTCTCCCGCGCGCCGGGGACGTTGTCCAGAATCCACTTTACCTTGGTGCCGGAGAAGTAGGCGTCGATGACCAGGCCGGTCTTTTCCCGGATGCGCTGCGCCCAGCCCCGCGCCGCCAGGTCGTCGCACAACGGCGCCGTGCGGCGGCACTGCCAGACGATGGCGTTGTAGACGGGTTCGCCGGTCTCGGCATCCCACACCACCGTCGTCTCCCGCTGGTTGGTGATGCCGATGGCAGCGATCTCGCTCAGCGTGATCCCGGTCTGGGCGAGCACGTCCTGCACGGCACTGAGCTGGCTCGACCAGATCTCCCTGGGATCGTGCTCAACCCAGCCGGGCTGCGGGTAGATCTGCCGGAACCCGTGGTTGACCTGGCCCACCGGCCGGCCGTCGCGGTCGAAGAGGATGGCCCGTGAAGAGGTGGTTCCCTGATCGAGTGCCATAACGTAACGTTGGGTCAATACAATAGCCCCCTCTCTGGCCGGCGCCGTGAGGCGTCCGGACCTAACTGGGCACCCAGCCCCGCTCGATCATGCCCGTGGCGAGCCGGTCCACGGCGTAGAGGTAGGCGCCCTCACGCATCGATACGTTGTACCTCTGGCTGTATGCCCGCACGGCGGCGAACGCTTCGGTCATGTAGGTGTCAAGCTGGCGGTGCACGGTCTCCGCGGACCAGCGCAGGCCGCCCTGCTGGCCCTGCACCCATTCGAAGTAGGAGACGGTCACGCCGCCGCCATTCGCCAGAATGTCCGGGACGTGCATGATGCCCCGGTCCGCCAGCACCTGGGCGCCCTCGGGGGTGGTCGGGCCGTTGGCGCCTTCCACCACGATGGGCGCCTTGATCTGCTCGGCCACCGGCGCGGTGATCTGCCCCTCCAGCGCCGCGGGGATCAGGACATCTACCGGCAGGGCGAAAAGCTGCTCGTTGGTGAGCGGCTCCACGCCGGGGAAGCCGGCCACGCCGCCGTGGGCCTGCACGTACTCCGTCAGCTTGGCGACGTCGAGGCCCTCCTCCCGGTACACGCCGCCGGTGATGTCGGTGACCGCGACGACCTTCGCGCCCAGGCTCGTGATGGCATGGGCCACGCCGCGGCCCACGTTGCCGAAGCCCTGTATGGCCACCCGCGCGCCCTTCAGCTCCACGCCCCTTACCTTGCAGGCCTCGCGCGTGACGTACGCGATGCCCAGGCCGGTGGCCCCCGCGCGCCCCTCAATGCCGCCCAGGTTCAGGCTCTTGCCGGTGAACACCGAGAAGTTGATGGCGTTGGTGGACTTCAGGTACTCATCCAGCATCCAGCCCATGACGCGCGCGTTGGTGTTCACGTCCGGCGCGGGAATGTCCGTCTCAGGACCGATCATGTCGCGCAACCCCCGCACGTAGCCCCGTGCGATCTGCTCGACCACGGAGAGCGGGAGTGCGTTGGGATCGCAGATGACGCCGCCCTTCGCGCCCCCGTACGGCAGGCCGAGCACGGCGTTCTTCAGGGTCATGAGCATCGCCAGCGCTTCGACCTCTTCCTTGGTGACGCTGGGATGGAACCGGATGCCGCCCTTGTACGGGCCGAACACGGCGGCGTGCTGCGAACGGTAACCCAGGAAAGTCTCAACCGAGCCGTCGGGCATCGTCACCGCGATGTGCACCTCGAGGGTGCGCCTGGGGTTGCGCAGTACCTTGTAGACGCCCTCCGAGTGGCCCAGTTTGGCGACTGCAGCGCGAATCGTCTCCTGGGTATCTCGGAAGAACTCCTGGCCAGTCATGTACGAGATCCTCCCTTCGATCCTTGCATACGGACACCCATGCCAGTATTCAGCAAATACAGGCGCCAGTCCTGCCTCCGGCAAGGCCGGGGGCGCTGCATTTCCGTGCATACCGTGCACGCCTTGTCCTGCGCTGAATACGGCCGGTTTTCGCTCCGATTTCTATGCAATCTTGGAACCTTGCGGGGACCTTCGGCGTCTACTTTATCAATATTTGGAGAGGAGGGGGGTTCAGGTATGACCGTGATTTCACGGGCTGCAGAAGGTGTTCCGCGTCCACCGCAAGCCGGAGTCGTCCTGGGCCCGCCTTCGGTCTGCGCTGCGTCCGCAGACTGTGCGGCTGGCCTTCCGCATCGGCTCGGTCTTCGGCCAGAAGTCCCAGCTCTGGCTGCACCTGCCGCCGGTGGACACCTTTAACCTGCTGGCCCGCATCTACGAGCTGGACTGGTCCGCGTACCTGAGGCGGCGGGCGGAACTGGCTGAGCTGTTCGAACTGGAGGAGATCATGCACACGCTGGCCCGGAAGCTGAGCCTGGGGCAGCGGATGCGCTGCGAGATCGCCGCCAGCCTGCTCCACCGGCCCGAGATCCTCTTCCTGGATGAGCCCACGATCGGGCTGGACCCGGTGGCCAAGGGCGCCATCCGCGACCTGATCCGCCGGGCCAACCGGGAGGAGCGGGTGACGGTCTTCCTGACCTCCCACGACGCCGGCGACATCGAGCACCTCTGCCGGCGGTGCGGGTGCTGAAGGCGAAGGGATACGGCCTGAAGCTGGCGGTGGACACCCGGGTCTCCCCCATCGAGGCGACTTTGAGCCAGCTGCTCCGGGCGTACCCGGTGCAGGACATCGCCATCACCATGCCGCCGATGGAGCGGGTCATCGCCGCCATCTACCAGGGGAAGGGGGTGTCCGGATGAGGCGCCGCCTGTTGAAGTACGTCGAGGTCGGGCGCATCTCCGTGCGGTCCGCCTGGGCGTATGTGTGGAACCAGCTGCTGGCCACCCTGTTCCTGGTGATCGTGCTCTACGTCTTCGTCCAGCTCTGGCGGGCCACGTTCGCCGCCGAAGGTGCGGTGATCAACGGCTACACCCTGCCGGCCGCCCTCATCTCCACCCTGCCCGTGGACCTGGTGCGGGAGTTCGACTGGCTCGGTCTCCTCGGGCTGGCCGGTGCCGCGGCGATCTTCATGGGGCTGGGGGTGTGGACGTTTCACCTGGGCCTGCGCCGGTACGAGTCGGGGAACCTGCTGAGCATGCGCTCCTGAGGCGGGGGGTTCCGGCATTGCCCCTGCCGTCCATAGTGTCTCACGGCGCCGGCCGCCGATTCAGGGCCCGCCCCCGCAGTGGGGGCGGGCTTCTTTGCAGGAAACCCTTGCCTTTTGCCCATTTCGTGGTACTATGGTGGTGAAGAGTGGTGGAAAGTGGGGCGCTGTCCCATTGAACGCCCGTTAGAGGGCAACCTCCCACCGCAAGCTCTTCACCATGCGGCCGGCGCTACTGCAGGGCACCAGGCAGCGGGGGAAGACAGCCATGTTCATGGGCGAGTTCCAGCACGCAGTTGACGCAAAAGGGCGGCTCATCATCCCGGCCAGGCTGCGCGAGGGGCTGGGCGAGCGCTTTATTGCCACAAAGGGGCTGGACCGCTGTCTGTTCGTCTTTCCGCTGGCCGAGTTCGAGGCCATCAGCCAGAAGCTGCGGGGCCTCGGGATGAGCACCAGCGCCGCCCGGGCCTTCAACCGGCTCTTCTTCTCGGGCGCCACCGAGTGCGAGCTGGACCCGCAGGGGCGCGTCCTGCTGCCCGCCAACCTGCGTGAGTACGCCGGCATCGTCAAGGAGTGCGTCATCCTCGGCGTCGAGAACCGGGTGGAGATTTGGGCGCAGGAGCGGTGGGCAGAGTACAGTGAGGAGGCCGACGAGCTGTACACGGAGATCGCGGAGAAGCTGGGCTTCTGACCGCAGACGTCGGGCCGAACCCCGCAGAGGGCTGCGAACCTGGAAGAAGAGGCGATTCCCGTGGCCTTTCACCACATCCCCGTGCTCCTGCACGAGACCATGGACGCCCTGGCCGTGCGGCCGGGCGGCACGTACATCGACTGCACGGTCGGCGGCGGCGGCCACGCGGCGGAGATCCTCCGCCAGTCGGCCCCCGACGGCCGCCTGATCGGGTTCGATCAGGATGACAACGCCCTCAGGGCCGCCGGCGAGCGGCTGGCGCCGTTCGGGGAGCGCGTCAGGCTCGTGCGGACCAACTTCGAGCACATCGCCGACGTGGTGGACCGGCTGGGCACCGGTCCCGTCGACGGCGTCTTGATGGACATCGGCGTCTCCTCCCACCAGTTCGATGAGGGGGAGCGCGGCTTCAGCTACCACCACGATGCGCCGCTGGACATGCGCATGGACCGCACGCAGCCGCTCAGCGCGGCGGTGCTGGTGAACGAGTGGGATGAGGACGAGATCGCCCGGGTCATCCGGGAGTACGGCGAGGAGCGCTGGGCGAGCCGCATCGCCCGGTTCATCGTCCGGGCCCGGAGCCAGGGCCCCATCGAGACCACCGGCCAGCTGGTGGAGATCATCAAGGCGGCCATCCCCGCCGCCGCACGGCGGGAGGGCGGCCATCCGGCCCGGCGCACCTTCCAGGCCATCCGCATCGCCGTCAACGACGAGTTCGGCGTGCTGGAGCGAGGGCTGGAGGGCGCCCTGCGGGTGCTCAGGCCCGGGGGCCGGCTGGCGGTCATCACCTTCCACTCGCTGGAGGACCGCATCGTGAAGCAGACCTTCGCCCGCTGGGCGAAGCCCTGCACCTGCCCGCCGGACATCCCGGTCTGCGTCTGCGGCCGGGTGCCGCTGGCCGAGCCCGTCACCCGCAAGCCGGTGCGGGCGTCGGCGAGCGAAGTGAAGGAGAACCCCCGGTCGCGGAGCGCGACGCTCCGGGCCGTCGTCAAGCTTCAGGGAGACGAGGAGGCGAACTGAGATGTCGGCTGCACCGCAATTGACTCGGGTTCCGAAGGTTCAGCCCGCTGCCCAGCCAGCGTCCGCGCCCCGGCAGGCCCCCCGGCCGGCGCCCCGCCCGGCGCGCCCCCGGATCAGCCTCCCTGCGGTGCTCGGGCTGGTCGTGGCCTGGCTGGCCCTGATGGTGATCGCCTTCTCGGTGGTGCAGACCAAGGTGGCCACCCGGAGCGTGGAGGCCGCCACGGCGCAGGCCCGGCGGCAGATCGCGCAGCTGCAGGAGCAGAACCACGCCCTTGAGGCCATGATCGCCAACGCCGCCTCGGTGGACGAGGTGGAGCGGTGGGCCCTGGCCCACGGTATGCTGCCCCCCACCGGCGTGGCCGAGACCCTGGAGGGGCGGGAGGAGGCGGTCGCGGTGCGCACGCCTGCCGCGCCCGAGGCCCCGGCCCCGCAGGTGACCGAGGAGGCGCCGACGCTCTGGCAGGCCCTGCTGGAGCGGGTCAACAACCGGCTGAACCTGTTTGCTGCGGATTGATTGCTGCAGGCTGACCGCCAGACCGGTCCCTGCGGACAAGCTGCTCCCAGGCAGACCGCGAAACCAGGCACACAAAGACCCCCTTGCCCGACGGGCGAGGGGGTTATTCTTCTGCGCGGACAACCTGCCGCATAGACTGCCTGTGTCCAACCCTGCCCGGGGAGGCGTTGCAGGCATGAGCGCAGGCGTGCTGCAGAGGCGGCGCACGGTCGCCCTGATCGGCATCTTCGGCCTCATCTTCACCGCCCTCATCGGCCGGATGATCTACCTGCAGATCGCGGCCGGCGACTTCTTCGCCGACAAGGCGTTCCGCTACCGCATGCGCCCGGTGCCGATCCAGGCGGACCGGGGGCAGATCCTCGACCGCAACGGCTACCCGCTGCTCACCAACCGGGTCTGCGAGTCGATCTACGCCGAACCCATCCTGATCAAGGACAAGGCGGCGGCGGCGCAGGCCCTGGCGCCCATCCTCAATATGGAGCCGGAGGAACTGGAGCGGCGGATGAGCCGGCACACCTTCTTCGAGTGGCTGAAGCGCAAGGTGGACCCCGAGGTGGCCGCGCAGGTGAAGGCCCTGAACATCACCGGCATCGGCCGGGCCCCCGAGAAGTGCCGCTACTACCCCGAGGATGAGCTGGCGGTGCACGTGCTGGGCATCGCCAACCTGGACCACCAGGGCATCGAGGGGCTTGAGCTGACCTACAACGAGTACCTGAAGGGGCAGAACGGCCAGATTCAGTGCGAGTACACCGCCCGCGGGCTGCCGATGGAGGACGGCGAGTGCCACGTGCTCTACGGCGCACCGGGGCACGACCTGGTCACCACCCTGGACGTGAACCTGCAGCGCATCATCGAGCGCGACGTGGAGCGGGCAGTCCTTGAGACCAACGCCCAGCGGGCCGCCATCATCGTGATGGACGTGAAGACCGGCGAGATCCTGGCCCTGGCCCAGTGGCCCCGCTACGACCCCGAGCTGGGCGGCAACTCCGACCCGCAGCTGCGCCGCATCTTCACCGTCACCGACGCCCTGAACCCCGGCTCCATCTTCAAGCCCATCACCGCCGCGGCGGCCCTGGACAGCGGCGTCATCGACCGGAACACCGTCATCCACGACACCGGCTGCATGACGGTGGAGGGCTGGTCCATCTGCAACTGGGACCACAAGGGGCTGGGCAGCGTTCGGATCGACACGGTCATGGCCAAGTCCTCCAACGTCGGCTTCGGCACCCTGGGCATGTGGCTTGGGGCCGACCGGTTCTACGAGTACCACGCCCGGTTCGGCCTCGACCGGCCCACCGGCATCGACCTGCCCGGCGAGGCCACGGGCCAGTATCGGCCCAAGAAGGAGGCCACCGCCATCGACCTGGCGGTGCAGGCCTACGGCCAGACCCTCACCGCCACGCCCATCCAGATGCTCACCGCCATCGCCGCCATCGCCAACGACGGCAAGCTGATGTGGCCCCACCTGGGCAAGGCCATCTACGACCACGAGGGCAACCTCGTGAAGGAGATCCAGCCCCGGGAGGTGCGCCAGGTGGTGTCGCCCGAGGTGGCCCGCTACGTGCAGGAGCTGATGGTAGAGGTGGTGGAGACCGGCACCGGCAAGAACGCCCGTGTCGCGGGGTACCAGGTGGGCGGCAAGACCGGCACCGCCAACAAGGTGATCGACGGGCGCATCGCCCAGGGCAAGTACATCGCCTCCTTCGTCGGCTTCGCCCCGTATCCCGACCCGCAGGTGGCGGTGCTGATCTCCATCGATGAGCCGGTGGGCGCATACTACGGCGGGCAGATCGCCGCCCCGATCTTCGGCGAGGTGATGGGCTCGGTGCTCGCCTACCTGGAGGCGCCCAAGTCGGAGGCGCCGCCCCGCAGGCAGCGGGAACCCTGGGAGCCGGAGCCTCCGCGGGAGCCGGAGCCGGCCCTGGTGCCCCCGCTGGTCAACCTGCCGGTCCCGGACGCCGAGCAGGTCGCCCGGGAGGCCGGCTTCACGGTCTCCTTCACCGGCGCCGGCAGCTACGTGGTGAGCCAGTTCCCCCTCCCCGGGGCCACGGCCTACAAGGGCGGCGAGATCGTCGCGAACCTGACCCCGCCAGGGCCCGGATCCCGCGAGGTGACGGTGCCGGCGCTGTCGGGCCTGTCGCTGCACGAGGCGGCGCGCACGCTGGCCGAGCGGGGCCTGCTGATGGAGGCGGAGGGCCGGGGGGCGGTCTACCGGCAGGATCCGCCCGCGGGCACCCGCGTGCCCAGCGGAACCCCGGTCAGGGTATTCCTGAAATTCCCAGAACAAAACAGTCGCTGATTTCGTAAAAGACTGCAGAATAGAGGAGGTATCTCACCACTATTATGTGGAAATAATGGGCAACAGAAGGTGCAACCTCCGGTAAAGTGAGGCGGATTGCACGATGCGGGTGAAGGATTGCCTGGTTGTGGGCCGGCTGCTTCAGGGAGACCCGGCGGCCGAGATCACCGACGTCGTCTACGACTCGCGGGAGGTTACGGCCGGCGCGCTGTTCGTCGCCCTGCCCGGGCGGAACGCCGACGGCCACGACTTTGCGGCCGAGGCGGTGCAGCGGGGGGCGGCGGCCCTGGTGGTGGAGCGGCCGGTCGCTGCGCCCGATCACGTGGCCGTCATCCAGACCGACTCGGCCCGCGCGGCCCTGGGCCGGCTGGCCGCCCTCCTCTGGCGCCACCCGTCGCGCCGGATGCGGGTCGTCGGGGTGACGGGGACCAACGGCAAGACGACCACCACCCACCTCATCAAGGCGGTGCTGGAGCGCCAGGGCCACCGGGTGGGGCTGACCGGCACGGTGCACACGCTCATGCCCGGGGAGCGGCGGCCCGCCAGGCTGACCACCCCCCAGGCCTCCGACCTCCAGCGGCTCTTTCACCAGATGGCGGAGGCAGGCTGTACGTACGTGGTCATGGAAGCCTCCTCTGAAGGACTCGACATGAACCGTGTAGATGATGTAGAGTTTGACCTTGGGGTATTTACGAATCTTACCCAGGATCATCTGGACTATCACGGTACGTTCAGCGCCTACCGGGAGGCCAAGGCCCGGTTCTTCCGCCTGCTGAGCCGTCCCGGCTACAAGGCCCGCAAGGCCGCCGTGCTCAACGCGGACGACCCCGCCAGCGGGTACTACCGCTCCGTCACCGAGGTGCCGGTCTACACCTACGGGATGCGCCCCGGCGCGATGGTGCGGGCGGTGGATGTGGACCTGAGCCCGGCCGGCACGCGGTTCCGGCTCTGCACCCCGCAGGGCGAGGTGCCGGTCGCGCTGCGGCTGGTGGGCCGGTTCAACGTATACAACGCCCTGGCCGCGGCGGCCGCCGGGGTGGCCGAGGGCGTCGACCTGGCGGTGATCCGCGCCGCCCTGGAGGCGGAGGAGGGGGTGCCGGGCCGGCTGCAGCCGGTGCGGGCCGGCCAGCCCTTCGGGGTCTTCGTCGACTACGCGCACTCGCCGGACTCGCTGGAGAACGTGCTGCGCACGGCCCGGGCCTTCACCCGGGGCCGGCTGATCGTCGTCTTCGGCTGCGGCGGTGACCGTGACCCCACCAAGCGGCCCATCATGGGGCGCATCGCCGGGTGTCTGGCGCACCACACCATCGTCACCTCGGACAACCCGCGGAGCGAGGACCCGGTCCGCATCGTCCAACAGATTGAGTCCGGCCTGGTGGACGGCATCCTGCCCAGCCATACCTACGAGGTGGTCATCGATCGGGCGGAAGCCATCCGCCGGGCGGTGACCATGGCGGAGCCGGACGATGTGATCGTCATCGCCGGCAAGGGGCACGAGACGTACCAGATCTTCAAGGACCGCACCATCCCCTTCGACGACCGGGCGGTGGCCCGCTCGTTGATTGAGGCGCGGGTCGGAAAGGGCGGATCGAGTTGACACATCTGTTTACCGCCGCCGAGATCGCCGAGCTCACGGGAGGCCGCGTGGCCGCGGGCGACCCGGCCGCGCGGGTGACCGGCCTGGCGTGGGACAGCCGGCGGGTACAGCCCGGCGACTGCTTCGTGGCCCTGGTGGGCGAGCGCGTGGACGGCCACGACTTCGCCTGGCGGGCTGCCGGCGCCGGGGCCGCCTGCATCCTGGCGGCCCGTCCGGTTGCCGCCGGAGGGGCGGCCGTCGTGGTCTGCCCCGACCCCCTGCTGGGCCTGGGGCGCCTGGGCCTGGCCCTGCGCAGCCGCCACCCGCGCCTGCGGGTGGTGGGCGTGACCGGGTCGGTGGGCAAGACCACCACCAAGGAGATGGTGGCGGCGGTGCTGAGCGAGCGTTTCCGGGTCTTCCGGACGGAAGGCAACCTGAACTCGGAGGTGGGCCTGCCGGCCTCGCTGGCCGGCCTCAGCGCCGACCACGAGGCGGCCGTGCTCGAGATGGGCATGCGCGCCCTGGGCGAGATCGCCTACCTGGCCTCCATCGCCCGGCCGCAGGTGGGTGTGGTCACCAACGTGGGCATCACCCACCTGGAGCTGCTGGGCACGCAGGCGAACATCGCCCTGGCCAAGTCGGAACTGGTGCGGGCCCTGCCGGCGGACGGCGACGCCGTGCTGAACGCCGACGACCCGCACGTGCGGGCGATGGCCGCCGCTACAAAGGCCCGGGTCTGGTACTACGGCCTGACGGCCCGGGAGGCGGCCGCGGCCGTGCCGGGCACGCCCGGCAGGGCGAGTCCGCCCGCTGCGGCGGGTGCGCCTGAGGAGGGCGCGGCGCGCTGGGTGACCGCTGCCGACGTGCGGCCCGACGGGCCGATGGCCCAGCGGTTCCGGCTGGTGAGCTGCATGGGAGAGGCCGACGCGTACCTGCCGGCGCCGGGGCCCCACAACCTCCTCAACGCCCTGGCCGCCGCGGCCGTGGGGCTCTCGCAGGGCATGGACCCGGAGGCGGTGGCCCGGGGGCTCGCCCGGTTCCGGAACGCCGGCAGCCGGATGCGGCTGGTGGAGGCAGGGGGCATCCGTATCCTGGACGACACGTACAACGCCGCCCCGGCCTCGGTCATCGCTGCGCTGGAGGTCATGCGGAGCCTCGCCGGCCCCGGCGGCCGCTGCGTCGCCGTGCTGGGCGAGATGTACGAGCTGGGCGAGATGGAGGTGGAGGGGCACCGGCAGGTGGGGGCTGCCGCGGCGCGGCTGGCTGACGAACTGGTGGCCGTGGGCGAACTGGGCCGCCACATCGCGGCCGGCGCACGGGAGGCGGTGGGCGGCGGGAGCGCCACGCAGGCCGGCGAAGGTGCGGGCGGTGCCGGGGGCGCCCGGCTCCGGGAGGTGCATGAGGTGCCCGGCAACCGCCAGGCGGTCGCCCTCCTGCAGGAGCGCCTCCGCCCGGGGGACACGGTGCTGGTGAAGGGCTCCCGCGGCATGACGATGGAGGAGATCGTACAGGCGCTCGCAGCACACCTGGACCGGCCGCAGCCGTAATCCCGGAGCGTCTGCTGCAGAACACGAGGAAAGGGCTCGATTTTATGGAACAGACCACGCTGCTTCGCCTGGCCGGCGCCGGACTTACCGCACTCATCGGGGCCCTCGCCCTGGGTCCCGTGGTCATCCCGCTCATGCGGCGGCTGCGGGCCGGGCAGACGATCCGGGCCGAGATGTCGGCCCGCCACCAGGCCAAGGCGGGGACGCCCACCATGGGCGGCATCATCTTCGCCATCCCCGCGCTGCTGGCCACCCTGATCTTCGCCCCCCGGGCGGGCGACGCGCTGCTCCGGCTGATCATCGCCCTGGTGCTCACCGTGGGCCACGGCCTGGTGGGCTTCGCCGACGACTACATCAAGGTGGTGCTGAAGCGGTCGCTGGGGCTCCGGGCCCGCGACAAGCTGCTGGCGCAGGTCGCGCTGGCGGCGGTGCTGGGCTACGGGGCGGTGGAGGTGCTGGACCTGGGCACCGCCGTGACGCTGCCTCTGGTCAACCTCACCTTCGACCTGGGCAAGCCGCTCTACTACCTGCTGGTGCTGGTCATGGTCTGGGGCACCGCCAGCGCCGTCAACTTCGCCGACGGGCTCGACGGCCTCCTGGGCGGACTCAGCGTCATCACCTTCGGCTTTTACGGACTCGTGGTCGCCCTGGCCGTGGGGCAGGTCGACATGGCCGTGCTGGGCACGGCCCTGGTGGGCGGGGCTCTCGGTTTCCTCTACTACAACCGGCATCCCGCCCGCATCTTCATGGGCGACGTGGGCTCGTTCGCCCTGGGCGGCGCCCTGGCCGCGATGGCGGTGCTCACCAAGACCGAGTTCCTGCTGGTCATCGTCGGCGCCGTCTACGTGATCGAGGTCATCTCGGTCATCCTGCAGGTGCTCTCCTTCCGGCTGACCGGCAGACGCATCTTCAAGATGGCCCCGCTGCACCACCACTTCGAGCTGCTGGGCTGGTCGGAGGGCCAGGTGCTCCGGCTCTTCTGGGGGGCTTCGCTGCTCTTCACCATCCTCGGCTGGCTCGCCCTGCCCGGGATGCTGGGCGCGCGGTAGCGGGTCTGCCCGGGGCGCCGCCCCGGAGGCCGGCCGGGCAGTGACAGATTGAGGGGGTCGGCTCTCGTGCAGGTACAGCGCAGGAGTCCGGACTACACCCTCATGGCAGTGGTTGCGTTATTACTCGGCATTGGAATTGTCATGGTGTATACGTCCAGTACCGCCATCGCGGAGGCGGACTTCGGCAACCGGTACTACTTCCTGGTGCGCCAGGTGATCTGGGTGGGGGTCGGCCTCGCCGCCATGGCGCTTTTCGCCAGCATCAGCCCGTGGTTCTGGCAGAAGCACAGCCGCACGGCCCTGCTGGTGGCCATCGCCCTGCTCGTCCTGGTCATCATCCCCGGCGTCGGCATCTCGCGCCTGGGCGCCCGGCGCTGGCTGGGCTACGGCCAGCTGGCGTTTCAGCCCTCCGAGGTGACCAAGTTCGCCTACATTATGTGGCTCTCCACCTACCTGGCCAGGTACGCCCGGGACGTGGGCGACTTCGTGCGGGGGCTCCTGCCCCCCGTGCTGGTGCTGGGCCTGCTCTTCGGGCTGATCATGCTGCAGCCCGACCTGGGCACGTCCATGACCCTGGCCGGCACCGGCGCCCTGATGATGTTTGCGGCCGGCGCCCGGCTTACGCACCTGGCGGGCCTGGGGGTGGTGGGGGCGCTCGGGGTCTTCGCCCTGGCGAAGATCGACGAGGAGCGCTGGAGCCGCATCACCACCTTCCTCAACCCCTGGGCCGACCCCACCGACTCGGGCTACCAGATCATCCAGGCCCTGCTGGCCTTCGGCTCCGGGGGGCTGTTCGGCGTCGGCCTCGGCGAGAGCAGGCAGAAGTACTTCTACCTGCCCGAGCGGCACACCGACATGATCTACGCGGTGCTGGGGGAGGAGCTGGGCTTCATCGGCGCCGCGCTGGTGCTGCTGCTCTTCTTCGCCTTTGCGTGGCGGGGCTACCGCATCGCGATCCAGGCGCCGGACCGCTTCACCAGCCTCCTGGCGGCGGGGGTCACCTCGCTGATCACCCTGCAGGCGGCCCTGAACATCGCCGTGGTCACGGCGTCCGTGCCCTCCACGGGCATCCCGCTGCCCTTCCTGAGCTACGGCGGCACCTCGCTCCTGATCACCCTCTCCGGGGTGGGCATCCTGCTGGGGGTCTCCCGGCACTGCCGCAACTAGCGGCCGCACGACGTGGCAACGCACTTGAAGGAGGTTCTCCCCATGCGCTACCTGATCACCGGTGGCGGCACCGGCGGCCACATCTATCCCGCCCTCTCCATCGCCCGGGCCCTGGCCGATCTGGACCCGGAGGCCGCGCTGCTCTACGTGGGCACGAAGACCGGGCGCGAGGCGTCCGTCGTGCCGCAGAGCGGCATCGACTTCGCCACCATCGCCAGCGGCGGGGTGATCAACCTGGGCCTTGTGCAGAAGGTGCGCGGGGGCCTGCGGGCCGCCCGGGGTGTCCTGGAGGCGCTGGGCCACATCCGCCGGTTCCGGCCCGACATCGTCATCGGCACCGGGGGCTTCGTCGCCGGCCCGGTGCTGGCCGCCGCCCGCCTGGCGCGGGTGCCCTCGGTCATTCAGGAGCAGAACGCCTTCCCCGGCGTCACCAACCGCCTGGCCGCCCGGTGGGCCACGGCGGTCTTTGTGCCGTATGAAGAGGCGCGCGCCCACTTCCCGCAGGGTGTGCGCCTGATCCGGGTCGGCAACCCCGTCCGCCCGCAGATCGCGGCCGCCTCCCGTGAAGCCGGTCGGGCGGCCCTGGGGCTCAGCGAGCGCGACCGGGTGCTGGTGATCATGGGCGGCAGCGGCGGGGCCCGCGACTTCAACCGGGTGGCGGCCGAGGCCGTCATGCGGCTGGAGGTGCCGGGCCTCAGGGTGGTGCACATCACCGGCGAGCGCTACTTCGAGCAGGTGAAGGCGCAGTACGGCGACCAGGCTCCGCACGTGACCCTGCTGCCGTACGCGCACAACATGCCCGAGGTCTACGCCGCCGCCGACGCAGGGCTCTTCCGCGCAGGGGCCCTTACCCTGGCGGAGATCCAGGTGCGGCAGCTGCCCAGCGTGCTCATCCCCAGCCCCAACGTCACCCACAACCACCAGGAATGGAACGCCCGCACCCTGGAGCGGCGGGGCGCGGCGGTGGTGCTGCGGGAGGCGAACCTGACGCCCGCCGACCTCTCGGATGCGCTGACCCGGCTGCTGACCGACGGCTCCCTCGCCGAGCGCATGCGCGCCGCCCTGGCCGAACTGGCCGAACCCGACGCGGCGCAGACCATCGCCCGGCGCATCATCGGCATCGCCCGGCACGCCGGTCGTGCCCGGTAGCGCGGGAAGGAGGCAAGCCCCATTGTCACCCATCGCAGGACGGCTGCGTAGCATAATCCGCGACCCGGGCCGCATTCGCCAGGCCGAACCCCTGAAGCGCCACACGTCCATTCGCATAGGCGGGCCGGCCGATTACCTGATTCACGTGGCCGACCGCCACGAGCTCTCCGGCCTGCTGCGCCTCGCAGGCGAGGAGGGCCTGCCTGTCTACATCCTCGGCAGCGGCAGCAACCTGATCGTCTCCGACGAGGGGGTCCGCGGGCTGGTGCTCCGCCTCACCGGCGAGTTCGGCCAGCTCGCCATAGACGGCAGCACGGTCCGCGTCGGAGGCGGGTGCAGCCTGCCGAAGCTGGCCCACCAGGTCTCGCAGCTGGGCCTGGGCGGCATCGAGTTCGCCTGTGCCATTCCCGGGACCGTCGGCGCCGGGCTGGTGATGAACGCCGGCGCGCACGGCGGCGACCTGGCACAGGTGGTCACCGAAGTCACGGTGATGTGGGGCGACGGGCGCCTGGAGCGCCTGGGCCCCCGAGAGATCGGGTTCGGATACCGGAGTACGCGCCTTCAGGGGACCTCGGCCATCGTGGTCGAGGTGGTGATGGCCCTGCGCCCCGCCGACCCGGCGGCCTTGCAGGGCGCGATGCGGCAGCATCTGGACCGGCGCCGCGCCACCCAGCCTCTTCAGCACCCCAACGCGGGTTCGGTCTTCAAGAACCCGCCGGGTGACTTCGCCGGCCGGCTGATCGAGCAGGCCGGGCTGAAGGGGGAGCGGGTGGGCGATGCGCAGGTCTCCGAGAAACACGCCAACTTTATCGTCAACCTGGGCCAGGCCACGGCGAAGGATGTGCTGACACTGATGGACCGGGTTCGCAGTACCGTGAAGCAGCGGTTCGGAGTGTGGCTCGAGGCCGAGGTGAAGATCTGGGGGCACAACCCCTGGTTCCTGCCCTGATGGGCCGGCCTCTGGGCACAGGGCTCCGGCCGCAGGAGGTCGCATGCACAGTGAAGCAGCATGAGCGCTACGTGGTCGCAGGGGGGTGCCGCCTTCATGGGCAGGTCGCGATCAGCGGCGCGAAGAACGCCGCCTTGCCGATTCTGGCGGCGGCGCTGCTGACGCCGGGCGAGTCGGTGATCCACAACGCACCGATGATCCGCGACGTGGCGGTGATGATCGAGATCCTGCACAAGCTGGGGGCCCGGGTGGAAGAGGGGCCCGAGGGCGTCTCGGGACGCACCCTGCGCATTCGGGCCGACGGACTCAACGGCCAGGAGGTCGGGGCAGATTTCACCCGCGAGATGCGCTCCTCCATCTTCCTGATGGGCCCGCTCCTGGCCCGCGTCGGCAAGATCCGAATCTCCTATCCCGGCGGCTGTGCGATCGGCCCGAGGCCGATCGATTTTCATCTACGCGGGCTGGAGATGCTGGGGGCCCGCATCGAGGAGCGGTTCGGTTACATCGAGGCCAGCGCTCCCAGGCGGCTCCGGGGAACCGAGATCTACCTGGACTTTCCCTCTGTCGGCGCCACCGAGAACCTGATGATGGCGGCCGTGCTGGCGGAGGGCACGACGGTGATCCGCAACGCGGCGCGGGAGCCCGAAATCGTGGACCTGCAGGCCTTCCTCAACAAGATGGGGGCGAAGGTGCGCGGGGCGGGGCTCGACGTCATCCGCATCGACGGCGTCCGCCGGCTCGGCTCGGTGGAGCACACCGTCATCCCGGATCGCATCGAGGCCGCCACCTTCCTGGCCGCCGCGGCGATCACCGGCGGCGAGGTGACCGTGCAGGGGGTGATTCCCGAGCACGTGGACGCGGTGACCGCCAAACTCCGGGAGATGGGCACGACCGTGCGCGAGTACGGCAACGCCATTACGGCCGTGGGGCCCCGGCGGCTGAAGGCGGCGGACCTGAAAACCCTGCCCTACCCGGGCTTCCCCACCGACATGCAGCCGCAGATGATGGCGCTGATGGCCGCGGCCGATGGGACGAGCATCATCACCGAAACGATCTTCGAGAACCGGTTCAAGGTGGCCGACGAGCTGCGCCGGATGGGGGCGAACATCAAGACCGAGGGGCGCACCGCGGTGGTGCAGGGGGTGCCGTCGCTCTCGGGGGCGACGGTGGTCTGCCCGGCCCTGCGGGAGGGGATGGCCCTCATCCTCGCCGGCCTGGTGGCCGAGGGCGAGACCACCATCGACGAGGTTTACCACATCGACCGGGGATACCAGCACCTGGACCAGAAGCTGACCCAGCTGGGGGCGACGATCGTTCGGCAGTAGGGAATCGGGACCGGCGCAGGCTGGTCCCGATTCCGCGCGTTTAAGCCTGTCCCCGCCCGCATATCTATTGGCAGGCCCATCGCGACGGACCGTGCGCTGAGGGGAAGGCGGCCCCCGGCACCCCGCGCGGGCTTACGGGCTACACCAGACAAAGGAGGGCCAGGTTATGGGACGCCCGCTCATCGAGATCGATCCGACCAAACCCATCTCGGAGTACCACGAGGTGCTCCAGAACCGCTGGCACCCGGACATCCCGGCTGTGGCCAGCGTGCGGCCGGGCGAGGTGTTCACCGTGGAATGCCCCGACTGGACCGGCGGACAGGTGCGGAACGACGACTCGGCCACCGACATCCGGGACATGGAGCTCTCGCCAAACCACCACCTCACCGGCCCCATCGAGGTGGCCGGCGCCGAGCCCGGCGACCTGCTCGTCGTCGACATCCTGGACATCGGCCCGCACCCGAAGCAGAAGTGGGGCTACACCGGCATCTTCTGCAAGCACAACGGCGGCGGCTTCCTCACCGACCACTTCCCCCATGCCCACAAGGCCATCTGGGAGTTCGACGGCGTGTGGGCCCGCTCCCGCCACGTGCCCGGCGTGCGCATCCCCTACCTGGCGCATCCCGGCATCCTGGGCACCGCGCCCTCGCACGAGCTGCTGGCCCGCTGGAATGAGCGGGAGCGCCGGCTCATCGCCCAGAATCCCGAGCGGGTGCCGCCGCTGGCCCTGCCGCCCGAGCCCCGCAACGCCGTGCTCAGCTCGCTGCGCCCCGGCACGCCGGAGTACGAGCGGGTGGCCCGCGAAGCCGCCCGCACCATTCCGCCCCGGGAGAACGGGGGCAACCGCGACATCAAGAACCTCACCCGCGGCTCCCGGGCCCTGCTGCCCGTACACGTGAAGGGCGCGAAGCTCACGGTGGGGGACCTGCACTACAGCCAGGGCGACGGGGAGATCACCTTCTGCGGCGCCATCGAGATGCCCGGCTACATCACCATGTGCGTCGACCTGATCAAGGACGGCATGAACAAGTACAACCTGCAGCATGCCGTCTTCCAGCCCAGTTTCACCGAGCCCCGCTTCTCCAGCTACATCGTGTTCGAGGGTTACTCGGTGGACGAGGAGGACCGGCAGTACTACCTGGATGCGCACGTGGCCTACCGGCGGGCCTGCCTGGAGGCGATCAACTACCTGAAGAGCTTCGGCTACACCGGCGAGGAGGCGTACATGATCCTGGGGACGGCACCCATCGAGGGCCGCATCAGCGCCATCGTCGACATCCCCAACGCCTGCTGCACGCTCTGGCTGCCCACGGAGATCTTCGAGTTCGACATCCGCCCGACGAAGGAAGGCCCTGTGCGGGTGGTGAGCGGCGGCAACCTGCCCACGGCGATCTGGAACGAAAGGTAAGATGTGGGGAGGCGGGCCCTGCACCTGGTGCAGGGCCCGCACCGTCTGTATCTGGGAGAGCGGTGGCCGCCCCGGCCGCCCGTGCCCGCGCCCGGGCCTGCGCGATCCCCTCCCCATGCAGGAAAATGCAGCCACTGGAGTGAAAACGTACTGCGAGCCGTGTGCCACGGAGGTGACGAGCCATGACTCGTGTATGCTTCATCGTCAACCCCGTTGCCGGGCGCGGGCAGGGTCTGGCCCGCTGGAAGAGAATCGAGCCGCTGGCCGCCCGGCTGGGAGAGTACGGCGTCAAGTTCACCGAGGGTCCCGGAGATGGCACCGAACTGGCACGGTTAGCAGTGAAGGAAGGATACGACCGGGTGGTTTCCCTGGGCGGCGACGGCACCCTCAACGAGGTGGGAAACGGCCTCGTGGGGACCGACGCGGCTCTGGCCGTCATTCCGGCGGGCACGGGCAACGACTGGGTTCGCACCACCGGCGTCCCGACCGATCCGGAGGCGGGCTGCCGGCTGGCGTTCGGGGGCCGGGTTGCCAGGATGGATGTGGGCGTGGCCCACGGCTACCGCTACTTCTTCAACGCGGCCGGCTTCGGCTTCGACGCGGAGGTGTGCGCACGCGTCAACACCTATGGGGAGCGGTTCCGGAAACTCAGCTACGTACGGGGGGTGTTCGACACCCTCTTTCATTTCACCGGTGTGCCGGTGGACGTGGAGATCGACGGCGAGAAGCGCCGCCTCGACCGCGTGCTGCTGCTCGCCGTGGGCATAGGCCGCTACTTCGGCGGCGGGATGAAGGTCTTTCCCGAGGCCGAAATCGCCGACGGGCTCCTGGAAATCGCCTGGGGCGAGGACCTCGGCCGGCTGGAGCTGCTCCGGCTCGTGACCTTGATTTACGGCGGCAACCACGTCGGCCACCCGAAGGTGCGCATGATGCGCGGGCGGAAGGTGACGGCCGACTCGCCCGAGCGGGTGGTCTTCCAGCTGGACGGCGATGTGATCGGCCACCTGCCGGTGAGCTTCGAGATCCTGCCTGCCGCCCTGAATGTGGTGCTGCCTGTATGATGATGATATGTCAGAATCTGAAGGGGTCGGCATGGAGCGGGGCTGGAGTATAATTGAAGCTGCGGTTCTGCGGAGAGGGGCGGTGACGGTGTGACGACGAGCGCAGTGCGGATGAAGGGGAAGGGGGCGGCGCGGCCGCGCAGCCGGTGGGGCTTCGTGATGGCCCTCGCCGTACTTCTGGGCATCTGCCTGTTCACCGCTTACCGCTCGGCCCTCTTCCGGCTGGAGCGCGTGCAGATCGCCGGGAACCAGCGGCTCAGCCAGGCCGAGGTGATGGCGATCGCGGGTGTGATGCCCGGCGACCTGAAGTGGGAGGTGCCGGAGGGGCGCGTCCGACAGCGGCTGCTGGCCGATCCCTGGGTGGAGTCGGCGCAGGTCACCTGGCGCGGCAACGCGCTGGTCATCACCGTTTCGGAGCGGGAGCCGCTGGCCCTGCTGCAGTACCACGGACGCTTCTACCTGATGCTGGACGCCGACGGGCGCGTCCTCGGCCAGCGGCTGCTGGAGGAGGGGGAGCGGCTGCCGGTGGTCAGCGGCGTGGCCGTGGACCGCGCGCTGCGCGGCGACGTGCTGGACGATCTGGGCCTGAAGGACGCCCTGACCCTGCTCTGGTGGACCGGCGATCCGCTGCTGGAGCAGCTTTCGGAGGTGCACGTGCGCGAGGACCGCTACCTGCGGCTTTACCTCACCGGCGGCACCACGGTGGAGGTCGGGATACTGCCCGACGACGCCGCCCGGCGGCAGGAGCACATCCAGACGCAGCTCAGGGGGCTGCTGGACCAGCTCGACCGGGTTCCGCCGTCCGCGCGCTCCACCTGTCAGATCGACCTCCGGGTGTTCGGCAAGGTGCTGGCACAGGGGTGCCAATAATGCGGGGGTGAGGCCATGACCACACAGCTGAGGAGGATGCCCTGGGCGACGGCACTGGTCGGGGTCGCCCTGGGTCTCATGCTTTCGATGCAGTTCAAGGTGCAGCGTCAGGTGGCCCTGGCCGACCTGGCCGCGGTGCAGCGCACGGAAGAGCTGGTCGCGCAGCTGGCCAGCGCCGAGGCGCTCCGCGACGAGCTCGCCGCAGAGGTGGAGTTCCTGCGCCAGCAGCAGCTCATCTCGGTCAAGACGCAGAACGAGTACCAGGCCCTGGCGGAGCGGCTGGAGCAGGCGCAGATCCACGCCGGGCTGCTGCCCCTGCAGGGACCCGGTGTCACGGTCGTCATGGCCGACTCGGTGCTGCCGGCCACCCCGGGGGAGAACGCCAACAACTTCATCATCCACGACGAGGACGTGCTGCGGGTCATCAACGAGCTGCAGGCGGCCGGCGCCGAGGCCATCGCCATCAACGGGCAGCGGGTGACGGGCCGGACCGAGATCCGCTGCACGGGTCCCGTGGTCACCATCAATGGCGTGCGCACCGCGCCCCCGCTCAACATCGTTGCCATCGGCAACCCGGACGAACTGGAGCGGGCCATCACGATGAAGGGCGGCGTGGCCGAGTCGCTGCGCTACTGGGGCATTCAGGTGTCGGTCAAGAAGGAGGCTGTGGTCCGGGTGCCCGCATATACGGCCCGGCTGCGGCTGGACTACGCCCAGCCGATCCTCGAGGAGGTCGCACCCTGACATGTGGATTATTATTGTAGGTTTCATCGCGGGGATTCTCATTGGCATCCTGTCGCCCTTCACGCTGCCCGTCGCCTACGCCCGCTACCTGTCCATCGCCGTGCTGGCGGCCCTCGACACCACCTTCGGCGGGCTGCGGGCCAGCCTGGAAGGGACATATGACAACACCATCTTCATCACCGGGTTCTTCACCAACGTGCTGCTGGCCGCCGGTCTGGTCTACCTGGGCGACCGCATCGGCGTCGAGAACCTCTACCTGGCCGGCGTGGTGGCCATGGGCATCCGGATGTTCCAGAACCTCGGCATCATCCGGCGGCTGGTCCTGCAGCGGTGGGGGTTCTTCCAGCGGGACGAGGAGACGCGTTCGCACCACGGCCTTCAGGACTGAGCGCGCAGCCCGGGCTTCTCCAAAGAAGCGGGCTGCGCGTTCCACCATCTGCTCCCAAGAATTATAGCGTCACCCATTATCAGGAGGAGGATTCGCTTCTCTGGCGTTGAATGAAGTTAAGAAGTGCACGCATGATGCCAGAGTGGAGGGGGCCGGCTCTGTGGCGGAGAACCTGGTTCTGGGTCTGGATGCCGGCAGCACCCACGTGGCGGCCGCCCTGGCAGAAGTGGCGGAGGACGGGGAGCCGCGGGTGATCGGCGTCGGACTCGTGCCGTCCACCGGGGTCTACCGGGGGCTGATCAGCGACCTCGGCGCAGCGGCGCAGGAGATGCGCAAGGCCGCAGAAGCCGCCTGTGCGATGGCCGATCGTCCGAAGGTAGACCGGGCCGTCATCTCCATCTCCGGCGCCCACCTCAGTTCCGAGGTCGGCGCGGCGGCGATCGCGGTGCCCCGGCCGGCTGCAGGGGTGACACCGGAGTTGGTGCGCCGGGTGCTCGACGCGGCGGCCGAGGCGGTGGAGCCCCGGGCGGGCCGTGAGCGGGTGCACGTGGTGCCCCGCAGCTACCAGCTGGATGGCAGCGTGCCCCTCCGGGATCCGATCGGCCTGTGCGGGCGGACGCTCGCCGCCGAGGTGCAGGTGGTCACCGGCGATGCGCTGCAGGTGCAGAACCACCTGCGGGCCGCCAGCGAGGCGGGCATGGAGGTGGCCGACTACCTGGTGGCCGTGCGGGCGGCCGGCGAGGCGGTGCTCACGCCGGAGGAGCGCGACGAGGGCGTCCTGCTGCTGGACATGGGCGGCGGAACGACCGGCGTCGCGGTTTACGAACTGGGACATCTCTTCCACCTGGCGGTTCTGCCCGTCGGTGGCGACCATATCACCCACGACCTGGCGACCGTGCTCCGCATTCCGGTGGAGACGGCCGAGCGGTTGAAGCGGGAGCGGGGCTGGGCCACGCCCAGCCTGGCGGCGGACGCCAGCGTTACCGTGCCCAGCCCTTCGGGGCTGAACACCCACGAAGTCAGTGAGAAATACGTGGCTGAGATCATCGCCTCGCGGGTGGAGGAGATCCTCCAGATGGCGGCGGCCGCGGTCAAGCGATCGGGCTACGCCGGCCTCTTTCCCGCCGGGCTGGTGCTCACCGGCGGTGGAAGCCGCCTGCGCGGGCTTGCCGCTTATGCCGGCGACTGCCTCAACCTGAAGAGCCGCATCGGCACGCCTGCGGATTCCCTGGCTGCCGAACCCGAGATGGCCGCGGCGGCCGGGCTCGCATTGTGGGGTGCGCGGGCCGCGCTGGAGGCCCCGGAGAGCGGGGAGCCAGGCGACCCGCCCGAGGCTCCGGCCCTGGCAAGGCCGGCGCGAGCAGGACGGTTACGGGACTGGCTGAAAGCCCTGTTCCACTAGCGCCACGTGAGGAGGATCACAGTCGTGAACGATTATGAGCCGGGGTTTGAGCAGTTAGCCTGTATCAAGGTCATCGGCGTTGGTGGCGGCGGCAACAACGCGGTCAACCGCATGATTTCGGCCGGCCTCCAGGGCGTCGATTTCGTCGCAGTCAATACGGATGCGCAGGCGCTGAAGAACGCGCAGGCCCCGACGCGGCTCCAGATCGGCGCCAAGCTGACCAAGGGCCTGGGGGCCGGGGCCGACCCGGAGATCGGCAACCGGGCGGCCGAGGAGAGCCGTGAGGAGATCGCCAACGCCCTGCGGGGCGCCGACATGGTCTTCGTGACCGCGGGCATGGGCGGCGGCACGGGCACCGGCGCGGCGCCCGTGGTGGCCGAGATCGCGAAGGAGCTCGGCGCGCTCACCGTCGGCGTCGTCACCAAGCCCTTCACCTTCGAGGGCAAGAAGCGGGCCATGCAGGCCGAGAAGGGCATCCAGAACCTGAAGCAGAAGGTCGACACCCTGATCACCATCCCCAACGACCGGCTGCTGCAGGTGGTGGACAAGAAGACCAGCCTGATGGAGGCCTTCCGCACGGCCGACGACGTGCTGCGCCAGGGCGTGCAGGGCATCTCCGACCTGATCGCGGTGCCGGGCCTGATCAACCTGGACTTCGCCGACGTGCGCACGATCATGTCCAACACCGGCTCCGCCTTGATGGGCATCGGCGTGGGCAGCGGCGACTCCCGCGCGGCCGACGCGGCCCGTGCAGCCATTTCGAGCCCGCTCCTGGAGACCACCATCGAAGGGGCCAAGGGCGTGCTGCTCAACATCACCGGCGGCGCCGACCTGGGGCTGATGGAGGTTAACGAGGCGGCGGAGATCATCGCCCAGGCCGCCGATCCCGAGGCCACTATCATCTTCGGCGCGGTCATCGACGAGTCGATTCAGGATGAGATCCGGGTGACGGTCATCGCCACCGGCTTCGGCGACGGCGAGTTCCCCGCCTGGGGCCGCCGTCGGCCCGGTCAGGTGGGCGAGGTCAAGCCCGTCGTGGACGAGCTGGACATCCCGGCGTTCCTGCGCCGCAAGCCGCAGTAGCAGACCGCAGCGTTGAGGGGCGCCCCCGCGAGGGGGGCGCCTTTTTCGCGCGTCTGGCGTGCGACGTACACGGGGCGCTGCCTGCGCGGCCGTTGAGGTGGTGCTGGGCGCCGATGGCCGGCGGGAGCGGGGCGTGATGCGCTTGGTGCGCTATCTGTTCTGTTCGTGCTCAGTGTGGGTGGGGCGGGTCGTGATGCCCCTGTGCGCGATCTGTTCTGTTCGTCTTCAGTGTTGCCCGGGGCGGGAGGAGAGACCCTACCGTGTCCGGCGCCCACCAGGAGATGCGAATAGATCCGTTCCGAGTGGGAGATGGGCCTGCGGTTGCGGGCCACAGCGAATGCGAACAGAGCGGGCGCTTACGAGAAAGACAGGCCAACCGGAGGTCACCCACAGCGAACACGAACAGAAAGGATAGGTCCGGGAGAGACAGGGCAGCCAGAGGCGACCCACAGGCCGGGGTGATTCGACAGAAAGCGTCAGGAATCCCCGCCAGGTTCCGACCACAAGCGACAGCGAGACTGGGCTAAGATGTTGGCATAAATCCGGGACTTGCTTCGTACTCTCGCGCTGCGGGACGGGGTGAGCCTGACGGGGGTGCCTGGTGTGCCCGGTCTGCCCGCAGTCCGCCGGCCGGAACTCCTGTTCATCATCAACCTGGCCCTCGACCTGGCCCTGCTCTGGTTCGCCGCCCGGGTGGCGAGGGTGCGCTACCGCGTGTGGCGCTTGTGGACGGCAGCGTTGCTCGGGTCGATCATGGCGGTGGTGCCGGTCCTGGTTCCTGCCGCACCCGGGGTCGGCTGGGGATGGCTTCTCTCCGCCGCGGGGCTGGTGGCCGGCAGCGCGCTGCTGGTGCTGCTCCTGATCTGGCCCGGCACCTGGTCGCAGTTCGTGGCTGTGTTCGGCTTCTTCTGGGCGGGCCTGATCCTGGCCGGGGGGCTGCTTCTCCTGCTGGCTGAACGCTACCCGGCGGTCTTCGCCTCACCGCCGGCTGCGCTGGTGGCCGGGGGGGTGGGCGTGGCCCTGGGCGGCGTGCAGCTGCTCTGGCAGGCCCACCGGGAGCGCGCCGAAGTGGACGACGGGCTGTATGAGCTCGAGGTGCGCGTGGGGGAGCGCCGGGCGGTCCTGGAAGCGCTGCTGGACTCCGGGAACCTGCTGCGCACGCCCATCAGCCGCCAGCCGGTGGCCGTGGTCGACCGTGAGCGGCTGCGCGGCTGCCTGCCGCAGGCGGTTCTGGACGCCGCGGCGGCCGGCCCGGAGGGGCTGGACGGGCTGCCCGCCGACTGGCAGAGCCGGTGCCAGTTGGTGCCGTATGCCGTCGTGGGCCGGGGGGACGCGCTGCTGCTGGTGATCCGGCCCGACGGGCTGTCGGCCCGCCCGCGGGGGCGGGGAGACTGGGTGGCCCTGGAGGGCCGGCTCGGCCTGGCGGCGGGTCCGCTGGACCCGGAGGGGCGCTACGCTGCGCTGCTTCCCGCGGCGATGGCGGCGGCGGTGCGCCGGGCGCAGGGCCGCTCCCGGGGGAGTCCCGTGGAGACACAAACCGGCGAGAGAGGAGAGGAGAGGCCCGATGTACAGGTTCGTTAGGAGGCAGTGGCAGGCGTTTCAGTGGGCTCTCTTCCGGGTGTCTGCCCGCGTGCTGCGCTGGCTGGCGGCCAGGGGGCTGATCCGGCCCAGAGCCATCTACTACGTCGGTTCCAGCGAGGCGCTGCCCCCGCCGCTGACCAGCGAGGAAGAGGCCGCACTGCTGATGCGCCTGACCGAAGGCGATGAGAGCGTCAAGAACACGCTCATTGAGCGCAACCTGCGCCTGGTAGTCTACATCGCCCGCAAGTTCGACAACACGGGCATCTGGGTGGAGGACCTGGTCTCCATCGGCACCATCGGCCTGATCAAGGCGGTCAAGACCTTCGATCCCTCCAAGCGGATCAAGCTGGCCACGTATGCATCGAAATGTATTGAGAATGAAATTTTGATGTACCTGCGCCGCGCGTCGCGCACCCGGAGCGAGGTCTCGTTCGACGAGCCGCTCAACAAGGACTGGGAGGGCAACGAACTGCTCCTCTCCGACGTCATGGGTACCGACAGCGACATCACCTACCGGGGCCTCGAGGAGGAGGTCGACCGGCAGCTCCTCCGCAAGGCGATGGCCAAGCTGACCGGCCGGGAGAAGCGGATCATGGAGCTGCGGTTCGGGCTCGTCGACGGCCGCGAGCGCACCCAGAAGGAGGTGGCCGACCTCCTGGGGATCTCCCAGAGCTACATCTCCCGGCTGGAGAAGCGCATCTTCAAGCGCTTGAAAAAGGAAATCCTGCGTATGGAATGACGAAGGGTAGATTATATTACATGATATGTAAGTGGTTCCTGAACACGGAATAGCGGTTCCCGGCCGTGGACATACTCCCATTTGAATGGGGCAGCCGTTCGGCGCCCATGGGGGAGGCATTGTCCCGGCATGATGATCAACAAAGTGGAGATCCCCGGGGTCAACACCGCCAAGCTTCCGGTCCTGACCAACGCCCAGATGCGGGAGCTTTTTGTCCGGATGCACAGCGGTGAAAGAGCAGCCCGCGACCAGTTGATCACAGGAAACCTTCGCCTGGTGCTCAGCGTCATCCAGCGGTTCAACAACCGGGGGGAGTACGTCGACGACCTGTTTCAGGTGGGCTGCATCGGCCTCATGAAGGCCATCGACAACTTCGACCTGGGGCAGAACGTGAAGTTCAGTACCTATGCCGTTCCCATGATCATCGGCGAGATCCGGCGCTACCTGCGGGACAACAACCCGATCCGGGTCAGCCGCTCGCTCAGGGACATCGCCTATAAGGCCCTGCAGGTGCGCGACACCCTCGTCAGCCGGCTCTCGCGCGAGCCCACTGTGCAGGAAATCGCCGACGAGCTGAAGCTTCCCCTGGAGGAGATCGTCTACGCCCTGGATTCAATCCAGGAGCCGGTGTCGCTCTTCGAGCCCCTGTACCACGACGGGGGCGACCCCATCTACGTCATGGACCAGGTGAGCGACGAATCTCAGCAGGACGCCCAGTGGCTGGAGGGCATCAGCATCCGTCAGGCGCTGCACCGGCTCAACGAGCGGGAGCGGCTCATCCTGACCCTCCGCTTCTTCGAGGGAAAGACTCAGATGGAGGTGGCAGAGGAGATCGGCATCTCGCAGGCCCAGGTAAGCCGGCTCGAGAAGGCCGCCCTGTCGCACATGCGCAAGTACGTATAAGATCCAGCGCGCAGGCCCCATCTCCGCAGCGGGGATGGGGCTGCTTGCTGCCCGCCTGCATGCTGCGCTGGCTGCCCGCCTGCGCGGCTCGCAAGTCGCATGCCGGGCGTGGGCGTGATTTATGTCAAGCTGGTTTAGATTATGGTTAACCTGGGTATAACTCTTCCCGAGAGGAAGGGGGCGGAGAGCCCCCGACGGGAGGAGCAACGATGAATCGCAAGGTGATTACCGGCTGGCTGCTGATCACCCTGGGCCTGATGCAGGTGGGCGGCGGGGTGCTGCTGGCCCGGACCGCCGGGGCCGGAGAGGCGGAGCTGGCCGATGCCAATCTGGTGCGGATCCATGTGATCGCCCACAGCGACGCGGTGGACGAGCAGGCGCTGAAGCTGGCGGTGCGGGATGCGGTGCTCGACCGGCTGCGCCCGGCTCTCTCCGGCGCACGCAGCCGCGCCGAGGCGGAGGCGGCGATCCGGGCCGTGCTGAACGAGCTGGAACAGGCTGCTGCGGCCGTGGTGGCCGACTGGGGCATGACCCATCCCGTGCGGGCCGAGCTGGGCACCTTCGATTTCCCGGGCAAGGCGTATCATGATCTCTACCTGCCGGCCGGAAGGTACCGGGCCCTCCGCATCCTGATCGGGGATGCCGCCGGGGCCAACTTCTGGTGTCTCGTCTACCCGTCGTTCTGCTATACCATTCGCGAGGTGCAGATGCCCACCGCCGCAGCTTCCGGGGTGAACGGCCAGGAGACCTGTGCGAGCGAGCGCCCTGACACCGGTGTAAACAAGTGCCTGGACGCCTGTACAGGCGGGTGTCTGGACGCCTGTGTAGGCGGGTGTCTGGAGATCTGCACGGGCGGGTGTGCGACGACGGATGCCAGCTTCACGCACGCCGGTCCGGCAAGCCACGTGGGCATCTCCCCGCTGTAGGCGCCGCGGATTCGGCCAAGCCCACTCCGCATAAGATTGGGTTGATGAGCGCGGAGGAGGGCGGTCACGGTGGCCAAGGCATCGGACCTGCGCAAGGACGTGATCGACATCCGGACCGGACGCCGGCTGGGTGAGCTGATCGACGTGGAGATCGACGAGAAGTCCGGCCGGATTACAGCGATCATCGTGCCGGGAGAGGGCCGCTGGTTCGGCTTGTGGGGCGGCGGCCCCGACATCGTGATTCCCTGGACGAAGATCGTCTGCATCGGGCCCGACTGCATCCTGGTCGAGATCGAGCGGCCGGCTCCGCTCTGAGGTGTAATCCGGCGCAGCGGCACAGCGGCCTGCTGAGGCAGCGTGGAGCGGTTCCCCGTCCCGCGGGCGAGCCGCTTCCTGCATTCTGACGGGCCGGTCCGCTCAGGATGGAGTCGCGCATGCGGTTTTCTGCTAAAATAGAGGCCATGAAAAGTTAAATTGCGAGAGGAGATGGCGCCGGGGTGAGCGTGGCCACGTGGGCGGAACATGAAGGAGTGCCCGTGCTGCGCCTGAGGGCGCTGGAGGCGCTGGGGGGCGTCCGGGCCATCTTTACGGGACGGCGCGGCGGGGTCAGCCCGCGCTGGGGCGACGGGCTCAACTGGAGCCTGAGCGTGGGGGACCGGCCGGAGCAGGTGCGGGAGAACCGGCGCCGCACCCTGGCCATTCTGGGGCTGGATCCGGGCGACGCCGTGATGGGCGGGCTGGTCCACGGCGATCGGGTCGTGGCCGTGGACAACGAGCCGCAAGGGATCCGCAAGCCCGGCGGGTCTGGCGGCGCGCAGGCGATGCCCAAGTCCGACGGGCCCGGCGGCGACGTGCAGGTGATCCCCAACGCCGACGGGCTGATCACCGACCGGCGCGGGCTCGCCCTGGTGATCACGGCCGCCGACTGCGTGCCCGTCTACCTGTATGACCCTGTCCGCAGGGTGATCGGCATGGTGCACGCCGGCTGGCGCGGCACGGTGGCCGGCATCGCCGCGGCCGCGGTCAGGGCCATGCAGGCCCATTACGGCTGCGACCCGGCCGACATCCACGCGGCCATCGGCCCGTCCATCGGACCCTGCTGTTACGAGGTGGATGAACCGGTGGCCGGACCCGTGCGCCGGCACTACGGCGCGCAGGCGTCTGCCCTGCTGCGCCCGGCAACCCGGGACGGCCGCTACATGCTGGACCTGTGGGCCGCCAACCGGCTGGATCTGGCGTCCGCCGGTGTGGGACAGGTTTACACCGCCGCGGTCTGCACCGCCTGCCAGCGCGACCGGCTCTTCAGCCACCGGGCAGAGGCCGGGGGCGCCGGGCGCGCCGCGGCCATCATCGTCATGTGCTAGTAAGTGAAGGGAGGATTCCCATGGGCTCCGTCACGCAACTGCGGCCACGGGCCCGGCGGCGGCCCCGCCGCCGGTGGCCCGCCGCATTCCTCGCCCTTGCCGCTCTGGGAACCGCCCTTTACATATGGAAGCCGGCGACGCTTCCCTCCGCCTCGCCCGCACAGCCCGAGCCGCTGGCGGGCGTGCGGCCGGGGATCCTGAGGGTGACGCTTGATGCCGATGCCGTCCTGGTGCGGCGTGAGCAGGTCTACCGGGCGCCGCAGCCGGGGAACGTCCGCCGGCTCGCCGAGGAGGGCGCCCGGGTCCGGGTGGGCGGCCAGGTGGTGGCGTTCACCGCCGGCGCAGCGCCGCCCGGGGACGCGCGCAGCCACAGCGGGGGATCGGCTTCCGCCCCGGAGGCGGCCCAGGGCGAACCCACTGCAGCCGGGAGCGAACCCACTGCAGCGCAGGGCGCAGCCGCTGCAGCCCGGGGCGCATCCCCTGCCGCGCTGCCACCGCCGGTCTCCCCTGTCCGGCAGGAGTACGACCGGCTGGCTGAGGAACTCTACGCCACCGCCGTGGCCCTGCAGGAGGCCCAGTTCCGGGGCGAGCCGACGGCCGCCTACCAGGAGCGGCTGGACGATCTGGCCCGGCAGCAGGCTGCCTTGTTGCCCGCCTTGCGGCAGGATATGGCCGGCGCCGGCACCGAGGCCGCCCCGCTGCCGCCGGAAGCGGGACAGGGTTCCGCTCAGGCGCCCGCCCCGGGGGAGGGGTCTCACATCCCGGCGGACCTGCCTGTGGGGACCGAGCAGGTGATCACCACCGATGTCTCGGGCGTGGTGCTCTACCAGACAGACGGGCTGGAGAGCCTGCTCACCCCGGAGGCGGTGGCCGGCTGGGGGCCGTCGGCGCTTTACGCCCTGCCCTACCCGGACGTCGGCGCGATCACCGACGGGCCCGTGGCTGCGGGCGCCCCGCTTTTCAAGCTGGTGGACGACCTCTCCGTGGAAATGCTGCTGCTGGTTCCGGCCGCCAGCCTTACGGAAGCCCAGCAGTCCGCGCTGCCCGGGCGGGAGGTGGAGCTGCAGGTCAGCGGGCGCGACCTGCCCCTCACGGCCAGGGTGCTGCGAGTCGCCGCAGGGGGGTCCGACCTGCTGATCCACCTGGAGGCGCCCCTCCCGTCCTCGGAGGCCCTGCGGCTCCGGCGGATGCGGGTGTCGCTGCTCCTGGCCGAGTACGAGGGCACCATCGTGCCCCGCGCGGCCATCGACGTGGATGAAGGGCGCACCGGGGTTTGGATGGCCCAGCGCGGCGGCTATCGGTTTGTGCCGGTGCGGGTGCTGGGCGGCACGGCCGACGAGGTGGCGGTGGAGGGGGAGCTGCCGCCGGACGCGCAGGTGCTGACCGACCCGCCGCCCCCGGGGCGGTGAGCGGCGGCCGGCGCCTTGCCCTGTGGTAATTCCATCCGTTATTGGAAGGGAAGTTGGTTCGTGGTGTCGAAGATCATGGAAAACGTAGGGTTGGTCCTGGAAAAGATCAGGGAGGCCGCAGAACGGGCCGGACGCGATCCCGGCGAGGTGCGGCTGATCGCCGTCACCAAGACCCGCACCGTCGAGGAGATCGAGGCGGCCCTCGCGGCCGGCATCCGCGACCTGGGCGAGAACCGGGTGCAGGAGCTGCGCAGCAAGGCGCCGTTCCTGCAGGACAAGCAGCCGACCTGGCACCTGATCGGGACGCTGCAGACCAACAAGGTGAAACAGGCCCTCGAATGGGCGGATCTCATCCACTCGCTCGACCGGCCCTCGCTGCTGGCTGAGCTGGCCAAGCAGGCCGAGCGGCGCGGCCGCCCCTGCGATGCCCTGGTTCAGGTGAACGTGTCGGGCGAGGCGTCGAAGCACGGATTGCCGCCCGGCGACCTGGAGCCGTTCCTGCGCCTGGTGGCGCAGCAGCGCTGGGTCCGGGTCCGCGGGCTGATGACCATGGCGCCCCTCTCCGACGACCCCGAGGACGCCCGCCCGCACTTCCGCCGCCTGCGGGAGCTGCGGGACCAGATGGCGGCGCTGGGTCTGGAGGGGGTCAGCATGGAGCACCTGTCGATGGGGATGTCCGGCGACTACGTCGTCGGCGTCGAGGAGGGCGCCACCTTGGTCCGTGTCGGCACGGCCATCTTTGGGCCGAGAGATTGAGCACCCGGGGAGGTAACCGATCAATGCCGAACAAGCCTGGCCTCTGGAGTCGACTGGTTGACTACCTGGGGTTCGGTCCGGAAGAAGACGAGTTTGAAGACGAAGAGTTCGAGGAGGGCACCGTTCCGACCGCGTACCAGGAGGAGATGCCGCGCCGCAGCGCGCCGGACCGGCGCGCCCAGGTCGTGCCGCTGAGCGCGGTGCCCGGCAAGCAGGGGGCCGTGAAGGTCATCGTCGTGGAGCCGCGCTCCTTCGAAGAGGTGCAGACGATCGTCGATCAGATGAAGGCACGGCGGCCTGTAATCCTCAACCTCGAATCGCTGGACAAGGACCTCGCCCAGAAGATCCTCAACTTCCTCAATGGCGCGATCTACGCGCTGAACGGCGAAACCCAGCGCGTTTCGGCAGGGATCTTCTTCTTTGCCCCGCCCGGCGTAGATGTGTCCACGATGGGACGGGGGCTGACCGGAACAGCCATCGGCGGCGGCGCCGTCGATCTCCCTCCGGGCATCCTGGAGAAGCTGACCGGTCAGGCCGCCCCCGGCAGCCAGGAGAGCGACCTGCTCGCCCGGACGGCCCGGCGGGCGGAGGACGGCGAGCGCGATGGCGTCGACCGGTCCAAGTTCGACTGGCGCAACCAGTAAGCGGCTGCCGACCGCGGACCGAGAGGAGACCGGACCTGGATGACGTTTCTCATCTACCAGACGATCAGCATCTTCGTGCGCATCCTGGAGGTGCTGATCTGGGCTCGTGTTCTCATGTCCTGGTTTCGCCCGCGTTATCGAACCAGCAGCAACAGCTGGTTCTTTACGATTGAGGACTATGTGTGGCGTGCGACTGAGCCCATGCTGGCCCCCATTCGCAACATCCTGCCCGATACGGGCATGATCGACTTCTCACCGTTCGTGCTCATGATCCTGCTCGCCCTGGTGCGCCGGCTGCTGTGGCAGTTGATGTTGGGATTGCCTCTATAACAGGGGCAGGAGGAGTGTAGAAATGGCGCTGACCCCCGTCGACATCGCCAACAAGGAGTTTCCCGTGCGGATGCGCGGCTACGACCGCGACGCCGTGGACGATTTTCTGGATCAGGTTGTCCAGGAGTTCGAGGCCCTCATCCGCGAGAACGCCAGCCTGCGGGAGCAGATCGAGAGCCTGAACGAGCGGCTGGAGCAGTACCGCAGCCTGGAGCAGACGATCAACCGCACGCTGGTGCTCGCCGAGGAGTCGGCGGAGGAGATCCGGGAGAACGCCCGCCGCGAGGCCGACCTGCTGCTCAGCGAGACCCGGGCGCAGGTGGAGCGCATGCTGGAGAGCGGCCAGGAGAAGGCGCGCCAGATTCTCGCGGATAACAGCGATCTCATCCGCGTGCTCGACACGCTGCGCACGCAGGTGCGGTCCCTGCTGAAGTCGCAGCTGGACGCCCTGGACGGGCTGCCCGACCCCTTCGCCCACGTGGCGGCGGCCCGGCTCAACGAGCCACGCGGTGAGGGCGGCCGCGGTTGAGCGGCCGGGCCCCAGCCCATGGCGGCGGGCCCCGGCCCGCGGCTTGACAGCCCAGCGGGGCCGTGGTAACCTAAGCCAATAACGCTTCCGGCGATGATGAGGACGAGTAGCAGGCAGGCGCGGGTCAGAGAGCCGGTCGGGTTGGTGTGAGACCGGCCCCGGATGCGGCCTGTGAACATCACCTCTGAGCTCCTGCCCGAAGCCCGCGGCGCCCATGGCCCGGGCGGTAGGCGCAGGCGGTCTCGCCCCCGTTAGACAGGCGGCAGAGTAGGCGGCAGGCCGCGGCGCGGCCGGTCGCTCAATGAGGGTGGTACCGCGAGCGCAGCCTCGCCCCTTGCCGGGGCGAGGTTTTTCAGTTCTTCCGGAAGGAGCGGCGCAGATGTCTGAGAAGATCGATTACAAGGCGACACTGAACATGCCCCGCACGGACTTCCCGATGCGGGCCAACCTGCCCAAGCGGGAGCCCGAGCAGCTGAAGGCGTGGGAGGAGATGGATCTCTACAACCTGGTCCAGCGCGCGACGGCCGGCCGGCCGAAGTTCGTGCTGCATGACGGCCCGCCCTACGCCAACGGCGACATTCACCTGGGCACTGCACTCAACAAGATCTTGAAGGACATCATCGTGAAGCACGCCACGATGGCGGGTTACGACGCGCCTTACGTGCCGGGCTGGGACATGCACGGCCTGCCCATCGAGCTGCGGGCCCTGAAGGACATGAAGATCGATCGCAAGCAGATCGATCCCCTGGAGCTGCGGGCCAGGTGCTACGAGTACGCCCACCACTGGCTGAACGTCCAGCGGGAGCAGTTCAAGCGGCTCGGGGTGCGGGGCGACTGGGAGAACCCGTACAAGACCGTCACCCCCGAGTTCGAGGCCAAAGAGGTCGAGGTCTTCGGCGCCATGGCTGCGCAGGGGTACATCTACCGCGGACTGAAGCCGGTCTACTGGTGCCCGCACTGTGAGACCGCCCTGGCCGAGGCGGAGATCGAGTACGCCGAGAAGACCTCGTTCTCCATCTACGTGCGCTTCCCGGTGGTGGATGCGCGCGGGCGCATTCCCGAGGGCAGCTACCTGGTCATCTGGACCACCACCCCGTGGACCATCCCCGCCAACCTGGCGGTGGCGGTCCATCCCGAGGTGGAGTACGGCGTCTACCCCACCGGGAAGGGCACGCTGGTCATCGCCAACGCCCTGGCCGAGAAGTTCTTCCAGGCCGTGGACCTGCCCGCGGTGGAGCCCGCGGCCACGCTGAAGGGCGCCGAACTGGAGGGGATCACCTACCGCCACCTGCTCTACGACCGGGTCTCGCCGGTGATCCTGGGCGAGCACGTCACCACCGAGGACGGCACCGGCCTGGTGCACACCGCCCCGGGCCACGGCCACGAGGACTTCGAGGTGGGCCAGAAGTATGGTCTTCCGGTGCTCAACCCAGTCAACGACCAGGGCGTCTTCACCGCGGAGGCCGGGCCGTTTGCCGGCATGTTCATCGAGAAGGCCAATCCGGAGATCGTCCGGGCCCTGGACGAGGCCGGTATGCTGCTGGGCCAGGGCAAGATCCGCCACCAGTACGCCCACTGCTGGCGCTGCAAAAACCCGGTGATCTACCGGGCGACGGTGCAGTGGTTTGTCCGGGTGGAGGGCTTCATGGACATCGCCAAGGAGGCGATGAACCACGTCCGGTGGATCCCCGAGTGGGGTTACAACCGCATGTACGCGATGATCGACGGGCTGGCGGACTGGTGCATCAGCCGGCAGCGCGCCTGGGGCCTGCCGATCCCCATCCTCACCTGCTCCAGCTGCGACGAGCCCTCCTTTGAGCCGAAGATGTTCGAGAAGATCGCCGAGATCTTCCGCGCCGAGGGCTCCGATGCCTGGTGGAAGCGCCCGGCCGAGGACTTCATGCCCGAGGGCGGGCTGACCTGCGCCAAGTGCGGCGGGCGTACCTTCCACAAGGAGAAGGACATCCTGGACGTCTGGTTCGACTCCGGCTCCAGCCACGCCGGCGTCCTGGAGACCCGGCCCGAGCTCACCTGGCCGGCCGACCTGTACCTGGAGGGCTCCGACCAGCACCGGGGCTGGTTCAAGTCCTCGCTGCTCACCTCCGTGGTCGCCCGCGGCGGGCGTCCGCCGTACAAGGGCGTGCTCACCCACGGCTTCACGGTCGACGAGCAGGGCCGGAAGATGTCGAAGTCGCTGGGCAACGTGGTGGACCCGGCCGACGTGATCAAGAAGTACGGCGCGGACATCCTGCGCCTCTGGGTGGCCTCCACCGATTACCGGCACGACATGGCCCTGTCGGAGAACATCCTGAAGCAGGTGGCCGACGCCTACCGCAAGATGCGCAACACCCTGCGGTACCTGCTGGGCAACCTCTACGACTTCAACCCCGAGACCGACATGGTGGAGCGGGACGACCTGCTGGAGATCGACCGCTGGCAGATGCACCGCCTGCAGGAGGTCATCGGCAAGGTCTCGGAGGCCTACCGGAACTACGAATACCACGTGGTCTACCATACCCTGAACAACTACTGCGCGGTGGACCTCTCGGCCGTCTACCTCGATATCCTGAAGGACCGGCTCTACACCAGCGGCGCCACGTCGCGGGAGCGGCGCTCGGCGCAGACCGTGCTCTACCACGTGGCCGATGCCCTGATCCGCATGCTGACGCCGATTCTCTCCTTCACCGCCGAGGAGGCCTACGGCTACCTGCCGAAGCCGGCCGACTCCCCGGCCACGTGCCAGCTCCTCATGATGCCCCAGGTGGATCCGACCTATCTCGACGAGGACCTGGCGGCGGAGTGGGAGAAGCTGATGGAGGTGCGGGACGCCGTCCAGGCCGTTCTCGAGCGGGCCCGGGTCGACAAGAAGATCGGCTCCAGCCAGGAGGCCGCCGTCCATCTGTACGCCAGCGGCGGAGAGGGCGCTTGGGCGGAGCTCCTGGAGAAGCACCTGGCCGAACTGCCGACGATCTTCATCGTCTCCGATGTGAAGCTCTTCGTCGGCGGTCAGTCGGCCCCCAGCGGCACCTACTTCGGCGAGGGCCCCGGTGACCTCACGGTGGAGGTCGTGCGGGCCTCGGGCGACAAGTGCGAGCGCTGCTGGAACTACCGTGAGCTCGGCGTGATCGAACAGCACCCGACGCTCTGCGAGCGCTGCGCCGGCGTGGTGCTGGCACAGAACCTCGAAGAGGCGTGATGTGGTTCGGGTCTGATGTGGTTCGCACTTGATGTGGCTGGCCCCGGGTCAGGGCGGTGCTGCGCCCCGGTCCGGGGCCGGTTCGCGCTAGTACGTGGGCCGGATGATTCAGGTCTATAAGGTTATCGGGTGCGGGGGTATGTGCGCCGGCGCCTTGTCGTCTGTTCGTGTTGGCTGTGGGTATGGTGGCCTTAGGGTCTGTTCGTGCTGGCTGTGGGTGTGGCTGCCTCAGGTTCTGTTCGTAGTGGCTGTGGGTGTGGCTGCCTTAGGTTCTGTTCGTGGTGGCTGTGGGTGTGGCTGCCTTAGGGTTTGCTCGTTCGGCGTGACTGTTGATGGACGGTGCGATGCCGTGTTCGTCGTGAATGTTGGTGCCGTTCCCGGCCGGCGCCGGTGGCAGCGCTGGACCTGTTACGCCCATGCACTTGGCGGCTGGCAACACCGACCACGAACAGAGCGGATGGGCGTCGACCAATGGGCATGGGCGGCGTCAGCGGGAACCGGGGCGCCGGCGGCCAGCCATCCACAGCAAGTACGAACAGAGCGAAAGGGCTGCGGCATGGCGCCGCAGCCCTTCCCATCAACCGGAACTACTTCGTCACGCTGTCCTTGACTTCCTGAAGCTCCTTCTTCACCTCGGCGATGTCCTCTCCGAGGCCGCCCTTCATCGCGTCCTTGAACCCGCGAATCGATTCACCGAGGGACCTGGCGAGCTGAGGAAGCTTCTTGGGGCCAAAGATCAGCAAGGCTACTACGAGGATCAAGATAATCTCGGTGGTTCCGAGCCTGCCCATAGTCGCACCCCCCGAAAGCGTCAACACCCGTTCCTGTCGTTAGTCTACAGGAAAATCGCGAGGTTGAACATTCGTCGTTCGGGCCATTCTCTGCGGGCCTTCGGCGTCGATCAGTTAGTCTTCCTATAGGGTATACCATCGGCAGCGGGGGCAACCGACTTGCCCACGAAGCCGGCCAGGATCAGCATGGTCAGCACGTAGGGCAGCATGTTGAAGAACTGCGTCGGAATGCCCTGGATGCCCATGAGCTGGAAGATGACGCTCAGCGACTGCGACGCACCGAAGAGCAGCGTGGCTCCCACCGCGCCCAGCGGGTTCCACTTGCCGAAGATCATGGCCGCCAGTGCGATAAAGCCCTTGCCGGCGGACATGCCGTCGACGAACCGGGAGAGGAGGCCGATCGAGAGCGAGGCCCCCGCCAGGCCGCCCAGCACGCCGGAGAGCAGCACGCCGGCGTAGCGCATCTTGAACACGTCGATGCCCAGGGTGTCGGCCGCCAGCGGGTGTTCCCCCACCGACCGCAGCCGCAGGCCCCAGGGGGTCCGGTACAGGGCGACCCACGAGACGATCGCCAGGATGAAGGCGAGATAGATCATGAAGTTGAGGGGGCCGATGTTGGGCAGCGAGGCCACCTCGGGCGAGCTGCCGGCCTGGCCCCAGATGCGGTTCAGCATGAACTCGGTGAAGCCCACGGCCAGCAGGTTGATCGCCGTGCCGCTGACCACCTGGTCGGCGTAGTACTTGATGGAGGCGACGGCATGCAGCCCGGCCATGATGACCCCGATGAAGACTGCCCCCAGCAGGCCGATCCAGGCGCTGCCGCTGATGAAGGAGAAGTAGGCCGCACCCCAGGCGCCGGCCAGCATGATGCCCTCCAGGGCGATGTTGACGACGCCGGCACGCTCGGAGAAGACGCCGCCCAGCGCGGCCAGCAGCAGCGGCGTGGTGGCACGCAGTGTGGCCATGATGAAGGTGAGGAGGATGGTACCAAAGGCGACCGTCATGCCGGCGTCACCTCCTTCTTGGCCCTGCGCCGCTGCAGGAAGCTCCAGAGCCCCTCAGCAGCGACGAAGAAGATCACGGCCGCCTGCACGATGGAGACGACCGCCTTCGGCACGCCGGCCATCGCCTGCATCAGGCCGCTGCTGGCCTGCAGCGCGCCGAACAGAAGCGCTGCCAGCACCACGCCCACCGGGTGGAGCCGGCCCACCAGGGCGACGGCGATGCCGTCGAACCCGTAGCCGAGCAGCGCCGTGGTCTCGTTGAACCGATGGTTCAGCCCCATGGTCTGCACCGACCCGGCCATGCCGGCGATGGCCCCGGAGATGGCCATGGTGATGATGAGCGCCCGGGCCACCGAGATACCGCCGTACTCCGCCGCACCCGGGGAGTGGCCGACGGCGCGAATCTCGTAACCCAGCGGGGTCTTGAAGAGGATAATCCAGACCACCACGGCGGTGCCCAGCGCGATCCAGATGCCGGTGTGCAGCCGGGAGCCCTCGATGAGCCCCTGGGACAGCCAGGCGGTCTGCTGCAGGTCGTAGGAGGCGGCCCGGCTGTTGTCCGGCCGCAGGTAGGCCTTCAGGAGCCAGTCGGCCAGGAACAGGGCGATCCAGTTCATCATGATGGAGTTGATGACTTCGTGCACGCCCTTCCAGGCCTTCAGCAGGCCGACGATGCCGCCCCAGATCGCGCCGGCGACCGCCCCGGCCCCCAGCGCGAAGATCGGGTGCAGCCACTCGAAGCCCTGGGGCGGCGTCCACCACACGCCCACGACGACGGTGGCGATCTGGGCCATGAGGTACTGGCCCTCCACGCCGATGTTGAACAGGCCGGCCCGGTAGGCGAACGCCACCGCCAGACCCGTGAAGATCAGCGGAATGGTGGAGACCAGGACGTTGCCGAACATGCGGGGCTCACCGGCGACCGCCCGGTAGAAGGCCTTGGCGGCCAGCACCGGGTCCTTGCCGGCGATGAGGATGCAGAGGATGCCGACGAGCAGGCCGACGATCGTGGCCAGGACGGGGATGCCGATGGCCCGCAGCCCGGCTTTCCACTTGGACTGATCAGGCACTCGCGCTCCCCCCCATCATCAGCAGACCGAGGCCCTCTTCGGTGGCCTCGTGGCCCGGCACTTCGGCCACGATCTGCCCCTTGTACATGACCAGGATGCGGTCTGCCAGATTCATGATCTCGTCCAGTTCCAGCGAGACCAGCAGGATGGCCCGCCCCGCGTCGCGCTCGGACACCAGATTGCGGTGGATGAACTCGATCGCCCCCACGTCGAGCCCGCGGGTGGGCTGGACGGCGATCATGAGGTCGGGGTTGCGCAGGATCTCGCGCCCCACGATGACCTTCTGCTGGTTGCCCCCGGAAAGCGACCGGGCCAGATAGTCATGGCGGGGAGGGCGCACGTCGAAGCCGCTGATGATCTCCTTCGCCTTGTCCACCATGCGCTGGTAGCTCAGCCATCCCCTGCGGGCAAACGCCCTGTGGTCGCCAAGGGCCGCATTTTCCGCCACAGTGAAATTCAGCACCAGTCCCCGCTTCTGCCGGTCCTCGGGGATGTGGCCCACACCCGCGTCCCGGATGCGGCGCGGGCTCTGGCCGGTGACGTCCTGGCCGTTGACCGTGACGGTGCCCGACGTGGGCTTGCGCAGACCGGTGAGGCAGGCGATCAGCTCAGACTGGCCGTTGCCGTCGACGCCCGCGATACCGACGATCTCCCCGGCCCGCACGGTGAAGGAGACGTCGCGCACCGCCTCCACGCCCCGGTCGTTCTTGGCGTGAAGGTTCTTCACCTCCAGCACCACCTTCCCGGGCTTGGCCGGTTCCTTGTCCACCGTCAGGATGACGTCGCGGCCCACCATCAGGCGGGCGAGCTCGGCCTCGGTCTGGCCGGCGGCATCCAGCGTGGCGATCTTCTTGCCCCGCCGGATCACGGTCACCCGGTCCGCGAGGTGCAGCACCTCTTTGAGCTTGTGCGTGATGATGATGATGGTGTGCCCCTGGGCGACCAGCCGCTTCATGATCTTACCCAGCTCCTCGACCTCCTGAGGCGTGAGCACCGCCGTCGGCTCGTCGAGGATCAGGAGCTCCGCGCCGCGGTAGAGCGCCTTCAGGATCTCCACGCGCTGCTGCTGGCCCACCGAGATGGACTCGATGCGGTCGTCGGGGTTCACCTCCAGGCCGAACCGCTGCGACAGCTCCTCAACGCGCTTCCGGGCTTCGTTCATGTCCAGGAAGCGGTTTCGGGTCACTTCCTTGCCCAGGGTGATGTTCTCGGCGACGGTGAAGACCGGAATCAGCATGAAGTGCTGGTGCACCATGCCGATCCCCAGGTCGATGGCGTGCCTGGGGTTGCGGATCTTCACCTCTTTGCCCTTCCAGAAGATGCGCCCCTCGTCGGGGGTGTAGAGGCCGTACAGGATGTTCATCAGCGTCGACTTGCCGGCCCCGTTCTCGCCGAGCAGGGCGTGGATCTCCCCCTGCCGGATCTCCAGGTCGATGTGGTCGTTGGCCACCAGCGACCCGAAGCGCTTGGTTATGCCTTCAAGTTTTAACAGCATCGTGATAGGCAAAGGGTGGGACCGGAGTCCCACCCTTGTTCCCCCTTTCTCTCCTGGGTAGTCCTGTGTGTCAGGATTTTACAGGGTCGGGGCAGTCCAGGTATCGGCCTCCTCAGGCGTCTCGGGAACGACGACCTTGCCGTCCTTGATCGCCTGAGCCCACTTGTCAACCTCTTCCTGCAGCCCTTCGGGCAGCTTGTCCCACAGGGTGCTGTCCGCGTAGCCCACGCCGTCCTCGGCCAGGCCCAGCCGCAGGGTCTCGCCGCCGGGGAAGTTGCCCTCGACGGTCTGCTTGATGACCTCAAACACGGCCACGTCGACCCGCTTGATCATCGAGGTGATGACGTTCTCCGGGGCCAGGTAGTTCTGGTCGGAGTCGACACCGATGGCGTAGAGGTTCCGGTCCTTGGCCGCTTCGATCACGCCCTGGCCGGTGCCGCCGGCGGCGTGGAAGATGATGTCGGAGCCGGTGTCGAACATGGTCAGGGCGATGTTCTTGCCCTTCTCGGGATCGTCAAAGGCGGCCGCGTAGACGACGTCAACCTGAACGTCGGGGTTGGCGGCCTTCACGCCGGCCCGGTAGCCGGCCTCAAACCGGCCGATGACGGGGCTCTCGACGCCGCCCACGAAGCCGACCTTGCCCGTCTTCGTGGACTTGCCGGCGATGTAGCCGACCAGGAAGGAGCCCTCCTGCTCCTTGAACAGCACGGAGGCGGCGTTGGGCTGGTTGACCACCTCGTCGACGATGCCGAACTTCTTGTCGGGATTGGCCTGCGCCATCTCATCGATGGAGGCCTGCATCATGAAGCCGACGCCCCATACGATGTCAGCGCCGCTGTCGATGAGGGTCTGCAGGTTGGTGATGTAGTCTTCCGGACGCTGCGACTCGATGATGACGTGGTCCGTGCCGAGCTCCTGCTGCGCGCGCAGGATGCCCCGGTGGGCGGCGGCGTTGAAGGAGTCGTCGTTCAGGCCGCCGACGTCCGTGGCCATGCCGACGATGAAGTCGATCTCGTTGGCGGGCTTCTCCGACTGCTGCGGCTGCTCCTGCGGCTGCTGGCTGGCCGGGGGCTGCGTGCTGGGCGTCTGATCCTGCGGCTGCTGCGAACCGCCGCATCCTGCCAGAAGAGACAGGGTGAGGGCCACAACGGCAACCTTGGCGAACCACTTTTGAGCCATGTCGATACCTCCTAGGATTGGTGTCGATCCGAAAACTCCAGGCCCGGTCCAAATCATACCATGTGGAATGTTGCATTGCTAGCTCCCAAAAAGGGCCAAGTCCTGGAGGAAGCAGGCACCGGCGACAGGAAGCCGGCGAAATTTCCCGTATCTCTCTTCAGTAACCAATTTCGCCAGCAGGGAGCGATTTTCCTATGTGCGCGTCCACAATCTTCATCGGCGGGAGAGTCTACACAGGCGATCTGGGCAGGCCGCCGGAAACCTGCCTCGCGGTGGCCGATGGAAGGGTGGCGGCGGTGGGCGACGAGGCGGCGGTACGCGCCTTTCAGCGGCCGGACACGCGCGTGATCGACCTGGACGGCCGGGCCGTGGTTCCGGGCCTCACCGACGCCCACCTCCACATCCTGGGCTACGCCCTGTCGCTCGATCAGCTCCAGCTCGCCGGGGTACGGTCCCTGGCCGAGATCCGCGCCGCGGTGGCGGACGCCGCCGGGCGGCGGGCGCCGGGGGAGTGGATCACCGGCCGCGGGTGGGACCAGGATCAGCTGGCGGAGCGGCGGCTGCCGACGAAACATGATCTGGATGAAGTATCTCCGCACCACCCCGTTTTCGTTCAGCGCAATTGCAACCATATTGCGGTAGTCAACAGCGCCGCCCTGCGCGCGGCGGGCATCGGCCGCGACACCGCCGATCCGCCCGGGGGCCGGATCGACCGCGACCCGGTTACCGGAGAGCCGATCGGCATCCTGCGGGAGAAGGCGATGGACCTGGTCACGCGGCTCATCCCCCCGCCCACGCCGGCCCGCCGGCGGGAGCTGCTCGCCCGGGCCCTGCGCGAGGCCCTGCAGCACGGCCTCACGCAGCTTCAGACCGACGACTGCCAGTACGCCGGCGGCCTGGGGCCCACCGAGGCGCTCTTCCGGGAGCTGATCGGGCCGGAGGCGATCCCCATCCGCATCATCCAGGCGATTCCGGCCGCGGACGTGGCCGAGGCGGCGGAACGGGGCATCCGCACCGGGCGCGGCGACCAGTGGTACCGCTGGGGCCACGTGAAGATCTTCGCGGACGGCTCCCTGGGCGGCCGCACGGCGGCCCTGCTGGAGCCCTACGCCGACGACCCCTCCACCGGGGGCATCTACATCCACGAGCGGGACGATCTCATCGAACAGGTGGCGGAGGCCCATCGCCTCGGCAACCAGGTGGGCTGCCACGCGATCGGCGACGGGGCGGCGGCCCTCTTCCTGGACGCCGTGGCGGAGAGCCAGCGGCGCCATCCCCGGCCGGACGCCCGCCACCGCATGATCCACTGCCAGATCCTCTCGGAGCCGCTCATGGCCCGGATGGCCGCCCTGGGCGTGGTGGGCGATATCCAGCCGGTCTTCCTGCGCAGCGACGGCCACTGGTTCGTCGACCGGGTCGGCCCCGAGCGGGCTGCCACCTCCTACTCCTGGCGGTCGATGCAGCAGCACGGCATCGCCCTCTGCGGCGGGTCCGACTGCCCCATCGAGCCGCTGAACCCCTGGTATGGCGTCCACCTGGCCGTCCACCGCCAGGACCTGACCGGCTTCCCGCCCGGCGGCTGGCAGCCCGCGCAGCGGCTCACGGTGGCCGAGGCCATGCGCCTGTACACCGCCGGCCCGGCCTACGCCGCATTCGAGGAGGCCTTCCGCGGCCGGCTCGTTCCCGGCATGGCCGCCGACCTGGCCGTGCTGGACCGCGATCCTTTCACCTGCGACCCGGCGGAGCTGAAGGACATCCGGTCGGCGCTGACCATGGTGGGCGGGGTCATCGGATACGAGGCGTAGGTGTGGAGCATCGTGCCAGGGCCCAGGGTGAGTGCGGGCCCGCGACTGCTTGAGCCCAGGACAGGGCAGCCGAAGCGCCCCTGTCCTGGGCCTTGACATGTCGGGGCGGGGCCGGCCTCTACCCCATGGTCTCCGCCAGGTAGTGCCAGAAGCGGTAGAGCGCCCGCATGCCCAGGTCGAAGTTCTCGAGGTGGAAGTGCTCGTCCGGGGCGTGGAAGTTCTCCTCCTCCAGGCCGAAGCCCATCAGGACGCACGGCGCGCCCAGCACGGCCCCGAAGGTGCCCACGATCGGGATGGATCCGCCGGTGCGGATGAAGCGGGCCTCGGCGCCGTAGGCCTCCGTAAGGGCCTTCATCGCGGCCTGGATGGCCGGGTGGTCGATGGGCGTGATGGCGGCCGGTGCGCCGCCCATGCGCCGGATCTCCACCTTCACGCCGGGCGGGCAGTGGGCCGTGAGGTGCGCCTCGATGACGTCCAGCACCTGCTCCGGCTCCTGGTCGGGCACCAGGCGGCAGGTGATCTTGGCGCCGGCCCGGGCCGGGATGACCGTCTTGGTGCCCTCGCCCTGGAAGCCGCCGAAGATCCCGTTGATCTCCAGGGTCGGCCGGGCCCAGAGCCGCTCCAGGGCGGTGTAGCCGGGCTCGCCGGGCAGGGCGTCCACGCCCAGTTCGGCCTTCAGTCTCTCCTCGTCGAAGCCCAGGGCGGCGAAGCCGTCCCGCTCCTCCTGGGTGAGCGGCCGCACCTGGTCATAGAAGCCTTCCACGGCGACGCCGCCATCCGGCCGGTGCAGGGTGGCCAGAAGCTGGACCAGGGCCTGCGCCGCGTTGGGCGCCGCGCCGCCGAAGGCGCCCGAGTGCAGGTCGCCCCTGGCGCCGGTCACGTGCACCTCCAGGGCCGCCAGGCCCCGCAGGGCGTAGGTGAGGGAGGGGACGCCCCGGGCGTAGAGCGCGGTGTCGGAGATGACGACCACGTCCGCCTTCAGGAGGTCCTTGTGCGCGGCGATGAACCGCTCCAGGTTCTCGGAGCCGATCTCCTCCTCGCCCTCAATCAGCAGCTTGATGTTGACGGGCAGCCGGCCCTCCACCGTCAGCAGCGCCTCGATCACCTTCAGGTGCATGAAGACCTGGCCCTTGTCGTCGCTGGCGCCCCTCGCGTAGAGCTTCCCGTCCCGGATTTCGGGTTCGAACGGCGGGGTGGTCCAGAGGTCCAGGGGATCGACCGGCTGCACATCGTAATGCCCGTAGATCAGGGCCGTGGGGCCGCCCGGGTTGTCCAGCCGCTCGGCGTAGACGAGGGGATGCCCGCCGGTCTCCATCACCTCTGCCCGGCTGAGGCCGATCCGGCGCAGCTCGGCGGCCAGCCACTCCGCCGCCCGCCGCATGTCCGCCCTGTGCTCGGAGAGGGCGGAGATCGAGGGGATCCGCAGCAGTTCCATCAGCTGCTGCAGGTGCTCGTCTCGGTGCTCGTTCAGGTAGGTTTCGCCCCGGTGCACATGCATCACGCTCCTGTCTGCTCATCGTGGTCCACTGATTCTTCCACGGTCAGTACCTGTCATTCCTCTTTCCGGCGCTTCCCTGCGACTCATGTGCCAAAATACTGAACACCTAGCAGTATCGAAGCGTCCAATAGGCGGAAACGCGCACAAAGGGCCGCCCGCGCCGGCAGCATTGAGAAGCGCCGGCCGCGCCTGCAGCACAGAGGGGGGACTTGTCATGCGAGAGAAGCGGAGCGTCCGCAGGTGGTGGGCGGCACTTGGGTCTCGCGCCGCAGCCGTGTTGACTGCGGCGCTCGTCCTGGCGGGCTGCGGGTCCCCGCCGCAGCCGGCCGTGTCGGGTGAGGAGCCTCAGGCGCTTTCGACCCTCACCTATACGACGCCGGGCGATGCGACCGTCCTGCTGCCCACGCTCACGGTGGACACCGCCTCCAGCTTCGTGACCGACTTTATCTACGACGGGCTGGCGGTGTACGACGACCGGCTGAATCCGCATCCGGCCCTGGCCGAGTCGTGGGAAGTGGAGGATGACCGGATCTACACCTTCAAAATCCGCAAGGGCGTCACCTTCCATGACGGCGAGCCGCTGACGGCGCACGACGTGCGCTTCACCTTCCTGACCATCGCCCACCCCGACTACCAGGGGGTGCGCTTTGGCGACTTCACCGCCATCCGGGGCTGGGAGGAGCTGGCCGAGGCCTACGCCGCGGCCGACTCGGCCCTGGCGGCCGGCGTCCTGACGGCGGCCGAGAGCCGGCAGCGGAAGCTGGAGGCCTACGAGCACTTCGTGCGGACCGGCGGTCTGCAGGTCCCAGATGACTACACCTTCCGGGTGGAGGCGGCCTACCCCTTTGCGCCCCTGTTCACCCGGCTGACCGGCTACGGCATCATGCCCCGGCACCTCCTGGAGCCGCACATGGCGGATCTGCTCGGCTCGCCCTACGCGACGGCGCCGGTGGGCACCGGGGCCATGCGCCTGGTGAGCTGGACCAAGAACAAGGAGATCGTGCTGGAGCGGAATCCGGACTGGCGCTGGTCGCTCACCGGCGAGCCGGCGAAGATCGACCGGCTCATCATCGAGATCGTGCCCGACCAGGAGGCGGCCGTCACCGCGCTGGAGCGGGGCGAGACCGACGTCGCGAACGTGCCGCCCGAGATGGCCGACCGCTTCCGGTCTGAGGTGCCGGACGTCAACCTGTACCAGTACGCCACCTTCGCCTACACCTTCCTGGGATACAACCTGAGCCACCCGACCTACGGCGACCTCCGGGTGCGGCGGGCCATCACCCACGCCCTGGACCGGGAGGCGATGGTCGCCGAACTCCTGGGTGGCCACGGGCAGGTGACCCACAGCCACGCCTCGCCGGCCCGGTGGGACTACAACCCGGATGTGCCCGCCCTGGCGTACGACCCGGCCGAGGCGGCACGGCTGCTGGAGGAGGCCGGGTGGCTGCCCGGTCCCGACGGGCTGCGCTACAAGGACGGCCAGCCCTTCGTCATGCACCTGGCCGTGAACGAGGAGAGCCTGCTGAGGCGGCAGGCCGCGCTGTTCATCCAGCGCGCGCTGGAGCCCCTGGGCATCCGGGTGGAGATCGAGCGGATGGGCTGGGATGACTTCCTGGCCCACATCAGCAGCGACGCGAAGGAGGCGTACCTGCTGGGATGGAGCCTCGGTTTCGACCCGGATCCGCATTCGATCTTCCACTCCCAGGGTGGGTTTCACGCGATCACCGGCTGTGCGGATTCCGAGATCGACCGGCTGATCGACGCGGGGCGGGCCACCACCGACCGGGTCTGCCGCAAGGAGATCTACGGCCAGCTCCAGGCGGTGCTGGCCGAGCGGCAGGTCTACACCTGGCTCTTCGCCCAGGAGACCGTGGTGGGCGTCAACCGCCGGGTGCAGGGCGTGCGCCACGGCTCGCCCCGGGGACTCTTCTGGAACTGGGAGGAGTGGACGGTGGAGCCCCGGGAGGGCGGCCGTTAATTCCGCCGGCGACAGCGCAGAATAGGAGGGCAGGATCTACTGAGGCCGGGAGGACGGCGCATGGCGCGGCGGTTCCGGGTGAAGCGGGTGACATCTACCGGTTTGACGCAAACGGGCTCGACGGCTGCCGGCTCACTGGCGAGCATGGTCGAGCGGCTCGCCCTCGCCCTGGAGCGGTCGAACGTGCTGGACTACACCATGCTGCTGCAGCGGCCCTGGCGGCTGCTCTGGATCAACTTCGTGGGCGGCATGGCCCGAGGGCTGGGGATCGGCATCGGTTTCACGGTGCTCTCCGCGATTCTCCTCTATATTCTGCGCGGCCTCATGGTGGCCAACCTCCCGTTTATTGGCGACCTGATCGCCACCATCGTTCGGCTCGTCGAGCAGCAGTTGCGCCCCTAAGATCGACATAATGCGGGCAGACTATCCCCGAGAGGGGGCAGTGACTGCATGCAGATTGACGCGTTGAGGCAGATGCTCCTGCAGGAGCGTGAGGCTTACGAGCGCCAGGTGGCGATGATCGAGGAGACCGGGCTGGGCACGTCGCAGGGCGACCAGCTCCAGGAGGACAGCACGGTCGACAACCACCCGGCCGACCTGGGCACGGAGACGTTCGAGCGCTCCAAGGACCTGGGGCTGCGCAGCAACGCGCTGCGCCGCATTCAGGAGATCGATGCCGCGCTGGAGCGCATGGCTGCCGGCACCTACGGGGTTTGCGAGGAGTGCGGTCAGCCCATCGACCCGGCGCGGCTGGAGGCCTTTCCCAGCGCGACCACCTGCATCGCCTGCCAGCAGCGCCGGGAAGCCCGGCCGGACCGGTTCGTGCGGCCCATCGAGGAGCAGGTGACGAGCCCGCCTTTTGGCCGGACGTTCCGCGGCCGCACGGGCGACCCCGGGTACGACGGCGAGGACGCCTGGCAGGAGGTGGCCCAGTACGGCACCTCCGAGACGCCGCAGGATGTCCCCGGCGCCGTCTCCTATGAGGACATGTACAACTCGGATGAGGATGTCTACAGCATCGTCGAGCCGGTGGAAGCGCTGCTGGATGAGGACGGCGAGCCGCTGCTGCGGGACGACCGCGACTGGGACGGCGGCACCGTGCAGTACGCCGAAGGCCTGGAGGGGACGCTCTACGGCCCGGACGACATGGGCGGCGAGTACCGCTGGGAGCCCGGGCCGCTTTTCGAGACCGTCATGCCCGAGCGGCAGTTCCGCCGGGGCAAGTTCCCCCGCCGCCGCATGGGCCGCCCGGGTGAATAACGCCGGCCAGGGCCGCGCCCTCTGGGGCGTCCCGCCCTGGCCTTGTTGTCTGTTGCGGTCGGCCGGAGTGCGCCACAGCACTCCTTGGCACCTCCATCCAGCCTGTGGTAGACTGGGACAGGTGAAATGGGGGGCTGTCGAACTTGTTAAGCATCGTACTGGCCATCGTCGCCGTGGCGCTCGACCAGCTGACCAAGTGGCTGGTGGCGACCCGCATGGCCCTATTCAGCGAAATCGAGGTCATTCCCGGCTTCTTCTCGCTGCAGTACGTGTACAACACCGGCGCGGCGTTCGGTATGCTGAAGAACGGGCGCTGGTTCTTCGTCGCCGTGGCGGCCGCGGCGGTGGTGGGCATCCTCATCTACCTCAGGCAGCCCGAATCGCGCAACCCGCTGGCCAGAGTCGCCCTGGGGCTGGTGATGGGCGGCGCCGTGGGCAACATGATCGACCGCATCGTCACCGGCAAGGTGATCGACTTCCTGCTCTTCTACTGGCGCGATTACTATTTCCCGAACTTTAATGTGGCGGACATCTGCGTCACCGTGGGTGTCGGGCTGCTGTTCCTGCACCTCTTCATGGCAGAGAGGAAGAGTGAGGCGTGAGGGAATATCGGATCACTGCCGAGGAGAGCCACGCCCGCGTCGATGCCTTCCTGGCCGGGCGGGCGGAGTTGGGGCTCTCCCGGTCTCGCATTCAGGCGCTCATCGAGAAGGGGCACGTCACCCTCAACGGTGATGTGCCCAAGGCCAGACAGGCGGTAAATCCGGGTGATGTTATCGTCGTGCGGGTTCCGGAGCCCGAGCCGGTGGAGCTGGTTCCGGAGGACATCCCGCTCGATATCGTCTATGAGGACGAGGACCTGCTGGTGGTCAACAAGCAGCGCGGCCTGGTGGTCCACCCGGCTGCCGGCCACTGGACCGGCACCCTTGTGCACGCCCTGCTCGACAAAGTGGACGACCTGGAGGGCATCGGGGGCGAACTGCGCCCCGGCATCGTTCACCGGCTGGACAAGGACACCACCGGCCTGCTGGTGGTGGCCAAGAGCGAGCGGGCGATGGCCAGCCTGCAGGAGCAGCTCCGGGAGCACATCGCCCAGCGGGTCTACTGGGCCCTGGTTCACGGCAACAGCATGGCGGACACGGGGCGGATCGAGGCGCCCATCGGCCGCCACCCGCGCGATCGCAAGCGCATGGCGGTCAATCCCAAGACCGGGCGCGATGCCGTCACCTATTTCCGCGTGCTGGAGCGCTACCGCGGGTATGCCCTGCTGGAGTGCCGGCTGGAGACGGGGCGAACGCACCAGATCCGCGTGCACCTGTCGTTCATCGGCCACCCGGTGGTCTCCGATCCGCTCTATGGCCCCCGCAAGCCGCACCTGGGCATGCCGCCGCAGGCCCTGCACGCCAGGCAGCTGAGCTTCCGGCATCCGGCCACCGGCGAGTGGATGGAGTTCACCGTGGACCCCCCGGCGGATATGATGGCGGTGATCCAGCGACTGCGGGAGGAGGCGTGACGCCGTGGTTCAGAACTTCGCCGACCGGCTCTGCGCAGCCGTCAGGCTGCGCCACTCGCATGCGGTGGTGGGGATTGACCCCGTGCTGCCCCGGCTTCCGGAGTTCATCAAGCGGGAGGCGGCCGCGCAGCATGGGAAGACGGCCAAGGGCGCGGCCGCGGCCCTGCTGGCCTTCAGCCGGCTGGTCATCGACGCCGTCGCCGACCAGGTGGCCCTGGTGAAGCCCCAGTCGGCCTTCTTCGAGATGTACGGGCAGTGGGGCGTCGCCGCCTTCTGGGAGACGGTTCGCTACGCCCGCAGCAAGGGGCTGCTCACCATCGCCGACGCCAAGCGGGGCGACATCGGCTCCACCGCAGAGGGGTACGCCTCCGCCTTCTTCGGCCACCCGAACCCGCTGGAGACCTGGGAGGAGCCGGATCAGTGGGCCGACTCGCTCACCGTGAACCCGTACCTGGGCAGCGACGGGCTGGTGCCCTTCGTCAAGCGGGCGAGAGCCCGGGGCACCGGGGTGTTCGTCCTGGTGAAGACCTCGAACCCGTCGTCGGGCGAGCTGCAGGATCAGCCGCTCTTCTCCGGCGAGAGCCTGGCCCAGCAGGTCGCCAAGCTGGTGCACTCCCTGGGTGAGGAGGCGGTGGGGAAGTCGGGGTACTCCGCCGTCGGCGCCGTAGTGGGCGCGACGTACCCCGAAGACCTCACGCGCTACCGGTCCGAGATGCCCCGCGCGATCTTCCTGGTGCCGGGCTACGGCGCGCAGGGCGGCACGGCGGCGGACGTGGTCGGGGCCTTCAACCTCGACGGACTGGGAGCGGTGGTGAACGCCTCTCGTTCCGTGATCTATGCCTACGCGGGGACCGACCCCTCTCCGGCTGAGGCGGCTGCGGCGATCGCCGGCGCGGCCGCGGCGATGAACCGCGATATCAACACAGCCCTTCAGTCAGCGGGAAAGCTGGCCTGGTAGGGCCTTTTTCTGTGCATCGGCGACATGGTTCGGGCTCATGCTAGAATGCGTCGTTTGATTGGGCCGCGGCGAAAAGGAGGATGATCGCGTTGGCGCTTGTGACCTTGAAAGAGGCTCTGGCTGAAGCCGAGGCCGGGGGTTACGCCGTTCCTGCCATCAACGTGCACTCGCTGGAGGTCATGCCCGCCGTGCTCCAGGTGGCCGTGGAGGAGCGGTCGCCGGTGATCCTGCAGTTCACCGAGGGCACCCTGAAGTTCTGCGGCTACGACAACGTGCGCGCCTTCGCCGGCCACCTGGCGCGGGTGACGCCGGTGCCCGTCGTGCTCCACCAGGACCACGGCAGCTCGTACGAGGTGGCGGTGCGGGCGATTCAGGCCGGGTTCTCCTCGGTGATGATCGACGCCTCGCGCCTGCCGCTGGAGGAGAACATCGCCGCCACCCGGAAGGTGGTGGAGCTGGCCCACGCGTGCGGCGTGTCTGTGGAGGCGGAACTCGGGCGGGTGCCGGGGCAGGAGGAGGAGATCATCGTGTCCGAGGCCGAGGCCGCCTACACCGATCCGGCCGAGGCCGCCCGGTTCGTCGCCGAGACGCAGGTGGATGCCCTGGCTGTCGCCGTCGGCACGGCCCACGGCTTCTACAAGGGGGAGCCTAAGCTGGCGCACGACCGCATCACCGCGATCCGGGAGGCTGCGAACGTGCCGCTGGTGCTGCACGGCGGCTCGGGGGTGCCCGACGCCGAGGTGCAGCGGGCGATTCAGCTGGGCATCCGCAAGGTGAACGTCTCCACCGAGGCCAAGTGGGCCTGGGCGCAGGCTCTCCGCCAGTCGCTGGCCGATCAGCCCGACGAGTTCGATCCCCGGCCCATTCTGACCCCCGTTTTGAAGGCGGTGCAGGAAGTGGTGCGGGCCAAGATCCGCATGGTCGGTTCCAATGGAAAGGTGTGATGCAGCCCTTGACGGATCGGTACGTACTCACCGTTGCCCTGAATGCCGCCGTCGACGTGGCCTACACCGTGCCCGGCTTCGCAGCGGGCAAGATCAACGTCGCCGCCACTGTTGAGCGCGTCGCCGGCGGGAAGACGAACAACGTCGCGCGCGTGCTCAGCCGCCTGGGCGTGCCGGTCGTCGCGACCGGCTTTGCCGGTGGCGCCGCCGGCCAGTTCATCGCCGGTGACCTGCGGCGGAGAGGCGTCACCCCGGACTATGTGGAGGTGGCGGGCGAAAGCCGGACCTGCTTCGCCATCTCCGACCCCACGACCGGCACGGTGACCGAGCTGCGGGAGCCCGGGCCCGAGCTCACGTCCGCGGACGTGGAGCGGTTTCAGGCCCACTTCGACCGGCTGCTGGCCGGGGCAGATCTGGTGGTGATGTCCGGTTCGGTGCCGCCCGGCGTGGAGCCGGGCATCTATGGTGAACTCATAGAACGCGCCCGCCCCGCGCAGGTGCGGGTTCTGCTGGACAGCAGCGGGGCGCCCCTGCGCGCGGCCCTGAATTCCCGCCCCTTCCTGGTGAAGCCCAATCAGGCCGAACTGGCCGAGTGGGCGGGCAGCCCGCTCACGACGCTGGCGGAGGTGCTGGCCGCCGCCCGCCGGATGCGGGAGGCGGGGCCGGAGTGGGTGATGGTCTCGCTGGGGGCGGACGGCGCCCTGCTGGTGGGGCCCGACGATTCCGGCGGCACAGGCGGCCCTGGTGGCCCAGGCGGTGGTGGTGGGGTTGGCGGTGCCGGCGGGGTTGGCGGCCTCGGCGGCGCCTGGCGGGCGGTGCCGCCCAAGGTGCGGGCGGTCAACCCCGTGGGCTCGGGCGACTCGGCCGTGGCCGGGCTGGCGTACGGGCTCATGCGCGGCCTTCCGCCGGAGGAGCTGGTGCGCCTGGCCGTGGCGTGCGGCACGGCCAATGCCATGACCAGCGGCGTGGCGGATGTGGATCCGGCAGAGGTGCAGCGGCTGGCGCGGGGAGTGCGGGTGGAGCGGGTGTAAAGAGAAAGCGAGACGCCGGGGAGAGATCCCCGGCGCTTACCATATGGAGGGCCACAGGCCGAACCCGGACCCGACCAGGCCCAGCAGCAGCAGGAAACCGATCGCCTGCAGCGGCGTCCAGTTCCGCTTCACGAAGAGGAAGTAGAGCAGGAGCGTCAGCGTCAGGGGAATCAGCTTCGGGATGATGCCGTTCAGGATCTCCTGGATGTCGATCGTGACGGGGACCTCATCGTACTCGTTGTACGTGATCAGGAAGTCGCCGCTCTCCAGGGGCCGGATGCTGGCCCCGTCCGCGAGCTGCGGCTCGCCCTCGGCGTTGCGCACCACGTCGCCGTTCTCATCCAGTTCGTAGAGGAGGGGCTCGTACCGGTCCAGCTCATCGGCGCTGACGACCGTGGTGATCGGCGTGGCCTCGAAGGTGGTGCCGTTGGGGATCTGGACGTTCACCGTGGTGCCGCCGTAGAGGCTGGTCAGGGCGCCGACGACGAACACCCCGAGGATGGACGCGGCCCGGGTGAACTGGCGGGCGTTGGCCGTCAGGATGCCGATCGCGTCGGTGCCCAGCCGGTACGACCAGTGCATCAGCCAGTACCGGATGGCGAACTGGGCGACGTTGAAGATCAGCAGGAACAGGAACGGCGCGGCGATGTTGCCGGTGAGGGCCATGTTCGAGGTGATCCCGGCCGTGATGGGCACCAGCGTGAACCAGAACAGGGCGTCGCCGATGCCGCCCAGGGGGCCCATGGCAGACACCCGCACGGCGCGGATCGTGGCGATGTCCGCCTTGTTCTGCTCCAGCGAGAGCACGATGCCCATCACGAAGGTGACCAGGAAGGGGTGCGTGTTGAAGAACTCCAGGTTGTGGGCCATGGAGGCCGCCAGGTCGTCCTTGTTCTTGTGGATCTTCAGGAGGCCGGGCAGGATCGCGTAGAGCCAGCCGGCGGCCTGCATGCGCTCGTAGTTGAAGGATGCCTGCAGGAAGACCGAGCGCCAGGCCATGCGGTTCAGTGTGGCCCTGTCGAGCTTGGGAGCAGGGGTCAGGTCCTTGTACTGTGCGGGGATGCTAAATGCCATCGTCGTCACCTCCCATGGAGACCGCCGCGGCCTGCAGCGCGGTCTGCTGCTGGAAGTCCCAGAAGGCGAAGGCGAAGCCGATCAGCGCCAGCAGGAGCAGGGCCGAGCTGGCCAGCTCGGGGATTCCGGCCAGGACGTTGGCCAGGGCAAAGCCCATGAAGTAGAACCCCCACATCTCCCGGGAGACCATCACCTTGAGCAGGATGGCAAAACCGACGAAGCGCATCATGCCGCCGGCTGCGCTGAGGCCGCTCATCAGCCAGGTGGGGATGGCGCTGACCACCCGGTTGCCGAAGGTGGCGCCGCCCACGAAGAAGAGGGTGACGATGACGCCGAAGAGCAGTCCCAGCACCGCCATGGCGAAATAGTTGACCGCCACGATCTTGCCGGGGTTGGCCTCCTCGGCGGCCCGGTCGGCGTAGGACATCACCGGGGACATGGCCGTGAAAAGCAGGGTCACGGCGTACTGCCCCAGCAGGGAGAACGGGATGGCCGTGGCCACGGCCACGGTGGGCGTGAGCCCCAGCGTGATGGCCAGAATGGCGGCCATGATGCCGCCGATCACCGGGTTGGGGGGCTGGGCCCCGCCGACGGGCATGTTCCCGATGGTCATGAGCTGATAGGTGCCGCCCACCACCAGCCCGGTGGTCACATCGCCGAGGATGGCCCCGATGACGGGGCCCATCACGATGGGCTGGTACAAAGACTCCAGGAAGCTGAACTGGTCGATCGCGGCGATGAACGTGACGATGAAGACCAGGATGATCTGGAGGACGGTGATTTCGAGGTTCATCGTGCTGCGCGCCTCCCTTTCACAAACCCTACTTGATCGCAACCGCTGGTGGTTCCAACCCCTACCTGAACAGCTTGGACAGATCCTCCGGCGGGATCGAGGGCACCCGCTGGATCTCCAGCTCGACGCCCAGCTCCTGCAGCCGCCGGAAGGCGGCGACGTCGTCATCGTCCACGGCCACCGAGGTGGCCACCTGCCGCTTCCCCTCAGCCATGTGCATGTTCCCGATGTTGACCTTCTTGATGGGCACGCCGCCCTCCACGAGCCGGACCACGTCCTGCGGCGTCTCGCAGATGATGAAGATCTTCTGCCGCGGTGAGGCCTTGTGGATGACGTCGATGGTCTTCTGAATGGTGAAGTACCGGGTCGCGACGCCCGCGGGGGCCGCCATGTCCATGAGGCCCTGCCGCATCTTGTCGCCCGCCACCTGGTCGTTGGCGACCAGGATCAGGTTGGCGTCCACCGAGGAGCACCACTGGGTCGCCACCTGGCCGTGGATGAGGCGGTTGTCAATGCGCGTCAACACGATGTTGGGCATGCTGCTTCTCCTTCCTGACGATGGCAGAGATCGCGTAGCGGGAGACCGTGAGCACCGCGCCGGACTTCACCTGGATGTCCGCCGTGTCCTCGTACACCGCTACCGTGGTTCCGTAGATGCCGTTGCCGAAGGTCACGGTCTGCCCCGGCGCCAGCTCTGCATGCAGCCGGACGAAGTGCTCCCGGCGCCGCTTCAGCCCGCGGATCCCGACGACGTACCAGATGGCCAGGGTGGCCACCACGAAGGTCAGCATGACGATGGATGCGGCCAGAATGGACTCCCACATGGTCAGATCCCCTCACCCTCGTCTTCCGGCAGGTCCGCCTGCCCCTTCTGCTCGAGCCGGGCGACCTGAATGCCGCCCGTTCCGGCCTCCACCGCCTGCCGGGCCAGGGCGTGCACGTCCGACTCGGCGGCCCGCATGAGGCCGACTTCGATCAGCATGGGCAGGTTGGTTCCGGTCAGCACGGCGACGTTCTCGTGCCCGGCCGCCGCCAGCATCGCCGACCGGAAGGGGGTCCCGCCCAGCAGGTCCGTGAACACGAGCACCCCGTCGGTGCTCCCCAGCAGCCCCTGCAGGGCCGACTTCAGCCGCTCCGAGAAGGCGTCCAGGGACTCCGTCTCCCGGAACGGCACCACCTCGAAGTGCTCCTGATCGCCGGCGATCATGGCGACCGCCTGCGCCAGGCCGTTCGCAAACTCACCGTGGCCGGTGACGATACATCCGATCATACGCTCACCCTCACACCCGCCCGGGGAACTCATGGATGGTGACGCCCTTCACCACGCGGTTCACCGTGCCCGTGGGGCTCGGTGTGTCGGGCCTGTTCCCGAGTTTCACCGCCGCGTGCAGGGCCATGATCTGGCCGAATACGGTGAACGGCAGGGCCAGGTACCCGTCGGGGACGCCGGCGTACTCCCCCGGGAACCGGAACATCTTCGCCCCCGCCGGCGCACCGCCGTCCTGTTCTCCGGTGCCGCCGACCATCACCCCGCAGACCATCCGCGCGATGCCGTCTGCCTGCAGCTCGTGCAGCATGTCCAGGTCGTACTTGCGAGTGTAGGGATCGCTGGAGACCAGGACGAACGCGGCGGAGGTTTCATCCACGAAGGACTTGGGCCCGTGCCGGAAGCCCAGGGCCGAGTCAAAGGCCGTGGCGATTCTTCCGGCAGTCAGTTCCAGGATCTTCAGCTGCGCCTCCCGGGCGATGCCGGCCAGCGGCCCCGAGCCCAGGTAGATGATCCGCTGAAAGTCCAGGCCGGCGAGGGCCTGCACCTCCTGCTCACGGGCGATGACATCCCGCCCCATGGCGCAGATCTGGTCGACCAGCCGCGCCTTCTCTTCCAACGGGCGCCGGTCGAAGATCAAGAGGGTGGCCAGCGTCATGCACGTGAAGCTGCCGGTCATGGCAAATGCCTGGTCGTTGGCGCGCTCCGGCATGAGCCAGAGCAGGTTGCGGTCGTCGCCGGCGGCCTGCCTGGCCAGCTTCCCTTCCGGCGCGCAGGTGATGGTGATCTGGTACAGGTCCTGGACCAGCTGCTGGGCGAGGCTCACCGTCGCGGTGCTCTCGGGGCTGTTGCCGCTGCGCGCGAAGCTCACCAGGATGGTCGGGTGACTCCGCTTCAGGTAGCTGGCGGGGTTGGACACGATGCTCGTCGTGGGGGTCGCCTGGAAGTCGAAGGCGTCCTCGTCGCCCGTCAGCTTCACGAAGGGCACCGCGGTGTCGCCTACGTAGGCCGAGCTGCCCGCTCCGGCAAACAGCACGCGCACCCGCCCGTGCCGCTGGGTGATCGCGCGTAGGAAGTTTTCGATGCGAGCTTCCTGCTCCCGGTAGGCGGCAAAGGTTTCCGCCCACAGATCGGGCTGCTGGGCGATCTCCCGTGCGGTCAGCTCCGCCCCCAGCGCCCGCAGCTCCTCTGCCGATGCGGCGAGAATGTGAATCTCCCCCTTCCTTTTCCTGAACTAGAATGCGTCTATGGGTTTATCCGCATACCCGCACGGCGGCTGCCTGCACGGACGCCGGCCGCCAAGTGGCCGACCGGCGCATTCCGTCCGGATAAACTTTTCGGGAGTTTCATACGTCTCAAAGGGACAGAGCTTGCCCGGCCCCGCGCCGGGGCTGGAACGAGGAGGGAGGGCCCTGTGGAGTTCGAGTTGAGTCCGGAACAGCAGGAACTGGTCCGCCTGGTGCGTCAGGTCAGCCGGGATGTGATCGCTCCCCGGGCCGCGCAGGTGGATGCGGACGGCGAGTACCCGGAGGACTACTTCCGGGCGTTCAGGGAGACCGGGCTCCTGGGCGCGGCGATCCCGGAGGAGTACGGCGGCGCAGGCCTGGGGTGTCTCGGCCTGGTGCTGGCCGTGGAGGAGGTGGCCAAGCACTGCTGCTCGGCGGGCCTGATGCTCCTGCTCACCCGCCTGAGCACCATGGCGATCTCGCTGGCGGGCACTGAGGCGCAGAAGAAGGAATACCTGGAGGGCACGGCGACCGGCAGGCGCCGCGGGGCGTTCTGCCTGTCGGAGCCGGACGCGGGCTCGGATACGCAGTCCATCCGGACCCGGGCCGTGCGGAAGGGCGACCGGTATGTCATCAACGGCACGAAGAGCTGGATCAGCGGCGCCGGGGCCGCCGACTTCTTCATCGTGGCGGCCAAGACCCGGAACGACGTCCCCGGATCAAGAGGCTTTTCGGTCTTCGTCGTCGACCGGGACACCCCCGGCGTCACGGTGGGCAAGAAGGAGCACAAGATGGGCGTGCGGGGGCTGCCGGTGCACCAGGTCATCTTTGAGGATGTGGAGGTTCCGGCCGGTTCCCTGGTAGGGAAGGAAAACGAGGGCTTCAAGCTCATCATGCACAACCTGAACGCCGTGCGCCCGGTGGTGGCGGCCCGGGGCATCGGGCTGGCCGCCGGCGCACTCATGTACTGGGTGGAGTTCGCGAAGAGCCGGCAGACCTTTGGCAGGCCGATCATTGAGCACCAGGGGCTGCAGTGGATGGCGGCCGACCTGGCGGCCGAGATCGAAGCCTGCCGGCTGCTCACCTACCGCGCCGCCTCCCTGGTCGACCAGGGGCGCGTAGGAAGGGATGTGGCCCACTTCCTCTCCATGGCGAAGCTGAAGGCCACGGAGCTGGCGGTGAAGGCGAGCAACGACTGCCTGCAGATGATGGGCGCGGTGGGCTACATGGAGGAGTACCCGATGGCCCGCTTCGTCCGGGACGCCCGGCAGCTTACGATCGTCGAGGGCACCAGCCAGATCCAGAAGGGCATCATCGGGAGGGCCCTGGCGGATGGGATTCTTACCTGGTAACCCGGTCGGCGGTGCGGGAGCGGCGTCGGGCCCACCCCCGGCCCCGGCCCGGGTTGCGCACCCGCCCGATGCCCGGGCCGCAGGTCCCCTGGCGGGGATCCGGGTCCTCGACCTTTCCCGGGTGCTGGCAGGTCCCTACTGCGCCCAGATGCTGGGCGACGCGGGGGCCGACGTCATCAAAGTGGAGTCGCCCGCCGGCGACGACACCCGTGCCTGGGGGCCGCCCTTCCTGGCAGGCTGCGAGCCGCAGCCCGGCCGGCCGGGAGACAGCGCCTACTACGTCTCCTGCAACCGGAACAAGCGGGGGATTGTGCTCGACCTGGCCACCCCGCGCGGGCAGGAGGCGCTCTGCCGGCTGGCGGCGCGAGCGGATGTGATCATCGAGAACTTCAAGCCCGGCACCATGGAGCGGTGGGGGCTGGGCTACGAGGACGTGCTGCGCCCGCTTAACCCGCGGCTGGTCTACGCCAGCATCTCGGGCTACGGCCGCACGGGGCCGGACGCCGACCTGCCCGGCTACGACTTCGTGGCACAGGCTATGGGCGGCATCATGTCCATCACCGGCGAGCCGCGGGGCGACCCGATGAAGGTGGGGGTGGCCGTCACCGACCTGACCACCGGGATGATGGCCGCCTTCGCCATCTGCGCCGCCCTGATCGGCCGGCAGGCGACCGGCCGGGGTCAGCGGGTGGATCTCTCGCTGCTGGAGACGCAGGTGGCCTGGCTGGCCAACGTGGGTCAGGCCTACCTGGTGAGCGGCCGGCCCCCCAGGCGCTGGGGCAACGCCCACGCCTCCATCGTTCCGTACGAGCTGTTCCACGCCGCCGACCGGCCTATCGTGGTCGGCGTGGGCAACGATGGGCAGTTCGCGCGGTTCTGCGCTCTGCTGGGCGCGCCCGAGTGGGCGTCGGACGAGCGCTTCGCCACCAATCCCGCCCGGCTCCGCAACCGGCGGGAGCTGGTGGGGCTCATCGCACAGCGGCTGCGCACCCGCCCGGCGGCCGAGTGGCTGTCGGCCATGCGGGCGGCCGGCGTGCCCGGCGGGCTCGTGCGCACCGTGCCCGAGGTCTTCGCCGACCCGCAGGTGCTGGCCCGGGCGATGAAGGTGGAGTGCCGCCATCCGGCGGCGGGGATGATCTCGCTGATCGGGATTCCGTTCAAGTTCGGCGACACCCCGGCCACGGTGCGCCGGCCACCGCCCCGTTGGGGGGAGCACACGGCGGAGGTGCTCGCCGAGGTCGGATACAGCGAGGCGGAGATCCGGGAGTTTCTGATGTGAAAAGCGCGGCCCCCTTTGGCTCGGGGGCCGCGCTTCCTCATGGGTGGCGGGGGTGGGGGGTGTGGTGCCGTGGCTATCTGGTCTGTTCGCAACGAGATCTCGCCGATCTGCCCGTGCTCGGTCTCCACCCAGAGGTGCCAGGTCTGCCCGTTCCAACAGCTGACCGCCGACTCGCCGGGGCCGCGGCGGTACGTGGTCAGCCGGGTGCCGTTGGGCAGGTAGGCCCGGCAAGGCCGCAGTTCGCCCGTCTCCGTCGGCCGGGGCGTTCCCCTCCCGAGATTAATGCCCCGGCCCGCTGAAGGTTACGCGCCGCGGAAAATCCCCCTTGATTTCGCGTAGCCCGAGTGATATGTTCTTCGAAGGACATGCTACTTTAACCCAGTCCCGTGAGGCTGGTAAGGAGCAGGAATACTGAACCGCAGGCCCTGGCGCCGATCGGGCCGATCGCGCGCGGGCGCAGCCTGAGGCAGCAGTCCTCCTTGCCGGTACCGGGCAAGGAGGTTTTTTCATGCCCACGAGGAGGTGGCTTCCGTGACCCAGCCCAAAGCGATCCTGATGGACGCCGACCAGATGAAGCGGGCGCTGTCCCGCATTGCCCACGAGATCATCGAGCGGAACAAGGGGATTGAGCACGTGGCCCTGGTCGGCATCCGCCGGCGGGGCATCCCCCTGGCGCAGCGGCTCGCGGCCCGGCTGAAGGACTTCGAGGGCCGTGAGGTTCCCGTCGGGACCCTGGACATCACCCTGTACCGAGACGACCTCACCGAGCTGGCCGAGCTGCCGGTGGTCCACAAGAGCGAGGTCAACTTCAAGCTGCCCGGGCGGGTGGTGGTGCTGGTGGACGACGTCATTTACACCGGCCGCACGGTTAGGGCGGCCATGGACGCCCTGCTGGACATCGGCCGTCCGGCCGCCATCCAGCTGGCGGTCCTGGTGGATCGCGGCCACCGGGAGCTGCCGATCCGGCCGGACTACGTCGGCAAGAACGTGCCCACGTCCCGCCGGGAGCGGGTCGAGGTCAACGTGGTCGAGATCGACGACGACGACTTCGTTGCCCTCTTCGACAACGAGTAGGGTGAGCAACCCGGCGGGTCGGCTCACGACGCAGGATTCCGCGCTCACGAGGAGGATGAGCATGGCCAGACTGAAGCGGAAAGATATCCTGGGGCTTCAGGACATGACGGTCGAGGAGATCGACCTCATCCTGAACACGGCAGAGGCGTTGAAGGATCTGGCAACCCGGCCCATCAAGAAGGTGCCCACGCTGCGGGGCAAGGCGATCGTGACCCTGTTCTACGAGCCCTCCACCCGCACGGCCAAGTCGTTCGAGCTGGCGGGCAAGTACCTGGGGGCCGACGTCATCAACATCTCGGCCTCCACCAGCTCGGTCCAGAAGGGCGAGACCCTGAAAGACACGGCCCGCAACCTGGAGGCCATGGGCATCGACGCCGTCGTGATGCGCCACAGCATGGGCGGCGCGCCCCACCTCCTGGCCCGGGCCCTGCGGGCATCGGTCATCAACGCCGGCGACGGCCTGCACGAGCACCCGACGCAGGGCCTCCTGGACATGCTCACCATCCGGCAGAAGAAGGGCGGCTTCAAGGGGCTGAAGGTCGCCATCATCGGCGATTCCTACCACAGCCGGGTCGCCCGGTCCAACATCTACGGCCTGACCAAGTACGGGGCCGAGGTCTGGCTGGCTGGCCCGTCCACGCTGCTGGCCCACGGCTTCGAGGAGTACGGCGTGCGCACCACCACCCGGGTGGAGGAGGCGCTGGAGGGGGCCGATGTGGTCAACGTGCTCCGGCTGCAGCTGGAGCGGCAGGAGAAGGGGCTCTTCCCCACGGTGGCCGAGTACCACAAGTTCTGGGGCATCACCGAGGAGCGGCTCCGCCTCGCCAAGCCCGATGCGCTGCTGATGCACCCCGGTCCCATGAACCGGGGCGTCGAGATCGCCACGGCGGTGGCGGACGGCTTGCAGTCGGTGATCCTGGAGCAGGTGACCAACGGCGTCGCGGTGCGCATGGCCCTGCTGTATCTGCTGCTGGGAGGGGGTGAGGCGGCATGAGCAGCCTCTTGATTCGCGGCGGCCGGCTCCTGGATCCCGCGAGCGGAGTCGACCGGGTGGCGGACCTGCTGGTGGAGGACGGGCGCATCCGGGCGATCGGCGACGACCTGCCCGCCCCGGCCGGGGCGGAGGTCATCGACGCCGCCGGCAAGGTGGTGGCGCCGGGCTTCATTGATCTACACGTGCACCTGCGCGTCCCCGGCCAGGAGTACAAGGAGGACATGCGCACCGGCACGGCGGCTGCGGTGCGGGGCGGGTTCGTCGGCATTGTCACCATGCCCAATACCCGGCCCGTCGTCGACAACGCCCCGCTGGTATCGCATCTGGTGGATCTGGCCGCCAGGGAGGGGCTCTGCCGGGTCTGGCCGGCGGGCGCCATCACCAAGGGGTCGAAGGGGGGGGAGCTGGCGGAGATCGGCGAGATGTTCGAGGCCGGCGCATGCGCCATCACCGACGACGGGCGCCCCGTCGACCGGGCGGAGACGATGCGCCAGGCCATGATCTACGCCCGCCAGTTCGATCTGCTGGTGATGGACCACTGCGAGGACCGGTCGCTCGCGGGCAGCGGTGTCATGCACGAGGGGCGGGTTTCCTCCCTGCTCGGTCTGAAGGGGATGCCCCCTGCCGCCGAGGAGGTGCAGGTTGCCCGGGATATCCTGCTCGCGCTGGAGACCGGCGCCCGGGTCCACCTGCAGCACCTCTCCAGCCGCCGCTCGGTGGAGCTGGTGCGCTGGGGCAAGGCGCTGGGGGCCCGGGTGACGGCCGAGGCGACGCCGCACCACCTCACCCTCACCGACCAGGCGGTGGCCGACATGGTCTACTCCACCAACACCAAGATGAACCCCCCGCTCCGGGAGGAGGCGGACCGGCAGGCGATCCTGGAGGGGCTGAAGGACGGCACCATCGACGTGATCGCCACCGACCACGCCCCGCACCACATCGACGAGAAGGACGTCGAGTACCCCCTGGCGGCTTTCGGCATCACCGGGCTGGAGACGGCGGTGGGCCTGGCCCTGGACCGGCTGGTGCGCCCCGGGCTGATCAGCCTGGAGCAGCTCATCCTCCTGATGTCCACCCGCCCGGCCCGGCTGATCAACCGCACCCCGCCCGCGCTGACCGAGGGCGCGGAGGCCGACATCACGGTGCTGGACCTGGACCGCACCTGGACCGTCACCGCCGAGGAGATGGCGTCCAAGTCCAAGAACTCGCCCTTCATCGGCTGGACCCTCACCGGCGCCCCGTACGCTACGGTGGTGGGCGGCCGGCTGCGGATGCTGGAGATGAAGGTGATCGCGGAATGACGATGCGCACGCTCCGACAGACGCAGGTCCAGGCCGGGTGGGTGAGGGAGCGGGCACGGGTTCTGACCCACGACGGCGACGGCGAGATCTTCAAGCTGACCCTCGCCGCGCCGGTGGTCGCCCGCCGGGCGACCGCCGGGCAGTTCGTGCAGATTCACCCCCTGCCGGTGGGTCTGCCCGGGCAGCCGGGCCCGGCGCCGACAGGCCAGCCCCGCCCAGCGGCGGTCATGTCCAACGGGCAGCGCAGCCAGGCGTCGCCGCGTCCGGCTGCTCTCGATCCCCTGCTGCGGCGGCCGCTCTCCCTCTGCGAGATCCGGCCCGAGGCGGGTGAGATCAGCCTGATCTACCGGGTGGTGGGCCGGGGCACCCGCGCCCTGTCTGCCGTGCCGCCTGGTGCGATGGTGGATCTGCTGGGCCCCCTGGGCCGCTCCTTCCCCGACCCGCGCGCCGGGCAGGGCCGGCTGCTGCTCATCGGGGGCGGCCTGGGTATCCCGCCCATGGCGGCCGCCGCCCGTTGGGCGGTGCAGGGCGGGCGGCCTGTGGTGGCGATCCTCGGTGCGCGCACCGCACGCTATCTGGCCGGCGCCCGTGAGGTGGCGGCGACCGGCGTCCCGGTGATCACCGTGACGGACGACGGCTCGGCCGGCGAACGGGGTCTGGTCACCGATGCGCTGGATCGGCTGATCGGCATGAGCGAGCCGGCGTCGGGCGATCGTGCCGGAGCCGCAGCGACAGACAGAGGGCCCGGCACGGAGGACCGCATCGGCGAGGTCTGGGCGTGCGGCCCGGAGCCCATGCTGGCGGCGGTGAAGGAGCGGTGCGCCGAGGCGGGCATCCCGTGCTTCGTCTCGGTGGAGCGGTTCATGGCCTGCGGCTTCGGCGCGTGCCTGGGCTGCACGGTGCCGAAGGCGGGGGGCGGCTACCTGAAGACCTGCCAGGACGGCCCCGTCTTCCCGGCAGAGGAGGTGGTTCTGGGTGGGTTCTGAGAGCGTACGGCCCGCCGGCGGTTCCGGTGGCTCTGCGCCCGACCTCAGCGTGCGGCTGTTTGGCCGGACCTTCAAGACGCCCGTCTGGCCGGCGTCCGGTTGCTTCGGCTTCGGCCGGGAGTTTGCCGGGGTGATGGATCTCTCGCAGATCGGCGCGATCTGCGTGAAGGGCACGGCCATCGAGCCCTGGGACGGCAACCCGGGCATCCGCGTCGTCGAGACGCCGGGCGGCATGCTGAATGCCATCGGCCTGCAGAATCCGGGGGTGGACCACTTCCTGACCGTCGACTGGCCCTGGCTGCAGGAGCAGGGGGCGACGGTAATCGTCAACATCGTCGGCCGCACCGTCGACGAGTACGCGGCGGTCGCCCGACGCCTGGAAGGAACCGGCGTCGCGGGGCTGGAGCTGAACATCTCCTGCCCCAACGTGAAGGAGGGCGGGATGGCCTTCGGCACGACCCCCAGGAGCGCGGCCGAGGTGACGGCGGCGGTGCGCCGGGCCACGACCCTCCCCCTCATCGTGAAGCTCTCGCCCAACGTCACCGATATCGTCGAGATCGCCCGGGCCGTGGAGAGCGCCGGCGCCGACGGCCTTTCGGTCATCAACACCCTCATGGGCATGTCCATCGATATCCGCCGCCGCAGGCCGCACCTGGGCAACGTTTTCGGCGGCCTGTCCGGACCGGCGATCAAGCCCATCGCCCTGCGGATGGTCTGGCAGGTGGCCGGGGCGGTGAAGGTGCCGGTGATCGGCATCGGCGGGATCATGACGGGCGAGGACGCCGTCGAGTTCCTCATGGCCGGGGCCTCGGCGGTCCAGATCGGCACCGCCTGCTTCGTAGACCCCCGGGCGCCGCTCACGATCGCGGAGGAGCTGGCCCAGTTCATGGCCGAGCACGGCTACCGGCGCGTGGGCGACCTGGTGGGGGCGGCCCGCCTGCGCGGCGCGCTGTAGTGGGGAGATGTACAAGGAGGGAATCCGGTGACGCGACATCTGGAGCCCGATGCGGTGCTGGAGATCCTACGGGCCACGGGGACTCTGCTTGAGGGCCACTTTCGCCTGACTTCCGGCCGCCACTCCGACCGCTTCTTCCTCATGCCGCACACGTTCCAATACCCCGCCGAGACGGAGCGGCTCTGCGAGGGGCTGGCGTCGCTGTTCGAAACGGAAGAGGTAGAGACCGTGGTGGGCCCGGCGACCGGCGGCATCATCCTGGCCTACGAGGTGGCCCGGCAACTGAGCCGGCGGACCGGGGGGCCGGTGCGGGCCATCTTCACCGAGAAGACCGAGGACGGCGGCATGGCCCTGAAGCGGCAGTGGCACTTGCGGCCCGGTGAGCGGGTGCTGGTGGTTGAGGACGCCGTCACCACCGGCGGCTCGGTTCAGAAAGCGATCGCTGCCATTCAGGGATACCAGCCGGTGGTGGTGGGGGTCGGCTGCATAGTGGACCGTTCGGGAGGGCGCGTGGATTTCGGTGTGCCGCTGCGCTCGCTGGTGCGGGTGGACGTCGAGTCGTGGGAACCGGATGACTGCCCGCTCTGCCGGACCGGGGTGCCGCTGGTGAAGCCCAAAGGTTAGTTAGCACTCACCGTGCCGGAGTGCTAACTAACCCCTTGAATCTCCCCCTGTGCGCAGGTAAAATTGGTACGTCATGATTCTACAGCAAGGGGGGAGACAGGCATGCCGATCTACGAGTTTAAGTGCAACGCGTGCAGCCACCTCTTCGAGGAACTGGTTCCGGTGAATACCACGGGTGAGGGTCAGAAGTGCCCCGAGTGCGGTCATATGGGCGCAAGGCGTCTCGTCTCCGCCTTCGCTGCTCATGGTCTCGAGAACGGGCACATCGCGGTGGGGCAGAAGCTGACGAGCCTTGACAGGGCCAAGGCTTCGGGCAGTTCCGCGAGCAAGTCTTCGGAGAGCACGTCCTCCGGTGAGGGTTCCACGAAGTCGGCCTAAACACAGCCAGCAGGGGGAGACCGGTGGATGCCGGTCTCTCTTGCTGTTGTATTTCGTAAAGTTAAAGTGGTATGATGCTGTCAGGGAGGGGACAAAGGGATGCGGCGTATCAAGTACAAGAACGAAGAGTACCTGGTTCATACCCGTTCTGGCATGCGGCTGATCGACGCCCTGATCGAGCAGGGTATCCCGGTCACCTGCGACTGCGACGGCAAGTCGCATACCACCGAGCAGTGTCTGGTGCAGTGGCCGAGGGACACGGCCTTCCTCCTGACGGAGCCGACGGCGTTTGAGCGGCAGCAGCTGGGGGACCGCCTGGAGAAGGGCAACCGGCTCGCCTGCCAGGCCTTGTTCAAGTGATCCAGCAACCGCACAGGCTATGCCACGATTGATCGGGAGCACCGACTTGTGTCGGCGCTCCCGTTTTCGTATGAGCCCCTGCCCGGGTGTTGATGAGGCCGCAGGCACTCCCGTGGCCGCTTTCATTCCTTCTGTTCGTGTTGACTGTTGATGAGCCCGGAGGCACTCCCGTTGTCGTCTGCATTCCGTCTGTTCGTGTTGACTGTTGATGAGGCCGCAGGCACTCGCGCTGCCGCTTGCATTCCTTCTGTTCGTGTTGACTGTTGATGAGGCCGCAGGCACTCCCGTTGTCGTCTGCATTAACGGGTTCCGCCATGGCGCGTTCGCACTGACTTGACCGGCGGCGGCGGCGGCAGCCGGACGAGTCCTGCACCAAAATCACCCCTGCGGGTGAGGCCGGAGACCTGGACAACGAACCAGCGTTCGGATAACATGACAATAGAATCCAGATGTGTGAGGTGCTGACATCATGGCAGCTGAGTCCCTCGGCCTGTCCCACACCGGCCCGCTTTCGATCGTCCCGTCCGTTCCCCCTGCGCAGGATGCACCCCCATCGCAGGCGCACGCCTGTACGGCTGAGCCCTGCGCGGAGGGCGCAGTCCCGGGAGTGGTCAGGGAGGCGATCCGGAAGGCGGTCCAGGGGGCGGTCCAGGAGGCTACCCCGGGTGCAGTTCCGGCTGAGCAAAGGCGCTGCCCCGCCTGCGGAGGAGCGCAGGTGGTCAGGCACGGCTCTTTCCGCATGGCCTCCGGGCAGCGGGTGCAGCGGTACCTCTGTAAGACCTGCCGGCGGACCTTCAGCCCCAACACGGGCACTCCTGCGTACCGGATCCGGAAGCAGGAGCAGTGGCGGGAGATGATCGATCTGCTCGTGGACGACCTGCCGCTGCGCCAGGTCGCATCCTGCCTGGGCATCGCCCTGTCTACGGCCTTCCACTGGCGTCACCGTGCCCTCGCGGCGCTGAGCGCCCGGCCCCGTGAGAAGCTGAGCGGTGACGTCCGGGTCGAAACCTTCCGTGTCAAGTACTCAGAGAAGGGGAGCAGGACCACCAACGGCCCCGGCAGCTGGGGCTACTGGAACATTGTGCGCCGGGGAATCGGACCCGGGGGACCCATGCGCCCCGGCCTGGCCCCTGCCGGCCGGAATGGATTCCGGCTGCTGATCGACGGCCGGCCGGTGAGTGTCATGGTGGCCGAAACCGACAGCGGATACGAGCTTGGCATCCTGGGGCAGGGCAGGCGCACCCCGGACCTGGTAGGGGAGGGCCTCTCCCGGATGGTCCGGCCCGGCTCCCGCGTGTACGCCTTCGGCGGGAGCGAATACGAGAAGGCTTGCGAGATGCTGGGATATGAATACCGCGATGGGATCGCCGCTGTGAGCATGTGTGCCGGATCTACCGCCGGAGAAGCGCAGGCTGAGGAAGCGCAGACTGAGGAAGCGCAGGCTGGGGAAGAGCAGGCCGGGGACGTGCGGGCTGGCGAAGCGCTGCACGAGCCGGTGCTGGGGGAGGCCGATGCAGTGGGGACCGGTACCGCGGAGACCTGTACCGGGGAGACCAGTACAGGTGAGACTGGTGCCGGGGAGACTGGAGCAGCGGGCGAAGCGAGCGCCGGCCCGATCCGGTTTCCCAATCTGCCGACCTGGTGGCTCCGGCAGTTCCGGGGCGTCGCCACGAAATATCTGGTCCATTACCTCGCCTGGTTCCGGGATATCGTGCGCATCGTGCAGTATCCGGACGGCGCCAACATCGCGCCGGTGGATGGCCGCGCCCTGCTGCGTAGTCCTGCATGCTGACGCCTCGCGAGCCTCAGTAGTCACAGGCGCTGCCCCTGGGCATGTACTCAGGGGACACTTATGAGCGGGCAAGGTGTGAAGCCCCAAAGAAACGGGTGAGCCAGGTTGCGACGACCCCGCTCGTGGGCGAGAAAGCAAGCGGCCGCACTCTTGGGCGCAGGTTAGCGCCTTCCGAGCTCCATAACGAGATATCCTGAGACGGGCTGCCGCCTTCCCGCGGGATGCTGCCCGCCTGGTTCTTCGCGCGCCAAATCAGGGTAAGCGCTCCGACTCGAAGTGAGGTACCCGCAGGGTTTGCCTGGCGCTCCATGAGGGTGACATGCCCTGCCTCGCCATCAACACCCACTGCAAACAGAAACAATGGACGGCAAGGGTATATGGCCCGAGACCAAGACCTGGCGGGGGCTTGGCCCACGCAACCGAACGGCCGTGCAGATGCAGTGAGCCGGGGCTGCCCGCGGAGCAAAATCCACTCACGGAGCGGCATCCCCATCGAGCACATGGCGCGGTGCTCCATGGGGATGCTATGGCATGGGTGATCGAGCTTTGGAGAAGACGAATCTGGAAGCGGTCTCGGTCGTCTCGGAGACCCGCTTCACGAAACGCATCTGCGTCAGCAATCCGCAGGTACTGGTCTTTGTTCTTACCTTCGCGCCGGGTCAGGAACTGCCCAAACACAAGCATCCCGGCTCGTCGCTGGTGGTGCACGTCACCAGCGGTTCCGGGGTGGTCGTGGTGGATGGCGGCGAGACGCCCGTTTCGGCCGGGGACATCCTGCTGGTGGAGGGGGAGGAGGAGTTCTCGGTTCGCAACACGGGCAGCGAGGCCCTGGTGCTTCTGGCCAGCCTCAGCCCCAATCCCTCTGACCCGCGGTACGCGCAGCCCATCGGGTGAAGCCGGCGCCGTTCTTGGCAGACTGAACATGGTGAGAGTCTCAGCTCAAGGAGAGGAATCTGATCTTGACCAGACTGATCGTTGCACCTGGCAAGTACATCCAGGGCCCGGGGGAACTGGATCGGTTGGCAGAGCACACCGGCCAGCTGGGTTCGCGGGCTTTTGCCATAGCCGACGAGTTCGTCATGAACCTGACACAGGAGCGCATCACCGCCAGCTACGCGAAAGCTGGGGCCACGGTGACCATGGAGCGCTTCCAGGGGGAAATCACTCAGGCCGAAATCGATAGGCTCTGCGGGCGCTGTAAGGAGTTTCAGGCCGACATCGTGGTGGGGATCGGTGGGGGGAAGACGCTGGACACCGCCAAGGCCGTGGCCTACTACACCGGCAACATCCCGGTGGTCATCGTGCCGACGATTGCATCCACCGACGCCCCGTGCAGCGCGCTGTCGGTGATTTACAAGGAGGACGGCTCCTTCGACCGCTATCTCTTCCTGCCCTCGAACCCGGCGGCCGTCATCGTGGACACGGCGATCATCGCCAACGCGCCGGCCCGGCTGCTGGTGGCGGGGATGGGCGATGCCCTGGCCACCTACTTCGAGGCGCGGGCGGTGCAGCGGGCCAATAAGATGAACATCGCCGGGGGGAAGGGCACCCAGGCGGCCATGGCCCTGGCGCGGCTCTGTTACGAGACTCTGCTGCAGGAGGGGATCAAGGCCAAGGCCGCGGCAGAGGCGCACGTCATCACGGAGGCCCTGGAGCGGATCGTGGAGGCCAACACGCTCCTGAGCGGCATCGGCTTCGAGAGCTGCGGCCTGGCGGGGGCCCATGCCATCCACGACGGCCTGACCGCTCTGGAAGACACCCACGGTGCGTACCACGGCGAAAAGGTGGCCTTTGGCACCCTCTGTCAGCTCGTGCTGGAGAACGCACCCCTCGACGAGATCGAGGAGGTCATCGAGTTCTGCCTGAACCTGGGTCTGCCGGTGACGCTGGCTGATCTGGGCGTCAAGACCATCCGGGAGGAAGAGATCCGCAAGGTGGCCGAACTGGCATGCGCTGAAGGCGAGACCATCTACAACATGCCCTTCGAGGTGACCCCCGAGAAGGTTTACGCCGCCATCCTGGCCGCCGACCGGCTGGGGCACCTGTATAAGGAAGGGTGAGGCGCGACGAGCCCACGAGCCCGGCCCACAGAGGGCCGGGCTCGTTCAGTCGTGGGGCGACGCCCCGGAGACCCACCGCTCACGCCGGTCAGCCAGCCAGAGTCTCCAGCGCGGATTCGCTCCCTTCCTGGATCTGCCGGCAAAGTTCCTCGTCCCGCAGCAGTTGAATCACCTCCACCCGGGAAGTCATAAGTACTACGACGCACCGCTGGCTATCGTTCACGGGCCGACCCCCGCAAGCCCGGCTAACGTAAAAGGGTTTGGCAGTCGCGTTGTGGAAAGTTGGAAGGCCGCACACTGGAACGTTCTGCCCCAGAGTGCGGCGGCACAACTTCCCGATGAGGGGGCTTTCGCAGCGTGCGACTCACCCGTATTTCGCGCCGTCTTTCCGCCGTTCTCGTGTGCTCCCTGCTCGCCCTGGTGGTCGGGACATCCCCGGCCGGTGCGCTCAGCCCGCCGTCGGTTATGGTTGCACCGCTCGTCCCCGCGCCTTCGGAGGTAAAGGGTGTTTATCTGACCGCGTGGAATGCGGCGAACCCCGGCTTCCTGGCGGGCATCCTGAACCTGATCGACCGGACCGAACTCAACGCCGTCGTGGTCGACGTGAAGGATGACTCCGGCCGGGTCACCATCGCCACCGACGAGGCGACAGCCGTCGCCGCCGGGGCGGTGCGGCCCTTCCTGACTGACCCACAGGCCTTCACGGCTGACCTTCACGAGCGGGGCATCTACGCGATCGCCCGCATCGTGGCCTTCAAGGATCCCATCGTCGCCCCCGCCAACCCCGACTGGGCCGTGCACAGCGCCGGAGGAGGGATCTGGCGAGACTGGAACGGCGTCGCCTGGCTCAATCCCTACAACCGGGAGGCCTGGGACTACGTGATCCGCATCGCCCGGGCCGCGGCTGAGGCCGGCTTCGATGAGATCCAGTTCGACTACGTCCGCTTCCCCACCGACGGCGACCTGAGCGCCACCCGCTACCCCGGCGCGGACGGCCGGGCGTATCAGCAGGTGGTGGCGGACTTCCTGGCCCACGCACGGGAGGAGCTGGCCCCGTACGGGGTGCTGGTGAGCGCAGACGTCTTCGGCCTGGTCACGTCCGTCCGGGACGACATGGGCATCGGCCAGCGGCTGGAGGAGATCGCCGGCGCCACCGACTACGTCTCGCCCATGCTCTACCCCAGCCACTACGAGCGGGGAAACCTGGGCCTGCCCAACCCCGACGCGATGCCGTATGAGACCATCTACCGGTCGCTGGTGGACGCCCGGGACCGCATCCTGGCGGCCGGGCTCGACACCCGGACGGCGGTGCGCCCGTGGCTGCAGGACTTCTCGATGGGCCACACGTACGGCGCCGACGAGGTCCGCGCGCAGATCCAGGCGACGTACGACGCCGGCTACACCAGCTGGATGCTCTGGAATGCCGCGAACCAGTATACCGAGGCGGCGCTGCTGTCTGGCGACACCGCGCCTGCCCGCCACCTCCCGCCGTCTGAGGTCGGCGCCCCGGTGACGGTGAGCCTGAACGGTCGCACGGTGGCGTTCACCGACGTGGTCCCCTTTGTCGCCCGCAGCACTGGCCAGACGCTGGTGCCGCTGCGGGACATGGCGACGATGCTGGGCGGCACCGTAGACTGGGATGCCGGGACCGGCACCGCCCGGATCCGCCTGGGCGGCCGCACGATCGCCGTCTCGCCCGGGCAGGCCGACGCGCTCGTGGACGGCCGTCCCGTGGTCCTGACCCAGCCCGCCGTGCTCTGGCAGGGGCGCACCCTGGTCCCGCTGCGGTTCGTCAGCCAGGCGTTCGGCGCGAGCGTGGACTGGGACGGGGAAGCCCGCCACGTGATGATCCGCACGGCGCCGTGATGGCGTGAGCGCCGTGGCCTGCATACAGATTCAGATCATGAACGTGAGGTGACGCGCAGCCTGTGAAGCTGTCGATTCTCGACCTATCGCCCATTCCGTCGGGCTCCACCGCGAGCGAGGCCCTGCAGAACACGCTGGAGCTCGCCCAACTGGCGGACCGGCTGGGATACGAGCGCTACTGGCTGGCGGAGCACCACAACACCGCCGCCATCGCCAGCGTGGCGCCTGAGATCATGATCGGCCAGGTGGCCCGGGTGACCCGGCGCATCCGGGTGGGGGCAGGGGGCATCATGCTGCCCAACCACTCGCCGCTGAAGGTGGCCGAGATGTTCCTCACGCTGGAGGCGCTCTTTCCCGGCCGGATCGATCTGGGGATCGGCCGGGCTCCCGGGACGGACCCGGTGACGGCCCGGGCCCTGCGGCGGACGGCATCCGCCGGGGCGGAGGACTTCCCCCGGCAGCTGGCGGATCTCTTCCACTTTTCCCGGGGCGACTTCCCGGAGGGCCATCCCTTCCGGGGGGTGCAGGCCACGCCGCCCGGGGTGCCGCTGCCGCCGGTCTGGCTACTGGGCTCCAGCGACTACAGCGCCCGGCTGGCCGCCCGGCTGGGACTGGCCTACAGCTTCGCGGCCCACTTCAGCCCTTACGACCCCGTGCTGCCCATGCGGCTCTACAGGGCGCAGTTCCGGCCATCTAAGCACCGGGCCGAGCCCCACGCCATCCTGGCAGTTTCGGCCATCTGCGCCGAGACCCGGGCGGAGGCCGAGCGGCTGGCCCGCACGCTGGACCTGTTCTGGCTGCAGATTCGCCGGGGGGAGCGGCGGCCGCTGCCCAGTCCCGAGGAGGCCGAGGCCTATCCCTGGACGGCGGAGGAGTGGGCGGCCGTTCAGGAGCACAGGCAGCTGCTGTTTGTCGGCGAGCCGGATGAGGTGGCGGCCGGGATTCGCTCCCTGGCGCTGGCCACCCAGGCCGATGAGGTGATGGTCACGTCGCACATCCACAGCCACCGGCAGCGGCTGCGCTCCTACGAACTGCTGGCCGAGGCATTCGGATTGAAATCATAGCTGTCTGGGGCACGGCCGGGATCTCCCGGTCGTGCCCGCCTGCATGATGGGGCGGACCGTATCCCGCGACGCGCAGCTCCGACTAACTCAATGGATACCATACGGGGTATCTGTATAAAGTTCCGAGGAGGCGTGTCTCATGGGTGCGACGCAGCCCCGCATCGTGGTGTTCACCACCCCGACCTGCCCCTGGTGCCGCCGGGTCACGCAGTACCTCAGGGAGAAGGGCTTCCGGTTCCGGGAGATTGACGTCTCCCGCGACGAGCGGTCGGCCCGGGAGCTGGTGCGGATGACGGGCCAGACGGAGGTACCGGTGACTTTGATCGGCAGCCGGCCGGTGGGAGGGCCCCAGCAAGACCTCTTCGGGCCTGTACCTGCCGGACACGGCCAAGGACAGGCCTCGCACGGGCGTGGTGGTCGCGGTGGGGACGGACGAGGACCTCCAGGAGAAGATCGCGAAGGGCGACCGGGTGCTGTACGCCAAGTTCTCCGGAGACGAGATCGAGCTCGACGGGAAGCCCCATCTGCTGCTCTCCCGGAACGAGATTTTGGCGATCGTGCGAGAGTGACCCCAAGGGCCGGCGGCACCATGCCACCGGCCGTTTTTGTGTACTTTTCCGTCATTTTCAGCAGGACTCGCCCCGCCCTCGCCCGAACACACCTATGTGCAAGCGCGCGGAAGCAAAGCGCAGCGGGGGGATGGGCCATGGCGGCCGACTGGAATGACTTTTTGCAGGAACACCAGTCCCGGTTCCTGGACGAGTTCCTCGCGCTCCTGCGGATCCCCAGCATCTCGACCGACCCGGCCGCGGCGGATGACGTCCGCCGGGCGGCCGACTGGGTGGCCGACCGGCTGCGGCAGGCCGGGATGGAGGAGGTCCGCATCCTGGAGACCGGCGGGCATCCGGCGGTCTACGGCGAGTGGTGCGGGGCTGGGGGAAAGCCAACCGTGTTAATTTATGGACATTTCGACGTTCAACCGGTTGATCCCCTGCACCTCTGGACCCACCCGCCCTTCGAACCGGCCGTGGTGGAGGATCGGGTCTACGCCCGAGGCGCGACGGACATGAAGGGCAATCTGCTCCTGCCGATCATCGCCTGCGAGGCCCTGCTGCGCACCGAGGGGCAGCTGCCGGTGAACGTGAAGTTCCTGCTGGAGGGCGAGGAGGAGATCGGCAGCCCCCACCTGGGCCCGCTGCTGCAGGAGCACCGGCAACTCCTGGCCTGCGACGTGATGGTGAGCGCCGACGGCGGCTGCGGCACGCCTGACCGTCCCGAGGTCTGGTTGGGCCCCCGGGGGCTGGTGGCGCTGCAGATCAACGTGCGCACCGCCGACCGCGACCTGCACTCCGGCAACGGCGGCCTGGCGCCAAACCCCATCCATGCCCTGGTGCGCCTGCTGGACTCCATGCGCGACGGCGAGGGACGCATAACGGTGGCGGGGTTCTACGATGCGGTCCGCCCGCTGAGCGACGCCGAGCGCGCCGAGATCGCCGCCGCCGCGCCCCCGCTGGCCCAGTACCGGGCCGCGACGGGCGTGCGGGGCTTCTTCGGCGAGCCCGGGTACACGCCCTTCGAACGGGCCTCCGCCCGGCCGACGCTGGAGGTGAACGGCATCTGGGGCGGCTTCACCGGGGAGGGGATCAAGACCGTCATCCCCTGTGAGGCTCACGCCAAGATCACCTGCCGCCTGGTGCCGGATCAGCGGCCCGCGGATATCCGCGAGAAGCTGCTGGCGCACATCCGGCAGCACGCGCCCGCCTACGCCGAGGTCACGGTGGACGTCCTGCCCGGCGAGGCCGATCCCTACCTGATCCCGGCCGACCACCCGGCGCAGAAGGCCCTGGTCCGGGTGCTGACAGCCCTCACCGGCCAGACGCCCCGGGTGACCCGCGGCTTCGGCACGGTGCCGGTGATGGGGATGGTGAAGCGCATCCTGGGTGTGGAGACGATCACCCTGGGGATGGGCCAGGCCGATGAACGGGGGCACGCACCCGATGAATTCTTCCGCCTTGATTCTTTTGTACGGGGCCAGCGTGCCTACGTCATGCTGCTGCACGAGTTGAGCCGACTGCGCTAAGATGCAGAAGCAATTGACACGCCTTTGTTACCTTGGAACAGTTGTGTTCTGTCGCCAAAGGGAGTAACCTATATAGTGGTTGGTCCGGTTGGTGAGCGGTGCGCGTCCGAGGTTTGCTCCGGGATCGTGTTCCCTCTCCACAGCAGGCAACCGCAAATTACCTGAAGTGAGGGAGGGAGAAAGATGATCAAGACTCTCTACTTCGGCAACCTCCCCTGGGCGGTTACCCCCGAGGATCTGGAGGCTGCTGTATCCCAGTACGCGGAGGTCAAGGCCGCCCGGGTGGCGACTGATCGGGAGACGGGCCGCAGCCGTGGCTTCGGCTTCGTGGAAGTTCCCGAGGAACAGGCGCAGGCCGTCATCGACGCCCTGGATGGCGCCGAGTGGGCTGGCCGCACCCTGACGGTGAACGAGGCCCAGCCGCGTCCTGGCCGTCGCTAAGGTTCGCTGAAACTACTGCAGGCACACACAACCGCCTGGCGCTAGCAGCCGCCAGGCGGTTGACTTTTTGAGTTGGGTGTTGGCACGGGGCCCGATCGCCCTTGCTGCTGGCGGGGGCTCAGCCGCCGCAGCTTACCCATCGACCCCGCAGCTATCCGTTCTGTTCCGGTTTGGTGTTGGCGTGGGGATTCTGCTGCCGCAGACAGCCCGGGCTCAGCCGCTGTGGCTCACGCGTCGACCCCGCAGCTATCGGTTCTGTTCGGGTTCGGTGTTGGCGCGGAGGCCCGGCTGCCAGGGACTGCCCGCCCACAGCGACGACGAACAGACGAGATAGTCGGGAAGAGGGACCGCGATGTCCCCCGGCGCCCGCCGGGACCTATCCGCCGGGCACCCCAGGGCGCCGGCCTGGCACGGTGGGGCCACCTGCTTGCACAGGGGTCAGGTGAGGCGCCGGAAGAGGTCCGGGCACTCGAGGACCAACCCGCAGGCATCCACGGTCATCACGGTGGTGAAGCCTCGGTCAAGCGCCTCGTAGCGGTAGCGCCCATTGCCCAGGAGAATGGGCAGCGTATTGGTGAAGGGCGTGATGGAGATGTCCACGTCGATGCAGCCCGCCAGGCCAGGGAGGAGGACGCCATCGCCGTCCCGCCAGGTCCCGCCCGAATCACGCTCCGGGTCGATCCGGGTGTCACCTTCCTGAACGGACACGCGCAGGACCTGCCAGTGGGTGTCCAACTCCAGATGGTACTCGACGCGGGCGCTCCCGTCGCCATACGCTCCGGTCACGATGGAGTCCGCGATGATCACGTCGCCCTCGGTCCGGAGGACGAGCTCTTCCGTCGCCGGCCACGCAATCGCTGTCCACCGCACTGAACGCCGCATCCCAATCCTCCTCTCGCCACGCCAATCTCACGGCAGATCTGCACGCCCATCGACCCGGGCAGCGCGCTCACTTGCACGACCTGCACGCCCTGCACGCCCGTTTACCCGGGCGTAGAACCCCCGGTTCCGCCGGTACAGCTCCTTGAACGCCGCAAAGCGCTCATCGTAGATCCGGCGGTGGGCCGGGGTGGGCTCGAAGGTCCGGGCGATGGCCACCAGGTCGGGCACGTCGGCAAAGCCCAGTTCGCCCAGGCCCACGAGGGCGACCAGCCCGGCGCCGCGCACGTTGGCCTCCAGGGGCCGGTCCACCTGGTTCACCGGCCGGTCCAGCACGTCTGCGTAGATCTGGCACCAGAGTTCCGAGCGGGCGCCGCCGCCGATGAGCCGCACGGGCTCCATCCGGCTCCGGACGAAGCCATCCACCGCCTCGGCCAGCCAGCGGGCGTTGAGGGCGACGCCCTCCAGCACCGCCCGCACCAGGTGGGCCCGGGTCGTGCGCAGCGTGAGGTTGTGGAAGCCGCCCCGGACCCAGGCGTCCTCCACGGGGGTACGCTCGCCGACGAGCCACGGTGTGAAGATCAGCCCGTCGCTGCCTGGCGGCGCCTCCGCGGCCAGGGCCAGCAGCCGGGGCAGGGCGTCCGCCCGCTGCCCATCAGGCAGGGTCGCCTGCGGGCCGCCGACGCCCGGGTCGGCAAGCAGCTCCCGCAGGTGGAGCAGGCAGGCGCCGGCGGCCTCCTGCTCGTTGGCGACCAGATAGCGGCCGGGGATGGCGGACGGGATGGACGCCATGTTGTGAAGCAGGTCGGTCTTCATGTAGGGCACGTGGGCCGAGAGCCAGGAGGAGGTGCCCACGTAGAGGTGGGGGTCCAGGTCCCGCGTGCCGCCGGAGCCGATGGCGGCCGCGTGCAGGTCCGGCGTTCCCGCCACCACGTGGGTCTCGGGCAGGAGCCCCAGCTCCGCCGCCGCCGCAGGCCGCAGCCGGCCCAGGACCGCCGTGGCGGGGAGCAGGTCCGGCAGCTTCGCCCGGTCCAGGCCCGCGGCGTCCAGCAGGTCGGGGTCGTAGCGGATGCGGTAGGGATCCCGGTTGTCGGTGACCCAGTGGAGCGTGATGGACTCGTACGTGGCGGCGAACTCGCCGGTGAGCCGCAGGTTCAGGTAGTCCTTCGGCTCCAGGAACTTGTGCGCGGCTTCGTACACATCGGGGCGGGCCCGGCGGATGTAGAGGATGTGGGCCAGCGAGTCCTTGCCGGCCTTGCCGGGGATGCCGCCGGTGCGGCGGATCCAGCGCCAGAGCTTGTCCACGCCGTAGCCGGCGATGGAGACGGGTCCGCCGGTGAGCCGGGCGACGTCCGGCGCGCCGCGGGTGTCCATCCAGCTGATGGCCGGCATCAGGGGGCGGCCGTCGTGGCCCACGGCCACGGTGGCGGACCACTGCGCCGTGCAGCCGATGGCGACCACCTGGTCCCGGGTGGCGATCCCCCGGGCCATGAGCCGGCGGGTGGCGGCGACGAGCGCGGCCCACCACTGGTCGGGGTCCTGCTCCGCCCCGCCCCCGGGCAGCAGCGTGAGACTGACCGGCTCGGTCTCCAGGGCCGTCACGGCGCCGGTGAACGAGACCAGGGCCGCCTTCAGGGCCGATGTGCCCAGGTCCAAGGCCAGGACGTACTGCTGGGCCATGGCGCCTACACCTCGTAGAGCAGGTCGATGAAGCCGGTAAGCACCTGCCGGACCAGCTCCGGCGGGGCAGAGGCGGCCACGCCGTAGATGGGGGCCATGCCGGTCTGCTTCGCCGGGTTGGCGGCCACATGCTCCGCCGCCGCCCGCAGGTCGGCCAGGAACCGGTCGACCACCCCGGGCTCGGCGTGCCGGAGGGTGAGGGCGATGTGGAAGGCCGGCGGCCGGTGCAGGCCGTTCAGCCGCCAGCCCCGCCCGGCCATCTCCTCCATCACCTGGTAGATGTTGAGGTCGTCGGAGGCGACGGCGATCACCCAGAGGGGGTCGCCCAGGATCTTCAGGCCGGGGATCTCCCGGATGCCCGCCTTCAGCCGGTCGGCCGCCGCCAGGATGCGCCGGGTGGCCTCCATGTAGCCCTCCTCGCCCATGGCGAGCATCGCGGCCCAGGCGGTGGCGCTGAGCGCCCCGGGCCGGCTGCCGGCGAAGGTGGGGGAGAAGTAGAGGCCGCCGGGCCAGTCGGCAACGGTGAAGTACTGGTGGTGCAGCAGCTCGCGGCTGCGGTAGAGGATGACGGAGGCGCCCTTGGCCCCGTAGCCGTACTTGTGGGTGTCGGCCGAGATGGAGGTGACCCCCTCCAGCCGGAAGTCGAAGGGGGGCACCGGGTAGCCCAGCCGCTCGGCCCAGGGCAGGACGAAGCCGCCCAGGCAGGCGTCCACGTGGCAGCCGATGCCGTGCTCCGCCGCGAGCGCAGCGATCTCGGGGATGGGGTCGATGACGCCGTGGGGGTACCCCGGCGCCGACCCGGCGATGACGACGGTGTTCGGGGTGATGGCCGCCCGCATTGCCTGGACGTCGGCCCGGTACCCGGCATCGAGCGGGGTGCGGATCAGCTTGATGCCGAAGTACTGCGCCGCCTTGTCGAAGGCCGCGTGCGCGCTGACGGGCACCACCGCCTCAGGGGCGGTGATGCCCTTCGTTTCGCGGGCCCAGTCCCGGTAGGTCTTCATGGCCAGCAGGAGCGACTCGGTGCCGCCGGAGGTGACGGTGCCGCAGACGGGCCCGCCCGCGGCGCCGGCCCCGAGCATCTGCGCGGTCATGGCGACGACCTCCGCCTCGAACTTGGCCGTGCTGGGCCAGAGGTCGGGGTGGAGCGGGTTGGACTGGGAGTGGAGCGCGTAGACTTGGTTGAGGAAGGCGATGTGGCCCTCATCGCCGTGGTAGACGGCGCCGGAGGCGTAGCCCTCCTGCCACGTGGGGGCCTCGGCCTCGTGCATGGCGGCGATCTCGGCGAGGATGGCCTCGCGGGGCCGGCCGGTCCGGGGCAGGCGGGGGTGGGACGGAAAGCGGTCCCGGTAGGGCTTCATCTGGTCTTTCAGAGAGGCGAGCAGATCCATGGGCGTCCCTCCTCGCAGGCTGGTTGCGTTTGAATTCCGCGAATGTCGCAATAGTCCTGCAGAGGAAGGCGGAGAATCGGCGGCATTTGCCGCCAGTCCGGGCGGGATGGAGGGAAGGATTCCTGGCGTCGATACCCTAATAGTTAAGACAAGAAAGCAATGCTGGGGCCCCCGTGGCCCCGGCAGGCGTCTTCAAGCCCCGCCTGCTTCCGCAGGACTGCAGCACTCCAGCGAAGGAAGGGACGCAGATGGCTACTGGCAAAGACCAGGGTTCCGATCGCGCGGCTGAAGGCTCCGGCACACCCCGGAGCAAGACGTTCGTCGAAGACACGCTCATCGGCCTCGCTGTGATCGCGCTGATGCTGACGTGGGGCGGATTCGGCGCCTTCTGGTTCTGGATCGCCATCGCGCTGGGCGCAGTGGGGGTCGGCCTGAAGGTCTGGCGTCAGGCGGCGCCCAACCGGCCCAGAGGCGGTGACTGAAACTGACCGACTACGAGGGGGGTGGCCACGCGTGCGCAAGGAACGGGTGCTCGAGGCCCTCCGGCAACTCGCGCCTGCCGGCAGTTCCCGCGGTGCAACCGCCAGCGAAGTGGCCGAGATGGTCGGCATTCGGCGGAACAACGCGAGCGCTGACCTGAACGAGCTGGTGAATGAGGGGCTGGCGCTGAAGCTGAAGGGGAGGCCCGTCCGGTTTGTTGCGGTGGACGAGGGCGCTGCCCAGGGCGCCGTCCCTCCCCTGGAACACGACCCGTTTCAGGAACTCGTGGGATGCCGCGGGAGCCTCAGCGCGGCGGTGGAGCAGGCGAAGGCAGCCATGCTCTACCCTCCCCGCGGGCTGCCCACACTGATTTCCGGCCCCACGGGCTCCGGCAAGAGCCGGCTGGCGGAAGCGATGTACCGGTACGCCGTGGCCGCGGGACGGCTTCCCCAGGGGGCGCCGTTCTGCGTGTTCAACTGCGCCGACTACGCGGCGAACCCGCAGCTGCTTCAGGCCCAGCTCTTTGGCTACGTGAAGGGCGCCTTCACCGGCGCGGAGCGCGACACGCCGGGCCTCGTGGCCGAGGCGGACGGCGGCCTGCTGTTCCTGGATGAGATCCACCGCCTGCCCCCAGACGGCCAGGAGATGCTCTTCCTGCTCATGGACCGGGGAATTTACCGGGCCCTGGGCGAGACGACGATGCGGCAGGCCTCCGTGATGCTGGTCGGCGCCACATCCGAGGATCCGAGCTCGTCCCTCCTGAACACCTTCGTCCGCCGCTTCCCCGTGGTGATCCACCTGCCCGAGCTCGACGTCCGGCCCATGGAGGAACGGCTGGCGCTGATCGAGGTCTTCTTCCGGGAGGAGGCGTCCCGCATCGGCATCCCCATCGCGGTGAGCCCCCTGGTCCTGCTGGCCCTGCTGGCCTACCGCACCACCGGCAACGTGGGGGAGCTGCGCAGCGCCATCCTCATGGCCTGCGCCAAGGCGTTCTTCGGGCACATGGCCGCAGGGTCGGGGGAGAGCGGCCCCATTTCCCTGGACCTCACCCACCTCTCACCGCAGATTCAGCTGGCCTACCTGCAGGGGCTCGAGCCCTCGGGCGATGCCGAGCGGCTGGTGGGCGTGGAGGATCGCGTGTACATGCCTTCGGCCCTGCACAGCGAGGGCAGGTACCCCGATGAGTACGTGCCGACGGACCTCTACGCGCAGCTCCACCGACGGGTGGCCGGCTACCTCAGGGCGGGCCTTCAGGAAAGCGAGCTCCGGCGGGTCATCAGGACGGACCTGGACTACTACCTGCGCCGCCTGCTCCACCGTGCCAACCGAACCGGCCTCGTTCCCAACCACCTGCTGAACATCGTCACCGAGTTTGTCCGCGATGTGGGAGAGGAGCTGAACGAGAAGTACGGGTCTGAGGTGGTGACGGGGCTCGCCCTCCACCTGGCCGCCAAGTCCGACCACGAACTCGACGCGGACCAGACGCTCGCCCTCGTCGCCCAGTGTCCGGCGGAGTACGCCGTCGTCAACCGGCTGGCCCCCCGGCTGGAGGCGCAGCTGGGCATGCGGCTGCTGCCCGGAGAGAAGAGCTTCCTGGCGCTCTTCCTGGCCGCCCACCGCCGGCGGAAGACGCCTTCGGGCCTCCAGGTCATGGTGATCGCCCACGGCGACACCACCGCCTCCAGCATGGCAGCCGTGGCCAACGAGCTGCTCGGCACTGACGTCGTGAGCGCCGTCGACATGCCGCTGGAGCAGAGCGTGCAGGCCACCGTGGAGCTGGCTGCGGCCCGCGTGCGGGAGGTCGGCAACGTGCGCGGCGTGGTGCTGCTGGTCGACATGGGGTCGCTGACCGGGCTGGGCCCGGTGCTGGAGCGTGAGACAGGCGTCCCCTTCGCGGTGGTGCCGCTGGTGACGACCCCGGCCGTGATCGAGGCGGCGCGCGTCGCCCGGGAGCCGGGCAGCGACCTCGCGGCCGTGCTGCGCGCGGTGCGCAGAGTCTACACCGGCCACGAGGAAGAGCCGGTGCTCTCCACCGACAAGCGGCTGGTCATCACCACCTGCCTCACCGGACAGGGGACGGCCCGGAAGCTGGCTGCCTTCCTGACGGAGGCCCTGCCGGGCGAGCTGCGGGAATCCGTCACGATTCAGGCCGTCGACCTGGAGAAGGGATCGGTCCTTCCCGGCCTGTTGGTGGAAGGCTGGCGCAAGAGCGTCGTCGCCGTGGTGGGCACCATCGATCCGCACCTGCCCGGCGTTCCCTTCATCGGGCTCGAGCGGATCCTCTTCGGCGACGGTCTGCAGGCGCTGGTGGATCTGCTCCAGGGGGAGGCTGCTTCCGTCTCCGAGCCGTCCGTCACGCGCGAGGAGGCCATGGAACTGGCCACCCGGTTCCTGGTCGACAACATCACATCTGTCGATGGAAACCGGGCCGGGGAGGACGCCGTGGCCGCACTGCGCCGCTTCGAGGAAAGCCTGGGCATGCAGATGAACACCAACCGGGTGGCCCGGTGGATCATCCACCTCGGGTTCGCCATAGAGCGGCTGGCGGGCGAAGGACTGGTTTACCCCTGCCCGGAGGAGGAATACCTGAAGGCCAGGCACGCTTCGCTGCTGTCCGCGATCGCCGAGGCGCTGGCGCCGATCGGGCAGAGCTGGGGGTTTTCGTTTCCGCCCAGCGAGATTGCGTACATGGCCCTCATTGTGCTGACCGAATGATGGGGACTGAGTGACGGGGACTGCACGGCGCCGGATGTGTCTTGAAAGTGTCTTGATAGTGTCTTGCAAGAGGTGGATCGCACAGATCCACCTCTTGCGCGTGTTCCCGGGGCCATCTGTCTTGGCACGGAACTTGCAGCTATATGACAGGCGAGAGCACTCATACTTTCACAACTCGAAAGGCGGAGGGATGCAGATGCCCATCGTTTTGGTACGTGTGGACGACCGTTTGATCCACGGGCAGGTGGCTGTCGGGTGGACGCGGACCGTGGGAGCGACGCGCATCGTCGTCGCCAACGATGAGGTCGCAAAGGACGCGACGCAGAAGGCGCTGCTGAAGCTGGCCGCTCCGGTTGGCGTGAAGGTCAGCATTCTGTCCGTGGCCGATGCGGCGGCCCTGCTGGCCGGACCCAAGGTGGCCAAGGACAGGGTGATGGTCCTGGTCCGTGATCCGCAGTCGCTCCTGGGACTCATGGACGGGGGCGTTGAGCTGACGGAGGTGAACGTCGGCAACGTCCGGATGGCGCCGGGGCGGGTTCGGCTCACGAAGGAGGTCGCCGCCAGCCCGGAGGAGCTGGAGGCCTGGAAGGAACTCGATCGCAGGGGCGTGATCCTGGAGGCGGTCTGGCTGCCCGGAGGTGCCGTCACCGATTTCAACAACGTCCTTCGGCAGCAGTAACCGCGTCCCCGCAGATTTCTGGGGGTGTGACAGAGCACATGATTGGATTACTCATCGTAACGCACGGTCGACTGAGCGAAGCCCTGCTTGAATCAGCCGCGATGCTCGTGAATGACACGGATCGGGTGCGCGCTGTGAGCTTCCTTCCGGGTCAGGGAATTGAGGACTTGAGCAACGCCGTCAGGGGTGCTCTCGATGAGTTGGCCGATAACGACGGTATCCTGGCGATGGTGGATATTCCCGGTGGTAGTCCCGCGCGCGTTGTCGGCGGCCTGACCTTGGAACGGCCAGGCCTCGGGCTGGTAACGGGCGTCAACCTTGCCATGGTGGTGGAGGCCCTCATGGCCCGTCAGACCGTCACCCTGTCCGAACTGGTGGACCTGGTGCTGCGGTCCGGGCGGGACAGCATAGGGGACCTGGCTTCCGCCATCCGCAACGAGCTGTCGATGGGGGGGTGATGCGGCAGGGAACTGGACGGAGAAGGTTTGAGGGATCCCTGTCACCCGCTGAACCGCTGTCAACGAGGAATGGGGGGTATCTGGCATGTCAGTAGGCACTGCGTTGGTGCTGGCATTCTTGGCAGGTTTCGCGTACTTCTCCCGTCGGTTCATGGGCGATTGGTATCTTGAGAGACCCATTATCCTGGGACCCCTTGTCGGCCTTGTGATGGGTGACGTTCAAACCGGTCTGATCGTCGGCGGAACGCTCGAGTTCGTGTTTATGGGCGCCGTGGACATTGGCGGATCGGTGCCGCCCAACTACGCGATCGGCGCCGTGCTGGGAACGGCGTTTGCCATCTCGACCGGCCAGGGCATCGAGGCGGCGCTGCTCGTCGCGATTCCGGCGTCGCTGCTCGGCTCCTTCTTTGAGGTGCTGGCCAAGACGTTCAGCAGCTTCTTCGTGAACGCAGCCGAGCGGTACGCAGACGAGGGGAATGACCGCGGCATTGCGATGCTCATGCATCTCGGCAACCTGTTCCACTTCCTGGCCTATGCGCTGCCCACCTTCATCGCCCTGGCGCTGGGCGCCACCGCCGTCCAGCGGATGGTGGAGTCCATTCCGGACTGGCTGAACAACGGCATCGGCACGGCTGGAAAGATGCTTCCCGCCCTGGGCTTTGCGCTGTTGCTGAACAGCCTCGCGCCCGGATCGCTGCTGCCGTTCTTCTTCGTGGGCTTCCTGGTGGCCGCCTACACCAACTGGGGCGTGCTGGCCATCGCGCTGCTGGCCATCCTGGTGGCCCTCATCATCCAGCACTACCGCACTGTTGATGAAGACGACGCCGCCGAACTCGATCCCGAGGTCTCGGCCGGGCTGGGCGACACGATCACCCGCGCTGACCTGCGCACCCTGTTCTTCCGGTCGTTCGCCCTGCAGTCCGCCTTCAGCTTTGACCGCATGCAGGCGCTGGGCTGGACCTGGTCCCTGATCCCGTTCCTGAAGAAGATCTACAAGGACCAGCCCGAGGAGTACAAGCGGGCTCTCCGGCGCCATCTGACCTTCTTCAACACGCACATGTGGGTCCACGGTCCCATTCTGGCCCTCACGGCCGACCTCGAGGCGCGCCGCGCCCGCGGAGAGGACATCGACGAGCAGGCCATTCAGGGCCTGAAGGGCAGCCTGATGGGCCCGCTGGCCGGCATCGGCGACTCCATGTTCCACGGCACGCTGCGCCCGATCATGGGCGGCATCGCTGCGGGCCTTGCCCTGCAGGGCAACCCGCTGGCGCCGATCATCTTCTTCGTGTCGGTGAACGCCGTCCACGTGTTCTGCGCCTGGTACGGCCTGTACAAGACGTACGACTGGGGCCAGACCGTGATCGCCCGCCTGGCCTCCGGCGGCCTGCGCCAGTTCCTGGAGGGCGCCAGCATCGCCGGCCTGATGGCGGTCGGCGCGCTGACCGGCACCTGGCTCAACGTGACCACGCCGCTGGCCTACACGGTGCAGGACGCCACGGTGTCGGTGCAGTCCATGCTCGACAGCATCATGCCCAGGATCCTGCCCCTGACGCTGGTCATGATCGTGTTCTGGTTCGTGCGCAAGCAGAAGAAGACGACCAACATCATGCTGGGCCTGATCGCAGCCGGACTGGTGCTGGGGGCGCTCGGCATCCATGGCTAGAACTCAGGCGGCGTCGGGCTCCGGGACAGTTCCCGGAGCCCGATGGCCCCTCTTAGGCAGGTGTATGTGAATGACCCACACGATCCCTGAGTCCATCCAGCAGGCCTTTGAACGCACGGAGCACCCGTTTCACATGTGGGAAGCGCTGCAGTCGACCCCGGAAGCGCTGGCCACCCTCTTCGAGGCCCCGGTGAAGGAGCAGATCGCCGAAGCCGCGGCGGCGCTGGCGGGCGTCGATTACGTTCACCTGCTGGGCTGCGGCACCTCGTACTTCTCCGGCATCGCAGGCACGTATGCCTTGCACGCCCTGACGGGCATTCCCAGCGCTGCGCACAACGCCTTCGAGTTCGCGGCGTACCCGCCCGGCAGGCTGGACCGCTCCGCCGTGGTGGCCATCTCCCACACCGGCTCCACCCGGGTTGCGCTGGACTCCGTCCACCTGGCGGCCGAACGGGGCGGTGTGACCATCGGCCTCACCGACTACCCCGATTCTCCGCTCGCCCGCGCGGTGGACTTTCCCATTCTGGGCGGCGGCGGCCGGGAGAAGTCCCTGCCCAAGACCAAGAGCTACCCGGTTTCGCTGCTGCGGCATTACCTGCTGGCGGCTCAGGTTGCGGCCAACAGCGGAGGCGGGGGCAGCGAGCTGCTGAAGGTCCTCGCTCAGGCTCCCGAGCATGCCCGCGCCCTGCTGTCAGACAGCTTCCCGGTCACCGAGGAGCTGGTTGCCGCACGCCTGCCGGCCAGCCAGATCTTCATCATCGGCAACGGTCCGAACGTGGCCACCGCGCTGGACGGCCGCCTGAAGCTCCAGGAAGCGGCGCAGGTGCCGGCCCACGCCTGGGAGCTGGAGGAGGCCATGCACGGTCCGTGGAGCATCATCAACCCCGGGGACTGGGTGTTCCTCCTGGCCATGCGCGGCCCCGGTATGGCCAAGGCCCGGGGGCTGGCCGAGGCCCTGAAGCACGTCGGCGTGAACCTGTGGGTGATCACCGACGATCCGAACAGCATCGCGGGCGCGCGCTACCGGACGCTCCTGCCGGCCGGCGTGCCGGAGATCTTCACGCCGCTCTTTGCCATCCTGCCGCTCTACCAGTTCATCTATCTGACCGCCCTCGCGCTGGGCAAGCGGCCGGACTGCATGCGGCTTGCAGATCCCCGGTATCTGCGGGCGCGCCTTGCGCTGCCCCGCTGACCGGGTGGTGAGCCCGATGTCGGCAGCAGTCTACCTGAAGGCGCTGACCGCCCTGCTGAGCCGCATTCAGGACAGCCAGCTGTCCGCGGTTCAGGCGGTCGGGGCGCGCATCGGTGAGTCCGTTGCGGAGGGCGGCGTGGCTCACCTCTTCGGCTGTGGTCACTCGCACCTCGCGGCCGAGGAGGTGTTCATCCGGTCGGGCACGCTCACCACCGTGCGGGCGATCTGGCCGGACATGATCACAGACAAGCTGGAGCGCGTGCAGGGGCTGGGCGCCGCGGTGCTGGCGATGGGCGACGTCCGGCCGGGTGAAGTGCTGTTCATTATCTCGAACTCGGGGATCAACCCGCTGCCCATCGATGTGGCCTATGAGGCCGGACGGCGGGGCGCCGTCACCGTGGCGGTGACTTCGAAGCAGCATTCGCTGGCGGTTCCCTCACGCCACAGCAGCGGCAGGCGGCTTTTCGAGGTGTGTGACCACGTCCTGGACACGTGCGTTCCCGCCGGCGACGCCCTCGTGGAGCTGCCGGGGTCGCCCGGACCCGTGGGGCCGGCGTCGACCGTCGGCGCAGTGGCGCTGATCCACGCGGCGATGGTGGAGGCGGCGGGCTGGCTGATCAGGCGCGGGATCGAGCCGCCGGTCCGGATCAGCCGGAACATGCCGGGCGGCGATGAGCACAACGACATGCTCGCCCGGCGGTACAGAGACCGCATTCCCGAACTGGGGTGAGTGACCATGGAACGACCGATTGCGCTGACCGGGGGCCGGGTTCTGACACCGGCGGGCGATCTCACGCCCGCCACGCTCCTGATCGCCGGAGAGGAGATCGCCGCTGTGGCCGCGCCCGGTGAGGCCCTGCCGCCGGACGTCGAGACGATCGATGTGTCGGGCTGCATCGTGGCGCCAGGGTTTATCGACAGCCACGTTCACGGCGGCATGGGGTACAACTTCATGCACGGCACACGGGAGGCTTTCGCCGGCATCTCCGCGCATCTGGCCCGGGGCGGAACCACGGCCTGCCTGGCCACGACGACCAGCGCCCCGCTGGAAGACATCGTGTCGGCGCTGGCGAACATCGCCGAAGCCAGCCGGGCGCCGCAGCCCGGGCAGGTGGAGATCCTGGGCGCCCATCTGGAGGGGCCCTTCATCAACAGGGAAAAGGCCGGCTCCCAGGCCCTGGAGCGCGTCCGCCCGCCGGCGGCGTCCGAGGTGCAGGCGCTGCTGGACGCCGCGGGAGGGGCGCTCCGGGTGGTCACCATGGCCCCCGAGCTGCCCGGCGCCAGGGAGGCCATCCGCACGCTGACCGGCCTGGGAGTGCAGGTCTCGCTGGGGCACAGCACGGCCTCCTACGAGGAGGCCCGGGAGGCGCTGGAGTGGGGCGTGCGCCGGGCCACCCACCTGTACAGCGCCATGCCGGCCATCCACCACCGCCGGCCCGGCGCCGTCGTCGCCCTGCTGGAGGACCCGCGGGTCTTCGTCGAGCTGACCGTGGACGGCATGCATGTGCACCCCGCCGTGGTGGCGCTGACCTGCCGCCTGGCGGGACCGGAGCGGCTCGTCCTGATCACGGACGGCGTCGACGTGGCCGGGCTGGGAGACGGGGTCTTCATGCGGTGGGAGAGCACGCCGGTGACGGTGCAGGACGGACGTTGCCGCACGGAGTCCGGCACCCTGGCCGGCAGCACCTTGCGGATGGACCAGGCGGTGCGCAACATGGTGCGGTTTGCCGGCATCTCCCCCGCGGCGGCGCTGCGCATGGCCTCGGAAAACCCGGCACGGGCGCTGGGCATCACCCGCAAGGGCGCGCTGGCCCCGGGCAAGGACGCGGATGTGGTGGTGCTCGACGCCGACCTGACCGCGATCCTGACCCTCGCGCGCGGGCGGATTGTGTACGACGGTCGTACGACACCTGAGCCGGAGGAATGAGAGATGGAAAGTCTGACGCTCCGCGAGATCCTCAGACAGCCCCATACCTGGCGGGAGGCCGCCCAGCGGGCCGCCGACGCCGCGCCGCAGACCGGCGACCTGCTGGCCCGCTCCGGGGCCGAGCTCGTGCTCTTCACCGGTTGCGGCAGCTCCTACTACCTCGCGATTGCGGCGGCGGGGTTCTTCCAGGAGGTGACGGGGCTCGCGGCCAGGGCGGTGCCCTCCTCAGAGCTGATTCTGAGTGCGGGCACCTACCTTCCCCGCAACCGGCCTGCCGCCCTCGTGGCCTTCTCCCGGTCCGGCACCACCACCGAGACGGTGACGGCCTGCCGCCTCCACCGCGAGGCCGGGCGCGGGCCCGTCATCGGCGTGACCTGCCATCCCGGAAGCGACCTGGAGCAGCTGGCGGACATCGCCATCACCCTCCCTGGCGCCGACGACCAGAGCGTGGTGATGACCTCCTCGTTCAGCAGCATGCTCCTCGCCGCCTTCATGGTGGCCGCGTCCCTGGGGGGCAGCGACGCGCTCCGTTCCGAGCTGGCCGCCCTCCCGGCGCAGCTGGAGCGGGACCTGGAAGCGCTGCGCAGCCGCGGGGAGACCCTGGGGGCCGACCGGCAGTGGTCGCAGTTCGTCTTCCTGGGCATCGGACCGTTTCTCGGCGTGGCGTATGAGGCCATGCTGAAGCTGAAGGAGATGACGCAGGTGCCCTGCGAGGCCTACTCGCCGCTGGACTTCCGGCACGGCCCGATCTCGATTGTGGGCAAGGGGACCATGGCCGTTCTGCTGGACAGCGACCGGGCGGCTGCGCATGAGCGGTCGGTGCTGGAGGACATCCGGCGCCTGGGGGGCGACGGCCTGATGCTGTCGGAGGCGGTCGGGCAGGGTCATTCCGAAATGGCCCGGAGCCTGCTCTACCTGCCCGTGGTGCAGTGCCTGGCGTATTACCGGGCGATTGCGGAGGGCAGGGATCCCGACCGGCCGCAGCACCTCTCGCGGGTGGTCGTGCTGGGCGAGCCGCTGGCGTAACCGGAAGAGGCCGGGCAGGAGCCCGGCCTCAGGCATTGGTGCGGTGGGAGCTACTTCGCGGCGCAGATGCGCGCGACCGCCAGGGCGAAGACGGCCAGGCTGTGCTGCAGGTCCGCCTCGTTGATGTCGAAGCGGGGGGTGTGGTGGCCGTCCACGTGGTCGGTGCCCATGTCCATGTAGAGCACCTTCGCGCCGCGCTGCGCGGCCCGGGCGCCGAGGATGGTGAAGTCGTCGCTGCCGCCGGTCACGTGCCCTTCGTTGTGGACGGTGAGGCCGGGCACGTGCGCCGCCTCCTCGGCGATGAGGTCCGCCAGCTCCTGACTGTTGTTGGAGCTGAGCCCGCGGCCCTGCACCGAGACGCTGAGCTCGACCTCCTGCGCAAGCGCGGCGCCCTCCAGCACCTTCCGGGCGCGGTCCTCCATGTACCGCAGGATCTCGTCGGTGGCGCCGCGCACCTCGATGGCCATGAAGGCCTCGGCCGGGATGACGTTGCGGCCCGTGCCGCCCCGCACGACGCCCACGTTGACCCGGGAGGTGCCGTCGCCGTGGCGGGAGATGGCGTAGAGCCCCTGAATCGCCTGGGCCATGGCCAGCACGGCGTTGCGGCCCGCATGGGGGGCGGAGCCGGCGTGGGCCGGGGTCCCGGTGAAGGTGACGTCGAGCTTGGAGGAGGCCAGCAGCCCGTCGATGCGGGTGTACAGGTGGCCCGAGGGCACGCCGCAGCCCAGGTGCACGGCCAGCAGGTAGTCGACGTCGTCGACGACCCCGGCCTCGGCCATGGGGTTGGCGCCGCGGCAGCCTTCCTCGGCCGGCTGGAAGATGAGGCGGATGTTGCCGCAGAGCTGGTCGGCGATCTGCGGGATGATCGCGGCGACGCCCAGGCCGATGGCGGTGTGGCCGTCGTGGCCGCAGGCGTGCATCTCGCCGGGATGGCGGGAGGCGAACCCTTCCTTGAAGGGCACGTGATCGGGATCGGTGCTCTCGGCGACGGGGATGCAGTCGATGTCAAAGCGCATCGCCAGGGTAGGCCCTGGGCGCCCGGTGCGCCACTCGCCGACGACGCCGGTGAGCCCCCCGCGCATGAGGGGCAGGAACTCGGGGTCGGCACCCTCGGACTCGGCCCGCTTGTAGGCGGCTTCCAGCTCTTCCTCGCTCGGGAGCCCCAGCACGGCGTCGGGGTCCATGACCTCCCGGCCGACCTTCACCTCGAAGCCCAGGTCCTTCAGGCGCCGGGCCACGAGGCTGGCGGTGCGGAACTCCATGTGGCCGAGCTCGGGGTACATGTGGAGGTCCCGGCGGGTGGCGATGACGTTGGGCATGACAGCGGAGACCAGTGACAGGATTTTCTCGCGCACGATCCGACCTCCTCACAGGTTGAGGTTTGTTAAGTACTTCGACAAAAGCGGCGCACTACCTGTGGTGCGAAAGTAGCTTTGTCCTGTGGGCGGTACGGTATTTCGGCGCTGACCCGAACGGGGCGGGTATAGCGAAATGGGACTGGCGGAGGGCGGCGGGCGGCGAGGGGACGTCGATGGACTGGCAGGACGGTGGCATCTGGCAGGTGGGAATCCCGGGGGAGCTGTCGTCTAACCAGGTGGAGGGATGGAGATGTTCACCGTTCTGCTGTGGATCCTGCTGCTGTTGATTGCCCCGCCCCTGGCTCTGATTGCGTTGTTGCTTTATCCGCTGGTGTGGCTGGTGCTGTTGCCGTTCCGCATTCTGGGCATCGCGGTGGACGGGGTGCTGAAGCTGGTGTGGGCGATTATCACCCTGCCGGCCCGGATACTGGGTTGGAGGGGGTAGAGCGCATCAGGCCCTGTTGCACCAGTGGTCGTGCACCGTATGAAGCTGGCCAATCCAGCACGCAAGCCTGTCCGATGTATCCAGGCCCAGTTCTCCGGCCAGGTCGTAGAACCCCATCCCCGGTTCCATATCGCCGTGCTTGTGAACCACGAGCGCGCTGATCATTCCGCGCCCGGCCTTATACTCCTCCGTGGAAAGCTGGCCCAGCAGGCGGAACAGCCGCATGTCATGGGCTGACAGTTCTATGGATGTGATCGCCTCGGCAACTTCCGAGTAGGTCATCATCCCGCGCACGCGCGCCCTTTCCACGAGCGCCGCTTTCGCTTCGTTCATCGCTGCCCGCCACATGCGGGCGGGAATCCCAAACCTGTTCATTCGTATCCCCCTGGTTAATGAGATCAAAACGGATCAAGCCCGCTCCGCTTCACCGGGGCGGGTCTTACCTTCGCCTTCGGTCGGGAAAACCGGAGCCGCTGTCCGGCCTGCATAGCCGCCACCGGGCACTTGCAGGTCGCTTCCGCTGGGCAACGGTGTCACGTGTTGCCGGATCGGGGAGCTGCGCTTCGACTTGGTGCAGCTCAGCTGAGCGAGGAGGCGCCACGACTCAAGCACTCCCAAATGGCACAGGTTTGCGACAAGTCGGTGTCGAAACCTTTCGGTACTGAATGGTGCAACACCTGCCACTGGGGGCCTGGGCATGAGAAGGCGCGAGCATCTTGACCGCTTCTACGAGCTGCTGCACGAACTGGAGGTCCGGGTCGGCGGGGCCAGGCTGCTGAGCGATCCGCATGCGAGGTGGGACCTGCCCCGGCGGGGCGTCTACTTCTTCTTCGAACCCGGCGAGTTCCGGGAGGACGGCCGGACGCCCAGGGTGGTTCGGGTGGGTACCCATGCGGTGGTCGAGGGCTCGCAGACGACGCTGTGGAAGCGGCTCAGCCAGCACAGGGGCAGCCTGCGGGGAGGAGGAGGCAACCACCGGGGATCGATATTCCGGCTGCACGTGGGCACTGCGCTGCTGAACCGCGGACTGGTGGATGTGGCTGCCTCTGTCCAGTGGGGGAGCAGCCGCCGGCCATCTGAGCCAGAACTACGGAAGGCTGAGCGGCACGTCGAGCAGATGGTGAGCCAGCACATCCGGTCAATGCCGATTCTGTGGGTCGCGGTGGAGGATCCGCCCAGCAAGACCAGCGACCGCAAGGTGATCGAGGCGAACGCCATCGGGCTGCTCTCCAACTGGGGTCGGGATCCTGTGGATCCGCCGTCGGCGGGATGGCTGGGTCGCTGGGCTGCCCGGCCGGCAGTGCGGGAGTCGGGGCTGTGGAACGTGGAGCATGTGGACGGGGGGTATGATCCGGCGTTTCTGGATTTGCTGGAGAGGTACGTAAAGGCCACTTCCGTGGGGAGGTGGCGGGAGTGAGAGTCTTCGAACCGGCGCTGCGGCACCTGCAGCCGGGGGAGTGGTCTGTGTTCGGGCCGACGTCGTTCCGGCGGTATCTAGAAGAGAACGGTTTCGGGAGCCGACGGATCGACACGGCCGCGATGATCTCCGTGGACTCCCTCGATCGCCTGGCGCCGGAGCTACGGGACGCGGGGGCGATGGTCTTACGGCTCGGCAAGGCGAATGACGGGCCGGGAACGCAGTTTGCCCTGGTCGGTACACCGGGTAGGGCAGAGGACTTCTTTCTGATCGACGAGGATATCTACACGCAGCACGATCCCGAGGCCTATTGCCCAGCTGGCGACCCACGGGATCTGTTACCTTACTATCTCCTGCCGAAGTTAACGGAGCGCTGTATGATCAACCTGGCGTTTGCATCTGGGCTGATAGGCTACGCCTTGAACTTGGACGAGCCATGGCCTACCACAGCGCCAGCTACGGGTGCCGGGACCTTCAGCTTCCAAGTGGTGCCGTACCCTGGAGCGAAGGCCCTGGAGCACGTCGCTGGACAAGTTGAGGTTGACGCTTTGTTTGTTGGCAGGCGGCGCGGGCAGGAGACGGTGTTCGTACTCGAATCGAAGATGGGGCCGCCAAGTTCACTGGCGAAGCACAAGCTTGTGTATGCGGCAAGAGCGGTCAGTCCTAGACTTGGAATGCCCCCCTTGGTGCCTGTGTACTTACGTTGTCAGGCTGAGGGATCTACGGTCCAATACGATTTTGTTGAGTGTGGCGAATGGGAAGGTCCACTTACACAAATGCAGGCTGTGCTACATCGGCGCCTAGTTCTGAATCTCTGAGTGGTGATATGATCGATGAAGACTGAGCGTTGCTGGAGGCGATAGACATGTCCGATGCCCTGACGCAACTCGCGTTAGTGATCGCGCGCGGACTCCCGGAACCACCTGGTGGTGTTCGCCCACTGCTAGAGGCGCTGTTCGGCGGCCGCTACCACAAGGCCGCCCAGCGCCACGCCGCGATTCGTGATCCCATGGGGCTCGATATTCCCTACGCTGGCTTCATCCACCCCGACAACCCCACATCTGGCGCCTACGGCGGGGCGAGTCTGGTCTGGTTCCCGAGCGAAGATGCCGGCTCCATCATCACGCTAGTGGTGGGCACGGCGGGTCTCTCCCCCGATGAGGGGCTGCTCAGCCGGCCGGGCCACCGGCGGCGCGTGCGGGCGCTGCGTCGGTACCTGACGAGTCACGGCATTTGGATGTGGGTGAAACCCGATCCGACCGCCCTGGGCGTGCCGGTACCCGACTTCGTTCAGCGCCGCCTGGAGAGGTTCCGGTCGGCGCTCCGGCGGTACGGCGGCGAACTGTATGCCATAGCCGAGGTGCCGCAAGAGCCTGAGCGCGCGCGTATCGTCGTCCAGGCGTTCTTTGATCTGTACGCGTACGAACGGGGATGGAAGGTCCTGAAGGATTATGAATCCGAGTTTAACGGTCTCATAGATGACATGCGGGCGGATCTCTTCGCCCCAGTCACCGAGGCGGAGGTGTTTGACCTACTCACCCGTCGCCACTTTGTGATCCTTCAGGGTCCGCCTGGCACGGGCAAGACGCGCCTGGCGGAGCGGGTGAAGCAGCAGTTCTTCCACGGTCGTGGTGCGACCGTACAGTTTCACCCCGCCGTTACCTACGAGGACTTCGTGGTGGGATTGTCGCCCAGGACGGACGGAGACGAGTTGCATTTCACCGTGCGTCCTGGTTGGCTGCTGGAGGCCGCGGCGGCCGCGAACGAGGGCCCGTACCTCCTGGTCGTCGACGAGATCAACCGTGCAGACCTTGGGAAGGTGTTGGGCGAGGCCATCTACCTCTTCGAACCGGGGGAGATCGGCGGGGACAAGCCGCGGACTGTGCAACTCCCCCATGCCGTAAACGGTGCCAAGTCCTTTACCTATCCGCCCAACCTGTACATCTTGGGCACGATGAACACAGCCGATCGGTCCATCGCCTCGTTGGACCTGGCCGTGCGCCGTAGGTTTGCGTTCATGACGGTTCGGCCCGATCCTGAGGTGGTGAAGGCAACTGGGCTTGAACTGGCCACACGGGCCTTCGCTGCACTCCAGGATGTCTTCGTCGAACACGCACCCGATGAGGCGCTCGACCTGCTCCCTGGCCACAGTTACTTCCTGGCCCAAGACGACGAAGAACTCAAGAAGCGGTTTCAGTACGAACTCTTGCCCCTTCTCGACGAGTACCTCCGCGAGGGCATGGTCGGCTCCTTCGCAGCCGAACTCCAGGCTGTGCGTGATCAGATTGAGGGCGTGATCGAACATGGCCGCTGGTCAGACTAGGCGTGTAGCACCACGGCAGGCGCCGCTGTACCACGCGGTAGACCACGGTCCGGCGATCACCCTGTCACCGGAGCTCTTTGCGCCGCAGCAGCGCGATGGCGGGTGGGGGCCTTATGCAGACGCCTTCCTCAGATTCAACCAACCCGCCTTCGGCGCCCTCGACGTGAAGGCCGAGGCGCATACTTACACTGGTGGCTTCTCCATCAGGGTCACCCCCTGCGGGAAGGCGGGGGCGATACCACTGCGTTCAGCACAGACCGGACGGGTGGTCGGTGGTCTCCTGGTCTCACCGCGCTTTGGTTGGTCGGGGGTTGGCCGCGTGTTGGTCGAAACTGGCTGGCCTGCGCTTCCCGAGTTTCTGCCACTCCCCATGGTTCCTGGTAGCGGGCGAGAAGTGCCGCCCTGGGTGCTGGCGGGACCTGTGCTCGCCCGTTTAGAGCTGATGCTTCGCCGGATGCAGCGGGGCTACCAGCAGCGCGAGGCGGTGCTAGGTAGTCCGCGCGGGCGTATCCTCTGCAACCGGTACATCTCCGAATCGCTCGTTCGAGGACAGTGGCATCGTGTTCCTTGTCGCTTTCCCGATCATGGGCCATGACCCACGCCTCCGGAGCTACGTACGATGGGTCCTCGAGCGTGTGCACGCTGACCTCGTGCGGGTCGGCCGCACTGACCCAGTTGCGGTTGGGTTGGCGACGGTAGCGAGAAATCTGCTGGAGACCCTGTTGGACGTTGAGCCGCAGCGCCCTCGGCGTCATGAACTGGATCACTGGGGACGGCATGGGCTTGCGGACGAAGCGCTGCGCCTCGGGATCGAGGCGATGGCATGGGTGGAGGAGGAGCGGGGCCTGGGTGGCGGTCGGGAGATGGACGGCCTGGCCTGGGCGCTATCGCTGGAGCAGCTTTGGGAAGCCTACGTGGAAGCCGTCGTACGCCGAGAGGCCAAACTGACCGGAGGCGAAGTGCGCGTCGGCCGACTCGGCGAGACCGTCGTGCCAATCGCCTGGCAGGACCCTGTGCGCAAGTCCCTCGGCCACCTGGTGCCTGACATCGTGGTGCGTCGCGGACGGTCTGTGTACGTGATCGACGCGAAATACAAAGCCCACTTCGCTGACCTAGACGAAGTGGGCTGGCGGCGTTTCACTGAGGAGGCGAAGGCGGCACACCGGGCGGACTTGCACCAGATCTTGGCGTATGCGGGTTTATACGATGCCGACGAGATCATCGCTGTACTGGTGTATCCGCTGCCCCAACGGGTCTGGGCGGACATGGCTGCGGCGTCGAGGGATGCCGTTTCGGCCGAAATCGTAAGGGGAGGCCGGCTAGTTCAACTGAACCTCATCGGTTTGCCGTTGGGACATTCACCCGGGAACATGAGTCTGTTGCCGGCGAGGTAGCTTGGAAGACAATGGCCCTTCTCAGTATTGTCGAAGCTAGGGCTCGATGCCGTGTGGGGTTGTTGATTAGCCAACAGTGCGGGACTCGTGATTCTGGGTAACCCATGGCCAGCGGGTAGCGGCATGATTTCAATGTGGCTGTGGCTAACTCTCATAGGGTTAACAAGTTAATTGAGCAGATTATTATTCGGTAAACGGCTTAGGAAGGTTCCCAATGACTCCAAACGATCCAACGGTATCTAACCAGCGACCGGCGGAGTTTCCGCCGGTTTTCCTATTGCACAGAAACGAGAGGTGGCAAGCAACATTAGCGACGCCAACTTTACATGCTCTATTGCTGTGGTGCTCTCAATGAAAGGGAGTCGTCTTTATCAAGAGGCTCCTTTACAGGAGATTCGAATTCTAATATTGAACCATCATGATACGAATCTAACCCAGTCGTGAGGGCGGGGTGAAGAGAGTGGACTACTTCCAGTGGGCGAAACGCTTGGTACGGCTAGTTCGGTCCATGGATAAACCACAGGGGACTTGGTATCTCAGGCCAAACGATGACCTAGTGAGCCCTGCAGAGATAGAAGATCTTTTCTCAGCTATTCGCACGTGGTGGTTGAGTGGCCTGAGGTCGCCGTATTCTGCGGCAGCTCTACGCGAACGACTTCGCCGGTTACGCCCTGCTGAAGCAATACCATTGCTGTACGCAATGAGTTATACGGCTAGGGCCTGGGGACGTGGGGCCAGCTTTTGGCCTCAGTTCTGTGAACATGTCCTGGCGGGCAAGGTGGACCTAGACGTGATCCGATCTGTAGCGCCCGAGTTTACCAATTTGTGGAAGCTAGTCCACAAGGCTAGTCATGGTACGCTGTACTACCCTCTAGAGGGCCGTTCTAACATTAAGTGGCCGCTAACTCATGCTGGGTTGCTCTCGGATGAGGAAGAGGTTCTGGATCGGTTTGGCCTTGACTTGGTGAGTGAATGGGGCATGGCTCAGTCGGATATTGACATTCATCCACTGCTACTTGCTGATGTGGACGAGTTTCAGACTGCCCTACTAACATGGCTCCACGAGGAAAAACTCGGGTTCCGCGTATTCGCCAAGCGACTGAATTCGGAACATATCGGCCTAACGGTGGCTATGATGGCGCAGCACTATCTGCGGCAGAACTGGGGCAGTTTGAAGCAACAGGAGGTATGCGACCGAGGACCAGTCCGCTCACGGTATCGACACATACGGCCGCGCTTTCGTTATGATGCTGAGACGAATCAATTACGCGTGGTACTTCCCGAGGCGCAGTGGCCGGGTCGCGTCGGGGGCGTTAAGGTTGAGCACGATGGTCGCAGTGAGATCTGGCCTATCTTTTATTCACCATCGTCCAACACTACGTTTTCGGAACCATTGGAAATTCCGGTGTCACATTCAACTTGGGGCCCCGTCTTAATAGTAAAAATTGACGATCAGACTGTGAGCTTTCCGTTAATACCTAGCCCCTTTTCCAAAGACCGAGGCGCCATGCTGTTTGATAGCTTGACGGGCATGCGAACGCGTACCGTCAAGCCGGGAGAGCCATATTTCTTGTTGCTCCCGACGTCACAGGTCGATGAGGAGTGGCGACGCGTTCTCTTTCCTGAGGCCATTTTTATGGGGAATCCTTTTCGAGATCACGGGTATGCTTTGCTGGAGGTTACTGCCTGTGAACTGTCAACGCTCCTGGATGAAGACCGGCTAGACCGCTTGAATGACGATTTAATTGACGCAGGCGCTGTATTCCGTCTTCCGCCTTTTCATGAGTTGACGCGTCCGCAGACGAGGCTTGTTGGCGGACTGCCGCTTGTGGATCGAACCTATTCTGCTCCTTTGTTTCACGTGGAGCAGCCGCCGATGTTGGAAGTGTTTGGGGTGTTTCCGAAGAGTTTGCCGATGGCACTCCAACGTCTAAGATCAGGGACCTACATTAACATTGCGTCGTTCGAGATTCCTGAATCCAGGAATCCTAGTCGTTTGGTCATCGACTTGTTTAGTAGTTGCAGTCCAGAACCGGGACGGTATCGGCTCTTGGTGGGCTCAGAGAGCATCGATTTTCGTTTGGGTCACGTACCGACCGCACCCCTTCACCCCTACCGTCTGAAGCTGACTTTTGACGCGGAATCGCAGACGGGTGACGGCACGGACTTTGGGTATCACTTATTGGCCCGCGGAACCTTTCGTGGGACTGCGTGGCCTGGCGCGGTATTAACCGTCCGTGTTCAGCGCTCCGGCCTGAGAACCGACCGGTTTACTCGTCAACTATATGCAGAGACTGATGGATCTTTCGCCTTTAGGTTAGCAGATTACTATCACGGAACCATTCCAGAAGCGCCTGTTGAGGTTGCGGTTGAGACGCAACTCGTCTGTTCCAACTCGATCGTGTTTACGGAACGCCCCTACTTTCGTCAGTGGACTACTCGACAGTCGGAATCGGGAGTTCAGTTGACGGGCCAAGTAGTGCAAGCTTCTACTCCCACGGAGGTCACGGCTATCGCTTTTGGTGAGGCTCCATGGAATGGCCAGATTTGGCATGCGCGCGGAACTGTCGACTCGTCAGGTGCGGTGTGCCTAACATTTTCTTGTCCTTCTAAAGAGGTCAGGTATGTTGCCGTAGCCGAACGAGTTGGGGAGGAGGATGAGTTGCGCCCCTGGTTAGCAGTCCGGGTCGCTGATGCTCCCCTTCACTCTAGTCCTCTACGTTTATCCCATGGGTTAACCTGGACGGATTGGGTCCCATGGATGCATTCCCTGGCTGAGTTCTCTGGTGCGGAGCCCGAAATACGAAAACTAGCAAAGTTATCCAGGGCGCGGTCGCATCTGGTGGACAATTTTCCCGGTCTGCACCCAACGAAAACAGTGTGGTCCCAACCCAATAGGGTACTGCAGATGGACCTGCCCATGCTGTTACAGTTTGACTCCGCACCGCGTGCCGCGTTGATCGCTACTGACAGGACACTGCCAGACGCTCATCCGTATGGTGATGACTCAGCAGCACCCACACCTGGGGTAGAAATCCCGCCAGAGTTCGTGGCAGCCTTGTTGAACGATAACCTGCCTTCGGGTGGATTGCCAATCATGATCACTGAGGGGCCGTGGCGGGTAGAAGGCATAGTCAGACAAGGTACTAGCCCACTGGACCTCTACCTAGAAGCAGAAGAACAGTTGGTAATCTGTCACGACTGTGGACGTATTCTGCCTCGTTATGGGTTTGATCATCATCTTCGACCGTCAATTTACAAGCACAGGTTGTGTCACACCTTGACGCCAGTCCCGCCTGGCAAGCAGGTCGCTGTAACCCTAGCCGTAGAATGTCACCCAGGCCGTCTGGCAGCTTGTGTTGCAGAGCTTTTCGCCTACACAAGTCGCAATCGACAGTTACCGCCGAATGCAAACACATCCCTCTTTGAGTGGTTCAAGCGCGTAGCTAGTCACTATCCCAGAGTTCCTGGGGGTCCGACGCCGACGCGATGGGGCCGGGAGGTTGCGACTGCGGCTGGTGATCTTGCGGCCCTCATCCTGTATCCGAATGTGCCTGTTAAGCCTGCCCGGCTCGTTCCCCTTGTTGCTGTATTCGAGCAACACCCGAATGCAGTGTCCGGAATCATAGCACGCTTGTTGGCGTGGATGGGCCAAGGGAGGGCGAGATAAATGCAAATCGTCACCGACGAGGCTTTGTCGAGCAGAATGTTGACTACACTCCCGAGAGTTCTCCTTTTTGCGATTGCGGCAGCGCCTGCGCACATTGGGCAACTAAAGCAGCGGATGCAGCGCTGGTGGCCGGGTAGCTCCCCGATCGGAGAACAAGTGGACGTTCTGGTAAGGGCGTACCTTGAACGAGGGGATGTGCAGCGCCGGAAGAACGGGGTCATTTCATGTGTCCCGCCCTTCGTAGTGGTGAAGGACGAAGCAGCGTCCACAATGGAGTTGTTTGGAAACCCTCTCATTGAGGACGTGCTGCGGGAGCTGGCACGGCCATCCGTTAGAGTACGATACTTCTTGGAGGGCAACTTTCCATATAGACGAGTTGAATCAAGAGCCGGTACTCTTCCCATCTCACTGCTCTCCGAGCACGGAGTCGCCGTCTTCACATACGCGGACGTTATTGAGCGGGTCCCCTTCGTATCTCGATTGAGCATGCCGTCTTCAGAGGAATGTCTCCCGTTGCCTGTTGATGGCAGGTGGGAAGTTTACGATCCCACGAACAGTTCTGCGGAGTTCCAGGGCGGGCGATGGATGCCATTCGAGCACACAGTTCAGGGCGGCTTCCTGGTTCGGCAGGTCTCTAGTGATCGGGCATCGGGGCGGAACATTGAGTACTATCTGTACGCCGGAATGGGCCGAGGACGTCACATCGACGAAGATGAAGCTAGGCTGTGGCAGTTTGCCATAGACTGGCGTGCGGATCGGCCTATTCCGTGGCGCTGGAACCACGGTGCGGGTGTTACCATTAACGGACGCTTGCCCGCACCTGTCGAAACCGCACTGCGCTTGATTTCCACTGGGCCAATCAGACGTGAAAAGTACCTGATTACATATCCGGTGCCATCCTCAGCCCGGCCGGCCGTCGACTCCCTGGCCATTCGTCTAGGCACTATGCTCGCATGAAACAACAGCAGGACGATATTTGCTCGAAAGCAAATTCTTCCGAGGTAGTTTCTTTGGTTTGCGCTACCAGTGCTAGTGCTGTACAGGGCTTGAGCGAAAGATGTCCGTGCCTCGTATTCTTAGCGACTGACCGCTTATCCGACATGCGACCAGAACCTTCGTTAGGTTTCAAACAGCTCGCGAGGCATCCGTGACTGTTCAGTAGTAGCGGAAAGATAATCCGTAATGGGGGGATATACGGTGAATCTGAGCCCTTGGGAATTTTACGAACATTTGAAAGAGATGCTCGTTTCGTACCTGGACACCACTTATAAGCTGTCACATCCGCAGGTGGCACAAGAACGCCTTCGACTCCTCGAACGTGACGGTGTAATTTCAAGGTATCCGTACATCGAAACCACGCCAGCCTTTGAAACGGGAGCAAAATTACGCGAATTGAATCCGACTCTGGCTGACTTGGTGCAGTTTGGACTACCTTATGAGCGCTTCCCACTCTACAAACACCAGCAGGCAGCTCTGGAGAACGCGTGGAGATCTGATGGATCGGTCGGCCATCTAGTCGTGGCAACAGGTACCGGTTCTGGTAAGACCGAAAGCTTCTTGCTGCCCATACTTGCGGATATCTTGAAAGAGGCGGTGAGTTGGAGTCCACCCAAGGGCGAACCCACAGAGGGGGCATTCGACAAGAAGACAGAGTCTTGGAGGCACTGCCGTTCGCACGAGACCCGCCCTGCGGCTATGCGGGCGATAATACTGTATCCCATGAACGCGTTGGTCAACGATCAGTTAAAGCGTTTGCGCCGTATACTTGGTAAGGATCAGGCCTTAGAATGGCAGCGGAAAAATTTGAACGGTAACCTGATCTATTTCGGGCGGTATACCGGTCAGACTGCTGTCCCTGGGAACTACAGGGTTCAACGAAAGCGCCAGGAGTGGGAGTCTTATAAACGCAAATTGATTCAAACTAGAGCAATTTTGACTCAGGACCAATTAGACGGTGGGGGTTGGCCGGTGGTCGGCGGCTCTGAAATGCTCTGTCGTTGGGACATGCAGGCGGCCCCTCCCGACATCCTCGTCACCAACTATTCCATGTTGGAGTACATGTTGGTGCGCCCGATTGAGTCTGAAATTTTCGACAAGACGAAGCGGTGGTTGAATGATGACCCGACCCGCGTTCTGACACTCGTGCTGGACGAAGCGCACACCTACACCGGAGCGCGAGGAACAGAGGTAGCCTATCTGATTCGTCGTTTATACGAACGGCTAGAGGTTCCACCCGAAAGAGTTCGGTGCGTTGCAACCTCGGCGAGTATGGGCGAAGGGGCGGAAGGTGAGAAGAACGCTAGAATGTTCGCCTCACGATTGTTTGGTCAGGACCCAGAACGCTTCACAATCATCACCGGACGTACCGTTGCCACCACCCCGCCTGAAGCACCTCCGTCTATTGATACGATGAAGGCGTTTGCTGGTTTCCAGAACGATCTTTCGAATGAAGACTTGGACGCGGCAGCCAAACGCTTGCTTGTGGCTCTAGGCAATACACCCGTTACTCGTTCACCCAAGGTGCAATTATACGAAGCGCTGAAGAACCATCCGCAGGTCCTGCATGTGCGCCACCTCACGGCCAGACGAGCTGTGGAATTGACCGATGTGGCGAGGGCAATCTGGGGCAACTTGGGCGAAGACGATGAGATTCGTACAGCTACTGCTGGTCTTCTAGCGGCTGGTACCTATGCCCGGCCTGAAGACAACGAGGACGTCCCTCCGTTACTACCTACCCGAATGCACTTGATGTATCGTGGGCTTCCTGGTTTGTGGGCCTGTGTAGATCCTAACTGTCCGGAAGTTCCGGAAGATCTTCGAGCCCCCGATCGGCCCTGCGGCGTTTTGTACGCTGAGCCGCGCATACGCTGCGAATGCGGGGCTCGCGTGCTTGAACTCTTTGGCTGCCATGTGTGTGGCCTTTTGCACCTGGGCGGTGTCAAGGACAAGAAGAACATGCTTTGGCCGTATGAGCCCGACTTTGACGGGGTTCCGCAAAGATATGAGGACTTCACCGTTTTCGTTGCTGAACCTCCGCACTCGGATAGCCAGTTGGCTGACAAAGATTACTTGGATGAGGCTTGGATATCTATCACCACTACCGCTCCTGCTATTGAGGGCCAGGAACGACGTAAGGTCTGGAGATACAAGAACCTTACGCCAAAGAAGCCTTATCCTACTCGGTGCCCCAGATGCGGGAGTACCAAGCGCGGAAAACGCCACATTATCGAACAATACAGGACGCGTGGGCACCAATCGTTCGCTGTGCTCGTTGAGGATGCCTTCAGGTTACAGCCTGAACGGCCCCGCCAGGCAACGGAAACTGCTCCGGAAGCGGTGAAATTGGGTGAAGAGAACCCGTTTACGTTTGACTTTTTTGTTGACGAAGAACAAGGGAAAGAGCCACTTACTCCACCAAAGGACGTTAACCAAGGTCGAAAGGTCTTGGCTTTCTCCGATAGCAGGCAGGATGCTGCACTCTTAGCCGCCGATCTGCAGATTTTTCACTACCAGGATGGATTTCGGCAACTCTTAGTACGGTGTTTAGAGGACCATGGGGAGCCCATCTTGCCGGTCCCCAAGCTGGTTAATGATCTCTTCAGGCTATCCATATCACGGGGAATTGACCCGACAGGAGGAGAGATCGAGGACTTTTTTCACCTGCTTAACGAGCTCGGAATCGATGAAATCAAGGAGAAGGCGGAGCTATATCTGTACGCGCGGATCCGGAATGAAATGGCTGGAAGGAACATCGCTATTGAAGCCGTAGGGCTTGCGCGTTGGATACTCACCCCGATCCCGGGTGTAACGCCTTCGAAGATTCCTGCGTTACCTCCTTTGAGCCCGGACGACACCCTAAGAATGATCGACACGTCGACCAGGATTTTGCTTACCGAGGATGTGATCTTGCCTCCGTCTCTGAACCCCGAAGCTTGGCCTGCTGGGGTTGTTCGTGATTACGAGCGCCGACTTATTGTCACGATGAGGTCTGAAGATGAGCAGACTATATTGTGGCCCCCGACAAAGCGAAATCGTCTACACCGGTATCTCACAACTGTGGCTAATAGGTTGGAGGTTGCAAATTCCGAAGAGTGGGTTGCCAAGGCACTTAATTACGTTTTCCATTTTCTCACGCACACTAAGCGACTCGTCGGAGCGACAGGCAAGCGGCCAGGTTTAGGAATTCCAATCCAAAAGCTTGCTTTGGCAACCATGCCGGACAGAGTTTACGTCTGCTCGTCTTGTGGGTACCTAAGTGCCGAGACGCTGGCATCGGTCTGCATCCGATGTGGTGGTACGTGTCGTTCCTATCCAAGAGAGCAATCTGGGCAGCGTCCAAACTATTATCGCCAACTGGCTGAGTTCGCGTCGACATCAAGCAAGTTTCACTATCCCGATCCGTTCCCCCTGCGCGCCATGGATCATACAGGAGCAATCAGCGCGGAAGACGCAGCAGACTTTGAACGGTGGTTCCAGGATAACTTCCTGGAAGGAGATAACGTTCCTGTTGACGTTCGGGAAACACCTAATGATTGCCGCATTGACATCCTCAGCGTCACGACGACTATGGAAATGGGTATTGACATTGGGGACCTAACAGCGGTTGGCCTCCGAAACATGCCGCCGTCCGTCGCTAGTTATCAGCAACGATCTGGTCGTGCTGGACGAAGAAGCGATGGTGTTGCGATCGTCATGACCTACGCCTTGCACCGTAGTCACGACCAGTACTACTTCCATCACGTTCCAGAGATTGTCACCGGAAAGGTTCGTATTCCCACCATCTATCTCGAGAACGAGGTTATTGCTAACCGACACATCAATGCAGTGGCACTTCAACGGTTTTTCCGCACGCAGCCCGGTCCGCACGATTCGAATCTGTTTGCGTCATGGGGGTACGTCGGGGAGTTTCGGGAGGCTGGCTTGGGGGACGCGCTTCGAGCCTTCCTCCAGCTGCCGGAGTTTGTTGACACCATGGAGCAGGCCGTACAGACAATACTGCCGCACTCCATGCACCACAAAGTCCCAGAATGGCTCGCAAAGCTTCCGGATGACGTTGAGAAAGTGATTCGAGCATCCCAGCCTAAAGACGAGGTGTTGACTGTCCTAATTAACAGCAACATATTGCCGCGGTATGCTTTTCCAATTGATGTCGTGGCCCTGTGGCGTTCCGATCCTAGTAGGTTTTTCAACCGGGGAGACGAGATACAGCGGGACCTACAAATCGGATTGACCGAGTTTGCGCCTGGGGCCGATGTGATCATGCAGCACAAGATTTACTACTGCGTCGGGCTCTACTCGCCCTTTGAGGAGTCACGCTACGAACCTAATGGGTGGTATTACGAATGCCCTAAGTGCCGCACCATAAAGGTCAGCAAGTCCCCGGGTCAAAAACCGGACTGGTCGAAGTGCGACGTATGTGGCACACCTGTCGGCACACAAGGGAAGTATCAAGTATTGCCATATATCCAGCCCAAAGGTTTTACTACGGACTGGCATGTTGAGCCGGAGAGGTATCGTGGAGGAGGTCGTGACCGGGCCGGATACACTACCGCAGCTCAGTTAGAGCCGGGTCAAAGTGCTGAAGCCGACCCCAACCATGAGTCATATTATGACGGCCGCCTGTGGGTCGCTGCCCGGAAAGGTACGCTGAGCGTCGTAAACTATGGCCCGATAACCAAGGGGCGCCCCGGTTTCTTCATCTGTGAAGAGTGTGGCAGGGCACTCTCATCACCGGGGGAAGGCCATAAGCGTCCCAGCAACGCTAGGTACGGCGGAGCCAAAGCAGGCGCACGGTGCAACGGTCGGGCTAAGGCCCAATCTATCCTCTATCACAGCTTTAACTCCGACATTGTCTTATTTGATGTCAACCTTCCCCCTGAAATGGACGCAGATGTACGCCTCCCGGTCGGTCGCGCGGCGTGGTACTCGTTTGGTACTGCTCTATTACGGGCTGCCTCGATGTATCTGCAGATTCAACCTGAGGAACTGGCGGTCAACATTCGTGCTTGGCAACGCAGCGTTGATCGAATCCATGCCGAAATCTTCCTATACGACACACTCCCCGGGGGAGCTGGTTACGCGCGAGACATTGCAACGAATCTCGCTGCGATTCTAGATGAAACTCGGAAACACGTCGTTTGTAGCAACCCGTCTTGTAGCGAAGCGTGTTACAGTTGTTTGCTGGATTACAATAATCAGCGTCTCCACCCGCTACTTGATCGGTCCCTCGCACGTGACGTACTCCATTTCCTACTGGCCGGCGCTGTACCTCGGTTGACCGAAGTCGACCAGGTGAAGAGTCTGACTCCACTAAGACATTTACTGGAGCAGCAAACCAACTACACTTTTGAAGCAGATGTTACCGTTGAGGGTCTTTGGCTTCCGGGGATCGTAAATCTGGATAGTGGCGTTCGAATTGCCTTGTGGCCCATCCACAATCTGTGGTCAGAGTCACACCCCGAGGTTGAAAAGGCCCGAGAAGAGGCGGAGAGTCGCGGGTTATTGTTCTCAGCGGTTCGTCCATTCGACTTAAGTCGACGCCCTGTCTGGGTGTGGGAAAATAAGGTTGTGTAGCCTTAGTTGCTTGCCCTCAACCCCGCCAAGTGGTGGGGTTGAGGGCCTCCTGTGACTGGATTGGCCGCATGGTGTGCGAAGAGCCCCATAATGCGGCTTGAAGGTCCTGGGGTGCACATGAAGAATCATGTTAGGTCAAGACTAGTGTCGGGAGTGGGGCTGGTTGTCACACGAAGCAATCGTCAAGTATTACGATGTTGTAAGCCGCCCACGGCGGGGACAAGTGGTACTTCGTAATTGTGAGTCGCATGAGGAGAAGCGACTTTCACTCAGTCCTTTTATCTACTTCACAGATGGAGATCGGCTTCGCATCACGTACGGATTCGACGGGTCAATTGTCCGCATAGATAAAGTCCTTCGCTTTCCTGGTCGGAACGATTCCGCGGATGAGGTGGCTATCTTCCCGTATTATGCTCACACCGAAACACTGCACCTGAGTACAGGCAGGGATATTCCGGTCCTGTTTAAGGAGGTGACCACAGCGCATGAGTTTGAGCAACTTAGGTTCCTCGAGCAGTTCCACTATTTACAGGCCAAACCGGCTTGGGGTCGCCAAATGTATCTTATCGCGACTCCAGAGATCGATGAGGTGCTTGGGACACCACTACCCAGTGTGTTAGGATGTGTGGTTCTTACGTCACCGTCTCTTTTGTCCGGCCCACGAAACAATTTACTCGGTTGGAACGATCGAGAAGTACTAAGCAACCACGTCGACCGGGTCGTTCGAATAGCTCGGGTTATTGTTCATCCTGAGTTTCGAGGGCTGCGCATCGGGACGAAGTTGGTACAGCATGCTATTGAATACTGTCGAGAACGCTGGAATGTCAAAGGGAAAAAGGCGTGGTTTGTCGAGACAGTAGCCGAAATGAGTCGTTATCACCCTTTCTTTGTTCAGGGGGGGCTCCATTACATCGGTGAAACCAAGGCGGAAGACGCTACGTTTTTCTTCGACAATAAGCCTAAACGTCTGGGTATTGACCAGGGTCAGGGTCAAGTCATGGCCAGCATCCGGAGGTTCAAGCAGAAAGTTCGCACGAGGAAGCCATATCTAATTGCATCCCTGTTGCCTCCTGATGACCCCTATACCCTTAGAATACAGGCGGCATCTTCCGTACCAAGCGCTTCTTCGGAAATAGACATTCTGGTTGAAAACCCATTGTATCAACCGATTACACTTGACAACGTCACGATAGGGTATACTGGGCGCACGGTCTGGGAAGAGCCTGAAGAGTTGGCTGCTAAATGGGTTGAAGCCTCACGAAGGTTCTCTTCTGACCTAAGCGCATACATGACCAAACTGAGCCATCTCGTCAACGACCTGTTGCGGGATGAGCTATGGCTGGCGGATGTTGGCGCTGGATCGATTCGCAAACTGTTGCCCATTATACGACGGATGGACACCAAGGTTCGCGATGGGTGCTCCCAGATCGAAACGATGGCTGGAGAAGGGTGTCAATTTGCATTTGGCCTTGGGTCGACACTTGACGCCATCGTTAAGTGTCGGAATGAACTATTAGGTGACCTTGTGGCTACCCGAGTGGCGGTGGAGGACGAAATTAAGCAGATCAACGAGACGGCTGAGGTGCTCCGGAGTCAACATACACGCCTCCCCCCCGAGTTGGCTAGGAGGCGCTCTTCACTCAACGAGTTGCGCACTCGGTTACAGACTGTTCAGTCCAAACTGGAACTCGGTGCTGTTACACCCCCACAGCGTTGGGTAACAGAGGCCTTTGGGGTGCGACCCGGGCAAGGGACAATCACACTTCGCAACTTTAACCTGGAGATCTGGCCAGGAAGTATTGTGTTGGTAGTAGGTCCTAGTGGCTCTGGGAAAAGCAGCCTGCTATCACTCCTCAGTGGATTACTTCGGCCAATGGCGGGAAAAATAACACCGACCGATATTGCAGACTACGTTGCCGTGTTGGATCTCGACTTTGACCCGTCCCAGCCACTGATCGATTTGGTCGGTAAAGACGAAAAGGAAGCTATTTACTTGCTTAATCACGTGGACTTGGCCGAATCCCATCTTTACATGAAGCGAAGGGACCAACTTTCCCATGGTCAGCGTTATCGCGCGGCGTTCGCCCAAATGCTAGCTCATCGACGCCCAGTTTGGGTAGCTGATGAATTCTGTGCTTTCCTTGATCCCGTGACTACGCTAACGCTGTGTAAGGGTATTCGCAAGCTGGTGAGGAGGCAGAAAATAACGTTTATTGCCGCGGCGGCTAAAGAGGACTACATTCGGGAGGCTCTCCAGCCGGATATCGTAATCCGAATCAACGCCGGGGGACAGGTTGCCCCTGCACCCAGACATCAGCACTGGCCAATAGCACCGACAGTCGAAGACGTGCGTCGTGCCATCAAGGGGCATCCGGATAGTGTATCTAAAGGCCTCGGGCGTTGGTTGCGTCAAATAGGTCTGATAGAGGAGGATCCACTGGCACTACGTGGTGTTAGGTGGAGTCATACGGCGCAACGTCTAATCAAGATTCAGGAGACGTCCCAGGATCAGTTTGCACTCATCCTGGCAGAGTACTTGTGGTCGTCCGATTGGATATTTCATCGCGTCTGGAACCGAATAACTCATCGCGATGCCTTTCCCGCAGGGGACAATTGGGCTGTAGGTGAGAGACCGTCGCAGGTGCGGTATAGGGAAGACCTGGCTCGTTCCCTTTGGGGTGGAATCTATTGAATCACGCATCCGATGGGTGCAACGGTTCAGGCCAGTCACCTGCAGGAGTGCAAGCATCGGAGATACGTGTCACTCGGACGGCTCTTGAGTCGATGTTGATTACCATCCTTGGTGATTAGACCGACTGGCTCCACAATCACTTCGGTTACGCCAAGAAAGCCGCGCATACCAACGGATACGCGGCTTTCTTATGTTTCATTCCCCCCCACCCCCTTGCCCCGTTTCCCCAAGATATGCTATTGTTTCATCCGGGAACACCCATGAAACAAACTGTTTCCCAGGGGGCGGACAAGGTGAAGCGGTGGTCCATCCGCGACGTCGCCAAAGTGGCCGGGGTCTCGCCGGCCACCGTGTCCAGGGTCCTGAACGAACATCCCACGGTCTCCGCCGACCTGAAGCGCCGGGTCCACGACGCCATCCGCACCCTCGAAGGGCGCGGGGCGAGCCCCCGGCGCATTGCCGTGGCCCTGCCCCAGCGGGAGGAGGGCGAGGACCCCGAGCCCTCCGGGTGGGCGCAGCTGCTCAGCGCCGCGCACCAGGTGCTCCGGGAGGCCGGCCACGAGCTGGCGCTGCTGCCCTACAGCCCGGCGGAGGGGGCGGAGGCGGTCGTGCGGGCGCAGCGGGACCGGTCCGATGCCTTCATCCTCATCGGGAACGGCGCGTCGGAGGAGTTGGCCCGTGAGGCGCAGCGCCAGGGCAAGCCGACGATTGTGATCGACCGGCGGGTGCGCGGGGTCGACTCCGTGGTCGCCGACGACCTGGGCGGCGGCGAGGACCTGACCGCGCACGTGCTGGAGCAGGGCTACCGCAGCCTGGCCTTCGTCAGCGAGTCTTTCGCCGACCCGGCCTCCGCCGCCCGGCGGCGCGGGTTCGAGCAGGCGGTGAGCCAGAGCGGCGTCCAGGGGCTCCGGACCCGCCACTGCGAGCTGGGGGCCGGCTGGACTTCCGCTGCGGAGGTGGTGGAGGAACTATGCGAGACGCTCAGGCCGCCCTTCGCCCTGGTGGCGGGCAGCGACATGACGGCGCTCCACCTCCTGGGAATCGTCAAGGCGAGGGGACTCTCCATCCCCGGCGATGTCGGCCTGGCGGGCTTCGGCGACATCCCGCAGGCCGGCCGGGTGAACCCGCCGCTCACTTCCGTGCGGGTGGACAGGGGGCAGATGGGCCGCCTGGTCGCGCGCCGGATGCTCGACCGGCTCGCCTCCGCCGACCTGACGCCGGTCACCATCACCATGCACGCCGTGGTCGTCGGCCGTGCGTCCACCGCTCTACGGAGAACCCGCTCGCAGGGGTGAACCCGCCCCCGCGGCGTTCTCATTTACAAGCATTTTTTGAGGAGGTATTGGGATGAGACGTACACCAAAACTCATCACTGCACTGCTGCTCACGCTCTCGCTGCTTCTCACCGCGTGTGGTGGCACTCAGACCGATAGCTCCGAGACGCAGGGCGGCAGCCCGCAGCCCGCGGCCGAGGGGAAGGCCGACGAGCAGTCCGCCTCCCGGGAGAAAGTGACGATTCGCCTGGCGACGTGGGCCGGCGCCCAGGAGGCCGCGGAGCTGGAGGCGATCATCGACGAGATCAACGCGGAGGCCGAGACCTTCCAGATCGTCCACGAGCCCGCACCGGCCGACTACTATACCAAGATCCAGACCATGTTCGCCGGCGGGACGGCGCCCGATCTGCTCTGGCTCGCTCAGGAGTACGTGGTGCCCTACGCCGCCCGGGGCGCGCTGCTGGACCTGACCGACCGGCTGGCGGCCGACGACCGGCCGGTGGCCGACCTTGACGATTACTTCCCGCTGGTGCTGGAGCACGCCCAGTACGAGGGCCGCACCTACGGCCTGCCCTGGGTCGCCCAGCCCGTCATCGTCTACTACAACATGGACCTGTTTGACGAGAAGAACATCCCGTACCCCACCGACGACTGGACGTGGGAGGAGTTCCGCGAGCTGGCCGCCCAGCTGACCGACAAGGAGCGGGGCATCTGGGGCACCTCCTTCAACGGCTGGCCGCCGGTGCACATGTTCATCTGGCAGGCGGGCGGCGAGGTCATCAGCCCCGACCTGAAGTCCTCGCCCATCGACTCGCCTGAGGCCATCGAGGCCCTGGAGTTCTACAACTCCATCATCTACAACGAAGAGGTCGCGCCGCCCATGGCCACGGTCAACGAGCAGGGCTTCAGCGAGATGTTCAAGGCCGGGAAGATCGCGATGTTCTTCGGCGGCGCGTCGGATGACCTGGACCGGGTGGAGGGCCTGCGGGTGGGCCACGTGCGGGTGCCGCAGGGGCCCAAGAACCGGACCACCTTCGCCTGGACCGCCTCGACGGCTGTGAACGCCAAGACCGAGCACCCCGACGAGGCCTACGAGGCGCTGATCGCCCTGACCGAGGGCATCCACAACTGGAAGATTGTGCCGCCGCGCAAGTCGATGGCGACAGCGGAGCAGATCATCAAGAACGAGCCCAGGAAGGAGAGCGGGGCCGAGACGATCATGCAGGCGGCGCAGGAGATGCGCGCCTTCCGGATCATCCCGAAGCACCAGGAGTGGGACACCATCTTCTGGGAGCAGGTGCAGGAGCCGCTGTACAGCAAGAAGGGAACCGCGGCGGAACTGGCCGGTAAGGCCCGGGCCAGCCTGGAAGAGGTGCTGCCCTAGCAGCGGACGAGTGCGCGGGCCGGTCTCCCTGGCAGCAGGGGACCGGCCCGCGGCCCTGTTCGCAAGAAGAGGGGGGAGTATCCGTGTCCAATCCGTATCTGTACACCCTGGTCCGCTGGCTGGCGGTCGGCGGGGCCATCATCCTGCTCATGTTCGCGACCTACGGCTTCCTCCGGGCGATGAAGGCGCGGCGCTCCACCGCCATCGGCTATGCCCTCATCCTGCCGTGGCTGCTGGGGCTGGTCATCTGGCAGCTCTTTCCCATCGTGGCCTCGCTCTTTCTCTCCTTCACGGAGTACGACGTGCTCACGCCGCCCCGCTGGGTCGGCCTGCAGAACTACCGGGACATGTTCACCAGGGATCCCCGCTTCTGGCCGTCGGTGCGGCTGACCGTGCTCTACTCGGTGATCAGCGTGCCACTGGGGATGCTGGGGGCCCTGGCCACGGCGACCCTCCTGGCCCGTGAGGTGAGGGGCGTGGGCTTCTGGCGCACGCTCTACTACGTGCCGGCGGTGCTGCCCGCGGCCGCCACCGCCCTGCTCTGGCGCTGGATGTTCGCCAGCCGGGGGCTCATCAACAGCCTGCTGATGCCCGTCTACAACCTGCTGGGCATGGAGCCGCTTTCCTGGTTCTCGGATGAGCGGCTGGTGCTGCCCTCCTTCATCATCATGTCGTTCTGGGGCGTGTTCGGCGCCAACACGGTCATCCTGCTGGCGGTCTTGAAGAACGTGCCGAAGGAGCTGAAGGAGGCGGCCCGGGTGGACGGGGCCAGCTCCTGGACCGTCTTCTGGCGCATCACCGTGCCCATGATCTCGCCGGCCCTGCTCTACGTGATGATCATGGGTATCATCGGCGCCATGCAGAACTTCACCGCGCCGCTCTTCATCAAGACCCCCGGCGGCGCAGGCACGTTCCTGAACGTGTACGTCTACCAGCAGGGCTTCACCCAGTTCAAGATGGGGTACGCCTCGGCGGTGGCCTGGTTCCTGATGCTCCTGATCATGATCCTGACCGCCCTGGTGTGGAAGTGGTCGGACGCCTACGTCTACTACGAGGGCGAGGTGCGCAACCAGTGAGGGGGAGGAGGGAACCGCGGATGAACCACAGGCTGTCCAACCTGCTGAAGGGCTTTCTGACCTACTTCCTGCTGACGCTCGGGGCGGCGGTGATCGTCGTGCCCCTGTTCTGGATGATCTCGACCTCGCTGAAGGGCACCGACGCGCTCTTCGCCTACCCGCCGGAGTGGGTTCCCCGGCCCCCGGTCTGGCGGAACTACATCGACGCGTGGCGCATGCTCCCCTTCGGCCGGTTCCTGCTGAACACGCTCTTCATCACCGTGCTGGCGATGGCCGCCGAGCTGCTCACCACGTCGCTGGTGGCCTACGGCTTCGCCCGCTTCCAGTTCAGGGGGCGCAACGTCCTCTTCTTCATCCTGCTCTGCACGATGATGCTGCCCGGCGTGGTCACCATGATCCCCAGCTTCCTCATCTGGGCGAAGCTGAAGCAGGTCGACACGTTCGTGCCGCTCACCGTGGGCGCCTGGTTCGCCTGGGGCCCGGCTTACATCTTCATGATGCGCCAGTTCTTCCTGACCATCCCGAGGGAGATGGAGGAGGCCGCGGTCATGGACGGGGCCAACGTGGTGCAGATCTACTGGCACATCATGCTGCCCCTCATCCGGCCGGCCCTGCTGGCCATCGGGGTGCTGGCGTTTCAGGGCAACTGGAACAACTTCCAGGGGCCGCTCATCTACCTGAACACGATGGAGAACTTCCCGATGATCCTGGGCCTGAAGTTTTTCGAGCAGTCGCTCTCCAAGGAGGCCCCCATGTGGAACTACATGATGGCCATGTCGGTGCTGATGGCCGTGCCCATCCTGGGCCTCTTCTTCGCCGCTCAGCGGTACTTCATTGAGGGGCTGAACGTGGGCGGGGTGAAGGGGTAGATGTGGAGCCCGGCGGCACCACGCCGCCGGGCTTGCTGGACGCCTACTTGTACTGATCCACCAGTTGCTGCCACACCGCCGGATCCACGGACCAGTCCTGGTTCACGATGCCCTCTTCCCGGTAGCCGGCCACCTTCGCCTCGTACGGCACCGAGTTCGGGTCCTCGTAGATGATCCCCGTCACCAGCTCCTCCGTCTCCATCAGCTTCTTCATCGCCGCGAAGCGGTCGTGCCGGTCGTAGTCCGGGTCCTCATCCAGGTTCACCAGGTTCTGCTTGAAGAAGTCGAACGTGTTCAGCTTGTTGAACGTGACGCAGGGCGAGTAGGTGTTCACCAGGGCGAAGCCCGGGTGCTGGATGGCCCGCTTGATGATCTCCACCAGCTGCTTCTGGTTGGCCGAGAAGCCGTTGGCCACGAAGCCGCAGCCCGAGGCGATCGCCAGCTGCAGCTGGTTCACCGGCTTCTCCACGTTGCCGGCCGGCGTGGAGCGGGTCGAGAAGCCGCTCTCGGAGGTGGGGGAGGTCTGCCCCTTGGTGAGGCCGTAGATCATGTTGTCCATCACGATATAGGTGATGTTCACGTTCCGGCGCAGGGCGTGCATGTAGTGCCCCATGCCGATGGCGAAGCCGTCGCCGTCGCCGCCTGCGGCGATCACCGTCAGCTCCCGGTTGGCCAGCTTCAGCCCCTGGGCCGCCGCCAGCGCCCGGCCGTGCACCACATGCAGGTTGTACGAGTTGATATAGTTGCCGATCTTGCCGGAGCAGCCGATGCCCGAGACCACCGCCGCCTTCTCCGGATCGATCTGCAGTTCGACCAGCGCCTTCTGCAGGGCCGCCAGCACGCCGAAGTCGCCGCAGCCCGGGCACCACCAGGACTTCTCGGAAGTCCGGAAATCCGCCATGGTAACTGCCATGTCGCTTACGCCTCCTTCGCCGCCAGCACGATGGTCGGGTCTTCGGTGGGCCGCACGCCCTGGCCGCCGCCGGTGACCAGGTACCTGGCCTCGCCGGCCAGCACCGCCCGGGCGCCATCGACGATGTCCTTCACGGTGAACAGGTTGCCGTCGTACCGGAGCAGGCTCGCGATCTTCTCCTGGTCGTAGCCGGCGCCCTTCAGCATGAAGGCGAACTGGCCGGTGGCGTTGGACTCCACCACAAGGGCCTTGCCGTCGCCGACGTACTTCGCGATCTCGGGCACGGGCACCGGGTAGATCAGCCGGATCTGCAGCACGCCCACCTTCTTGCCGGTCATCTCCTCGATGATCGGCTGGGCCTCCTTCGCCGCGCCCAGGGTGGTGCCGAAGGCCAGCAGCACCAGGTCGGCGTTCGGGCTGCCGAAGTAGCGCACCGCCTCGGTGTTCACCTTGGTTAGCCGGCGCAGGCGGCGGTTCATCATATAGACGCGGTTGGCGGGGTTCTCGGTGACCTTGCCCATCGGGCCGTGCTCGGCGCCGGTGGCCAGGAACTGGCCGTTCTTCATGCCCGGCAGCGAGCGGGCCGAGACGCCGTTCTCGTTCACCTGCTTGCTGTACCGCTCGAAGACGTCGCGCCCCAGGGCCGCCAGCTCCTCCGGATTGGCGATGGGCCCGCGGTCGACCTTGGGCAGGTTGGCGAGGTCGGCCGCGGCCGGCTCCACCGTCTGCTGGAAGAGCGCCAGGGCCAGGTCAGAGGCGATCAGCACCGGGCAGTGGTAGTTGTCTGCCAGGTTGAAGGCCTCGGCCGTCATGGGGATGCAGCTCCTCCACCGAGCCCGGGGCCAGCACGATGCGCGGGCCCTCGCCGTGGCCGCCGTAGGCCAGGGCGAGCAGGTCGGACTGCTCCTGCTTGGTGGGCATGCCCGTGGAGGGGCCGCCCCGCTGGGTGTCGACCACCACCACCGGCGTCTCGGTCATGGAGGCGAGGCCCAGGGCCTCCTGCATGAGCGAGATGCCGGGGCCCGAGGTCGCGGTCATCGCCCGCGCCCCGCCGAAGCCGGCGCCGACGCAGGCCACGATCGAGGCCAGCTCGTCTTCCATCTGCACCGCGACACCGCCCACCTTCGGGAACGCCTTCACCAGGTTCTCGGCGATCTCGGAGGCGGGCGTGATGGGATAGGAGAACATCAGGCGGCAGCCGCCGGCCAGCGCGCCGAGGGCGGCCGCGTCGTTGCCGGTCATGAGCAGGCGCTCCTGCCCGTCGGGCTGGGCAAGCTGGAGCCGCAGGTCGGGCCAGTGTTCCTCCACGTACTGGTAGCCCTGCTCCATGGCCTTATGGATAAGCGCCACAAACTCCTCGCCCCGGTTGCCCCAGCGGCGCTGGGCATAGGCCTTGAAGCCCTCCAGCGGCAGGCCCAGGAAGGCGGCCGAGGCGCCGAGCACGAGGTTGTTCTTCATGAGGGTGTTGCCCAGAGCCAGGGCCATCTTATTAAAGGGCATGGTCAGCAGCCTGGCGTCGATGCCTTCGGGCAGCTTGGGCTCGAAGGCCTCCTCCGCCAGGATGATGGCACCGGGGTAGACGTTGCGGGCGCAGAGATCGATCGACTCCTGGTCCAGCACGACCAGCAGGTTGACGCCGGCGGCCGGCGCGAGTACGCGCTCCACCGACAGCCGCGTGGTGAAGTCGGTGTGTCCGCCTTTGATGCGGGAGGCAAAGGTCTTGTACGCGTACACGTAGTAACCGGCCCGGCTGGCGACCGTGTTGAACACCTCGGCAGTGGAATCAAGGCCCGAGCCCTGTTCACCGCCGATCTGCCAGCAAACCTCCTTCAGCAACCTGGTCCCCTCCTTAAGTTGCATGCTTCGAGGGCAGGACTCCCGCCTGCCCCTGGTCGATGGTTGCTGTCGAGTGTGGGTCCTTTGCTTCCACTTCCAACTATACGACTTATTCGGGTATGATGAACATGCGTATTTGACATACCGCGAATACCCCCGGTGCATCGGGCGCCGGGTGTTCTGGAGGAGGCCGTGCCTGTGTTGCTACAGCACCTCACTACGTTCTGCCGTGTCGTGGAGACCGGCGGTTTCGCTCGGGCGGGCGCCCTGGTGGGCCTGAGCCAGCCGGCGGTCACCCGCCAGGTCGCCGCCCTGGAGGCCGAGCTGGGCGCTGAGCTGCTGGACCGCTCGGGCCGGCAGATTCACGTGACGCCGGAGGGCCGGCTGGTCTACGAGCGGGCCCGGCGCATCGTCGCGGCGGTGAGCGCGCTGAAGGAGGAGGTGGCAGACCTGGCCCATCCGGACCGGGGGCGCATCAACCTCGGCGCGGTGACGACCGTCGGGCTCCGGCTGCTGCCGCCCATCCTGGCCGCGTTCAAGAAGGAGCACCCCGGGATCCGGGTGCACGTGAAGGCCGGCCGCACGCAGGCGACGATCGAGCTGCTGCTGGAGGGTGAGATCGAGCTGGCGATTCTGCCGACGCCGGTGACGCACTCCCGGCTGCGCTCCGTACCGCTGGTGGAGGACCCGGTGGTGCTGGTCTGTGCCCCCGACCGCCGCCACGAGCTGCCCGATCCGCTGCCCTTGGAGCAGCTGGGCGAGATCGACCTCATCTCGTTTCAGGCCCCGTCGCGCTTCCGCACTTTCGTGGAGGCGATGCTGGAGCAGAGCGGGGTGTACCCCAACGTCACCATGGAGTTCGACTCGCACGAGGCGGTCACCCTCATGGTCGAGGCCGGGTTCGGCTACGCGCTGGTGCCCGCGTCTGCGGTGGAGCGGGAGCTGGCCCTGGGCACCCTGGTGCGGGTGGAGGTCGACCGGATGCCGCACATGGCCCGCATGACCAGCCTCGCCTTCCGGCATCCGAACCCCGGCTGGAACCCGGCCACGGAGCAGCTTTTCCACATGATCGTGGACTTTTTCAAACAGGGCGGATAAGAAGAAGGAATCGGGTGAGTTATGCCTAATTCATAGTACCTAGTCCTAAACCGCCCGGCGGTGGGTGTCGTGGCCAAATCGCCGCCTCCCTGCTGCGAAGGGAAACGTTCTTGCTATAATAGTCGTTGGTCTTAACCCAAGTTGTCATGGGGCCCCATGAAGGAGGCTGGTCCCCCCGTGGTTCAACGGCTGTCCAGTATGCGGCTGATCGTAAGGCTGGAGATTGAGAATACGGGTTCGATTTTCTCGTACATTGCGACTGCAATCGGCGCCAGCGGCGGCGATATCGTGGCGGTGGACCTCATTCAGTCCCGGCGCGACGTGGTGGTGCGCGACATCACCATCCAGGTGGAGAACCGGGCGCACGGCGACCGGATCGTCCAGGCCCTGGCGGCGCTGCCCGGCGTGAAGGTGGTCAACGTCTCAGACCGGGTGTTCCTGGCGCACCTGGGCGGAAAGATCGAGGTGAAGCCCCGGGTTCAGGTGAAGACCCGCGACGACCTCTCGGTGGTCTACACCCCCGGGGTGGCCGACGTCTCCCGGTCCATCGCCGAGGATCCGAACAAGGCCTTCACGCTGACCATCAAGCGGAACACGGTGGCGGTGGTCACCGACGGCACGGCGGTGCTGGGTCTGGGCGACATCGGCCCGGCCGCGGCCCTGCCGGTGATGGAGGGCAAGGCGATGCTGTTCAAGCAGTTCGCCGGCGTCGATGCCTTCCCGATCTGCCTGGACACCAAGGATACCGACGAGATCGTGCGCATTGTGAAGAGCCTGGCCCCGACTTTCGGCGGCATCAACCTGGAGGACATCTCCTCCCCGCGCTGCTTCGAGATCGAGCGGCGGCTGCAGGAGGAGCTGGACATTCCCGTCTTCCACGACGACCAGCACGGCACCGCGGTCGTGGTGCTGGCCGGGCTGATGAACGCGGCCCGGGTCGTCGGCAAGGAGCTGACAGACCTGAAGGTGGTCGTCTGCGGCATCGGCGCCGCGGGCATCGCCATCTCCAAGATGCTGATGGTCGCCGGCATCACCAACATCATCGGCGTGGACCGCGACGGCATCATCGAGCGGGGCAAGTTGTATCCCGACAACGTCATGTGGCAGTGGTACGCCCAGCACACCAACCCCGAGAACCGGAGCGGCACGCTGGAGGACGCCATCACCGGCGCAGACGCCTTCATCGGCGTTTCCGCCCCCGGCGTGCTGACGGTGGAGCATGTGAAGAAGATGGCCCGCGACCCCATCGTCTTCGCCATGGCCAACCCCATCCCCGAGATCGACCCCGACGAGGCGGCCCCGCACGTGGCCGTGCTCGCCACCGGCCGGTCGGACTACCCGAACCAGGTGAACAACCTGCTCTGCTTCCCGGGCATCTTCCGCGGCGCCCTGAACTGCCGGGCGCGGCAGATCAACGACGCGATGAAGCTGGCCGCCGCCCGGGCGATCGCCTCGGTGGTGTCGGACGAGGAGCTGCACGCCGAGTACATCATCCCCTCGGTGTTCAACAAGCGGGTCGTCGAGGCCGTGGCCCAGGCGGTGGAGCAGGCGGCCTACGAGACCGGCGTCGCCCGCCGGGAGCGGCAGCCCCGCCCCGGGGGAGACGACTGAGCGGTGGTTAGTGAATATGTTCGGCGGTCTCGTCCCCGTTGGCGAGGCCGCCTTTTTGACCGCAGACACTGTTGGCGGCAGATCATCACGATGCGTGCCAATTCAGGCAAGCGATGGCCAGCAGGCGCGTCAACACTTACCCACGGGCACACGCCGGATATTCCGTGGCTTCAGCCCAGAGTCCCCTCGGCGGACGCAACTTTACAACCTTTTCCTCCGTCTATGTACTCGGGAGGTGGTCACCGTGCGGCGGCGTATGGCGTGGCGTGCACTGGCGGCCATCGCCCTTCTCATTTTCTGGATCGAGACCGCCCTGGCGTTCTCCTACTTCCCCGCCGTGCCCCAGGGCGCGGTGGGCTGGGCGGCGCCCCGCATCGCGCAGCGGCTGAACCTGGAGCCCGGCGACCGGATCGTGGCGGTGGAGATGTGGCTGGACGGGCGGCCGGTACCGGCCCGGTGGGACGAGTCGGGGCTGGTGTACTACGACCCGCCCGAGCCGCTGGCGCCGGGCCGCCACCACGTGCGCCTGGTCATCCGCGTCGTGCCTGACCGTGAGGGTTACGTCTACGCCCCGGTCACCTCCGAGTTCGACTTCACGGTGGGCCGGGATGCGCTGTCCGCGCTGCCGGCGGCCGGGGCCGAGGAGCAGGCGGCCCGCGCGGCGGTAAACCGCTACCGCACCGCGGCAGGGTTGGCCCCGGTCGAGTTCGACCCGCGCCTGATTGCCGCTGCCGCCCTGCAGGCGAACTACCTGGTGCGCAACCCCGGACAGGTGGAGGTGGATGCGCACCGGCAGGTGCAGACGGCCCCCGGGTACACCGCAGAGACCCCCGGCGGGCGGGCCCGCTACTACGCCTACGACGGCGGCGTCGCCGAGGTGATCAACTTCACCCGGCGGGCGGAGGATGCCGTGGACGGCTGGATGGACACGCTCTACCACCGCATCGCGCTCATCCATCCCGGTATGACCGAGATGGGCTATGCCGTCGCCGGCGGCGGCCCCCTGTCGGCCAACGTGGCGGTGCTGGGCCCCTTCGGCGCCGCGGACCAGGTGGTCCGCTGGCCCGCGCCGGGGGCCACCGACGTGCCGCCGCTGTGGGAGGGGCTGGAGTCCCCCGACCCCCTGGCGCTCTATCCGGGGGTGCAGCGACCCGTGGGCTACCCGATCACCCTGACCTTCGGGAGCCGGCCCGTCTCCCTGCGCCTGCTCGACTGGAGGATGACGGGCCCCGACGGCCCCGTGCAGTTGCTTCCCTACGACCCGGTGCGTGATCCGGAGCTGGAGGACACGGTGGCCGTGATCCCGGCACGGCCGCTGCAGCCAAACGCCCGCTACACCGTGTACCTGGCCGGCGAGATCGACCGGGGAACGGGACCGGAGCGGTTTCAGTACACCTGGTCCTTCCAGACGGCCCCCGAGGCCCGGCCCGTCGTCGCCCGCCGCACGATCGTCTTCCGCCCCGAGGACGGTGGGATCGACAGCATTCGCCTGGAAGGGCACGCCTTCCCCGAGGGCATCCAGGTCTTCCTGGACGGGCTGCCCGTGGAGGGGCTGGTGCGGGAGTCCGCGTCGGTTCTCCGCTTCCGGCTGCCCCTGGGCTACCGGGGCGGCCCGGCCGACCTCCTGCTGGTGACGCCGGGCGGCCTGGAGACCGAGTGGCCGGGCTTCCTGACCGGGGCCGAGCAGGCTCAGCTGCTTCAGGCGGAACCGTTCCGCACCGTGCCGCTGATGGTGCGCGGCATGCCGCGGACCGGGCCGGCCCTGCTTCATCCCGGCGGGGCGGTGCTGGTGCCCGAATCGGCCCTGCTCGCCTGGGGCCTGGAGCCGGAGCGGCTGACATCGGTGGGGCGGACCTGGTGGCGTCTGCCGGAGCCCGCTGCAGGGCAAGGTCAGGAGCAAATGGCGGCAGGGCAGGAGCAGTCGGCTGCGGGGCAGGGGCAGGCCGCGGCAGGGCAGGAGCAGGTTACTGCAGGACAGGAGCAGGCTGCGGTGGGACAGGAGCAGGCTGCGGTGGGACAGGAGCAGTCCGCTGTGGGGTACGAGCAACCCGCGGCCTGGTCCCTGCGGGGCGAGTACAGCCTCGGCCGGGTGAGCGCCAGCGCCGCCGGTGAGGGGCTTCGGCTGGCCCTGCCGGTGCAGGAGCGGCTGGGGGAGGTCTACGTGGACGCTGCCTTCGTCGCGGCGCTGACCGGCGCGGAACTGTGGCAGGTAGGCGGCGCGTTCTATCTGGCCCGGCCGGTGGGGGGGCAGATCGATGTGGACGGCCACTGGGCCGAGGACGCGATCGCCCGGCTCTTGGATGCCGGGGTGCTCGCCGGCTACGGTGACGGCACCTTCCGGCCGGACGCCACACTGTCGCGCGCCGCGTTCGTGAAGATGCTGGTCGCGGGCCTGGGGCTCGACCTCCTGCCCGGAGACGCCGGGGGCTTTGCGGACAGTGCCGGCCACTGGGTGGCTGCGGACGGCTACCTCGGGGCGGCGGCCGCGGCGGGGATCGTCCGGCCTGGGGAGTACCCCGGCGGCCGCTTTGAGCCCGACCGGCCCATCCTGCGGGAGGAGATCGCGGTGCTGCTGGTGCGGGCCCTCGGACGGGAGGCGGACGCCCTGGCCGCTCCCCTGGAGCTGACCGACGGCGCGGCGGAGATCGCCGGCCGGTGGTTCGCCGACGCAGCACATTGGCAGCGGCCCCGGCACGTGGCCGAGGCCGTTCGGGCAGGACTGATTGCGGGCTACCCGGAGCCGGACGGGCGCTATACCTTCCGCCCGGACCGCACCGCCACCCGCGCGGAGGCGGCGGCGATGCTGGTGCGGGCGCTGGGCGACGCCCTCGGGCCGGAGCCCGGCAGCAACAGCGCGGATTAGCCTGGGCCCCGGGCCGGCCGGTACGATCGGCGTCCGGCCTAGCCGGTATGGCCGGACGCGGTGGGGCGCGGGGGGAAGAGAACGGGGGCCAGGGCGTCCCGGATGGCGATGTTGGCCCGCTGGTTGCGGCTGATCGCCCGTCTGTCCCGTGGTCCGGGGAACACCTGGGCGGACGAGAGGCTCCACTCGCCGCCGACGTCGGCCCCGACGATGCGCCGGTGCCGGGCCAGCGCCCCGAGCCAGTCCAGCAGTTCGCTCAGCGCCAGGTCGCCGGCGCCCCAGCTGGTGAAGCCGTCATCCGGCGCCAGCACATCCTTGTCGATGGAGATGTACACATCCGCCGTGGGAATCGCCCGGTCCGCCCACACGGCGAAAGGCTCGGGCGGCCCCGGTTCGGCAGCCCTCAGGATGCGAGGGTGGGGAAGGTAGAGCTGCATCTCCGGCCTTCTGCCTCCCACCCAGACCACGCGCCGGACCCAGGGCAGGGCGAGGGCGTGGCGGACCCAGTTTCCGCAGGTGACGACGCCATTCTGCAGCGGCGCCGCGTCGTGGTGGTGGTCGAAAAGCAGCAGCGTCACCGGCTGGCGCAGTGCCTGGAGCCGGAGCAGGGTGACGTAGTGGTACTCGCCGGCGCCCCAGTAGCACAGGGGGAGGTCCTGGTGCGGATGCAGGGCGGCGGCGATGGCCGAGATCGCCTCCGGCGTGGCATAGGCCTTCTTGCCTTCCACGTGGCGGAGGTCGATCCACTCGTGCGGGGCGGCCAGCAGCGCACGCTGCCAGCTCAGGGTGTCGTCGAGGTTGAGTACGAGGAAAGGTTTGTCCATAGATGATGTCACCCCGACTCCATTGTAGCAGAGTGCGGGCCGGGCGGGGGCCCACCGCGGCGGGAGCCGGGGTGAACGCAATGAAGGCCACTGATGCGCCGGTCACGCTGTCACCGGCGTATCAGCGACCTTCACCTCTTTTCGGTTCAGGCGTCCGCACAGGGCCGCTTCAGCACCACATGTGGCGCAGGAGCACGTCGCAGAACTGCACGAAGGTCAGGTCGTGCTGAATATCCCGCAGGCCCCGCCACAGCGAGGCGTCGTGGCGGTCCTTCGCGTTCTCGCAGAAGCCGGCTACGAAGCGCCGCAGGTCGGCCACCATGGCGGGATCCGGCGTGGCATCTGTAGGTGAAACATGCGTACGCATGTAGTGCCGGACCCTGGCGGCGAGCTCATCATCCTCGTGTTCCAGGGAGATGCCCCAAGCCCTGGCCAGTTCGGTCCAGTCGCGGCCTTGAAACTCGTACATGTGCGCCCTCCTGTTCCTTACAACGCGATTAGGCCTGGCGCGTTCAGAGCCGAGTCGCCCAGAGCGTGTCAGGCCCCGATGGACCAGCCCAATCACGTGGGCGGGTGCTCTTTATAGATGGTGCCGCAGTCTCGACGGAGAGTCAAGATGTCCGCAGGTCACTCCATCAGGTCCGGCCGGCCGAGGATGCGGCCGGCGAGGAGGAAACCGACCAGGGTCATCACGTACGCGTAGACCCCGAGGCCGAGCCAGATGAACGAAAAGGTGGACGGCTCCCGGGCCTTGGACAGCCCTCTGTCCGGCCTTGCCCCCGCTGGTGCCAGGTATCCGTTCTGTTCGTTTTCAGTGTTGCTCGGGTGGCGGCGCCGACCCCACCATGAGACGGCCCCGCTGCCCACAGCGAAGGCGAACGGAGAGGATGGCGCCGCTGCCCACAGCGAAGGCGAACGGAGAGGATGGCGCCGCTGCCCACAGCGAAGGCGAACAGAAGGCATAGCGCCGCTGCCCACAGTGAAGGCGAACAGAGGGGCCAGCGCCGTCACCGTAGCGCACTTGGCCGGGGGCGCAGCCTTGTGCCGTGCGGTTGAGGGTTGGAGGGAACAGGCGACGGTGGCGAAGTGCGGCGGATTGAGACTTGGCGTGCGGGCGAAGTGGAAATTGGCCGTAGTTTGCCGGCCATGCAGCCCTGCGCCCATCAACGAGGTTGCGGAACAGCTGGCGGGCCCGCCCCCCAGGGCCCACCCCCCACTTCCCGCAGTTCACTACCCACTACCCACTACCCACTACCCACTGCCCACTGCCCACTACCCACTGCCCACTACCCACTGCCCACTACCCACTGCCCACTGCCCACTGCCCACCGCTCAGTTCCCACCGCCCACGACCCAGTTCGTCGACTCCCGCACCACCAGCTGGCTCGGCAGCACGATCTGCCGCGGGCCCCGCACGCCCTGCGTCAGCGAGTCCAGCAGCAGCCGGGCGGCGGTGGCGCCCAGGTCGAAGACCGGGATGCGCACGGTGGAGAGCGGCGGGTCCAGCAGGGCCGTCAGCGGGTCGTCGTTGACCCCGATGACGGCCACCCGCCGGGTGAGGCCGCGCTCCTTCAGCGCCATCAGGGCGCCGACGGCCATGGCGTCGTCGGCGCAGAAGACGCCGGTCGGCGGGTCGGGCCGGGACAGCAGTTCCGCCATCGCCCGGTAGCCGCCGTCTTTGGTGAAGTCGCCCTCCACCACGTAGCCGGCGGGAAGATCCAGTTGGAAGCGGTCGACCGCCTGCCGGAAGCCCTGCTCCCGGTCGATGGAGACGGTGAGGTCCGCCGGTCCGTTGATCATGGCGATGCGCCGGTGCCCCCGGCCCACCAGGTGCTCCACGGCCATCTCGCCCACGGCCACGTTGTCGTTGTTGACCCAGCTGACGGCTTGGCCCGGCGCGGCCCGGCCGATCAGCACGAACGGGTACTGCTCGGCCGCCAGTTCCGTCAACAGCTCGTCGTGGGCGCGGGAGGAGGTGAGGATGACGCCGTCCACCCGCCGCTGCTTCAGAAGGCGCATGCAGGCCCCCTGCTCCTCGTCGGGCGCGGCGGTCATGCTCAGCACGAGGTCGTAGCCGTGCCGGCGCAGTTCGGAGCCGATGCCCCGCAGCACCTCGGGGAAGAAGGGGTTGGCGAAGGCCTGCTCCGCCGGCCGGGCGATGATGACGCCGATGGCGTGGGTCTTGCGTCGCACCAGGCTGCGCGCGTTGGCGTTGGGGTAGTAGTTGAGGGCCCTCATCGCCTCACGCACCCGGGCCTGGGTTTCGGGGCTGATGCGGCTGGATCCGGCGATCACCCGCGAGACGGTGGAGGGGGAGACGCCGGCGAGTCGGGCGACGTCCTTGATGTTGGCCACTGCAGCACCTCCTGGCATCGATCTCCCGCGCCCGGATTGCAAACGTTTGCGCTCACCCTTCACTTTCACCACTTGTGCACGGACTCCTGCCTGACAGGCAACGACTTGGCGGGGCGTGCAATTTTTCTGTTTTATTTGCCCCGGCGTGGCAGGAGTGCAGGGGCAGTTGGGCGAATACTCAGTGCACACGATTGCACGCGCTCGGCCCCGGCCGTCTGCCGGAACCGCGGCGTCCTCTTCCGGCCATCTGTGCAAACGATTGCACATCCGCAGATGATGGCCGTCCATATCCCTCAACCGGAGGTGCTCGCTGTGCAGCCACTCGGCCCGCTGCGCCGCCAAGAACACGCCCGCGGCTTCCTGACCCTTCACACCCATGGCGCCCAGCTTCGCCTGCAGTTCCTCACCCCTGAAGTGGTGCGCATCACCCTCCTGCCCGAGGGCGCGCGGCTGCGCCCTTCGGTCGCCGTGCTCCCGCGGGAGCAGACCTCTGTAGCCACCCGGCTTGAGGAGGGGGAGCGCAGCCTGCGCATCTCCACCGCCGCCCTGACTGTGGAGGTGGACCGGGATCCGCTGCGGCTGCGCATCTGCGACCCGGAAGGGCGGCTGCTGGCCGGGGACGCGGCCGGCGGCGGCCTGGCCTGGCGCTCCGGCGCCGTCTCCTGGGAGCAGGAAGCGCCGCCTGGCGCCCGCTACTACGGCTTCGGCCAGAAGCCCGGCTTCCTTGATAAGCGGGGCCGGGCGATGACCCTCTGGGCCACCGACGAGCCGCTGCACACCCCGGACCGCGAGACGCTCTACCAGGCGATCCCGTTCTTCATTGCGGTGCGGGACGGGCGGGCGCACGGCCTCTTCGTGGACAGCACGGCCCGGGTGCGCTACGACATGGCGAAGACCCGGCCCGATGCCTGCCGGATCCTGGTGGATGACGACTACCTGGACGCCTACCTCTTCGCCGGTCCCGCCATCAAGGACGTGCTGGCCCGCTACACGGAACTCACCGGCCGGATGGAGCTGCCGCCGCTCTGGGCCCTGGGCTACCACCAGTGCCGCTACAGCTACTACCCGGAGGCCCGGGTCCGGGAGGTGGCCGCCGAGCTCAGGCGTCGGGAGCTCCCCTGCGACGCCATCTGGCTCGACATCCACTACATGGACGGCTACCGGGTCTTCACCTGGGATCCGGAGCGGTTCCCCGACCCGAAGGGGCTGGTGGCCGACCTCGCCCGGCAGGGCTTCCGCACCGTCACCATTGTCGACCCCGGCGTGAAGGTGGACGGCCGCTACCGGGTGTTCCGGGAGGGCGTGGCGGGGGGCCATTTCATCGGCGTGTCGGAGCGGGAGCTGTGCATCGACCGGGTCTGGCCCGGCGCCTCGGCCTTTCCCGACTTCATGCGGGAGGCCACCCGCCGCTGGTGGGGCGACCTGCACCGGGAGTTCGTGAATGAGATCGGGATCGCCGGCATCTGGAACGACATGAACGAGCCGGCCGCCTTCAACGAGACCAGGACCCTGCCCGCGTCGGCGCTGCAGGGCGAGGACGGCGAGCAGGTGAGCCACTACCAGGTTCACAACGCCTACGGCCTCATGATGGCCCGGGCGACCCACGAGGGGCTCCGGCGCCTCACGCCCGACCGCCGGCCCTTCCTGCTCACCCGGTCCGGCTACGCGGGCATCCAGCGCTATGCGGCGGTCTGGATGGGCGACAACCACAGCTGGTGGGAGCACCTGCTGACCGCGGTGCCGATGCTCCTGGGCATGGGCCTTTCCGGCGTGCCCTTCGTCGGCGTGGACATCGGCGGCTTCCAGGGGGACTGCGACGGCGAGCTCTTCGCCCGCTGGGTCCAGCTCGGGGCCTTCCTGCCCTTCTGCCGGAACCACGCGGCCATCGACACCGCCGACCAGGAGCCCTGGGCGTTCGGCCCCGAGGTGGAGGAGATCGCCCGCCTGTACCTCACGCTCCGCTACCGGTTGCTGCCCTTCCTCTACAACGAGTTCTACAAGTCCAGCCAGACGGGGCTGCCGGTGATGCGGCCGCTCCTTCTGGAGTACCCCGACGATCCCGAGACCGCCAACCTCTCGGACCAGTTCCTGCTGGGCGAGGATCTGATGGTCTGCCCGGTCTACCAGCCGGGGGCGCGGGCGCGGATGGTCTACCTGCCCGCCGGGGAGTGGGTGGACTTCTGGACGGGCGAGCGCATCGCCGGGCCGGCCCGCATCGTGGCCGAGGCCCCGCTGGACCGGATGCCGCTCTATGTGCGGGCCGGGGCGATCATCCCCATGGGGCCCGCCCGGCAGTGGACGGACCAGCCTGTCCCCGCCGAACTGACCCTGCAGGTGTACGCCGGCGCCGGGGGCGCCCTGGACCTCTACGAGGACGCCGGCGAGGGCTACGCCTACCGGGAAGGCGGCTACGCCATCACCCCCGTGCGGGTGGCGGCGCAGCCCGGCGCCGTGACCGTGACCGTCGGGGCCCCGCAGGGGGCCTACCGGCCGGAGCGGGACCGGCTCCTGGTGCGGCTGTTCGCACCGGGCCGGGTGCGGGCCGCCCGGTGCGCCGGCCGGCTGGTGGCGTTCACCCCGGCGGCGGACGGCGCGGTGGAGGTGGCCATCGCCGACCGGCCGCTGGACGGGTGTGAGTTGCACTTCGAGATCGAGTCGTGATTCCCGGGCCCCCGGGCCCCCGGGCCCGATGTGCGGTGAGCAACAGGAAAATCTCACGTGTGGAGGGGTATGCATGCGCTCGAAGAAATGGCGTCTCGGCACCCTGGCTCTGCTGCTGACCCTGGCCCTGGCGGCGTGCGGCTCGTCCAGCCAGTCTCAGCAGCCCCGGAATGAGAGCGGCAACCAGCAGCAGTCGGCCGGATCCGGCGGCACGCCCGTGGAGCTGGTGGTCTGGTCGCACCTAACCACTCCTGAGGTGATGGAGGTCCAGAAGGTTGCCGACGAGTGGGCCGCCCAGACGGGCAACAAGGTGACGGTGCTGGAGGACCAGACCGGCTTCCAGGAATTCGCCGCGGCGGCAACGGCCGGGCAGGGGCCCGACATCATGTACGGGCTGCCCCACGACAATCTCGGCCCGTTCTGGAAGGCCGGCCTGCTGGAGGCCGTGCCTGACGGGGTGATCGACGAGTCCAACTACGAAAAGGTCACCCTCGACGCCGTCTCCTACGAGGGCCAGAAGTACGCGGTGCCCATCTCCTACGAGGCCGTGGCGCTCTTCTACAACAAGGCGCTGGTGGATGAGCCCCCGGCCACGTGGGATGAGTTCCTGGCGCTGGCCCGGGAGAAGGGCTTCATGTACAAGATCAAGGACTTCTACTTCTCCTACGGCTTCATCGCCGGCAGCGGCGGCTACGTTTTCAAGGACCGGGGCGGCGGCGACCTGGATCCCACCGACGTCGGCTTCGCCACCGCGGGCGGCGTCGCAGGCCTGACCCTGCTGAGCGACTTCGTCAACACGTACAACCTGATGCCCAGCGACGTCGACGACAACATGGCCAAGGCCGAGTTCCAGGCCAACCAGATCGCCTTCTACCTCTCGGGCTCCTGGGATGTGAAGGGCTTTGAGGATGCCGGCGTCAGCTTCGGCATCGCGCCGATGCCCACCATGCCCAGCGGCGAGCCCTTCCGGCCCTTCGTCGGCGTGCAGACGGCCTTCGTCAGCGCGGACTCCAGGCACAAGGCCGAGGCCTGGGACCTGATCAAGTACCTGCAGGAGAACGTGCCCGAGAAGCTCCTGGCCGTGGGCAACCGCATCCCGGCCCAGAAGTCGCTCTCCTCGGTGCTCCAGACCAACCCCTACCTGGCCGGTTTCGCCGCGAGCGCCCAGAACGGCCACCCCATGCCGAACATCCCCGAGATGGCCTCGGTCTGGAGCCCCGCCGCCAGCATGATCGAGCTGGTCGTGATGGAGCAGGCCACGCCGGAGCAGGCCGCGCAGCAGGCCGTTGAGGCGATCAACGAGGCCGTGGCGGCCCAGCGCTAGTCCCCGGAGCCGCCCCTGGGGAGGGATCACCGATGGCTGCGCTTCGCCAGCGCCTGGCGCCCTACATCTATTTGTAGCCGGCCCTGATCACCATCCTGATCCTGACGCTCTTCCCGATGCTCTTCACCATCTACCTGGCCTTCACCGACGCCAGCCTCTACACATTCCGCACCGGACCCAGCTTCGTGGGCCTGGCGAACTTCGTCGACATCTTCACCGGCTCGTTCTCCCGGGCGTTCTTCCCGGTGCTCGGGTGGAACATCTCGTACGCGCTCTTCAGCGTGCTGACGCAGTTCGCCTTCGGCCTCTTCCTGGCGGTGCTGCTCAACAACCCCCACATCCGGGAGTCGCACCTGTACCGCGCCCTGCTCATCATCCCCTGGGCGATACCCGGCACGCTGGCGGTGCTGGCCTGGCGGGGGCTGCTCAACACCAGCTCCGGGGCCATCAACGTGGCGCTGGGCGCGCTCTTCGGCCTGGACCCGATTCCCTGGCTCCAGGATCCGCACCTGGCCAGGGTCTCGGTGCTGCTGGTCAACCTGTGGCTGGGCTTTCCCTGGTTCATGACGGTCTGCCTCGGGGCCCTGCAGTCCATCGACGCCGGCCTCTACGAGGCCGCCGAGATCGACGGCGCCACCGTGTGGCAGCAGTTCCGGCACATCACCTTCCCGCTGCTGGCCCGCATGACCGTGCCGCTCATGATCAGCTCCTTCGCCCACAACTTCAACAACTTCGGCACGGCCTTCCTGATGACCGACGGCGGCCCGGTGCGGCTCAGCGCCTTCCAGGCCGGCTACACCGACATCCTGGTCTCGGTGGGCTACAAGCTGACGGTGCAGCAGTACCGGTACGGGCTCTCGGCGGCGCTCTCGCTGGTGCTGTTCGTGATCGTCGCGGTCATCAGCCTCATCAACATGCGGGTCACCGGGGCCTTTGCGGAGGAGGACTGAGGCGATGGCGCGTGAACGGAAGAAGCTCCGCCCCTACGAGCGGTGGCGGCTCTGGCTCTCGCGGGTCGTCATCTGGCTGATCATCGCCCTGGTGTTCTTCCCGCTCTTCTCGGTGGTGGCCTCGTCGTTCCAGAAGGGCGACGCCTTTGCGGTGAGGCGGCTGCTGCCCGACCCGGCCCTGTTCACCCTCGACAACTACCGGGAGCTGTTCGGGGAGAGCCGGTTCCCCATCTGGCTGAAGAACACCCTGCTCATGGGCACCGCCGTGGGGCTGCTCCAGGTGGCGGTCACGGTCACCTCGTCGTACGCCTTCAGCCGGCTGAGGTTCTGGGGGCGGAAAAACGGCATCCGCACCCTCATGATCCTGCAGATGATGCCCTCCATGGTCTCGCTTGCGGCGATCCAGTTCGTGCTGTTCAAGCTGAACCTGGCCAACCTCTGGGGCTTCCTGCTCTCCTCCATGGGGGCCAGCGCATGGTCGATCTGGCTGCTGAAGGGCTACATCGACGGCATCCCCCGCGACCTGGACGAGGCGGCGAAGGTGGACGGCTGCAGCGACTGGCAGGTTTTCCGGCTGATCATCCTGCCGCTCTCGGTGCCCATGCTGACCGTGCTGTTCCTGTTCAGCTTCATGGGCGTCTTCAGCGAGTTTGTCATGTCCAGCGCGCTGCTGAAGAACCCCGACCACTGGCTGATGGCCCAGGGGCTGCGCTCGTTCTCGGCCAACGCCTACTCCACCGCGTGGGGCAAGCTCTCCGCGGCGGTGGTGGTGACGGCCTTCCCGCTGGCCGGGGTCTGGATGCTGGCGCAGAACCTGGTGCAGTCGGGCCTCACCCGCGGCGCGGTGAAGGGCTAGAGGAGCGGAGGGAGGGATCGCCATTCAGCGCGCAGCACTGCAGCACCGCGCGACCCAGCCGTTCGCCTGCCCCGTGGGTGACGGCCACCTGTGGGTGATGCTGAAGGCCGCCGACGGCGACCTGGCGGCGGCAACCTGCGTCTACGGGGACCGGTATGCCTGGCCGCCTGCGGAGGACGCGGCCCTGCCCATGGCGCGGCTGGGCGGCGACGGCGTGCACGAGTACTGGGGCGTGACGCTGCCGGCCCCCGAGCGGCGGGTGCGCTACCGCTTCCGGCTGGAGGCCCGGGATGGCGAGGTGGTCTGGCTGGCCGAGTCGGGTCTGCACGACGCCCGTCCGGATGAGGGCTGCTTTGAGTACGCCTACATCCACCGGGCGGACCGCTTCCGGCAGCCCGGTTGGGTGAGCGGCGCGGTCTTCTATCAGATCTTCCCGGACCGCTTCTGCAACGGCGACCCGGCCAACGACCCGCCGGGCACCGGCCCGTGGGGCGAGCGGCCCACGCCCACTTCCACGGCCGGCGGCGACCTGGTGGGCATCCGCAAGCGCCTGGACTACCTGGCCGACCTGGGGGTCAGCTGCATCTACACCACCCCGCTCTTCCGGTCGCCCTCCAACCACAAGTACGACACGGCCGATTACTACCAGGTCGACCCGGCCTTCGGCACCAACGCGGACCTGGCTGAGCTGGTGACCGAGGCCCACCGGTGCGGGATCCGCTTCCTGCTGGACGCCGTCTTCAACCACAGCGGCGCCGACTGGCCGCCGTTCCGGGACGTGGTCGCCCGGGGAGCCGACTCCCCCTACCGGGACTGGTTCTACGACCTGCGGGGCTTCCCGGTGGACCCGGCGGCGTGCAACTACGAGACCTTCTCCCGGGGCGTGGCGACGATGCCCAAGCTGGACACGGGCCATCCCGACCTGGCCGCCTACCTGCTGGATGTGGCCGAGCACTGGCTGCGGGCGGCCGACGTGGACGGCTGGCGGCTGGACGTGGCCAACGAGGTGGACCACCGCTTCTGGCGAGCCTTTCGGGACCGGGTGAAGCGGGTGAAGCCCGACGCGTTCATCCTGGGCGAGGTCTGGCACGACGGTCTGGACTGGCTGCGGGGCGACCAGTTCGATTCGGTAATGGACTACCCCTGGCGGGACGCGACTCTGGCCTGGCTGACGGGGCGGGTGGACGCCCGGGGCTACGACCGCTGGCTCACCCGCCTGCGCTTCCGCTACAGCGCCGAGGCCAACCGGGGGCTCGTGCGCATGCTCTCGACCCACGACACCCCGCGGGTGCGGACGGTGGTGGGATCCCGGGAGCGGGCGGCGCTGGGCGCGGTGCTGCTGCTCACCGCCGAGGGCGTGCCGATGATCTACTACGGCGACGAGGTCGGCCTGGAGGGGGGACCCGACCCCGACTGCCGCCGATGCTATCCCTGGAACGACGAGGAGCCCCGTGACCTGGGGCTGCTCAGCCTCTACCGGCGGCTTGGGCGCATCCGCCGGGCCTTCCCCTGGCTGAACGACGGGGCCTGGGAGACGGTGCGGGCGGAGGGCGACATCCTGGCCTACCGCCGGTTGCCCGTGCCGCTGCATGTGCGGCGCGGCGCCCATCCCGAGGGCCCGGCCCGATCCAGCCCCTCCGCTGAAGAGGCGGGGCTGCTGGTGGTGCTCAACCGCGGGGCCGGGCCGGCACGGGTGACGCTGCCGCCTGCCCCGGAGCCCGCCGGCGTCTGGGTCGACCTGCTGGCGGGCGAGATGCTGGCCGGCGAGATGCAGGCGGGCGAGGTGCAGGCTGGCGAGATGCCGGCGGACCAGTCTGCCTCCGATCGGGGCACGGGGTCGCGGCCCGGACAGGGCAGGACCCTTCTCTTACCAGCCTGCGGTGCGGCCATCCTCGCGCCCGCGCGCCTGGCGGAGGAGGTGGGGGTATGACCCGGCGCCTCCGCATCCGCGCCCGCGTGCCGGCTGCCCTGCTGGTCGCGGCGCTGTGGGTTGCTGCGGGCGGCACGGCCTTTTCAGCAGACCGCACGTGGCAGGACGAAACCATCTACTTCATCATGATCGACCGGTTCCACAACGGCGACCCCAGCAACGACGGCCCGACCGACAGGAACAACCCCCGGGCCTGGCACGGGGGCGACATTCAGGGCATCATCGACAAACTGGACTACATCCAGTCCCTGGGCTTCAGCGCCATCTGGATCACCCCGCACGTGAAGAACGCGGGCAGCGACTACCACGGCTACGGCGCCGTAGACTTCTACCAGACCGACCCCCACTTCGGCACCAATGAGACGGTGCGGCGGCTGGTGGAGGAGGCCCACCAGCGGGGGATGAAGGTCATCTTCGACATCGTGGTCAACCACACGGGGCCTTCCAGCCCGCTGCTGGCCGAGCACCCGGACTGGTTCCACCCGCGGCGGCCCATCGTGAACTGGAGCGACGAGACGGAGGTTCAGGAGGGCTGGCTCTTCGACCTGCCCGACTTCGACCAGTCCAACCCCGCGGTGCGGGAATATATCCTTGACTACTCCCGGTTCTGGATCGAGACCACCGGTGTGGACGGCTTCCGCCTGGACACGGTGAAGCACGTGCCCCGGGAGTTCTTCACATGGTACAACGCCGAGCTGCAGAAGGTGAAGCCGGGCTTCTGGCTGATCGGCGAGGTCTGGGAGAACGCCGCCTGGCGGCTCGCCGCCTATCAGGAGGCGGGGGTGACCGCCGTGCTGGACTTCCCCACCAACGCCGCCGCACGGTCCGCCATCGCCCGGGGCGGCTCCATGCGGCAGCTCGCGAACCAGGTGCGGGCGGTGGGGGCCACGATGCCCGATCCGTATCAGATGGGCGGCTTCATCGACAACCACGACATGGCCCGCTTCGTCACCGAGGCCAGGGACCGGCCCATCGAGCGGCTCAAGCTGGGGCTCGTCTTCCTGTTCACCCAGCGGGCGATTCCCATCGTCTACTACGGCACCGAGATCGGGATGGCCGGTGGGAACGACCCCTACAACCGGAACGACTTCCCCTGGGGTGCGGAGGAGAATCCCGACGTGCTCACGCTGGTGCGCCAACTGAATGCCATCCGCCGGGCCCACCCGGCCCTGCGCAGGGGCTCTGTGGAAGAGTTGCTGGCCACGGATGCGCAGTACGCCTACGGAAGGGTGGCGGAGGGCGACCGGGTGGTGGTGGTGCTGAGCAACGCGACCGAACCCGTCGCCGGCCTGGCGGTGGACGTGACGCCGCTCGGGCTTCCCGACGGCGCCCGCCTGCGGGATGCGCTGTCGGGCCGGGAGGTGCGGGTGGCCGGCGGCCAGATCGTGCTGGACCTGGAGCCGCTCTCGGGGGTGATTCTCGCCGTGGGGCCCGCGGACCGGGGGCACGGCCTGCTCTACGGCGCCCTGGGAGGGCTGGCGGCGCTGACGGCCGGTGTCTTCCTGCTGCGTCGGCTGCCGGGCCGGTCTGGGGTGCGGTAGCCGGGGATGAGCGCGAAAGAAGCAGGGCGGTGCCTGACGGGGCACCGCCCTGAACTACTTCTTTTCTGCGCCGTGTCCGCGGCGCCGCGCAGCCGGATGCGGGGGCCACGCGGGGCTGGCGAGCGCGCAGAATGTGCGGCGAGGCGTGGCCGGTTGGTGTACATCCTGCGCGGAACCTGGTGTATGACCGGGCAGATTCGGGGGCTGCGGTCCGGCGCGGCCCTTGCGGGGGAGTCGGCCGAAGGCGCGACAAGGCCGTGAGGAGGCAGAATGTGCAGATACCCCGGAGCGACGGGTGCACATTTTGCCCGGAAGTGGTCGGGTAACCGGCTGAATGGGGGCAGTTGCCCGGCGCGGCCCTTGCGGGGGAGTCGGTCGAAGGCGCGACAAGGCCGTGAGGAGGCAGAATGTGCAGATAGCCCGGAGCGACGGGTGCACATTTTGCCCGGAAGTGGTCGGATAACCGGCTTAATGGGGGCAGTTGCCCGGCGCGGCCCTTGCGGGGGAGTCGGCGGAAGGCGCGACAAGGCCGTGAGGAGGCATAATGTGCAGATAGCCTGGAGAGCCGGGTGCACATTTTGCCCGGAAGTGGTCGGGAGACCGGCTGAACGGGGGGCAGTGACCCGGCGCGGGCCTTGCGGGGGAGTCGGCGGAAGGCGCGAGAAGGCCGTGAGGAGGCAGAATGTGCAGATAGACTGGAGCGCCGGGTACACATTTTGCCCCGAACGGGCCCGGACAGCAGATGAGCATGACGCCGTACGGCCTCCGTGGCGGCTGGGTTGGAAGCCCCAACCACAGCGCCCCTCAGAACTGGTGATAGTAGCCGAAGGCGCAGTCAGGCACGCCGAGCCTGGCGGCGGCGTAGCGGATGATCTCGGGCGTGAAGTAGTAGAGCCGCATGGCGGTGATCCTGTCCCCCTGCGTCTCCAGCGTGACCAGCTGACCCAGGGCCCTCCCGTGCGCATCGGTGCGGAAGTAGACGTAGACGACCGGCCGCCCGTCCAGTTCGCCGTACTCGGCCCACTGGGGCAGCGGATCCTTCGCCCAATCCTCCAGGGAGTACTTCCGGATGGTCTCCTTCCCGTACTCCACCCCGCACTCGACGATGTCGCAGGTGGCGCCGTCGGTCAGCAGGGCGGCGATGGCGTCGGGATCCCGCCGGTTGAACGCATCGAGGTAGGCGGCTACGACGGCACTGGGGGGTACAACCCGGGCCCTCGGCGGCGCAGGTTCCGCCGGCGCCGATTCCACCGATGCAGTGCACCCCGAAGCCGTCCGCGCCGATGCAGGCTCATGGGATCCACGTTCCCCGGAGGCCGCCTCCTTCAGCCCTGCGCGTGCACGGTGCAGCGCCGCCTTCACGGCTCCCTCGGTCGTGTGCAGCATGGCCGCCCATGTGCCAATGACATCGGGCTCCTCAGCCGCCGGCGCCCGGCTCTCGTCCAGTTCCACCGTCTCGATCCTGCGCCGGCGCAACCCGTCGATCCAGGTGTTGGACGCGATGCGGAACAGGTAGGGGCGCGCGTCCAGCGGCTCCCACCCGGTGAGCCGGGCGAAGGCCTTCATCAGCGTCTCCTGCACCAAGTCAGCGGCGTCCCAGGCCGATCCGGTCAGGCGCAGGCAGTAGCGCCACAGGTCGGCCCGGTGCGGCTCGATCAGGCGGAGAAAGGCCCTGCGCGCGTCCTCCACCGGGCGCCCCAGAGCCTGCAGCGTGTCAACAGTTTCCATGCTCGAATCCCTCCCGTCTTGTGCGGTCATCAGGTACCACGCACAACCGGGACGAAAAGATACGCCGGTCCCTACTCCTGCGCTACGTCGGCGAAGGCGCCACCGGTGGCCCGGGGCAGGTCGTCGACCCGGAGCCGCAGCAGGGCCTCGGGCACGCCGCCGCCCGCCCAGATGTCCGGGAAGCGCTTCAGGCTCTCGTCCAGCAGCACCGTGGCGGGCTTCAGCAGACCGACCGGAGCCACGCCCCCCGCCACGAAGCCCGTCACCGCCAGCACCTCATCCGGGCCGGCGAGGGTGACCTTGCCCCGGTCCAGCAGGGCCTTCACCTTCTTGCGGTCGACCCGCCGGTCGCCCGCGGCCACCACCAGCACCGGCTCTCCGCCGGCGAACATCAGGATGGACTTGGCGATGCGGCCCAGTTCCACCCCAAGCGTATCCGCGGCCGCCTGGGCGGTCGTCAGAAGGTCAGTGAAGGTCCGGATCTCGCCTTCCACACCGGCGGCCGCCAGTGCGGCCCGGACCCGCCTGATCGGTTCTGGTTCCATCGGCAGACGCTGCGTCAACGTTCACCCTCCCATCAGGTGCACGGGCCATCCCTTCACGGGGTCCAGTACGACCAAATATTCTATGTGCTTCAACACATCTTTCCCTACTCCTTCGTGGCGGATGCCCACGACGGCCACATGTATTGACATTCTTTGACCTTTACCGCACAATAAAAGGGAAGGACGGTGATGGCGCGATGCTCACGGTGCGCACGACGCTTTCGCTGGTCGCGCTGTTAGGGCTCGCCGCCCTGGTGGGGCTGACCTCGGTGGGGCCCCTGGGCGCGGGGGTGGTGATCGCGGCCTCGCTCCTGACCAGCACCGCGGCCTATCGCGGCCGGGCGCGGGCCTCCCTGCGGCAGATGGGGGGGCGCCCGATCCAGTGGTTCGAAGCCCCTGACCTGTACGAACTGGTTGACGCGCTTGCCCGGCGGGCCGGACTGCCGACGCCGCGCCTCTACCTCCTGCCGGGAGAGATGGTGAACGCCGTCGCGGTGGCCACCGCCAGCAGCAGCGCGATCGGCCTCACGCGGCCGCTCCTGCGATACATGCCGCCGGATGAGGTGGCGGCCATCATCGCGCATGAGCTCTCGCACATCCGGCACGGCGACCTGCCGCTGAACATGGTGGCGGCCGGCCTGGCCGGCGCGGCGGCGGTAATGGCCGAACTGGGCCGCTTCGGCGTGATCTTCGCCTGGCTCCTCGGCGCCCCGGTGGGGCTGGGGGAGCTGACCGCCGCGCTGATGGTCGCCGCGGGTGTGCCGGCGGTGGCGCTGGCCCTGCGGATGGGCATCTCCCGGGAGCGGGAGTACCTGGCCGACGCCGGCGCAGCCGCTCTGGTGGGTTCGCCGCGCCTGATGGCCCGGGCCCTCCAGCGCCTGGAGCGGCTCAACCAGCCGACCTGGTGGCAGCGGCTCCTGGGCTACCCGGCGCCGGTTGAGCCCACGGGCTGGGCCGCGCTGATCAGCAGCCACCCGCCGACCCGCCTGCGGATCGCCCGGCTGCTGGCGATGCGCACCCCCCGCCCTAACCTGGCGTACTTCGGATGAGCGACGGCGACACGGACCGCCCTAAACTGGCGTACCTCGGATGAGCGACGGCGACACGGACCGCCCTGCCCGGCGCAGGGCGGTCGGCGCGTGTGGGGGCGTGCGCAGAGGAAGTCTGTCCGGCCGCAGCGAAACAGGGAGGCAGGAGGGTCTGACGGAATGCCGTATACGATGTGGGATCGGTTCCCGGTTTTTGGCGTTCATGACGAGGACACCCTGGCCCAGCTGAAGCGTTGTGCCGAGGCGGGCCGTGCGGTCGGGGCGGCCCTGATGGCCGACGGCCACAAGGGCTACAGCCAGCCGATCGGCGGGGTGCTTTTCTACGAGCGGTTCATCTCGCCCTCGGGCGTGGGCTACGACATCGCCTGCGGCAACAAGGCGGTGCGGACGGATCTTGCCTACGGCGACATCAAGGCCGAGAAGGAGCGCATCGCCGCGGAGATCCACAGGCGGGTCGCGTTCGGCCTGGGCCGGAAGAACCCCGAGCCGGTGGACCACGAGCTGTTCGACGACCCGACGTGGCGGGACGTGCCCCAGCTCATGAGCCTGAAGCCAATGGCTCGCGACCAGCTGGGAACGGTGGGCGCGGGCAACCACTACGTCGACATCATGGCCGAGGTGCCGGCCGACTGGAAGCTGGGCGACCCGATCGCCGACGATGCGCCGGTCTGGGTGGCGGTTCACTTCGGATCCCGGGGCTTCGGCCACCGCACGGCGACAGGCTTCCTGAACCTGGCGGCTGGCCGCCCCTGGGACGCGTCTGCCCCCGGCGAGTCGATGGACCAGCCGCCGACGCTCATCCCGGCCGGTTCGGAGCTGGGCCAGGCCTACATCGCCGCCATGCGGCTCGCAGGCAGGTACGCCTACGCCGGGCGGGACTACGTGGTGGCCCAGGTGCTGCGGATACTCGGCGCCGAGGCCACGTTCACCGTGCACAACCACCACAACTTTGCCTGGTACGAGGAGCACGGCGGTGCCAGGGGCTGGGTGATCCGCAAGGGAGCCACCCCGCTCTTCCCGGGCCAGCTGGGCTTCATCGGCGGCTCGATGGGCGATGTGGCGGTGGTGGTGGAGGGCGTGGATCACGAGGAGTCCCGTGCGGCCCTGTACAGCACGGTCCACGGCGCCGGCCGCGTCATGTCCCGCACCCAGGCCGCGGGCAGGTGGCGGCGCCAGAAGGGGCGCCGGGTGCGGACGGGCGGCAAGGTGGACATGGACGCGGTCCGCCGGCGGCTCTCCCGGGCCGGGGTGGTCCTCTGCGGCGCCGACGCCGACGAGGCCCCGGAGGTCTACCGCCCGCTCCGGCAGGTGCTGGCCTGCCACAAGCCGACGATGAAGATCCTTCACGTGCTGGCGCCCGTTTGCGTGGTCATGGCCGCCGCAGACGAGTACGACCCGTATAAGGACTGAGGAGGTTTCAACCGATGGAGGTGCAACTCGACCCCCGCCTGCTCACGCTCGCCGCAGCGCTCACCGCCGGCGGCGCAAGGCCCCCTGCGGCGGAAGAGCATCCCCTGGTCACCGAGACCCGGAACCGCCTGGCGAGAGCGACGGAGCACGCGGCGGTGCGCTGGCTGCGGGAGGCGTTCGCCCGGCACGATCTGCTGGGCCTGGCGATGCAGGCGGTACAGCTCGGCCCGCCGCCGGACTTCGACGACAGCTGTCCCGACGGGGTGCCGGCCTTCGTGGAGGCCTGGTTCGCCGAGGTGGACCGGCCCGCCCTGGCCGACGCCCTGCGGTCTGCCTGGCGCGAGCTGCGCATCGGCGACCTGCTCCGGGATCAGGCCCCCATGTGGGAGGAGGTCGTCCGGGATCTGTCGCACCTCCTGGCGGACGCGCAGCTTGAGCCCTTCCAGCGGCTCTTCTGGGGCCGCTTCCCCTACGAGGCGGTCGCGGTGCCGCTGTGGAACATGAACGGCGCCGGGGCAAAAGGGGTCGGCGTGGCCAATGTGCGGGAGACATACGCCGTCTGCCTGCCGCACGGGGCGTCGCCACCCGCGCAGGCAGATCTGCTGGCGCTGGCGCAGCACGAGGCCAGCCACCCGGTGCTGGACGACATCCAGCGGCAGCACCCCGACGTAGCCGGCGACTGCGCCTTCATCGAGGTGGACTGCCCCCCGTCCGGCCGGTTCGCCCAGTTCTACAGCGACCCGACCTTCCGCTGGGTGGAGACCCTGATCCGCACCTCCACCTGCTTCTACCTGGAGTACCTGGGCCGCCCGGAGGACGCCGTTGCGTTCGCCGAGTCCCAGGTGGAGGAGGGGGTGACGGCCGTCCCGCTGTTCCGGGATGCCCTCCGCCCCTGGTGGGAGGCGCGCCAGCAGGGCACGGCGCCGGGGCTGGACCTGGCCCTGCCCCAGCTGCCGGCCTGGCTGCGGTCCGCGCTTGCGCATTAGCGGGGCGCGTGGCCGTCTGCTGGGCCGCCAACGCACCTACGCCCGGGTCGCCGCCCGGTACGCCTCCTGCAGGGCCCGCACCACCGGACCCACCTTGCCGTCGCCGATGGCCCTGCCGTCCACGGCGACCAGCGGCATCACCTCCGCGGTGGTGGAGGTGACGAACAGCTCCTGACAGCGGGTGAGGGCCTCCAGCGGAATGCCCTGCTCCCGCACCGTGTACCCCAGCTTCCGGGCGTCCCGGATGACCCGCTGGCGGGCGATGCCGTTCAGGATGTCGTTGCAGGCCGGATAGGTGACGATGGCGCCGTCGATGACGGCGAACAGGTTGCTGCTGCTGCCCTCGATGACGAAGCCGTCCCGCACGAACAGCGCCTCGTACGCCCCCTGCTCGGCGGCCTGCTGCTTGGCCAGGACGTTGGGCAGCAGGGAGACGCTCTTGATGTCGCACCGGGCCCAGCGCTGCTCGGGCACGGTGATGCCGGTCACCCCTTCATGCCGGCGCCGCTCGTTCTCGGCCAGGGCCTCGGGCGGCAGCGCGTGCGTGAGCACAAGCACCGTCGGCTCGACCGCCCCGGCGGGGAAGGCGTGGGCCCTGGGTGCGTGCACGCCCCGCGTGACCTGGTAGTAGACCGTGCCCTCACCCAGCCCGTTGCGCTGGATGAGCTCGTGCGTCACCCGGATCAGCTCCCCGGTGTCGGGCGCGGACAGACGCAGCTCCCGGGCGCTGCGGGCGAGCCGCTCCAGGTGCGGCTCCAGGTCGAACGGACGGCCGCCGTAGACCCGGACCACCTCGTAGATGCCGTCTGCGAACAGAAACGCCCTGTCCTCTACCGGGATCTTCGCCTCTGCGTAAGGAACGTACTCCCCGTTCAGATACACCGTTGACGACATGCGCCCGCCTCCCAAGTGGTGGAATCTTTTCGCAGATGATTACGGGATCCGCCCAGCGGTCTCCTGCCGGACCGGCTGTGCGGATCCCCGTGTTTTCTCAGCTGGCGTTGGCGCGCCGCCAGAACAGCCGCTCCAGCAGTCCGGGCTCGTTGCGCCTCACCGTCACCCTCAGCCAGATCTGCCCGTCCTGGTCCAGGGGCGGCGCCCCCGGCATGCGGACCTGGGCCCTCCTGTCCAGCAGGCTGAGCCGCAGGTTGGGCAGTTCGTCAACGACCTGCACCAGTTCGCCGAACACCGCCAGCACGATGGCCTCGGCGACGGCGTCGAGGAGTTCACGCCCGTTTACCACCGAGCGGACGACCTTGTATCCGGGCATGACCCGCTCCTCCGTGAGCCCGGTGCGGCGCACAAAGGTCAGCCAGATCTCATGGCGCCCCGGGCGCACCTTCGGGATGCCCACCTCGGTGACGATCGCCGCGGCCACTGTCCGGATCATCCTGTCCAGCTCCTTCTGCCCCATCTGACCACCCCCGTTTTAAGATGGGGAACAGCTCCGGATCCGGCGTCACCCACAAGGTCTTATGGTTGTCGTAGATCACCATGCCCGGCCGGGCGCCGTTGGGCTTGCGCACGTGCTTGCGGGCCGTGTAGTCCACCGGCACGCCCGACGACTGCCTGGCCTTGGAGTGGTAGGCCGCGAGCGCCGCCGCCTCCTGAATCGACCGCTCCGGCACCTCCTTTCCGGGCGGCACCCGCAGAATCACGTGTGAACCGGGAATCTCCTTCGTGTGGAACCAGAGGTCCTGCGGGCCGGCAAGTTTCAGGGTGAGGTAGTCGTTCTGCCGGTTGTTGCGACCGATCCAGATCTCCAGCCCGTCGGAGGACCGCAGGGTGATCGGCCGCAGGGCCGATGGCTGCTTCCCGTCCCCGGCCGTTCGGCCCCTGCCCGCGTCACCCGCCCGCCGGGACCTGCCCTCCCGCAGGTAGCCCTCGGCCGCCAGCTCCCGGCGGACCTCCTCCAGGTCGGGCAGCGACTCGGCCTGCTCCAGCGCCACCTCCACCTGCTCCAGGTAGGCCAGCTCGGCCCGGCTCCGAGAGAGCTGCTCCTGTATGGCCGCCAGGCCGCTGCGGGCCCGCTGGTAGCGGCGGTAGTAGGCCTGGGCGTTCTCGGTGGGGCTGAGGGCCGGGTCGAGGGCGATGACCATCTCGGCGCCCTCCGGGTCGTAGTAGTTCACGACCCGGACCTCCGTCATGCCCTTGGCGATCTGCCACAGATTGGCGGTGATCAGCTCGCCCTGCAGGCGGTAGGTCTCGGCCGACTCCGCCCTGGCCAGCGACTCCTCCTGCGCCCGGAGCTTCCTGCGCACCCGGGCGATCTCGTCGCGCACCAGTCTGGCGAGGCTTCCCCGCAGGGAGCGGAAGCGCTCCTCCTCGGCCCGCTGGCCGAAGTAGGCGTCGATGCAGGCCGAGACCGACCCGAACCCCGTCTCGGCCCGGCCGGGCCAGTGCCGGAGGGGGAGCACGTGAAACTCCTTCAGCCGCCCGTCGGCGTCGTAGAGCAGCCGCGGCGCCCAGTCCTCTGCGGCTGCCAGGTCGCGGGCCGCCGCTGCCAGCCGGGCGAGGTCCACCTCCCGCAGGGGGGCGTCCCCTCCGGCCCCCGCCCGGCAGACCGCCTCCCGTGCCAGGAGCGGTCCGAGCCCGTCCACCCGGTCCAGGAGGACCTGCCAGGCCGGCGCATTGGGGTCGGCCTCCGTCAGGTCGTCCGCCGTCACCGCCGCGGGATCCAGCTTGCCCGTGGGCGGCGGCGGCACGTACGGCAGGCCGGGCAGGAGCTCCCGGTGCCGGTTCACCTCCTCGGTGACGCGGCGGATGGCGTCCACGATGCGCCCCTGCGGATTGAGCAGCACGATGTTGGAATGCTTGCCCATCACCTCGGCGACGAGCACGTAGGTGACGGGGTTGCCCAGCTCGTCGGTGCTCCGGATGGAGATCCGGCAGATGCGGTCGCGCCCCGCCTGCTCGATGGCGACGATGCGGCCGCCCTCCACGTACTTGCGCATGAGCATGCAGAACATGGGCGGGGCCGGCGGGTTGCGCTTCTCGATCTGGGTCAGGTGCACCCGCGCGTGGCGGGGATGGGCCGAGAGGAAGAGCCGGTGGTTTTCCCCGCCCGCGTAGCAGAGCAGGGCCAGTTCGTCGGGTTCAGGCTGGTAGATCTTGCTGATGCGGCCGCCCAGCAGGCGCTGGTTCAGCTCAGCGACGACGGCCGCCATTACCTTGCTGTCAAAGGCCATCCAGTGGGCTCCTTCGTCAGGTCTGTCTCTACCTTAAGCTTACCATGCTCGCCCATCTCCTGTCATTGCCTGGATCGCCGCGCCCCTCGGGGAGAGCGCACCGCCCTGCCGTGTGCGGACTGGCAGCGCAGCCTCCAGTTGTGCACCTCCCGACAGGGTGCCGCACGGCAGCGCATCGCCCGGCCGGATCTGCCCCCGGGCAGACCTGAAGATGTACCTGGGGGCAGAGGATGCGCCGCCGCGGTCAGGGTAGAATGAAGACCAGCTTCTAATACGTGGATTCAAAGGGGTTGAACGATATGAACCTGCCTTCGCTGCAGGTCGGCAACAAGACCGCCCGGGTCTGCATCGTTCAGGGCGGGATGTCGGTGCGCATCGCGCTGCACCGGCTCGCGGCGGCGGTGGCGGAGTGCGGCGGGGTGGGCACCATCGGCGGGATGGGCATTCCGCCGGGCGAGCTGCGCCGGGAGATCCGTGCGGCGAAGGCCCTGACCGACGGGGTGGTGGGCGTGAACCTGATGTACGCCGGCTACCTCTTCGACCGGCTGCTGGACGTCTGCATCGAGGAGCGGGTGGACTACGTGGCCATCGGCGCCGGCTTCGCCCGTGGCCCCTTCAAGAAACTGCACGAGGCGGGCATTCCGGGCTTCTGCATCATCTCGTCGGTGAAGGCGGCCCGCATCGCCGCGCGCACGGTCGGCATCAGCGGCATCGTCGTGGAGAGCGGCCAGGCCGGCGGCCACCTGGGGCCTGACGACCCCGACATCACCATCTGGGAGCTCTTCCCGCCGGTGCGGGCGGCGCTGCGCGAGGCCGGCTTCACCGGGCCGGTCATCGCCGCCGGCGGCCTGCTCACCCGCCAGGACCTGCTGCGGGCCCTGGCCATGGGCGCCGACGGCGTGCAGATGGGCATCCGGTTCGCCATGACCGAGGAGTCGTCCGCCTCGCCGGAGATGAAGGCGAAGTGGCTGGCGGCCACGGGCTCGCAGGTGACCGACTGGAGCCCCACCGGCTACAAGAGCCGGGCCATCGTGCCGCACATCCCCTTCGACGCCCTGCCCCGCACCCGCGACAACGGCGGCACGTACAGCTGCACCAACTGCCTGAAGTACTGCCAGCACCGGGATGAGGGCCGCTCCCACTGCATCTGGAACGCCCTGAACAACGCCCAGCAGGGGCGGGTGGAGAACGGCCTCATCTTCTGCGGCGGGCGGATCGGCGAGATCAACGACATCGTGCCCGTGGCCGAGGTCTTCCGGCGGCTGACGACGCCGGCGGCGGACGAGGACGCGGCGGACTGAGGAGCGGGCAGCAACAGCCACGACGAACAGAGCGGATACCGTCAGCAACAGCCACCACGCCAAGAGGCTGCAGCACTTTGTCCACGCGCCCGGTCTACCCCCGGAAGCTGGTGCGTACGGTTGGACAGAGGTGAAGCCCGCATGTCCAAACCGTGGCACCAGATGGGGGCGGATGAAGTCTCGGCCGCCCTCGCGACGGACCCGTCCGCCGGCCTGGGCGAGGCCGAGTGCCGGCGGCGACTTGAGGAGTTCGGCCCCAACCTGCTGGAGGGTGCGCCCAGGGTTCCCTGGTGGCGCATCCTGCTCGCGCAATTCCAGGACTTCATGGTCGTCGTGCTCCTGATCGCGACCGCGATCTCCTACGGCATGGGTGAGACGGCGGACGCGGTCACCATCGTCGTCATCGTCGTGCTCAACGCCGTGCTCGGCTTCGTGCAGGAGTACCGGGCCGAGCGGTCGCTGGAGGCCCTGAAGGAGCTGGCGGCGCCCACCGCCCGGGTCATCCGCGGCGGCCAGGAGACGACCGTGTCGGCCCGGGACCTGGTGCCCGGCGACCTGCTCCTGGTGGAGGCCGGCGACCGCATTCCCGCCGATGCCCGCCTGGTGGACGCGCCGGGGCTGGAGGTGGAGGAGTCGGCCCTGACCGGCGAGTCGCTGCCCGTGCGCAAGTCGGCCGCGTGGGTGGGCGAAAGGGACGCGCCCCTGGGCGACCGGCGCAACATGCTCTACATGGGGACCACGGTCACCCGGGGCCGGGGCAGGGCCCTGGTGGTGGCCACCGGCATGGACACCGAGATGGGCCGCATCGCGGGGCTGATTCAGGAGGTGGGGGACGAGGAGACGCCCCTGCAGAAGCGGCTGGCCCAGCTGGGCAAGTGGCTGGTGGCCGGCTGCCTGACGGTGTGCGCCATCGTGGTGCTGGCCGGCCTCCTGCGGGAGGATGCGCTCACCGGGCCGGTCGTCTCCCAGCTCTTCATGGCCGGGGTCTCGCTGGCCGTGGCCGCCATCCCCGAGGGGCTGCCGGCCATCGTCACCGTGGCCCTGGCCCTGGGCGTGCAGCGGATGATCAAGCGCAACGCCATCGTCCGCCGGCTGCAGGCGGTGGAGACCCTGGGCTGCGCCACCGTCATCTGCTCGGACAAGACCGGCACCCTCACCAAGAACGAGATGATGGTGCGGGCCGCCTGGGCCGGCGGCCACCGTTACACCGTCACCGGCGACGGCTACCGGCCGACCGGCGAGTTCCTGCGCGGGGACCGGCCGGTGAGCCCCCAGGAGGTGCCGGATCTGGCCCAGACGCTGAAGTCGGCCGCCCTCTGCTCCAACGCGAAGCTGGTGCAGAGCCCGCCGGCCCGCCGCGAACGCATCTATACCATTCAGGGCGATCCCACGGAGGGCGCACTGGTGGTCGCGGCGCAGAAGGGCGGCTACCGCCCCGCGGTGCTGCACGACCGGTACCCGCGGCTCCTGGAAGTGCCGTTTGAGTCGGAGCGGCGGCGCATGAGCGTGCTGACCGAGGGCGACGGCGGCTGCGTGCTGCACGTGAAGGGCGCGCCGGACGTGATCCTTGAGCTCTCCACCCACATGCTGAAGGACGGGCGGGTCGTGCCGCTGACCGACGCCGACCGCCAGGCCATCCTAGACGAGAACCTGCGCATGGCCGACCAGGCCCTGCGGGTGCTGGCCGTGGCCTACCGCCCCCGCCCCTTCGGCGACGGCGAGGGTCCGGGCCCCTTGGCCGAGCTCACCACGGATGAGGTCGCGGAGCGGCTGGAGCGCGACCTGGTCTTCCTGGGCCTCCTGGGCATGATCGACCCGCCGCGGCCTGAGGTGAAGCGGGCGGTGGCGGCCGCCGGCCGGGCGGGGATCCGCACGGTGATGATCACCGGCGACCACCCGGCCACTGCCCTGGCCGTCGCCCGGGAGCTGGGCATCGCCGGCCAGGACGGGCGGGCGGTGACCGGACGGGAACTCGACCAGCTCTCCGACTCCCAGCTCATCGACGTCGTGCAGCAGTGCAACGTCTTCGCCCGGGTCTCGCCCCAGCACAAGCTGCAGATCGTCCGGGCCCTGAAGGCCCTGGGCGAGGTGGTGGCGATGACCGGCGACGGCGTGAACGACGCGCCGGCTGTGAAGGAGGCCGACATCGGCATCGCCATGGGCCGCACGGGCACCGACGTGACGAAGGAGGCGTCGGCGATGATCCTCGCCGACGACAACTACGCCACCATCGTCGCGGCGGTGGAGGAGGGGCGGGGCATCTATGACAACATCCGCAAGTTCATCCGCTACCTGCTCTCCTGCAACACCGGCGAGGTGCTCACCATGTTCCTCGCCGCCATCATGCGGCTGCCGCTGCCGCTTCTGCCAATTCAGATCCTCTTCGTCAACCTGGTCACCGACGGGCTGCCGGCGATTGCGCTCGGGGTCGATCCGCTGGATCCGGACGTCATGCGCCGCCCGCCCCGCCGGCCCGACGAGGGCGTATTCGCCCGCCGGCTCGGCATCAAGATCCTCGGCCGGGGCACGCTCATCGGCCTGGGCACGCTGGCCGCCTTCCTCATCGCCTTCTTCACCCTGCCCGGCACGCCCGGCGTGGCGCCCTTCGAAGACCCGGCCGTGCTCAACCCCGCCCGCACGATGGCGCTGGCCACGCTGGTCTGCGCCCAGCTCATCCACGTTTTCGACTGCCGGTCCGAGCGCCGGGCCATCTGGGAGACCCCGCTTTTTTCCAATCCCTGGCTGGTCGCCGCCGTCGCATCGTCGGTCACCGCCCTCCTCCTGGCCATCTACTGGCCGCCGCTGGCCGCGATTTTCGGCACCGCGCCGCTGCAGCTCTGGCAGTGGCTGGTGGTCCTGCTGCTGGCCGGCGCCGGCGAACTGCTGGTCGCCGTCCGCCGTCTGATTCTGTTCGGCCGGCCGATGCGTCTGCGGGCGCACATCGAGGAGGAAGCATAGCATTCACGACTTCCGGTCAACCTATCCGCAGGTCGCGTACGCAGTTGCGCACGGGCACACCGCGCGCAAGCTCTGTCGAGCAAGACCTGCAAGGAAGGGAGATCGGCCGTGAAACGCTTGCCGCTCACGTGGCTCGGGCTGGCCACGGTGGCCGCGATGCTGGCTTCCGGGTGCACGGCCCAGCCGCAGACAGGAAACCGGATCAATCAGAGCAACCTCTTCACCACCACCGGCGATGCAGACCTCTGTGCCACGGCCCTGGGCAACACGGTGGGCGCGAACGCCTTCTGGCGGGGCATGGCCGGCGTCAACGAGAACGTGACCGCCAACGGCGTCATCATCGGCAACGTGGCCCTGGTGGCGCTGCCGCGCGACTCGCAGAAGACGCCCGTGACCGGCGCCCGCGCGGGGACCGTGCCGGAGCCCGGCTTCTCCACCGGCCTGCAGCGTGACGGCGACGTCACCGGCAACCTGGGCACCCTGACGCCCCCGAACACGGTGGACACGACGCCCGACCGCGTGGGCGCCATCCCGGGCAACACCGGGGCACCCACCGGCGCGGGCCGGGCGACCGGCGACGCCCGCACCCGGACCGGCGCGGGCACCACGACCGGCGGCGGCACGGGGACGGGCGCCGGCACCCCCGGCGCGGGCACCAACCGCGCGTCCACCGGCGTGCTGGGGCAGCGCATTGGCCGCCGCACGGGCACTGCGGGGACGCCGGCGGAGAGCGGTGCTGCCGCGGGCATGGGCACGGCGGCGGGCACCCGAGTGGGGGCAGTGGTCAACGACCCGCTGGAGCGGGTGCGCACCGCGTGCCCGCGGGTGGCCGACATCCGTGTGGTCAACGACGAGAACGACCGGAACCGGCTGGCCGAGATCGCCGCAGCGGTGCGGGCCGGCCGCCCGATCACCGAGTTCATGACCGACCTGGCCACCATCTCGCAGCGGGCCACGTCGGCGGGCCCCGGCGCCAACGCGCGGCAGAACAACACCCCGCAGCGCAATATCCAGCAGGGCAACATTCAGAGCAACATGCGCCAGATTCCCGGACCCATGCCAGCGCCTGCCGCGCCGGGCACGGGCGGCCGTGCCGGCACTCCCGGCCGTGCGGGCGGGGGCACCAACGCTCCGGCCCGGGCGGGCGTCACGCCCACGGACCCGGGCACCAGCACCACCGACTGAACCGGTCTGGCCCCCCAACCTGTAAGAACCCCCTCCGATCTGCTGCGGAGGGGGTTGTTCGCCTGGATCGCCGGGGAGCTGCGGGGAAAACTGAGCAGGAAGGGGATCTGCGCACACCGAAAGGATATTGCAGGAGTTGGCAGAGAGACGCCGGCGGGATCCGCCCCGCGGCAGAGGGGGATGTGAAGCTTTTGGTGCGCAGCATGACCGGGTTCGGACGGGGCGAGGCCAGCGGCGACGTGGGCCGGGTGACCGTTGAGGTCAAGGCCGTGAACCACCGCTTTTCGGAGGTCGTCTTCCGCATGCCCCGCCAGTTCAGCGGCCTGGAAGACCGGGTGCGCAAGCTGGTTCTGGGCAAGGTGTCGCGGGGGCGGTTCGAGGTCTACGTCGCCTGGGAGCCCTCGGCCGAGGCCCGGGCGGTAAAGGTTGACAAGGACCTGGCGCTGGCCTATTATAATGCTTTGAGGCAGCTTGCAGGAGAGATCGGGAGCAATCAGGAGCTTTCGCTGGATACGCTGGCGAGACTGCCCGAGGTCCTCTCCCTTCAGGAGGGGGAACTGACCGACGACGAAATCTGGGCCCTGCTGGAGCCCGCGCTGGAGCAGGCCATGGCAGGGCTGATCGCCATGCGGGAAAGGGAAGGCGCTCTCCTGGCAGCCGACCTGGCCGAGCGGATCGACCGCATTGAGGCCTTCCGGTCCGCCGCCGCGGCGCGGGCGCCGGTGGTGGTGGAGGAGTACCGCCAGCGGCTGACCCGGCGGCTGGAGGAGCTGCTGCCGCCCACCAACCCGGTGGATCCGCAGCGCCTCGCGCAGGAGGTCGCGCTGTTTGCCGACCGTGCGGACATCACGGAGGAGATTCAGCGCCTGGCGAGCCACATCGACCAGTTCCGGCAGGCCCTCCGGTCCGACGAGGCGGTGGGGCGCAAGCTGGACTTCCTGGTGCAGGAGCTGGGGCGTGAGATCAACACCATCGCCTCCAAGGCCAACGACGCAGCGCTGACGGCGGCGGTGGTCGCGGCCAAGAGCGAGCTGGAGAAGATCCGCGAGCAGGTGCAGAATCTCGAATAGTGTAAGCATGAGGGAGGCCCGGGTTGTGGGTGAGATCAGGTTAGTCAACATCGGATTCGGCAACATCGTGTCGGCGAACCGCATCGTGGCGATCGTCAGTCCGGAGTCCGCCCCGATCAAGCGCATCATCTCGGAGGCCAGGGAGCGCGGTACCCTGATCGACGCGACCTACGGCCGGCGCACCCGGGCGGTGGTCATCACCGATTCCGACCACGTCGTGCTCTCCGCGGTGCAGCCTGAGACCGTCGCCCACCGGCTCACGGCCAGGGAGGCCAACGCGGCGCCGGCCGAGGAAGAGGGCGAGGCATGACGATGCCCACCAAGCCCAAGGGACTCCTGATCGTGGTCACCGGGCCGTCGGCCGTCGGCAAGGGCACCATCTGCCGGGCCCTGCTGGCGGAGACCCCCGGTATTCGCTTCTCGGTATCCTGCACCACCCGTCCCATGCGTCCCGGCGAGGTCAACGGTGTTGAGTATTACTTCATTTCCAAGGAAGAGTTCGAGCGCCGCATCGAGGCCGGCGAGTTCCTGGAGTGGGCAGAGGTCTACGGCAACTATTACGGCACGCCCCGGGCTTACGTGGAAGAGGTGACCGCCCGGGGTGAGGACGTCATTCTCGACATCGACCGGGTCGGCGCCCGGGCCGTGCGCGAGCACTATCCCGACGCCGTCTCCGTTTTCGTGATTCCTCCTTCGATGGAGGCCCTGCGCCAGCGCATCACCGCCCGCGGCACCGAGACGCCCGAGGCGGTGGCCCGGCGGCTGGCCGAGGCGCCCGAATGGATTCGGGAAGGTCTGACATATGACTATGTCATCGTGAATGACGACCTCGCGCGCGCGGTGGCCGAGCTCAGGGCCATCATCGTCGCGGAGAAGGCCCGCACGGCCCGCAATGGCGCCGCGCTGATTGAGAGGCTGCTTGAGAAGGGGGTGCTGACCGACGAATGATCAAGCCCTCTCTTGATCAACTGATGCATCTGGTCGATTCCAAATACACCCTGGTCATCCTGGCGGCCCGCCGGGCGCGGGACCTGCAGGACGGCAAGCCCAAGATGGTGGAATCGCAGTCGAACAAGCCTGTGACCATCGCCCTGGAGGAGCTCCATGCCGGCAAGCTCTTCTTCGAGCGCGGCAAGCCCACTCCCCTGGGCTGATCAGCGATCGATTCGCCCGTCGAGGGCGCCCGCCCCGGGCGCCCTCTTTCATACTATCCCGGCAACGCACTACCCCGGCTACGTGCCCATGGAAGGAAGGGTCGCCGATGCTTCACGGTAAGACGGTTCTCCTCGGGGTCAGCGGCGGCATCGCCGCCTACAAGGCGGTGGAGATCTGCTCCCGGTTGGTGAAGCTGGGCGCGGAGGTCCACGTGCTCATGACGGAGGCGGCCACCCGCCTCGTGGCCCCGCTTACGTTTCAGGCCATTTCGGGCAACCCGGTGAAAGTCGACCTGATGGGTGAGCAGGTGCACGGCCATGTGGATCACGTTACCCTGACCCACAGGGCCGACCTGCTCATAGTCGCTCCGGCCACCGCCAACACCATCGCCCGGCTGGCGGGCGGCCACGCCGGCGACTGGATCACCGTCACGGCCCTGGGCGTGCAGTGCCCCGTGCTGGTGGCGCCGTCCATGGAGGCGGAGATGTACGCCAATCCCCTGACGCAGCGCAACCTGCGCATCCTGGCCGAGCTGGGCTGGGAGGTCATGGAGCCCGAGGAGGGGCGGCTGGCTTCCGGGCTCATGGGCAAGGGGCGCCTGCCCGAGCCCGCGGCCATCGTGGAGCGGGCGCTGGCCCTCCTGAAGGCCCGAACCCGAGCGGACCTGGCAGGGCGCCGGGTGCTGGTGACGGCCGGCACCACCCGGGAGCCGTTCGACCCCGTGCGCTTCATCGGCAACCGCTCCACCGGCCGCATGGGCTACGCGATTGCCGGGGCCGCCCGGGACCGCGGGGCCGAGGTGGTGCTGGTAAGCGGCCCCACGCACCTGGAGCCGCCGCCCGGGGTGAGGCGGGTCTCGGTGGAGTCGTGCCTGGAGATGCTGGAGGCCTGCCTGGCCGAGTTCCCGGATGCCGACATCGCGGTGGCCGCCGCGGCCCCGGCCGACTACCGGCCCGCTGCGGTGGCGGCGTCCAAGATCAAGAAGGCGGGCGACGAGCTGACCATCACCCTGGTGAAGAACCCGGACATCATTGCCGAACTGGGCCGGCGCAAGCGGCCCGGCCAGGTGACGGTGGCCTTCGCCGCCGAGACCGACGACCTCATCGCCAACGCCCGGCGGAAGCTGGCGCAGAAGAACGCCGACTTCGTGGTGGCCAACGACGTGACGGCGGAGGGGGCCGGCTTCGGCACCGAGACCAACCGGGTGGTCTTCGTGACCCCCGATGCGGTGGACGAGCTGCCCCTGATGACCAAGCGGGAGGTGGCCGACCGCATCCTCGACCGGGCGGCGGCCCTGCTGGGCGGCGCCGGCGGCGCCCATGGCGGTGCCGACGGCTCCGATGGCGGTGCGGAGGGCGGTGGGAATCCGCATGCAGAGCGGTGAGCTGGCCCAGGTGGCGGTGGACGTCACCGCCGAAGGGACCGATAAACTCTTTACCTACCTCGTGCCCCGCTGCCTCTCGGGGCGCCTCACGCCCGGCCAATGGGTGCGGGTGCCCTTTGGCAGCCGCCGGCTGGTGGGCCTCTACGTGGGCCCCGCCGAGCGGGCGCCGGAGGGGGTGAAGCTGAAGGAGATCGCCGGGCTGCTGCCCGACATCCCGCCGATCCCTGCGCCCCTGGTGCAGCTGGCCCGCTGGACGGCCGACCGCTACCTCTCCACGTTCCCGGCCGCCCTGCGGCTGCTCCTGCCTCCCGAGGCCCGCCGGCAGGAGGTGCGCACGCTCACCATCACCAACTACCGGCTGAACGTGGACGACGTGGAGGCCCTGGTGGAGCAGCTTCAGCGCCGGGCCCCCCGCCAGGCCGAACTGCTGGCCTACATGGCGCGGGTGGGCGGCGAGGCCGAGCGGGCGCAGGTGCTGGCCGACCTGGGCGAGTCCATCGCCGGGCCGATTCGGGTCGCGCTGGAGAAGGGCTGGCTGACGGCGGGCCGGGTGATCCGGCGGCGGGATCCCTTCGCCGGTGAGCAGGTCGCGCCGCAGCCGCCGCCCGCGCTCACGCCCGAGCAGGCACAGGCCCTGGAGTCCATCCGCCAGGAGCTGATCGCCCCGCCGGCCTTCCGGCAGCCGGTGCTGGTTCACGGCGTGACCGGCTCGGGCAAGACCGAGCTCTACCTCCGGGCGATCGCCTTGGTCCGGGAGATGGGGAAGAACGCGATCTGCCTGGTGCCCGAGATCTCGCTGACGCCGCAGATGATCCACCGCTTCCGGGCCCGCTTCGGCGGCGACGTCGCGGTGCTGCACTCGGCGCTGGGGCGCGGGGAGAAGTTCGACGAGTGGCAGCGCATCCGCCGCGCAGAGGTCTCCATCGTCGTGGGGGCGCGCTCCGCGGTCTTTGCGCCCTTTGAGAACGTGGGGCTGATCATCATCGACGAGGAGCACGAGCAGTCGTACAAGCAGGAGTCGCCGCCGCCCGCCTACCACGCCCGGGAGGTGGCGGCGGAGCGGGCGCGGCTGGAGGGGGCCCTGCTGGTGCTGGGTTCCGCGACGCCGGCGCTGGAGTCGTTCCACCTGGCGCAGACCGGCGCCTACCGGCTGGTGTCGCTGGAGCACCGGATCGACCACCGGCCGCTGCCGCCGGTGACGCTGGTGGACATGCGGGAGGAGCTGCGGGCGGGCAACCGGTCGATCTTCTCGCGGGCCCTGGTGGAGGCGCTGGATGAGACCCTGGCGGCGGGGGAGCAGACGATTCTCTTTCTCAACCGCAGGGGTTACAATACCTTTATCATGTGCCGCTCCTGCGGCGAGGCGATTCAGTGCGCGAACTGTGCCGTCGCCATGACCTACCACCTGGGCGACGACCACCTGGCCTGCCACTACTGCGACCACACGGCGCCGGTGCCCACCGTCTGCCCCAACTGCGGGTCGAAGGCGATCCGGCACCTGGGGGCCGGCACCGAGCGGGTGGAGCAGGAGCTGCGACGGCTGTACCCGAACGTGCGGGTGGCCCGCATGGACGTGGACACCACCCGGCGCAAGGGCTCCCACGCCGCCATCCTGAAGCGGTTCGCGAACCGTGAGGTCGACGTGCTGGTGGGCACGCAGATGATCACCAAGGGGCTGGACTTCCCCGGCGTGACGCTGGTGGGGGTGGTGCTGGCCGACACCAGCCTGAACCTGCCGGACTTCCGGGCCGCTGAGCGCACCTTCCAGCTGGTGACGCAGGTGGCCGGCCGGGCAGGCCGGGGCGACCGCCCCGGGCGGGTGCTGGTGCAGACCTACCAGCCCGACCACGCCGCGCTGCTGGCGGCTTCGGACCACGACTACCACCGCTTCTTCGCCGAGGAGATCCGCTTCCGTGAGGAGCTGGACTACCCGCCGTTTGCGCACATGATCCACCTGGTGATCTCGGGCGAGGACGAGTCGGCGGTGGCCGCCACCGCCCGGAACGTGCACCGGCTGCTGGTGGACGGCGGGTTCCGGGGGCAGATCCTCGGCCCGGCGCCGGCCCCGCTGGCGAAGCTCCGGGGCAAGCACCGGCACCACCTGGTGCTGAAGGGCACGGACGTCTGGGCGATGGTGAGCCAGGTGAAGGCCGCCTTCGCGGGTGCCCGGGGGAAGTGGCGGGAGTCGCGGTCGGTCTCGCTCTCGGTGGACGTGGATCCTATGAGCATTCTCTAGATCTGATGGAGGGGCATTATACATGGCAATTCTGGAGATCGTGAAAGACCCGGCGGAGGTCCTGCGCAAGAAGGCCCGGCCGGTGACCAAGATCAACGCTTCGGTCCGCAAGCTGCTGGACGACATGACCGAGACGATGTACGCCGCCCCCGGCGTGGGCCTGGCGGCCCCGCAGGTGGGCGTGTCAAAGCGGATCATCGTCGTCGACCCGCAGGACGGGTCGGGCCAGCTGTACCAGCTCATCAACCCGGAGATCGTGAAGGCCGAGGGCTGGGTGGAGGGGACCGAAGGCTGCCTCTCCATTCCCGGCATGATCGGCGACGTGTGGCGCTACGAGAAGGTGCAGGTGGTGGCCCTGGACCGCACCGGCAAGAAGGTCTGGATCGACGCGGAGGGCTACCTGGCCCGCATCTTCCAGCACGAGATCGACCACCTGGACGGCATCCTGTACACTGACAAGTGCTCGAACCTGCGGCCGGTGCCCGAGGGCGAGGAGGAGGCCGAGGAGGCCAGGGCGGCGCAGGCCGCCGAGGCGTCCGCTGACGCGGGGGTGTCGGCTGAGGCGGAGGGTCAGAAGGCCGCTGCGGTATCGGCGGGCGGCGAGGGCGCTGAACCGCCCGCGAAGGAGGAATAGACTTGCTCAAGATCCTCTTCATGGGAACGCCGGAGTTCGCCGCGGTCTCCCTGCGCGCGCTGCTGGCGGCAGGCTATCCGGTCGTCGGGGTCGTCACCCAGCCGGACCGGCCGGCCGGGCGCGGCGGTAAGCTGCGGCCTTCCCCGGTGAAGGAGGTTGCGCTGGAGCACGACCTGCCCCTGTTCCAGCCCCGGCGGCTGCGCCGGCCTGAGGTGATCGCCCAGCTGAAGGAGCTGGGCGCGGACCTCACCGTCGTGGTGGCCTACGGGCAGATCCTCTCCAGGGAGGCCCTGGAGATCAGCCCCCTGGGGGCGATCAACGTGCACGGTTCGCTCCTGCCCCGCTGGCGGGGCGCGGCGCCGATTCAACGCGCCATCATGGCCGGCGACACCGAGACCGGCGTCTGCACCATGTGGATGGACGAGGGCATGGACACCGGCGACATCTGCCTGACCGCCCGGGTGCCCATCGGCCCGGATGCCACCGGCGGCGAGATCCACGACCAGCTGGCCCGGCTCGGGGCCGAACTGCTGGTGGAGACGGTGCGGCGGGTGGAGGCCGGCGACGCCCCGCGCATCCCCCAGCCGGAGGAGGGCGTGACCTACGCCGCCAAGCTGGGGCCGGAGGACGAGGTGATCGACTGGACCCGGCCGGCGGCGGAGCTGCACAACCAGATCCGCGCCCTGAACCCCTGGCCCGGCGCTTACACCACCGGCCCAAGGGGCAGGCTGAAGATATGGCGGGCCTCGGTGGCGCCGAACCCTGACCCGGGGGCGGAGCCCGGCACCGTGGTGGCCGTGGTGCGGCGGGAGGGCTTCACCGTGGCGACGGGCGACGGCGCCCTTCTGGTGCGGGAGGTCCAGCCGCACGGAAAGGGCCGGATGGATGCGCAGTCGTATGTCAACGGCGGCGGCGCCCAGGTGGGCACGCGTTTTTCGCCGTAATCTGGGCTGCGGCGCGAACCTCCGGCGGGCCTGGCATAGTCTTTATAAGAGAGAGCTTGGACACCCGGACGCAGATGGCAGACCGGGTGTTGGGTGACTCTGGTGCGTGAATGGGAGGGTCCTGGCTTGCCGTATTTCTATCCGTTCTTCGATCCGACGATGATCTTTCTGCTCCCCGCCATCATCCTGGTGATCTGGGCGCAGGCGCGGGTGCGGAGCTCGTTCAACGAGTGGTCGCGGGTCGGTACGCGCTCGGGTGTGACGGCGGCTCAGGTCGCCCGTGACATCCTGGACCGGCACGGGCTCACCGACGTGCCCATCGAGCGCGTGCGGGGGTACCTGAGCGACCACTATGACCCCCAGAAGCGTGTCGTTCGTCTTTCCGATTCCACGTATTCCAGCAACTCCATTGCCGCCATCGGCGTGGCGGCCCATGAAGTGGGGCACGCCATCCAGCACGAGTTCTCCTACATGCCGCTGCAGATGCGCAACCTGATCTGGCCGGTGGCCCGCATCGGCGACAGCCTGGGGCCGTTCCTGGTGATCATCGGCCTGATCTTCGGCGGCGCCTCGGGCAAGTGGCTGATGGACATCGGCATCCTGCTGTTCCTGGGGGCCGTGCTGTTCTACCTGATCACCCTGCCGGTGGAGTTCAACGCCTCCAGCCGGGCGGTGGAGATCCTGGAGACCGGCGGTTACATGACCCGGCAGGAGGTCGTGGGCGCCCGCAAGGTGCTGAACGCCGCAGCGCTCACGTACGTGGCCGGCGCGGCGACGGCGGTCATGAGCCTGGTGCGCCTGCTGTTCCTCCGGGGCATGGCGTCGGATGAGTAACCGGCAGTCCGGCTGAATAGATGGTTGACGCAGTGGTGCACGGGGGTGCACCACTGTTTTCTCTCAGGAGGCCAGGGGGCGGGTGCACCTGACCTGTCCCCGCCGAATGGGGTGATCCCGTTAAGCGCCCGGTGTAGGCCGTGCAGCGGCACACCGGGCGCTTTCCCGTGCCCCATGCCCTGCGGGTGGACGCAGCAGGGCCCGTGACCGTGCGGGCTGCCGCCCTCTGAATCTCCAAGGAGGCGGCAGAGGGGTCTCACGAGCAGTTCTGCCGGTTGGTTCAAGCGTGAACGGTGACGGAATGAGCCAGGGAGGCTGGAACGGGTGGCTCATTTGTTCACCATTCATGTCGCCGGGGGAGCTGACGCACCCAAGGCACCTGGAATCGAGGCGCAAAACCACTCGGACCCTTGATGCGTGAAGGAATGGGAAGCATGGGGCGAAGCGCGTTTCAGTCGGGGTCGACCAACGTGTAGACCTCACCAGCGTCTAGACCCAAAAAAGAAGGCCGAGTGGCGCGACGAACTGCACCACTGGGCACCTCCCGGTTCACCTTAACGCCGCTCTTCATCCCCGAACGCCGCCGGATCCCCCGGGCGCATGCCCTGGTTGTTGGGCATATTGCCGTGGGCCCTGTTCTCTCCCGTGGCCCCGGCTCCGTCCATGTACTGGGTGTGGCGCGGGCCCGCCCGGGAATCTGCCCGGGGCGGGCCCGCCTGCTTCCTGCGACCCTGATCTGCGCGCATGCGTACCCTCCGGTCATCAACGGTTGAACCCCTCCCGCGGCGGGCATCCTATGCCCACACATCCAGCGGGAGGGCGTCATCATGTACCATCCCCCAGTCTCCTTCCGAGTAACAGCCGCCGACGCAGATGAGGAACGCGTGGCGATCGAGATCCGGGGAATGCCCGCCGGGGAGGCGGTGATCCGGTACGACGACAACACGGCCATCGTCGATGCCCGGGTGGAGCTGGCCGACCTTCCGCAGGTGATCGTGGCACTGGACCGGTTCCATCATGAGTTTGCGGCCGAACTGCTGGCCTACGTCCTGGACCGGGGGGCGATGGCGCAGGAGTCGGACGGCTCGATCATCTACGACCTGGGCTCGGCCATGCACGCGCTCCCGCTGCCCGCGAACCACGAGGTGGGGCTGGGCTTCCCCAACTCGTGGTGAAAACCCATCCTTTGCCCATTGCCTCCAGTTGCGGTACACTCTGCAGAGAGTGACAACCCTACGCTGGAGGCGAGTTCATGCCGCGCCGCAAACCCGCGCCCCCGCGCACCGGCCGCGAGGCCGCCCTGCGCGCGCTGCGCGATGTCGATGTCAAGGCGGCCTACGCCAACCTGGCCCTCGATCACCACCTCTCCGGCAGCAAGCTGGAGGGGCGTGAGCGCGCCCTGGCCACGGAGCTGGCCTACGGGGTGACCCGGCGCCGGGCCACCCTCGACTGGGCGATCAGCCAGGTGGCCACGCGGCCGCTGGAGAAGATGGACCCGTGGGTGCGGAACATCCTGCGGGAGGCGGTCTACCAGATCCTCTACATGGACCGGATTCCCCACTCCGCCGCCGTGGACCAGGCGGTGGAGCTGGCCAAGCAGTACGGGCATGCCGGGCTGGCGAAGTTCGTCAACGGCGTGCTGCGCAACCTGATCCGCAGGCTGCCGGAGCTGAAGTGGCCCGACGAGGCGGCCGAACCCATCCGGGCGCTCGCGGTGAAGCACTCGTACCCCGAGTGGCTTGTCTCCCACTGGCTGGAGCGGTTCGGCCGGGGCGAGGCCGTGCGCCTGCTGGAGGCGGGGAACCAGGTGCCGCCCCTCACCGTGCGGGTCAACCGGCTGAAAGCGACCCGGGAGGAGGCGGCTGCCGCCCTGGCGGAGGAGGGGGTCCGCACCGAGCCCACCCGCCACTCGCCCCAGGGGCTGATCATCCGCGACCTCACCTCGGCCTCGTGGCTCGACCGGCTGAAGGCGATGAAGCAGGGGCTCATCACCGTACAGGACGAGTCGTCCATGCTGGCCGCCGCCGTGGTGGCCCCGCAGCCGGGCTGGACGGTGATCGACGTGGCCGCCGCCCCGGGCGGCAAGTCCACCCACCTGGCGGAGCTGATGGACAACCAGGGCCACGTGATCGCCCTGGACATCCACCCCCACAAGGTGGACCTGATCGAGCAGAATGCCGCGCGGTTGGGAACGACCATCGTGCAGGCCGTCTGCCTGGACGCCCGCCGGGTGGGCGAGATGATGCCGGAGCGAGCGGACGCCATCCTCTGCGACCTGCCCTGCTCCGGGCTGGGCACGCTCTCCCGCCGGCCCGACGCCCGGTGGCGGAAGAGCCCGGAGGACGTGGAGGCCCTGGTGCCGGTGCAGCGGGCCATCCTGGAGTCGGCGGCGAAGGCCCTGAAGCCGGGCGGGGTGCTGGTCTACTCCACCTGCACCATTCAGCCGGCGGAGAACGAGGAGCTGGTGGAGGCGTTCGTCGCCGACCATCCCGAGTTCCGGTTCGACAACATCTGGGGCTACCTGCCGGAGAGCATCGCGCGGGAGGGGCAGGCGGAGGGGTACGTGCAGCTTCTGCCCCATGTGCACGGCACCGACGGCTTCTTCATCGCCCGGATGGTGAAAACAGGGTAACGCCCGGGGTTGAAACGGGCGGCGGGACCCTCCCCGTCCAAGGGGCAGAGGGGGGGCATCGCGATGCGAAACTGGACACGGAGTTCACTGGTTGCCGGGATGCTGCTCGTCTCGCTCCTCGCCGCCGGGTGCGCCGCCTCTCCGGGTGAACGGGCGCTTTCGGGGGACGCACAGCAACCGGAGATTGCGGGCCCCTCGGGCATCGAGCCCGCCGGGGGCGCGCAGGGGGGTGTGGGCCGCGCGAAAGGCGCGGGCGGCGGGGCCGCCGTGGCGGATCCCGACGCGCCCGTGGCTGCTGTCGGCGGGGCCGCTGTGACCGATCCCGCCGCTCCTGTGGGTACTGTGGGGGCTCCCGCCGCACAGGTGGACCCCCGCACGCCTGTCGGATCGGCTGGCGGCGGCTTCGCCGGGATGGACGGCGGCCCGTCTCACGCTACGGCGCCGGGGTCGGAAGGGGCCGGTTCGAGCGCCTATCCCGGGATTGATCCTGTGCTGGTTGAGCAGTGCGGTGAGGACGGGAACGTGCGCGGCGAGGGGCGCAGCCCGGACCGCCGCAAGTGCCTGTGGGACGCCTACCTGGCCAACCGGCCGGCCACGTTCCGGACGGTGGTTTACACGGTGGAGGGCGACCCGATTGCCTTTGACGTGTCGGTTCAGCACCGGGACCATATCGCGGTCCGGGTCGACAGCGAGGACCGGTTCGGCGCGATGGGGCAGTTCGCCTACACCTGCACCGCGATGGAGTTCATCGATGACTCTAGGTTCGTGCTGAAGGGGTGCACGCCGAGCGACCCCGGCTCAGAGGGGGCCTTTGTGACCGAGGATGGCGAGCTGTACATTCGCTGATCCTGAAACACCTGGAAGGGAGAGACCTGGGGATGCGATACGCGCTGGGCGACAAGACGCCCAACATCGCAGACGGCGTGTTCATCGCCCCGAATGCGGTGGTGATCGGCGACGTGACGCTGGAGCCGGAGGCCAGCATCTGGTTCGGGGCCATGTTGCGGGGCGATGTGGATTCCATTCGCGTCGGCCGCGGCTCCAACGTGCAGGATGCGACCGTCGTGCACTGCGACGCCGGGTTTCCCACCCACATCGGCGCGGACGTGACCATCGGCCACTCGTGCATCATTCATGGCTGCACGATCGGCGACGGCTCGCTGATCGGGATGGGCTCCACCATCATGAACGGGGCGAAGATCGGCGAGAACTGCCTGGTGGGGGCCGGCTCCCTCATTACGGAGGGGAAGGAGTTCCCACCGGGGTCCGTGATCATGGGCCGTCCTGCCCGGGTCGTCCGCCAGGTGACCGAGGCGGAGCTGGAGGGGCTTCGGCGGTCCGCCGAGTGGTACCGCCGCAACGCGCAGCGGTTCGGCCGTGAGTTGCGGCCCCTGGATGCGTGAACCGAGGGATCGTGTGGCTCTGCTGAGGCCGCGGGCGAGTCTGCGCCCGCGGTCATCTGCGCGTTAGGCCAGCCGGGACGTGGTCAAATGCTGATCACCTCCCGGGCGCGGGCTCCGCTCGCGGTCTGGAGCGAAGGGGTGGGGCTGTCGATCGCCGTCGAAGAAGATGTGGACAGAACAGATACCGCCCACAGGAGGGGGGCACGAAACGTTTGCCCAACCGCCCCCCAGCGGTTAAACTCAAAGGTAGGCCCTGTCTCCAGTGGAATCTTTTCGAACAGGAGGACCCCTGAGTGCAGGAATCCGGCTATGTGCCGCTGAAAATCGCCGACCCGGCGCTGCTCTTCACCCAGCTCGGCCGGCAGCCCCTGCCGGGCATGACCATACATGAAATGGCCGACCTCATGGCGGATCTGGGCGAGCCCCGGTTCCGCGCCAGGCAGCTGTTCCAGTGGGTCTACCAGAAGGGGGTCAAGGACTTCGACGCCATGACCAACCTGCCGGCACGGCTGCGGCAGGAGCTGGCCCGGACCACCCTGCTCCGCCTGCTGGAGAAAGACACGGAACAGCACGACAAGCGCACGGGCACCACCAAGTACCTCTTCCGCCTGGCCGACGGGTCGCAGGTGGAGTCGGTGCTGATGCGGCAGTCGTGGGGCAACTCCGTCTGCATCACGACGCAGGTGGGCTGCCGCATGGGCTGCACCTTCTGCGCCTCCACCGTGGGCGGGCTGGTGCGGAACCTGACGGCGGGCGAAATCGTCGATCAGATTGTGATGATGCAGCGGGAACTGCCCGAAGGCGAGCGGGTCAGCACCGTCGTGCTGATGGGCTCGGGCGAGCCGCTCGAGAACTACGATCACGTGGTGAAGGCCATCCGGCTGATGCACGACCCCGAGGGGCTGAACATCGGCTACCGGCACATCACCATCTCCACGTCGGGCATCGTGCCCGGCATGCGCCGGCTGGCGGAGGAGGGGCTGCCCATCACCCTGGCGCTGTCGCTCCACGCCCCGAACAACGAGCTGCGCCGGCAGCTCATGCCCGTGGCCCGCATATGGCCCATCGAGGAGGTGCTCGCCGCGGCCCGGGAGTACGCGGAGAGGACCGGCCGCCGGGTGACGTACGAGTACATCCTCATCGACGGGGTCAACGACGGCCCCGCCGAGGCGCGGGAACTGGCCGGCCTCCTGAAGGGAACGCTGGCGCACGTCAACCTGATTCCGCTGAACCCCGTGGCGGAGCGGCCCCAGTACCGGCGGCCCCGCCCGGAGCGCATAAACCGCTTCAAGCAGATCCTGGAATCCAGCGGCGTTGCCACCACGGTTCGGCGGGAGATGGGCGGTGAAATCGACGCCGCCTGCGGCCAGCTGCGAAACCGTGCGCAGCGCAGACATATGGGGAGATGAGATCACCGTGAGGCTGGTGTACAGCGAGCGGACCGATCCCGGCAGAGTGCGGCCCAGCAACCAGGACGCCTACCTGTTTGAGCCGCTCTCCCTGCCCGGCGGCGGCGCCCTCCTGGCGGTGGCGGACGGTATGGGCGGCTACGACGGCGGCGAGATCGCCTCGCAGCTGGCCATCCAGACGCTGCGCGCCTACGTGCCACCGCGGGTGGAGACGTGGGCACGGGAAGGCACCGTCGGCGAAGGGCTTGTCGAGGCGATCCACGAGGCGAACCAGGCCATCCTGGACGAGCAGATGGCCCACCGGGAGCTGGCCCACATGGGCACGACCATGACGGCCGTGATCGCCATGGGACCGCGCCTCTTCGTCGGCCACGTGGGCGACAGCAAGGCGTTCCTGGTGGGGCCCGCGGAGGCGCGGCAGCTCACCTCCGACCATAACGTGCCGGGCGAGCTCCTGCAGAGCGGCCACCTGACCGAGGAGCAGGCTGCCCTGCACCCGCAGCGGCATGTGCTCACCCGCGCGCTGGGCGTCCGCCCCGACCTGCCCGTGGAACAGCGGGAACTGGAATGGTCGGTGGGCGACCTGCTCCTGCTCTGTACGGACGGGCTGTCCAACCTGGTCAGCCTGGAGGAGATCCGCGAGGCTGCGCTCCGGCTTGAACCCCAGGCCCTGGCCGACTGGCTGGTCAACCTGGCCAACAGCCGCGGGGGCTATGACAACATTACTGTGCTTGCCGCCAGGTGGGAGGGATAACAGCCCTTGATCGGCACAATTCTCGGCAGTCGATACAGAATTGAAGAGCGCATCGGCGGCGGCGGCATGGCCGTGGTTTTCCGAGCCACGGACCTTCAGCTGGGCCGGGAGGTTGCGGTGAAGACCCTCCGCGGCCAGTTCGGCGCGGACGACGAGTTCGTGCGCCGCTTCCGGCGCGAGGCGCAGAACGCCGCCAGCCTCTCCCACCCCAACATCGTGCAGACCTACGATGTGGGCGAGGATGGCGGAACGCACTACATCGTGATGGAACTGGTCGCGGGCAAGACCCTGAAGGCGCTCATCCAGGAGCAGGGGCCGCTGCCGGTGGCCGAGGCCGCGCGCATCGGCATCGCCATTGCCGACGCCCTGGCCCACGCCCACGCCCAGGGAATCGTGCACCGCGACATCAAGCCCCACAACATCCTGCTGGGCCGGGACGGGCGCGTGAAGGTGGCCGACTTCGGCATCGCCCGGGCGGTCACCACCGACACGCTCACCCGCACCGGTTCCTGGATGGGCTCCGCCCACTACTTCAGCCCCGAACAGGCGGACGGCCAGCCGGCATCAAGCAAGTCCGACCTGTACTCGCTGGGCGTCGTCCTGTACGAGATGGTGACGGGCACCGTCCCGTTCCAGGGCGAGAGCCCGATCACCGTTGCCCTGAAGCACCTGCGGGAGCACGTGGATGCGCCGTCGCTGCTCAACGCCGAGGTCCCGGTGGAGATGGACGAGATCATCCTGCGGGCGATGGAGAAGGAGCCGGAGGACCGTTTCGACACAGCGATTCAGATGCGGGACGCCCTGGCGGACTTCCTGCAGATGCACCTGGAGGGCAGAACCCACATGCAGAGCGACGACTTTCCCACGATGGACCTGCGGGCCGCCCGCAGCCGCATGGCCGGCCAGAAGCGGGAGCGGGCCCGGGCGAAGCGGCAGCGGGATCCGGAAGCGGCCGCGCGGCGCGCCCGCATCCGCAACATCATCATCGTCTCGGCGGTGCTGCTCGTGCTGCTGGGCGGCCTGGGCGCCGGGGCGTGGGCGATCTGGAAGTTCCTAGACGTGCCCGAGGTGCAGGTGCCGCCCATTGTGGGCGTGCACATCACCCAGGCCGAGGAGATGCTGGCCGGCGCCAAGCTGCAGCGCGCCATCGTATCCGAGCGGCACAGCGATCTGGAGCAGCTCTACATCATCGAGGCCCGGCCCGAACCCGGTTCCATGGTGAAGGAGGGCGCGGTGATCGAGCTGGTGGTCTCGAAGGGGCCGGAGACGGTGGAACTGCCTGACGTGGTGGGCATGCACATCGACGAGGCCACCGCCGTCCTGAAGACCGAGCGGTTCAAGGTCGGCCCGATCAAGGAGCAGATCTCCAGCCGGCCTGCCGGCGAGGTCATCGAGCAGGCGCCGGCGGCGCGCACGCCGCTGAAGGTCGGCTCCGAGGTGGCGCTCACGGTCTCGCTGGGGCCGCTGAAGGTGCCCGAGGTCGCCGGCCTGTCGCTGGAGGATGCGCGGAAGGCGCTGACCGATGCGGGGCTGGTGCCCGGCACCGTCACCGAGCGGGCGGACACCGAGCCCGAGGGCACGGTGCTGGCCGCCATCCCGGCCGAGGGCAGCCAGGTGACCCCCGGGCAGCGGGTGGATCTGGTCGTCTCCTCGGGGCCGGAGCTCCTGGGCACCGAGTTCAGCAAGCAGCTGGTCGTGCCCGGGCCGGCGACGCAGAAGGTGCGGTTCCAGGTGGTGCTGATCGACCAGATCGACGGCGCCGAGGAGCCGCGCGTCCTGGTGGACGAGGAACTGGCAGGCGGTCACCATGTGGTCGTTTCGGACAAGTTCTACGGCAGCAGCGCCTACCTGATCATCAACGTCAACGGCGTTGAGGCGGGCTGGGTTGAGCTGCCCTAAAAGAGAGGTGGGGTCGAAGTGTGCCAGTAGGCAAGGTCATCCGATCGCATTCGAACATCTACTACGTGCTGGTGGACGGCCATGAGGTGGAGTGCCGCCCCCGGGGCAAGTTCCGGCTGGACAGGCTCCAGGTGCGGGCCGGAGACGAGGTGGAGGTCACGCTGGCGCCCGACGGCGAGGGCCGCATCGAGAAGGTGCTGCCGCGGCGCAACTGCCTGGAGCGGCCGCCGGTGGCCAACGTGGACCAGTGCCTGGTGGTCTTCACCCTGGTGGAGCCCGACGCCGATTACCTCTTCCTCGACCGGGTGCTCGTTCACGTGGAGCAGGCGGGGGTCGAGCCGCTCATCCTGCTCAACAAGATCGACCTGGTGGTGGAGGAGGACGTGAACGCCTTCGTGCGGGCCTACCGCGACCTGGTGGGCTACCGGGTGCTGCCCATTTCCGCCCGGGAGGGGACGGGGCTGGACGAGCTGCGGCCCCACCTGGTGGGCAGGACGTCGGTTTTGGCCGGCCACTCGGGCGTGGGCAAGTCGCACCTGGTGCGCGCCCTGGAGCCCCACCGGGAGGACGTGCGGGTGGGGGCCGTATCGGCCAAGTCCAGGAAGGGCCGGCACACCACGCGCCACGTGGAACTGATCCCCCTCACGGGCGGCGGCCTCCTGGCCGACGCCCCGGGGTTTACCTATCTGGAGTTCCAGGACATCGACAAGTGGACCCTGCGGGACTACTTCCCGGAGTTTGCCCCGTACCAGTCGGAGTGTCGGTACGCCGACTGCCTGCACCGGGCTGAGCCCGAGTGCGGGGTGCGGGACGCGGTGGAGGCCGGGGCGATTCCCGAGAGCCGCCATCAGAATTACCTGGTGTTCCTCGAAGAAGTAGAGGCCATGAAGAGGTGGTAGTGCCCGTGTTCGATCCTGCGCGCCTGAAGGTTGCTCCGTCGCTGCTCTCGGCCGATTTCGCGGACCTGGCCTCCGAGCTTGCCGCCATCGAGGCGGCGGGGGCCGACTGGGCTCACCTGGACGTGATGGACGGTCACTTCGTGCCCAACATCACCTTCGGTCCGCCGGTGATCGCGAAGATGAGGCCCCGGTCGAAGCTCTTCTTCGACGCGCACCTGATGATCCGCCAGCCCGAGCGATACATAGCGGATTTCGTGAAGGCGGGGGCCGACCTGATCACCGTGCATGCGGAGGCCTGCGACCACCTGCACAGGGTGCTCGGCCAGATCCGGGAGGCCGGCGTGAAGGCCGGCGTCGCGCTGAACCCCCACACGCCGGTGGGGGTGCTGGCCCACGTGCTGGACCTGGTGGACCTGATCCTGATCATGACCGTCAACCCCGGGTTCGGCGGCCAGCGCTTCATCGAGGCCTGCCTGCCGAAGATCCGGCAGGCGAAGGACCTGGTGGCCGAGGCCGGACTGGCCGATAAAGTGGAGATCCAGGTAGACGGCGGCGTCGACCCCCGCACGGCCCCCCTGTGCGCGGAGGCAGGCGCCACGGTGCTGGTGGCCGGGACGGCGGTGTTCGGAAAGGAAGACTACGCGGCGGCCATCGCGGCCCTGCGGGGGCAGTAGCCCCGGTTGATGCGAAGGAGGTGGCAGCATGGCATCCCGCCAGTACGTGATCTTCCGCCTGGATGATCAGTGGTACGGTGCGGATATTGGGGTCGTGCGCGAGGTGAGCTACCTCATTCCGGTCACGCGCCTGCCCAACACCCCCCATTACGTGGACGGCGTGATCGACCTGCGGGGCGAGGTCATGCCGGTCATCGACATGCGCAAGCGGCTGGGGCTGCCCAGCCGGCCGGCGGACGGCGACAGCCGCATCATGATCCTCACCGTCGGAAGCGTGACCGCCGCCCTGGTCGTGGACGGGGTGGAGCAGGTGATGACGATCGAGGAGGAGGCCATCAGCAAGCCGGAGGCCGACCTGACGGTGGCCGGCCAGGACTACGTCTACGGCGTCGCCCGCAGGGGCGACAGGCTCGTGGTGCTGATCGACCTGGCCCGGATGCTCTCCATCGCGGTAGCCTGACTTCAGGGCTTGGCCCCCCCGTTTCCGGAGGCAAGTTTTCCCCTCAGCCTACGTATGTTGGGTGAAGAACGGGTTCGCCGGGACGGGAGGGGTCGCCGTGCGGATGGGGCTGGGCAGGCGGAAGCCGCCGCGCAGGGCGCTGGTGGGCTTCGTGCTGATCCTCGCGGGCGTGTCGATCGTGCTCACGGCACTGCCCGGCTTCGTCTACGCTGCGGTGATCGGGGGACTGATCGCCTACGTCGGCTACACGTTGATTGGCCGGTGAGCCATCGGTCAGGGAAGGGGGGCACCTGTGTGCGCATCACCGTCATCCGACTGCCGCGACCCTTGGGGCGTATGCTGATGGCCATTATGAAAGTGTTTTCCGGCAAGCGGGGGGAAGGCAGGGACGCCGCGTAGCGTGCACCGGGAGCACCTGCAGCCCGCGAGCCGGCCGCATCGGCCCGCAAAAGCCCACGCACCCCGGCGGTCGATTGCCGCCGGGGTCGATACTTGGCTATAATAGGGAAGACTTGCCGCTTGGAGGTAGAATGGATCATGGCCGATTACCTGGTGCGGGCGATCGGCGACGGCGGGAACGTGCGCGCCTTCGCCGCGGTGACCACAGACCTGGTGGAGGAGGCCCGGCGTCGCCACGACACCTGGCCCACCGCGACCGCCGCCCTGGGACGGGCGCTCACCGGTACCGCAATGCTGGCCGCGACCTTGAAGGATCCCGATGAATCCCTGACCCTGCGCGTGGCGGGCGACGGCCCCCTGCGGGGCATCATCTGCGACGCGGACGAACAGGGGCAGGTGCGGGGCTACGTGAACGAGCCCCACGTGGACCTGGACCCCACCCCGCAGGGCAAGCTGAACGTGGGCGGGGCCGTGGGCTCCGGCATGCTCTACGTCACGCGCCAGCTCGCACTGCAGGGCATTTACACCGGCTCCGCCGAGCTGGTCTCCGGCGAGATCGCCGAGGACCTGGCCTACTACCTGACCCGCTCGGAGCAGACCCCCTCGGCCGTGGGCATCGGGGTGCGGGTGGGCCCCGACGGCGCGGTGGTGGCCGCGGGCGGCTACATGCTGCAGCTCTTGCCGGCCACGCCCGACGCCGACCGGGACCGGCTGGAGGAGAACCTGGTCAAGCTGGGCTCGGTCAGCCTGGCAGTGGAGCAGGGGATGACGCCGGAGGAGATTCTGGCCGCGGTGCTGTCCGGCATCGACTACCAGATCCTCGAGCGGCGCGATCTGCGCTTCGCCTGCAAGTGCAGCCGGGAGCGGGCCCTGGGGGCCATCGCCCTGCTGGATGAGAAGGACCTGGCCGCCCTGGTGGAGGAGGACCGCGGGGCCGAGCTGACCTGCCACTTCTGCAACGAGGTCTACCGCTTCTCGGAGGAGGAGGTCCGCCGCGTGCGGGAGGGCATGCAGCGGACCCAGTAGCCGGCGGCGGGCGCAATGGCGAAAACCCGGCCGCAGGATGCGGCCGGGTTTGCTGGCGGACAGGACAGGCTAGATCGCGCGCTGCACCTTTCCGCTGCGCAGGCAGCGGGTGCAGACGGTGATGCGCTGGACGCGGCCGTCCACAATCGCCCGGACGTTCTGGACGTTGGGCGACCAGGAGCGCTTGGTCTTGTTCTCAGCATGGCTGACGTTGTGGCCGCGGGACACGCCCTTGTTGCAAACCTCGCAGCGACGAGCCAAGGTCGGACACCTCCTCCAGGCGGAGATCGAGCTCACCTCGTTTAAAGCACGATCCATATCATAACACAACGTGTGCAATCATGACAAGCGCGGGTGCGGCGGCCAATTCGGCTGATCCGGCAGGAATTCGACCATTCCAGGAAGAACATATCGCCGCTGGAAGGGGGGAGCCCCCTTGGGGAAGGAGATCATCACCGAGCGGGGCCGCATCTACGTCTCTAACGACGTGATTGCAACCCTGGCCGGCATCGCCACCACCGAATGCTACGGCATCGTCGGCATGGCCTCCTCCCGCTTTCAGGACGGCATCTCGGAGCTTCTGGGCCGCGAGAACCTGGCCCGGGGTGTCGCGGTGGAGGTCGATGGCGATTCGGTGGAGATCGACCTGTATATCGTAGTGGGATATGGTACCCGCATCTCGGAGATCGGGCGCAACGTCACCGAAAAGGTGCGTTACGTCGTCGAGAGCTACACAGGGCTGAAGGTGCGGGGGGTACACATCCATGTCCGCGGCGTCAAGCTCGGGCACGCCTGAGCAGACGCCGCTTCAGGTCCATACTACCAGCCCCGCTGCGGCAGCCGGTGGGGATGAGGAGGCACTCATCGTTGAGTATTCAGACCATCGACGGCAAGGCGTTAAAACAGATGATCCTCCGCGCAGCCGCCAGGCTCGAAGCCGAGAAGGACGCGGTAAACGCCTTGAACGTCTTCCCCGTACCGGACGGCGACACCGGAACCAACATGTCGATGACGCTCACCTCGGCCAACCGGGAGGTGGAGCGGGCGGGCGACCGCACGGTGGGTGAGGTGGCCGCCGCCCTGGCCCAGGGCTCGCTGATGGGCGCCCGGGGCAATTCGGGGGTCATTCTGTCGCAGTTGTTCCGGGGTTTTGCCAAGTACCTGGACGGCAAGGTGACCATCGACGGCCGCGATCTGGCCCGGGCCCTTCAGGAGGGCGTGGATACGGCCTACAAGGCGGTCATGAAGCCCGTGGAGGGCACGATTCTCACGGTGGCCAGGGAGGCTGCCGCGGCGGCCCAGCAGGCGAGCCGGAAGGACAGGGCCGCGGTGGCGGTGATGCGGGCGGCGGTGGAGGCGGCCGAGGAGGCCCTGGCGAAGACCCCCGATCTCCTGCCCGTGCTGAAGAAGGCCGGCGTGGTTGACTCGGGCGGCAAGGGGCTGACCGTGATCTACCACGGCTACTACGAGGCGCTCTCGGGCCACGCGTCCGACGTGGCGACCGTCGCCACGGAGGTCAGCCCGGCGGAGCCGGCCCCCGTCCGGCACGACACCTCGCCGGCGACGCAGGTGGCCTTCAAGGTCGACGAGGAGATCTCCGACATCCGCTTCCCCTACGACTGCGAGTTCTTCATCCGGCGGTACAAGGACGGCCCGCCGATCCCGATGGACGACATCGCCCGGGAGCTGGAGCAGTGGGGCGACTCGATCTACGTGGTTGGCAGCGAGGACCTGGCGAAGGTGCACGTGCACGCCTCGAACCCCGGCCCGGTGCTGTCGCTGGCGATTCAGTACGGCGACCTCATCGACATCGTCATCCACAACATGCGGGAGCAGCACGAGGACCTGCTGCGCAACGCCCAGCCGGCGCCCGAGGGCGTCGCCTCGACCGGGCTGGCGGGCGCGGCGGATCACCCCGAGGGCGCCGCACAGCCGGGCAACCCCGCGGGCGCTGCACATGCCGATGACCCCGGCCCGCAGGAGGAGCAGCCCACGGCCGTGGTCGCCGTGGCCGCGGGGGAGGGGATGGCCGAGATCTTCCGCTCCCTGGGGGTGAGCCAGGTCATCGAGGGCGGGCAGACGATGAACCCGTCCACGCAGGACCTGCTGGATGCCGTGGAGCAGTGCCCCAGCCGGCAGGTGTTCCTCCTGCCCAACAACAAGAACATCATCCTGGCCGCCGAACAGGTGGTGGCCCTGACGGAGAAGAAGGTCTACGTCGTGCCCACCCGGTCGGTGCCCGAGGGGATCTCGGCCATGGTGGCCTGGATGCCCGATGAGGAGGACGGCGAGCGGCTGTTCAGCAGCATGAAGCAGGCCATCGCCGGGGTGCAGACCGGCGAGGTCACCTATGCCGTGCGCGACACGGTCTACGAGGACCTCGAGATCAAGGAGGGCGACATCCTCGGCCTGTGGAACGGCAAGATCCGCCAGATCGGGAAGGAGCCCGAGGCCGTGCTGACCGCCCTGCTGGAGGCGATGGTGGAGGAGGAGGGCGGCGAGGTGATCGCCGTCTACTACGGCGACGGCGTCGATGCCGAGCGGGCCGAGGCTGTGGCCGAGCAGCTGCGTGAGCGCTTCCCCGACCACGAGGTCGAGATGCAGTACGGCGGGCAGCCGCTCTACCACTACGTGTTCTCTCTGGAATAACGCACGATGTGTGCCGGGCTGACCCGGCGGAGCAGAGGACTCCGCCGGGTCAGCCCTTTTCGCGCGCGGCGCCGCGCCCGGTTCCGGCGTGTGACCCTCCCGCCTCAGTTTACATAGTGTATTTGGAGCACTGCGTCTCTGCGGACCGGGAGGGGGAGCGGTGTCCGGCGGCCCAAAAGTCACGGTGGTCATTCCCACCTACAACACGGCGCGCTACCTGGCCGAGGCGGTGGAAAGCGCCCTCAACCAGACGTTCACCGACCGGGAGGTGCTGGTGGTGGACGACGGCTCCACCGACCGCACCCCGTTTCTGCTGGAGCGGTACGGCAGGGCCATCCGCATCATCCGCAAGCCCAACGGCGGCACCCCCTCGGCGCTGAACGAGGGCATCCGCCGGGCCCGGGGCGAGTGGATCGCCTGGCTCAGCGCGGACGACGCCTTCCTGCCCGAGAAGCTGGAGAAGCAGATGGCGTTCGCGGAGGCGCACCCCGAGTGCGCGCTCATCTACACCAACTGGTTCGTGGTGGACGCCAGGGGCGAGAAGATCTCCTACCTGATCTCGCCCACGTTTCGGACGCAGTCTGAGCAGATCACGGCCCTGCTCAGGGGCTGCGTCATCAACGGCTCCACGACCCTCGTACGCAAGGAGGCCTACGTGAGCGCAGGCCTCTTCGACGAGTCGCTGCCCCAGGCCCACGACTGGGACATGTGGCTGCGGCTCGCCCGGGACTTTCGCTTCGGCCACGTGGCGGAGCCGCTGCTCCGCTACCGCTGGCACGGCGAGAACATGAGCGCCCGGCCCGACGCGCTGGCCTACAACGACCGCGTGCTGGCCAAGGCGCGGGCGTATCTGGGGCAGCATCTGCCCCCGGAGGGAGGCGGCAGAACGTGAAGCAGCGGTCCAATCCCCGCCTGCTGGTACTGGCCTGTGACGGGCTCGATCCGTATCTGGTGCTGGCTTACCTGCACCGCTTCCCCTTCTTGCGCAGCCTCTGCCAGGGCGGCGGCTACGGGGTGGTGCAGTCGGCGGTGCACTCGTGTGACATCTGGACCACCTACTACACCGGCCTCACGCCGGAGGAGCACGGCGTCCAGCTGAGCCGGCTCGGCCTGGCCAAGAAGCCCGCCGACCTCAGCGCCGTGAAGACCGACCTCTTCCTGTGGGACTGGTTGAACCGGCACGGCCTCACGGTTGGCTTCGTCGAGCCCCTGCACGCCTACCCCGCCCCGAAGGTGGAGGGCTTTTTTGTCTCCGGCATGCCGCGGCCCGCCCTGTCGCAGACAGACCAGGCCGTTTACCCGCCGGCGCTGAAGCCGCTGATTGACCGGGAGTATATGCCCAGCATTCCCCGCCCGCCGAGCCTGCAGGACCTGGGAGTGACCCGCCCCTTCGCGGAGCTGACGGACGCCGAGTTGCTGGCGCTTCTTGACGGATACTTCGCCGACGCCCCGGCCCTCCTCAGGCCGCACCTGGAGTGGTATCTGGGCCTGATCGACCGGCTGTGGGCGCACAGCCCCTGCGATGTGCTGTGGGTCTACTTCATGGAGCCCGACGTGCTGGGCCACTTCACGTGCAACGCCACGCCGCCGGAGGCGCTGATTCAGGTCTACGAGGAGATGGACCGGGCGTTCGCCCGGCTGGCCCAGCAGCTGCGCCCGGAGGCGGTGATGGTGGTCTCCGACCACGGCATGGCCCCCATCGCCTCGCTGCTCACGGAGCCGCAGGCCACGCACCTGATGAAGATGCTGTCCATCGAGTACCGCGTGGCCGGCGCGCGGCTGCTCCGCCCCGACCTCGCCGTGGTGCAGGGGTTCAACAGCGGTCTCAGCACCGGCACGCACCGGGACAGGGCCTTCTACGCGGTGCGCAGCCCGGGGGTGCGGGCCGGCGTCAGGGCCGACATCCACTTCCACGACGTTTTCGGCTTGATCATGCGCGTGCTGAATCTCCCTCTGCCCCCCCGGCGCAGGCCGTACCGCGGGCCGCTGTTTCCCGCCGCCGGAGCAGCTCCGGTGCAGACCGCTCCGGCGGATGCAGGCACGGTGCAGGCCGGAGGTGCGGGAAGCGGCAGGGCGCAGTCCACTCCTGCGGCTGTTGGCCCGGCACAGGCCGGAGGTGCGGGAAGCGTCAGGGCGCAGTCCACTCCTGCGGCTGTTGGCCCGGCACAGGCCGGAGGTGCGGGAAGCGGCAGGGCGCAGTCCACTCTTGCGGCTGTTGGCCCGGCACAGGCCCCCGGCGCGGGCGGAGGCACGGGCGCCGCCGCACGATCCGCGCCGGGCAAAGGTTTTGTACCATCAAATCGGAGTACGGGGGTGCCACCGTTGCGCATCGGGATCCTCACCTACGGCATCCACACGGGCGGGCGCGGGCGCACGGTCGCCCAGCTGGCCGACGGGCTGGCCCGCCGCGGGCATCAGTCCTTCCTCGTCATGCTGGACGGGCAGCCGGTGGCCTACCCCGTGAGCGTGCCCGTCCACCGCGTGCCCCTCTTCGAGCCGCACCGGTATCCCCCTGCAGACGTGCTCATCCCGGCGTCGCTGGGGCTGATTCCCAGGGCCCTTGCCCGCCCCGACGCCGTCACCGTGCCGCTTCACTTCCGCTTCGAGCCGGACGTGGCCTACGACGTACGCACCGCCCTCCACGTGACGAGCCTGCCCTACCGCTCCATGGCCACCACGGGGTCCGTGGCGGCCCGCGTGCAGCAGCTGAGCGGCGTGCCCTGCCACCCGGTGCCGGCCGGGGTCGACACGGCGGTCTTCAAGCCGGGACCCCGCCCCGGCGGAGGCCGGAGGCGTGTGGGGTTCATCTACCGCCACCCGGCCCTGGGGTACGGCTTCAAGGGCGCGGACACCTTCTTTGCCGCCATGCAGCGGGTGCTGCACGAGGAGCGGGACGTGGAGGTCTGTGTGCTGAACCCCGACGGGCTGCCGGTGGACGCGCCCATTCCGGTGGAGGTGGCGGCCGCGGGGAGCGACGCCGAGATCGCCGAGTTCTACCGCAGCCTGGACGTGTTCGTCGCAGCCTCGGTGAGCGACGGCGCGCAGCTCGGGGTGCTGGAGGCCATGGCCTGCGGCACGCCGGTGGTGGCCACCGACGCCCGCGGAATCCGGGACTACGCCGAGCCGGGGGTCAACTGCTTCATGGGCTTGCCGAACAACGCGCAGATGCTGGGCAGCCTGGTGCTTGCGGCCCTTAGGGACCGGGACCGGGCTCGCCGCTTCGCCGACGCCGCCCTGCAGACGGTGCGGACCCGGACCTGGGACGCGTTCGTCGATCGTGTTGAGGCCGCGGTGCAGGCGGCCGCCGCCGAGCGGCGCAGGGGGGTGAAGCTGTGAAGGCGCCGCGCCTTCTGGTGCTGGCCTGCGAAGCCGCGGACCCCCACATCATCCTGGCCAACCGGCAGCGCCTGCCGACGTTGGATGCGCTGTGCCGGGACGGCAGCTGCGGCATCGTCGATTCGCTCCCCCGCGCCTCAGAGGTCTGGGCCACCTACTACACGGGGCTGCCCCCCGAGGTGCACGGTGTGCAGGCCCGCAGCCCGGCGCAGTCCGGGGAGCCGGCGGACCTCACCCGGGTGAAGGCGGACTTGTTCCTGTGGGACTGGCTGGGCCGCTGGGGGCTGAGCGTCGGCTTCGTGGAGCCGCCGCACACCTTCCCTGCGCCGCGGATTCACGGCTTCTTCGTCTCCGGCGCGCCCCGCCCGCCGCACCGCCGGACCGACCGATCGGTGCACCCGCCCGAGCTGCGCGCGCTGATCGACCGGGAGTACGGGGCCGGCATCCCGAAGCCGCCGACCCTCAAAGAGCTGGGTGTCGACCGCCCCTTCGCAGGGCTGTCGGATGAGGAGCTGAACCGGATCCTGGCCGGAGGCTACTTCGGCGACCTGCCCGAGCGCCTCCGGCCGCACCTGGAGTGGTACGCCGATTGGGTTCTGCGCCTGTACGAGCGCTGGCCGACCGACGTGCTCTGGGTCCACTTCCGGGAGGCGGACATCGCCGGTCGCTTCCTGATGCACGAGCAGCCGCCCTGCACGCTGGTGCAGGCATATGCGGAGCTGGACCGCATCTGCGGCCGGCTGATTGAGCGTCTCAGGCCGGAGAGCGTGCTGTTCCTCTCCGATTGCGGCGTGGTGCCGATCGCACACCTGTTGACCCGGGAACCGCCGAACCCGGCGATGGCGGAGGTGGCCCGGGAGTGCCAGCAGGCGGGCTGCCGCCTGCTCTCGCCGGACCTGGCCGTGATGGAAGGGCCGGACGGAGGGCTGTTAAGCGGCACGCACGCCTGGCAGGGCTTCTACGCCCTGCGGGGGCCGGGGGTCTACCGCGGGCAGCGCTGTGACATCCACTTCCACGACGGCTTCCGGCTGATTGCCCGCGCGGCCGGGCTGCCCGCGCCCCCGGACCGGGTGGGGCGCACTCCGCCCGTCTTCAACGAGTTCTCGCAGCGCCGGGCGGCCGAGTACGACCGGCAGCAGTGGGCCGCCAATCCCGACTACCTCTCCGCCTTCCTCAACTTTGCGGACCTGAAGCCGGAGCACCACGTGCTGGAGGCGGGAGTGGGCACCGGCCAGGTGGCCGCCGCGGGCGCGCCGCTGGTGGCGCGGTACGTCGGGCTGGACAACTCAGAAGAGATGCTGGTCCAGGCCCGGCGGAAGCTGCCGGGCCTGGAGCTCCTGCACGCGGACCTGCGGGCGGTTCCCCTGCTGGACCGGTCCTTTGACCGGGTGCTGGCCCGGTCGGTGCTGCACCACGTGACCCACGGCCTGGAGCAGGTGATGCGGGAGCTCTACCGGGTGCTGCGCCCCGGCGGCCGGCTGGTGATCGGTGAGGGCATCCCGCCTTCGCCGGAGTCGGTGCCCCACTTCACCGAGGTCTTCGCGCTGAAGGAGGAGCGGCTGGTCCTCCTGCCGGAGCACCTGGTGCGGCTCCTGGAGGCCGCCGGCTTCGTCGACATCCGCTTTGAGCGGTACGTGATGCCGCAGGTGAGCGTGCGGGGCTGGCTGGAGCGCTCGGACCTCTCGGACGCGCTGAAAGCCCTGCTTCTGGAGATGCACCGCTCCACGCCGCCCGAGGTGCAGCGGGCCTACCGCACGACGGTCACGGAGGACGACGTGCTGGTCGACTTCACGTTCGCGCTGGTGAGCGGGCGCCGCCCCGAGTGGTGAAGGGGGGAGTTGCACGGAGGCCAGGGGCTGAACGGCCCCCGGCCTCCTGCGCGCGGATGGGTCCCGTGAACGTGGCGCTGCAGGGCGCTGACCCGACGCGGGCCTCGTGCGGGCGCATGGTTCCCGTGCAAGAGGCGCTGCGGGGCGCTGGGCCGACGCAGACCTCGTGCGGGCACATGGTTCCCGTGCAAGAGGCGCTGCAGGGCGCTGGGCCGACGCAGGCCTCGTGCGGGCACATGGTTCCCGTGCAAGAGGCGCTACAGGGCGCTGACCCGACGCGGGCCTCGTGCGGGCACATGGTTCCCGTGCAAGAGGCGCTACAGGGCGCTGACCCGACGCGGGCCTCCTGCGTGCGCATGGGTCCCGCTGGAAAGGGCAGGATCGGGCGGCTGCCGGGTCGAATGGCCATATGGCACCCGTTGGCACGAATACGCCTTTCAGGAGGACCTGTTGAAACAGAAAGTCATTGTCCCCGAGTTAATTATCATCCGCGCCCTGGCCTGCCTGGCCGTGGTCTTCATGCACTCGATCACGATGCTCATCGGGGATCCGGACGCAAACCGCGGCCTCAACATCGCGCGGCTCCTGCTCCTGTTCGCCACGCCCACGTTCGCCTACATGTCGGCATTTCTGATCGGCTACTCCAAGACCCGGCGCACGTATCTGGAGACCATCCTGCTGCGGGTGAAGTACCTCATCCTGCCCTACCTCGTGTGCGCCGTCGGTTACGCCTTCTGGCAGCACTACCAGTGGGGCGCGCCCCTGCTGGACCGGATCTGGTACAACGTCAAGGGCGGCTACCACGGCTACTTTGTGCTGGTCGTGATGCAGTTCTACGTGTTCCACCCGCTGTTCCGGCCCATCCTGGAGCGGGTGCCGGCCTTGGTGGGCCTTTCGGCCGCGGGCCTGCTGAACGCCGCGTACCTGGGGGCCCTGAACCTGGGGCTGATCAGCCTGCCCTACCTGGGCTTCAACTGGTACCACTTCCTGCCCGCCTGGTTCTTCTACTACGTGCTGGGCTACTACTCCGGCCGCGACCGCGACCAGTTCCAGCTCGCGCTGCGCCGGTACTGGCCGCTTTCGGCGGCGCTCTTCATCGGCGGCGGGGCGCTCCTTCTGCGAAACGCCCTGAGCGGCTTCCTGCCGGATGTGACGTCGCAGCGCTTCGAGGTGGTGCTGTACGCGGCGGGGGTCATCCTCATCGCCTTCCCGCTGGCCGGCCGGGTCCGCCGGATTCCGGCGGTGCTGAACCACGTCAACCGGGCGTCGTTCGGCATCTACCTGCTCCACTGGTTCTTCCTGGAGCTGTTCCGCCGGTGGGTCGTGCGGATTCCGGGGCTGCCGAAGGTGGCGGGGATTCTCCTGCTTTTCGTCCTGGCCGCGGTGGCCTCGGCGCTCGTGACCTACGCCCTCAACCGCTTCCGGTGGGGCGCCTTCCTGGTGGGCCGGCTCGGGGTGGACGGCCGCAGGGGCCGGCTGGCGCCGCCGCCGGGGACTGCACAGACAGCCGAAGCAGCCGAGGCGGCCGCGGCGGGAGGCAGTTAGGGCTGCTGGGTCATCCGTTCGTTGCGGGTCACGGGGCCGGTTGGAACCGTTCATCCGCCAGCAGCCCTTCACGGAGAAGGCTGCCGCTTTCGTCGTAGAGCCGGAGGACGGCCCCATCAAGTTGAATATCGCCCGGGGAGGTCATGGCGACGAGCCAGAGGCCTCCCCGTACCGTTGCTTCCAGCACTTCCCCGTCCGCCAGCTCCACCGTGAGGCGCCCGGCCTGTGCGTCGGTGACCCGGCCGAACAAGGCCTGAATGAGGAGGTCCCTCTCCCGGTCCCACGGGGGGTTCAGGACAACCAGTTGGTGAAAGGGACCCTCCCGTGGGGGCCCGACGATGGTCACGCTGTTTGTACCCATCCACTCGCCAGCCCCGAGGTCGAGGGCGGCGGCCACTCCGTACTGGCGGGGTGCCGGCTGCCACAGCATGACCTGCCCGCCGATGAAGACGTCTTCGCCCACCCGTCCGCCGCCGAACGAAGACCGCAGCAGGACCTCTTCGGGGTGGAGTCCGACGGCCTTGCTGGACAGCGCATCGGCGTACAGCAGTTGGTCCGGCTGTGTGCCGGGGGACTGATCGGCCGGCGTGAACTGGACCTGGTTTGCATTCTGGCTGACGCGCTGTTCATTCTGGCTGACGGGAGGGTCACTCGGGCTGACGGGCTGTTCGTTCTGGCTGGCGGGAGCGGCATTCCGGCTGGCAGGCTGGGTGGCCGTTGCATCAGGGCCCGGTTCCGTTTCTGCATGTTGCGCCCCGAAGCTCTCCTCGGTGGCCGGAGCAGCGGCTTTCTCGGGGGAAGCGCAGCCCGCCACGACCAGGGCCATCAGCAACCAGGCCCAAGCCCACCTCATGACCAAGCCGCCAGACCTCATTGCTGTACCTCCTTCACGCATGCGTTCAGGTGGCATTGTAGTCGCCGACTGCCCGCCGATCCCGGTGCCTTGCGGGGGGAGGGGGCCGGCCTGTGCAGGGCTCCTGCACGTCTCAACCACCAGGCTCGCGTCCGGCTCTTACACGTCTCAACCACCCGGCCCGGGGCCGTGCCGGCGGGTAAGTGCGGCGGATTTCGACTTTGGCCAATCGCCAAGTGGAAATCGGCCGCAGTTCGTGCCCTGGGCCGGGCTCGTACATATCTCAACCATCCAGCCCACGCCCAGCTCCTTGACGTCTCAACGACCCGGCCCGGGGCCGTGCCGGTGGGTAAGTGCGGCGGATTTCGACTTCGGCCAATCGCCAAGTGGAGATCGACCGCAGTTTGTGTCGTGGGCCGGGCTCGTACATATCTCAACCATCCAGCGCGCGTCCAGGTCCCTGACGTCTCAACGACTCGGCCCGGGGCCGTGCCGGCGGGTAAGTGCGGCGGATTTGGACTTCGGCCAATCGCCAAGTGGAAATCGGCCGCAGTTCGTGCCGTGGGCCGGGCTCGTACATATCTCAACCATCCAGCCCACGCCCAGCTCCTTGACGTCTCAACGACCCGGCCCGGGGCCGTGCCGGCGGGTAAGTGCGGCGGATTTCGACTTCGGCCAATCGCCAAGTGGAGATCGACCGCAGTTTGTGTCGTGGGCCGGGCTCGTACATATCTCAACCATCCAGCGGGCGTCCAGGTCCTTGACGTCTCAACGACTCGGCCCGGGGCCGTGCCGGCGGGGAAGTGCGGCGGATTTCGACTTTGGCCAGTCGCCAAGTGGAAATTGGCCGCAGTTTGTGCCCTGGGCTGGGCTCGTACATATCTCAACCATCCAGCGGGCGTCCAGGTCCTTGACGTCTCAACACCCCGGCTCGGGGCCGTGCCGGCGGGTAAGTGCGGCGGATTTCGACTTTGGCCAATCGCCAAGTGGAAACCGGCTGCAGTTCGTGCCTTGGGCCCGGCTCCTTCATGTCTCAACAACCCGGCCCAGGGCCGTGCCGGCGGGGAAGTGCGGCGGATTTCGACTTCGGCCAATCGCCAAGTGGAAACCGGCTGCAGTTCGTGCCTTGGGCCCGGCTCCTTCATGTCTCAACGACCCGGCCCAGGGCCGTGCCGGCGGGGAAGTGCGGCGGATTTCGACTTCGGCCAACCGCCAAGTGGAAATCGACCGCAGTTCGTGCCGTGGGCCCGGCTCCTTCATGTCTCAACGACCCGGCCCGGAGCCGTGCCGGCGGGGAAGTGCGGCGGATTTCGACTTCGGCCAATCGCCAAGTGGAAATCGACCGCAGTTCGTGCCCGGCGCCGGGCTCGTACATATCTCAACCATCCAGCCCACGCCCAGCTCCTTGACGTCTCAACCACCCGGCCGGGGCATCACGGCCGGATAAGTGCGGCGGATTTCGACTTCAGCCAACCCCCAAGTGGAAATCCACCGCAGTTCGCGCCCGGCGCCCAGCTCCTGCACGTCTCAACCACCCGGCCCACTAGCCGCCCCACCGCTGACGAGAGACCAACGACATGGCGGCAGAATTGTTCGTCTACTACAACTCCAACTCCTTCTCCTGAACACACCGAAGCCGCCGGGTCCGGGAAACTCCAGACCCGGCGGCTCTTGCAGCCCGACCCTGCCGGCCCCGTGGCGCCACCCGGCGCCGCGGGGCCGGCGCTGTTTCACCATCGCCCGGAGCAATGCCCCTACACACTCGCGCCCCCGTCCGGCTCGATGCGCCCCTGCATGATCTGCGTCAGCGCGTCCTGCATCTGGTCGCCGTAGCGCTCCCACGTCCAGACCGACGCCGTGCGCAGGCCGCCCTCGATCAGCCGCGACCGGAGCTGGGGCTCCCTGAGCACGCTCAGGATGTACCCGGCCAGCAGATCGGGGCATTTCGGCGGGCAGAGCAGGCAGTTCTCGCGCGGGCGGGCGTAGTCGCGCACGCCGCCGCAGTCGGTCAGCACCACCGGCGTCCCGCAGGCCATGGCCTCCAGCGGGGGCAGGGAGAGGGCCTCAAACCAGGAGGCGAGCACGTAGACGCTCGCGCCGTTGTAGGCCTCGGCCATCGCTCTGTCGTCCTCCAGCCGGAGGGGGGTGAAGGGGAAAGGAAAGCTCGGGGGCTCGGCCCCGTACGCCCCGCTTTCGGTGACGGCCACCTGCACCTGGACGTCCGGCATGTGGCGGCGCACCAGCTGCATGGCGGCGCTGAAGTCACGGTTCCCCTTGTAGTGGTAGCCGTGCCTTTCGGATCGGTAGATGAAGAAGACCGTGCGGTCCTGGCCCGGTGTTCGTTCAAGGGGCCGGAAGACGCTTCCGTCCACGCCGGGCTGGGCCATGAAGCAGTCCTGCCCCGTTGCCTCCCGGATGATCTGCCGGTGGTGCGGCCCCAGGGCGATCACCGGAAACCCCTGCAGGTAGGTTGCGAGCGCTTCCTCTTTCCTGGGCACCCAGAGGGGTTCGAACCCGGTGCTGAGGCGGACGACGCGGCCCTTTCCGCTCTCTGCGGCAGGCTTCACCGTCGGCCAGAAGTTGGGCATGATCACGTCGGCTTCCGGCAGCACTTCCGGCGTGATCTGCCGCACCCGCTTCACGGAACACTTCAGCGGGTAGGCGATGGGCTGGCCTTCGAGTATGACCACGGTCACGTCATGCCCGCGCTCGGCCAGCTGGTTGGCCGCCTCCGCCACGACCCGGGGGCCGCCCCCGCGGTGGAGGCTGAGCACCGGAATCACGATGCGCACAGCAGACCCCTCCATGTGACTGGGTTGGTTCAGTCGCTCCGTGTGACTGCGCTCCTCCAGTCTATGGATGACCAAAGCGGGTTGTGTCGGCCGGTCACCTTATTATGTAATCCCACATACCCTGATTCAGACCGAACCGCCGGGGGGTGAACCATGGCAGTGCAGGTCTGTGTAGTGGGCGTGGGCAACATCGGATGCAATCTGCTGACCTCCCTTCGCCGGCGAGGGCTGAGGGCGGTCGGCGTAGAGATAAACCCGGACCGGCGGGCAGCCCTGGCGGAGTCCGGGGTGGACGGCGTCTATGCGTGCCCGGACGAGGCCGGTGATGTGGACGCCTGGATCCTCACCACCTCGACGGGGCCGGGGCTGAGCCACATCCTGAGCGCGGTGCGGGCCATCTCGCCCAAGCAGGGGGCCCTGGTGTCGGTGGAGTCGACGCTGCCCGTGGGGGGGACGGCCCGGCTGGCCGAGGCCTTCCGCGAGCGGGGCTTTGCGCCGGGGCGGGACTTCCACCTTGCGCACGTGCCCCACCGTATTCTGTTCGGCGTCGAGGAGACCGTGTTCGACGCCCCGCGGGTGGTGGCCGGGATGACGCCGGCGTGCCGGGACGCCGCGCTGACCTTCTACCGGTCGCTGGTGCCCCAGCTCTATGCAGTGGACGACGTGCGGGTTGCCGAGCTCGCGAAGATCGTGGAGAACGGGCTGCGCTACGTCAACATCGCCTTTGCGGAGGCGCTTTTCGGCTACTGCCTGGAGCAGGGGCTGGACTGGGCGCAGCTTCACGGCGCTGTCAACACCAAGCCGAACGTGGAGCTGCTGAACGTGGACTTCGGCATCGGCGGCGAGTGCCTGCCAAAGGACGTGGGCTTCCTCCAGGAGGCTATGCAGTCGCCCCTCCTGGCCGCGGCCATAGCCGCGGACGAGGCCCACCGGGAGCGGCTGCGCCGGCTGGCCGGCCCGTGCCGGCGGGTTCTGGTGAAGGGGCTGACCTTCAAGCCGGGCTACGCGGACACCCGGTTCAGCAGGGCGCGGGAGCTGGCCGAGGCGCTTGCGGCCGACGGCAAGGAGGTCTACGTGTACGATCCGGCCCTGGGGCCGGAGCAGGTGGCCCAGCTGGGCTTCCGGTGGGGGGAGCCGGACGAAAGGTACGACCTGATTTACGAGCGCCCCCTGGCGATTCGCTATACCGAGGAGGACGACCACCGTGGCCAGGATACTCGTGACGGGCAGTAAGGGCACCCTGGGGAGCCGGCTGGTGGCAGAGCTGGAGGCCAATGGCCACGAGGTCTGGCAGGTGGACACCCACCACCAGGCCGACGACCGCTACTTCCGCGCGGATGTGGCCAACTACCGGCAGCTGGAGCGGGTGTTCGAGCAGCCGTACGACTACGTGTACCACCTTGCGGCCGAGTTCGGGCGCATCAACGGCGAGGAGTACTACGACACGCTCTGGCAGACCAACGTGATCGGCACCCGGCACATCCTGGAGTTCCAGCGGCGGAAGGGCTTCAGGCTGATCTTCGCCAGCTCCTCCGAGATCTACGGCGAGACCCAGGCGGAGGTGCTGGACGAGGACCTGCCCCTGCGCCAGCCCATCATCCAGCACAACGACTACGCCCTCACCAAGTGGGTGAACGAGGTTCAGATCATGAACTTCGAGCGGCGTTACGAGGTGCCGGTGGTGCGGCTGCGGTTCTTCAACGCCTACGGCCCGGGGGAGCGCTACCACAACTACCGGAGCGTGGTCTGCCTGATGGCCTACCGCGCGCTCACCGGCAAGCCCTGGACCGTGTTCGAGGGCTACCACCGCACGTTCATGTACGTCGACGACTTCATCCCGACGCTGGCCCGGGTCGCCGACCGGTTCAAGGCCGGCGAGGTCTACAACATCGGCGGCACCGACTACCGGAGCGTGCGGGAGCTGAGCAACCTCATCCTCCAGCTCACCGGCGCCGATCCCAGGCTGGTCACCTACCTGCCAGAGGACAAACACAACACGGTGAGCAAGCGGCCCGACATCCGGAAGGCCGTGCGGGACCTGGACCACAACCCCAGGGTGACCCTGGAGGAGGGCCTCCCGCCCACCATCGAGTGGCTGCGCCGGGAGTACGGGCTGTAGGGGGGAGCGGCCGTGGGAGAGTGGCAGAACAGGCGGGTCCTGGTGACCGGGGGGACGGGCTTCATCGGCAGCCACGTGGTGCAGGCCCTGCTGGCGGAAGGGGCCCGGGTGCGGGTGCTCGCGCACTACAACGGCAACGGCCACCTGGGCAACCTGACTGAGCTTCCGCCCGGGGAGCGGGCGGAGGTGGAGGTGGTCTGGGGCGACCTGCGGGATGCCGACTCGGTGCGCCGGGCGGTGAAGGGCATGGAGCGGGTGCTCCACCTGGGCGCCCTGATCTCCATCCCCTACTCGTACCTGGACCCCCGGAGCTACGTGGATGTGAACGTGACCGGCACCCTGAACGTGCTCATGGCCTGCCGCGACCTCGGCGTGGAGCGGCTGGTGCACACCTCCACCAGCGAGGTTTACGGCACGCCGGACACGGTGCCGATCTCCGAGGCCCACCCGCTCAGGGGGCAGTCGCCGTACTCCGCCAGCAAGATCGGTGCCGACAAGCTGGTCGAGAGCTTTTTCTGCGCCTACAACCTGCCGGTGGTGACCCTGCGCCCCTTCAACGCCTACGGGCCGCGCCAGTCCACCCGCGCCCTGATCCCGACCATCCTCACCCAGGCACTCTGGGCCCCGGAGATCCGGCTGGGGAGCCTCTGGCCGCGGCGGGACTACACCTACGTGACCGACACGGCGCAGGCCTTCCTGAAGGCGGGCAGCGCGCCGGGGGTTGAGGGCATGGTGCTGAACGCCGGCTACGGCGCGGACATCTCGGTGGGCGAGCTGGCCGAGATGGCCATGCGGCTGACCGGCCGCCAGGTGCCGGTGGTGGAGGAGCGGGAGCGGGTGCGGCCCAAAGCCAGCGAGGTGGCGCGCCTGCTCTGCGACCGGTGCCTGGCAGAGCAGCGGCTGGGCTGGCGGCCCCGGGTCCCGCTGGAGGAGGGGCTGCGCCGTACCCTGGCGTTCATTGAGCGCAGGTTCACGCCGGAGATTCTGAACCAGAGCATCGTGTAGAGGGGGGGTGCGCATGCGGGCTGTGATCATGGCGGGTGGGGAAGGCCTGCGGCTCCGCCCCTACACCCGCATCCTGCCGAAGCCCATGCTGCCCCTGGGCAACAGACCGATTCTGGCCTGGCTGCTGGACCGGCTGGTGGCCGCGGGCGTGACGGAGGTCACGCTGGCCGTGCGCTACATGGGATACGTCTTCCGCAGCTACTTCGGCGACGGGAAGCAGGTGGGGGTGCCGGTGCGCTACGTGGAGGAGGCCGAGCCGCAGGGGACCGCCGGTCCCCTCCGGCTTATTCCGGACCTGGATGAGCCCTTTCTGGTGGTCAACGCTGACATCGTGACCGGGCTGGACTTCCGGGACTTCATCGCCTTTCACCGCAGCCGCGGCGGCTGGCTGACGGTGGCGACCCAGCTGCGCCGGGAGCGGCTGAACTTCGGCGTGCTGGAGGCCGACGGGGAGCGGGTGTTGGCCTACCACGAAAAGCCGGAACGGGTGGCGCGGCTGGGGCTGGGCATCTACGCCGTGGATCCGCGCGCCCTGGCCTATCTGCCGGAGACCGGGCCGGTGGATATGCCGGAGTGGATCGCCGGTCTGCTTGCCGACCGGCGGCCGGTGATGCACTACGAGACCGAGGCCCCCTGGTTCGACCTGGGCTCGCCCGAGCAGTACTTCGCGGTGATGGAGCGGTGGCCGGAGCTGGAGGGGCAGATGCGGGCGAGTGGAAAAGGGCGGTCGGGACTGGAGGGGCAGATGCGGGCGAGTGAAGAAGGGCGGTCGGAACTGGAGGGGCAGATGCAGGCGAGTGGAGAACGGCGGTCGGAACTGGAGGGGCAGATGCAGGCGAGTGGAGAACGGCGGCCGGAGCTGGAGGGGCAGATGCAGGCGAGTGGAGAACGGCGGCCGGAGCTGGAGGGGCAGATGCAGGCGAGCGGACAGCGGCTGCCGGGCACGGAATGGCGGGGGAGCGGGGAATGAGCCGCCGGGTCTTGATTACGGGCGTGACCGGGATGCTCGGGCGGGAGCTGGCGCTCTGCCTGCGCCGCCGGGGATACACGGTGTACGGGGCGGCCCGCCGGCCCCTGGACCGCTGGCAGGATGGGCTGGAGTGGCTGCCAATCGTCTGCGACCTGACCGACGATGCCGACGCCGCCCGGGCCGTGCGCCTCAGCCGGCCGGAGCTGATCTTCCACCTGGCGGCGGCCCAGGCCAGCGCGACCCGCAGCCCTTCCGCGCACGAGCTTCTCGAAGTGAATGTGTGCGGCACCCTCAGGCTCTTGAACGCGGCGGCCGAGGCGGCGCCGGGGGCGCGGCTCGTCATCGCCAGCACCGGCGCGGTCTACGGGCCCAACGCGGGCCCTCGCCAGCGGTGGCGGGAGGAGGCCCCACTGTGGCCGGCCTCACCCTACGCCGCCAGCAAGGCGGCGATGGAGCTGGCGGCCCGGAGCCTGGGGGACAGCCTGGGCATCGAACTCGTGGTGGCCCGGCTGTTCAACCTCATCGGGATCAGCCCCCGGAGCGACAGCGCCCCGGCCCACTTCGCCCGGCAGCTGGCCGTCATGACGGCTGAGGGCCGCCCGCGCCCCCTGGCGACGGGCAACCTGGACGCCGTGCGGGACTACCTGGACAGCCGCGACGCCGCCCGGGCGCTGGCCCTGCTGGGCGAGCTGGAGGGCCCCGATCCGGTCTACAACATCTGCTCAGGGCGGGGCGTGCGGTTGCAGTGGGTGGCCCGGCAGCTCTGGCGGCTGAGCGGGCTGCCCGAGCCGGAAGCGCCCGCGGGTACTGCGGCGCCTGGCGGGGCAGGCCGGGCGGGTACCGCTCAGGCGGGGGCAGGCCGGGCGGGTACCGCTCAGGCGGGGGCAGGCCGGGCGGGTACTGCTCAGGCGGGGCCAGATCGGGCGGGCTTTGCTCAGGCGGGGGCGGGTCGGGTGGCCGCCGATCGGCTGGTGGGAGACCCCCGGAGGCTCCGTGCCGCCACCGGCTGGGCGCCGGAGGTGTCGCTCACCCGGTCGCTGGAGCGGCTGCTTCACTACTGGCGCTCCCAGGTGGCCGCCGGGGGTTCGGAGGAGGAGGATGCGCCGTGAAGCGGGTGGCGGTCCTGACGCCCGCCTACCTCGGCCCTCGGGGCGAGCCGCCAGTGCAGGGCGGGGCCGAGCGCCACCTGATCGAGCTGTGCAGGCTGCTGGAGGACCGGGGCTGTGAGGTTACCCTCTTCCAGGCCGCCGCCCACGACTGGAGTGCCGTGCACGACGGGCGGGTGGTCCGGGGCCTCGGGCCGATGGTGGTCAACGGCGGCGCCTGGCCGGTGACGAACCGGCGCTTCCGAGAGGCGGCCGGCGGCTTCGATCACCACCTGTTCCACCTGTGGTCCATGGCCTACCCCGGGGCGCCGCCGGGCAGCGTGGGGGTCTCCCACTCGCTCTGGTGGGACGACGGCGGCGTGGCGCGGCGCCCCTTCCCCATCTTCACGCCCCGGCTCCGGCAGGCCCTGGAGAGCCTGGCGGTCGTGGTGGCCAACGACACCAACGTGATCAACTGGGTGCGGGCCACCTGGCCGGAGCTGGAGGGGCGCTTCCGGTTCATCCCCAACTTCGTCGACCTGGCGCAGTTTCCGCCGGGTTCGGTGCGGACGGGAGACGGGACATTTCGGGTGTTGGTGCCGTGCCGGCTGGAGCCGCAGAAGGGGCTGGAGCCGATGCTGCAGGCGGCGCTTGCGCTTACGGAGGGGCCGGGGGTCGAGGTTCACTTTGTGGGCGCGGGCCCCGAGGAGGCGGTGCGCCGGCTGCAGGGAGTCTCGGCAGAGCGGCCGGCAGTTCAGCACCGCATCCGGCCCATGGCGGAGATGCCCGCGGAGTACCGGGCGGCTGACCTCGTGGTCATCCCGTCGCTGGCCTCCGAGGGAACCAGCCTGAGCTGCCTGGAGGCGATGGCCTCCCGGCGGCCGGTGATCGCCGGCTGGGTGGGGGGCCTCTCCAACCTGATCATCCACGAGTACAACGGTCTGCTCGTGCACGCCACCGCAGAGAACCTGACGTCGGCCATCCGGCGGCTCTGGCGGGACGCCGACGCCCGGGCGCGGATGGCCCAGCGGGCGCTGGAGGTGGCAAGGGCGCACTCCCTGGCCCGCTGGCGGCGGGCCTGGGGGGAGGTGCTGGACGCCTGCTGGGGCTGTTGACATAACAACCCGGCGGCCTCCGGCATAGACTGAGTGAGGGAACCCATGGCCCCATGCCTGAAGGAGGGACCTGGATGGTTTTCAAGCTTCGCACTCGCAACGCCGAGTTTGAGACAGGCACGTTCATCCCATGGGTTGCCAGCGGTGACGCAACCGTGTCGGACGACGTCGCCTGCAGCGGTTTCTGGACAGCCCGCCTCGGGCCGGGCACCGGGTATATCCAGCAGGACGGCGTGGCCTACCCGAATCGCAGCTTCGAGATCGAGTTCCGCGTTGGGGCCGTCGGCGGTCTGGCCACCTCACCGCTGGTGGTGACGCTGGACTTCTACGACGAGCCCACGTTCGGCCAGTTCTTCCAGTGGGAGCAGCAGCGGGAGAGGAGCGGCGGCGCGTACCTTCCCCTTCCCGAACCCCAGCCGAAGGGGCGGTTGCTGCGCCGGTTCAGCTTCATGGTTCCTGCTGCCGACATTCCCACCGTCGGCGGCGCGACCCCTGTGGGCTGCCTGAAGTTCGACCTGGACGCGGGCCTCTCGCCCAATAACACCCGTCGCTTCCGGCTCACCTTCTCGAAGCCGGTCGCGGGCGGCGCCGACCTGATCGTGGATGCCATCCACGTGATCGAACGCACGGTTCCCTAGGCAGGCGTGGAATATCCCATCCCGTGGGGAGGCATACGCCTCCCCTTTCTTACTGCCCGGCTTCCTGCATGAGGTGCTGGCAGACCAGTCCGGTGTCGACCCAGGGCTGGTAACCGGCGGCCAGCGCCTGGCGGCAGAAGCCCTCGTCCTCGCCGGTGGGCCCCGGCTCGTAGCGGCAGCCGCTTTCCAGCACGGCGCGGGCGATGAGCACCGCGGCCCCCACCACGTCTACCGGCACGAGGGCGTCGGGGGGAAAGGCGCGGGGGTGGCGGAGCCGGCCCCGGTCATCCCTGCAGAGGAAGTTGCAGCGCCAGTGCTCGCCGGGCAGGTGCAGGTCGTTGGGGACCCGCGCCCCCACCAGCGGCCGCTCTGCGGCCAGCAGGCGGCGCAGGGCGTTGGGCGGCGGGAGCACGTCGCTGTCGACGGAGAACAGGTAGTCGGCGCCGGAGCGCAGCGCCTCGTCGATGAGCAGGTTGCGGAGCAGGGTCAGGTTCGCAAAGGAGTAGTGGCCCCGCTGCCACCGGGGGAAGTGCAGGTCGCGGCGCAGGAGCGCGGTCGGCCGCGCGCGGGCGAACTCGGTGAGGATGGCCTCGCTCTCGTCCGCCGAATCGTTCAGGACGAAGGCGAACCGCAGCCGGTCCGCCGGGTAGTCGAGGGCTTGAAGGGCCGCCAGGTACGCAGGCAGGGCCCAGGCGCGGTTACGCACGGGACAGCCGATGAGCACGAGCGGCAGCGGCACGGGACAGCCTCCTTTCACGCGCCATCCTTCACCGTCCGACTTCAAGCAGGTCGGCGAGCGCGGCCTGAAGGCGCGCAAAGCGGGCCGTCCAGCTGTTCTGCCGGGCGAGCCCCTTCCGCGCCTCCCGGCGCTCCGGCGTGTCGGTCTGCCGTGCGGCCTCGATGGCCCGGGCGAAGCCATCGGGCTCTGCCGCCACGGCCACGTGGTCCTGGAGCGGCAGCACTTCGGGGATGGGCGTGGCGACCACCGGGAGCCCCGCCCCCAGGTACTCCCACAGCTTCACCGGGTTGGCCGCCCGGGTGATCTGGTTGAGCTGAAAGGGGATCAGCCCCACGTCAAGGTGGTGCAGGTAGCTGGCCAGCTCACTGTGGGGTTTGTGCCCCAGGTGGTGGATGTTGGCGCCCCGCGCGGGCCGGCGGCCGTGGAGCGGGCCGATGACGGCGAACTGCCACCGGGGCAGCCGGGCGGCGACGGCCTCCAGGAGCCGCGCGTCGATCCACGGCGCCCAGGCCCCGACGAACCCGGCCACCGGCGCCGGCGGCAGGTCGGCCGGGCGAGGGGGAAGCGGCTCGCGGGCGAGGCGGTCGTCCCAGCCGTTGGGCACCAGGTAGACGCGGCTGTGTTCGCCCGAGAGCCGTTCGAAGAGGCTCCGGGCGCTTGTGACCACCGCGTCGGCCCGCTGCAGCATGGCGCGCTCGTAGGGCCGCCATTCGGGGAAGTCGTCCACCGCGTCGAAGACGACCGCCGCGGGGCGATAGAGGTCGAGGATGTCGTGGAGCTTGGGCCAGGAGCACCAGACCAGCCTGGGGCCGTCCGGCAGGCCGCCGGCGACGAACGCCCGGTGGTCGTGCACCACCCACAGGTTGGGGCCCGCGGGCTCAGGCGGGAGGCCGGGGCGCTGCGTCAGGTTGCAGAAGTAAGTAGGGTAGCCGTGCCGGGCAAACTGGCGCATGAGCTGCTGCGGCCGCTGCGTGAGCCAGGCCCAGTCCAGCGTGGGCGGGTAGATGACCGAGCAGGTCATGGCGGCCTCCTCTCCCCCAAAAGGTATCACCGAGGACCGGACAGCGCCCGGCCCTCGGTGCAGTTGGAAAGCGGGGCACGCCCGCTAGAGCGGGGGGGCTCAGCCCTTTTCCTGCGCGTGAAAGCCCAGACTGCGCAGCGCGGCGACCAGCTCCTGAGTAATCCCACGACGGGGTGTGTGAGTAACGTTTATCCTGCGGAGCGGGACATTCGTGGTGATCTGCTGGACGCCGTCGATTTGACGCAGCGCGTCGTACGCCAGTTGGGCTGCGGCGGCATTCCGCATTCCGTACACCTTCAGACTCGTCGCGACCAGGCTCCCCGGCATGGACTTTGCGCTCACCTCGCAGGGCGGCGGCTGGACCTAGCTGTTGCTGGCTTGCTGCGCTCTGCCGAGGGTGTTGGGTCCGCACCCAGGCGGCGGAGTGGTGGGAGGGGGGCACTGGAAGGGCTTCGGACCGGTCTCGCAGGCGTCCGGCACGCAGTAGTCGTTGATGTTGATGCTCACCGTCACGTCGGCCGTCACCTGGATGGACTGGCAGACGAAGAGTTCGACCTGCACGGCAGGCGTGCTGTTGATGACGGTCATGAAGGCCCGGGCCGCGGCGTCGGTGATCTCGCAGGTAAGCGTGGTGCCTTCGGGGGCGCAGACGCGGATGAACTCGTCGAAGAAGCGGGTGCGGGTCTGCGTCGTGACCTCCACGCCGTTCACGATGACGGGCACGGGATTGCCCGCGGCGTCGACGAAGGTCAGCTCGAAGGTCACCAGCCGCCGGATCGTCACGGCTGCCAGACCGCTCGGGTCCTGGTCGCGGTCGATCTCGGCGCACTCCACGTTGATGATGGCGGCCTCGATGCCCGCTACGGAGGCGGTATCCGCCGGGAAAACGATGTCCGGAAGCAGAACGCTGGTGGTGCCATTCAGGTAGCACCAGTCGTAGACCTGAGTGGTTCGAATGCAAATGGGTTCCAGCTGAGCTGGCTGCAGACGCTCCTCGGGCACAGTGGTCCCTCCTGACAGGTGTAGGATTGGTTCATTATGTGCGCCGGACGGGGGGAATGTTACACTGCCTGGCGCATAGGCTCTGGTAACGTCCCATACGTGTGCGCGGGGAAGGGAGGGCGGCCATGCGGTCGACCACAACGGCTGACGGGACGACGCTCCTGCCGCTGACCGGGCGGCTCCTGGCGCTGGACGTCCTGGACCACGGTGACGCGTCACCGCCCTGGGAGCAGGCGGTGCTGAGCATCGTGAGCTATACGGCCGAGATGCTGGAGGCCCACGGGGCATCCGTGCTGGTGACCACCGGCACCCCGGCCGCGGCGTCGGTGGCCAGCAGGGCCCGGAAGATCGAGGAGCACGGCGCCGAAGTGCTGATTTTCCTGCGGACCGGGAGCCATCCTTCCACCCAGATCCGCGGGGTGCGGGCCCTCGTCCCCAGTCCCTACGCCCTGGCCAGCCGCCGCCTGGCCGAACGGCTGCTGAAGCGCATCTGCGCCCGCACGGGGCTCCCGTCCCGCGGCGTGCCGTTCTGGTCCTGGTTCCCGGCGGAGCTCTCCGGCGTGATCAGGGGCCACCGGCCGGTGAGCCTGGTGGTGGAGTGCGCCACCCCCACCTGCCCGGCCGACGAACTCCTGCTGATGCGGCGCAGCTTCCAGCTGCGGGTGGCCCACGGCCTCACCGAAGGGCTGCTGGAGCACTTCGGGCTGATGGGGTACGCGGACCAGGTGACGCTGACCGACGGTGCGCAGCTTGGCAGCGGGCTCCAGCTTGGCGATGAGCTGCCGCTGCCCGATGAGGTGCAGCCGAAGGATGAGCTGCAGCTGGACGATGGGTTGAGGCTGGGCGATGAGCTGCAGCTGGACGGCGAAATGCAGCCGGACGATGGGCTGAGGGTGGGCGATGAGCTGCAGCCGGATGGCGAAATGCAGCCGGACGATGGGTTGAGGCTGGGCGATGAGCTGCAGCCGGAGGGTGAAAGGCAACTGGACGATGAGCTGATGCCGGACGGCGAAATGGAGCCGGACGATGGGCGGCAGCTGGGCGCTGAGGGGCAGGCGGACGATGGTCTGCACCTGGACGGCGAAACGCAGCCACACGACGAGCCGAAGCTGGACGGCGAAATGCAGCCGGACGATGAGCTGCGGCCGGGCGATGAGCTGCGGCCGGGCGATGAACTGTCACATACGGCGACTGCGGATGCCGATGACGCCCCCGCTGCCGCCCCGGCTTGCGCCGGGCTGCCGGCGATGGTGGTGACCGCCCGCCCGCCGGGACGCGGCGGGTTAGATGGGGAGAACCCTGTTGCGGACGAACCTGCCGGGCCATCCGGTGAGGCCGCCGCGGACGAACCAGGGCCGGAAGAACTCGTGCCGGTGGGGCCAGTCACCGGGGATCTGGTACCGGCCGCCGAGGGGCTCGCCGATAGGGAACGTCCTACCCGGGCGCGTACCGATCAGGAGCCTGCTCCGGAGGCTGTCCCCGTTGAGGGAGCGGCCGCGGAGGCAGTGGATGGGGAGGCAGGCGGTGCACGGCCTGATGCACGGCCTGATGCACGGCCTGATGCAGGGCCTGATGCAGGGTTGGCGGAGGCGGGTGGTGAGGAGGAGAGGCCGGCACAGAGATCCCGGCCCTACCTGGGCATCCACGAGTTTCTGATCACCGTCTCGCCGCCTTCGCCCCCGCAGTCTCCGCCTGCGGAGAAGTCTGGAACAGCCCGGCCGCTGTCCGCGGCGGCAACGTCCCGGCCCCAGAGGGCCAAGCCGGCCTGGGCCAAGTCCATTCTCGGGGTGTGGCCTTCCGACCCGAGTCAACCGGTGACGCGCACGGTGACGCCGGCGTGGCAGCAGCCGAGTTCCCCGATTCCGGCTTACCCGCCCCAGGGGCCGCCGTTCGGACCAGCACAGCCGATGGGTCCGTGGCCTCCGAGGCCGGCCTCGCACCAGCTGCCGCCCGGCCTGCAGGCGCCCTCGCCGCAGCAGGCACAGCGGCCGCAGGAGGTGCCGTCGCCCCAGCAAGGGCCGTTCACACAGTCGCCACCTCCCGGGCAGGCGCCGCCTCCGTCTCAGGTTCCGCCTCCGTCTCAGGCGCCGCCTCCGTCCCAGGCTCCGCCTCTGTCGCAGGCGCCGCTTCCGTCCCAGGGGCCGCCGGGCCCGCTGCCGTTCGTGGGCGGCCCCGGTCAGCCCGAGCCGATGATCGTGTGGCCGGACGGCTCGCTCGTCTCCCCCCGGGCCCAGATTTTGCTGCGGCTCCAGACCCGCAGCAGGGCGGATAAGCTGAAGAGAACTCCAGACAGCCCGCCGGATTCCTGATCCGGCGGGCCTGTTCTGTATTGGGACCGGGCCGCAGCGGGCACCCCCGAAGCGCCGCCCATAAACTGTAGCCATGGACTGCATCAGGTGAGGTGGGATGGCAGTGACGTGGGGCGCGCCCATCATGGGGCGAACGCGGGCCAGGCCTGAGCAGCTTACATCGTACACACGGCGGGAGAACCCGCATGCGCCCGATCTGGCACGTCTCTACCTGGGGGCGGGGGAGAGGCTGGGAGTGCGGGGAGATGTCGCCTACGCTCAGGCGCTGGTGGATACGAACTGCTTTCGTCTGGAAGGGCTGATGGAGCGGGGCCGCTACAATTTTGCCGGGCTCGGTGTAAAGCGCCTTGGCGAGGCCGGGGTCAGCTTCCGGTCGCCGGAGGAAGGCGTACTCGCACACGTGCAGGCGCTTTATCTTCAGGCTTCGGGGGAGCCCCTTCCCCCGGGTATGCCCAACCTGGTGCCCTTCCTGACCGGGGAGAGCAGGGACCGGATCACGCACGTGGGCGCCCTCCGGCGGCCGGGCTGGCCTGCCGATACGCGCTACGGCGAGGCAGTGGCCCGCGCCCTGGCCGCGATGCTGCTGGAACCGGTGGAGGGGGAGCCGTTTCGGATTCAGCAGGAGTTCCTGCCTCCCGGAGCGGCCGGCAGGCCCGGAGCCAGGGACGGCGCAGGAGCCTGGCGGGGCGTGGAGGGGATTGTGGTGCACCGTTCCGAGAGCCCCCGGCTGGACGGCGCCGGCATGCGGGCCGTGCTGGAGCGGGCGGTGGCCGGCGAGCCGCGCTCCTGTCACTTTGTCGTCGATGATCAGGCGATCAGGCAACTGGTGCCTGTGGGCGAGATTGCCTACCACACCGCTGGGCGCAACCACCGGGACATCGGCGTCATGATCTGCGAGCACAACTGGGGCACGCCCGATTGGGAGGAGAGCTACCGGCGGCTGGTCTGGCTGGTGGCGAGGCTCATGGTGGTCTTCGAGGTCGGGATCGATCGGCTGTCGGGCCGCTTCTGGTGGGATCCCGTCCAGCACCCCTACGACCCGACGCACCTCGGCTGGTGCCGGGAGGACGGTCCCGCCACAGGTCTGTTCAACTGGAACCGGTTCGTGGCAGACGTGCTGACCATGCAGAGGGAGGTGGAACGGATCCTGGCTTCCCCTCCGGCTTCAGCCCCGGGGACGGATGGCGCTTCCCGGAAACCGGTCATGGCACCGGCACCGGACGGGAACTGGGTCCAGGCGGCCGTCGAGCGGGTGAAGTCCAGGCGCTATGCCAGCCGGCGCCGGTGACGGTCCCGCCTGCCCTGTACCCCAGCGCCCGCGGGTATACCGTGTTCGCCTTCGCTGGTGATGGTGGCGGACCTGGCTGGCGCAAACCCCTGCCCCTGCCGACCGGGAAGCAGGGGTTTTCTCTTGTCGTCGCGGGGGCACCACCAGTGAAGCCGAACAGGCGGGATAGCTGGAGAGCAACACCAGCGAAGCCGAACATGGCGACCCGGGCTCCGCCACACTTCCGGGGGTTACGCGGTGGAGAGGGTTTACAGACTAGGCGCGTTATAGACTCAAGTCTGACAAAACGGGTATACTTGATGATGAAGCGGTGCACGGCCGACGGCTTCCTACCGCTCGCGGATCCCAACCGCAAGAACTGCGCCGCCTTCGACCTGGCGATTGTGGCCGAGGCCCTGGGCCTTTCGATCTCGCCGATGGCGGTGATGTTGCTGGCGATGTCGGCGCTCTTCGAGTTCGCCGGGCGGATCTGGGTCGAGAGCGCGCAGGCACATCGCTCCGGCTGCCAGCCGGCCTCGGCGGGCGGTCCCGCGCGGGGGCTGACGCTTCGGTGTACACGGCGTCGGCCCCCTTTCATCAGGCTCCGGACGGTTCGTATCGTAGCTGCTCGGACGCGCCTGCTGGCCTGAACAGGTACATGCTCAGCCGGCGACTCGGGGTTCAGTTGTGGTCGGCTGTCCGGCGTAGTCGCGTATATGGGCGCAGCCGGTACGCCTCGTAGGGCACCGTTCGTTCCGTCATCGCGTCCAGTATCATGGTCCGAAAGTGCGGGCGGGTGACGAAGTCGGCCAAATTGGACTCGTTCAGGCGGATGAACGCCACTTCGACGGTTTCGCTGGATGTGGAGAGGCGGCCGCCCACGGCGACGCCGTCACTCGTACAGGCAACAAGGACTCCGCAAGAAGCCGTTTCAGTTCGTCCAAGTTGCCCGGTTTAACCCGGTATGTCTCCCGCACGTGGATCACTGTGGCGCACCTCCCCGAACGCGTCATCCGTCAGACTGCGTTGCGGTCAGAGAAGTCTCGCAGGAATAACGCGAAGCGCCCGGCACCCTGCCGATGGCCAAACTGGGCCATCTTCGTGAGAACCCGGTCCGCTGTGCGGCCACAAGAGGAGCCTTTGTTACAGGATTCGTTCGCTCCGGCAGCGAACACGTGTCGTGAGGTGAGTTGGGTGACACCCACGAACGGCAACGATCCCAGGAGCAAGGCGAAGCGCTACTACGGCGACCCCCTGAACATGCCGGTCCAGTACCTGAAGGGCATCGGGCCGGCCCGGGCCCGTGACCTGGCCAAGCAGGGGATCGCCACCGTGCGCGACCTGATCGAGCGCGTTCCCCGGGCGTACCGGGATTACTCCCAGTTCAAGCACATCGCCCAGGCCCAGAACGGGCAACTGGAGTCGCTGATGGGCACGGTGGTGATGGTGGAGGACCGGAAGGTGCGGGGGCGGCTGCACCTCACCAAGGTGTTCATCTCCGACGGCTCCGGCACCGCCGCGGGGGTCTGGTTCAACCAGCCGTGGCAGGCCAAGCGCTTCCCCGTGGGCACCAAGGTCGTCTTCGCCGGGACGGTGGAGCGGCGGGGGGCGCAGATTCAGATCACTAACCCCGAGTGGGAGATCATCGACGACGAAACGTCCTCCGACCCGCTGCACGCCGGCCGGATCGTACCGGTCTATCCCCTGACCGGCTCGCTCAACCCCAGGGACGTGCGGCGGGCGGTGCATTTCGCCCTCCAGTCTGCCGCGCACCTGATGCCCGAAACCCTGCCCGAGGCGGTGCGGCAGCGGCAGGGGCTGATGCCCATGGCCGAGGCCTGGCGGGCCATCCACTTCCCCGCCTCTGAAGCGCAGAAGGAGCGGGCCCGGACCACCCTCGCCTTCGAGGAGCTGTTCGTGCTCCAGACCGGCCTGGCCCTGGTGCGGCGGCAGACGGTGGTGGAGCAGACGGGCATCGCCCACGGGCCGGACGGCGAGATCAGCCGCCGGCTGCGGGAGAGCCTGCCCTTCCGGCTGACGGCCGCGCAGGAGCGGGTAATCCGCCAGGTGGCGGCCGACATGGAATCGCCCAAGCCGATGAACCGGCTGGTGCAGGGCGACGTGGGCTCCGGCAAGACGATGGTCGCCGTCGCCGCCCTGGCCAAGGCGGTTGACTCGGGCCACCAGGGCGCCATGATGGCCCCCACCGAGATCCTCGCCGAGCAGCACTACCTGAACCTGCGCAAGATCTTCGCTCCGCTCGGGGTGCAGGTGGTGCTGGTGACCGGCAGTCTTACCAAGAAGGAGCGGGATGCCAACCTCGGGCTGCTCCAGATGGGCGCGGCCCACATCGCCGTGGGCACCCACGCCCTGATCGAGGACCGGGTGGCCTTCAAGGACCTCAGCCTGGTCATCACCGACGAGCAGCACCGCTTCGGCGTCCGCCAGCGGGCCCGGCTGCAGCAGAAGGGCGAGATCATGCCCGACACCCTGGTGATGACCGCCACGCCCATTCCCCGCACCCTGGCGCTCACCCTCTATGGCGACCTGGACGTGTCGGTGATCGACGAGCTGCCGCCGGGGCGGCGGCCGGTGGGGACCTACTGGCGGCCGGAGGCCCAGCGCCGCCAGGTGTACGAACACCTGATGCGCCGGGAGGTGCCGGCGGGCCGGCAGGGCTACGTGGTCTGCCCCCTGGTGGAGGAGTCGGACAAACTGCAGGCGCAGGCGGCCACCGAGTGGTACGAGCGGCTGCGGGAGCAGTACCCGGACGTCCGCCTGGGCCTTCTCCACGGCCGGCTGCGGCCCGCGGAGAAGGAGGCGGTGATGGATGCCTTCCGCGCAGGGGAGATTCAGGTGCTGGTGACCACCACCGTCATTGAGGTCGGCGTGGACGTGCCCAACGCCTCGATGATGATCATCGAGGGGGCCGACCGGTTCGGCCTGGCCCAGCTGCATCAGCTCCGGGGCCGGGTGGGGCGCGGTCCGCACCAGTCCTACTGCGTGCTGATCGCCGATCCCAAAACCGCCGAGGCCCGGGAGCGGATGATGATCATGCAGAAGTACAGCGACGGCTTCGCCCTGGCCGAGAAGGACCTGGAGCTGCGGGGGCCGGGCGAGTTCTTCGGCACCCGGCAGCACGGCATGCCCGACCTGAAGGTGGCCAACCCCATCGCCGACCTGCCCATCCTGGAGCGGGCCCGGACTGAGGCGATGCGGCTGGTCGAGGACGATCCGTTCCTCAGGCGCCCCGAACACCAGAACCTGCGGCAGGCCGTGAAGGAGCGGCTGGGCGAGCAGTTCGGCTTCATCCTGGTCAGCTGATCGAAGCGGATCTTTATAAATGTCGCGGACAGGGGTTAAAAAGTTGAAGGGGGGGCTGGAAGAAATGCGTCTAACAGGATGTCGGCACCGGATCGCCCTCCTGCTGGCGGCATGGCTGTTGTGCCTGCTTCCCGCCGCCGCGGAGGCCAACGCCGGTCCGCCCCGGGTCGGCGGCGACACAGGGGGCCCCCTGCTGCCGGGCCGGAGCGACCAGGTGCACGTGCTCGGGGAGAGCCTGCGGTTCGACCTGCACCCCGGGCTGGACAGGGCGACGGTGACCGCCCGGTACCGACTCGCCAACCGGGGGCCGGCCCTGGAGGCCCAGCCCTTCATCTTTGTTGTGCAGGACTCCGGCGAGCGCGTCGACCTGACGGCCGCCTGGCAGGGCCATCCCGTGCCGGTGACGATGGAGTGGGGGCCGTTCGCGCCGGACGAGCTGGCGGAGATGGCCGCAGCCTGGACCACCGTGGACGTGTGGCTGGACCCCGTCACCGGAGAGCCGTATTCGGACCACGTCTACGGGCAAGACACGGTGCTCCGCTACTTCCGGTTCACCCTCGACCTGCCCGCGGAGGCGGAAGGGGAGCTGGTCGTCACGTACGATCACGTCGCCGCCCGGGACCGGACCCGCTGGACGTACCCGGTGTACCAGTACCACTACCTGCTCCTGCCGGCCCTCGGCTGGGCCTCCTTCGGCCCGCTGGAGATAAGGGTCGCCGCCCCGGAGGGGACCCGCTGGTACTTCGCCGGCAACCTCGACTTCCGGCAGGAGGGCGGCGAGTACGTGGCCGAGTACCCGGGCCTGCCGGATGCGAACCTGGCCTTCGCCGTCATGAACCGATCCGGCCTCTTCCTGGGCCCGCGCCCGGCGCCGTACTACTGGCTGGGCTGCGCGGTGGTGCTGCTGCTGGCGGCGGCCATCGGCGGCGGGATCGGCTGGCTGGCCGGGCGGCTGCCGGGCCGGGGATGGGCAGCCGGTGTGGGATCCCTCGGCGGCCTGCTGCTCGGAGGCGCTTTGGACGTGTGGCTGGCGGTGAACCTCCTGGTGGCGATCCCCGCCCTGCGGGAGCAGGCGTACGGCCCGGCCTTCGTCGGCATCGGCGGGGGGCTGGCAGGGGCGGTGGTGAGCGCCATCGTCGCGGGCCGCGTGGCCAGGCGGACCTGGCTGGCCCGGTCGGGCGTGATGCCGGCCGGAGGCGGGAAATCCTGATTCTGGCGAACCTTTCGGCCGTACCATGAAGTCTTTGGAACGGAGATGGCCCTTCGGGAGTAGGGAGGCTGGTGGATGCGCCCGGCGTGGCTGGAAGATCTGATCTTCAAGTACAGAAGCTCGATTGCCAACCTGTTCGTACTGCACTTCAACGTGAACGACTACGCCGGCCCGGACAACCGGCGGGTGCGCGACGTGGTAATTCAGGACTTCCTGGAGAACCCCGATTTCGCCCCCGGCCGGAAGCCCCGCCGCGTGGTGGCCATCTACAACCGGGCCGAGGGCATCACGTTCGCCCGGCCGGGGATGCGGGAGGAGTTCATCCGCATCCTGACGGGGGAGCGGGTGCGGCCGGAGGATGACATCAAGCTGCCGGTGGCCCCGGGGCAGGCGTTCGCCCTGCTCGACAAGCTGATCTACAAGGAGCCGGCGGCGGTGCTGATCGAGCAGGCGGAGACGATTCTGCCCGTGGAGGAGCTGGCCTCCATGGACCAGGAGGAGCTGCGGGCGCTCACCTTCGTGAAGAAGTGGGCCGGCGACATCCGGCTCAACCGGATGGGCAGTCCCGTGGTCATGCTGGCCGGGTCGCTGGCGGAGCTGCACCCGCACCTGCGCCTGGCCTCCACCAAGATCGAGCAGATCATGGTGCCGCTGCCCGACCTGGAGGCCCGCCTGACCTACATCGAGTCGATGGTGGAGAAGCGGAAGCTGCAGCTGGCCGTCGAGCCCGTGGAGCTGGCCAACGCCACGGCCGGGCTCTCCCGGATCCTGATCGAGGACATCGGCCTCAGGGCCGAGGCCACCGGGCAGCCGATCACCCTAGACTTCGCCCGGGACCGCAAGGAGTCGCTGATCCGGGCCGAGTTCGGCGACGTGCTGGAGATTGCCGAGCCCCGCTTCGACTTCACCGCCCTGGGCGGCCTAACCGAGGCGAAGCTCTTCGCCGTCAAGAACATCGTGGTGCCCCTGCGCACCGGCAACTACCGGCGGGTGCCGCTGGGAGTGCTGCTCACCGGCCCCTCGGGCACCGGCAAGTCGGCCTTCTTCTACGCCCTGGTGGCGGAGGCGGGGGTCAACGGGGTCAAGCTCAACTTCGGCAAGATCCTGGGTCCCTACGTGGGCCTCTCGGAGCAGAACCTGGAGAAGGCGCTGCTGGGCATCGAGTCGCTGGCGCCGTGCCTGGTGCTGATCGACGAGATCGACCAGCTCCTGCAGCGGGGCAATGGCGGCGACTCGGGGGTGCAGCAGCGGCTCTTCGCCCGCATGCTGGACTTCATGTCGAACCCGCACAACCGGGGCCGCATCGTCTTCATCGCGGCGACCAACCGCCCCGACCTCATGGACCCGGCCCTGAAGCGGCCCGGCCGCTTTGACCGGAAGATCCCCTTCCTGGTGCCGGGCTGGGCCGAGCGGGTGGCGATCCTGCAGGCGGTGCACCAGCGCTACGGCATGGCCGGCGAGCCCGATTGGGAGAAGGCGGCCAGCCGGACCGAGGGCTACACCGGCGCCGAGCTGGAGTCGGTGGTGCTGAAGGCCTGGGAGCTGGCCGAGGATGCCGGGCGGTCCGAGATCACGCAGGAGGACATCGACGGCGCCCTGGAGCGGATCCGCCCCTCCACGGCGCAGGTGGAGTTCATGAGCGACCTGGCGATTTTGGAATGCGACGACAAGGATGTGCTCCCCCCGGAGTACCGGGACCTGCTGGACGACCGGAAGGCCCTGGAAGAGCGGGTGCAGCGCTTTAAGTTGATGAACCTTCGTTAAGCGAGCCAAAGGAGGATGAGGTAGATGGGCTTCTTCGCACGTTTGGGCCGGTTGATCCGCGGCTTCTTCTCCCTGTTCATCGGTGGGCTGGAGGAGAAGAACCCGAAGGCGATGCTCGAGGACCTGAAGAACCAGCTCAACGCCGCCAAGGTGCGGTACAATTCGACCACGGCCAACATCATCGCGCGTGAGAAGGTGGCGGCGGCCAAGCTGAAGTCCGCCGAGAAGGAGCTGGAGGACTGCCGCCGGCTGATTCAGGAGGCCAAGCGGCAGAACGACCGTGAGCTGGCCCTGCAGCTTCTCATTCAGGAGGAGCATCTGGAGGCGGCCTACAACACCGCGCTGGAGGCCTACAACGCCATCAAGGCCGAGGCAGACCACGCCCGCCAGGAGTTCGAGAACTTCCAGGCCGAGATGTTCCAGAAGATGAGCCAGATCGAGCAGTTGAAGGTGCAGGCCGACCTGGCCGACCTGAAGAAGGAGATGAACGCGCTCCGTTCCAACTTCGCCACCGAGCACGGCGCGGGCAAGATCAACGAGGGGCTGAAGCAGGCCGAGGAGCTGATTCAGACCAAGCTGGCCAAGGAAGAGGCCATCGCCGAACTCGGGACCAACTCCGTGGAGTCCCGCATGCGGAGCCTGAAGGCCTCGGCGGCGCGCAGCCGGGCGGAGGAGAAGCTCGCCGCGCTGTTCGGCGACGAGCCGGCGCAGACCGAGGAAACCGGGCGGGTCGTGAAGGAGAAGACGCAGAACTGAGAGCGAGCATAACAGGACCCCTGCCGTTGAATGCGGCAGGGGTTCTAAATTTGCGTTCAGGATGCCACCCGCGCTAGGTGCGCCGCGTTTCAGCGATCTGGTTCCGTCGCTGGCGGCGAGTCGTGGGCCGGATGAGCCTGACTCCGCCCTTGCCGTCGGACTCGATCTCGACGTTGCGCGTGCGCGGGGCCAGGATATGGCACCAGTTGCCGATGCGCACCGGTGTGGGCGTCAGCGCCGTGCCGATGCGTATCCGGCCGCCTTCCGGCACCTCCAGCACCAACGCGCTGCGCAGCGAGGCCGCCACCGTTTCCGCACTGATCGAAGAGCCGGCCTCCACCCGACAGTCGCGCAGGCAGGTCGCATCAGGTCTGCCCGGGGTGGGCAGGCGCCCCGAGGCGACCTGCACCCTGACGCGGCCGGGGTCCTCCAGCGCATTGCGGATCTCGTGTTCGTGTATGCCGCGGACGACGCCGGCCTTGTGGAGGGCGTGAACGATCTCGGCAACGGTTGGGTTCCTTTGAAGCCCCGGCAGCGGTTCAGCCACGAGGGTAATGGTGCGCGCCGGGCCGCTTTCTCTGACGCGATAGCCGGGCGGACCCAGCGCTGCGAGGGAGAGGTAGGCCGCCATTCCGTCAGGGGCGATCTCGATGTGAAACTCACGAACCGAACTCGCCGACTGGCGCGGCCGCACCTCGGCCTTCATTCCCAACAGCAGCGACACTGGCTTCGAAACCTCGAGCCCGTCGATGGTGAGAACCACGGAGTCATCCGGGACCAGAACCGGAGGCAGCCCGTCTCCCACAGGTGGGGTGATCAGGAACTCCCCGTCCCGAAATGCGACCTGGCCATCGACAACCTGCTCAACCCCCTCGGGCAGCGCTGGTGGTGCGGCTGGGCTGTCATGCGAACCTGTTGTCGATTGCAACTCAGCTAAGTTGTTTTCTTGCGATTGATCGGGTCCTGCTGCGCTCTGGTTGTGGACACGAAGTCTGCTCCCGCGAATGGCTGTTCTCAGCCAGTGAATGAATGCCGACATATCTACTCCTCCTGCTGCGACTGACTTGACTGCGCTTGTTCCGTCCATACAAGTATGAAGTAGCCGAATTTATTCTGTCTGCCTTGTTCAGGATATAGCAATCGCTGTGTAGCTGCCAACCTGCTCGAAGAGACTATGCTGATCGACTCCTTCGTTCCATTCATTATATACCCCTGTGAGAGTTGACGGCCACGTAGAACGACACACCTGCCCCTCGCACCCGGTGCCATATCTGCGTGCGCATGGTCCGAACGAAGACCTATTGACAACGGATCCAGTCAGCCCCTACAATCAGTCCCAACCGAATCTAAGTAAACCAGATCGGGACACTCGGAATTACGGGAGGGGTAGCGGTGATCGGGGTTGTATTGGCAGGGGGACTGACTGGGGTTCTGTTCGGCTTCGTGCTGCAGCGGGGGCGGTTCTGCATGACCAGCGGGTTCCGGGACCTCTACCTGACCCGCGACGCCACGCTGTTCAAGGCCTACGTGCTTTCGCTGGCCATCCAGTCCACGGGCATCTTCGCCCTGCACGCGGCGGGTGTCGTCCAGTTCCGGCCCGACTCGTTCCAGTGGCTGGCGGCCGCGCTGGGCGGGCTGATCTTCGGTCTCTCGCTGATCCTCTCGGGCGGCTGCGCCTCGGGCACCTACTACCGCATCGGCGAGGGGATGGTGGGATCGCTGGTGGCCGCCGTGTTTTACGGCATCGGCGCCCTGGCCTCCCGGGGCACCGGGGCCCTGGCGTCGCTGACGCAGCAGATCCAGGGGCCCACCGCCACGGTGAACGGCTCGACCAGCCTCTACGGCGCCCTGGGCGTGAGTCCGTGGCTGCTGGTGGCGGCTTTGTGGGCGGTCGCCCTGCTCTTCCTGCTGCGCGCCCGGCGGGCCCCCGCCCCGGCCTGGCGGGCGCCGGTGGATCCGAGCCGGTCGCCGCTGTGGCGGGCGGTCTTCGGCCGGGGCTGGTCGTGGCAGGTGACGGGCGCCGCGGTGGGCGCCGTGGCGATCCTCGCCTGGCTGACCTCCATCAGCACGGGCCGGATGGCCGGGCTGGGCATCACCGGCGCCACGGCGGGGCTCCTCAGATTCCTGGTGGCCTCCGGCGACGTCTCGGCCCTGGACTGGAACACCTTCCTGGTGCTGGGGATTCCGCTGGGCGGCTTCATCGCCGCAAGGGGGGCGGGCGAGTTCCGGCTGCGGGCGCCCGGACCGGCCCGCATGCTCCAGCACATCGTCGGCGGTCTGGGGATGGGCTTCGGCGCCACCCTGGCCCGGGGCTGCAACATCGGCAACGGGCTGGTGGCCGTCTCCCAGTTCTCGCTGAACGGCTGGACGGCGACGCTCTTCACCATCCTGGGCACCTGGCTCGGCGCTTACCTGTTCCTGGTGCTGCCTTCGCGGATGGCGCAGGCCCGGCAGCCGGCGGCCCCGGGAATCGCCCACGGGGACTGACGGCCGGATGAACCCGACTCGGCCCAGGCGACTGACGACGCGATGAGGAGGATGAGCGATGGCGCAGGAAGTGCGTTTGGATGTGCTCGGTGAGCCCTGCCCCTACCCGCTGGTGATGGCCAAGCAGAAGATCAACCAGGTGGCCCCCGGCGGCCGGCTGGTGGTCGACTTCGACTGCACCCAGGCCACCGAATCGCTGCCCCGGTGGGCCGCGGAGGCCGGGCATATCATCGAGGAGTTTGCCAAAATTGGCCCGGCCCAGTGGCGAATCGTCATCCGGCGGCAGGGGGATGCGGCGGAGCGCATCCGGCCCGAGGACTACCACTGCACGATTCCCAGCGAGCGATAGGGGGAGGCAGGTTTGAAGATTCTCCTTCCCGAGCCAACCAGAAGCGGGAAGGAGGTGCCCCCCGATGCATCCCCAGATCGAGTCTGTTCTCACCCGGGCCCGGACCGTGCGGCGTCTGATCCTCGCGGAGGTTGAGCGGGCCACGCCTGACGAGCTGGATCACCGGCCCGGCGGGCGGTGGTCCGCGCGCGACACCCTGATCCACCTGGCCACCTGCGAGGAGATGGGCACGCGCGTGCTGCGTCACGTCATCCTGGGCGAGCCCATGCCCCACGGTGAACTCCTGCCGCCGGACGAGTGGAACGCCATGCAGCTGGCCCGCTTTCCCCACCTGGATGGCCCCGGCGCCATCGCCTATGTCACCGAGACCCGCCGGGCGCTGGAGGAGGTGGTGGCCAGGGCGGCAGAATCCGACGCCGAGCGGGTCGTGCGGGAGGTCGGGATGATCGCCGTGCACGAGACCGGCCACCTGCACCAGATTCGCGAAGCGCTGGCCAGGGCCCGGGGAGATGCCGTGGCCGGCGAACTGCACGGGCTTGCCTATGCCCGGCACCAGGTGCTGGAGCTGCTCCACCTGGGAAACTGGCCGCTGGCTGCGCTGGAGTGGCGGTCTGAACCGGGCAGGTGGTCGGTGAAGGAGACGCTGCTGCATCTTGCCGCCTGGGACCGGTTCACCGCCGGGGTCTTCGCAGCCCTGGCTGACGGGCGGGACCTTCCGGCGACGCCCTTCGCCGAGGGCGAGCTTGACCGCTGGAACCAGGCGCAGGTGGCGGCTCGGTCATGGATGTCGTGGACGGAAGTGCTGCACGAGCTGGGTGAGGCCCGGGGCGAGATGGTGAGTCAGCTGAGGCGGGTATCGCCTGCGCAGTGGGCCTCCGAGCGGGCCGCCGGTTGGAAGGATTACCGCTTGCACGATCTGCACCACGTGGGCACCATGCGGTCCACCTTGCGGTCGTGGCGTGCCCTTCACGGCAACTAGTTGAGGGAATTCTACGAGAAGTCAGCAGGGTGCTCCCGCCCCTGTGGCGAAGTCAGCACACGTACCCATGATGATCATTCGTGAAAGGAGTCGATCAGATGGGCGCGAAGAAGATCCTGTTCATCGTCGGCGACTTCGTCGAGGACTACGAGGTGATGGTTCCTTTCCAGGCCCTGGCGGCGGTGGGTCACACCGTGCACGCCGTCTGCCCCGGCAAGAAGGCCGGTGACAAGGTGCGCACGGCCATTCACGACTTCGAGGGCGATCAGACCTACAGCGAGAAGCCCGGTCACAACTTCGCGCTGAACGCCACCTTTGACGAGGTGAAGGCAGAGGACTACGACGCCCTGGTGATTCCGGGCGGCCGGGCGCCTGAGTACCTGCGGCTCGACGAGCGGGTGCTGGCGATGGTGCGCCACTTCGCCGAGGCCGACAAGCCCATCGCGGCCATCTGCCACGGCGCCCAGCTCCTGGCGGCGGCCGGGGTCCTGAAGGGCAAGTCCTGCTCCGCCTACCCGGCCTGCGCGCCCGAGGTGGGGCTGGCCGGCGGCGAGTACGTCAACATCGAGGTCGACCAGGCGCACACCGACGGCAATCTGGTGACCGCTCCGGCCTGGCCGGCGCACCCGGCGTGGCTCGCCCAGTTCCTGAAGGTCCTGGGGACGAAGATCGAGCTGTAGTGGGCACACAATCAGGCCCTCCGCCCCGAACCGTGGGGCGGAGGGCCTTCTCTTAGCTCTCTGCGGGCAGATCGGATGTACAGTGGGCGCACCGCACGGCCTTGATCGGCACGGAGGAGAGGCAGTAAGGGCACTCCCTCGTCTTCGGAGGCTCCGGCGGGGGCGTGGGCCGCCACCGGTTGACCTGGCGGACCAGCAGGAACACCGCAAAGGAGACGATGAGGAAGTTCAGCACGTTGTTGATGAAGAGGCCGTACGCGATGACCGGTGCGCCGGCTTCCCGCGCTTCGGCCAGGGAGGCGTATGGGGTACCGCTCAGGTTAAGGTAGAGGCTGGAGAAGTCTGCCTTGCCCACGATGAATCCCAGCGGCGGCATCAGCACGTAGTTGACGAGCGAGTTGACGATCTGGTTGAACGCAGCGCCGATCACCACGCCCACAGCAAGATCGAGCACGTTTCCCTTCAGCGCGAACCGCTTGAACTCAGCCAGCAATAGGGGGGCCTCCTCTGTGCGATGTGTACTCTCAGTCTAGCACAGCGGCGGGCTAAAGCTGCACCAGCTCCTCCGGGAGCGGCCGGCCCGCCACGTGCGCGTCCACCGCGCGGGCGAAGAGGTCCGGGTCGTGGAGGCACCAGGTGTGCCCGGCGCCGGGCACCAGGTATGCCCTGGCGTCAGGCATGGTGCGGACAAGGTCGCGGGCGCAGGCGCGCAGCAGGCGGATCTCCCGCTCGCCCACCAGGGCCAGCAGCGGCACCGGCGAGGCGGCCAGGGCCTCCGGCAGGCGGAAGGACATATTCTCCGCCACCACGGCCTCCAGCCCGGCGGCCGTCGTCTGCAGGGTGTCAGACCGGAACTGGGCCTGGTAGGCCGGCGGGATGCCGAACTGGCGCGCGTTGGCCCTGATCATCCACTCCCGGTGCGCCAGGGGAAAGGTCAGCCTGAGCAGGGCCCGGTAGGGACCGATGCCCGGAAGGGAGCGGGTGAGGGTCCCCGACACCACGGCGCGGCCCAGCAGCTGCGGGTGGCCGGCGATCAGGCGGAGAGCGGTCTGCGCCCCGAGCGAGAGGCCGACGACGTGCACCGGCCCGCCGCCGGCTTCCGAGCGGATCAGGTCGGCCAGGGCCGCCACGGCGCGCGCAAACGAGAACGTCTCGTGGGCCATCCGCCCGTGGCCGGGCAGGTCCGGCACCAGGCAGCGGTAGCGGTCCTGCAGGCGCTGGGCCACGGGCTCCCACATCCACCCGCTCACGCCGCCGCCGTGCAGGAAGAGGATGGCGGGGGCAGAGGCCGGTCCGGTGATCTGGCAGGGCAACGACATGGCGAACATCCCCCCTCGGAGTGGAGTTTCCACATCCGCCCCGCATCTCCCTGGCGAACGTCTGCCGCCCTATGCGCCTGGCGGCGCGGCGGGTCAGCCGCACCTCCCCTTGATCTGTTGCGCTGCTTTGAAGGCCAGCCAGCCGATGAGGCCGCCCGCCGTGTTCAGGATGAGGTCATCCACGTCGAAGCCGCCGAGCCCGGTGAGGAGCTGGATCACCTCCAGCAGCAGGCTGGCGCCCAGCGCGAGGGCCCCCACCTGTATGACGCCCGTGAAGCGCGGGCGGAGGAGGGGGACAAAGAAGCCCAGGGGGGCGAACAGCAGGACGTTGCCGGCCAGGTTCTGCACGGCGGCGGCGGTGTTGGGGTGGCCGCCGAGGTAATAGCGGATGCTCTTGAAAGGTATAAAGTTGGCGTACCACTGCAGGCGGAACTGGATGTCGGCCAGCGACATCTTGACGTGCAGCACGTCGGAGAGCCGCTTGAACAGGACGAACTTGAGGAGGACCGCCACGTAGGCGAGGAAGAGCCACCGGACGATTCGCCGGCGCCCGGGGTTGAGTTCGATGGTTACTCTCTCCCTTGCTCATCTTGCTGGCATGCGCCATCGGATGCACAGCACCCAATGGACGAGCGGGCTGGGGCGCCGGTTCGCTGTGCTGGCCGTTCACCGGGCAGAGCCACCGCCGGGACGCGGGCGGTGGCTCTGCCTCGGTCACTCTGACCCCGGTCACTCAGCCGGGGCGACCTGCCAGGCGGGCGTGTCGATGGAGTCACGGTCATCGATCACGCTGAACAGGCTCGGCAGGCTGCTGTGGTCGCCGGTGACGGCGCTGCCGCCGCTCAGCGACTTGCTCTGGCTGCCGAAGCCGATCAGCAGGTTGGTGCCGATGGTGAAGGCGGACGAGGAATCGATCCCGTTAACCTTGATCATATGGATGTGAAACTCGACGGTCACAGCGACCCCCCTTTCCTGTCACCATATGTCGGTGCCGCATAGTGTGGAGATAGCAGTGCGAGCCGCAGCGCACGGGGGGTGGGGGAGGTTGGACCGTCTGAACATCGGGGCGGTGGAAATGGTGGCCGTCTCCGGCGTGGTTTCCGTTGGCTGTGCGTACATCCGCCGGTGCCGCACGACCGAAAAGGGCACCGTGGGCAACTGCGCCATCGTCGGCGACTACGGGCTGGCGCCGATGGGATTCGGCGTGGTGATTGACTCCGACGGGATCGACGCGCCCGTGTGGTGGACGGCGGCCGGGAGAGGCACGGCATGATGTACGGGTTTGCCCCTGTACTGCCCGCGACTGCCCCCCTGTATGCGGCGCCGGTGATCAACGTCTGGTGGTATGAGGTCACAAACGTGAGCAGCGGGGGCGTTGTCACAACGGGCGTGCTGGACATGGGCCTGCTCTCCAGCAACAGCAAGGGCAACTCCCTGGTGGATCTGGCGGGCGACGCCGGCTACAGCGCCATCTGGTACGGCCTGCTCAACGACTCGGATTGGGCCGACACGCCCTACGCCAACATGGCCGGGTTCCAGGTAGGGGGGTGAGGGTCCTGACGTTCCCGTGCTGGCTGCCCGACCTCCAGTCTGCCGCCGTCAACATCGGCCTGATCAAGGTCAAGGGCATCAGCGGGGGCTCGGTGAACTTCGGCGTCGCGTCGATCGTTGGAGGCGCCGGCGGGGGCGGGGGAACCGCCAATCAGTTGGTCAGCATTCAGGGGGACTGCGGGAAGTCCTGGATCAACCTGGGGCTCATCTACTCGGTGTCGGCTGACGGCGCAGGGAACGGTGAAGCGCCGGGCGCCTCCTCCGGCGGAGAGGCGCAACCTGCGGGCAGGGCCGGGGCGGCGCCTGCCACCTTCCGCTTGCGGTGGGACGGCCAGGGCGCCGAGATTCGCACCGGTGAGGCGGCGAAGGGGGGACGTCATGCGCGCGGACCGGCCACAGCCCCCCGCAGAGCCGGGCAGACTCTCCCCGGCCGAACCTCTGTCGGAGAAGCTCGATAGAGCGATCCAGGCGCTCAACCGCCTGGCGCAGGCCCTGGAGGAGTTGGCGGCGCGGCCGCCGGTGCACCTGCAGGTGGAGCGGCTGGAAGTGCAGACCCTGGCGTTCCACCTGGGCGACATCGACGTCGAGGACCTGCAGGGCCAGCTCAACATCGGGATCACGCACAGCCTGAAGCTGGAACCCCCGCCGCGGGCCAGGGACCCTGAACCGGGCCCCGCCGAGCCCCGACAGGCCCGGACCGCGCATGCCGATGGGCACCCGCAGGCCGGTGGGGCGCAGCGGCAGAGCTTGTCGCCTGCCGGAGCGCAGAGGCGGAACCTGTCGGGCGGCGAAGCGCAACGGCAGAACCTGTCTGGCGGTGGAGCGCAGAGGCGGAACTGGTCGGGCGGCGAAGCGCAACGGCAGAACCTGTCTGGCGGCGGAGCGCAGAGGCGGAACTGGTCGGGCGACGAAACGCAGCGGCAGAACTTGTCTGGCGCCGGGACCCAGAGGCGGGACTCGTGGGGCGGGAGGGCGCCAGGCGGGCCGACCCACAGCGACGCCGAGCAGGGAGGCCTGGCGCGCCGTGCGCTGCGCAACAGCGTTGTCAGCCGCTGGCTGACCCAGGGTGCGCGGGCGGGTGCGGCATCGATGGGGCCAGGCGGGTCAGCCCAAACGGCGCCAGGGGGTGCGGCATCGATGGGGCCAGGCGGGTCAGCCCAAACGGCGCCAGGGGGTGCGGCCTCGATGGGACCAGGCGGGTCAACCCGGGCGGCGCCAGCGGGGGTGGCCTCGATGGGGCCAGGCGGGTCAGCCCAAACGGCGCCAGGGGGTGCGGCCTCGATGGGGCCAGGCGGGTCAACCCCGTCGGCGGCAGCGGGAGCGGCCTCGATGGGACCAGGGTGGTCAGCCCAGTCGGCGCAAGGCGGCGGACCGGGGGCGCAAGCAGGTCCGGCCGCGAGTGCGCCGTCCGCCTCGGGTGAGGCGGCACAGGCGGAGGCGGCGAATCGGGCAGAGTCCCTCCCGCGAGTGCAGATCTGGCCTCCGCTGAATGCTGAAGGGAGCGAGTCGAAGGATGAGGGCGAAACAGGAGCGGCCCGCTGAGCGTGCGGGCCCCCCGGTCGATCTCGTTCGCCGGGGCGACCGCCTGATTCTGCTGGCCTCGCTGCCGGGGGTGAAGCCCTCCGACTTGCGGGTGTCCATCGTGGGGGACCGGCAGGTGCTGCTGGAGGGGGAGGTTGCCTACCGGCATCCGCTGCCCCGGGAGAATCTTTCCCTGGGCGAACGCATCTACGGCCCGTTCGCCCGCACCGTGCACCTGCCCCTGCCCGTGGATCCCGGCGCCGCGGCCGTCGCTTTGCAGGACGGCGTGCTAACCGTCGACATGCGCGTGCGGGCGGAGGCCGTGCATCTGACCTGGCAACCGAAGGAGGCGCAAACCGGTGAGCGACCCTGGTAATGTCGTCCAGCGCATCGCCGAGCAACTCGAGGCATTGAGCGACGCGTTCGGCGAGGACCTGTGGCGCGAGCTGGGGCGGGCGCGATCCCCCCGGCAGAAGGAGCAGCCCCGGCCGAAACCGGGGAGCGCATCCAGGGCCGGCGCCGCGGTCGGGCCGCCGCTGGACATCTACGTGACGCCCCACGAGGTGGTGGTGGAGGCGGTCCTGCCCGGGCTGACCGGCCCCCATCAGGTGACCGTCAGCCTGGCGGGCGCCACCGAGCTTCTCATCGAGGCGTTCCTGCCCGACCGGCTGCCCGACGGCCTGTACATACAGCGGGAGCGCTTCTCCGGCTACTGCTCCCGCCTGGTGACACTGCCAGCCTCGGTGCGGCCGGTGGCGGTAGCCGGGTACCAGGAAGGCATCCTCCAACTTCGGTTTCAGCGGACCAGCCCGGGTTCCGGGAGCCAGGGAGTGGCGGTGTTGCACGTGCCGCCATCTGCCAGCTGAGGCCCTGGAGCTCGTGCATCTCCGGCCCTGGCGGTGATCCGGTTGAAGCCCGAACGTTGGTTGGGGTAAACTTCCCTCAGACGAATCGCCTGGGGGAGGTTGCCATGACGTCACGCACCGCACCCGAGCTCCTGTCCCTGCTCAGCGCCGCCGAAGGGGGCTGGGTGAGCGGCGCAGAGATTTCCCGCCAACTCGGAGTGAGCCGCACCGCCATCTGGAAGCACGTAATGGCCCTGCGCACGCAGGGGTACCAGGTGGAGGCGGCCCCCCGCAGGGGCTACCGGCTGGTCTTCAGGCCTGACCTGCTCACGCCTGAGGAGGTGCTGGCGGGTCTCGCCACCCGGCGGCTGGGCCGGCTGGTGGAGTACCGCGAGACGGTGGGCTCCACCAATGACCTGGCGAAGGAGATGGCCCGGCACGGCGCGCCGGAGGGTCTGCTGGTGCTGGCGGACCAGCAGACCGCGGGCAAGGGGCGCCTGGGAAGGTCATGGGCCACGCCGCCGGGGGCGGCCATCGCCATGTCACTGGTGCTGCGGCCGGACCTTGCGCCCCATGAGGCGCCCCGCATCACGCTTGCGGCGGCGGTCGCCGTGGCCCGGGCGGTGCGGGAGGTCGCCGGGCTGGCCGCGGGGATCAAGTGGCCCAACGATGTGCAGGTGGGCGGGCGCAAGCTCTGCGGCATCCTGACGGAGATGGAGGCCGAGATGGACCGCATCGCCTTCGTGGTGCTGGGCATCGGGCTGAACGTGACCCTCCGCAGGGAGCAGATGGACCCGGCGTTCCGGGACACCGCGACATCGCTGGCCCTGGAGGGCGCCGCCGAGGTTCGGCGTGCCGCCCTGGTGCAGGCGATCCTGGCCCGGTTCGAGGGGGCGTACGACCACCTGCTCGGGGGGCGTTTCTCCGTGGTGCTCGACCAGTGGCGGGCCCTGTCGGTGACCCTCGGGCAGGCCGTGCGCGTCTTGGGACTGGACGGGCAGGTCACGGTGGAGGGCGTCGCCGAGGCGGTGGACGAGGAGGGGGCGCTCCTGGTGCGGGACGGCGCGGGCGAGGTGCACCGGGTGCTGTCGGGGGAGGTCTCGTTGCGGTCCAGTTAGGCGTGGAGGGAGAACGGGACACTGGCGAGGGGTCGGCTTGGTTGGATTGGCCTTAGCGTGTCGTCTCGGCCCTGCGCCTGGCTGGTTAGGGCGTGAAGGAGTGGGCGGCGGTGCCGCCCTGCGCCCGGGTGGTTAAGGCATGAAGGAGTGGGCGGCGGTGCCGTCCTGCGCCCGGGTGGTTAAGGCATGAAGGAGTGGGGCGCCGGAACGAAGTGCGGCGGATTTCGACTTGTTGGTGTGGACGAAGTGGAAGACCGCCGCAGTTAGGCGGCCGCGCGGTCCTGCGCCCGGTGGTTAAGGCATGAAGGAGTGGGGCGCCGGAACGAAGTGCGGCGGATTTCGACTTGTTGGTGTGGACGAAGTGGAAATTCGCCGCAGTTAGGTGGCGGCGCGGCCCTGCGCCCGGGTGGTTAAGGCATGAAGGAGTGGGGCGGCGGTACGAAGTGCGGCGGATTTCGACTTGTTGGTGTGGACGAAGTGGAAATTCGCCGCAGTAGGGAGGCCGCGCGGCCCTGCGCCCGGGTGGTTAAGGCATGAAGGAGTGGGGCGGCGGTACGAAGTGCGGCGGATTTCGACTTGTTGGTGTGGACGAAGTGGAAATTCGCCGCAGTAGGGAGGCCGCGCGGCCCTGCGCCCGGGTGGTTAAGGCATGAAGGAGTGGGGCGGCGGTACGAAGTGCGGCGGATTTCGACTTGTTGGTGTGGACGAAGTGGAAATTCGCCGCAGCTAGGCGGCGGTGCCGCCCTGCGCCCGGGTGGTTAAGGCATGAAGCAGTCAGGCGTCGGAGCGAAGTGCGGCGGATTTCGACTTGTTGGTGTGGACGAAGTGGAAGATCGCCGCAGTTAGGCGGCGGCTCCGCACTGCGCGCGATGGTTAAGGGGTGAAGGAGAGGAGCGGCGCGGCCCTGCGCCCGGGTGGCAAAGGCGTGAAGGAGTGAGGCGGCCGAGCCACGTGCGGCGGATTTCGACTTGTTGGTGTGGACGAAGTGGAAGATCGCCGCAGTTAGGCGGCGGCTCCGCACTGCGCGCGATGGTTAAGGGGTGAAGGAGAGGAGCGGCGCGGCCCTGCGCCCGGGTGGCAAAGGCGTGAAGGAGTGAGGCGGCCGAGCCACGTGCGGCGGATTTCGAGTTGTTGGTGAGGGCGAAGTGGAAATTCGCCGCAGTAGGGAGGCCGCGCGGCCCTGCGCCCGGGTGGTTAAGGCATGAAGGAGTGGGGCGGCGGTACGAAGTGCGGCGGATTTCGACTTGTTGGTGTGGACGAAGTGGAAATTCGCCGCAGCTAGGCGGCGGTGCCGCCCTGCGCCCGGGTGGTTAAGGCATGAAGCAGTCAGGCGTCGGAGCGAAGTGCGGCGGATTTCGACTTGTTGGTGTGGACGAAGTGGAAGATCGCCGCAGTTAGGCGGCGGCTCCGCACTGCGCGCGATGGTTAAGGGGTGAAGGAGAGGAGCGGCGCGGCCCTGCGCCCGGGTGGCAAAGGCGTGAAGGAGCGAGGCGGCCGAGCCACGTGCGGCGGATTTCGACTTGTTGGTGTGGACGAAGTGGAAATTCGCCGCAGTTAGGCGGCGGCGCGGCCCTGCGCCCAGCGGTTAAGGCATGAAGGAGTGGGCGGCGGAGCGAAGTGCGGCGGATTTCGACTTGTTGGTGTGGACGAAGTGGAAGATCGCCGCAGTTAGGCGGCGGCTCCGCACTGCGCGCGATGGTTAAGGGGTGAAGGAGAGGAGCGGCGCGGCCCTGCGCCCGGGTGGCAAAGGCGTGAAGGAGTGAGGCGGCCGAGCCACGTGCGGCGGATTTCGAGTTGTTGGTGAGGGCGAAGTGGAAATTCGCCGCAGTTAGGCGGCGGCGCGGCCCTGCGCCCAGCGGTTAAGGCATGAAGGAGTGGGCGGCGGAGCGAAGTACGCCTAGTCGTTAAGGTCTGAAGGAGTCGCGCTGCGGTTAAAGCGTGAAGGCGAGGGGCGCGGGCGCAAATGCGGCAGATAGCGCTAATACTCAAAAGGGCGCCTACAGTATGTGGAGTACTGCAGGCGCCTTTGACGTCTCACCTCCTGAACCCCCTCGTCGCGGATAACCAAGACCAGAGGAGTGATCCCCGCGATGCAGACCGTTCGTAGCCGTCCCCGCGCCGACGGCCCCGTGATCGCCGCGGAGACCCTCACCCGCGAGTACCCCACCGAGGCCGGCCCTGTGCGCGCCCTGCGGGGCGTGAGTCTCGCAGTGAAGCCGGGCGAGTTCCTCTGCCTCCAGGGACCCAGCGGCAGGGGCAAGTCCACGCTGCTCTCACTGCTGGCCGGGCTCGACCGCCCCACCCGGGGGCGGGTGGCCATCGCCGGAAACGACCTGGATGGATTGGACGAGACCGGCCTGGCCCTGCTGCGCCGCCGGCACGTGGGCTTCATCTTCCAGTCCTTCAACCTGATTGCCAGCATGACGGCCCTGGAGAATGTGGAGCTGCCTGCCCGGTTCGGCCCGGCTCCCCTGCGGCAGGTGCGGGCGCGGGCGAAGGAGCTCCTACGGCTCGTCGGCCTGGCCGACCGGCTGCACCACCTGCCGGCGCAGCTCCCGGGCGGGCAGCGGCAGCGGGTGGCGATCGCCCGCGCCCTGATCAACCGGCCGGGCCTGATCATCGGCGACGAGCCGACGGGCAATCTGGACTCCGAGACCGGGCAGAAGGTGCTCGACCTGCTGGATGCCATCCGCCGCCGTGAGGGCTGCGCCCTGATCCTGGCCACCCACGACCCGCGGGTCGCGGCCCGGGCCGACCGGGTGATCACCCTGCAGGACGGCCGCATCCTGCGGGAGGAGGTGAACCGCTGATGCTGGTCCACCTCTCGGCGGCGATCCGCTCCGTGCGCCACGGCCGGCTGCGCAGCGCCATCACCGCCCTGGGCATCGCCGTGGCCACCGCCTTCGCCGCCACCGCCGCCACCGCCGCCTGGACCTACCAGTCCGCCGACGCCGTGCTGGGGGCCGATGCCCGGTCCAACCTGGGGGCCGATGCCCGGTCCAGCCTGGGGGCCGATGTCGTCTGGTCCATGACGGTCCGCCCCGGCGACGAGGTGCAGCTGGCCGAGGCGCTGGACAGGCCCGGGGTGGCCCAGTGGACCCCGGCCCTGATCGGCCGCACCTACATCCGCTCTCCCCGGCGCTCCTCCATCGTCTTCGTGAAGGGCATCGACCCGACGGCCTACCCCTTCTATGGCCGGAGCCGGCTGGACGGCCCGGGGGACGGCCTGCAGCCGGGTGAGGTGGCCCTTACGCAGAACGTTGCGGACCGGCTCGGGGTGACTGCCGGCGACATGGTGGAGCTGCACGACGGGGCGGCGAATCACACCTTCCGCGTGGCCCACGTGGTCAGCCTCTACACGGAGCAGGCGCAGGACGCCAACATCTTCGGCGTCGCTTACATGAACCTGGAGGAGGCCCGGGGCCTGCTGCGGGCGGCGCCGGGCGCCGTGCACCAGGTCCTCATCCGGGCTGACGACCCGGCGGCCCTGGAGGCGGCGCGGGCGGAGCTGGAGGCCGCACAGCCCCTCTCGAAGACCCACTCCGCCGTCGAGGAGCACCGGCGGCTCCGGGCCCGGGTCGATGACCTCATGCTCTTTCTGCACATCTTCGGCGCCGCAGCGGTGCTCATCGCCTCCATCGGCGTCGCCAACACGGCCCAGATGCTGGTGCGGGGCCGGGTGCGGGAGATCGCCACCATGAAGGCCGTGGGGGTCAGGCCCCGTCAGGTGCTCGCCCTGATGCTCACGGAGGCCGGGGTCATCAGCAGCGCAGGGGTACTGCTCGGCCTGCTGCTCACCCTGGCGGTCAGCGGCGCGGCCACGCTCTACCTGGGGCGCTTCCTGCAGCTGGACCTGGCCTGGCAGATGCGCCCGGCAGCGCTTCTGCTCGGCGGGGCGGTGGGCCTCGGAGCGGCGCTGGTGGCCGCGTGGCTGCCCGCGACGGCGGCGGCCCGCATCCCGCCTGCCCTCGCCTGGCGTGAGGACGGAACCGATGCCGCCGCCCGTGCTCTGCGGCCCTCGCTGGGCAACCGCCTGCAGGTGCTGCTTTTCGTCGGGGTGCTGGCCGGCGTCTACCTCCACCCGCTCCGGGGGGCCGACGCCTCGATCTGGGACAGCCTGCTGCGCGGGTTGTTCGCCGCCCTGGGCGGGGCGGCCGTGCTCAACCTGCTCGCGTGGGTTTCGGGACTGCTCCTGCGACTGCTGGGGATGGGCAAGGGGCTCGCACGCCGCACCGCCTACCTGGCCCTGCACGACCTGCGGGCGGGCAGCCGGCGCAACGCCCTGACGGCGCTCTGCCTCACCGTGAGCGTTCTGGCGGTGGGGCTCAGCGGGCTCATGGGACCGGCGTTGAAGCAGGGACTCCGACAGCAGCTGGCCACGCAGAGCGGCGGCAACCTCTTCGTGGTCGCGCCGGCGGACGCCGAGGCAGAGGTGGAGGCGGTGCTGCGCCGGATGCTCCCGGCCGGAAGCGTCGCCCGGGCGGTGAACGTGGACGCTGCCCTCATCACCGTTGGCGACCGTCCCGGGGAGGAGGCCCAGGCGGAGGCCATCGCTGCCGGGGCCGAGTACCTGGCGGACCCGGCCTTCCGCCTGCAGGGAATGGACCTGGCGGGCGAGCGGCCGTCCTACGTGATTACGGCGGGCCGCGACCTGACCGCGGCTGACGCGGGCAGACCCGTCCTGCTGATGCTGGATGCCATGGCTGCCGACCTGGAGATCGCCGTGGGCGACGAGGTCGTGCTGGGGCTCGGGCCGGAGCATGTGGCCTTCGAGGTGGTCGGCCTGATGAAGACCGAACTGGTGAAGACCGCCTTCATGCGCACATCGGCGGACATGCTGGAGCGGGTCGGCCCGCGTTCGGTCTCCTTCACTGCCCAGGTGCCCGCTGACGAGGTCCTGGAAGCGATGAAGGACCTGAACGACGCGCTGTCGTCCGCGGCCTACGTGCTGCACGTGGACGACCAGCTGCTGGCCGTCACCCAGACGCTGGACTTCCAGTCGGCCATCCTCGGCATCGTCTCGCTGCTCTCGCTGGTGGCGGCGCTGCTGCTCATCCTGAACGACGTCAGCCTCAGCATCGCCCAGCGGCGACGGGAGCTGGCCGTGATGAAGGTGACCGGCATCGCGCCGGGCCACCTGCTGGGCGGCGTGGCCGTGCAGTACGGCCTGATCGGGGTCGTCGGCGGCGTGCAGGGCGGCCTCCTGTCGGTGCTGGCGGTCGCCGTGATCGCGGGGATCATCCTGCAGACCCGTGTGTATGTGGATGCGCTCGCGCTGGCCACTCCTCTGGTGACGGGCGCCGTGGCCGCGGCGACCGCCGCCCTGGCCGCCTGGCCCGGGGTCGCACAGCGGCCGGACGTGATCCTGCGCACCGGGTAGGCCTGACTGGGCCGGACTGAGCCGCATGAGTCGGACTGGGCCTGACTGGGCCGGACTGAGCCGCACGGATCGGACTGGGCCGGACTGGGCCACACGGGCCGGACTGGACCGGATGGGCCGGCTGCCGGGCAGGGATCAGTCCCGCTGCTGCCGAAGCGCACAGCTTAGCGCACAAGCAGGGAGTGGACAACTTGGGCTACCAGCCGCCGGTGGGCGGATTCCGGATCTTCGTGATCCTCTGGGCTTCCCAGTCGGTCTCCGTGCTGGGCACGGAGATCACCCTCTTCGCCCTGAACGTGTGGCTGGCGACGACGGCCTACCCGCTGGCGGAGCACAAGTCGCAGCTGGCCTGGGCCCTGGCCGCCGCGGGGATGGCGATGGGCGTGGCCAGCCTCATCACCACGCCCATTGCCGGCGCCCTGGCTGACCGGATGGACCGGAAGCGGCTGATGCTTTCCATGAACCTGGTCAACGGCGCGGTGATGACCCTCGCCGCGTTCCTGGCGGCCACCGGCCTCCTGGAGGTCTGGATGGTGGTGCTGACCGCCGGGCTGCTGGGCATGACCGATGCCGTGCACAACTCGGCCTTCGACACCTCGTATGCCATGCTGGTCCCGGACGAGCAGCTTCCCCGGGCCAACGGCATGATGCAGACCATCTGGTCGCTCTCGGGGGTGCTCTCGCCCGCCCTGGCGGCCTCGATCATCGCTCTGCCGGCGCTGGCCCGCAGCGGCGTGCTGCCTTCCGGCCCGGGCGGTCTGCTGGGCCGGCTGGAGAGCGGCGTTCCCCTGGCGTTCGGCGTGGATGCCGCCTCGTTCCTGTTCGCAGGCGCCGTCCTGCTCTTCCTGCGCATCCCCTCGCCGCGGGGTATGCGCCGGGCCGGCCAGGCGGAGCCGCCCACCTCGCTCTGGGCCGACGTCCGCTTCGGCGTGGAGTACATCCGCCGGCGGCCGCCCCTGCTCTGGCTGCTGGCCACCTTTGCGGTGGCCAACCTCTGTCTGCCGCTGGGCGTCTTCCTGCCCCTGATCGTGAAGGTGGAGTTGGCCGCCGACTGGATGGCCAGGGGCATGACGTACGAAGCCGCCCTGGCCACCCTGAACACGATGATGGCGGTGGGCGGCCTGACTGGCGGGATCCTGGTGAGCCTGTGGGGCGGCGCGCTTCGGCGTCGCGTGGTGGTGCTGTTCCTCGCCATGATCCTGGGCGGCATCGCCCAGATGGGGCTCGGCCTTCTGCCCGGCCTCTACCTGGCCGGGGCGGCCGCGTTCTTCGTCAGTTTCTCGGGCCCCATGGCCAACGCCCACTCCCAGGCGATCTGGCAGGGGCTGGTGGCCCGCGAGTACCAGGGGCGCGTCTTTGCGGTGCGCCGGGTGATGGCGCAGTCGCTGGCGCCGCTGGGCCAGGTGATGGCAGGGTGGCTGGCCGCCCGGGTGGACCCCGGCGTGGGCCTCGCGCTGCTGGGGGCCGTGATCGCGGTGGTCACGGGCGCACAGTTCTTCAACCGGCAGGTGATGCGGGTGGAGGACAGGGCCTACGTCGATGCGTTCGCCGGCGGAACCGGCGTCTGACACCGCCTGCGGCGGCCAGAGCCGGGGTCTCGTACCTCCGCGCCGATGGCGGTTCTGCGGCTTATCAGTTAAGCTATGGGGTGACCAATCTGATAAGGGATGGGTTGCAGTTTGCAGTATGATCTCGTGATTTCCGACATGGACGGCACGCTGCTGCGGGACGACAAGACCATCTCAGAGCGCACCAAGGCGGCCATCAGGCGCTTTGAGGCTGCCGGCGGCCGGTTCTCGTTCGCCACCGGGCGCGGGGTGGAGGCGTCGGAGCGGTATTTCCGCGACCTGCAGATCCGGACGCCCCTGGTCCTGCTGAATGGGTCGCTCCTCTACGACCCCACCACCGACCGGGACCTCGTGGTCCACCCCATGGATCCCGAGGCGGTGGCGGCGGTGTGGCCGCTGCTGGAGGAGGCGGGGCTGCACCTGGTCGTCCACGGGACGCGCCGGGCGGTGGTCCGGGAGATCACGCCCACCATCGACACGCACCTGCGCCTCGACGGCATTACCGTCGGCGTGCAGCCCGACCTCTCGCCGGCCACCTGCGGCACCATCATGAAGATCCTGACCATCGGCGAGCCGGAGCAGCTGGACCGGGCGGAAGAGGCCATTGTGGCGGCCGACCTGCCGGTGAAGCTGGTCCGCTCGTATGAAGCCTATCTGGAGGTGCTGCCGCCCACCGGAGGGAAGGGGGCGGGCGTGCAGGCGCTGCTGGAGCGCCTCGGCATCCCGCGGGAGCGCTCCCTGGCGATCGGCGACTTCCTGAACGACCTCGACCTGCTGGCCGCCGCCGGCCTGGGGGTGGCGATGAAGAACGCGCATCCCGGCCTGCGGGCCGTCGCACAGCGGGAGACCCTCTCCAACATGGAGGACGGGGTCGCCGCGGTGCTGGAGGCGCTGCTCGATGGGCGGGAGGTCGGCCGGCCGATCGAAGCGTAAAGGGATTGCGTCACCGACCTCCGTATGTTAACCTATTCCCCAAGGTAGGTTGACATATGGAGGGTGGGGGTTGCATGCGCACATCACGACTGCGGAATCTGGTGCTGGCCGCCGTGATGGCGGCGCTGATCGCCGCCGTCGCGCCGGTCCGGTTCTTCCTGCCCGGCGTGCCCGCGGTGCCGGTGACGCTCCAGGTGCTGGTGGTGCTGCTGGCCGGCGGCCTGCTGCGTCCCGCCTGGGGGGCCGCCGCCATGGGGCTCTACCTGCTGCTGGGGGCCGTGGGGCTGCCGGTGTTCGCCGGGGGCAGCGCCGGGCTGCAGGTGCTGGCGGGGCCGACGGCGGGTTATCTGTGGAGCTATCCGCTGGCGGCAGCCGTCGTGGGGGCGCTGGCGCCGGCGGGAACCGGGTTCGGGCGCCTCGCGGGCGCGATGCTGGCCGGCCTCGCGGTGATCTACGCCGGCGGGGCCGGCTGGGCGTGGCTGATCGGAGGCCAGGGGCTGGCGGCCGTGCTGACGGGCTGGGTGCTGCCTTTCGTGCCGTTTGACCTCGCGAAGGTGGCCGCGGCGGCGGTGGGGGCCGCAGCGGTGCGCCGCGCCCTGGCGCGGACGGGGCTGCTCGCCGTGTAGGGAGCGCGCCGCTTACGTCCGCTCACCGGGAGGCCAGCGAGAAAAATGGAATCCACCGGTAACCTTACCGGTGGGTTTTTCGTTGTGGAGGGTGTGGAAGCACTTTATCCCGTATGGAGGTCATGCACTGTGAAGCGCGTTATTCGTCTGACCCTGGCCCTTGCTGCCATCCTGGCCTGCTCGGTGGGCGCGGCCTACGCCGCCGCCCGGCCGGTGCCCGAAAACCTTCCTGACGTGGCCCTGCAGGACACGACCGAAGCCGGGCTGCCGGGAGACGTGGCCGCGCTGGAGGCCGCGCTGGCGGCCGAGGGGCCCGTACAGTACAAGATCCTGGTAATCGACAGCACAGAGGGGGAGGACCCCACCGCCTACCTGGACCGGGTCGCGGCCGAATGGGGCGTGCCGGGGCCTGATACGCTCTACCTGATCATTTTCACCGGGGACAACTACAACATGCGCTTCTACATGGGCGCCAACTTCCGCGCCGCCGGGGTGGACGTGGACGAGATGCTCGCCCTGGTGCGTACACATTACCTGGCCGGCAAGCGGGAGGGCGACGTGGCCGGTGCGCTGGCCGACCTGATCGGCGCGGTGAACCTGCGCATGGAGGCCGGCGCTGCGGCGGGCGAATAAACCGTGCAGTTCGCGCCCGGGCGGTGACGGGCCGCGAACCGTATCGAACGGCGGAGGCGCCGCCAGCCGGGCAGCTGGCGGCGCCTCCGGCGCGCAGGACAGGGTGGCGCAGGGCAGGACGGCGCGGGGCAGGCTGGCGCCGGCGCAAGGGTTCTCCCTTCACCGCCGATCCTGCGGGGTGGTAAACTAGGGGCTGTGCTTGTCACAACTGGAGGGACCAGAATTGAACGTGCGCGCACGAGTCGCTGCCCTGTTTGACAGCCACCCCCGTATGCTCTGGTTCCTGGCCTTCGGCAGCTTCCTCAACGCCACCGGCATGTCCTTCATCTGGCCGCTGACGACCGTGTACATCCACGAGCACCTGGGCCGCTCGATGACCGTCGCGGGGACGGTGCTCCTCGTGCACTCCGCCGGGGCCATGCTCGGCCAGCTGGTCGGCGGCTGGCTCCACGACCGCACGGGCGCCCGGCCCGTCATGCTCACGGGGCTCATGGGCGCCGCCCTGGCCACCGCGCTGCTGGCCGCCACGAGCGCGTGGCCGGCCTACGTGGCGGGCATGATTCTGTACGGTTTCACCGCCGCCATGGCGGTGCCGCCGGTGAACGCGATGGTCGCGCGGGCCTGGCCAGGCCAGGGACGCCGGGCGTTCAATTTCAACTACGTCGCGAGCAACATCGGCGTGGCCGTGGGCACCGCCCTGGGCGGCGTGTTGGCCGACCGCTCCTTCGCGCTGGCCTTCGGGGGCGCATCCGTCCTGTTCCTGCTCTACGCCCTGTTTGCCGCGGCCTTCATCCGTGAGGAGCAGCTGCCCGCAGAAGAGGCCGGGGCGGGTACGGCCGGCAGGGCCGCGGACGGCCACGCGGGCCCGATTCCCTGGGCGCCCATCGTCGCCCTGTTCGTTGCCTTCGTCAGCCTCACGGTGGTCTACAGCCAGTGGCAGACGGGCAACTCGATCCGGACGCAGCAGCTGGGCTTCGGCCTCTCCGCCTTCTCTGCGCTCTGGACGCTGAACGGGGTGCTCATCTTCGTCGGCCAGCCGGTTCTGGGACTGATGGTGCGCCTGCTCCGGCGCGCCACCGCCCAGATGGTCGCCGGCACGGTGCTCTACGCCCTGGCGTTCGGCGTGTTGCTGACCTCCGACCGCTACGGCGTCTTCGTGACGTCGATGGTGCTGTTGACCTTCGGCGAGATGCTCCTCTGGCCGATCTTCCCCGCCACCGTGGCCCGCCTCTCTCCGCCAGAGAGGCGCGGCTCGCTGCAGGGGTTCATCCTTTCCGGGCAGACCATCGGGCGCATGATCGGCCCGCTCCTGGGCGGCATGCTCTACGACGCCGCCGGCTACGCCGCCCAGATGAAGGTGATGACCTCCGGCCTCATCGTGCCGCTGCTGGCGATTCTGGTCTACGCCCGCACCCGGCGGCCGGCTGAGGGGGCGCGGCAGCGGGATGCCGTGTGACGGCTGTTCAGCACCCGCCGGTGACGTTGCACCAGGAGATCACCTCTCGCACCGCGGCGGTCACCAGGAGCAGCAGGGCCACCGCCAGCAGCAGCCAGTCACGCCGCCGGAGGGGTGACGGTTCCAGCCGCTCGGCCCAGCCGGACAGCCATTCGAGCTGGTTCACCCGCCCGGTGGAGGCCGTGGCGATGGCCGCCAGCAGGTAGGCGCTGAGCTCCATGACCCCGGGCCGCAGCAGGAACCCGTCCAGCGTGGGCCGCAGGGGAGCCGGCCTGGGCACGCCGAACGAGTTGGTGCCCAGCAGCAGGCCGAAGATCAGCCACATGGCGTTGACGGCGGTGAGCCCCAGGGGCCAGCGCCGCACCTGAACCCTGTTGGCCCACACGGCGAAGAGCAGCATCCAGAGCAGGTTATAGCCGATGACCGCCAGGGTGCGGGGCAGGAACGGCAGGTGGTCGATGGGCAGCTGGGCGGCGATCAGCTTGCCCCGCAGGATGCCCTCGGGCAGCCAGAGGTATCCGATCCACCAGGCGCCCCAGAAGAGCGCCTGGCACCAGAGAACGGCCCGCAGCCAGAGTGGCAGGGAAGGCGCGAGACCGGGCCCGGCGCGCGGGCCGGCCGGCTGTGGGCGCATGCTCATGAGGCGATCCTCCTCTAGAAACACGGTTTTGACAATTCATTCGTACCAGCCGCCTGAGTCTGTGTCAACGGGCTGGCAGCAATTTCGCACAACAGGTGTTGACAGGCGGCCCAGAGCCGTGCTAATGTCTTTGTCAAACCAGAGCGACTTGCGGCGATGAATGGGGAGAGTACCCAGACCGATCCGTCTCAGCGAGCCGGCGGGGGCAGGCGCCCCAGGGTGTGAGGTCCGGTACGGAGGAGTCTGGCGAATGGTCCCAGGAGCTTGTCGGCCGAACATGCGCCGCCCTGGCGCATCAGTAGGCGGGCCGGTGTCTTCCACCGTTATCGGGTAGAGGGTATGATGGTACCCGCGAAAGAGCGCGCCTGCACTGCAGGCGAATTGGGGTGGCACCGCGTAGGCTGTATTCAATGGCCTTCGTCCCTGAAGAGGGGACGAAGGCCATTTTGCATTGTCAACCCGAGGGAGCGTGAGCGCAATGGTCCACCCCAGTCTGGGGACTTATCAGAGCCTGGCCAGAGAGTACAACCTGATTCCCGTCTGCAGAGAAATCCTGGCCGATCTGGAGACGCCGATCTCCGTCTTCATGAAGCTCTGCCTCGACGAGCCGGGCGCCTTCCTGTTCGAGTCGGTGGAGGGCGGCGAGCAGGTGGCCCGCTACTCCTTTCTGGGCTGCCGGCCGTTCTTCACCCTGGCGCACAAGGACGGCGTCAGCCGCCTCCTGTCGGGGGACGAGGCGGCTGAGTACCGCACCGTCGGCATGGTGACCGTGGGCGAGCGGGGCGAGCGGCTCGAGGGGGATCCGCTCGGGCACCTGCGGCAGGTGATGGGGCGCTTCGCCGTCTACCAGCCGCCCGGTCTGCCCCGGTTCGCCGGCGGTCCGGTGGGCTACCTGGCCTACGACGCCGTGCGGGCCTACGAGCACCTGCCCGGGGCCGCACGCGACGACCTCAACCTGCCGGACGCGCTCTTCATGGCCCCGGAGCTGGTGGTGGTCTTCGACCACCTGAAGCACAAGCTGCTCCTGATCGCCAACACGCTGCCGGGCGACGAGCCGACAGTGGCCTACCGGCGGGCGCAGGCCCTGCTGGACCGGGCGGTGGAACGGCTGCGGGGGCCGGTGCCGCTGCCGGCGGGACTGCCCTGGGGCCGGCCCCGGCCGCTGGAGGTGCAGCCGGCCCAGACCCCGGAGGCGTTCGCGGAGGCCGTGGAGCGGGCGAAAGACTACATCCAGGCCGGCGATGCCTTCCAGGTGGTGCTCTCGCAGCGGTGGGAGACCCGGGTGCGCAGCCGACCGCTGGACATCTACCGGGCCCTGCGCATGCTCAACCCGAGCCCGTACATGTTCTACCTGGCCTTCGGCGACCTGAAGGTGATCGGCGCCTCGCCCGAGCTCCTGGTGCGGGTGGAGGACGGCGTGGCGACCACACGCCCCCTGGCGGGCACACGGCCCCGGGGCGCCACGGAGGCGGAGGATCAGCGGCTGGAGGCGGAGCTGCTGGCGGACGAGAAGGAGCGGGCCGAGCACGTGATGCTGGTGGACCTGGGCCGCAGCGACCTGGGCCGGGTCTGCGCCTACGGATCGGTGCAGGTGAACCGGCTGATGCAGGTGGAGCGTTACTCCCACGTGATGCACCTCGTCAGCGACATCCGGGGCGAAGTGGCCGCCGACCGGGACGCCTTCGACGTACTGGCCGCCTGCTTTCCGGCGGGCACGCTCAGCGGGGCCCCCAAAGTGCGGGCGATGGAGATCATCGACGAGCTGGAGCCCGTGCGCAGGGGGATCTACGGCGGGGCGGTGGGCTACTTCTCGTGGGGCGGCGCCATGGATACGTGCATCGCCATCCGCACGATGGTGATGCAGGGCGACCGGGTCTTCATTCAGGCCGGCGCCGGCATCGTGGCCGACTCCGACCCCGCGGCGGAGTACCGGGAGGCCCAGAACAAGGCCCGGGCCCTGATCCGGGCGCTGGAGATGGCAGAGGAGGGGCTCTGATGATCGTCGTGATCGACAACTACGACTCTTTCACCTACAACCTGGTCCAGTACCTGGGCGAGCTGGGGGCGGCCCAGGCGGTCTACCGGAACGACCGCATCACCGTCGAGCAGGTGGCCGGCCTGCAGCCGGAGGCCATCGTCATCGGCCCCGGGTCCTGTGCGCCCGAGGAGGCGGGCATCACCCTGGAGGTGATCCGCCGGCTGGGGCCGACCACGCCGATCCTGGGGGTCTGCCTCGGCCATCACGCCATCGCCCGGGCCTACGGCGGGCGGCTCGTACCGGCCCCCAGCCTGATGCACGGCAAGGCCAGCCGCCTCAGCCACAGCGGCGAGGGACTCTTCGCCGGGCTCCCCAGCCCGTTCACGGCGGCCTGCTACCATTCGCTGGTGGTCGAGCGGGAGAGCCTGCCTGCGGAGCTGAGCGTGACGGCCGAGACCGAGGACGGCCTCGTGATGGCCGTGCAGCACCGGCGGGATCCGGTGTACGGGATCCAGTTCCATCCGGAGTCGATACTGACTGAGGGCGGCCGGCAGCTGCTCAGGAACTTCCTGCAGCTGGCCCGTGTGGCGGCAGCCTGAGAGGGGAGGGGATGTGGCCGTGGAGATGGACATGAAGACCCTGCTGGCCCTGGTGGCGGAGGGGAAGGATCTGACCGAGGCCCAGGCGGAGACCGCCATGAGCCTGATGATGAACGGCGAGGCCACCCCCGCCCAGGTGGCGGCCTTCCTGATGGCACTGCGCATCAAGGGGGAGACGGTGGCGGAGATCACCGGCGCGGCCCGGGTGATGCGGGACCGGGCCACCCGGGTGCACCACAGCCGTCCCATGGCCGTGGACACCTGCGGCACGGGCGGCGATGGCTCCCACTCGTTCAACATCTCCACCACCGCCGCCTTCGTGGTGGCGGGGGCCGGGGTGGCGGTGGCGAAGCACGGCAACCGGGCTGCGACCTCGCTCACCGGCTCCGCGGACGTGCTGGAGGCCCTGGGCATCAACCTGGACCTGACTCCGCAGCAGGTGGGCCGCTGCATCGACGAGGTGGGCATCGGCTTCCTCTACGCCCCGGCCCTGCACGCCAGCATGAAGCACGTGGCGCCGGTGCGGCGGGAGATCGGGCTCAGGAACATCTTCAACCTGCTGGGGCCGCTGACCAACCCCGCCATGGCCCAGGCGCAGCTGATGGGCGTCTACGACCCGAACCTGACCGAGCCGCTGGCCCGGGTGCTGGGCAACCTGGGGGTGCAGCACGCCCTCGTGGTGCACGGCACCGACGGCGTGGACGAGATCTCGATCTCGGCCCCGACGGTGATCTCGGAGATGCGGGACGGGTTTGTGCAGACCTACCGGATCGTGCCGGAGGATGTCGGCCTCAGCCGGGCGCCCCGGGAGTACATCCGGGGCGGCACGAAGGAGGAGAACGCCCGCATCACCGAGGCGGTGCTCTCGGGCGAGACCGGCCCCCGGCGGGACGTGGTGCTGCTCAACGCCGCCGCCGCGCTGCTGGCCGCCGACCGGGTGCGCACGCTGCGTGAGGGGGTTGAGCTCGCGGCGCAGTCGATCGATTCGGGCGAGGCGCTGCGGGTGCTGGAGCGCATGCGGGAGCTGACGCAGCGGCTGCGGGCGGAGTCGGCCTAGCGAGTTGCACCCGGTTCCCTCACATCGAATCCGCCGCAGTTCGGGCCCTGCCCCCAGTTCCTTCACGCCAAAACCACTCGGTGCCGGGGCGCAGCGCCGGCGAAGTGAGGCGAATTTCGACTTCGCCGGTGTGGCAAGTAGAAATCCGCCGCAGTTGGCCCCCTCGGCTGATTGCGTCAACTCGAGAACGACCCGGCGCCGACCCGTGGCGCCCACTACTGCGAAACCAACTTCAGCAAAGTCACCTCCGGCGGGCAGAGAAGGCGGATGGGGAGGTGGGCGGTGCCCACGCCCCGGGTGGTGTAGACCTGACAGTGGGCGGCCTGGTAGAGCCCGGTGTGGTACTGGCGGCCCCCCGGGGGCAGGAGCACCGGGCCGATGAAGGGCAGGCGGACCTGGCCGCCGTGGCTGTGGCCGCTGATCATGAGCGCCACCCGGTGCTCGGGTCCGACCAGGCGGTCGGCGTAGTCGGGCTCGTGGCAGAGCAGGATGCGCACGGCCCCGGACGGTGCGCCGGCCAGGGCCCGGCCGACGTCGGGCTGTCCCAGGCTGGGCTCGTCGACGCCGCCCACCCAGAGGCCGTCGGCGGCCAAAACCCCCCGGTTCTCCAGCAGGTTCACGTTGGTGAGCGCCCGCCTGATCTGCGGGTCGTAGTAGTCCCAGTTGCCCAGCACGGCCAGGGCCCCGCGCACCGGCTCCAGGCACCAGTTGGCGGCCTCGACGCTCTCGGGGCTGCCGATGAAGTCGCCCACCGCCACCACCAGGTCGGGCTGCCGCTCAGCCAGCCGCTGGGCCACCTGCCGCACCCAGGCCGCAGGGGTCGTCGGCCCCACGTGCAGGTCGCTGAGCACCCCGATGGTGTATCCCTCCAGGTGGCGGGGCAGGCCGGGGATGCTGACGGTGCGCTCCTCGAACCGGACCCGCCGGGTCTCGACGAACCGGCCGTAGCCGGCGAGCCCCAGGGCCAGGCCGGCGATCCAGACCGCAGCCCTGAACAGAAAGTGCCGGCGTGTCAACGCAGGGTTCCCACCTCTCTGAGGGAATTCCAGGCATTTGACGAACCGTGATGCACCGGAGTTGTCGGCGGCGCTCACGCCGCGTGTGATCATCCCAAAGCCAACGTACAAAGGAGTGGACGTCTTCATGAGCACCAGGCCGATCAAGACCGTCTTCTCGGGCATGCAGCCCACCAGCGGGGTCACCCTGGGCAACTACCTGGGGGCCATGCGCAACTTCGTCAAGCTGCAGCACGAGGCCAAGTGCTACTTCTGCGTGGTCGACCTGCACGCGCTGACCATCCCCAAGGATCCGGCCGAGCTGCGCCAGAACACCCTCGACATGGCCCGCACCTACGTGGCGGCGGGCATCGATCCCAAGGTGGCCACGATCTTCGTGCAGTCCCACGTCCCGGCGCACGCCGAGATGTCCTGGCTGATGGAGGTCAGCTCGTATTACGGCGAGCTGCAGCGGATGACCCAGTTCAAGGACAAGGCGGCCAAGGCCGAGGTGGTTACCACGGGGCTCTTCACCTACCCCGCCCTGATGGCGGCCGACATCCTGCTGTACGACACCACCCACGTGCCCGTGGGCGACGACCAGAAGCAGCACCTGGAGCTGACCCGCGACATCGCCGTGCGGCTGAACAACCGGTTCGGGCGGGAGCTCCTGGTGGTGCCCGAGCCGTATATCCCGCCCCGGGAGGCCGGCGGCCGGATCATGTCGCTTCAGGAGCCAACCCAGAAGATGTCCAAGTCCGACACCAACGAGCTGGGCACCATCTACCTGATGGACCCGCCGGACGTCATCCGGAAGAAGATCAAGCGGGCCGTCACCGACCCCGGCCGCGAGGTGCGCTACGACCCCGAGAACAAGCCCGGCGTTTCCAACCTGATGGTGATCCTCTCGCTCTGCAGCGGCATGTCGCTGGAGGAGATCTCCGAGCGGTACGACGGCTACGGCCAGTTCAAGAAGGACGTCGCCGAGGCGGTCGTCGCCGTGCTGGAGCCCCTGCAGAAGCGGTTCAAGGAGCTGTCTGAGCCCGGCGTGATCGAGGAGATCCTGGCCAGGGGCGCCGAGGAGGCCGAGGCGGTGGCCACCCCGGTGCTCCGCCGGGTGCAGGACGCCCTGGGGCTGCTCCCCCGGAGGCGGCCATGATCCTTGCCGAGATCCTGGCCGCCAAGGAGGCGGAGGTGGCGGCGGCCCGGCGGGAGCGTCCGCTTGCCGCGGTGATCGCCGCCGCCCGCCAGGCCCCGCCGACCCGGGGATTCCGCCGGGCCCTGGAGGGAGAAGCCATTCAGGTCATCGCCGAGGTGAAGAAGGCCAGCCCGTCCAAGGGGCTGATCCGGCCGGATTTCGATCCCGTCGCCGTTGCCCGGGCGTACGCGGCGGGCGGCGCCGCCTGCCTCTCGGTGCTCACCGACGAGCGCTACTTCCAGGGGTCGCTGGAGTACCTGAGGGCGATTCGGCAGGCGGTGGACCTGCCCCTGATGCGCAAGGAGTTCATCATCGATGAGTACCAGGTCTTCGAGGCCCGGGCGGCGGGGGCGGACGCCATCCTGCTCATCGTGGCGGCGTTTCACGGCGAGTGCGCGGGCACCCGCACCCCGGCCGATCTGAACCGGCTGGCGGCCCTTGCCCAGGATCTGGGTATGGACGTCCTCATGGAGGTGCACACTGCCGAAGAGCTATCCCTGGCGGTGGAGTCCGGGGCCCCGGTCATCGGCATCAACAACCGGGATCTGCGCACCTTCCACACCACGCTGGAGGTGACGGAGCGGCTGGCCCCCCTGGTGCCGCCCGACCGGCTGCTGGTGAGCGAGTCGGGCATATGGACCCACGCCGATCTGCGCCGGGTGGCGGAGGCCGGCGCCCGGGCGGTGCTGGTGGGCGAGTCGCTGATGCGGCAGCCGGACGTGGCCGCCGCCCTCCGGGCCCTGCGGGGAGTCGAATAACGAAAGGAGCGAATGCCGCATGTGGGTGAAGATTTGCGGCTTGCAGTACATGAAGGACGTGGTGGCCGCCGTGGAGGCCGGGGCCGACGCGGTGGGCTTCGTCTTCGCCCCGAGCCGGCGGCAGGTGACCCCCGAGCGGGTGGAGGCGATCGCCAGCGGGTTGCCGCCCGAGACGGTGACGGTGGGCGTCTTCGTGGACGCCCCGATGGAGGAGATCCGCCGGGCGGTGTACCTGGGTGGCCTGAAGGCGGTGCAGCTGCACGGCTCGGAGCCGCCGGAGGCGATCGACCAGCTGGGGGTGCCGGTGATCAAGGCCTTTCGCATCAAGGGGCCGGACGACCTGGCCCGGCTGCCGGACTACAGGAATGCCGCCGGCCTGCTGCTGGACCCCTACGTGGAGGGGCAGCACGGCGGCACGGGCCAGACCCTGGACTGGACGCTGGTCCGCTGGGCGGCCCAGACCCTGGAGCGGGCCGGCGTTCCGCTGGCGGAGCCCGGCGAGCCGCTCACCCCCGGGAAGCCCCGGCTGATCCTGGCCGGCGGGCTGACCCCGGAGAACGTGGCTGAGGCCATCGCCCAGGCGAGGCCTGGCGGGGTCGACGTCTCCAGCGGGGTCGAGAACGGGGGCGTGAAGGACATCAACAAGATCTACGCCTTTGTGGCGGCGGCAAAGGGGGCGGAGCGATGAGCAACGCAGTGCCGGATGCCCTGGGCCACTACGGCCCCTTCGGCGGCCGCTACGTGCCCGAGACGCTGATGGCCGCCTGCATCGAACTGGAGGAGGCGTATCGCCGCTACAAGGACGACCCGGAGTTCCTGGAGGAGCTCACCTACTACCGGAAGCAGTACGTGGGCCGGCCGACGCCGCTCTACTTCGCCGAGCGGCTCACCGAGTACGGCGGTGGGGCGAAGATCTACCTGAAGCGGGAGGACCTCAACCACACCGGCGCCCACAAGATCAACAACGCCCTGGGGCAGGCCCTTCTGGCCCGGCGGATGGGCAAGAAGCGCATCATCGCCGAGACCGGCGCCGGCCAGCACGGCGTGGCGGCCGCGACCGTGGCGGCCCTGTTCGGCGTGGAGTGCGACGTGCACATGGGCGAGGTGGACGTGGCCCGCCAGGAGCTGAACGTCTTCCGCATGCGGCTGCTCGGCGCCCGGGTGATCCCGACCCGGTCGGGCTCCCGCACCCTGAAGGACGCCACGAACGAGGCGATCCGCGACTGGGTGACCAACGTGGAGACGACCCACTACGTGATCGGCTCCGCGGTGGGGCCGCACCCCTACCCGATGATCGTGCGGGACTTCCAGGCTGTGATCGGCTTCGAGACCATGAGCCAGATCCAGGAGGCCGAGGGGCGGCTGCCGGACGCCATCGTCGCCTGCGTGGGCGGCGGCTCCAACGCCATCGGCATCTTCCACCCGTTCGTGCCCTTCGAGAGCGTCCGGCTGGTGGGCACCGAGGCCGGCGGGATGGGGCTCACGAGCGGCAAGCACGGCGCCACCATGACCGGCGGCGGGGAGGTCGGCGTCTTCCACGGCGCCAAGACGTACCTTCTGCAGGATGCGTACGGCCAGGTGCTGGAGGCCCACTCCATCTCCGCCGGGCTCGACTACCCCGGCGTGGGACCGGAGCACTGCTACCTGCGGGACACCGGCCGGGCGGAGTACGTGGCCGTCACCGACGAGGAGGCCCTGCAGGGCATGCAACTGCTCAGCCGGACCGAGGGGATCATCCCGGCGCTGGAGTCGAGCCACGCCGTCTACCACGGGGTGCGGATGGCGGCCGAGATGGAACCGGACCAGATTGTGATCATCAACCTGTCGGGCCGGGGCGACAAGGACATGGCCGAGGTGGCCCGCATCCTGGGAGGTGAGGGGGCATGACCCGCATCGCCGAGCGGTTTGCCGACCTGCGCCGCCGGGGCGAGAAGGGGCTGATCGCCTACCTCGCCGCCGGCGACCCCTCGCTGGAGACCACCCGCAAGCTGGTGCATACCCTGGCGGAGGCGGGGGTCGACATGGTGGAGCTGGGCCTGCCCTTCTCCGACCCGCTGGCGGATGGTCCGGTAATCCAGGCGGCCAGTCAACGGGCGCTGGCGGCCGGCGCCAACACCGACAACGTGCTGGAACTGGTCGCGACGCTGCGGGCCGACGGGCTGCAGATTCCGCTCCTGATCATGACATACTACAACCTGGTGCTCCGCCCGGGCGTTGGGAACTTCTGCCGCCGGGCGGCCGAGGCCGGCGTGGACGGCCTGATCCTGCCCGACGTGCCGATGGAGGAGGGCGACGAGATTCAGGCCGCCACGCGGGAGGCGGGGCTGGACCTGATCCAGTTCGTGGCCCCGACCTCGCCGCCGGACCGCATCCGCCGGGCGGCGGAGCTCGCCCGGGGGTTCATCTACGCCGTGTCGTCCACCGGCGTCACCGGCGTGCGTGACGCGCTGCCGCCGAAGATGACCGCTACGGTAGAGGCGGTGAAGGCGGTCACGGATACACCGGTCGCCGTGGGCTTCGGCATCTCCCGGCCCGAGCAGGTGCGGCAGGTGACGGCCGTGGCCGACGCCGCGATCGTCGGATCGGCCTTCGTGCGCCACTGCGGCGATGACCTGCCGGAGCACGTGCTGATCGAGCGGGTCCGGATTCTGGCCGAGGAGCTGAAGGCCGGAACCCGGCCGTCGCTGCTGGGGATGGGTTAGCCGACTTGTGAAAAAAGGGGCTTGACGACACCGTGGTACCGGTGTAAACTTGGCTTCAATAACTTAAAGCGATGAGCGGGAGAAGTAGACCCAAGGCCGGAGAGCTGCAGAGAGCCAGCGGTTGGTGCAAGCTGGCGCCGAAGGCGGGATCGAATACACCCGTGAGTGCAGGCTGAAAGACCTGCCCGAAGGTGGGCGGCGCACGCCGAACCGGGCCGGTCGAGTAGGTACGCCGGCACGCCCCCGTTATCATGGGCGCAGGGGATGATGGTCCCCGGTAAAGAGTGGGTTCGCAGCGCGCGGGCCAAGCAGGGTGGTACCACGAAAGCCTTTCGGCTTCCGTCCCTACACGGGATGGAAGCCGATTTTGATTTCCCGTGAAACCAGTAGGAAGGGCGAGGTGTTGAGCGGTGATCATCGTCATGCGGAAGGGCGCCACCGAGGCGCAGGTAAACGACATTGTGGAGCGGGTTCGTGAGGCGGGATTCGGCGTGCACCTCTCCCAGGGGGAAGAGCGGACGATCATCGGGGCGATCGGCGGAGACCGGCGCGTGCTGGCCGACCTGAACCTGGAGGCCAGGCCGGGCGTCGAGCGGGTGACCCCGATCTCGAAGCCCTACAAGCTGGCTTCGCGGGACTTCCATCCGGAGGACACGGTGATTCGCATTGGCGGGGCCACAGTGGGGGGCAGCGACTTCTGGGTTGTGGCCGGGCCCTGCTCCGTGGAGGGCCGCGAGCTGCTGCTGGAGTCGGCCCGCCTGGTGCGGGACGGCGGCGCGCATGCGCTGAGGGCCGGCGCCTTCAAGCCCCGGACCAGCCCGTACTCCTTCCAGGGTCTGGGTGAGCTGGGGCTGAAGTACCTGGCCGAGGCCCGGGCGGTGACCGGCCTGCCCATCGTCACCGAGGTGATGGACACCCGGGATGTGGAGCTGGTGGCCGAGTACGCCGACGTCCTGCAGATCGGCACCCGCAACATGCAGAACTTCAGCCTGCTGCGGGCCGTCGGCCGGACCAACAAGCCGGTGCTGCTGAAACGGGGCATGTCGGCCACCATCGAGGAGTGGCTGATGGCCGCCGAGTACGTGATGAGCGAGGGGAACCACCAGGTGATCCTCTGCGAGCGCGGGGTGCGGACCTTCGAGACCGCCACCCGCAACACCCTGGACCTGTCGGCCGTGGTCGTGGCCAAGTCGCTCACCCACCTGCCGGTGGTGGTGGACCCGAGCCACGGCGTGGGCAAGCGGGACTTCGTGGTGGCCCTGGCCCGGGCCGCCGCGGCCGCCGGCGCCGACGGGATTCTGGTGGAGGTGCATCAGCGGCCCGACGAGGCCAAGTCTGACGCCGCCCAGACCATCGGCCCCGCCGCCTTCCACCAGATGATGCACGACGTGGCCGCGATCCTCCACGTGCTGGGGCGGCGGCTGCCGGTCGCTGCGTCGGTCCATGTCTAGCGGCTTTGGCACGGTTGTCATCTGGGGCGTCGGGCTGATCGGCGGCTCCATCGGCATGGCCCTGCGGCAGCGGGGCCTTGCCGATGAGGTGATCGGCATCGGGCGGCCCGGCGGCGCCGCTGCAGAGGCAGCGGCGGGCCCGGGCACGGGCGGCGCGGGGGAGGCGGACGCGGGCGCCTGGCAGGTGCCGGAGGCGGTGCGGCTCGGGGCGGTGGACCGCATGGTCACCGACCCCGCCGCCGCCCTGGCCCGGGCCGACCTGGTGATCCTGGCCATGCCGGTGCAGGCGATGATCGACCTGGCCCCCCGGGCCGCCCGATGGTTCCGCCCGGGCACGGTCGTCACCGACGTCGCCTCGGTGAAGGAGGCCGTGGTGGCGGCGTGGGAGCGGCACCTGCCGGACGGGGTCGCCTTCGTGGGCGGCCACCCGATGTTCGGCCGGGAGCGCTCGGGCGTCGCCCACGCCTCTGCGGACCTGATCCCCGGCTGCCGCTGGGTGCTGACGCCGGGGGAGCGGGCGACGACGCTGCTGTCGGCGGGGCGAGGCCGCCGGGAGGTGCCGCCGCTGGAGCGCGTGTGGGAACTGGTGGCCGCGCTGGGGGCCGAGCCGGTGCAGATGTCGCCCGCGGAGCACGACCGGCGGGTCGCCGCGGTGTCTCACCTGCCGCAGCTGGTCGCCACCGCCCTGGCGGCGGCGGCCCGGGATCTGGACGAGGCGCAGCCCGGCACGCTGGACCTGGCGGCCGGGGGGTTCCGGGACGCCACCCGCATCGCCGACAGCCCGTCGGGCCTGTGGCACGAGATCTGGGCCAACAACCGGCCCGCGCTGCGGGAGGCCCTGGCGGCGTTCAGGGGGGCGCTGGCAGAACTGGAGGCCGCGGTCGACGCCGGCGATGCCGGCGCGCTGGCCGCCGTGTTCGAGCGGGCCCACGCCGCCCGGCGGCGAGCGACCGGCCCAGTCGGCCGTCGTGCGTGAGTCACAATAGAGCAACCGGCCTGTGCGGCCCCGGGGCTTCGCCCGACGGGGCGCCGGGCCGGTGACGTCGAGAAGCCGGCAACAGGGAGTGATGGGATGGACGTCAGGGTATACCCGGCCAGCCGGCTGGAGGGCGTCGTCAACCCGCCGTCCTCCAAGAACTACATGACGCGCTACCTGCTCGCCGCCGCGCTGGCGGAGGGCGAGTCGCTGATCCGCTACCCGGCCGAGAGCGAGGACGCCGCGGCCCTGAAGCGCTGCCTCACCGACCTGGGGGCGGTGCTGACCCCCGAGGGCGAGCACCTGCGGGTCCGGGGCTTCGGCGCCCGTCCCCGCAGCCCTGGGGTCCTGAACCCCGGCAACGCCGGGGCGGTCCTGCGGTTCCTGATGGCGGTCTGCGCCGCCACCCTGGATGAGGTCACGTTCGTCACCGACTACGCCGAGTCGCTGGGCAAGCGGCCCCAGGCCGACCTGCTGGACGCCCTGGCACAGCTCGGGGCCGAGGTGGAGAGCCGGGACGGGAAGCTGCCGATCACGATCCGCACGGGTGGCTCTGCGGCCGGGGCACGGAGGCCCGGCGGCCGGCTGCGGGGAGGCACCGTGCGGGTGAGCGGCGCCGTCTCCAGCCAGTACACGTCGGCGCTCCTGTTTGCCGCCCCCCTGATCGGCGAGGATGTCACCATCGAGGTCACGGGCGACATGAAGTCCCGCCCGCCCATCCGCCAGACGCTGCAGGTGCTGCGGGAGGCGGGGATCCGGGTGGAGGCCAGCGACGATCTGCGCCGGCTCTACATCCCCGGCGGACAGCGGTACCAGCCCCGGGAGTACACGGTGCCCGGCGACTACCCGGGCGCGGCCGCCCTCATGGCTGCGGCCGCGGTGGTGCCCTCTGACGTGACCATTCCCCGGCTCTTCCGGGACGAGCAGGGGGAGCGGCAGGCGATCGACGTGCTGGCGGCGATGGGGGCGGACATCGCCCACGACGGACGGCAGGTGCGGATCCGGGGGGGCAGGCCCCTCCGGGGCGGCCGGTTCGACGGGGATCCCTTCACCGACGCCGTGCTGGCCCTCACCGCCGCCGCCGTGCTCGCGGAGGGGGAGACGGTTTTTTATAATGTAGAGAATCTGCGCTACAAGGAGTGCGACCGCATCTCCGACTACCGCGCCGAGCTGAACAAGCTCGGCGCCCGGGTGGAAGAGGAGCGGGACAAGCTGATCATCACCGGCCGGCCCGAAGGGGTGGAGGGCGGCGTGACGGCGGAGAGCCGCATCGACCACCGGGTGATCATGGGGCTGACGATCGTGTCGCTGCGGGCCCGGGAACCGGTGGTGATCCGGGACGCGCACCACGTGGCGAAGTCGTACCCGGCCTTCTTCGACGACCTGCGCAGCCTGGGGGCGCGGGTGGAGGAGATGTGATCGGGCTGCGCCGTCATCTTGCCGATGTACAGTGCCCTGGGTGTGTTTCGAGCGGCGGGGTGATGCGGCACCACCCGGGAACCGCTCGAAACCCTTGTGGCTGTAAGGCAGAGGGGATTTGAGAGGTGGCGGAGAAGGAAATATCAGGTCGATTTTGGGGCGCTGCTTGGGACCGCTCGAAAATGGGTCCGGAAAGCCTTGTGGCACAAGGGCTCCAGGTGGGCGCTGTATCCACGGCTGAACAGCCGTGGCTCCATTGAAGCCCCGGAAATGTGAACACTGGGCTGGCAGGGAGTACGAGTATCCACGGCTGAACAGCCGTGGCTCCATTGAAGCCTGCGGATCCGCCCCTCCGCCAGAAGCAGGGAGCCGGAGTATCCACGGCTGAACAGCCGTGGCTCCATTGAAGCGAGATCGAAGCCGATGATCGGCACTCCCACGCCAACTGTATCCACGGCTGAACAGCCGTGGCTCCATTGAAGCGATCACGGGAGCGGGGCGAACTGAGAGCGGAGGCGTCGTATCCACGGCTGAACAGCCGTGGCTCCATTGAAGCCAGCCCGCCGGAGGCGGGCCCACCAGCTCGCTGCTGGTATCCACGGCTGAACAGCCGTGGCTCCATTCAAGCCAGAACCTGCGCGAGGTCAAGACCAACCGCTACCCGGTATCCACTGCTGAAAGGCCGTGGCTCTGTCTAGCTCAAGTTTCACGCGAACAACTCGACATTCGTGGTGTTAAAAGGGCGTATGGGTAGGGAGTGGCCCGGTTCAGGGTAATCTCAGCTCCAGCCAGGGGAGTACCCCGGCTGAACACCAACCGCAGCGTGTCGCCGAGGCACCGAATGGTTGCTCGGCACCGGGCCGCTACTCGTACCAAGAGTCGACTCCCCGCCTCGGCCAGTTTGGGCGAGTTCGTGCTCAGAAACCGCCAAGCCCAGCGCACCAGGTTGAAGGCGAACAAGACCAGCTGCGTGAAGGCGGCGTTGGCCTCATACTTCCGCAGCCGAGGAGTACCAAAGTGGAACGTTCCCTTCCACTCCTGGAACCCGGCTTCGATGGTCTGCCGTCCATGGTAGAGCTTGACGACCTCTGTCGTGGTGAGCTCCTCAGGCTGGAGCGTAGTCAGGATGACGCTGCGGACCTCCCGGCCATCGGCGTCCCAGCGGCGCATGGCGACCAGTCGCACCGGATGCGGTGCGAGCAAAGTGGGGCCAGGTACGGTAACGGCTTCGGAGGCAAACCGGTTCTTCTCGACTTCAACCCAGTTCTCTGCCGGTACAGCGTCGAAGAGGTGCTTGTAGGCGACGTTGCTCCCGGAGTAGGACTTGATGGTGAACTCATACCCCAGTTCCAGCAGGCGCTGGATCACTTCCGGCGTGCCAAAGGCGCTGTCAGCTCGCAGCAGAATACGGAGGGGAGCCAGGTTCGTCCGATTCTCCTGCCGGTACTGCCGGAGTCGCTGGTTCACTTCACGGAGGTGCTGAACCTCCTCCTGGAACTCACGCTGCAGCTTCTGCTTCCGGCGGGCGCTGCCCTTGCCTGATACCGTCTGCAGTTGCTGATACAGCTGCCTGACCCGAGCCTTCTGCTGAGCCAGGCATGCCTCGACCCATTCGACTCGCCGCAGGGGACGACCAATCCGGGCTTCGATCCTGGGAATCAGTTCGAGCAGGCAGGCGCCGGAACGGCTGTTGGCCTTGCCGGACTTGAGAAGGCCGTCGATGGCAAAGCGCTGCTGCTTCCCGCTGAGGAAGGCGGCTGCGATCTGATAGCCTCGGGCCAACTTCCCCTGGATGTAGCCGAAGTCGGTACCGGTGTACTGCCTGGTTGTTGTTGCCCAGATTATTTGTCAACATGTGCTGAGCATGGTGCGCTTGTGTAGGACAGAGAATATTGAAGATAGAATTATCAGGAGAGGGGCTGTCCTCTCCGTTTTCGTACGACAGGGGACAAATATGAGAGCCTGCCCAGGCCTGTGACTTGGCCGTCCACCTGGGCAGGCTCTCCCCACAGGGCGGAGTGCACCTGTGTATGTGTATCTTACTTCCCCTGGGCCAGAACGTCCAGACCTATCTTCGCAAATATGGCACTTGCGGGCCGGACCTGCCCCTGCACTGCCCAGGTTGCGGTGGTCGAATGCGGCGGCATGGGCGGTACTGGCGCTGGGTCTTTACTGCGCACCAGAAGGCGTACATCCCGATTTACCGCTGGTGGTGTCCAGGGTGCCGTAAGACGTGCGCCATCTTGCCTGACTTTCTGAAACCGTACGCCCGATTCATCACGCTGGTGCGAGAAGCCGTGGTTCGCGGGCGGGTGCGGCGGGGGCTGCCCTGGAGCACCCTGGCCCGGCGACTGAGCAGCCCGACGGTCAGCTGGCTCTCGGAAAAGACGCTCAGACGTTGGCTTGTCAGGGCGAGAGCGCTGGCCGGAGAGTGGAGCCAGTACCTTGCCGAACGGGTTCTGCGCTTCTGGCCGGACACAGACCTCGATGCCCTCACCCCCCGGCGGGAAGGTCCGGACGCCGCGCTCCACTTCCTGCTGGATGTGGGGGACTGGTACCGCCGTCAGATGGGGCGGCGGCCGGAGGAACACGGCGGAGTGTTTGCTGCGCTGAACCGGCTGGGTGAAGGCACGGCTTCCCTCTAGCACACCACAGAGTCTGTCCGTCGCCTTCCCGCAGGCTGGCGTGCCACAATGGCGCCAACCTGGCAAGGGAGGGACTCACCATGGACGAACAGCAGCGCGACGAGATTGCCGCTTTTCGGTGGCAGCTCATCGCACCGGTTGTGGCGGAGGATGTGACCCGGCTCGAACGGCGGCGGATTCTGCAGCAAATCGCCCGCCAGCACCACCAGATTCCGCACAGCGACAAGACCCGGGTCAGCGTTCGCACCTTGGAGCGTTGGATCGCCGCCTACCGGCAGGCCGGCTTCGACGGGCTGAAACCCAAGGTGCGGGACGACGCCCGCAAGGGCCGTGTCATCACACCGGAGATTCTGGAGCACGCCATCGCTGCCAGGCGGGAAGTGCCGGAGCGCAGCGTGCAGCAGATCATTGACACCCTGGAGAAGGCCGGCGTAGTTCCACCGGGGCTGCTCCGGCGATCCACCCTGTCGCAGCATCTGGTGCGGGCGGGCTACAGCCGCAAGGCTATGCTCAGCCGCAAGCGCAGGGCGACCTTCCGGCGCTTTGAAGCGGCCCACCGCAACGACTGCTGGCAGGGCGACGTGTGTCATCTCCTGAACCTGCCGCATCCGGACAGGCCCGGCAAGACCCGCAAGGTCTACCTCATCGCCTTCATCGACGACTACAGCCGCATCGTCTACGGGCAGATGTACTGGGAGGAGAAACTGCCCCGCCTGGAGGACTGCCTGAAACGCACCATCCTGCGCTACGGTCTCCCCCGGCGTATCTACGTGGACAACGGGGCGATCTATTCCGCCCGGCACCTGGCGCGCATCTGCGGCCGGCTGGGCATCCGCCTCACCCATTCCCGGCCATATCGACCGCAGGGGCGAGGGAAGATCGAGCGTTTCTTCCTTACCGTACAGAAGAGCTTTCTGCCGGAGGCACAGCAACTCATCGCCGCCGGCCAGCTTGCGACCCTGGAGCAGCTCAACGAGCTGTTCTGGGCCTGGCTGGAGGTGGCGTACCACAACCGGGTGCACGGCGTGACCAAGCAGACGCCGCGGCAGCGGTTTGAGAGCGACACGGAGCCGCTGCGGCGAATTGACCCCAGTGCACTCCGTGAGGTCTTCCTCTGGGAGGAGGAGCGCGTGGTGGACCAGACGGGCTGCTTTTCGCTCTACCGCAACCAATACGAGGTCGACCCGGCCCTGGCCCGCCGGAAGATCACGCTTCGCTACGACCCGTACGACCTCAGCCAGATCCAGGTCTGGCACGAGGGGAAGCGCTTTGCCGACGCCGTCCCGCTAAAGCTGCACCGTACCCGGCACCGGTCGGTATCCCCCGCAGCCGAACCAGCTGCAGCAGCACCCAAGACCGGCCTGAACTTCCTCACGCTGGCCAAGAAGCAGCATGACACCGAAAGGCGGAGGCGGCTGGGTGAGACCGCCTACACCCGGCTGACGCAACCGAAGGGGGGCCAGAACTGAGTGCTGGCCGAGTTCTTTGGCTTTCGCGTCCTGCCCTTCAGCAAGGAGATCCCGACCGCCGACCTGTTTCCGTGTGCACAGCACCAGGAGCTGCTGGCCAGGCTCCAGTACTGCGTGCGCCACCGGGCGTTCGGCCTCATCACCGGTGAGGTGGGATCCGGCAAGACCACTGCGATCCGTACCCTGTACGACCTGCTGGATCGCAGCCGGAATCCGTTTGTCTACATCGCCGACTCCAAGCTCACGCCCACGGCCTTTTACCGCGACGTGCTCACCCAGCTCGGTGTCGCCGCACCCTACCACTTCCTGAGCCGAGAGGCCCGCCGGCTGTTTGAGCAGACCATCCTGGACGGCTACCGGCTGCACGGGCTGCAGCCCGTCATCGTCTTGGACGAGGCCCATCTGCTGCCGCAGGCCATGCTGCAGGAGGTGCGGTTCCTGCTCAACTTCCACTTGGATTCGGCCTGTCCCATGACCTTTCTGCTGGTGGGCCAGTCCGAACTGCGCGGCATGCTCCGCCTGCGCACCTTCGAAGCCATCGCCCAGCGCGTTCAGGTGCGGTACCATCTGGGGCCGCTGAGCGAGGAAGAAAGCGTCGCGTACATCCGGCACCATCTGCGCCGGACGGGCGTCGACCACGACATCTTCTCGGAACAGGCGCTGCAGAAGATCGCCGCCGAGTCCCGCGGGCTTCCCCGGGTCATTAACACACTCTGCACCAACTGCCTGCTGGACGCCTGCTCCCGTGAACAGCGCTTTGTGGACGAGGCCAATGTCGACCGGGTTCTGTTTGAGCTGCAGGATCTGCAGACCGCCAAGGGCAGCAGCCCGTGGTAATGGAGGGATGACTCGTGCTGGCCTCACTGCGAGTGACCGTGCTGCCTCAGTTTACGGTTGAGGTCTACTTCGATTGTGAGCCGGACTGCCGGACGCACGCACGTTACGTACTCGTGCTCCGGGATGGAACGGCTGGTGCCGTCGAGCTGGAGTTCGCCAGCGCCCGAGATCTTCGTGCATTCCTCGCCAGGAGCCGCCAGGCACTCACGGAGTGCCGGAGGACGGCACGGATTCACCGCAGCCCAAGCAAACGGGTCGCATCCGGAAGTGTACAAGCTACACTGTTCTAAGCTCAGCAGGGGCGGCCGGCTGGCCGGCCGCCCCCGATCCTGGCGACAAACCAACGCGTCAGTTGACGAACGACACTGTCGCCAGTCAAGTCACTGCCAAATAGCGCGGGCAACAACACCTGGTCTCGCCCCGAACCTTCTGGCCGGTGAGGTCAATGTCGACGATGACCATTCCGGAGCGGTCTGGACCTGCTACGGCAGCCACCTCCTGCTGAAGCAGCGGGGCCTGGATCTCAGCGAGTGCGTCGGAAAGCTGCTGAACGTTCTCCTCCGTCAGCTTGCTGAAGGTCGCACAGACGGTGGAAAAGTGAGCAAAGCGTTCCTGCCCCCAGGCTTGAGCTACGGCAGGATCGGCAACCAGCGGCTCAGGGTCGAAGTTGAGATCCTTCATGTAGCGACAGTTGCCGAGAATGGCAACCAACGCCTCGACCACCTTGTCAACCGGCGTGTGGGCGTAGGTCTTCTGCTTGATGCGCAGGTGCCGATTCAGGATCTCAACCAGGTTGAGCCTTTGAGCTACCCAACCAAGAGCGACAAGAAAACCATGCCGGGTGGTGGATTTGATGGCTTGCGCAGTGACTTCGGGCGTCGTACCATGAGACTGCATCAGTCGAACCTCCACATGGTGGTTTACGAGGGGCAACTCCCACCATGTATCATTGGTTCTGACTGATGCTTTTTCAATGGGTTTCCATTGTACGGAGTGCGGGTTATTCACGCGAAACTTGAGCTAGAGCCGAATGAAAATTCCACCGCCCCACCGAATCAGAGACACCGAATCCCTGGCAAGGGGCGGTGTCTACATCAGGTTGAAAGAGAAGAAGCGAGCAGGTCTCTTTGCGCCTTACCCGTCTGCCCACCGTGACCCTGAGCGCTAGGTAGACATCTACGCGTGCCTGTAAGGAGGTGATTCCAGCCTTGCTGCAAGGGGTGGGGAAATTTCAGTCGGCCTACATGGGTGAAATTTCGTCCGGCCGTGACACTTTCATTTGGTGACAGTTGGAGTGAGGTCTGCCGTGTGTAACGTTTCCGTCAGATCTGTCGTTAGTCTTATCTGAAAGAGGAGTGAGGGAGGGTATAACTGTGGTCAGGATCGCAAGGCTGTTACTTGCCGTGATGTTAACACTCATGTTTGCGGGGTGCAGCCGAGCAAGAGACGATGTCTCTGGAGAGAAGAACGAGTATAGGAATGCCTTCATTCCATCGGTCCCCACTGCAACTGCTTTTGTGAACGAAACCCATGGCTGGATCGGTGCTACGGACGGGATCTGGTACACCGAAGATGGTGGCAGGACATGGACCCATCAGCTCCCCAGCCAGGCCCCGGTCATCCGGGTGGAGTTTCTGGATTTTCAAAACGGCTTGGCCCTTACACAGGCATCTACCGTTCTTAGCACGAAAGACGGCGGAAAGGACTGGGTCACGGCAGAGATTCCAGGAGTGTCGCTGCGGGCCGTTGATTTCGTAAGTCCGGGTCATGTGGTCGCAACCGATGCAAACGGCCTTCTCGTCAGTCGAGACGGTGGCACGACCTGGGACAGGATCGGCTCGCCTCTTGCTCTTGCCGACCTGGACTTTGTAAGTGAGGAAGAAGGATGGGCAGCTGGGGAGGGAAAGATCTGGCACACCCGCAATGGCGGGAAATCGTGGAGCGCGCAACTCACGCTTCCTGAACCCGACAAGTGGCTGGGCCACACCTTTGTGCGTTTTACAACGGAGAACGCCGGCTGGGTTCTGTTCTCTCTTGGTCAGGGCGCCGGATCCCAGGAGCCCTATGTCCTCTACAGCACAACTGATGCGGGCCAGACTTGGATACCTCAACTGATCGGTGACTGGCCGTGGCCGTTTGAGGTGGAAGCGCCAGGGGCTCCGCAAGGCCCCGGTGGGTATCCGGTCGCTTTTGATGCGTGGGCCGACACTGCCTGGGTGGCGGTCTACTCACCGGCTGCTGGCCACCTGGAGGTGGTACGCGTCACCATTGGAGAAGCACCTGTCGCAAGCGATAAGATCCCCATTGGCGACCCTCGCAAGCCGACAGTTGATATTTCGTTTGTGGATACGAAAACAGGCTGGCTGGTCGTGAGTGATAGCGAGCATAGGAAGACTGCCATTCTACGCAGTGACGATGGCGGAAATTCCTGGCTCGACGCAATCGAACGTCCAAAGTAATCGACCGAAGTAATCGACCGCCACCCGCGGATGGGAACATCCCGGGTGGCGGTACGTAATATTTGGTGCAACTTAGGTGGACCGGGGGCCACACGTGGGCAGACCCCTGTTGCTCATCTGAACGGTATTGTAGGGCTTGCCCCAGCTTTCGATCTTGTCAACATACGGCTTCAACGGGCACTCGGCGTAATATGCGCAGAAACCTTTGATGTTGCTCCCGGAAACGAACGGCTCGTTGTTGAGGATCGGGCTGATGGCTACGAAGGCTGGCAGGCTGAGAGACGAGAGCGAGTAGGTCTGGTACTCCCACTGGTTGCAGTAGAATGCGACCCTGTTCTTCAGCACATCGTACGTTGCGAGGCCAGCAGCCCAACCGTTGGTGAAATCCCTCCACTGCTGAGCGCTGCTCGGTGCTCCATTATAGCCCTCAGCATCCAAGATGACATAGTTTGGTTTGCTAAAGGTCGCACAGACGGTGGAGAAGTGAGCAAAGCGTTCCTGCCCCCAGGCTTGAGCTACGGCAGGGTCGGCGACCAGCGGCTCGGGATCGAAGTTCAGGTCCTTCATGTAGCGGCAGTTGCCGAGAATGGCAACCAACGCCTCGACTACCTTGTCGACCGGCGTATGGGTGTAGGTCTTCTGATTGATCCGCAGGTGCCGGTTCAACACGTCAACCAGGTTCAGCCTTTGCGCTACCCAACCAAGAGCGACAAGAAAACCATGCCGGGTGGTGGATTTGATGGCTTGCGCAGTGACTTCGGGCGTCGTACCATGAGACTGCATCAGTCGAACCTCCACATGGTGGTTTAAGAGGGGCAAATCCCACCATGTATCATTGGTTCAGACTGATGCTTTTTCAATGGGTTTCCATTGTACGGAGTGCGGGTTATTCACGCGAAACTTGAGCTAGAAGCGCAGCGGCCGCGCGATGCAGCCCCGAACCCACAGTGCAAGCAGTGCAAAGCATTCCCACATCACCGGCCAACCGGAACAACCCTGGTGTCCACGCGAACACAAACAGGAAACGGGGGCTGTCCCAAGCAGAAACATTGGGACAGCCCCTCTACCGCGCCAACTCTTATTATCGCCGGCCGGCCTGAGGGGGTGGACGGCAACGTGACGACGGAGAGCCGCATCGACCACCGGGCGATCATGGGGCTGATGCTCGTCCCCCCGAGGGCCCGTGAGCCGGTGGTGATTCGGGACGCGCCCCTCGTGGCGAAGCGGGACCCGGCCTTCTTCGCCGACCTGCGAAGGACGCCCCGGTGACCTGGGGGTGGATGGCGGCCACGCTTCAGTGGAAGATGACCGTCAAGGGCATGATGGCGGGGTGTTTGGGGTTCGCCAATGAAAACAGGAGGCCCGCAGATCGGGTCTCCTGTTTTGCAGTCCAAGAACGGAAGTCGCTGCGAGCTTCGGATATGAATGGCGTCGAGATCAAGCACGCCATTCGCTAGGCCAATCATCCTGCTTCAAGTAAGCCGAAGCTCGCAGCGTCTATTAGTATATCACCTCATCGTGGTTGCTTGACAATGACTTCAGGATCATTGGACTAGAAAGTAGAGAGAGCTCTTTGAAGGACATGTATCGCGTGTATCTGCCCACAGAGCAGCGCATTTCCATCAGGGGACTGCGAGTGACAGACTGTTGTCACTGGTCAACGTTACAATAAGGATAAGCCCACCTTGGGTACTGCTTGCCTGACCTTTGGAACCGCTCAGCCCGCCCAACGCCAGACCGTGTAGAGGAGGTAAGGTGATGGCGTGGTCCAGCTATTGGGATTTCTTTACCTACATGACTGGCGGTAATCATCCATTCAGGTACCAGTGTCGCCTAGCCGAGGTCCCGGAGTTACCAGCACTGGTCCGTCTCCCCACTGGGGTCGGCAAGACCTGGGCGGTGTTGCTCGCGTGGGCCTGGCGTCGGCTGTACCACCCCGATCCAGCAATCCGGGATGCTACGCCCCGACGCCTGGTGTACTGTCTGCCAGCACGCAATCTTGTGGAGCAGACTGTGGCCGTTGCCAAGTCACTCAGGCTGGACATTCCGGTTTACACGATGATGGGCGGCGAAATCGAGGAAGGTTGGCACCTCTACCCTGAGCGCGAGGCTATTCTCATCGGGACGATCGATATGCTGGGGAGCCGCGCCTTGAATCGGGGATACGCCATGAGTCGTTACCGCTGGCCCATCGCCTTCGGTCTGCTCAATAACGATGTGCTCTGGGTCATGGACGAGGTGCAGTTGTTCGGGGTGGGTCTCGAGACCTCCGCTCAGCTCCAGGCCTTCCGCAGCAAGCTGGGCACCTTCGGCCCGGCCCGGACGATCTGGATGTCGGCGACCCTGCAGCCCGAGTGGCTTGGCACGGTAGATCACCCTGTCCCGGAAGCCGTCTTTGAACTAAAGCCCGACGAGGCCGAAGAACTGGCCGAACGGCTTCAGGCACCAAAGCGCCTGGTCCGGCTCGACACCGGCAGTGTGACGGACAAAGGCTACGCGGGCAGGCTGGCCAAGTCCGTTCTGGAACACCACCAGGCCGGGACCCTGACACTGGTGATCTGCAACACCGTTGAGCGGGCCACCCAGGTCTTCCGCGAGCTTGAGGGCAGGAGCCAGGCCGATCTGGTGCTGCTGCACTCCCGTTTCCGGCTCCCGGAACGGACAGCGCAGCTGGCCCGCCTCTCGGCACCCATGCCTCCGGCCGGCCGCATCATCGCGGCGACGCAAACGGTGGAGGCGGGGATGGATTTGGACGCACGAACGCTCATTACCGAACTGGCTCCGTGGTCTTCCCTCGTTCAGCGCTTCGGCCGGTGCAATCGCAAGGGCACCTGTTCCGAGGCCACGGTGCTCTGGGTAGATGTGTCGGAGCGGCCCAGACCGTACACCGCCGAGGAGCTTGAGGAAGCCCGCGGCCACCTTGTGCGCCTGGAGCGTCGTTCTGTCGCCCCAGCCAACCTTCCACCTGTCTCTCCGTGGCGTCCTGAGGTGGACGTTCTGCGCCGTCGCGACCTCATCGACCTCTTCGACACCACTGCCGATCTCCTGGGCAACGACATCGACGTCTCGCGCTTTATCCGGGAAGGAGATGAGCACGACCTTTACCTGTTTTGGCGCAACTGGCGAGATGACGCCTCCCGGCAGGACCAGCCAGCGCCTGACAGGGCTGAGCTCTGTCAGGCTCCGGTAGTGGCGGTACGTGAGTGGTTGCGCCGCAAGGGGGAAGGGACAGCCTGGGTTTATGATCACCTGATGGACCGCTGGCGGCAGGCGGGAGCCAGGGACATTCGCCCCGGGGCCATTCTGATGGTACCGGCCGCAGCGGGCGGCTACGATCCTCTGACGGGTTGGGATCCCAACGCGCGAGGGCCCGTGCCGCTGGTACCGGTGTCCTCCGGTGAGGCGCCGGAAGGATACGGTGGGGATCCGATGTCGGGCACCGGTCACCCGCAGAGCATCGCTGCGCACACCGACGAGGTGGTTGCCGTCCTGCGTGAGTTGCTTGATCACCTTCCCTGGTTGGCGCCTGTGGCCGAAGACCTGCTCGCGGCAGCTCGCTGGCATGATTGCGGCAAGGGACACGAGATTTTCCAGGAAACGATGCGGGAAGGCCTTCCAGCGGAACTCCTGGACAAACCCGTCCTGTGGGCCAAGACAGAGAAACGCGGTTTGAAGCACCGCATTCGCGGCTTCCGGCACGAGCTGGCGAGCGCCCTGGCGTTCTGCGATGTGCACCCCGATCGTTTCCTGCCCGCCTACCTGATCGGCGCTCACCACGGGCGGGTCCGGCTCAGCATTCGCAGCCTGCCCGATGAGCGGCTGGACGAAGGCGGGCAGCGGGTGATGGGCATTACGCAAGGGGACGTATTGCCTCCCGTTGACCTGGGCGGCGGGCATCGTTACCCGGGCGGCACCCTCGACATTACCGCAACCTATCTGGCCGGCGACAGGCCGGCCTGGACCGAGCAGGCAGTTGCCCTGCGCGACCGACCTGACCTCGGACCGTTCCGACTGGCCTACCTGGAAGCCGTGCTGCGCGCGGCAGACCAGCGGGCGAGCGCACGTACGGCCGATAACGAAGCCGAAAGGGGGTGAACGCTGTGCAAGCTGTCTATCGAACTCGCCTTTCCGGTTGCCGCCCCGAGCCTTTGAGCCACTACCTGAAGGGAGCGGGCGTCCTGCGCATCCTGGGAAACCAGTTGGAGGGGGCCACTGTTCGGGCGTGCTGGATCGGAGATGAGCTGTACCTGGAGGCACCCCTCAGCGCTGAGGAACTCGTCAACTTCTTCCTTGACCAGTACCGGCCCACCCCGGTTATCGCCCCATGGAACGGTGGTGGCGGTTTTTGGGACCAGCGGGCGGCCGGCGAGGCGCTGGAAAGGGTAGAAGCTTCCACGACCCCGCGTCTGGCTCTTTACCGTGAGGCCATCCGCGCAGCCCGGAAGGCGGCCGCCTCACTCGGGCTCGAGGCCGCGCCGAAAGATGCCATGAAAGCCCGCCTCCTGCGTCTGCTCAGGGCCACTCTGCCCGACGAGGCGCTGGACTGGCTGGACGCCGTGGCCGTCCTCACCGCCGATAAGCCGCAGTTCGCCCCCATTCTGGGCACCGGTGGCAACGACGGAAATCTCGATTTCAGTTCGAACTTCATGCAGCGCCTGGCCGATGTGATGCCGTTCGGTGACGACTGGGCGCCTCCCGGGCGCCGGCCGCGCAAGGGACAGGGTCCGTCGCGGGAGCAGAGCGAAGCATGGCTCAGGGCGGCACTCTTCCGGACCAGAGACGTTCCCCTCGTCCGGGCGGCCACTGGCCAGTTCCATCCAGGCGGCGTGGGCGGCCCCAACGCCACGGCGGGCATGGAAGGCGACTCCATGGTCAACCCGTGGGAGTACATTCTGATGATCGAAGGGGCGCTGGTCCTGGCTGCTTCGGTCACTCGCCGCATGGGAACCGACAGCACCGGCAAGGCTTCGCTCCCCTTCACGGTGAGTGCCGTAGCAGCAGGCGCCGGAAGCCTGAGCGACGCCGATGAGGACAAGGCCCGGGCCGAGATCTGGCTACCGCTGTGGCGGCGACCCGCCACCTGGGGCGCAGTTCGCCAACTCTTCGCGGAGGGCCGCGCGGAGGTGGGGCGAAGGCAGGCCCGCAACGGCCTGGACTTCGTGCGGGCGGTGGTTTCGCTCGGCGTTGACCGGATGGTGGACGAGTTTCAGCGCTACGGTGTACTCCAGTGGTACGGCAAGTCGCACCTCGCCGTTCCGCTGGGTCGGATCCGGGTGCAGGTCCGGCCGTTGATCCGCCTGGTGGACGAGGTGGAAGGTTGGCTCAACCAAGTGCGCTCCGTGTCTGCGGATGCGCCCCATGCCCTGGGCCAGGCGGTGCGGAGAGCGGAAAGAGCAGTGTTCGCCTATGCCCAGCGGGAGGAACGCAGAGCACTGCTCGAGGTGCTCGTTGCCCTGGCCGAGGCGGAGATGGTGGTGAGCCGGAGCCGGAAGCTGCAGGAACGCGTTCCTCCGATCCCCCGGGTTTCCTCCCGGTGGATCGAGGCCACTGACGATGGGTCGCCTGAGTTTGCCATTGCGGCTGCCCTGGCATCCATTCTGGATCCGGCGGCCGGTCCCCTGTGGTTCCACTGGCTGCCAGTCGCCGAGGACCGGGGAAGGCTCGTCTGGCTGGACCCGGCGGATCGTGATGTCACCCTCACCCATCTCCTGCCGGACCTCGTGACGATGCTGCACCGCCGCCTGATGACAGTGGGGCAGCGCCGGGTGCCGCAGGTACCCGCCAGGGAGGGAGCGCTGCCCGCGCAGCCGGACGACGACCAAGGTGGCCTGCAGTGCGTGCCCATCCGGGCGAAGAGACCGCTCTCTCTGGACCACGTCGACCAGTTCCTGGAGGGGCGGGTGGACGACGGACGCATTCTGCGGCTGCTTCCGGCCCTGTCCCTGATCGACTGGCAGCACGAATCGTTCCGCTCTGCGGGAATGAAGCGCGAACCGATGCTCAACCGTGCCTATGCCCTTCTGAAGCCCCTCTGTATGCCCGAACCCCTGCGGCCGGATCAACTCGAAGGTCAGCAACTGACACTGCGCCTTCCCCTGGAAGTGTTGGTCCGGCTGCGTGCCGGCGACATGGAGCGGCCCCTCGACCTGGCTGCGCGCCGCCTGCACGCGGTGGGCCTTACGCCCATCGGATTCCGCACCCGGCAGTACGTGCACCTCAAACCACCTGCCGGATCGCCCCTCCGGCTGGCGGCTGCGCTGCTGCTGCCCATCGAGAGCGCTCAACCCCTGCTCGATCTGGTCTTGCCCGAAAGCGTTAAGGCGAAGAAAGGAAGGGATCTGGTGTGAATCTGACCGCGACGCTGGCTCATGCCCCTCGCCTTCTCATGCAGGCTCCTCTCCGCCCCGTGCAGGGCGAGCGGTTCCAGCCCACCGGTTTTGCTGACCTGGGGCCGGCTACCTACAAGGTCCCGGTGCGGGCGGAAAACGGCGAATGGCGAATCGTGGACAAGCTGCTGGTCGAATCCGTGCAGTCGGTGGCCAACCGGCTTGAAGCGGTCTGCTGGGATCCGGATGCAGACGAACTGGTGCAGCCGCTGCGCGGGCTGCCCTACGTGCGGGTGGAGCGGAACGGCAAGCACCTCACCAACTCGCTCCTCGAGGCGCACCGCATCAATTCGCCGTACATCCTGGAGGGCTCGGGTGGCGCTTTCTTTGAGACACTGAAGACGGAACTGGTGGTGGAAGAGGAGGCCCCTGTCGACCTGCGGCACGCGGCACGGGTCATTTTCCGGTACGACCCCAACAGCGTGCTGCACGGCGTGTTCCTGGCGAACAAGGAGATCGCCGGCGGGAGGATCCGACTGCAGCGGCTGCCATCGGGCTTTATCGAGGCGACAGACGTGTTCCCCGTGGAGAGTGGAGGCGTGAAGAACGACCGTATCAACCCGAGCGGGGACGCGGCGGCGGGCTATGGGAACGTTCCGTATCACCGCACGGAGTATGTCGCGCGGGAGATTACGGCCTTCTTCAATCTGGACCTGGCGACCCTGCGTTCATACCGGTTGGGCCCCGAGGCCGAGGAACTCCTGATCGCACTCGCACTGTGGAAGATCCAGCGGTTCCTGCAGGTGGGACTGCGTCTGCGCACGGCCTGCGATCTTACCGCCGGCCCGCTGACCGCAGATGCGCTCACCGAACTGCCATCGGTGCAGGCACTGGAAGAGCAGTTGCCGGCGTTGATCGAACGGGTCCCGCTGTGGCGCGAGCCGCGGGTCACCGTCATCCAGGGGGAGCCGGAGAAATCGCGGCGGAAGGCAGCGAAGAAGGAGGCATGACGGCCGTTGCACTGCGCTTCCTGGCCGGCCGCTTTCACGCCACGCCCTGGGGGCACCATGTGAATGAAGGGGTTCCCGAGTGGCCGCCCTCCCCCTGGCGGCTCCTGCGGGCGCTGGTGGCCACCGCGAAGCGCACCATGCCCGAACTTCCGGACGAACGGTTGGCGGAGTTGATGTGGCGGCTCGCGGCGCCTCCGCACGTGATGCTGCCCCCGGCCTGTCCAGGCATGAGCCGGCACTGGATGCCCTGGTTCAAGAAGGGGCCGCGCGACCGGACCCTCGTTTTCGACAGCTTCCTGGCGCTGGACCCGCGTGCCGAAGTGGTGTTCTCTTGGCCGGGGCAGGTTCTGAGCGAAGCCGAGCGTGACTTGCTGAGCGCGATTCTGGCCGGCCTGACGTACTTCGGAAGGGCGGAATCCTGGGCCGAGGCCCGGCTGGTGGAGGACCCTGACTCTCCGAACTGCGTGCCTGTGGCATCCGACAGATCCATACCGGCAGACGCTGAACTGGTGGAGGTGCTTGCTCCGGCCGATACCGACACCCCCATGGAACTGCTCCGCGCACTGCTGGTTGATACCGGGGCCATGCGCAGCTCGAACCGGTTGGTGCCGGCAGGCAGCAGGTGGGTGACCTATGCCCGCCCGTTCGGGGCGGTGTGGACCGATCCGGTTCCGCGGCCGCTGCCGGCTGCCGCGCCGCCCGTTCATCTGATCCGGTTCGCACTGAGCGGCAAGCCGCTGCCCCCGCTCACCGACGCCCTGCGGATCGGTGAGCTGGCGCGCCGGGCTGTGCTCAAGGTGGTTAGCCAGACGAAGGGGGAAACGCCTTCCCCGGTGTTGACGGGTCATGACCTCCCGGCGAATGTGCAACACCAGCACGCGCACTTCCTAGCGGAGGATCGCGACGCTGATGGTCGGATCGACCATCTCTCCATCTGGATTCCGGCCGGCCTTGACCTTGCCGAGGCCCGTGCGGTGCTGCGCGGCATGCGTCTTTTCCGTAACTGGCACGAGCAAGAACTCGAGCTGCTATTGGAAGGCTACTGGTCAGCGGGCGAACTGGGGGCGAATCCCGGCGTTGTGGGGTGCTCTGCGGTCTGGGAGTCCGAGACGCCCTATGTGCTGACGCGCTTCCCCAAACGAACCCGCACGGGCGTTCCAAAGCTGACGGAGCTCGGGGAGCAGCGGGACGGACCGGAAGACCAGGTCCGGCGCGAGTGGGCCCTGCGCCGAGCGGCGGATCCGTCGTTGCCTGAATTGGTGCGTGTGGAGCGTGTACCCTATCTGGAGCGGGGCAGCCGTACCCTCCGCTGGATTCAGTTTCGCCGGTGGCGGGAAACTGGCGGTGGGCCGGCCACCGGCATGGCGTTCGGCCTGCGCCTGTACTTCGCGGCGCCAGTTCGCGGTCCCCTCGCTCTTGGATATGCCTGCCATTATGGGTTGGGTCAGTTCCGCCCGGTGATCGTGTGAGTTCGGCGGTACCTGACCTGCTTCCGGCCCGCATGCTGAATGAGTTCGTCTACTGCCCCAGACTGTTCTATCTGGAATGGGTGCAGGCAGAGTGGGCGGAGAGCGCTGACACGGAAGAGGGCCGCCTCTACCACCGTCGAGTGGACGAGGAACAGGGGAGACTCCCCGAGGCAGAGGCCACGGGCGGCGACGACCCCGTCGTCGCCCGGTCAGTGATGCTTTCCTCCGAGTCACTGGGATTGATCGCCCGTATCGATCTGGTTGAAGCAGACGGTTCGTGCGCCATTCCGGTGGATTACAAGCGTGGGGAAGTGCCGGACACCCCAGAGAGTTCTTGGGAGGCGGACCGTGTACAGCTCTGTGCCCAGGCCCTTCTTCTGCGTGAACACGGTTACCGGTGCGATCGCGGCATTCTCTATTACGCTGGTTCCCGGCGGCGGGTGGAGGTACCGATCGATGATTCGCTTGTTCGGCGAACGCTGGCCCTGGCGGCGGAAGCCCGGGCCACGGCAGTCAGCGGGGTGGTCCCGCCGCCGCTGGTCGACTCCCCCAAGTGCCCCCGCTGTTCACTGGTTGGTATCTGTCTACCTGACGAAACCGTGTATCTGAAAACAGGCGGCTTACATCAGGAGGAGCCGCGGCGCATGGTTCCCGCCCGCGACCTGGCCCTGCCGGTATACGTACAGGCGCAGGGGACTACAGTTACCAAGCTGGGAAACCGGCTGGTGGTCCGTGAGCGGCATCAGGTGATTGAGGAAGTCCGCCTGTTGGATGTGTCACAGCTCTGCGTATTCGGAAACGTGCAGGTAACCACCCAACTGGTCCGCGAGCTGTGTGAACGCGACGTTCCGATCTGCTATTTCAGCCATGGGGGTTGGTTCTACGGCTTTACGCACGGGATGGGCCACCGCAACGTGGTCATGCGACAACTCCAGTATGCAGCCAGTGCGGATCCCGCACGTGCGCTGACACTCGGCCGGCGGTTCATCGAGGCCAAGATCCGCAATTGCCGAACGCTCCTCCGGCGCAACGGCCAGGGCGTGCAACCGGAGGCACTCCAACAGCTGAGCGAACTGGCGGAACGGGTTCGACAGGCCGACGATCCCGGGCAACTCTTGGGGCTCGAGGGGCTCGCGGCACGAGTGTACTTCGGTGAGTTTCCTTCTATGCTGCGCCCGCGGTCCGGCGATTCTCTGCCGTTTGATTTCGGGAGTCGTAATCGGCGGCCGCCCCGAGACCCCGTCAACGCGCTCCTGTCCTTCGCCTATGCCCTTCTCGTGAAAGATCTGACGGTAATCCTCCAAGCAGTGGGGTTCGACCCCTATCTGGGGTTCCTACATACACCCCGGTATGGCCGGCCCGCCCTGGCACTTGACTTGATGGAGGAGTTCAGACCTTTGATCGCCGACTCGGTGGTGCTGAGTGTTGTGAACAACGGGGAGATCACCCCGGCGGACTTTGTGCAACGCGGCCCCGCCTGCGCGCTGAAGCCTGAGGGACGCAAACGCTTTCTCGCGGCGTACGGGCGCCGAATGGACACGCTAATCACACACCCGGTGTTCGGGTATACCATCAGCTACCGTCGCGTACTCGAGGTCCAGGCGCGTCTGCTGGGCCGCCACCTGGCCGGCGAGATTCCGGAGTACCCACCGTTCCTGACGCGGTGAAGGGAGGGGGTCTGATTGCGCAACCGTTATCTTGTCGCCTACGACATCAGTGACGACAAACGTTGGCGGAAGGTTTACCGCTGCATGAACGGGTACGGCGATCCGGTGCAATACTCCGTGTTTGTGTGTGACCTGTCTGACCGGGAGCGGGTGTTGATGGTGGGCAGCTTGTTACCCCTAATCAACCAGCGTGAGGACCGTGTGATGATTGTTAACCTCGGGCCGGCCGACGGCCGGGCGGCGAAGGCAATCGAGTTCCTCGGTCGGTCGTTACCCATGCCAGAGCGCGGGCCTGTTATTGTGTAATGGCTGTTGAGCGCATTTACGGTTGTTCACAACGGGCACCCGGGGCGAACACCCCGTTCAGCTCAGGGGTTGGCCAACGTGATGTGGATGTCAGCGCAAGCAGCTCACCTTGACGGGCGTAGAGGTTCCGGCGGTGCCGCCCCTCGTGCCTGCGGACTTCTTTTCCATGGACAGATGGTACTCCACGGTTGACGCTGATCCGCGAGGAGTGGTTTTCCGACATGTACTCGCCCCGAGGGCGCGCTCCGGTTTCTCTGGCACTGCTGAGCAAAGTCCTGCTGCTGGTGTTCCATGACAACGTGTGGGTTCGAGCGGCGGAGTGATGTAGTAAACCCCGGGGACCGCTCGAAACGCTTGTGGCTGTAAGGTGGGAGGGGAATTTGGAGGTGGTGGAGAAGGAAATATCAGGTCGATTTTTGGGACATGTTACGGACCGCTCGAAAATGGGTCCGGAAAGCCTTGTGGCACAAGGGCTCCAGATGGGCGCTGTATCCACGGCTGAAAAGCCGTGGCTCCATTGAAGCGCCATCGCCCCTCGCCGCCTGCGGGTGAGGTTGTAGGGGAGGTATCCACGGCTGAAAAGCCGTGGCTCCATTGAAGCGGGTGCTCCTGCGGCATCGGTGCGCCGTCGGTGAGCCGTATCCACGGCTGAAAAGCCGTGGCTCCATTGAAGCCGGCTGATATGGGCCCGTCCACGTCAGGGTGTCGTACGTATCCACGGCTGAAAAGCCGTGGCTCCATTGAAGCAACGAGCTGCGACAAGAGATTACCGACGAGACGAAAACGGTATCCACGGCTGAAAAGCCGTGGCTCCATTGAAGCTAGTCCCACGCATCAGGCCCGCCATTATAGGCCGCAAGTATCCACGGCTGAAAAGCCGTGGCTCCATTGAAGCCGATAACCTGGCGATCACGGAGGTCTGGCAGTTCCACCGTATCCACGGCTGAAAAGCCGTGGCTCCATTGAAGCATCTCCGACAACGAGCGCACCGCCATGCTCCTGTTACATGTATCCACGGCTGAAAAGCCGTGGCTCCATTGAAGCCCCTGAAGGCCGTCAAGGACGCTGATGCTCGGTAAGCGTATCCACGGCTGAAAAGCCGTGGCTCCATTGAAGCCGCGTGACCACTGCCTTCCGCGCGCACCAGTCCGTCACGTATCCACGGCTGAAAAGCCGTGGCTCCATTGAAGCTTGCCCTCGGAGTCCATTTCCACCCTGGTAAACCCGTATCCACGGCTGAAAAGCCGTGGCTCCATTGAAGCGGGTGATCAACAGGACGAAGAAGGCTGCCAACGGGGCGGTATCCACGGCTGAAAAGCCGTGGCTCCATTGAAGCTAGGTCCAGGCAATAACCTCAGGCATCACTCTTCGACCTGTATCCACGGCTGAAAAGCCGTGGCTCCATTGAAGCAGATCATCAGGTCGGGATCGGTTCCAGAGTGCTTGAAGTATCCACGGCTGAAAAGCCGTGGCTCCATTGAAGCAGGTTCATCTGGCACGGCACGTCGAACTGGGGTTTTGGTGTATCCACGGCTGAAAAGCCGTGGCTCCATTGAAGCCAGGCCGGCTTGTGGCGATGCCGCGAGTACAGCTTGCGTATCCACGGCTGAAAAGCCGTGGCTCCATTGAAGCCGGTCCTTGATGACGTACTGGTTCGACACGGTTCTGGTATCCACGGCTGAAAAGCCGTGGCTCCATTGAAGCGTACAGAAAATCGTGGTAGCTCCTCCTGTCCTCGTGGCGTATCCACGGCTGAAAAGCCGTGGCTCCATTGAAGCTGGTGAGCAGGGTGCAGGCGATGCGCTCTGCATCACCGAGTATCCACGGCTGAAAAGCCGTGGCTCCATTGAAGCCTGGCTTTTCGGCTCCGGTGTCGGCCATAACAAAGTAGACCGTATCCACGGCTGAAAAGCCGTGGCTCCATTGAAGCTGCGAGTGGTCCTCGACGATGGCGAACTTGCCCGGCTGAGTATCCACGGCTGAAAAGCCGTGGCTCCATTGAAGCCGAATCCTGAGCATCGCCATGTGGACGTTTACCTGGGAGTATCCACGGCTGAAAAGCCGTGGCTCCATTGAAGCCGCAGCCGTCGCACAGAATGCGCTCATCCTCGTGCGGGGTATCCACGGCTGAAAAGCCGTGGCTCCATTGAAGCCGGATGGCACCCTCGGCAACACCTGGTACGGTACGACTGTATCCACGGCTGAAAAGCCGTGGCTCCATTGAAGCAGGAACCAGTCGGTGACGAGGCGGTAGTCGACCCTGTTGTATCCACGGCTGAAAAGCCGTGGCTCCAATTAGGAGCGCAACAGCCGCACGATGTAGCCTCGAACCTGACACTGCCAGCAGTGTGCCCAGATTCCCCCAGGTCCCGGCCAAACTGAACAACTCTGGCGTCCACGGGAAAGCAACACGAAAGAGCCGCCCGGTCTACATAACCGGGCGGCTCTACCGCGCCAACACAGCCACCGGATCAATCACCACCGGACCGTCGGGCGCCACCCGCACCACCGGGTGCACGCCCGGCGGCACCGTCAGCAGCCGTTCGCCGTCCACCGCGACCACCCCGGGACCTGGCCCCATCACCACGGCGGCGCCGAAGTCCACGCGCCGGTGCGCCGCGACCGAGAGCGTCTCAAAACGGCCCGGCGCAATCGGCGCCCGCACGGCCGAACCTGGCCCGAACACGACGTGCACCGCGCCGGGCTCTGACCGGTCCAGCGGGCAGACCTGCCCTACCACGGCCGAGAGGCCGATGGCGTGCGGCAGCCCCTGGGTGGCGACCAGCTCCCGCAGCCTCTCCGGCTCCCAGATGGCACCGGCGCCCGTGTGGTCGCCCCGCAGGAGGGCCACATCCACCAGGGCGATCTCCGCGCGGCCGCCCACTTCCACCCACAGCCGTTTCTCCCTCCGGAGGCCCTCCGCCGCCCCCAGGGCCACCCGGCCCGCCGCCAGGCCGGCGATGGTCGGTTCCACCCAGGTGGGGAAGGCGTTGTTGGTGCCGGTGGAGAGCGGCATCAGCGGTACCGAGCCGGCCACCGAGGCCACCAGCCGGTTGGTCCCGTCGCCGCCCAGGGTGATGATCACCCGCGTGCCCAGCGCCACCATGCGGACGGCCGCCTGAACGGTGTCGGCGGCTTCGCCGGCGATCTCCGCCAACACCGGCTCCAGCACCATCCCTTCCCGGTCGGCAGGGCGCAGGCCTTCATAGGCGGCGGGCAGGAGGGCGAAGGGGTCCGGCATGTAGCGGACCAGCCGGACCCCTGCCTCGCGCAGTCCCACCAGCACACGCTGCAGGATGCGCACCTTGCTCAGATTGTCCACGGTGGCGCCGTAGGCGACCAGCCGGCGGATGTCCTTGCCCGAGTACGGGTTCGCGATGATCCCCACCGCCGGGACGGCTTCCGCGGCCGCCCGGCCGCCGCCGGTCGGGCTACCCACCGATCGCCCACTCCTCGGGCGCCTCCAGCAGCTCCGCCAGGGTCGCGAGGAACGCCGCCCCGTCGGCGCCGTTGATCACCCGGTGGTCGATGGTGAGGCTCAGCGTCAGGAACTGGGCGGGCTCGATGGCCCGGCCCCGGAACACCGGGCGCTCCACCGTGCGCCCGACCCCGAGGATGGCCGGCTCAGGCGGGTTCAGGATGGGGGTGAAGTGGTCGATGCCGTGGCCTCCCAGGTTGCTCACGGTGAAGGTCCCGCCCTGCAGCTCCAGCGGGGAGGCCTTTCCGGCCCGGACCGCCTCCGTCAGCCGCATCCGCTCGGCGGCCAGCCCGGCCAGGTCCAGCGTGTGGGCGCTGCGGATCACCGGCACCAGCAGATCGCGGTCCCGGGCCACCGCAAAGCCCAGGTTGACGCCGTCCGGCACCCGCAGGCGGGCGTTCCGGGACGGCGCACCGCCCTCCTCCAGCCGCGCCTGCATGTACGGGTGCTGCTGCAGGGCGATCACCACGGCCCGGTGAATCAGGTCGTTCAGCGTCACCGGCGAGGCCGCCCGCTTCAGGCGCGCCCGCAGCGCCACCAGGGCGGTGACCTCCACTTCCCGGACCAGGGTGAACTGGGCCGTCTCCCGCAGGCTGAGCAGCATCCGCTCGCCGACCACCTGCTGGGCGGGGGAGAGCTTCTCCAGCTGCCCGGAAACCGGCGGCGCCGGGGATGCAGCGGTGCCGGCCGGTGCCGCAGCCGCCGGCTGGCGGGAGGGGGTAGACGCCGGCGCCGCGGACCGCGCCTCAGCAAACCGGCGGACGTCGGCCTCGCTGATCCGGCCCCCCGGGCCCGAGCCGGTGACCTCGCGGATGTCGACGCCGAGCTCCCGGGCCAGCCGCCGGGCGGCCGGCGTCGCCCGGGGGGCGTCGGGGCGGGGTACGGCCGGGGCGGGCTGGACCGGGTCGCTTCCGGCCGTCGCGGCCGCCTCGGTCGTCGCCGCTGCCGCGGCCGTTGCCTCAGCAGCCGTTCCCGCCGCCGCAGCCTCAGCCGGGGCGATCAGGCACAGCGGCTGCCCGACCCGCACCGGTTCCCCCTGGGGGGTGAGGATCTTCGTGAGCACCCCGTCCACCGGCGCCTCGATGGCGCTGGTCACCTTCTCGAACTGCACCTCCAGGAGCAGTTCACCCTTCTTCACAGGCTGTCCCTCGTCCTTGAACCAGTTGACGACGAATCCTTCGGCCTCGGGTTCTGCCACGGCCGGCAGACGAAACTCCATGGTCATGCCGCTTCGCCTCGATTCCTCACGATGCCATCAGCTCCCTGACGGCGGCGACGATCTTGGGCGCATCGGGCAGCACGGCCTGCTCCAGCGGCCGGGAGAAGGGAATGGGCACGTCGGGCACGGCCAGCCGCTTCACGGGCGCGTCCAGGTACTCCAGGGCCCGCTCGGCCACCGTGGCCGCCACCTCGCCCGTCATGCCGTAGCTCAGGTAGTCCTCGTCCACCACCAGCAGCCGGTGGGTCTTCTTCACGGACTCGACGATGGCGTCCCGGTCCAGGGGCACCAGGGAGCGCAGGTCGAGGACCTCCGCCGAGATGCCCTCCTTCGCCAGCTCCTCGGCGGCCAGCAGCGCCTGGTAGACGCCCATGGAGACGGATACGATGGTGACGTCGGTCCCCTCCCGCTTGATGTCGGCCTTGCCGATGGGAACCGTGTAGGGCTCTTCCGGCACGGGACCGGTGGCGTCCTTCACCAGGGTCATCCAGCCCAGGCCCATGAGCCCCTTGTGGAAGATGTAGAGCACGGGGCTGTCGTCGCGGATGGCCGAGATCATCAGCCCCTTGGCGTCGTAGGGGGTGCTGGGCACCACGACCTTCAGGCCCGGCAGGTGCGCGAACATGCCCCAGAGGCACTGGGAGTGCTGCGCCGCGTCGCAGTACCCGCCGCCGGCGCCGGCCATCAGGACCAGCGGCATCTTGACGCTTCCGCCGGACATGTACGTGTTCTTGGCGATGTGATTGAAGATCTGGTCGAGACAGACGCCGGCGAAGTCGATGAACATGATCTCGGCGATGGGGCGCATCCCTTCCGCCGCGGCCCCCAGCGCGGCGCCCACGAAGGCGGTCTCCGAAATGGGGGTGTCCATCACCCGTTCGGGCCCGAACTTCTCCAGCAGTCCGGTCGTCGCGCTGAAGATGCCGCCGTAGACGCCGATATCCTCACCCATGACGAAGACGCTGGGATCCCGCTCCATCTCCTGAGCGATGGCCTCGGAGATCGCCCGGGCCATGGTGAGCTTACGCGCGGTCTGAACGGTCATGTGAGCTTCCCCCTTTCCTATTCGGCAAAGACGTGCAGGAGCGCCTCAGACGGGTCCGGATAGGGCGACTCGCGCGCGAAGGCGAAGGCCTCGTCGACCCGCTGCTGCGCCTCGGCCTCCAGGGCGGCGATCTCCTCGTCGGTGCAGATGCCGTTTTCCTTCAGATACTTCCGCATCCGGTCGATGGGGTCGTTCTTGCGGAGCGTGGCCACCTCGTCCTTGGGGCGGTAGACCTCGGCGTCGCCCTGGAAGTGGCCGTAGTACCGGTCGGTCTTCACCTCCATGAGGGTGGGCCCTTCACCCCGGCGGGCACGGGCGACGGCCTCGCCGGCGGCCTCGTACACGGCGATGGCATCGTTCTCGCCGACGTAGATCCCCGGAATGCCGTACGCCGCTGCCCGGTCGGCGTTGGAGGCGATGGCGGTGGACGCCTTCTTGGGCACGGAGATGGCGTAGGCGTTGTCCTCCACCACGAAGATCACCGGCAGCTTCCAGAGCGCGGCCAGGTTCAGCGACTCGTGGAAGGAGCCCTGGTTGGCGGCGCCCTCGCCGAAGAAGGCGACGGCCACCCGCGGCTCATTCCGCTTCTTGAAAGCCAGGGCCATCCCCGTCGCCTGTGGGATGCCCGCCCCGACGATACCGCTGCAAGAGAAGTGGGCGTCGGTGTCGAACAGGTGCATGTGGCCGCCCTTGCCCCGGCCCAGTCCCGTGACCTTGCCGAAGATCTCCGCGGTCATCCGCTTCAGGTCCACGCCCTTGGCGATTGCGAAGTGATGGGGCCGGTGTGTGCCGGCGATGGCGTCGTCCTTCTTCAGGTGTGCACAGATGCCGACGGCCACCGGTTCCTGGCCCGCCGCCAGGTGCATCTCACCCGGCACGGGCCCTGCGGCGATGTTGAAGACGGGCTGCTTGCCTTCCAGGTAGGCCTCGGCCATCGTCTCCTCGTACCGGCGGATCGTCACCATGTCCCGGTACATCTGGAGCAGGGTCGACCTCGGGATGTTCACGGCTCATACCTCCTCCGCATGAGAGTTGGCTCCAGATTCCATGTTATCTGCCGCAAGGTGCAGAATAGAATCGCCGGGCCCTTACCGGGCCCGGCGGTGCGGTGAGCGGTACAAGAATGGGTTTGAGCGGTCAGAACCGGAGGAGGCGCCGCAGCGCCGCCGTGCGGCGGCGCGAGACGGGGATGGCCGTACGGTGGCGGTCGGCCATGATCAGCGTGGCGGTGCGGTTGAACATCGGGTGGATCTCCCGCACGCGGCTCAGGTTGACCAGGGTGCCCCGGTCGGTCTGGAAGAAGGTACCGTCGGGGAGCTGCCGGGCGACCTCGCGGACGGAGCGGTACGGGGTGGGCCACCGGCCGGAGTCGGTGAGGATGTGGACGCGGCCGTCCTCGGCGGAGAGGGCCAGCACGTCCCGCGGATCGAACAGCACGGCCCGGCCGTCGCGCCAGGCGACGAGCTTGTGCAGGGCGGGCGGCGTGTGCGGCGCTGCGTCCGGCTCGGAACGGGCCGGGACGAGGACGACGTGGCCCAGCACTTCGGCGCCCTGGTGAAGCGGAATCGAGAGGCAGCGGGTGCCGTCGGCGAGTGCGACCTCCCGTTCTTCCGGCCGGTCGCCCCATCCGGCCGGGAAAACGTCCTGCGCCAGTTGCTCCAGCAGGCCGGGGGGGACGGGGCCGGCCGTCCAGACCACGCGCCCCTGGGGCGTCAGGGCCAGCAGGCCGCTGTCCGGGAACCAGCGCCGAAGCTGGGCAGCTCTTGCCTGCAGCAGGGCGATCTGGGCGGCGTGCATCTGACCGACCTGTGCGGCGAGGGTCCCGGCCACCTCGGTCACCCAGGGGAGCATCGCCTCGTCGACCTGACTGCTGCGCGTCACCAGGGCGACCGTCCCCAGCACGGTTTCGCTCGACGGGGAGCGGATGGGGGCAGCGAAACAGGCCCAGTCGATCCAGCCCGCCGACCAGTGCTCCGCTGCGCAGAACTGGACGGGCCGCCGGACGACCAGCGAGGTCCCAACCGCGTTGTTGCCGACCAGGTCTTCCCGCCACGAGGCCCCCGGCAGGCTGCCGACGCGCTCGGCATGGCGGAGCATGGACCGGTCGCCGCCGGTGTAGAGCACGAGCCCCGATGCGTCGGTCAGGACGATGGCGCATCCGGTGTTTTCGAGCAGGGCTGCCGCCGCCCGGGCCGCATGACGTCCGGCCCGGTAGATGTCGTGGGTTCGTTGGTATTCGTGCAGCTCCGGCCCCTCCAGAAGCAAGGGAACATGCTTCAGCTCCGGGTCGACCCCGGCCGCTCTGGAGCGGACCCAGGCCGACCTTACCTCCGGGCGGAGGCCGGGAAGTTCAAGCGTCTCTCCAGCGAGGAATGCCTCTCGTGCGACATCAACGGACTGTTTGTCTGCGGTGGAAGCGGTGTGATGCGGGAGCATGGACCACCCCTCCTCAGCGAGCACAAACCACTCCTTTTCCGGTTGTCGCTACCTGATCAACACTTCTTTATCGTCAGGCGAACCCCTGCCGGGCCACGCGGGGCGAGTTTCCGGTCTGCACACGGCTGGTCTTCCTCTGTGCGTCATCCGGCTGTGTGCTCGCTTTGCCGATACGTACTGTACTTGTCCATTTGGGCGCCGACGTGGTGCAGCGACTCCGGTCGTGCTGGAAGCCCGTGCGGCTGCTGGGCAGGAGGGGAAGGGATACGGGGAGAAGAAGGAACGAACAGGTCGATCTGGGGCGGGTCTTGGCAGCAGTCAGGAATCGCGGCCGGAAACGCTTGTGGTACAAGGGCTCCAGGCGGAGGCTGTACCCATTCTCACGGCCGGCCCGAAGGGGTGGAGGGCGGGGTGACGGCGGAGAGCCGCATCGACCACCGGGTGATCCGCTGACGATCGTCTCCCTGCAGGCCCGCGGTGGTGATTCGGGACGCGTACCACGCGGCGAAGTCGTACCCGGCCTTCTTCGCCGACCTGCGCAGCCTGGGGGTGCGGGTTGAAGAGCTGTGATCGGGCCGTGGTGGTCTGGGCCGGCAGCGTGCCGATCTGCAGTGCACCATGTGTGTTTCGAGCGGCGGGGTGATGCAGCGACTCCCAGGGACCGCTCGAAACGCTTGTGGTTGTAGGGCAGGAGGGGAATTGAGAGCTGCCGGAGAAGGAAATATCAGGTCGATTTTTTGCCGTTGTTGGGGACCGCTCGAAAATGGGTCCGGAAACCCTTGTGGCACCAGGGTTCTAGGTGGGCGCTGTATCCATGGCTGAAAAGCCGTGGCTCCATTGAAGCGGGATTCGGACGATAGAGCCGTCCTCCGATACCACCAGTATCCATGGCTGAAAAGCCGTGGCTCCATTGAAGCCCTTCGAGAGGAACTTCAGGACACGGCCCTGATGCGGTATCCATGGCTGAAAAGCCGTGGCTCCATTGAAGCTCCCCTTTGGATCATTGCGCAGTTTGGGGGGCATGTTCTGGTATCCATGGCTGAAAAGCCGTGGCTCCATTGAAGCCCTTACCACTGCTTGAACAGGTTCTTCCTCACCAGATGTATCCATGGCTGAGGCACCGTGGCTCCACTGAACTGCGCGCCAAAGCAGAACGGTACCAACCGCTGGGACGAATCTAAGACAAACGGGGCAGCCAGCACCAGATGCTGGCTGCCCCGCCCTGTTCCCCCGCCGAACAGATAGTGTCCATCAATTGGGAAGGAAACTTGCTAACATCAGTGAAGTCTATATATTGATCTTAGACTACCGAACCTCTTATCTCCGTTGCATCGTTTCGCGAAGGGGTGATGCGGGCGTGCAGTCCCTGGAATGGTCCCCGGATTGCGGGGCCGAGTCGGCTCGGCTGAGCTCTCCTTGCCCCGGCGATCTCATCTGGGCCGATGCGCTCACCGGCACCTGCTGGCATGTCCGTCAAACCGTGGCGCAGGCGGCGCTGGCGCCCGCCGTGGCCGAACAGAAGCTTCAACTCCCGCGGTCTCGGCACCCACTAACGGTCGAGGACCGGGCGGTCACCCGCTGGCCATCGGGCCGAGGCGGCAAGGAAATCACTCTTATGATCCAGAAGATATATGCATTAATACTACAGCGATTCCGTTTACAAGTTGTACGAAAAGGATTTAGTGAAAGGGCTGGTCGAAGTGGATGCCATCCTGATCGCAAACGTCGGCAACAGCGACCTGCAGATCGCAACCGAGGTTGAGACTCCCGACGGGGTGGTGCTTCCGACAGAGGACCCCAGGGGCTACAACTACCGGCAAGCCACTGAACGCCTACTCAGCCTCGAGGAGGTTCCGGACGGGGTGGAGTTCCCCCTGATGCAGAAGTACCTCCGGTTCATCGAGTTGGAGGGCTACAACCTGAAACGCGTCTACCTCTTCGGTACCGACCAGTCCGCCAATCCCCTGGTGCATGAACGCTTCAAAGCCCAGGACACGATTGCGGCGGCCCAGCTACTCCAGAAGTGGCTGATGACCATCAGGCCTGGGCTTTCCGTTAAGGTCCTCCCTTGTACCGAAGACCCGTCCGACTGGGATTCGATGCACACCTTTTTCTCCCAGCGGTTGAAGCGGATCCGCACCGACAACGAGACCTGCCTGGTGGCCATCACCGGCGGGCCCCAGGCGATGAACGCGATGCTCCTCCTGCATGCAACCGACCTGCTGCCGAACGTGATTCTTGTCTCTGTGTCCAAGTCCCAGGAGGTAGCAGCGGCAAATCGACTGGGCTGGGAGTTGAAGCGGCGGGATCTGATCCGTCAGGTGAGTTCCCACCTCCGGCAGCAGGACTATTTCGGTGCACTGACACTCCTGGATGATGGCGAAGAACTGATCGTCGAAAAGGACCGGTTCCGGCTGGCCCGCGCATTGGTGGAATATGCCCACCTTCGCACCGCCTTCCGGTTCCGCGAAGCGGCAGCCACAGCCAACCGTGCCCAGCGGGATGCCAGGGCAGACGCCCACCGGAACTTGCTGAGCCGCCTCACCAATCAGGCCGTATGGCTGGACCAGGTACTGCTCGATCCACAGAAGAAAAAGGACGAGCAGTTGGCTGCCTTCCGCCTGCACGAGATCGTCGACCTGGCCGGGTGGTACGAACGCCGGGGCCAGCTGTTGGTGGTTGTGGGGCTGGTCTACTCATTCACCGACGTCGCGGCGAACGTCGCCCTCAACCAGTATGGAGCCGCTAGGCGCAAGGGATCCCTCCGGCTGGACCCAGAGTGGGTCGCGGGTCATCCGGATCTGGCGGAGTATCTGGACCAGGCGGGAATCCGGTGGCGGGAGCTGAACATCAACCCGCGCATCGCCGTCGCGGTGCTGTCCTGGTTCGGGCAGCAGGGTGACACCCGAGCCACCGGCCTGGCCAGGGCGCTGGAGGACTACCAACCCGTTCTCAGCCTGCGCAATCGCACGCCGGTCGCGCACGGCACCCAGGGCATTGCGGCAGAGGACATTGACTACGACGGCGGCATCCCGGCGCTTCTGGAGTCGATGCGTCAGGTTGCCGAGGTGTTGTCGGGCCCTGCGCCCGAGCCGTGGGTGCCGGATCTGATTCAGGCGGTGGAGGAGCTGCTCGGCGCATGACCGCCCTCCAGCAGTACTACCTGACGCTGACGCCCCCGGCCCCGAATCCATCGCCGGAAGAGGTTTACGGCCTGCTCCTGCACTACTCCGGCTCCGTACTGGCAAACTACCCCGGCGCACGCAAGCCGCTTTCCCTCGCCCAGGTGGAGAGCAGCGAGGGCCGCACTCGTTTCGTGGTGGGAGTCCTCACCAGAGAGCTGACCGCTGCCCTGTCGGACCTGATGTGTCTGCGGGGCCAGGTGGTTCCCTTCGGCAGCGGCAGTGCTGTGCTTCACGCGCTGGAGCCCGTGCACCCCCAGCCGCTCACCTACCAGGCCCTCTTTGACCAGGAGGAGACCCCCCGCCATTTCGGGCTCCAGTTCCTGACCCCCACCCATATCCACCCTGACCGAATGCTGCCCGACCCGGCCACCCTGTTCAGCGCCATGCTGGCACGGTTCAACATGTACAGTCCGATCCAGTTTCCGGCTGAGGTTCTGACCGACCTCGGGCGGCTGCGGATCACCCGCTATCGTCTGCGTACCCGGGCCGTCACCTTTCCCACCCACCGTATTACCGGTTTTGTGGGCGAGGTGGTCTACAACGTGCCCGGCGGCTGCCCACCCGAGACCGCTAACCTCGCGCTGGCGCTGCTCCGGTTTGCATGCTTCAGCGGCGTCGGTGCCCGCACCCACCTTGGCCTGGGGCATGTCGCCCTGACGCAGAAAGAGGTGAGAACATGACCCTGGCCCGTGAGGCATCGCTGGCGGTGCTGTGTCAGGCAGTGCTGGACCTTGTCGGACCAGAGGCCGCCGCCGCCCGTCCAGTGCGCGGCCGATTGGCTGAGATCGATCCCGCTGCGCGGGCAGCCGCTGACCGCGCCCGGGCCGCGACGGGCTTCGCGCCCCCTGATCTGACCCAGCCACATGAATCGATTTTTTCCATGGTCCATCGTGATTCCGACCGCTCCCCGCTGCTGCTGCTTCCGCAGGAGCTCTCGCTGCGGCCCGCCTACCCCCTGCAGGACCGGCCTGACGCTCGCACACTGCGCACAGCGGCAGCCGCGCTGCGCGCCCGGCTGGCGGCGGATCTGTCGGTGCTGCCGCCGGAGCCGAACGCGCTGCTTTTCGTGCTGGAGAAATACGCCTGGGCAGTCTCGGCCGGTGCCCCCGGCCTTGCATTCGCAGACCTGGCGCGGATAACAGCCGCTGCGGCCGGGGCGCTGGCGCACGGAACCGACCGGCTGCTTCTGGTGGGCGGGGATCTTTCGGGGGTTCAGCGCTTCATCTACACCATCAGCGCCAAGGGGGCGCTCAGAAGCCTCCGGGCCCGCTCCTTCTTCCTGGAGCTGATCGCGGAGGAGGCAGCCCGCCGGCTGCTGGACGGGCTGGGGCTGACCCGGGCCAATCTGGTCTACCTGGGGGCCGGCCATCTTTACCTGCTCACGCCTGACACGCCGCGAGCCCGCGACTGCATTCAGTCCGTACACGCGGAGCTCAACCAGTGGCTGCTCGGCGAACTGGGCGGGCGCGTTTACCTGGCGATGGGCTGTTCCGAGTTCGATCTCGCCGCGCTCGCCCCAGGGTCGGAGGCGGTGCCGGAGATCTGGCGCCTGGTCTCGCAGCAGCTGCGTCAGGACAAGAGCCGCAAATTCCACCAGGCGGCGCTGCACCCCGGTTTCTGGGAGCCCCGGCCCCTCGGGCGCGCGGCCTGCTCCGTCTGCCAGCAGGAAACCGACGAACCGGAGCCGCTGGACCGGGATCCGGATGAGGAAGAGGTGCTGGCCTGCCCTCTCTGCCTGAGCGTTGCCCGTGCAGGTGGTCGGTTACCCCGGACACGATACCTGGTCGCAGCTGCCACAGAAGGAGCGGACCTCGTCATCGCCGGCACCGGGTACCATTTCTGCGACAGCGCGGCGGCGGTCGCGCAGATCCCCGAGCGCCGGGCGGTCATGGCGCTCAACGCGCTGAAGGCAGACGCCCTGGCGATCGGGGAGGATCCCTATCCGGTCTGGCTGGGCACCTACGCCCTGAAGTCTGCTCAGGGCGACGGCATGATCACCTTTGCGGAGCTGGCGGAGCGGTCGACGGGCAAGCCGCTGCTGGGCGTGCTGCGCATGGATGTCGACCGGCTGGGGCAGCTCTTCAGCGGTGGGCTGCCGGAAGGCTGCCGGGATTTCTACCGTACCGCCGGCCTCTCGGGAGCGCTGACGCGCTTCTTCAAGCTGCACCTCAACAGCATCTGTGCCGGTGATCTCGGCAAGGGTCTGGAGCCGCTCCGGCTCACGGTAGCTGCAGGACCCCGGCCGGTAGTGGTGGTCTATTCCGGCGGCGATGACCTCTTCATCACGGGTGCGTGGGATCAGACGCTCGCACTGGCCTTTGACATCCGGAGCGCCTTTCACCGCTTTACCGGCGGTCGGCTCACTCTCTCCGGCGGCATGGTGGCCGCAGATTACCATCAGCCCATCCACCGGCTGGCCGAGATGGCCGCCGAGGCCGAGGAGGCAGCGAAGCAGAACCGGGGCCCGGATGGTCAGGACCGCGACAGCATTGCCCCGCTGTTCACCGGCAGCCCAACCCCCAGAGTCACGCCGCACAGGCGGAAGGCTGCACTGAAGTGGGATGAGGCCCTTGCGCTGATCGAAGGATTCGTGAAGCCGGCGCTCGGACCGCTGGGTCTGCCGGACCGCCCGGGAACCCGCATTCCGCGCCGGATCCTCTACGGATTGCTGGGCCTCGTCGACTACTGGGAGGAGCACGGTCCGCTCTACCTGCCCCGGCTGGCGTATTTGCTCACCCGAGTGGACAAAGAGCTGAGCAGAGACCCGGTCTGGGAGGCGTGGCGCAAGTTCGTGATCGAATACCCAGCGGCGATGGCGCCGTTTGCCCCGTTCGTGCAGTGGATCGATCTGATCGGGCGAGGAGGTACGGCGAATGAATGATCATAAGCTCCCACCACTCGGCGGCACCAGGAGCCGCGCGGCTCAGTCCCGGCCCCAGGGGGGCGGCGGGTCAAACCGGGAACTGGACGTATCGGCACACGTGGCCTGGATCGAGTCCATCAAACCGGAAGAACATCTGTCCCAGCTGGATTCGGCGGCCCTGGTTGAGCATGCGGACAAGCTGGGCCGCTTGCTGAGCTCTGAGCTCAAAGCGAACCAGCTGCGGCGTCTGCTGACAAGGGTCAACGCCCTGAGCGTCAAGTTCGCCCATGGTTTCGAGCCTGACGACGTGCCGCTTCTCAAGGTGCAGCTGGCCTATGCCGCTGCCCGGCAGCGGCGCTCGGTGGGCGCGCTGGCCAAAGTCTTGATGCCCGCCATCGATCGGATTCACAACGAGGAGGACTTTCGCTGGTTCGCCCGGTTTGTCGAGGCAATTGTCGCTTACCACAAGTATTACGGCGGCACGGACTGAGGGGGTAAGGGAAGATGGATGCAGTTCAGCAGAAGCCGCTGCTCGGCAAGGTTGTGATCGCAGGCAAGATGTACTGCGAGACCGGCCTGCACATCGGTGCCCAGGGAGGCAGCGCCGAAATTGGGGGCATGGACAACCCGGTGGTGCGGGATCCCATCACGCGGCAGCCGTATGTTCCGGGCTCCTCCTTGAAGGGAAAGCTCCGGGCCTTGCTTGAACGCGCCCATGACCTGGAGTTCAACCATCGTGGTGCCCAGGGCATATACCGGCACGAGTGCAGAGACACCCGGTGTCCTGTCTGCCGCCTGATGGGCTCTTCGGGTATGGAGACGGGGCGCAGCGCGGCGCCCATTCCGGCTCGTGTGCTGGTCCGCGACCTCCGGCTGACCGAGGACAGCGTCAGGAAACTGTCCGAGATCGACACGGGCCTGCTGTACACCGAGTGGAAGGTGGAGAACAATCTGGACCGCATCACTTCAGCGGCCAATCCGCGGTCCATGGAGCGGGTTCCCGCCGGGGCGGAGTTCGGGTTCGAAATCATCTACAGCGTGGATGTCAGCAGTTCCGCTGAGATCGCGGAGGATCTCACCAACTTGCTCCGGGCGATCGAACTGCTGGAGGATGATGCCCTGGGCGGCAGCGGTTCCCGCGGGTACGGCAAGGTGCGCTTCGAGTTCGAGCGCTTCGAAGGGCGGCGGCTTGAATACTATGCCGGTCAGCGGGAGGCCCGCATGGAACTGCAGGTAGCAGACCGGAACTGGGCGGAGCATACCCGCATAATCGCACGGTACTTTGCACAGTAAGGAGCGATCGCCGTGCAGCACTGGTTGGTCAGGCTGTGGTTTGCGGGCCCGATCCACTTCGGCGAGGCTGGCATCGGCGACGAGACCACCAACGTGACCCTGCGGTCCGATTCCCTGTACAGCGCCATCTGGAGCATCTGGGGCCGGTACGGCCTCCAGCCTGCCATCGACGATCTGCTTGCCCGCTTCACCGGGGAGGGAGAGGCCCCCTTCCTGCTGAGCAGCACCTTCCTTTTTGAGGGTGACACCTACTACCTGCCCCGACCTTCACTGCCGGCGCAGGGGCTGGAGCAGCACGGCAAGATCGTGAAGCAGACCCGCTGCGTGCCCCTCGCGCTGTTCCGGGCATGGACGAGCGGCCTGCCTGTGGACCCGGAGGCCCTGGAGAAAGCCAACCAACGGGTGGATGAGCTCTACGCCCGGAACCTGAGGCCGCGGGTCCATCTGGACCGCGTGAGCGAGCGAGCCCAGCTGTACCAGGTGGCGCAAGTGACCTTCGCGGAGGGCGCAGGGCTCTGGTTCCTGATTCGGGTCAGGGATGCCGGGGTGCTGGCGCCGCTTCGGCAGGCGGTGGCGCTGCTGGGTGAGGACGGCCTCGGCGGGAGGCGGTCCGCCGGATACGGGTGCTTTCGCCCCGAGTGGGAGGATGTGACAGCCCATTCTGACTGGCGGGCGCTGTTTGGGGATAATGAGGCGGACGGCCCGCACTGTCTTCTCTCGGTGTGCAATCCGGAGCCGCCTGAGCTGCCGGGGCTGCTGACGGATGCGAGTTACGAAGTCGTGGAACGGACTGGATGGGCGTCATCCGGCGACGGCAGGGCGCAGGCTCCACGTCTTCCGGTGCGGATGCTGGCGGAGGGGTCGGTGCTGAGCGGGCGTCCCCGCGGACGGGTGGTGGATGTGACCCCGCCCGCCTTCCTGGAGTTGGCAGGCCACCGGATCTATCGGAGCGGTTTGGCCCTCGCCGTCCCGGTACGAAGGGAGGCGCGCACATGAGCGGCCACCTTGAGACGAAACGACTCACCCTGCACTTGCGCAGCCCCGTGCATATAGGTGCCCGAGTCCGAGAGTTTACCCCCATGGAGGCGGTGCCCTTTGGTGGGCGCATTTACGTGGTCCAGGAGGACCGCCTGGGCCGCTTTCTTGGCGAACATCATCTGCTCGATGCGTTCGTGTCTGCGGTCACTCAGGAGGGTGAGCGTTTTGACCTGCGCTCCTTCCTGGAGCAGCGGCGGCTGCTTTCCCGTGAGACGCTGGAGGCTGTTGCCAGCTTCAGCGCCCGGGCGCCGGAGGGGATCCCTCACGTAAGGCAGGCTGCCTTCCGTCCTCTGATCCGAGGCGGCCTCGGTCAGGCCTACGTGCCGGGTTCCTCCATTAAGGGGGCGCTTCGCGGGGCCCTGCTCAATCGGAGGATTGCGGGCATGGGTGAGGCGGGACGCAAGCAGATTGCGCAGGCGGTTGAGCGGCAGATCCGCGAGCGGGCGAAACGCACCGAATTTGATAGGCCAGTGATCGGCCGGCTGCTCAGGGGGCAGCTGCCGTCCGGCCCCGCAGGCCGCCGCAAGGCGGCCGCACCCAACCTGGATCTCCTGCGCTGCCTTAAAGTCAGTGATGCCGTCTACGAGGGTGATACGGTCGTCCTTCCGGTGGAGGTGCTCAGCCTCCGGCGGGGCGACGACACCTTCTACCTGAAGGGGCAGATGCTCCTGGAGTGTATACCGGAAGGGGCTGCCCTTACCTGTACGCTCACGCTGGATCATGGGCTCTTGGGTGAGTTCGGCAGAGGGGGGACCAGTCTGCCTTTCCGCAGCCTGGATGAGCTGCTGACCCAGGCAGAAGAGCACGCGGAAGAGGTGCTGGATGACGAACACTACTTCTTTCAGGGGCTTCAGGGCGCCGAGGCGCTGCTCGAGTTCTACGATATGACCGATGCCAACCTGCGCATCGGCTATGGCAGCGGTCTTCCGGCCACCTCCATCCTGCTCAATCTGCCTGAGGAGCAGCGTTTTCGGCTGCGCGACACGGTGCTGCGGGCCCGGCGGGACAGCCTGCTCTTTCCCAAGTCGCGCAAGGTGGTTATGCACCACGGTCGGCCGGTCGCGCCGCTGGGTTGGGTCCGGTGGGAGGTCGCGGAATGAGCGGTAGTTGGAGGCCCCAGGTGCTCCGCTACGCGCTGGTATCCGGACCGTTGCCGCCGGTCACCCGGACCCTGGAGGTCGGCGAACTGGCCCGCCGCGCCGCCCTGGCCTGCTATGGGGGGCCAGGGAAGCGGTCTGCGCCGCCACTGCTCAGCGGCCACGACGAGCGAGGTCCGGTACACTCTAACCACCAGCACGCCTTCTTCCTGCCTGTAGATGAGGACAGGGACGGCCGCATCGATCACCTTGTTCTCTACACACCCCAGGGGTTCGAGCCAGAGATGGCGGCCGCCTTGGAAGCTCTGGAACGCCTTTTCCCGGGCGACGGCGCACCTGGTTGGCCGCTCCGGTTCGAGGAGAAGCAGACGGCTGCCCGGTTTCAGGGCGGGGACGGTTCATGGGCGCCCGCAGCCGTGTGGGAGTCGTTCACGCCCTATGTGCTGGCACGTTATCCCAAGCAGTACCGGGATGGAACACCGAAGCTGAACACCCGGGGCGAGCAGCGGGATGGACCGGAAGATCAGGCCCGCCGGGACTGGGCGTTTCTGCAGGTCGGTGACCCGACGCTTCCGGATCTGCTGGAAGTCGAGCGGGTGCCTTTCTGCCTGATTCGAGGACGGGAGCTCGCGTGGCGGGAGTTTCAGGTTCGCCGGCGCTGGGGTACTGAGAGCGGCACGGGCTTTGCCTATGGTCTGCGCCTTCGGTTCGCCGCGCCCGTGGCCGGGCCGGTGCTTCTGGGGTATGGCCGCCATTTCGGCCTCGGACAGTTCCGGCCTGTTGGTTGATCGATCGTAGAATCTGTCCGACCGTCGAAGGGTGTTGATGAAGTGGGGCTTGGCGTCGGAAAACCTTGTGGCACAAGGGCTTCAGATGGGCGCTGTATCCACGGCTGAAATGCCGTGGCTCTATTGAAGCACCTCCTCCGGCACGAGGCGGTAGCCGGGAGGGATGGTATCCACGGCCGGCACGCCGTGGCTCCACCGCGAGACTATCCGCAAACCCACACAAACAAAACAAGTTCGTTTGTTCTCCCTTGCCACCCACCAAAAGCCCCTGTTATCATGATCATAAACAGCCCTTCTTGGGGGGATGGGGCGTGGACCGGCGGCTGTGGTGGAGGGCGCGGATGTACCGGTGGGGGCAGGCGCACGACCGGTGGCTGCGGGCGGGGATGGCGGCAGGATTCGCAGGACTGGCGATCACACTGGCTCTGCGCAGCTTCGCGCCGCAGCTGTGGCCCGGGTGGCAGCTGCTCGCGATGGGCGGTTCGCTGGTGCTGGCCGGCGCAGGCCACGCGCTGCTGGGGGAGCAGACGACGGTGGCCGCCTACGCGCGGGGCGAGACCGACCAGCTCCCCGCCGTCTCCCGGCTGGCCAGCGGTCTGCTGGCCTCCCTGGGCGGGGCGCTGCTGGCCATGACGGGCCTGATGAAGATGTTGGGCTAGCTACTCGTGCTCATGGGAAAATAGGGTGTGGGCCGGAGGTCGCACGGGACCTCTGGCCATTTTTCTTACCGGTCACGCAGCAACAGGGCGAGCAACCGATATACGGCCGCAACATTTCGGGTAGTAGTCGGAACGAACATGAGCATAAAGTGTTATTGTGGTCGAAGGTCGGTGTGTGGCAACCTTCCGTTAACAAGTTGACGTTATAATGGATGAACGAATGCGCAGTTCCACCCACCCCCGTTCCGCCTAAGGAGGGACGACGATGAAACGGAACATCCCCGTTACACAGATCGAACACGACTACCCTGCAGAAGAACGCCTCATCTCCGAAACCGACCTGAGAGGCATCATTACCACCGCAAACGCTTCTTTCTGCGCCGTTTCCGGCTACACCGCCGAGGAACTGGTCGGCAAGCCCCACAACATCGTGCGCCACCCGGACATGCCGCGCGCGGCATTCAAGGACATGTGGCAGACGATTCAGGCCGGAGAACGCTGGGTTGGGCTGGTCAAGAACCGGTGTAAGAACGGCGACCACTACTGGGTGAAGGCGTTCGTCTCGCCGGTGGTGGTCGACGGGAAGATCGTCGGCTACCGCTCAGTGCGGCGGAAGCCGACCCGTGAGGAGATCAAGGAAGCCGAGGAGCTCTACCGGCGGATGAACGCCGGCGAGGAGGGGCTGCTGAACACGCTGGCCCGCCTGCGCCGGCGGGAGAGCCGGGGCGAGCGTCTGGGCGCCTTCGGCCACGTATCGCTCATGCTGGCCTGGCCAGCGGCTGTCGCCATCGCCATGGCCGTGGTGGGCACGTTGGGCCTGCCGCCTTTCCTGCTGTGGATCATCGCCGGCGTGGGCGGGCTGGTGGGCGCGTTCCTGGGCGTCTTGATCTACCGCTGGCAGACCGAGCCGCTGGAGGCCGTCGAGAAGGTGGCGAAGGCCTTCGAGCGGGGCGACCTGACCGCCCGCATCGATCTCCCGGGAAGCTCCCGCTATGCGCAGATTGCCCGCTCCATTAACCTGGCGCTGGACGGGGTGGAGGTCGCCCTGGCCGACACCAGCCAGATGCTGGACGGCCTGAAGCGGGGCGACCTGGGCCGCCGGATCACCGTGACGCTGCCGGGCGAGCTGGGGCGCATCAAGGAGTCGGCCAACCGCATGGCCGAATCGATCGAGTCCACCATCGCTGCGCTGAACTGCCAGCTGACCGCCCTGGCCGATGGCCAGCTGGATGCGTGCCGGCAGACCATCACGGGGGAGGGCCAGTTCCGTGAGGCCCAGGAGAAGGCAATCGTCGCCGCATCCCGGCTGGCGGACCTGCTGAAGGAGATGGTGGAGTCCGTGAAGGCCCTGGCCGACGGCGACCTGACCCGACAGATCCGGCAGCAGGCCAGGGGCGAGCTGGCGGTCCTGGCCGGCCAGTACAACGAGGCGCTTGCCGCGCTGTCGGAGACGCTCACCAACCTGCAGCACCATGCGACGCAGGTGGCCTATGCGGCCGAGGAGAACAGCAAGGCGGCGGCGCAGATCGCCTCGGGCGCGGAGGATCAGATGATCACCGTGGAGGAAGTGACCCGCGCCGTTCAGGAGTCGGGCTCCACGGTCGCCAGCCTGGCGGCGGATGCCGAGACGGCCAGCGGCAAGTCCAGTGAGACGGTGACCATCGTCCGGGCCAGCCGTGAGGCGATGGAGAAGATGGTCTCAATCGTGCAGGCCATTGCCGCCAGCAGCCAGCAGATCAGCAAGTTCACCAATGTGATTGAGGAGATCGCGTCGCAGACCAACCTGCTCTCGCTCAACGCGGCCATTGAGGCCGCCCGGGCGGGCGAGCACGGCAAGGGCTTCGCGGTGGTCGCCCAGGAGGTCGGCCACCTGGCCGCCAACTCCAGCAAGTCTGCCCAGGAGATCAACGTCCTGGTGCAGCAGGCGGTGGAGGAGGCCCAGCGTGCCGCGGAGAGCGTCGCCGCGGTCAGCGGCGAGATGGACCGCATCGAGCAGGCGGCCCGGGAGAGCCACGAGCTGCTGGCGCGCATCGCCGCGGCCATCGAGGAGCAGGGAGCGACCATGCAGCAGATCGGCGAGCACGCCCGGCACCTGTCCAGCATCGCCGAGAACAACGCCGCGGCCACGGAGGAGCTGGCCGCCTCCGCCTCGGAGCTGGCCGGGATCGCCGAGGCCGCCTCGGCCGAGGTCGCCCGCTTCCGGCTGCAAGCGGCGCGGCCCGAGCAATTCGGCGAGGCCGCAGAGGACCAGCTCAGCGAAGCCTCGGTCGACCAGCCCGGGGAGGCGCAGGAGGCGCAGCCGGCGCAGGAGGAACTTGTGTAGGTGGAGTGTGCATGAACCCCTCACGAAGCATGGGGCCGTCCCGCGAGTCATTGAGGATGACTCACGGGACGGCCCCGTTTCGCACGGCGCCGCCGGGCCCACACGGCGCGGCACGCAGCCAGCGCTGCCGCGGCCTCGTTCACCAGCTGCTCGAGCTGACTGTACGGCACACCGTTGAGCCAGAGCCCTTCGAATCCCCCGGTCAGCGTCACCAGGAAGACGGCCTCCTGGCCTGACAGCGCCTGCAGCGCCTTCACCTCGGGCCTCTCCTCGCCCAGCCAGAGCAGCAGCCCTTCCCCCGGGCTCTCGTCCAGGACGCTGGGTTTGAGTACGGCGGTGACCGTGAGCGGAAAGCCCACCACCCGGCTTCTCCAACCGTGTGGCTGCTTGTGCTCACGGACGTCACCGGGTTCACCGACTCTGGCACGTACGACGCGTGGGTTTCGTGCCGCACGACATCCCAGGAAGTGCAGCAGATGACCGAGGTGGCAGCGGCCGGCCTGCCCGGGCCTGCGATCACGCTGCCAAGGGCCAGGACGACCCCGATCACCAGCAGTCGGGCCCTGTGATTGTACGCACCGCCCATGACGCCCCGCCTTTGTGTGTCGATTTCGACGAGGAGGGGCGTCGGCGGGTTTCAGGCGTCTACACCAGCTTCCGGATCCACGCCTCCCGGTCGCCCGGCAGGAAGTCGACGACCGGGATCTCGATCATCGTATAGCACCCGGGCTGCTGCCGGGCGGCGGCCCGCAGCGCGGCCACCATCACCTGCGCCGTGAGGGCCGGGTTGTTGATGCGCATCTCGAACCGGAACTGCTGGTTGTGGGTGGCGCCGGAGACGCCCCTGCGCTCCATGACCACGCCGTGGCCCACGTCCACCAGCTGGCTGACCGACTCCACCTGCGTCACCCGGGTCTCGTCCTTGACGAAGTACGGATCGGTCTTGATGGCCTGCTCCACCGCCGCGAAGTCGGCCCCGGGCTCCAGCTCCACGTAGACGGCCCGCTTATGTACGCCCATGCCCGCGGGGATCGTCACCGACAGCGCGTCCTTCACGCCCGGAATCGCCTTCACCGCCACCGAGTGGCCCATCGACATGCCGGGGCCGAAGTTGGTGTAGGTGATGCCCTTCGGTGCCATGAACTCCAGCAGGGCCCGGATCATCGAGTCGGTGCCGGGGTCCCAGCCGGCCGAGATCACCGCCGCGGCGCCGTGCGCCCTGGCGACGGGGTCGAGCCGGCGGCGCAGGTCGGCCAGCTCGCCGTGCACGTCGTAGCTGTCCACCGTGTGGACTCCCCTTCGGAGCAGCTTCTCGGCGTACTCCGGCACAGACCGGGTCGGCACGCAGAGCAGCGCCCCCTGTACCCCTTCCAGGTCGCCGATGTCGGTCACCACCCTGACCCCGGTCAGCTCGGGCGGAACGGCGGCCAGAACCTGACGGCGCACCAGTCCCGCCAGTTCCATGTCCGGTGCGGCCTGCACTGCTTCCACGGCGTAGCGGCCGACGTTGCCGTAGCCGACCACGGCCACACGTAGCTTGCTCATTCCTGAAAACGCCTCCTCGATTCTGACTAAGGCCATTCTACCGTGCCGGCAAGGGTTGTTCCAGCCGCAAGACCCGCTGCAAATAACTGCGCTAAACAGGTAATTTGGAAGGTGCGGCGAATTCTCTCCGTTACCGACCAGGCAGAGGGAGTGTTGTCATGAACATTCCGGTCCGCCGGTACCTGCGGCTGCTGGTGCGCTACCTCAGGCCCCAGTGGACACAGATGGCATGGCTCGCGCTGCTGCTGGTCCTCAGCATCGGCCTGCAGCTGGTTAACCCACAAATTCTGAGGCGGTTCCTGGACACGGCGGCCGGTGAGGTGTCGGGCGGGCCGTCCCTGGTCGTCCTGGCGCTGCTGTTCATCGGCCTGGCCTTTGCCGTTCAGGTGGTGACCGTGCTCGCGCGGTACCTGGGCGAGGTGGTCTCCTGGCGCGCCACCAACGAGCTGCGCGCCGACCTGGCCGACCACTGCCTGAGGCTGGACCTGGGCTTTCACAAGAGCCGGACGCCCGGCGAGATGGTCGAGCGCATCGACGGCGACGTGACGGCGCTGTCGCAGTTCTTCTCGCAGCTCTTCATCGGCGTGCTGGCCAACCTGGTCCTGATGGTCGGTATTCTGCTGCTTCTCTTTCGTGAGGACTGGCGGGCCGGCGTGGCGATGACGTGCTTTGCGGGCTTCACGCTGTGGCTCCTGTGGAGGATTCAGGCGCTCTCGGTGCCGGTGTGGGCCCGGCAGCGGCAGGCGTCTGCCGAGTTCTACGGCTACCTGGGCGAGGTGCTGTCGGGCACCGAGGCGATTCGGGCCAGCGGGGCCCGGAGCCACGCGCTTCACCGCTTTCTGCTGCACGTGCAGAACTTCTACCGGCACAACCTGGCTGCCAGCCTGATGTTCTGGCTGATGTGGGGCTCCTCCATCATTACCTTTGCCCTGGGCGCCGCGCTCTCGCTCGGTGTCGGCGCGTGGCTGTACTCCCGCGGCGCCGTGACCGTGGGCACGGTCTACCTGCTCTTCCACTATACCGAGCTTCTGCGCCGCCCCATGGAGCAGGTCCGCACGCATCTGCAGGAGCTGCAGCGGGCCGGGGCGGCGGTGGACCGGGTGGAGGAGCTGTTCGCCCTGCGCACCCGGGTGCAGGACGGTCCGGGGCAGCCGCTGCCCCCCGGGCCCCTCTCGGTGGAGCTGGACGGCGTTTCGTTCGCGTACGAACCGGGCGCGCCGGTGCTGAAGGACATCGACTTCCGCCTGCAGCCGGGCGAGGTGATGGGTCTCCTGGGCCGCACCGGCAGCGGCAAGTCGACGCTGGCCCGGCTGCTGCTGCGCTTCTACGATCCGGACGAGGGCGCGGTGCGCCTGGGCGGCGTGGACCTGCGGGAGGCGACCGTCGCCGGGATCCGGTCGCGGGTGGGGTTCGTGACGCAGGACGTGCAGCTGTTCGCCGGAACGGTGCGCGACAACCTGACCTTCTTCTCCCGGGACATCAGCGACGAGCAGCTGCTGGCCGTGCTGGAGCAGCTGGGCCTGGGCCCATGGCTGCAGTCGCTGCCTCAGGGGCTGGATACGCCCCTGGAGTCGGGGGGAGGGGGGCTCTCGGCGGGCGAGGCGCAGTTGCTGGCCATGGCCCGTGTCTTCCTGGCCAACCCCGGCCTGGTCATTCTCGACGAGGCGTCGTCCCGCCTGGACCCGGCCACGGAGTCGCTGGTCGAGCGGGCGGTGGACCGGCTCCTGGAGGGGCGCACGGGCATCATCATCGCCCACCGGCTCGCGACCGTGGAGCGGGCTGACACCATCCTCATTCTGGAGGACGGGCGCGTGGTGGAGCAGGGAAGGCGGGCCGCGCTGGCGGCGGATCCGGGCTCCCGCTTCTTCCGCCTGATGCGCGCGGGGCTGGAGGAGGTGCTGGTCTGATGTCCACCTGGCGGTTCGTCTGGGGCCTCATTACCTACCGCCCCTGGGTCTACCTGGCGACCGTGATCTGCTTCACCGCGGGCTACGCGCTGCCGGTGGTGCCCGGCCTCCTGACTCAGGCCTTTTTTGACCGGCTGACTGGGGCCGCGCCCGTGGGGCTCGACCCCTGGTCCATCATCGCGCTGCTGGTGGCCGTGGCCCTGGCGCGCGCCGCCGCCCTGGCCGGCGGCTTCGTGGCCTCGGCCACGGGGCGGGAGTCCATGGCGAACCTGCTGCGCCGCAACGTGCTGGAGCGGATCCTGGAGCTCCCCGGGGCCGCGGCCCTGCCGGAGTCGCCGGGCGAGGCCCTGAACCGGCTGCGGGACGACGTGCTGCAGGCGGAGGAGACGGCCGACTTCATGGTGGACGTGGTGGGCCAGACCACCTTCGCCGTGGTGGCGTTGTCGGTGCTGCTCCGGATTGACGCCCGGCTCACGGTGCTGGTCTTTCTGCCGCTGTTGATCGTGCTGCTGGTCACCCGGGCGGTGGGCAGGCAGATCCTGCAGAACCGGCGCTGGAGCCGGGAGGCCACGGCCCGCGTGACGGGATTGATCGCCGACCTGTTCGGCGCGGTGCAGGCGGTGCAGGTGGCGGGCGCGGAGGACCGGGTGATCGGGCACCTCCGCCGGCTGAACGACGAGCGCCGGGAGGCGATGGTGGCCGACCGGCTGCTGACCCAGGTTTTGGAGTCCATCGCCCTGAACGCCTCGTCGTTGGGCACCGGCCTCATCCTGCTGCTGGGGGCGCGCACCATGGCCTCCGGCCAGTTCAGCGTCGGGGACTTCGCGCTCTTTGTGTACTACCTGGGCTATGCCGCGGACTTCACCCACTTCGCCGGCCGCTGGCTGGCCCTGTACCGGCAGACGGGCGTGGCGAAGGACCGGCTGCTGACCCTGCTTCAGGGCGCGCCGACCGCCCGCCTGCTCCAGCGCACTGAGATCCGGCTGCGGGGGCCGGTGCCGGTTCCGCCGGAGCCGCCGCCGCCTCCGGCGGAGCCCCTGCGGGAGCTGCGGGTGGAGGGGCTGACCTACCGCTATCCGGACGGCGGCCGGGGCATCGAGGACGTAAGCCTCACGATCCGCCGGGGCAGCTTCACCGTGATCGCCGGCCGGGTGGGTTCGGGCAAGACGACGCTCCTGCGGGCGCTCATGGGTCTCTTGCCCGCGCAGGCCGGCACCATCTACTGGAACGGCGAGCCGGTGGAGGATCCGGGGGCCTTCATGGTGCCGCCGCGGTGCGCCGCCACCCCGCAGGTGCCCCTGCTGTTCAGCGACACCCTGGCGGGGAACATCCGCATGGGGCTCGATGCCACGGAGGCTGAGGTGGCCGCGGCGGTCTACGACGCGGTGCTGGAGCGGGACCTGGCCGCGATGGAGGAGGGGCTGGAGACCCGCGTGGGCGCGCGGGGCGTGCGCCTCTCGGGCGGGCAGATTCAGCGCACCGCCGCCGCCCGCATGTTCCTGCGGCGGCCGGAGCTCCTGATTCTGGACGACCTTTCCAGCGCCCTGGACGTGGAGACCGAGCAGATCCTGTGGGAGCGGCTGTTCCGAAAGGAAGGCGTGACCTGCCTGGTGGTCAGCCACCGGGAGGCGGCCCTGCGCCGGGCCGACCAGATCATCCTGCTGAAGGACGGGCGGGTGGCCGACCGGGGAACCCTGGACGAGCTGCTGGCCCGGTCGGAGGAGATGCGAACGCTCTGGCAGGCGGGCGCCGCCAGTCAGGGGGGCGGGGGGTAACCCCCGCCCCTTCGCCGTCTAGTCGTCGTCATCGCCCGAACCGTCGTCCAGGAGGCCGACGAGGGCGCCCTGATCGTCGCGGGAGAGAGCGAAGAAGACCACTGCCAGGATCAGGTTCTCGGACACGCCCGCCCGGTCGAGCCGGCGGACGATGCGGAACAGCTGCCGCAGCTGGCGCAGGAAGCTCCTGCTCGTCACGTGCACCTCTCCCTTGCGCGGTGGTCGGCGCGCCCTTCCGGGACAGCGTGCACGCCCGTGGGCGCACACGCGCCGGGGTGGGCGGCCGCCGGTGCTAATGTTATGTAAACCTGGGCCGATGTGTGCATGGCTTCGCGCGAAGAATGGGAGGGGGACCCCCAGAAAGCGGTTTGCGGAGCACGAATCCGTCTAGTGAAAGAGGTCACAGGAGGGAACACTGCATGCGTACGAAGTTGCTGCCCTTCACAGCGCGCAGGGGCATCGCCGTGGCCACCGCCCTGACCGTGGCTGTGGCCATCGGGGCCCCCGCTGTGCTGGCGGCTGATGGCACTGGACCCGCTGCTCCCCGGAACCTTGTGCTCACACCCGAACGGGTGACGGAAGACGGTCACGTGGAACTGGCCTGGGTGCGCCCCCGGGGTGGCGCCGTCAGCCACTATGAGGTGCACCGGCACTACGGCCGCGCGGCTTCCGGCCCGGAGGCAGACGAGACCACTTTCTGGATGACGACCACCGATCTGGCGGCCGCAGACCAGCTTGCGGTGGAAGGTGTGTACCGCTACGCGGTCGTCGCCGTGGACGCGGACGGGAACCGGAGCGATGCCACGGCCTGGAAGTCCGTGCGCTACGACGACCCGGCCAACGGGGACCGGCTCGCGGAGGACACCGCCGGTCCGGCGGCGCCCACCGGCCTTGCGGCAGAGCCGGCCATTACCCGGGACGGGACGGTGACGCTCACGTGGGAAGCCCCGGACGCCGATGACCTCCACCGGTATCTGGTGTACCGCTACCGGGGCGATGAGCGGGCCACCTTCCTGGGCTATGTGGAAGCGGGGCTTACCTACTTCGATGATCAGCTGAGCGAGGACGGCACATACTGGTACACGGTGGTCGCGCAGGACCAGGTGGGCAATCTGAGCCGGCGCGCGGAGCCGGTGCAGGTGGTCCGCGACAGCACGGCGCCGCAGGTAGTCATCCGCACCCCGGCGCAGGACAAGGTCTACCGCCCGGAGGGCTCGCTCAACGTGCGGATTCGGGTGACGGAGGAAGGCGCCGGTTACGATGAGGATGCGGCCCTCTACTTCCTGAACGGCAAGCTGCTCGACACGCCGGTGATTCCGCTTGGCGAGCTGGCCGACGGGTCGCATGTGCTGGAAGTGCACGTGGTCGACCGGGCCGGCAACGTGGGCACCGCCACCGCGACCTTCGCCGTGGACAGCCGCCTGCTCAGCGACGCGCCGGTGATGCGCACGAAGTCGGGTTTCACCAACAATAAGACCGTGAGCTTTGCGTGGGACGCGCCGCAGGCCGAGGGCGTGACCGGCTACAACATCTATCGGGCCGAGGGCGATGACGACTTCGCGCTGATCGGCACCACCGCGGCCTCCGTCACCGAGTATGAGGACGTGGTGCCGGGCGAGGGCCGCTGGTCCTACCAGGTTGCAGCCCGCTACGGAAACCGGAAGGGCGAGCCTTCGGGCGCCGTCGTGTTCACCGTGGACCAGACCGGCCCGACCGTTCACATCACGTCTCCCGCCGACGGCGAGACGTACCCGGCCGAGGGTGAGCTCGCAGTCGCCTACCGGGTGCGCGACCGGCTGGCCGGCGTCGACGACGGACAGGTTGTGGTGGAGCTGGACGGCGCGGTCATCACCGTATCCCAGCTCAGCCTGGCGAGGCTGGCCGAGGGCGAGCACACCCTGACCGTGCGCGCGACCGACCGGGCGGGCAACACCGCCAGGGCCCGGGTCACCTTCAACGTGGTGGCCGTGCCGGATCCCGGCCAACCGGACGACCAGCCGGGCGGCGACCGTGAGGCCCTTAGGCAGCAGATCCTGCAGGTGCTGGAGAAGTGGGAGGGCAAGATCCACCAGGGTCAGCTGCAGGCGCTGAAGGCGAAGCTGATGAACGGCAACTGGGTCTCCTTCGTCCACCAGGTGCAGAAGTTCTCGGGCAAGTTCATCCACCCGGAGGCTGCGAAGGAGCTGCTCGCGCTCTTTGACAGCGATGACCTTGACGACTGGACCTGCCCGTGGGGCAATGCGGGTCCCATCGGCCGGAACGAAGGTTGGAAGGACGGCTGGAAGAAGGGTTGGGGCGACGCCCGGGACGACGACGATGACGACGACTGGAACGATGACTGGGACGACGACGATGACGATGATGATGATGACGACTGGTCCCGCCGCAAGCCCGGCAAGGGCAAGAACCAGAAGGCCCGCCGCGGCAACAAGTGGAAGTAGCAGTCCCGCGTGAGAACAGCGCCGCTGCAGCGGAAAAGCCCGCCGCAGCGGCGCTGGCGCGTCTTCAGGGGTTACCCCTGCCCGGTGCGACCGCCGCTGCCGGTCGATGCGATCAAGCCCGCACAGCGGCGACGGCGCGCCCCTGGTAACAGATTCCTTGCATGAGGTTGACCACTTCGATGCAGATTACAGGCAACGACATAACAGGAGGCAGAGATCGATGCCAGGCAACAATAACTCGATTCTCGTTTCGCAGGCCCGTGCCGCGCTGGAGCAGATGAAGAACGAGACCGCGGCGGAACTCGGCATTCAGAATTACGCCCAGCAGTACAAGGGCGACCTGCCCAGCCGGGTGAACGGCTCGGTGGGCGGGTACATGGTCAAGAAGATGATCGCCCTGGCCGAGCAGCAGCTGGCCGGCGGCAGCGGCACCTTCCAGTAACGCCTTGCGGCGTTGACCCACACCAACACCTGAGGAGGCTAGTTTCATGCCTAACAACAGCAGCAGCAATCAGATCCTGGTTTCCCAGGCCCGCGCCGCGCTGGAGCAGATGAAGAACGAGACCGCGGCGGAACTCGGCATTCAGAACTACGCCCAGCAGTACAAGGGCGACCTGCCCAGCCGGGTGAACGGCTCGGTGGGCGGGTACATGGTCAAGAAGATGATCGCCCTGGCCGAGCAGCAGCTGGCCGGCGGCAGCGGCACCTTCCGGTAAGGGCGCCTCAGCAGCACACACGAGGAGGAGCAGTCAGCATGGCCAACGTGTTCGGCACGGGTACCACCGGTCAGACGGGTTCGCAGACGGGCGGCAGCAACAACCAGATCGTGGTCGCCCGGGCCCGGGCCGCCCTGGAGCAGCTGAAGCAGCAGACCGCTGCTGAGCTGGGCATCCAGAACTACGACCAGCAGTACAAGGGCGACCTGCCCAGCCGGGTGAACGGTTCGGTGGGCGGGTACATGGTCAAGAAGATGATCGCCATCGCCGAATCGCAGCTGGCGGGCGGCACCACCGGTCAGTTCTGAACGGGTACCGGAGGCAGGAGCGGGGCACCGCTTCTGCCTCCTTAATTGATGTACCGGAGCAGGTCCTGGGCGGTGACGCTGGTGTGGAGCACGGCGTTCAGGCTGCCGGCGATCAGCTTGGCCATGTCGTCGGTGAGCTCGTCGATCTCCTTCGGCGTCACCACCAGTTCGCCCACCGTGGGCGAGAGGACATCGCTGAGCAGCTTCTGCCGCTCCTCCCGGGAGTTGAACAGCTGGAAGAAGGGCTTGGTGCCGGCGAAGCTCTGGGCCACGGCCTCGAACGCGTCCTGCACGATGGTGGTTGCGTGCACCACGGTGGGCACGCCGATGGCGATGACGTCGACGCCGAGGGTCTGCCGGTTCAGGGCCATGCGCTTGTTGCCGATGCCCCCGCCGGGGGCGATGCCGGTGTCTGCGATCTGGATGGTGGTGCCGATCCGCTCGACGGAGCGCGCGGCCAGGGCGTCGATGCAGATGACGACCGCGGGGTTGATCCGCTCCACGATGCCGTGGATCACCTCGGCCGTCTCGATGCCGGTGATGCCCAGCACGCCCGGCGCGATGGCCGCGACCGCACGCAGGCCGCCGGCCACGTCAGCCGGCACGAACTCACGCAGGTGGCGGGTCACCATCAGCTTGCCCGTGACCCGCGGCCCCAGGGCGTCGGGCGTCGCGTTCCAGTTGCCCAGGCCCACCACCAGGACGGTATCGTTCTCCTGCAGGTCCAGCAGCCTGGCCAGCTGCTCCACCAGGATCTTTCCGACCTTCTCCTGCAGGTCCCGGTTGCGCCGGCGGAGCTGGGGCGCGTCGATGGTGATGTAGTTGCCGGCCGGCTTGCCGATGGTCTGTTCGCCGATGCCGTCCAGCACCTGGACCCAGGAGACGGTGGCGACGTCGTGCCGCTCCTCGCGCACGACGACGCCGGGCAGCTCCGTCCGGGCGTCGCCCCGCACCGCAGCGGTGGCCTCCAGGGCCAGGTCAGTAAAGGGGTTCAGATAATCCCGCGCCTGCACATCTTTCCCTCCCGCTTCGGTGGGTTTCAGCACCTGCGGCTATTCTCTCCTGGGCAATGGCTGCCCATACCTGCCTGACGGCCCGCCGCCCGGGGCCGATTTCTTTACGCTGTTGATTGGTTCGGATATAGTAGTAGGCAGCATGGCGCAGTGGGGGGGTGGCAGCGACGACCTCGGAGCGGAAGGGGCTGAAGCCCCACCACATCGACATGGGCGAACGGGGCATCTACCACACCGACAACCGGCTGAACGACCTGACGGGCAAGGAGTGGGTCTTCGCCACCCGGTCGGTGATCAACAAGAGCTTCCCGCCTTCCTTCCAGTTTGCGCTGCGCAGCCAGCACGGCGGGCAGAAGCCGCCTGAGCTGTGCGCGGACCTGATCCGCACGTTCACCAAGGCCGGCCAGCGCGTGCTCGACCCTTTCATGGGCGTGGGCGGCACGCTCATCGGGGCGACCATCTCGGGGAGGCAGGCGGTCGGGGTGGAGATCAATCCCCGCTGGATCGAGATTTACCGGGAGGTCTGCCGCCTGGAGGGGCTGGAGGAGCAGCAGGCCGTCTGCGGCGACAGCCGCACGGTCCTGAAGGAGTTTGAAGAAGAGTCCTTCGACCTGGTGCTGACCGACGTGCCCTACTGGAACATGGACCGGCGGCGCCGGTCGAAGGGGAAGTTCAAGCGGGCCGACGGCCCCGCCGTGGAGCGGCGCCGGTCCAGGCTCTCACCCTTCACGGCCGACGAGGCCGCCGCCGACGTCACCGGCATGGAGGGGAAGGAAGCGTGGCTGGCCACCATGCGCGACGTCTTCGCGGCGTCGCTGCGCCTCCTGCGGCCGAGGCAGTACATGGTGGTCTTCATCGGCGACATGTACCACTCGGGCCGCTACCATATGCTGTCGGCGGAGCTGGCCTGGCTGCTGGAGTCGCTGGGGCTGGTGCTGAAGGCCAACCTGATCTGGTACGACGTCGCCAAGAAGCTGCACGTGTACGGCTACCGGTACGAGTTCATCCCGTCGATGATCCATCAGAACATCCTGGTGCTGCGCAAGGAATGAGCGGAAGAGGAGGGGCCCGGTGAAGCCGCTGTGGGTGCACAACCGCAAGTACATCGGCAGCAAGCAGAACCTGCTGCCGTTCATCGAACAGGTGGTGACGGAGCGGGCGCCTGACGCCCGGTCCCTCGCCGATCCGTTCACCGGTTCGGCAGCGGTGGCGTACCACTTCGCCGCCAGGGGCCTCGCCGTCACGGCGGCGGACAACCTCTACCACAACTACATCGCCGCCCGCTGCTTCCTGGGCGGCCGGCCCGGCGATGTCCGCTGGGACCGGGTCGCCGAACTCCTGGCCCGCCTGAACGATCTCCCGCCGGAGCAGGGCTACTGCTGGCGCGAGTTCGGCGGCACCTACTTCACCGAGGAGAACGCCGGCCGCATCGACGCGATCCGGGAGAGCATCGCCCGCTGGCGGGAGGAGGGGGTCATCGGCGAGCAGGAGGAGGCGGTGCTGCTCACCAGTCTGATCTACGCCGCCGACAAGGTGGCCAACACCTGCGGCCAGTACGACGCCTTCCTGAAGCACCTGGGCGCCGAGCCCTACGCCCCGGACGGGACGCACCTGGTGGACGCGACGGTCTACAAGCCGCTGGAACTGGGCCTGCCGCAGGTGGTGGAGTCGGAGGCCAACCGGGTCTTCTGCGGAGACGCGGATGAGCTGATCGACCACATGGAAGCGGACGTGCTCTACCTGGATCCGCCGTACAACGGGCGGCAGTACATCGACAACTACCACGTGCTGGAGAACATTGCCCGGTGGGAGAAGCCCCGCCTTTACGGCAAGACCCGCAAGTTTGCCCGCGACGGGCTGAAGTCCGCCTATTCCCGGCGGGCGTCGGCCGGGCAGCACCTGACCCGGCTGATCCGGCGGGCGCGGGCGCGCCACATCCTGCTCTCTTATAACAATGAAGGCATCATTCCGGACGAGGTGATCTGGGCCGCGCTGGAGCAGCGGGGTCCGGTGGAGCTGTTTGAACAGCGCTACGCGATCTTCGGCAACGGCGCGGGGCGCTCTGGCCGCCGGCCGATTGTCGAAAGACTGTTCTACTGTAGAGTGGTGCGATAATACAACTTTAGAAGGATCGTGGGGTTGCATGTGGAATTCCTCCTTCATCCGAACCAGGATGAAGGAGGAAGTCATGTCTAAGAGATGGATGACCGCCGTCGCGACGGCGCTGCTTCTGGTGAGCAGCAGTGTGGCTCCCGCAGCCGCCGCCGGCCCCGAGGAGCCGGCGCCCGTCGCTGACCCTTCCTCGCAGCCAGGCTCGCAGCAGCCTCCCTCGTCCCCGATCGAGCAAACCGAACCAGAGCTGCCTGGCACCGAACCGGCGCCGGAAACGGGCGGTTCGCATGAACCGGAACCCGGGTCTGACCCTGAAGCGGAGGCCAAGCCGGAAGCTGAGGGCGAGCCTGACGCCGAACCGGAAGCTGAGGGCGAGCCTGACGCCGAATCGGAAGCTGAAGGCGAACCTGAGGGCGAACCCGAGGCTGAACCTGAGCCTGAGGCAGAAGCCGAGCCCGAGCCCAGGCTCTTCGCGGATCTGCCGCCGCACCACTGGGCTTACCCTGAGGTGGAGCGGCTGGTCGCGGCCGGCGTGATCCACGGCGACCCGGAGGGGCAGTTCCGCCCGGACGCGCCCGTGTCGCGGGCCGAGTTCCTGAAGATGCTGCTGACGGCGCGGCGGCTCGACCCGGCCGGGAACTGTTCCGGGATCTTTGCCGACGCCCAGTGCTGGACCTGGTACGCGCCGTACGTGGAGCTGGCCTACCGGCTGGCCATTCTGGAGCCCGTCACCGATACGGTGGATGACGATCCCGTTGAGTACTACGATCCCGAGGGGGCCATCACCCGGCAGGAGGTGGTGACCGCCCTCGTCCGGGCGACGGGCAAGCGCTGGACGGCCCAGCAGATTCACTGGAGAGACGCCTCGGACATCCTGCGGCAGTTCAGCGACGGCGCGGACGTCGTGGAGCCGCACCGCAAGACGATGGCCCTGGCGCTCACCGAGGGGCTGATCCGGGGATTCGGCGACGGGACGCTGCGGCCCTGGAGCCAGGTGACCCGCGCCGAGGCGGCGGCCCTGGTCAGCCGGGTGCTGCTGGACGCGAGCGGCCTTCCCACGGTGCACCAGGACGGCCGGGAAATCGTATACCTGGAGAACCGCGAAATGCGGGCGACCAAGTACACGGTGGGCGAGCCGGGCGTGGGCACGGTGACCCGCACGGGCGTCACGGTGCGCCACGGGGCGGTGGCCGTGGATCCGGAGGTCATCCCCCTGGGAACGCTGCTCTACGTGGAGGGCTACGGCTACGCCGTGGCGGTGGACACCGGGGGCGCGGTGAAGGGCAACATGATCGACCTGTTCGACTGGATCCCCACCCGGGAGGCGTGGACGTTCGGCATCCAGACGCGCGAGGTGTGGGTGCTTCCGTAGTGGATAGAAAAGGAGCGGCCGCAAGGCCGCTCTGAGAGGAGAAGTGGGAGAGGAAACGGAACGGAGAAAGAGCCCATCCTGTGGGGTGATTACCGCTCAACTCGGCATCGGCTCTCACTGATCGTTAGCATACCCACAGCCGACGCCGCTATACAGGATGATCCGGGCGATTTCGGGGAAGAAGAGCGAAAGGTGAGTCGCGTGCGTGTGATCACAGGGTCGGCAAAGGGTCGGCCGCTGAAGGCGCTGAAAGACCGCTCCGTTCGGCCCACCAGCGACCGGGTGAAGGAGTCGCTTTTCAACATCATCGGGTCGCGCGTGGTGGATGCGGATTTTCTGGACCTGTTTGCCGGATCAGGCAGTGTGGGCATCGAGGCGTTGAGCCGCGGCGCCCGCTCCTGCGTTTTTGTCGAGCTGCAGACCGCGCACCTGCGGGTGGTCGCAGAGAATCTGCAGACGACGGGGCTGCGGGATCGGGCGGAACTGATTCGGCGCGACGCCCGCGCCGCCCTGAAGGACCTGGGCAACCGGGGCCGCCGGTTCGACCTGATCTTCGTCGACCCGCCCTACGGGCAGGAACTGGTGCCGCAGTCGCTGGCGCTGATCGATGACTGCGGCGTCCTGGCGGAGGGCGGCTGGGTGATCTGTGAGCACCACGGAAAGGACCAGGTTCCTGACGCGGCAGGAGGTCTGCACAGATTCAGGGAAGTAGTGTTTGGAGAGACCGTGCTATCTATCTATCGGGCCGAGGCCCGAGACGCCGGGGGGCAGATTTCGTGACGAAGGCAATCTGTCCCGGGAGCTTTGATCCCGTGACACTCGGACATATCGACATCATCGAGCGCGCCGCCCGCACGTTTGACGAGGTGGTCGTCGCTGTGCTGACCAACCCGCGCAAGGCGCCGCTCTTCACGGTGGAGGAGCGGGTGGAGATGCTGCAGGAGGCGACGAAGCACATCCCCAACGTCTCCGTGGCCGCCGCGAACGGCCTGCTGGTGGATTTCGCCCGCGAACAGGGCTGCCGCGTCATCGTGAAGGGGCTGCGGCCGATTCAGGACTTCGAATACGAGTGGCAGATGGGCGCCGTCAACCGGCAACTGGACGACAACATCGAGACCTGCTTTTTCATGAGCCGCATCGAGTATGCCCATCTCTCCTCGAGCATCGTGCGGGAGCTGGCCTACTTCGGCCGCTCGACGGAGGGGCTGGTGCCGCCGTTCACCGCACGCCGGCTCCGGGAGAAGTTTGGCAACCCACAATCCTGACGCGGGGAGGTTAGTCCCGTGGAGATCATGGCCCTCATCGACCGCCTGGAAGAGATGGTGACGCAGGCGACCCGGGTGCCGCTCACGGGCAAGGTCCTGCTGGATCCGGACGAGTTGCTCGCGCTGGTCGACGAGATGCGCGAGGTGGTGCCCCAGGAGATCCGCGAGGCGAACCGCATCGCCCGCGACCGGGAGGCCATCCTCGCCGAGACCCGGGAGCAGGCGGAGGAGATCCTGCGGGAGGCCAGGGCGCTGGCCGCACAGCTCACCAGCGAGGCCGCGGTCACCAAGGAGGCGCAGACCCAGGCCGACGAGCTGATCGACCAGGCCAAGCGCGTGGCGCGCGAGATCCGGCAGAACGCCCTGGAGTGGGCGGATGAGCTGTTTGCCCGTACCCAGCCTGACCTCGAGCGCATCGCCGCCGATACGCAGCGGGCGGTGGCCGCCGTGCGCAAGGCCCGGGAGGAGCTGCAGAACCAGCTCTAGCCTGCGAGGGGGGAGCCCATTGCGGGTGGTCGTCCTGTGGTTTCGCCAACTCGACGCGTGGGTTCGACGGCTCTTTTTGCTGTCGAGCCTGATTGCTGTTGTGGGCGCTGTGCTCGTGTATACGCCGACGCAGTACTACGTGACCGCACCCGGAGCCGCCATCGACACGAGCCGGCTGGTGACGGTGGAGAACGGCGACGTCCACAGGGGCCATCTGTACTTGCTGGTCGTCAACACCCAGCCCGCCAACCTGTTCTGGTACCTCTACGCCCAGGTGGACAGGCGGGCCGTGCTGGAGACCCGCGAGCAGTACCTGGGCAGCTTCGAGACATACGCGGAGTACGTGGACTGGAACCGGCAGCTGATGAGCAACAGCCAGCGCACGGCCCGCGCCGTGGCCTTCCAGCAGCTGGGCTTCGGCGAGGGGGTGCGATCGGTGGGAGCCCGGGTCGTCGGCGTGCTGGCCGACAGCCCGGCGCGCGGCCTCCTCAGGGCCGGCGACATCATCGTCGCCCTGGAGGACGGGCCGGTCACGGGCACCGCCGCGCTGCGCAGCATCCTGGCGGAGATTCCGGGGGGCGCCGAGGTGCGGGCGACCGTACTGAGGGGCGCAGAGGAGCTGACCCTGACGCTGCCCACCCTCGCGTCGCAGGAGGCGGGCCGCGAGGGGACGGCGATGCTGGGCATCACGATTCAGGACGAGCTGGAGTTCGACGACGACGCCGTGCCGGTGGAGATCCGGTCCGGTTCGATCTTCGGGCCTTCCGCCGGCCTCATGTTCACTTTGCAGATTATTGATCAGCTGACCCCCGGCGGGCTGACGGACCTGGTCGTGGCCGGCACCGGGACCATCGAGCCGGATGGCCGGGTGGGCCGCATCGGTGGTGTGCAGCAGAAGGTCTACACTGCGGAGGCCGCCGGGGCGGACCTCATGTTCGTTCCCCGGGGCAACTACGAGGAAGCGGCCGCCGTGGCCACCCGGGTGCAGGTGGTGCCGGTCGACCACGTGCGCGACGCACTGGAGTGGCTCAGGGCATCGGGCGGATAGCGCCCGCCCGTTCCGCAGAGAGTATGCGGTGTGGGCGGCTCCTTACGTTACATGGATTCGTAATCGTTGACAAGGAAAGGCATCCGTCGATATAATACTGCTTGTGCCCGCGCAGCACGCCCGGGCGCGGGGCCAGGATTGAGGTGGTTTCCCGTGCGCATCGATGTAGCAGACATCAAACAGGAGATCGGGCTTCAAAAGCGGACCGACCTTTCGGTTACCCTGGAGTCGATCGAGTTTGGTGGTGCGGAGGTCCGGTTCGACCGCCCGTTCACCGGCACGGCAGAGATCTGGAACCTGGGCGATCGCTTGCTGCTGAAGGCGGAGTTGCAGGGCGAGGCCAGCCTGGCCTGCAGCCGCTGCCTCAGGCGGTACACAGAGCCGCTCTCCGTGGCCTTCGACGAGGAGTTCGTGGAGAGGCAGGATGCCGGCGGCGAGACGGCGGAGGAGGACAACGCCGAATCGGGTCGGACCGTCTCGTTCTACAGCGGCGATGAGGTGGACGTGACGGATGTGGTGCGCGATCACATTCTGCTCGCGCTGCCCATGAAGCCGCTCTGCAGCGAGGACTGCGAGGGGCTCTGCCCCCGGTGCGGCAAGGACCTCAACGAGGGGCCCTGCGGCTGCGGGGAGTCGGATGAAAGCGTTGATCCCCGGCTGGCGGTGCTGAAAGACCTGCTCCGGAAGCCGGATTCCCATTCCTAAAACTATTCCCCCCGGGACCGGGTCTCGGGTCCGTCATCTGAACTGACGGAGATGTGAAAGGGGTGTAATTCAGCATGGCGGTTCCGAAGAGAAAGACGTCCAAGGCCCGCAGGGATTCGCGGCGCGCCCAGACCTACAAGCTGGTGGCGCCGAACCTGAGCCCGTGCCCGAACTGCAGGTCGCCCAGGATCCCGCACCGGGTCTGCCCCACCTGCGGCTACTACCAGGGCCGGCAGGTGATCCAGCAGGAGGAGGCCGCGCAGTAAGGGGAGTCGGGCCGTAAGGCCCCGTGAATTGGAGCGAACATGAACAGTCCCCGGGTACCGCCTGTCGGCGGTCCCGGGGACTGGTGCTTTTCCTGAATCGCAGATCGCTATTGCCAGCCCTACCCACACTCGCTATAATTGTCACCAGATCATATAACCTCGTTTTAGCAGCGGATATCCACAGCAGCTTTTATGACCGGGTGGCGCGGCCCGGTGCCACCCATCGCAGGAGAATGGCGAGGTGGTTCTCTGTGACGCCCGGATTGCGGAAGCGGGACCGGCAGGCTGCCCTGCGCGAGAAGATCCGCGAAAACCCCTTCCTCAGCGATGAGGAGCTGGCGCAGATCTTCGGCGTGAGCATCCAGACCATCCGGCTCGACCGGCTGGCCCTGGGCATTCCCGAGCTCCGGGAGCGCACCAAGTCGGTGGCCGAGCGCACCTACGGCATCGTGAAGTCCATGGGCTACAAGGAGATCATCGGCGAGCTGATCGACATCACCCTGGGCGAGCGGGGCATCTCCATCCTGGAGACCACCGAGGACATGGTCTTCGAGCGGAGCCGGGTGGTGCGGGGGCAGTACATCTACGCCCAGGCGGAGTCGCTGGCCATCGCCTTGATCGACGCCGACGTGGTGCTGACCGGTCTGGCCAACGTGAAGTTCAAGCGGCCGGTCACCGTGGGCGAGAAGCTGGTGGCCAAGGGCGAGGTCATTCGCCGGAGGCGAAACCAGCACGTCGTCCTGGTCGAGACCCGCGTGGGTACCGAGAACGTCTTCCGCGGCAAGTTCTCCGTGTTCGAGGTGGATCCCACCAAGGTCGGGGGAGGGGCATAGCAATGAGCTTTCGCATCGCAGTAGACGCCATGGGCAGCGACGCCGCACCCGCCCCGGAAGTTCAGGGTACCATTCAGGCGGCCCGCGAGTGGCCGGAGCTGCGCTTCGTGCTGCTGGGCGACGAGACGCGCATCCGGGCGGAGGCGGAGAAGGCCGGCGGGCTGCCGGAGAGCGTCGAGGTCCGGCACACCACACAGGTGATCACCGCCGACGAGGAACCCACCCGGGCCGTCCGGTCCAAGAAGGACGCCTCCCTCACGGTGGCCGCCCGGATGGTGAAGCAGGGGGAGGCCGACGCCCTGCTGAGCGCCGGCTCCACCGGGGCGCTGGTGGTCGTGGGCACCCTGGGCATCGGGCGCATGAAGGGCATCGACCGGCCGGCCCTGGGGACCATCATGCCCACCGTGAAGCAGCCGGTCTTCATGCTGGACGTGGGCGCCACGCCCGACGCCCGGCCGGAGTGGCTGGTGCAGTTCGCCCTGATGGGCGACATCTACGCCCGGGAGATTCTTGGCCTTAGCCGGCCCCGGGTGGCCCTGCTGAGCAACGGCACCGAGGCGGAGAAGGGCAACGCCCTCGTCAAGGCCACCTACCCGCTCCTGCAGAAGCTGGAGTCGATTCACTTCACCGGCAACATCGAGGCGCGGGACGTGCCCTTCGGCGAGGCCGACGTGGTGGTGGCCGACGGGTTCCCGGGCAACGTTCTTCTGAAGACGTACGAAGGCGTGGCGATGGCCCTGTTCAAGGCCATGAAGGAGGCGCTCACCGCCTCGCCGCTGACGACCGTCGGCGCCGCCCTGGCCAGGCCGGGGCTGAAGAAGATGGCGAAGCGGTTCGACTACACCGAATACGGCGGCGCCCTGCTGCTGGGCCTGAAGGCGCCTGTGGTGAAGTGCCACGGCTCTTCCAACGCCCATGCGATCAAGAGCGGCATTCGGGTGATGAAGCTGGCCCTGGAAGGGCGCGTGACCGACCGGCTGGCCGAGGCGATCGCCCGGCTGGCCGCCGCTGACAAACCGAAGGAAGAGGGGGATTCCCCGGCATGAGCATACGCCCCGTGGGCATCACCGGCCTCGGCATGGCGGTGCCCGAGCGGGTTCTCACCAATCAGGACCTGGAACGGATGGTGGAGACCTCCGACGAGTGGATTCGGACCCGCACCGGCATCCGCGAGCGGCGGATCGCCGGGGACGACGAGGCCAGTTCGGACTACGCGGTCCGGGCGGCCCGGCAGGCCATGGCGCAGGCGGGGGTGACGCCCGACGACGTCGACCTGATCATCTGCGCCACGGTCACCCCGGACATGCCGATGCCCGCGACGGCCGCTTTGGTCCAGGCGGCTCTGGGCGCACACCGGGCTGCCGCCTTCGACCTTTCCGCCGCCTGTCCGGGCTGGATCTACGCGGTGGTGATGGCGCAGCAGTCCATTGCCACGGGGCTCTACAACTGCGCACTGGTCATTGGGGTCGAACTGCTCTCGAAGATGGTCAACTGGCAGGACCGCACGACCTGCGTCCTCTTCGGCGACGCGGCCGGGGCAGCCGTGCTGCAGCCGGTCCCGGAAGGGCGCGGCATCCTCTCCTCCGTGCTGGGGGCGGAAGGAGCGGGTGCCTGCCACCTGTACACGCCCGCGGGCGGCTCCCGCCGGCCGGCTTCGCCGGAAACGGTGGAGCAGGGGCTGCACTTCGTGCACATGAACGGTCCTGAGGTCTTCAAGTTCGCGGTGCGGGTCATGAACGAGGCGACGGTCCAGGTGGTGGAGAAGGCCGGCCTCACCGTGGGCGATATCGACCTGCTGGTGCCGCACCAGGCGAACGTCCGCATTATCGACAGCGCCGTCAAGCGGCTGGGCATCCCGCCGGAGAGGGTGGTCGTCAACCTCGACCGCTACGGCAACACGTCGTCTGCGTCGATTCCGGTCGCCCTCACGGAGGCGCTCGCGGAGGGGCGCGTGCGCGACGGCGACCTGATGGTCTGCGTTTCGTTTGGGGCCGGACTGGTTTGGGGCGCCCTGGCCCTGCGCTGGGGGAGATAAGGCAAAGGGGGAGCACGGCAAATGGGGGTTCGTATTGTCACCGACAGCACCGCCGACCTGCCGAAGGAGCTCTGCCGGGAGCTGGGCATCGAGGTGGTGCCGCTCACCGTCCGCTTCGGGGAGGAATCCTACCTGGACGGCGTGACCCTGGAGTCTGACGGCTTCTGGGCCAAGCTGAAGGAGAGCCCGCACCATCCCAGCACCGCGCAGCCGGCGCCGGGCGATTTCCTGGAGGTGTACCGGCGCATCCACGAGGCGGGGGATGAGATCGTCTCGATCCACATCTCCTCCAAGATGTCCGGCACGGTCAACTCGGCGGAGATCGCCGCGCAGATGCTGCCGGAGGCGGGCATCAGCGTCGTCGACACCCGGTCGGTCTCGCTGGGGCTCGGCATGGTGGCGCTGGGCGCCGCCCGGATGGCGAAGGAGGGCAAGAGCCGCGAGGAGATCGTCGCCTGGGCGAACCGCACCTGCGACAAGATGAACATCCTGTTTACCATCGATACCCTGGAGTTCCTGCGGCGCAACGGCCGCATCGGCAAGGCGACCGCCCTGCTGGGCGGGCTGCTGGGCATCAAGCTGATCCTGCAGGTGGACCAGGAGGGCGTGGTGGCCCCCGCCGACAAGGTGCGCGGCCGCTCCCGGGTGCTGGCCCGGGCGAGGGAGATCATGCAGCAGCGGGTCGCCCCGGGCAAGCGCATCCGGCTCGCGGTGGTGCACACCCAGTCGCTCGAGCAGGCCCGGGCCTGGGGCGAAGAGGTGAAGCAGGGGTACCAGGTGGAGGAGTACCTGGTGGGTGAGCTGGGGGCCGTGGTGGCCTGCCACGCGGGCCCGGGTGCGCTTGGTATTATATTCCACGAAGTTGACTAGAACAGGCAGACATCGGTCAATCCTTACAGCCAAGAAACCTTGAAGAGAGGCCTGACTGAATGGCGAAGATCGCATTCCTCTTTCCGGGCCAGGGGGCCCAGTATGTCGGGATGGGGCAGGAGCTCGCCCGGCAATACCCCGAAGTGGCCCGCCGGTTCGAGCAGATGAACGAGCTGGTGGGGTTCGACCTGAGAAAGCTATGCTGGGAGGGGCCGGAGGAGGAGCTGAAGAAGACCGCCAACCAGCAGCCCGCCGTGCTGGCCTTCTCGGTGGCGTGCCTGGAACTGCTGACCGGTGAGGGCATCCGGCCGGATGTGACCGCGGGCCTCTCGCTGGGCGAGTACAGCGCGCTGGTGGCCGCGGGGGCGCTGACCTTCGAGGAGGCGGTGCCGCTGGTGCGGCGCCGGGGCACGTACATGCAGGAGGCGGTGCCGCTGGGCACCGGGGGCATGGCGGCCCTGCTCGGGCTGACCGGCGCCCAGGTGGACGACCTGTGCGCCCGGGCCGCCCGGGAGACGGGGCGGCACGTGGAGGGCGCCAACTACAACTGCCCTGGCCAGGTGGTGGTGGCCGGCCACACGGAGGCCGTGGAGCGGTGCATGGAGCTGGCCGCGGAGGCCGGGGGCCGCGCCGTGCGGCTCTCGGTGACCGCGCCCTTCCACTCGCGCCTGCTCAGGCCGGCCGGCGAGCGGCTGGCCGAGGCCCTGGAGGGGATCCGGCTCAGGGAGGCGCAGGTGCCGGTGGTCTCCAACGTCACGGCGGACTACGTCACCCGGCCCGACGAGATCCGCCGGCTCCTGGTCGAGCAGGTCTCCCGCCCGGTGCTGTGGGAGGCGTCGATCCGGCGGATGATCGCCGACGGGGTGGACACCTTCGTGGAGGTGGGCCCCTCCCGAACGCTCACCGGCTTCGTCCGGAAGATCGACAAGGGCGTCCGGGCGATGCACGTGGAGGACCCGGCGTCGCTGGGCCGAGTGCTTGATTCCCTGGGGAGGGTTTGCTAAGATGAACCTATCTACGCAGGTGGCAATTGTTACCGGTGCCACCGGCGGGCTGGGCCGGGAGATCTGCCTCGCCCTGGCCCGTGAGGGCGCCGCAGTGGTGGTGAACTATGCTCGCAGCGCGGACAAGGCCGTCGCGCTCGTCGAGCAGCTCACCGCCCTGGGGGCCGAGGCCCTGGCGGTGCAGGCAGACGTGGCAACGCCGGAGGGCGCCGACGCCCTGGTGAAGGCGGCCCTGCAGCGCTTCGGCCGGGTCGACATCCTGGTGAACAACGCCGGCATCAACCGCGATACCCTGATTATGCGGATGAAGGAGTCGGATTGGGACGACGTGCTCGACACCAATCTGAAGGGCGCCTTCCTCTGCATCAAGGCGGTGGCCCGGCCGATGATGAAGGCCCGGGCCGGGCGCATCATCAACATCGGCTCGGTGTCGGGGCTGGCGGGCAACGCGGGGCAGGCCAACTACGCCGCCGCCAAGGCGGGCCTGGTGGGCCTCACCCGGGCGGTGGCCCGGGAGCTGGGCAGCCGGAACATCACGGTCAACTGCGTCGCCCCCGGCGCCATCGATGCCGGCATGCTGCTGGAACTGAACGAGGAGCAGCGGAAGAACTTCCTCCGGCAGATTCCCCTGGAGCGCTTTGGCAGGCCCGAAGATGTCGCCGCGGCGGTGGTCTTCCTGGCCGGCCCGGGTGGTGCGTACATCACCGGGCAGACGCTCGCGGTCGACGGCGGCCTGACCATGTACTAGAATTTCCGCGGCAAGGTGCCGATCCCCTGAGAGGAGGTGAACCTGCCCATGTCCAACGATCCGATTTTCGAGAAGGTGAAGGCCATCATCGTCGACCAGCTTTCGGTTGAGGAGGAAGAGGTGACGCTGGAGGCCTCGTTCATCGAGGACCTCGGCGCCGACTCCCTCGACATCGTGGAGCTGATCATGGCCCTGGAAGAGGAGTTCGAGCTCGAGGTGCCCGACGAGGACGCGGAGAAGCTCACCACTGTTGGCGCAGCGGTGAACTACATCAAAGAGCACAAGTAGAATTGCCAGGGATTGAGAGAACACCCGGAGTCCCGTAACGACGCTCACTGATGTAGCGCCGGTGCGGGGCTTTTCCTCTGTGAGGAGGGATGGGCCGTGTCCGTGCTGGACCCGGAGCTGCGCGCCTGGTGCGCCGAGGCCCTCGGCCACCGGTTCCGCGACGAGGCGCTCCTCCTGGAGGCCTTGACGCACACCACCTACGCCAATGAGCACCCGCGCGCCCGCGCCAACGAACGGCTGGAGTTCCTGGGCGACAGCGTGGTGGGCATGGTGATTGCCGCGCACCTCTACGAACGCTATTCCGACCTGCCCGAGGGCGAACTGACCAAAATTCGGGCGGCCGTGGTGTGCGAACCCTCGCTGGCGAGCCGCGCCCGCGCCCTGGGGCTGGGCAAGTACATGCGGTTTGGCCGGGGCGAGTCGGTGACCGGCCGCGACCGGGACTCGACCCTGTCTGACGGGTTCGAGGCGCTGGTGGGGGCGCTCTACCTCGATGGCGGGCTCGAGGCGGCGCAGCGGTTCGTCCTGCGTGAGCTGGGGCCGCTGGTGGAGGCGGCGCGCAAAGGTCTGGTGCGGGTCGACTACAAGACGCAGCTGCAGGAGCTGCTGCAGCGGCAGGGGGCGGCCGCCCCGCAGTACCGCCTGCTGGTGGAGGAGGGGCCGGCGCACCTCCGGCGCTTCCAGGTGGGCGTCTACTTTCAGGGCCGGCTTCTGGGCACCGGCTGGGGGCGGAACAAGAAGGAGGCGGAACAGGAGGCGGCGCGCCAGGCGTTGATGCCGGAGCACCACCCGGGCTGACCAGTCCCGGGTGGTGCCGGCGCGCGGGAACAGCGTTTTGTTGAACAGGTCGCTAAATTCCTAGAGGAATCTTTATGGCGACAGAGGGAAATAGCTGTTTGGTATAGAATGCACAATCAGAGTATCTAACTATTCGGCAGCGCTGTTCTGGTCAGTTTGGGGGGGATTTCAGGATGGAAGCACTAAAGGTCTCAGCATCTTCGAACCCGAAATCGGTAGCAGGCGCTCTGGCTGCTGTTCTGCGTGAGAAGGGCAGCGCTGAGGTCCAGGCCGTGGGAGCGGGTGCGGTAAACCAGGCCGTGAAGGCCATCGCCATCGCCAGGGGTTACGTTGCGCCCAACGGAATCGACCTCATCACCATACCGGCCTTTGCGGAGATCGCGATAGAGGGGGAGGAGCGGACCGCGATTCGGTTCATTGTGGAACCCAGGTAGAATCGAGAAAGGACAGAGAGTGCGCCACTCCCAGCCGTGCAGCGGCCGGGAGTGGCGCGTTGTTCTTCGGGCAGCAAAGGAGAGTCCTGCCCTGGCGTCGAATACCAACCGACGCAGCGGCGCCGGGCTTTCTCTTGGTCCGGCGCCTTTGGAAGGGGCCGCGGCTCCTTCCGGCTTTGCTGAGGAGGCAGCACAGATTGTACCTCAAACGACTGGAAATTCTGGGATTCAAGTCCTTCGCCGAGAAGACAGAGCTGGAGTTCACCCCGGGCATCACTGCGGTGGTCGGGCCCAACGGGTCGGGCAAGTCCAACGTCTCGGACGCGATTCGTTGGGTGCTGGGTGAGCAGTCGGCGCGCGCCCTGCGCGGCGGCTCGATGGCCGACGTCATCTTCGCGGGCAGCGACGGCAAGCGGGCCATGGGCTTCGCCGAGGTCTCGCTGGTGCTGGACAACAGCGACGGCGCGCTGCCCATCGACTTCACGGAGGTTATGGTCACCCGCCGGGTCGACCGTTCCGGCGAGGGGGAGTACTTCATCAACCAGGTGCCCTGCCGGCTGAAGGATGTGCACGAGCTCTTCCTGGACACCGGCATCGGCAAGGAGAACTACTCGATCATCGGGCAGGGGCGCATCGATGAGATCCTCTCCTCCAAGCCCGAGGACCGGCGGGCGCTGTTTGAGGAGGCCGCCGGCATCTCCCGCTACAAGACCCGCAAGCGGGAGGCGCAGCGGCGCCTGGAGGAGACCGAGCAAAACCTGCTGCGCATCACCGACATCATCGGCGAGCTCACGAACAACATGGACGCGCTGGCGGAGCAGGCCGAGAAGGCCAGCCTGTTCACCGAGCTGGACGGCGAGCTGACCCGGCTCGACGTGGGCCTCCTGGCCCGCCAGCTGGCCACGGTGGTCGCCCGGCTGGAGGAGCAGCGGGCCGCGGGCGCCGTGCTGGCGCAGAAGGTAGCCGACATCGAGCAGCGGATGCAGACGGCGGAAGAGGCGGCCGAGGTGGCCCGGCAGCTGGTGGCCGCGCTCGACGAGGAGCTGAACGTGCTCTCCGTGCGGCTGACCGAGGCCGCGAGCCGCCAGGAGCGGGCCGAGGGGAGGCTCGCCCTGGCCGGGCAGCAGCGGGAACGGCTGGAGGCCGACATCGCCCGCCTCGCCCGTGAGCTGGAGGGGCTGGCGGCCAAGCTGAAGCAGGTGGACGCCGAACTGGCCGGCCTGCATGAGCAGGAGGCGCACGTGGAAAAGGAGGGCCGGCTCCTTGCGGAGGAGCTGGCTGCGCTGGAAGCGGCCTGTCGGACGGCTGAGCAGGCCAGCGAGGCCGCCCAGGCCGAGGTGGAGTCCCGCAAGGACCGCATCATCGCGATCCTGCAGCTGGAGGCGGAGAAGCGCAACGGGGTGCAGGCCGCCGAGAGAGCGGCCGAGGAGGCGGCACGGCGGCTCGCGCGCCTGACCGAGGAGCGGAGGCGGGCCGAGTCCGACGCCGCCGAGACCGGAGAGCGAACGGCCGCGCTGGCGGCGGCTGCGGCCGAGCTCCGGCAGCAGCGGGAAGCGCAGCTCGCTGAGCTCGCGGACCTGAACGCCGAGCGGGAGGCGGCCGACGCGGAGCTGCGGGCGCTGCAGGCCCGCCACGCGGAGCTCCGGGAGCAGATTCAGGCCGCTTCCTCGCGCCTGAGCACCATCGAGGAGCTCATCAGCGGCTTCGAGGGCTACCAGCGGGGCCCGCGCACCGTGCTGCAGGGGCGCGAGAAGGGTGCGCCGTGGGCGTCCGACGTGCTGGGGGCCGTGGCGGAGGTCGTGCGCACGGAGCCCCGGTACGAGAAGGCGATCGAGGTCGCGCTGGGCGGCGCCGTGCAGCACCTGATCACGGCCACCGACGCCGGGGCCAAGCGGGCCATCGAGCACCTGAAGCGCTCGGGCGGCGGCCGGGCCACCTTCCTGCCCCTGAACACCATCCGGCCGCACGGGTACCGGCCCGAGGAGGAGCGGGAGTTTCGCGGGGCGCCGGGCATACTGGGGGTAGCCCTGGACCTGGTGCGCTTCGAGGAGCGGTTCCGGCCGGCGATCGCGTCGCTGCTGGGGCGGACCCTCATCGCCGAAAGCCTGGACGCCGCGCTGGCCCTGGGGCGGAAGACCGGACAGCGCTTCCGGGTGGTGACGCTGGACGGCGACGTGCTGGCCGCGGGCGGCGCCATCACGGGCGGGGCCGCGGGCGGAAGGAGCAGCGGCCTCCTGGCGCGCGAGCGGGAGCGGGACGAGCTGACGGCCCGCATCGCGGCGCTGCGGGCGGAGCTGCAGCAGGTGCGGCAGGCGCACGACGAGGCCGGGGCCCGTCGGTCGGCCCTGCTCGGGCGCATCGAGGAGGCCGGGGCGCGGCTGCGGTCCCTGGAGAGCCGTCTGACGGAGGCCGAAAGCGATGAGCGCCGGCTGGCGGACGAGGCCCGCCGCTGGGCGCAGCTGCTGGAGACCCACGCCCAGGAGGCGGCGGCCGTCGAGGCCGAGATCGCCGCGGCCAGGGAGGGCGCGGCCCGGCTGCGCGGGGAACTGGCGGAGCTGGCGGCCGAGCGGGAGGCGCTGGAGGAAGAGGTTCGCCGCCTGACGGCGGAGGGGCAGGAGCGGGACGAGGCCCTGGGCGAGCGGCGCCGGGCCCTGACGGAGGTCCAGGTGCGCCTGGCCGGGCTGCACGAGCAGCTCCGGTCGCTGCAGGCGCAGCGCCGCCGTGCGGAAGGCGATCGTCAGGCCCTCGAGCACGAACGGGCTGAGCGTGAGCAGGAGCGGTCGGCCCTCTCGGCCCGGCTCGAGGAGACGTTCGCCGAACTGGAGGCCGCCCGGGCTGAGGCGGAGGAGGCTGCGGCGGCGCGGGCGGCCCTGGCCGCCGAGCGGGACCAGGCGCAGGCCCGCAAGCTGGCGGCCCAGGAGCAGGTGAACGCCCGGGAGCGGGAGCTGCGGTCCTTGCGCCGCGCGCTGAGCGATGCACAGCACAGGTGTCAGCAGGGCGAGGTGGAGGAGGCCCGCCTGGAGCAGGAGCAGGAGGGCCTGGTGGCCCGGCTGGCCGAGCAGTACGAGCTGACGGCCGCGGAGGCGCTGCCCCGGGCCCTGCCGGAGGAGGAGACCGAATTCGCCCGGGCCCGCATCGCCGCGCTGCGCGAGCAGATCCGGGAGCTGGGGCCGGTGAACCTGCAGGCCATTGAGGACTACCGGACCGCCCGGGAGCGGCTGGACTTCCTGCAGGCGCAGGAAGCCGACCTGCAGGAGGCGAAGGCTTCGCTGTACCGGGCGATCAGCGAGCTGGACAAGCGCATCGAGGCGCACTTCTACGAGTCGTTCCAGGAGATCCGGCAGGCGTTCCAGCAGGTGTTCACGGAGCTGTTCCAGGGTGGGAAGGCCGACCTGCGGCTGGTGGATGAGAACGATCTGCTGGAGACGGGCATCGAGATCATCGCGCAGCCGCCGGGCAAGAAGGCGCAGCCTCTCAGCCTGCTCTCGGGCGGCGAGCGTGCGATGACGGCCATCGCGCTGCTCTTCGCCCTGCTGAAGGTGCGGCCCTCGCCCTTCGTCGTGCTGGACGAGGTGGAGGCAGCCCTGGATGAGGCGAATGTGGAGCGGTTCGGCCGCTACCTGAGGAATGCGGCCCAGAAGACCCAGTTCATCTGCATCACCCACCAGCGGGGCACCATGGAGGTCGCGGACGCTCTCTACGGCGTGACCATGGAAGGGACCGGGGTTTCGCGGATCGTCTCGGTCAGGCTGGTCGACCTTGAAACGGAGGCGAGCTAGATGTCGAAGGAGGATATGCGGCTTGACGAGACCGGGCGGCCAGTGGAGCAGGATGAGGGCAGGCGGCTGCCCGGGTGGGTTTACGCGCTGCTCCTGGGCCTCCTGGTGGTCATCCTGCTGGGTGTCGAGTCGATTCTGAACCGGCTCCTGCCCTGAGCGGGTGAGCTCGGTTTGAATTACTCCTGCCCTGAGCGGGTGGGCCCGATCTGAACTGGCACCTGCGCGGGCGGAGTCTTGGTGGAGGAGAGAGCCCTGTGGCGTTCTTTGATCGGTTGAAGGCGGGTTTGCAGAAGACGAAGGAGGCGCTCATCGGCCAGGTGAACACCGTGATGAGCGTCTTCCGCAAGATCGACGACGAGCTTTTCGACGAGCTGGAGGAGGCCCTGATCCTCGGCGACGTGGGCGTGACGACCTCCACCCGGCTGGTGGAGGAGCTGCGCAGGCGGGCGCGGCAGCGGGGCCTCAAGAACGGCAACGAGCTGCTGCCGCTCCTGAAGGAGCTGGTGGCCGAGCGGCTGGGGGACGGCATTGCGCCTCTGAACCTGAACGAGGGCGGGCTCACCGTCATCTTGGTGGTGGGCGTCAACGGCGTGGGCAAGACGACCACCATCGGCAAGCTGGCCCGCCACCTGCAGGAAGACCGGGGCCTGAAGGTGATTCTGGCCGCGGCGGACACCTTCCGGGCGGCCGCCATCGACCAGCTGAAGGTGTGGGGCGAGCGGGCCGGCGCCGAAGTCGTGGCCGGGCCCGAGGGTTCCGACCCGGCGGCAGTGGCCTTCGACGGCGTGAAGGTGGCCCGGGAGCGCGGGGCCGACGTCCTCATCGTGGACACGGCCGGCCGGCTGCACAACAAGGCCCACCTGATGGACGAGCTGGGCAAGATCGCGCGGGTGCTGGGCCGGGAGGTGCCAGGCGCACCGCACGAGACGCTGCTCGTGCTGGACGCCACGACCGGGCAGAACGCCCTCCAGCAGACGAAGCTCTTCCGGGAGACCGTCCCCGTCACCGGCATTGCCCTGACGAAGCTGGACGGCACCGCCAAGGGCGGCGTCGTGGTGGCCATTACGGACACCGAGCAGGTGCCGGTGAAGTTCATCGGCGTGGGCGAACGGCTGGACGATCTGCAGCCGTTCGACCCGAAGCAGTTTGCAGAAGCGCTGTTCGCGGAGTAGTGGACCACGGCGATTAGAAGATCAACCCTATTGGAATGTGAACGCCATCAGAAGAGCGCAGCGGCCGTCTGGGTTGACAGGCGGCCGCTGCGCGTTTATACACAGTCTTCAGATAGTCTTTTGCCGGTTCGGCGAGAAGCAGGGGAGGTTTTCCGGTGGCGAAGTTCGTGCCGGTTGCGCTGCGCGAAAGCGCCTGGCGCCTACAGGCGCTGGCGGAGCGGGTCGCTTTCCTGTATGCCGGTGTGGGCGCACTGCTGGGGTTCGTGGGTGCGCTGGTGGCGATGGCCGCATTCGTCTGGCTCGACAACGTCGATCCTGTCTGGTGGAAACCGAACAGGGTCGAACTGATCCTCGTGGGCCTGGTGGGCGCCGCGTTGGGCGGGCTACTCGGCTGGCAGTTGGGGGCGGTGCAGGCTGAGCGACTGCGCGTGGAGGCGACCACCGCGCTGTATCGGGCGCAGAACGTGAAGAATCCCGGGGCTTCCGGCGCTGTCGGGGACGGCTTCTGAGGCGGTGTCGAGCGCCCGGAGGTGCGTTCCGTGCATTACTTCCCTTCCCGCCGGTCGCAGTAGATCCGCATGGCTTCGCTCAGGAAGGCGGCCAGGCCGGGCTTCGTCTTGTCGATGTTCTTGGTGAACCGCTCGTCCTGCACGTACATCTCACCGAGCCCCCGGAAGATCTCCAGCGAGCAGTCGTAGTACCACTTGCTGATGTGCTCGTGCCAGCGGCCGACCCACTCCTGCACCTCCGCGTCGCCGGGGTCCCGGTCCATCAGGCTGGCGATGGCGCTGTAGATCTCGCCGGCCTCATTCTGGATCTTCAGCCAGTCCGCCTTGGTGTACCTGCGGGTGCGCGCAATGGACTCCTGAAACTCCCGGGAGCCGCCCCAGCGCTGTCTGGCCTCATCCTCGTACTCGGTGGGGTCGAATCCGTCGAACAGCTCCTTCATCTCATCTTGGGTCATCGGGGCATCCTCCCTTTCCATGGCTTTCAGTGTGCGGTCGACCGTCTCGATCAATCGCTCGATGCGGGCCTTTCGCTGCAGCAGGGCCTCCCGGTGCGCCAGCAGGGCCTGCCGCCGGTCGAAGCCGGGGCTGTCGATGATCGCCCCGATCTCCTTCAGGCCGAACCCCAGCTCCCGGAAGAAGAGGATCTGCTGCAGCCGTTCCAGGTCCTCCTGGGAGTAGAGCCGATACCCCGCCGCCGACTGCCCGGCCGGCTTCAGGAGCCCGATCTCATCGTAGTGGTGCAGGGTGCGCACGCTGATGCCGGCCAGGTCGGCCACAGCCCTCACCGTCAGGGTCATCTGCTCACCTCCTGCTTCGTAGCATAAACCCTCACGCCGCGTGAGGGTCAACAGGGAATTTGGATGACATAGGTGCAGGTCGGGAGAACGACTCGCTCATCTGGCCCGTCTGTGAATAGGCAGACAGCCAGCTGCTCGATCACGGCCAGGTTGTCGACGGCGACCTGCCAGCGCAGCGGCGTGCGGGAAAGGTGTGCCACGACTTGGTCCAACGCGGCGGGGCTGACGTCCTCCTTCGCCAGCGTGATGTGCGGCCGCCGGGCCGCGGGGCTGTAGTAGGGGCTCTCTCCCCGCCGGTATGATGGCCGCGGGTAGAGGGTTCGGGCGGCGGTGGTCGCAAAACCATCGCCGGTTCTTCGTCGGTTTGGGCCGGGTCGAGAACCAGACCGGCTTTCGCACGCGTCATATCAATGGTGCTCATTTTTTGAAGGACTGGGCGGCGCCTGGTACGTCACACTATATATGAGCAAACTAGTCGCGTCGAACCTGCGCTATAGAGGGAGGTTGAACGGCATGGCCCGGCTGGACGCACTCTTCTTCCAACACGTCCCGCCGCTGCGCGCTGCGGCGGTCGCGCTGCCCGAGGGGGGTGTGCTCTTCTCGGACGGCGGTTTCGAGGACTTCCTGCGCGAGGGGCGGGTTGCGGTCGACCCCGCCGGACCGCAGGTGCTCTCCACCGGCGCCAGTTGGGAGGAACTGCGGGCGGTCTGGAGCCGTGTGCTGCCTCTGGAGTCGGTCTCGCACGAAGGGTGGCTTTCCCACCTGCAGACGTATGCCAACCTGGACTGGAGCGGCCTCGATGCCCTGGGGCTCGATCTGTAGCGGGGAGGTGCAGACATGCAGGAGATGATCTTTCCGGCCGTGGGCCGCTGGGTGAGCGCCCAGCGGGAGTGGGACGACCTGGTGGCCGAGATGCGGCATGAACTGCCCGAGCGGCTCTGCACCGATCTGATCCAGCGTGCGCAGACCCGCGCGCAGCAGGCGAGCTGGGCATTTGCAAAGCGGATGGCGCACCGCTTCAAGGAGATCGAACACGCACGCCGCAAGGAGGCCAAGAAGCCGGGGCGCAAGGCGGAGATGAAGGCCCTTCGCCGGCGCCTGACGCTGATGAACCCTGCGGCGGTCGCGCGCGACCTCGCTGCGGGCCTGACGCCGCCCGACCTCTCCGAATACAACCAGATCGTCGCCGATCTGGCGCGCACCATGCCCCACCCGGGCATTGCCACGCGGTACACACTGCCTCCCCAGGCCCTGCGGGCCCTGTCCGACCAGATCGCCGCCGCCGGGCGGCCGGTGGCGCAAGCGCTCACCGAGCACGCGCAGAACCTGAAGCAGTACGCCGAACTGGTCGACCGGCTCCGTTCACAGCCCCTGGTGCAGAAGGGCGCCCGCATCATCGGCAGCGCGGTGGCCTCGGCCCTGGAGCCCCTGGTCGGCCGGGAGACCGCGGCGCAACTCATGGGGGTGGACCAGTCGCTGGACCGGGCGCTCGTGCAGGTGGAACAGGGCTGGACCGCGTTCCAGCAGGAGTACGCGGAGTTCGTGCCCGAGCGGCAGCGCCGCCACCAGCTCATCTACCTCAGCCTGGTGGGCGGGCTCTTCCTGCGCGTGCAGCGGGACCTCAGGCGGCTGGGCTGCGAACTGGCCGTGGACGCGGAGGGCAACTGCCGCGTGGCGGCCACCCCCGAGCGGCAGGCGCGGCTCAGGCAGCAGCTGCGGGCGGCAGCCCCGGCGGTGAAGGCTGCCCTGGAGCAGGGGCGGAGCGAGGACGCCGAAGCGATGGCGGCCCGGCTGGTGGCCCAGATGGTCACCGATCCGGTGGCGGCCCGGACGCCCGTGGACGGCAAGTCCGTGGGCTACGTGGCCTATGCCCTGCACCTGAGCGCCGTGCTGGCCCGGGCCCGGGAGCTGTGGGGGAAGGGGAAGCCCGAGGAGGCCGCCGCCATATGGCGTCAGGTCTTCACCGAGTACCCCTGCCTGGTGGCCGATGCCGACCTGCACCCGGTTCCGGGCGAGCCGCTGCCGCTGGTGACGGCCGGCTTCCGGCTGGCGGCCTACGCCGAGTGGGTGCGTCAGTCGAACCGCAGCGACGAGGCCGACGCGCTCCTGATGGCGCAGGTCAGGTTCGCGGAGCGGCTCTCGAAGCTGAACCCGGAGCACGCGCTGCCGGGCGAGACGCTGTCGCCCGAGATGCGGGAGTGGGCGGCGACCCTCTCCGCCTACCTGCGCCGTTCGGCGGCGGATCCCGAGGCGCTCGACCTGCCCGAGGGGGCCGTGCCGCTCTCCCGCTACCCCACGGTGATGCGCCGCTTCCGGCAGGCCGTGGGCAACAGCCTGGAGACCTCGCCGCTGGACCGCTACCTGCGGGGCCGGGTCAATTTGCTCCGGGGCGCCGCTGCGGCCGCGGCCACCGGTGGCGTCGGACTCCTGGCCACCCTCGCCTGGCTGCTCCTGTAGCCAGGCTTCTGCTGTAGGGGGGTGAAGGAGTGGAACTGCGGGAACTGCAGCGGGAGGTCGACCGCTGGATTGCGCCCTTCGGCTACTGGGATCCGTTGGCCAACCTCGCCCGGCTCACCGAGGAGGTGGGCGAGCTGGCCCGGGAGATCAACCACCGCTGGGGGCCCAAGACGAAGAAGCCCACGGAGGACACCGGCGACGTGGCCCTGGAGCTGGGCGACATCCTCTTCGTCGTCGCGGTGCTGGCCAATCAGATGAACATCGACCTGGAGGACGCCTTCCGCCGGGTCATGGAGAAGTACCGGTCGCGCGACGCCGACCGGTGGCAGCGGAAAGGCGGTGCAGGGACAGACGAAAATCCTTGACAGCGGCCGGCCCAGCCCATATACTCATACCCGTGACGAAGCTGTCAAGGGGATTACCTTGACAGCATCATCACGCCGGGGGAGGGCGGTTTCGGATGAAGGACGTGTCGCGGATCGCCCTGCTCTTCGACTTCTACGGACCGCTGCTCACCGAGCGGCAGCAGGAGCTGGTTCGGGCCTACTACCTGGAAGATCACTCGCTGGCGGAGATCGCGGACGCCGACGGCGTGAGCCGGCAGGCGGTGCACGAGCTGATCCGCCGGTCCGAGGCGGCCCTTCAGGAGTACGAGCAGCGGCTGGGCTTCATCGCGGAGCACCACCGGCGCAGGGCGTTGCTGGACCAGCTGGAAGACGCCCTGAACCGCGCCGACCTCGGCGCCGCCCGCCGCATCCTGGCAAAGCTGCGGGCGGAAGCGTGACCGCGACCCAATCCTTCCACACGGAGAGGGTGACAAGCCTTTGTTTGAATCCCTTCAGGAACGCCTTCAGGAGGCCTTCAAGCGGCTCCGGGGCAAGGGGAAGCTGACGGAGTCCGACGTGAATGAGGCGCTCCGTGAGGTGCGCCTGGCCCTCCTGGAGGCCGACGTCAACTTCCGTGTCGTCAAGTCGTTCGTCAACCGGGTGAAGGAGCGCGCCATCGGCCAGGAGGTCCTGGAGACCCTGAACCCGGCCCAGATGGTGATCAAGATCGTCTACGAGGAGCTGGTCGCCCTGATGGGCGGCGAGAACGTCGGCCTGAACATGGCCGACCGGCCGCCGACCATCATCATGCTCTGCGGCCTGCAGGGCGCCGGTAAGACGACCCATGCGGCCAAGCTGGCCCTGAAGCTGAAGAAGGAGGGGAAGAAGCCCCTCCTGGTTGCGGCCGACGTCTACCGGCCGGCCGCCATCAAGCAGCTGGAGGTCCTGGGCAGCCAGGTGGGCGTGCCGGTCTACTCCGAGGGCGACCAGGTGAGCCCGGTCGACATCGCCGCGCGGGCCGTGGAGCACGCGGCGCAGGAGCGGCGGGATGTGATCATCGTGGACACCGCCGGCCGGCTGACCATCGACGACGAGCTGATGGCAGAGCTGCAGCAGATCAAGGAGCGGCTGAAGCCCCACGACACGCTGCTGGTCCTCGACGCGATGATCGGCCAGGACGCGGTGACCACCGCTGAGCACTTCCACGGCAAGCTGGGGATCGACGGCGTGATCCTCACCAAACTGGACGGCGACACCCGCGGCGGCGCGGCGCTCTCGGTGCGGGAGGTGACCGGGCGGCCCATCAAGTTCGTCGGCGTCGGTGAGAAGCTGGACGCCCTGGAGCCCTTCCACCCCGACCGCATGGCCTCCCGGATTCTGGGCATGGGCGACGTGCTCACGCTCATCGAGAAGGCCCAGGAGCAGGTGGACCGGAAGCAGGCTGAAGAGATGGCCAAGAAGATGCTGAAGGCCCAGTTCGACTTCGAGGACTTCCTGGAGCAGCTCAGGGCCTTGCAGCGCATGGGTCCCCTGCAGGACATCCTGAAGATGCTCCCCGGCGTCGGGGCGCAACTGAAGGATATCAACGTCGACGAGAAGGAACTGAAGCACGTCGAGGCGATCATCCTTTCCATGACGCCCAAGGAGCGGCGCAACCCCGACATCATCAACGTGCGGCGGCGGGAGCGCATTGCCAGGGGCTCCGGCCGGCCCATCGCCGAGGTGCACCGGCTGATCAAGCAGTTTGAGCAGGCCCGGAAGATGATGAAGCAGCTCGGCGGCATGGAGAAGATGATGAAGCGGGGCAAGATGCCCCGGCTGCCCGGCGGCGGCTTCGGCGGCCTCTTCGGCCGGCGCTAGCACGGTGTTTGCGGTGCCCCATCTCCGTCCCCCCGGGCGGAGGTGTGCACATATAGATATCGCATGCAATTTTCGAGGAGGAATGAACCGAGATGGCTCTGAAGATCCGCCTGAAGCGCATGGGGATGAAGAAGTCTCCCTTCTACCGGCTGGTGGTCACCGAGGCGACCTCGCCCCGCGACGGCCGGTTCGTGGAGGAGATCGGCTACTACGATCCCACCAAGAACCCCGTGGTCCTGAAGGTTGACGAGGAGAAGGCCCTGAACTGGCTGATGAAGGGCGCCACCCCCACCGAGACGACCCGGGCGCTGCTCTCCAAGGCCGGTGTGCTGAAGAAGTTCGACGAGGCGAGGAAGTAAGGGGGCCAACCCGACCCCCCCAGAGAAGGGGGCGTTGATTCATGCTGCAGCGGCTGGTGGAAATCCTGGTGACGGGGCTCGTAGAGCATCCTGACCAGGTGAGAATAACGGCGGTGGAGACTCCCCGCGCCGTCACGTTCGAGGTCCGTGTGGCCGACAGCGACATGGGCAAGGTGATCGGACGGCGGGGCCGGGTCGCCAAGGCGATTCGCACGGTGGTCAAGGCGGCCGCCGTGAAGGATGGCCGCCGGGTAATGGTGGAGTTCATGTCATGAGTCTTCAGATTGTGCGTCCCGTGACGATCAAGGCCCGGGTGACCGAGAACCTGAAGGCCCGGCTGACCGCGGAGCTGAACGCGGCGATTCAGCAGCTGGACAACGAGATGGCGGAACTGGAGAGCCAGGTGAAGCGCGCCCAGCTCACGGCCACGATCAGCCCGCAGCAGCAGATGCAGCTGCGCCAGCTGGTGGAGCAGGAGCGGGCGGTGCGCGCCGAGAAGAAGGCGCAGCTTCAGGAGGAGATCAACCGCGTTCAGTCCCTGCCGCTGGGGGCCGAGGTGGTGCAGGGCACCGTTCAGGCCTCGGCCACGCTGAAGGTGGGCGATGACCTGGAGGCCCTGATGAAGGCCGAGATCGTCGTGGAAGACGGAAAGGTGATCGAGATTCGGGGTGAGGTGTAGTGGCCGGTCGGTCCAGGCCGGACCTGATCCGGATCGGGCAGGTGACCGCCCCCCATGGGGTGCGGGGAGCGGTGCGGGTTTACCCGACCACCGACTTCCCCGAGCGGTTCACCACCCTGCGGCGGGTGTTCCTGGATGACCCTGACCGCCCGGTCGGGGTCAGGTTCCGCGGCTTCGTGAAGAACCTGGTCATCCTGGAGCTGGAGGGGATCACCGACCGCACTGCGGCCGAGCGCCTGCGCGGGGTGAACCTCCTGGTCCCGCGCGCCGAGGCCCATCCCCTGCCCGACGGCTACTACTACGACTTCGACCTGATCGGCATCGACGTGGTGGACCTGAACGGGACCTTCCTCGGGCGGGTGGTGGAGGTGGACCACAACATCCCGGTCCACGACCTGTACGTGGTGGAGACAGCGCCGGGAAAGCGCTACATGGTTCCGGCGGTGCGCCAGTTCGTCAGGGAGGTCGACCTGGAAGCCGGCCGCATGGTCATCAACCCGATCCCCGGCCTGCTGGAGGACTAGCCCGATGCTGATGCAGATCCTGACGATGCACCCGGCCATCGTGGCGCCGGTCTTCCGGGAGTCGATCCTCGGCCGGGCCAACGAGGCGGGGATCATCGACCTGCGGGTGGTCAACATCCGGGATTTCGCCCTGAACAAGCACCAGCAGACCGACGACTACCCCTACGGCGGCGGCGCCGGCCTCCTGATGAAGCCGGAGCCGGTCTTCGCCGCAGTGCGGTGGGCGGCGGGAAGGGCACCCGCAGGCGCCAGGCCGCCGCGCGTCATCCTCATGGATCCGCAGGGGCGCCGCTTCGACCAGCGCTGTGCGGAGGAACTGGCAGAGGAGGATCACCTGATCCTGATCTGCGGAAGATATGAGGGGTTCGACGAGCGCATACGCGCCATCGCCACCGATGAACTCTCCATCGGCGACTACGTGCTGATGGGCGGCGAGGTGGCGGCCCTGGTGGTGGTGGAGGCGGTGGCCCGGCTCATTCCGGGCGTGCTGGGCGATCTGGAGTCCAGCGTGGCCGAGTCGCACAGTTCGGGCCTCCTGGAGGGGCCGCAGTACACGCGCCCCGTCGAGTTCGAGGAGATGCGCGTGCCGGAGATCCTCACGTCGGGCAACCACGGCGCCATCGCCCGCTGGCGGCGGGAGCAGGCCCTGCGCCGCACCTTTGAGCGGCGGCCCGACCTGCTGGAGACCGCCGATCTCACGCCCGAGGAGCGGCGTCTGGTGGAGTCGTGGCGAACTGGGCAGCGTTGATATTGCCACCCGTCATCCGCCTTGGTATAATGGTTTTCGTGTGATCACGGACGGTCCGCTGCCGGACGGCTTGCACGCTCGGAAGCGCCGGCATGAACGTCTCGTACAAGGGGTGAAATCATGTCCAACGTTATCCGCGAGATCGAGCGCGAGTACCTGCGCGATGATATTCCCGTCTTCCGGCCCGGCGACACCGTCCGGGTGAACGTGAAGGTCGTGGAGGGCAACCGTGAGCGCATCCAGGCCTTCGAGGGCGTGGTCATCAAGCGGCAGGGCTCGGGAATCAACGAGACCTTCACGGTCCGGCGCGTCTCCTACGGCGTCGGCGTCGAGCGCACGTTCCCCGTGCACAGCCCGCGGCTGGCCTCGATTGAGGTGGTGCGCCGCGGTGTGGTCCGGCGGGCCAAGCTCTACTACCTGCGGGAACGGGTCGGCAAGGCCGCCCGCATCCGGGAGCGGCGGTTCGTCCGGCCGGAGAATGCCTAACATCGAGTTCGGTATCTGGTCGCTCCGCTCGACTCCCTTGCCGGGTTGAGCGGAGCGTTGCACTATGCCCCGGAAACCGGCTGCGGGGAAGAGGCCCGCGCCGGGACATCGGAGTGGAGCGGGGAGGAGAGGCTGGATGGCAGACGTCTCGGATGAGAGACCGGCCGTCAAGCGGAAGTCGCCCCTGCGCGAGGTGTTGGAGACCCTGGTCCTGGCCCTGATCTTCGCGTTCCTGATTCGCACCTTCGTCGTGGAGGTGTACCAGGTCTCAGGAAGCTCGATGACCAACACCCTGTACGATCGGGAGCGCGTCCTGGTGAACAAGTTCGTCTACAAGGTCGTGCGGGAGCCCCAGCCTGGCGACATCATCGTCTTCAAGTACCCGCGTCAGCCTGAGCGCGATTTCATAAAGCGGGTCGTGGCTGTGGCCGGGGATACCGTGGAGATGCGCGGCGGCGAGGTGTATGTAAACGGTGCCCCGTTTCCCGAGGTTCCCACGGTGCGGCTGAGCGCCGGAGACTACGGCCCGCGGGTGGTCCCGCCGGACTCGGTCTTCGTGCTCGGCGACAACCGGTCCAACAGCGAGGACAGCCGCTATTTCGGCGAGGTTCCGCTCAGCCACATCCGGGGCCTGGCCGTCGCGCGCATCTGGCCGCTTACCGAGATCAGCGCCCTCGCCCCACCGGCACCCGAAGGGCGCTGGTAAGGGAGGGAGCGCCGTGCCGGTGATTCAGTGGTTTCCGGGCCACATGGCGAAGGCCCGCCGCATCCTGCGGGAGAACGCGCCGCTGGTGGACGTGGTGCTGGAGATCGTCGACGCCCGGTGCCCGCTGGCCAGCCGGAACCCGGACCTGATGGCCCTGGTGGCGCACAAGCCGCAGGTGCTCATCCTCAACAAGGCCGACCTGGCCGATCCCGATGCGACCCGCGCGTGGGTGCAGCGGCTGAACGAGCCGGGCCGGCCTGCCGTCGCGTTGGACGCGGTGAAGGGGGCCGGCGCCAGGGAGGTGCTGGCCGCGATCCGGCGCGCCTTCGCACCCGTGCTGCGGGCCTGGACGGCGAAGGGCCGCAAGCCCAGGCCGGCGCGGGTCATGGCGGTCGGCATCCCCAACGTGGGCAAGTCGTCGGCGATCAACCGGCTGGCCGGAGCCCGGCGGGCGCCGGTGGGCGACCGCCCCGGGGTGACCCGCGGGAAGCAGTGGGTCCGCATCGGCGCGGATGTGGAACTGCTGGACATGCCGGGGATCCTCGTCCCCAAGTTCGAGGACCAGCGGGACGGCATCTTGCTGGCAGCCACCGGGGCGATCAAGGACGAGGTCTTCGACCAGCGGGAGGTGGCGGGCCACCTGCTCGCGCTCGTCTGGGAGCCGCTGGGACCCGCGATCGCGGAGCGCTACGGGCTGACCCGCCTGGATCCGGAAACCATCGTGAACCTGGAGGCGATCGGCCGCTTCCGGGGGCTCCTGCGCGCGGGCGACCAGGTCGACCTGGATGCGGCGGCCCAGCTGGTGTTGCGCGAGTTCCGGGAGGGGCGCCTCGGGCGTGTGACGCTGCAGTGGCCCGAGGACCCGCCACGGACCAATGACCCTGCTCACTGACACTATTGTGTGTATATGATGAAATCCCCACTGCTCTTTATGCCTACAGGAGGATTTTTCTCACAGACCGCCGAATTCACATGCACGGCTTAACTGTGCTGAAGGCCTAAAGGGTGTGGATCAGGCGGGACCGCAACCTGGCCTCTAAAGAGGGTGGGGGTGTACAGGTGAGACGAATCATCCTGAAGCGGATGAGCTTGAAGCGCCTACAAGCACTGATCGCAGAGCAGGGACCCGACATTTACCCTGAGGTCATTGCAGCGCTGCAGGACGATCCCCGCGAGGGTGCCCAACGGCTGGTACGGCAGTGTCAGACCTACCTGAAGGAGCGGGAGCGGCAGCGCGCTGTGCTCCAGCGGATGTACAGCTATGAGCGGCAGCTCTGGTCCATGGGCTACCGCCACGTCGCAGGGCTGGATGAGGTGGGCCGGGGGCCGCTGGCCGGACCCGTGGTGGCGGCCGCCGTCATCCTTCCCGGGGAGGTGGAGCTGCCCGGCATTGAGGAGGCGAAGCGCCTTTCCGGCCGGAGGCGGATGGAGCTCTACAAGCGCATCCGCGAGGTGGCTGTGGCGGTGGGGGTCGGCCTGGTGCAGCCCGAAGGCCTCGACGAGGCCAGCGTGGTGGTGGCCACCTACAAGGCCTTCATGAAGGCGGTCAACGACCTGCCCGTCACGCCGGATTACCTGCTCATCGACGGCGTGCATCTGCCGGGCGTCACGCAGCCGCAGGTGCCCGTGGTGGGCGGAGACACGCTCTCCTGCTCCATCGCGGCGGCGGCGGTGGTGGCCAAGGTGGTGCGTGACGAGTACATGGTGGAGATGGACGCAAAGTATCCCGCCTACGGCTTTGCCCAGCACAAGGGCTACGGCACCGCTGAGCACCGGCTGGCGCTGGAGCGGTACGGCCCCTGCCCGATTCACCGGAAGCCCTCTGACGGCACGCCGGCAGGCGCGGCGCTGCTGTTCACGGAGGGCTAGGTGAACCGCCGCATCGGCGAGGCAGGCGAGCAGGCAGCCGCGGAGTTCCTCAGGTCACTGGGGTACCGCATCATCGCGCGCAATGTGCGCTTCCGCGCGGGCGAGATCGATCTGGTCGCCCGGGATGGGGGCGTGCTGGTCTTTGTGGAGGTGAAGACCCGGCGGGGTCGCGGGTTCGGGTCGCCGGGCGAGGCGGTGACCGTTGCGAAGCAGCGGCGGCTGATCCGGCTGGCGTCGCTCTATCTGGCGCGCCTGGGCGGCGAGCCGCCGCCCTGCCGCTTCGATGTGGTGTCGGTGGAGCCCGGGCCCGACGGGCGCCTGCGCTGCCGTTTGATCAAGGGTGCGTTCACAGCGTGAGCGGAGCCGTTCCGGTGGATGACCGGGACGGCTCCGCACGCGCGTCAGGAGATGACCGTGCCGCCGAAAGTGGAGATGTCGGAGACCCCGCCCTCGACCTCGGCGGTTCCGGTCACCTGCACCTGCGTCCCCTGCCCGCTGACGATGCGGTTGGTCGGCGGGATGGTGGTGGGGATGCCGGGGTTGAGGACCCCGGGGAAGATGAGCGTCGGGCCGATCCAGGTGCCCGGCAGCAGGCCCGGGCGTGCCCGCGGGATGGTGGGATTGTTGCCGCCGCCCAGGAAGAAGCCGGTGGACCTGCGCGGCGGGCAGATCCCGGTGCGGTTGTTGTTATTGCCGTCGATGACGACGCCGGCCCCGCTGCCGGTCCCCGTGACCACGCCGCCGCCGCCCATCGAATCGGTGACCACATCGCGCACGACCTTGACGCACAGGAAGACAATGGACTTGTCGACCAGCGCTGTGAAGGTGCCGTTGGCCTGGATGTTGGCCGGTTCTTCCTTCTCGCCCTCGACGAAGGCATGCAGCACGACGCACTTGTCACCCGGCTGCGCGCCGGGCACGGGAATCAGGGCGTTGAAGCTGATCTCAACGTCGACATCCTGAATGGGCCCGCTGGCGGTGGCGGTGATGCCTGTGCAGCCCCGAACGGATCCCGGAATAGGGAAGCCTGTTCCGGCTTGCTTAAACATAATGTCCTTGCGCAGCCGGCCGTCCACGATCACCTTATCGAACACGACCATGCAGTTGTCTACGATGACCGTCTTGCTGATCTGCTTGATCTCCTCGACGGGAACGTTCAGGTTGATCGTCTGGCAGAGCAGCTGCTGCACGCTGCCGGAACCGACTACTTGCTCGACTTCGAACGCCATCGGCCACCCTCCTGTGCCGCCGGACTGAGGCCGCGCCGGCCCGGTAACAGGATATGTTTACATAAGGCATCCCGTGCCCCCGCGACGGCGCAGCGCGTGAAGAATGACCGTGAGAAAGGAACTTATTGACAAAACAGAGAAACCGTGGCATGATGAAGCGTGTCCGGGCGAACATCTGTTGGCGGGGGTGCGTTCGGTGTTTGTGCGGGTGTGGAGCTTTGCCCTTCAGGGGATCGAGGCCTTGCCGGTGGCGGTGGAGGTCGATGTCAGCCCGGGCATTCCCTCCTTCGACATCGTCGGGCTGCCCGACGCGTCGGTGCGGGAGGCCAGGGAGCGGGTGCGGGCCGCCATACGCAACGGCGGGTGGCCATTCCCCCTGCAGCGGATCACGGTGAACCTCGCGCCGGCGCACACCCGCAAGGAGGGTGCCGGTTTTGACCTGGCCATCGCCCTCGGGGTGCTGGCGGCGGCGGGGGCTTTCGACTCTGCGGCCCTGGAGGAGATCGCCGTGGCCGGTGAGCTCGCCCTGGACGGCGGCCTGCGCCCGGTGCGCGGCGCCCTGGCCATGGCCCTGGCGGCGGAGGGTGGACGCCGCCTGGTCCTGCCCGCCGAGAGCGCCCGCGAGGCCGCAGCCTGCTCCGCCGGCACGAACGTTCTGGCGGCGCCGCATCTGGCGGACCTGATCGCACACCTGCGGGGTGAGCGGCGGCTGGAGGCGCCCGATCCGGTCCGGCCCGCGGAGGCCGCCTCCGCCGCCGATGTCGACCTGGCCCTGGTGCGCGGGCAGCTCGTCGCCCGCCGCGCCCTGGAGGTGGCGGCAGCCGGGGGCCACAACGTGCTGATGGTGGGCCCACCAGGCGCCGGCAAGAGCCTCCTGGCCCGCTGCCTTCCCACGATCATGCCGCCCCTGGATGACGCCGAGTCGCTGGAGGTCAGCCGCATCTACAGCGTGGCCGGCGAGCTGGCGGGCAGCGGGCTGATCCGCAGGCGGCCCTTCCGGGCGCCGCATCACTCCACCTCCCGGGCTGCGCTGCTGGGCGGGGGCAACCCGCTGAAGCCGGGCGAGATCACGCTGGCCCACCGCGGCGTGCTGTTCCTGGACGAGATGCCCGAGTTCCGGCGCGATGTGCTGGAGGCGCTGCGGCAGCCGCTGGAAGACGGCGTGGTGCGGCTCGCGCGGGCCCACAGCCACCTGACCTTCCCGGCGCGGCCGACCCTCGTGGCCGCGGCCAACCCCTGCCCCTGCGGGTACCTGGGCGATCCCCTGCACCCGTGCACCTGCACCGCGTCGGCCGTGCACCTCTACCGCAGCCGGCTCTCGGGCCCCCTGCGCGACCGGTTCGACCTGCAGCTTTACCTGCAGCCGGTAACCTATTCGGAGTACCAGGCGTCGACGGCCGGCGAGTCCTCGGCTGCGGTGGCCGAGCGTGTGCTGCAGGCGCGGGAGCGGCAGCGGCGCCGCCTGGCCCCTTTCGGGCTGAGCAGCAACGCCGAGATGGGTCCTGCCCTGATCCGGCGCTTCTGCCGCATCCCGCCGGGCGGCGAAAGCCTGATGCGGGAAGCGATCGACCGGTTCGGCCTGACCCTGCGGGGCCACGACCGCGTCCTGCGCGTCGCCCGCACCCTGGCGGACCTCGACGGATCGGACGCGATTCTGGTCCGCCACCTGGCGGAGGCGCTGCAGTACCGCGGGGTCGGCTCGGAGCCGGTCAAGCGGTGGGCGTGAGGGCGCATCGCGCCATGCCGGCGTGGTCTTGACGGCCCATCGCGGCACACTGGCGTGGTGTTGAGGGCATGCCGCGGCATGGTGGCGGCGGCCCATCCTGCACATGCTAAGGGCTGACCGCGGTCGGCGGTCAACCTGTGCACAGGGAGGGAACAGATTGGCAAAACAGAACGGCTACACGGTTCACGAGGGACCCATGGCCGACCGGCGGGGCACGGGCTGGCGGCAGGACGCCGCGCGGCTGGAAGCCATGGCGGAGCGGCGGCGGGAGAACCCCATGCAGACCCTGCCCAACAACCTGACGAGCATCGACAAGGCGCACGCGGCGCGGACCAAGTCGGACGAGGGCACGATCGATCCCCAGGCCGACCTGGCAGGGGGCGGTGCCGGAGGAGGCGAAGAATAGGGGAAACCGGTCGGGGAGGCAGGCACCGTCGGCCTCCCCGCTCCATGGACCGGGTCTCAACGTACCAGGAGGGAGAACGATATGTCGTCATCTGGCTCAGTCGCCCTGCCGCAGCCGGACCGAGTCATCGATCTGCGCGGAGACGTCTGCCCGGTCACCTTCGCCAAGACCAAGATTGCCCTGGAGGAGATGCGCATCGGCGAAGTCCTGCTGGTGCGGCTCGATTACGAACCCGCCTCCCGCAACGTTCCCCGGAGCGCGGCGCTGTACGGCGATGAGGTGCTCGCTGTCCGGCAGGCCGGGGAGAGCGAGTGGGAGGTTCTGCTTCGCAAGCGGGTGGACTGAGGAGACTGTAACGCTCTTTCCAAACGTTGGATCGTCAGCTATAATCGGAGATTGAACCGCAAAAGGGGCGATGTCGCATGATCCTGGGGCACCCGACTGCCCACCGCCTCGTTGCTGAAGCAGAACTTGCACTCCCGGAACTCGTGCGGGAGGTCATCTCCGTCTGCGAGATTCCGGCCCCAACGTTTCAAGAAGCAGAGCGAGCTGCTTACGTCGAGCGGCGGATGCGGGAGGTCGGCCTCACCGAGGTCCGCCGGGACTCGGTCGGCAACGTAGTCGGCCGGCTCCCCGGGAACGGCACCGGGCCCAACCTCCTCATTGCGGCGCACCTCGACACGGTATTCCCGGCGGGCACCGACGTGACGGTGCGCCGGGACGGCGATATCCTCCGTGCCCCCGGCGTGGGTGACAACTCGTCGAGCGTGGCGACGATGCTCCACGCGGCCCGCCTGCTGGTGAAGCACGAGGTTCGCCCGGCGGGCGACGTGATCTTCGCCGCCACCTGCGGCGAGGAAGGGCTCGGGAACCTGGAGGGCATGCAGGCCGTCGTCGATGCGCTGAAGGACGAGATCGACTACGTGATCGCCCTGGACGGCAGCCTGGGCGGGATGGTCCGGGAAGGGGTGGGCAGCCGCCGCTTCCGGCTGGTGGTGACCACCAGCGGCGGCCACTCGTGGGGCGCATTCGGCGCGCCCAGCGCGATCCACAGCCTCGGGCGGATCATCGCCCGCATCAGCGAGCTGCGGGTGCCGCACTACCCCAAGACGACGTACAACGTCGGCGTCATCTCCGGCGGAACCTCCGTCAACACCATCGCCGCACGGGCCGAGGCGCTCATCGACCTCAGGTCGCTGGACCGGAGCGAGCTGGTCCGGCTGGAGCAGCGGGTGCTGCGCATCGTGCGGTCGGAGGAGCGGGAGAGCGGCGTGAGAGCCGTCTTGGAGCTTCTGGGCGACCGGCCCACCGGGTCGATTCCCGACGCCCACCCCCTCTGCAACCTGGTCCGGCGGGTCCACAGGGAGCTGGGGCTGCAGACCCGCAGCTACCCCTCGTCCACGGACGGCAACGTGCCGCTGTCGATGGGGATCCCGGCCGTCACGGTGGGCGTGACCCTGGGGGGAAACGGACACCGACTGGACGAGTACATCTATACTCCCCCGCTCGCTAAGGGGCTGGCCCAGGTCCTGCTTCTCGTACTGGGGGCACAGGAACTGCCGCAGCGGGCCCGGTAGCCGTGCAGCCGGGCTTTTCGTGTGACAGGCACGGAGAGTAGGCCGGCAGCCACCCGTCAGCCGGCAGTGTGGGGGAGAGCGGCATGGAGAGCGCTCTGGTCTGGCTGATTTACCAGCGCGCCCCGGGCGTGGGCCGGCGGCGCATGGCCGAGCTGATGCGGACATATCCCAATCCTGAGGAGGCGTGGCGGCTGGGGGCGGCCGAACTGGCCGCCGTGCGGGGGTTCAGGCCGGAGACCGTGCAGGCCCTGCTGGCGGTGCGGAAGAGCGCGGAAGTGCGCCGGGAGGCCGAGAGGGAGCTGGAGCGTGCCCGTCGCGCCGGCCTCCGCGTACTCTGCTATGGGACCCAGGGGTATCCCCGGCGGCTGGCGGAGATTCCGCTGCCGCCGCCGGTGCTTTACCAGTATGGGCCGTGGGAGCCCGGCGACGGGGACGGGCGCCCGGTGGTGGCCGTCGTCGGCACGCGCCGTCCCACCGCGTACGGCCTGGCCGTGGCGGAGCAGCTGGGCCGCGAGCTCGCCCAGCTGGGGGCGGTTGTCGTGAGCGGCATGGCCCGGGGCATCGACACGGCCGCGCACCGCGGGGCGCTCAGTGCGGGGGGAACCACGGTCGCCGTACTTGGCGGCGGCGCCGATGTCTGTTATCCTCAGGAGTCGGCGGCCCTGTATCGGAAGATGCGGGAATCGGGCGCAATCCTCTCGGAGCAGCCACCCGGCACCGCCCCGCGTCCCGAGAACTTTCCGGAGCGCAACCGGATCATCAGCGGGCTCAGCCACGGGGTGATCCTGGTGGAGGCCGGGGAGAGATCGGGCACCCTGATCACGGCTGCGCACGCCACAGAGCAGGACCGGGACCTGTTCGTGGTGCCGGGGCCCATCACCAGCCCGCTGTCGCGGGGCCTGTACAGGTTCGTGCGGGACGGCGCGGGACTGGCGGTGAACGCCGCCCAGGTCCTGGAGGACATGGGCTTCCTTCCCGCGGCGGAAGGACCGCTGCACTTTACGCCCCGCGGGCTCACAGAGCTGGAGCAGCGGGTGCTGGGCTGGATGGGCAGCGCGCCCTGGTGGCCGGGCGATCTGGCGGAGACCAGCGGTCTCTCGGTGCCCGAGGTGCAGGCGTGCCTGACGATGCTGGAGATTCGCAGCGCGGTTCGGCGGCTGCCCGATGGGCAATACATTCGTATTGGATAGACCACTAGCGGAAGGAATAGTCTAAGGAGCACGAGCGTTGTCTCGCGGCATGTCACACGGGGGTGTGGACTGGTTGTCCAAGAGCCTAATCATCGTCGAGTCCCCGGCGAAAGCCAAGACGATCGAGAAGTTTCTCGGGCGGAAGTATACCGTGAAGGCCTCAATGGGCCACGTGCGCGACCTGCCCAAGAGCCAGCTGGGGGTCTCGGTGGAGAATAACTTCGAACCTAAATACATCACGATTCGCGGCAAGGGTGAAATCCTGAAGGAGCTGCGCGACAGCGCGCGGAAGGCTGAGCGGGTCTACCTGGCCACTGACCCCGACCGGGAAGGCGAGGCCATCTCGTGGCACCTGGCCCACGTGCTGAAGCTGCCGCTGGATGAGCCCCTGCGCATCGAGTTTCACGAGATCACCAAGGACGCGATTCAGCGGGCCATCAAGCAGCCCCGGCCCATCGACCTCGCCCGCGTGGAGGCCCAGCAGGCTCGCCGCGTGCTCGACCGGTTGGTGGGGTACAAGCTGAGCCCGCTGCTCTGGCGCAAGGTGCGGCGGGGCCTCTCCGCGGGACGGGTGCAGTCTGTGGCCGTGCGGCTGATCGTCGACCGCGAGCGGGAGATTCAGGCGTTCGTCCCGGAGGAGTACTGGTCCCTGGCCGCCCGGGTGAAGGCCGACTCCGGGCAGCCGTTCACGGCCAAGTACTGGGGTGTGAACGACCGCAAGACCGAACTGAAGGCGCGGGAGCAGGTTCAGGAAGTGATCGGCGCCGTGGCCGGAGGTTCCCCCGCGGCCTCCGGGGTGAGCGGGGACGGGACGGTGAGCAGCCCGACTGCGGAGGTCTTCGACCTCTCCGCGGCCGGCATTGCGATTCAGGTGCGCAGCGTGAAGCGGCGCGAGAAGAGGCGCAACCCCGCGTTCCCCTTCACCACTTCCAGCCTGCAGCAGGAGGCCGCCCGCAAGCTGGGGTTCACCGTGCGGCGGACGATGGCCGTCGCCCAGCAGCTCTACGAGGGGCTCTCGCTGGGCGAGGCGGGCCATACGGGTCTGGTGACCTACATCCGCACCGACTCCACCCGCATCGCCGACGAGGCCGCGCTCGCCGCCGGGGAGTTCATTGAAAGGACCTACGGCAAGGAGTACCGCCCCGAGCAGCGGCGTGAGGCCGAGCGGCGCGCCGGGGAGCAGGGGGCCCACGAGGCCATCCGCCCCACCGATGTGAACCGCACGCCGGAGTCGGTGAAGCCCTACCTCACGCCGGATCAGTACCGGCTGTACCGGCTGATCTGGGAGCGGTTCGTCGCCAGCCAGATGGCCCCTGCCGTGCTCGACACGGTGTCGGTGGACCTCGCGGCCGGGGAGCACGTGTTCCGGGCCAGCGGGCAGAGCATCCGCTTTCCGGGTTTCATGAAGGTCTACATTGAAGGAGAGGACGAGGAGGGCCAGCGGGAGGAGAACGGCGGCCTGCTGCCGGAGCTTGCGGAGGGCCAGTGGGTCACCCTGCAGGCGCTGGAGTCGCGGCAGCACTTCACCCAGCCGCCGCCCCGGTACTCGGAGGCGATGCTGGTCAAGGCCCTGGAAGAGCGGGGCATCGGCCGGCCGTCCACCTATGCGCCCATTATTGGAACGATCCAGACCCGCGGATACGTCGAAAAGCGGGAGAAGCGATTCCATCCGACGGAACTGGGCATATTGGTGACAGACATCCTGAAGGAGTACTTCCCCGACATCATCGACGTTGAGTTCACCGCGCACCTGGAGGATAAGCTGGACGCGGTGGAGGAGGGGCAGGCAAACTGGCGCGAGCTGATCAGCCGGTTTTACGGCCCCTTCGAGGAGACGCTGAAGCAGGCCGAGGAGAAGGTCGGCGGTTTCGAACTGGAGGATGAGGTCTCCGACGTGCCCTGCGAGAAGTGCGGGCGCATGATGGTCGTAAAGTACGGCCGGTTCGGCAAGTTCCTGGCCTGCCCCGGCTTTCCCGAGTGCCGGTCGACCAAGCCGATCCTGGAGGAGACCGGCGTCAGGTGCCCCGCCTGCGGCACGGGCCGCATCGTGGAGCGCAAGTCCAAGAAGGGCGGCAGGCGCTTCTACGGGTGCACCAACTACCCCGACTGCAACTTCGTGTCGTGGGAGAAGCCCGTCAACCGGCCCTGCCCGGAGTGCGGCGCGCCGTACCTGGTGGAGAAGCGGGTGAAGGAGCTGGGCCTGAGCCACGTCTGCAAGCAGCCGGAGTGCGGGTACGCGGAGTCGGTGGAGGGTATGGAAGAGGTGCATGCCTGAGTGGATCAGCCCCACGTGACCGTCATTGGCGCCGGCCTGGCCGGGTCGGAGGCGGCCTGGCAGGCCGCGGAGCGCGGCGTGAAGGTGACCCTGTACGAGATGCGCCCCCAGGTTTCCACGGCCGTGCACCGTACGGGGCTGTTTGCGGAACTGGTCTGTTCCAACTCGCTGCGCGGGGCGAGCCTGGAGAACGCCGTCGGGCTGCTGAAGGAGGAGATGCGGCGGCTGGGCAGCCTGATCATGCGGGAGGCCCTGAAGAACGCCGTGCCGGCGGGCGGCGCGCTGGCGGTGAGCCGCGAGGAGTTCGCCGCGGGCGTGACGGCCGCCCTGACCGCGCATCCCAACATCGCGGTGGTGCGGGAAGAGGTGCGCGCGATTCCCGAGGGCGGCATCGTGGTCATCGCCTCCGGGCCGCTGACGTCCGCGCCCCTGGCCGAGGCGATCCGCCGTTTCACCGGAGAGGAATCGCTTGCCTTCTACGATGCGGCTGCGCCCATCGTCAACATCGAAACCGTCAACATGGACAAGGTGTTCCGCGCCAGCCGCTACGGCAAGGGCGACAGCGATGACTACCTGAACTGCCCGTTCACCAGGGAGGAGTACGAGGCGTTCTACCATGCCCTGGTGACGGCGGAGAAGGCTATCCCCCACAACCCGGAGGATGAGCAGGTCTGCTTCTTCGAGGGCTGCCTGCCGGTGGAGGAGCTTGCCCGCCGCGGGCCGGATGCCCTCCGCTACGGCCCGATGAAGCCGGTCGGCCTCATCGACCCCCGCACGGGGCGGCGCCCTTGGGCCGTCGTGCAGCTCCGGCAGGACAACGCCGCCGGAACGCTCTACAACCTGGTGGGCTTTCAGACCAGCCTGAAGTGGGGCGAGCAAAAGCGGGTCTTCCGCATGATTCCCGGGCTCGAGGATGCGGAGTTCGAGCGGTTCGGGGTCATCCACCGGAACACCTTCATGAAGTCCCCGCGGCTCCTCCATCCCACGGGCGAGTCGCGGCAGCGCGCCGGCCTCTTCTTCGCCGGTCAGATGACCGGGGTGGAGGGGTACGTGGAGTCCGCAGCCGGCGGACTGGTGGCCGGCATCAACGCCGCGCGCCGGGCGCTGGGGCAGGAGCCGGTCGTCTTCCCGCAGGAGACGGCCATCGGTTCCCTGCTGCACTACATCACCCATGCCGACCCCGACCACTTTCAGCCCATGAACATCGCGTTCGGGCTGATGCCCCCGCTGGAAGGGCCCAAGATCAGGGACAAGCGGGCGCGCAAGCGGGCGCTTTCGGAGCGCGCGCTGAAGGCGCTCTCCGATTGGGCGCCGCAGCAGCTGGGCATTGATCTGCTCGCCTGAGGAGGGCGATGCGGCGGACCTTTTCCGCCGTTCATCCCCCAAGTGGTGGCAGACCTGAACGAATGTAACCAAACTGTCATCTTTGCGGAAAATACTGGATTGCATGTGCTAGCTCGTGAAATAAAGAGCAAGGGACGCCTAGTGTGCGAAAACCGGAGAGCGGAAATTGTGGGCGGATAGGGATATTTTCTGAATTGTGGTCTTGCCTTCGGGGCACACTCTATGCTAGGATAAAGACCGGTTGGGTAAGCCGTGTTAACAAAGTGCACAGCAGGGGGTGGAGGCGGTGACTGCCCAGTCGAAGGGGGACAACCTCGGTCCGGAAGTCGCCGGTTTCCTCGCCAGCCTCGCTGTGGAGAACTCGGCTTCCCCGCACACCCTGCGCAGTTACCGACTCGATCTTGCGCAGTTCTACGCCTGGCTGGGCAGCGGGGGCACGTCTGCGCCCGTCGTGGGCGGGCGGGAATCGGGCCGGACCCGCAAGCATGATTTCAGCGCGGTGCAGGAGGAGGCGCAGCGGCAGGTGGGCCTGGACGAGCTTCGCTCGGTCACCCACCTCACCATCCGCTCGTACCTCGCCTTCCTGCAGCGTCAGGAGTTCAGCAGGCGGACCATCGCCCGCAAGCTGTCCTGTCTCCGCTCGTTCTTCAAGTACCTTGTGCTGTCTGATCTAGTCGCGACCAACCCAGTTGCAGGTGTGCACACCCCTAAACTGGAGCGGCGGCTCCCCGTCTTCCTGGACGAGGAAGAGATCGGGGGGCTGTTATCACAGCCTGACACCGGTACGCCGCTGGGGCTGCGTGACCGGGCCTTGCTGGAACTGCTGTACGCCACAGGCCTGCGGGTGGGCGAGCTGGTGGCTCTGAACCGGGGCGACATCGACTACAGTGAGGGCTGGGTGATCGTCCTGGGGAAGGGGCGGAAGGAGCGCGCGGTGCCGGTGGGCAGCGAGGCGCTTCAGGCCCTGGGCCAGTACCTGAAGGAAGGATGGCCCGTGCTGCGCTCCCGGGCGCCGGCGGAAGAGCAGTCGCTTCCCGAAGCGCAGCAGCCGCTTTTCCTGAACAAGCTGGGCGGCAGGCTGAGCGACCGCTCTGTGCGCCGTCTGGTGGACCGGTACATCAGCCAGCTGGCCCTGAGCCGGCAGATCAGCCCGCACAAGATCCGCCACACCTTTGCGACCCACATGCTCAATCACGGCGCAGATCTGCGGGCGGTGCAGGAGATGCTGGGCCATGCCAGCCTGTCTACTACGCAGATCTACACCCACGTGACCACGCAGCGGCTGCGCGCCGAGTACCTGCGGGCGCACCCGCGGCAGCGGCGGGCCCCGCCGCCGGACGAGCGATGAAGACGAAGCACGTTTGGGCGTGCCGGTTGGCACCGGCCCCGCGCCCAGTTACACTTATTGCGACATTCTCAGCGTGGAGGCGATTGAACTAGCGGAGTAGATGGGTATCATTAGCGAAGAGCCTGAGTAATTGGTGCATCAGTGTACGCCGAGGGGAGGGCCGTCGCTGTGGCCGTCGGGGGTACGCAGGGCCGCAGCACAGCTCATCACATACGAAAGACTGAAATGGAGGCAGATTTCCATGAAGACACTGCTGGAGAAGACCCGTCGAATCAATCGCCTGCTTCAGAAGAGCGCAGGTACCCAGGTGAACTTCAATGAGTTGGCCGGTGTTCTGGCCGACCTGCTCGGGGCCGATGTATACGTCGCTTCCCGGAAGGGGAAGATTCTCGGACTCGGGCTGACCACCGGCGACGCCGAGCAGTACCAGAACATCACGTTCACTGAGGAATACAACAGCGCCCTGATGAAGGTGGACGAGACCACGGCCAACGCCGAGCAGGGCGACCTCACCGTCCTGCGGGAGGGCGAGGAGGTCAGGATGCGGGGCGGCCTGGTGACCATGGTGCCCGTCAACGGCGGCGGCGAGCGCCTGGGCACCCTGGTGCTGGTGAGCAACGAGAGCTTCACCGATGAGGATCTGATCCTGGGTGAGCTGGCCGCCACGGTCGCCGGCGTCGAGATCCTGCGGGCGCATGCCGGCGAGCTGGAGGAGGAGGCCCGGAAGAAGGCCGCCGTGCAGATCGCGCTGGCCACGCTCTCGTACTCCGAGCTGGAGGCGGTGCAGCACATCTTTGACGAACTGGACGGCACGGAGGGGCTGCTGGTCGCCTCCAAGATCGCCGATCGCGTGGGCATCACCCGCTCGGTCATCGTCAACGCCCTGCGGAAGTTCGAGTCGGCCGGGGTCATCGAGTCGCGGTCGCTCGGCATGAAGGGCACCCATATCAAGGTGCTGAACGACCGGCTGCTGGAAGAGTTGCGCAAGCTCCGGAGCTGATCGGGAAGCGCGGCAACCCTGGCAACGCCGGCAGCGGAAGCCCCACGCGTCGATCGCGTGGGGTTTTTTCGCCACCCTTATCATTCAGGAGGGAAAAGCGCAACCAGGGACGAACTGTTACGCGGTGGCAAGCATCACAGAACCGTCTGAAGGGTGAGGAGGGCGAAGCGGTGTGATCAAGCTGCGGCGGTTCAGGTCACAGGGTGGGGAGTTCGTGGTCAATGCAGACCTGATCGAGACTGTGGAGGCAACACCCGACACGGTTGTCACACTGACCACCGGTCACAAGCTGATCGTTCAGGAGAGCGTGGACGAGGTCATTCAGAAGGTGGTCGAGTTCAAACGCGCCTGCCACTCGCCGCTGCTTGGCAGCCGTGAGCCCGTTGAATAGTTCTATCGCAGTTCGAGGAGGGCAGGGCCGGTGCGTCTACCGACGATCAACCAGCGACTGACGATTTATATCCCCACTGGATGGTGGAAGGGCCGATACTCGACATATTTGGAGGCACTGGAGGACTCAACCATTCGGGTGGCACACCCGATGTTTGGCTCTGCCTTGATACCCCTGATGCCCGGGGACGAGGTGGTGGTGGAGTACCTTCACGATGGCGAGCGCGTGGGCTTCCCCGCCCAGGTCCTGCAGCGCGTGGAGGAGGAAACGCCGACTTTGGTCCTGACGAAGCCGGAACCCGGCGAGATCCGCCGGCAGCAACTGCGCAGCTATTTCCGGATCGACGTGAGCCTACCCATTGAATATAGCCCCAGCGGCCGCAAACGAGCCGGTGAAGACGGAGTGGAGCAACCGGAGCTTCTGCCTGGGCGCACGGTGAACATCAGCGGTGGCGGGGCGCAGATCGTCACCGGTGAACTGTATCCGCTGGGCACGCGGCTGGACATGGTCATTCACCTGCCGGATAAAATGATTCCCGCCGAGGTGGAAGTGGTGCGGCACGTTCCTGTCGCGGTGGTCCCGGGTTCGGGCGATCCCGTAGAACCGAGGATGGGGGTGCGGTTCACGCAGATTGAGGAGCGGGACCGGGAGCAGATCGTCCGGTTCATCTTCGCCGAGCATCGGCGGCGGAGGCGGATGGGTCTGGAGTGATGGGGGTGATGGAGGCGTGCGCGAACCGCAGGAGAGCATGGACGCCGACCGGCCTGCGCCGCGCGACGCGGAGCTGGTGCTGACGGTAGCCCCGGGCGCCATGTCGGTGGAGGCCAGGATCGTGCCTCCGGAGCCCGGCGGCCGGCACATCACCCGTGAGCAGGTGCTGGAGGAACTGGCCAGGCACAAGATCGTGTTCGGTATCGACCACGAGGCGATCGACCGGCTGGTGGAGATGGCGGAAAAGGGGTTCCCCATGGCCCGTGAGGGCATCGTGGTGGCCGAGGGCCGCCGCCCCGTGGACGGTGAGGACGGCGCCATCATCCACCACGAGCTTCTGCAGACGCCCGCCGGGTATCCGCGCCTCACCAAGGACGGCCGGGCGGACTTCTTCGACCTGAACCTCGTGCGCAACGTGACCAAGGACACCGTGCTGGCGACGAAGAAGCCGCCGACGCGCGGCGAGCCGGGCACGGACGTCTACGGCCGGCCCGTGAGGGCCCGCGACGGGCGGGAGGTCCGCCTGCGGGCGGGCCCCGGAACCCGCCTCTCGCCAGACGGCCAGTCGGTCATCGCCACGGTGGAGGGCCACGCGTCCATCTCGCACAGCGGCGAGGTCACGGTCTCCCCGATCTTCACGGTGCCCGGCGATGTCGGCTACGGCTCGGGCAACATCGACTTCGTCGGCACGGTCGTCGTGCAGGGCGACGTGACCCAGGGCTTCAGCGTGAAGGCCGGCCAGAATGTCGAGGTGCACGGCGGCATCATGGGCGGCACCGTGGAAGCCGGCGGCGACGTCCTGGTGCGCTACGGCATCGTCGGCGGCGGCCGGGGCCGGGTCAAGGCCGGCGGCAAGGTGCGCTGCCGGTTCATCGAGTTGGCCGAGGTGGAAGCCGGGGGCGACGTCGTGGTGTCCGATGGCATTCTGGGCTCCCAGGTGTCGGCCGACAGCGTGACCGTCACCGGGGGGCGGGGCTCCATCGTCGGCGGGCGGATCCGTGCCCGCCGGGAGATCAGCGCTCAGACCCTCGGCTCGGCGATGGGAGCGCCCACGGACCTGCAGGTGGGCGTGCCCCCCGCCGTGCGCGCCGAGCTCGAGCACATCCGCGAGCAGCTTTCGCGGGTGGAGGACCGCTTCGGCCACGCCACGCGGACGGCGACCTACCTGACCTCGTCCGGCGCGGCGCAGACGGCGGGCATCTCGCGGGAGTTCGCCGAGAAGAGCCGGCGCCTGACCGGCGCGGAGCGGCAGCAGCTTTCGGCCCGGATGGCCGCACTGCAGGCGCAGCTGCAGCCGGAGCCGGGCGCGTGCATAAAGGGCTACGAGGCGGTCTACCCGGGTGTGCGCATTACCATCGGCGCAGAGCGGCATGTGGTGGTGGACCAGTCGACCAACAGCTGCTTCGTCATCGGTGAGGACGGAGAGATCACCCTGATTCCGGCCTGGTAAGGCGACGGACCCGGCCTCGCGGATGTGAAGCGGCCGCGGCGTTGGGAGGTGTCTGACGATGGCGGTGAGACCCATTGATTCGCTGACGATGCTGCCGCGGCTTGCGGAGGCGGGGCGTGCGGTGCATCAGAGCGAGCAGTTTCCGCATGCCTTTCAGCAGGTGCTGGGCGCCCAGGTGCAGCAGGAGGGTGAACGCAGCCAGAAACAGGTGCGGCGGCGCACGGAAGTGGAACAGCCGCTGGTCACCCCGGATGGGCGGCGGTCCGGCGGCCAGGCCACGCAGGGGTCGGGCGGAGAGGGCAGGCGTCGCCGCCAGCGGCAGACCCTTGCCGAACGGGGTGATCCGCAGCCGGGCACGGGCCGGCTGGATGTGAAGGTATGAGGCATGTCCGCAGGAGGCCCCGGCATACCCATTGGGGTGGCCGGGGCCTCCTGTATGTGTGGCGGCCGGTCTCAGGCAGGGGAGGAATGCGGGATGGGGAGCGTTGTGTCCGGGGCGGACAGGCAGGCTGGGCAGTTCTGGCGCGGGCTGCTGGTCGGCGCCGGCTCCGTGGTCGCCGCGCTGGCGATGTGGCTGGGCTACCTGACGCGCGCCGGGATTACGGTGGCGGTGGCGGCGGAGCCGCTGGCCGACCGCGTGGCGGCAGAGGTGGAGGCGGCTGTGCGGCGGGAGCTGCCGGCAGCTTTGCTGGAGGCGCGGGCAGAGTGGCCGGCGCGGGCGCAGGAGGCGGCCCGCGGGCAGCTCGCCGATCTGCGCGTGGAGGTGGCGGGGCTCACGGTCGAACTGCCCCAGCCGGTGCGGGAACAGGTGGAAGAGGCGGTCGCGCAGGCGGTGCAGGCCGCGCTGGAGGCGGCGGGGGACGGCGCGCACGTTCAGGGCCTCACGGACCGCATCGGCCGCCGGGCCGGCGAACTGGCCCGGGAACGGCTGCCTTCGGCCCTGGCGGGGCAGCAGTTTAACGTGCAGGTGGCGCCGGGGGTCGCGGTGCCGGTTCGGCTCGAGATCCGGTGAACCCGCCTGCCCGCGCCTGCGTTTGTAGGGTTGAAACCGTGTGCGGGAGTGGATGGCGGGTGCAGTGGTTGACGGAGCGGCAGCTCCTGGAGCAGGCGGGCCTGAGCCCGGCACAGCTCAGGTGGTTTCGCGAGCGGTTTCCCGCGCAGCTGAAGTGCCTCACCCGGCGCGGTCCGCTGGGTGAGGCGCGGTACGCGCCGGATGCGGTGGTGCTCCTGCGCAGCCTGGCGGCCATGGTGGCCCGGGGCGCGACGCCGGAGCAGATCAAGGCCTGGTACGGTCTCTGACCGCGGCCTTTAAGTGCCGAAAACCCTTTGCCAGCGCCCCCTGTTTGTGCTAAGATATCGTCTGGTGTGTGTGACTACACACGTTCGCGGACGGCTGCGGGGATGCTGCTCTGGCAGTTCCGCAGCGGGATGAGGCGGACGGAGGTCCCAAAATCTGCGGAGGTGAGTCTTGACGTGTCTGTGATCACGATGAAGCAGCTCCTCGAGGCGGGTGTCCACTTCGGTCACCAGACCCGCCGGTGGAACCCGAAGATGAAGGAGTACATCTTCACCGAACGGAACGGCATCTACATCATCGATCTCCAGAAGACCGTGCGCATGGTCGAGGTGGCCTACAACGCCGTGCGCCAGATGGCTGCGGACGGCGGCAAGATCCTCTTCATCGGCACCAAGAAGCAGGCCCAGGACGCGGTGCGGGAAGAGGCTGAGCGCTGCGGCATGTTCTACGTCAACCAGCGCTGGCTGGGCGGCATGCTGACCAACTTCCAGACGATCAAGAAGCGCATCGCCCGCCTGAACGAGCTGGAGGAGATCGAGAGCACCGAGTACTGGAGCAAGCTGACCAAGAAGGAGCAGGCGCAGCTCCAGCACGAGAAGGAGAAGCTGGAGAAGAACCTGGGCGGCATCAAGGGCATGAAGAGCCTGCCCGACATGGCTTTCGTCATCGATCCCCGCAGGGAGCGCATCGCGGTGGCCGAGCTGCGCAAGCTGGGGATTCCGATCGTCGCGATCGTCGACACCAACTGCGACCCGGATGAGATCGACTACGTCATTCCGGGCAACGACGATGCCATCCGCGCGGTGAAGCTGCTGACCAGCAAGATCGCAGACGCCGTGATCGAGGGCCGCCAGGGCGCGGACGCTTCCGTCATGGCCGACGAGGACGAGGCGGAGGCTGCCGACGACGTCGAAGCGGCCGAGGATGTCGAGGCCGACGCCGACGCCGAGGACGAGGTGGAGTAACAGCGCGGGAGCATGAGCGGGGCGGACTCGAGGAAGCCTATCCCTATTGATGGGATCGACGCCTCGGAGCCCCGCTCTTCTGGCGATATAGGAGGCCGATGCACGGGGGGAGGGTGCAGACCGCCCGCTTCCCCCGTTCAAGCATGACCGTCCGAACCAAAAACTGGGGATCGCCTTTCCACTGAGGTGGGCACCTAACCAACAGGGGGTATTTTGAACATGGCCGAGATTACCGCAAAAATGGTTGCAGAGCTGCGGGCCCGGACCGGAGCCGGCATGATGGACTGCAAGAAGGCGCTGGTGGAGACCGGTGGTGACCTGGACAAGGCCGTGGACCTGCTCCGGGAGAAGGGCCTGGCTTCTGCCGCGAAGAAGGCCGGCCGCGTGGCCGCCGACGGCCGGGTCCACGCCATCGTGGAGGACGGGGCCCGCCACGGCGTGCTGGTCGAGCTGAACTGCGAGACCGACTTCGTGGCCAAGGGCGAGCAGTTTATCAACCTCTGCAACCACGTGGCGGAGGTCATCCTGAAGACCAGGCCGGCGTCGATGGAGGCGCTGCAGGAGACCCTGGGCGACACCGTGAAGGAGGCCGTCGCCAAGATCGGCGAGAACATCCAGGTGCGCCGCTTCGCCCGCTACGAGGTGGCCGACGCGGGCCGGGTGCACGCGTACATCCACGGCGAGGGCCGGGTGGGCGTGCTCATCGAACTGGAGACCTCGACCCCGGAGCTGGCGCAGAACCCCGAGGTGGAGTCGCTCTGCCACGAGTTGGCGCTGCAGATCGCCTCGATGAAGGCGCAGTACGTGAAGCGCGAGGACGTGCCGGCTGAAGTGATCGAGCACGAGAAGGAGATTCTGAAGGCCCAGGCCATCAACGAGGGCAAGAAGCCCGAGATCGCGGAGAAGATGGTCGCCGGCCGCCTGAACAAGTTCTACCAGGAAGTCTGCCTGCTGGAGCAGGAGTGGGTGAAGGAAGCCAAGAAGACCGTCGGCCAGCTGGTGAAGGAGGTCGCCGAGAAGGTCGGCGGCGAGATCACCGTGAAGCGCTTCGTCCGCTACGAGAAGGGCGAGGGCATCGAGAAGCGGCAGGACGATTTCAGCGAAGAGGTCATGCGTCAGGCCGGTCTGAAGTAAGCCTGGATGAGGCGGGAGGCGTAAGCGGCCTCCCGCCTTCTGAGCAACAGGGCGTGTTCTCCAGGAATTACGGCAGTTGCTGGAGGAAACGCTTTGTAAGACGTAGAAACGGTTTTTGACCGGCCCGACGCGGCCGGCAGCGAACTGGAGGCCTGAGGATGCAGACACCGAAGTACCGCAGGGTGGTCCTGAAACTCAGCGGCGAGGCGCTCGCCGGACCCAACGGGTTCGGCCTTGACCCGCAGGTGCTGGCCGCCCTGGCGCGGCAGATCAAGGCGGTACACGACATGGGCGTGGAGATCGCCATCGTCGTCGGCGCCGGGAACTTCTGGCGGGGCCGCCTGGGACAGCAGATGGGCATGGACCGTGCTTCCGCCGATTACATGGGGATGCTGGCGACCGTCATGAACTCCCTCGCCCTGCAGGACGCGATTGAGAAGCTCAGGGTGGATACCCGGGTCATGAGCGCCGTGGAGATGCGCCAGGTCGCGGAGCCCTTCATCCGGCGCCGGGCGATCCGGCACCTCGAGAAGGGGCGGGTGGTCATCTTCGCCGCCGGCACGGGCAATCCGTACTTCACCACCGACACCACCGCCGCCCTGCGGGCGGCCGAGATCGAGGCCGAGGCGATCCTGATGGGCAAGCAGGGGGTGCAGGGCGTCTATGACTCCGACCCCCGCACCAACAGGCATGCGGTCAAGTACGACGAAGTAACCTATCAGGAGGTTCTGGCGAAGAATCTTCAGGTTATGGACGCCACGGCCACGGCGCTCTGCATGGATAACCGCATTCCGATCGTCGTCTTCGACATGATGGGTCCTGACTACATCGTGAAAGTCGTCCTCGGTGAGGACGTTGGTCAAACCTACGTCAGGGGGGAATAACCAGTGACCAAGGAAATCATTAGGGATGCAGAGGAGCGCATGAAGAAAGCGGTCGAGGTGTTTCGCCAGGATCTGGCCGGCATGCGGGCCAACCGCGCCACGCCTGCGCTGCTCGACAAGGTGCGCGTGGATGCGTACGGCTCGGCCGTTCCGGTGAACAACGTCGCGACGATCGAGGTGCCCGACCCCCGAACGCTGGTCATCAAGCCCTGGGACCGCTCCCTGATCAAGGCAATCGAGAAAGCGATCAACACCTCCGATCTGGGTCTGAACCCCACCAATGACGGTCAGGTGATCCGCCTCAACATCCCGCCCATGACCGAGGAACGGCGCCGGGAGATGGTGAAGGTCGTCGGCAAGCGGACCGAGGAGCAGCGGGTGGCCATCCGCAACATCCGCCGGGACGCGAACGACCAGATTAAGAAGATGGAGAAGGAAAAGGCGGTCTCCGAGGACGAGTCCAAGCGGGCGCAGGACGAGATCCAGAAGCTGACGGATAAGTACATTAAGGAAGTCGATCAGATTATGGCCGCCAAAGAGAAGGAGATTATGGAGGTCTGACCGGTGGAAGGCGGTTCATGGCGGTGGGATCTGGTCGGCCTCCGCTGGACGGAGGCAGAGGCGATTCTGCAGGGCCGCGGGCTGACCTACACGTGGTCGGTCACCACCCCTCCCAACCGCCCGGTCGGGATCGGCGAGCTGCGGGTCGTCGCGCAGCGTGAGACCCCTGCGGGACTGGCCTTCGTGCTGGCGCACCGGGAATATGCGCGCCGGGAGCAGCCGGCGGGGTAGGGGAGGTCGTGGAGGGGCGTGTTGGACGACTTGCGCGAACTCGTTGGGCTGAAGCGGGCGGCGCCCCGGAACACGGCACCGCGGGAGGAGTCGTACCTTCCCCGCCACGTGGCCATCATTATGGACGGCAACGGGCGGTGGGCGACACAGCGCGGGCTGCCCCGCACAGTGGGGCACCGCGCCGGGGTGGAGGCCCTGCGCGGGGTGGTGAAGGCCGCCCCCGACCTGGGCATCAAGATCCTGACGTGCTATGCGTTTTCGACCGAGAACTGGAAGCGCCCGAAGGACGAGGTCGACACGCTGATGAACCTTCTGCTCGAGTACTGCAGGCTGGAGGCGGAGACCCTGCACAAGAACGGCGTGCGGATCAACGCCATCGGGCGCATTCACGAGCTGCCTGCAGCCCAGCAGCAGGAGATCGCACGGGCAGTGGCACTGACGCGGGAGAACGACCGGCTGATTCTCAACCTCGCGGTCAACTACGGCGGCCAGGCGGAGCTGGTGGACGCCTTCCGCAGCCTGGCGGCCGAGGTGAAGGCCGGGGGACTGGAGCCGGAGGCGATCGATGCCGCGGCCGTGAGGCGGCACCTCTATACGGCCGACCTGCCCGATCCGGACCTGGTCATACGAACCGCCGGCGAGATGCGCCTCTCGAATTTCCTCTTGTGGCAGTCGGCCTACGCCGAGATCTGGGTGACCGATGTGTACTGGCCCGACTTCACGCGGGAGCATCTGGAACAGGCCTTGCGGGACTATGCCCGGCGTGAGCGGCGCTTCGGCGCCGTGTGAGCCCGCAGGGGGCCGAGGACCGCGGCGGCCGCAGTAAAGCAGGTGACGTCGTGCTCGTTCGTATTCTGACGGGCCTCGTGGGTATACCGGTATTCCTGGGCCTTCTCTATGTCGGGCAGTGGCCCTTCCTCGTGCTGGTGGCGGGGATGGGCCTCATTGCCTTCTACGAGTATGCGCGGCTGATGCGGGCGATGGGCCATCGGCCCGCCCTGCCCCTGGGGGGCGCAGCCACCGCGGCCATCGTGCTCGCTGCGGGGCTGCTGCCGCCTCACGGCGCGCACGCGGGGGCCGTCGCCGCGCTGGCGACCCTGGCGATCCTCGCCTGGACGGTCTTCCGGCCGGAGGGCTGTTCGGCGATGGACGGCCTGCTGACGCTGGCGGGCGTGTTCTACGTCGGCCTTCTGAGCTACCTCGTGCTGCTTCGCCGGCTGGGCGGCGGCGCCGGGTGGGACGCCGGCCTTATGTGGGCGGGAATGGCCTTCCTGTGCACCTGGGGCGCCGACACCCTGGCTTATTTCGTGGGCATCACGTGGGGGCGGCACAAGCTCGCCCCGAAGATATCCCCGCAGAAGTCGGTGGAAGGGCTGCTGGGCGGGATTGCCGGCGCGGCCCTCGCCGGCCTGCTCTGGGGCCCGGCCATTCCCCTGCCCCGCTGGCAGGGCGCGGCGCTCGGGGCGGCGATTGCCCTGATCGCCACCGTGGGCGACCTGGCCGAGTCGGCCCTGAAGCGGACCGCCGGGGTGAAGGACGCCGGGCGGCTGCTTCCGGGGCACGGCGGCGTTCTCGACCGGTTTGACAGTAGCTTGTTCGTGCTGCCGTTCGTCTACTATATAGCGACCTTGCTCTACGGTGTGTCGTAACCCGGCATGGTGGGGGAGGTGAGCCCCGATGGACCGGGCGTGGCTGTTCTCCGTACTGGGTCTCGCGGCCTTTCTGATCGTTGCGTGGGCCCTGCTTACCTATGGTCTGCCCGTGGTGCTGCCGTTTGTGCTGGCCTGGCTTATCGCCGAGTTGATGGATCCGCCCGTGACGTGGCTGGTGCGCCGGGTCCGGATGCCCCGGGCGCTGGCCGTGGCCATCGTGCTGCTCATCGTGGTGGGCGTGATGGGCGCGCTGTTCACGGTGGGCATCGCCTACCTGGTGGGCGAGATCCGCTCGCTGATCGGCAACCTGCCCTACCTCTACGCGGCGGGGCTCGATCTCTCCTCGCAGCTCCTGGTCTACCTGGAGGAGGCGGTCGGCAACCTGCCGGAGTCGATCCAGGTGCAGATCAGCGAGAACCTCAGCAAGCTGCAGTCCAACCTGGGAGGATACCTGGAGGCCCTGGCGCGGCGTCTGGGCTTTGTGACCTCGGTTCCGGGCTTCCTGATCAACGTCATCATCACCTTCGTTGCGACCTTCTTCATGGCCCGCGATCGCCGGGAGATCGGCCTCTTTCTGCTTTCGCTGTTTCCCGCCAAGTGGCGGGACCAGCTGCGCCAGGTGAAGATGGAGGTCTGGAACAACGCCATCGGGTGGGCCAAGGCGCAGGCCATGCTGATCACGATGACGGCCGTGGTCTCGACCATCGGCTTCGCCATCATCGGGGCCAATTACGTGGTGCTGGCCGGGCTGGCCGTCGGCCTGCTGGACGTGCTGCCCATCGTTGGCCCCGGCGCCCTGTACGTCCCGTGGATCCTCTATTCGGCCTTCACCGGCAGCTGGGGGTTCGCGGTGAAGCTGCTGATCGTGTACGCCTCGGTCAGCGCCCTCAGGCAGATGCTGGAGTCGAAGGTCGTCGGCGATCAGGTGGGGCTGCACCCGCTGGCCGTCCTTCTGGCGATCTACCTGGGCATCAAGTTCTTCGGCGCCCTCGGCGTGCTGTTCGGCCCCCTGATCACGATCCTGCTGAAGGCGATGATCACCTCCGGGCTCCTGCCCATCTTCACGGACGAAGGCCGCAAGCGCTGACACCATCACGAAGGAGTTCTGTCTTTAGATGAAGAGAGGGATCGCGATCCTTGGCTCCACCGGCTCCGTTGGCACCCAGGCGCTGGACGTGATCGATCACCTCCCTGACCGCTTTCGCGTGGTGGCCCTGGCTGCCGGCCGGCAGGTGGAGCGCCTTGCCCAGCAGGCCTGCCGGCATCGGCCGGCCCTTCTCTCTGTCGCGGACCGGGACGCGGCCGCCGCACTGCAGGGCATTCTCCGGGCGGAGGCAGGCGACTACCGGCCAGAGATCACCTGGGGCGAGGAGGGGCTGCTCCGGGCGGCCACGCACCCGGAGAGTCACCTGGTCCTGACCTCCGTGGTCGGGGCCATGGGGGTGGAGCCCACCCTCGCGGCCATCGAGGCCGGGAAGGATATCGCCCTCGCAAACAAGGAGACGCTCGTGGCCGCCGGCGAGCTGGTGATGACGGCTGCCCGGTCGCGCGGCGTAAACCTCATTCCGGTGGATTCGGAGCACTCGGCGATTTTCCAGTCCCTTTCCGGCGCGGACCCGGGGTGGGTGCGCCGGATCCTGCTCACCGCCTCCGGCGGGCCGTTCCGCGGGCGGAAGGACCTGTCGGGCGTGACGCGGGAGGAGGCCCTGCGCCACCCGCGCTGGGTGATGGGGGCCAAGATCACCATCGACAGCGCCACGCTGATGAACAAGGCCCTTGAGATGATCGAGGCGCACTGGCTCTTCGGGGTGCCCATGGAGAAGATCGAGGTGATCGTGCACCCCGAATCGATTCTGCACTCGGCGGTGGAGTTCTGCGACGGCAACGTGATCGCGCAGCTCGGCCCCACCGACATGCGCCTGCCCATTCAATATGCCCTCTGTTACCCCGAGCGCAGCCCGGGGTTCGTGGAGCCGCTGGACCTATTCGCGGTCGGGTCGCTGACGTTCGAGCGGCCCGACGAGGAGACCTTTCCTTCCTTGAGCTACGCGCGCAGGGCCGTTACAATGGGAGGGACGATGCCGGCCGTGTTGAACGCCGCCAACGAGGTGGCGGTCGAGCGGTTCCTGGCCGGCGAGATTCCCTTCACGGGGATCTTCCAGGTGGTCTCCGGGGTGATGGATCGCCACGACGTGGTTCAGCGGCCTGACCTGGCGGCGATCATCGCCGCAGACCGCTGGGCGCGGGCAGTGGCGCGCAAACAGGTGGTGAGGGCATGACCCTGATCGACTGGCTTTGGGCAATACCCGTCTTCGGGTTGATGATTTTCATGCACGAACTGGGTCACTTTGCGGTGGCCAAGTTCTTCGACATCCGCGTGCACGAGTTTGCGCTGGGTTTCGGCCCCCCGATCCTGGGGTTTGACCGGGGCGAGACCCGGTACAACCTGCGCGCGGTTCCCCTCGGGGGTTTCGTCCGCATGGCGGGTATGGACCCCACCGAACCGGAGGACCCCAGGGGGTTCAACAGCAAGCCGATCTACGCGCGGGCCCTGACGATCTTCGCCGGGCCGTTCATGAACTTTCTCCTGGCCTCCCTCCTGCTGTCGGCGTTTGTCTACGCGCAGGGGGTGCCGGTGACCGAACCGATCTTCGGCCAGGTGCTGTCCGACTGCGCCGGCCAGCCGTGCCCGGCGGCGGTGAGCGGCCTGCAGCCGGGCGACCGGGTGCTCACCATCGCCGGGAACCCGGTAGAGGGTTGGTCCGACATCCTGGCCCACGTCGGGAAGTCGGAAGGGGCACCGCTGGAGATCCGCTTTGAGCGGGGCGGCCAGGTGATGAGCACCGTGGTCACGCCGGTCTGGATGGACGACCGCTGGATGATCGGCGTCCAGCAGGCCACCCGACCGGGTTCGCTGTGGAAGGCCCTGGCGCAGGGGCCGTCGATCACGTACGACTACTCCAGGACCTGGGTCAAGTCGCTGCTGGAAGCCGTGTCGGGCCGCACGGAGGTGCAGCTCTCCGGCCCGGTGGGCATCACCCGCGAGATCGCGACGCAGGCCTCTGCAGGGCTGACGAACCTGCTGTGGCTGACCGCGTTCCTGTCGATCAACCTCGGCCTGTTCAACTTGCTGCCCATTCCGGCCCTGGATGGCTCGCACCTGCTCTTCATGGCCGTGGAGGCCGTGCGGGGCCGCAAGCTGGACCCGGAGCGGGTCAACATGGTGCACTTCTTCGGCTTCCTGCTGCTGATGGGGCTGATCCTGGTGGTGACGTACGGCGACCTGCGGGCCGTGATCCTGGGGCAGTAGGTCAATCGGACCTGGAAAGGAAGCAAGTGCGGGAAATGGTGGAACGGCGAAAGACGAGGGCCGTACGGGTAGGGCGCGTGCAGATTGGCGGCGGCGCGCCCATCTCTGTGCAGTCCATGACCAAGTGCGATACGCGCAACGTGCCCGAGGTCCTGGCGCAGATCCGCGCGCTGGAGGAGGCGGGCTGTGACATCGTGCGGGTGGCGGCGCCGACGATGGAGGCCGCCGAGCGCTTCAAGGAGATCCGGGAGGGCTGCGTCATCCCGCTGGTGGCCGACGTGCACTTCGATTACCGGATCGCCCTGAAGGTGCTGGAGGCCGGCATCGACAAGCTGCGCATCAACCCCGGCAACATAGGCGCCCGGTGGAAGATCGAGGAGGTCGTCCGGGCCTGCAAGGACCGCGGGGTGCCGATTCGCATCGGCGTCAACGCGGGGTCGCTGGAGGACGAGTTCCTGGAGAAATACGGCTACCCCACGGCCGACGGCATGGTGGAGTCGGCCCTGAAGCACGTGGCCATTCTGGAGGAACTGGACTTCCAGGACATCGTGATCTCGATCAAGTCCTCCCGGGTGGACCAGATGATCGAGGCCTACCGGAAGCTGTCCGCGAAGGTGGACTACCCGCTGCACGTGGGTGTCACCGAGGCGGGCACGCCGTTTGCCGGCACGATCAAGTCGGCGGTGGGCATCGGCGCCATCTTGGCCGAGGGCATCGGCGACACCATCCGGGTCTCGCTCTCCACCGACTGCGTGGAAGAGGTGCGGGTGGGTTACGAGATCCTGAAGGCCCTGGGGCTGCGCACCCGGGGGATCAACATCATCTCCTGCCCCTCCTGCGGCCGGGTGCAGATCGACCTGGTGCGGGTGGCCAACGAGGTGGAGCGGCGGCTGCAGCACATCGATGTGCCGCTGAACGTGGCGGTGATGGGCTGCGTCGTCAACGGCCCCGGCGAGGCGGCCGAGGCCGACGTGGCGCTGTTCGGCGGCAAGGGCGTGGGCATGCTCTACGTCGGCGGCGAGCGGGTGCGCAAGACCACCGAGGAGGAGATGGTGGAGGCCCTGGTCGAGCTGGTGGAGCGGAAGGCCGCCGAGATCAAGGCTTCGGGTCAGGTGCCGGCCGGGTACGCCCGGCACGGGCAGAGATAAGGTTCACCCGCTTCAGCCCGAGGACGCGCAGATGGGAAGGCACGGGGTCAGGCGGACCGATCAGATCCTTAGTGACAACGAACTCGGTGCCGGTCTGGTTCGGCGTCAGGGCCGGGTGCACGAGGCCGCTCGGACGGGGCGGGGCGATAAGGCCCCGGTTGGCCTGGATCACCTCAGCGGCGGTGAAGTCCGCGTCGTCCGCCATCATCGCCGCCACCGCAGCCTCATCTCCTGCGGTCACCGCGACCCAGAAGTCATGGGCCGCCTGACGGGCCTGTGCCGTAGGGGAGAGGCTGTTCGACCAGTACCAGGCCCCGGCGGCGACGGCCAGGAGGAGCAGGAGCCACAGGGCGAAGCGAGCCCGGGCGTCCTTGCGCGCGTGGTAGGTGATGGGAACTGCCACCTTGCCGACCTCGGCGCTGTACGCACCAGGGGTGGGATAATTCTGACATAGACAGCGATACCACAGGAAGGCCCGGCAAGCAACGCCACTTCTGCCCGCGGGAAGCTGATGCAGAGTGCCGTGCATTCCAGACCAGCCCTACGGCAGCGATGATCACCTGCCACGCAGAAGGTTCCTGCCTCTGTCAGAGGGCCGCATCCTCGTCGGTCACGAAGCCTTCCCGCACGTAGGTGACGAGCTTCCGCGCCTCCCGGGGAACCCGCCAGGCGGCATCGGGGTGCTCCCACCAGCGCTCCGGCTGGAAATCCGGGAGATCAGCCGGGCAGGCGATGGGCTCGATCCACCGCGGCATGTACGTCCGCAGGGCCAGCATCGCGCGGCGCATGTGCCAGGGCATCGTGACCGCAAGTGCTCGGCGGATGCGGTGGAGCCCCACACTGCGGTGCAGCACCACCAGCGAGCAGAGCACGTTTTCCACCGTGTGGTTGGACTCCGTCTCGATCAGGATCGCCTCCGGCGGGACGCCCAGGCGCAGCGCCTCCTCACGCAGTGTGATCGCCTCCGGCGGGTTCCGCTGGCCGAACTTGGTGCCGCCGGAGAGGAGGAGGAGCGGGGCCTTCCCCTGGTGGAACAGCGCTGCCGCATGCCCCACCCGCTCCAGTGCGGCGCCGCCGAACACGAAGATGAGGTCCGCCGGTTCCGCCTGGCCGGGTGCATCGCCCATGACCAGGCGGCCAAGCTGGCGCCTGGTGAGCGACTCCGGGTTGATCGCCGAGATGCGCACGGTCCGTTCCCCCCCCACTGCTCTCTGATCGGTATAACGACGAACGCAGGGACGGGTTACGCACCGGACGTCGGCCTGTGTGCGCGGTCGGGCCAGGAGCCTGTGCCCGGCCTGCCCGGCGCATGACGGGTGCGGCGGGAGCCGTCCTGCCGAGCAGGTTGACAAGCGCACCATCAACTGGTAGTCTAAGCCCTAGCAAAAGGCGTTGATGGGGCCCGCCCCGCACGACCTGTCCCAGAGAGCCAGCCGGACCGGTGCAAGGCTGGTACAGCGTCGGCGAGGGCTACCCACCCTGGAGCTGCCGGCGACCGCCCCGCGTGGGTCTAAGCCGTGCCGGGTTTCCCGCCGTTACCGGGGCACGAGCGGATCGGGCGCGGCCCGGTCAATGAGGGTGGTACCACGGGAGCGATGCCCCCGTCCCTGCAGAGGGGACGGGGGCTTTCTGCGACGGGACGGTGGGCCGCCATCCTCCCGATGTCGAGCGAAGGAGAGAGAGTAGGGCATGAAGGAAGAGAAGGGTTTCGTGAAGGAGATCACACCCCAGTCGGAGGACTTCTCCCGCTGGTACATCGACGTGATCCGGAAGGCCGACCTGATGGACTACACGCCGGTGCGCGGCTGCATCGTCTTCAAGCCCGACGGCTACGAGCTCTGGGAGCGCATCCAGGCCGGGCTCGACCGGCGGTTCAAGGAGACCGGCCACCGCAACGCCTACTTTCCGATGCTGATCCCCGAGTCCTTCTTCCAGAAGGAGAAGGAGCATGTGGAGGGGTTCAACCCCGAGCTGCCCTGGGTGACCGAGGCCGCCGGCGAGAAGCTGGAGGAGCGGCTGGCTCTGCGGCCCACCTCCGAGACGATGATCGGCCACATGTACGCCCAGTGGATCCAGTCCTACCGCGACCTGCCGGTGCTGATCAACCAGTGGGCCAACGTCTTCCGCTGGGAGAGGCGCACCCTGCCGTTCCTGCGCACCTCTGAGTTTCTCTGGCAGGAGGGGCATACCGCCCACGCCACCGAGGAGGAGGCCCGGGAGGAGACCATGCGGATGCTGGAGGTCTACCGCGAGTTCGTGGAGACCGAGATGGCGATTCCGCTCTACGTGGGCCAGAAGACCCCGTCGGAGAAGTTCGCCGGCGCGGTGGACACCTACTCCATCGAGGCGATGATGAAGGACGGCAAGGCGCTGCAGGCCGGCACCTCCCACTACCTGGGCCAGAACTTCGCCAAGGGGTTCGACATCAAGTTCTTGGATCGGGACAACCAGCTGAAGTACGTCCACACCACGTCGTGGGGCGTCTCCACCCGCCTGATCGGTGCCCTGATCATGGTGCACGGCGACGACCGGGGCCTGGCCCTGCCGCCGCGCCTGGCGCCGGTGCAGGTGATCATGATCCCCGTCGGCCCGCCCAAGTTCCGGGAGAAGGTCATGGCCCGCTTCGACCCGCTCTTCGACGCCCTGAAGGCCGCCGGCGTGCGGGTGAAGGCCGACCTGCGTGAGGAGACCCCGGGCTGGAAGTTCAACGAGTGGGAGATGCGCGGCGTGCCCATTCGGCTGGAGCTGGGCCCGCGGGACGTTGACAGCCACCAGTGCGTCCTGGTGCGGCGCGACACCGGTGAGAAGCTGCCGGTCTCGCTGGACGAGGCGGTGGCGCGGGTGCAGGCGCTGCTGGAGGAGATCCAGCGCAACATGTTCGAGAAGGCCAAGGCCTTCCGCGACGCCCACTCGCACCTGGACGTCGACACGCTGGAGAAGCTGAAGGCGCATATCGCCCGCTGCGAGGAGGCCGGCGAGCTGCCCGGCTTCGTTCTGGCCGGCTGGTGCGGCGCCGACGAGTGCGAGGCGAAGGTGAAGGAGGAGACCAAGTTCACCTCCCGGGTCATCCCCTTCGACCCGCCCCAGCAGAAGCAGACCTGCATCCACTGCGGCGGCGAGGCGAAGCACACCCTCTGGTTCGCCCGGGCGTACTAGCACAAACGAACCTGGCTGCGATGACACCGCGGCCAGGTTTTTTCTTTGGAGCTTACGAGTCGGCTGCACCTCATGTGCGGCGTGCAAGCCAGAGGCCCAGCCCGAGGGCGAACACGACCGTGGTCAGCAGGCTGTTCTCAGGGCCGTACCCGGCCCCGGTGAGCCAGGCGGCCCCGACCGGCTGCAGGATGAACCAGCGCCCTCCCACGGGGCCGTACATCGGAAACCCCAGCAGGGTCCACTGCACCAGGTTCCAGCCGTAGTGGAAGCCGACGGAACCGCCGAAGCCGAAGCGGAGGTAGAAGAGGCAGGCGGTGAGCGAGTAGAGCACCGCATTGAAGAACGTCAGCACGGTCTGGCCCCCGTTGGGCACGTGGAGCAGGTAGTCCACGGCGATGGAGAGCAGAACGCCCACTGTGACCGTGGTCCTGCCAGATACCCAGCCCACCAGGAAGGCGCGGAAGAACAGCTCCTCCAGCGCCACGACCGCCAGCATGAACAGGGGGTTGGTGAACAGCAGGTAGTTGGAATCGACACCGTCCGGCACCGGTGACACGACGACCGCGCGGAGGGCCAGGAGCCCCGCCGCGACGGCCAGAACGGCCCCGCGATGATGAACCCGCTTGCCTGCTGCATGTGCGACCTCCGGCGCCCGCTGCCGCCGCCCCGGGCGCGTGCAAGGCTGTACAACTTGCAAGGATGGTTATACGCAAGATTCTGATATTCCTTTTCGCTGGTAGATTAAACGCTGAGGGGCCGGCGCAGTGGCCGAAGGGCCCGGCGCACGGCGAATTCCCTCAGCCAGGCGTGGGTGGCCGGGTCCGCGAAGAAAGCTTCGGCGGCGGCCCGCCCGCGCTGGCACAGCTCCTCCTTGCCCCCGGCATCGATGTCGAACTGCGTGGTGCGGTACGGGGCGGTCTCGATGGGGATCACGCGGGCGTAATCCTGGTTTTCACGGTCGCTCAGGTCCCGGGCGCTGAGGATGGTGTTCACCATGGCCTGCACCAGCTCCAGGGGCGTGTCGGTCGCCTGCGGCCCGTCGTCTCCCCCGCGCAGGTCGAAGCCAAAGGTGGGCATGCAGGCCGGGCCGCCCACCGGCTGGAACAGGTGCACCGGGAAGTTGGAGAGCAGTCCGCCGTCCACCAGGGTCGCCCGGACCCCGTTGGGGAGTTCCAGCCGGTACGGCTGAAAGAAGAAGGGGATGGCTGTGGACGCGCGGACGGCGTCGGCCACGGGAAAGCCGTAGGGGTCTTCCAGCGAGTAGGGCGGCCGGCCCAGGTCGTGGGGGAAGACGAGCATGCGCCGGTGGGTCAGGTCTGTGGCCACGATCTGGCAGGCGACGGGCAGATCGCGGAACGTCACCCGCGGCCGGCGGAGCCGTTCGGAGAGCAGCCGATCGACCTCGGCCAGCAGCTTCTCTCCCTTGAAGATGCCCTCGTGCAGCAGCAGGCTGGCCACCTTGAATCCCGACGAATCGCCGAAGCTGCGGAGGTCCAGCTCGTGGATGATCTCCCTCAGCGCGCGGGCCGGGTACCCGGCGGCCACCAGGGCGGCTACCATTGCGCCGGCGGATGTGCCGGCCACGGCCCGCCAGCGCCAGCCCAGCTCCTCCGCGACCGCCAGCCCGCCCACCAGGGCGATGCCCTTCACCCCGCCGCCCTTGAACACGGCCTGTGCCAGACGCACCATGCGCACACCCCCGGGGCCCCCTTGCGGGGGCTTTGCCGCATTTTACGCCCTGGCGCCCGCGGAAGTACCGACTCCTTTCCCCTGCGGGAGGAGATACTGTGACCGAGCGGCGCACAGTACGACGCGAAGGAGGCACGCTTGTGAAGCACTGGTTGCGATGGGCAGGCGCATGGGTGGCGGCCGCGGTTCTGCTGGCCGGCCCGACGGGCCGGGTACAGGCCGCGGAGGCGGGAGCGCCCGCGCTGCAGGAGCGGAACGACACCGCAGAGGTTGGGCCGCCCACGCTGCAGGAGCGGATGGAGACCGCCCGGGAAGCGGCGCCGGAGATCCTGGCGGCGGCGGCGGCCGGCGACCTGGAGCGCTTCCGCACGGCCTACGACCGGTTCGCCGAGGCTCTCGACCCGGTGCTGCCTGCCGTCAGCATGCAGGATCCCGGCCTGGCCGCGCGCATGGCCAATGCCAGCAGCACCATCCGGGGCCTGCTCCTCAGCGGCATCCTCTCCGAGGAGGACGTCGCGCGGGAGGTGGCGGTCATCCGCGACGCCCTGGAGGAGGCCCTGCGCAGCATGCCCCGGGCGGACGAACCGGCACGGCGGTTCACCGTCGTGGCCCGGGAGTACCGGTTCCAGCCGGCGGAGCTGCGGGCGAGGGCGGGCAGCGAGATCGTGGTCCGGCTGGAGAACCGGGGGCGCGTTCCCCACGAGTTCCGCATCCCGGAGCTGAACGTGCTCATCGGCCCCGTGGAGCCCGGCCGGAGCGCCGAGGCCGCCTTCACGGTGGAGAAGCCCGGCACCTACAGCTACGAGTGCCACGTGGACGGACATTACCAGAGGGGCATGCGGGGGCGACTGGTGGTCGAGTGATCCCGCAATTCCGCACGCACCGCCGGCGCACGGTTGGCGGTGCGTTATCGTACTGCGAATGAGAATCGCTCTTGACAAACCAGCCTTGCGTGCCGCACAATACCAGCATAAGGGCAAGAGTTTCCCTGGGGAAAAACTCTTTCCCGCAGGAAAACGGAGCGGGTGTCCGCTCCGTGCTTTCGGTCACAAAGTTGGTCTAGGCTAAGATTTTTGGCCTGGAGACAAACCGGGCCGGCTGGAGGGTGAAGATGTATGTTACGACGACTGCGCCTGGGGCTTGCGCTGCTGGCACTCGGGATCGCCGTGGTGACCGCCGGATGCGCAACCGGCCAGGCGGGCACGGCGGCGGGGGACCGCATTCCGGTGGTGGCGACGACGGGCATGGTGGCCGATCTGGCGCGGAACATCGGGGGCGACCGGGTGGCGGTGACGGCCCTGATGGGCCCGGGCGTCGATCCGCATCTCTTCAAGGCGTCGGAGGGCGATATCGCCCGCCTGCAGCAGGCCCGCATCATCTTCTACAACGGACTGCACCTGGAAGGGCGCATGGGCGATATCCTGGTGAAGATGGCCCGGGAGAAGCCCACCGTGGCCGTGGCGGAACGCATTCCCGAGGAACGCCTCCTGATCACCGAGGACGGGGTGGAGGACCCGCACATCTGGTTCGATGTGTCGCTCTGGATGGAAGCCGCCGCGGTCGTGCGCGACAGCCTGGTGCAGCTGGATCCCGAAGGGGCGAGCACGTACCGGCAGAACGCCGAGGCCTACCTGGCGGAGCTGAAGGAGCTGGACGAGTGGGCCCGCGCCGAGCTGGCCACGATTCCCGCGGGGCGGCGGGTGCTGGTGACCGCACACGACGCCTTCGGCTACTTCGGGCGGGCGTACGATATTGAGGTGGCCGGGCTGCAGGGCATCTCCACGGCGACCGAGTACGGGCTCGCCGACCTGCAGCAGATGATCGACCTGCTGGTGGAGCGGGAGATCAAGGCGGTCTTCATCGAGTCCAGTGTGCCGCGCAGCTCCATCGAGGCGCTGGTGGAGGGCGCCGCCGCCCGGGGCCACCAGGTGAGCATCGGCGGGGAGCTGTTCTCCGACGCCATGGGGCCGGAGGGCACGCCGGAGGGGACGTACGTGGGCATGATCCGGCACAACGTGCGGGCGATCGTCGAGGCCTTGCGGTGATGGCAGGACGGACAGGTGGGAGGAGGGAGAGCATGGCGAGGGAGCACAGCGCGCGGGACGACGACCTGCCGGTGGTGGTGCGCAGCCTGACGGTGGCCTATCAGCAGCGCCCGGTGTTGAAGGACGTCAACCTTTCGCTGCCCCCCGGGCGGCTGATCGGCGTGATCGGGCCCAACGGCGCCGGCAAGTCGACGATGATCAAGGCGATTCTGGGCATGGTTCCCCGGCTCTCCGGCGAGGTGCGCATCTTCGGCAGGCCGGTGGCGCAGGCCCGGCGGGAGGTCGGCTACGTGCCCCAGCGGGCCTCGGTGGACTGGGACTTTCCCACCGACGTGCTGGACGTGGTGATGATGGGCCGGTATGGCCACCTGGGGCTGCTGCGCCGGCCGGGCGCCCGGGAGCGCAGCCTGGCGATGGAGGCCCTGGAGAAGGTGGGCATGGCGGATGTTGCCCGCCGGCAGATCAGCCAGCTTTCCGGCGGGCAGCAGCAGCGGGTCTTCCTGGCCCGGGCCCTGGCGCAGGACGCCCGCATCTACTTCATGGATGAGCCGTTTGCCGGCGTGGACGCGGCCACGGAGCGGGCCATCATCGGCCTGCTGACCGATCTGAAGGCCCGGGGGCGCACGGTGGTGGTAGTGCATCATGACCTGCAGACCGTGCGCGAGTACTTCGACTGGCTGGTGCTCCTGAACGTGCGGGTGCTGGCCGCCGGCCCGGTTGAAAGGGTCTTCACCCCGGAGAACCTCACGCACACCTACGGCGGACGGCTGGGCAGCCTGGCGCTGCTGGCCGGGGCGCAGCCCCCCGCACGCCGGTCGCTGGGAGGGGACTGACCGGTGTTCGCCAATGCGCTGTGGGTGATGAGCGGCACCGCGCTGCTCGGGCTGGCCAGCGGGGTGCTGGGTGTCTTCGCCCTGCTCAGGCGCCGGGCCCTGATGGGTGACGTGCTGGCGCACGCAGCCCTGCCGGGGATCGTCCTGGCCTACATGGTGACCTCCGCCAAGGCGGCGGGGCCGCTGCTGGTGGGCGCCGCGGCCACGGGGGTGCTGGGCGTGCTGGCGATGCTCGCCATCACGCGCCACTCCCGGCTGAAGGAGGACTCTGCCATGAGCCTGGTCCTCACGGTCTTCTTCGGGCTTGGCATCATGCTGCTCGGCGTGGTGCAGCGCATGCCCGGCGGAAACCAGAGCGGCCTCGACAAGTACCTCTTCGGGCAGGCCGCGGCCATCGTGCCCAGCGACGTGCGGCTGATCACGCTGATCGCGGCGCTTCTCTGCCTGATGGCCCTGCTCTTCTACAAGGAGTTCAAGCTGCTGGCCTTCGACCCGGGTTTCGGCGCGGGTCTGGGCTTCCCGATGACGGCGCTGGATCTCTTGCTCAACCTGGGGATCGTCGTGGCCGTTGTGATCGGACTGGAGGCGGTGGGGGTGGTGCTCATGGCCGCGCTGCTGACGACGCCCGCCGTGACGGCGCGGTACTGGACCAACCGGCTCTCTGTGATGCTGCCGCTGGCGGGGCTGTTCGGAGCCCTCTCCGGCGTAGCCGGCACGCTGGCCTCGCAGGTGGGTCCCCGCATGCCCACCGGCCCCCTCATCGTGCTGGCGGCGAGCCTGTTCTTCTTCGTCTCCCTCCTGGCCGCCCCGCAGCGGGGGCTGCTGGCCCGTCTGGTGCGCTTTCTGCGGACCCGGGCGCGGACCCGGCGCAGCCGCCTCCTGGAGGCGCTCTACGACCTGGCCGAGGAGGCGGCGTGCCCGCAGACGCTGGCGGCGGCCTCGCCGGAGGCGCTGTCTCGCCGCACCGGGGTGCCGGTGGGAGCCGTGCGGCGCCACCTGGCCCGGCTTTCCCGGGAGGGGCTGGTGGACCGGGTGCCGGCGCCCGCCGGCCTGGCGGGTGCGGACGCCTGGAAGCTCACGGCGGCGGGGGTCGCGGAGGCCTATCCGCTGGTGCGGGAAGAGCGGCTCCACCTGGTCTGCCGCATGCATGAGGCCGATCTGGACGGCGTGCAGTGGGATGCGGGAGGGCGGCTGGTCGCTGCGCCGGAGACCCTCAGGCAGCTGGAGGCCCTGCTCGTTCAGCACGGTATGCAGCCGCGGCTTCACCCGGGTGATGGGGCATGACGGCCTCGCTGGTAATCGTCGCCGTCGGGGCGCTGGTGGCCGGATCGGCCGGCCTGGTGGGGTCGTTCCTGGTTCTGCGGCGCATGACGATGCTGGGCGACGCCATCAGCCACGCGGTGCTGCCGGGCATCGCCCTGGGATTCCTGTTCACGGGCAGCCGCGCAGCCCCGATCATGGTGCTGGGGGCCGCACTCTTCGGCCTGCTCACCACCTGGCTGGTGCAGGCGCTGCAGCGGGCCGGGGTGCAGGAGGACGCCGGTATGGGCGTGACCTTCACGGCCCTGTTCGCCCTGGGCGTGGTGCTCATCTCGGCCTTCGCGGGCCGGGTGCACCTGGACCTGGAGCACGTGCTGTACGGCGAGATCGCCTTCGCCCCCTGGGACCTGTGGCTGGTGGGGGATGTGAGCCTGGGGCCCCGGGCCCTGTGGACGATGGGCGCCATATTCGTGCTCGATCTGGTGGCAGTTCTCCTATTCTTCAAGGAACTGAAGATCTGCGCGTTCGACCCCGAGACGGCCTCTGCCCAGGGCATCAACGTCACGGCGTTCCACTACCTGCTGATGACCCTGGTCTCCATCACCACCGTGGGCGCCTTCGACGCGGTGGGCGCGATTCTGGTGGTGGCCATGCTGGTGCTGCCCGGCGCGACGGCGTACCTGCTCACCGACCGGCTCTCCGTGATGCTGGCCCTGGCGGTGGGGATCGGCGTGCTGGCCAGCGTGCTGGGCTACCTGCTGGCCCGCGCCACCGACACCCCCGTGGCCGGGGCGATGGCGGTGGCCGGGGGAGCAGTGTTCGCAGTGACCTTCGTGATCCGCCTGCTCAGGCAGCGCCGGCGCAGGGCCTGACGGGTTCGGCTGATTTGGGGCAGTCCTACCATCAGAGGGGGGCTGCCCCTGTTCCGCCTGGGTAGGCCTGACGCCGATGGGGCAGTCTAGCAACCGGCAGCGTTTGGAGGAGGAAAAAGGTCACCGTGTACGGAATACCTTACCCCAGAAAAAGCGGTTCACGTGGCCGCGCAGACTTTGAACTTGGGCTGCTCCAATCGGAGGTCAATGGCGTTATGAGAGTCGCTGCGGTGATCCCCGCGTATAATGAGGAGTCAACGATCGGTTCGGTGGTCACTGCGTGCAGGCTGGTGCCGGAGATTAGCGAGATCATCGTGGTGAGCGACGGCTCGACAGACGAGACAGCCACCCGGGCCCGTGAAGCGGGAGCTACCGTCATCGAACATATGGAGAACCGGGGCAAGGCTGCGGCGATGAAGTCGGGCTTCGACGCGACGACCGCCCCGGTCCTGCTTTTTCTGGATGCCGATCTGATCGGCCTCAGCCCTGATCACCTGCGGCACCTGCTGCACCCGGTCCTCAGCGGCGAGGCCGACATGAGCGTCGGGGTCTTCGGCGACGGCCGGGTCGCGACCGACCTGGCCCAGCTGGTGGCGCCGTACCTCTCGGGCCAGCGGGCGGTCCGGCGTGAGGTCGTGGCGGATCTGTTTCAGGAAGAGCCCGGTGCAGATCAGGCCCGGTTCGGCATCGAGGTGGCGCTGACCAAGTACGTCAAACAGCACGGCTGCCGCGTGGTGGAGGTCGTCCTGGAAGAGATGAGCCACCGGATGAAGGAGGAGAAGCTGGGCTTAGTCAAAGGCACGGCTGCGCGCCTGAAGATGTATTATGAAATATTGAAATACGTACAGAAGGGATAGTGACTTTGCTAGACTTGGAGTTTATTCAGGCGAACCTGTACACGTTCGCACAGCAGCTCGTAGATAACCTGATTCCCCTGCTCGTCGCCGCCATCGCCGGCGGCGTGGTCGGTCTTGAGCGTGAGTCCCACAACCGGCCCGCCGGTCTTCGCACCCACGTGCTGGTGTGCGTGGGTTCGGCCCTCATCATGAAGGTCTCGCTCAGCATGTACGACATCGTGGTGGCAACCGGGTTCGGCAACGGCGACCCCGGGCGCATCGCCGCGCAGGTCGTGAGCGGCATCGGCTTCCTGGGCGCCGGTACGATCATGCGGGAGGGGGCGACCATCCGCGGCCTTACCACGGCCGCCTCGCTCTGGGTCGTCTCGGCCATGGGCCTGGCGGTGGGCGCGGGGCTGTACATGCAGACCTTTGTGGCCGTGGTCCTGGTGATGCTGACCCTGAAGACGCTGACAGAGGTGGAGAATCGCTTCTTCGACCACGGGGCCTACCGGTCGCTGATCGTGCAGGTGACCGACACGCCCGGCCAGCTGGGCGTCGTGGCCTCCACCTGCGGCCGCTGGGGCTGTACCGTCAAGAACGTCGCCATGCGCTCGGGGGCCTTCCCGGGCACCATTGAGATTCGGTTCACGGTCAAGCCGCAGGGGCGCAATGTCGACATGACCGGGTTGATCGCCGACTTGATGAGCCGGGAAGGGGTCATCTCGGTCACTGAAGAAGACATATAGCCAACGGCCCGCGGGCGCACTGGGTCAACCAGGGCGCTCGTCGGCTTCTTGTGGCCGCCGCGCCCGGTTCCCGGGCGCACAGGCGCAAATATCTGAGCTATGAGGTGAGCCGCCTAGATGTCACCGCAGTCCGACTGGCTCTCGCTCATCGACGTCGCCGAACTACCGCCGCAGGTTCAGGCGTTCCTGGAAGGGGCGCGCCCGGTTCGCGTGGAGGTGAACCGCCGGAGCCGCAGCGTCATCCTGCACCTGGCGAGCCCGGTGCGGCTGCCCCTGGACCACCGGCCGGCGCTGGCGGACGCCGTGGCCGAGCAGTGCCTCGGGGGCCTCGCCGCTTCGGTGACGGTGGTTCCGGTGCGCGACCCGGACCCTGAGGCCGATCCGGCCCAGCGGGTGGCTGAGGCGTGGCCGGAGATCCTGAAGCAGCTGAAGCAGGTCCTGCCGCTGGTCAACGGGCTTCTGGAGAAGGCCCGGTGGCAGGTGGAAGCCCCCCGCCTGATCGTGGAGCTGCCCACGGCCGCGCAGGCCGAGGTGGTGGAGCAGCGCGGGGTGGTTCCCGTTATGGAGCGGCTGGTCCGGAGGGAGACGGGCTGCGCGCTGCAGGTCCGGGTGACGGCGCGCCCGGCCCCGCGGCCGGCGCGCGCGGATGCAGCCGGCGAGGCAGCTGAGGCCTTCTTCACCGACGGGGACGAGGAGGTCCCGCTGCCGCCCGAGCCCATCACCGAGGAGCTCGGCTACGCCGACGAGTACTTCGAGCAGTGGATGCAGCGCCAGTCGGCGTTCGGCAAGAAGGAGGCCGCGGCGACGCCCCCGCCGGCCGAGGGGCCGCTGAAGGGGCGCGCCATCCCGGCGGACGCGCCGGTGCGGCCGATTCAGACCATCACGGAAGAGGAGAACCGGGTCATCATCGAGGGCGAGATCGTCGGGCTGGAGAGCCGCGACCTGCGGAGCGGCCGGCAGCTCATCTCCTTCGGGGTGTGCGACCTGCTGCGCGCCGCGGACCCCGGTGGTCTCGGCGACACGCTTCCGGTGAAGCTCTTCCGGGACCCCCAGAAGGAGCCGGACTACCTGGCCGTGCTCAAGAACGGGACCTGGGTGAAGGTCAGGGGCAACGTGCAGGTGGACAGGTTCTCCGGCGAGCTAACGATGCTGGCCGACGACCTGATGGTGGGCAGGCGCCCGGCCCGCGAGGACACCTACGAAGGGCCCCTGAAGCGGGTGGAGCTGCACGCGCACACCACCATGTCGGCCATGGACGGCATGATCGACCCGGCCGAGTTGGTGAAGACGGCGGTGAAGTGGGGCCACAAGGCCGTGGCCATCACCGACCACGGCGTGGTGCAGGCATTCCCCGCCGCCAGCAACGTGAAGGTGCCCGAGGACTTCCGGGTGATTTACGGCTGTGAGCTCTTCCTGGTCGACGACGGTGCGGCGGTCATCCAGCGGCCCCCGGAGGGCGTGCCGCTCGGCGACGCCGAGTTCGTGGTGCTGGACATCGAGACGACGGGCTTCTCGCCCATCGGCGACGACATCATCGAACTGGGCGCCGTGCGCTTTCGCGGCGGCGAGGTGCTCGACACGTTCCAGAGCTTCGTGCGCCCCACCAAGCCGGTCCCGCCGGAGGTGCAGAAGCTCACGAACATCACGCCGGATATGCTGGAGGGCGCCCCGGAGCCGGAAGAGGCGCTGCGCGCGTTCTTCGACTTCGTGGGCGACGCGATCGTCGTGGCGCACAACGCGCAGTTCGACTACTCGTTCCTGCGCTACCACCGGCAGAAGTACCTGGGCGAGGAGTTCGCCAACCCGGTGCTCGACACGCTGACGCTCGCCCGCGCGGTGCTGCCCCACATGCGGAGCCACAGCCTGGCGGCGCTCACCAAGGAGCTGCAGGTGCCCCTGGTGGACCACCACCGGGCCGACGCGGACGCGAAGACCGCCGCGATGGTGCTGGCGAAGCTGCTGGAGCGGGTGAACGGCATCGCCACCGTCGCAGACCTGAACAGCCTGAGCCAGGACATCAACGCCGAGCAGCTCCGGCCCCACCACGCCACCTGCCTGGTGAAGACGCAGGCGGGCATGAAGAACCTCTACAAGCTGATCAGCCTCTCGCACATCGAGTACTTCAACCGCACGCCGCGGGTGCCGCGCTCGGTGCTGGAGAAGCACCGGGAGGGGCTGCTCATCGGCTCGGCCACCTACGGCGGCCACCTGTTCGACGCGCTCCTGCGGGGCGTTCCCGATGAGGAGCTGGAGCAGCTGGCCTCCTGGTACGACTACCTGGAGATCCTGCCCCGGGACTGCCTGGCCTTCCTCCTGGAGTCGGGCCAGGTCAACTCTGAGGAGCAGCTGCTCTCGCTCAACCGGCGCATCTACGAGCTGGGGAAGAAGCTGGGCAAACCGGTCTGCGCCGTCTCCGACGCGCACTTCCTCGAGCCCCACCAGCAGATCTTCCGCCGCATCCTGAAGGGCGGCATCGGCTTCCGCGACGAGTACGACGCGCCCTTCTACCTGCGCACCACGCAGGAGATGCTGGACGAGTTCGCCTACCTGGGCGAGGAGGCTGCCTACGAGGTGGTCATCGCCAACCCCAACGCCGTCGCCGAGCAGATCGAAAAGGTGAAGCCGGTGCCCGACAAGCTCTTCCCGCCCGTGCTGGAGGGGTCGGAGGAGGAGACCCGCCGGCTCTCGTGGGAGAAGGTGAAGCGGGTCTACGGCGACCCGGTGCCCGAGAAGATCGCCCAGCGGCTGCAGCGGGAGCTGGACGCGATCATCGGCAACGGCTTTGCGGTGTCGTACTACATCTCGCACCTGCTGGTGAAGAAGTCGATGGAGATGGGCTATCTGGTGGGCTCCCGCGGCTCGGTGGGCTCCTCCTTCGTCGCCTGGGCGATGGACATCACCGAGGTCAACGCGCTGCCCCCGCACTACATCTGCCCCGAGTGCAAGTACCTGGAGTGGCACGACGACGGCAAGACCGGCTCCGGTTTCGACCTGCCGCGTAAGGACTGCCCCCAGTGCGGCACGCCGCTGGACCGCGACGGGCAGGACATTCCCTTTGAGACCTTCCTGGGCTTCAAGGGCGACAAGGTGCCGGACATCGACCTGAACTTCTCCGGCGAGGTGCAGGGCCGCATCCAGAAGTTCTCCGAGGAGCTGCTCGGGGGCGACAAGTACGTCTTCAAGGCGGGCACGGTGGGCACCATTGCCGAGAAGACGGCCTACGGCATGGTGCGGGGCTGGCTGGAGGAGAACAATATCACCGGCATCCGGGAGGCGCACATCGGCTACCTGGCCGCGGGCGTGGCCGGCGTCAAGCGCACCACCGGCCAGCACCCCGGCGGCATGGTGGTGGTTCCCGTCGGCATGGAGATCGAGGAGGTCACGCCGGTGCAGTACCCGGCCGACGACCGGAAGTCCGGCGTGAAGACGACCCACTTCGACTACCACGCCTTTGAGCAGGCCCTGATGAAGCTGGACATCCTCGGCCACGATGACCCGACCATGCTGAAGATGCTGCAGGACCTGTACCGGGAGAAGACCGGCGACCCCGACTTCGACGTGCGGAAGGTGCCGGTGGACGACCCGGAGGTGCTGGCCCTCTTCAGCCCCGGCGGCAACCGGGTGCTGGGCATCGATGACGGGCGGCTCCAGTTCGACCTGGGCACCATCGTGCTGCCCGAGATGGGCACGCGGTTCGTGCGGCAGATGCTGATGGAGACCAGCCCCCGCAACTTCTCGGACCTGGTGCGCATCTCCGGCCTCTCCCACGGCACGGACGTGTGGACCAACAACGCCCAGGAGCTGGTGAAGAAGGGGATTCCCTTCCAGGACGTCATCGGCTGCCGCGACGACATCATGGTGCAGTTGATCTACTGGGGCGTGGAGCCGGCCACCGCCTTCAAGATCATGGAGTCGGTGCGTAAGGGCCGGGGGCTGACCCCCGAGATGGAAGAGACGATGCGGGCCTGCAATGTGCCCGACTGGTACATCTGGTCCTGCAAGCAGATCAAGTACATGTTCCCGAAGGCCCACGCGGCCGCGTACGTGCTCTCCTGCCTGCGCATCGCCTGGTTCAAGGTGCACGAGCCGCTGCTGTTCTACGCGGCGTACCTGAGCGTGCGGGCCGGGTCGGTTGACGCCAACCTGCTGGTGCAGGGCCCCGAGGCCGTGCGCCGCTACGTGGCGGAGATCGAGGCCAAGGGCCGGGACGCCTCGCCGAAGGAGAAGGAATCCCTCACGGAGTACGAGCTGGTGGAGGAGGCGTTCCTGCGGGGCATCCGCTTCAACCGGGTGGATCTGTACCGCTCGGAGGCGACCCGCTACCTGATCGACGGGGAGAACACCCTGCTCTGCCCGTTCAACGCGCTGCCCGGCCTGGGCGACAGCGCCGCGCAGGCCATCGTGGAGGCCCGGGCCCAGGGCGAGTTTCATTCGAAGGAGGACCTGAAGAACCGCGCCCGCATCAACAAGGCCGTGCTGGAACTCCTGGAGAACCACGGCTGCCTGGAGGGGCTGCCGGAGGGGAACCAGCTGGTGTTCGGGTTCTGATGAGCGGCAGGCGGTGAGCGGTGAGCCGTGGGCTGCGCGTTTTCCGTGGATGCACACGGCCTACATCCCGTGCGGGAGGACCATCATGCAGATCCAACCCTTGCCCTACGACGCGGTTGCACTCGAGAGGTTCAGGAAGGAAGGCCCCTTCATCTGGCTCTGGGAGCCCGAGCGGACGGAGGCGGTGCTGGGCGCCGGCACGCCCGAGACGGATGTGGACCTGGCGCGCTGCGCCGCCGACGGCGTGCCGGTCTACCGGCGCCGGGGCGGGGGCGGGGCGGTGGTCCTGGCGCCAGGATGCCTGGTGATCACCGCGGCGTACGAGGCCTCCCGCCGGCAGTTTGCGACGCAGTGGATCGGGCCCATCGCCGAGGCCGTTGCCCGCGCCCTGCGCGGTCTGGGGCTCACCGGCGCAGCGGTGCGGGGGATGGGCGACGTGGCGATCGACGACCTGAAGGTGCTGGGCTCCAGCCTGTACGCCAACCGGGAGGTGGCCCTGTACCAGGGCTCGCTGCTGGTGGATCCGGACCTGGACGAGATCGCCCGCTACCTGCCGCACCCGTCCCGGGAGCCCGACTACCGGCGGGGGCGCAGCCACGCCGACTTCCTGACCTCGCTGGCGCGGGCGGGCTGGCGCGGCACCATGGCGGCCCTGCGGTCGGCGCTGGCGGCGGAGCTGGAACGGGTGTAGCGGACGGGGATTGCAGAGGAAAGAGGCAGGAGTTAACATTGTCAAGAGTGTCCCGTGGTGGAGAGGTGTTCGCTTGCAGTACCGCCTGATCGCCCTCGATGTGGACGGCACCCTGTTCTGCAGCCGTCATCAGGTGTCGCCCCGCACCCTGGCCGCTCTGGCGGCGGCGCGGCGGCGGGGCGCCATTACCGTCATTGCCACCGGTCGCACGCCCCACTCCGCGCTGCGCATCAGCCGGGAGATCGGCGGCGGGCCGGTGATCTGCTGCAATGGCGCCGGCCTCCTGGACGACAGCGGGGGCGTGATTCACCAGTGGGGCATTCCGACCGAGCCGCTGGTGAGGACCCTGGCCCTGGGCCGGCGGGCCGGCGTCCTGATGCACTGCTACACGCCCGAGGGCATGGTGCTGGACAGGCCCCTGGCCCACCTGGTCAACGCCTATCAGTGGCTGCGCGCCGGAGGCGCGGCATTTCAGGCTGCGCTGGGCGTTGCCCGCATGTGGGGCGCCAACCAGACCCGCCTGGTGCCGCGCCTCGCGCGCTGGGCGGCGGCCCCCGGCAGGCCGCCGGTGCTGAAGCTCATGCTCTTCGGTGAGCCGGCCCGGCTGCCTGCCCTGGCCGAGCAGATCCGCCGCGAGGTGCAGGGCGTGGAGGTGACCTCATCCGGCGCCGACAACCTGGAGGTGACCGCCGCGGGCATCTCGAAGGCGAGCGGCCTCAGGGCGCTCGGCGAGCGGCTGGGCATTCCTCCCGAGGCGATGATCGCGTTCGGCGATTCCGATAACGACGTGGAGATGCTGCGCTACGTGGGGCTGGGCGTCGCGATGGGCAACGCCGCTCCCCATGTGAAGGCCGCGGCGGACCGGGTGGCGCCGCCGTGCAGCGAAGATGGCGTGGCACGCGTCCTGGAGGAGGTATGCGGAGGATGAGAGTCCTGGAGGCCGCGACCCAACTGTTGATGGGACTCTGGGTCGGCGCTGCGGCCGGCTTCGCCCTGGGCGCTCCCAAGATCTTCGCCGCGTTCGGTCCCGACAGGCAGTCGGCCGGGGACCTGGCCGGCGACATCATCTACCTGCTGAACAACGTCGGGCTGCTGCTCGGGGCGGCAGCGCTCCTGACCCTGCTGCCCCGGCTGCGGAGCGGCGTGAACAAGGCGCGGCTCGTGCTGCTGCTGGGCTGCCTGGGCCTGGCCCTCACCACGTGGCTCTACATCTTTCCGCAGATGGAGCGGGCGCAGCCGCCCGAACCGGTTCAGACCTACGCCGAGACCGACCCCGTGCGGGTGGAGTACAACCGCTGGCACAAGATGTCGGAGCGGGTGTACGGCGCCGCGATGGTGCTGGGGGCCGGCGTGATCGTGCTGGGCCCCTTCGCCGAACAGAAGGGGGGCCGGCGCTAGGTGGACTGGGAGCAGCGCATCCTCCAGGCCCTGGAGGCCTCCCGTGCCGACTGGGACGAGCCCCCCGACTGGCGGGCCGCCCTCGCGCTCTACGAGGGGCTGAGCCCCGCGGAGGCGGGGGAGCTGGACCGCACCTTCGTCCGCATGATCGACGTCTATTACCGGAATCCCCACGCTGCCCTCGAGCCGCAGCCCTTCGACCAGATCGTGACGGGCCTGCCCTCGGGCATGTCGCCCGGGGACCTGCTCTGCATCGAGGCGGCCGTGCTGGTGGCGGCCGAGCGGGGGCTGGGTGACGCCTATTTCCCGTTCCTCCGCCTGATGAGCCTTCCGGCGTGGCACGTGATTCAAGGGCGGCTGACCTGGCTGCACCGCGAGGGGTTCGCCGCGCAGCGGAAGCTCAGCCTGACCCGTGCGGGCCGCGGCCTCGGGGCCATGCTGGGGATGGCGGTGGCCGACGCGCTCGGCTGCACGGTGGAGTTCATGAGCCGCGAGGCCATTTCGGCCCGCTACCCCGGCGGCCACCGGGAGATTGTCGGCGGCGGCCCCTTCGGGTTTCCCGCAGGCGCGTGGACCGATGACACCGCCATGGCGGTGGCGGTGGGCCGTGGGATCGTGGAGAACCCCGACGACCCCGTCGACGCGGTGGGGCGCCACTTCGTCGCGTGGCTGGAGTCGGGCCCGCCCGACGTGGGGAACACCTGCCGGACGGCGATCCGCGCCTTCATGCGCCTGGGGTCGTGGCAGGCGGCCAGCGAGGCCGTCCGGGCGGAACTCGGCGAGTGGGCGGCCGGCAACGGCGCACTGATGCGGACCCTGCCCACCGCACTGGCCTACGGCCCTGACCCGGCCGAGGCCATCCGCATCGGCCGCATGACCCACCCGCATCCGGAGTCCGATGCGGCGATCGCCATCTACCACCGCGCGGCGGACGCCCTGCTGGACGGGGCGACGCCGGCCGACGCCCTGGCGGCCGGGCTGGCGCCGCTGCGCGGGGCCGCGCCGGACGTGCAGGCGGCGATCGCGGACCTCGCCCGGAGGTTCGAGGGCCTGGCGGACCGCCCGGCCGACCGGATCCGGTCGGGCGGGTACGTGGTGGAGACGCTGGAGGCCGCGTTCTGGGCGTTGCTCCGGACCGACTCGCTGGAGGAATGTGTTGTGGCCGCGGTGAATTTAGGGGATGACGCCGATACCGTCGGTGCGGTGGCCGGAGGGCTGGCAGGCGCCGCGTACGGCCCCTCGGCCGTGCCCCGGCGGTGGAGCCAGGCCCTGCGGGAGCGGGCGGTCATCGACGAACTCGCGGCCGGGCTCTATGCGGTCTATCGGTCGCGCCGGCTCGACACTAGCGAATGATGGAGGTGTGGCGGCGGCCCGCAGCAGGACGGGCCGCCGCAGCGAATGACAGCAGAGACGAAGAAGACGGAAAGTATGCAGTTCGGCCTGACACTGGTGCAGAAGATCCTGTACGGCCTGTCGCTCGTGGCGGCTGCCGCGCTTGTGATGATCCTAAGCCCGATTTTCACGGGCCCCGGCGGCACGGTGTTTTTCGTGTTGTACGGCGTGCTCGTCGGCGTGCTTTCCTGGTTCGTCTCATCGGGATGGGTGTTCAGCGTGGAGCTGACCCGGCGGGAGGTCCGGGTGCGGGACGCCGGCCGGCTGACGGTCATTCCCCTGGATAAGGTGGGGATGGTGCTGCGCGGCGGGCGCAACCCGCTCTTCCCGGCGATCTGGCTGGTGCTGCGCGGCGTCGACGTCGGCCGCGAGCTGCCGGAGAAGGGCATTCACCCGGCGGCCCGGGAGATGCTGGACAACTTCCGCCACCGCAACCCCGGGAAGAAGATCACCTTCGTCCCGATTCCGGTGGCCTACCTGCGCTCCACGGGCGGCTTCGTCGGCGAGCTGAAGCGGCGCATTCCGCCGCTGACGGTCGATGAGCGACTAGGCGGAAAGTAGGCCCGTCATCCCTTGTCACGGGCGGCATTGTGTGCTATGATGAGCACCGAGGTAGCTGTTCCGTGTCCTAAGGAGTGGGTGTCAACCCACTCTTTTCAACGTCCGAGGTCTCGGCGTTGGAGTGCGGGTTCGCCAACGAGCCGGTGCGAGCCGGCTCATTTGGTGCCCGAAATCGGGAAACAGTAGTGCTGCAGGCGTGCCGCTTCGGCCGCACGGCATCATTCGATCGGAGGTCTGGTCCTGTTTGGCGAAGAGCGGTAAGCGTCTCGAGGAGTTGGTGGAGGAACTGGCTGCCCCCCACGCAGCGGCGCTGGGGCTGGAGCTGGTGGGGGTCGAACTGGTCAAGGAGGGAGCCCACCGCTATCTCCGGGTCTACATCGACAAGGAGGGCGGGGTTGGATTTGACGACTGCGAGGCGCTCAGCCGTGTGGTTGACGCCCGGTTGGACGAAATTCTGCCCAATCCACCGTACGATTTCTTCGAGGTCTCTTCGCCCGGGCTGGAGCGGCCCTTAAAGCGCGAGGCAGACTTCGCCCGCTACGCGGGGCACAAGGTGGTCGTGACCACCTATGCCCCCGTGGACGGGCAGAAGTCGTTTGTGGGTGAGTTGAAGGGGCTTGTTGATGGCCGCGTGACCCTGACCCTGACTGAGGGGAAGGAGCGGGGTCGGACCATCGCCCTCGACCGCAAACAGGTGGCGAGCGCTCGACTTTATGTTGAGTTTTAGGAGCTTGAGAGGGGACTTGAGGGATGAGAGCCGAGATTCTCGAGGCGCTGGATGACCTGGTGCGTGAGAGAGGCATCGCGCGGGAGGTCCTGATCGAGGCGATCGAGGCGGCGCTGATTTCCGCCTACCGCCGCAACTTTGGGGCTGCCCAGAACGTGCGCGTCTTCTTCGATGACAAGACCGGCGACTACCGGGTGTACGCGCAGAAGGAGATCGTGGAAGAGGTGACCGACCCGCGGCTGCAGGTCAGTCTCGAGGAGGCTCGGATGAAGAACCCGAGCTTGCAGCTGGGCGACATTTTCGAGGTAGAGGTTACTCCGCGCGACTTCGGCCGCATCGCCGCGCAGACCGCCAAGCAGGTGGTGGTGCAGCGCATCCGCGAGGCCGAGCGCGGCATGATCTATGAGGAGTACTCGAGCCGGGAGGGCGAGATCGTCACCGGGCTGGTCCAGCGCCAGGACCCCAAGACCCGGACGGTCTACCTGGAGCTCTCCCGCGGCGTTGAGGCCGTGCTCACGTGGAACGAGCAGATCCCCGGCGAGCGCTTCGTGGAGAACCAGCACATCAAGGCCTACGTGATTGAGGTCAAGCGCACCACGAAGGGGCCGGCCATCGCGGTCTCCCGGACCCATCCCGGCCTCCTGAAGCGGCTGTTCGAGCTGGAGGTGCCCGAGATTCACGACGGCACCGTCGAGATCAAGGGGATCGCGCGGGAAGCCGGCTCTCGCTCGAAGATCGCGGTGATGGCCCGTGAGCCCAACGTCGACGCGGTCGGCGCCTGCGTCGGCCAGAAGGGGCTGCGGGTGCAGAACATCGTCGACGAGCTGCAGGGCGAGAAGATCGACGTGGTGGAGTGGTCTCCCGACCCGGAGGTCTTCGTGGCCAACGCCCTTTCCCCGGCCAAGGTCACCAGGGTCATGTGCGACGAGGCGAGCCGCACCGCCCGGGTGATCGTTCCCGACTACCAGCTTTCGCTGGCCATCGGGAAGGAAGGGCAGAACGCGCGCCTGGCGGCGAAGCTGACCGGGTGGAAGATCGACATCAAGTCCGAGTCGCAGGCGGAAGCCGGCGTCTGGGACGAGATGAGCGAGGACGACATCGAGTAGTACCGGGCACGCGCCGTGCCCGCCCGGGCCGTGAAGGGAGGTGGTGGCGATGGCCAGAGGGCGGCAGCCCAAGGTGAAGAAGGTTCCCCAGCGCATGTGCGTCGGCTGTGGGCAGATGCGCGCCAAGAAGGAACTGATCCGGGTCGTGCGCACGCCCGAAGGCGCCATCGAGCTCGACACCTCTCCCTCCGGGAAGCGGCCGGGGCGCGGCGCCTACCTCTGCCCGAACAGCGAGTGTCTGGCCAAGGCAGTGAAGGGCAAGCGCCTGGAACGGTCCCTGGAGCAGCCGATCTCCGACGAGGTCTGGGCCCAGCTCGAGGCAGAAATGGGGATGGTGAAAGCTGAGTGATTCCGCCATCGCTGCATTCGATGCTGGGGCTCTGCCAGCGGGCAGGGCAACTGGTCTCCGGAGAAATGGCTGCCGAGCAGGCCCTGCGCCGCGGGCACGCCCACCTCGTGCTGGTGGCCGGGGACGCGAGCGAGCGGACCCGGTCGCGGTTCGTCCACCTGGCGGCGCAGACGGGCGCCCCGTGCTACATCGTGGGCACCCGTGCAGCGCTGGGTGAGGCCATGGGCAAGGCAGGGCGTGCAGTCGTGGTGGTACAGTCCCGAGACTTTGCCAGGGGGATCCTCGGGATCCTCCGGCGGGAGGGCCTGGCGCCTGTGACAGGACGGGGGTGATCCGTTGGAGCCCAGGCTTCGCGTATTTGAACTGGCTAGAGAGTTAGGAGTGGACTCCAAACGAGTACTGGAGGTCCTTCAATCTTTGAACGTGGATGTGAAAAACCATATGAGTACCATCGACCAGAAGACAGCAGAGAAGGTGACCGACGCGGTAAAGCGCACCGGCGCCCAGGAGGGCGAGGGTGCGGCCAAGTCTGCCGCGAAGGCCGCGAAGCCGGCTGCTCAGCAGAAGCCGGTCCGTGAGGCGAATCCGGCGAAGGCCTCGCTCCTCGAGGACTTCTTCGGGTCCGGCACCCGTCCGAAGCGGCCGGTGTCCGAGAAGCGGGAGCGCCGGCCGCTGGCCGAGCGGCGCCCGCTGGCGGAGCGCCCGGCGGCCGAACTCCGGCCAGGCGCTCGGCCCGCTGCGGGCCGCCCCGCTGCGGAGGCGCCGGCAGCTGCGGAGAAGCGTCCGGCTGAAAAGGCCCAGGCGCCGGCAGCGGCCGCCCCTGCCGCCGAACGCCCGCGCGCCGAGGCGCCCGCGGCGCAGCCCGAGCGCGCCGCCGTGACGCCGCCTGCGGCTGAGGCGGCCGCAGAGGCGAAGCCCGCGAAGGGCGCCGCCGGCGCGGCCGACCAGGCTGCCGCGAGCGCGCCGGCGAAGCCGGCCCGCGAGGCGGAAGCTGCGCCTGGTGCGGAGGCGAAGCGCCCCGCGCCCGCCGCGGAGGCGGAGGAAGCGGCCCAGCAGGAGGCTGCAGAGCAGCGCGGACCGAGCCGGCCGGTTCCCGCCGGCCCCGGGCAGCCGGCGCGGCCGGTGACGCCCGGCCTCGGTCTGCCCGTCAAGCCGGCTGCGTCCGGGAGGTCGGGAATCGGTCTGCCGACCAAGCCTGCCCAGCCGCGGCCCTCTGGCTCCGGGATCGGTCTGCCGATTCCGGCCGGGCAGCGCGGCGCGCGCTCCGGCGGGGTCGGCATGCCGCAGCGGCCGCGGTCCGGCGGGCCACGCCCCGGCGGCCTCGGCCTGCCGCAGCGGGGAGGGCGGCGCGGCGGTCCGCTCACCATCCCCAAGGTCGACCCGAAGGTGGCGGAGCAGGCCAAGCCCGCCGAGGGCAAGCCCCGCGTCGGTCAGGGAGGCGACCGCAAGCGCGCCGACTTCTACTCCCGGCGGGAGCAGGCCTCCCGGCCTTCTGAGGAGAAGCTGTTCGGTCACCGGCCGAAGCGCAAGAGCGCGGTGGTGGAGCGGCGCAACCTGAAGCCGATCACCGTAAGCGGCCCCATGTCGGTCAAGGAACTGGCGCACGAGATGGGCGTTACGGCGGCCGAGGTCATCAAGAAGCTGCTCACCGGCTTCGGCATCATGGCGACCATCAACCAGGAACTCGACGTCGACACCTGTGTGCTGGTCGCGTCGGAGTTCGGCGTGGACGTCACGGTTGAGGAGAAGGAAGACATCACCGAGGTCTACGACCGGGTCGAGGATCCGGACGAGCCCGAGGAGCTGAAGAAGCCGCGGCATCCGGTGGTCACCATTATGGGCCACGTGGACCACGGCAAGACCTCCCTGCTTGACGCGATCCGGGAGGCGAAGGTGGCGGCCGGCGAGGCCGGCGGCATCACGCAGCACATCGGCGCGTACGAGGTGGATCTGGACGGTCGGAAGATCACCTTCCTCGACACCCCCGGCCACGAGGCCTTCACCGCCATGCGGGCCCGCGGCGCGAACGTCACCGACATCGCCGTGCTGGTCGTCGCTGCGGACGACTCGGTGATGCCGCAGACGGTGGAGTCGATCAACCACGCCAAGGCCGCCAACGTGCCGATCCTGGTCGCCATCAACAAGATCGACAAGGAGACGGCCAGCCCGCAGCGGGTCATGCAGGACCTGACCAACTACGGCCTGGTGGCCGAGGAGTGGGGCGGCGACACCATTATGGTACCGGTGTCCGCCAAGCAGAAGACCAACCTGGACCTGCTGTTGGAGAATATCCTGGTATTGGCAGAAGTGGCCGAACTGAAGGCGAATCCCGACAAGCCGGCGGCGGGCACCATTCTGGAAGCCGCGCTGGACAAGGCGCGGGGCCCGGTGGCCACCGTGCTGGTGCAGGCCGGCACCCTGCACACCGGGGACGTCTTCGTGGCCGGAACGGCCTGGGGCCGCGTGCGGGCGATGTTCGATCACCGCGGCCGCAAGCTGAAGTCGGCCGGCCCCTCCACGCCTGTGCGCATTCTGGGCTTCGACTCGGTGCCGGCGGCTGGCGATGTGTTCCGCGTGACGCCGGACGAGAAGACCGCCCGGTCCATCGCCGAGAAGCGCATCGCCAGGGCCCAGGCCGAGCGGCAGGCCCAGAAGGCGATCTCGCTGGATGACTTCATGAGCCAGGTCGCCCAGGGCGAGATGAAGGACCTGAACCTTATCGTCAAGGGCGACGTGCAGGGCTCCGTGGAGGCCATTCGCGGCCAGCTGGAGAAGCTGCGCAACGAAGAGGTCCAGGTGAAGATCATCCACACGGGCGTCGGCGCCATCTCCGAGTCCGACGTGATGCTGGCCGTCGCCTCCAAGGCGATCATCATCGGCTTCAACGTGCGTCCCGACGACCGGGCGTCGCGCGCGGCGGACGAGCAGGGCATCGACATCCGCACCTACAGCGTCATCTACGACATCGTTGACGATATTGAGGCCGCCATGAAGGGCATGCTCAAGCCCAAGATCGAGGAAGTCATCCTGGGCAAGGCCGAGGTGCGGGAGACCTTCAAGGTGCCCAAGGTCGGCGTGGCCGCCGGGTGCATGGTCATCAGCGGCAAGGTCACCAGGAGCGCCCGCTACCGGCTCATCCGCGACGGCGTGGTGGTGTGGGACGGCGAACTCAACGCGCTGCGCCGCTACAAGGACGAGGTGAAGGAAGTGGCCGAGGGTTACGAATGCGGCATCACCCTCGCCAACTTCCAGGACTTCAAGCGCGGCGACATTCTCGAGGCTTACGAGCTTCAGGAGATCAAGGCCGGCTAGGCCGGTATCCGGCGAAGGCCGGTGGCAGGGCCACCGGCCTTCAGTTGACCAGAGGATCCCTTTGATTTGGTCCTGCAGGAGGTGTGTTCCCCATGGCCGGGAACCCGCGCGCCGTCCGTGTGGGCGAGCAGATGCGCGACGAGTTGGCCCAGCTCTTGCGCGATGAGGTGAAGGATCCGCGCATCGGATTTGTCTCGATCGTCAAGGTGGAGGTCTCGCGCGACCTCCGGCACGCCAAGATCTACGTCTCGGTGCTGGGCGACGAACAGCAGAAGAAGGACACCATGGCCGGTCTCGCGTCTGCGACGGGCTTCCTGCGCAGTGAACTGGCGAAGCGGCTGCGCCTGCGTTACACGCCCGAGCTGCATTTCCACCTGGACGAGTCCATCGAACATGGGCAGCGCATCGCGCAGCTGCTGGTCCAGGTGCGGGATGAGGAGAAGGGCAGCCCCCGGGAAGAGGGTGAGTGACCTGCAGATCGACCTGGCGACGGCGAGCCGGATGATCGCCGAGGCGCAGCGAATCCTCTTTTTCATGCACGTACAGCCCGACGGCGACTCCATCGGGTCGACGCTGGGCATGATCCGCGCGCTCAGGCAGATGGGCAAGGAGGCCATCATGGTGGGGGTCGACCCCATTCCGCCCATGTTTCACTTCCTGCCCGGCTGGGACGAGTACCGGGTGCCGTGGCAGGAGGTGGAGGGGGAATGGGACCTCTCCTGCTTCCTGGACTGCGGCGACCTGGAGCGGGTGGGCGCTGCCCTGCCCGCGGTCAGGCGCGGGCGCGTCACACTGAATGTGGACCACCACGCGACCAACACGTCCTTTGCCGACTACAACTATCTGGACTTCTCGGCCGCAGCCGTGGGGGAGCTGGCCTTCCGCATCCTGCGGGAGATCGGCGCGCCCATTGACGCCGAGACCGCGCTCTGTCTCTATACCTCGCTGGTGACCGACACCGGCGGGTTCCGCTACGACTCCACCGGTCCGGGCACCCACCGGGTGGCGGCGGACCTGATCGAGCTCGGCGCCCGGCCCTACGACGTGGCCCAGGCGATCTTCGAGACCGAGTCTCTTGCGCGGCTGGCGCTGCTCGCGCGCGCCCTGCAGACCCTGCAGCTGGATGAGACCGGCCGGGTGGCGTGGATGGTGGTCACCCGGAAGCTGCTGGCCGAGGCCGGCGCGACGGACCACGACGTGGAGGGCGTGGTGAACTACGCCCGGTCTGTGGCGGGGGTCGAGGTCGGCATCCTGTTCAAGGAGACGGAGGACGGCGGCGTGCGGGTGAACCTGCGCTCCCGCCGCGTTGTGGACGTTGGCGCCGTGGCGCAGCGGTTCGGCGGCGGCGGCCACGCGCGCGCCGCCGGCTGCACCCTGAATATGCCCGTTGCGGACGCTGTTGCACAGGTCGTGGCGGCGGTGAAGGTGGTGCTGTGACGATGGCCCGTCAGCAAAGCGGGGCCGCCCCCGCAATCGACGGGGTGCTCAACCTGTTGAAGCCGCCGGGCATGACGTCGCACGACGTGGTCGCCTTCGTGCGCCGGACCCTGGGCGTGAAGAAGGTGGGCCACACCGGCACGCTGGACCCTGGCGTGGCCGGCGTGCTGCCGGTCTGCGTCGGACGGGCCACCCGGCTGGCGGAGTTCATTGCGGGGAGCGACAAGGCCTACCGGGCCGAGATCACCTTCGGCGCGACCACCAGCACCCAGGACGGCTTCGGCGAGGTGCTGGAGGAGGCCGACGCATCGCACCTGACCCGGGGCGACCTGGCCTACGCGCTCACCCGGTTCCACGGCCCGATCGAGCAGGTTCCGCCGATGGTCAGCGCGGTGAAGGTGGGCGGGAAGCGGCTTTACGAGCTGGCCCGCCAGGGCGTAGACGTGGAGCGGAAGCCGCGGCGGGTCTTCATCCACAAGCTGCAGCTGCTGGATTTCCGGCCCGGGCCCCGTCCCGTGGCCTACGTCGACGTGGTCTGCTCGAAAGGGACGTATGTACGTGCGCTCGCCCACGACCTGGGGCAGTTCCTGCGGGTGGGTGCCCACCTCTCTTACCTGGTGCGGACCCGGTCAGGGCAGTTTGCGCTGGCCGACGCCGCCACACTGGAGGAGCTTGCGGCGGGGCAGGCGCCGCTTCTGCCTCTGACGGCGGCCCTGGGCGACATGCCGCGGGTCACGGTGACCGGACGCGATGCCGCCCGCGTGCTCCACGGGGTGGCGCCGCCTGCGCGCGTCGCGCATGCGGACGGTACGACGGTGGCCCTGGTCGCCGACGACGGCACCCTGCTGGCGCTGGCCGAGGCCGTCAGGGGGCGCCTGCGGCTCCGGAAAGTCTTTTCATAATGAGGTAACGACATGGAACTGGTAACACGCATCGCAGACGTCCCGGTCCGGGGCACGGGAAACATCATCGCCATCGGGAAGTGGGACGGGGTACATCTGGCCCACCAGGCCATCCTGCAGGCCCTGGTGGCGGAGGCCCGGCGGGTGGGGGGCCAGTCTGTGGCCATCGGCTTCCACCCGCTGCCGATGCAGGTCCTGCGCCCCGACGTGGCGCCGCCCATGCTGCAGACGCTGGAGGAGCGTGCCGAGGCGATGGCGGAGCTGGGCGTCGATGTGCACCTGGCGCTGCCCTTCGACAAGGAACTCGCGGACCTGACGCCGGAGGCCTTCGTTCATCAGGTGCTGGTGGCGCAGCTGCGGGCGCAGCAGGTGATGGTCGGGTTCAACAACACCTTCGGGCGGGACGGCAAGGGCACGGCCGAGACCATGCGGAAGCTCTGCGCGCCCCTGGGGATCCCGGTGCACATCTTCCACCCGGTGCGGGTGGACGGCGAGAACGTCTCCTCCACCGAGGTCCGGTTTGCCGTTGCCAAGGGGCGCGTGCAGGCCGCAGCCCGCCTGCTGGGCCGGCCTTACTCCCTGCGCGGAACCGTCGTTCACGGGGACAAGCGGGGCCGGCAACTGGGCTTCCCCACGGCCAACATCCGGCTCGACGAGGGGCGGCTCCTGCCGCCGCACGGCGTCTACACCGTGCGCGTCACGGTGCTGGGGGAGCCCCGGCAGGTGCAGCCGCCGGCGACGGTTGCGCCTCGCACCGGCCCGGCGCACGGGGCGATGCTCAACCTGGGCGTGCGCCCGACGGTCGGGGGAACCGAGCTGCGGTGCGAGGCGCATCTGTTTGACTTCAGCGGCGACCTGTACGGCCGGGAGGTGCAGGTGGAGTTCCTGGAATACATCCGGCCGGAGCGCGCGTTTCCGGACCTGGACGCGCTGGTGGCGCAGCTTCAGGCGGATGAGCGGGCGGCGCGGGAGCACCTGGCCCGGTGGCAGGGGGCGGGGGGCTGATGGCGCGGGTGCGCCTGGACCGGCTGCTGGGCCACATGGGGTTCGGCAGCCGGCGGGAACTGCGGGGCCTGCTGAAGGCCGGCCGGGTGACGGTGGACGGCGCCGTGATCACCGACCCGCGGACCCTGGTGGACCCCGGGGAATCGGCGATAGAGGTGGACGGGGAGCCCGTGCGCTTCCGGCGGCACTTTCACGTGCTGCTCCACAAGCCGTCCGGGGTGATCACCGCGACGGCGGATCCCCGCCAGCCCACGGTGATGGATGCGCTGCCGGAGGAACTGCGCCGGGGGGATCTGGTGCCCGTGGGCAGGCTGGACAAGGACACCGAGGGGCTGCTGCTCCTGACCACAGACGGCACGCTGGCTCACCGGCTGCTCTCGCCCCGCTGGCACCAGCCCAAGCGGTACCTGGCCAGGGTGGACCTCCCCCTGGAGCCGGCCGACCAGGAGGCGTTCGCCGCGGGGGTGGCCCTGCGGGACGGCTACGTGACCCTGCCGGCGCGGCTGGAGATCGTGGGCCCGCAGGAGGGCATGGTCACGATCCACGAGGGCAAGTACCACCAGGTGCGGCGCATGTTCGCCGCCCGGGGGAAGCGGGTCGTCTACCTGAAGCGCGTCGCCATGGGTCCGCTGATCCTGGGCGACCTGCCCCGGGGGGCGGCCCGCCCGCTGACGGAGGAGGAGGTGGCCGCGCTGTACCGGTCGGCGTCCCTGCCGAATCCGGATGAGGACGACGCTTCGCCGCTTGCCCGCCCGCCCGGCGTGTGATAGACTAGTCGTTGTCGAATAACCGGCGACTCGGTCTGCCGCTGACTCCGGCGGTTTACTGGGTCACCGGCGTTTGCCCAACTCAGGAGGAGGTTGAATTCCGTGCCGCTTACTCAGGAACAGAAGCAGAGGATCATCGATGAGTTCAAGACCCACGAGAGCGACACCGGGTCTCCCGAGGTCCAGGTGGCGCTGCTCACCCACCGCATCAACGAGCTCACGGAGCACCTGCGGGTCCACAAGAAGGACCACCATTCCCGCCGGGGTCTGCTGAAGATGGTCGGCCAGCGCCGCGCACTGCTGGTCTACCTGAACAAGATCTCCCCGGAGCGGTATGCCAGGCTGATCGAGCGGCTGAACATCCGTACCGTGATCAGGTAAGCAGAGAGGAGACCGGCCCTGCAGTGGGTTCGGTCTCTTTCTTGCCTCTGCCGGGGTGTTCCGAAACTCGCGCGCGGCAGAATGAACGATTCGCGGCGGACAACCGGTCTGGTAGGTAGAGGTGGTGAACAGGTGGCCAGAACTGACACTGCGCGCCGGGAGGCATTTGCGGCTTTGTTCTCCCAGATGGCGCCCCGCCTTTACCGCACGGCCGTGGGCATTCTCGGCAACCCGCATGATGCCGCCGATGCCCTGCAGGAGGCCGGGCTGAAGGCGTTCCGGTATTTCGATTCGCTGACCGATCCCGTCGCAGGGCCGGCCTGGCTGAACCGCATACTGATCAACACCTGCTACGACGTCGGCCGCCGGCGTTCCCGCGCCATTCCCACGGGCCTGGGGATCGTGGAGAGCCCAGGCGGCTACACCACCCCGGAGACGGACTGGGCGCTCCTGGAGGCGCTCCAGGTCCTTTCGCCCGAACAGCGGACCACGGTGGTGCTGCGCTTCTTCCAGGACCTGACCATCCCGCAGATTGCCCAGGTGATGGCGGTGCCCGAGGGAACGGTGAAGTCGCGGCTGCACGCCAGCATGGCCAAACTGCGCGCGGCCCTCACCTCATCGGAAAAGGAGGGTGTGCAGTGAGACCCTACGTGATCGGGGGCGCCTGCGACCGGGTGCGCCGGTGGGTGGACGCCGCTATGATCGAAGGGGAGCTGAGCCTGCCGGCCGCCCTGGCCGCGCATGTGGTGCGCTGCCCCCACTGCAGCGCGGAGGTGCGCGAGGTCGAGACGCTGCTGCAGCGCCTGCGCAGTCTGCCCGCCAGCCTGGACCTGAGCCCGGTGCCCGCGGCCGTGGACCGGGTGCTGCAGGCGACGGCCGCGAGCCTGACGGCTTCCCACGGTGCGGCTTTCGCCGGCGAGCCCGCGACCGCCGCGGCGAGCCCGAAGCGGCGGCGTGAGCCGCAATGGCGGTGGGTGTTGCGCCAGGTGGCCGCGGTGGCGGCCGTCATCCTCATCGCCGCAGGGGGGCTGACCCTCGTCAGCTTCGGGATTCACGGCGCGGTGAAGGGCAGCGACCCCGGCCGCATCGTAGAGCGCTGGATTTCGCCGCTGCGCGACTGGACGCAGGCGCTCTTTGAGAACGTACGGTAACCGGCGCCGCAGGCGCCGGCGCAGAGCCTGTCCTGCCCGCATCCTGCGGGCCGGGCAGGCTCCCCTGTTCTATTTGCGGATGCTGCCGTAGTGCGGACCGCCCGGCGCTCATATTTCCTTCACCAGGAAGGAGATGCTAGTCAAAGTGTGGAAACCAGAGAGGTTAGGAGAAAAAGTGCCAAAGGGAGAAGCCGCTGGGTAGCGGCGACGGGCGGTGTGCGGCCGGAGACGCGGCCGTGGTGGAAACCGCCCGGTGCACCAGACGGTCCTGGGGCACAGAAGGAGGACCAAAGTGACCGCTTCGTTTTCGATGGAACTCGGGGGCCGCACGATGACCCTCGAGACCGGCCGGCTGGCCAAACAGGCCGGCGGGTCCGTGTTGGTGAGGTACGGGGAAAGCGTCGTGCTCTGCACTGCCGTGAGCAGTGCCGCCCCCAGAGAGGGAATTGACTTCTTCCCGCTGACCGTGGACTACGAGGAGCGCATGTACTCGGTGGGCCGCATTCCCGGCAACTGGTTCCGGCGTGAGGGCCGGCCCACCAGCAAGGCGATCCTCTGGGCCCGGCTCACGGACCGGCCGATCCGGCCGCTGTTCCCCGAGGGCTACCGCAACGACGTGCAGGTGATCTGCACGGTGCTGTCGGTAGACCCCGACCATCCGGTAGAGATCATGGGGATGATCGGCGCCTCGGCGGCGCTGACCATCTCGGACATTCCCTTCGAGGGTCCCATCGGAGGCGTGCTCATCGGGCTGCTGGACGGCGAGTTCGTGGTCAACCCGACGGCCGACCAGCAGGAGCGCAGCGAGATGCACCTGGTCGTGGCCGCCACCGAGGAGGCCGTGCTCATGGTGGAGGCCGGCGCCAGGGAGGTGCCGGAGGAGACCATGCTGGAGGCCATCCTCTTCGGCCACGATGTCATCAGGAACACCATCATCCCGACCATCAAGCAGATGCAGGCCGAGGTCGGCAAGCCCAAGCGGGAGGTCGTCCTCTTCACGCCTCCGCCCGAGCTGGAGGGGGCGGTGCGGGAGGCCGCGACCGTCCGCCTGCGCGAGGCCGTCCGCAACCCGGATAAGCTGGCCCGCGAGGAGGCGGTGGCCGGAGTGGGCGAGGCCGTGCAGGCCGAGTTGGCCGAGCAGTTCCCCGATGCGGAGAAGCACATCACCGCCCTGCTGAAGAAGGTGCTGAAGGAAGAGGTGCGCCGCGCGATCATCGAGGAGGGCATCCGCCCCGACGGGCGCGGTCTCTCCGAGATCCGGCCCATCGAGTGCGCGGTCGACCTGCTGCCGCGGCCGCACGGCTCGGGCCTCTTCCAGCGCGGGCAGACCCAGGTTCTCTCCATCTGCACCCTGGGCACCCTGGGCGACATGCAGAAGCTGGACGACCTGACGCTGGAAGAGACCAAGCGTTTCATGCACCACTACAACTTCCCGCCCTACTCCGTGGGCGAGACGCGGCCGCTGCGCGGCCCCGGCCGCCGGGAAATCGGGCACGGCGCCCTGGCCGAGCGGGCCCTGGAGCCGGTCATCCCGCCGGAGGAGGAGTTCCCCTACACCATCCGGGTCGTGTCTGAGGTGCTGGAGTCCAACGGTTCGTCCTCCATGGCGTCGGTCTGCGGCTCCACCCTGGCCCTCATGGCGGCCGGCGTGCCCATCAAGGCGCCGGTGGCCGGCGTGGCCATGGGCCTGGTGGAGGATCCCGAGAGCGGGCGGTACGCCGTGCTGACCGACATCCAGGGCATCGAGGACGCCCTGGGCGACATGGACTTCAAGGTGGCCGGCACGAAGAAGGGCATCACCGCCCTGCAGATGGACATGAAGATCTCCGGCACCAGCCGCGAGATCCTGGAGAAGGCCCTCAGCCAGGCGCGCGAGGGGCGCATGTTCATCATGGAGAAGATGCTGGCCTGCATCTCCGAGCCGCGCAAGGAGCTGTCGCCGTACGCGCCGCGCATCATCACGATGAAGATCCATCCCGACAAGATCCGGGATGTCATCGGCAAGGGCGGCTCGACCATCAACAAGATCATCGACGAGACCAAGGTGGGCCACACCAAGGTCGAAATCGACATTCAGGACGACGGCACCATCTACATCGCCGCCGTCAACCTGGAGGCCGGCGAGCGGGCCCGCCAGATGATCGAGGCCCTGGTGCGGGATCCCGAGCCCGGCATGGTCTATACCGGCCGGGTGACGCGCCTCATGCAGTTCGGCGCGTTCGTCGAGATCCTGCCCGGCAAGGAGGGGCTGGTGCACATCAGCGAACTCTCCGACAAGCGGGTGGACCGGGTGGAGGACGTGGTGAACATCGGCGACGAGGTGACCGTGAGGGTCACGGAGATCGACCGGCTCGGGCGCATCAACCTCTCCATCAGGGACGCCATGCGGGATCCGGGGCGGTCCGACTCGTCCGGGCGGAAGCCGGAAGGATCCCGGCAGGCTCCGGCGAAGTCAGGCCAGGGCAAGCCGGGTCCGGCGAAGGCGGGTGCCGGCAGGCCGGGTCCCGGCAGGGGGCCGGGCAGGCACGGTCGTTAGAGCCCGTCGGTCCAGAAGGACGCGAGGGGGGCTGCGGCCCCCCTCCGTGGTTTTGCAGGAGGGTAGGCGAGTGACCTTTTACCGGAAGACGACGTTGCCCAACGGCCTGCGGGTGGTCACCGAGACGATCGGTCACGTGCGGTCGGCAGCGGTGGGCGTGTGGGTGGGCACGGGCAGCCTGTACGAGACTCCGGAAGAGATGGGCGTCTCACACCTGATCGAGCACATGCTGTTCAAGGGAACGGAGCGGCGCACGGCCCTGGAGATCGCCCGCGCGATCGACGGGCGCGGCGGAGCCCTGAACGCCTTCACGGCGAAGGAGTACACGTGCTACTACGCGCGGGTGCTGGACGAACACCTGCCCCTCGCCCTCGACGTGCTGGCCGACATGATCCTGCACTCCCGCTTCGACCCCGAGGACCTCGCGCGGGAGAAGGACGTCATCTGCGAAGAGATCAAGATGTACGACGACGTGCCGGATGACCTGGTGCATGACCTGTTCGCCGGTGCGCTCTGGCGCGGCCATGCCCTGGGGCGGCCGATCGTGGGCACGGCGGAGCGGGTGCAGGCCCTCACCCGCGAGGAGATCCTGGCGTACAAGGCCCGCCACTACGTGCCTTCCAACATGGTGGTGGCCGCCGCTGGCCACCTGGAGCACGAACGGGTGGTGGAATGGGTGGCCGGGCTGTTCGGTTCGGCGCCTCCGGCGTCCGATAACCGGCAGGCGCCCGGCAGGCCGCAGGACCCCGACCGACCCGCCATCCTGGTGCGGCAGAAGGAGATCGAGCAGGCGCACCTGGTGCTGGGCACGACCGCACTGCCGCTCACCGATCCCAACATCTACGCGCTGTACCTGCTGAACGCCATCGTCGGCGGGTCGAGCTCCAGCCGCCTCTTCCAGGAGGTGCGGGAGAAGCGGGGGCTGGCCTATTCCGTGTATTCCTACCATTCCGCGTACCGGAACGCCGGCTCCTTCGGGGTCTACGCCGGCGTCTCGCCCCGCATGGTGGATTCGACGCTGGACCTGGTGGTCGGACTGCTCACCGAGCTGGGACAGCAGGGCGTGAGCGAGGAGGAGCTCACCGAGGCCCGGGAGCAGCTGAAGGGGCAGATGATGCTGGGGCTGGAGTCCACCTCCAGCCGGATGAGCCGTCTGGGGCGGGGCGAGCTGACCCGGGGCTTTGTGTACAGCCCTGACGAGGTGATCGCCCGCGTGGACGCGGTGACCCTGGAGCAGGTGAACGAGCTGGCGCACCGGCTCTTCGTGGAGGAGTGCCGGGTGCTGGCCGCCGTGGTTCCCCACACGATGCAGCACAATTTCACACGCTACGGGGAGGTTCTGCATGACTGAGCGACGTTTTGCGCCTGTACGCGCGTACGAGGGCCGTGTGCGGCTGCCCCAGCGCAAGACCCGCCACTCGGCGGGGTACGACCTGGAGGCTGCAGAGGAGGTTACGGTTGAGCCCGGTCAGGTGGCCCTGGTGCCCACCGGGCTGAAGGCGTACATGGGCGAGGGGGAGGTTCTGCTGCTGGCCGTGCGCTCCAGCCTCGCGGTGAAGCGTCGGCTCGCCCTGGCCAACGGCATCGGGGTCATCGACGCCGACTACGCGGACAACCCCGACAACGAGGGGCACATCCTCGTCGCGCTGGTCAACCTGGGCGACGGGCCGGTGACCATCGCGCGGGGCGAGCGTGTGGCGCAGGGGATCTTCGTGAACTACCTGACCGTGGCCGGCGACCAGCCGGGGGGCCGGAGGGTCGGCGGCATCGGGTCGACCGGGCGGACTTAGTGGGGGGAGCTGTTGTGGAGGCAGAGCGTGAGACCCGGGCACGCATTGAGGAGCTGCGCCAGCGGCTGCACCGGGCGGCGCAGGAGCCGCTGACCCGGGGGCAGGTGAGCGGCCTCCTGCCCATCAGCCAGGAGATCGACCGGCTGGCGGTGGCCCTCATCCGCAGCCGGTGGGAGCGGGGGGCGGGCGGGCCCCAGCGGGCAAACTGATCCGGTATGCAGCAGGATTTCGCTCCCATGGTGTTGAAGGAAGGCTTACATATTTTAGTCATGGTAGTGTCGCATCGGTAGGGCGCACCGAACGGAGGTACAGCCATGGAACGGGTAACGGCGGCAGATGAGCAGGTGGTCGTCTTCACCATCGGCGGCCAGGAGTACGCGTTACCGATCTCGGGTGTGCGGGAGATCATCACCTGGACGGCGCCGACGCCGGTACCCGAGGCCCCGCCTTACGTGGAAGGGGTCATCTCCGTGCGCGGCGAAGTGCTGCCCGTGGTGGATCTGAGCCGCCGCTTCGGCCTGGTCAGCGATCGGGCCGAGGAGCAGCGCCGGATCATCATCCTGGAGATGGACGGGCAGAGTGCGGGGCTCATCGTCGATGACGTGGTGGCGGTGGAGAGCGTGGCCGCGGGAAGGCTCGCGCCGCCCTCGCCGCTGCTGGTGAACATCGGCGGGCTGAACGACGCCGTGGTCGACGGCATTCTGCAGCTCGGTGAGAACCGCCTGGTGGTGGTGCTTGGCCCGGCCCGGATGCTGGAGACGGCTCTGCAGTAGCGGCGCCTGATCAGTCGTGAGGAGGGTTTCAGGTGGTCCAGGACCAGCGTGAACAGCAGGCGATCAGCCAGATCGTTGTCTTTCAGATGGACAACGAGTATTATGGAGCCGACATAGCCGTTGTCCGCGAGGTCGTGCCCCTTCAGCGGGTGACCTACGTGCCCCGGACCCCCGAGTACGTTCTGGGTGTGATCAACCTGCGCGGGCGGGTGATTCCGGTCATCGACCTGCGCCGCCGGCTCGGGCTGCCCGCAGGGGCGGTGACGAAGGCGACGCGCATCGCCATCGGTGAGGTGGACGGCGACCAGGTGGGCATGGTGGTGGACTCGGTGGAGGAGGTGGCCCGGGTACCGGCGGATGCGGTGGAGCCCCCGTCCTCGCTGCTGTCCCAGCTCGACCGGGAGCACGTGCTCGGCGTGGCCAAGGTCGGCGACCGCCTGATTACCCTGCTCGACCTGCGGCAGATCCTGATGCGCGAGGAGCGCAAGACAGCTGTCGCTCAGTAGACCGATGATGACGCCGGCGGTCCGCCTGCCGGAGGCTGACCGACCTGCTCCCACCCAGGAGGGATAGCCACAGATGGGCTCTGGTTTTGACATCACCGCAGAAGATATTCGGGTCTTTCTCGACGAGGCCGAGGAGCTGCTCCAGGCGATGGAGGCCGGAATCCTCCGGCTGGAGAGCGAGGCGTCGGATCCGGACCCGGAGGTCATCCAGGACATCTTCCGGGCGGCGCACACGCTGAAGGGCTCGTCCGCCACCCTGGGGCACCAGCGCATGGCCGAGCTGACCCACGCCATGGAGAACGTGCTGGACCGGCTGCGGAAGGGGAAGGTCAGCGTCACCACGCCGCTGGTGGACACGCTCTTCCGCTGCCTCGATGTACTGAAGATCTTCAAGGACGAGATTGCGACCGGCGAGCCTGCCGCCGTCAACACCGACGAGGTCATGCGTGAGCTGGCCGCGCTGGAGGGGACGGCCGATTCGGCCGAACCCGCGGCGCCCGCCCCGGCGGGAGGGGATGTGGCCCTGCCCGCCCTCACTCCCGAGCAGCAGGCGAAGCTCGAGCAGGCGCAGGCCCGGGGCCTGAAGGCCTACCAGGCCCAGGTCGCGCTCTCGCCGGAGGCGGCGATGCCTGCCGTGCGGGCGTTCCAGGCCCTGCTGGCGGTGGCCGATATCGGCCAGATCGTCCTCTCCGTGCCGACGCAGGAGGAAGTGGAGAACGACCAGGTCGGCGCAGATCTGAAGCTCCTGTTCGTGACTGGCGAGAGCGTGGAGAAGGTGCACGAGGTCCTCCGGGAGGTCCCCGAGATCGCCATCCAGGTCCTGGCGCCGTACCAGCCGTCGCTGCCTGCGGCCACGCCCGGCCCCGCTGAGGAGGTCGCGGCCGCGGCGATGGCGCCGCCGGCGAGCAGGGCTGCGCAAGCGGCGACCGGTGCTCCGCAGCCGGCGCCCGGGGCTGCGCCGCCCGCCGAGAGCAACAGCGGCGGGCCGGTGCGCACGACCCGCTCAGGCCTGCGCACGGTGCGGGTGGACGTCGAGGTGCTGGACAACCTCATGAACACCGTCGGCGAGCTGGTGATCGAGCGCACCCGCCTGCAGCAGGTGCTGAGCCGTCTGGAGGTCGAGCGGGAGGGCGATGAGCTCTCGCAGGTCATGTCCTCGGCGCTCGCACAGCTGGGGCGGCTCACGGGCAACCTGCAGGAGGAGATTCAGCGGGCCCGGATGCTGCCGGTCGAGAACCTGTTCAGGAAGTTCCCGCGGATGATCCGCGATATCGCCCACAAGGCGGGCAAGGAGATCAACTTCATCGTGCGGGGCGAGGAGACCGAACTGGACCGCTCGGTCATCGAGGAGATCGGCGACCCGCTGATGCACCTGCTCCGCAACGCCGTCGATCACGGCATCGAGTCGGCGGAGGAGCGCCTGGCAGCGGGCAAGCCGGCGGCCGGCACGGTGATTCTGGAGGCCTTCCACGAGGAGAACCACATCATCATCTCTGTGCGCGACGACGGCCGGGGCGTGGATCCGGAGAAGATCCGGGCCAGCGCGGTGCGCAAGGGCATCATCTCCGAGGAGGCCGCCCGGCGGCTCTCCGACCCGGAGGCGGTGAACCTCATATGGGCGCCGGGCTTCTCCACCAAGCAGGAGGTGTCTGAAGTCTCCGGACGCGGCGTCGGCCTCGACGTGGTGCAGAAGAACATCGAGCGAATCAACGGCTCGGTCGAGATCCGCAGCACCGTGGGCCAGGGTACCGAGTTCCGGGTGAAGCTGCCGCTCACCCTGGCGATCATCCGGGCCCTGCAGGTGGAGCTGGTGGGCACCACCTACTGCATCCCCCTGGGGTCTGTGGTTGAGACCGACCGTATTCCCACCAGCGAGATTCAGACCGTGCGGCAGCGCGAGGTCATCGTGAAGCGGGGTGAGGTGATTCCCCTTCTGCGGCTGGCCGAGGCGTTCGGCCTGCAGCGGCCAGAGGGGTATGAGGAGCCGGAAGAGATCTTCGTCGTCATCGTCGCCGTCATGGGCCGGCAGATCGGCCTCGTCGTGGACTCGCTCATCGGCGAGGGCGACGTGGTGATCAAGCCCCTCGGCCGGTTCATCGGGGAGATTCCCGGAATTTCGGGCGCCACTATCATGGGTGACGGCGACGTGGCCATCATCCTCGATGTTTCCAGCCTGGTGGACTCGGTGCAGGGAGAGGCCGGACGGCTGGAGACCGTGGCGCAGTAGGGGGACAGCAGATGAAGCTGCAGCCCAGCCAGTGGAAGGCCCTGGAGGACATGGTCACCCAGGCCCTTGCGGAGAGTTCAAGATCGTTGTCCAAGATGACGACGGGAGAGATCAGGCTCGATGCTCCGCACCTTTCGTTCCTCCCCCTGAAGGATCTGCCCGGGGTTGCAGGCGGCCCTGACGCCGTGGTGACCGCGGTCTACGTTGGCATCGAAGGCGAGCTTCAGGGCCATTTGATCCTGCTCTTCCAGCCGCATGAGGCGCGCGCGATGGTGGATCTGCTGCTTGGCCATCCCGCCGGCACGTGCCGGAAGCTGGACGAGCTGGGGCGGTCGGCCCTGGCTGAGGTGGGTAACATCTGCGGTTCCGCCTTCATCAACGCCATCGCGGATCGGTCCGGTCTGGAGGTGAGGCCGACGCCGCCGCTGCTGGTTGAGGACATGGCCGGGGCCATTCTGCAGACGGTCGCCACCGACCTGCTCCTGACCGGCGACGAGGCGCTGGTCATCACCACCGCCTTCAACGGCGCGGTGCCGGGCCACTTCCTGCTGATGCCCACCACAGAGTCGATGGCCCGGCTCATCACCACCCTCGAGGCGATTCGATGAACGGTCGCCAGATGGAAGCGGTGGGTCTGGGGGAACTGAAGGTTGCGAACAGGCCTGATCAAGTACTGGTCTGCTATGGTTTGGGATCCTGTGTGGGGCTGGCCCTCTACGATCCGGTCGTCCGGGTCGGGGCCATGGTACACGTGGTGCTGCCGGAAAGCAGTATGGGCAGAGGGCGGGAAGCGCCGCCTGGAAAATATGCGGATACCGGGGTTGAGGCGGCACTGGCAGCGCTCGTTGACGCTGGCGCCTCACGGTCTCGCCTGATTGCCAAGGCAGCGGGAGGGGCCCGCATGCTGAGGTTGGCCGGATCAAACCCGAGGCTGGATATCGGGGCTCGCAATACAGAGGCGGTGCGGGCTGCACTGGCCAGACATCAGATTAAGTTGGTAGCCGAGGACATGGGCGGGACCTACGGACGCACGCTCCAGCTCTACATTGAGACGGGTCGGGTACTCGTCAGCACGGTGGGGCGCGGCGAACGCGAGTTGTAAAGGGTCCCAAAACGCGCAGGAGGGAACCGAATGCCCAAGATTCTGTTGGTCGACGACGCTGCCTTCATGCGGATGCGTTGCTCGAAATTGCTCACCGAGCATGGTTTTGAGGTGGCCGAGGCCGAGAACGGCCAGGAGGCTATCGCCATGTATCAGAGCTACCAGCCTGACCTGGTCCTGATGGACATCACGATGCCGGTGATGGACGGCATCACCGCGACCAGGGAGATCAAGAACATCGATCCCGACGCCAAGGTGGTCATGGTCTCTGCCCTCGGACAGCAGACGATGGTCATCGAGGCCATCAAGGCGGGCGCGAAGGACTTTGTCGTCAAGCCCTTTGAGCCCGAAAAGATCCTCGCTACGGTCAGGAAGTTCGTTGGCGAGTAGCGAGATGCGCGGGCGAGTGCAGCGTCCGATCCGCGCGCTGGTGGTCGACGACTCCGCCTTCATGCGTAAGGTGCTGACCGAGCTGTTGGAGTCCGATCCCCTGATCACCGTTGTCGGTACCGCCCGCGACGGGCAGGACGGTCTGGAAAAGGTGCTGGAACTGCAGCCTGACGTGGTGACGCTCGACATTGAGATGCCCCGGCTCGACGGTTACGGCACGCTCAGGGAGATCATGGCTCGGCGGCCCACGCCGGTGGTCATGGTTTCGAGCCATACCCAGGAAGGGGCGGAGGCCACCATTCGGGCTCTGGCCCTCGGCGCGGTCGACTTCGTGGCCAAGCCGTCGGGCTCGATCTCGCTCAACATGCACGTCACCCGGGATGAACTGGTCGCGAAAGTGAAGGCGGCCGCCTCGGCCACGCCGCGCGTGCGCAGCGCCGCGCCGGCTGCACCTGTGGTTTCGCCGAAAGCGAAAATGCAGGCGCTGGCGGGACTGCGCCGGCAGATGGCCGCGGGCGACAGGCCCCCGCGCCGGCTGGTGGTGATCGGCTGTTCGACCGGCGGACCGGGCGCCCTGCACCAGATCATCCCCCGGCTTCCCGGCGACCTGCCGGCCGGGGTGCTGGTGGTGCAGCACATGCCGCCGGGGTTCACGCGGTCGCTGGCCCAGCGGCTGGACGAGCTGTCTCCGATTGCGGTCAAGGAAGCGCAGGCCGGCGACCGGGTCCGTCCGGCCCAGGTGCTGGTGGCCCCGGGCGGGTACCACATGGTCGTCGACGCCGACGGGCGCATCGCCCTGGACGAGGGTCCGCCGGTGCACGGCGTGCGCCCTGCGGTGGATGTGACCTTCGACTCCGTATTGCCCATCTGGAAAGAGCGGCTGGTGGGGGTCATTCTCACCGGTATGGGCTACGACGGGGCAAAGGGCATGGCCCGGCTGAACAAGGCCGGAGGCTGGACTATCGCCGAGGACGCCTCGACCTGTGTCGTCTATGGTATGCCGAGGGTTGTGGTGGAGATGGGGGCGGCCCGGGAGGTGCTGCCCGTGCAAAGCATCGCCGATGCGATCACGCGCGCTGTGGGAGAGGGTTAATCGTGAATCTACCGGGCTACCCGGTCTTTCAGCGTACCGTGCTCCAGCTGACCGGGATCGACCTGGACTGTTATAAGGGTACACAGATGGAGCGCCGGCTGCAGACCATCATGCGGCGGGCCGGCGTGAGTGACCTGGCCGCCTACGCCCGGCTTCTGCAGACGACGCCGGCGCGGGTGAAGGAGTTCCAGGACTTTCTGACGATCAACGTGTCGGAGTGGCTGCGTAACCCCGACAAGTTCGAGGAACTGAAGCAGGTCATTCTGCCGGAGTTGTTGAAAAGGAATCCTGTACTGCGAATCTGGAGCGCAGGCTGCGCCAACGGCGCGGAGCCCTACTCGGTGGCCATGCTGCTCGACGAGCTCGATCCGATCGGGCGGCACCAGATCTGGGCCACCGACCTGGATGGGGAGATCCTGAAAGTCGCCCGCGCCGGGATTTATCAGGAGAAGGACATCAAACACGTTTCGCCGGCGCGCAGGGCGAAGTACTTCACCCCGGTCGAAGACGGCTTTGCCGTCACCGATCGGCTGAAGGCCCGGGTGCGGTTTGAGCAGCACAACCTGCTGTCGGACCCCTTCCCGAAGGATTTCGATCTCATTCTTTGCCGGAACGTGGTGATCTATTTCACCGAAGAGGCGAAAGACGAGCTCTACCGCAAGTTCCACGCCGCGCTGAAGCCGGGTGGCATCCTGTTCGTAGGCGGAACCGAGAGTTTGCTGAAAGCCAGGGAACTGGGCTACGCCAGCGCTTCGCCCTTCTTCTACCGAGCGGTAAAGTGAAGGGAGACATGAGGCAGCGCCATCAGTGCAGAAGGGAAGGAACGCGTACGTGAAGGCAGAGTTTGTCAACCCCTTCCTGGTATCGGCCGGCCAGGTATTGCAGACCGAGGCAGGCACTGACGTCGTGCAGGGGCAGGTGCGTCTGGAAGAGTCCCCCCTTGAATCGGACGAGGTGACGGTGCTCATCGGCGTGGTCGGCCGCGCCCAGGGCCTGGTCCTCTACGGCATGTCCGAGGAGACCGGGCGGAAGCTGGTCGAGGCGATGACGGGGGAGGAAGTCCCCGTGTTCGACGAGATGTGCGAATCTGCGGTGGCTGAACTGGGCAACGTGATCACCGGCCTCGCGTCCGGCGAGCTCGAGGCCGCGGGCTACCCTTGCAAGATTGCCCCGCCTTCGGTGGTAATCGGCAAGGGCACTGCCATTTCCACGCTTGCCATCAAACGACTGGTGATCCCCCTCGAGACGCAACTGGGGTCGATCACCGTCCATGTGGCATTGCGGGAAACTTATTGACAGGGCCTGCCGGCAGGGGTATTTTATAACCACTGCACGGGCCGGTCACCATACCGTAGCCAGTGGAGCGGCTAGCGATCAAGCCCCGGTTGGGCTTTGTTCGCGAGCCGTTTTGTGTTACCTATCAGCCATTCCGACACAGAGGTGAGTAGGGTTGCAGCCGATTCGCGCAGTGCTCGCAGGTGCGACGGGCAAGGTGGGGCAGGTTCTGGCCCGGGCCCTGGCCCAGGAGCCGGGGTTCAGCCTGGTGGGCGCGGTCGCCCGGGAGGGGGTCGGCCGAAACCTGTCCGAGCTGGTAAGCCTGGGCGGCCGTTCGGGGCCCGTGATCCACGGCTCGCTGGAGGAGTTCGTGGCGGCCGGCGGCCAGGCCGACGTGCTGGTCGACTTCACGGTCGCCGAGGCGGCACGCCGCACCATCCCGGCCGCCATTGAGGCGGGGATCGCGCCGGTGGTGGGAACCACCGGGTTCCGGCCCGGAGAGACCGAGGCCTGGGCGGAGGCCTGCCGAAAACGGGGGCTGGGCGGCGCATTCATCGCCAACTACGCGGTGGGTATGATGCTGCTCATGCGCTTTGCCGAGGAGGCGCGCCGGTTCTTCCCGGACGTGGAGATCATCGAGATGCACCACAAGACCAAACTGGATGCGCCCTCGGGCACGGCGCTGCGCACCAAAGCGCGCCTGGAGCGCGGCCGGGGCGACCTCTCCGCCCCCGAGGTGCCGGTGCACAGCGTCCGGCTGCCCGGGCTCGTGGCCCACCAGGAGGTCATCTTCGGCGGCCTGGGGCAGACGCTCACCATCCGGCACGATGCGCCGACCCGGGAGGCCTACGTGCCCGGCGTGCTGATGGCCTGCCGCTGGGTGCTCAGGGAGAAACGGGTGGCCTTCGACCTGGAGGAGGTCGCCTTTCCCCGGGCCTGACCTTACCCGCCGCATCCTGGCCGGGTGGCCGCTCCGCATCGGGCCCGACCTGCCCCTCCGCACCCTGTCTGAACCACATCCATAGAATGGGATGAGGTTCGGTAGGATTGGAGGACTGGCTGGATGAGCGTGTACGGCAAGAACATCGCCGTCATCGGCGGGGACCGGCGCATGGCGGAGGCGGTGCACTTCCTGCTCCGGGCCGGCGCCCGGGTCCGGGTGGCGGGCCTGGAGTGGGACGACCGGTTCGCCGGCGTGGAGGTCTGCACCTCCGGGGCCGACGCCCTGACCGGGGCCCAGGTCGTCATCCTGCCCGTGCAGGGGGTCAGCCCGGACGGGACGGTCTACACCGAGGGCGATGTGCCGACCTGCGTGATCAACCTGGAGGGTCTGCGCCGCGTCGCCCGGGGGGCTCCGGTGTTCGTCGGCCTGAGCAACCCGCATCTGAACAAGCTCTGCGAGGAGGCCGGGCTGCCGCTGATCGAGTACCGGGAGTCGGACCACTTTGCGACGTGGAACTCGATCCCCTCGGCCGAGGGAGCCATCCAGATGGCGATGGAGTCCACTCCGTTCACGATTTTCGGCAGCCGCTCGCTGGTGCTGGGCTTTGGCCGGACCGGGAGGGCGATCGCCCTGCTGCTGAAGGGGCTGATGAGCGAGGTCTCCGTGGCCGCCCGCAGCGAGCTGGACCAGGCCCGCATCTGGGCCGCGGGCCACCGTCCGGTGGAGTGGGTCCAGCTGGCCCGGGCGGTGGAGGAGTCGGACATCATCTTCAACACGGTGCCGGCCCTGGTGCTGACCCGAGAGGTGCTGGGCCGCGCACCCCGCCACGCCGTGATCATCGACGTCGCGTCTGCCCCCGGCGGAACCGACTTCGAGGCCGCGGGAGAGCTGGGGCTCACGGCCCGGCTGGCGCCGGGGCTGCCGGGCATCGTCGCCCCGGTGACCGCGGGGCGCATCATCGCCGAGCTCGTCGTTCGCCACCTCCGACGGACCGACGCCATGGAGGGGGAGCGATGAGCGTGCTACAGCTCGCCGGCAAGCGCATCGGCGTGGCGATGTCTGCCTCGCACTGCAACCTGGGCCGGGCGATGACGCAGCTCAGGATGCTGCGGGACGAGGGCGCCGAGATCATACCCATCATCTCCGCCAACGTGCGGACCACCGAGACCCGCTTCGGGAAGCCTGATGACTGGATCACCCAGATCGAGCAGATCACCGGCCGCCTTCCGCTGATGACGATCCCGGAAGTGGAACCTTTCGGGCCGCAGGGCAAGCTCGACTGCCTCGTGATCATGCCCTGCACGGGCAACACCATGGCCAAGCTGGCCAACGCCATCAACGACACGCCGGTCTGCATGGCCGCCAAGGCCCAGATGCGCAACCACCGGCCCGTGGTCCTGGCCGTCACCACCAACGACGGCCTGGGCATGAACGCCCGGAACCTCGGCGCCTTGCTGGTGGCCAGAAACATCTTTTTCGTGCCCTTCCGCCAGGATAATCCCGTCGGCAAACCCACCTCTATCGACGCCGACATCGAAAACTATCTGCTGCCCACTATCCTCGCGGCGATGGAGGGGCGGCAGGTGCAGCCCCTTCTCCTGGGGCCGAAGGAATCGTAGTCCGACCGGGCGGGCCCCCGGCGGAAGGGCAAAGGAACTCAGGGAAAGGAAGGATTCGCATGAAGAATGTCGCTGTGGTCGGGGCGACCGGCGCCGTCGGCCAGGAACTCCTCGCCCTGCTGGAGGCCCGCAATTTCCCCGTCGGTCAGCTGCTGCCCCTGGCGAGCAGCCGCAGCGCCGGCTCCACCATCACCTTCAAGGGTGAGACCATCACGGTGAGGGAGGCCACCCCCGAGGCCTTCGCCGGCATGGATCTGGTCTTCTTCGCCGCGACGGGCTCGCTCTCCCGGGAGCTCGCGCCTGCGGCTGCCCGGGCCGGGGCGGTCGTGATCGACAAGTCGTCGACCTGGCGGATGGACCCCGAGGTTCCCCTGGTCGTGCCCGAAGTCAACCCCGAGGACCTGCGGAAGCACAAGGGCATCATCTCCAGCCCCAACTGCACCACCATCGGCCTGGTGATGGCCCTGAAGCCGCTTCACGACCTGTCGCCCATAACCCGGGTGATCGTCACCACCATGCAGGCTGTGTCGGGCACCGGCAAGGAGGCCATCGAGGAACTGGAGCAGCAGACCCGGGCCTGGGCGGAGGGGCAGGAGGGCGAGTTGCCGCATACCGTCTACAAGCGGCAGATCGCGTTCAACGTGCTGCCCTACGCCGAGACCTTCACCGAGAACCTGTACACGACCGAGGAACTGAAGCTTTCGGCGGAGACGCGCAAGATCATGGGCCTCCCGGATCTGCCGGTCACCATGACCTGTACGCGTGTGCCGGTCTTCGTCGGGCATTCGGAGTCGGTGCTGGTGGAGTTTGAACGGAAGGTGACCCCCGCCGAGGCGCGGGAAGCCCTCAGCCGCTTCCCCGGCGTGCGGGTGGTCGACGACCCGCATCAGTTCGTCTTCCCCACGGCCATCGACGTGGCCGGCACCGACGATACGCTGGTGGGCCGCATTCGCGAGGACCTGACCAACGAGAAGGGGCTCTGGCTCTGGATCGTCAGCGACAACCTGCGCAAGGGCGCGGCCACCAACGCCGTACAGATCGCAGAGAAGCTCCTGGAAATGCAGCTCATCTAGGCTGCGCCCGTGCCGGGTTCGCTTGATACCGGAAAGGAGTGACGGCGGCTCGGCATGCGGATCATCGTTCAGAAATTCGGCGGCACCTCCGTCGCCACGCCGGAGGGGCGCGAGGCAGTCGTCCGCCGGGTGCGGCAGGCGCTGGACGACGGCTATGCGACGGTCGTCGTCGTCTCGGCCATGGGGCGCCAGGGCGACCCTTACGCCACCGACACGCTGATTCAGCTGGCGCAATCGGCGGCGTCCGACCTGGCGCCCCGCGAGATGGACCTGCTGCTCTCCTGCGGCGAGATCATCTCCAGCGTACTCATGGCCGCGACGCTCACCGCCGCGGGCATTCCCGCCGTGGCCCTCACCGGCGGCCAGGCGGGCATTCAGACCGATGAGAACTACGGTTCCGCCCAGATCGTAAAGGTGGACCCGGCCCCGGTGCTCAGCCGGCTGCGCGAGGGGCTGGTGGTGGTGGTGGCCGGCTTCCAGGGGGTGAACGCCGCCGGCGAGGTCACTACGCTGGGCCGGGGCGGGTCCGACACCACCGCGGCGGCCCTGGGCGGCGCGCTGCGGGCCGAGGTGGTGGAGATCTACACCGACGTCGACGGCGTGAAGACCGCCGACCCCCGCCTGGTGGCCGAGGCCCGAACGCTGGCGGTCACCACCTACGACGAGATCGCCCAGATGGCCCACTACGGGGCCAAGGTGGTCCATCCCCGGGCGGTGGAGATCGCCATGCAGCACCGGGTGCCGATCCGCGTGCGGTCCACCTTCAGCGACGGGCCGGGAACGCTCATCACGTACAGCGCCGAGGCCGGCGTCATCTGGAGCGAGCCGTTCTCCGACCGCATCGTCACGGCCGTGACCCACGTGGTCGGGCTCGCCCAGGTGGTCGTCAAGACCGGGCGGGACTGGGCGACGCCCCGGCTCTTCCGGCGGCTCGCCAACGCCGGCATCTCGGTGGATCTGATCTCGGTCTCGCTGGAGTCCAGCGCCTTTTCGATACCGGAGTCGCGGGCGGGTCAGGCCGAGGTCATCCTGACGGAGCTGGGCCTTGTGGACCTGCAGGTGCGCCACGGCTGCGCCAAGGTGACCGTGGTGGGCTCCGGCATGCGGGGCCGGCCCGGGGTCATGGCCACCGTGGCCGAGGCGCTCTACGCGGCCGAGGTGCCCATCTGGCAGACGGCCGACTCGCACGTGACCATCTCCTGCCTGGTGCCGGCCGCGGACGTGCAGCGGGCCGTGCAGGCCCTGCACGATGCATTCGAACTGGGCAGGATATGAAAGGACCTAGAGTGAACGTCCCATTCTGCTGAGGAGGGATTCCCGTGCCGACCTTTGGACGGCTCCTGACCGCCATGGTGACCCCGATGAAGCCCGATGGTGCAGTAGACTACAAGCGGGCGGCGGAGCTGGCGAAACACCTGGTGGCGGCGGGGTCCGAGGGCCTGGTGGTCTCCGGCACCACCGGCGAATCGCCCACGCTGTCGTACGAGGAGAAGCTGCGTCTGTTTGAAACGGTGGTCGATGCGGTGGGCGACCAGGTGGCGGTCATAGCCGGGACTGGGTCGTACAACACTGCGGAGACGGTCCGCTTTTCACGGGAGGCCGCACGCACCGGCGTCCACGGGCTCATGCTGGTCACGCCGTACTATAACAAGCCCCCGCAGGAAGGGCTCTACCGCCATTTCCGGACGGTGGCGGAAGCGGTTGAACTCCCGTGCATCCCCTACAACGTGCCGTCGCGCACCTCGGTCAACATGCTCCCCGAGACCACCCTGCGCCTGGCGCGGGACGTGCCGAACATCGTCGGCATCAAGGAGTGCGCCGACGTGGGCCAGCTGGCCGACATCCTGAACGGGGCGCCGGAGGGGTTCCGGGTCTGGTCGGGCGAGGACGCCAACCTGCTGCCCTACCTGACGGTGGGCGCCTACGGCATCATCAGCGTCGCCGCGCACGTGGTGGGCCCGCAGATGCGGGAGCTGATCGACGCCTTCCTGAAGGGCGACACCGCCCAGGCCGCCGCCTGGCACCGCCGGCTGCTGCCTGTCTTCCGGGGGCTGTTCGCCGTCACCAACCCGATCCTGGTGAAGGCGGCGCTGAAGTTGACCGGCTTCCCGGTGGGCCCCGTGCGCCTGCCGTTGGTGGACGTCACGGAGGAGCAGGAGGAGGCCCTGCGGCAGGTGCTGGCGCAGGCGGATGTGCTGTAACGGGCGGCGGGCGGTGAGCAGTGAGCGGTGAGCTGTGGGCTGTGAGCAGTGAGCGGTGAGCTGTGGGCTGTGAGCAGTGAGCAGTGAGCAGTGAGCGGTGAGCGGTGAGCAGTGAGCGGTGAGCGGTGAGCTGTGGGCTGTGAGCAGTGAGCAGTGAGCAGTGAGCGGTGAGCGGTGAGCTGTGAGCAGTGAGCAGTGAGCGGTGAGCTGTGAGCAGTGAGCGGTGAGCGGTGAGCTGTGGGCTGTGAGCAGTGAGCAGTGTACTGTGAGCCGTAAGCCGTGAGTGGTGCGCCGTGCCCGTGCGCCGTGTGCACCGGGCGGTCGGCTGTGTGACGCCCCCGCTGAGAGAACAAGCTAGATAACCTGGCTGTGTGTCACAGAGCTCAAGGAAGGCGGTCCCGCCGAAAGTGGCGAGACCGTCTTTTTTCCGCTCTCCGTCAATTGTTGTGGAGGCAGTGAACGCCGCCACGTCACCATCTTTGAAACTGGAAACTAGGCAGCCAGCAGGATCTTCCGGCGGAAGTTCTCGAAGGAGCGGAATCCGTAGGCCTGCCGCTTGATCACCTTGATCTTGTTGTTCAAGCCTTCGGTGATACTGTTGGAGATTCGGTAGCGATGGTAGTTGGCGAGCTCTCTCTGCCAACGGAGAAAGGTTGTGGCCAAGTGCTTCAGTTCAGGCACCCCGGAGGCCAGTAACCAGGAGATGAGTTGGGCCAGGCGGTGGCTTGCGTTCTCTGTGGTGCTGGTGTTGTACCAGCGACGGAGGCGCTCCTTGGCAGCGTAGGCCGCCCGCAGCTCGGGGGATAGGGCAAGGAGTTGCGATAGGCGCTTACGCTGGCTGGAACTCAAGTCTTCAAAGTTTCGAAGCAGGACGCTCCGGCTGCGGAAGATGGGGTGCGTTCTGTCGCCCTTGATCTGACGCCGGACCCGTTTACGGACGGCGTTGAGGGCGTAGTTGGCCAACCGGATCACGTGGAACTTGTCGGCCACGATCTCTGCCTCCGGTAGCGCTTGACGCACCGCCTGACGGAAGGCTTCATTCAGGTCGATGCACACTGCCTGGACACTCTTCTCATATTGCTTTAGGTGCTCTCGGACGGGCTTCTTCTCCCTGGTCTCGACAACATCGAGAATCCTGCGCTCCTCCAGGTCAACGAAGACCGTGTTGTACACCTGTCCCCGCTTGGCAGCGAACTCGTCAACGCCCAGAAACTTCGGCTTCGGCTGCGGACGTGACTGCACCTCCCGATCTCCCAGCCGCTCCAAGATTCGCTGTACGCGGCTGCGTTTGATCAAGAGATTGGGAGCCACTTTGATCATCAAATAGTGAGCCACCTGCCAACCCTACGGGGCCGATTTTGTTTCCATTGCGGTTTCCAGTTACCTGGCAACTTCTGGGGGTGCGTGCGGGACTTACGGTATCTCCGCGCGTTGCTTCACGGCTTCCTGCCGTCGGAGGGTCTCACGGAATCGGTACGACTCCCCGTTCATCGCGATGATGTGGGCCTTGTGGGTCACACGGTCGGCCAGTGCCGCTGTCATCTTCTCGGATCAAGTCCCGTCAAGTGGTGTAAATCGGGTTCCAGCATTGTAGTTGCTCTAGTCGGCACTCAGCGGCAAAAGTTCAGGACGGCCGAGGCTCGGGTCATGGGCGTACAGTTTCGCCATGGACGCCTGGCTGAAGTATCTTCGTGGGGCGGTCATCCACTCTTCCTGCTGCTCGATCATGACGGCTCCGGCCAGGCGGATCAGAGCTTCTCTGTTGGGGAAGATGCCCACGATCTCCGTCCGCCGGCCGATCTCTCTGTTGAGCCGTTCCAGGGGGTTCGTGGAGTGCAGTCGCCGCCAGTGCTCAGTCGGGAAAGCCATGTAAGCCAGAATGTCCTCCTCGGCATCTTCCAGCAGTTGGGCCGCCCGGGGGAACTGTTTCCGCAGGTTCTCGACCACAACGGCTAGCTGAGACTTCGCTGCCTGCTGGTCCGGCTGTGCGAAGATGGTCCTCACAGCAGCCGACACCATGGACTGCAGGTTCTTGGGCACATAGCCGAGCAGATTCCGCATGAAGTGAACCCGGCAGCGCTGCCAGCTGGCGCCACTGAACACAGTTCGGATCGCTTCACGCAGACCGACGTGGTTATCACTGATCACCAGAAGCACGCCCTTGAGGCCCCGAGCGACCAGCTGCCGCAAAAACGCGGTCCAGAAGGCCCCATCTTCGCTGGGACCCACGTCTAGCCCCAGAATCTCCCGTTCGCCATCCTCTCGTACACCCATGGCGATCACCAGGGCCATGCTGGAGACCCTGCCGTTCTCCCGAACCTTCTCGTACTTGGCATCCAGCCAAACGTAAGGGTAGCGCCCTTCCAACGGTCGGTTGCGAAAGGCCTCAACCACCTCGTCCAACTCGGCGCAAAGCCGGGAGACCTGGCTCTTGCTCACGCCGGTCATCCCCAGGGCCTGCACCAACTCATCTACCTTCCGGGTGCTGACCCCCTGAATGTAAGCCTCCTGAACCACAGCCACCAAGGCCTTCTCGGCCCGTCGGCGAGGTTCGAGCCAGCTTGGCATGTAGGACCCCTTCCGGAGTTTGGGGATCTGCAGATCGATCGTCCCGACCCGCGTATCCCACTGACGTTCCCGATAGCCGTTGCGGTAGTTGCTGCGCTCAGACGACCGTTCGTACCGCTCAGCGCCAATCTGCTGCGATACTTCCAGTTCCATGAGACCCTGAGCCAGCACCCGAACTCCTTCCCGGAGGAAATCCACGTCGTCCACACCGGACTTGCGCAGAAGCTCCTCCAATGCGATCCTAAAGTTGGTCACCTGCGGGTTCCCCCTTTGCGATGTATTGCTCCTACTTCGCATGGAACCCAAAGGTGGCCACTTATGTCAAGCAGCCCCTCCCACCGGAAGGTCCGGGGAATTTACACCACTACTTTGGACTCTAACTCTTCTCGTCTCCGAATACCTGCGCCCATTCCGAGAATTCCAGGTTCGTCGTAATGATCAGGCTGCCCCGTTCGTAGCGTGCGGCGACAAAGTGGAACAGCAGTTCGCTGGCGGCCCGACTGAGGGACACATAGCCGAGTTCGTCCAGTACCACCAGATCCTGACGCAGCCACTGTTTCTCGACGCGGCTGAGCCGGTGCTCATTCTGCGCCTCCTCAAGTTCGGCCACAAGCTGGCCCACTCGCCAGAAACGAACCCGGTAGCCTTGCCGGCACGCGGCGATGCCCAGCGCTGTGGCCAGGTGCGTTTTGCCGGTGCCGCTGTTGCCAACGAAGAGCACGTTCTCCCGATCCCGGATGTATTCACCCTTGCTCAGTGCCAGGATCTTCGCCTTGTTCACGGACGGAATGGCCGTGAAGTCGAAGGATTCCAGGGTCTTGGGAACCGGGAAGCCAGCAGCTTTAAGACGGCGCTGCAGCTGGTTGTCCTCCCGGTGGATCACCTCCTGCTCCATCAGGGCCTCGAGGTACTCCTCAAAGGTCTTGTTGTGCTCTGCTGCATCCCGCGCCAGTTCCTTGTACAGACGCCGGACCGTGGGGAGCTTCAGGCGCTTCAGGTAGTAATCCAGCAGCAGTTCCTGGCTCAATGCACTACGCCCCCTTTCAGCAGCCGGTTGTACTCGGCCAGCGAGGGCTGCTGCACCCGGATGCTGGCCAGTTTCCCGTCCGTGGAGGGCGGTGCTCCAGCTGCAAGATCCGGTTGAGCGCCAAGGAGTTGCCGGACCGCTGCGCAGCAAGCCGTACGCTGGGCCAGGGCTTGCTGCAGAGCCCTGCTGACCTCAGAAACCGAGTAGGTGCGGTGCAGCATGAGGATCTCGACAAACTCCCGCTCACTGCGACCCTGCGCCTGCATTTCAGCCCGGAACCGGTGGTAAACGGGCGGAAGCTCTGCCATGCGGAAGGGCTTGGCCTGCGCCAGCGCCCCGGGCTTTGCATACAGGAGTTCGAGGTAGTGGTCCAGATCGAGGATCTCCCGGTTCCGTTCGTAGCAGCGCGGATGACTGGCGATCTTCTCCTGCCCAGCGTAAATGTCGATTCGGTTCCAGTAAGCCCGCACCTGTAGTGACCGGTTCGCATACTGAACCGGAACGGAATAGCGGCAGGTCTCGAACGTCACGCAGGACACCTTGTTGCTCGTGACCAGCGCCACCTTACAGCAGTCAAATGGCCGAGCAGGCAGAGGGCGCAGGAACTTCTTCTCATGCTCCCAGCGTTCCAGGATGGACTGTGTCGAACCCTGGGGCACGCGCCGGGCATACTCCAGGCACCGCTCCCACAGGATGGCGTTGAGTTCGTCCCAGGTTCTGGCTTCCCGGTGTGGCCCGACGATGTAACGCTGGGCGAGACCGACCAGATTCTCTACCGAGCCTTTCTCGTTACCGGAAGCCGGATTGCAGAAGTTGCTGTCGATGAGGTAGTGGGTGCGAAAGCTCAGGAAGGCATCCTGCTCTTCCCGGTTGCGGCCTTCCAGGATTCGCTTGACCGCCTGCTTCAGGTTGTCCAGGGTCATGCGGCGGGGCACTCCGCCCAGCAGCTCCAGCGCCCTTCGGAGGCCGTCGAACATGGCTTCCTGCCGCTGAGTCGGGTACGCAATCACAACCGGCATGCCGCTCCAGCGTAAGCGGACACACAGGATCTGGACCGTGACTTCTGCACCGTCGAGGACCACTACCGCCTCACCCCAATCCACCTCGATGCTCTCGCCAGGGTCGTGGGCAAGGGGGATGAATGCCGGCTGCACTCGCTTCAGCCTGCGGATCTTGGCGATGTGGCGGCGGACAGTGGGCTCGCTGCCCTGGTAGCCCAGGGCAACCAGGTCCTCGTAGATCGTCCTCCCAGTCCAGCGTTGCTTGCGGGGCAAAATCTCGTTTTCCGCCACCAGGCGCACGCCCCCCAGCCCCCGCCGCACCAGGCTGCGGAGGAAGGTCACCCAGAACTCATACGTTTCAGCCGGCCCGAGGTCGAACCCCAGGACCTCCCGGTCCCCTGTGGTGCGGACTCCCACAGCCACGACGGCCGCCATGTTCACCACCCGGTCGTTCTCCCGGGTCTTGACCGCCTTGGCATCCAGCCACACGTAGGGGTACTCCCCGTCCAGGGGGCGGTTGCGGAACTGGGCCATCTTCTCGTCCAGCTCCTGGCAGATGCGGGAGACCTCACTCTTGCTGACGCCTTCCAGGCCCAGGGCCTGAACCAGGTCGTCCACCTTCCGGGTGCTGACGCCGTGGACGTAAGCCTCCTGGATGACGGATAGCAGGGCCCGTTCGGCCCGCCGGCGCGGCTCCAGGAAGCAGGGGAGGTAGCCCCCCTGCCGCAGCCGCGGGATTCGCAGCGCAATGGTGCCGACTCGGGTGTCCCAGTTCCGGAGGCGGTACCCGTTACGGTAGTTGGTGCGCTCGGAGGTACGTTCATAGCGTCCGGCGCCGACCTTCTCCGTGACTTCGAGTTCCATCAGCGCTTCAGCCAGAAGCTGAAGCCCTTCCCGGAGCATGTCCTGGTCGGGCTGGTACTTGCGCAAGAGCTCCATCAGCGCGATCTTCAGATCGGTCATCGGCGTCGTGACCCCCTTCGGGTGGTTGGTCGTGCTTCTACTCGAAGGGAACGCGCCGGTGACCTTTTCTGTCAACCCCCGCCCGGACTCCCCGGCATTTTACACCCTACCTGGGACACTAACAGTGATTCAGCTATCCGAGCTGTTGCGAGCAAGCGAGGGGGGCGTCTGTTCGATACTGAGGACGTGACAATCTAATGCCGCAGGACAATCAGTTCGTCAGCTGCAGTACGGCCGGGCAGAGACGCGGCTCTTTCGGGTTTCTGAATGTCTTCCGTTAGGGATAGGTCCTGAAGGAATGCGAGAGGGGGTTGTGCCTAAGGGCGATGGGAATTGATGCCCCAACCCCTTCACGCTTCTACCATTGCTACGGGAGGGCTTAATGAAGGGCCCTCGGATTACTGATACCACTGTGCCTGAATGGTAAACAACTTGGCGTATCGCCCTCCGCGTTTCATCAGTTCAGCGTGTGAGCCCTCCTCCACGATCTCTCCGTTTTCCATGTAAAGGATGCGGTCTGCCAAACGTGCCGACCCAAGTCGATGAGAGACCAGGATGGTGGTCTTGCACTCAGCCAGCATTGCAAAGCGGTCAAACACTTCCGCCTCCGCCATCGGATCCAGGCTGGCTGTAGGCTCGTCAAGGACCATGAGCTGTGCTGTGTCATGCCTCATCATGGCGCGCGCGATGGCGAGTTTCTGCCACTGGCCCCCTGAAAGGTCAATCCCGCCAAAGCTCTTTCCAAGTTGTGTGGCTCCCTTTTCCGGGAGAGACGCGATGAGGTCCTCGATGCCGGCCATTTCCGCCGCCCTCATGATGGTGTCCTGGTCGTGCATCTTCCGGATGTTGCCCAGGCCGATGTTCTCGGCAACGGTGAGCTCGTACCGCACGAAGTCCTGGAAGACGGCGGCAGAGTGATGACGCACCTGCACGGCCTCCACGGATTTCAGACCGCCACCCCAGTGGATCACACCAGCCGTTGGCGGATAGAGTCCGAGAATCAGCTTCATCAGGGTTGTCTTTCCGGCGCCGTTGGGGCCAACCACGGCAATTCGCTCACCGGGCCGGATGGTAAGATTGATGTTCCGCAAAGCCGGCTGCGACGCACCGGGATAGGAAAACGACACTCCCCGGAGCTCCACACCGCCGTTCGGTACCGTTTCGCGTGCGGCGCCGGCCGGCCTTTCGATGGGCGCGCGGTCAAGAAGGAAAAAGAGATCCTCGAAAAAGAGATTCTCCTCCTGCAGCGAAAGAAGCGCCCGAACCATCGTTTGCAGTCCGGCCTGCAGCTGCACGGCTGCGCCCAGAAGCACCACGTAGTCGCCTGCCGTTGAGCGGCCTGTCGCGGCCAGGAAGGTAAGGTAGCCAAGGGCCAGAATGTAGATCATCACGTTCAGGGCATCGGCACCCAGGCTCTTGATGATGGCCGATCGGTCGGCTCTGAGGCGTGCTTCCCACAGCGCTTTGAAGCGGTCACGCCAGGAGGAAAGCAGGTAGTCTCCTATTTCCAGCAGCCGGATCTCCTTAGATGCTCTGACATTTGCGAGCAGTCCCTCCAGGTATCTCACTTTCCGCTCGTTGGTGGTCTGAGATCGATAAACCCGGGCCCGTTCGGATACGGCCTGCACCTTTGCGACTGCTGCCGCCCAAGCACTGCCGAGCAGCAGGGGGACCAGCAGCCAGGACTGCACGGCTGCCGCGGCCAGGAGGCCCAGAATCTGAACCAGCGTCTCGCTCATGGTGACGAAACGCCGGAGCAGCAGCAGGAGCCGCCCCCGGACAACCGTGCTGGCCCGCTGAAACTTGTCGTGAAACTCCGGCTGCTCCAGGTGATCCAGGGGCACGGTGGCGGCACGCTCCAGCAGCGCTCCCTGAAGGTACAGTTCTGCCTTGATCCGGAGATGGTCCTCAACTAACCGCGTAATCCGCCAGAGAAGCCGGCCGGACATGCCAAAGAGGACCCAGATCCAGACTGCCGGCGCCGCGTGCTGAAGCGTCGACAGGCCGTGCTGCAGTGCGAAATGCAGACGATCGACCACCAGCTTGCCCATCCACAGGTGGACGGCGGGAGAAATGCCGCCAGCTGCGGTAAGGAGCAGCCAGGTGAGCAGCGTGGGAGGGCTGGCCCGCCAGAGGTAGGTCAGAGTTCTTCCGGTACCGAGCACTCGTCGAAGGCTTATCTTCATGCTCCAACATCCTCCCGGTCGGCGTACCAGTGCGCCTGGGCGCGGAACATCCGCGCATACTCCCCGCCCAGACGCACCAGCTCGTCATGCGTTCCCTCCTCGACGATCTGCCCCTCCTTCAGGACAGCGATGCGGCTGGCAAGGCGCGCGGATCCCAGACGATGGGTGACCATGAGCACAGTCCGGCCGGCGGCCAGCTCTGCAAAGCGCGCGTAGAGCTCCGCCTCCGCCAGGGGATCCAGGGCTGCTGTGGGCTCGTCCAGCACGACCACGGAAGCATCCCGCAGGAAGGCGCGGGCGATGGCGATGCGCTGCCATTCACCGCCCGAGAGATCGGCCTCGCCCATCTCCTTGCCCAGCACGGTGTCCATGCCGTTTGGGAGGCGGTCGACCAGGGACTCTGCCCCGCTGGCGGAAAGTGCGCGACGGAGTGCGAGATCATCCTGCATCTGTGCCAATGACCCAAATCCGACGTTTTCCCGCAAGGTCAGGTGGTACTGCGTGAAGTCCTGAAATACGGCCGTCATGGCTTGGTTCCGGGCTGACTGGGAAATGTGTTGGAGGTCCACCCCATCGATGAGGATGCGTCCGGCGGTTGGCTTGTAGAGGCCGAGCAGCAGCTTCACCAGGGTGGTCTTGCCGGCGCCGTTTTCACCCACCAGGGCCAGGTGTTCGCCGGCCCGAATGTGCAGGTTGATGCCCTTCAGTACCGGTACATCGCTGCCTGGATACGAAAAGTGCACGTTTTGAAAAACGATTTCCCAGGTAAGGATGAAGGGGTTGACCGCACCGCGGTCGGGCACTTCCTCTGGCAAGCCGAGGAATTCCCGGAAGTCGCTGCAGAACAGCAGAGTCTCCCGAAGGCGGGAGGCGGTGAAAACACCGTTGTCCAGCTCCTGTCCGAAACGCAGCAAGGCGGTGACCAGCACGACATGTTCGCCGATGGTCAGTGCGCCGTCCGACACCTTTTCCAGGAGCAACAGTGCCCCAGCGAGTGAGATGCCGGCTGGCAGCAAGCTCGCCAGAACCCTCCGAAACTCATTCCTGCGCAGTGCGGCCAGTGTCTGCCGGTGAACGCCTGCCATGAGGTCATGCCAGCGCTGCCGGAGATACGCGGCAAGGTCATACAGGCGTATCTCATGACCTGCTTTGTGGTCAACCATCAGGTCGGACAGGTAGTTCGCACGTCTGACTTCCGGGCTCTGTCCGCGGTAGACCTGCCAGACGTTCTGCGTCCCCGTGCTGTAAGCCCAGTACATCACCGGCAGAGTCAGCACCATGATCGCTGCCACTGCGGGGTGGGCGAGAACGACGATGCCAACCAGGGTGAAAGCCGTGGCGATATGCAGGCTGGCAGTGAGGGTCTGCTCTACGGCATCTGCGACCCGCGATGCGGCTGCCTCCCGGGCCCGCTGGAGGCGATTGTGGAACTCGGGATTCTCCAGGTCGACCAGCGGGATCGCCACGCATTTCCTGGCGATTCGTTCGTAGAGGTGCCCTCCCACTTCCGCACGCGCAGCGGTATTCAGGTAGGTGGAGGCGGCGCCGAATGCGTATCGAAGAAGCGCTGCAGTCGCCAGCACCAGAACGGCGGGGGCAGCCTGCGCCAGCATAGCTATGGCGATTGCCGAGTACTGTGTAGGACTCTCCCACTGGGTTACGATGTCAACCAGGTATCGCAATCCGTGGAGTTCGAGAGGCGTGAGGCCTACCTGGATGACGGTGCAAGCAATCAGTGCGACCAGGCGTCGTGGTGATGCCCGGATGGCTGTCGTCAGGGTCCACAGCAGTAGGTTCCGTCCCCATCGCATGGTCATGTGTCCCTCTTACTCTTTTTCAGTTCTTCCTTGACTCGTTTAATAGCCTCGCTAATCCGAGATTCGGGCGCAGTCCGGTAGTCGTACAGAGCGACACACCCTTCGAGCTGGTATATTTCCGGGCGTACACCCGTAAAGAGATGCTCTCCCAGCGTGACAATGTCATGTGCGAATGGACTACCGCTTGGAATCGCTGCTGCTTGAAATACGGGTATATCTAGTTCCGGTGAGAAGTGGCGAGAAAAAAGACTACGTGCCGCTTGCAGCCAATCCAGCAGCTGATCCATGAGATCGTTTTCGCTCAGTGTGGTGGGAATCGCAATCCAGCAGTAGAGGTTAAGAGAGAATCGACAGGCCCAGTTATTCGATGAGTCCGGAATCAGTCGTGCCGGGCAGGTCTCAAGCATCCATGCAACGGTTAGTTCGATAAGGAGGTTGGCCGTCAGGTGGTCGAGAGCCCGGTTGAGAAACCCGAGCTTGCCTAACTTTTGACCGGTGGGCAGGGTGTAGGTTCCGCCGTCCAGTGATGATGCCATTCTGATGAACTGCTCACCACCGAACAGGGGCCTGATGGCGATTAGGCTGAGCGCGACAGGTTGGGGGAGGTTCGCGTCTGCGAGGAACGTATCGAGGGGTGCTGCGCTCTCGGGCGGCGAGATGGCGCTGGTGTTCACCAGCTGCCAGATTGTCGCGCGGAGGTGATTCGCTGCCAGTTCGCTGCATGGATTACTCAGGCTGCGGCGAACGATATACACCTCCCCCTGCCTCCCGGTCTTCTTTTGAAGGTGAATTTCGCGCTCACAGTTCACGCAAGCAGCCCAAAGACGCGGATGGAAGGTGCATCCGGAACAGTGGTCCGTTGAGCAAACAGCCGCGGTGAATCCCAATTCGCTTCCAGGAAAGCGATGTTCCACTTCTTCTCCGATTGCACGCTGAGCCTGCCGCAGGGCTACAACCAAGCGCTCAGGATTGCTGTGCCGACATAGGATCAGCATTTCGTCAAAGGACGACTGGAGTATGACGTACTCATCAATGTCAGCGCGCCGCAGGCAATCCTCAACGCGGCGTCGGCACATTTCGGTTATCGCATGTGTCGCGACGGCGCCGTGCCTGTTGAGGAATTTTCCCATTTGGTCGAAGTCAATACTCGCCACAATGAGCCCATCATGTGAAGCCATTTGAGTGGCCTTTTGAACGAAGCTAATCGCCGAGGCGGTTGAGACCATCACGTGATTTGTTCTCCCTCCCTCCGGCTGTCACGGGCTCGTCGCAGAAGATTGACTCCTGCTGGGGAAATGAGAACTCTGTCTCCGTCTTGGAATCGTCTGGTTGCATCCGGGACGATAACGGCCGGCACGCCTTTTTCCCGGAGCACAATAGCAGTATGACATAGCAGCGAACCGCGCTCGAAAATGAATCCCCGGACCCATCTGGTCAGTTCAATCAGTCCTGTGGATGGGTATTCGGCCACAACGATATGGTCATGGTCTGGCTTCATCAGCCTTTTCAGACTGCCTACGAGAAAGGATGGAATGACATCCGGCTTGATCTCGGAATTGACCACACTGATTCCGTGCGCTTCCGCCATTTCGTCCCAGATCCTGATATCCCGAAGTATGACGATGTCTCCCTCGGCGGTGCCTGAAGAGATGATCCCGTCTTCCGCAACCTGAATGGGTTGGTTTTCGATGCTGAGATCCTTGACGAACACCTGACCATTGCTCAAGTACCACTCCAGGCGAACTTCGCCGAACTGTTCGCAAAGAAGTCTGGTGATCTCTGCGATTCGTGCCGCCTCAGCAGGTGATAGCCGGACTGTGTATGGCGGCACCGTTTCCAGCCGCCATCTGTCCGTGGTCGGGTCGAGTCGGGCGATGCGATCGTATGCAGGGCAGGTGCCCAGACTTACCTCGCCACTTGCTGACACCATGATGCGGGTGGGCGGAAGGCTGCCTTCCTTGATGCCCGGGATTTTGGCGGGAAATGCCTCGATGAGCACCTCGTTGCCTTTCCAGATAGTCGCAAACCCTTCCCGATCCGGCACGATCACCTCAGCAACCTCAGCGCATGTAAAGGTACCCACCTGGTTGCGTCCGATCCCGGCCTTCAGCGTGGATAGCAAATGCGTGCGGGAACAGAGGGCTTTTTCATCTCCCCACCGAATGCGCACGAACTCTGTTGCCAGAGCCTGTACAAGTTGCTCTCCGAGATCCTCCAGGCCTGATTCATCATAGAATACGTACAGTGTCTTGAATGTAGGTATACCAGCTTGCTGGCAGAACCGTCTCAGCCAGACCTTTTTCTGCATTAACCTGATGAGGAAACGCTGGCACTTGCCCAGGTCGTATTCCCAGAGTGACGGGTCATCGAGATGGAACCAGGCTGTGGAGTCAGGACAGCATTGCCGCGTGCGACCGGCGGGCCTCACCTGTAAGTAGTGAAGCTTGTCCCCATCCCATGCCCACTCCACATCGGCCGGGCCGCCGACAAGCCCTTCTGATGTTGTCGCGGCTTCTGCGAGTGCGGATTTCAGTCGTGGATCCAGCGCAGATGCTCCAGTACCATCAAGTCCAAAACTGTAGCGACTGGCTTGTCCCTTTCCGCTTGTCACCGCGTCCGTGCTGTAAGGCGCCAGCTCCACCAACCTGTATGGATCCACGCCGCTCAGGCCGCGAGTGAACATGACCCCGGCCACCTTGGCCTTGACCTGGCGCTGCACGATTACCGCCATATCGGTTTCACCTAGACCGCGTGTATAAAACCATGCTTTATCTGTGAAGAGGGACATCCAGCAGCGCCGAATTGCTTGGATTACCTCTGCTGCCGAGGTAAGGTCGATCTCGGAATAGTAGATTCCAGCGTGGGAATGTTGCCTGCCATCCTCCCGTGGGGACGATGAGCGAACCACGACGGGGCCGCCATTCAGAAGCGGTGTTACCGCCTTTGTAATGGCGAGCTCCGCTTCCTGCGGAAGCGGAGCTGCGTGGAGCAAGGATCGGATTTGTTCAAGCAACTTTCCGGTGAGCACAGCGTTCTCGTGGATTTTATCGAGACGTTTCCGAATCTCGGATTCAAGGTTGTTATGCTGAAGCACTGCGCGAAATAGATAGACTGGAAAGCATACGCCTTCCGGTACATTCAGTCCTTGCTTCAGCAGCCTGCCTAGGTTGTGGGCTTTTCCGCCTACGATATCTGGCCCCCAATCTCCGCATGTCTCCAATGGAAGCCAGAAGGGGGCGGGTGTGCTACGTTGGTCCGGCGTTAGAAGATGCGCCAACAAACTCACTCCCTAGCTCGTTTTCGACAATCGTCATCACAGTTCTGTGAATGATCTCAGGATCGAGTACAGCGGACAGAGTCGTTACACCAACTCCTGCTTCTTTGAGCAGCTGAACTCCGTGCGTGGTGTCATCCAGGTAGACAAGCAGCTTTCGTAAGAATGTGATCTGCCTGCGCTGTGCGGCTTCTTCCCCTCTTTTTTCGACCTCTCGTGAGTATTGACGCGCCAGTGATAGATGAACCTGCTCAGGCGCAAATGTCAGATGAACTACGTGAGTGTGGATGGGAAGAGCAGTCTTGAGGTAGGCGCGTGCCGGTTCGGCTCCGCGTGGGCAACCGTCCATGGCGACCAGCGGGACCGATGCGCGCCCAATTGATTTGAAGAGTAGTTCGTCAAGCTGAATCGGCGCCAGCACCCCGGCCTCTTTGGCGCGATGCGCAGCATTTAGATGCTTATTCAGCTCCATGTGCTCATCTGTGGTCAGTAGTGCCATCAAGTCCGGCTCGCCGCGCATCAGGCGAGGCACTGATGCGATGAGCACCTGGGATGCACCCAGCACACTGCGCAGCATCATGATCTGGGTTGTCTTTCCGCTTCCGGGTGGCCCGATGAACGCAACATACTTCGTCACGGGCTCACCTCCGTGTCTGGATCCGGGTATCCTACGACCTCACGGTAATCTGCGATGAGGCAGCGAATCTCTTCTGCGTATTGTTGCCTGCTTACTACGGCCACTGCCTCTGCGGCAACGTTCATGGCAACGAGTGGTGCACTGCGAACCTCCGAAAGAGTGATTCCCTGTACATCGAACTCGGGAAACTGTTTGGTGAGGACTTGTGTCATTTCGGCAAGGTCCCCTTGTCCCTGATGCACGATAAGCAGATACGGCCTCACGCTGCTGCACCGCCTCTCAGGATTCCATGCCGGCAATGACAATCTGCTCCAGCAGCGGTGTGAGCGGCAGCAGCCAGCGTAGCGCCGGAACGGATCCGATGTCTGCCTGGTAAACCGTGCTCATCAGCTTGAGGCCCTCCATGACATCCCCGGTCAGGGCCCTTGCCTCATCGCGAATCTCCTGTGGAGAGTACGCTCCGCGGTATTCCGGATTCATGATGCCGCGATCCATCAGTCCCAGCATGTCATGTGTGCGAACCAGGCCAGTAATCAGCTCGGCTTCCCAATCGGTAATCCATTTGGGACGCCACTTGTGCCATATCTTGGCCCCGATCAGGGCATGGCAGCCAGGAGTCCAAATGTTGTGCAGCTTTCCAATATCATGAACCGCCATGGCTACCCGCAGCGGCCGCCGGTAAATGGCAGGGAGGTGATCAGTTTCCAGCACGAGCATGGAGCAGATAGCATGCTGGTATACCTCCCATCCCTGGTGGCTTGGCTTCTGCTCACCGCGCTGGTGATAGAGCACCTGCATAAGCCATGGGTCTTTGGGGGTCCGCGGGACCTCAAGCATGGTCTTGTCTAGTACCCATTCGCGGAACTCCGCGTCAGGTGCCGTCCAGGGGTCACCGGACGGAAGATTGGCGCGTGGAGGCATCGGAAGCGGGAGAATGGTGGGCTTGGTAACTTCGTGCCAGCGCCGGATCTCTTCTGCGTACTTTTCCTCCGCCGGGAGCAGTTCGATTCGCTTGCGCGCACCACCAAACTCACCTTCGCGGATGATGCGGTGAATCTCCTCGAAGGTGTCGTAGAGCGTCTTGCCTTCCAGGTGGATGAATGGCGCCTTGAGACCCGGATATGCACTGACAAGCCGCATGGCTTCTGCGCTGCTTGTCTCGGTCGAATCGCCCGATGGCAGAATCAGTCCCTCCTCCAGGTGCCTTGCTGTATCGCGATGGGTAGCGTAGAGTGTCGGAAGACCGTTGCGGAGGCAAAGTCCGCCCTGTCCTACGATGAGCGCTGCTTTGGAGAGATGTCGTGCCCACCAGGGTTCGTCGTTATGGTTGTGTCCTGGCGCAGAGTCGGCCACGATCACTCTGAAGCGGAGTGATGAGTCGGCCTCTTCCAGGGCGGCTCTTACTGAAGAGGCGTCTTCGTGTGCGGGCACCAAGACTTCTACCTCTGGCGGCAGAACCGTGGGCCCACATCGGCCAGCAAAAAAAGCCGCATAGTATGCCTTACCAAACAAGGAGATACTCTCGCAGAACTGACGATAGCAGCCTCAGGTAATCGACACACCATGCGGGTACGTTGTGGAGAACCTGAATCCGTTGAACCATATCCCTCACTACACCTCCACGATCCTGGACAGGTTGCCTAGCCAGGGACATGGTTATTCTCAATATACAATCTCGCCATTTCAATTGCAATAGTTAATTTGTTCGATCGATTCTCTTAAAATGAAATCCAGTCTTGATGCACTAACTTGGGAGCGCTGACACGGTGAGAATAAGGCCCGTCGATTATGCAGAAACAGCACGCGTGTCTCGATGGATGGTAAGTCAGATACAGATAGAGCTGCCTCCAGCCGAATGGGAGTCATGCGACTCTGCTGCTCTCGAAAAGGTGTGTGCAGATGCGCTGCGAGCGGCTTTATCTGGGACAGAGGGCATGGCCTTGCTGGCAGAGGATCATGAACAGATCCTTGCAGTAGGGCTGCTACGCGTGCAGGAGGATTATGGTCAGCGGACTGGCTACCTTCATTACCTACTTGGAGCACAGCATCCCGCTGCGGTTGTTGAACTGATAAAGGCCTTTCGCCCCATTCTTGTCTCCCTGGGGACTACCTGGGTTCATGCTGAGCTCACTCCAAAGTTTCCGCTGCAGGTCATTTTCGACCAGGACCCTGATTGGCGGGTCGAGTCTTATATGGTTCGGAGGTACCTGCAGCGACACGAGACAGCTCCGCAGGCCCCGGAATGGATTCGTGTGCGCGGGCTTCAAGAATCGGATACGCCGCACGTGTTGCACGGATTGCTCTATGCCAGCTGGAATGGCCTTCAGGTCCGGCCCGCAAGTGCCATATTTGCGAAGATAGGTCTGGACGTTCTGACCCAGGGGAAGTAAGATACACATACACAGGTGCACTCCGCCCTGTGGGGAGAGCCTGCCCAGGTGGACCGCCAAGTCATAGGCTGGGCAGGCTCTCATATTTGTCCCCTGTCGTACCAAAACGGAGAGGACAGCCCCCTTCCTAATGATTATATCTTCAATATTCTCTGTCCTGCACAAGCGCACCATGCTCAGCACATGTTGACAAATAATCTGGGCAACAACAGCTCTGAACTTCGCCGAGTCCTACCGGATGCCTCCTTATTTCCAGCGCTGGCGGTAGTGCTCCACAACAATTACGGTAGCATCCTTTTTTCTTGTGATCAGGTGGCCGTCAGGCCCGGACCCGAAGCAAGAGAGGCCGTTGCAGGAGAGGCAGCAGCTTGACTCGCGCGGCCCTTACAACGATCTCCGCCAGGGGGCAGGGGTCGATGTCGGGGGCGATGCGGGGTTCTTGCGCTTCTCCTGCTCATCGCCGATCTTTTCGGTGCGGCATCGGCGCCGCACCCCCGGCCGGTTCAGGCGGCCCGCGCCGTGGAACAGCATTCGGGAGGCCAACCGGATGGGCGTGACGGTCTTCCTGACCACCCATGTGATGAAGGAAGCCGAGGCGCTGGTCGACAGGGCCCCGCTGCCGGAGCTCGCCGGCGCCGGCCGCAGCATGCAGGGTACCAGTCGAAGTGCTCGGGCCGAAGCGGTAGTATCGCAGCGCCCGCGAATTCCCGCCCCAGATCTGCCGGAGGAGGTGCTGTAGGGCGGGGTCGTCATCCGGTCGATAGTACCGCATCTGGGTCACGGCCGGTCCCTCCCATATAGCGCTGCGGGCAGCGCACTCGGCGCTGCCCGTCACCCTAGACCGCTTCCTCGATCTGCTCATCCGGCTCGTCCGCTCCGGCCGTCTGCGCCGGCGCTGCCGTCCCTGCAGGCGCCTCAGGCTGCTGAGCCGCCGGGGGCGTGTAGGGCAGCACGTACCGGTTCACCAGCCAGCCGATGACGAGCCCCACTACCGAAGACGTGAACCGGAACGCGGCGAACAGGAAGCCCCGGTCGGCGTGCTCCAGGATGAAGAGGGCGTTGGTCACCCCGCCGATGGCCGCAGCCGGGTAGCCGAGTCGGGTGTAGAGGAGGATGACCACCATCACCACCGGGCCGGTGAACCACGGTGCGTAGCCCAGCAGCCAGCCGGCCACGGCGCCCGTGAGGACCCCGAGGAATGCAGCCAGGAACTGGTTGCGGGCCCACTGCCGGCCCACGTGCTCGTCCGGCGCGATCATCAGCGCGGCCGAAACGCCAGCTCCCACCAGCCCCTTCGTCGGATCCACGAGGGACATCAGCCCGCAGGCCAGGCTGACCGCAATCCCTGTCTTGATCAGACGGGGCCCCACCAGACCAAACACCCTCCGCCGCAAACCCTCGACCACCGAAACACCTCCGGCCATGATGCTGCAAGCCGCCTCTCCGGGCGGCCCATACGAACCCAAATTATACATAACTTTTCACTAAGCGTCAAATGCTCCGGACCCTGCGCACCGTTCGCGCCGTGAAGCGTGTTCCGCCCTCGCCGATGGAGCGGGATGTACCAGATGTCCTCATCGTCTGGAAGGAATTGCGTCGAAACTCTCGCCACCTCGGGAGCGTCTAATATCGCCGTGACGATCTCACGAGGAGTTGACACAGAATATGGACATTCAGCCGCTGATCTGCACTCAACCCGCGGATTACGCCCCCATCGCCGCGATCCTGAACGCTGTCCGCCCTTTCCGGACCACCTCGGCCGAGCTCGCCGGAGAGCGGGCCCGGTGGCCTGAGGGATCCATCGCGCACCTGGTGGCCGCCAGGGACGAGGGAGGGCGGCTGCTGGGTTTCGCCGAAGCCTATCGCTTTCCCAACACCGCGGCAGGCAAGTTCTACGTTAACGTGGCCACGCACCCGGCGTCCCGCCGCCAGGGCGCCGGGAGTGCCCTGCTGAAGGCGATCGAGCGATTCTGTGATGACCAGGGGGGCCGCCGGTTGGTAGGCGAGGTGTCCGATACCGACGCAGAGTCTCTGGCATGGGTGCAGCGTCGGGGGTACGCCGTGAAGCGGCACGCCTTCGACTCCGCCCTGGACTTGGTCGGTTTCGACGAAGCCGCGTTCGACGGCGTGGTGGAGGGGGTAGTCCAGAGGGGGATCCGCTTCTTCACCCTGGCTGAAGCCCCCCAGGCGCTGCAGGCCCTCTATCGGCTTTATGAGGCGACCATGATCGATATCCCCGGTTACGAGGCGCAGTCCTTCATGACCTTCGATACCTGGCGTCGGGTGCTCATCGAAGGGGAGGGCGCCCGCCCGGACTGGGTATTCGTGGCCGCCGACGGCGAGCAGTTGGTTGGGGTCACGCAGCTGGTGGCGCACCAGGATCACGTGTATACCAATCACACCCTCGTCGACCGCGCCTACCGCGGGCGCCGCATCGCTCTGGCGCTGAAGCTGTTGGCCATCCGGGCTGCACGCAGGCACGGGGCCCCATACATGCGCACGGGAAACGACTCTCTGAACGCCCCCATGCTGGCGGTGAACCGGAGACTCGGTTACCGTCCGCTTGCCGGGCAGTACGAGGTCGTGCTGGATCTGGCCGCCCACAGGCCACTGGGGCGGGGGCAGTGACCGGTCCGAGATGGGGGACCGATGCATACCCCTATGCCGATCCGGCAGTATGCAGACCGGCCGCTGCGTGCTAACGTAGTGGCGGAGGTGGGCGACTGGATGACGAACGCACAGGACGGCCTGGTCAAGCAGCAGGTGCGCCGGCAGTTCGGCGCGGCGGCTTCCCGGTATCTCACCAGTGCCATTCACGCGGCGGGGGCCGACCTGGCCCTGCTGCCGGAGGTGGCCGGGCTCACCGGCGCGGAGGAGGTGCTGGACGTGGCCACGGCCACAGGCCACACCGCCCTCGCGCTGGCGCCCTGCGCGCGCCGGGTGGTGGGCGTCGACCTCACGCCCGAGATGCTGGCGGTCGCACGGGAGCAGGCGGAGCGGCGGGGGATCGGCAACGTGACGTTCATGGAGGCAGACGCGGAAGCGCTCCCCTTCCCGGCGGCCAGCTTCGACGTGGTGACGTGCCGCATCGCCGCGCACCACTTTCCCGCGGTGGATCGCTTCTGCCGGGAGGCCGCCCGGGTGCTGCGCCCCGGCGGCCGGCTTGTGGTGGTGGACAACGTGGCCCCTGAGGAGCCGGAACTCGATCGGTTCATCAACGAGCTGGAGCGGCTGCGAGATCCGAGCCACCACCGGGCGCACCGCATCGCGGAGTGGCGGCGCTTCGTGGAACAGGCCGGCCTGGCGTTTCGCGTGGCCCACCGGTTCACGACCTGGGTGGACCGGGAGGACTGGCTCTCCCGAGCGTCCACGCCGCCGGATGCCGCACGGGAGGTGCGGTCCCGGCTGGCCGCGGCGCCCGCTGCCGCGCGGGACCGGTTCGGCATCACCGCGGACGGCTTCGTGCTGCACAAGGCGATCGTGGTCGGGTTCAAGGCCGCGCATCGGGGGTGACGAGCGTGATCCTCGGGCTGCACCACATCCTGATCGCCGCGCCGCCGGGGTGCGAGGCCGAAGCCAGGGGGTTCTACACAGGGCTGCTCGGGATGCCGGAGATCCCGACGTCTGAGAACCTCCGTGGGCGGGGCGGCGTCTGGTTCCGCTCTGGAGGGCAGGAGATCCACGTGGGGGTGGAGCAGGAGTGGAGTTCTTGCAGCCGCGAACCTCTTAGCCGGCAACCTCATCGAGCCGACCGCGCCACGGTGGTGCGGTCGGCTCGTCTGCCATTTATGGCACCTTCGCTTGTAAGCGCATAGGCTTTTGGGTATAATCCGAAGGAAGGTCTGTTGAACGGCGAACCAGGAGAAGAGAAGGGCGGCTGGTCAGGAGTGCCCCTCGCACCGGGACGGCGGTGGTGCGTTGCGGCAACGGTCGCCTCAACCCAGGCGGTTGCTCTTCCTCCTGATACCCCTTTCAGCCTCGGCGCAGGGCGCCGCGGTATGGCTTTTATTGCCATGATGACGGGGGTTTGTTTTGCTGTGCAATTATCAGAGAGCGGACCCCCGGAGGGTCCAACAAAGGGGGAAAAAATTCGTTTGGCGCGTCAACGCGGTAGAACAGAAAAACTGTACGTCATCCCTCTGGGAGGGCTGGGGGAGATCGGCAAGAACTGCATGGTCATTCAGTACGGTGACGACATCATCGTCATCGATGCCGGTCTCGCGTTCCCGGAGGAGGAGATGCTGGGCATCGACATCGTGATTCCGGACTTCACCTACCTGCTGGAGAACCGGGACAAGGTCCGTGGCATCCTGATCACGCATGGACACGAGGACCACATCGGCGCTGTTTCGTACCTGCTCCGCAGCATCAACGTCCCGGTCTACGCGACCCGGCTCACGCTGGGCCTCATCGAGGGCAAGCTGGCGGAGATGGGCATGCGGCTGCCGGCGGAGTCGAGGGCAGTCCGGGCCGGCGATCAGGTCAAACTGGGTCCCTTCACGTGCGAGTTCATCCGGGTCAACCACTCCATTCCCGACGCTTGTGCGATCGCCGTCAGCACACCCGTAGGGACCATTCTGCACACCGGGGACTTCAAGTTTGACCAGACGCCCATCGACGGCGAGCCCACCGACTACCGGCGGCTCACCGAGCTGGGGAAGAAGGGCGTTCTGGCCCTGCTGTCCGACTCCACCAACGCCGAGCGGCCTGGCTACACCCCGTCGGAGCGGTCGGTGCGGCCGAACATGGAGAGGGTGTTCCGGGAGGCCAAGGGACGCATCCTCATGGCGACGTTCGCCTCCAACGTGCACCGGCTGCAGCAGGCGATCTCGCTGGCCGCGGAGATGGGCAAGAAGGTCGCGGTCGTTGGCCGGTCCATGGAGAATACGGTGAAGATCGCGCTGGAGATGGGGTACCTCAACGTGCCCGAGGGCACCATCGTCACCATCGAGGAGCTGCGCCGGGTGCCGCTGCAGAACCAGGTGATCCTGACCACCGGTTCGCAGGGCGAGCCCATGGCCGCACTGAGCCGCATGGCCGTGAACGATCACAGGGCCGTCGAGCTGTTCCCCGGCGACACCGTGCTCTTCGCCGCCACGGCGATTCCGGGAAATGAGAAGTCCGTGGCGCGGACGATCAACAACCTCTACCGGCGCGGGGCCGAGGTGATCTACGACCGCAGCGCCGGCGTGCACGTCTCGGGCCACGGCAGCCAGGAAGAGCAGAAGCTGATGATCAACCTGACCCGGCCGAAGTTCTTCGTGCCGATCCACGGTGAGTACCGCATGCTCCTGAAGCACAAGCAGCTGGCCGAGGCGTGCGGCATCCCGAGCGAGAACATCCTGATCGGCGAGAACGGCACGGTCTTCGAGTTTACCCGGAACTCCGCCCAGATCGCCGGCAAGGTGACATCGGGGCAGGTGCTGGTGGACGGGCTGGGTGTGGGCGACGTCGGCAACATCGTGCTGCGTGACCGCAAGCAGCTGGCCCAGGAGGGCATCCTCATCGTCGTCGTGGCCGTGGACCGCGAGGCCGGCACCATCGTCGGCGGGCCCGACATGGTGAGCCGTGGCTTCGTCTACGTCCGGGAGTCCGAGGGCCTGCTCGATGAGGCGAAGGAGCGGGTCAAGCGGACCCTGGCCGAGCAGGTGGAGCGGGGCCTGCCGGAGTGGGCGGTGCTGAAGAGCTCCATCCGGGATGCGCTTTCCCGGTACCTGTACGAGAAGACCCACCGCCGCCCGATGATCCTCCCCATCATCATCGAGGTCTAGGCGGGTGCGGTTGACGGAAATCGGGCAACCTATCGGGGCGAGGGTAACCTCGCCCCATTCTGTCGTTTCGGGAGGGTTGCTTCCGCATGCCGAACTTCCGCGAGTTCACCCCGTCGGAGATCATCGCGCAGATGCCGGAGGCGCGCACCGTCCTGGCCAAGCATTTCGGCAGGGAGGGGATCAGCACGGCGTCCGGGTTCCGCCTGCGGGACCTGGCCCGGGAGAAGGACGTGGAACTGAGCGAGGTCATCCGTGACCTGAAAGACGTGGCCCGGGCGACAGGCACCGTCTGGTAGGCCGCTTCCGAGGCGCCCTCCTTCCCCGGGGGGCGCCTCCGGGCATGCGATGCCCGGGACGTCGGTGGCGCGGCCGGCCCGGCGGGCGCTTCGGCGCAGGCAAGGCGGCGGATGGACGTCCGGCAGTAGGCGGATACTACCCCCTGAGGAGTGTGACCGATCTTGTTCAGGAACGAGGGCCCACCGCCTGCCCACATCCCCGGCGTGTCGCCGGGGCCCGACCCCGAAGTGCCGGGGCAGCGCCCGGCGCCTGCCCCTGCCCCGAACCGGGCGAGGAAGAACGCACCCCTGGAGAACCTGGAGGCCATCGGCACGACGCGGGTGCCGCAGGTCTCGCCCAACATTCACCTGCTGACCATCATCGGACAGGTAGAGGGCCACCTCACCCTGCCGCCCCAGAACAAGACCACCAAGTATGAGCACATCATCCCGCAGCTGGTGGCCGTGGAGCAGAACCCGGAGATCGAAGGGCTGCTGCTGGTGCTCAACACCGTCGGCGGCGACGTGGAGGCCGGGCTCGCCATCGCGGAGATGATCGCGAGCCTGTCGAAGCCCTCAGTCTCCCTGGTGCTGGGCGGCGGGCACTCCATCGGGGTGCCGATTGCCGTCAGCACCAGCTACTCCTTCATCGCCTCCACCGCGACCATGACCATCCATCCCATCCGCCTCACCGGGCTGGTGATCGGGGTTCCCCAGACGTATGAGTACATGGACAAGATGCAGGACCGCGTCATCCGCTTCGTGGTGAGCAACTCCCGGATCAGCGAGGAACGGTTCCGGGAACTGATGTTCCGCACCGGCGAGCTGGCTCGGGACGTGGGCACGGTGGTGGTGGGTCCCGACGCCGTTCGGGAAGGGCTGATTGACGAGGTGGGCGGCCTGTCGGCCGCCGTGGCGAAGCTGAACCAGTTGATCGCCGACAGGAAGCCGGCCCAGCCGGAGGTGATCCAGTGACGGAGTGCGGTCCGGGCGTCCTCTGGTCGGTGGTTCCTGTCGAACTGGTCATGGAAGGGATGGACGCGGCGCCGCCGTTGCGGGAGGCGGTGGTGGACGGGCGGCTGGTGCAGGTTGCGCCCGGGGGAGATGGATGGGGCACCGTGGTGCGCTTGATCTCAGGACACGCCCAGGACTATCTGGATGCCCGCTTCCAGCCGGGCGCGAGGGTGATGCTGGGGCCGGGTTAGGAGAGGAGACCAGGTCAGCGGGCCTGGTCTTTCTCGCGGGCGGCCCTTGTATTTAGAATGATTCTCGTTTACTATGAGAAGTAGGGACGGTCAGGAGAAGGAATCCAGCGCACCTCGCCCGAAGTGTGCAGGTGCAGGGCTGGAGAAAGAGGTGAGCTGAATGGCCCTGATGTTGAAGGACATCTATACCAGACTGCTGGAGCGCGGCCATAAGCTGACGCCGCAGCGCTGGGCGATTATTGCCATCTTCCTGATGAACAGAGGGCGCCACCTCTCCGCCGACGATGTCTTCGCGATGCTGAGGGAGACGCACCCCAACAACGGCATCGCGACGGTGTACCGTACGCTGGAGCTGCTGGAGGAAATCGACGTTCTGAAGAAGCTGGACTTCGGCGATGGCCGGGCCAGGTACGAGGTGCGAGATGATGACAACCATCATCACCACCACCTCGTCTGCCAGCAGTGCGGGAAGATCACCGAGTTTGAAGACGACCTCCTGATCGCCCTGGAGGCGGCCATACACAAGAAGACGGGGTTTCAGATCACCGAACACGTGGCCAAGTTCTACGGCGTTTGTGCCGAATGCCAGCAGAAAGCAGAAAATGGGTAATTCCACCGGGCCGGGCGCACCGCAGCGCACCGGCCCTTTGCTGTGTGGTATAATGAAACCATGTTATCCAACCTTTGGAGATTCGGAGGGGTCGGGTGTGGCGCAACGACGGTCTGCCGGGAAAGCAGGTAAGGGCAACTCCGGTGGGACGGGCCTCCACCAGGAAGTGCGCGGCCTCCTGATTGCCGCCCTCGGGGCCTGGTTCCTGCTTTCGCTGGCCGGCAAGGGCGGGGGCGCTCTGGGCGACTTGCTGAGCCTGGGCCTGATGGCCCTGGCCGGAGAGGTGGGCGCCTGGGTGCTGTCAACCCTGCTGGTCTGGTTCGGCCTGTACCTGGTCTACCTGCGCTACCACCGGCGGCCGTTTGCCTGGGGGCGGCAGGCCTGGGGCCTGGTGCTGCTGCTGCTGGCCTTTGAGCTGGTGCTCCAGCTGGTGACGCAGGGGCATGTGCCCGGTGGCGGCGACCTGGAAAACGCCCGCAAGGGGCTGGGCGGCGGGCTGATCGGTCTCGGCCTGGCCGTCCCGCTGACGCGCGCGTTCGGAGAGGCGGGGCGCTGGATCTTCGTGGTGACCGCCGCCCTGATCGGGCTCGTGCTGAACACCAACCTCTCGCTGGGTGCGGTGCTCGAGTGGGTGAAGGCGCGCTTCGTCGCCGGTGCCCGGGGGGCCAGGGAGATGGCCGACGACTTCGTCGAGCTCGTGAAGCCGCAGCCGGGCGAGGAGGAGGCGCTGGACGAGGAGCAGCCCCGCCGCAGGCGGAAGGCAGCGACGGAGGAGCTGAACACCATCGGCGACCTGAAGCGGGAGCCTGGTGCGCCCCCGGCTGAAGAGCGCCCGCTCCCGATCATCCGGCAGCCCGGTTCGGCCGCCTCCGCGCCGGAGTCGGCGGGCAGCGGCTCCCTGGATGCGGCCGGCAGGGCCGCCGCTGCTGGACAGTCGACCTCTGCTGGTCAGGCAGCTGCGGTTGGACAGGTGCCCGGCATTGGACAGGCCCCCGCTGCTGGACAGGCGTCAGCTACTGGACAGGCGTCTTCTGTTGGACCAGCGCCTGCTGTTGGACAGGCGCCCGTCGGTGGCAAGGCGTCCGCCGGGGGGAAGGCCGGCGCCGTGGGGATGGGCGCTTCTGCAGGGATGGCCGCTGGTGACGGCGGCGCCGCAGCGGCAGGTGAGGGGCAGCCCGTTCCCCTCGTGGAGGGCGAAAAGGGGCAGCTCGCCATCGATCCCGCGAGGCTGGGCGAGTCGTACCAGCTTCCCTCCATCACGATGCTTTCGAAACCGCAGCACAAGGGGCAGGCGAGTCATCAGGACCACCTGGCGCGGGCCCAGCTGCTGGAGAACACGCTGCGCACGTTCGGGGTCGAGGCCCGGGTGGTGGAGATCAGCCCAGGCCCCGCCGTTACGCGGTATGAGCTGCAGCCCGCTCCCGGTGTGCGGGTCAACAAGTTTACCGCGCTGGCCGACGACCTTTGTCTGGCCCTGGCGGCGGAGCACATCCGCATCGAGGCGCCGATCCCGGGCAAGGCCGCGGTGGGCATAGAGGTGCCCAACAAGGTGCGGCTTCCGGTCCATATCCGGGAGGTCATGGAGACCCCGGCCTGGCTGAACTCGACGGCCAAGCTCTCGGTGGCCTTCGGCAAGGACCAGGCGGGCAACCCCGTGGTGGGGGACCTGGCCAAGATGCCGCACCTGCTGATCGCAGGCGCGACCGGGTCCGGTAAGTCGGTGTGCATGAACACCATCATCTGCTCGCTGCTGTTCAAGGCGCGGCCGGATGAGGTCAAGATGATGATGATCGACCCCAAGATGGTCGAACTCTCGATCTACAACGGGATTCCGCACCTCATGGCGCCGGTGATCACCGATGCGAAGCAGGCCGCCGGCTATCTGAAGGGCGCCGTGAAGGAGATGGAGAGCCGTTACGAGCTCTTCGCCGCCGTCGGCGTGCGGAACATCACCCAGTACAATCAGCTGGTGCGCGACGACCCCGGTCCCGACCCCGACAACCCCCGGAAGCCCATGCCCTACGTGGTCATCTTCGTGGACGAGCTGGCCGACCTGATGATGGTCGCACCGGTGGACGTCGAAGACGCCATCTGCCGGCTGGCGCAGATGGCCCGGGCGTGCGGCATCCACCTGGTCATTGCGACCCAGTCGCCGCGGGTGGACGTGATCACCGGCCTGATCAAGGCCAACATCCCCTCGCGCATCGCCTTCGCCGTCTCGTCGCAGGTGGACTCCCGGGTGATTCTGGACTACGCCGGCGCCGAGCGGCTCCTGGGCAAGGGCGACATGCTCTACCACCCGGCAGGCAGTTCCAAGGCCATCCGGGTGCAGGGGGCCTTCATCCACGAGCGGGAGATCGACCAGATCGTCAAGTTCGTGAAGGCGCAGGGGCAGCCTGTGTTCACCGCGAAGGAAGTGGAGGTGGAGGTCACCAGCCGCCGCGGCCACGGGTCCGGCGATCGTGAGCCCACCTCGGCTTTGGACGAGGCCTTCCCGGATGCCTGCCGCATTGTGGTGGAGCACGGCCAGGCGTCGGTCTCCCTGCTGCAGCGGCGCTTGCGGTGCAACTACACGAAGGCGGCCCGCCTGATCGACATGATGGAGGAGCGGGGCTTCATCGGCCCGCATCAGGGTTCGAAGCCCCGGGAGGTCTACCTGACCATGCCCCAGTGGCAGGAACTGTTCGGCGAGCCGGCCGCACAGGAAGAGGTGGCTTCTACGGGGGAACAGTAGGCGTGGATGGACGCTGCCTCGCCTGCCGATGAAGCAGCAATCGGCGGCAGGTTCGAGCGCAGGTCCTGATCAGGCCGCTCCGGGTTACGCGCCTGGGCAGGCCAGGCCGGCGACCGCTGCGCGGTACGCCGCCGCCTCTTTCTCGAGCAACTCGTACAGATGCGACGCGGTCCGTGGCTCTGCCCTGAGCGGCACCCCCGCTTCACGCAGCAATTGGGCCAGACGTTCGAAGGAGAGGTCCTCGGCCCGCACTTCGATCAGGCGAATGCCCAGGGCTGTGCTCAGCTTGCGCTTCAGGCGATCGCGCTCCTGCTGCGCCCGGAACTGAGCCTCATCGGGGTAGAGTTCTGTGGGCCGGTCATGTTGGGGCCCCTGAAACTCGATGGCCACCCGGCTGCGTGGCAGCAGGATGTCGTACTGCAGTTTGGCGCCGGTCCTGGGATTCACCAGACCCCAGGGCTGTGCGTTGGAGATGATGATCTCCTCCGGCACGAGGAGGAAGGTCATATATGTTGCGTAGAGCTGGCCGATGGAGTCGCCGATGCGCTTCTTGGCCAGCTTTTTCGCGCGGTGAAACAGATCCAGGTCGGCCTGCCTGCGTTCGTGGTGCGGGTTCGCAAGCTTGATGCGAAAGCGCTTCTTGCGATCTGCCCTGGCCGCGTCACCCCGCAGCCAGCGCTTTCGTAAGAGCAGGTTCACATACTTGGCCAGGGTATTGCGAGAGTAGCGCGTCTGGCGAATCAGTTCGTCGTAGCCGAACGCCCCTTGGAACCTGGTGATCGCTCCCCAGATGAGCTTGGCCGCCGCGGGAATTTCCCGGTCGCAGATCAAGTCTACAGGCAGGCGGAACGCTGGGCGGCCGCGCTTCCAGATAGTCTTGAAGGTGAAGGAATGGCGGCTTCGGCGGTAATCCAGCCAGCCGGACTGGCTCAGCTCCTGGAGATATTTCAGGATGGAGTTCTGGGCGAACCCGGTGCTCTGCCGCACCTGTTTGAACGAAAGTTGAGTATTCCCCGTCGTGCGCAGATAGCACCAGAGCATCTTCGCCCGGTCTGACACACGCCAGTCGCGCCAGAGGGCATCGGGTACACTGACCGCAGGGGAAAACACGATCGCTCACCTCGGAACATATATTCGACCCAAGTCTGGGTAAATCCTGCTGGACTGACATAAACTGGTCTAGTCAGAGGGAGACCAGTCCGGCACCGTGGATGGCTCTGGCAGTGCCCCGCAGGTGTAGCACGAGCTGCTGCCAGCGCCGGCGTAGGCCACGTGAACCCTCCTCCTGCCCGCGCCGGGGGAGGGCAACTGTCTTGCACACGATTTGAGACCCGCCGGAACCCGCGCCGCGCAAGGCCCGCGGCGCGCGACCGCCGCCGCATGCGGGACAGCGGCGGTCTCAATTCGTGGGAACTTCAAGCCTGTAGTGCCCCGGGCTGGAACACCCGCGCAACCTACTCCGGCTACTACGGCACCGGAGAAACTCCCGAAACCAACCCCGGCCACCTCGGCTGCAGGACCGAATCCTGCGATGAACCCCTGCCACGCCGGTGCGGGCCATGGCCACTCTCCTCCTGCCCGCGCCGGCGCAGGCCACGGGAACCCTCCTCCTGCCCGCGCCGGGGGAGGGGCAACGGTCTTGCACACGATTTGAGACCCGCCGGAACCCGCGCCGCGCAAGGCCCGCGGTGCGCGACCGCCGCCGCATGCGGGACAGCAGCGATCTCAACTCGTGGGAACTTCAAGCTTGCACTGCCCTGGCGCGGGAACACCCGCGCAACCTACTCCGGCTACTACGGCACCGGAGAAACTCCCGAAACCAACCCCGGCCACCTCGCCTGCATGACCGAATCCCGCCATGAACCCCTGCCGCGCCGGCGCAGCAATATCCCTGCAACCACCCCCTGCCACTCCCGCGCAGGAACACCCCCCAACCAACACCGGCCACCCAGCCGACAGCCCTGGCCATCCCCGGACCAGACTGCCAACCCGTGTCCGGAACCGGACAGCCTGAGCCCGGCGCGTTGATGCAGCGCCGGGTTCAGGCTACACTGGAGAGCGACTTGCGCCAAGGTTCAGATGAGGGGTTGAAACCACGTGGCATTCCGCGACCTCCACGAATTTGTCGCCGCATGCGAGAAGCGGGGCTGGCTGAAGCGCATCAGGGCGCCGGTGAGCCCGTACCTGGAAATCGCCGAGATTACCGACCGGGTTTCGAAGATGCCCGGCGGCGGTCCGGCGCTGCTCTTCGAAAACGTCGAGGGCTCCCAGTTCCCGGTGCTGACCAACACCCTGGGCTCCATGGAGCGCCTCTGCCTGGCCCTGGGTGTGAACCATCTAGATGAAGTCGGCCAGCGCATCCGCGAGCTCCTGAAACTGCCCGCGGCCGGCAGCGGCCTGTTCGACAAGCTCGGCCAGGGGCTGAAGCTGCTGGACGTGGCCAAGGCCGCCGCGCCACGCATGGTCAGCCGTGCCCCGTGCCAGGAGGTGGTCCTGACCGGCGACGACGTCGACCTGTACAAGCTCCCGGTGCTGACCACGTGGCCGAAGGACGGAGGTCCCTTCATCACCCTGACCAACGTGATCACCCGCGACCCCGCGACCGGGGGGCGGAACATCGGCATGTACCGGATGCAGGTGTATGACAGGCGCACCACGGGGATGCACTGGCACAAGCACAAGGACGGCCAGCGCCACTTCGAGGCGTACGGGGGCACCCGCATGCCGGTGGCCGTGGCGCTGGGCGGCGACCCCGCCACCATCTACAGCGGGAGCGCGCCGCTGCCTCCGGTGATCCCGGAGCTGATGTTCGCCGGGTTCCTCCGGGGCGAGCCGGTGGAGCTGGTCAAGTGCAAGACCATTGACCTCGAAGTCCCGGCCCACGCCGATTTCATCCTGGAGGGTTACGTGGACACGTCGGAGCCCCTGCGGCCGGAGGGGCCCTTTGGCGACCACACCGGCTTCTACAGCCCGGTGGATCCCTATCCCGTCTTCCACGTCACCGCCATCACCCACCGCCGGAACGCCATTTACCCGGCCACGGTGGTGGGCAAGCCGCCGCAGGAGGATGCCTACCTGGGCAAGGCCACCGAGCGCATCTTCCTGCCGCTGCTCCAGCTCTTCATGCCCGAGATCATCGACTACAACATGCCGGTCGAGGGCACGTTCCACAACTGCGTGCTGGTCAAGATCAAGAAGCGCTACCCGGGCCACGCCCGCAAGGTTGTGCACGGCCTCTGGGGACTGGGGCTGATGATGCTGGCCAAGTGCATCGTGGTTGTGGATGAGCACATCGACCTCAACAACTACAGCGAGGTCTTCTGGTACGTGTCGGGCAACATTGACCCCAAGCGCGACATCTTCTTCGCCGACGGCCCCGTGGATGACCTGGATCACTCCTCGCCGGTCTGGCGGTACGGCTCCAAGATGGGCATCGACGCCACCCGCAAGTGGCCCGAGGAGGGGCACCCCCGCCCGTGGCCCGAGGAGATCGAGATGTCGCCTGAGGTGAGGGAGCGGGTGACCGCCCGCTGGAAGGAATATGGCTTCTGACCGCAGGAAGGGGCGGCCGCTGTCGTGATCTCCGGCCTGAAGAGAGTGAAGACCTTTGCCGAGCTGGTTAAGTTTGAGCACACCGTCCTCAACCTGCCCTTCGCCTACCTGGGGGCCTTCCTGGCTGCAGACGGGTGGCCGTCTTGGTCCCAGCTGCTGTGGATCACGGCCGCCATGGCCGGGGCCCGCACCGCCGCGATGGGCATGAACCGCCTGTTCGACGAGGAGATCGACCGGAAGACGCCCCGCACCGCCACGCGCCATCTGCCGGCCGGGAAGATCAGCCGGGGCGAGGTCTGGGTCTATGTGATGGTGGCCCTGGCTCTGCTCCTGCTGGCCGCGGTCAAGCTGCATCCCCTGGCCCTGAAACTGTTCCCGCTGGCCGTGCTCACGTTCACCATCTACCCGTTCACCAAGCGGTTCACCTGGCTCTGCCACCTGTGGCTGGGTCTCAGCGTCTCGTGGGGGGCCTTCGGGGCGTACGTGGCTGTGCGCGGCGCCGTCGGGACGGAGATCCTGGTTCTGGTGGCGCTCATCACGCTGTGGAACGCAGGGTTCGACATCATCTACGGCACGCAGGATCTGGAGGCAGACCGCCGCAACGGGGTCCACTCGATCCCGGCACGCTTTGGGCTCGCCCCTGCGCTGCGGATCGCCCGGGCCCTGCACCTGGCCGTCGTGCTTCTCACCGGCCTGCTGGGTCTGGCGGTGGGACTCCTGCCCACCCCGATCTGGCCGCCGTCTGTGTGGCCGGCGTCCTCGTGGATCTACCTGGGCGCGTGGGCATTGGTGGCCGGGCTGCTCCACTACGAGCACAGCATCATCTCGCCCTCGGACATGAGCCGGGTGGGGACCGCCTTCTTCAACGTCAACGGCTACCTCAGCGTGGCCTTCTCGCTGCTGGCCGTCGCCGCGCTGGTGCTCAGGTAGGTGAGGCGTAGAACTCCCACCAAGAAAAAGTCCCCGTCGACACCGACGGGGACATCTTGTTTAGTGCGCAGGCTGTTCGAACCAGCGGACGCCGCTCCGCCGCAGGGCGACGACCAGGCCCAGGGCGATCACGCCGTCCATGGCGTGGTGAAGGGCGGTGCCCCAGAGCGTGATCAGGGCCATCGTCAGGTTTCCGCCCAGGATCCAGACCACGGCCATCTCGAACACGGCGTGGAAGGGAAGGGCGATCAGCAGCACCAGCCACAGGGGCATGCCGCGGTTCCAGGCGATGTTGCCGACCCAGGCGAACAGGGCGTGAGACAGTGCCCGGGCCCCGATGGCGGGACCGACAAACACCGTGAAACCCAGGGCTGACCCCAGCCCGACCCCGATGGCCGCAAACGGGCCCATCAGCATCGCCAGCATGCTGGGCACGTGCGACATCAGCGTGGCGGTGAAGAACGGCGGAATGGTGATCCGCAGGAACGTGAACACGATGGGGATCATGAGCGCCAGGGCGGTAAGAATACCAGTGGCAGCAAGGTCCCCAACACCTATACGGCGCCTCACAAGATCCCATCCTTTCTGTTCTGCATTCGACGCGCTTCTATAAACATATAATCTAGCACCGTTTCGGGCCCGTGTCAAAGGGCGCCGGGCCGCGGGGCCTGTCAAGCCAAAGTGGGTACGTCTCACTTCCAAAAGTGTTCTGTATAAATCTGGTTCTTGAACGGACGCTGACTACCGTTCTCGTTTTTTACCTGGTCACCAGACCCGCAAACCCCCTGAACGTCTTGGAGTATCCTCCGCTGTTGTTGCGACCGGCGTTCAGGATCGGCATGCGTGCATGCCGGGCAGCATCGACTCCCCGGCCTACGGTCTCACGAACCCGATGGCGCACTTTCTCCGCAGCCGCGTTCACAGATTCAAGCCCCAACGCACGCTCAACGTACTGTACGGCCCCCCGTAAAGCGCCGCGATAATATGCTGCCATCACCTGCAGCATTGCCATCAGGCCACTTTCCGACCAGCTCCGCCCCACCTTCCGCAGCCGTGCCGAATACCGCTCCACCGCCCCTTCCGCGGCGCCCACGCCGCGTAACCCCTCAACGTTGACGCCCCGCTCTTGCAGCCGAATACGGTAATCTCGAATTGACTCCGGCATCGTCCTGAGGTCGGCCAGCAGCCGGCGCATCTTCCCACGACGATCCGTGTCGGTCTCGGCTTTATGCGCTTCATCCAGCACCGCCAGCAACCGTCCAGCATCGTTTGCTTCAAGTGCAGCGTGTGCCTGCTCTAAGCGCTGGGGCCGGTGGCGCAGCACATGGTTTAACTCCCGCTTCAGGTGGAACCGATCGATCTGGTACAGCGCCTTGGGAAACCACGTCACGCCCTCCCGGATCCACAACGCCCGGTCCCCGTTGATGATCACCCAGGTCTCGCTTAGGTCGTACTCGCTCTCCAGAAGCTCGCTCAACTGCTCCCAGCTATCCCTGCCCGGTTCGGGCACGAAATCGCGCCGGTTCACCAGGCTGTACTCCTTACTACCTGGGCCTCGCTGGATCCAACCCTCATGAATCACAAACAGCCGGACTTCTGCCTTCTTGCCACGCTGACGAGCTGGCCAGAACCCGTCTGCCTCGATGAACAAGACCCGCACACGTCGGGTACCGGCCAACGTCATCTGCTGCTGTTTTTCCGCCGCTGCAAGCGCCCTTCCGGTCTGCAGGTTCCACTGCCGAATCGCTTCATGGCTGACAAACACCTGGCAATCCCGCCGCTCCAGCTCTGCCGCAGCACCCCGGTACGATCCAGCTGTCACAGACGCTTCAACCGCATCTGCCCTTACCGAGTCACTCACCCGCTGCCGTTTCGCTATTCCCAACACCTCATCCAGCAGGAACACGAAACGCTCTTCCTCGCGGTCCCAGTAGTAGCGGCGCTGGAACGTGATCGGCCCGAACTTGGTGACGACGTTTCGGGACCGCATTTCCTTGTACACATACCGACTCGGGTCTCCGCTCTCGTACAGCGCCGTGTCAATCGCAGAGAGCGCCTCGACCAAAGCCTCGCGGAAGCAGTCGAGTGTCTGTTGCCAAGCCAAACGTTCAATCTCCTGAAAGGAGAAATCCACCGCAGCACGAATTTGCTCCATGACGAGAGATGACCCTCCTCGTGTTGGTATTGGCCAATCTCAACACTTTGGAAGGGCACATCTCTCGTCCTGCTATTTCAGGAGAAAAAATGTGTTGTACCCACGAAAACTTTACTCACACCGGGCCGCGCTGGGACCCCCTGCCTACCGGTCGCATAGTATCTAAGCGACATCGGAAAGGAGGGGGTGGATTGTGTCCTACGTGGTCCAGCCCGGCGACACCCTCTGGGCCATCGCCGCGCGCCTCGGCGTGAGCCTGCCGCAGCTGCTCGCGGCGAACCCGCAGATCCGCAATCCGAACCTGATCTACGTGGGCCAGCGGCTGACGGTGCCCGGCGGCGGGCAGTACGTCGTCCAGCCGGGCGATACCTTCTACCGCATCGCGCAGCGCCACCGCATCAGCGTCGAGGCGCTGGCGGCCGCAAACCCCCAGGTCGAGAATCCGAACGTCATCCGGCCGGGGATGGTGCTGTACCTCCCGCCCCGGCCCCCGCAGCAGTACATCGTACAGCCCGGCGATACGCTCTGGGCCATCGCGCAGACCTTCGGCACCACCGTGGCCGCGCTGCGGCAGGCCAATCCCGGCGTTGACCCCTACCAGCTGCGCATCGGGCAGCGGCTCACCCTCCCGGCGGCCGCCGGCGGCGGGCAGGAGATCGTCGTGCCCCGGGAGGACTACGGCTACGACGAGATGATGGCCGATCTCGCGCGCCTGCAGCAGCGCTACCCCTTCATCGAGGTCGGCTCCATCGGGAAGAGCGTGCTGGGGCGGGAGATCCCGGTGGTGCGGCTGGGCGCCGGGCCGAAGGAGGTTCACTACAACGCGGCGATCCACGGTGAGGAGTGGCTCACCGCCGTGCTGATGATGAAGTTCATCGAGGTGTACGCCCGGGCCCGGGAGCGGGGCGAGCGCATCGGGAACTTCGACGTGCCTGCCCTGTGGGAGCAGACCTCTCTCTACATTGTGCCCATGGCCAACCCGGACGGCGTGGAAATCTCGCAGGAAGGGGTTACACGCGACAATCCCTACTACGACTTGCTCATCCAGGCCAACGGAGGCTCCACCAACTTCCGCACCTGGGCGGCCAACGCCCGGGGCGTGGATCTAAACAACCAGTTCCCGGCCGACTGGGAGCGGGAGGCCGCCAGGGGGCCGCGAAGCCCGGCTCCCCGCAACTACTCCGGCAGCGGCCCGCTGACCGAGCCCGAGGCGATCGCCCTGGCGGAGTTCACCCGCGCCCACGACTTCCGGCTGGTCATCGCCTGGCACAGCCAGGGGGAGGAGATCTACTGGGGCTACGAGGGGCTCGAGCCGCCCGAGTCCGAGCAGATCACGAACCTGTTCGCGGACATTACCGGCTACCGGCCGGTGCGCTACCTGCAGAGCTGGGCCGGGTACAAGGACTGGTTCATTCAGGACTGGCGCCGGCCCGGCTTCACCATCGAGGTGGGGCGCGGGGTGAACCCGCTGCCGATCGAACAGTTCTGGCCCATCTGGAGCCGTGCCATCGGCGTGATGCTGTCAGGGCTGGCGGTGTAACCGCCAGCCCTGACAACAACTCCGGCTAGCCCGGCCGGGTGAGCGAATCCATGTACCAGTACACGGCCTCGGCGATGCGGGCGATGGCCTCCTCGGCCTGCGCCTCCAGGAGCCCCTTGGTAAACACCGAGATGGCGAAGGAGCGATCCGGCGCGTAGACGAGCCCGACGTCGTGGAACTCGTCCTCCCGGCTGCCGATCTTGGTCGCCACCACGGCGGTCTCGGGCAGGTAGCGGGGGATGCGCTGCCGGAAGACCGCCTCTTCCATCCACCGCAGCAGCATGCGGGTCGACGCCGGCGAGAGGCCGGAGCGGCCCGTGTCCAGGGCGATGAGCACCTGGTTCATGCCGTACGGCGTGACAGGGGTCTTCAGCGGGTCGTACGCCGGCGCCACGCCCAGCGACAGCATGTAGTTGCGGATGGTCCCGCTGCCGATGAAGCGCTCCAGCATGTTGCGGGCGATGTTGTCGGAGACGGTGATCATCAGCTCCAGCAGGCGCCTAATCGTCACCTCGTCGCCGGGGCGGATCGTCGCCTGCAGGATGCCGGTGCCCGCCTCGTAGTCTTCGGGCCGATAGGCGATGGTCTGGTCCAGGCTGAGCCGCCCCCGGTCAGCCAGCCAGAGGACGGCCATGGCGATGGGCACCTTGATGGTGCTCGCGGCGTAGAACTCGGCCATCGGGTTGATGCCGGCCGAGCGGCCGGTCATCAGGTCGGTCACATACACGCCGATCGTGCCGGGCAGTCCGCTGACCGCACGCTCCAGGATGGCGGTCAGGTCTTCCGGCCGGAAGGGTCTCAGTCGCGGCATGGGCTCCATCCCTCCGTCCGCCAGGTCGCGTCACAGGAGTATACGCCGGCGGCGGGGGATGATGGCCCCTACTCGATGGTGAAGTCCGATTCAGCGGTGATCAGGTGCGCCCAGGTGGGTCCCGGGGCCAGCAGCGGCAGCTCGCCCCCCTCCGGCGGGTAGAGGACGAACCCGCCGGGCTCCAGCCGCCAGGTGCCTTCGTACCTGTGGCCGGCCACCAGCACCGTCGCGGGGCCGCCGTCCCAGAGGTAGAGGGTCCAGCCGAGTTCGATGCCCCGGTTGACGCCGCCCACCTCCAGGAAGAGCAGATTGGCCGCCGTGAGCGGGCTGCCGTCCTCGTCCACGTGGAGCGCGCCGTCGGTGTAGCGGACGTAGCGGCCCTCCTCCCACACCCAGCGGGCGTGGTTCAGCCGGTGCCAGTCGATATCGACCACCGTATGCTCGCCGACGGTCGGGACGGCCGCGGACCGCTCCGTGGTGGGCACGGTCGTCATCTGGATGCCGCGGTCGACGATCGCCTGCCCGAGCAGGTCGGTGTTGGTGTAGAGGTTGTGCGGGGGCTCGCGGTCAGCGGTGCGGTAGAAGTAGCCCCCTGCGGTGTAGATCTCGTCCAGGTTGCGCGGCCCCCACGCAGCCTGGAGCATGGCCAGGGCCTCGGCGCTGCCGCCGGAGTGGGCGAAGGGGGTATTGTAGGCGTCGGCCATGTCGACGAACCCCTGGCGGGCGCTGCGCACGGGGCCGATCTTCCCGGCTGGAGCAGACCAGTAGAGCGCGAAGAAGCGGGTGATCTCGGCCTCGGTCAGCGTTTCGACCACCAGATCCGCCTCGGCCAGCCCGGCCTGAGGCCGTGCGCTGGGCGAGTTCTCGACCACGACGGATACGGGGCCGGCCCACAGGGCGTTGGGCGACGGCGCCAGCGGGTAAACCGGGTCGCGGGTCAAGGTGGGCGGAACCGGTTCCGGTTCGGGCTCCGGTTCAGGAGCGGGATCGGGTTCAGGATTGGAGGCAGGCGGCGCCGGGGGCTGGCCGGCGGACCCCTGCGGCGTCTGCTCTGCGGGAGCCGGGCTCCCGCCGCCGCAGCCGGCGAGCAGCATCAGCATCAGCAGGATGGGCAGGCATCGTCTCATCAAGAAATCACCCCGTGGGGTGATTCAAGGCTGACATGCCTTTCCCCTGCGGGCAGTGACTTCCAGTGACAATTACAGCCTGGGATCGTAAGAGCCGATGAGCACCTGCGGCGCCGGATGGCCGACGGAGGTGGCCACGGAGCGGTCCTCGGCGGTGATGAGGATGGTGTCGCAGCGGTTGAGCGGTAGCCCTTCCGCCTCGAAGCGGAAGTTTTCGCCCCAGACCCGCTCGCAGTAGCCCGCCGGCGTGCGCATCTGGTTCTTCTGGTTGATCAGCCAGACGCGGTAGGCGTTGAAGGGCCGTCCGCTCTTGCGGTCGCGGCCGAGCGCCGTCGGGCTGGGCAGACCGCGCAGGGTGAGCGTGAGGTGGCCCCGGCGCAGGTTGATCGTCGCCGTCCCAGTGGCGCGCGGCGTCATCGGGTGGCGCTGCTCGAGCTGGACCTGCACGGCCAGCGGGTTGACGTGGCGCGGCGCCGGCTGGGTCGGGGCCGCCGGGGGCTGGGCAGAGGTGTCTGCGACTGCCTCCCCGAGATCGGCGGAGCCGCCGGCGGCAGCACGGCCGGCCGACTCGGGCAGCACGCCCACGGGGCCGGCGGAAGGGGCGGGGGCGTCGACTGCGGCGCTGCTGTCAGAGGGCCCTGCCGGATCCGCCACAGCGGTGCTGTCAGACTGCCCTGCCAGATCCGCCACAGCGCTGCTGTCGGACTGCCCCTCTGGATCAACCGCTGTGGTGCTGCCCGGAAGCCCTGCCTGGTCGACGGCCGCGCTGTTGCCGTGTGCCCGGGCCTGATCCCCGCCGGCGTTGCTGGCGGACTCCGCCTGGGGCTCGCCCGAAGCGCTGCGCGGGTGTACGTCTGGATCGCTGGTTGCAGGGCCGCCCGCCGGCTGCGCCAGAACACCGACCGCGCCACCCCCGAACTGGGCGGCCGGGGTGCCCGTGGCGACTCCGAACTGGGCGGCCGGGGTGCCCGTGGCGGCACCTCCGAACTGGGCGGCCGGGGTGCCCGTGGCGGCTCCGAATGGGGCGGCGGGACTGCTCACGGCGCTACCCCCGTAGTGTGGGCCCGGGTCGCCGGCGGCCTCCGAAGACCGGCCTGCGCCACCTGCGCCGTCTGCCTGCTGCTGGCCGGCCGCCCCGTCGGCTGGATCCCCCGGCGCCACCGGCCTCGGCTCAGGGGTCGGCGCCAGCGGTGCGCCGCCGTGGGAGGCGATGCCTGCAACACCGGCCGCGGTGTCGAGCCAGATCAGCTTGCCTTCGAGCACCGCGATGGCGCCGTCCCTGCTCCCGCCGAAGGGTTCCGCGGTGACCCGCACCAGTTCCGCCCGCCCGGGCTGCGCCTGCGAGGCCGCCACGACGCGGGTGGCGCTGCCGCGGCCATCCGGACCGACGTTGAACGCGCCCAGGCTCACCACGCCGCCGGGGCCTACCAGCCAGCCTTCATAATAGAAGCCGCCGTGGCCCGAGCGGTCGGTCAGGGTCTGTCCATTCTCCACATGGAGCGTGACCCTGCTGAAACCCGAGTCCGAGGTGATGAGGCAGAACCCCTCCATCGGCTTGCCGTCATGGTAGCGGTGGGACCGGGCCGGTCTCAGTTCCGTCAGCCTGGCGACGGCCAGGCCGGCTGCCTGAATGACTGCCAAGGCGATTCCCTCCCGTTTACTCACTTCCCAAAGACCTTATGCGGACCGGCCTCCGGTCATGTGATGTGACGTTTTTCAGCCGACGGCGCATATTTTGTCACATGCGGCAGGAATCTCTTCAGGGGAGTGCGAATAAGCGAACATTAAACACTAGGTAAACGGTTCTGGCGTGGCCATCAAAGTGGGGAAGGAAGGGGCGGTGGGATGAGCCTGAACTTCGACCTGAGCCAGGAGCAGCTGCTGATTCGCAACCTGGCGCGCGAGTTCGCCGAGGGCGAGGTGGCCCCCGGCGCGGCGGAACGGGACAAGACCGGCAGGTTCCCGGTCGAGCTGGTGCGCAAGATGGGCGAGCTGGGGCTGATGGGCATCCCCTTCCCGGAAAAGTACGGGGGGACGGGAGGAGACACGGTGGCCTACGCCCTGGCGGTCGAGGAGATCAGCCGGGTGGACGGGTCGCTGGGTATCACTCTGGCCGCGCACTGCTCCATCGGCATGGGGCCGGTCTACTACTTCGGCACCGAGGATCAGAAAAAGCGCTGGCTGCCGGGAGCGGCGCGGGGCGAGTACCTGGCCTCCTTCGGGCTGACGGAGCCCGGCGCCGGGTCCGACTCGGCCGCCACCAAGACCACGGCGGTCCGGGACGGCGACGGCTGGGTGCTGAACGGCGCCAAGATCTTCATCACCAACGCCAACTACTGCGGCTACATCGTGTGCACCGCCGTCACCCAGCCCGGGCAGGGGCACCGGGGCATCAGCGCCTTCATCGTGCCCAACCCGACCCCGGGATTCACCATCGGGCCGGCGTACGACAAGATGGGGCTGCGCTCCTCGGACACGCGGCCGCTCTTCTTCGAGAACGTGCGGCTGCCGGCCGACGCTCTGCTGGGCCGTGAGGGGGAGGGCTTCCGGCAGTTCATGGTGACCCTGGACGGCGGCCGCATCTCCATCGGCGCCATGGCGGTGGGCATCGCCCAGGGCGCCCTGGACGCCGCCCTGGCCTACGCCAGGCAGCGGGTCCAGTTCGGCCAGTCCATCTCCAAGTTCCAGGCCATCCAGTTCAAGTTGGCCGACATGGCCATGGAGATCGAGTTGGCCCGGAACATGGTGCTGAAGGCCGCCTGGCTGAAGGACCAGGGGCGCCCGTTCACCCGGGAGGCGGCGATGGCGAAGCTCTTCGCCTCCGAGACGGCGGTGCGGGCCGCGAACCAGGCGATCCAGATCCACGGCGGCGCGGGCTACATGGAGGATCTGCCGGTCTCCCGCTTCTGGCGGGATGCGAAGCTCACCGAGATCGGCGAGGGCACCAGCGAGATCCAGCGGCTGGTGATCGCCCGGCAACTGGGGTGTTAGGGCGTGGCGTCTGGCGGCTGGGCGAGCGGGTCTCCCGGCTGGAGGCGGCCGTGCGGGACCGACTCGGCCTGCCCGAGGACGACCCGTACCGGGCGACGACATCCGGCTACGAGGCGGAGCAACGCCGAATCCGGGCGCGGATGGCGCAGCACGCAAGACAGGCAAAGGAGGAGGAAAAGCAATGATCAGGGCGAGCATGGCGGGTACGGTCTGGAAGGTGCTGGTGAAGCCGGGGGATGCCGTGACCCCCGGCCAGGACGTGGTGATCCTCGAGTCGATGAAGATGGAGATCCCCATCACCGCCGAGGTGGGCGGCACCGTGACGGCGGTGAAGGTGGGCGAGGGCGACTTCGTCAACGAGGGCGACGTGGTGGTCGAGCTCGGCTGAGGGGAGGGGAAGCCTTTGCGCACCGTTCGCATCGGCGCCGGGCAGGGGTTCTACGGCGATTCGCTCCTGCCGGTGCTGGACGTGGCCCGGTACGGCGACGTGAAGTACATCAGCTTTGACACGCTAGCTGAGCTGACGCTGGCCATCCTGGAGAAGGGGCGGCGCAAGGACCCCACCGCGGGCTACACCCGGGACGTGGTCCCCATGATGCGCAACCTGCTGCCCATCGCGAAAGAGAAGGGCATCCGGCTGATCACCAACGCCGGCGGCATCAACCCCCGGGGCGCGGCCCGGGCGGTGGCCGAGGTGGCCCGGGAGCTGGGGCTCTCGCTGAAGGTCGCGTGCGTCACGGGCGACGATATCTACGACCGGCTGGACGAGCTGGCGGCGCAGGGGGTCACCTTCGCAGACAGGGAGACGGGCCAGGCCCTGGGGGACATCCGGGACCGGGTGCTCTTCGCGTCGGTCTACCTGGGGGCGCAGGTGGTGGCCGACGCCCTGGCCACCGGGGCGGACGTGGTGATCACCGGCCGCACCACCGACACCGCCCAGTTCCTGGGGCCCTTGATTCACGAGTTCGGCTGGGCGCGGGACGACTGGGACCGGCTGGCCCAGGGGATCGTCCTCGGCCACCTGATGGAGTGCTCCGGCCAGGTGACCGGCGGCAACTACCAGGTGGGGTGGGAGGAGATTCCGGACCTGCACCGCATCGGCTTCCCCATCGCCGAGGTGAGCGAGGACGGCAGCTTCGTGCTGACCAAGGCGCCCGGCACCGGCGGACGGGTGGACCTGAAGAGCGTGAAGGAGCAGTTTCTCTACGAGATCCACGACCCGACCACCTACATCACGCCCGACGTGATCTGCGACCTGACCACCACCCGGCTGGAGCAGGTGGGCGAGAACCGTGTCCGGGTGAGCGGCACCACCGGCCGGCCGGCCCCGCCGACCCTGAAGGCCCTACTGGGGTACGCCGACGGCTGGATGGGGGAAGGCTACATCTCGTTCAGCTGGCCGAACGCTTACAGCAAGGCGAAGCGGGCGGCGGAGATCATCCGGAAGCGGCTTGAGATGCACGGGGTGCAGCCCGAGGAGATCCACGAGGAGTACATCGGCATCAACTCTCTCTGGGGCGCCCTCGCCCCCGAGCCGGCGGATGAGGACCGGGTGAACGAGGTGCGGCTGCGCATCGCCATCCGCACCCGGAACAAGAAGGACTGCGAGATCCTGGCCCGGGAGTTCCCGCCCCTGCTCCTCTCGGGCCCGCCCACGGCCTCGGCGGTCGCGGGCACGCCGCAGCCCCGGGAGCTGATGGGTCTGTGGTCGACGCTGATTCCCCGGGAGCTGATCGAGCCCTACGTGCAGATCCAGGTGGAGGAGGTGTAGCCGGTGGCGAGGCGGATTCGGCTGATAGAGATCTGCCACGCGCGCTCGGGCGACAAGGGCGATGCCTCGGACATCTCGCTCTTCGCCAACGACGACGCGGCCTGGGAGATCATCCGCAAGCACGTGACCCGGGAGAGGGTGGCCGAGTACTTCAAGCCGGTCGCCACCGGGCCGGTGGAGCGGTGGGAGGTGCCCAACGTCCAGGCGTTGAAATTCCTGGTACACGGCGCCCTGGGCGGCGGCGCCCCCCGGTCGCTGCGCAGCGACAACCTGGGCAAGACCTTCGCCGCCGCCCTGCTGCGCATGGAGATCACGGTAGAGGAGTAAGTCTTTGTGGCACTTCCGCAGATCGATGTGGCACGGGCCAGGGCTTTCGTCGTGGCCCACGGGAACGCAGTGGATGCAGCACGCCTGGAAGGGATCCTGGGCAGGCATCAGCCTGACCGGGCGGTGGTGCGGGCCCTGGAGGGGCTGCAGAACCCGGACGGCGGCTTTCCGGCCTCGGTCCTGACCTGGGGCGGCGGAGAGGAGCCGGGCGCAGGCGAGTCATCCGTCGCGGCGACCTGCACCGTGCTCGCCTGGCTGCGGGACATCCCGCCGCTGGCCGGATCGCCGATGGCCGGGCGGGCCGTCTCCTTCCTGCGCCGGTCGCAGCAGGTGGACGGATCGTGGCTCGAGGCGGACCGGCCGGGGATCCCGTCTGCGGAGGCCCACCCGGCCGCGCAGGCCCGCCTCACGGCCCTGGCGGCGTATACGCTGCAGGTGATGGAGCCCGACCATCCGGACCCCATCGCCCGGGGCGTGAAGTGGCTGCGGGCCGCGCTGGCCGGCGGCCCCGACCGGGCCTGCAGCCGCACGCTGATCCTGGCGGCCGCGCTCCGGGGCCTGCCGCCGGACGGGGCCCTTGCGCTGCTGAAGGGCCGCACCCTGTCGGCCGGTGACCTGGCCCTCTGGCTCACGACCTACGCCGAGCTGGAGCTGCCGGCGCACCGCCTGCCCCTGGCGGTGGAACTGCTGGAGCGGCTGGCCGGCATGCAGCAGCCAGACGGCGGCTGGCCGGCGGTGGAAGGCGGTTCGCCCGGCGGGGAAGCCGGTGGGTCCGCCGGCGGGGACCGGCGGGCGGAGGCGACGCTGGGCGCGCTCCGCGCCTTCCGTGGGTTCGGGCTGATCCTGCCGGCGTAGAAGGAGGTGGCGTGTGGATGGAGAAGGTGCGCCTGACCCGTGAGGGACCCATAACCTGGCTCGCCCTGCACAACCCGGAGCGGCACAACGCGCTCTCGCGCCAGGTCGTGCGGGATCTGCAGGCGGCGGCCAGCCAGCTGGCCGTCGATCCGTCGGTGCGGGCGGTGATCCTGCACGGCGGCGAGGCCAAGTCCTTTTGCAGCGGGGCCGACCTGAAGGAGCGGCAGGGGATGGACGAGCCGGCGGTGCTGGACACCGTGCACGCGCTGCGGTCGGCCGTGAACAGCATCGCGCAGCTTCCCATGCCGGTCATCGCCGCCATGCACGGCATGGCCTTCGGCGGCGGGCTTGAGCTGGCCCTGGCGTGCGACATCCGGGTGGCCGCCGACGATGCCCAGATGGGCCTCACCGAGGTGGGCTGGGGCATCATCCCCGGCGCCGGCGGCTGTGCCCGGCTGCCCGCGCTGATCGGGCCGGCGAAGGCGAAGGAGCTGATCTTCACCGCCCGCCGCCTCACCGCGGCTGAGGCCCTGGCTCTGGGGCTGGTGAACCGGGTGGTCAGCCGGGCGGAACTGCTGGATGCCGCGCGGGCCCTGGCGGAGGAGATCGCCCGGCAGGCGCCGCTCGCGGTGCGGGCCGCCAAGCGGGCCATCGACGCCGGCCACGGCCTTGCTTCAGCCCTGGCCGCCGAGTGGCAGGAGTACCGGTCCATCGTGCCGACCCGGGACCGGCTGGAGGGGCTGCGCGCCTTCGCCGAGCGCCGCCCGCCCGTCTACCGGGGCGAGTGAGCGCACCGGGCGGGAGGGCGCACGCGCCGCGCCGGGCATGAGGCAAGCAGACGTACGAGGCAAGTACACGCACTGGTGGAGGGAGAACGTTGCTGCTGAAGGACGCTGCTTTGATGGAGCATCGAGTCACACTCGTGGGGGCCCTGGGCGGGCTGCTGGCCCACGCCGGGCGCCGCATGGAACCGGCCTATCTCATGGGCGTCACCGGCCATGCCTTCCGGCTGACGCTGGATCTGGTCATCTCGCCGTCGGCGCCGCACGAGCTGAACTTCCACGACGTGTTCCCGCTCTGGGAGCGGCTGGGGGCCTGGTTCAAGCGGGTCGCCGCCCGCCCCGCCGACCCGGGCTACGCGGACGTGCGGGCCGAGGTGATCGAGCGTGTGGAGCGGGCCGTGGCGGGGGACCGGCCTGCCATCGTGTACGACCTGCTGGCTTCCGGCGAGTACGGGCTGGTGGTGGGTGTGGAAGGCGGACGCTGGGCCTGCCTCACCCCGGACGCGCCGGCAGAGCCCCGGTGGATGGACGTGGCCGACTGGCCGCCCGCCGCCCACGCGGCGTTCACCCGGGCCGAGGTGATCACCCTGCTGGACCTCGCCGCCGAGTTCGACCGACGGGCGGCGGAGGCCGCGTCGCTCCGGTTCGCCGTCGACCACTTCTGGGCCCCGGCGTCGCGGGACATGTGGCTGCAGCACGGCCGGCAGGCCTACCAGTTCTGGCGCACGACCCTGGCGACGGCCGGCCTGCCGCTGCACGGGCCGGAACCGGGGCGGGGCCACAGCTACAACCTGGGCGTCCTGCACGCGGCCCGCGCCGATGCGGCCGCGTACCTGGCGGACCTGGCCGGGCGGTATCCGGAGGCAGGCACGCTGCCCCGGGCGGCGGAGGCCTACCGGCGGGTGGCGGAGGCCCTCGCGGAGGCGGTGTCGCTGGTGCCCTACCCGGGTGAGGGGCTGGCCGGGCGCCGGAGCGAGGTGGCCGCCTGCCTGGACCGGGCCCTGGCGGCCGAGACGGAGGGGATCGAGGCCATCGAGCGGGCCCTGCGGGCGCTGCGTTAGCCCGGGAGGATCGCCGGAACGGCGCGCAGGTGGGCACACAGGAGAATCGGCAGAGGGGGAGAGGACGATGAGCCTGGATGCTGAGCTGAGGGCGCGGGAGGAGCGCATCAAGCAGGGGGGCGCGCCCAGGTACCACGAGCAGGCGCGGGCCCGGGGCAAGCTGTTCGCCCGGGAGCGGATCCGGCTGCTCGTGGACGCGGGCTCCTTCGTGGAGGATGGCCTGTTCGCCAACTGCGAGGCGGGGGACCTGCCGGCGGACGGCGTGATCACCGGGCTGGGGCGGATCGACGGACGCCCGGTGGCCATCATGGCCAACGACTCCACCGTGAAGGCGGGATCGTGGGGGGCCCGCACGGTGGAGAAGATCCTTCGGATCCAGGAGACCGCCGAGCGCCTGCGGATCCCGATCTTCTACCTGGTGGACTCCGCCGGGGCGCGCATCACCGACCAGGTGGAGATGTTCCCCGGTCGGCGCCATGCCGGCCGCATCTTCTACAACGAGGTGCGGCTCAGCGGCCTGGTGCCGCAGATCTGCCTGCTCTTCGGCCCCAGCGCGGCCGGGGGCGCGTACATTCCCGCCTTCTGCGACGTGGTCTTCATGGTGAAGGGCAACGCCTCCATGTACCTGGGATCGCCCCGCATGGCGGAGATGGTGATCGGCGAGAAGGTGACGCTGGAGGAGATGGGCGGGGCGGAGATGCACACGGCGGTCTCCGGCTGCGGCGACCTGCTCTGCGAGACGGAGGAGGAGGCGATTCAGCTCGCCCGCCGGTACCTGAGCTACTTCCCGCAGCGCACCGGCGAGCGGCCGCCGGCGGTCGCGCCGGTGGAGCCGAAGCCCGGCCGGCCGCTGGAGGAGATCGTTCCGGTTAATCAGAACGCCGCCTTCGACATGTACGAGCTGATCGACAGGATCATCGACGAGGGCTCCTGGTTCGAGATCAAGAAGCGCTTCGCGCCGGAGCTGATCACCGGCTTCGCCCGCATGGGCGGCCGGGTGGTGGGGATCGTCGCGAACCAGCCCCGGGTGAAGGGGGGCGTGCTGTTCGTCGACTCTGCCGACAAGGCCGCCCGGTTCATCTGGCTCTGCGACGCCTTCGAGATTCCGCTGCTGTTTCTGGCCGACGTGCCGGGCTTCATGATCGGCACGAAGGTGGAGCGGCAAGGCATCATCCGGCACGGGGCCAAGTTCATTGCGGCGGTCAGCGAGGCCACGGTGCCCAAGATCTGCCTGGTGGTGCGGAAGGCCTACGGCGCCGGCCTCTACGCGATGGCGGGCCCCGCCTTCGAGCCGGACTGCACCCTGGCCCTGCCCACGGCGTCCATCGCCGTCATGGGCCCGGAGGCGGCGGTCAACGCCGTGTACGCCAACAAGATCGCGGAGCTGCCGCCGGAGGAGCGGCCGGCCTACGTGGCCAGGCTGCGGGAGGAGTACAGGCGGGACATCGACATCTACCGCCTGGCGTCGGAGCTGATCGTCGACGCGATCATCCCGTTCGAGCGCACGCGGGAGGAGTTGCTGGCCCGGTTTGCCTTCTACGAGGGAAAGAAGCAGGACTGGCCGGCGAAGAAGCGCGCGGTCACGCCGGTGTAGTGCCGCAGGGCCGTGGCGCGGGCCGGAATCGCGCAACAGGCCGGGGGTGGTGCGCGGGCTGCGCACCGCTTCTTTCGTTGGCGGGAAACGAAAGAACCGTGCGAAACGTCCATTGGGCAGGACGGAAGTCCGCAGAGAGGGGTTGCTCCGGATGAGAAAGAGAAGCATCTGGCTCGCGCTCCTGGTGATCCTGTCCCTGGCCGTGAGCGGCTGCGGCGGCTCGGCCTACGAGGCGGCGCCGCAGTCCGGCGGGGCCACGGGCGCGCGCGGCGGCAGCGCGGTTGCGCCGTCCGTCCCGTCGGCGCAGGCCCCGATGCCCGTCGGCAGCAGCGCTCTCAAGGTCGCTGACGCGAGCGGCAGTGTCGTCGGTGGCGAAGCGGCCCCGGCGGCCGACCGCAAGATCATCCAGAACGCCGAGGTTGAGCTCAGCGTCAAGGATGTCGACGAGGCCCTGCGGGCGATCAACGCCGCGGTGGCCGAGGCCGGCGGGTACGTGCAGGACAACCGGGTGTCGGGCACCCGGGAGCAGGGGCGCCGCGTGGCGATGAAGGTGCGGGTGCCCGCCGGCAGCTACGGCTCGCTGCTCGAACTGCTCGATGGCCTGGGCGAAGTGCTCAACCTGCACCAGTGGACCAACGACGTCACCGAGGAGTACCTGGACCTGGAGGCGCGCATCGAGACCGGCGAGGCCCATCTGGCCCAGCTCAGAAGGCTCTATGAGCAGAGCGGCACGGTCTCGGAGATGATCGAGCTGGAGCGGGAGATTGCCCGGGTGACGGCGGATCTGGAGTCGCTGAAGGGCCGCTACAACTTCCTCGCCAACCAGGTGGCTTTCAGCACCATTACCATCAACCTGTATGAGCCCGGGGTTCCCACGCCGTCCCGCAGCCCGCAGACGCTGGGCGAGCGGATGCGCGACAGCTTCCTCTTCTCGTGGAACGCCACCATCGATGCCGCGGAGAACCTGCTGGTCGGGCTCGTGGCCCTGATTCCCGCCCTGCTGTTCCTGGCGGTCCTGGGCGGCATTATCGGCGGCCTGGTCTGGCTCATCCTGCGGGGCCGGCGGGGCCGCTCGTCCGGAGAGGGCAGGCCGCAACCGCCGCCGAGCGGGGGTAGGCCGCAACCGCCGCAGAGCGGGAGCAGGCCGTCTGCGCCTACCGAGCGCGGGGGTGAGTCCGGCCATCCCCTGTACACCCCGCCCACGGCCGGGAAGGCCGGGGCCGGGCCGGAGGAGGGGCGGGGCGCGAAGCCTGCAGCGCCGTCTGCGGAGGAGGCGGACGACCCGTCCGGGCGGTGATCCGCCGGGCTGAACGCGAACGAAAGCCAGACCGGCGACCGCTGCTGCTCAGCGGTCGCCGGTCTTCTGTTCCCTCTGCCCGGGGCTACGGCCCCTCCAGGCTGTTCCTGATGATGATCGGGGTGCCCAGCTCAACCCGGTCGTAAAGCTGCTCCACCTCACCGTTGCTCATGAGCACGGACCCTTCGGAGTTCCACCTTCCCAGGGACTCGGGAGCGTTGGTCCCGTGGATGGCCCAGAGTGCCCCCCCATCGCCGTCAAACACGCTGAAGCCGATCCAGCGGGTGCCAAGGGGGTTGGCCGGGTCCAGGGCCCGGATCCCCTCCTTGTAGTACGGGACGCCGGGTACCATGCGGGTGACCGTGAACTCGCCCACGGGGGTGAGGAGGTTCTCCGTCCAGTTGTCGGCCGACGGGGCCGGACCTGCGATGTGGCGGCCGGTGGACACCCGGGCTGTCTGGACCAGGTCGCCGCCCTCGTAGTACCACAGCACGTTCAGCCCCTTGTCGACCAGGATCACCGTGGGTTCCGGCGGCGTCAGGGGCGCCAGCGCCGCGTAGTAATCTGCCGGCACCAGTCCGTGCTCTGGATCCAGCTGCCAGGCCCGGTATACGGGCTCCCCGCCCCGGGCTTCCAGGGCCTCCTCGCCGCCCACGGTGACGGCGACGGGCTCGCCCTCGCCCGGCAGGGTGCCGCGCCAGACCACCACGTCCTCAGCCCGGGGAAGGTCCATCAGTTCGACCTCGCCCTCCGACACGGTGACCACGTGTCCCACGAGCGGTGCGTCGCTCCCGGCCCCGGTGACCAGCGCCAGCTGCATCCGGCCCGCCTCGCTAGCCGAGACCGCGAGCCGTTCAGGCTCGCCGTCTCCGTTGAGGTCCGGAACCGTGAACTCCCGGGCGGGCGTGAACGGCAGGCCTTCGGAAGCCGGCTCGGCCGGGTCGGTTACGGCGGGCGCATCCGCCGGGGGCGCCACGGCCTGGCGGATCCGGATGACGGCCCAGCGCACGCCGAAGCCCAACCCCACGATGAGTCCGATCAGAACGAGCAGAGCCACCGCCCGCCTGCGGGCGTAGCGCCTGCGCCTTTCCTCCCGCCGACGCCACTCCCGCCGGGCAGAGCGCCGCGCGTCCGGTTCGTACAGGTGGGACATGGGCATCCCTCCTCGGCCGCTTCCTATGTTGTCTTGATTATAACCTATCTTCTAGTTTAGACTCCATTCATTTGCAGGACGAGGCGCGACCCGTGGCGGGACGGGGCGGCGCGCCGCCGGTTCGCTGCGTGAAGCGCCGGCGCCGGAGGCACACTGCAGGAAGAACCGCATATCTGTCGAAGCAGGATGAAACCTGCCGGAAAGGTCTGGCAGCGAATTGGGGGTCAGGCTTTGATTCACATCGTCACCGACGGCAGCGCGGGCATCCCGCCTGACCTGTGCGAGGCGCTGTCCCTCACCGTGGTCCCCGTGCCCATCCACTTCGGATCGACGGTCTTCAGCGGCGGCGTCGAAGACGCCGGGCGGTTCTACGAGCTGCTCGCCGCCGAGCCGCCGCCCTCCACCTCGACGCCGGCCCCTGCGGAGTTTGAAGCGCTCTACGGCAGCCTCACCCGCGGCGGAGACCAGGTGCTGTCGATTCACATCATGGAGAGCAAGTCCGGGCTGATCAACGCCGCCCGCATGGCGGCGGCCGCGCTGCCCGAAGGGGCGGTGACGGTGGTGGACTCGGGCTCGACGTCGATGGGCATGGGCCTGCAGGTGCTTGCGGCTGCCCGGGCCGCCCGGGATGGCGCAACCCTGGCCGAGCTTGCGCAACTGGTGGAGCGGATTCGGGAGCGGGCTGCGCTGTACGCGGCGATCCCGCAGCTGACACAGCTTCGCCGGTCCGGCCGGGTGTCGCTCAGCAAGTCGCTGGTGGCCGGCCTCCTGGCCATCAAGCCGGTGCTCTACGTGGGGCAGTCCCGCATCGAGGTGGTGCGCACCGTGCGGGGCTGGCGCCAAGCCGTGGAGCAGATGGTGGCCCTGGCCGAGGCGGGGGCGGGGGGACGGAAGGTCCACCTGGCCGTGGTGCACACCAACGCCGAGGCGGCGGCCCGCAGCCTGCTGCAGGAGATCGCAGGCCGGTTCAACTGCGCCGAGGCGCTGGTGGCCGAGGCAGGGCCGGCCCTGGCGACGCACGCGGGCGAGGGCGCGCTGGGCATCGCCACGCTGGCGGCAGATTGAACGGGTTGAAAAGGGGGCGTCCCGCCCGGGCGCCCCCAATTCGTTTTTCAGATTGGCCTTTCGCGTGGTATCATCAGGGAAGATGCTGATGCCATTCAGGAGGAACATCTGCTATGAAATGGGTTACCGTTGATCGTCTGCCGCAGCACGAAGGCGAGATGGTAGAGCTGCGCGGCTGGGTGCAGAACTACCGGAGCTCGGGCAAGATCCAGTTCATCATCTTCCGCGACGGCACGGGCGTCTGCCAGGCCGTGCTCTTCGTAAAGGACGTGCCGCCTGAGGTCTTCGAGGCCGGCAAGCGGCTGACCCAGGAGTCTTCGATCATCATCCGCGGCACGGTCCGCAAGGATGACCGCGCTCCCGGCGGCTACGAGATCGGCGTGAAGGAGCTGGACATCGTCCAGATCGCCGACGAGTACCCCATCACCAAGAAGGAGCACGGCACGGAGTTCCTGATGGACCACCGGCACCTCTGGGTGCGCTCCTCGCGCCAGGTGGCGATTCTGCGGATCCGCAATGAGATCACCATGGCGATCCACCAGTTCCTGCAGGAGAACGGCTTCATCCTCACCGAGTCGCCCATCCTGATGGGGACGGCGGCCGAGGGGGGCGCGACCCTGTTCGAGACGACCTACGTCAACGACGAGCAGGCCTTCCTCAGCCAGTCGGGCCAGCTTCACGTCGAGGCCACCGCAATGGCCCTGGGCCGGGTCTACACCTTCGGGCCCACCTTCCGGGCGGAGAAGTCGAAGACCCGCCGCCACCTGATCGAGTTCTGGATGGTGGAGCCGGAGGCGGCCTACTTCACCCATGAGGACAACCTGAAGCTGCAGGAGGAGATGGTCACCTACGTCGTCAGGCGGGTGCTGGAGCGCCGGGCGGCCGAGCTGAAGACCATCGGCCGTGACACCACGCTGCTGGAGAAGGTGGAGCCGCCCTTCCCGCGCATTACCTACACCGAGGCCGTGGAGATGCTGAAGAAGCTGCACAAGCCCGGCGACGAGTGGGAGCCCATCGAGTGGGGCGAGGACTTCGGCGCACCCCACGAGACGGTGCTCACGCAGCAGTTCGACAAGCCGGTCTTCGTGGAGAAGTTCCCGGTGAAGATCAAGGCCTTCTATATGCAGCCCGATCCCGAAAACCCCGAGGTGGTGCTCGGTGCGGACCTGCTCGCGCCCGAAGGCTACGGCGAGATCATCGGCGGCTCGGAGCGCATCCACGACCCGGAGCTGCTGAAGCGCCGCTTTGAGGAGCACGGCCTCGACATGGAGACCTACGGCTGGTACTACGACCTGCGCCGGTTCGGCTCGGTCCCGCACTCCGGCTTCGGCCTGGGGGTTGAGCGGACCGTGGCCTGGATCTGCGGCCTCGACCACGTGCGCGAGACCATTCCCTTCCCGCGCCTTTTGAACCGCCTGCATCCGTAACGGGGCAGCGCGGCCAGTCGGAGACAGAGAGGAGGGGCCCCCGATGGCTAAGCGAGCGCTGTTTGTGATCGATACCCAGGTCGATTTCAACGACGAGCAGGGCAGCCTGACCAGCTTTCAGCGGTCAGACCCCAAGATGCAGCGCATCGCGGATCTGATGGATGAAGTGCACCGGGAGGGCGGGTTTATCGTGGCCACTGCCGACACCCACCCGCCGCTGCACCACCCTGAACACCTGGTGACTTACCGGCGCATGCTGCAGGAGACGATGGGGCCGGACCGCTTCGAGGCATACATGGACAAGGCCTACGAGGCCTACCGGGAGGAGCTGAAGATCTACCCGCCCCACTGCGAGTACGGCACGCCCGGGTGGCAGCCCACGGCGGCGATCGCGGCCGCCTTCGAGCGGCTGGGGGACGACCTGATCTGGATCCAGAAGCCGACCTACCGCCTGGTCGACGGCTGCGTCATGAAGGGGCCCGCCGCCCTCATGGGCCGCACGGGGGTTGAGGTGCTGGATTACCTGAAGGAGCAGGGTGTGGAGGAGGCGATTGTGACCGGCCTGATCACGCCTGTCTGCGTGCTTGCGACTGTGGAGTCCGCACTGGGCGTGGGCTTCCGGGTCACGGTCGACGAGCGCCTGGTTGATTCGTACGACGAGGAGAGCCACCGTCAGGGTCTGGAGCGGATCGCCGCCGCGGGCGGCGTCGTGGTGCCGGCCGGCGACGGGGAGTAGTATGCTCATTCACGCATCCTTCCACCTGGCGCTCCATTTCACAAAGCTGTGACAGGCCGGGAGGGATTTCGCCCGTTGCTGGAGAAGATGGGTGCAACTGGAGTTTCCCAGAAACCACCCGGGGTCGGCTCTGCAACGGGAGGTTGATGAGATGGAGGAAATCGGCCGGCGTTTGAAGGCGGCGCGTGAGGCCAAGGGGATCACGCTGCAGGAAGTGGAAGAGGAGACCCGCATCCGCAAGAAGTACCTCGAGGCGCTCGAGTCGGGGCGGACGGTCCTCATTCCCGGGGAGGTCTATGTGAAGGGTTTCCTCCGGAGCTACGGCAACTTCCTTGGCCTTGACGGCGATGCCCTGGTGGAGGAGTACAAGGCCCTGAAGGCTCGCCCGCCGGTAGAGGACGCGGATGGCGTCGACGGAGGCGCCGCCGGTGCCGTCGGTGCCGCCGGAGAGGCTGAGTCTGCCCCGGCCGGCTCCGATGCGCGCCTGGCTTCCGCCTCCCGGGAGCCGGCCTTCGTAACAGCCCCCCGCCGGTACGGGCGGAGCCGGGCGAAACGCCGCAGGGGTCGGCCCGGTCCGGGCGTCTACTTCGTCCGCCGCCTCGCGGTGGCGCTGGTCATCATTCTGCCGCTGGCGGGGCTGGGCTACTGGTTCTGGAGCCGGCAGGCCGCGGCGCCGACGCCGCCGTCTGATCCGGCGGTGCAGGGGCCCGGGCCGGTGGTGACGGAGCCGGAGCCCGAGCCGGAACCTGAACCCGAGCCGGAGCCGACGCCCGAGCCGCCCCAGCCGCCGAAGCCGGTCATCACCGTGGGCGCCCCGGTGGGCGAAGAGGTGGAGATCACCGTCGGCGCGCAGACGATCGACCTGCAGATGAACTTCACGGCCGACACATGGCTGGAGGTGTACGACCCTGCGGGTGAGCGTTTGTACTGGGGTAAGGCCAACGGCGCCGTGGAGCTTCAGGGCGAGGCGTTCCGGATGCGCCTCGGCCACGTGAACGCTTTTGAGCTCACGCTGAACGGCGAGCCCGTGGACCACGGCCTGGCGGGCGGCCCGTACTGGATCAACATCAAGACAGAATAAGCTTGCGTCCGGCCTTGCAGGCCGGACTTTTTTGTGTTTGCGGCGGCGGCAGGCGCGAAGCCCCCAGCGGAAGCGCTGGGGGCTTCCTCGGGGCCCCGCGGGGGTTGGTGGCGCCGTGGGCTGCCTGGGCAGCTGGCGTGTTCCCTGCCCCGGGGCCATCGTGTTGCACACGTTTTGAGAGCGCCCAGAAGCCGTTGTCTGCGCGGGTTTGCTGCGGAGTCCCTGTGGCACAAGGGCTGGAGCCGGTCTCAAACCGTGGGAACTTCAAGGTTGAAGCTGTGCCGGGGCAGGGCGAACCCGGGGGAGCGCTGGGGCAAGGGGGAACCCCAGCTGGCGCGGTGAAGGGCTTTTCGTGTTGCCAGGGGCTTCCTGGGGGTCTCCTAGGGGTCTCTCGAGGGCGTTGGTGGCCCCGGGGGTTGTTCGGGCAGCTGGCGTGTTCCCTGCCCCGGGGCCATCGTGTTGCACACGTTTTGAGACCGCCCCGAAGCCACAGCCTGTGCGGGTTTGCTGCAGGGTCGCTGTGGCACAGGGGCTGGAGCCGGTCTCAAACCGTGGGAACTTCAGGTCTAAAGCAGCCTGGGATGGCCCCGACGTGACGCGCCGGAGGAGTTTGGGATTGAAGCATTACCTTGGCACAGCGTAATTACGTGGGCCGGTCGGGTGGACTTTGCGCAATCACGGTCCAGGGAGGGTTCGTGGCTGCGGGATCGTCGTGTTGCACACGTTTTGAGAGCGCCCCGAAGCCACAGCCTGTGCGGGTTTGCTGCAGGGTCGCTGTGGCACAAGGGCTGGAGTCGGTCTCAAACCGTGGGAACTTCAAGGTTGAAGCTGTGTCGAGGCAGGGCGAACACCGGGGGAGCGCCGGGGCAGGGGCGAACCGCATGCCGAGCCGGCAGAATCCTGCGAGCGCACGCGGATAGCGCCGCGCCGCACCGCCCCATACTAGCCGGTGGAGGTGGTGCGTCGTGAAGCAAATCCTTCGAGTGATGGCCGCGCTGCTGCTTGCCGCCGGCGCCCTGCAGACGGCGGCGCCGCTGGCTGCGGCTGCTCCGGAGCCTGCAGCGCGTCCGGTGCCGCTGATAGAGCACTACCGGGACGCTGTGGAGTCGCCGCCCAGGCTGTGGGCGCACGGCGCCATCCTGATGGACGCCGCCACGGGCGACGTGCTCTGGGAGCACAACGCGCACGTGCGGCTGCACCCCGCCAGCACCACGAAGGTGCTGACGGGGCTGATCGCCCTCGAACGGGGCGACCTCGACGCCAGGGTGACCATCTCGAAGCGCGCCGCGCAGACGCCAGGAAGCTCCATGTACCTGCGGGAGGGGGAGGTGCACACCCTCTACGACCTGGTGCACGGGCTCCTGCTGCGGTCCGGGAACGACGCCGCGGTCGCCATTGCCGAGGCCATCGCTGGATCGGTGGAGGATTTCGCCGTTCTCATGAACGAGCGCGCCCAGCGGCTCGGAGCGAGGAACAGCCACTTCGTCAACCCCCACGGGCTCACCCACCCGGACCACCTCAGCACCGCGTACGACCTGGCCATCATCACCCGGGCGGCCCTGCAGAACCCGCTGTTCGCCGAGATCGTGGCTACGCCGGCCAAGGAGCTGACCTACGAGGAGCTGGGCCGCAAGGTGGTGCTGTACAACACCAACCGGCTCCTGCGCGGCCTGCCCGGCGCAGACGGGGTGAAGACGGGGACCACCGGGGCAGCCGGCCCCTGCCTGATCGCGAGCGCCACGCGGGATGAGCAGAAGCTGATCTCGGTGGTGCTGAATGCGTCGAACCGCTGGCGGGAATCCTCGGCCATCCTGGAGTGGGGCTTCCGCAACTTCGCGGTGGCGCGGCTGGGCAGGGCCGGCGAGGTGGTGACGCACCTGCCGGTGCGGGGCGGCAAGCGGCGGGCGGTGCCGCTGGCCCTGCGTGAGGAGCTGGCGGTGGTCGTGCCCCGCAGGGATGGCGAGGTGCCGGCGCTGCAGCTGGATCTGGCGGATTCCCTGCGCGCGCCGCTGCGGCAGGGGCAGGTGGTCGGGCGGGCGTGGGTCGAGACGCCCGGGGACGGCCAGCGGCGGGTTGATCTGGTGGCGGCCGAGGCACTGCCGGCGGCAAGCTGGGTGGACCGGATTTACCAGGGTCTCCTCGCACTGGTTGAGTTGGAGGGACAATGGAACTTGAATGTTATGGGCCATTAACGGTAACATTTATATTGCCCATTACCCTTGATAATGCACGGTAGTCGGCGGCAGACGATCCACAAGCGGTAAGGACGGGCGCTATGCCCGTTTTTTGCTTGGGAGCCCATTCACAAGACTAATGACATTTGATATGGCACCTTGGTATACTGTCAGGGAGAGTCGGTCCTACTTTTGACCTGTCTGAGCCTCGACCGAGTTGTGGGCCCGATTCGTGCCGTGGTTCACAAGCTTCCGCATGAGCAGAAGGTGCTTCCTGTACCAGGATGTGCTACTGTCCGTAGTAGCTGATAGCTTCCTGCAGCAGGATCTGCTACTGTCCGTAGTAGCTGATAGCTTCCTGCAGCAGGATCTGCTACTGTCCGTAGTAGCTGATAGCTTCCTGCAGCAGGATCTGCTACTGTCCGTAGTAGCTGATAGCTTCCTGCAGCAGGATCTGCTACTGTCCGTAGGTGTGAGTAAAGTTTTCGTGGGTACAACACATTTTTTCTCCTGAAATAGCAGGACGAGAGATGTGCCCTTCCAAAGTGTTGAGATTGGCCAATACCAACACGAGGAGGGTCATCTCTCGTCATGGAGCAAATTCGTGCTGCGGTGGATTTCTCCTTTCAGGAGATTGAACGTTTGGCTTGGCAACAGACACTCGACTGCTTCCGCGAGGCTTTGGTCGAGGCGCTCTCTGCGATTGACACGGCGCTGTACGAGAGCCGAGACCCGAGTCGGTATGTGTACAAGGAAATGCGGTCCCGAAGCGTCGTCACCAAGTTCGGGCCGATCACGTTCCAGCGCCGCTACTACTGGGACCGCGAGGAAGAGCGTTTCGTGTTCCTGCTGGATGAGGTGTTGGGAATAGCGAAACGGCAGCGGGTGAGTGACTCGGTAAGGGCAGATGCGGTTGAAGCGTCTGTGACAGCTGGATCGTACCGGGGTGCTGCGGCAGAGCTGGAGCGGCGGGATTGCCAGGTGTTTGTCAGCCATGAAGCGATTCGGCAGTGGAACCTGCAGACCGGAAGGGCGCTTGCAGCGGCGGAAAAACAGCAGCAGATGACGTTGGCCGGTACCCGACGTGTGCGGGTCTTGTTCATCGAGGCAGACGGGTTCTGGCCAGCTCGTCAGCGTGGCAAGAAGGCAGAAGTCCGGCTGTTTGTGATTCATGAGGGTTGGATCCAGCGAGGCCCAGGTAGTAAGGAGTACAGCCTGGTGAACCGGCGCGATTTCGTGCCCGAACCGGGCAGGGATAGCTGGGAGCAGTTGAGCGAGCTTCTGGAGAGCGAGTACGACCTAAGCGAGACCTGGGTGATCATCAACGGGGACCGGGCGTTGTGGATCCGGGAGGGCGTGACGTGGTTTCCCAAGGCGCTGTACCAGATCGATCGGTTCCACCTGAAGCGGGAGTTAAACCATGTGCTGCGCCACCGGCCCCAGCGCTTAGAGCAGGCACACGCTGCACTTGAAGCAAACGATGCTGGACGGTTGCTGGCGGTGCTGGATGAAGCGCATAAAGCCGAGACCGACACGGATCGTCGTGGGAAGATGCGCCGGCTGCTGGCCGACCTCAGGACGATGCCGGAGTCAATTCGAGATTACCGTATTCGGCTGCAAGAGCGGGGCGTCAACGTTGAGGGGTTACGCGGCGTGGGCGCCGCGGAAGGGGCGGTGGAGCGGTATTCGGCACGGCTGCGGAAGGTGGGGCGGAGCTGGTCGGAAAGTGGCCTGATGGCAATGCTGCAGGTGATGGCAGCATATTATCGCGGCGCTTTACGGGGGGCCGTACAGTACGTTGAGCGTGCGTTGGGGCTTGAATCTGTGAACGCGGCTGCGGAGAAAGTGCGCCATCGGGTTCGTGAGACCGTAGGCCGGGGAGTCGATGCTGCCCGGCATGCACGCATGCCGATCCTGAACGCCGGTCGCAACAACAGCGGAGGATACTCCAAGACGTTCAGGGGGTTTGCGGGTCTGGTGACCAGGTAAAAAACGAGAACGGTAGTCAGCGTCCGTTCAAGAACCAGATTTATACAGAACACTTTTGGAAGTGAGACGTACCCACTTTGGCTTGACAGGCCCTGTCCGTAGTAGCTGATAGCTTCCTGCAGCAGGATCTGCTACTGTCCGTAGTAGCTGATAGCTTCCTGCAGCAGGATCTGCTACTGTCCGTAGTAGCTGATAGCTTCCTGCAGCAGGATCTGCTACTGTCCGTAGTAGTTGATAGCTTCCTGCAGCAGGATCTGCTACTGTCCGTAGTAGTTGATAGCTTTCTGCACCAGGATCTGCTGCCCGGACCAGCTGACACTGTTTCGCGCACCAGGTTCTGCTGGCACCCGCACCGGTTTCTCGTGCTCCCTGCGCAAGTTTCTTTTCTAGCGCTTCCTGCGCAAGTTTCTAGTGTTTGATTGTACCCAGAAGGAGGCTGGCGCATGCACCCGTATCTGCCCCTGCTCATCTACCTGCTGGTCGCGCTGGTATTCGCCGCGGCCATGAGCATCCTGGGCACCAGTTTTGGGCGGAAGAAGCCCGAACCGTACAAGTTGCAGCCTTATGAATCCGGACATCCCACGGCTCCGTTTGCAGGGCGCTTCCCGGTGAAGTTCTACCTCGTGGCCATGCTGTTCGTCATCTTCGACGTCGAGGCGGCGTCGTTCTACCCGTGGGCCGTGAACCTGCGTGAACTGGGCGCCTTCGGCCTCATTGAAATGATTACGTTTATGGCGGTTCTGGCCATCGGGTACGCCTACGTCTGGAAGAAGGGAGGCTTCAACTGGCGATGAGCGCGGACGGCGTGTTCAAGGACCAGGGTGGCTTCCTGACCACCACCGTCGATTCGTTCCTGCGCTGGGCGCAGTCCAACTCGATCTGGCCCCTGACCTTCGGTCTCGCCTGTTGTGCCATCGAGATGATGAACCTGGCCTCCGGCCCCCGGTACGACATCGCCCGGTTCGGCTCCGAGGCGTTCCGTTCATCCCCCCGGCAGGCGGACCTGATGTTCGTTTCCGGCCGCGTCTCCAACAAGATGGCCCCGGTCATCAAGCGGGTGTACAGCCAGATGCTTGAGCCCAAGTGGGTCGTCGCGTTCGGCGCGTGCGCTTCCACCGGGGGCATCTTTGACAACTACGCGATCATGCAGGGTGTCGACAACATGCTGCCGGTCGACATCTACGTGCCGGGCTGCCCGCCGACCCCCGAAGCCGTGATCTACGCCGTGCAGAAGTTGCGTGGAGAGATCCGCAAGGATGACCCGAGGGGAGGCATCATCATCCGTGGCTAACACGATGCATGAGCGGGTGGCTGCCGCCCGCGAACGTGTGAACAACGAGGTGATCCCCGCCCTGCTGGAGGCCTTTCCTGGCAAGGTCGAGGTCATTCCCCCGACCAATGACCAGATTCCGCAGGTCTACGTAGCCAGCGACGCACACGAGCCTGTGGCCAGGTGGCTGAAGGCGCGGGGCTTTCACATGCTCGTCGACATCACCGCAGCCGACTACTACCCCAAGCGGGAGCCGCGGTTCGAGCTGGTCTACCACCTGCGCGAGATGCCCGAGAAGGACCCGAAGGGTGAGAAGGGCCTCGGCATGATCCGGGTGCGGGTGAAGCTCACCGAGAAGGAGCCAGTCCACACCCTGAGCCACATCTGGGAGATGGCCAATGCTGCGGAGCGGGAGATCTGGGACCAGTTCGGCCTCAACATCGTCAACCATCCGAACCTGACCCGCATCCTGAACCCCGACGACTGGGAGGGCCACCCGCTGCGCCGCGACTACCCGCTGCGCGGCCCGCGCGCCCTCATCAACCTCGAGATGCCCGCCGACGAGAACCGGTACCACCCCTTCGTCGACGCGGAGCCCGCAAAGGAAGGAGAGTAGGGTGATTATGGCAGAGGACCTGCACCTGGAAGAGCAGCGCCCCGAACGCATGACGCTCTCCATCGGGCCGCATCACCCTGCAACGCACGGCGTCCTGCGGGTGAAGCTGGAGCTCGAGGGCGAGACCGTGATCAAGGCGGAGCCCGAGACCGGCTTCCTGCACACCGGCATTGAGAAGACGGCCGAGCACCTCACCTGGAACCAGGCCACCACGGTCATGGACCGCATGGACTACCTGGCGCCGATCTCCAACAACACCGGCTACGTGATGGCCGTGGAGAAGCTGCTCGGCATCGAGGACCGCATTCCCGAGAAGGCCCGGGTGACCCGCGTCATCCTGCTGGAGCTGAACCGCATCGCCTCCCACCTGGTGGGCCTGGGCACCGGCGGCCTCGACTACGGCAACATCGGCACGCCCATCTTCTGGGCGTTCGAGCTGCGCGACCGCATCCTCGACATCTTCGAGCACACCACCGGCCAGCGCATGAACCCCTCCTACATGCGGGTGGGCGGCCTGGCCTACGACCTGCCGCACAACTTCAAGGAGATGGTCGAGGACTTCCTGAAGATCGCGCCCAGCCGCATTCAGGAACTGAAGGACGTCATGCTCAACAACCCGATCTTCGTCGACCGGGCCAAGGGCGTGAGCGTCATCACCTACGAGCAGGCCCTGCGCTACGGCCTCACGGGGCGCAACCTGCGGGTGACCGGCTCGGACTACGACGTGCGCAAGTACTACCCGTACCTGGGTTACGAAAATTATGACTTCGATGTGCCTGTCTACACCGACGGCGACTCGTGGTCGCGTACCGCGATCACCTTCGACGAGATGTTCGAGTCCCTGAAGATCGTCCGGCAGGCGCTGGACAACCTGCCCTGGGACGACCGGCACATCATCGACGACCGGAAGCTGGTGCTGCCGCCCAAGCAGGAGGTCAAGCACTCCATGGAGGCGCTGATCCACCACTTCAAGCTGGTGCAGCACGGCTTCGACGTGCCCGCGGGCGAGGTCTACCAGGCGATTGAGTCGCCGCGCGGCGAGATCGGCTTCTACGTGGTGTCCGACGGCGGCAACAAGCCCATGCGGGTGCGGGTGCGTCCGCCCTCGTTCTACGCCGTCTACTCGCTGCCGGTGCTCCTAGAGGGCTATATGCTCTCGGACGTGGTCGGCGCCATCGCCACCATCGATCCCATCTTCGGGGAGGTGGACCGCTAAATGGCTGAGCACGAGAAGAAGGCGACGATTCAGGAGGTCCACCCGCCCCGCTGGCCGGAGACCTGTAAGGACGAGGTGGAGGAGATCCTCCGCCGTTACCCCGAAGGCCGCGAGCAGTCGGCCATCCTGCCGCTGCTCCACCTGGCCATGCGCGAGCGGGAAGGCCGGTACATCGCACACTCTGACATCGAGGCAGTGGCCGAGATCTGCGGGGTGACGCCCGCGTACGTCCACTCGGTCTGCTCGTTCTATACCATGTTCAAGCGCCAGCCCGTCGGCAAGTACCTGATCACCGTGTGCGGCAACATGGCCTGCCACCTTCTGGCCGGCGGCGACAAGCTGGTGCAGCACATGGAGGAGACCCTGGGCATCAAGGTGGGCGAGACCACGCCGGACGGCCTGATCACCCTGGAAGTGACCGGCGAGTGTCTGGCGGCCTGCGATCTGGCCCCAGTCATCCACGTCAACACCGAGTACGCGGTGAAGATGACGCCGGAGAAGTTCGACGCCCTGGTGGCGGCCCTGCGCTCCGGCGAGGGCCCCGACCGCTTCCTGGAGAAGCTGCCGCTCATGAACGGTGAGAGCCAGGATGAGTGGCCGGGCTTCGTCGACAGCTCCTGCGCCTGCCAAGCCGAGGAACCTGCCCCCGAGGCCGCGGCTGAAGCCGCTGCGGCCGAGTCCGGCGACAAGCCTGCCCCCGATGCCGCGGCCGAGGCCGCTGCAGCCGCGGCGGCCGAATCCGCCGAGTCTGCGGAGTCCGCGGCACCCGCCGACGAGGCTTCCGGGAAGGTAGAGGGCGAGTAACAAGGAGGCAGAGAAGCGATGCAGTTTGAACCTGTGCTCACGAAAGGCATCGGGAAGGTCGACCTGACCAACATCGATGTGTACGAGGCGCAGGGTGGGTATCAGGCGCTCCGCAAGGCCCTCACCTCCATGGAGCCGCAGGCGATCGTGGAGGAGGTCAAGAAGGCCAACCTGCGGGGCCGCGGCGGCGCCGGCTTCCCGGCCGGCGTGAAGTGGGGCTTTCTGCCGAATGACGGCCGGCCCCGCTACCTCACCGTCAACGCGGACGAGTCTGAGCCCGGCACCTGCAACAACCGCACCCTGATCTACGCCAATCCGCACCAGCTCATCGAGGGCATCATCATCACCGCCTTCGCCAATCGGATCTCGCAGTCGTTCATCTACATCCGCGGCGAGTTCAAGCGCGGCGAAGCGATCCTGATGAAGGCCATCGAGGACGCCCGCAAGAAGGGCTACGTGGGCAAGAACATCCTGGGCACCGGCTTCAGCCAGGAGATCACCGTGCACCGGGGCGCCAGCGCCTACATCTGCGGCGAGGAGTCGGCCTTGCTGAACTCGCTGGAGGGCCGGCGCGGCGAGCCGCGGGTGAAGCCGCCGTTCCCGGCGGTGGTGGGCCTTTACGGCTGCCCGACCATCATCAACAACGTGGAGACCATCTCCAACGTGCCGCACATCGTGAAGAACGGCTGGGAGTGGTACACCAAGATCACCGCCAACCCCGACAACCCCAAGTCCTGCGGGCCCAAGCTCTTCACCGTGTCGGGCTGCGTGCAGCGCCCCGGCAACTACGAGCTGCCCATGGGCGTGAAGCTGCGGGACGTGATCGAGATCGCCGGCGGCCTCCGGCCCGGCCGGAAGCTGAAGGCGGTGCAGCCCGGCGGCTCGTCGACGCCGATGCTCACGCCCGAGCACCTGGACGTGCCCATGGACTTCGAGTCCGTGGCGGCCGCGGGGTCGCTGCTGGGCAGCGCGGCGGTGATCGTCTACGACGACACCGTTGACCTGGTGGACGTGGCGCTCTACTGGACGCGGTTCTACTCCCACGAGTCCTGCGGCCAGTGCACGCCGTGCCGCGAGGGCACCCACTGGCTGGAGCGGGTCTTCGCCCGCATCAAGGCCGGCGGCGGCACCGAGGGCGACCTGAAGATGATCGCCGACATGCAGACCCAGATGGCCGGCACCACGATCTGCGTGCTCCCCGACTTTGCGGTCACGTTCCCCGTCTCCCTGCTGAAGCTGTTTCCCGAGGAGCTCGAGCGCTATATCAACCGCGTGAAGGAGGTGCGGCCGGCGTGAGCGAGCAGCAGCTTGTCACCGTGACGATTGATGGTCGCACCGCAAAGGTTCCCAAGGGAACGCTGCTGGTGGAGGCGGCCAAGACGGTAGGGATCGAGATCCCCGTCTTCTGCTACCACCCGAAGCTGGATCCGGCCGGCGTCTGCCGCATGTGCCTGGTTGAAGTGGAGAAGATCCCCAAGCCGCAGCCGGCCTGCACCACGCGGGTCACCGACGGCATGGTGGTCCACACCCAGACGCAGCGGGTGAGCGACCTGCGCCGGGGCGTGCTGGAGTTCCTGCTGCTGAACCACCCGCTGGACTGCCCGGTCTGCGACAAGGGCGGCGAGTGCGATCTGCAGGACCTGACCTTCGCCTACGGCTCGGCCACCAGCCGCCTGCTCGACCCCAAGATCCGCAAGGACAAGGCGGTGGAGCTGGGCAACTTCATCATCCTGGACAACGAGCGGTGCATCCTGTGCCGCCGCTGCGTCCGGTTTGACGACGAGATCGCCACCGAGAACACGCTCATCATCGAGGAGCGCGCCCACCTGAACACCGTCACCACGATGGACGGGCAGGAGTACAACTCCTACTTCAGCGGCAACACCATCGAGCTGTGCCCGGTGGGTGCCCTGACCTCCGACCTGTACCGCTTCCAGGCCCGCCCGTGGGACCTCTCGAAGGCGGACGCGATCTGCACGGGCTGCTCGGTGGGCTGCAACGTGCACCTGGAGTTCCGGCACGGCCAGCTGCTGCGGGTCACCTCCCGCGAGAACGACGACATCGACAACGGCTGGCTCTGCGACCGGGGCCGCTTCAACTACATGTATCTCCAGAACGACGAGCGGATTACCCGCCCGCTGGTGAAGCGGGACGGCGAGTTCGTGCCCGTCTCCTGGACCGAGGCCTTCAAGGTCATCACCGAGAAGTTCAAGGCGATCGCCGCCGAGAAGGGCGGCAGCGGCTTCGGCGTGATCGGCGGCGGGAGGCTGGCCAACGAGGAGGCCTACCTGCTGTCGAAGTTCGCCCGCCTCGTCCTGAAGACCAACAACATCGACCACCGGGTGGACGGCCGGCTGGCCGCCTCCGTGGGGGCGTACCCGGGCCGGCAGACCGACCTGTCGGCGGCCGAGGCGATCCTCATCGTGGACACCGATCCCGCGGAGACCGCGCCGGTGATGGATCTGCGCATCCGCCGGAAGGCCGACCGCAAGGAGGCCAAGATCGCGCTGATCGGCTCGGTCATGCCCAAGTACCGCGGCCGCCACGCCCGCATACAGCTGAAGCCGGGTGAGACCGCCGGCGTGCTCCGGGCCCTGGCCGCGGCCGTGAGCGGCGAGAAGAAGACCCCGGCCTCTGCGGCCGATCCGGAGGCCGTCGCCCAGATGGCGGCCCTGATCGGCGGCGGCAAGCGGGTCGCCGTGGTCTGGGGCGGCGAAAATGCAGAGACCGGCCAGGCCCTGCTGGAGCTGGCGGGCGCCCTGAAGTCCGCCGGCAACCGGGTCGCGCTGTTCGTCCCGGGCGCGCAGCACAACAGCCGCGGCGCCGAGGCGATGGGCGTCCTGCCCGGGTACCTGCCGGGCTTCGCGGGCGTCAGCGAGAAGCGCGGCCGCGAGGCCGTGGCGCAGGCCTGGGCCACCCGCCAGCTGCCCACCGACCCCGGCCTCGACACCGCCGGCATGCTCCGCGCGGCCGCCGAGGGCGAGATCGGCGCCCTTTACCTGGCCGGCGCCAACCTGATGAACACCTACCCGAACCGCAAGCTGGTCGAGGCGGCCCTGGAGAAGGCCTTCGTGGTCGCGACCGACCTGTTCATGAACGAGACCGTCGCCCTGGCCGACGTGGTGCTGCCCGCAGCGGCCCTGGGCGAGAAGAGCGGCTCCTTCACCGCGCTGGACGGCACGGTGCAGACGTTCAAGGTCGCCAAGCGGCCCGAGGGCCAGGCCCAGCCGGACGGCGACATCCTCGTCGGCCTGGCCGCGGCCCTGGGGGTCAAGCTGGCCGCCTCGCCGTCGCAGACCGCGGCCGAGATCGCCCGCCTGGTCGCCAAGCTGGAGGACGGGACCGTGCTGAAGGGCGCGCCGCTCTCCCTGATCCAGGGCGCCGAGGCCCCGCAGGCGGCCCGCGCTCCCGAGGAGGAGAACGCGCTGTGGCTGGTACCGGTCGACCGGCTGTACGCCGGCGGCTCCACGGCCCAGTTCGACGGCGAGTTCAACCACGTGCAGCCCCGGCCTGTCGCGCTCTTCAATCCCGCCGACGCCGCCCGCCTGGAGCTGAACCCGGGCGACATGGTGGAGCTGGCCGCCGGCGAGGCGAAGCTGGCGCTGCCGGTGGCCACCGACCGGCGCGTGGTGGCCGGCACCGTTCAGGCGATCAGGGGACTGAGCGCCGCTCCCGTGAACCTACTCACCGCAGGCTCCGCCCCGGTGGCCGTGACCGTGGCGAAGCTGGCCGTGGAGGTGGCGGACTGACATGGACATCTGGATGACTCTGCTGATGCTGGTCGTAAAGGCGCTCGTGCTCGCGATCTCCGTGACCCTGGCCGTCGCCGTCTTCCTGCTCTTCATGCGGAAGGTCCTCGGCTACTTCGCCTACCGGGTGGGCCCGGTCAAGGTCGGCCCCTGGGGCGTGCTGCAGCCGATCGCCGACGTGATCAAGATGCTCTTCAAGGAAGACATCATCCCCGTGCAGGCCGACCCGCTCATCTACCGGCTGTCGCCGATCATCGCCTTCTTCTGCGCCCTGGGCGTCTGGGTGGTCATTCCCTGGGCGCCGCGCGGCTCGTTCTGGTCATCCATGTCCGATCCCAACGCGGGCGTGCTGGTGATGCTGGCGATCGCGGCCATGGGCGTGTACGGCGTCGCCCTGGGCGGCTGGGCCTCGCAGAACAAGTACGGCCTGCTGGGCTCCATGCGTGCCACTGCCCAGATGATCTCGTACGAACTGGCGATGGCGGCCTCGCTCCTGGGCGTCATCTTGTGGACCGGTTCGGTGAGCATGTTCGACATCGTCGACAAGCAGCGCGAGGTGATCAACCTCTTCCCGCAGTTCCTGGGCTTCCTGGTCTTCTACACCGCGAGCCTGGCCGAGGCGGCCTGGACCCCGTTTGACCTGCCCGAAGGCGAGACCGAGCTGGTGGGCGGTTACCACACCGACTACGGCGGCATGCGGTTCGGCCTCTTCTACCTGACCGAGCTGACCCACGCGGTCAACTCCGCCGTGCTGACCACCACCTTCTACCTGGGCGGCTACAACCCGTGGTTCGGCCTCACAATGATCCCGGGCTTCGTCTGGTTCCTGATCAAGGTGGCCCTGCTGGTCTTCGTGCTCTACTGGATCAAGTGCACCTTCCCGCGCTTCCGCTACGACCGGCTGATGGTCTTCGGCTGGAAGGTGCTGCTCCCGGTGGCGGCCCTGAACCTGGTGGGCACGGCCATCTACGTAGCCCTGTGGGCGTAGCCCGCAGGTAGGGGAGGTGTTCTGACGTGAAAGGTGTTGTGGCGATCGCCAGGGGAATGGCGACGACGCTGAAGGTCTTCTTCCGCAAGCCGGTCACCATCGACTACCCGCGGGTGAAGCGTGAGCGGGCGCCGCGCTTCCGGGGCCGGCACGAACTCCGGACCTACGAGAACGGCCTGGAGATGTGCGTGGGCTGCGAGCTCTGCCAGGTGGCCTGCCCGGCCGCGGCCATCACGGTCATGGCGGCGGAGAACGATCCGGACAATCCCCACAGCCCCGGCGAGCGGTACGGCTACAAGTACCAGGTGGACCTCCTGCGCTGCATCTTCTGCGGCATGTGCGAGGAGGCCTGTCCCACCGAGTGCCTGCACCTGACGCAGGAGTTCGAGCTGGCCGACTTCACCCGTGAGGCCCTGATCCTGCAGAAGGAGCAGCTGGTGAACCGGAATCCCTCCGGCTTCAAGGTGCCCCTCAACGTCTATCCCCCCTTCCGGCGGAAGGCGGTGAACTCATGAACGTGGTGTTTATTGTCGCGGGGCTGATGGCCATCGCCGGCGTGCTCGGGGTGATCCTGGCCAAGCAGCCGGTGTACCAGGTGATCTCTACGGTCTTCAGCTTCCTCGGGCTGGCGGCGCTGTACCTCAGCCTGCAGAGCGAGTTCCTGGCCGTCATTCAGCTCATCGTGTACGGCGGCGCCATCATGATCCTGTTCCTGTTCGTCATCGCGCTGCTCTCCGCCCGGAAGGATCCGGTGGAGAAGGACGTGGGTCAGCTGACCCGTCCAAAGCTGCTCGGGTACTCCGTGGGCGGGGCCCTGCTGGTCATGCTGGCGATCGTCGGCCTGTTCGGCCACGAGGGCCGGCTGGACTGGGCGCAGGTGCCCGCGGACTTCGGCCAGGTGAAGGCCTTCGGCTACCAGTTGCTGACGACGAACGTGTTCCCGTTTGAAGTGCTCGCATTCATCCTGATGGTGGCTGTGATCGGGGTCATGATCCTCGTCGGCCGCCACCGGGCGTAAGGGAGGGGGAGAGCCATATGCCTGCATTCTCGCTGAATGCCTACGTCGCACTCTCCGCCGTCCTGTTCGCCCTCGGCGGTATCGGCGTGCTGGTGCGGCGCAGCCCGCTGGCCATGCTCATGTCCATCGAGCTGATGCTGAACGCGGCCAACCTGCTGTTCGTCGCCTTCGGGCGGGCGCACGGCGGTTACGAGGGCCAGATCATGGCCTTCCTGGTCATCACCGTGGCGGCAGCGGAGGTGGCCATCGGCCTGGCGCTGACGGTGCTGCTGTTCCGGCGCCGCCCGGAGGCAGACGTAGACCAAGTGAACGAGCTGAGACTCTAATCCACCCGGGAAGGAAGTGTGACCATGGACCTCGCCTGGATGCTGCCGGCCATCGTCGTCGTCCCGCTCCTGAGCGCGGCGATCGTGGGCTACTTCCGGAACACCTGGTCGAAGACCACGGTGTCCTGGGTGGCCTGTGGCTCCGTCGCCGCCGCCTTTGCGATGGTGGTGGCCCTCGCGGTGCAGTACTGGGGCGCCGCAGCAGCCGAACCGATCCGCTCCGGCCTCACTTCGTGGGGGAGCCTGGCCAGCCTGGGGCTCGTCGCCGACGGGCTGTCGCTCTGGTGGGCCCTCGTGGTGACCGGGGCCGGCCTCCTGATCCACATCTACTCGACTGCGTATATGCGGGAGGACGAGTCGTACGGCCGCTTCATGGCCAAGCTGAACTTCTTCATCTTCGCCATGTCGCTGCTGGTGCTCTCCGACAACTTCATCGGCCTGGCCATCGGCTGGGGCTGCGTCGGTCTCGCCTCCTACATGCTGATCGGTTTCTACTTCACGAAGCCCGCGGCGCAGAACGCGGCCATCAAGGCGTTCGTCATGAACATCGCCGGTGAGGCGGGGCTTTTCGCCGGCATCGCCTTCATCTATGCCAACTTTGGCTCCTTCAAGTTCGATGAGGTGTTCGGCGCCATCGCCCAGGGGCAGGGCGTTGCGGCCCTGAACCTGATCGGCATCCTGCTGCTCATCGGCGCGGTGGCCAAGTCTGCGCAGCTCCCGCTGCACACCTGGCTGCCCTACGCGATGGAAGGCCCGACCCCGGTGTCGGCGCTGATTCACGCCGCCACCATGGTCACGGCCGGCGTCTACCTGGTCTCCCGGGCCTACCCGATCTACGAGGTGGCCAGCGGTGCGGCCATGACCGTCGCGTGGGTGGGCGGCCTCGGCGCCCTGTTCGGCGCCCTGGTCGCGGCCGGCCAGTTTGACATCAAGCGGGTGCTGGCCTTCTCGACCCTCTCGCAGATCGGCTACATGTTCCTGGCCAACGGCCTCGGGGCATACGTGGCCGCAGACTTCCACTTCTTCACCCACGCCTTCTTCAAGGCTTGCCTCTTCCTGGCCGCCGGCATCGTGGTGCATCACTACAACGGCGACCAGGACATCCGGCACATGGGCGGCCTCTGGTACCGCGACAAGTTCGCCGGCCTCACCTTCGGCGCCGCCGCCCTGGCCCTGATCGGCCTGCCGCCCTTCGCAGGTTTCTTCTCGAAGGATGAGATCCTGCTCGCGGCGTTCAGCCAGGGGCAGTGGGCCCTGTTCACCATCGCTGTACTGGCTGCCGGCATGACGGCCTTCTACAACGTGCGGCTCTTCAGCCTGGTCTTCCTGGGCGACGCCTACGTGGCGCCTGTCCGGCAGGTCGGCAAGAAGCGGAGCCGGAAGCAGGCGGAGGCCGCCGGCGCAGATGCGCAGGCCCACGCACACGCGCACGAGACGCCGGCTGCCATGAAGTGGCCGGTGGCCATTCTGGCCGTGCTCTCGGTCGTCTCGGGCTGGCTCTTCTTCGGCCACGTCCAGCTCACGGCCCTGGCGCCGTCCTTCCCGACGCTGGATCTGCACGCCGAAGCGATCAACCCCGTGGTTGCCGGGCTCTCGGTGGCGGTGGCCCTGGTGGGCGGCCTCATCTCCTGGTACCTTTACCGGCCTGAGGGGGCCCGCCGCGCGGTGGAGCTGAATCCGCTGCACAAGCCGGGTATCCTGTACAACATGTTCTATGTGGACACCCTTTACGACTTCCTCTTCGTGCGACCCGCCAAGGAGACGGCCCAGTTCATCGGACAGCTGTTCGACCCCCGCGGGATCGACGGTGTCGTCAACGGACTGGGGGCCCTCGCCCGGGAGCTGGGCGGCGTGCTGCGCCGCTGGCAGAACGGGCTGGTCCGCTCCTACGCGCTGACCGTCTTCGCCGGCGTCGTGCTGGTGGTCGCCTACTACGTCTTCTACGTCTAAGCACCCGGTGGTCATGTAAGGAGGGGCTCGCGTGCCTGTCGATCTCAACTTCACGATAGCGGCGCCGCTCCTGGCGCTGGCCGCCGGGGCGCTGCTGATCCTGCTGCTCGACCTGTTGTTCAAGTACGAGACGATTCAGGGGCCGATGTACGTCGCCGCCATCGGCGCGGTGCTGGTCGCCGGCTGGTACCTGGTGCCGCTGTGGCAGGGCGCCGCCGACCCGTCGGGCTTCGCCGGCATGCTGGTGATGGACCGGTTCGCCGCCGTTTACGGCGGGGTGCTGCTCATCGCTGCGCTCCTGGCCATCCTGCTCTCGATCGGCCGGGCGCGGGAGGACCAGTCCGGCTACCTGGCGCTCCTGCTCTGGGCCGCCATGGGCATGGTGCTCCTGGGCGGCGCGGGCAACCTGATGGTGATCTTCCTGGGCATCGAGCTGCTGTCGCTGGCGCTCTACGTGATGATCGCGTTCGCGCCCAGGCGCATGGCGGCCCGGGAGGCGGCTTTCAAGTACTTCATCCTGGGCTCGGTGGCGGCCGCCTTCCTGATCTTCGGCTTTGCCCTGATCTACGGCGCCACCGGGACGATGTCCATCGCGGGCATCGCGGAGGCCGCCCGGTCGTTCACCAGCGAGGGCGCCTGGGCCGTCGGCCTCTACTACAAGGTGGGCGTGGGCCTCGCCATCGTCGGCCTGGCCTTCAAGATGGCGCTGGTGCCGTTCCACATCTGGGCGCCCGACGTGTACCAGGGCGCGCCGACCCCGGTGACGGCGTACATGTCCATCGGCACCAAGGCGGCCGCCTTCGCCGCCATGGCCCGCCTGCTGGTCGCGGCCGTGCCCGAGGCGTACCAGCCGTCTTTCCTGCTGCCGCTCTCGATTCTGGCCTTCGCCTCGATGATGCTCGGGGCCTCTGCGGGAATCTGGCAGAGCGACCTGAAGCGGCTGATGGCCTACTCGGGCATCGCCAACGCCGGCTACCTGATCATGGCGATTCCGGGCCTGGGGCTGGACGGGCTTTCCGCCGCCGCCTACTACCTGGGCGCTTACGGCTTCGCCACGATGGGCATCTTTGCCGTGGTGCGCATCCTTGAGGCGGACGGGGTGGACGGCTCGCAGATCGCCAACCTGAAGGGGCTCTTCTACCGGCAGCCCTGGGTCGGCGTCTGCCTGGCCCTGCTCTTCTTCGGCCTGGCGGGCATTCCGCCGGCGGGTGGCTTCGTCGGCAAGTTCCTTCTGGCGATTGCCGCCGTGAGGGGCCAGGCCTGGATCGTGCTGGCCGGTCTCATCCTCTCCACGGGCATCTCCGCATACGTCTATCTGAAGGTGATCGGCACCGCCTTCACGCGCACGAAGGAGGCGCCGCAACCGGAGGAGGGCGCGGAGCCCCACGCGCCGACCCGCACCGCCGCCCAGGTGGTGCTGGTGATCGCCGCCGTGGGCACCCTGGTGATGGGCGTCCTGCCCGGGCCGGTGTCCGAACTGGTGCGGGTGGCCCTGGCCGGAATGTAAGCGGGTACTGACGAAGCCCGGGTGAGCTTGGCGCTCACCCGGGCTTTCGCGCGCCCTGAAACCGGCCGGTGACTTTCTTGATACTGATAACCGTTATCAAGTATAATGTGTTTGACGTTTACCCGATGAGGGGAGATGCCCATGTGGGATGGACCCGGGCCCCCGGGCCTGCGCTACCTGGGCGAGCGGCGGGTGCCGCTGGCTGCGCGGCGCACGGTCGAGGTGCCGTCTGTCCGCTCCGGACGGCTTCTGTGGACGGAAAACGGAGGCCTGCTGGCCGTGGGCGACGGCGTGCGCGGGCGGTGGAGCTGCCGGCTTGCCCCCGGCGAGCTGCTGCTGCTCTGCCCCGCCGAGCAGGTGTGGGTAACCAGCCTGAGCGACCATGCGGGCGAGCTGCGGCTGTTTCAGTTTGAAGCGATTGAGGAAGGGCGCGCCCGGGGTATGGCGCAGTGGATCCCGCCGGTGCCTGTGCGCGTGCCCGGGGTCGAACTCGCCCTGCAGGCGCTGGCCGGGGCAGGCGGGAACGGCGCCCCTGGCGGGAACTGCTTGCCGGCCGGCCACGGTGCGCACGGGCCGGGCACAGGCGCCCTGATCGACTTCTTCCGTACCCAGGCGCAGTTCTACGAGCTGATGGCGGCCTACCTGAGCGGCGCGCGCCAGCGCCGGGCGCAGGGTTCGCTGCTGAGCTATGCCGACCAGGTGCGCAGGCAGATGGCCGCGCACTGCGAGCGGGAGTACAGCATCGAGTTGATCGCCCGGAACTCGGGGGTGAGCCCCCACCGGTTCTACCAGGCCTTCCGGGCGCTCACCGGCCTCACGCCGCACAAGTACCTCTCGGCGCTCCGGCTGCGGAAGGCCCTGCGGCTTTTGGCCGGCGACTTCCGGTCGGTGGCGGAGGTGGCCCACGCGGTGGGCTACGCGGACGAGTTCTACTTCAGCCGGGTGTTCAAGCGGGAACTGGGACTTGCGCCCAGCGCCTTCGTGCGGCTGGTCCGCGCGCGGCCGGAAGTCGAGGCCATGGCCGGCGATCTTGCGATCTTCGGCCTGGCCGCGCCGCCGGATGAGGCGGCGGCGCCGGTGGCTGACGCAGGCACCGACGACGCGGGCGCCGGCCCGAGGGGCGACGCCGCCGAGGCCCCGTGGACCGAGCGGGTGCAGCGGCTCGGGCTGGCGCTGGGCCTGGAGACCGTGGCCGGCCACTGGCTCGCCCTGATGGACCGGCGGCTCTGCCACCTGAAGTCCCTGGTGCGCCGGCGGTTTCAGGACGCCCGCTTCGTGGTGGTGGGGGTGGGGCGCGACGGCTACCGCGTGTTCGGCGCACGCCACCCCGGACTGGGCGACCTGCTCTACCTGTCCGCGGGGTTCATTCCCTGCAGGGGCGTGCGCGGACTGCGGGAGTCGTCCGCAGCCTCGCTGGCCGAAGTCGCCGGCTTCGGGTGCACGGCGGCGCTCTTCCTGGTGCAGGGGGAGGACCGGCCAGCCCTTCAGGCGGAGTGGGCCGACGCCGTTCAGGGGGACGGCGCCCGCTGCCTCGTGGCGGGCTGGTCGGGGGCCGACGACGCGACCGCGTACGAGCGGCTGGTGGAGCAGCTGACGATGCAGCTCCTGGAACCCGATCTCGCAGAGGATACGCGCGGATAAGGAAGTTCCATGTCGAATTAAGGAAGGTCCATTTCACCGCTCGCCGGGATGCGCTATGATCGAGTCGGTGAGAATGATTATCGCTCTCACGCAAGGGGACGACGCCGAGATGGATGTGGGCTCACTGTGAAAAGACCGCTGCTTGTCCCGCTGCTAACGGCACTGCTCGTGATCCTCACCATCAGCTCGCTGTTCATCGGCGTGTCGGACATCAGCCTGACCCAGCTCTTCCGGCTGACCGAGGACCAGCGGATGGTGCTGCTGACGAGCCGGGTTCCCCGGACCGCGGCGATCATCCTGGCCGGGGTCGGCATGGGGGTCTCGGGGCTGATCATGCAGCAGCTCTCACGCAACAAGTTCGTCTCGCCGACCACGGCAGGGACTGACGACTCGGCCCGGTTCGGCATTCTGGTGGCGATGATCCTCTTCGGCTCTGCGACGATGCTGCAGAAGATGATCCTCGCCCTGATCTTCGCACTGGCCGGGACGTACATCTTCATGACGATCCTGGACCGGGTCAAGCTGAAGGATGCCGTCTTCATCCCGCTGGTGGGGCTGATGTTCGGCAGCATTGTGAGCTCCATCACAACGTTCTTCGCCTACCGGTACGATCTGCTGCAGGCCGTCACCACCTGGCTGCAGGGCAATTTCGCCCTGGTGATCAAGGGCCGCTACGAGCTGCTCTACCTGACGGTGCCGGCGGTGATCGCAGCGTACGTCTACGCCAACCGGTTCACCATCGCCGGGATGGGGGAGGACTTTGCCACCAACCTCGGGGTGAACTACCGCCGGGCCGTGAACATCGGTCTGGCGCTGGTGGCCCTGGTCTCCGCGCTGGTCATCCTCACGGTGGGGATGCTGCCCTTCCTGGGCCTCATCATCCCCAACCTCGTCTCCATCTTTCAGGGCGACCACCTGCGGCGCAACCTGCCGCTCACGGCTCTGGTGGGCGCCGTCTTCCTGCTGGCCTGCGACATCGTGGGGAGGCTGATCATCTACCCGTACGAGGTGCCGATCGGCCTGACCGTCGGGGTGATCGGAAGCGGGATGTTCCTGTACTTGCTATGGAAGGGACAGCGAACCAGTGAAGCATAAGCGGAACCTCATCATCCTGGGCATTCTCCTCCTGCTGGCGCTCTTGGTGGTCTGCCTCTACCTGTTCGTCCCGCTGCGCGGGAACATCCAGTACATCCTGAAGCTGCGCACCAACAAGGTGCTGGCCATCGCCCTCACCGGAGCGGCGATCGCCTACTCGACGGTCATCTTCCAGACCATCACCAACAACCGGATCCTAACCCCGTCCATCATCGGGATGGATTCGGTCTACCAGCTCTTCCAGACGGCCATGGTCTTCTTCTGGGGCTCCACGACCCTGCAGTTCGTCGACCAGCAGATCAATTTCATCCTGACCGTGGTCCTGATGATCGGCTTCGCCCTCGTGCTCTACCAGGTGCTCTTCCGGAAGGATGGCACCAACCTCCACTTCCTGCTGCTGATGGGGATCGTGATGGGCACGCTGTTTGGGAGCCTCACGACCTTCCTGCAGGTGCTCATCGACCCCAACGAGTACAGCGGCCTGCAGGCCCGCCTGTTCGCCAGCGTGAGCCGGGTGAACACCAACCTGCTGCTGCTGGGCGGCGGGCTGATGATCCCGGTGATGCTCTACGGGCTGCGGTACGTGCGGATCCTGGACGCCATCGCCCTGGGGCGGGATCACGCCATCAACCTGGGTGTGGACTACGGGCCGATGCTAAAGCGCATGCTGATCATCGTGGCCGTCCTGATGGCGGGGTCGACCGCCCTGGTGGGGCCGATCACCTTCCTGGGCCTCCTGGTGGCCAACGTCAGCTACCACATGCTGGATACCTACCGACGCGGACCGCTGATCGCAGCGGCGGTGGCCGTGAGCGTGGTCTTCCTGGTGGGTGCGCAACTCATCATGGAGCGGGTCCTCGCGTACACCACGCCGGTCAGCGTGATTGTGAACTTCATCGGCGGCATCTACTTCCTCTACTTGGTCTTGAAGGAGAGAACGGCATGGTAAAGGTGAGGGGCGTATCCAAGTCCTTCGGGCCGAAGCAGGTCCTCCACGACGTCTCGCTGGAGATCGAAAAGGGCAAGGTGACCACGCTCATCGGGCCCAACGGGGCGGGCAAGAGCACCCTGCTCTCCCTGATGTCGCGGCTGCTGCCCAAGGACAGCGGCCAGATCTTCATCGACGGCCGGGAGATCGGCCAGTACCGGTCCGAGGAGCTGGCCCGCCGGCTGGCCATCCTGAAGCAGACGCACCACCTGAACATCCGGCTGACGGTGCGCGAGCTGGTGGAGTTCGGCCGGTTCCCGTACACCCAGGGGCGGCTCACCAGGCAGGACCGGGAGCTGGTCGATGAGGCCCTCGCCTACATGGACCTGCAGGACATCGCGGGCAAGTACCTGGACCAGCTCAGCGGCGGGCAGCGCCAGCGGGCGTTCATCGCCATGGTGCTCGCACAGGACACGGAGTACGTCCTGCTGGATGAGCCCCTGAACAACCTGGACATGAAGCACGCGGTGCAGATCATGCGCATCATGCGCGGGATGGCGGACGACCTGGGCAAGACGGTCGTGCTGGTGCTGCACGACGTCAACTTCGCCTCGGCGTACTCCGACCAGATCGTCGCCCTGAAGGACGGCCGGGTGGCGGCCGCGGGCACGCCCGACGAACTGATCCGTTCCGACGTGCTGGGCGAGATCTACGAGATGGAGATCCCCATCGAGACCGTGGGTGGCTGCCGGGTGTGCATCTACTTCACCGGGGAGCAGGCCGCGGGGCTCTAGGCACCAGAACGCAGAACCGAAATCCCTACAACAACGCACGAGGTGGTTTCTGATGAAGCGCACGGTTTCCCTGGTCAGCACGCTGCTCGCCCTGACCCTTGCTGTGGCCGGATGCGCCGGCGTCGCAAGCACGGATGCCAACGGCAGTGCCGGCGGCAGCACCAGCCCCGTCCAGACGGCCGAGCCGCGCCCCGAGACCCAGGACACGATCTTGATCACCCACCAGCTGGGTGAGACCCCCGTTCCGGTGAACCCCGAGAAGGTCGTCGTCTTCGACTTCGGCATCCTGGACACGCTGGACCTGTTGGGCGTCGAAGTCGCGGGCCTGCCCCAGGGGAACGTTCCTCCTTATCTCAGCCAGTACACCCACAGCCGGTACACCAACGTCGGCACGCTCCAGGAGCCCGACTTCGAGGCCCTGAGCGCCCTCGACCCCGACCTGATCATCATCTCGGCCCGTACCTCCACCCACTACGAGGCGCTGTCGGAGCTGGCGCCCACCATCTACCTGGCCGTGGACACGAGCCAGTACATGGAGTCCTTCAAGCAGAACATGGAGCACATCGGCGCCATCTTCCAGAAGGAGGAGCAGGTGGCGGCCGAGCTGAAGAAGATCGAAGACCAGATCGCCGCGGTCCGCGCCAAGGTCGCCGGCGGCAGCGAGAAGGCGCTGATCCTGCTGTCCAACGACAAGTCCATCAGCGCCTACGGCCCGGGTTCCCGCTACGCCCTGATCCACGACGTGCTGGGCTTTCCCGCCGCCGACCCGACCATCGAGGTGAGCACGCACGGCCAGCAGGTCTCCTTTGAGTACGTGAAGGAGAAGAACCCCGACTACATCTTCGTCATCGACCGGGCGGCGGTCGTCTCCGGCGGCGGCCAGTCGGCCAAGGACACGCTGGACAACGACCTGATCCGGCAGACCAACGCCGCCCAGAACGGGAGGATCATCTACCTCGACCCCAACTACTGGTACCTCTCCGGCGGCGGGCTCGTCTCGGTCTCCCAGATGATCGAGGAGGTCGCAGCGGCCGTCCGGTAGCGGCGCGGAAAACCAACCGCCAGATCTGCAGCGGCAGGTCTGGCGGTCGCATTTTCCGCATAGGCTAGGCCGTTACGAATCAGCCTGTGGCTGAGAGGAGTGTGGAGACCATGACGCAGCCTGGCGCCATCAGCCATTACTTCGCCGGGGCCAACACCCCGCGCGGGTTCTACTCCCGGTACGAGCAGATCGCTCCGCCCGACGCCGCGAAGGTCATCATCCTGAAGGGCGGGCCCGGCACGGGCAAGTCCACGTTCATGCGGCGCATCGCCGAGGAGCTCCTGGCCAGGGGGCACGACGTGGAGTACTTCCACTGCTCCGCAGACAATGAGGGCATCGACGCCATTTACATCCCGGCAGCCGATGCAGCGGTGATGGACGGGACCGCCCCGCACGTGATGGACCCCCAGTTCCCCGGCGCCGTGGAGGAGATCATCAACCTGGGGCAGTTCTGGAACGAGGCGGCGCTGCGCTCGCCCGCTGTGAAGGCGGAGATCATCCGCCTGACCCGGGGCTACAAATTCTGGTTCCAGCGGGCCCGCGACGCCCGCCGGGCCGCGCTGGCCTGGCTGGAGGAGTGGTCGGCCTACCATCGGGAGTGCCTGGACATGGGGCGGGTGTACGCCGCCAGCGAGGCGATCATCGCGCAGGTGCTCCAGGGGACCGCTTCCGATGGAGGGCGCAGCGCCGCGTCCGGCGCAGCCGACCCCGGAGATCCCGCACCCCGCGGCGCCGAGGCCCGTGCCGGCCGAGCCCGCCGGCTCTTCGCCTCGGCCATTACGCACGGCGGTGCGAAGAGCTGGCTCGGTCCGATTTTCGACCACCTGCAGCGGCGCATCGTCCTCCAGGGCCCGCCGGGCACCGGGAAGAAGACGATCGTGGAGCGGCTGGCAGACACTGCCCTGGCCCGGGGGTTTGATCTGGACGTCTTCTACTGCACCATGTACCCCGAGCGGGCGGAGCACGTGCGGCTCAGGGGCACGGGGGTGATCACCTCGTTCTGGCCCCACGAATACGCCCCGCAGCCCGGCGACCAGGTGATCGACACGGGTGAGTTCGTGGACAGGGCCAGGCTGGCGGACTACGCGGAGGCCATCGCGGGCGCGGAGGCGGCCTTCCGCGCGGCCGTGGAGCGCGAGATGCACCACCTGGGCCAGGCCAAGGCCTGGCACGACGAGCTGGAGCGCTGCTACATCCCGCACATGGATTTCGCGGCGATGGAGCGGGTGCAGAAGGAGACCCTGGAGCGGATCCTGGCGCTGATCGCCGAGCGAGGCGCGTAGCTGCGCCACGCCGCGTGCGCAGCGAGTTGGAGTGAGCGGCTTCCCTGGCGGCCGGGCGCAGCCCCCGGCCGCCAGGGAAGTTTGCGTAAGGCTGCGCCATCCTTCCTTGCGCTACCCGCCCGGGGCAGCATCCCGCAGGTGGCGCTCCAGGGCCCGCTCCAGGTCCAGCAGGGCGCCGACCATCTCCTCCCGCAGCCAGTGCCGGGTGCGGGAGTGGTGGAAGTAGCGCACGGCCAGCAGCGCGGCCTGCGCCGCGGGCAGGGGGATCTGCAGCTCGGCGGGGCGCACCGAATTGGGTATGGCGCCCAGGAGGCCACGGATCTCCTCGATCTCGGCGTTGGCCAGGTCCATGCGGGCCACCTCCAGGACCACCTCCAGGGATCCCCTGAGCACGAACGGGTTCCTGACCCTGACCGACAGCGTGGACATGAAAAAACCCTCCCCTGGTAGGAGGGTATGTCCATTTGTGCCCTCCAGATGCCACCGGCCGCTCAGCAGGGGGATCGGGGAGGGAACGGGAACATCATTTAGGAACGCCCGCCAGCCCGCGCGGCGTGGCGCAGCAGGTTGGTGAGGGCCCGTGCCTCCTCGCTGCGGGGCTGGGCGCGCATCAGGAGGGCCCGCAGGCGCGCGGCCGCCTGCGCGCGGCGGGCCGGACCGCTGCCGGGGTAGAGGGCCTGGAGCAGGTCCTCCACCGCCGCAAACAGCGCCTCCCGCTCCTCGCCGGTGGCCAGCGGGGCGATGGCGCCGGTGGCCGGCGGGGCAGCGCCGCCGGGGACAGCCGTGGCGGCGGGGCCCGGGGCCCGCCGGGCGGCCGTGCCGGGCGTGACGGGGGCGTCTGGCTGGGAAGCGTCCAACAGCATGGCGGCCGTCCACAGCTCGTAGGCGATCACCAGGGCGGCCTGCGCCAGGTTGAGGGAGCGGTTGAAGGGGTGCGTCGGTATCGTGATGACGCCGTGGCACCGGTCCAGGGCGTGGTTGGGCAGCCCGTCCTGCTCCGGTCCGAAGAGGATGGCGACCCGCTGTGCCCGGGCATGGGCCAGCACCTCGGGCGCGGCCTCGCGGGGGAGGTACACCCGCCGCTCGGTCTCCCGGGGGCGGCCGGTGGTCCCCAGCGTGAGCCCGCAGTCCGCGAGGGCGTCGTCCAGCGTGGGAAAGCGCCGGGTGCGCCGGATGAGCGGTTCGGTGTGGTGGGCGATGCCCGCGATGCGGTAGGGGTCGAACGCGGCGGGCTCCACGAGCCGCAGGTCGGAGAGGCCGAAGTTGGACATAACGCGGATGATGGCCGCCACGTTGACCACGTCCTGCGGCTGGTAGAGCACCAGCGTGACCCCGTCGAGCGGTGAAGGCTGCATGGGCATGTTCCTCTCTCCTGACGAAGCTTATGATTGCCCATTTCGCTGGCCGGTGTTTCCTGGCCTGCCGAACCTTTCTGGGCGCGGGCGAATCTATCGGTTTGGAGTGACGCATAATGAACTACCTGGTCGTGATTCTGCTGGCCGTAGCGGCGATCACCGCCGTGACCCTCATCCGCACCCGCCACGACAGGCAGCTCCTCACCGACGAGGTGCGCCGCCGGGGCGGCGAGGTGGTGCAGCTTACCCGGGTGCGGCGGGGCAGCCCCTTCCCCGACACCGGGCGGGGCTGGTGGGCCTGGAAGGTGGAGTGGCGGGACGCAGGGGGGGAACGGACCTCCTGGGCCCTGACGACCAGAGACGGCCTGGGGGAGTGGAGGGATTGACGTGCTGCGGGCGACTGGGGTGACCCTGACCCTGAGCGTGACCGATCTGGAGGAAGCCCTGGCCGGATTCGCCGCCGGGGCCGTTCACGATCTGCGGGTGGAACTGGAGAGCGGCGCCGTCGTGGTGCGGCTGCGGGTGCCGGTGGACGCCGTGCGCATGGCGGTGCCCATCGACCTGCGTTTCAGCGTGCTGGCCGCCGCCGGAAGCCTGGTGAAATTGGGCGTCACGTGGACCAACATGGGCCTACTGCCCGCCTTCGTCAAGGAGAAGGCCCTGCAGAAGGCCTTCGAGGCCCTGCCCGGGGAGTACCGGGACGGCATCTACCGGCTGGACCTGGGTGAGGCGCTGGAGCACGTGCCGGTCAGCTTCCGGCTGAAGGGGGTGCACGTGGACCGGGACGGCATCGTGGTGGACTTGGCCGACGTGATGCTGTTTCCCATCGACACCTCGGGCCTGGGGGCCGTGCAGCCCGGCGCCCTGGTGCCGGTTCCCAGCAGCGAGGAGCAGACGATCCCCGAGCACCAGGGCTTCTACCAGAAGCTGCGTGAGCAGGTGCGGCGGTACGCCGCCGCCAGGGCCCCCCAATGGGCGCAGCCCCTCATCCCCTGGCTGCTGGCGGTGCCCGACTTCTTCGTGATGCTGGTGCGGCTGACGCGGGACCCGCGGGTGCCGGCCTCGGCCAAGATCATCGCCGGGGCCACGGTGGCCTACTTCGTGTCGCCCATCGACCTGATTCCCGATCCCATCCCGCTCATCGGCGAGATCGACGACCTGGGGCTCGCGCTGCTGGCGGTGGAGCAGATCGCGAAGATCGTGCCGCACCACGTGGTGCAGGAGGCGTGGCCGGGCGAGGGCGATGTGCTGGAATTGGTGCGCGAGGGCACGAACCTCATCACCCGGGTGCTTCCCAACCGTGTGCTGAAGGCCCTGAAGAAGGTGTTGGAGCAGCCGGCATAGCCCGGTCGCACCCTCTCCCGTTTGACGGATGGCCGCGCGGGCAGGGATGGAATGGCAGCGAGGGCGAATCATGAACCATACGAACCGAATGAAGGAGGTTCCCAACATGGACCGCCCCGATCAGGGTCAACTGCTCACCGAAGGTGTCGTCGCCAAGTTCCTCAGGTACGTGCAGGTCGACTCGCCCTCGGGCGAGGGCGAGGGGGTGCCCAGCACCCCGGAGCAGTGGGACATGGCCCGGCTCCTGGAAGCTGAACTGCGGGCCCTGGGCCTGAGCGACGTGAAGGTCGACGAGCACGCCATCGTCACGGCCACGCTGCCCGGGAACAGGCCCGGCGCCCCGGCCATCGGGCTGCTGGCCCACTTCGACACCTACCCCGGCACCCCGGGCCGCGGCGTGAAGCCGCTGGTGCACCGCAACTACGACGGCGGCGAGATCCGCCTGCCCGCCGGGCCGGTGATCCAGCCGGAGGAGCACCCCGACCTGCGGCGCTGCATCGGCCACGACATCATCACCTCGGACGGGTCTACGCTCCTGGGCGCGGACGACAAGGCCGGGGTGGCGATCATCATGGAGATCGTGAGCCGCCTGCTCCGGCAGCCGGACATCCCGCACGGGCCCATCCGCATCGGCTTCACGCCCGATGAGGAGACCGGAAAGGGCATACGGCGCTTCGACGTGGCCGCCTTCAACGCCGCTGCCGCGTACACCTTCGACGGCAGCGCGCTGGGCGAGGTGGAGAGCGAGAACTTCAACGCCCGGAACCTGGAGATCACGATCACCGGGCGGAATGCGCATACCGGCAAGGCAAAGGGGCAGATGATCAACGCCGTCAGCCTGGCCGCGGAGTTCTGCATGGCCATTCCGCCGACGATGCGCCCCGAGACCACCCAGGGGTACGAGGGGTTCATCCACGTAAACAACATCAGCGGTTCCGTGGAAGAGGTCACCGTGAAGATCCTGCTGCGCGACTTCACCGATGAGGGGCTGGAGCAGAAGCAGGCCATCGTGGAAGGGCTGCTGGCCGGGCTGGAGCAGCGGTACCCCGGGGCCCGTACCGCCCTGAAGCAGACCGGCGGCTACCGGAACATGAAGACGGGGGTCGCCAGGGACCCCCGTGTGCTGGAACTGGCCCTGCAGGCCGTGCGGGACGCCGGCCTGGAGCCGGTGCAGAAGCCCATTCGCGGCGGGACGGACGGCGCCGTGCTGACCGAGATGGGCCTGCCGTGCCCGAACCTGTTCACCGGCGGCGTGAACTACCACAGCCGCACGGAGTGGGCGTCGGCGCAGTGGATGGAAAAGGCCGTCGAGGTGGGGCTCCACCTGGTGCGCCGCTGGGCGGAAGAAGAGGCCCTGCCGACAGCGCAGGCCTGAGCCCTGTGTCTCAGGCGCCGCGCTTCTTGGGCTTCTCTCCGCCGACGAGCGTGGAGGGAATCTGCGCCCCGGTGGCCAGCCGCAGCACGGCCGGCTCGCCGGGCAGCACCTCGCCCCGGATTCCCAGCCAGCGCAGCGCTTCCTCCACGGCCTTCCGGTCTTCCGGCGTTTCGACGTAGAAGGCGAGGACCTCGCCGGTCTCCCTGCTGGCGGCCAGCAGGAGAACCCAGCCGTTGCCGGAGCGGCGGCACAGGCGGTACGTCTGGGGCGGGGCATCCGGGTTCGGGTGGCGGAAGGCCCAGTAGAGGCCCCTGGGGCTGGATCCGGTAAGCCGTGCTGCGTCCAGGACCTTGCGGACGAGCGATGCCATCGGCGCATACCTCCCGTAGCTTGGTGGGCAGATTAAGAGGTTGATATTATCACTTTAGCAAAAGAAGTCGCACGGGGAAAGCCCCGTCGGCGTGAAGGAGCTGACAGGCAGTGGGTGTGCACGACCACAAGGAAGAGGCGGCCAGGGAGATCCGGCAGCTATCCGCGGGAATCATAACGGTGAGCGACACGCGCACCGAGGAGACCGACGAGTCGGGCCGGCTGCTGCGCGAGCTGCTGACGGGCGCCGGCCACAGTGTGGAGGCGTACGCCATCGTCAAGGATGAGATGGCGGCCATCCGGCGCACCGTGCTGAACTTCGCGGAGCGCGTGGACTTCATCGTCGTCAACGGCGGAACGGGCATGACCCCGCGCGACGTCACCATCGAGGCCTGCCGCCCCCTCTTCTCCAAGGAGGTGGAGGGCTTCGGCGAGCTGTTCCGCATACTCTCCTTTGAGGAGATCGGCTCGGCGGCGCTGATGTCGCGGGCCGCCGCGGGCGCCATGGGCCGCACAATGCTCTTCTGCGTGCCCGGATCGAAGGCCGCGGTGCGACTGGCGACGGAGCGGCTGATCCTGCCCGAGATCAAGCACCTGGTGAGCCATATTCGCAAGGGATAGGCGGAAGCGGCCCGTGCCCGTGGCGCCAACCCTACCGATGGCGTGAGGTTGCAGGAAACGTGACAGACACGATTTGTTTGGGTAGAATATATCGGTGCATGGAAGCACAACACGTGAATCGGGAACCGACCCCGCGGGTTGGTGGCACACGAGGAGGATGGGAATGAAGCGTGGAGATTGGCTGATCGAGGAACAGACCCCCAGTTATCAGACCCGGTGGCGGGTGAAGGACGTGCTCCATGTGGAGCAGACGCCTTACCAGCTGCTTCGCCTGGTCGAAATGGAGGACTTCGGCCGCGCCCTGGTGCTGGACGATGCGGTGCAGACCACCGTGGGCGATGAACATATCTACCACGAGATGATCGCGCACGTTCCGCTGTTCACCCACCCGAATCCGGAGCGCGTCCTGATCATCGGCGGTGGCGACGGCGGCACGGCGCGGGAGGTCTGCCGGCACGAGTCGGTGACGAAGGTGGACATGGTGGAGATCGACCGGGCGGTCATCGAAGCCTGCAAGAAGTACCTGCCCGAGACCGCCTGCGGCATGGATCACCCCAAGGTCAACCTGGTGGTGGGCGACGGCCTGAAGTGGGTCGCGGACCACACCGACGAGTACGACGTCATCATCGTCGATTCGTCCGACCCCGTCGGGCCCGCGACGGGGCTGTTCAACAGGGCGTTCTATGAAAACGTTTACCGGGCGCTGAAGGCGGAGGGGCTGTTCGTGGCCCAGGTGCTGTCGCCGTTCTTCCATCAGGATCTCATCCGCGATGTGTACGGCGTGGTCTCCACGATCTTCCCCATCACCATGCCCTATCTGACGGTGGTTCCCACGTATCCCAGCGGCCTGCACTGCTTCATGCTGGGCTCCAAGAAGCACAGCCCGCTGCGGGAGGGCATCGGCAAGCCGTCCTGGCCCACCCGCTGGTACACGCCGGCCATTCACCGGGCCGCGTTCGAGTTGCCCCCGATGGTCGCCGAACTGGTCGAGCCGGCGGGTGTGCAGACCGGCCAGTAGCCGTTTGCATCCGGGCGGTACGCCTCGCACGTGCGAGGGCGTACCGCCTTTTCGCGCCAGTGCGCGGCCTGTCGGGCGCCCTTGCACCGCCTGGCCGCACATTCCGGCGTAGTCACGGGCCCCTGCGCCGGCCTTTCGGCGCGCGGGTACTTCTTCTGGGCTCCTCCGGACGGAGGAAAATGCTTCAGTTCCACATATTTTTGGCCAGTCGAAAGGAATTCGCCTTTGGTCGGAGAATATGGGTTCCTCAATACCTAAACGTCAGGGTGGCGAAAGACGTAGAATATTAACAATCGCCAACCCTGCAGGATTGAGGGAGGGGCAGCACACGTGAAAAGGATCCTGACGGGTTTCCTGGCGGTCTCTCTGTTTGCGCTTGCGGCTTGCGGTGGTGGTGCCCCTGCCGGGGGCTCCGGGGGCGGTGCGGACACGATCAAGATCGGGTGGATCGGGCCGCTCTCCGGTGAGAACAAGACCTACGGCGAGTCGACGAAGCGGGGTGTGGAGCTCGCGCTGGAGGAGATGGGCTACAAGATCGGCGACAAGACCGTCGAGCTCATCGCCGGCGACGACCGCAGCGACTCCACCGAGGCGGTGAACCTGGCCACGAAGATGATGACGCAGGACGGCGTGGCGGCCATCATCGGCCCGGTGACGTCCGGCCCGGCCATCGCAGTGAGCGCGATGACCGAGACCTACAAGGTCCCGATGATCACGGCCACCGCCACAGCGCCCAAGGTGACGGTGAACGACGACGGCGCCCGGAAGCCCTTTGTGTTCCGTGCCTGCTTTATCGACCCGTTCCAGGGGCAGGCGGCCGCGAACTTTGCCAGCGAGGAGCTGGGCGCCAAGCGGGCCGCGGTGCTCTACGACAAGGGCAACGACTACACCATCGGGCTGGCCGAGGCCTTCCGGGCGACCTTCGAGGCCAACGGCGGCGAGGTGATCGCCTGGCAGTCCTACGGCGGTGACGACACGGACTTCTCGGCCATCATGACCAACGTCTCCGCGCTGAAGCCCGATGTGCTCTACCTCCCGGACTACTACGGCCGCGTTTCGCTGATCGCCAAGGCGGCGAAGGACAAGGGCATCGACGTGCCGATGCTCGGCGGCGACGGCTGGGACTCGCCCGACCTCGATTTCGAGACCCTGGCCGGCGGCTACTTCACCGCACACTACTCCGATCAGGACGAGCGTGAGGCCGTGCAGAATTTCGCCACCAAGTTCCAGGAACGCTATGGTGAGAGGCCCGATTCCTTCGCCGCGCTGGGCTACGACGCGGCCAAGCTGCTGATGGGCGCCATCGAACGTGCCGGCAGCACCGACGGCGAGGCGATTCGGGCCGCGCTGCAATCCACCCACGACTTCCCCGCCGTGGGCGGCCAGCTCACCTTCGACGAGTGGGGCAATCCGATCAAGTCTGCCGTGCTGCTGCAGGTTCAGGCCGACGGGACCTACAAGTACATCACCAACGTGGACTAGCCTACGTCGGGCCAGGGCCAGTCTCTGCAGGCTGGCCCTGGACCTGTTTTCCTGGAAGGGGGCGAGCAGATGGAACACCTGTTGGAACAAACGCTGAACGGGCTGCAACTGGGCTTTGTCTACGCCCTCATCGCCGTCGGCTACACGATGGTTTACGGCATCATCAAGCTGATCAACTTTGCGCACGGGGACGTCTTCATGATCGGCGCGTTCGTGGCGGTCTTCGGGTTCACGTCCTGGGGGCTGCCCTGGCCCTTGGCCATCCTCGTGGCCATGCTCGCCTGCGCGGTGCTGGGCATGGGCATCGAGCGGCTGGCCTACCGGCCGCTGCGGATCAAGGGCGCCCCGCGCATCGCAGCGCTCATCACCGCCATCGGCGTCTCCCTGTTCATTGAATACTTCACCAGTCTCGATTTCGTCTTCGGCTCCGATTACCGGAATGTGCCCCGGGTGCTGCCTGAGCGGCGCTGGGAGATCTTCGGCGTCAGCATCAACAACGTTCAGGTGCTGGTGCTGGTCACCGTGCTGGTGCTGGTGGTCTTCCTGCAGCTGGTGGTCTACCGCACCAAGGTGGGCAAGGCCATGCGGGCGGTTTCACAGGACATGGACGCCGCCCGGCTGATGGGCATTGACGTCGACCGGATCATCGGCTTCACCTTCGCGCTGGGGTCTGCCCTCGCGGCGGCGGCCGGCGCCCTCTTCGCCATGGCCTACCCGCAGATCCACCCGTTCATGGGCATCATGCCGGGTCTGAAGGCGTTCACCGCCGCCGTCCTCGGCGGCATCGGCTCCATTCCCGGCGCGCTGCTGGGGGCGCTGGTGATGGGTCAGGTCGAGGTGCTCACCGCGGCCTACCTCACCACCGACTTCCGGGATGCCATCGCCTTCGCGCTGCTGATCCTGGTCCTGCTCTTCCGGCCCACCGGCCTGCTGGGCAAGACCGCACCGGAAAAGGTATAGGAGGTGCTGCCTGTGCGGAAAGAGATGCTGCTCCCGGCCGCGGCGGTGGCGCTCCTCTACCTCGTGCTGGCCCTGCTGCGGCAGGCGGGAGTCATCGGCATCTACTGGGGACAGATCATGGATCTCGCCCTGATCACCACGATCCAGGCGGTGGGGCTGAGCCTCATCTACGGCTTCGCCGGCCAGTTCTCCCTGGGCCACGCCGCGTTCTACGGCCTCGGCGCCTACGTCGCGGCCTTCATCACCCGGACGCAGGGGGGCACACCGCTCACCTTTGCGCTGGCCCTGCTGGCGGGCGCTGCGGTGGCCGGAATCGTCGCCCTCATCATCGGCCTGCCGATCCTGCGCCTGCGCTCGGACTACCTGGGCATCGCGACGCTGGGCTTCGGCATCATCGTCAAGGTGATGCTCGACAACGCCGACAAGCTGTCGCCCGTGCTGGGCGGGGCCCGGGGGATGGCGGGCATTCCGCGGCTCACCACGTTCCACTGGGTCTTCTGGCTGGCCGTGCTTACCATTCTGATCGCGCGCAACCTGGTCAATTCCAGCCACGGCCGCAGCTGCATCGCCGTGCGGGAGGACGAGGTGGCCGCAGACATCATGGGGATCGACACCACCCAGTTCAAGACGCTGGCCTTCGTGATGGGCTGCGCCATGGCCGGCCTGGCCGGCGGCCTCTACGCCCACCTGTACAGCTTCCTGCACCCCAGCAGCTTCGACTTTCTGAAGTCCTTCGACGTGCTGCTGGTGGTGGTGCTGGGCGGGTTGGGTTCGCTGACGGGCACCGTAGTCACGGCGATCGGCTGGGTCTTTCTGCTGGAGGGGCTGCGCGATGTGCTGGGCCAGCAGTTCCTGGACTGGCGGTGGGTCGTCTACGCCCTCATCCTGATCGCGGTGATGATCGCCCGCCCTCAGGGGCTCATGGGCGGCAAGGAGCTGAGCCTGGACATGCTGCTCAGGCGTAGGGCGGCGCGGGGAGGTGCGGACCATGGCACTGCTTGAGTGTCGTAACGTCTCCCGCCACTTCGGCGGCCTGCGGGCCCTGAGCGGGCTGGATCTGGCCCTGGAGCAGGGTGAGGTGGTGGGCCTGATCGGCCCGAACGGCGCCGGCAAGACCACGGTGTTCAACGTGATCACCGGCGTGTTTCCGCCCACCGAGGGGGAGGTGCTGCTGGAGGGGCGTGTGCTGAACGGGCTGAAGCCCTACCGCATCACCCAGCTGGGCATCGCCCGCACCTTCCAGAACATCCGGCTCTTCCGGGAGATGTCGGTGCTGCACAACGTGCTGGCCGCCATGCACCCCCGCTGCGGGTACGGCCTCGTGGACGCCCTGCTCCGCACGGCCCGGTTCGGGCGGCGGGAGCGGGAGATGCGGGACGAGGCGCTCGCGCTGCTGGAGCGCATGAACCTGGCCGACCGGGCGCACGACAAGGCCGGATCTCTTCCCTACGGCGACCAGCGCCGTCTGGAGATCGCCCGGGCGCTGGCCACGCATCCCAAGGTGCTGCTCCTGGACGAGCCCGCCGCGGGCATGAACCCCGCGGAGGTGGATGAGCTGGTGGAGCTGATCCGCGGCATCGCAGGGGACTTCGGGCTGACCGTGCTGCTGATCGAGCACCAGATGGGGCTCGTGATGAACCTGTGCGAGCGGCTGGTGGTGCTGGACTTCGGCGAGGTCATCGCGAAGGGCACGCCGGGCGAGATTCAGCGGAATCCCCGCGTGCTGGAAGCCTACCTGGGCAAGGGGGTGGTGTGATGCTCCAGGTACAGGACCTGCGGGTTGCCTACGGGAACATTCAGGCCCTGCATGGGATCTCGCTTTCGGTGGCGGAGGGGGAGATCGTCACCCTGATCGGGGCCAACGGCGCCGGCAAATCCACCACCTTGCGGGCGATATCGGGGCTGGTGCGGCCCCGGGCGGGGAAGATCGTGTTCCAGGGGCAGGACATCACCCGGACGCCTGCGCACAAGATCGTGGCGATGGGCGTGGGCCACGTGCCCGAAGGCCGGAAGATCTTCACGGAGATGACGGTACAGGAGAACCTGGAACTGGGGGCGTACATCGCTGATCCGAAGCGGTTCCACGAGGACCTGAACGCCGTGTTCGAGCGGTTCCCCCGGCTGCGGGAGCGGCGGCGTCAGTCCGCATCCACCCTCTCCGGCGGCGAGCAGCAGATGCTCGCCCTGGGCCGGGCGCTTATGCTGAGGCCGAAACTGCTGCTCCTGGACGAGCCCTCCATGGGCCTCTCGCCCCGGCTGGTGCAGGAGATCTTCGAGATCATCGTGGAGCTGAACCGGTCTGGCACGACGATTCTCCTGGTGGAGCAGAACGCCGCCATGGCGCTCTCCATCGCCCACCGGGCGTACGTGCTGGAGACGGGCAGGGTGGTGCTGGATGGCCCTGCGCAGGAGCTGCAGAACCACCCTGCCGTGAAGGCGGCCTATCTGGGCGGGGGCCAGAGTGTGAATGGGTGAGCCCTGAGGGGTGTTGACAGGAAGACATACAGGCTCCAGGCCATCGAGGCTGCGGGGTGGATCTCCGCATGCTCTCGGTGGCTTCCCTGCTGGGGGCGTCCAGGCACCCAGCGCGCTCTGGAACGCCGCGTGCCGTCGTAGTGCACACGTATTGAGACTCCCCGAAACCCGCTGCCTACGCGGGTTTCCCGTAGAACCCCCGTGGCGCAAGGGCTGGAGCTGCTCTCAAACCGTGGGAACTTCAGGGTTCAACCAGCTCCGGCGCCCTGGCTGATCCTCCGGAGGAGGGACCCGGGCCCCCGGCGTGTTCCAGGCTGGCGGGGGACCGTCGTAACGCGCACGTGTTGAGACTGCCCGAAACCCGCTCCTTACGCGGGTTTCCCGCAGAATCCCTGTGGCGCAAGGGCTGCAGCCACTCGCAAACCCTGAGAACTTCACTGCTGAACCAGCACCGGGTCAGAGCTGACCCCGGGGGGCCGTGCCGCGCCCGGGCGCGGCGAAGAAAGGCGGTCCCGCCACGCCGGCGGGACCGCCTTTTCGAAGCATCCCCAACACAGATCCCCTACGGTTCCGCCCGCAGGCGGGGGAAGAGGACGTTGTTCTCCAGGTGCACGTGCTGGAACATGTTGGCCTCCAGCTCCTGCAGCTTCTGGAAGGTCATCGCGTACGTCCCGCAGGCATCGGCTGGCAGCGTGTAGTTGCGGGTGGTCTCCCGCATGGCGGCCAGCAGGTCGCCGGCCCCCTGGTGCTCCTGCTCCAGCTCATCGAGGCACGCGAGGGCCTCATCCAGCTCCGCACGCGACCCGGTCTTCTCATACGCCCGCACCCGGGGGAACACCCGGGCCTCCTCGTCCTGGATGTGCATGTCCAGCTCCATCTTCAGCTGGTGAAACTGCTGGTACAGCCGGGCCAGTTCCGGGTGGTGCGGGCCGTGCACATGGAAGATCTTCGTGACGTACGCGCTGATCACCGGCAGTTCGGTCCTCAGGTACTGGTGGTGCACGCCGACGATCTGGTCGATGAGCTCGCCGTACGGGGCCTTCCGCCAGTCCACGGCGCTGGGGTCTGCCTGCTTCTGCGCGGTGGCGTAAGCGGCCTCCAGCTCAGCCAGAAACTGATCGGCGGTGATGCCCTTCTGCTCCAGGGCCGCCCGCAGCGGGCGGTTGCCCCCGCAGCAGAAGTCGATGCCGTAACGCTGGAACAGGTTGCTCGCAGGCGGACACTCGGCGACGATATCGCCGACCTTCTGATCTAGGTGAAACGTCATCGCACACGCCCCCTTACTGGCCCCATCTTAACGGGGATGGATCGGGCGCCGCCGTGACGCGGGTCACACGTCAATAGCCCCTTCGTCCCATGCCAAGTCGGTACAGTTGGCGGGTTCGGCGCTTCAGTACATACATTAAAATGTTTGTATAGGCAGTTTGGGGGGATGGCCGCATGACTGGACCCGGGAGCGAGGGGCCCTACATCCGCACAGCGCCGTTGGCGGTAGAGGAGAAGAAGCAGTCTGGGGCCATGCCGCGCCGCATCGTCTGGGAGCTGACCCAGGAATGCAACCTGGCATGCCGGCACTGCAGGACCGTGACCTTTCCTTTCCTCACGGGGAAGGATCTCTCCACCGCGCAGATCCTCCAGGTCATCGATGACATCATCCACGTCTGCCGGCCGACGTTTGTCTTTACGGGCGGGGAGCCCCTGAAGCGGCCGGATTTCTTCACCATCGCCGAACACGCCCGGCAGCGCGGGGCGCTCGTGGTGCTCGAGACCAACGCCACCCTGGTCACGCCAGAGGTGGCAGGGCGCATCAAGGAGGCCGGCGTGGCCGCCGTGGCCGTGGCCTTGGACGGCGCGACGGAGGAGACGCACGATGGCTTCCGGGGCACTGAGGGCGCCTGGAAGGACGCGTGGCGGGGAATCGCGAACCTGAAGGCCGCCGGCGTGCCGTATCACCTCAAGTTCACGGTGGGCGTGCACGACAAGCAGCAGGTTCCCGCCATGGTTCGGCTGGCGGAAGAGCAGGGCGCCGCGGGGGCACACCTGTGCGCGCTGTTCCCGACGGGCTGCGGCATGCACCTGGAGAGCCAGGAACAGCTGACGCCGGAGGAGATGGAGTCCCTTCTGGGCTGGCTGTACGCGAGCTTCGAGCGGACGACGACGGAGGTGCAGGCCACCTGTGCCCCGCAGTACCAGCGTGTCCTGCGCCAGCAGGGCGGCGCTGCCGCTGTGGAGCGGCACCGGAAGCTGACGTTCACCGGACCGGGCGAGGGCTGTTCGGCCGGCATGTCCAGCTGTTTCATCACCCATGACGGTCACATCCAGCCCTGCCGGAACCTGCCCCTGTCGGTCGGAAACGTCCTGCAGCGCAGCTTTCCGGCGATCTGGGAATCAGCCCCCCTGCTGAAGCAACTGCGGGACCGCGATCTGCTGGGCGGCAAGTGCGGGGAGTGCGAGTACCGGGCGGTGTGCGGCGGCTGCCGGGCGCGGGCCTACGAGGTCTACGGCTTTCCCATGGCGCAGGATCCCACCTGTCCGTACCAGCCGGGCACGTGCGGTTTCTGACCGAAGAACGGCACGGACCGCGCCCCTTGCGGAAGGGCGCGGTCTTGTGTACGGTGAAATTGCGGGGCGGGGAGCCCGTCTCCCCGATGTGGCCCCGCGTGGAAGGGGGATGGGGATGCGCAATCTGCTGGCCGTCGCCGGCGCGGCCGTCGTCATCTTCGTGCTCGTCACCGTGGTGCTGCCGGTAGTCGGGTTTCTGCTGGCGGCCCTGCTCGCCGTCCTGGGGCTGGGAGCGGTGGCGTTCTTCGCCGCGCCGGTGCTGGCGCGCCTGCCCTGGTTCCGGGACCGCATCCACGTGGAAGAGCACGCCTTCGGACGCACCATCCGGTTCGGCGGCAGCGTAAACCGGCGGGAGCCGTCCCGCACCTCGGGCGACTTCATCGACGTGGAGGGCCGCACGATCGGGGTGGAGGAGGAGTTCCTGCCCCCGATCGATGACCGGGACTGAGGTTGAGCGTGGGCTAAGGCTGTGTGTCATCCACCGGCACCAGGTCGGATACCCGCACCACCTTGAAGCCCCGGCGCCGGAGCCCCTCCAGAATGCGCGGCAGCGCCTCCGCGGTCTCGGTCGCAAAGTCGGAGGCCGTCAGCCGGATGATGTCTCCCCGCTGGGCCTTCCGCACCACCCGGCGCACGATCTGATCGGCCGTCAGGCCGAGGTGATCCTGGCTGTCCAGGGCGTAGGTGACCGTGACCAGCCGGGCCTGGTGCGCGGCCCGCAGCACTTCGGGCGCGGCCTTGCCGTTGGGCGGCCGGAAGTAGCGCACCGGCCCGCCCAGGATCTTGGCCAGCGCAGATTGGCTGCCCAGCAGGTTCGAGACGATCTCGGTCTCCGGCAGGCCCGACAGGTCCCGGATCTGCTGCCCCAGGGTGCCCACCTCATGCCCCCTGCGGCTGATTTCTTTCACCATGTCGGGGTAAAGCTGCAGGAAGGTGCCGCCCACGAAGAAGGTGGCCTTTACCCCGGCGCGGTCGAGCACATCCAGGATCTTCGTCAGTTCCTCCTTCTGCCAGGTGACATCGAAGGTGAGCGCCACCCGGTCGTCCGGCGAATCGGCCCGGGTGAGCGGGCGGTCGGCCTGCCAGGCGGTGGCCGACGCCGGTTGGAACGCGGGGCTTCGCAGGAAAGAGATCGTGAAGAGCGCCAGGCAGAGCGTCGCCACGGCGGCGCCTCGGCGCACCAGCCAGACCCGGTCGATGAACAGCATGGTACAACCCCCCGGACAAGAGTATGTCCGGGGGGTTCTGCCTTATGAGGACTGGCTGCCCCGCTTCCGGCGAAGCCGCTGCAGCCGGTGCTGCACTTCCTGGTACTCCCGCACCGCGCGGGCGCCGCCGAGCGAGCGCCGCCGCTCGACCACCGCCAGCGCCCTGACGGTGAGGCTCTCCGCCAGGTCGTACCGGCGGGTGACGTGCTCGTGATACTTCGCCAGTTCGATGTAGGGGAAGAGCGACAGGCCGCCCTCCGCGACCATCTGCTCCCAGATGGCGATGGCCTGCGGGTGCGCCCGGGCCCGCTTGTAGGCAAACGAGAGGCGGCGGAGCAGCGCCGTCTCGGTGACCGTGCTGATGCCCCGCTCGTGGGCGCCCTCGTAGCAGGTGAGCGCCTCGGCCAGCCGCCCGCGCGCCTCGAAGAGCCGGCCGAGATGGTAGAGATCGTCGCCGCAGAGCAGCTCGCCGTCGGGCGTGGGCCCCAGCGGGTCGGCCACCATCTGGCCCATCCAGCCGGCCAGGGCTGCCAGCGACAAAATGTCGAGTCGGTTGTGCTCCACCACCGCGACCAGGGGCGAGGCGTCGCCCGAGTGCAGGTAGTCGAAGTAGAGGGCCGGAATGCGGTAGCCGGGCACGTCGCCCTCCCGCACGACGCCGAGGATGGCCCGCTCCAGCTCCTGCAGGCTGCACCCCTCCAGACGGGCGCTCCACAGGCGCCGGGCTGGATGGAGCAGGTCCAGGTGCGGGGCGCCGCTCAGCGGCGGCCGGCGGCGGGCCAGCCGGAACCGGGTCTCCAGCAGCGGCAGGTCGAAGGACTTGCCGTTGAAGGAGACGAGGCACGTGTGGGGGGCGAGGTCGGCCGCGATGGCGCTCAGCATGGCGTCCTCCTCGGGGAAGTCCCTGAGGAAGTACTGCCGCACCACGAACTCGTCGCCCTGGTAGAAGCCCAGACCCACCAGGAAGGCGTAGGTGCCGGTGCCGCCGGCCAGGCCGGTGGTCTCGGTGTCGATGAAGACCGCACGGCGCGGAGCGAAAGCCGGCGAGACGCGCCCCACCAGGGGCCAGACCCCGGCGGGGAGTCCGAGCGGCCACCCCAGCGGCAGCGGCCCCCGGAGGAAATCGAGGGAGTACCGGCGCTCCAGGCGGAAGGTGAACCCGGCCTCCGTGGCCACCAGGTGGCCCTCCAGCCCCTCGCAGAGCGACGCCGGCCGCGCGTCTGACGGCGGCGGCTGCAGCCCTGAAGTCGGTGGCAGCGGCCACGCAGCGGGTCGCAGCGGCCCGGAAGGCTGCGGCTGCACCGCGGGCGCGGGCCGTGAAGCCGCCCGTTCCTCTCCGGCCCGGGCGGCCCCGGCCGCCTTCAACAGCCGCAGCCGCTCGCGCAGGTTCACTCCGCATTCCCCCTGTGTTATTGCGACCGGATCAACTGCTGCACCTCACCCTTTTCGGGGAACCGGCCCAAGTTCTTCTTCGAGAACACCAGCCTGCCGTCGGCCACCACCTCGAACACCCCGCCCGAAGAGGGGATGAGCTCGACGGTGGCGTCCGCAAACTCTGCCCGAAGCTCCTCCGCCAGACCGGCGGCCCGCTTGTCATAGCCTCACGACGTGCAGTACTCGATGGTCACCCTTTCGATCCTCATGATGGACCCTCCCTAAATGAATCATCCTCAGGTTATTGTCCGTCCGGAGACGGAACAGTGAGCTCTACTGCACTCCCGAGTTTCCGTGACCGGATGAGCCGTGCCACCTCACCCTCTTCGGGGAACCGGCGCAGGGCCTTCTTGGAGAACACCAGCCTGCCGTCCGCTACCACCTCGAACACGCCCCCCGATGAGGGGATGAGTTCGACGGCGGCATTCGGAAACGCATCCCGGAGCTGCGCCGCCAGACCGGCGGCCCGCTGTTCAAAGCGTCAGACCACGCAGTACTCGATGGTAATCCGTTCAACCGTCATGTGCATTCGCCTCCTGCGTCCCATGCTGCGGTCCTGCCATGAATGTTGTGCCGTCCATACACGGCGAAGCCTACTGGAGATCCCGGTGCGCCAGAGCCCGCTCCAGGATGCGGACGACCCCCGGCTTGGCGCCGGTCAGGTTGCCGGTTTCCGCCGCCGGGCCGACGCAGGCGGGGCAGCCCGCCTCGCAGCCGCAGGCGCGCACCCGCTCGTAGGCGGTGGCCAGCAGGTCGCTGTGCAGGTCGTAGCACTTCTCCCCCAGGCCGATTCCCGCCGGGTAGGCATCGTAGAGGTAGATGGTCGGCGCCTCCTCGAAGGGCGAGCGCACCTGCACGACCGACCGCAGGTCGGCCGGATCGCACATCAGGAAGAGCGGCGCCAGCCCCCGCAGCAGGTGGCCCAGGCCGGCCAGGGCAGACTGCAGCTCGTCCTGGGAGAAGCCCTCGCACATCGCATCCGGCAGCGAGAGCCAGTAGGCCGCGGTGTGCATCTGGTACTCGGGCAGGTGGATGGGGCCCCAGCCCAGGTTCTCGTGGGTGTGGAGCCTGATCTTCTTGAAGATCGTCGCCTTGGCGGTGGTCATCACCTCGCCGAAGCGGACGCGCAGCCCCAGCTCTTCCTTTTCCTTCAGCACGTCCAGCGGCTTGATGGTCACCGCCAGGTTGGCGTCGGTGTAGTACTCCACGTCCACCCGGTGCACGTAGGCCTTCTTCTCATCCCAGTCCAGCCTGTCCACGTGGTACTGTTCCGCCTGGTGCAGGTAGATCGCGTTGGTGTGGACCATCGTCATCGCGCCGAGCTGGTCGATCTCCCCCAGCACCCGGGTCCTGCCCGGCTCCGACTGGTCGATGATGACCACGTTCTCCGCATCCACGCTGCGCAGGCTGATGCTCTCGGCCGGGAAGTTCTCCGCCGACCAGTGGTACTTGCCGCCGACCTTGCGGAGGATGCGCTCCTCCTCCAGGTAGTCCAGGATCTCGGCGGTGGTCTCCACGCCGAACCGCTCGCCCTCCACGAAGGGCAGCTCGAAGGCGGCGCACTTCAGGTGGCTGACCAGGATCAGCAGGTTGTCGGGGTTGATCAGCGCCTGTTCTGGGGCACGCTCGAAGAAGTACTCCGGGTGCTCCAGAATGTACTGGTCCAGGGGCGAGGACGAGCCCACCAGCACCGTGAGGGAGGTGGAGGAGCGCCGTCCGGCCCGCCCGGCCTGCTGCCAGGCCGACGCGATGGAGCCGGGGTAGCCGGTCATCACGCAGGCCTCCAGCTGGCCGATGTCGATGCCCAGTTCCAGGGCATTCGTGGAGACGACGCCGAGGATCTTCCCCTCCCGCAGGCCGGCCTCGATCTGCCGCCGCTCCAGCGGCCGGTAGCCGCCCCGGTAACCCATCACCCGGCCGGACCGTCCCGGGCCCACCCGCTCCTTCAGGTAGGTGGTGAGCACCTCCACGTTGTTGCGGCTCCGGGCGAAGACGATGGTCTGGATATCGTTCTTCAGGAGTTCGCCCGCCACCCGGGCCGAGGTCTTCACCACCGGCTCACGGAGCCCGTCGCGGGTGACCACCGGCGGGTTGACGAAGACGAAGTGCTTCTCGCCCCGCGGCGCGCCGTTCCGGTCGATCAGCCGGACCGGCTGTTCGATGAGCCGCTCGGCCAGCTCCTGCGGGTTGGCGATGGTGGCGGAGGAGCAGAGGAACACCGGACGGCTGCCGTAGAAGTCACAGATGCGGCGCAGCCGGCGCAGCACGTTGGCCAGGTGGGAGCCGAAGACCCCGCGGTACTGGTGCAGCTCGTCGATGACGACGTACCGCAGGTTCTCGAAGAGCTTCACCCATTTGGTGTGGTGGGGCAGCACGCCCGTGTGCAGCATGTCGGGGTTGGTGATGACGATGTGGCCCGCCTGCCGGCACACCTGCCGCACCTGCGGCGGTGTGTCGCCGTCGTAAACGTAGGACTTGATCTCCGCCCCGAGCCGCCCTGCCAGCGACTTCACCTCGGCCACCTGGTCCTGGGCCAGGGCCTTGGTGGGGAAGAGGTAGAGCGCCCTGGCCGCCGGCTCCCGCAGGATGGTGTGCAGGACGGGCAGGTTGTAGCACATGGACTTGCCGGAGGCGGTGGGGGTGACCACCACCGTGTTCTGGCCGGTCAGCGCGGCGTCGATGGCCTCGGCCTGGTGGGTGTAGAGCTGGTGGATCCCGCGCTCCTTCAGGACCGCAGCCAGGCGCGCGTCCAGGGCCGCCGGCCAGTCCGCGTAGCGGGCAGGGGCAGGCGGCACCGTCTGCCAGTGCACGATGTTCGGCCCGATGGCAGGATTGCTCCGGAGTTGATCGAGAAGTTGTTCAAGATTCATGCGCATGACCTCCCGGACGAAATCCGCGGAGACGGACGTCTACATAATTCAGCGGTTCGGGTGTCAAACCCTGCAGCCCCTCACTCCAGTACCGATCGGAGGCTTGTGGCATGCGTATCGGCATCGTCTGCTACCCCAGCGTCGGCGGCAGCGGCATCGTGGGCACGGAGCTGGCCGTGCAGCTGGCCCGGCGCGGGCACGAGGTCCACCTGATCTCCTCCGCCGTGCCCTTCCGGCTGAGCCAGTTTGAGGAGCGCATCTGGTTCCATCAGGTGGAGACGCCGACATACCCGCTGTTCCGCGAGCCCCCCTACGTGCTGGCCCTGGCGAACAAGCTGGTGGCGGTGCACCGTATGGCGGGCCTCGACGTCATCCACGCCCACTACGCCGTGCCCCACGCGACGGCCGCTTACCTGGCGCGGGAGATCATCGGCCCCGGGGCGCCCCGGGTGGTGACGACGCTGCACGGCACGGATATCACCCTGATGGGAACCGACCCGTCGTTCACCGAAATCATCGCCTTCTCCATCAACCGGTCGGACGCGGTGACCGCCGTCTCGGAGTCGCTGCGGACCGACACGGTGAGCCTGCTCTCCATCGACAGGGCCGTGCGGGTGATCCCCAACTTCCTGGACTGCAGCCGCTGGCGGCGGCAGGAGCCGGCCGGGCTCTGCCGGCGGCTGGCCCCGGAGGGGGAGCGGGTGCTGATGCACATGTCGAACTTCCGGCGGGTGAAGCGGCCGTGGGATGTGGTGGAGGTCTTCGCCCGGGTGGCACGCGAGATTCCCAGCCGGCTGATCCTGGTGGGCGACGGCCCCGAGATGGCGCCCACGCTGAGCCTCGCGGAGCGGCTGGGGGTGCGGGACCGCATCGCCGTCCTGGGCAACCAGGAGCAGGTGGTGCCGCTGCTTTCGGGGGCCGACCTGTTCCTTCTGCCCAGCGAGCAGGAGTCGTTCGGCCTGGCGGCGCTGGAAGCGATGGCCTGCGGCGTGCCCGTGGTGGTCAGCCGCACCGGCGGCCTGCCCGAAGTGGTGGTGGACGGGGAGACGGGCTTCCTCTGCCAGGTGGGCGACGTCGAGTGCATGGCCCGGCGGGCTCTGCAGGTCCTGCAGGATGAGGAGCTGCACCGGCGGCTCAGCAAGTCCGCGGTGGAGCGGGTCAGGGCGCACTTCTGCGCGGAACGGATCGTACCGCAGTACGAGGCGCTCTACCGCGAAGTGGTCGAACGGCCGGCTGCGACGGTCGGCCTGACGTGAGAAGGCGCCTGCGTCCCCGCACAGGGGGACGCAGGCGCCGTCGGCATGACCGGGTCGTTTACGCTGCGCCGCGCGGCGTCGGGCGGGCTCTCAGCACCCGGGTGGCGTTAAGGATCGCCAGCAGCGCCACGCCGACGTCCGCGAAGACGGCGGCCCACATGTTGGCCATGCCCAGCGTGCCCAGGAGCATCACCAGCACCTTCACGCCCAGCGCAAAGGCGATATTCTGGCTCACGATCTGCCGGGTGCGCCGCCCCAGGGCGACGCCCACGGCCAGCTTGGCGGGGTCGTCGTCCATGATGACCACGTCCGCGGCCTCGATGGCCGCATCCGCGCCCAGGCCGCCCATGGCCACGCCCACATCGGCCCGGGAGAGCACCGGCGCGTCGTTGATGCCGTCGCCGACGAAGGCGAGGGCGCCGCGCCGGGGGCCACTCCGGCGGTCGCCAGCCTGGTGGGCTCCGCCGATCTCCTCGACCGCGGCCACCTTGTCCTCGGGCAGCAGGTTGGCCCGCACCTCGTCCAGGCCCAGGCTCCGGCCCACGGCCTCCGCAACGCGGCGGTCGTCGCCGGACAGCATGACCTGCCGCCTCACCCCCAGGCCGCGGAGCAGCGCCACAGCCTCGGCCGCCGTGGCCTTCGCCCGGTCGGCGACGGCGATGCGGCCGGCCCACATCCCGTCCACCGCGACGTGGACCACGGTGGCGGCGGCCTCATCCCCCGCCGGCGCCGCGATGCCCTCCTGCGCCAGCAGCCGCTCGCTGCCGGCCAGGACCCGCCGGCCGTCGATCCGGGCGCGCACGCCGTGGCCGGCGATTTCCGCGTACTCGGTGAGGATGCCTTGGTCCACCGGGTGGCCGTACGCCTCCAGGATCGCGGCGGCGATGGGGTGGGAGGAGTGCAGCTCGGCGTGGGCGGCCAGCTGCAGCACGTCGGTGGCCTCGAGCCCCTCCGCGGCGGTCACGGAGACCACCCTGAACTGCCCTTCCGTGAGGGTGCCGGTCTTGTCCCACACCACCGTGTCCACCTTCGCCAGGGCATCCAGATAGTTGCCGCCCTTCACCAGCACGCCGGCCCGGGAGGCCGCCCCGATCCCGCCGAAGTAGCTGAGCGGAACCGACACGACCAGTGCGCACGGGCAGGAGATCACCAGCAGCACCAGGGCGCGGTGCAGCCAGTCGGCGAAGGCGGCTCCGGGCAGGAGCAGGGGCGGGGCCAGAGCGACGAGCGCCGCGAGCCCGACCACCGCCGGGGTATACCAGCGGGCGAACGCGGTGATGGCCCGCTCTGTCGGCGCCTTGCGCGCAGCCGCCTCCTCGACGAGCTGCAGCACCCGGGCGATGGAGGAATCGCCGAAGGGCCGGGTCACCCGGACGGTGATCAGGCCGCGGGTGTTCACCGTGCCGGCCAGCACGGTGTCGCCCACACCGGCGGCCCGCGGCGCCGACTCGCCCGTCAGCGCAGAGGTGTCTACGTAGGTGAAGCCCTCGATGACCTCGCCGTCCAGCGGAATGCGCTCGCCGGGGCGCACGACGATCTCCTCCCCGACGCCGACGCTCTCGGGGGCCACCCGGACCAGCTCACCGCCCCGCCGCACGTTCGCGTGGTCAGGGCGCACGGCTAGCAGGGCCCGGATGGAACGGCGGGAGCCGGCGACGGCCCTGTCCTGAAAGTACTCGCCCACCGCGTAGAAGAGCATGACCGCCACGGCCTCGGGCAGCTCATGGATGGCGAACGCACCCAGCGTGGCGACGGTCATGAGGAAGTTTTCGTCGAACAGCTGGCCGCGGCCCAGGTTGCGCAGGGCGGCGAGCAGCACCCCCCGCCCGACCAGAAGATAGGCCGACACGAATACCGCGTACTCGGCCCAGGGCCGGTCGTGGAGCGCGTCGTGGTACACGGCCCCGGCGACCAGCAGCGCCGCCGCCACGGCCATCTCGGCGACGCGGCGCCAGCTGGGGGCGCCGTCATCCTCGGCGGCCTCTTCCCGGGGGGCGGGCGCGGCCGGCGGCAGCACGGTGACATTGGGATCCACCTGCCGGATCACATCCCTGGCCCGGTCGAGCTGGTCGGCCGGCACGACGAGCTGCCCCGTGGCGAAACTCACCACGGCATCGGGCATCCCCTGCCGGCGGAGCGCATCCTCGATCTTCGCGGCGCAGTTCGCGCAGTCCAGCCCCTGCAGGCTGCAGCTGATCTTGTCGGCCATGGCGATTACTCCTCCTGGTAGTGTTCCTGCGCGGTCTGGATCAACTGCAGCACGTGGTCGTCGGAGAGGGAGTAGTAAACGTGCTTGCCCTCCCGCCGGCTCTTCACGAGCCGCATCAGCCGCATGAGACGCAGATGGTGGGAGATGGTGGGAAGCGTGAGGTCGAGAATCTGCGCCAGGTCGTGAACGCAGAGCTCCTCCGCGGCGAGCAGGTAGAGGATCTTCGTGCGGGTTTCGTCGGCGAGCACGCGGAACAGCTCCGACAGGCCGGCCACCTCCAGCACGCGTTCCCGCAGCGCCTCGAGCCGGGCCTCGTCGGAATCGGAAGAGAGGCAGGGGTTACGCACCTGATCGTCTGTGCGACGTTCCATGCGGCGCCCTCCCTTGCAAAGACGATTAGATAGCTGTCTAAATGTATGATACGTCTCCCAGGTCCTGGTGTCAAGAGCACACCTATGGGGTGGCCCGGCAGACCCAAGAAGGAGGGAAGACCCGCATCGTGAAAAAGGGGCTGACCGCAGCAGGCGGTCAGCCCTCCGCGCCCGTGTCCCGGGTCATCCCCCGTGCCACGGCCGGTAGTTGTTGTAGGGAAGCCCGAACATGCCGAGAATGCGGCCGGTCAGGTGGTCCAGCACGTCCTCGATGGTCTGCGGGCGGTTGTAGAACGCCGGGACGGGCGGCAGGATCGTACACCCGTTGGCGTGCGCCTTCAGCATGTTCTCCAGGTGGATGCCGCTGAGGGGCGTCTCGCGCGTCACCAGGATGAGCGGCCGCCGCTCCTTCAGCATCACGTCGGCGGCCCGCAGCAGCAGGTTGTCCGAGTAGCCGCTGGTGATGCCCGCCAGCGTCTTCATGCTGCACGGCGCCACCACCATGCCCGCGGTCCTGAAGCTGCCGCTCGCGATGCTCGCGCCGATGTCCTGGATGTCGTGCACAACCTTGGCCAGGCTGGTCACCTGATCGACGCTGTAGTCGGTCTCATCGAGGATGGTGCGCTCTGCACCCTTGGTGAGCACCAGGTGGGTCTCACAGTCCGGATGCTCCGCCAGCGCCTCCAGGAGCCTGATCCCGATCAGCGCGCCGCTGGCTCCGGACATACCGATTACAATTCGCACGTGTGCAACACTCCTATCTATTACAGCCCAACGGGAAGGGCGAAGTTTCACACTCGCACACCCGAAGTAGGGCAATTCATAGCGGTTGAGATTCGTGCTGATGTCGCTTTCTCCTGTCAAGATGTTCAAGAGCATATTATTTACGCAAGTAGACTACCCGCGTTCGACGGGTCGCGACGCTTGCCGCGCCGGGTGAGGCCTGAAGTATGGAATGGTGACCATGCCAACCCGGAATACCGCGCCACGTTGAAATACGACCGCTGTCGTATATACTGAGGATAGAGGTGACGGAAGTGTCTGACACCACAGGGTTCGATCTGGGCCCCCTGGAAGCCGAGGTGATGCGCCTTGTCTGGGAGAAGGGCGAGGTGCAGGTGGAGGACGTCCACCAGGCCCTGCTGCAGGACCGGGAGATCGCCTACACCACCGTGATGACGGTGATGAGCCGGCTGGCCGCCAAGGGATGGCTGAGCCGCCGGAAGCAGGGCCGGGCCTACCTGTACCGGGCGGCCCGCCGGCGGGAAGAGACGGCGGCGTCGACCCTGCAGGAGTGGTCCAGGCGCTTCTTCGGAGGGCGGGTCATGCCGGCGATCAGCTTCCTGCTGGGCAGCGAGCAGCTGAGCCCCGATGAGGTAGCCGAGCTGCGGCGGCTGGTGGAGCGGCTTGAGGAAGTGGAGGAAGGGGGAGACGGCTGATGGGGGCACTGGTCACGCTGGGGATCTGGCTGTTCGTCGTGACGCTGTTCCTCGCGGACACCGAGATCACGCTCCGGTTCGTGGGCCGCTACGCCGACCCCGCCGTGCGGCTGCGGTGGGAGGCGGTTCTCCTGGTGGTGCCCGTCGCCACCCTCCTGGTCTCGCCGCTGTGGCTGTGGGCCGCGGCGGCCCTGACGCTGACCACCCTTGTGGCGCTGGCGCTTCATGGGGTGGCGTACCGGAGCCTGCGCCGGCGGCTCACCACCGCCCCGGCCGATGCGGCTGAGCGGATCCGGAGCCTGGCTGAGTCCTTTGGGTTGAGGCGGCCCTTTGCGATCCTCTACGACCCCGTCGACCAGCTGGAACCGGCAACGGTGGGGCTCATCCGGCCTGCGCTGGTCATCACGCCGTCGGCGCTGGCGCTGCCCGAGCCCGACTTCCGGGCGGTCATGGCCCACGAACTGGCCCACATTGCCCGGCGCGATCCCCTGCGGCTCTGGGCGTGCGGCATCTCCCGCGCGCTCCTGGGCTGGCACCCGCTGGCCCGCCGCGCGGCCCGTCTGTTCGCCCTGGAGGTGGAGATGGCCGCCGACAGGCAGGCCGCGGCGTGGACAGGCGACCGGCGCGCGTACGCCCTGGCCCTGGGGCGCTGGGGCCTCAGGCGGCACGGCGGCGCGGGGGCGATGCGGGGCGTTGCTTTCGCCGGCGTCTCGGCGCACATCGTGCAGCGGCTGACGTACCTGGTGGATGTGCATGGCCCGGCGCCGCATCTGGAGCCGCCTCTGGGACTGGCCGGCGCCGGCCCCCGCAGCCGGTGGACTGGTTCCCTGCGCTGGGCTCACCTGGCGATGGGCCTGGCGTACACGCTGCTGTTTGCGGTGATGGCCCGCCTGCCCTGAAGCGGGCACATCGTTGGGCGAAATACTACAACCGTAGTAGAGGTGGTGTCCCAAATGGAACGCTTCACGTATACGCGCACCGGTCAGGCCCTGAAGAACAAGTTCCACTCCCTGATGCTCCTCGGACTCGTGGACCTGGCCTCCTGGATCATCCTTCCGTTTCTGCTCCGGCCGTGGGGCCTCTGGATCGCCCTGGGCGGCCTGGTGATCAGCGCCGCGGTCTACTGGTGGCTCACCGCCAGCCTGCGGACGTTCCACACGCTCGATGGCGGGCGCCTCTTGCTGCGGATGGGGCGCCATTCCCTGGCTGTCGACCTGGCTGACGTGGCCTCTGCCCAGATGGCCGGCCACCTGTTGCGGGGCGCGGGCCACGCAGGCGTGATGTACGGGAGCCGCACCGACACGGTCTACATGGTGGCTGACCACAGGCAGCTGGTCGCCCTGAAGCTCTCCCGGCCTTATGAGATGAATGTGCCGAGGCAGGGGCTCTGCCAGTTCACCCGCATCGTGCTGAGCCTGGATGAGCCCGAGCGGTTCCTTGCTGCGCTGGGGCGGGAGGAGGATGGGCTGCGGCCGCAGCGCGCGGCGGCCGCAGCATCCCCCACGCCGGCCGTGCCCGCAGCCGGGGCGCACTGCGTGTCCTCACCCCGGGCGGACCGGGCATCCTGCCCGGCGGCTCTCCAGTTGCAGGGGCTGGTGAAGCGATTCGGCGGCTTCACCGCGGTGCGGGGCGTCGACCTGGCGGTGGACCACGGCGAGATCCTGGCGTTCCTGGGCTCCAACGGCGCCGGCAAGTCGACCACGATCCGCATGGCCACGGGCCTCGTGCGGCCCACCGCCGGCCGCGTGCTGGTGGAGGGGCGCGATCTCTGGGGCGAAGGGGCCCCTGTGCGCCGCCTGCTGGGCTACGTGCCCGATGTGCCGCTGCTGCACGAATCCCTCACCGCCCGGGAGTTCCTCTGGCTGATGGCGGGCCTCTACAGCCTGCCGGAAGGCGAGGGCAGGCAGCGGGCGGAGGAGCTGCTCAGGCAGATGGGGCTCACGCAGTGGGGCGACCACCCGATCCGCTCCTTCTCGCTGGGCATGAAGCGGAGGATGGCCATCGCCGCCGCGCTGGTGCACCGGCCTCGCGTGCTCCTGCTGGACGAGGTGACCAACGGCCTGGATCCCCGGGCGGGCCGGGAGGTGAAGGACTTCATCGTGCAGGCCGCACGGGAGGGCGCAGCAGTGCTGCTGACGACACACGTCCTCGAGGTGGCGGAGGAGCTGGCCCACCGCATCGCCATCATCCACGAGGGCGAGCTGCGGGCGGTGGGCGACCTGGCCGCGCTGCGGGCAGCGGCGGGGCTGCCGCAGGCGGGGCTGGAGGAGCTTTTCCTGGCCCTCACCGCCGAACCGGTGCAGGAGGTGACGGCATGAAGGAACTCCGTTCGGCTGTGAAGGCGCTGCTGGGCGCAGAGTGGCGGGCTGCGTACAACGACGGCTGGCGCTTCAGCCGGGGAAAGGTGGGCCTGTTGCGCCTGCTCCTACAGATCGCGCTGGCGGGCCTGGGAATGTGGCGAGTGCTCAGCCGCCCGCCGGCGCTGCCCCCGGGGAACGTGCTGCTCCTGGGGTTTGTGGAGGGCTGGTTCGTGGCGCTCCTCATGGCGCTGTGGCGCGGGCGTGAGCGGCTCTTCACCGGGCCGCTGGTGAGCCTGGTTCACCTCTCGCCGGCGCCCGCCCAGGCGGTGGTGCTGCTGCACCTGGCCAGGGGCCTGCCCGGCCGGGCCTGGTTCGCGCTGCTCCTGGGCTGTGCCCTCTTCCCCGCGCTGGACCCATGGGGGACGTCAGCCGGCGGGTTTGCGCTCCGGGCGGCAGGGCTGCTGTTGGCGATCTGGATGGGCGGGGTGCTGGGCCAACTGGCGGGGATCGGCGCGCTGCTTGGCATGGTGCGGCGGTGGCCCTCCGCCCTGGTGGTCCTGCCGGCCATCGCGATGCTGCTCCTCCTCGGGCTGATCGGCTTCGCCTTCTTCCTCTTCACGGCGGGGCTGTGGCAGATGGGCGCGACGGCAGAGGTGGAAACGCCCCCCGGCTCAGGCGCCCTCGGGACGGGGGAGGCGGTGCTGGCCGCGCTGCTCGCACTCATGGGGCTCCTGGCGCTGGTCGCGGTTCTGTCGCCGGGGGGTCAGCGGCACCGGCGGGGCGAACGGCATGCGTACCGCGAGTCGTGGCTCGCCGTGCGGGAGGCCCTGTTCAGGCGGAGCCGATCGCTGCGGTCCCGCTGGCCGGCGCTGGTGGGCGGGCCGTCCGGCGCTGTACAGTCCCTGGCCTGGCTGAACGCCTCGCGCAACTGGTTCAGCCTGTTCCGGCTGGGGTTCCTGGCCGCTGGGCTGGCGATGCCCTTCCTGATGCCGCTCAATAGCGCCAGGATGGACCCTGCGAGGGCGGACGCATTCTATATCGGCATGGGCCTCGCGTTTACCGTCTTCAACTACGGCGAACAGGCGGCTGCCCTCTTCTCAGCGGAGGGGGAGCGCGCGGTGCTCCCGCTGCTGGCGGGGATCTCGCCGGGTCACCTGCTCGCGGGCAAGTGGCTGGCTGCCCTTCCCCTGCTGCTGGCAGCCCCGCTGACGACCTTTGCCTGGGCGGCGGCGGGCGGGCGCGGCGTCAGTGAAGCCGCTGCCCTGGCCGGGTTCAGCGGGGCGATCGTCCTGGCTGCGGTCACCTGGCTGGTGGGCGCGGCCGCCTTCGACGCGGCGCCCCGTACGGGCGGGCTGTTTGCGCCGGGGGAGACGATGGCCGCCGCGTTCGAGCAGGTCCCGACCCGGCTCGGCGGCATCGTGGGTCTCGCCGGCGGGGCTCTGATCGCCGGCGCAGGCACCTGGCTCTACCTGACGGATCCGCGGTGGATCGCCGCCCTGGCGCTGCCGGCCGGTGCGGCGGCCGTGGCCGGCTGGCGCTGGGTGGACAGGCTGTGGCGGCGGGGCGCCATGGGGTAAGTGGCCGCCGGGGCTGACCGGCGCTTCATATGCAGGGAGGAGCCGCGGCGGCGCCGAAAGGGGAGGTGCAGCGAGGGAAGGAGGCCTGCACAGTGAAAGGACTGGTGCGCATCGGGGCGGTGATCGCGGCGCTGCTGGCGCTCGGCGGAACCGCCGGGGCCGCCTTTGGCCACTGGGAAACCATCCGGGTGCTCCGCAACGGTTTCACCTTCACCGTGAACGGCCGGGAGGTGGCGGCGGACGGCTTCCTGCTTGATGACCGGGCCTACGTGCGCCTGACGGACGCCGCCGCGGCGATGGGGATGACGGTCACCTGGGACCCCGCCACCCGCACGGCCGCCGCCCGGCCCCGCTCTGCCTCCATCCGGCTCACGGCGCCGGTGGATCCTTTCCGCCCCGTCATCGACCTGACGAGCCTGGGCGTACAGGCGGACGACGTGGAGGCGGTGGGCCTCGAAACGGCCGGCGCGCCTTACGTCTCGCGGCGCTTCACCCTGGCCTGGGATGAGCTCGTCATCGCCGACGACCAGGCGGCGGCGGAGGGCCGGCCGGTGCTCGCGCTGAACACGGAGTACGTGCTGAAGCTCTTCACCCGGAGCGGCGGGATGCTCCGGGCCAGCTTCACCACCGCGGGTCTGCCGGAACTCACCCATGCGGGCGAGCGGCAGATCGTCCTGGTGCCGGCCATGCCGGAGCGGGGCTTCCACTGGCCCTACTTCCTGGTGCTGCCCAGCGAACGGCACCGCGCGGCCAACGAGGGGCACAGGCGGTATCTCGTGGTGGACATCAACAATACCGGCCCGAGCAACAGCGCGGCCGAGACCCTCGCGCGCGCCCGCGCCGAGGTGGAGCGGGGGCAGCAGGTCTCCATGCGGCTGGCGGAGGAGCTGCTGGGCGCCGCTCATCATGCCGGCGATCCCCCGGCCGGTGATCACCTACCGTCTCGGCGGCGAGGAGAACACCCTCTTCACCCACGCCCTGGACCGGGACGCGGCGACCCTGCACCTGAAGATGCAGGACCCGGCGGCGGCCGCCGTGCTGGAGCGGCAGTTCCGGCAAGCCGGATTCACCGTCGAGAGCCTCATGCACCTGGACGGGCAGGTGGTGGCGATGATCGAGCACGCCGTCGCCTACCTCAACCAGTACGGCCACGGGGTGGAGGAGCAGGTCTTCCTGGTGGGCTTCTCGGCCTCGGGCACCTTCACCGACCGGCTGGCGGCGCTGCACCCGCACAAGGTGAAGGCCCTGGTCTCCGGGGCGACCCTGGACAACATGCTGCTGCCCCTGGCCGAGCACGGCGGCGAGCGGTTGATCTTCCCCATCGGCACCGCCGACTACGAGGCCATCACCGGCCGGCCCTTCGACCTGGAAGCGCACAACCGGGTAGCGCGGCTGATCTACATGGGGGAGGAGGACCCCAACAACACCCTGCCCTTCCGCGACTCGTACGGCGACGAGGAGCGGCGGATCATCACGAAGCTCTGGGGGGAGGAGATCCTGCCCCGCGCGGAGGCCCTGACCGCCCTCTACGGCGAGGCCGGCGGCCAGGGGATCTTCATCCTGGACCGGGGCATCGGGCACGACTACTCCGATGCGATGTACCAGTACCTGAAGGTGTTCCTGCAGGCGAACCGCGACGCCGATGCGCCCGTCTATCCTGTACCCGGGGATGCGGAACAGCTTCGGTTCACCATCTTCCCGGCGGACCGCGACGGTGCCGCCGGGGCCGTGACGGAGGAGTGACGGGGATATCAGCGCGGCTGGTGCTGAGAAGCGGAGCCTGGCGCCCCCACTTGCGCGGGGCGTCAGGCTCCTGGTGCATGGGCCGGGCCAGTCACTGCTGCGGCGGCAGGGTGTGGCGGCCGTTGATGTCGGTGTAGTCGATGCTGACGATGTCCTGCTGGTTGTACCTGTCGAACACCAGGCCACTGCTCGCCGCATGCTTGCCGTCCTCCCACTTGCCGCCAAAGACCAGGCCGCCGCATTCGAACCCCTCGTTGTTGAAGAAGATGAGGCCGGCCTGGGGGACGATCAGGGACCGCGGGTAGATCTTGCCGTTGATCTCGGCATCGGGCACCTGATGGGAGATCACTAGCCGCACCGTGCCGTCCGGATTCCGCACGTTGATCCGCTCGACACTGATCTCGGTGAACCTGGCTTTCGCCTGATCCGCCACTGCTCACACCCCTTGACAGAGACTCATTCAATATACAATACTGCAAAGGTTGATACAGCTTTCCGGGCGGTACCCGGGGGATCATTTGGGCGGCTGTAGGCAAGGAGGTCTGTGTGCATGTCCAGAGCGCAGGCGATCGTGGTTCGCGGCCGGGAGATCCTCATGGTCAGGCACCGGCAGGGGAGCAAGGAGTGGTGGTGTCTCCCCGGCGGGGCGATTCTGGAGGGGGAGTCGCCTGCGGATGCTGCGGTCAGGGAGTTGGAAGACGAGTGCCGTGTGCGAGGCCAGGTGATTCGTGAAACCAGCGTGGTCACCTACGGCCCAAATGACGGGCATTACACGTATCTGGTCGATATCGGCGACCAGGAGCCGGCGCTGGGGCACGACCCGGAGTACGACAGCGACGGGCAGATCCTCGTGGACGTGCGGTGGATGCGGCTGGACCAGCTTTCCGAGCGGGACCGCGCCTTCCTGTGGGCGGCGGGGCTGCTCAGCGTCCCGCCCTTCGGGGAAATGGTCCTGGGCTGGGGCGACGCTGTGAGCTATCCGGCCCGCTCGCCTAACGGCGGTGCTGAAGGGGCGAACTTGCGCATCATCGAGCACCGCCGCCACACCAGGCGGGTCAAGCCGGGTCAGCACCTTTCGCAGCAGGGGGTTGATCTGGCGCGCAAGGCGGGGAAAGGGCTGGCGCCCTTCCACCTGGTGGTGACGAGTAATCTGCCGCGCGCCTACGAGACCGCGATCGCGATGGGCTTCGCAGTGGACGAGCAGGTCGCCTGGCTTGCGAGCCTGCCTGAAGGCTTTGAGGATGAGGTACCGTGGAATGCCGGGATCGGCCGCATCGCGGCGGCCGCAAGGAGCAATCCCGAAGGGGCCGTGGCGCAGTTTGCGCGGAGGCTGGGCGAGTTCCACCGCGAACTGGCCGCCCGGCTGCCGCCGAACGGCCGGGCCCTTGTGATCTCCCACGGCGGCATCGTGGAGGCGAGCGCAGTTGGCTGCAGGCCCGATGAGGACTACGCCGCGTGGGGACCGGCGTTCAGCTACTGCGAAGGTGTGCGCATGTACTTCCGGGGAACCGTGTGCGTGCGGATCGAGCCAATCAGGGTCAAGGTTGAAGGTTAGCGCGCAGGGGCGAGCCTACCGGTCCCGCTCGCCGGCCAGCACCCGTGCCAGCACCTCCGGCGCGATGTTGCCGCCGGTGAGGACCAGGGCCACGCGCTTGCCCTCACATTCGTGCCGGAGCGACAGGAGGGCCGCAAGGGCGGCTGCAGCTGCCCCTTCGGCCAGAAGGCTGGCCTTATCCACCAGCGTGATGATGGAACGCGCGATCTCATCTTCCGAGACGGTGACCATCTGATCCGTGTAGCGCTGCGCCATGGCCAGGTTCAACTTGCCGACCGCCTTGACGACCAGCTTGTCCGCCAGGCTGTGGGGGTCGGTCAGCTCCACGATCGTTCCGGCCTGCAGCGAGGCAGTCATCGCTGCCGCACGCTCCGGCTCCACGCCGATGACCCGGGTCTGCGGGCGGAGGGACTTCAGCGCGCTCCCCGCCCCGGCCAGCAGGCCGCCCCCGCCGACGGGGAGGATCACGACATCCACGTCAGGAAGGTCCTCCATGATCTCGAGGCCGATGGTGCCCTGCCCGGCGATGATCAGGGGATCGTCGTAGGAGTGAATCAGCGGTCTGCCGGTCTCTTCGCTGATCTGCTCCGCCAGCCGGGATGCGTCGTCGTACACCCGGCCCTGCACGATCACCTCTGCGCCGTAGCCGCGACAGATATCTTGAAGGTTCCGGGGGCTGCGTTCGGTCATGACGATGGTCGCCGGGACGCCCAGGCGGCGGCCTGCTGCAGCCACACCGGCCGCGTGGCTGCCGCCAGACGCCGCGACCACGCCACGGGAGCGATCGGCCTGGGGAAGGGCCATCAGGAAGTTGGTCGCGCCCCGAACCTTGAAGGCCCGTGTTTCCCGCATCATCTCGAGCTTCAGGTAGACTTCCGCCCCCGTCAGATCGCTCAGCGCAGGGCTGTGCTCCAGGGGCGTACGCTGCACCAGGCCGGCCATGCGGCGGCGCGCCTTGTAGATGTCGGCAATCGTGACCATGGTCAACTCTCCTCCCGTCGGCAAGTAACACGGATAGACGGTAGATTCGCACTATCTACGACGGCTTCCTGTGGGGATTCGAGCCGTCCGCCGCACTTCGGGGCCCGGTTGCCCTTCCTCCCATGGTCTCGCCGCCCACAGCCCACAGCCCACTGCTCACGGCTCACGGCTCACGGCTCACCGCCCACCCCTCATGCGGTAGACAACGCCTGCCCGTCTCTGTAAAATAGGAGAGTCAGATCTACCCATTCCAGAGGCCACCGCATCCCACCGGCGGCCTCTTTCGCATAGGAGGCGACACGATTTGACCGACCGCCCGACGACCGCCCTGCCCGGCGCCCAGGTCGCCGGCCGCCCGGTGAAAGTCGGCTTCATCTCCCTCGGCTGCGCCAAGAACCTGGTGGACACCGAGTCGATGATCGGCCTGCTCCAGAACACGGGCTACCAGATCACCAACCGCGCGGAGGAGGCTGACGTCCTCGTCGTCAACACCTGCGGGTTCATCGAGGAGGCGAAGCAGGAGAGCATCGACGCGATCCTGGAGGCCGGGCAGCACAAGACCGCTGGCAAGTGCCAGGCCCTGGTGGTGGCAGGCTGTATGGTTCCCCGCTATGGGGAGGAGCTGGCCCGGGAGATCCCCGAGATCGACGCGCTGGTGGGCACCGCTGACTACCCCCGCATCGGCGAGGTGGTGGCCGGCATCCTGGCCGGGCAGCGGGTGCAGCAGATCTCTGATCCTGACGCCATCACCGACTGGAACTTCGAGCGGGTGCTGGCGACCCCGGGCTATACTGCCTACATCAAGATCGCCGAGGGCTGCGACTGCGCCTGCGCCTTCTGCTCCATTCCGCTGATGCGGGGGCGCCACCGTTCCCGGCCCGTGGAGTCCATCGTCGACGAGGCCCGCCGCCTCGCCCAGATGGGCGTGCGGGAGCTGGTGGTCATCTCGCAGGACACCACCTACTACGGCATGGATCTGTACAAGAAGCCCATGCTGGCCAGCCTGCTCCGGGAACTGGCGAAGGTGAACGGCATCCGCTGGATCCGCGTCCACTACTCCTACCCGACCCGCATCACCGACGAGCTCATCGAGGTCATCGCCACCGAGCCCAAGGTGCTGAAGTACCTCGACCTGCCGCTGCAGCACGGCTCGAACCGGGTTCTGCGGCTGATGAACCGGCCCGCCAACGCCGAGGGCTACCTCCGGCTGGTGCAGAAGCTGCGGGAGCGGGTGCCCGACATCTGCCTGCGCTCCACGTTCATCGCCGGACACCCCGGCGAGACCGAGGAGGACTTCCAGATGCTGCTGGACTTCCTGCGGGCCTGCGAGTTCGACCACGTGGGCGTGTTTGCCTACTCCCAGGAGGAGGACACCAAGTCGGGGCAGATGGAGCAGATCCCCGAGGAGGTCCGCCTGGCCCGGCGCGACCGGGCCATGGAGGTGCAGCACGAGATCGCCCGCAAGCGGAACCAGGCCCAGGTGGGGCGGAAGCTGGAGGTGCTGGTGGAGGGCCGCTCGCCGCGGGGCCGGGGCTGGTTCGTGGGCCGCTGCTACCGGCAGTCCCCGGGTATCGACGGGGTCATCCTCTTCCGGGCGCCGGCCGGGGCGCAGCTCAGGCCGGGCGACATGGTGCAGGTGGCCATCACCGGCGTGCAGGACTACGATCTGCTGGGGGAGACCACGGAGCCGCTGACGGTGGACGGGGTCGCCCTGGATGAGGACCTCTCCCTGCCCGTCTTCACGCCCTCGCGCCACCAGTAGGACCATACACAGCAGCCCGGCGCGCCTTGCGTGCCGGGCTTCCTACATACTGCGAAAGGAGTCGACCTTCATGAAGACCATCGCCGCCCGCATCCTCGATCAGAAGAAGATCCCCTACGAGCTGGTTTCGTTTCCGTGGAGCGAGGAGGAGATGGATGCCGTCAGCGTGGCCCGGCGGATCGGCCTGCCCCCTGAGCAGGTCTTCAAGACCCTGGTGGTGCGGGGCGACCGGACCGGCGTGCTGGTCGCATCCATCCCCGGCAACGGCGAGCTGGACCTGAAGCGGCTGGCGGCCGTCAGCGGCAACAAGAAGGTGGAGATGGTCCACGTGAAGGAGATCCATGGTCTCACCGGCTATATCCGGGGCGGCGTCTCGCCCCTGGGGATGAAGAAGCAATACCCGTACTACCTGGACGAGACGGCGGAGATCATCGACCGGCTGGCCGTCAGCGCCGGGCAGCGGGGGCTCCAGCTGGTGCTGACCGGGCCTGACCTGATCCGGGCGACGGGGGCCACACTTGCCCCGCTGACGAGGTGAAGTGGTACCGATCACTCCCACCGGAACAGCCGGGCGGCCAGCAGGGCAAACACCGCCAGGCAGCCGGCGAGCACGGCGCAATCCAGCCAGAGGGGGTGGAGGCCGGGGGCGCCCAGCATCGCCTGCTTCAGGGCGTCGTTCAGGTAGGTCAGCGGCATCGCCGCTGCGACCGGCCGCAGGAAGTCAGGCAGCATCTCCAGCGGGAAGAGCGTGCCGGAGAGGAACATCATCGGAAACTGCACCACCTGACCCAGCGCGATGACCGCCTCGTTGGTGCGGGCCAGGGCGGCCAGCAGGCAGCCCAGCGCGACGAAGAGCAGCGAGCCCAGCAGCACGACCAGGATGAGCGCCGCCCAGCTTCCCTGCACCCGCATGCCCTGGGCGAGCATGCCGTAGGCCAGCAGGAGGGCCGCCTGCAGGGCGCCGGTGATCACCCGGAAGGCCAGCTGGCCCGCCAGCAGCACCGCCGGCCTGAGCGGCGTCGCGCCGACCCGGCGAAATACCTTCTGCACCCTGAGCTGCACCAGCGGCGGGGCGGTGCCGAAGACCCCCAGCCAGAGGATGCCGAGCGACAGCATCCCGGGCACGTAGAGCTGGGCAGGGGGCACGCCGCCCGCGCCGGCGGGGTCCCCGGCGAAGAGCATGGTGAAGAAGGCGGCCATCACCACGGGCAGCAGCAGCGTAAAGAGGAGAGCCATCCAGTCACGGCGAAACTGTCGGGCAGTGGCAGTGTAAATCGCTCCCAGCGCGTGCATCACGCGGCACCTCCTGTCTCAGCCTGGAGCCGGCGGCCGGTCAGCCGCAGGAAGAGGTCTTCCAGGGTGGCCTGCCGCACCGTGAAGCGCTCCAGCGGGAAGTTCTGCTTGCGGCTCAGCTCCAGCAGGCCGGCCACCATGTCGGGGATCTGGGTGGAGTAGAGGGTGCAGGTGCCGTTCTCTGCCACCAGCCGGGTGACCCCCGGCAGGGCCTGCAGGCGGGAGGGCTCGAGACCCGGGTGCGCCGCGAACTCCACGGCAGCCTCCGCGAAGGCCTCCCGCACCAGGTCGTCGGGGCGGCCCTCGGCGAGCATCCGCCCGCGGTCGATGACCGCCACCCGGTCGCAGAGCCGCGCCGCCTCCTCCATGTAGTGCGTGGTGAGCACCACCGTCTTGCCCCGGCCCTGCAGCGTGCGGACCAGATCCCACACGTCCCGGCGGGCGGCAGGGTCGAGGCCCGTGGTCGGCTCGTCCAGGAAGATCACGTCGGGGTCGTTGACCAGGGCCAGGGCCAGCGTGAGCCGCTGCCGCCAGCCGCCCGACAATCGGGCCGGATCTGTCTTCTGGAACTCGTTGAGGCCCAGCAGCTGCAGCACCTCCGCGGTGGGCAGGGCGCGGGGGAAGAACGAGCGGTAGAGGTCGATGGTCTCCCGCACCGTCAGCCCCGGGAAGAGGCCGGTGGACTGCAGTTGCACGCCCAGCCGGGCCTTGATGGCGCTGCTCTGCGTCGCGTGCGACATCCCCAGCACCTCGACGACGCCCGCGTCGGGCTGCTGGATGCCCTCGATGCACTCCACCGTGGTGGTCTTTCCGGCCCCGTTGGGGCCCAGGAGGCCGTAGACTTCGCCCCGCGCGACTGCGAACGAGAGGCCGTCCACGGCCCGCCTGTCGCCGAAACTCTTGGTCAGCTGGTGGCAGCGGATGACGGGCTGATTCACGTCGGGCTTCCTCCTTGTGTGTGCTTTCACAAGGCAAGTATCGCATGCTCCCCGCCCCCCGACATCGTACGTCCATCTGTACTTTCGTACACTGTACGGCCGTTCAGCCGAAGGGAGGAGCCGCCATGGCCCGCCACACCCGCGTGTTCTTTTACTCGGTCTACCTGGTGCTGGGTCTGATCTGGGTGTCGACCGTGGCCTGGCCTGCATGGCGCCCCGCCTCCGAGGCCGTGCCCTTCACGCTGCTGCTCCTGCTGCACGGCGTCCTGCACGCCCTGATGGACCGGCTGGAGGCCCGGGGGTGGGCCGCGCCGTACCTGGTGGTGCAGATCTTGCTGGCGGGCGTGCTGGTGTGGCTGGGCGAGGGCTCGCCGATGACTGAGGTGCTCTTTGCCCCCATTGCCGGAGAGGCGATCGGCCTGTTTCCGGACGGGTGGCGGCGCAGCCTCGCCCTGGGCGGGGTCGTCGCGGGGCTGGCGGGGGCCATCGCGGCGCTGCAGGATCCCCTGCCGATCCTGACGCGGCTCCCCTTTACGGGGCTCGCCTTCGGGTTTGCCGCGCTCTACGTCGTCCTCTACCTGCGGCAGATGCGGGAGCGGGAGCGGGCCGAGTCGCTGGTGGCGCAGCTGCAGGAGGCGCACGTTCAGCTCCAGGCCTACGCCGCCCGCATCCAGTCGCTGCGCCTGCCGGTGGAGCGGCTTGACCTCGCGGCCGAACTGCGCCGCGAGCTGGAGCGGGCGCAGGTCGACGGCGGCTTCACCGGCGCCCTGGAGGTGGGCCCGGGGGACACGGCGCCGGAAGGAGAGGCCGCGGTGCAGCATTACTACATCGCCCGGAAAGCCATCGCCAACGCCGTGCGGCACAGCCGGGCGAGCCAGCTGCGGGTGCGGCTCTGGGGCGAGGACGGGCGCGTCTGCCTCAGCGTCGCCGACGACGGCGTCGGCTTCGACCCGGAGGCCCCGCGCCTGCCGGGCCACTTCGGCCTGACCGGCGCCCGGGAGCGCGCCCGCGCGGTGGGGGGCGAGCTGCACATCGAGAGCAGCCCGGGTCAGGGCACGACGCTGTTTGCCGCCGTGCCGCTGCGCCCGGCCGGAGGCGCCCGGGCGGACGGGGCTGCCGGCGGCGGAGACGCCGGACGCTTCGGAGAGGAGGCTGGGCCGTGATCCAGGTGCTGATTGCCGACGACCACGAGGTGGTGCGGGAGGGGCTGCGGGCGCTCCTGGAGATCCAGCCCGACATGGCGGTGGTGGCCGAGGCCGCGGACGGCCAGGAGGCCGTGGAGCTGTGCGAGCGGCTGTCGCCGGACGTGGTGCTGATGGACCTGCGCATGCCCCGAATGGACGGCCTGGCCGCCATCCGGGCCCTGCAGCAGCGTTGCCCGCAGGCGGCGGTGGTGATTCTGACCACCTACGACGACGACCAGCTCATCGTGGAGGGACTCCGCGCCGGCGCCCGGGGTTACCTCCTGAAGGATGCGAGCCGGGATGCGATCCTGGAGGCGGTGCGCGCGGCCGCCCGGCGCGAGGCGGTGCTCTCGGCCGAGGTCATGGCCCGGCTGGTGGAGCGGCTGGATCCGGCTGCGGCACGCCCGCCCGCCGGGGAGCCGTCGCCGCTCTCGGAGCGGGAGACCGAGGTGCTCCGCCTGGCTGCCGACGGCCTGCGCTCGAAGGAGATCGCCGACCGGCTCCTCATCACGGAGCGCACGGTGAAGGCGCACCTCACGGCAATCTTCACCAAGCTCGACGTGACCAGCCGGGCGGAGGCGGTGGCCCGGGCGATGGCGCGGGGATGGCTGTGAAGGGAGATGGCGAGATGAGCAAGGCATGGACGTACCTGGAGCGGCTCACCCGGTATCCTCACCGGGCGGTCGGCAGCGCGGAGGAGGCGGCCGCGGCCGAGGAGGCGGCGGGCTGGCTGCGGGACATGGGCTACGACGTGGAGATCCAGCGCTTCCGGGCGCCGCGCGACACGCTCTACCTCGGGCCCGCCGTGATCATGGCCGGCTACCTGGCCGCCGCGGCGATCGCGGCCTGGTGGCAGCCCTGGGTCGGCCTGCTGCTGGCCGTGCTGCTCCTGATCCCCCTGGTCGGGGAGATGTCCGGGAAGGGGCTGGATCTGGATGCCTACACACCCAAGGTGGGCTCGCAGAACGTGATCGCCCGGGCGGCGGGGCAGGGCGATGAGCGGCTCACGGTGGTGGTCTCGGGCCACCTGGACACCCAGCACGCCACCTGGCTCTTCCACCCCCGGATTGCCCCTCACGTGCAGACTTACCTGAACCTGGCCTACGGGTCGCTGGGGCTGATGTTGCTGGGGCTGGTGCTCCGGGCGGTGTTTCCCGGGGCCGGCTGGCCGCTGTGGCTTCTGGGCGCGGGCGCCGCTGTGCTGTCCCTGCACATCGCCTTTCTGCTCGCCTGCGCCTTCAGCGGGGGCTACATCAACGGCGCCAACGACAACACCACGGGCGCGGCCCTGACGCTGGCCCTGGCGGAGCATTTCGCGGCGCATCCGCTGCCGGGGGTTCGCTTCCACTTCGTGCTCACCGGTGCGGAGGAGGTGGGCACGCGGGGCATGAAGGCCTTCCTGCGGGCGTACCGCTACGACTCGGCGTCCACCTATTTCATCAACCTGGACAACCTGGGCGGCGGCACCCTGACCTACCTGGAAGGCGAGGGGATGACGCTCTACCACCGGTTCGGGAAGGACCTGGTGGAGCTTGCCCGCGCCATGGCCGCCGAGCGGCCCGGGCAGGTGAAGGCGCGCCCCAACCTGCTCCTGCCCACCGACGCGATGATTCCCGCTGCGCACGGCTATCAGGCCATCAGCTTCCTCGCGTTCCTGGAGGACGGCTCGCTGCCCAACTACCACTGGTACACGGACACGCCGGAGCACGTGGACCGGGAGCTGCTCTCCTTCACCGAGGACTTCATGAAGGAGTACATCCGGCGGCTGGCTGAGGTCAGGGCCGCCTCCTGACGGCGCCCCGACACAAATAAAGAAGGCGAGCGGCAGGATCGCTCGCCGTTTCTTGTTGCGGGGGAAGGAGGGCTACACGCGCTCCGGCGCCGCTTCGGCCATGGACTTCAGCAAGGTGGCCCGCTCGTCCCGGGCCGCCGGCGCGCCGATGTTGAACCGGTCCAGCAGCGTTCGGATCTCCTCCGGGCTCTCCAGCCTTCCGATGAGCACCTGCACCAGGAGGCTCAGGCAGCTGCCCCGCGACATGGGCAGGCCGCGGCGCCGGTCATCCCGGTAGATCTGGTGCGCCAGCGACCGCACCAGCTCCTGCGACTGTTCGAGGGCGTCGGCCAGGTCTCGCAGGTTCCTGACGCCCAGGTACTGGAGTTCCTCGACCCGGGCCTCGAGCACCGCCTTGGTCGGGCCCATGAGCGGCCGGCCGCGCATCTCGGAGATCTCTGCATCCAGGGCCTGAATCAGTGCGGAGCGCCGGATGAACGTCTCCAGCGAGATCGGATCGAGGGCCACGTCCTCGGGATGGTCGTGCATCTTCGCGACCACCTGCGTGGAGTAGAGGCTCAGCTCGTCCCGCAGCCGCATGAACTGGTCATCGGCCAGCTCCAGCAGGCCTGCCAGCATGGAGAACCGCCGCCGGAGGCTGTTGGGAATGCCGCCAGCGACCTTGTAGCCCAGGTCGTGCTCGATCTCGGCCCAGGCGTGCTGGAGGATCGAGCGCACCTGAATCTCGCAGCGCAGGCCGGCGAAGCGGGCGTACTCCGGTCTTTCCAGCATCTCCGGGGGCAGGCAGCAGACACGGTGGACGGAGGAGTAGCCGAACCAGTGCGGGTCGTAGGGGCGCTTGTCCTCAGAGTGGTCGGGATCGACGTCCAGGTGGCGGTCGATCACCCGCACCACCCGGTCGACGTCATCGGCGAAGTTGGTGACGACGCGCACGCCCACGAGGTCGGTCACCTCGGTGAGGTGCTCGTAGTCCTTGCCCGGGCGGGTCAGCTTTTCCGCCAGGGCGTCGACACTCTTGACCCGATAGGTGATGCTGTTGATCGGTATGTTCGCCTCGGCGAGGAGCTGGCCCAGCATCTGCCGCACACACTGACCGAAGGCGCGATACAGCGCTTGCTGCGAGCGAAAAGTCTCGACCCATTCCCGCTGCTTGCCATTCATGAGCCGCACCACCTCCTCTGCGCAGCCGACGTGCACCGGGGGATAAGTTCAATGGATGCCGGGCAATCTCCTGCGCGCAAAAAGGGGGCGGTCCTGCCGGACCGCCGGAGAAAGAGAAGCAGAAATCACACAGAGGGGGTTCAACACACAAGTTCAATGTACCGCAGCTCTGTTACAGTCCTGTAACAATTTCGCGACGATGTGATGAAAAGTGAGTTAGCAGTTCATGTCACGCGTCAAACCCAACGGCTGTACGGCGCCGCAGAATGTACCAGCCGAGCACCGGATGATCGCATGCTATACTGGTTATGCTCATGAGATTAAACCTTTGGCGTTAAAGATGTGACGGCCACGAAGCGCGCCTTCGTGGCTGCCATTTATCCGCGCATGGGTAGGGGGGATGCGTAGTGAACCTGCGGCAGTTTCGGTGGCCGGTCGCGCTCGTGACCCTGGCCGTCACGCTTGCCGGGCTGTTCGGCGCGGGCCGGCTGGTGCGCAGCCAGACGATCGACCAGCCGCTCATGACGGCCCTCGCGGGCCTGGAGGGGCTGGTCTCCTACCAGGTCGTCCAGGCAGGGGATGTTCCGGAAGTTGAGATCCACCCCGCCCCCGATGCGAACCTGCGGGAGATCTACACCGAGGTGGACCGGCGGCTGCGCCAGATCCTGAAGGGCAGCCCGTATGGGATTACCGTGCTCGGCAGCCCCACCGCAGCGCTGGAGCGTGCGGCGGAGCGGATGAACCTGTACCTGCAGGAGGCGGTGGCCACCGGCGCGTTCGCGGCCATGGCCGACCGGATTGCCGCAGAGGCCGCCTCCATGGGGGCTGAGGCACAGGTGGCGGTGGACGAGCGGCGGGTCTACCTGACCGTGCGCCAGGGCGACGCCTACCTGTACCGGGTCGTCGAGCGGCCTGCCTGGCCGCCCGTCGTGCCCGCGGGAGGAGGGATGGGGCTGTGAAGAGCTTTCCCGTGAAGGAGGTCCTCCTGGGCGCGGCCGCGGCGGTGCTCGCCTATCTGGGCATCAGCGGGGTGAACGTGCTGCCCGTGGTGTTCCTGGCGGGCCTGGCCTGGCTGATGTACCAGTCCGCCAGCCTTCGCAGCCCCTCTGCGACCGCGGTGCGCAGCCCCCGCACCGTGGCGGTGCCTGAGGTCAGGTTCGAGGACATCGGCGGACAGGCCGCCGCGAAGAAGGAGTTGCTGGAGGCGATTCAGTTCATCGCGGACCGGGAGCGAATCGCCCACATGGGCATCCGGCCCCTCAAGGGCATCCTGCTCACCGGCCCGCCCGGCACGGGCAAGACGCTGCTGGCCAAGGCGGCGGCGCACCACACGGACTCGGTCTTCCTGGCGGCTGCCGGCTCCGAGTTCGTGGAGATGTACGCGGGCGTTGGGGCGCAGCGCGTGCGGGAGCTGTTCCGGCGGGCGCGCGAGACCGCCCGGAAGGAGCGGAAGCGGTCGGCCATCATCTTCATCGACGAGATGGAGGTCCTCGGCGCTCGACGGGGCTCCCACAGCACCCACATGGAGTACGATCAGACGCTCAACCAGCTGCTCACCGAGATGGACGGCATCGCGGTGGACGAGGACGTGCAGGTGCTGGTGATGGGCGCCACCAACCGGGTCGACATGATGGACCCGGCGCTGCTCCGCCCCGGCCGGTTCGACCGTACAGTCAACGTGGACCTGCCGGACAGGGAGGCGCGGCTGGCCATCCTCCGGCTGCACACCCGCAAGAAGCCGCTGGGCGCAGACGTGGACCTGGAGGCCATTGCCAGGCAGACCTTCGGCTTCTCCGGCGCCCACCTGGAGTCGCTGGCCAACGAGGCGGCGATTCTGGCCCTGCGGGAGGGGCTCACCGAGGTGCGGCAGCGCCACCTCGTGGAGGCCGTGGACAAGGTGATGCTGGGCGAGAAGCTGGACCGCAGGCCGACCCCGGCGGAGAAGCGGCGGGTGGCCGTCCACGAGGCCGGCCACGCCCTGGTGGGCGAGTGGGTGGATCCGGGCTCGGTGGCCACCGTCACCATCACCCCGCGGGGGCGGGCGATGGGCTACGTCCGCACCAGCCCTGCCGACGACAAGTACCTGTACACCCGCTCGCAGCTGGAGGCCCGCATCCAGGTGGCCCTGGCGGGCTTCCTCGCGGAGGAGCTGGTGTTCGGCGAGGCGTCGACGGGCGCATCCAACGACTTCGAGCAGGCGGTGGGCATGGCCCGGCACATCCTGCACGCCGGCCTGAGCCCGCTGGGCATCGTCGACGCCGAGAACCTGAACAGGGGGCTGGAGGGGGCGGTGGTCCAGCAGATCATCGCCGACCAGCGGGAGCTGGTGGCCTGGTTCCTGGCCGAGCGGCGGCCTGTGTTGGAGCAGGTGGCGGACACCCTCGTCGACGTCGAGGTGATCGACGGCGAGGAGATCCGGCGGCTGCTGGCCGACGCCCCGCCCCTGCCTCCCGTGCAGGGGCCGGTTCTGCCCGAAAGCGCATAGATGCTGTTGACGCGAGCGGCGCCTGTGTGCGCCGCTTTTCCGCGGCCGCCTAGTGCGGTCCGGGGGGCTGCCACGGGGCCCAGCTCATCTCCCCCTGCGGGTCCGGCGGCTGCCAGGGCGGCGGGGACTGTGCCGCTCCGCCGCGGGGTCCGGCCTCGGTGGAGGATGCCGCCGCCGGCTGTCCGTCTTGCTGGCTCTGTCCGCGCTGTCCGCCCGGCGCGGTCTGTCGGGACTGTGCGGATTGCCCCGGCTGTTGGCCCCGGCCGGCTTGCTGTTGTGCCGGCTGCGGGCGGTTTCCCCGGGTCTTGGGCGCGCCGGCGCCGGTGGCCGGGTTCTGCTGCTGCGCCTGCCCCGCCGCCTTCTCCTGCAGTCGCGCCTCCGCGCGCGCCTCCTTCAGCACGGCTTCCATCTGCTTCTGGATGCGCTGGGTCTCCTCGAGCACCGTCTTCAGCTGCTTCAGGTTGGCCTCGAGCTCCTCGGCCAGCTCCTGCTTGGCAGCGTGCAGGGCCGTCAGCATGCATGCGGCCGCATCGCCGTACAGTTCGGGCAGCCAGGGCTGCTGCTGGCCCTCCTGCGGGCCTGCCCCCTGCTGGCTTGCGCCCTGCTGGTTTGCGCCCTGCTGGTTTGCGCCCTGCTGGCCAGAGCCTTGCTGACCAGAGCCTTGCTGACCAGAGCCCTGCTGGCCCCCAGCCTGCTGGGTTCCGGCTTGCTGCGGACATCCGGCGGGCTGGCCGCCGGCTGCGTTCTGCTGCTGTGGGTCGCCGGCATCCTGGCCGGGCCTCCTGATCAGGCGGCGCACCGGCCGCTGACGGCTGTTGTTCTGCACGTGACCGCCTCCTCAGACTCCGATGTTTCTGGTTCACGCCTGCATGTCCGGCTGCCGGCACTGCCTTCCTCTGAGCCAGGAGGCGGCCAGCAGCAGGGCCGGTATGCCCAGCCCCAGGCTGAGCGAAAACGGGGTCCACAAGGTGGTGGAGAAGAGGAACAACCAGGGCAGATTGGGGATGAGCGCCATCAGGATCAGCGCAACGGCGGCCAGGGCGGGCAGGAGCGGCCTTTCGTTGGCCATCCCGAGGGCGAAGCCCGCGGCGTTGGCCGCCAGCCACAGATGGGTGGCCGTCTTCACTATCATTCCCAGCAGCCAGATGGAGATCAGGATCACATCGAGCCGTTCGACGAATTCGCCGATGGTGATCTGCTGAAACAGGGAGTAGACCGGAAAGTTGAAGTCGGCCACGAACTGGTGCCCGAACACGGCGAGCGAGAGGGCCGTGAACAGCATGAGGGCGAGGGTGGCCAGGGCCGCCCCCGCCGCGAGCCCTCTGCCCGCGCGGTGCGCCTGGTCGACCAGTGCGGCAAGGGCCAGGAACGTCCACGACTCCGCATACCAGCCGATCGGGGGCCAGGCGGCGACGAAGAGTTGCAGCGGTGAGTGCTCGTAGAGGGGGAGGAGGCGCAGCGGGTGGACGAGCCCGGAGAGCGTCGCCAGGGCCAGCAGGAAGATGACGACGTTGGCGAGCACGAAGAACACGGAGAGGCGCGCCAGCACCTCTGCGCCGCAGTAGGCGCCGTACACAGCCACCACTGTGAACGGCACGGCCAGAGCCAGGAGCGGTGTGGCCGGCAGGATCGCCACCGGGATGACCTCCGCGACGTCCCGCAGGCTCAGGGCCGTGAGCGCCGTGCTGATCAGGGCCACAAGCAGCGCCAGCGCCCGCCCGAAGAACGGGCCCAGGAGGTGGCAGGCCAGCTCACCCAAAGCCTGGTGGGGGTGGCGGCGGGCCAGGAGGCCGAGCATCAGCGCAATGGGAAGGGCGGCCACGAGGAAGGAGGCCAGCGGCGCGAGCCAGCCGCCGCTCTGCCCGGTCTTCGCCAGGTTGGCGGGCAGAACCAGCTCCGCCGCCGCAAAGTGCAGCGTGAAGGCCAGGGCAGCGAGTTGCTGGTGGCTGATGCGTGCCTGCCGCACCCGGGACCCCTCCTTTCCGCGCTACAGGGGATTGCTCATCAGCCCCGTGGTCTGCAGCCGCAGGTCGACCGAGACGGTGACGGGCGTCTCCCGCCAGGTCTCGCCCCACCGCCTCTCACCCAGCTGCCGCCACACCGCCGGGTAGAGGGCGCGCACCTGCTCGCCGAAAAACAGCGGGTCGGCCTCGGCGGCCTGGAGCTTTTCGATGACCCTGACGATGAGGTTGTGCAACTCTTCCTCAGCGCGCCGGACCAGCTGTTCATGGACCTCGTGCTGCATAAGGGGGCGAGTGCACTGGATCTCCGTCACCCGCAACCGCCCCGTGAGCGACACCGTAAATGCGGGTCGGCCGCCCTGCAGAGTCGGCCGGATCCGGCGGCCGGCCTGGAGGATGCGAAACGAGACGTCCTCCTGGCCGGGCTCCTCCCCGCAGGGGACGGTGAGCACCCCCTCGCGGCCGTGGCCCCGCAGCCACTTGATCGCCCGCACCTCGCGGGCGTCCAGGTATTCGATCACACGGTCGTTCCGCAGGAGCACGGCGCCGCCCAGTTTCGCCGCGTAGCGCTGGCCTTCCGGCCCGGTGTCCGGGTTCTGGATCAGGTCCACCACCGGCAGCATGGGGGTCCGGTAGGTGGTCGCCCGGGCGGAGAAGAACTCCCAGAGCCGCATTTCCAGGCCGACGCGCGCGTGGGCGATCTCCGAGAGGGCCTTGGTCTGCAGCGATTCCATGATTGGTTCGGTCTCCAGCAGGGTCCGGACGGAGCCGCCCCGCACCATCATGATGTTCCCCTGCAGGCGGAACTCAGGCGCACGCAGGATGAAGTCCAGGGTGTTGCCCAGGCCCTGCTCCGCCAACCGCTCGCCGACCACGACGATCACCGTGTGGGTGAGATTGATCCGCCTGGGAAGGCGCAGTTCGATGTCGCGGAGGACGCCGGCGAAACTGCGCCCCTGTCCGGAAACCACGATCCGGCTGGGCAGCGACTCGCCTCCCTGCTGGCCCTTGCCCCCGCCCGCAGCGCCGGACCCGGCCACGCCCAGGGTGACCTCGTAAACGCCCTCCTCCACCAGGTCGATGCCCAGCGCGATGACCAGTGCAGTGTCGTTGAGCTCGCGCCGGCTCCAGCACCCCGTGAGGAGCGGCAGGAGCAGCAGGAGCGCGATGGCCCGCCTCATGGCGACCCTCCCCGGCCCGGCCGGGGTCCGGGCTGCGGCTTCAGCCCCTGCCCGGCCCTGTGGGCGTCCAGCTGTTCCACCGCGGCGGAGCGGCGCCGCTGCAGCCAGTGGGGGATTCGCAGGAAGGTGTCGCCCATGTCGGCGGGGAGCAGCGGGCCGAAGGGCGCCAGGTACGGCGTGCCGAAAGAGCGCAGGCTGAGCAGGTGGATGAGCAGGGCCGCCCCGCCCAGCGCGAGGCCGTAGGCGCCGTAGGTGCCGGCGAGCAGCAGCAGGGGAAACCGGAGAATCCGGAGGGCCACCGTGGCGGAGAAGTCGGACAGCATCAGCACCGCCAGGGCGGTGACCGCCACCGTGATGATCATGGGGGCGGAGACGATGCCGGCCTGAATCGCGGACTCGCCCAGGATCAGGGCCCCCACGATGGAGACCGACTGCCCCAACTGCGAGGGCATGCGTACACCGGCCTCCCGGATGATTTCGAAGCCCAACTCCATGATAAAGGCCTCCAGCACGGCCGGGAAGGGCACCCCTTCGCGCGCCGCCATGATTGAGAGCAGCAGGTTGGTCGGGATCATCTCGCGGTGAAAGGTCGTCAGGGCCACGTAGAGAGAGGGGGCGAAGAGCGCCACCAGGGCGAACAGGACGCGCAGCCCCCGCACCAGGACCACGGCGGGGAAGCGTTCGAAGTAGTCCTCGGGGGAGTGGATCAGGTCGATCAGGGTCGAGGGGGCCAGCAGCACCCAGGGGCTCCCGTCGACGATCACGGCGAAGCGCCCCTCCAGCAGCCCCCCGGCCACCGCGTCCGGCCGCTCGGTGGCGCGGATCAGCGGAAAGATGGTCCAGGGGGTGTCCTCTATGAACTCCATGAGCTGGCCGCTGTCCAGCACGCCGTCGACCTTCACCCGGCGGATGCGCCGCTTGGCCTCTTCGACGAGCGACGGCTTGCAGATCGTGGCGAGGTAGGCGACGGCCACCCGCGTGCGGGTGAGCTCGCCCACGGTCAGCAGGTCGACGCGCAGCCGCGGATCGCGGATGCGCCGGCGGATGAGCGTCAGGTTCACGTTGAGCGACTCGACGAAGCCCTCACGGGGGCCCCGCACCACCCGCTGGGTCTTGGATTCGCTGATGGCCCGCTGCGGGCCGCCGGCCACGTCGAAGCCCAGCGCCCGGGGGGCCCCCTGAATGAAGAGCACGGCCTTTCCCTCAGCGATGCCCTGGGCGGCCTCGTGAATCCGCGCAATCTCATCGGTTTCGGGTGCGGGGATCTGGCGCTCCCCGACCCAGCGCACTGCGTCGCCGGCCGCGCCGCCGACCGGGGGCGCGGCGCCCGCGTTCAGCAGCGCGTGCAGGATGCGTTCCAGCAGCTTCTCGTCCGCCATCGTCGGCAGGTAGGCCACCGCCGCCGGCACCGGCCCCGATCCCGGGTCCGGCTGCGGTCCGGGCCCCCGCCCGAGTAAGATGCGGCGGAAGGTCAGATCCTGGCAGTGTCCGAAGTAGAGATGGAGCAGGGCCTCCACCTGGGCAAGGTCGATGGGGACGGGAAGCGCCTGGTTCAGGTGGACGAGTTCAAAGAGCTGCGCCTCTGCGCGGGCCGACACGGCCATCCTGCAGGCAAGGCGGAACTCGCGGGGCAGGCCGAGGGCACGGAAATAGGCCGCAACCTGCTGCGAATGCCGGGCCACCCCGTGTCGTCGCAGGCCCTGCGGCGTGCCGCCGCCGGGCGAAAAGCGGTACCGCACCTCTAACACCCCCAGGCCGCCGCTGCGGGTAGTATGCGTCTGTCGCTGCGGGCCGCATGCTTCCGGCCCGCGGGCGCAGGAGTGGAGGCGTCTCCCGGCGAAACGTCCGTTGGCGGGGGGAGGATGTAACGTGATCGCCGAGCTGGTCTTCGTAGGTACCGAACTGCTCCTGGGCGAGATCCTGAACTCCAACGCCCAGTACCTGGGCCGGCAGATGGCCATGCTGGGCGTCGACGTCTACCACCAGGTGGTGGTGGGCGACAACGCGGCGCGGCTGAGGGCCGTCTTCGAGCAGGCCCTGGGCCGGGCCGACCTGGTGATCGCCTGCGGAGGGCTGGGCCCGACCGACGACGACATCACCCGCGAGGTGGCGGCCGAGGTGGCCGGGCGGCCGCTGGAGTTGGACGAGGGGCTGGTGGCCGAGCTGGAGGCGTGGTTTGCCGGCCGCGGGCGGAAGATGACCGCGAACAACCGCCGCCAGTGCATGGTCCCCAGAGGGGCGACGGTCCTGCCCAACGACCGGGGCACGGCTCCGGGGCTGATCATCCCCGCAGACGGGGGCAAGACGCTCATCCTGCTGCCCGGGCCCCCGGGCGAGATGCGTCCGATGTTCGCCAGCCACGTGGTGCCCTACCTCACCGCCCGGAACGGGGGCCGGCCGCTCAGGCTGGTCACCCGGACCCTGCGCTTCGTGGGCATCGGCGAGTCGGCACTGGCCGACGGGCTGAAGGACCTGCTGGAGAACCAGACCGATCCCACGATCGCGCCTTACGCCAAGACCGGCGAGGTCCACCTGCGGCTCGCGACCCGCGCCGCGGACGAGGCGGAAGGCCGCGCCCGGATCGCCCCGGTGGAGGCGGAGATCAGGGCCCGCTTCGGCCGGTTCCTCTACGGGGTGGACGAGGAGAGCCTGGCGGAGGCGGTGGGCCGGCTGCTGGCGGAGCGGGGGCTTACCCTGAGCACGGCCGAGTCCTGCACCGGCGGGCTGGTGGCCCGGTACATCACGGACGTGCCGGGGTCGTCCCGGTACTTCGGCATGGGTTTCGTCACCTACGCCAACGAGGCGAAGGTGCGCTTCCTCGGCGTGCCCGAAGAGCTGCTCGCCGCGCAGGGCGCGGTGAGCGAGCCGGTCGCGCGGGCAATGGCGGAAGGGGCGCTTCAGCGGTCGGGCGCGGACGTGGCCGTGGCCATCACCGGGATCGCCGGGCCGGACGGCGGCACGCCCGTAAAACCGGTCGGCACCGTCTGGTTTGCCCTGGCCGCGCGAGGCTTCCAGGGAGACGGATCGGGCGAAGTGCCGCTTCCGGCCGGGGTCTGGGCGGAGACCGCGCGGCTTCACGGCGACCGGGACGGGGTGCGGGAGCGGGCGGCGACCCACGCTTTGGCTCTGGTGCGGCGGTACCTGTTGGGATACTTGGGTTGAGCATGGGCGGGCCGTGACCGGGCCCTGCCATTCTTTGTTAAACCCCTTTATGAAGACCCTTGACACAAGCACCAGATTGAGGCAGAATAAGGGCGGAAGCCGCTGGAAAGCGGCTATTCCTCAGCAAACTTCGTTAACCGGCTTTACGAAAGGGTGAAGTGCCGTGCTGGTTGGGCCGGAGCTGATTCGGGCCATCAACAAGCAGCGGGTGCTGCGCCTCGTCCGGTCTGCCGGCGCCATGTCGCGCGCAGACCTGGCCGAGCGCACGGGGCTCACCCGGCCTACCGTCTCCGCCGTGGTGGCCGAGTTGCTGGAGGAGGGCTGGGTGGAGGAGATCGGCACCGGCGAGTCCTCCGGCGGCCGGCCGCCGATCCTGCTCAGGTTCAACCCCCGCGCCCGCTGGGTCATCGGCGCCGAGCTGGGGGCGGGCCACGTGCGGGCGGTCTTGGCCGACCTGGCCGGGAACGTGTTTGACCGCGTGAAACAGCGGGTGGAGTCCCACGACCCCCTGGTGGAGGTCGGACAGCTGGAACGGGCCATGAAGCACCTGCTGGCGCAGGTCCCGAAGAAGGGCCCGCCGATTCCCGTGGCCGGCATCGGCATTGGCATCACCGGGGTCATCGACACCGAGGAGGGCATCTGGCGGTACTCGCCGCACTACAAGGTGCGCGACCTCCCTGTGGCGCAGATGCTCCAGGAGCGGCTGCTGCTGCCGGTGTGGCTCGAGAACGACGCACGGGCGATGGCGTGGGGCGAGCGCTCCTTCGGCGCCGCGAAGGGCGTCGACAATCTGGCCTTCATCCGCGTGGGCGTGGGCCTCGGCGCCGGCATCATCATGGACGGGCGGCTGTACGGCGGCGCCTACCAGGGCGCCGGCGAAATCGGCCACATCATGGTGAAGGAGCGGGGGCTCCGCTGCCGGTGCGGCAGCGACGGCTGCCTGGAAACGGTGGGCAGCGCGGTGGCCATCGCCCGGCGGGCGGTGCAGCGCATGGCCCAGGAGGAGACCCTGATCCGCGACCTCTGCGGCGGCGACCCGTCTCAGGTCATCGCGACGACGGTGATTGAGGCGGCGGATGCAGGCGACCGCGTCGCGCAGGAGATACTAGCCGAGGCAGGTCGGTATCTCGGCATCGGCATCGGCTCCATGATCAACCTGCTCAACCCTGCCATGGTGATCATCGGCGGCGGCACCAGCCGGGCAGGTGACCACCTGATCGAACCGCTGCGGCAGGCCGCCCTGGAGCGCACACTGCCCGCCCTGCGGGAGAAGGTGAAGATCGTCCGCACTGCGCTGGGCGAGGATGCGGGGCCCCTGGGGGGCGCCGCGCTGGTCATCGAAGAGCTCTTCCGGGCACCGACGCTGAAATAGGGAGACCAGTCAAGAAGGAGGAAAATGAGTATGACGCTTCGCATCGGCATTAATGGCTTCGGCTCAATCGGTCGGCGTGTGCTGCGTATCGCCCTGAACCGGCCCGACGTCGAGGTCGTGGCCATCAACGACCTGACGCCGCCGGCCACCTCCGCGCACCTGCTGAAGTACGACTCCAACTACGGCATCCTCGACGCCGAGGTCTCCGCCACCGAAAACTCCATCACCGTGGGCGGGAAGGAGATCCGGGTGTACTCCCACAAGGATCCCGCGCAGATTCCCTGGAAGGAGCACGGCGTCGACATCGTGATGGAGTGCACCGGCCGCTTCCGCGACAAGGAGCAGGCTGAGGTGCACATCACTTCCGGCGGCGCGAAGAAGGTCATCATCTCCGCGCCGGCGAAGAATGAGGACATCACCATCGTGATGGGCGTGAACCATGACAAGTACGACCCGGCGAAGCACCACGTCATCTCCAACGCCTCCTGCACCACCAACTGCCTGGCGCCGGTGGTGAAGGTGCTGAACGACACCTTCGGCGTGGTGAAGGGCATGATGAACACCATCCACGCCTACACCAACGACCAGGTCATCCTGGACTTCCCCCACAAGGACCTGCGCCGGGCCCGGGCCGCGGCCCTCTCCATCATCCCCACCACCACCGGCGCGGCCAAGGCCGTCGCGCTGGTCATCCCCGAGGTGAAGGGCAAGCTGACCGGCTTCGCCATGCGGGTGCCCACCCCGGTGGTCTCGGTGGTGGATTTCACCGCCGAGGTGTCGAGGCCGACCACCGTGGAGGAGGTCAACGCCGCCCTGAAGGCCGCCGCAGAGGGGCCGATGAGGGGCGTGCTGGCCTACGAGGAGGCGCCGCTGGTCTCCACCGACTTCAAGGGGAATCCGCACTCCTCCATCGTCGACGCCCCGTCCACCCTGGTGCTGGGCGACAACATGGTCAAGGTGATCGCCTGGTACGACAACGAGTGGGGCTACTCCAACCGCATGGTCGACCTGGCCGCCTACATCGCCTCCAAGGGCCTGTAGCTGTGTGCGCGCCGCCCCCCATCGACGTGGTGGGGGGCGGAATCCGCGTTTGAGAGGAGGGTTTCTGCCGTGCGCATCGCCCTGATCGCACACGACAACCGCAAGCAGGACATGCTGAAGTTCGTGAAGGAGCACAAGTCGGCCTTTGAGGGGCACGAGCTGTTCGCCACCGGCACCACCGGGCGGCTGATCCGGGAGCAGACGGGCCTGCAGGTCCACTGCTTCCTCTCGGGCCCGTTGGGCGGGGATCAGCAGATCGGGTCCAGGGTGGCCACCGGCGAGATGGACATGGTCATCTTCCTGCGGGACCCGCTGACCGCCATGCCCCACGAACCCGACGTGCAGGGGCTGCTCCGGCTCTGCGACGTGCGGGACATTCCGGTGGCCACCAACCTGGGCTCTGCCCGCATGTTCGCCGACGATCTCATGCGGCTGAAGAACGTGGAGTAGCGGATGGCGAATCGTGGCATCCCCGCGTGAGCCGGTGTGGGGTTTGCGGAGGCGCCGAAAAGGGGAAAGATGCCGTAGGGGCGTTCGCACCGCCGGCGTCGGCCGGTGTATTCCCGGCCGGCCGTGTGGACGAAAGGCGGTGCAGCCGTACCCGATCCTCACGCCGCGGCGTCAACAATACGATCCCCCCAAATGTGAGGACGCGAACGTGGCCCTTCACGAGCGTGAGAGAATGCGTTAAAATGAAGGGAACATTGTGTACGGGCCCGGGAATTGAGGAGAGATTTGTGATGAATGAAACAAAGTTGACCTTCCGAGACCTGGAACTGTCGGAAAAGGTGCTCAGGGCACTGGACGATATGGGGTTCGAGGAGCCTTCGCCCATCCAGGCGCAGGCCATTCCCTCCTTGCTGCAGGGCAAGGACGTCATCGGCCAGGCACAGACCGGAACCGGCAAGACGGCCGCTTTCGGCGTGCCGATCGTGGAGCGGCTGACGCCCGGCCAGCGGGTCGTGCAGGCCCTGGTGCTCACGCCGACCCGTGAGCTGGCGATTCAGGTGGCCGAGGAGATCACCAAGATCGGCCGGCACGCGCGGGTCAAGACCATCGCGATCTACGGCGGCCAGTCCATTGAGCGGCAGATCCGATCGCTCCGGTTCGGGGTGGACGTGGTCATCGGCACGCCCGGCCGCATTCTGGACCACCTGGGGCGGGGCACCCTGGACCTGTCCCAGGTGCGGATGGTGGTGCTGGACGAGGCCGACGAGATGCTGGACATGGGCTTCATCGAAGACATCCAGAAGATCCTGGAGGCCACGCCCGACGACCGGCAGACCCTGCTTTTCTCCGCGACGATGCCCCCCGAGATCCGGCGGCTGGCCGGGCGCTACATGCGCGACCCCATCACCATCTCGGTGACGCCGCAGCAGCTCACCGTACCGCAGATCGACCAGTACTTCTGTGAGGTGCGCCCCTCGTTCAAGACCGAGGCGCTGACACGCATCCTCGACATCGAGGACGTGGAGCGGGGCATCTGCTTCTGCCGCACCAAGAAGGGCGTCGACGAACTGGTGGAGGCGCTGCAGGCGCGCGGCTACCAGGCCGAGGGCATCCACGGGGACATGAACCAGGCTCAGCGGAACCGGGTGATGAGCCGGTTCAAGGAAGGCTATGTGGAGCTCCTGGTCGCGACCGACGTGGCCGCCCGCGGGCTGGACATCTCCGATGTGACCCACGTGTTCAACTACGACATCCCCCAGGACCCGGAGAGCTACGTGCACCGCATCGGCCGCACCGGCCGCGCGGGCCGAACCGGCACCGCCATCACCCTGGTCACGCCCCGGGAGTTCCACCAGCTGCGGCTGATCGAGCGGGTGACCAAGACCCGGCTCCAGCGGCGGCCCGTGCCCTCGCTGACCGACGTGGCCGAGAAGCAGCGGGAGCAGCTGAAGGAGCGGCTGATCAGGATCCTGGAGGAGGATAAGCTGGGCGAGTTCAAGCAGCTGGCCGAGGACCTGATGGCCGAGTACGACCCCAGCGACCTGGTGGCGGCCGCCCTGAAGCTGGTGTCGGGCGACGGCAAGCCCACCCAGCAGGTGCAGACGGAATTCGGCGACACCGGGGCAGAGGCCGGGATGGTCCGCTTCTTCCTCAACGTCGGCCGTTCCCAGATGATCCAGCCGGCGGACATCGTGCGCACCATCGCCCAGGAGGCCAACATTCCCGGGTCTTCCATCGGCCTCATCAACATTTACGACCGGTTCACCTTCGTCGAGGTGCCGAAGGAGGTTGCCGGCCAGGTGATGCAGGCCATGCAGGGCGCCACGATTCGCGGGTACCAGGTGAACATCGAGCCGGCCAAGCCGCGGTAGCGGCGGCCAGGGCGACCTGCGGCCCCTGACCGTTTTCGGACGGTCGGGGGCCGCTTTGTCACTGTTCGGGGCGCCTGCCTCCGGCTACGATGGCGGGGGAGGGATGGCTGTGGAGTCCGTCTACATGATTCGGCTCACCCGCAAGCCGGGGTGCGTGATCACCGAGGAACTCATGCAGGCCCACCGGGCGCACCTGAAGAGGCTGGCCGACGAGGGGCGGCTGGTGCTCTGCGGGCCCTTCGCCGACAAGACCGGCGGCATGACCATCATCCGGGCGGGCTCGCTGGCCGAGGCGGAGGCCGTGGCCGCCCGGGACCCGCTGGTCGCCTCGGGGATGGAGGACTGGGAGGTGCGGGAGTGGGTCGTCACCGGCGGTGAGGGCAGGCCGACGGAGGGGGGCTTCCGTTAGGGATTCAGCAAGGCGCCGGTTGCAGACGACGGACGCCGGGGCGGCCCATGCAACAGCAGGGCCGCCCCGGCGCCGCGCGCCACAGGCATGAGCAGGGCGGGGCCGCAGACCGGATCCTTCTCGATGTACTTACTGCCCCGCCTGGAGAAGATGGCATTCGTCGCCTCCCTGACGCTGACCCTGTTCGTCATCGATTCCTTCCGGTTGCTGGCCTACTGGTCCCTGGACGTGCTGCACCCGCGCCACGTGCTGCTGAGCCTGCTGTGTTCCCCGCTGATGCTGCTGGGCGGCTGGCTGGGAAAGCGCCTCAACGGCCGTCTCTCGGCGCGCGGGTTCGTCACGGCCCTGTCGCTGCTGATCGCCGCGACGGGGTTGGCCCTGCTGCTGTCCTGAGCCCTTTGGCACCTGCCTGTGAGGTGATGTGATGCGGCCTGTGAAACTTCAGATCCGCGGGCTTACCGCCGTCTACCGCACGGCCCGGGAGACCGTCACCGCCCTGGACGGCATCGACCTCGACGTCCACGAGGGGGAGAAGATGGTCATCCTGGGGCCGTCTGGCTGCGGCAAGTCCACGCTGCTCAAGATCGTCGGGGGTTTCGAGGCGGCGGCGAAGGGATCGGTCTTCCTGGACGGCCGGCCCGTCGCCCGCCCCGGCCCCGACCGTGCCTTCGTCTTCCAGGAGTTCGACCAGCTGTTTCCCTGGCAGACGGTGGCCGGCAACCTGGCCTTCGCGCTGCGGGTGGCGCGGGGCACGACGGGCGCTGATGCCCGGCGGCAGATCGCTGAGATCCTGGAGCTGGTGGGACTCAGCCGCTGGGGCGACTTCTACCCGCACCAGCTCTCAGGCGGCATGAAAATGCGGGTGGCCATCGCCCGGGCGTTGGTGCTGAAGCCGAAGGTGCTCCTCATGGATGAACCGTTCGCCGCCCTCGACGCCCAGAGCCGCGCGCAGCTTCAGGCTGAGCTGAACCGGATGCACGCGGAGACCCGGCAGACGCTGCTCTTCGTCACCCACTCCATCGAGGAGGCGATGGTGCTGGGGGATCGCATCGTGGTGCTGTCTGCGGGGCCCGGCCGGGTCAAGCGGACCCTGGAGCCCAGCGTGACTGGCCTCGCCCTGCTGGAGCGCTCAGAGGGGACGGAGCTGCGCCGGCTGATCCGGCAGCTCCTGGAGCAGGAGAAGAATGCGGGTGAGAGGGCCTCATGAGGAGCGGGCTGAACAGGCTGGCGGTCCTCCTGATCCTGCTGCTCCTCTGGGAGGGGTACGTGCGGGCAGCGGGCGTGAGCCCCCTGCTGGTGCCGGCCCCCAGCCGGGTGCTGCTGGGCTTCGGTGAGTACATCCAAAACGGCAGTCTGGTGCGCTACACCCTGCAGACCCTGCAGATGGTGCTGACAGGCATGGCCATCGGCATTCTGATTGCCTTCGGGCTGACGGCCCTGGCCACCGCCAGCCGCTGGGGGCGCGACTTGCTGCTGACCCTGACGTCCATCATGAACCCCCTGCCTGCCATCGCGCTCCTGCCGGTGGCGCTGCTGTGGCTGGGGATCGGCCCACGCTCGCTGCTCTTCGTCATCGCCAACTCGGTGGTCTGGTCCCTGGCGCTCAACATGCACACGGGCTTCGAGACCGTGCCGCTGATCTGGAAGCAGGCGGGGCAGAATCTGGGGCTTCACGGGTGGGGCCTGGTCCGCTACGTGTACCTGCCGGCCGCCCTGCCCTACATACTGACGGGGCTGAAGATCGCCTGGTCGTTCGGCTGGCGCACGGTGATCGCCGCCGAGCTGGTCTTCGGGGCCAGCGGCCAGGCAGGGGGACTGGGCTGGATGATCAACGTGGAGCGCTACAACCTGAACACGACCGGCGTCTTCTGCGGCCTCGTGACGATCATTGGGCTGGGGCTCCTGGCCGAGGGGCTGTTCGAGGCGCTGGAGCGCCGAACCATCCGCAGATGGGGCATGTCCGCCGGTTGAGGAGGAGTGAGGATGCGAGTGCGAGGAGGAGGGCGGGCCGGTGTCGTGCGCCGGACCGTGGCCCTTTTGTGTCTGGGGATCCTGCTCGGCGCGTGCGCTGCAGGAACGCCTGAGGGCGCGGAGGGGCAGGGCGGCGCGGCCGTCGCCCCGGGTTCAACCGTACCGCGCGAGGAGGTCGTGAAGGACTCTGGCGAGATCCGGCTCGGCTACCAGTTTGGCACCAGCTACTTGCCGGTGGAGGTGATGATCGAACACAAGCTGATCGAGAAGCGGCTCCCCCACGTGAAGGTCACGAGGCAGCAACTGGGGGGCGGTGGCGCCCTCACCGAGGCGGTCCTGGCCGGCTCCACGGACGTGGTCTTCATGGGTCTCGGCCCGTTCTTCGTGGGCTGGGGGAAGGGGATCGACTGGAAGATCGCCGCGGCCATGCAGGATATGCCCATCGGCCTGAACAGCGCGAAGCCCGGCGCGACCAGCCTGCGGGACATCGGTCCAGAGGACCGGATCGCCCTGCCGGGGGTCAACTCGATCCAGCACGTGATGCTGGCGATGGAGGCGCAGAAGCAGCTCGGCGACCCCCGGGCCCTGGATGAGCGGCTGGTGGCGATGCCGCACCCGGACGGCGAGCGGGCGCTCCTGGCCGGCAGCGAGATCACCTTCCACTACACGGCGCCCCCTTACCTGCAGCGGGAGCGCCAGCAGCCGGGCATCGTCAAGATCGTCGACTCCTACGAGACCATGGGCCAGAAGCACACCTTCAACGTGATGGTGGTACCGGCCCGCTTCAAAGAGGAGCACCCGGAGCTGTACCAGGCGCTGGTGGACGCGTACACCGAGGCGACCGAGTGGGTGAAGGCCAACCCCGGCAAAGCCGCCGACCTGATGATCCGGCTGGGGGACCGGACGGACCGGGATGAACTCGTCGCGCAGATTACCGACCCGGACGTGGTCTGGACCATCGAACCCCACGGCCTGGTGAAGTTCGCCAACTTCATGAAGGAGGCGGGCTTCCTGGACAGAGCCCCCGCAGACTGGAAGGAGGTCACCTGGGAGAACCTGCACCACCTGAACGGAAACTGAAGGACGCGCAGCAGCCCCACGCCTCACGGCGGGGGCTGCTGCGCGTCCCCAGACTTTATACCCGGCACGCCTCCGGAGGAGACTAGTCAGAGACCCGTGCACAACCGGGGAGGCGCGCCAGTGCGAACCACCAGGCGCCGGCGAACCCCTGCCGGCGCGCCCTGGGGCTGACCCACCTGCAACAGCCTGCTCACCGCGGCGCCGGGGCCGCTCCGGACTGCATCGGCGGCAGGCCACGCCCCGGCGCCCACAGCTCACGGCCCAAGACATCCCTTCCCAGTGGGGGCTTCACCAGTGATTCGCCAGGTCTATGGTCGGATGGCCACCGTGATTCACCGGGATGACGAGCACCGGCTCAACCGCCGGGCGTTCCTCCACATCATGTTCCTGGCCTTTGCGGCCCTGGGGCTCTCCGCGGTGCCGCCGGCCGCGCTCGCCCGCTGGGCGGAGCGGGCGCAGCCCCGGCGCGCTCTGGAGCCGCCGGGCGCCCCCATGGCAGAAGAGGAGGACCTGAAGCCGGTGGAGTCCGTGCCGATCAACCGGCCGATTGCGAGGGACCCGGCGGTGCCGGTCCACCCGCCCGAAGGGGGCTTCGTGGCCTACGACCGGCGGTGCACACACCTGCTCTGCCCGCTGCTGTGGGAACCGGGGCTGGACAGGCTGGTGTGCCCCTGCCACGATGGTCACTTCAGCGCCCGCACCGGCCATGTGCTCTACGGGCCCCCGCGCAGATCGCTGCCGGTGGAAACGAAGATGGATCACCAGCCGTCCCCGAACCAGCGGGGATGATGGGGATCCATGCTCTCAGGGTGTGCTCTTTTCGGGATCGGCGGGCGGGGCCTTTGCCTCGTCGGCCGGCGCACGCCCCCGCGTGCGCTTCCAGGCCCGGCCGCGCTGGCACCGGACCCCGGCCTCCTCGAGCACGAGCCGGATGGTCTCCTTGCTGATGCCCTCGACGATGCCCAGCTTTACCAGGGCCTCCTGCAAGCGGGAGAGCGACCACGTGGTCCACGGGAATCCTTCGTCCCGAGGAGGCGTGAGGGCCAGCCTCACGATCATCGCACGCTTGGCCTTGTCGAAGATGCGGGGGCGGCCGCCACAGTACGCGGGCTTCAGCGAGTCGAGCCCCTGTTCGTTGAAGAGGTGGATGACATGCCTGACGTGATCGACGGAACAGCGGCAGCGCTCCGCGATCTGCGGCGCCGTCAGCCCCTGAGCGGAGGCCAGCACGATGGCGGCCCGCCGGCTGCTCACCACGTTGCGGCGGTTCCGGGCCGCACGCTGAAGTTGAGCCCGCTCCTCAGCCGACAGCTCTCGGACGAAAATCACCCTGCATCCCCCTAGTGAGCGCAGTTCTTAAAGGGTTCTAAACCCCCGTGAAAAGTCCTTCTGAGCGAACTGTACACTCGCAAAAATCCAGGTTAACGTTTTTGGTCAACACGCTGGACAGCGAGATAGGTTTTTGGTATCGTTATTTCGTGAGCTATCGGGAGTAGACTGTTGCGAAGTGAGGGGATGGAAGGCAGCGATGCCACCCGCAGAGGCTCCAGTGCCCCTATGTACAGGGACCTGGGTCTTTTTCTTTGTAAACCGATAATCGGCAGATGTGTGCCTGGGCCGCTGCAAATCGTCAGGAACCCCGCCGTAGCAGTACACGCCTGCCTCGTGGACCGAGGTGAGGAACGCGGAAACTGACTCAGGGAGGTGTTGCTTTGGAGCAAGCACTGGGAGCGGTCGCTCTCCCGTTGGTCGCAGCCTTTCTCATGCCGGTGCTCTACCGGTGGCTCCGCTGGCGGCTGGGGCTGGCGGCGCTGGCGGTCGCGGCTGCGACGTTTATTCTCGTCATTCTGACCCCGAATATGTCGCTGGTCATCCCATGGGTTTCGCAACTGGGGATTGACCTGTCCATACACGTCGATGGGTGGAGCCGGCTCTTTGCCCTGCTCATCGCCGGGATCGGCACCCTCGTCGTGCTGTACAGTATTCCGTACCTGGGATCCCGGGAGGACCTGGGCAAGTTCTATGCCTACCTGCTGATCTTCATGGGCGCCATGCTCGGGGTCGTGTACGCGGGGAACGTCATGCTGCTCTATGTGTTCTGGGAGCTGACCTCGATCAGCTCGTTCCTGCTCATCGGCTTCTGGAACACCCGCGACGACGCGCAGTACGGCGCACTCAAGGCCATCCTGATCACGTTCGGAGGCGGCCTCGCCATGCTGGGCGGTCTGGCGATTCTCGGCACCGTCGGCGGCACCTTCGAGCTTTCTGGGCTGCTGGCGAACCGCACCGAACTCCTGGCCCAGCCGCTCACGACCGTGGCGCTTGTGCTGCTGCTGATCGGGGCCTTCACGAAGTCTGCCCAATTTCCGTTCCACATCTGGCTGCCCGACGCGATGGCGGCCCCGACGCCGGTCTCCGCCTACCTGCACTCGGCCACCATGGTCAAGGCAGGGCTGTTCCTGATCGGCCGTCTTTGGCCGATCTTCCATGTGCACCCGCTCTGGGTGCCCGTGGTGGCCACGGTCGGCATGGTGACGATGGTGGTGGGCTCCTTCCTCGCCATTCAGAAGACCGATCTGAAGGCGGTTCTGGCCCTCTCCACCGTCTCGCAGCTTGGACTCATCATGTGGCTCTTCGGCCTCGCCACGCCCGAAGCTGCGCAGGCGGGGACGTTCCACCTGCTCAACCACTCGACCTTCAAGGCCCTTCTGTTCATGGTCGTCGGTATCGTCGACCACCAGACCGGAACGCGGGAGATCCCGCTGCTGTCGGGCCTGCGCAGGGCGATGCCGGTGTCGGCGGCGCTCGCCATGGTCGGTGCGGCCTCGATGGCCGGCGTACCGCTGTTGAACGGATTCCTCTCCAAGGAGATGTTCCTGACCGCGGTCAACAACTCTTCCATGGGCCTCGCCGGCGCTGTGGTCGCCACGGGCGCCTCGCTCTTCACAACGCTCTACTGCCTCATGCTGGGGCACAAGATCTGGTTCGGCGAGCCGGGCGAAACCCCGGATGAGCCGAAGGAGGGGTCCCGGACCATCCTCGTGCCGCCGCTCATCCTGGCCGTGATCATCGTCGCGGTGGGCGTCTTCCCGGCGCTTGCGGAGTCCGCGGTGGTCGGCCCGGCTGTGGCGGCGGTGCTGCAGGCCCCTGCCGAGCTGCCGCACATCGCCCTCTGGCACGGGTTCACCCCGGCCCTGCTGATGACGGCGCTCGCCCTGGGCGGCGGTCTGCTCGCCTATACCGCGTTGCCCGGCGTGCTGGCCGCCTGCCGCCGGGTCACCCCGCAGCGCTACCATCTGAACGCTCTCTACGACTTCCTCTGGTGGAAGAACCAGGCGGTGGAGAAGGCCGCCAAGTGGATCACCAACCGGCAGATGACCGGGTATCTGCGTGACTACCTGGTGTACACCCTCGGTGCGACGGCCCTGCTCTTCTTCGGCACCATGCTCGTGAAGGGCGTGAGGATCCCTGCGCTCAATCTGTCTCCGGTCGGGCCCTGGGAGTTCCTCCTTGCGGCCATCATCGCCGTCGGCGCGGTGTTTACCGCCCGGGCCAGGACCCGCCTCGCGGCAATCGCGTCCATATCGCTTGTCGGCATGCCGCTGTCGGTGCTCTTCGGCCTCCTGCGGGCGCCGGACCTGGCCCTGACCCAGGTGGTGGTCGAGTCGGTCACCGTCGTGCTGTTCCTGCTGGTTTTCCCCCATCTCCGGCAGATCACCCTCTATCCGCGCAGACGGAGTACGAATGTGAACGTGCTCGTCGCGCTGGCCGTAGGCGCCCTGGGCACGGTGGTTACCCTGCTGGCCAATGGCGCCCGCCTGTTCCCGCCCCAGGTGGCGGAGTGGTTCCTGCGGAACAGCATGGAGCTCGGCGGCGGAAACAATGTGGTCAACGTGATCCTCGTGGACTTCCGCGGCTTTGATACGATGGGCGAAATCACCGTTCTCACGGTCGCGGGGCTCGCCGTCTACATGCTGATCCGGCTCCGCAAGCAGCAGGCCGGAGGGGGGAAGAGCTAGATGGTTCGTGCACGCATCGAACAGAACCCGATCGTCCGAGTCGTTGTCCACACGTCGCTCTACGGCTTGAAGCTCGTCGCCATCTGGATTCTGCTCCGGGGCCACCACGAGCCGGGCGGCGGCTTCATCGCCGGCCTGTTGATCGCCGCTGCGATCGCAATGCAGGGCGTCGCTTTCGGTGCCGACGCGGCACAGGCCATCTTCCCGATTCCACCCGCCTACCTGCTGGGAAGCGGGCTCCTGCTCTCCTTCTCGACGGTGCTGGGTCCGGCCCTCATGGGCAGGGCCTTCATGGAGCACAGCGCAGGCGTCATCGGCCTGCCGCTGTTCGGCGATGTGGTGTGGTCGACGGCGGTGCTCTTTGACATCGGCGTGTTCCTCGTCGTCGTGGGCACGATGAAGACCGTGCTGCTGACTATCGCTTCCGACCGGGTTCAGGTCCGCCCCGCCCAGGGGGAGCAGGATACCAGCGATTCCGAAAGGGAGGTGTCGTAGCCCGTGGAACTCCTGGCAGCGCTGTTGATCGGCCTGCTCCTGGGCGTGGGAACGTACCTGCTTCTGGAGCGGAACATGATTCGGATCGTTCTGGGGACCATGCTCATCACCTATGGCACGAACCTCATGCTGCTCACCTCCGGCCGGCTGAAGACGGGCCGTGCGCCCCTGCTGGGCGGCAGCGACATCCAGACCGCGGCTGAGGGCGGCGGGGGCATCGTGGTGGACGGTATCTCCTACGTCGATCCTGTCCCGCAGGCCCTGATTCTGACGGCGATCGTCATCGGCCTCGCGACGACCGCGTTCTCCTTCGTGCTGGCCTACCGCACCGTTCAGGAATACGGAACGGATGACCTGCTGGAACTGCGGGGGGTGGAGCATGAGTAATCTGGTCGCCTACCCCGTCCTGCTCTGCTTCGGAACCGGCATTCTGCAGCTTCTTCTGCATAAGCGGGTCGTCCTGCAGCGGGCGCTCGCCCTGCTGTCATCGATGGCAGGCATCGTGCTCTCGGTTCTGCTGACATATACGATCTGGACCTCAGGCATTCAGGTGCAGACTGCGGGCGGCTGGCCGGTGCCGTTCGGCATCACGCTCACCGCCGACCTGTTCAGCGGGCTCATGATGATCCTTGCGGCCGTGGTCCTGTTCACGTCCGTGCTTTACATCTTCAAGGACATGGACGCGGCCAGCGAGCGCACCTTCTTCTACCCCGTGCTCTTCTTCATGATGGCCGGCGTCAACCTCAGCTTTGCCACCGGCGACATCTTCAACCTGTATGTCGCCTTCGAGGTGATGCTGATCTCGTCGTACTTCCTGATGGCCCTGGGGAGCAAGGGGCCACAACTGCGGGAAGGCCTGAAGTACCTCCTGCTGAATACGGTCGCCTCAAGCATCTTCCTGGTGGCCGTGGCCCTGCTGTACGGGGTCACCTCGTCGCTGAACATGGCCGACATCGCTGCGAAGGCGGCGATGGATCCCGGCAATCCCTATATCACCCTGGCCGGTATGCTGTTCATGGTGGTCTTCGCCGCCAAGGGCGCGCTCTTTCCCTTCTACTGGTGGCTTCCCCGCTCGTACTACTACGTGCCCAACGGCATCGCACCGCTGTTTGCCTCCATGCTGACCAAGGTGGGGGTGTACGGCCTCATCCGGGTTTTCACGCTGATCTTCGTTCACGACAGCGGCCTGACCCATTCGTTGCTGCTCGTCATCGGCGGCCTGACCATGCTGCTGGGCGTGATCGGGGCGATCTCGCAGTACGACTTCAAGGCGATCCTGAGCTACCACATCATCAGTCAGATCGGGTACATGATCATGGGCCTCGGCCTGTACACCGTCCTCGGGCTGGCCGGCGCCGTCTACTACATCGCCCACCACATCATCGTCAAGTCGGGTCTCTTTCTGCTGTCGGGGGCGACCAGCCGCATCACCGGCAATACGGATTTCAAGCACTACTCCGGCCTGCTGGCCTCCCACCCGGGACTGGCCTTTACATTCTTCGCCACCGCCATCTCCCTGGCTGGGGTGCCGCCCTTCTCGGGCTTCTTCGCCAAGTTCGCGCTGCTGAAGGCCGCGGTGGAGAAAGGGGCCTGGGGCATCGCGGCGGTTTCCCTGGTGGTGTCGTTCTTCACCCTGTTCTCGATGATCAAGATCTTCCGCAAGGCGTACTGGGGCCGTCCTTCCGGCCAGCGCATCCAGCGTGATCGGAAGGACTACATCGCAGCCCTGAGCCCCGCCGTGATTCTGCTGGCGCTCTCTGTGGCGATGGGTCTGGGCGGCGGCTACATGATGGAGTTCGCGCTGGCCACCGCGGATCAGCTGATGAACCCGGCCATCTATATTGAAGCCGTGATGGGGAGGTGAGAACCGTGGAGACCAGCGTCCGCAGGGGTGTGCTCGTCCTGCTGTTCGCCGTCATGTGGATGGTCCTCCAGGAGTCGTACGGGCTCGGCAGCTTTGCCGGCGGCCTGCTGGTGGGTGCGCTGATCCTGCTGATCTTCCCAGCGCCGGTCCACGGGCTCATCAACCCCTATGTGAAGCGCCGTGGCGGGTTCTTCCGCTGGCTGTGGAGTGCAGGCCGCCTGTTCGTGTACTACACCTGGCACTGGCTGAAGGGCAACGCGGAGATGGCGCGCCTCATGCTGCGCCGGGACATGAGCAAGATCACCCCCGGCGTGCTGAAGTTCCCTCTGCGTGTCCGGCAGCCGGGACAGGTCGCGCTGCTGGCCAACCTGATCACCGTGACGCCCGGATCGTACACCCTCGAGGTGTCCGATGACTGGGATGTGCTCTACCTTCACGTCATCGACGCATCAGATGCCGAAGCGGCGCTGGGTCCGATCCGGCACATCGAAGAGCTGATCATGGAGGTGTTGCAGTGATGTTGCAGACCGTCCTGTGGATCAGCCTGGTGGGCCTGGTCGTATCTGTGGGGTTTGCCGCATACCGCACCCTGCGGGGGCCTTCCATAGCCGACCGGATCGCGGCCCTGGATACGCTGGGCACGGTGCTGATCCAGATCCTCATCGTGGCTGCGATCCTGCTGAACGACCCGCAGTACCTGACCTACGCCGTGGTGCTCGCCGCGATCAACTACGTGTCGACCGTTGCACTGGGGAAATACATTCAGAGGGGTGGTGTCATTGGCCACGGAGATCCTGATCAGCCTGCTCGTGCTGCTGGGAACGGTAGCGGCAGTGCTGGGGACACTGGGGCTTGTACGGATGCCTGATGTGTACAATCGCCTGCACGCCGTCACCATGACCATCACCTTCGCCACGGTGGCGTTGGTTCTGGCCGGCACCATCTACTTCTCAACCACGCACGGTCTCACGCTGAAGCTCCTGCTTGTCGTGCCGTTCGTTTTCTGGACCTCCTCGGCCGGCTCGTTCGTGATGGCCCGCGGAGCGCACCGTACCGGTGTGCGCCTGGCCCCGGTAACGGTCCGGGATGACCTGCAGGAGGATATGGGCATCGAGAATGAGCAGGAGTGAGGCCCGGCTCCGAAAGGAGAAAGACCACCGCACGTGTGCAGTGGTCTTTTTCTCTGCCCGCATGCGCTACTCGCAGCCCCGCCCGGCCACCGATTCCAGGAGCGACGTCACCCACTGATGCAGGGAGGCGCGGCGCTCGGCGATCTCAGCCCTGATGCGCTCCTGCTCGGCGGCCAGCTCCGCGAGCCGGGCGGCGTGCTCGTCCTCAAGGTCGGCGATCTCCCGGGCCAGCACCAGGGCCTGAATCGGCGCCATGGCCCGGTTCCGCTCCAGGCCCTTCTGCAGCCGCTCCAGCTTGCGCGCGGCGGCCTCCACCTCGGCCGCCAGGGCCTCGCACTGGGCCGTGAGGTGCCGCTCCTCGGCCTGGGCCTGTTCGACCGCCTCCCGCAGGTGCCTCAGCTCCAGCGCAAAGCGGTCGGCCTGCTCCCGCAGCCGCCGTTCCGCCTCCTGGAGGGAGACGCCCAGCAGCTGCCGGCGCAGCGGCCGCTCCGTGGGTTCCCGCATCAGGGCCGGCCTCCTTCCTGCTCCCGCAGATACGCCTGCAGCTGAAGGAAGGGCTGCACCGCGGACAGGATGCCCTCGGCGATCTGCCGCTCCAGGGCGATCCAGGTGTCGCGCTCGCGCCGCACGGCCTCCAGCTCCGCCTCCCGGTCGGTCAGCTCGCGCCGGTGGCGCGCGGCCACCTCCCGGCGGCGGACCTCAAACTCGGTCTCCGCGCGGTCGAACTCCTCCAGAATCCGCTGGATCTCCTGCTCCAGCCGGTCCCGCTCGGCGGCGAGTTCGGCCCGCCGCTGCCGGAGCTGGGCGTTGCGGGCAGCCACTTCCGATAGCCGGGCCTTCAGGATGTCCACCTGCGCCCGGTGGCTGGTGCGGCGGGCCGCCAGCTCGGCCTCCAGGTCTGCCGGGCTGACCCCCAGCGGCCTCAGGGGCGTCTGCATTGGGCCATTCCCCCCGTGCGATGGGTCTCGTAGATCAACACGACAGAACCGCCGGCAAAGTTCAAGGTCGTACGGTCTATGCATCAAGAAGATCTGGCTCCTGAGCGGCCGTTCGGTGCGTCGGGTTCTGGCAGCATCCTGGCAGGGAACGCGCGATCGGGACGAACGGATGTTTCGGATTTTGCGTCCGACCTGAAGGAATCGGGATTGCAGGCGTCGAACTTGCCGGTGAGGAAGGTGACCAGCGTGCGCTGTTTTGCAGCGGTAGAGGTCTCGTCGCCGGCCGTCCGGCGGGTCCTGGAAGAAGCCCGTGAAGAGATGAGGCGGGCGCTGGGCGCGGACGCCGGGTCTGTCAAGTGGGTGCGCCCGGACCAGTTCCACTTCACGCTCCGGTTCTTCGGCGAGCTCGGTCCGGCGGAGGTGTCGCAGGCGGCCCTGGCCCTGCGCCGTGCGGCGGCTGAGACCGCCCCGTTCCGGCTGGCCGTCGCCGGACTGGGCGCCTTCCCGAGCCTGCGGAATCCGCGGGTGCTCTGGGCGGGCACCGCCGAGGGGCGGGAGCAGCTGGTCGCCCTGGCCCGCAGGCTGGAGGAGGAGCTGGCGGGTGTCGGTCTTGCGCGTGAGACGCGGCCCTTCAGGCCGCACCTGACCCTGGGCCGGGTGCGGCAGGGCGCGGATGTGGCCGCGCCGCTCAGGGACCTGCTTTCGCGGCCGCCGTCGCACTACGGCGCGTGGCAGGTGGAGCGCGTGGTCCTGATGCGCAGCGAGCTGCTGCCGGCCGGCCCGCGCTACACCGTGGTGGAGGCAGCCGAACTGGTGCGCGGTGAATAGCGGCTGCAGGCTTGTCAGGCAGCCACGGGTGTTCTATACTGGAGACGAGCGGTCTGGCAAATAATGGCTGGGAGGATGCGGGGCTTATGGCTTTGGATCCGGGCAAGCAGAAGGCCATAGACATGGCTTTGGCACAGATTGAGAAGCAGTTTGGCAAGGGTTCGATCATGCGGCTTGGCGAGCAGATGTCCAGGCTGAACATCGAGGTCATTCCCACCGGCTCGGTGGCCCTGGACATCGCCCTCGGGGTCGGCGGCCTGCCGCGCGGCCGGGTGACGGAGATCTACGGGCCGGAATCATCCGGTAAGACGACGGTCGCCCTGCACGTCATCGCGGAGGCCCAGAAGATGGGCGGCGTGGCGGCGTTTGTGGACGCCGAGCACGCGCTGGACCCCGTGTACGCCAAGGCTCTCGGGGTGGACATTGACAACCTGCTCATCTCCCAGCCCGACACCGGTGAGCAGGCGCTGGAGATCACCGAGACCCTGGTGCGCTCCGGGGCGGTGGACGTGGTGGTGGTCGACTCGGTCGCGGCGCTGGTGCCCAAGGCCGAGATCGAGGGCGAGATGGGCGACTCGTTTGTGGGTCTGCAGGCGCGCCTCATGTCCCAGGCCCTGCGCAAGCTGACCGGGGCCATCTCCAAGTCGAACTGCGTATGCATCTTCATCAACCAGATCCGCGAGAAGGTCGGCGTCATGTTCGGCAATCCCGAGACCACCCCGGGGGGCCGGGCGCTGAAGTTCTACTCCACGGTCCGCCTGGAAGTGCGCAAGGCCGAGACGCTGAAGAACGGCCAGGAGGTCGTGGGCTCGCGCACCCGGGTGAAGGTGGTGAAGAACAAGGTTGCCCCGCCCTTCAAGCAGGCCGAGTTCGACATTCTCTACGGCCAGGGCATCTCGAAGGAGGGCAGCCTGATCGACATCGGCGTCGAGCTGAACCCGCCCATCATCGTCAAGAGCGGTGCCTGGTACTCCTATGGCGACCAGCGCATCGGGCAGGGCAAGGAGAACGCGCGGGAGTGGCTGCGGCAGCACCCCGAGGTCGCGGCCGAGATCGAGCAGAAGATCAAGGAGCGGCTGCACGTGGGTCCGGTTCCGGCGAAGTCCGCCGACGAGGAGGCCGCGGAGGTCGATGGCTGATCGCGCGGGGAACCGCTCCGCCGGTTCCCGCCGTACCCGGAGGGCATCCAGGCGTCAGGTGGACCTGGAAGCCCTCCGCACCGTCTCAGGGCGCATCACCGCCCTGGCCGGGCAGCGGGATCCCCACCGCCGCTCGGTGTTCGTGGACGGCGAGTTCGTGCTGGGGCTGCACCTGGAAACCATCCTTCGCTGTGGCCTGAAGGTGGGGCAGCCGGTGGACGGCGAGACGCTCCTTCAAGCCTACGGCCTCGACGTGGAGCGGCAGGCGTGGGATGCCGGGCTGCGGCTGCTGGCGGCTGCGCCCCGCACGCGCCTGGAAGTGGCCCGCCGCCTCGGGCGCCGCTACCCGCCGGAGACGGTGGAACGGGTGCTGCAGCGCCTCGCAGACGCGGGCTGGCTCGACGACCGGGCGTACGCCGAAAGCTACGTGCGGAGCCATCCGGATTACGGCAGCCGGCGGCTGCTCGCCGATCTGGCCCGCAAGGGCGTGGCGCGGGAGGTCGCGGCGGCGGTGGTGCGGGCCGCGCGGGGCGAGGAGGAGGCCGTGGAACACGCACGGGCGGTGGCGGAGATGAGGCTCGGCCGCATGACGGGCCTGGACCGCGCCACCGCGGCCCGGCGCCTGGCCGGCTTCCTGGCGCGGCGCGGGTTCGGGCCGGAGACGGTCAGGGCTGCCGTGGAGCCGCTGGTTGCCCACCTGCCCGATCCCCCGGCGGGGCCGCGCAGGGGTGGGCTGCAGCGGCGGTCGGTCCTCGGGCGGAAGCGCACGCCCGGCCGGGATGGCGACTGGCCGGAAGATGAGCACGATAATGCATAATGTCGGTCACCTCCACATAAAATAACCGGGACAGGACATCGGGAGGTGACCGGGGTGGAGCGGCCGACTGCCCGTCCCGAATGGCGGGACGAGGTGGAGAGCGAGGCGTTGGAGTCGTTCCAGGCGCGGCACAGCCGCTTCGCCGACCGGGTGGAGCGGGTTCTCAGGCGCCTGGTGGTGCTGGGGCTGGTGGCCCTCGCCCTGGCCCAGATGCTGGGCATGGGCCGCTTCAGTCTGCTGGCGGCGCTGGAAGGAACGCCCGTACACGAGGTGACCGACTGGAGCCGCAGCCTCAGGTCTGCAAACGCCGAATAACGCCGGAAGGGGGAGCGCTCTGGCGCTCTCTTTTGCACGCATCTGGCAATTTGCCAGTTTGACGTAGCATTTCCAGTCTGCTAATCTTAGGGAAGGAAGTCTCGGGTACTATCGACAAATAAACACAGTAAGGGTTGAGCCCGTTTTCGCACCTCTGGTGCTGCATTACCGGGCATTGGAGTGGTGTCGGACTTTGGCGTTGACAGACGGGACCCGAGAACTCGTGATCGCCATGGACGGCCCCGCCGGGGCCGGCAAGAGCACCGTGGCGAGGATCGTCGCGAATCGGCTCGGGTATCTTTACATCGATACAGGTGCAATGTACCGTGCTCTCGCCCTGAAGGCCCTTCGCCTGGGGATTGCGGAGACCGACCCGGAGGCCCTGGCCGCCATGGCCGAGTCGACGGAGGTCGAACTCCAGCGGGCGCCTGACGGCGGGAACCGTGTGCTGCTGGACGGGGAGGACGTCACCGCTGAAATTCGTTCGCCAGCGGTATCGGCGATCGTCTCGAAGGTTTCGGCGGTGCCCCGGCTCAGGCAGCGTCTCATCGAGGCCCAGCGGGCCCTTGCCCGGGCCGGGGGTGTGGTGATGGACGGCCGCGACATCGGCTCGTACGTCCTGCCCGGCGCGGATCTGAAGTTTTATGTGACTGCTTCGCTGCAGGAACGGGCCCGGCGGCGGCTGGCGCAGCTGCATGAAGAAGGGCACGTGGCTGAGCTGGCGGCCGTCGAGGCGGAAATCGCCCGGCGTGACGAGCAAGATATGAACAAGGGTGTCCACTCGCTGATGCGGCTGCCGGAGTCGATCGTGATCGACACGACCGGTAAGTGCGTCGACGAGGTCGTCGAAGAAATTCTGAGGCACTGCCGGAGGAAATAGCCATGTGGCTCTACGGTTTTGCAAAGGTCGTCCTGGGCCTGGGCTATCGCCTGGTCTACCGCATCCAGGCGGAGGGCCGGGAGAACATTCCGCCCACCGGCGGCGTCATTCTCTGCGGAAACCACATCAACGCACAGGACCCCATCATGATCGGCCTGGCCAGTCCTCGACCGGTCTGCTTCATGGCAAAGGAGGAGCTGTTCCGCTCCCGGTTTCTCAGTTTCATCATCCGGGGCCTGGGCGCCTTCCCCGTGAAGCGGGGCAGCGCCGACCGGGCCGCCCTGAAGCACGCCCTGGCCCTGCTGGAAGCCGGCTGCTGCTTCGGCATCTTCCCGGAGGGCACCCGCTCCCGCAGCGGGGAACTGCAACAGCCAGAGCACGGAACGGCGTATATCGCCCTCAAGTCTGACGTGCCGGTGATTCCCGTCGGCATCACCGGAAGTTATCGATTATTCAGCCCTATTCGCGTCCGCTTCGGGCCGCCAGTTGATCTGGAGCGCTTCCGCGGCGGCAAGCTGAACGGGCCGACCCTGGAAGCGGCGAGCCAGGCCATTGCGGACGCGATCGCTGACTTGCTGAACCCACCTCCTGACCTGCCGCGCGTACGGAAGGGAGCGCCGGCAGGGAACGCCCTTCCGTTCTGGTAATCCGCCGCCCGGGGCTGGTTTCATAATGACGATAATCGGTAATGTATGGTTCGCGTCGGTCGCGCCGGTGCCGCACCTGGTCCGAGCCATCGAGGAGGTCTACGATCGTGCAGGAGTTTGACAACCAGGGTAGGGAGAATCTCGAGACCATGGAAGACATCCAAGCCCGCGCAGAGCTGGAGGCTGCCCTGCGGGTACCGAAGCCTGGGGACATCGTGACGGGGCAAGTGGTTCGCGTGAGCGAGGATTCGATCATGGTCGACGTCGGCTACAAGTCGGAGGGAATCATTCCGCTGAACGAGCTTTCCCACCGTCGGCTCCGCAGTGCCGAGGAAGCCGGGCTCAAGGTTGGAGACGAAGTGCAGGTGGTGGTCCTCAGCGTCGATGCCAAGGGCGAGGGCGGCCTGCGCATCAGCAAGCGCCGTGCCGACGAGCGGCTGGCCTGGGCCGAGATCGAGCGGAAGTTTGAAGCCGAGGAGATCATCGAGGCCGAGGTGACCGAGGCCGTGAAGGGTGGCCTCGTGGTCGACCTTGGACTGCGTGCCTTCCTGCCCGCTTCGCAGGTGGACCGGGGGTATGTCGCCGATCTCTCCAAGTTCGTCGGCCAGAAGGTGCGCGTGAAGATCGTGGAACTGGATCCGTACAAGGGCCGCGTCATCCTCTCCCGCAAGCAGGTGCTGGAGGCGGAGCGCGCGGCGGCCCGCGAGCGGTTCTGGGCGACGGTCTCGGAGGGCGACGTGCTCGAGGGCACCGTCAAGTCCATCACCGACTTCGGCGCTTTCATCGATCTGGGCGGCGTGGATGGGCTGCTGCACATCTCGGAGATGTCGTACGGCCGCATCAAGCATCCGTCGCAGGTCGTCCAGGAGGGCGAGCCCATCAAGGTCAAGGTGCTGCGCCTCGACCGGGAGAAGGGCAAGGTCTCGCTGGGTCTGAAGCAGGTGCTCCCCGATCCGTGGGATACGGTGGAGGAGAAGTATCCGGAAGGCTCCATCATCGAGGGCACCGTGGCCCGTCTCACCACCTTCGGCGCCTTCGTGGAGCTGGAGCCCGGCGTGGACGGCCTGATCCACATCAGCCAGATGGCCGACCGGCGCATCAACAACCCCGCTGAGGTCGTCTCCATCGGCGAGGTCGTGAAGATCAAGGTCCTCAACGTGGACGCCCAGAACCGCCGGATCAGCCTCTCCCTGCGGGCCGCGCAGGAGGAACTGGCAGCGGAGGCGATTGCGGCCCAGGTTTCCACGCCGTACAAGGATGTCGTCGAGTCTGAGGCTGCCGATGCTGAGGCCCCTGCGGAGGCTGATGCGGCGCCGGCCGAGGCCGCCGGGGCGGAGCAGCAGGCTGAGGCGGAGGAAGCCCCCGCTGAGGCTGCGGAGGATGGGGCTGCCGAGGAGGCCAAGTCGGAATAGCATCATGAGCGCATTCGTCCGGCTCCCTGTGGGGAGCCGGACGTTCTCTTTTGGCGCACGGATACTGGCAAGATTTGTCTCCCCAGGAAGGAAAGTGCCGCGCCTTGGGCGAACATGTATTCCGAGGTGGAGTGATATGGCTGGCAAGCCCCTGATCATCGCGGAGAAGCCGTCCGCGGCCGCGGCCATCGCGCAGGCGCTGGGCGGTTTCGCGCGGCGGGAAGGTTACATGGAATCGCGTGACTACCTGCTCTCCTGGGCGGTGGGCCACCTGGTGGAGCTCCTGCCGCCGGAGGCGTACGATCCCCGCTGGAAGCGCTGGGCCATGGGGACACTCCCGATCATGCCCGAGGCGTTCGGCCTGCAGGTGCTGCCCAGGACCCGGTCCCAGTTTCAGACGCTGGCCCGCCTCGGCCGGCAGGCTTCGTTTCTGGTCAATGCCTGCGACGCCGGGCGGGAGGGGGAGCTGATCTTCCGGTACATCTGCGAGGCCGCGGGGCTGCAGAAGCCAGTGCAGCGGCTCTGGGTGTCCGCCCTGACCCCGGCTGCCATCCGTCAGGCCTTTGCCGACATGAAGCCCCAGGCCCACTACGACCGGCTCTACCGCTCGGCCCGGTGCCGCGCGGAGGGCGACTGGCTGGTGGGCATCAACGCCACCCGGGCGTTCACGGTGAAGTGGGGCGAACTGCTCTCGGCCGGGCGCGTGCAGACGCCGACCCTGGCGATGGTGGTCCGCCGGGAGCGGGAGATCGAGTCGTTCCGGCCCGAGGCGTACTGGGAGGTCACCGCCACGTTCCGTACGGCGGACGGGCGGGAGTACGCAGGCAAGTGGTTCGGCCCGGAGGGCGACCGGCTGACCAGGGCCGAACTCGCGGAGGCGGTGGTGCTGCGGGTGCGGGGGCAGACGGGCCGCGTGGAGTCCCACGAGGAGAAGCCGGTGGCCGAGCGGCCGCCGCAGCTCTTCGACCTCACCAGCCTGCAGCGGGAGGCCAACCGCCGCTACGGGCTCACGGCCGCGGCCACCCTGAAGGCGGCGCAGGCGCTCTACGAGGCGAAGCGCATCACCTATCCCCGCACCGACTCCCGCTACCTCTCCCGCGCGCTGGTGCCGCAGCTGCCGGGGCTGGTTCAGGCCCTGTCGGCGGTGCCCGATCTGGCGCCGCTGGCCGCGGGGGCCGACCTGACCCGGGTGGGCTGTGGCACCCGGCGGGTGGTGGACGACGCGAAGGTCACCGACCACCACGCGATCATCCCCACCACCGAGGTTCCCCGGGGCCTTACGGGCGCGCAGGCGAAGATCTACGACCTCATTGCCCGGCGCTTCCTCGCGCAGTTCTACCCCGACGCCCGCTACCTGGAGCAGGAGGTCATCACCTGCGTGGGCGACCTGCCCGACCGGTTCCGGAGCCGGGGCAGGCAGGTGGTGGACCCGGGCTGGCGCCGGGTGGAGCCCGAGCCGGCCCGGAAGCGGCGGAAAGAGTCAGAGGACGGCGACGATGAGACCCCCCAGCTCCTGCCGCCGCTGCAGGCGAATGAGCAAGTCTCGGTCCGGTCCGTCGAGAGCCGGGAGAAGGCCACGCGCCCGCCGCGCCGCTACACTGAGGCCACCCTGCTCTCGGCGATGGAGTACGCGGGGCGGCAGATCACCGATGAGACCCTGAAGGAGGCCATGAAGGGGCACGGGCTGGGCACGCCGGCCACGCGGGCGGCCATCATCGAGCGGCTGAAGCAGATGGGGTATGTTGTTACGGAGAAAAAGAGCCTGGTGCCCACCCCAAAGGGCAGGCGGCTGGTGGAGCTTGCCGAGAGGGCCGGCGTGGAGGTGCTGCTGAGCCCGGAGCTCACCGGCGAGTGGGAGCACCGCATCGCGGGGATTCAGGCCGGGGAGTACGACGACGCCCGCTTCATGCAGGAGATCCGGGAGCTGACCGCCCGGCTGGTCGAGCGGATCAGGGCTGCGGAGGGCGGCGCGGCGGGCGGAGAGATCAGCGGTTCCGGGGGGAGCCGGACGGCGGTCCCGCTCTCGGCCCCGTGCCCCAGGTGCGGCGGCGCGGTCACCCGGGGGAGCCGGGGGTGGACTTGCGCGGCAGAAGGTTGTACACTGCGCGTACCCGGCTTTTTGTGCGGGAAGGTGCTCGACGAGGGCGTCGCGGAGGCGCTCCTCACACGGGGCAGGACCCCGCTCATCACGGGCTTCACCTCGCCCCGCACGGGCCGGTCGTTTTCCGCCTATCTGGTGCTGAAGGAGGACGGCCAGGTGGGCTTTGAGTTTCGGCCGTCGCGCCGGAGAGGGGCGCGCGGCGGTGCGGCCCGCAGGGCGCAGGCCCGCCGAAAGGGGCCCGCGAAATAACCCATTTCTTACACGGAGGAGCCACAATGACTGAACGGCAGCAGCGGAAGCTGGATCATGTACGGCTGGCAGTCGATTGGCTCGGCCTGCCCTCGGGGGCCGCGGCCGGCCGGTCGGGCGCGGGCTGGGAGGACGTGCACCTGGTGAACCACAGCCTCCCGGAACTGTCGCTGGAGGAGATTGACCTCAGCACATCGATCGCCGGGGTTTCCCTGGGTCAGCCGGTGGTCATCAACGCCATGACCGGCGGGGCGGCTGGCGTGACGGCCATCAACCGCGATCTGGCGGAGGTGGCGGCCGACCTCGGCCTCGCCATGGCCGTGGGTTCGCAGACGGCCGGCCTGCGGGATCCCGGCGTGGCGGAGAGTTACCGGGTGGTGCGCAAGGTTAACCCGAAGGGAATCATCCTGGCCAACCTGGGCAGCGACGCCACCCTGGAGCAGGCCAGGGCGGCGGTGGAGATGGTGGAGGCCGACCTCCTCCAGCTTCACCTGAACGCGCCGCAGGAGCTGCGCATGACGGAGGGCGACCGGGACTTCCGGGGTCGGCTGGAGGCCATCGCGCGCATCGTGGACGAGCTGCCGGTGCCCGTGGTGGTAAAGGAGTGCGGCTTCGGCGTCGCGCGCGAGGCAGCCGTCATTCTGCACGAGGCGGGCGTCAGGGCGATCGACGTCTCGGGGCGCGGCGGCACCAACTTCGCCTGGATCGAGGACCGGCGCGCCGGGGTGACCGAGGCCGACCCTGGGCTGGAGAACTGGGGCATTCCCACGGCCTGCGCCCTGGCCGAGGTGGCGGCGGTGGGGCTGCCCGGGCTCGACCTCATCGCCAGCGGCGGCATCCGGTATGGGTCGGAGGCGGCCAAGGCCCTGGCCCTGGGGGCGCGGGCCGTCGGGGTGGCCGGCCCGGTGCTGCTCAGGCAGCAGCGTGAGGGCGCGGAAGGGGCCAGGGCCTACCTGCGGCAGCTCCTGGCCGATCTGCGGACGGCGATGCTCCTCACCGGCGCTGGCAGCGTGGCGGCCATGCATCGGGTGCCCGTGGTCATCACGGGCTTCACGGGCGAGTGGTGCCGCCTGCGCGGGGTGGACCTCGCTGCTCTGGCCGGCCGTTCAGAACCCTAGCCCCTCCCCCGGCGTCTCTGTAAGGGGAGGGAATATTCTGATGGATGACCAGGGTATTGTGCCGAGCGATGGCGCGGAACGACTGCGACGGCGGGGCCGGCGCCGCTTCAGGTTCGTCACCCTCACCGACCGGCCTGTCGCGGTGAGCCTGGGCGTCAGCGTTCCCATGCGCTGGGGTGAGCCTGACCCCGAACTGGAGTTCGAAGTCCTGTCCGTCGAGGAGTGGCATGAGCGGTACTAGACCGGGAAAGGGTGGGTTGCATGCAGCAGCGCACGTTTGAACGGGTTATCGAGAAACGGGTCGGGGCTGACTACCTGCTCTTTCTGCCGCAGGGGTACGGCGATGACCCGGAGCGCCGCTGGCCCCTGATTCTCTTCCTGCACGGCGCCGGCGAGCGGGGAAGCGACCTGAGCCTCGTGAAGCGGCACGGCCTGCCGAAGCTCCTGGAGGAGCGGCCCGGGGATTTTCCCTTCATCGTGGTCTCGCCCCAGTGCCCCGAGGGGGAGATCTGGGATACGGACGTCCTCCTGGCCCTGCTGGATGAGGTCTGCGAAAGTCACGCCGTGGACGGGGACCGCATCTACGTGACGGGCCTCTCCATGGGCGGCATGGGCACCTTCGCCCTGGCCCTGGCGGCGCCGCACCGCTTCGCGGCCGCCGCGCCGGTCTGCGGCGCGGGCGTGCCGCTCCAGGTACGGCCCGAGCATGCGCGGCTTCCGTTCTGGGTTTTCCACGGGGAGATGGACGAGAAGGTTCCGGCCGCGCTGTCAGCGCAGATGGTGGAGGCCCTGAAAGCCGTGGGCGCAGAGGTGCGGTTCACGGTCTACCCCGGCGTCGGCCACGATGCCTGGACCCCGACCTACTCAAACCCCGAGCTCTACCGGTGGTTCCTGCAGCACCGGCGGGCGGGGGCGGCCACGTAGCCCTGGCCGCGGCAGCCCCGGCAGCGGCGGCCCGGCGGCGGCTGTCTAGCGCCAGCCCCGCCAGCCCACGCCGCCCATGCGCACGGCCAGCACCCGGCCGTCGTCCCTGTCGACCAGGACGTCCACCCGCCTGGGCGCTTCGCCCAGGGCCGAGGTGAAGCGGACGACGAGCCCCTCGCCGGCCAGGTCGACCAGCGCGTCGGGCCGGAAGCGCTGCAGCCCCCGGGCCGCGGCGGGGTTCAGCCCCTCCAGGACCAGCGGGGCGGAGTGGGCCGCGTACCAGGCCGAGACCTCGGGATGCGCCAGGGCCGCGGCCACCGCGTCGGCGGGCCGCACGGGCAGGGCCCGGGCCGCGCAGCCGGTCAGCAGCGGGAGTATGAGCAAGAGCAGGGCCAGGCGCCGGTGCGATCTCGCCGGCGCCCTTTCGCGCAGCGGCATCCACATCACTCCCTCGTCCGGGGGGTCTTCACCCAGTGGCTCGGCCCCCTGCCCACCGCGGAGAGCAGCAGGGCGCTGAAGTAGGGCACGGGAAACAGGAAGCCGGCCAGCGGCAGGACGAGAATCTGTCCGACGGCCCCCAGCTGGCCCAGCCACATCAGCGGCCGGCTGGCGGGGTCGACGTAGCGCATGTAACGCAGGAAGATGTAGACGGCGAACCCGATGTAAACGGTGGAGACCGTATGGAGGCCGTAGCGCCAGACCGGCGGCAGCACGGTGGGGTCCACCAGCCCGATCGACCAGAGGAGCAGCACGGTGAGGGGCACCAGGGTGGCCGCCTGGTAGAAGAGCCACTGCCCCTGGCCCTTGAACCAGAGCGACCGGAGCAGGCGGCGCTGCTCGGGCGAGCCGTCCCCTTCGGCCCTGATCTTCCGCATCACCTGAATGTGGCCGCTGGCCCAGCGGAGCCGCTGCCGGTAGAAACCCAGGAAGGTGGGCGGGGTCTGCTCGCTGGAGGGGTAGGGCAGGTACTCCGGCCACGCCCTGGCCTTCAGCCAGGCGCGGGTTCCCAGCTCCAGGTCCTCGGTCAGCGTGGACGAGTCGAAACCGCCGATCTCCTGCAGCAGTCTGGTCTCGACAAAGACGTTGGTGCCGCCGACGAAGGGGATGGTCCGGTAGACCACCGGCAGGTGCCACTCGTGGCTGATGGCGGTGAAGAGGGAGGCCAGCTTGCAGAAGGCGCCCATGTCGTACCAGTTCCGCACCTGGAAGACGGGCCCCTGGAAGATGCGGGGAAGCGTCGCGCCGCTGATGCGGGCCTCCAGCACCCGGTGGGCCAGGTAGAGCAGCACCCGCCCGTCGGGCCGGCTCTCGGCATCGTAGAAGCCGCACCAGGTGGAGCGGCCGTCGATGAACCCCAGGGCCCAGTTCAGGGCGCGGCCCTTCGTGGAGGGCACCGTCACGCCCAGGCAGCGGCCGCCCAGCCTGCCGTCGAAGTCCGGGGGGACCACCACGTGGCGCACCGCAGGCGCCCCCCTGCGCCGGCTGTACTCCGCCACCTTCCGTTCCATGATGTCCTGCGTGGTCGGATAGACCTCCCGGTAGGCCGCGGCGAGCCGTTCCTCCAGATGGGGGTCTGCGGAAAGGGCCTCCAGCCGGCTGGTCAGGTTGGCGGCGAGGGCCGCGCAGAGCGACTGGATCAGCTCCCGGGTGAGGGAGTGGTGCGCCTGGGCGGCCAGCGAGGCCAGCCGTCGCCCCAGGGCGGCCCCATCCTCGCCCCGCAGCGAGGCGAAGGCCACCGCACACGGGATGGCCAGGGAGAGCAGCGCGGCGTAGGCGCGCTGAAGCGGCTCCTGCCCCAGGCCGGGCAGCCGGTTCCGCAGGGACCGCAACAGGTGGTGCTCCGTGCCGCGCGCTCCCTTCTTCAGCAGGCGGCAGGCCGCATCCCAGATGATGGGCCGCAGGAGCGGCGCGGGAATCCGCCGCAGGTAGCGCAGCCCCTCGTTGGGTCCCAGGCGGCGGGAGACCTCGCCGATCCCCTCCAGCGCCATGCCGGCCACCAGGGCCATGATGAGCCCCCCGGCCTGGCTGTCCGGCCCGGGCAGGTCATGCCGGCTGCGGAGCGCGCGGGCTGCCTCGCCCACCGCCGCCGCCCGGCTCTTGTCGGCGGCCAGCGCCTCCTTCTCGTCGGTGACCACCAGCACCTCGTACAGGTGGGGCGGGTAAGCGAGGGCGGCCAGGTGGTCCACGGTGCGCTCGATGACGTCGGCCTCGTTGCGGGCCGGCACGATCAGGGAGAAGCGGGGCAGGGCCTGCCCGTGCTTCCGGGCGAGCGCGGTGAGCCGCTCCAGGGAGAGCGCGGGCCGGCGCTTCCAGTAGCGGGTTTCGGCGTAGCGCTTCCACCAGAGCAGCCGCAGGAAGAGCAGGAAGAACAGGAGGTGGATTCCCACGGCCACCAGGTAGACCCATGCCGCGGTGTCAAGTTGCATCGTGCGGGACCCTCCCACAGGGTGATGACAGCCATAGGTTGGCAGAACCCTGTGGCGATTATGCTCCCGAAGGCCGGTTGCCCGGCGGCGGGTTCTGTATAGCGCTGCCAGACCCGGCCAAAGCTAACGCAATGAAGGTGGAAAGCCCTCCAGTCTCTGCTGGGGGCTCGCCCGGTTCGGGAGGGGTCGCCGCGTGATGCCTGTGGGTCCCATTCTGCTCGTTCTGTTGTCTGTGCTGACCGCCACCGGTTTCCTGACCGGCCCGCTGCGCCGCCTGGGGCTGAGCGAGCGCGGCGCGCTGGCGGTCCTCCTTGCCATGCTGGCGGGGACCTTGGTGGAGCTGAGCCTGACGCCGAGGCTGACGCTCAATCTGGGCAGCGGCCTGCTGCCTCTGTGTCTCACCCTCTACCTGCTGAAGGGCGTGCGCCGCTGGTGGGAGCCCGTGCTGGCCGTGGGCGGGGCGGCCACCGGCGCGGCGAGCCTGGCCCTGATCAGCCTCTACTTCCCGCCCGGCTGGCCCACCGAGCTGAACCTGTTCTACCTGGACGCGCAGTACCTGTATGCGGCAGTCGCGGGCACCCTGGGATGCGTCATCGGCCACACGCGCCCGGCCGCCTTCGCCTCGGCCGTGTGGGGCTCGCTGGCCGCCGACCTGTACCACTACCTGCACTACATCGCGGCGGGGCACCCGGACATCGTCTTCCGGATGGGCGGAGGGGCGTTCCACGGCACGGCGCTGGTGGCAGGCGTGCTCAGCCTGACGCTGACCGAGCTGCTCCAGACCGGCGCGACGGAGAGACGGACGGCTGCGCCGCCGAATCTGCCCACGTCTTGACCGCCGCTGGTCCATCCTGGATAATGTGCAGGGTGGGAGAGACAGGAGGAAAAAGCCCATGAAACCCATCGTAGCGATTGTAGGCCGTCCGAATGTCGGCAAGTCTACGCTGTTCAACCGGCTCACGCAGAGCCGCCAGGCCATTGTGGAGGACCAGCCCGGAGTGACCCGCGACCGGCTCTACGCGGACACCGAGTGGAACGGCCGCGTCCTGACCCTCGTGGACACGGGCGGCATTCAGCTGGACAAGGAAGGCGACACCATCGAGGCGCACGTCACCCGCCAGGCGGAGCTGGCCATCCGGGAGGCCGACGCCATCATCTTTGTGGTCGATGTGACCGATGGCGTGACCGCGCCGGACCTGGACGTGGCCGAGCTGCTTCGCCGGGTGCAGAAGCCGGTGATCGTCGCCGTAAACAAGGTGGAGAACCTGAAGCGCGAGGACCTGGCCCTGGAGTTCTGGGCGCTGGGCCTGGAGCCCCTGATCACGGTCTCCGCCGAGCACGGCCTGGGCACGGGCGACCTTCTGGACGCGGTGGTGGCCGCGCTGCCCGACCTCCCGGACGCGGCGCCGGAGGAGGACGGCCCCATCCGGGTCGCCGTTATCGGCCGGCCGAACGTGGGCAAGTCGTCGCTGGTCAACGCCGTCCTGGGCGAGGAGCGGGTGATCGTCTCCGACGTTCCCGGCACCACCCGTGACGCCATCGACGTGCTGGTGGAGCGGGGGGAGGACCGCTTCCTGCTGATTGACACCGCCGGCATGCGCCGCCGGGCCAAGGTGGACCAGCCGGTGGAGCGGTACTCGGTGATGCGGGCTCTGCGGGCCGTCGAACGGGCGCAGGTGGTGCTGATGGTCATCGACGCGCAGGACGGCGTGACCGAGCAGGACCAGCGCATCGCCGGCTACGCCCACGAAAGCGGCAAGGCGTGCATCGTCGTGGTCAACAAGTGGGACCTGATCGAGAAGGACGACCGCACCATGGCCAAGATGACCGAGGAGGTCCGGGAGCGGCTGGCCTTCATGGACTACGTGATGGTCCACTTTGTCTCCGCGAAGACCCGCGCCCGGGTGCACCGGCTCCTGCCGCTGATCAGGGAGGCCGCGGAGAACCATGCCCGGCGCATTCCCACCCGGGAGCTGAACGACCTGATCCGTGAGGCCGTCGCGCTGAATCCGCCGCCGTCGGACAAGGGGCGGCGACTGAAGGTCCTCTTCGCCACCCAGCCCCACGTGAGCCCGCCGGGGTTCGTCTTCTTCGTCAACGACAGCGAGCTGGTCCACTTCTCGTACCGGAGGTACCTGGAAAACCAGCTCCGGGAGACCTACCGGTTCGAAGGAACGCCCATCAACCTCTACTTCCGGACCCGGGCAAAGGTGAAGCTCTCGGAGCGGCCCGCGCGGGTGCGGCGGGTGCTGCCCGGCGGCAGGACGCAGGAGATCCGCCGGGCTGCGCGCAAGCGCTCCACCGAGTAGCGGGCGGGGAGCCGAAACGCGCGGGGCCTGCATATATTACCTCGTACTAAAACCAGGAATAACCCCACGGACGGCGAATTAGTGATCTCTAACCCGATCGCGGGCCGACCCGCTATGGGTTGTGAGAAGGAGGGCACGGGCCGTGGCGGAGCTAGTCATCGTCGCGATGCTGGGCTACCTACTGGGTTCGATTCCCGTCGGCTTCCTGATGGGCAAGCTGCAGGGCATCGATGTGCGCCGCTACGGCAGCGGCGCGACCGGCGGCACCAACGTGCTACGCACGCTGGGCCCGTGGGCCGCGCTCTTCACCGTGCTGTGCGACATCGGGAAGGGTCTGCTGGCGGCCTACCTGGGGCAGCGCTGGGCGGGCGACTGGGGATTCGCCGCGGCGGGGCTCATGGCGTCTCTGGGCCACTCCTACCCCGTGTGGCTGCGCTTCCGCGGGGGGAAGAGCGTGGCCACCAGCGGCGGCGTGATGCTGCTCCACTACCCGCTGGCGGTGCTGATCGGCATCGCGGCCGGCGCGCTGGCCGTGGCGCCCACGCGCTGGGTCTCCCTGGGCTCGCTGACGGCCACCCTGGCCGTGGTGGTACAGATCTTTCTGATCAGCCCGCCGCTGCCGCACCGGCTGCTGGTGGTGGGCCTCGCCGTCGTGATCTACGTCCGCCACTGGGAGAACATGAAGCGCATTGCCGCCGGAACCGAGAACCGGCTGGGGGCCAAGGCGCGGCCGCGAACCTGAGAAGGCACGCACCGCAAGCAAGGGGGGCGGGTCGTCGGTGTCAACGCAGATTGCCATCCTGCCCGCCGGCGTCTGGGGGACGGCCCTGGCCGTGCCCGCGGCGGCGGGCGGCGGCGCCGTTCGGCTCTGGCGCCGCACGCCGGGGTGGAGCTGGGGCTGGGACCGGGGCCATCCGGCCCTGCCGGGCCTGCGGCTCCCGGACAACGTCGCGGCCTGCGAGCGCCCGGAGGAAGCGGTGGCCGGCGCCGATCTGGTGATCCTGAGCCCGGCCGGCGCCGGACTCCGGTCGGTGTGCCGGCTCGTGCGGCCGCACCTGCGACCGGACGCCATCGTCGTCACCGTGACCAAATCTATCGAGCCCGAGACCCACCTGCTCGTGCACCAGGTGGTAGGGGAGGAGCTCCCGGCGCACCGGGAGCGTATCGTCGCGCTCTCCGGGCCCAACTTCGCGCACGAGGTGGCTGCGGGGCTGCCCACCGGGGCAGTGGCGGCGTGCCCGGACCTCGCGCTGGCCGACCGGGTGCAGGAGGTCCTGATGACCGACCGGTTCCGCATTTACACCAACCCCGACCGCACCGGGGTAGAGCTGGCCGGAGCCCTGAAGAACGTCATCGCCCTGGGGGTCGGGATCTCGGACGGGTTGAACCTGGGCGACAACGCCCGGGCCGCCCTGATCACGCGCGGCCTGGTGGAGATGGCGCGCCTCGGCCGCGCCATGGGGGCCAACCCCCTGACCTTCGCCGGCCTGGCGGGCATGGGCGACCTGGTGCTCTCCTGTACCGGCGACAGCTCGCGCAACCGCAGGGCCGGGCTCGCCATCGGGCGGGGGCAGTCCATCGCCGCCTTCCTGGCTGAAACCGGCCTCACGGTGGAGGGCGTGGTGACGACCCGGGCCGCCTGGCAGCTGGCCCGGCGCTGCGAGGTGCGGATGCCCATCACCGAGGCGATCTACCAGGTGCTCTACGAAGATCTCCCGCCGCTCGCGGCCATGGAACGGCTGATGGCCCGTCCCCGGGCGCATGAACTGGAAGAGGTGGCGGAGGCGAAGCTGGACCCGCCCGAATCCAGGTGAGAAAGGCCTGCAGCAGGATCTGCCCTGCCGCAGGCCTTTGCTGTGCGTCGTCGCCCACCGGGTGTGTTTCGATCACCCCCGGGGCGCGGCCGGCGTAGGATGCCCTCGGACCGGGTTCCGAGGGGGTGCGCCGTACGTGGACTCCGTTTCACTGCTGCTTCTGGCTGCTGCCCTGAGCCTCGACGCCCTGATGGTCGGCCTGCTGTACGGCCTGCGGGGCATCCGCGTCCCCTGGGTGGCGGCCGCCATCGTCAGTCTGGCCACCGGCCTGCTGCTGGCGGCGGCCATGGGGGCGGGGACGCTGCTGGCGGCGCGCCTCTCGCCGCTGGTGGCACAGCGAACCGGTGCGGCCATTCTAGCCCTCACGGGCCTCTGGATCACTGTTCAGACGCTCAGGTCGCGCCCGGGGTCGCCCGCGAGTCCGCGCAGGACCGATCCGCTGCACAGGGTCTGGCGGCTGCGGCTGGGCTCCGTGGGGATTGTGGTGGAGATCCTGCGGGAGCCGGCGGCGGCCGACCTGGACCGCTCCGGCCACATCAACCCGGCCGAGGCGCTTCTGCTGGGGGTGGCGCTTGCGCTGGATTCGGTGGCTGCGGGCCTCGGGGCCGCGATGACCGGCTTCTCTCCGCTCAGCCTGCCCCTGGCCGCCGCGGCCGCCTCGTTTGCGCTGCTGACGGCGGGCTCCCACGCGGCCGGCCTGCTCCCGCTGCGGCTCAACGGCCGCTGGACCGCCGTGCACGGTGTGCTGCTCACCCTGCTCGGACTTTACCGGATGATCGCGTAGACATACCCTCCCGGGGCCGCTCATAGCATTGGCGGTAGGACACGGGACCCGAGCCACATTCTGAGTACGAATGCCGCGGCGAGTGTGCGGCCGCCGGCGTCGCGGCTACCTTAGGGAGGGTACTGGCGTGGAGAGGATTGACATCTTTGAGGACGTCGCGAGGCGGACCGGAGGGGACATCTACATCGGTGTGGTGGGCCCGGTCCGGACCGGAAAGTCCACCTTCATCCGCCGTCTTGCCGAGCAGGTCATCCTTCCGAACATTGAAGACGAGTACGAGCAGGCCCGCATCCGCGACGAGCTGCCGCAGTCCGGGAACGGCCGGACCATCATGACGGTCGAGCCCAAGTTCGTGCCCGACGAGGCGGTCGAGCTCACCCTGGGCGAGGGGCTGACGGTCAGGGTGCGGCTCGTCGACTCGGTAGGCTACGCCGTGGAGGGCGCCCTGGGCTACCTGGATGAGGACGGGTCGCCCCGCATGGTGCGCACGCCGTGGTTTGAAGGCGAGATCCCGTTCCACGACGCGGCCGAGATCGGCACCCGCAAGGTCATTGCCGAGCACTCCACCATCGGCCTGCTGATGACGACCGACGGCACCATCACCGACCTCGCCCGGGGCAAGTACCTGGAGGCCGAGGAGCGGGTGGTGGCCGAACTGCAGTCCCTGGGCAAGCCCTTCGTCATCGTTCTGAACACCACGCGGCCCTACGCGCAGGAGACCATGGAGCTCGCCGGCGAGCTGGAGGTCAAGTACAACGCGCCCGTCATCCCGGTCGATGCCAGCGAGCTGACCCAGGATGACGTCCACCTCATCCTTGAGCAGGCGCTCTTCGAGTTCCCGGTCCGGGAGGCCAACATCGCCCTGCCCCGGTGGGTGGAGGAGCTGGACAGCGCCCATCCGGTGCGCGCCCAGTTCGAGGAGGCCATCGCGGAGGCGCTGCAGGGGATTCAGAAGATCCGCGACGTCGACGCCGCGGTGGAGCGGCTGAGCTCGTACGAGTTCATGGCGGCCGTCAACCTGCAGTCCATCGACATGGGGGCCGGCGTCGCCCACGTGCAGACCGAGGCCCGCGACGACCTCTACTACCAGGTGCTGGAGGAGATCACGGGGGTGCCCCTGGAAGGGAAGCACACCATGGTCCGGCTGCTCCGGGAGTATACCGAGGCAAAGCGGGAGTACGACAAGATCCGGGACGCCCTGGAGGATGTGAAGGCGACCGGCTACGGCGTCGTGACCCCGGCCATCGAGGACATCACCTTCGAGGAGCCGGAGCTGGTGCGGCAGGGCATCATGTACGGCGTGAAGCTCCAGGCCACGGCTCCGAGCCTGCACTTCATCCGCGCGGACATCTCCGCCGAGGTGACGCCGATCATCGGCACCGCCAAGCAGGGCGAGGAGCTGGTTCAGTACCTGCTGGACCGGTTCGAGGACGACCCGCAACAGCTCTGGGAGTTCGACATCTTCGGCAAGTCGCTGCACGAGCTGGTGCAGGAGGGCATCCGGGCCAAGCTGCACCGCATGCCCGACGACGCGCAGGTGAAGCTGCAGGAGACGCTCAGCCGCATCATCAACGAGGGATCAGGCGGGCTGATCTGCATCATTATCTAAGTCGGGAGGGGGGCATCGCCCCCCCTCCCGACTTACCGGGCACCGGAGCTGCTTCGGAGAAGGGGCAGATCCGGCCCGCCCCTGCGGAGGCGGCCTACTTCTTGGTGATCCGCACCTTCCAGGCCTCCGGCCCCTGCTCCTCGTACTCCCATTCAAACTGGCCGGTGAGCTCGGCGGCGAACTGGTAGTACAGCGGCTTGGGGTCGTGGTCGTTGATGAGGCGCATCGCCTCACCGGGGGCCAGCGACTCGAAGGTCTGGAAGATCAGCGGGTGCCGCTGCGCGGGCGGAATCTCGCGAACATCGAGCTCTTTGAGAGCCATGTACCCACACCACCTTTGCCGTTTCTCGCCCTCTATGGTACCCGCTTTCACCCAGGAAAAAGTGATCCGTATCACCGTTCCATGGAAACGAAACCGGCAAGGCGCTTTTCTCGAGGCAAACACTGATCCTGGTATTGACAGCGGTACCGGACTCATGCTACCATCTTCCTCAAACTTCATACGGCGTCCGTCCGGAAGCTTCTTCCGGCGGCTCTTATCCAGAGAGGTGGAGGGAACTGGCCCGATGAAACCCGGCAACCCAGGCGCGTGGCGGCGTCTGAAGGTGCCAATTCCACCGGCGGCAGCCCGCCGGAAGATAAGAGAGCGGATCCACTGAGCAATCCAGCGCTTTGCCAGCCGCTCCCTTATCGGGAGCGGCTTTTTCGATGGTCGGAAATGCGCATGCGTCAGGGGAGGAGTACGCATGCAGTCGTGCTGGGGGGCGTCTCGTTCCTGGGGTTCCTGGCTGTGGTCTGGTGGGGGCTGCATCAGCCACGACACTGACCAGCGCAGCGGCTCTCCTGGGGGTGCAGGCCCTGAACCTGCCCATGCGGGAGACGACGCTTGCCCCGGGCCTCCTGGTACTGGGCGTTGGGTTTGCCGGTCAGGCTCTGGGAATGCTGAGTGCAGCGGCATCCATAAAGTGATGGGGATAGAGGGGGTGGGGGCGTGACCGCGGCAACAGTGTCCACCTTGCTGTCGCGGCGGCAGTACGCACGGGTGGCGTTTCCGGACTTCCCGCTGGTTCTGGAGAGCGGTCGGACCCTCACGGCGGTGACCCTCTGTTACGAGGTCTTCGGTCGGCTGAACGCGACGGCCGACAACGCCATTCTGGTCTGCCACGCCCTGACCGGGGACAGTCACGTGGCCGGCCGGTACAGGCCGGACGACCGGAAGCCGGGCTGGTGGGACGACGCGGTGGGGCCGGGCAAGGCCCTGGATACCGACCGGTACTGCGTGATCTGCTCCAACGTGCTGGGCGGCTGCCAGGGTTCGACGGGGCCCGGGTCCGCGAATCCCGAGACCGGCCGGCCCTACGGTCTGGACTTCCCCGTCGTCACCGTCCGCGACATGGTCCGCGCCCAGGCCAGGCTGCTGGACCTGCTCGGGGTAAGGCGGCTGGTGGCGGTGGTGGGCGGCTCGCTGGGGGCCATGCAGGCGCTGGAGTGGGCAGCGACATATCCGGACCGCATGCGGGGCATCATCCCCATCGGCGGCGCGGGCCGCTTTCACCCGCAGGGCATCGCCTTCAACGAGGTGCAGCGGCAGGCCATCCTGAACGACCCCGACTTCCGGGGCGGGCAGTACTACGGCACGCCGGGCCCTGTGCGGGGGCTGGCCACGGCCCGCATGCTGGGCATGATCACCTATCGGTCCGACGAGTCGATGTGGACCCAGTTCGGCCGAGACGTTCTCGGCGGGGTCAGCCCACTGGAGCAGGGCTTCGGGGTCGCCTACCAGGTGGAGTCGTACCTGCACTACCAGGGGCAGAAGCTGGTGGAGCGGTTCGACGCCAACTCGTACCTCTACCTCACCCGGGCGATGGATCTGATGGACCTGGGACGGGGACGGGGCTCCTACGAGGCGGCCCACGGGCTGATCAAGGCGAAGGTGCTGGCCATCGGGATCCGTTCGGACCTGCTGTTCCCCCCGTACCTGCAGCAGGAGACCGTGGAACTGGTGCGGGCGGCCGGCGGCCAGGCGGAGTACCTGGAGATGGACTCGCCCTGGGGGCACGATGCGTTCCTGGTGGATTTCGCGCTGATCGAGCAGCCGATCCGGCGCTTCCTGCAGGAGCTGGAGGCGGCAGACGGCTCGGAGGCGTAGACGCTCCTGCAGGGCAGGTGTATAATTAAGGTATTATACCTCCACGTGGTGGAGAGGAGGTGGGATCCATGGACAACTCGGGGAAAGCTGGCAAACGGGCTGTCCGGACCGCTCGCGTGGCGCGCGGAGCCCACCTCGTGAGCGCCTGACCTCGCAGAGACACGCTGGTTGATAGAGGAGGAGAGGGCGCTCTTGGGTATTGTCGTGCAAAAGTTTGGCGGCTCGTCGGTTTCCACCGCCGAGAAGTACCGCCGGGTGGCCAGGCGCATCGCCTGGAAGAAGAAGCAGGGAAATGACGTCGTGGTCGTGGTCAGCGCCCCGGGGGACATGACCGATGAGCTCATCGACCGCGCCCGGTCCATCACGGACCGGCCGTCGCCCCGTGAAATGGACGTACTGCTGGCCACCGGTGAGCAGGTCTCCATCGCGCTGCTCACCATGGCCCTGCACGAGCTGGGGGTCGACGCGGTGTCGCTCACCGGGCCCCAGGCCGGGGTGCAGACCGACGACCATCATCGGGCTGCGAAGATCCTGAACATCGACACCGCCCGCATCCGGCGGGAGCTGGGTGAGGGCAGGGTGGTCATCGTCGCGGGCTTCCAGGGGCTCGACGAGCACGGCGACATCACCACGCTCGGCCGCGGCGGCTCTGACGCCTCGGCGATCGCCCTGGCGGCCTACCTGGAGGCGGATGAGTGCCAGATCTTCACGGACGTGGACGGCGTCTACTCCGCCGACCCGCGACTGGTGCCCACCGCCGGCCGGCTGGATGAGATCTCGTACGACGAGATCCTCGAACTGGCCGCCGCCGGGTCGCAGGTGATGCAGCTGCGGTCCGTGGAGCTTGCGAAGCAGTACGGCGTAGAGTTTGAGGTACTTAGTTCCCTCGCCCCGCTGCCCGACGAGGGCGGCGAAGAGCGGGGCACGAAGGTGGTGGCAAAGTTGAGCCCGAACAACCGCCGCGTTGTCTCCGGCGTGGCTGTGGATTCGAAGGTGGCGCACATCACGCTGCTGGGCCTGCCCGACAGGCCGGGCGTGGCGTATAAGGCGTTCAAGGCCCTGGGCGACGCCCGCATCAACCTGGACATGATCGTGCAGTCGGCAGGGACCGGCTGTGGCAACGGCCCGACTGCGGACATCTCGTTCACCTGCGCCCGCGATGACCTGGACGTGGCGCTGGAGGTCTGCAACTCGCTCCTGCCGGAGTTTCCCGGCGCCCGGGTCGTCTACGACACCGACGTGGCCAAGGTCTCCATCGTCGGCTCCGGCGTCGCCTCCAACTACGGCGTCGCGGCGAAGATGTTCGAGGCCCTGGCGGAGAAGGGCATTAACATCGAGCTGATCACCGGCTCCGAGATCAAGATCTCCTGTCTCGTGCGCGCCTCTCAGGCGATGGAGGCCGTGCGGGCGGTGCACGACAAGTTCCAGCTGGGCAAGCTGGAGCCGATCGTGGAATAGTGTACAGCGCGTCAGGCGGCGGGTCCCGGCCAGGGGACCCGCCGCTCGCGCATGCGGCGTCTGCGCGGCGTGGAACCGCGCTCGCAGGAGCTTGCGGGAAAGTGTCGAAATCCTCGCAACGGCGTTCAGACACGCCAACATCATGGGAGGTGGATGACATGGGCGAACTGCTCACGCCCGCGTCCCTGCTGGAGATGATGGAGGGCAACCGCCGGCTGACCCTCCGCACGATCGAGGCGTTTCCCGAGGAAGCGCTGTTCCGCTTCAAGGCCGCTGAAGCGATGAGGCCCTTCGCCGACATGGTGAAGGAGATCCTGGACATCGAGGACGGATACGTGCGCGGGGTGGCCACGGGGGAGTGGGTCTTCAATCCCCACAAGGGGCTGAACACCAAGCAGGCGCTGCTGGATGCCTGCGCCGCCGTGCGCAGGCGGACGCTGGAGCTGTGGCCCAAGATCACCGTGGAGCGGCTGCTGGCCGAGGAGAGCGACCCCTTCTTCGACCCCACGCCGCAGACCAACCTGAGCCGTTTCATCTACGCCCTGGAGAACGAGATCCACCACCGGGGGCAGGGCTACACCTACCTGCGCATGCTGGGCATCGAGCCGCCGCCCTTCTACGAGCGGTAACATTTGAGCGGAAAACCTTGCGGTCCGGCCGGTTTGATCCGGCCGGACCGCCGCGCGCCGGACCGCGGGCCTCTACGGTCGGCCGCAAGACGCAACATGCGCCGCGCTGTGACGCAGGTGGGCTGAGCGCCGCCGGGCGGGCGGTGCTCAGCCCACAGGGGTGATGGCTCGTGAAAGGGGAGAGGGACTAGCGGAACGAGCGCACGGCTTCCGCCAGCACCTCGGTCCCCAGCGCGATCTCCTCCAGCGACGTGAATTCCGCGGGGTTGTGGCTCAGGCCGTCCTTGCTGGGGACGAAGAGCATTGCCGTCGGCGCGATGCGGGCCACGTACATGGCGTCGTGCCCCGCGCGGCTCACGGTGCGCAGGTAGGGAATGCCCTTCTGCTCGCACGCCTGGCAGAGCCGTTCCACCATGCCGGCGTCCAGCGTGACCGGCGCTTCCTCGGAGAGGGTCTCGATCTCGATCTCGATCCCCCGCCTGGCCGACACGTCCGCCACCAGCTTCCGGAAGCCGTCGGTGACCCGGCCGATGCTCTCCTTCTCGATGCCGCGGATATCGACCCCCAGCTCCACCTCGCCGGGGATGACGTTGATGGAGACCGGCTTCACGCTGAAGATCGTCGCCGTGGCCACCACCGCGTCGCCGACCTCCTTGGCAAGACGCTCCAGCCCCAGCACGAGCTCTGAGGCGGCCACGAGGCCGTCCTTCCGCCGGCCCATCAGGGTTGCGCCGGAATGGGCGGCCGTGCCCTTGACGAACACCTTGTAGCGGGAGGGCGCCGCGATGTGGCTGACCACGCCGACCGGCTTTTCGGCGTAGAGCAGCTCGGGCCCCTGTTCGATGTGCATCTCGAAGAAGCCGGCAATGGGACCGAAGTCCCGGGGACCGTCGACAAGATCGTACCCGGCGTTCTCCTGCAAGGCCTGGCCGAAGGTGATGCCGTCGCGGTCTGCGTAGGCCATCAGCTCATCCTCGGGGATCACGCCCGCCAGGGCCTTCGAGCCCAGCGTCGCCCGGCCCCAGCGGGAGGACTCTTCCGACGTGAAGTTGACGACCCCGACCGGCACCCGCGGCAGTTGGCCGTCCTCCTTCAGCGCCCGGATGACCTCCAGCGCGGCGACCACGCCGACCACGCCGTCGAAGCGGCCCGCGTTGGGCACGCTGTCCAGGTGGGAGCCCATCAGAAGGGCGGGCCGGTCCCACTCGCCCAGGACAGCGGCGATGTTTCCGAAGCGGTCAATGCGCACCTCAAGGCCCTCGGCGCGGCAGAGCTCAATAAAGTGGGCCCGCGCCGCGCGGTCCTCCGGCGTCAAGGCCAGCCGGGTGACGGCGGTGGGGCCGGAGCGGCCGAACTGCGCGAAGGCATTCAGGTCGCGTTCGATGCGAGCAGGCTGTACGGGCATAATAGATTCCCCTTTCTACGATGATGAGGATAGACCGGCGGGGCCCCGCGCCAGTGCGCAGGACCCCGCCGTGTGTACGGCGGATGCGATTAGAGCCCCTGCATAATGAAGACGACGATGCTGGCGAGAATCATGCCGGGTGCGTTGCGCTTCGCAACCTCCATCGGGTTCACGTTGGCGATACCGGACACGATGATAGCCGCGCCTGCCACGGGGCTCATGGACCGGCCCAGGGCGCCGGCCAGGGAGGCGAGCGTGCCCAGCTTCGGGATGGTCAGGCCGAACGTGGCGGCGTGCGGGGTCACGGCCTCGTTGAAGGCGATGGTGGCCGCGTCGCCGGAGCCGCTCAGGATGGCGACCAGCATCGGGCCCCAGGTGCCGGCGGCGCCGATGGCGCCCTTCGCGCCGGTGGCCGCCTCGAGCAGCATGTCGATCAGGCCGACCGAGCCGAGACCGGCGGCGAACACGCCGGCGGCGATGATGATGCCGATGACGTCGGCGTACGCCTTGCCCATGCCGTCAAAGAAGGACTTGGTGAGCTCGGCGGGGTTGGTGCGGGTGACAGCCAGGGCGACCATGGCGCCGATGACCATACACGCGGGCACCGTCAGGCCCCAGTCCTTCATCGCGGGCACGGTGGCGCCGAGAACCAGCAGAACCAGGGGCAGAACCGGCACCAGGGCGTAGAGGGGGTTGACCTTGAAGCCGTTGGCCTCGGCCAGGACGTCGGACTTGTGGCCGCGGTCCTCCTTGCGGAGGATGGCGAACAGGGTCAGGACGATGGCGCCGATGAGACCCGCGGTAATCGTCGCCGGCGTGACCACGGCGATGGTCTCAACGACAGAGGCCCCCGACATCTCGGCCACCATGTTGATGTGGGCGCTGCCCGGGCTCAGGACGGAGCCGAACGTGCCCGCGAGCACCGCTGCGGCGGCCACGGCCGGGTGGACGCCGGCGGCCATCAGAACCGGGATCATGACCGCGCCCACCGCCGCGCTACAGCCGGCCGCGCTGGGCAGGGCGATGTTGATGAGGAAGGTGGCGATGGTGGTAGCCGGGATCAGGATCGCCCGGGCCTTCGCGACGGTCCCGGCGACCGCGTGGACCAGGTGCTGGTCGCACTTGGTCAGCTTCATGACGTAGGCGAAGCCCATCACCGAACAGATCGCGCTGATGAGGCCCGCGTTGGTCATGGATTTCTGGAACTGGGCGAAGGCGGACATGGGTTCCAGGGAGATGATCGCCATGACGAGGCCGGCAGTGAACAGGACCATTCGGGTCTCGTACCGCTTCAGAATCGCATAGATGACCCCGAGGACGATAAGAACACCAATCCATGGCAGCATACGGTACCACACTCCTTTTGCTGCGTCACGCTTATGTGATCGGCGAAGTGCGACAGAACCTCGCCGCGATCACCTGCGACGTCAGGCCGACGCGGACTCCACAATCAGTGCGAAGACCACATCGCCGATGCGCTCCAGCGCCGCGATCTCGATGCTCTCCTGCAGGCTGTGTGCGCCGCGGTAACCCGTGCCCAGGTTGCAAGCGGTGATGCCCCTGCTGTTGAAGATGTTCGCATCGCTGCCCCCGCCGGTCGCCCGCAGCTCAGGCTCCAGCCCGGCCCGGCGGATGGCGGCCGCGGCCCGCTGCACCACGGGATCGTCCGGCTTCAGGTTGACCGGGCCGTAGGCGAACTGAATGTCGGCCTCCACCCGGGCGCCGAACTCGGCGGCGGTGCGCTCGAAGACCTCGGTCATGTGCTGGACCTGGGCCTCCATCTTCTCCGTGACGAGCGACCGCACGTCGCCCCTCATCTCGAAGGTCTCCATGACGATGTTGGTGGCGCTGCCGCCCTGCGCCAGCCCCAGGTTGGCGGTCGTCTCCTCATCGATGCGGCCGAGCGTCATGCGGGTCAGCGCGTGGGCCGCGACGACCAGGGCGCTGATGCCCTTCTCCGGCTCCACGCCGCCGTGGGCGGCCTTGCCAATGACCCGGTAGGTCACCTTCGTCTGCGCCGGGGCCTTATTGATGATCGTGCCGACCGGCGTCGAGGAGTCGATGATGAATGCCTCACGGGCCTCGATCAGGGAGAAGTCCATGTTCTTGGAACCGTTGAGGCCGCCCTCTTCGGCGATGGTGAAGACCACCTCGATGTCGGGCCGCTTCACGCCCTGCTCGATGGCGCGCTGCACACCTTCCAGGATGGCCGCCAGACCCGCGGCGTCATCTGCGCCCAGGATCGTCGTGCCGTCGCTGGTGATCACGCCGTCGCGAATCTGCGGCTTGATGCCGGTGCCAGGGGAAACCCTGTCCATATGGGCGCACAGGCAGAGGGGCGGGCCCTCGCTGTTTCCCTTCAGCTTGGCGATGAGGTTGCCGGTTTCACCACCGATGCGCTCACCGGCATCGTCCCGCTGTACGGTAAAGCCCATGGCCTCCAGCCGCTCCTGCAGCAGATCGGCCATGCGGCCCTCCTTCCGCGTCTGGGAGTCCGTGGTCACCAGCGTGAGAAAGGTATCCAGAATGCGTGGGCGTTCGCTCAACCGTCGTCACCTCTTCTGGGGTAATCGGCCTGCGCATGCAGGCGAAAGGTCAGTCCCGCCTAAGTGTAGCAAGCCGGCGGGTAGACTCTGAATGGAGAATAGGGCGGTTACTCCGGCACCGTTCCGTGATCCATTGGGCCATCGCCATTGCTGATCCAAAGGCCCTTGGCAAAGTATTTGCTGGAACTTAGGGCGGATATCCCTCAGGCGGCGCACCCCGCCGGTGGGGTGCGCGCCCGGGGCGATTCCCTAGCTCTGGGTCAGCCGCAGCACGGTCCGGACCATCACCTCGACGCCGATGGGCAGCGACCGCTCGTCGAAGTCGAAGCGGGAGTCGTGGTGGGGGGCTGCGATCTTCGAACCGATCATCATGTAGGCCGCCTTGCCGCCCCGCTTCTGCACCCGGTCCATCATCCAGGCGTAGTCCTCGCTGCCGCCGAGATCGCCGGTGGGCAGGATCTTCGTGACACCCGGCGTCTCGCCGGCGGCTTGCCCGATGATCTCCGCGAGCTCCGGATCGCTGGTGCCGCCCGCGGCGCTCCCCATCGGCCTCAGCTCCACCTGCACGTCGTACATCGCGGCGGCCGCCTTGATGATCCGCTCGGCCTGCTCCTTCATGTACGCGTCGATGTCCGTGGTCTCGCCGCGCGTCTCCAACTTCATGATCGCGTTGGCCGGGGTGACGTTGCGGCCGGAGCCGGCCTGCAGCACGCCGACGTTGATCCGGGAAGCGCCGCCCGAGTGGCGCGCGATCGCGTGCAGGTTCAGGGCTGCCGTGGCGCTGGCCAGCAGCGCGTTGCGGCCCGCCTCCGGGGCTGCCCCCGCGTGGGAGGGAACGCCGGTGAAAATCGCGTCCATCTTCGAAGTGGCCAGGAAGCCGGCGCCACCCGTGATAATGGTGCCAACTTCCCTCGCCTGGAAGCCCAGGTGGGCGCCCAGCAGGAAGTCGACGTCGTCGCAGACGCCGGCCTCCACCATCGCCCGGGCCCCGCGCACGCCCTCCTCAGCGGGCTGGAAGAACAGCTTGATGGTGCCGCGCAGCTGATCCTTCATCTCAGCAAGCACGGTGGCCACGCCCAGCCCGATCGCCGTGTGGCCGTCGTGACCGCAGGCGTGCATCGCGCCCTTGTTCTTGGAGGCGAACCCCTCCTGGTTGGGCCTGTGGTCCGGATCGTCTGACTCGGTGATGTCGAGCGCGTCCATATCGAAGCGCAGGCCGATGGTGGGCCCCTCGCCGCAGCGCAGGATGCCGACGACGCCGGTGTAGCCCCCGGCCATCTTCCGGGCGATGTCAGGATTGGCCCCCTGCGCGATCGCGCGCTCCAGGTGGCGCTCCAGTTCAGCCTCGGAGGGCAGGCCCGCCATGTGCTCGCGGTTGTGCACCTCGGGCCCGAACTTGACCTCATAGCCGAGTTCGGTCAGGCGCTCGACGACCTTGGTGGCCGTGCGGAACTCCGTCCAGCCACTCTCCGCGTGCGCGTGGAGGTCGCGGCGGATCTCAACCAGTTCCGGAGCTAGTTTCGCAACTCGTGCTGAAACATTCATGGTAACACCTCCTTACAAGATTATCATCCACCGCTTTCCTGGGGGGTATCGCCCATCGGGACCGGTTTTCGGTCTAACGGGGTCTCGGGTTTGTCACCTAACGGCGCACTACTGCACGCCTGGCGGTACCAAACTAACCAGGAGCACGAGCGTCCTACCTGACCTCCGCCTTGAAGACGCGGAAGAGAAGCCAGAGGGAGGGCAGCAGCACCAGCAGGCCAAACGGCAGGGTCTGCAGCAGAAACCGGATGGAGGGGCCGGCCGCCGCGGCGCCATGGAAGGTGATGTCCGGATAGATGAGATACGGCCACTGACCGACCGCCCAGCCGCTCAGCAGCACGACCACCTGCGCCACGGCCGCAGCCCGGCCCAGCAGGTAGCGCCGGGTGTAAATGGCCGCAGCGGAGAGCAGGGCGAGGGCGGCCCCGCCCAGCAGGATCGGAGCGGGGGCAGGGCGCGTCAGGTGCTCCCACAGATGGGGCATGGCGGCCGGCAGGAGCGGCAGCAGGGCCGCAGCGAGCAGCCCCATGACGGCACCGGACCAGAGGGCCCGGCGGCGGAAGTCCTCCTGCACCTCACCGCGGGTCTCCACGGTGAGGAAGACCGCGGCCAGGTAGGCGCACATGGCGGTGGTCAGCAGGCCCATAAGGATGGAGACCGGACTGTACCATGTGAGGATGGGGTCTACCTGGACGGTTCCGCCGGGGAGCACCCGGATGCCGCCGCCTGAGACGGCCGCAGCGGCGAGGCCCAGCAGGAAGGGAGTGACGGCGGAGGAGGCGCCGAAGACCGGGCTCCACAGCCGCCACTGGCGCGATTCGCCCGATGCTGCGGCCCGGAATGCGAACGCCGCGCCCCGGAGGACGATGCCGATCAGCACCAGGTGAAACAGGCCGAAGAAGGCGATGCCCAGGGCGCGGTAACCGGTGGGAAACACCGTGAACAGGATGACGATGACGAAGATCAGCCAGACGTGGTTGGCCTCCCAGACGGGCCCCATCGCACGGGCGATGGCCTGCCGGTGCTGCTCCTGCCTGGGGCCGGTGGCCAGAAGGTCCCAGATGCCGCCGCCGAAATCCGCCCCGGCCAGCACCGCGTAAGCCATGAGGGCCAGCAGCATGACCAGCGCCGCCCCCACCACGGGGTCCAGCGTCGACCACAAATGCATGGCGCATGTCCACCTCCTTAGAGTCATTCGTGGCGCAGGCGGCGGAGCAGCAGGACCAGCGCCACCGCCAGGGCGGCGTACAGGGCCGTGAAGCCCGCCACCGAGGGGTCCATGCCGCCTGACGGGGTCACGGCGTCGGCGGTCAGCATCGCCTTCCAGATCGTCCAGGGCTGCCGGCCCGCCTCGGCCACGATCCAGCCGGCCTCCAGGGCCAGATACCCCATCGGCGCCGCAATGACCAGCAGCCAGAGGAGCCGCCGATCCCGGGCCACGTCCGCGGGCCTGCGCCAGCGGACCCAGGCGTAATAGAGGCCAACCAGAACCATGGCCAGGCCGGCGCCCACCATGAGCTGAAAGGAGAGGTGGACGAGGGGTAAATTGGGCCATTCGTCCCTGGGAACCTGGTCGAGCCCCATCACCTCCGCATCGAGGGCGCCGTAGGCCAGGAACGAGAGCAGCCCGGGCAGCTCAACGCCGCAGCACACCTTCCCCGTCTCCTGGTCCGGCAGGCCGCCGATGAGGAGCGGCGCCCGGGTGCGGGTGACAAAGAGCGCCTCCATGGCTGCCAGTTTCTCCGGTTGGTGCCGGGCGACGACCTTGGCGGAGACGTCGCCGGTCAAGGGCATGGTGACCGCGGCCAGCAGCCCCATGATCACCGCGATCTGGAGCGCCTTCTGCCGGAGGCTGTCTGTGCGCCCCCGCAGCATGCCCCAGGCGTAGACGCCGCTCACGGCAAATCCCGTGGCTGCGTAACAAGCCAGGGTGGAGTGGAGGGCCATGATGGGCCAGTGGGGGTTGGTGAACACGACCCACGGGCTCAGCGCCTCCGGATGGCTCCGCAGCGTCTCGATGCCGACAGGGTTCTGCATCCAGGCGTTCGCAGCGGTCACCAGCACCGACGAGGCGGCGCCGCTCACCGCCACCGCGACGCTGGTGAGCCAGTGCGCGACGGGCCGCATGCGGTCACGCCCGTACAGGTACAGGCCGATGAAGATGGCCTCGGTGAAGAAGGCGTAGCCCTCCAGCGTGAAGGCCGGGCCGATGGTGCTGCCGGCGAAGTGCATGAACTCGGGCCACAGGAGGCCCAGCTCGAAGGCGATGCCGGTGCCGCTCACGGCGCCGATGGCGAAGAGCACGGCGGTGGCCCGGGCCCACGTGCCGGCGAGCCGCAGGTACTGCGGATCCTTCGTGCGCAGGTGGAGGTATTCCGCGGCGGCGAGCAGCGCAGGCATGCCGACCCCGAGGGCGGCGAAGATCATGTGAAAGAAGAGCGAGTACGCCATCTGAAACCGGGCGGCGTCAAGATGAGACACGCACGTCCCTCCTGAAGCGGCCTGCGCGGATGGCAGGCGGACCACCATCTGGCGCATGGTGCGGGCAGAACCGGGCTTGCGCACCTGCCGCAACTTCTGAGACAATATAATGGAATTAGGGGGTGCCTACATGAGAGAGCAGATTACCCGTACCGAGGTGCACAGCCCGTCGGGACGGCTTTATTACATCGACGTGTCCGACGCGGGCTATGTGTGCGTCTACGACGCCAGCGGCCGCAGGATGCTGCGCGTGACCCTGAAGGGAATCAGCGCGAAGGCGATGGTGAAGCGGATTCGGGAGAACATCTCCACCGGTGCGCCGGCTTACCTGGCCGGCTGGCCCCCGAAGGACGTCGACCGGATCCTCACCCAGCACGCCATCGCCTGCGAGCGTTAGTCATACGGTCTGTCACGGGGCGCTGCCACAGGCGGCGCCCCGTCGGCATGCGGACGCCGGCGCCTCGTTCGCAAGTCTGCCCACGTGGGCCTTCGTGCCATTCTCCGAACCGGTATGGACAGTGTGCCGCCCTTCTTGCCAAAGATTCCCCCGTTCGGTACAATCACTACGGCAACTTTTGGGGGAGTGCCCCACGTCGTGAAAGGGGAATCGACGCGTATGGAGCGCAGCTTTGTCATGGTGAAGCCCGACGGCGTGCAGCGGGGCCTGGTGGGGGAGGTCATCAGTCGGTTCGAGCGGCGCGGCCTGAAGCTGGTCGCAGCCAAACTCATGCGGGTCTCGCGCGAACTGGCGGAGCAGCACTATGCGGAGTTGAAGGACAAGCCCTTCTTCCCGAGCCTGATCGAGTTCATCACCTCGGGCCCTGTCATGGCGATGGTCTGGGAGGGGCCGAACGCGATTGCCACCATCCGCAAGACCATGGGGGCAACCAACCCGGCCAACGCCGAACCCGGCACCATTCGGGCGGATTTCGCCTGCGACGTCTCCTTCAACGTCGTCCACGGCTCCGACGGCCCCGAGAACGCCGAGCGCGAGATCAAGCTGTGGTTCGGCGAGGTGGAGGAGTCGTACAGCCGGTCCGTAGACCGCTGGATCTTCCCCGAGGGCTGAGGCACCCAGCCCGCGCGCGACGGCGCTGGTGACCGCCGGTCACCAGCGCCACATGCTATGTCTTGCTCCCTTCGCACCTTACGGGTCGGATTTCTGGCTGCGCCGGCCGGGGATGATGAGCACCTGCCCCGGCGAGAGCTGATACGGCTCCGACAGCTTGTTGGCCTTGGCGATGGCCCCGGGCGAGGTCGCGAACTTCCGGGCCAGCCGCCAGAGGCTGTCGCCCCGCCGCACGGTGTAGACCGTCTGGGTCTCCCGGGGCAGGAGGGCGCAGGAAACGTACACATCCACCCAGCCGTCCCTGGTGGCCGCCACCAGTTCGCCCGCCGAGGTGGGCCTGGCGGCGACCAGCCCGCCCACGTAGAGGCGTCCCAGCTCCTCCAGCCGGCTCTCCCGTCCCACGGCCATGACCTGGTAGAGGTAGATCGTCTGCGCCCCGCTCGCGCCGGCAATGACCTCAGCCCGGCCGTCGTCGTTCACGTCGTCCAGACTGAGCGACCGGAAGTAGGCATTGGGGTAGAGTAGGGTCTGACAGAGGGCCACCAGCCCGCCGGGAGTCAGGGCGTAGAGCAGGACGTTGTCGCGGGTGCCCACCGCCACGGTGCCTGGCCCGCCCGGGTCAACCTGGCCGACGGCCAGGGAGAGCGCGTCCTTGGGCAGCCCTGCCTCTGCAAGCAGGGCGTAGGTGTCGCCCGTCCAGCGGTAGATCTTCAGCTCACGGCCGGCGCAGGCGACGATCTCGGGCGCACCGTCGAGGTCGACGTCGCCGGTGGTGACCAGCAGGAGCCGCCCGAGGCCGCCGCCCCGCCACCGCCTGTGGTACTGGTGCTCCGTTCCTCCTTCAGCGTGTGTCCCGTTCTCCGTCATCCGAGCCCCACCTCGCAGAGCATCCGTCGGGGCTCCCGGATGTTTCAGCCCCTGTAAGACCAGCTTATGTCACCAGAAAGGTGGGTGTGCGCATATGACGCAGAAGAAGGTTCGCCTGGCGATCATCGGCGGCACGGGGGTCTACGACCCGCGCATCCTCGATAACATCAGGGAGGAGGTCATCACCACCCCTTACGGGCAGGCCAAGGTGCGCATCGGCACCTACGCGGGGGAGGAGGTGGCCTTCATGGCCCGGCACGGGGTCGATCATTCCGTGCCCCCGCATCTCATCAACTACCGTGCCAACATCTACGCCCTGAAGATGCTGGGCGTTGAGCGGGTGGTCGCGACCACCGCCGTGGGTTCGTGCAACCGCGAGCTGAAGCCCGGCGATTTCGTCGTGGTGGACCAGTTCCTGGACTTCACCAAGGGCCGCGTCTGCACGTTCTTCGAGGGCGGCGAGGCCGGCGTGGTGCACACCGATGTCACCGAGCCCTACTGCCCGGAGCTGAGGCAGGTGCTGGTCGCCGCCGCGCAGGAGGTGGGCGTCGCCGCGCACCCCAGGGGCACCTATGTCTGCACCGAGGGCCCGCGCTTTGAGACCGCGGCGGAGATCCGCATGTTCGGCCAGCTTGGGGGCGACGTGGTGGGCATGACCAACGTGCCCGAGTCGGTGCTGGCCCGCGAGGCCGGGCTCTGCTATGCGACGGTGTCGATGGTGACCAACTACGGCGCGGGCATCTCGCCCACGTCGCTCACCCACGAGGAGGTCCTCGAGGTGATGGCGGCCAACAGCGAGAACCTGAAGAAGCTGCTCTTCGCCACCCTGAGGCAGATTCCCGTGCAGCGGGGGTGCGCCTGCCACAAGAACAACCCGGCCCTGAAGGTGTAGGAGGTGACCGAAGTGCAGAGCAAGGTTTCGGCCTCGACCCTGCGGGATCCCGCGCTGGCGCCGAGCGGGCATCAGAAGATCGACTGGGTGAAGGCGCACATGCCGATCCTGAATCAGCTGGAGCGGGAGCTTAGCCGCGAAAAACCCCTGGCGGGCCAGCGGGTGGCGATGTCGATCCACCTGGAGGCCAAAACGGCCTACATGGCCCTGGTCTTCGCCGCGGCCGGCGCGGAGGTCTTCCTCACCGGCTCCAACCCGCTCTCCACGCAGGACGACGTGGCGGCTGCCGCCGCCGAGCGCGGCGTGACGGTGCACGCCTGGCACGGGTCGACGCCCGAGGAGTACACCGAGCACCTGATCCGCACCCTGGAGGCGGCACGTCCCACCCTGCTGCTGGATGACGGCGGCGATCTCACCTACCTGCTGCACACCAGCCGGCAGGACCTGGCCGGGGACCTGATCGGCGGCTCGGAGGAGACCTCCACGGGGGTGCAGCGGCTCAGGGCCATGGAGGCCGACGGCGTGTTGCGCTTTCCCATGGTGGCGGTCAACAATGCCCGCATGAAGCACCTGTTCGACAACCGCTACGGCACGGGCCAGTCCACCATGGAGTCGATCATGCGCAACACCAACCTCTCCATCGCCGGCAAGCGCGTGGTGGTCGCCGGCTACGGCTGGTGCGGCAAGGGCGTGGCCATGCGGGCCAAGGGGCTCGGGGCGCGGGTGATCGTCTGCGAGGTCGACCCGGTTCTGGCCAACGAGGCGCTCATGGACGGGTTCGAGGTCATGCCGATGGCCCGGGCCGCAGCCCTGGGCGACATCTTCATCACGGTGACCGGCTGCGAGAAGGTGATCCGCCGCGAGCACTTCGAGGTGATGCGCGACGGCGCGATTCTGGCCAACGCCGGCCACTTCGACGTCGAGATCTACAAGCCCGACCTGGAGGCCTTCGGCGGCAGGCCGGTGCGGGTGCGGCCCAACGTCGACGCCTACACCGGCCATGACGGCCGCCGCCTCTACCTCATCGGCGAGGGGCGGCTGGCCAACCTGGCCGCGGGCGACGGCCACCCGGCGGAGGTCATGGACCTCTCCTTCGGCGTGCAGATCCTGACCCACCTCTGGCTCCTGGAGAACCGGGGGAAGCTGGAGAACCGGGTGATTCAGGTGCCGGCCGAGATCGACGTGCGCGTGGCCGAGACCCGGCTCCGGGCCCTGGGCGTCGAGATCGACCGGCTGACCCCCGAGCAGGAGCGGTACGTGCGGTCCTGGCAGGTGTAGGCCGTGGCACAGCTCTTCGTACCGCTGCAGGGGGCCTTCGGCCGGATTGCGGGATCCGGCGTGAACACGTACGGCGAGTCGCTGGAGCGGCCCCACTGGCAGGGGGCGGAGATCGGCCTCTGCGACACCCTGCCCGACGTGCTGGGCGCCGTGGCGGAGGCCGAGTACTACGAGTGGGTGATCGGCGCCCACCACCCGACCCACCGGGACGGCGGACCGGTCTGGTGCCGGTTCCTGGACCCGGACCGGGCGGTGCGGTCCGAGGCCCTGGAGGTGGCCTGGACCGCCGCCCAGGCGGCCCACCGGCTCGGCGCGCGCTATATCCTCTTTCACTTTCCGTGGCCGGCCCTGCAGATGCCCGGCGTGGACTACGCCGCCCTCGGCTGGTACTTCAAGGACGCCGACCCGATCCCCCTGGAGGCGTGGCCCCGTGAAGCGGAGCTCTACGAGTGGAGCCGCCAGTGCTTCGACCGGCTGGCGGAGCTGCAGGAGCGGGAGCGAATCCGCGTCGTGCTGGAGATTGACGGGCCGAACCCGTACTTCTTCGACGGCGAGCTGTACAGCCGGCTGTTCGAGGAGTTCCCCGAGCTCTCCCTCTGCATCGACACAGGCCGCCTGGGCCTCCTGGCCCGCACCCACGGGCAGGACCCGGTCAGCCTGGCCGAGCGCTGGCTGCCCTGGGCCCGGCACCTGCACCTGCACACATCGCTGTGGGATGCCGAGGGGCAGTTCCGGAGCCACCTGCCGACAAACGGCAGTCACACCCGGGATCGCTGGCCGCAGGTGACCCCCGCTGCCGACATCGCCCGCATGGTGGTGGAGGCGCACCCGCAGGCGGTCATCGTGCTGGAGCACGCCCCCCGGTCCGTGTCTCCCGACGAACTGGAAGCCGCCCATGAATGGGCAGCGACCCTGGTGAGGTAGAGCCCCTACAGGCCGGGCGAACACCCCCCCGACCGACCCGACAGGGCGTTTCCTATAGACCTTTGGTGCCATTTGCACCGGACGGGTCTATTGGTAACGTCAATAGTAACGGGTCGCTATCGGGGGGGTTCACGATGCGTAACCACCAGTGCACCTCAGATCAAGCAGCAGAGGTCCAGCGCGCCCTGGCCCGGTCGGAGGCCCGCCTGGCCAGTATGCTGGCGATCACACCCGCTGCGACCATCGCCCTCGATGCCGATCAGCGGATCGTCCTGTTCAACGAGATGGCGGAGAAGATCTTCGGTTGGACCCGGGAAGAGGTCCTGGGCCAGCCGCTGGACATCCTGCTGCCGCCCGGCACCGCGGCGCGGCATCGCAAGTTCGTCGCAGAGTTCGGACGGGGTCCCGTGAAGCAGCGCACCATGGCCGAGCGGCAGGAGCTGTCGGCCCGGCGGAAGTCAGGCGAGCTGTTTCCGGTGCAGATCGGCATTGCCCGGGTCTCCGTGGAGGACGAGACGCTGTATCTGGCCGTGGCACAGGACCTGACTGAGCGCAAGGAGACCGAGCGCCGGCTGAAGGCGAGCGAGGAGCGCTTCCGGCTGGCCTTCGAGCACGCCCCCATCGGCGTGGCCCTGCTCGACGCGCACGGCCGGATTCTCCAGGTCAACCGCGCGTTTTGCGCCATGCTGGGGTGCGACGCGGCGGAGCTGACCGGCCGGCCGCTGTCCCACTTGGCCCTGGAAGCCGATGCGCTGCCCGATCTCGCCGAACTGGCGACCGGCGGGGCGTGTGTGCCCTTGCGCCACCGGAGCGGCGGGACCATCTGGGCGGACCTGAGCTGCGCCGCCATGCACGGCCAGCAGGGCGAGGCCGCCTACATCCTCCAGGTGCAGGACGTCACCGACCGCAAGCGGTACGAGGAGGAACTGGTGCGTCTGGCCCTCGTCGATTCGCTCACCGACCTGGCCAACCGGCGGCGGTTCCAGCAGGTGCTGGAGGAGGCCCTCTCCCGGGCGCAGCGTACCGGCGCAGGCGGGGCGCTCTTCTTCATCGACCTCGATATGTTCAAGCACATCAACGATACCCTCGGCCATCAGGCCGGCGACGAGGTCCTGCGGCAGGTCGCCGCCCTCCTGCGGAGCGCAGTTCGTTTGGGCGACACCGCGGCCCGGCTGGGAGGCGACGAGTTCGCGATCGTGCTGCCCGGCGCAGACGGCCCGCTGGCGGCGCGGGTGGCCGACCGGCTGCTGGAGTCGATCCGGCAGAGCAGGTTCGCCAGCGAGGAGACCCCGGTGTCGCTCACGGCCAGCATCGGCATCGTGCTCTTCCCCGACCACGGCAGTTCGGTGAGCGAACTGCTGAGCAAGGCCGACATGGCGCTCTCCGAGGCCAAGGAGAGGGGGCGGGACAGCTGGGCCCTCTACACGCCCGACGGCCCCTGGCAGCGGCAGTTGGAGGCGCGGCTGCTCTGGAGGCGGCGCATCAGCCAGGCGCTGGAGCAGGACCGGTTCGTGCTGCACTATCAGCCGATTCTCGATCTCAGGCGCAACGTGGTCACGCACCACGAAGCGCTGCTGCGCATGGTGGGAGATGAAGGGGAGCTCATCTTCCCGGGAGAGTTCCTGGGCGTGGCGGAGCGGTTCGACCTGATTCAGCAGGTGGACCGCTGGGTGCTGGACACGGCGCTCCGGCAGCTGGCCAACCTGCGCCGGATGGGCCAGAGCCAGGTGCTGGAGGTCAACCTGTCGGGCCGGACCCTGATCGATCCGGACCTGCCGGGCATCATCCGCCGGGGCCTCTCCGACCGCGACGTGGACCCCGCGAGCCTCGTGCTGGAGATCACCGAGACGGCGGCCATCGGCGACCTGGAGCAGGCGGAGCGGTTCATTTGCGAGATGAAGGCGCTGGGGTGCCGCTTCGCCCTGGACGACGTGGGCGCAGGCTTTGCCTCGCTCTACTTCCTGAAGCGGCTGCCGGTGGACTACGTCAAGATCGACGGGGCGTTCATCCGGAACCTGGCCCACGACACCGCCGACCAGCACCTGGTGCGGGCCCTGGCGACCGTCTGCCGCGAGCTGGGCAAGCAGACCATCGCGGAGTTCGTCGATTCCCCCGAGAGCCTGCGGCTCGTGCGCGCGTACGGGGTCGACTACGCGCAGGGCTACCTGATCGGCCGCCCCGGCCCGGAGCTCTGCTCGACCGAGGCGCCGTGTCAGTGAGATGCCTGCCAGCGACACAGAATAGCCAGCACCTCGTGCTGGCTTCGTTTATTCATTGAAGCAGGAATCGTCGCAAGTGTGACGGAAGTAATCGCACAACTCGATCCGGGAGGGTTATTCACATGGAGTCTCTCGTGCTTTACGAGCTGCAGCTCTATGCACCGGTGGAGATTGCGGGCCAGAATCGGTGGGCCCACCTCGACACGGGCGCCACGCAGGACACCACCTTCGGCGTTTTCGATGGCGTGGAGGCGGGCGAGCAGGAGGTCACCATTCGCGGGGCCCTGGCGGAGGCCCGCCACCGCAAGGGACGGGTGAGCGACGTCCGCTTCCTCGGCGACTCGCTCGGCTCGCTGGAGGTGGTCGTCAGCGACGACCAGGAATTCTATGCGAACATGCCCTTTCCGGTCAGCATGCGGCTCGGGAGGGCCACGCTGCTTTCCCGCCCGCTGCTGCTGGATTTCAAGGCGCTACGCGTGGGCCGGGAGCCGCTGCCTGAGCACTACCCGCGGACGACGGTACCGCTGGAGCTGTTCCGGGGCATCATGCTGGTGGACGTGGAACTGGAGGGGCAGAAACTGCGGACGGCGGTGGACATCGGCGCGGCCATGTCTGTCGTGAACACCGCACGCCTGCCCCAGTGGCGGACACAGCCGGAGCAGGTTTACGAGGGTGAGCTCACAAACGCCACGGATACAAGCGCGTCGGTTTCCGTGTGCCTCACGCGGGGCCTCACGCTGGGCGGCCTCAGCCTCGGGGACTGTGAGCAGTTCATGGTGGACCTGAGCCGAGCCGAGGCGGGGCTGGGCACACGGATCGACATGGTGCTCGGCCTCAACACCCTCCTGGCCTCGTCCACCGTCTGGTACGTCAATCCGGAGGCCGGGAAGGTGGAGATCACCACCCGCGGCCTGCCGGTGTAAGCTTTCGCCCAGCCTCACGGCCTGCTGCGGCGGCCCCTAGCAGCCCCGTCCGCTCAGCCGCTCCTGCAGGATCTGGATCAGCTCAGCCGTCTGGGCCTTCCGGTTGCGGTCGCCCGTAAACGTGAGCGGCTCGCAGACCGTGATGGTGCGGGCCTCGCGGTCGATGTAGAGCGGGACGAACGGGATGTGCTTCCCCGTCGCCCGATGGTAGAACCGGTCCACGCTCAAGAACCCCTCGTACAGCTCCGACACCTCGCTGTCTGTGCTGGCGTAGTCCTTGTCGGGGAAGATGAGGAGGCTCTCGCCCCGCTTCAGCGCGGCCGTGCTCTCCCTGAAGGTGGTGATGATCTGGGCGGATCCCCGGTACACGGGGATGCAGCCGGCGGAACGGTACAGCGCCGAAAGGCCGATGGCCGCCAGCCAGGCGAGGGAAGTGGCCTTCCACCGGGGCCAGCCGTAGCGCGCGCCGAAGGTGATGTCCCGGAGGTGCCGGTAGCAGGCCTCCCGGTCGCGGAACTGATGAAGCCCCCACGTGCGCACGGGCACGGGGAGCCACAAGAGGTTCAGCACGATGCCGTAGATGTCGGCGTGGCGGCACAGGTAGACTGCGGGTTCCACCAGCCGCTCCGGGTGGACGATCGTATACCGCGGGGCCAGCGGACGGAGCACCGCCCGGCAGAACCGAAACAGCTTTCCGTAGAAAGACATCTTACGCTCCCTCGATTCCGCGGTGAGACTTGAAGAGCCAGCGCGGGTGAATCTGGTAGCCCACCACCGCGAGCACGATGTCGGCGACCAGCTTGATCCACACGGCCGTCCAGCTGGTGATCAGGTGCACGGCGAGCACCACCAGGTAGGAAGCGAGCATCTGCCCGGCCACCAGCAGGTAGTACTTGGCGGTGGCGTCGGTCATGCTCCGCTCGGTGCGCACACGGAGGAGCAAGTGCAGGAGCAGCCGGACGACCGAGCCGGCCGCGGCGCTCACAATGCTCGCGGCGAGCAGGCGGCTGCCCGGGGCCAGCGCCGCCAGCCAGACCAGATCCACCCAGGCAAACACAGCCAGCGTTGCCAGTGAGGCGAGCGCGCCCGCCAGCGCGTAGGCCCCCAGGTGGCTGATCAGGATCTTGAAGATAGGCCAGGAGTCGCGCAGGGTGTGGTAGTGCGTACTCGCGTTCTTGTTGAAGTAAAGCGTTTGAATCGGCATCTCCGCCATGGGGATGCCGCGCTTCATGGCCTGCACCAGGCAGTTGGTCTCATACTCAAAGCGATCGCCCGCGACCTCGGTCGCCCACTGCCAGAGGCTGATGGGCAGGGCCCTGAGCCCCGTCTGGGTGTCCCGCAGGTAGCGGCCGTAGAAGAGATGAAACGCGCCGCTGGTCAGTCGGTTGCCGAAGCGGCTGCGTGCGGGCACGATCTTCTGGTTGAAGTCGCGGATGCCCAGCACGTAGGCCTCGGGATTCTCGTGGGAGACCCGGGCCATGCCGCAGACATCCTCCACCGCGTGCTGGCCGTCCGCATCCACCATGATGACGCGCCGGTAGAGCCGCTGCCATCCCTCTTGCAGGCAGTGGCGCAGGGCCGTCTTCAGGGCCGCCCCCTTGCCGCGGTTCACCTCGTGGCGCAGCACCACGCAGCCCTTGAGCTCGGCCAGGCTCGCAAAGATAGAGCGGCAGGCGGGGCTGCTGCCGTCGTCCACCACCACGATCCGCTGGAACCCGCGCTCCAGAAGGGCCTGCACGTACTGCACCAGGGCGGGCGGAGGCTCCAGGGCCGGGATGATGATGATACTGCTGGCACTGTAGGGGCCTGCTGCTTCGGCAGAATTCAAGTCCGTTTCACTCTCCCGTTCACTTCGGGCTTCCCGTCGCCGCGAAAAGACTGTACAGACTACTATTCCGCCTGAACCACGGGCGTTCCTGCCTGTCCGCTCCCTGCCCCGGGGTTCTGGCTATCAGCATCCCCGAATCTGGGGGCCCCCGCGCGCACGCCGCACGGCTCTTGCCGCGCACGGACGGGTCAGATAAACTAATCCTGACATTGAACGGGCCCGCCGCGCCGGCCCGCTGACCGACGGACGAGGAGGAGTCATTCATGGAGCGGCTGATGATCGAGGGCGGAACAGTGCTTCCCATGACCGGACAGGCCGATGTGTACGAAAACGGAGTCGTTCTGGTCGAGTCGGGCCGGATCGTCTACGCAGGTCCCCGGGCCGGCGCCCCGTTTCTGCCGGGGGCCAGGCGCATCAACGCCGTGGGCAAGATCGTCATGCCCGGCATCGTCAACACGCACTGTCACGCCGCGATGACCCTCCTGCGGGGGTACGCCGACGACATGCGGCTGATGGACTGGCTGCAGACGAAGATCTGGCCGGCGGAGGCGAAGATGACCGCGGATGACGTGTACTGGGGAACGGCCCTGGCCGCCTACGAGATGCTCTCCGGCGGCATCACCACCTTCCTCGACATGTACTTCCCCGCGGACGCGGTGGCGCGGGCCATCGAGGCCACGGGCATCAGGGGCATCGTGGCCCGGGGCATCATCGCCGTCGGGGGTCCGTCTGAGGCGCTGTCCCGGCTGGATGAGAGCCGCGAGGCCTTCCACAGGTGGAACGGAAATGCGGGCGGCCGGATCACGTTCATGGTCGGGCCCCACGCGCCGTACACCTGCCCGCCCGATGCCCTGCTGGCCTGCGCGGAGCTGGCGGACGAGCTGGGCATCGGCATCCACATCCACCTCTCCGAGACGGCGGGCGAGGTGGAGGAGGCCCGCAGGCAGTGGGGGAAGAGCCCCATCCGGCACGTCTACGACCTGGGGCTGATGAAGGGCCGGCATGTGGTGGCGGCGCACTGCGTCCACGTCGACGATGATGACATCGCGATCCTGGCCGAGACCGGCACCGGCGTCTGCCACTGCCCGGTGTCGAATCTGAAGTTGGCCTCGGGCCGCACGCCGGTCAGCAAGATGCGGCGGAAGGGCGTTCCGGTTGGCTTCGGCACCGATGGCGCCTCCTCGGAAAACATGCTGCACATCCTGGGCTCCGAGATGCGCATCGGCGCCATCCAGGCGAAGGAACTGGAGGGGGATCCCGCGGTCTTCACCGCGTACGACGCGGTCGCCATGGCCACCATCGAGGCCGCCCGGGCGCTGGGAATGGAGGCCGAGATCGGCTCCCTGGAGCCGGGCAAGCGCGCGGACATCATCCTGATCGACACGGAGCGGCCGCACCTGACGCCGAACCACGACGTGTTCGCGCTGGTCGCCTACTCGGCCCTGCCCAGCGACGTCGTCACGACCATCGTCGACGGGCGCATCGTCTACGACAACGGCCGGCTGACGTATATGGACGGCCGGGAGATCATGGCCAAGGCCCGCGAGGCGGCGGCCCGGATCGTGAAGAGTTAAGATTCGCCGAAGGCATGCGGCAGAGGTGAGACACGTCATGGAATACCGCAATCTTGGCAGGAGCGGGCTGAAGGTCTCGCAGATGGCGCTGGGCACCAACGCGTTCGGCACCCGCAGCGACGAGGCGACGTCCATCAAGATCGTCCACGCGGCGCTGGATGCCGGCATCAACCTCATCGACACCGCCGACCTGTACGGGCAGGGCGAGTCCGAGCGCATCATCGGCCTGGCGCTGAAGGACCGGCGCTCCCGGGCCCTCATCGCCACCAAGTGCTGGTACCCCACCGGCGACGGGCCCAACGACCGGGGCACGTCCCGGAAGCACATCATGGATGCCGTCGACGCCTCGCTGCGCCGGCTCCAGACCGATTACATCGACCTCTACCAGGTGCACCACTGGGATCCGACGACCCCCATCGAGGAGACGATGCGGGCGCTGGAAGACCTGGTCCGCGCCGGTAAGGTGCGGTACATCGGCTGTTCCAACTTCTCCGGCTGGCAGATCGTCAAGGCCAACGCCGTGGCCGACCGCCATGGCTGGGCGCGTTTCATCTCCAACCAGCCCGAGTACTCGCCGGTCAACCGGCGCATCGAGCAGGAGGTGATCCCGGCCAGCCTGGCGGAGGGGGTGGGGCAGATCGTCTACTTCCCCCTGGCCGGCGGGCTGTTCACCGGCAAGTATCGCCGGGGTCAGGCGCCGCCCGAAGACTCCCGGGCCGCGAAGCAGGGTCAGCGCTTCGTCGACCGCTGGTTCACGGAGGCCAACTTCGACCTCATGGAGGCGATGGAGGGGGTTGCCCGTGAGGCCGGCGTCACGCTGGCGCAGCTCACCCTCGCGTGGGTGATGGCCCGCCCGGGCGTGACGTCCGCCATCGTCGGCGCCAGTCGGCCCGAACAGGTGGCGCAGAACGTCTCCGCCTGCGAGGTCGGGCTGCCGCAGGAGATCATGGACCGGGTGACGGCGCTCTCCGAGCCCTTCACCCGCTGAGGCTCGCCGCCGGCCGGCTTATTCTGAGCGCAGCCGGTGGAAGAGCGCCGCAAACAGGATCGTCGCGAACAGGAGGCCGCTCAGGCTGGTGAGCATGGCGAGCAGCTTGCCCAAAGGGCTTGTCGGAAGCACGTCGCCGTACCCGCCGGAGGCGAAGGTGAGCAGGGTGAAATAGGCCACGTCCAGGGCTGAGGCAGGCAGGCCGCGCCACTCGAACGTCTGGGGGAAGGCCAGCTGGGCCGACAGGTTCAGCAGCACCAGGTTCGACAGGGTGTTCAGCAGCCAGAGGCCCGTGGTCCGCACCTGTGCCACGGGGCCGGTGCGGCTGACGGGCGCGGACATGAGCTGGTACGCGCCGGTGTAGCTCTCCCAGAGCCCGACCGCCGCGGCCGCCGCGGCCAGACTGTACGCCCACCGCTCGGCCTCCGCCAGCAGCACGAGCAGCAGAAGGCTCAGCAGGGCCATGACGGCTGGGCGGACCAGCGTGTGGTTCAGGCGGTCGGCCCGGTCGGCCCCCAGCCAGAGCACCCCCGCCACCAGGCTGCCTGCCGCGGCCAATAGCAGCAGGTGACTCATCGTACATCCTCCTGCTGTTCCATACGCCCGTCCACCCCGCGATGATGCCGGGTGTACTAGCCCCCCTGCCCGCTGAATATCCCAGTGAGGGACAGGGGGGCGACGATCGATGCACAGCAGCCACTCGGGACGGCTGCCCGGCGGTAGGCAGATCTACGTTTTCCTGCTCTTTCTCGGCCTGTCGCTGCTATTGGGGGGAATTATGCGGAGCGGCTCGGGCGCGCTCTCCGGCCGGAGCGTGCCCGCTGCGGCGGGCCCGGACGGCGCTGCGGGCGCCGTGCCGGAGGCGGAGTCGGCTGCACGCCTGACCCCGCTCACGCAGACCGCGGCCATGGACGGCTTCGCCGCATGGTCGCCGGACGGCCGGGAGATCGCGTTCATGCGGGACGGGCAGATCCTCCTGACCGCGCCGCAGGGCAAACCGGTGCGGGTTTTGACCACCCAGCCAGGGGCGTGGGACGCCGGCCCGGTCTGGAGGCCAGACGGCGGGGCCCTGGCGTTTGTGCGCCTTTCCACCCGCGACAGCGGGGCCCAGATCATGCTGCACCCGCTCCCATCCGGCACAGCGGAACCCGACCCGCCCCGGGCGCCGGCCGGCGAAGCCCGGGCCCTCGCCGGCGAGACGGGGGCCATCGGCTACCTGGCCTGGCATCCAACGGGCGACAGCCTGTATTACACCACCGCCGACAGGATCGTGCGCATAGATGCGGCCAGCGGGCGGAAGGAGGAGATCTACCGGGCGCCCGATGGATGGGAACTTCTCTCGGGAGGTCTGGCCGTCACGCAGGACGGGCGGTGGCTGCTGTTCGGGGGCGGGCCCCGCACGGCCGGCGGAGTGGAGTACGAACTGTACCGGCTCCCGGCCGGCGGGGGTGAGCCCGAGCGGCTCACCAGCGGCGGCGGCATCATGCCCGGGCTGCACCCAGGGGGGCAGCTGGTGGCCTACCGGAACCCCCGCACCGAGACCGGCATCTACGTACTGGACCTCGCCACGAAGTCCGCACGCCGGGTGCTGCCGGACGACGCCAGGGCGATGTTCTTCCACCCGCAGTTCTCACCTGACGGCAAGAAGCTGCTGGTCTCCCGCCTCTGGCTGCTGCCTGCACAGCAGCGGGAGCGGGGCGGGTTCACGTCCAACATCTACGTGTACCAGTGGGAGTGAAGATGGGCGGCCCGCCGGCAGGGAAACGATGGCAGCAGGCGAAAACTAACGGCTGGGAGGTGGCGCGACGATGGTCAACGTTCACGACCATGCCCACAACCTGGCGCGTGCGCTGAAGCAGAGCCAGGAATACCGCAGTTTTCAGGCCGCCCGGGAGAAGATCAAGGGCAAGCCTGCCGCAGAGAAGATGATCGCCGACTTCCACACGCGCCAGATGGACCTGCAGGCCCAGGTGCTCCAGGGGAAGGAGCTGACCGAGGAGCAGAAGCAGGGGCTGGAGCAGCTCTACAACGTGCTCGTGCAGGACCTGGACATCCGCGACTACCTGATGGCCGAGCAGCGGCTCGCGACGCTGCTCCAGGATGTGTACAAGATCATCGGTGAGGCGGTGGACGTCGACCTGCCCTTCACCAAGTAGATCACCTTCAGAGCCGATGCAGGCCGGTGCGCCACTGCGCACTGGCCTGCCGCGTCACGACGCCGGACGATCCTTCACACTCCATCGGAGCCGGACAGGCCGCCGTGCGGGAGCACCACCTGCCCCTCGGTGAAGACGGGCAGGTGGGTCGTGGTGCCCAGCTGGGCGCAGAAGAGCAGGTCGTCCTGGAGCCCCAGCTTGACCAGGTTGCGCCCGTGGGAGGAAAGGTGCAGCAGGTCGGCCAGCCTGCCAGCGTAACGGCGGAACAGCTCGCGGGCCACCAGCCCCATGTCATTGGTCTCCACCGGCTGGCCCGGCCCCGCCATGAACTCCAGGATCGCCCCGGCGCACACGGTGTCCTCCAACGAGAACTGGTCGTGGGTGCCGGCGCAGCAGATGGCCGCGTCCATCTCGAGGCGCGCCAGTTCCCGGGCGACCGCCGGGGCGTTGAGCAGGCTGGCGATGTAGACCCGGTCAGCCCCTGCCGCGCGCCGGATGGCGCGGGTGCCGTTGGTGGTCGTGAACAGGATCGGCCGCCCTTTCACGCGCGCCTCGGTGTACTCCAGGGGCGAGTTGCCGAGGTTGAATCCGGGAATGATCACGGCCTTGCGCTCGCCGCCCAGGAGGAACTGCCTTTCCGGGTTGTCCCGCGCCACCTGGAAGGCTTCCTCCGGGGTAAGGATCGGCACCACGGTGTCGGCGCCGTTGGCCAGGGCCGTGCAGATGGTGGTCGTCGCCCGCAGCACGTCGATCACCACCGCAGCCTTGCCGGCCAGCTCCTCCGCAGGGGGGATGTTCAGTACGGTCGGATAGACGTCGGCACGCATGTTCTGGCCTCCCGCATGAGCAGATACTAAAATTATACACTTCCCGTGAGGGCGCGGATAGTTTTCCCGGACAGTACTCGCAGGCCTCCGCCGCGCATAGCCTCATCGGGGAGGTGTGTGTACATGCCCCGGTGGGCCCGCTTCCTGTCGTGCACCCTCACCGGCTCGCTGCTCGCCTTCGGCGGCGTTCTCCTGGCCGCCGGGGCGGTGGAGCGCCCGCCCCACTTCTGGCGGGCCTTTCAGGCCTTTGCCGTGACTCCGGCCTTCTGGACCCTGCTGCTGCTCTTCGTGCTGCTGGCCGCGGGCGCGGTCACCGCCGCGAGGGCCCTGGTCAACCTGTACGCGCTGCACCCTGTGGCCGCCGGCGCCATCGGCGGCGCGCTGCTGGCCGCGTGCTACATCGCGGCCCTGGTGTCCGGCCACATGCCGGGGTGGGGCGGCTGGGAGGGAACGCTGCCCCGGCTCTGGCCCGCGGCCGTCTGGATGGCCGCACCCATCTCCGCTGCCGGCGCCGCCGCCGGCTGGCTCTGGGAGCGGCTTGACTGAGCGCAGAGGAGTTGTATCGGGCGAACTCGAAACACTAACCGATGGGTATGCATGCAGAAAGGGGGTACAGCCCACATGGGGCTGCGCTCCTTCGTCGCGATAGACGTCGAGACGACCGGAACTTCGCCCGACCATGACGAACTGATCGAAGTGGCGGCCGTGCGCTTTGAAGACGGCCGTGAGACCGCGTGCATCTCGCAGTTGATCGACCCCGGCTGCCCGATTCCGCAGCGCATCCAGAACCTCACCGGCATCCACCCGGCCATGGTGGCGGGCAAGCCCCCCATCGAGGCGGTCGTGCCCGCCCTGGCCGAGCTGTTCGGGGACCTGCCGCTGGTGGCGCACAACGCCCCGTTCGACGTGGCGTTTCTGCAGGCAGCCTTCGCCCGGGCCGGCCGCAGCCTCCCCAACTGGAGCTACGACACGGCCGAACTGGCCCGCATCGCCCTGCCCCTTGCCCGGAACCACAGGCTGGCCACCCTGGCCCAGCTGCTGCAGCTGCCGCTGGAGCGGCACCACCGGGCTGAGGATGACGCCCGCGCGTGCGGCCGTCTCTTCGTCGCGCTGGTGGAACGGCTGGGGCAGATGGACATGGGCCTCCTGCAGTTCATCCTGGCAGTGGGCGAGCCCGCCGGCTGGTCGCTGGCGCCGCTCTTCCGGGCTGAGTTTGCCGCCCGGGAGGCCCGGGGCGAGCGGCCGCTCCCGGCAACCGAGTGGATCCGGCCCTTCGCGGGCCCGCTGCACCGGCCCGAGCACGAGTCGGAACCCGATGAGCCGGCGCCCATCGACCCCGCCCTCGTCCTGTCTGTGCTGGGCAGCGGCGGGGTCATCAGCGAGGCCATTCCCCATTACGAGCACCGGCCCCAGCAACTGGAACTGGCTGAGGCCGTCGCGCGCGCGTTCAACGACGGCGCCCACCTGCTCATGGAGGCCGGCACCGGGACCGGAAAGTCACTGGCCTACCTGGTGCCGGCCTTCGCCTGGGCCAAGGCGAACGGCGAGAAGGTCGCCATCTCCACCCACACGATCACCCTTCAGGAGCAGCTGTGGGAGAAGGACATCCCCTTCCTGCAGTCGGCCCTTTCCGGCACGCCGCTGGAAGGGGTGCAGGCGGCACTGGTGAAGGGGCGGAGCAACTACATCTGCCTGCGCAAGTGGGAGGAGGCCGCCATCGGGGCGGACTTCCTGACCTCCCTGGAGGAGCGCCGGTTCATGATCCGCCTGGCGGGCTGGCTGGCCGAGACGCAGACCGGCGACCGGTCCGAGCTGAACCTGGCGGGCGAGGACGAGCGGTTCTGGCGCACCGTGCAGTCGGAGACGGAGACCTGCCTCGGCCCCAAGTGCAAGTGGTTCCGCCACCACTGCTTCGCCTTCCGCGCCAGGCGCCGGGCGAAGGATGCGCAGGTGCTCGTCCTCAACCACGCGCTGCTGTTCGCCGACATCGCGACCGGCAACCAGATCCTGCCGCCCTTCCGGCAGCTGATCATCGACGAGGCGCACCACCTGGAGGCGGTGGCCACGCAGAACCTCGGCGTCAACCTGGAGAGCTGGGACATCACCGGCGCGCTGCTCGTCCTGTTCCGCTCTCCGGGCCAGGGGCTCCTGCCGCAGCTCAGGCGCAAGCTGCCCAGAGGCGAGGCGATCCCCGCCAGGCCGCCCGTGGGGCTGCCGCACGAGGACCTCATCGACAAGCTGGTGGGCCTCATCCAGCACTGCCGGGCCGCCGCCGACGAGCTCTTCCGGCTCTGCGCCGAACTGGTGGAAGCCCGGGGCGGAAGCGACGAGGAGGGGGGAACCCGGACCCTCAGGCTGACCGACGCCGTCCGCACCGGGCCGCTGTGGGAAGCCCTGGACCAGGCGCGCGCCAACGCCGTGCACCGGCTGGGCACGCTGGCGGCCGGGCTGACCCTCCTGGCCGAGGCCGTGGAAATGCGTGAGCCGCCGTTCGCAGACGCAGACGCGCTGTTAGTTGACATACAGAAGCAGAATGGTATTCTTATTCAAAGTACCAAAGCGATTGACTGTGTGCTTCTGGAGCCGGGCGAGGGAGACGTGACCTGGATAGAGGCGGCCCAGCGGGGAGAACGGCTGCGGGTGGCCTTGCGGTCTGCCCCGATCAACGTCGGCGACGTGCTGCGTGCCGAGCTGTTCGGCCGGCTCCGCTCGGTGATCATGACCTCGGCGACGCTCGCCGTGGGCGGCAGCTTCGGCCACCTGAAGCAGCGGCTGGGCCTCAGCGGCCTGCCGCCGGACCGGCTGCGGGAGGGGGTGCTCTCCTCGCCGTTCGCCTACCGGGAGCAGGCCCTGCTGTTGGTGCCGGAGGATCTGCCCAGCCCGAAGGACGGAAGCGGCTTCACCGAGGCGGTGACCGAGTTCCTGCGGCGCTTCCTGCCCCGGGCCGGGGGCCGCACGCTGGTGCTCTTCACCAGCCATCGGCAGCTCCGCCAGGTCTATAATTCACTGAAAGAGGAGCTGGAAGGCGAGGGGCTGCTGCTCCTGGGGCAGGGGCTCGACGGCTCGCGCAGCCGGCTCGTGGCGGAGTTCCGGGATGGGGAGCGGACCGTGCTCTTCGGTTCGGCCTCCTTCTGGGAGGGGGTCGACATCCCCGGGGAGGGGCTTACCTCCGTCATCCTGGTGCGGCTGCCGTTCAACCCGCCGGACGACCCGGTGATGGAGGCCCGCATTGAGGATCTGGATCGCCGGGGCCTCTCCAGCTTCGTGCACCTGAGCCTGCCCCAGGCGGTCATCCGCTTCAAGCAGGGCTTCGGACGGCTGATCCGAACCCGGCACGACCGCGGCGTGGTCATTGTGTTGGATAATCGGCTCTCGCCGCGGGTCACCCGCTACGGGCTGCAGTTCCTGCGGTCGCTGCCCAATCCGGCCGTCTTCCGCGGCAGCTCGGAGGAGGTGCTCCGCAGGGCCATGGCGTGGCTCAATCTGGCTGACGAGGGGTAGGCGCAGCCGGAGAGACTACACAAGTACACATGACAGGCGGAAGGAGTAGACGGATGGCGCTGGTCCTCCTGACCAACGACGACGGGATTTTCGCTCCCGGCATCAACGCACTTCGTGCCCGCATGGAGAAGATCCCCGGCCTGCAGGTCTGGGCGGTGGCGCCCGACCGGGAGCGGTCTGCCAGCGGGCACGCGATCACGATGTACCGCCCGCTCTTTCCGGTGCGGGTCGACATCCCCGGGGCCGTGGCCCCGTGCATCTCGGTGACGGGCACGCCGGCCGATTCGGCGAAGCTGGCCATCGAGGCCATCCTCCCCCGGCGGCCCGACCTGGTCATCTCGGGGATCAACCGCGGCGCAAACCTGGGAACGGATATCTTCTACTCCGGCACGGTGGCCGCGGCCCTGGAGGGACCCATTCTGGGGGTGCCCGCGATCGCGGTTTCCCTCGATTCGCTGACGTCGCAGGACTACTCGGTGGCGGCCGACTTCACCGCCGAACTGGCCCTGAAGGTGCTGCAAGAGGGGCTGCCCGAGGGAACGCTGCTGAACGTGAACGTGCCCGCGCTTCCCCGCAGTGAGATCAAGGGGGTGCGGGTGACCAAGGTGGGGCGGCGGGTCTACCGCGATCAGTGGGTCCGCCGGGTGCACCCCCGCGGCCAGGAGTACTACTGGCTGGCCGGCGAACTGGCGGAGATCACCAACGACCGTCAGTCCGACGTCGCGGCGGTCGAGGAAGGCTACATCTCGGTCACGCCGGTCCATCTCGACCTCACGCGCTACGACCAGATCGAGCGGCTCCGCGGGTGGGAGCTCTCGCTCTGAGGCGGACTGTGCGCACACCGCTGTTATCATGTATTCTTATAAGAGAGTAGTGTTCGGCATGAGACGACCTATTGTCGCCCGTGAAGGATGGCCGTTTGTCGGCACGCTCGCCGTGCTTGCTCTTCTCTCCCTGATGCTTCACTGGGGCCCGGCCCTGATTCTGGCGGCGCTGGCCCTGTTTGTGGCCTGGTTCTTCCGCGATCCCGAGCGGCCGGTTCCGCAGGAGGACGGCCTCGTGGTCTCGCCCGCCGACGGGCGCGTCATGTTCGTCCGCGAGGTGGAGGAGCCGCGGTTCGTCGGCGGACGCGCGGTCATGGTCTCGATCTTCCTGTCCGTGTTTGACGTGCACATCAACCGCGCGCCCGTCGCAGGCGAGGTCGCATACCGTGAGTACGTGCCGGGCAAGTTCCTGGCCGCCTGGGACGATTCGGTGGGCGAGGTGAACGAGCGCGCCTACCTGGGCCTGGTGACGGAGGCGGGCCAGCGGGTGCTGGTGAGCCAGGTGGCCGGGCTGGTGGCCCGGCGGATCGTGACCTGGCCCTCGGTGGGCGACCGGCTGGACCGCGGCGAGCGGTTCGGGTTGATCCGTTTCGGCTCCTGTACGCAAGTTTGGCTTCCGCCGGGGAGCGAGGTGCTCGTGCGGCCGGGCGACCGGGTCGCGGGCGGCGAAACGGTGATAGGGAGGCTTCCATAGTGAACGGTAATTCTGCCAGACAGCGGTATCGGCTGCGGTGGCGCGTGCGCGCCGTCCGGGGGGGAGACTGGTTCCGGGAAAGGGGGCAGAAGGGCCTCTCCAGCCTTCCGCACCTCTTCACCCTGGCCAACCTTTCGTTCGGCATCGGGAGTCTCCTCCTGACCATGGACGGTCAGTTTCGGTCAGCCTCGCTCATGGTGGTCGGTTCCCTGATCGCCGACGGCCTGGACGGCCGGCTGGCCCGATTGATGAAGGCCGACGGCGCCTTCGGCCGCGAGCTCGACTCCCTGGCCGACGTGGTCTCGTTCGGCGTCGCCCCGGCGGTGCTGCTCTACCAGATGGGGCTGCGCGATCTCGGCTACCTGGGGCTTGCCGTGACGCTGTTCTTCCCCCTGTGCGGTGCCCTGCGCCTGGCGCGGTTCAACATCCTCAACATCGAGGGCTACTTCCTCGGCGTGCCGATCACCGCTGCGGGCACCCTGCTTTCCACCATGGCCTTCTACTTCCAGCAGGAAACCACAGCACCGCCCCCGCCGCACGTCATCCCCGCCGTCATGGTCATCCTGGGGTATCTCATGACGTCGTCCATTCCGTACCCCGACTTCAAGAAGCGGCCCAGGGGCGCGGGCATCCAGTTCTGGCCGGTGGTCGGGCCGGTGCTGGCCCTGGCCGGGCTGCTCTACGCCGCCGGGTGGAACCCGTGGGTCGTCATCCTCATGCCGCTCACGGCCTACGTGGTGCTGGGCCCGTGGCTCGTCGTGCTCCGGAAGTGGGACGAGAAGGTGCAGCCCTGGCTGGCCACAGTCACCCGGCGCTGATTGGCCGACTCCGTTCGCTCAGCCTGGCCCCGCCATCTGGCGGGGCCTTTGCATACCCCTTGTCCGGCACCCGTATACATGGGTCAAGCCGTGGGAGGGGAGAGGTGAACGGAAGTGCGCGGAGCGGACAGCGGTGAGTCGCTGCTTGACGTGGGCGCGCTGGCGTCGGGCGTGCTCTGGGGCGTAATGCTCATGGTGGTCAGCGCGCTGGTGCTGGGTGTGCTGGACTTCCGCTACCCGCCGGAGCCCCAGGCCGAGGCGGCCCGCACCCTGGTCGTGCAGGGTGTCGCCGCGGCGCTGGCCGGGCTCCGTGCCGCCTGGGTGGCGGGGCGCGGCGGGTTTCTGCACGGGCTGGCGGCCGGCGTCGCACTGATCGCAGCCGTCACGGTGCTCATCGGCATCTTCCGGGACCTCCCCGGCATCGTCGGCCTGGCGAGGGGGCTGCTGCTGGGGGCCGGCGCCGGCGCCGCAGCCGGGATCGCGGCCGTCAACGTGGCGCGGCGGTGAGCAGCGCCGGGTTTACAAAACATGCGCACGGGGCAGACTTTCTGGCTGAGAGAAGCTGGAAGGGAGGAGCGCCCCGTGAAGAGCTCCGCATGGGTGGCCACCACATCTGCGACGCTGGCGGTCGTGGCGCTGCTGGTGGCGCTGCCAACCACTGCGGCCGCCTTCCGGTCCCCGTCTGCCGGACCCCTGGCGGCGGTGGTCAGCGAGCGTGCACTGCGCCACGGCGACCGCGGCCCGGCGGTCGCCCAGCTGCAGGACCTGCTCCGTCAGAGCGGCTTCGACCCCGGTCCGGTGGACGGGATCTTCGGCCCCCTCACCGAGGCGGCCGTCATCGCCGCCCAGCGCCATTTCGGGCTGGAGGTGGACGGGCTGGCGGGCCGCATGACCGTCGGCGCCCTGGAGGGGGCGAGGTCGCAGGCGCCCTCGCCGGCCGCGGCGGTGCAGCGGGAGGCGCCGGGTGCGGTTCGGCGGGAGTGGCCGCAGCCGTCCGAAACGGGTCTCAGAATCTACGACGCGGTGGTGGCAGCGGCCGACCGGCAGGAGGCACCGGCCGGCGGCGCAGCGGCTGCGCTGACCTTCCACCACCTGCCCGCGCCTGAAGCGCTCAGTGCGCTGCTGCAGCACCTGGCGGCGCACGATGCCCGGGCGACCTTCTTCGTCACCGGAACCGAGGCCGAACTCCGGGCGGCGGACCTGCAGCGCATCCAGGCCGCGGGCCACGACGTGGGCAGCCTCGGCTACCGCGAGGTAGACCTGCGCAACCTGCCGCACTGGGCGGTGCGCGCGGAGCTGCGGAAGGCCAGGGAGGCCGTGGCGAAGGCCACGGGCGCGCCGCCGGAGCTGTTCCGGCCGCCCCTCGGCCGCTTTGACCGGCAGCTCGTGCGCCTCGCGGAGGAGGAGGGGATGCGAATGGTCCTGTGGTCCAACGCCGTCGCACCGGCCGGCGTCAACGGAAGCCCTGACCGGCTGGCCGCCCACGTCCTGCGGGCGCTGCACCCGGGCGCAATGCTGATGATCCCGCTGGATGTGCCCGGTGGGGTGGAAGCGGCGCACCGGGTGCTGCAGGGCATGACGGAGGCCCGCTATCGCACGCAGCCTCCGCTCTCGGGCCATTACGACACGAAATGACAGGATTCGCCATCTTTGTCGACCGATTTCTGTCAACACTGGGCAGGAATGGGGGAGGAGCGGGTCAAATATAGGGGGGCAGCAGGCTCATTTCCGGGAGGAAACGGCAATGACGGAAGCTGCTACCTCTGGGTCCGCACGGATGCGCGGCATCGGTCTGCTGACAGACCTGGCAGCCCTTCCCTGGCATGAGCGTCCGCCCCTGGGCTGGGCGGCCGCTGCGCTCTCCCTGGTCACCGGACGGGTAGGACGGGCCCTCAGTCGGTGCCGAAAGCTCGTGGAAGCGCAGCCCGAGCGGCTGGATCTGAGAGCGCGCCTGGCCGTCATGCTGTTGCATGCCGGCGCCGAGTGCGAGTTGCAGGCGGCCGTGGACCACCTGGCGCCGGCGGTCAAGCGCGATCCCGAACATCCCCACCTGCGGCGGTGGCTGGCCGAGGCGCTGGTGAGGAGCGGCATGCCTGAGGCCGCCATCGCGCACCTCGACGTCGGGCTGCGGCTGAATCCCGACATGCCTGAACTCTGGGTCACCAAGGGGCGGACCCTACTGGTCCTCGGGCGAACGGAAGAGGCCCTGGTGTTCATCGACGGCGCGCTGGCCGGGCGGCCGCGCAGCGGCGCTCTGTGGAATCTGCGGGGACTCTGCCTGAATGAGCTGGGCAGGCTGCAGGAGGCGGCAGAGGCCTACCGCAGGGCCGCCAGGCTGCTGCGCACCGACGGAGCGGTGTGGGCCAACCTGGGGCTGGTTCTGCAGAAGACCGGCGAGACCGCGGAGGCCCTGCGGGCGCTCCTGAGGGCCGTTCGGCTCAGGCCCGCAGACCCCACGCTGCTGAACAACGTGGGCTATACCCTGCTTCGGGCCGGGCGCACGCGGGAGGCCATTGAATCGTACCGGCAGGCCAGCGCCCTGGAACCGGATTCACCCCTTACCCTGGGCAACCTGGCGGCGGCGCTCTTCGAGGGCGGCATGGCGGCCGAGGCCACCAGGCTGCTGGACGCCGCCCTGCAGAAGGCTCCGGGCGATCCGACCCTGCTGAACAACAAGGGGCACCTGCTCATGAAGGCGGGGCAGTTCCGTGAGGCCCTGGAGTGTTTCGACGAGGCCCTGAGGCGGGCGCCGGACGACCCCGCGGCCCTGGCCAACCAGGCCGCCTGCTACTTCGCGCTCGGGCGCTATGAGCAGGCCCTGAGCGCCTACCGACTGGCCGTGGCCACCGAGCCGGACAACAAGCAGCACCTGTGGTCCATCGGCGCGTGCCTGGAGCGGCTCGGGCGGGCCGAGGAGGCCCTGCAGACGTACAATCAGGCCCTTGGCGCGTAACCGGAACAGGCCGGCTGGAATGCCGGCCTGTTCATCTATGTCATCGGCGGGGTGCGCGCCCCCCCGCCTGGGTGGGCGCCCCGCTACTTCAGGGTAGCGGAGCCTTCAGCGAGGGCCTGCTCGGCGTACTTCAGCATCACCTTCACCATGCGGCCGCCGATGCGGCCCCCGATGTGTCCACATGCGCGTGAGCTCATCTGGGGCCAGCCGTGCTGCACGATCTGTTCGGTAAGGCCTGCCTGTTCGGCAACCTCCCACTTGAAGCGGTCCAGGAGCTCATGCGGTAAAACTCGGCCGGTGGGCGTGAACTTTGCCACGGAGCACCACCTCCTGCGGTTTTACGCTGTTAGTGTTCGGCGCGGTCGCCGTCGTTATGTCTACCAATCCGCGGCATCACAGGATACGTAAAACCAATGACGAAGGAGCAGCCGAACGTTTTGTCGAATGAGTATCCAGTTTTGCCTACCCCCGGGAAGAGCGTGGTGCGAGGAGGTCCAGAAGTTGTCAGCTCGCCCGCTTCTCACACTCGATATCGGCACCCGCAAGGTCGCCGGGCTCGTCACTGCCCCCGGCCCGAGGGGACTGAAGATTATTGCCGCGGAGGTCATGGAGCACGCCACCCGCGCCATGCACGACGGTCAGATTCACGACGTCGCCGCCGTGGCCGAGGCGGTCACGCGCGTGGTCGGGCGGCTGGAAAAGCGCACCGGCGAACCGTTGCGTGAGGTGGCCGTGGCCGCCGCGGGGCGCGCCCTCCGTACGGTGCGGGGCCGCGCCGAACGGCAGCTGTCGGGACTGACGCAGCTTACTGCCGACGAGGTCTTCAGCCTGGAGCTCGAGGCGGTGCAGGCCGCGCAGGGGGCGCTCAGCGAGGTGCTCCGCGAGGGCGAGCGGCCGCAGGACTATCACTACGTCGGCCATTCCGTGACACGCAGCCTCCTGGACGGCTTCTCCCTGGCCAACCTGGTGGGTCAGCGGGGTACCGTCGCGGAGGTCGAGGTCATCGCCACCTTCCTGCCCAGGGGTGTCATCGACTCGCTGCAGTCTGTGCTGGAGACCTGCGGGCTGGAGATGATCGCCCTCACGCTGGAGCCCATCGCGGCCCTGAGCGTGGCGGTTCCCGACTCCATGCGCCACCTCAACCTGGCCCTGGTGGACATCGGCGCGGGCACCTCCGACATCGCCCTCACCGCCCGGGGCGCCGTCCTGGCGTACGATATGGTGCCCATCGCCGGCGACGAGATCACCGAGGCGCTCTCCGAAACCTTCCTGCTGGACTTCAACGTCGGCGAGGCGGTCAAGCGCAAGACCGGGACGTCGGATGTGCTGCGCTTCACCGACATCCTCGGCCAGACGCTGGTCAAGGAGCGGCACGAGCTGGTCGAGGCGATGCAGCCCGCCGCCCGGCGGCTGGCGGGGCAGATCGCCCGGCGGATTCTCGCCCTGAACGGAGGTGAGCCGCCGCAGGCCGTCCTGCTGGTGGGCGGCGGTTCGCTCACGCCGGGCCTGCCGGAATACGTGGCGGCCGAACTGGGCCTGCCCGCTCAGCGAGTCGCCGTGCGGGGCCGCGACGCGATCCGGGGCGTGGAGGGGGCCCGGAGCCTGCTGAAGGGGCCGGATGCCATCACGCCCATCGGCATCGCCGTGGCCGCGCGGGACCACTCCACCCTGGGATTTTCATATGTCTACGTGAACAGCGGCGGGGTACGGCTGTTCCGCCCCGGCCGGCTGACCGTGGCAGACGCGCTGCTGGCCGCCGGGATTTCCATCCGTGAGCTGCAGGGAACCGTTGGCAAGGGGTTGACGATCACCGTCAACGGGGAGCTGCGCATGGTGCCCGGGACCTTCGGCCGCCCCGCCCGCATCCTGCTCAACGGCGAACCGGCGGGGCTGGACACGCCGGTTCAGCACCACGACCGCATCGACGTGGAGCCGGGCACTCCCGGCGAACCCGGGCGCGCCACGGTCGCCGAGGTCGCGCCTGAGGCCGTCTGCCAGCTCACCGTGGTCCTGAACGGCACGCAACACACCCTCTCCCCGCTGGTGACCGTGAACGGCGAGCCTGGAGAGCCGGACCGGGAGCTGGCGGACAACGACGTGGTGGTCGTGCGGCCGCTCCGCACCGTGGAGGATGCGCTGACCGCCCTCGGCTACGCCGACCTGTCGACAGCCGAAGTAATTCGGTATACACTGAATGGAAAGCCGGGTTCCGTCCTGTGGCCGCGCTATGTGCTTGCCATCAACGGCGCGCCGGCAGAGCCCGACGCTCTGGAGGCGCCGGTGCAGTCCGGCGACCGGTTTGAGATCCGCGACAACCCGCCTCTGACCGCCGGCGAGCTCGTAGAGCGGCTCGGCGCGGGCGCAGAGGTGCGCGTTCGCCTGAACGGCGAGGTGTACGCGGTGCCGGCCGGCAGTCTGCGGGTGGTGCGCAACGGCGTCCTCGCCGGTCCGGCCGATGCGCTCCGGGAGGGCGATGAGATTGTGATCACCACCAGCGAGGAGCCGCCAATCTTTGCCAACCTGCTCGTTGCGGCCGGGGTGACGGCCACGCCGCCCCCCGGAAAGCGGCAGCTCGTGATGCGCCTCAACGGGCGCGAAGCGGAGTTCATCACCCCGATCTCTGAGGGTGACGACGCAGAGATCGAATGGATCTGACGGGAATCTGCGCCGCCCGCCGCAATAGATTTAGAGCGAGTGGCAGCCCACAGGAGGTGATAGCGCGGTGAACCTAGAACGCCTGGGTTCCATTACATCGGAACTCTCCTCGAACCTGCTGAAGGCCATCGTCGTGCCGCAGGGGGGCCTGCGCGCTTGGTTCGCCCGCCATCGCTCTTCCGCCCAGCGGAACAAGAACGGCCGCCCGGAGGGGCGGCCCGAGCGTGAACTAGATGTCTCCACCGCGGAGTTTCCCGCCGGTCCGGTGATCCTCATGGGAGGAACCCCGGTGCCGGATGAGGCCGTTGTCGCAGCCGTTCACCTCTCCGGAGGCAGGAGCTCGCGGGTCGCGATTGTGCCCGCTGGGGCCAGTGGCGATCCGGAGGTGGCGGCCGCCGCGGCGGCGCGGGCGTTCACCCGCTTTGGCATGAAGCAAGTGGAGCCGCTGCTCCTGGACTCCCGCGAAAAGGCTGCGGATCCGGAATGGGCGGCACGGCTGCGCGAGTTCGACGCCATCGTGCTGTGCGGCGACAGCCCGTCCCAGGGGCTGCACGTGCTGCAGTCCACCGCCGCGGCCGCGGCGCTCCGGGAGCACCTGCAGGCCGGGCGCCTCCTGGTCGGCATTGACGCCGGGGCCGCGATTCTGGGGAGCCGGCTGTTCCTGCACGCGGCGGACGACGCCAGCACCGTCGGGCTGGGCATTCTGCCGGCCCTGCTCATCGACTGGGGCTTCAGCGGCGCCCAGCGCTTCAGCCGCCTGGTGCGGGCGATGTCCGCACCCGAGGCCTGCGCCATGATGGGGGTGGGGCTTGACACCTGCACGGGGCTGCTGGTGAGCGATGGCGAGGCAAAGGCGCTGGGCGAGGCCACGGTGACGGTTCTGGACCCGTGGGAGCGGGGCACGCCCAGCGAGGACCGGCCTGGCGGGCTGAAGGTCCACCTTCTGACAGACGGCTACCGGCTGAACTTCCGCACGCGCCGGGCGTTCCCCCCCGAGCGCCAGGAGGCGGAGGTCAGGTAAACGGCGAATCGCGGGACCACCGAACTCGGTGGTCCTTTTTCGCTTTCTTGGGAACCTTTCGCCCGCCCCGTTTGTCCTGTGTGTGGCGGCCGCCGGACGGAGGTGAGTGGATGCTGACGCAGGGGGAGTTCCTGCGTCTGTTGCAGGAGCAGGAGGGCCGGCTCTACCGCATCGCGATGGCAATCACAGGCAGCGATGCCGACGCCTGGGACGCCCTGCAGGACGCCGTGGAGGCCGCGGTACGCAGCCTGCCGGAGCTGCAGGGCGGGGCTGATGCCTTCCCCAGCTGGATCAGGCGCATCGTGGTGAAGCATCCATAGCGGCCCGGGAGATCTGGGGGCTGATGGATGAACTGGACGCGGGGCAGCGGCAGGTGGTCGCCCTGCGCTACCTGGCCGACCCGTCGCTGGAGGAGATTGCCCGCAGGCTTGACCTGCCTGTGGGTACGGTGAAGTTTCAAGCTCAGTGCTCGGCTCTCGCGCTGATCTGGAACGGAATGCCGAACTTGTCGGTCAGGGAGGCGTAGGCGGGGCTCCAGTCGGTTTTCTGCAGCTCCATCTCGACCTTCTGCGCGCCTTCGGCGAGCCGGGCGTAGATGCGCTCTGCCTCTTCCACCGAGTCGGGCATGACGGTGACCATAACCTGTTCCCCGAAGGTCAGCGACTGTCCCGGGAAGCTGTCGGAGAACATCAGCGCCGCATCGCCGATGGTCAGGTGGGCGTGCATCACGCGATCGTTTGCCTCTTCGGGCATCCCGGGGAACGGGCTGTCGCCGTACGTCATGATGCCTTCGATTTTGCCGCCAAACACCTCCGCGTAGAAGTCAATGGCCTCCCGGGCATTACCGTCGAGCACGATGTACGGGATGATGCGCATCGCCACGGAATCCTCTCCTTTGTTGCACCCCTTTGGGTGGTGTTCCCTGATGAGGGCCTGCCGGACAGCGGCCAAGCATGGACCCATCGACCAGTGTGAGCCAAATCCGGTCGGTGCGATTCACGGCACAGCGGGAGGTGCTCAGTGCGTTTAGAGGGGGAGGACGAACACGGGCGGCCCTGGGCTGTCGGGACTCTCCGTTTGAGCCGTCGCCGGCGCGTCGACCGTCGAGGCTGCATCCGCTGCGATAACAAATGCGCCGTAGTATCCCTGGATGGCTACGCTCTCGTTCCGGATTGGGCTGATTTCGCCGTCTGCAACCAGGTAGCTGTCACCGAGCGTTGGCCTGAACGTGGTGGACCCGGTGGCTGCCGTGAACCAGAAGCGGACAGGTGGCTCAAGCCCCTGGTGCTGCTCCAGCCGCTGGAAGCCGACCTGGCTGACGGCCGAAAACGCGCTGTGTGCCGGGACCAGCCCGCCCGGCATAGAGCCCGTCATGCGCAGGAATGAGCCATTTTCGTACCGAATGGTCCCTCGACCAGTATGACGCAAACGCCGGGGCCGACCACATCACATGTTTGAAGACGAGGGCACCCACACGCTCCGGGCTGGGTGAACTTGGGATCACGGCGGAAGCAGGGGAGGAGGCGGGCTGGGCGTTGACGTTCGAAACCAGGCAACAGACCAATTGTGACGGTTTGCAGGTGGCGGTCAGCACGGCGCACGGCGGTTATGAGTTGCGTTTCCAACGGCCATACGCCGACCCCGCTGAGCGCCTCTGGGCCATGCTTACGCAGCCCAGGTCGTGGAGTGGCTGGCCGAGGCGGATATGACCCTGTTGCCAGGCGGCCGGGTGCGGCTGCGGTGGCTGAACACCGAACCCAAGAGGAACAAAGGGTTGGCCACCGGGGTCATTACGGCCGTGGACCCGCCCCGTCTGCTGGAGTACTGCACTGGCCGACGTGGCGCGACGAGCATTTCAGCCGCTCGCAGGTTTACCGTAACCGCTATGCTGCCGCCATGGGCCTGCAGCCGTGACCTACTGCGGCCAAGGAAGGCCCAGCTTCCCACAGGGACCGCTGCCCGGGCGGCTGCGGGGAACCGCGGCAATCCCGGGGGCCTCTTTTCGCTGTCGCCCTCCGCTAGTTTACATAACATATATTATCGGACGTTGTGTCTGTGAAAGTGGACCCCCGAAAATCCGGCCGGACGCCTCCCCTATCCCGCGGGTTGGCGTCCGGCCCCTACGCAGTAGTTAACAATTCATTATGCGCCGCCCTGCGCCGGCGGCCCGTCTGCCGCGTCGCTGTGCGCCCCTGGTGCGTTCTGGTCATCGCATTCCGGATGCAGATTCACCACCGCCTGCAGCCGCGGCCCGAAGCTGATGCGCCGGGTGATGAACTTGCTGTCCTGAATCGGCTTGCGGCAGCGGGTGCAGTACAGCTTTCCCTCCATGCGCAGCCGCTCTGCGGCGGCGCGCAGCTCGTCCTCCGTCGGGTCGATCAGAACGGGCCGTTCGGCCTCGATCGCGTTGACCAGCAGCCGTTCCATCTCTTCGCTCACGCATGACACCCCCGGTTTCCCCGGACTGTGGGTCCAGTCCGTTCATACCTACGCCGGGAGTTTACCGTTCATGAGCCCGTTGGACGTCCTGCAGCCGCCCTGACCGGTGTGGCGGATCGCCGCCACTCGGTCTCTGGTGCTCTCGCGACAGCCGCCCAGGACTTCCATCGCCCTGCAGAACCCGCATGGGCATCGGACTATCTAACCACACATATATCTGAATACACTGACAGTTAAACCGGCGGCCATCGTCAGGCCCATCGGCCGCATCATGGCGGTGTCGGACGGAGTGAGAACCGGGGAAACCTACGCTTCGCCGCTCACCACATGGTCAAAGATCCTGTGGTACAGGGACGGAAACGCGTACTCCCCCAGCGCTTCCGGCGCCACCCAACGCACCTCTTCACCCTCCGCCACCTTACACCCGGGGGCCAGCGCAGCCCGGTAGCAGCGCACGTGCCACACCAGGTGCGTGAAGACGTGCCGCACGTCCACCAGGTGCTCCCCCACCTCCACCTCCGCGCCCAGCGCGTCACGCAGGAGGGTGCGGAGCGCCTCTTCCGGGGCCAGCCCGGCCGGCACGTCGCCGCCGGGAAGCTCCCAGAGCCCGGCCAGGAGGCCTTCCTGGGGCCGCCGTACGATCAACAGACGGCCCTCCTGCTCCACCCACGCCGCCACCCGCTCCACGGGCCTGGGGGCCCTTGCCCTGCCCTTCACGGGCAGCTCACCCACCCTGCCGGCCTTCCAGGCCTCGCACAGCTCCCGCACGGGGCAGAGCAGGCACCGGGGTCGGCGCGGGGTGCAGATCACCGCCCCGAGGTCCATCAGGGCCTGGTTGAACTCGCTCGCTCGCCCAGGGGGAATCATGGCCCTGACCAGCTCCTCGACGACCCGACGGGTCGCAGGCCTGGCGATGTCGTCCGCGATCGCATACAGCCTGGCCATCACCCGCAGCACGTTGCCGTCCACGGCAGGTACCGGCCGGTTGAAGGCGATCGAGAGGATGGCCCCGGCGGTGTACGGTCCCACCCCCTTCAGCGACGCCACGGCCTCTGGGTCGTCGGGCACTTCGCCGCCGTAGCGCGCCACGACCTCCTGGACGGCGGCGTGCAGGTTGCGGGCGCGGGCGTAGTAGCCGAGCCCCTCCCAGGCCTTCAGGACCTCCTCCTGGGGCGCGGCAGCCAGCGCCTCGAGGGTGGGAAACTGTTTCATCCACCGCTCGAAATAGGGAATCACGGTCTCCACCCGGGTCTGCTGCAGCATGATCTCAGAGACCCAGATGCGATAAGGATCGCGGGTGCGGCGCCACGGCAGGTCCCGCGCGCTTTCCGCATACCAGTCCAGCAGGCGGCCGGCTATCTCCGCCGCCCGCCTGCGCTCGCGAGTCTCGTCGTGCTGCGAGGAGTGCAACGCTGTCTCTCCCTGGCATCTCTTGGGGCGCCCGCTCGGGGCGCCTCATCTGGCCAATGGTTCGCCGGCGCGCCCGACGGGTCCTTCCCGCGCTGCACTCCCGTCCAGGGGACCTATCTGGCCCGATTGTCAGCCCTACTGCTGCGACTGCTGCTGGCCCTGGTCCTGCTGTCCCGGGGGAGGACCGCACTGCCACTGAGCCTGCTGGTCTCCCCCTGCACCTCCTCCCTGTCCACCCTGTCCTCCCTGCGCCGACTGCTGTCCGCCCGCTCCCCAGTTTCCCTCCTGGCCACCGCCGCCCTGGTTGCCGCCCCCCTGCCAGTTGCCGGCGCCCTGTCCGCCATCTCCCTGGCCGTTGCCGCCGGCCTGGGCGCCCCCAGCCTGCCAGGCCCCGCCTCCCTGGCCTCCACCCTGACCTCCGCCCTGGCCCTGGTCTTGGCCCTGGCCCCGGTCTTGGCCCTGGCCCTGGGCTCCGCCCTGCTGGCCGCCCTGTCCCTGCGCCTGCCAAGTCTGCTGCCCCTGTACCTGGGCCCCGTTCTGACCGCCGGCCCAGCCTTCGTCCTGCCGCATCTGGCCCTGACCCTGCCCCTGGTTGTGCCCCTGCTGCCGGGTCCGGTTCTGACCGCCACCGCCCTGGCCGCCGAACTGGCCCTGCTGCTGGCCGCGCGCCTGCCCCACCAGGGCGTTGTACTGGCTCAGGTACTGCAGCCGCGACTCCAGAATCATCACGTGCCTTTCCATATCGTCCGCCATCTGCTTAAATACCTGGTGTGCCTTCGGGTCTTCCGACTGCGCCGCAAACAGCAAGTAGTTGCCCTTGGCCGCCTGCGCCATGGCAATCGCACGTTCCAGATCTCCGTGCACCGTCATCCCTGCATCCTCCTCCTGGCGCCACCCTCGCCGACAGGGAAGGGCAGCCTCACCGCCGAAGTCCACGTATGTTAGCCGCCTGCCCGCGGCCGCGCTCCGGCGCTAGTCTTTGCTAGGCGAAAGCGAGGTATGCGACGATGATCGTGCGATCAGTGGACGGCCAGCTTTACCTGACCGAGCAGGTGGAGCACGCCCGGCTGACAGCGGACCTGGTGGCCTGCTGGGGCGGGGTGTGCGCGCCGGTGGAGCCCCTGGAGCCCGTGCGGCAGGCCGCAGCGCTGCACGACGCGGGCTGGGCCGATGTGGACGCCCGGCCGGGCGTCAATGCCGAAACAGGGCGGCCCTACTCCTTTCTGGACATCCCCCAGGACGTGCACGTCGCGGCCCACACCCGCACGGTGCGTGAGGCGCGGCAGGCGCATCCCTACGCCGGGCTGCTGACCTCCCTGCACAGCGCCGGCCTCTACCGGAATCGCTACGGCTACCTTCCCCACATCGCCTCGCGGCCCGTGGCGCCCCAGTGGCGCACGGCCGTGGAGCGCTTTCTGGCCGAGCAGGACGCCGTGCAGGTCGAGCTGACGGCCGCCCTGCAGCCCGACCCCGACGTGCTCTGGACCCACTACCGCTGGTTCCAGCTCTGGGACATGCTCTCGCTCTTTTCCTGTATGCTGAGCCCTGACAGCACCACGGAGCGCCTGCTCTGCGCGGTGCCGCAGGCGCCCGGGGCGGAGGACATCGCGTTCCACCTGCGGGGAACCGGCAGCGGAAGCTTCCAGGTGGACCCGTGGCCCTTCGAGACAGAGCAGGTCGCCCTCCGCTGGACGGCCCGCATCCTGCCAGACCGGCCCTACCGCAGCGACGCCGAACTGCTGGACGCCTACGCCCAGGCCCCGCCGCAGCAGCAGGAAGTGGTGCTGCATCCGCGCTGAGAAAGGCGTGACCCGCCCAAGACACGGGCGGGTCACGCATCATCATCTGGCGTATTCGCTTCGTCAGTCGCCGCCTGCGTAGGAATGCAGGCCGACGATCAGCAGGTTGACGCCCACCAGGGTGAAGAGGATCACCCCGAAGCCCAGCACGGCCAGCCAGGCGGAGCGGCGGCCCTCCCAGCCCGCGGTGATGCGGAAGTGCAGGTAGGCCGAATAGACGAGCCAGGCGATGAGCGCCCAGGTTTCCTTCGGATCCCAGAACCAGTACCGGCCCCAGGCCTCCTTGGCCCAGATCATGGCGAAGATCAGGCCGCCGAGGGTGAAGATCGGGTAGCCGATGGCCACCGCCCGGTAGCTGATCTCATCCAGCAGCTCCGGGTCGCCGCCCACGCGCACCGCCAGGGCGTCGCCGATGCGCCCCCGGGCGATGAACCGGCGGATGAACCCGTAGAGCACGGCACCGACCACCACCGAGTAGAGCAGGGTGTTCAGGTGCTTGCCCCGCCAGCCGTAGGGCACCACCACCGTCGGCAGGGGAATCCCCAGCACCGAGCCGTGCTCCCCCACCTCCGCGCCGTACGGCCCGATGATGGGCGGCAGGTGGTAGATGGACATGCCGTTGTTGAAGATCCACTCAAACCCCGCGTAGCGGAAGAACAGGGCCAGCACTGTGAAGCCCAGAATGACGAGGATGAGGTAGAAGACGACCTCCATCAGCCGTATGCCGACGATGCGCTCCCAGCGCTCCCAGCGGGTCTCCGCCACTGCGCCGGGAGCAGCCCCCTGCATGGGCGCGGCGCCCTCCAGTCCGGCAGCGACCTCCTCGGCTGCCCGGGCCCGGGCCTGCGCCAGTTCCAGCCCGCGCACACGGAGCAGGTACAGCATCGCCGCGCCGAAGGCGACGGCGAAGAAGCCCTCGCCCAGTGCGGCCAGGCTGACGTGCAGCGGCAGCCAGATCGACTGCAGGGCCGGAATCAAGGGGGTGACCTCCGGCGGGAAGACGTAGGAGTAGGCCAGCAGGGCGATGGTCACCGGCGTCACCAGGGCCCCGAGCACGTAGAGCCGGTACATCCGGTGCAGCACCAGGAAGGCCAACATGCTGGAGAACGCCATGAAGCCGATGAACTCGTACATGTTGGAGGTGGGCCAGAAGCCCGACCCCTGCCACCGGGCCACGATCGCCAGGCCGTGCAGGACCACCCCGATGACGTTGGCCACCGTTCCGTGGCCCGGGGTCCGGCTGAACCGGGTGCCCCCGGAGATCCGCTGGCCCAGCGTGCCCGAGACGTACAGCAGAAATGCGGCCAGATACGAGGCAAAGGCGCCGAAGAGCAGCCACTGGGCCGCGTCAAGCAGGAACTGATTAGGCGGTGTCATTTGAACTCTGCCCCTCCCCCTGGGGTGCGCCGAAGAGGCGCTTCATCTCCCGCGTCAGCGCGAACCGGTTCTTGTGCGCACGGGCGCCGATGAGGATCTCCCCGTTCTCCTCACGGACCCAGACCTGCCAGTGGTAGATGAAGAACGTGATCAGCATGCCCACGAACACGATGGCGAGCCCGAAGTACATGTAAGGCACCGTCTTGTCGTGGTGGAGCTTCAGGGCGGTGTACCAGCGGCTGTCGACCCGCTCCACCTCCAGGTAGTAGGGCCCCATGTACACGGCCTGCTGCCCGCCGGCCATGGCCAGGGCGATCCTGCCGACCATCTCGGCCCCGTCCGCCGTCGCCACCTCAGCGAAGACCACCGGGTTGCGCACCTCATACGAGGCGTTCATGGGCTCGTTGGTCTCGGGGTCCAGAATGAAGTCGTGCAGGTAGGTGAGCACGACCAGCTTCAGGTCGGTCCCCTCGATGGCATACTCGGGCGCCGGGTCCCGCAGGTCGAACGGGATCGTCGCCACGGCTTGCCCGGTGTCCGCTTCCACCAACCGCAGGTGGGCCACCCCGGGCTCCTCCCGCCACGAGGCCTGGTAGATGTCCCAGCCGCCGTACGAGAGCGGCTTGTTGACCTCGATGGTCCGCCGGAGCACCTCCTCGCCGTCCACGATGATGGACGCATCGGTGGCGTAAAGCGAGGGCAGCCCGTTCTCGTACAGCTCCATCGTGAACTTGTGGTTGGTGATGGCGAAGTTCTCGCCCGGCACCTTCACGGTCTGGCCGTCGGGAATCCAGACGTCCCGCACCTCATCCCAGCCCGGAAGCGCCTTGGCGAAGGCCGCAAAACCGACCACCAGCAGGCCGATGTGCAGGATATACGGTCCGTAGCGGCTTAGTCGGCCCTTCTCGGCGTACAGGCACTCCCGGTCCCGCCAGATCCGGTACCCCGCCCGCTTCAGCTTCGCCTCCGCCTGGTCGAGGTCGCCTGCGGTCTCCAGCACGACCTGCTGTTTGCGCAGGAAGTGCGGCAGCTTCCAGACCTGCGGGCGGGTCAGCATGCGGTGCAGCGGCACCAGCCGGTGCAGCGAGCAGATGACGAGGCTGACGATCAGCATCAGGACCAGGGCCACGTACCACACCGAAGAGTACGTGTGCGTCAGCCCCAGTTTCATGAACAGGTTGCCCCAGAACTCTCCGTACCGGTCGGGGTAATACAGGTGCGGAGGCCGCCAGTCCTGGTACAGCGACTCCTGCTCGATCAGCGTGCCCAGAATCGATGCGACCGCCAGGGCAATGATGATCCACGACGCTACCTTCGTCGACGCGAAGAAATCCCAGGTCCGGTCCAGCAGCGCCACCCAGGGGTTCGGCCCTTCAGGCGCCCGGGCCCGGGGCCGGTCTCCCAGGGCCCGCCCGCACCCGGGGCAGAACTGGGCCCCTGCAGGCAGTGCCCGCCGGCAGTCCGGACAGTTGGCTGCATGCACAGCGGCCAGAGCGAAACTCCCCCCTTGCCTTTCCCCCCGCGAAGGCGGGGGGCCCCACTAAAACCCCGTGCTAGAACCCCGTGAATCCGGTAACCTCCAGGAGCCAGGCCGACATGCGCTCCAGGCCGCCGGTGGCGAGCAGGAGCCCCATCAGCACCATCACGGCGCCCCCCACCCGCTCCAGGACCAGCGAGTAGCGTGCCAGCTTGCGCACCGAACCCAGGGCGTAGGCCATGCCGATGAAGGGCAGTGCAAAGCCCACCGAGTAGGCCAGGAGCAGCAGCCCGCCGTACCCCGGATTGGTGGCCGCCAGGGCGAGCACGGCCCCCAGGATGGGCCCGATGCACGGCGTCCAGCCCGCGGCGAACGTGAGGCCGACCAGGGCGGAGCCCAGGTAGCCCTCGGGCCTGCTGGCCAGCTGCCGGCGGGTGTCGCGCATCATGAAGGGCAGACGCAGGACGCCCATCAGCGAAAGGCCCATCAGAATGATGAAGATGCCGCCGGCCACGGGGAGCCACGAGCGGCTGCTGTAGAAGAAGGAGCCCAGGGCGCTGGCCGTGAGGCCGAGCGCGACGTAGATCACCGAGAAGCCCGCGAAGAAGGCCAGGCTGTGCTTAAGCACGCGCGCGCGCACAGCCCGGCTGCCCTCTGAGAGCTGGTCCACCGACACGCCGGTTACGTAGCTGAGGAACGACGGGTAGATCGGCAGCACGCAGGGCGAGATGAACGACAGCACCCCGGCGCCGAAGGCGAGAAACAGGTTCGGCGAAGCCATGCGCATCGACTCCTCATCAGCGGGCCATCAGCCGCCGGACCTCAGCTTCAATCTGCGCCCGCGACATCTGGTACTGGTAGACCCCGCGCACGATGCCGTCGCGGTCGATGAAGAAGGTAGCCGGAAGGGGCAGAATGTTGTAGACGGTCTGCGCCTCCTCCCCGGCATCGATCAGGATCGGCAGATCGATGCCGAGGCGGGCCGCGAAGTCGCGGATCGTCACCTGCGACTCCCCCACGTTGATCGCGTAGAACTGGAGCCCGTCGGCCCTGTACCGGTCGTAGACCTCCTGGAAGTCAGGCATCTCCTTGCGGCACGGTGGGCACCAAGACGCCCAGAAGTTGATGATCACCGGCTGGCCCCTGTGATCGGAGAGCCTTACGGTCCCGCCGTCCAGGGCCGGGATCTCGAAGTCCGGCGCCGGCGTGCCCACCGGGGGCACCATGTAGGCGTCGGTGCGCGGCACCAGCAGCATGAGCATGATCAGGAACGCCATGATCCCGAGCGACACGCCGGAGACCCAGCGCTTCCAGGCGGGGCGCTTCCCCAGCTCGGCCGCCCTGCGGGCCGCTGCGGCCGCCCGGAAGTCGAAGCCGCACATGTGGCAGAACCGGCCGTCTGGCTCCAGGCCGGTCCGGCACTCCGGACAGTGCATGGTTGACCACCTCTTCCCGTCAATACAGTCGTTTCGCGCAGGTGCGTGGATACCTGCGTGTCGTCGGGCCATGCACGCATGATTATAACAAACTATTGGCTATTGGGGTCAATCCTGCGTCCATCGGAACTGCCAGACAACGAAAGGTCTGCACCCTCAGGTGCAGACCCGATATACCCGTGCCCGTGCCTCAGGCCGGCCCCCGTTTCGCAGTACGGCCTGCCGGCGGGTAGCGGAAAGCCGCCTGCTGGTTCCACGCCCGCAGTTCCGGGAACATGCGGTCCACGGCGAGCGAGATCTCCAGCATGCGCAGGCCGCCCCGTTCCTCCACCGGCCTGCGGGCGGTCTCGGCCAGCATGCGCCCAAGTCGCCGGCTTATGGCATGCAGCTCCGCTTCGTTGGAAAAGTCGCCGGCCGCCGCCGCCCGCAGCACCCTGCCATGGCGCCGGCGCAGCCGCTGAAGCTTCGCGTACAAGTCGCCGGGCATTCTGCCCTCGAAAGTCTGTACGACGACCCCCATTTCCGTCCCCCTCCCCTCAGCGCAGCTCGGTCGGGACGAACAGCACCTGACCGGGGTAGATCTCAGCAGACGAAAGGCCGTTCATTCGCTGAATCTGGTAGATGACCTCGCGCACGTCGCGGTCACCGGCGTGGGCGACGGCGATGTCCCACAGCGTGTCGCCGGGAGCGACGGTGTGGTGAACGCCGACCGGCGGCAGGCTGGTCTGCGTGTGCACCAGCCGGGGGAACAGCAGTACGGCCGCCGCGGCCGTCACCACGAACAGCACGGCCAGCGTGCGGGCCCTGCGGACCGCCTTGGGCGTGCGCCTCCGAACCACCCGGACCCTGGACTGGACGTTGTGCGCCGCCATAGCTACCCCTCCCTGTGCCGAACAGCCCTTTGGTTACGCCGGAACCTGTGTTCGCTGTTAGCATACCACGAATGGATGTTCCGGTCAAGCCCTTCTGTGGATTTTTCGAACAGGCGTTTGCAGATCGGCGGACATGTGGTACAATCGACCCGACCGGACCGTGCGCCGGAGAGATCGGGGTGGGGCAGCTCTGACGGGAGGGGCTCCCGCCTCAGTTCAGGGGGTGTCGCTGCATGCCGGAACCCTTGACGGAGCGCCAGCGTCAGATCCTGCAATTCATCAAGGATGAGATCCGCACCAAGGGTTACCCGCCGTCGGTGCGGGAGATTGGCGAGGCCATCGGCCTCAGCTCCAGTTCCACCGTTCACGGCCACATGACCCGGCTGGAGGAGAAGGGGTACATCCGCCGGGATCCCACGAAGCCCAGGGCCATTGAGGTGCTCGATGGGAGCCACACGCAGCTCAAACGCACCATCGCCGTGCCCATGGTCGGCCGTGTCACAGCCGGCCAGCCGATCCTGGCCCAGGAGGCCATTGAGGACCATTTCCCGCTTCCGGCCGACTTCGTTCGCGCGGACGAGTCAGAGCTCTTCTTCCTCACCGTTCAGGGGGACTCCATGGTCGAAGCGGGCATTCTTGACGGCGATTACGTGCTGGTACACCGCCAGCAGCACGCCAGCAACGGCGACATCGTCGTCGCGCTGATCGAGGACGAGGCCACCGTCAAGCGGTTCTTCAAGGAGCAGGACCACATCCGGCTCCAGCCCGAGAACCGGTTCATGGATCCCATCATCGTTCCGGACTGTCAGATCCTCGGCAAGGTGGTCGGACTGGTCCGCCGCATGGACTGAGCGGAAAGCACGAGGCCCTGTGCGAGCGCAGCGCTTGCACAGGGCCCTTTTCTTCCCCTGCGCGGTCCCCGGTCAACATGGCCGGTCAGATCAGTACCTTTACGACAAAGGCGACGGTGAGCCCCAGGGCCACCATGACGTTGACCACCACCGAACCCAGCACGCCCACCAGTCCGCCGAATCCGGCTTTCACCGCCTCGCCGCCGGAGCGGCCGGCAAACAGTTCAAAGAGCAGCGCGCCCAGGAACGGTCCGAGCAGCAGCCCCACGGGCATGAAGAAGAGGCCGACGATGGAGCCGATCACGGCGCCCCAGGCCCCGGCCCTGCCCGCGCCGAAGCGCTTGGCGCCCCAGGCCCTGGCGTAGTGCTCGGCCACCTGCGTCGCGATCACCACGAGCAGGGCGACGACCAGGAAGCCCGGGGTGATCTCGCGAAAGCCCTCGACGAAGCCGTACACCAGCATGGCCAGGAAGACCACCGGCAGTCCCGGCAGGGCCGGAATGAAGGTGCCCACCACGCCCGCGAGCATCACGACGACGGCGATCACGAAAGCGATCCACTGCCCGGCCATGTCACCACTCCCCCTACAAGGTAAGAATGCCTGCGGCCGCGAGTTGGTTCGCGGCCCGGAGGGCGGCCAGCATGACGTGCTCGCGCGTAAGACCCCCCTGAAAATATGCGACGTACGGAGGGCGCACGGGCCCGTCAGCGGAAAGCTCAATGGATGAACCCTGAATAAACGTGCCGGCGGCCATGATCACCGGATCGTCGTACCCCGGCATCGCCCAGGGCTCGGGCCGCACGTGGGCGTCCACCGGGCTGGCCTTCTGCACAGCCTGGCAGAAGGCGATCAGCCCCTCCGGGGTGCCGAGTTCCACCGCCTGCACCAGGTCGGAGCGGTACTCGTCGTATCCGGGCCGCACGCCGAAGCCCAGCAGTGCGAAGAAGGCGGCGGTGAACTGCGCGCCCTTCAGCGCCTCGCCGGTCACGTGGGGCGCGAGGAAGAGCCCCTGGTAGAGCAGCCGGTTGGCGCCGGCGTTCGGCCCGACCTCCGGGCCGATGCCCGGGGCGAACAGTTGGGCCGCCGCCCTCTCCACCAGGTCGGCCCGGCCGACGATGTAGCCGCCCGTGGGCGCGATGCCCCCGCCGGGGTTCTTGATCAGCGACCCGCACGTGAGGTCCGCCCCCACATGCGGCGGCTCCTGCGCCTCCACGAACTCGCCGTAGCAGTTGTCCACCAGGACCGTGATGCCGGGGTTGGCCTCCCGGGCGGCCCGGATGACCGTGCTGATCTCGGCCACCGTGAGCGGCGCACGCAGCGAGTAGCCCCGGGAGCGCTGGATGAAGAGACAGCGGGCATCAGGCTTGCGGACCGCCGCTGCGACCGCCTCCACGTCCACGGTCCGGTCCGGGCGCAGGGGAACCTCCTCGTAGGCGATGCCCCACTCCGCGAGGCTGCCCACCGTTCCCTGAATCACCTGCTGCAGGGTGTCGTACGGGGCGCCGGCGGCGGCGATCAGCCGGTCGCCTGGTCGCAGGGCGGCGAAGAGGCCGGTCGCGATGGCGTGGGTGCCCGAGGCGAACTGAATGCGCACCAGGCCGGCCTCCGCACCGAAGGCACGGGCGAAGACCTCGTCCAGCTTCTCCCGGCCAATGTCGTTGTAACCGTAGCCGGTAGACTCCGTGAAGTGGACCTCGGAGACGCCCGCCTCCTGGAAGGCGGCAAGCACGCGTGCCTGGTTGCGCAGCACCAGTTCGTCGACCTGCGCCCACACGGGCCGGACGCGCTCCAGGGCGGCGTCCGCCGCACGCACGATAGCTTCAGGACAGTCGGGGATGAGTTGGTTCCAGATGTTCAACGGCGTAACCTCCAATAAGCACCAATAGGCGACATCCAGTACATTTTACCCGTTATACGCGCAGGGAGCCATCCCCGGCAGGGATGGCTCCCCCCTAGCGTCGCCTGGGCCGCACCACCAGCAGCCAGTAGAGCAGGCTCGGCATGGGAAACTGGATGAGGCCCAGGAGCCCCCAGAGCCACGCCCGCGCGCCCCGGCGGCGGCTGTCCAGAAAGAGCAGGGTCCCCTGCGCTCCCAGCAGCAGGACGATCAGCACCCAGCCCCACCACGGAATCCTGCTCGGGTCATTCATGGCTGGCCCTCCTCCCCCCGGCCGCGGCCCAGGCCAGTGCAGCGGCCATGGCGAAGGCCAGGGCCCCCTGGGCCATCAGGAAGTAGACGGGAAACTGCAGCCACGCCCACAACCAGGCGCAGAGGATCAGCCCCGCGGCGGCCAGAAAACGCACCAGGTCGCGCCGGAGGGCCCGCCGCTGCTCCCGCTGCACGTCGCTGACCAGCATGATGAAGGCCCCCAGGTCGGGCGGGCTCTCCTCTGCCACCGTGCCCGCAAGGGCGTCCAGCCCCTCCCGCAGGCTCCGCTCCCAGGGCTCCGCACTACGCTTCATCCTGCCCCAGCTCCCTTCGCAAGGTGCGCACTCCGTTGAAGACGCGCGACTTCACCGTTCCCACCGGGATTTCCATCCACTCTGCGATCTCCTCGTACGTGTACCCGTAGTAGTGCTTCAGCACCACCGGCAGCGCGACCTCCCTGGGGAGCGCCTGCAGTGCCGCCATCAGGCTCTGCACCTCCGGCGACGGCGGCGCCTGCCAGAGCGGCTGCACATCGGCGACCCGCGCCGCAGCCTGCCGTTCCCGCTTCTCCCTGCGCAGCCAGTCCAGGTACTGCCGGGTGGCGATGGTCATGAGCCAGGTACTGAACCTGGAGCGCCCCTGGAACTGCCCGATGCGCTGAATCGCCCGGATCATGGTCTCCTGGGTGAGATCCTCCGCCAGCCCGCGGTCGAAGGCGATGGTGACCAGGTACTTCTTGACCGGCAGGTAGTGCTGCTGCAGCAGGGCGGCCAGCGCGGCCGGGTCACCGCGCTGCGCCCGCCGGATCAGATCTAGGTCGCCCAAGGGGTTTCACCCGCCCGTCTCTGGTGTTGAGCCGGCCTCAGCGCACCTGGCTGGCGAAGAGCTGCTGCCGGTCCAGGCGGCGGAGCAACTGCCACAGCAGGAGCCCGTTCAGAAGGAGCAGCACCGCCCCCACGCCCAGGACCACCGGAACGCTGAAGACCAGCACCCCCGTTACCTGCCCCACCACCAGCAGCAGCATCGGCAGCACGACCATGCCGCCCAGCTGGTACGCGGCCTGGAACGTGGCCACCCGCGCGCTGATGAACACGTTGAGGAGCACAGCCAAGAGGGCGATCGCGGGAATGACCAGGAGCACCAGGGGAATCCAGTTCACCTGCGGGAAGATGATGCGCCCGAACAGCGGCCAGGCAGCCGCGTTCACCGCCGCCGCGCAGAGCAGCAGGGTGGCCAGCGACAGCGCCATGGCCGGAACGAACGCGGCCAGCACCTTCCCGATGAAGAGGGACAGCATGTCGACCGGGGCGAACAGCAGGGTCTCGAGGGTGCCCCGCTCCTTCTCTCCGGCAAACGAGTCGGCGGAGATGACCGAGGCGGCCATGAGCGGGATCAGGAGGAAGAACGGCGCCAGCATGTAGTTGACCCCCACGTAGATGAGCCGCTGGCTCAGCTCCGGCAGCTCCGCCAGGGCGGCCGCCACCGCCCCCGAGGGCAGTTTCTCCGCCCAGCCGAGCACGGCCTGCGCGTCGGACGGCGACATGCTGTCCGCGCCGAACCGGAACACCAGCACCAGGCCCAGCGGGACCGCGATGCCCAGAATCAACGGCAGGAGCAGCATTGGCAGCCATACCTGCAGGTTGGCCGTGATCGCCTGAACATCCTTCCGGGCAATGGCCACGACGGCTCTCCTATTCACCCGCAGCACCCCCTGTAATCTTGAAATAGAGTGTCTCCAGATCCCGCCGGACGGGTGCCGCGCTGTAGACGGCCGCCTCCTGCGCCAGGCTGCGCAGGAGCTGCGGAATCGCCTCCCGCCCGGGTACCGTAAAGGCGATGCGGCCCGGGCCGACCCGCTCCGCGCGGACGCCCCGGTACTCGCTTCCCGCCAGGGCGAGGTCAGTCTCCACCTCCAGCGTCACGGTGGGGAAGTGGCGGGCCTCCAGTTCCGCGCGGGTGCCCTGCTCCACTACCCGGCCGCCCATGAGGAACAGGAAGCGGTCGCAGACGATCTCCAGCTGCTGGAGCAGGTGGGAGCAGATGACGACCGTGGTGCCGTCCCGCTGGTTCAGGCGGCGGATGTAATGCAGCACCATCCGGATGCCGTCCGGGTCGAGGCCGTTGGTCGGCTCGTCCAGGAACAGCACCTCGGGCCGGTGCAGCATCGCCTTGGCCAGCCCCAGCCGCTTCTTCATGCCGGTGGAGTAGGTGCCTACCTTCCGGTCGGCGGCGTCGGCCAGGCCGAACTCGGCCAGCAGCTCGTCCGGCCGGCCGGGCTCATCCACGCCGTAAAGATCGGCGAAGAACTGCAGGTTCGCCCGCCCGGTCATGTGCGGGTAAAGCCCCGCAGACTCGGTCAGGACGCCCGACATGCGCCGCACCCGTTCGCCGTCGTGGCGGGGGTCGAAGCCGCCCACGGCCAGGTCGCCCCCGTCCGGGGCGATCACGCCGTTCAGCAGCCGGATCGTGGTGGTCTTACCGGATCCGTTGGGGCCGATGAAGCCGACGATCTCGCCCCGGGCGACGGAGAAAGAGAGATCCGTCAGCACCGGCCGACCGTCAAATCCCTTCTGCACCCCGTTCAGTTCGATGAAAGGAGTCCCGTTCATGCGCATCACCCGCCGGTGTGACGCCCGGGGGGTGCGGAAAGTTCACCGCCTGAAGAAAAAAGCCACAGAAAAGCCGGCCCTCCCCGCGATGGGGAGGACCGGCAGTGCAGAACTGCACGTCAGAAGACGATCGCCTGCATCACGAACCCGAACACGACACTGAGCACCACGGCGATCAGGCCAGGGATCATGAAGCTGTGGTTCAACACGTACTTGCCGATGCGGGTGGTGCCCGTGGAGTCGAAGTTGACGGCGGCGATGATCGGGCCGTAGTTCGGGAGGAAGAAGTAGCCGTTCACCGCGGGGAACATGGCGGCCAGGAAGGGCACCGGAATCCCCAGGGCCAGACCCAGCGGCATGATGGCCCGGGTGGTCGCGGCCTGGGAATTGACCAGGACCGAGAAGAAGAACAGCACGATGGCCAGGAGCCACGGTGCCTGCTGGACGATGCCGCCCAGCTGGGCGTTGATGACCGCCTGGTTGCCGCTGAACCAGGTGTCGCCGGCCCAGGCGATGCCGAAGATGGCGATGAGGGCGTTGGCGCCGGCCTGGAAGACGGAGCCCTTCACCAGGGCGCCCACATCCGCCTTGGTGATCCACAGAATCGCCGTGGCGGCCACCAGCATCACGATGCAGATGGCGTGCCACATCTGCAGGGTGGCCGTGCTGCCATCGGCGTGGACGAAGGTGGGACGCAGCGAGGGAACGGCTCCCAGGATGACCACCATGAGGGCGGCGAGCAGGAAGATGACCACCGAGGACTTGGCGCCGGGCGGGGCTTCGTACGCCGCCAGTTCCTCGCGCGACTTGGGCTTGACGGGTTCGATGAGCCCTTCCCGCACGCGGCGCTGGTACTCAGGATCCTCGTCCAGCTCCTTGCCCAGGAAGTTACAGATGAAGGCCGCAACCATACAGGCCAGGAAGGTGGACGGGGCGGTGATCAGCATCAGCTTGGGCAGCGTCATCCCCATCGCCTCCGTGAGACCCAGCATGGCCACCATGGCCGCCGAAATCGGGCCGCCGGTGATGGCGAACTGCGAGGCGATGACCGAAATGGAGAGCGGCCGTTCGGGGCGAATGCGGGTCTCACGGGCCACCTCGGCGATGACCGGAAGCACCGAGTAGGCCACGTGGCCCGTGCCGGCAAAGAAGGTAAACATGTAGGTCACGAAGGGGCCGAGGAACGTGATGTACTTCGGATTGCTCCGCAGCATCCGCTCCGCCAGCCGGACCAGGTAGTCCAGGCCGCCGGCCGCCTGCATGGCGGAGGCCGCACAGACGACCGCCAGGATCATGAGCATCACGTCGATCGGAGGCGAAGTCGGTTCGAGCCGGAAGACGAAGACGAGCACCGCGAGGCCGACACCGCTGGCGAGACCGATGCCGGCTCCGCCGAGGCGGACGCCCAGGTAGAGGAAGAAGAGTACAACGAGCAGCTGTAACCAGACCAAGAAGTGCACCTCCTTCAGCTTTCCTGCTTTGAGCATACTTGAGCGACCCACTGGTCGCTATCCGCCTCCGGTGCTCGCTTGTAAAGGCACGAATAGAGTTCTCAATAATAGTCCTTCGGATCATATTGGGATCAGACAAGTGCATCGAAACGCCATTTCCCGCATAGCGGAAAGTCGCCGGCGGCCACAGGCGCCGACGACCTTCGGGGCGAGCAGCATGGGCCTTTGGCCGCTGTGACCGCAGCCCCATTCGCCCGGCCCGGGCGCCTTTTCAGGCACGGGGCGCCTCCTGAACCCCCGCACTGGCCGGAGGGACGCGACCGTGCGCCGCCTATCGGGCCTACACCCCTGGCACCAAACTGCCATTGGCCCTCCCGGTGCTCAAACCAACGTGCCAGAGTTCAGATACCCTGCAGGCCGGATGCAAATCAAAAATGGCGGGGATCTCCCCGCCGCTCTTCAATCCCTCATCGCCTCGCTCCCCACAGCCGCAATCCGGTAGGTGAACCGGCCGCCGGGGGCATCGATGACCACCCGCTCGTTGACCCGCTTGAGCAGAAGCGCCAGCCCGAGCGGTGACAGACAGGAGATGTGCCCCTTCGCCGGGTCGCCCTCATCCGGACCGACCACGGTATAGACCTCTTCGGTACCGTCGGCCTCGTCCACCAGCGTCACGGGCATGTCCATGAACACGACGTCCAGCGCAGCATCGTCGTCCTGCTCAGCCATCCTCTCCAGGAGCTGACTGGCCACCTCCACATAGCGGCGCAGGTGCGGGCGAACGCTGTATGCGCCCCCCTCGCTCCCGGGGCTCGAGAAATACTCCTCCATCTGTGTGTTCAGCAACTCGTCCAGCACGCGCAGTCTGCTGGCAATCCGCGACCGCATGTGCTCGATCTCGGACGGCGGACGTGCACGCACCATGGCATCACGACCTTTCGCTTGTGTGATGTAGACCGGCGGCATCGGCCGGATGTTCCGCGCATACGGAACCACTCCGCTCTGGGAACGGAGTGGCAACTCCTCTTGCCAATAGTATATCACAATTGGCAGCCCCTGTAACTCATGCGGGGCCCGCGCACCGCCTCCCCTCCCTCCCACTTTTCGGCATTTGGCCATGCCCTCATGCTGCGGAGGGACCCTGCTGCGTATGCATCCCAGGAGGTGGAGTGCGATGGCCAGGGTGCGACAGCCCCAGCGCATGGAAGAGATCAGCAACTGGCTCCGGCAGGGCCGCATCACCCCGGCCGATGCCCTGCAGATGGCGATCGAACTTCGTAAGCGGCGCACGGCCGCGCCCAGGGCGCAGGGCAAGCCCGCCGACACGGCCCAGGACCAGCAGCGGCGGATCCAGGCCGTGATCGGGGAGCTGGAAGGGCTCGTCGGGCTCGGACAGGTGAAGCAGCTGGTCAGGGAGTTGCAGGCCTACATCGCGATTCAGCTCCGGCGCGCTCGGGCCGGGCTGGCCAGCGAGCCCAGCACGCTGCACATGATCTTCACCGGCAACCCGGGCACGGGCAAGACGACGGTGGCCCGGCTGCTGGGCCGCCTCCTGAAGGAAATGGGTGTACTGCCCAAAGGTCACATGGTCGAAGTAGAGCGTGCGGACCTGGTGGGGGAGTACATCGGTCACACCGCGCAGCGCACCAGGGAGATCGTCCGCAAAGCTACGGGGGGTATTCTGTTTATAGATGAAGCATACAGCCTGGCCCGCGGCGGCGAGCGGGACTTCGGGAAGGAGGCCATCGACTATCTGGTGCGGGCCATGGAGGAGCACCGGGGCGAACTGGTGCTGATCCTGGCCGGCTATCCCGACGAAATGGCCTGGTTCCTGCGGCAGAACCCCGGGCTGCGCTCCCGGTTCGCGCTGACTCTCCACTTCCCGGACTACACGGCGGAGGAGCTGGTGGCCATCGGCGAGATGATGCTGCGCCGGCGGGACTACCAGCTCACGCCCGACGGGCGTGCGGCACTGCGGCAGATTCTCCGGGGCCAGGCGTGGCTCACCGCCGGCGAACACGGCAACGCCCGCGCGATGCGCAACCTCGTCGAGCGGGCGATCCGCTGCCAGGCCCTGCGGCTCGTCGACCGGCCGGACGCGACCCGGGAGGAGCTGATGGCGATCACGCGCGCCGACCTGGAGGACGCGGTGGCCGCGCTCGCCGGGCGGCCCTGGCCGGAGTACCCGGGGCTGCGATGAAAAAGGGACCGCCACGCTGGCGGTCCCGCTTTCCTACTCCGAATCCTCCGCTTCCTGCCCCGCTTCGCCCCGCATGATCTGCGCCACGGTGACCGGCAGCGGCCGCATCGGCGTGATGGTGGACAGCGCGTGCTTGTACACGAGCTGCACCTTCCCCTCGAACTCCACCGCCACCGTGAAGTTGTCAAAGCCGCGAATCTGCCCCTTCAACTGGTACCCGTTGACCAGGTAGATGGTCACGGGGATGTTCTCCTTGCGAAGCAGGTTGAGGAACCCGTCCTGCAGGCTGGCTGACGCCTTTGTCACTTGATCCGCCCCTTCCTCTCTCTACAGGGCCATTTCTCCCTTATCAGTGTGACGATCTCCGCCACCGCCCGGTTGCGGGCCTCGTGCCCGGTCACATCCAGCCAGGTCAGCCGCCGCTCCCGCCGGAACCAAGTGAACTGCCGCTTGGCGAAGCGGCGGGTGTTCCGCTTGATCAGGGCCGCCGCCTCGTCCCAGGTGAGCAGGCCGCGCAGGTAGAGCACCAGCTCCCTGTACCCGAGGGCCTGCATCGACCGCACGTGCGGCGGGTACCGGGCCAGGAGCCCGCGCACCTCGTCCACCCAGCCGGCGGCCAGCATGGCGTCCACCCGCTGGTCGATGCGGGCGTAGAGCTGCGCGCGGTCCATCGTGAGGCCGATCATCAGGTCGTCGTACCGGGGCTCCGACTCGGCTGCGGTCTGCGTGGCCGAGATCGGCACGCCCGTCTGCGCGTAGACCTCCAGGGCCCGCACGATGCGGAGGAGGTCGTTGGGATGCAGCCTTGCGGCGGAGACCGGGTCCACCTCCGCCAGTCTGGCGTGGAGGTAGCCGGGGCCGTGCCGCTCCTCCTCCTCCCGGAGCCGGGCCCTCAGTTCGTGGTCGGCCTCCATCGGGGTGAAGGTGTACTTCTCCACCACGGCACGCACATAGAGGCCGGTGCCCCCCACCAGCATGGGCAGCCGGCCGCGGGCGCAGATCGCCGGGATCAGCTCGTCCACGCGGGCCTGAAACTCGGCTACCGAAAACTCCTCGTCCGGCTCCTTGATGTCGATCAGGTGGTGGGGCACCCCGCCCATCTCCTCGGGGCGGATCTTGGCGGTGCCGATGTCCATGCCCCGGTAGACCTGCATCGAGTCGCCGGAAATGATCTCGGCCCCCACGGCCTGCGCCACCGCCACCGAGAGGGCGGTCTTGCCCACCGCCGTGGGGCCCACCAGCACCACAAGTGGCAGTTTCACCGCTTGAACCTCTTCTCCAGTTCGGCTACTGACACGCAGATGATGGTCGGCCGGCCGTGGGGGCACGTGGCGGGCGAAGCGCACGCCGCCAAGTCGTGGAGCAGCGCGGCGATGTCCTCGGGCTGGAGCGCATCCCGCGCCTTGATGGCCGCCTTGCAGGCCGCCATCGCCGCCAGCACGCGCCGGCGCCGGTCGGTCACCGGCGTGCCCGGCGCCACCTGCTCCTCCTGAAGCCGGTCGAGGAAATCGGACACCAGCCGGGCCACGTGGTCGGTCCCGAGCCCGGCGGGCACCCCGTGAATCAGCAGGGTGCTTCCGCCGAAGGGCTCGGCCTCGAACCCGCTCTCGGCGAAGATGGCGGCGTTCTCCTGCCAGATGGCCATCTGCGCCGGCGTCAGGTCCAGGGTCAGCGGGAAGAGGAGCGGCTGCACGGCCGCGGCCTCCTCCTGCGCCGCCGCGTAGAGCCGTTCGAAGAAGACCCGCTCGTGAGCCGCGTGCTGGTCGATGAGGTAGAGCCCCTCCGGGCCGTCGCAGGCGATGTAGGAGCGGTGCACCTGGCCCAGCGGCCTGAGCGACCGGATCAGCTCGCCGGGGTCAGCGGGACGGGGCACGAAGCCCGCTTCGGCCAGGTCCATGGCCGGGGCGCCGGCCGCGACGACCTCAGTCGCCGACCGCTCCGAGAGGACCGCCTGCACGCCGCCCAGCGGAAGGTAGCTCTTCTCGGCCTCCCGGGCGGTAGTCTCCGCGCCCGCGCCGGCCGATACCCGCCACGGCGGCGGCGCGGCACGCCCGCCGCCCTCGCCGGGCCGCCCGGCGCCCGGCGGCACCCAGCCCCGCTGAACCGCCGCCTTCTCCGCGCTCCGGTCCGGCACCCGCACCTCGCCGTCGGGCGAGACCTCCGTGCCGGGAATCAGCAGGGCCGCGCCGAGCCCCTGGCGGGCGGCCTGGTAAACCGCCGCCCGCACCTCCCGGTCGCGCTGAAACCGCACCTCGGCCTTGGTCGGGTGGACGTTCACGTCCACCTCGTGCGGTTCCACTTCGATAAAGATGACACAGACCGGGTAGCGGCCGGTGGGCAGGAGGTGTGCATAGGCCTCCTCCAGGGCGTAGCGGGCGGCGATGGTGCGGACGGCCCGCTTGTTGACCAGGAAGTACTGGTGGCTCCGCCCGGCCCGGGCGATGGTGGGCCGTCCGATGAAGCCCCAGACCCGCGCGGCGTCGGTGCGGTGATCCACAGGAATTAGTTCCTTCGCCACCTCGCGCCCCAGCAGGGCGGTGATGGCCGCCAGCAGGTCGCCGGTCCCCGGGGTGGCGAAGACCTGGGCCTGACCGCTCTGGAAGCGGAAAGAAACATCGGGGCTCGCCAGGGCGAGGCGGGTCAGGATGTCGCCGATCTGGGCCATCTCCGTGGCGTTGGTCTTCAGGTACTTCAGCCGGGCGGGCACGTTGTAGAACAGGTTCCGCACCGTCACCCGGGTGCCGGCGGGGCAGCCGTGCTCCCCCTCCTCCACGATCTGGCCGCCCTCCACCAGGATGCGGTAGCCGGCCAGCTGGTCGCGGGGCCGGGTGATCAGCTCGAACTCCGAGACCGCGGCGATGGAGGGCAGCGCCTCGCCCCGGAACCCCAGGGTCGTGATGGCGCTCAGATCCTCGGCGGTGCGAATCTTCGAGGTCGCGTGGCGCTGCAGGGCGAGGCGCGCGTCCTCGGGAAGCATCCCCGCGCCGTCATCGCTCACCCGCACCAGCTCCCGCCCGCCGCCGCTCACCTCCACCACGATGCGCTTCGCACCGGCGTCCAGGGCGTTCTCCACCAGCTCCTTCACCACGCTGGCCGGCCGCTCCACCACCTCGCCCGCGGCAATTTGGTTGGCCGTCTGCTCGTCGAGCAGCCGAATCCTGGGCAAATCCTCACCTCCGACAACGGGCCCCGGCAGGGCGCAGTGACAGTGCGGCGGCGCTCTCCCAGCCGGAGGCGCCGCCCTTCAGGCTCACTTCTTCCTGGGCTCCTTGGGCTTGCCGTAGAGCTTCTCCATCTCCGCCTCGATCTGCTCCTGAAGCTGCATGACCTTCTTCTGCCGGCTCAGAATCGCCTTCTGCCGGAAGCCGCCGATCGCGGCCATCTGGTACATGGCCAGCGACTCCTTCGCGGCGGTGAGCGACATCTCGTGGAGCCGCTGGGCCTTCGGCGGTACCTTCATCTTGTTCATGTCCGCAATCAAGGCCTCGTAGGTGGAGATGATCTCCCGCAGCGGTTTGCGCATAAGTACGGGGTTCATGTTGGGGTTCTGGCCGAGCATCTGAGCCTGTTCGGCCTTCTCCTGGAGCTTATGCCTGTCATAAATGCGCTTGATGTCGATTGCGTACTTGCGAATCTTGAACCAGGGTGTCTGCCAGAGGATCAGAAAGGCCACACCGAGGGCGGCCAGTACGATGAGAAGCCATTGCCACCAGGTAAACACAGCGATTGTTCACTCCTCCAGGGAATCTCCCCACCGTCACATTGTGGCATGTCTCCTATGCAGAGGCAAGCCTTTCCGTTGACGGATTTCGGCAGGCGAGGGGCGAAGGATGACGGACTGCGGGCGGCGAAACGCCAGAGCATGACGGATTTCGCGTTCGCAGAGGAGGATGGGCGGTGGCCTGGTTCACACTGGTGAGCCACGGCGTCATCGTCGTCAGCCACGGCACCGTTACCGCCGCGCTCACGGGGCGTTCCCTGGCGTGCGGCGAGCACGTTCCGTACCGGCTGCCGCCACTTGAATCCGAAAGGGAGTGTCAAGCCTTGACCGCGTCCCCCGCTTACCTGCCCACCCAGGCCGCCGAGTTCAGCGGCCCGGACCGGCAGGCCATCGTCATCTTCTGCCCCGGCTGGACGGAACCCCTGCTTGCATTGCTGGAGAAGCGCCCCACCGCCTACGAGGCCGCCTGGCGCTACGCGGCGGACGAGCGGGCGCATGTGCTGGAGGTAGCCTATGAGGGCGCCGACCCGCTGCGCATCGCCCTGGTGGACGGGGTGCACAACCAGCTGATCGCCGCGCTGGTGCGAGGTCGGGCCCTGGTCCTCTCCCCGTACCCGCTCTACCGCGAGCCCGGCTGGGAGGGAGAGCTCTTCGCGCCGGAGACCTCGCTGGCGCTGCCGACCCTCCCGAGTCTCCTTGACAGCGCCGACGGAGGCTGACCAGCCGCTGCTTCAGCCCCGGCCGGTTCCCCCGCCCGGGCGTTGAGCATCACCGCGCTGCCCAGGACCAGCAGAATGCCGAGCATCTGGGGAAGCTGGAGCGGCTCCTGCAGGCGCAGGAACCCGAGGACCGCAGCCACCACCGGCTCCACCGTGGAAAGAATGGCCGCGTGGCTCGCCTCCACCGACTGCAGCCCGGTCAGGTAGAGGCCGTACGCCCCCAGGGTGGTCACCAGTGCGAGATAGGCGAGGGCAGGCAGCGCCTCGGGCGAGCGGGCGACCGCCAGGGCGGCTTCACGCCCGAAGAGCAGGAGCAGGGGGACCGCCCCCGCCAACAGCGAGTAGGTCTGCACCACCCACGGGTCGTAGCGCTTCAGGGCGTGCTTGCCGAAGATGGAGTACATGCCGTAGGTGAATCCGGCCCCGAGCCCCGTGAGCACCCCCAGGAGCTGTCCCCTGAAGGCGGCCGGCTCGTAGGCCTTGGCGACGAGGGTGCAGCCAGCCAGGGTCAGCGCCAGGGCCGCCAGCTTGATCCGGGTCAGCGGTTCGCCCAGGGTGAGGGCGGCCGCCACCGCGACGAACGCCGGCGCCGTGTAGAGCAGCACCGCAGCCGCGGCCACCGAAAGCTGCTGGATGGTCACGAAGTACAGCAGGTAGAACGCGGCGACGCTGACCAGCCCGTAGGCCGCGAAGAGCGGGACGTCCCGCAGGCGGACGCGCAGAGCGCGCGGCCGGAGCAAGAGCATCGCGGCCAGGAGCAGTGCAGCCGCCGCGCCCGCCCGCACCGTGACCACGGCCTGCGCAGAGAGGCCGCCGTCGTACAGGCCCCGGCTCACGACCCCCAGGGTTCCCCACAGACACGCGGCACCAGTGACCATGAGATAGCCCAGCGTACTCCGCCGCCTAACCCGCTCCATTGCGCCCGTTCCTCCCGGTTTCATCGGTCCCTGCCCGGCCGGGCAGGGACCGTCTCTTTAGTGCGTCTCTCTTTAATGGTCTGACGCCTGAGGCGGAAGGTGAGGTGCGGGCGGATGATTACACATAAAAAGATTGGGGCTGGACACAGCCCCCTGTTTCAGTGCAGCGGCGTGATGTTGAGCCGCCGCCCGTCCGGTCCAGCGTCCGGGTTTCGCTTCGGCGCCCTCACCTCCAGCAGGCCGTGCTGGAACGTCGCGGCCGCCTGCTCGCTGTCCACCGGAACGGGGAAGCTGACGGCGCGGCTGAAGGCGCCGTAGAAGCGCTCGGACCGGTACATGCCCCGCTGCCGGTCGGTCTCCTGGGCCCGTCGCTCGCCCCGGATGGTCACCCCCTGGTCGGTGATCCGCACGTCCACGTCCTCGGGGTTGAGCCCGGCCAGTTCGCAGCGCACCACGATGTCGCTGCCCTCTTCCACAACCTCCACCGGGAAGGCGTTGATCGCACCGCCGAAGGTCATCCCCGTGCCGAAGACGGGATCGGCGAAGAAGCGCTCCAGCGGCGAACGCACGCGCTCCAGCTCGCGCAAGGGATGCCACGGAATGAGATCCACGTCGTTCCCTCCTCGACCTGTTCCTCCGGGCGCCGCCGTGGCGGACGCGGCGCCCGTCAGGGAATCAGTATCTCCAGCGGCCCGCCGCCCAGATTCGCCTCAGGCACACACCGCGGCCCACAGCGTCGGAGGATTCTGACGCCCCGGACCGAATACTGACTCAGCGTAAAGGAGGTTGACACATGATCGCTGAAGCGCGCGCCTGTTCCGAACAACTGGCATTCGGGCTCCGTGCTCTGAAGAACGCCATCCGCGACCTCACCCCCGAGCAGCTGGCCTACGTTCCCCCCGGATTCGCCAACAGCATCGCCACGCTCGTGCTGCACGTCGCGGCCACCGAGGTGGTCGTGTGCGAACAGATCACGGGCAAGCAGGCCCCGGCGGACCTCAGGAAGGCGGTGCTCCTCGACAGGTACACGCCAGCCCCCGGCGGGCCCATCGCCTTCGCCGATCCCGGGGAGACGGTGGAGTCGCTCACCGAAAAGCTGGAGCGTGCCCGGGCCGAACTCACGGCCGTGCTGGAGCAGCTCACCGAGGCCGATCTGGAGCGCGGCTTCCCCATCTCCGCAGGCGGCCGCCCGCAGCCGCTCACCTTCTTCCTCCACCTCCTGCCCTTCCACCTCGCCTCGCATTACGGGCAGGTCATGATCATCCGACGCTTCTTCCAGCCTTCGGCCTGACAACAGCCGCCCCCCGGAACCCTCCGGGGGGCGGCTGCGCGTCAGCGGTTCTCCTTCGCCTTGGCCTGCAGCGCATACAGCATGTTGAGCGCCTCGATGGGCGTGAGGGCCATCACGTTCAGCCCGAGCAACTCCTCCACCACCGGGTCCTTCTTCGGTTCGAAGAAGCTGAGCTGCACCATGGGCTGCCGCCTGAGCTTCTGGGCCGCGGCCTCCCGGCGCGACTTGCGCTCGCCCTCCTGCTCCTCCAGGGTGGCGAGAATCTCCCGCGCCCGCTCCACCACCGCGCCCGGCAGTCCGGCCAGCCGGGCCACCTGGATGCCGTAGGAGCGGTCAGCCCCGCCGCGAATCAGCTTGCGGAGGAAGATGATCTCCTCCCCCTTCTCCATCACGGCGACGGAGTAGTTCTTGACCCCGGAGAGGATGCCCTCCAGCTCGCACAGCTCGTGGTAGTGCGTGGCAAACAGCGTCCGGCAGCCGATGGACTGGTGGATGTGCTCGGTGATCGCCCAGGCGATGGAGAGGCCGTCGAAGGTGGCGGTGCCCCGGCCCACCTCGTCCAGGACGACCAGCGAGCGCTCGGTGGCGCTGTGCAGGATGTTGGCCACCTCCGTCATCTCCACCATGAAGGTGGACCGGCCCGTGGCCAGGTCGTCGGAGGCGCCGACCCGGGTGAAGACCCGGTCGACCACGCCGATGTGCGCCGACTCCGCGGGGACGAACGAGCCCGCCTGCGTCAGGATCACCGCCAGGGCCGCCTGGCGCATGACCGTCGACTTGCCGCCCATGTTCGGCCCGGTGATGAGCAGCAGCCGGTTCTCGCCGGTGTCCACCAGCAGGTCGTTGGGCACGAAGGTGCCCTCCTCCATCACCCGCTCCAGCACCGGGTGGCGGGAGCCCTTCAGCTCCAGGACGGTGGAGTCGTCCACCAGGGGCCGGCAGTAGCCGTACAGGGCGGCCACCTCCGCAAAGGAGGCCAGGACGTCCAGCTCGGCCACCGCCCGGGCGGACTGCTGGATGCGGGTCACCTGCGCGGCCACCCGCTGCCGGATCTCTAGGAAGAGCTCGTACTCCAGGCTCATCACCCGCTCGGAGGCGTGGAGCACCTTCTCCTCCAGCTCCTTCAGCTCAGGCGTGATGAACCGCTCCTCGTTGGCGAGGGTCTGCTTCCGGATGTAGTCGGGGGGCACCAGGGAGAGGTTGGGCTTGGTCACCGCCAGGTAGTAGCCGAAGACCTTGTTGTAGCCGATCTTCAGCGACTTGATGCCGGTGCGCTCCCGCTCGCGCGCCTCCACCTGGGCGATCCACGCCTTGCCGTCCCGGGCGATGCGGCGCAGCTCGTCCACCTCCGGGTGGTACCCGTCCTTCAGAATGCCGCCCTCCGTGAGCGCGACTGGCGGCTCGTCGGCGATGGCGTGCTCGATGAGGTCCCGCACGTCGTCGAGCATGTCCAGCTGGTCCCGCAGCTGCACCAGCCGCTCAGCGGTGACCTCCTCCAGGGCAACCCGGATCGAAGGCAGGGCCACCAGCGACTTCTTCAGGGCCACCAGGTCCCGGGCCGTTGCGGTGCCCACGGCCACCCGGCCAGCCAGCCGCTCCAAGTCGTGCACCTCCTGCAGCAGGGCGCGCAGGTCGGCCCGCATCACCGGCATGTTGAGCAGCTCGCCCACCGCGCCGTGGCGCGCCTGAATCTGGCCGAGATCCAGCAGCGGCCGCTCGATCCAGCTCTTCAGCAGGCGGGCGCCCATGGCGGTCACCGTCCGGTCGATCACCCAGAGCAGGGTGCCCCGGCGCCCGCCGTCCCGCAGGGAGCGGGTGAGCTCCAGGTTCCGCCGGGTGGCGGGGTCCAGCACCATGTAGTCCCCGGGATAGTAGACGGCCAGCCCGCTCACGTGGCTCAGGCTGGACCGGTGCATCTCCTCCAGATACGCCAGGGCCGCGCCGGCGGCCGAGGTGGCCAGCTCCAGGTGCTCGCACCCGAAGCCGCTCAGGTTGGCGGTGCCGAAGTGCTGGGTGAGCCGCCGGTAGGCCGCCGCATGGCTGAAGTGACGCCCCTCGAAGACGGAGATGGCGATGCCCGCGGCCTTCAGCGGCCCAGTCACCGAGGGCTCCGCCGCCAGCCCCGGCTCCAGGATGACCTCCCGCGGCTCCAGCCGGCCGATCTCCTCCAGAAGGAGCCGGAGGCTGTCCGCGCCGTTCATCTGGGCCGCCGCAAACTCGCCGGTGGAGAGGTCGACGACCGCCAGGCCGAACCCCGTCCGCGACCAGGCAATGGAGGCCAGGAAGTTGTTGGCCTTCTCGGGGAGGAGACGGGGCTCCACCAGGGTGCCGGGGGTCACCACCCGGGTGACGTCCCGCCTCACGAGCCCCTTCGCCTTCTTCGGATCCTCCAGCTGCTCGCAGATGGCCACCTTGTAGCCCTTCTCGATCAGGCGGGCGATGTAGCCCTCAGCCGCGTGGTAGGGGATCCCGGCCATGGGCACCCGGCCCATGCCCTTGCCGGCTTCCCGGCCGGTGAGCACCAGCTCCAGCTCCCGGGCGACCAGCTCCGCGTCGTCCATGAAGGTCTCGTAAAAGTCGCCCAGCCGGTAGAACAGGATGCAGTCCGGGTACTGCTCCTTGATCTGCAGGTACTGGGCGAACATCGGTGTTGCCTTGGCTGGGTCCACTTGCCGCATATCCTCCTCATCCGCACAGCTTGACCCCTGCGGGCGGTGCGGTCCTTCCGGCTGTTCTTCGTCAGCCGCACCCGGTCTACCTTCTTTTCAAGTCGGGAGGGGGGCGACAGCCCCCCTCCCGACACCCACCCCTGCCAAATGCTACCCACTGCCACGGGGTCGGGCCGTACACGCCGCCCCGCCCCCGTGAAGGAAGGCAGGTGCCTCTGGCCATAGAGGGGGCCATAGCCCCCCCTCCCGACACCCACCCCTGCCAAATGCTACCCACTGCCACGGGGTCGGGCCGTACACGCCGCCCCGCCCCCGTGAAGGAAGGCAGGTGCCTCTGGCCATAGAGGGGGCCATAGCCCCCCCTCCCGACATCCACCCCTGCCAAATGCTACCCACTGCCACGGGGTCGGGCCGTACACGCCGCCCCGCCCCCGTGAAGGAAGGCAGGTGCCTCTGGCCATAGAGGGGGCCATAGCCCCCCCTCCCGACATCCACCCCTGCCAAATGCTACCCACTGCCACGGGGTCGGACCGTACACGCCGCCCCTCCCCCGTGAGGAAAGGCAGGTGCCTCTGGCCATAGAGGGGGGCCATAGCCCCCCTCCCGACACCACCTCATTTATCCTCCGCAGCCGCAGCCGCCGCCCGAGCCGCAGGCGCCGCCCTTCGTCTTCGGCGCCTCCTGGCCGGTGATCGGGAAGGTGATCACGGCGTTCAGCCGGTCCATGAAGGCATCCAGCGCCACCCGGGCGTTCCAGTAGGCCTGAATGGCCGGGTGGGCGTTGAACCGCTCCTCGACGGCCAGGAACCGTTCGACCAGGGCCTGCTGCTCCTCCGGGGGCCTGCCGCGGGAACGCTTCACCGCGCGCTTGGCCGCCTCGTACTCCTGAATGAGCGCGACCGCCTCGGGATCGGCCAGCACCGCGTCCTCGGTCCGCCGGTACTCCTGCAGCTCCGGCGTCTCCGCGATGGCCTCGGCCAGCTCCCGGGCGAGCATCCACACATCGCGACGTGTCGCGACCGACACGGAATCTCCCCCCATCGTGCTGACTAGGCCAGCGAGACCGGGCTCTCGACCAGCTCGCCCTCCAGCGTCCAGGTGCCGGCGCGGGTGATGCGCACGGGCACAATCTTGCCCCTGAGCGACTCGTCGCCGGGGAAGGTGACCAGGATGTTGCCCCGGGTCCGCCCGAAGACGACGTCGGGCTTGCCCTTATCGAGCCCCTCCACCAGGATGTCGTACACCTTGCCCACCCGGGCCTCGTTCTTGGCGCGGCCGATGCGGTTCTGCACCTCCATCAGCCGCTGGAGCCGCTCCTTCTTCTCGGGCACGCTGAGCCTGTCCTCCATCTCCGCGGCCGGCGTGCCGGCGCGCTCGGAGTACATGAACATGAAGGCGGCGTCGTACTGGACCTCCTCCACCAGGCTCAGGGTCTCCTGGAACTCCTCCTCCGTCTCACCCGGGAAGCCCACGATGATGTCGGTGGTGATCACCGCGTCGGGAATCAGCTCCCGGATCCACGACACCAGCCGCAGGTACTGCTTCCGGTTGTACGACCGCTTCATCCGCCTGAGCACGGCGTCGGAACCGGACTGCACGGGCAGGTGGAACCACTCGCACACCTTCTCGGCCAGGGCGATCTGCTCCACCATCTTGCGGGTGAAGTCCTTCGGGTGGTTGGTGGTGAAGCGGATGCGCTCGATGCCGGGGCTGTTCCGGTCGATGAGCTCGATCAGGTCGCCGAAGTCGAAGGCCCCCTCGCCGTGGCGGCCGTAGAGATCCTTGCCGTAGGCGTTGACGTTCTGCCCCAGCAGCGTGATCTCCTTGAAGCCCTGCCGTGCCAGGTCCTGCACCTCGGCCAGGATGACCTCGTAGGGCCGGCTGCGCTCCTTGCCGCGGGTGGTGGGCACAATGCAGTAGGTGCAGTGCTTGTCGCAGCCATACATGATGGTCACCCAGGCCTTCAGGTCGCCTTCCCGGGCGGCCGGCAGGATGTCCGGGAAATCGTCGCCCATCGACTCCCACACGTCGACCACGGTCTCCCGCTCATTGCGGGCCCGCTCGATCAACTCGGGCAGCCGGTGGATGTTGTGGGTGCCGAAGATCAGGTCCAGGTAGGGGAAGATCCGCAGCATGCGGTCGACCTGACCCTCCACCTGCGGCACGCAGCCGCAGACGCCGATCACCATGTCGGGGTTGGTGTACTTCAGGGGTTTCAGCTGGCCGATGCGGCCGAAGGCGTGCTCCACGGCCGACTCCCGCACGGCGCAGGTGTTGAAGAGCAGCAGGTCGGCGTCGCTGGGCCCCTCCGCCCGCACGTAGCCCATCTGGGCCAGGATGCCGTACATGATCTCACTGTCGTGCTCATTCATCTGGCACCCGTAGGTCTCAATATGCACCCGGGGCTCCGGCTTGCCGTGGATGCGCCGGCCGGCCTCGGGGTCGATTCTCATCTGGGCGACGGTGCGGGGCTCCAGGTGGTCGAAGCCGCCGGGCGTGAGGTCCGCATCGGCCTGCGGAGCGGCCATCGGCAGCTCCTCCAGCGTGCCTTCCTTCATCATCCGCTCCACCCGGTCGAGAATATGGTTGAGGTCATCTGCGCGATGGTCCTTTCGGGTCATGTATCGTCTCCCCCTTTGGGGCGGTGATTTACTGAATGTGCATCTAGTGTAGTGTACCACAACTGCGCGCCCACCCAAAGGGGCATTGGCCCGGTCGACGGCCGACCCCTGTCTCAGTCGGGCGCCTTCCTCCTGCGGCAGTAACGCAGGAAGCGCCGCGGTCGTCCAGAAAGGTACAGGGAGGGTATCACGAATGAGCGATAAGAAGCTGGAACTGGCCACCTTCGCCGGCGGCTGCTTCTGGTGCATGGTCAGCCCCTTCGAGGAGCAGCCCGGCATCCACAAGGTGGTCTCGGGATACACCGGGGGCCACAAGGAAAACCCCACCTACGAGGAGGTCTGCGCCGGCAACACCGGCCACTTCGAGGCCGTGCAGATCACGTTCGACCCGCAGGTCTTCCCCTACGAGCGGCTGCTGGAGATCTTCTGGCGCCAGATCGACCCCACCGACCCCGGCGGGCAGTTTCACGACCGGGGTGAATCCTACCGGACAGCCATCTTCTACCACAACGAGGAGCAGCGCCGGCTGGCCGAGCAGTCCAGGGCCGATCTGGAGGCCAGCGGCCGGTTCGACAAGCCCATCGCCACGCTGATCCTCCCCGCCGGCCCCTTCTACCCGGCGGAGGAGTACCACCAGAACTACCACAGGAAGAATCCGCTCCACTACCAGCGCTACCGTGCGGCGTCCGGCCGCGACGAGTTCATCCGCCGGCACTGGCGCGACCCCCGGCGCGAGGAGGAGCTGCGCCGCCGGCTGACGCCCATCCAGTACGCGGTGACGCAGAACGACGCCACCGAGCCGCCGTTCACCGGCGAGTACTGGAACCACTTCGAAGAGGGCATCTACGTGGACGTGGTCTCGGGCGAGCCGCTCTTCAGCTCGAAGGACAAGTTCGACGCCGGCTGCGGCTGGCCCAGCTTCACCCGCCCCCTGGTCGAGGGCAACATCGTCGAGCGGCTGGACCTCAGCCACGGCATGGTCCGCACCGAGGTGCGCAGCCGGGGGGCCGATTCCCACCTGGGCCACGTCTTCCCGGACGGCCCCGCGCCCACGGGCCTCAGATACTGCATCAACTCCGCGGCCCTGCGGTTCATCCCGAAGGAGGACCTCGAGAAGGAAGGATACGACGAGTTCCGGAAGCTCTTTGACTAACGCACAGAAACCGGCGCCCAAGTGGGCGCCGGGAGGGGGTGTGCCGAGGATGGCAGGCGATCGCCGCTGGGACGTGGTCATCGTCGGCGCCGGGATGGCGGGCCTCGCGACGGCGATCTGGGCCCGCCGGCTGGGGCTGGAGCCGCTGGTGCTGGAGCGGGAGGGCCGTGCCGGCGGACAGCTCAACCAGATCGGCGGGCGGATCTTCGACTACCCCGGTCTGGACCTGCCGAGCGGTGAGGCCCTCACCCAGCGCCTGGTGCGCCAGGCCGAGGAGGCCGGCGCCACCCTCCGGCTCGGCCGGCCCGTCTCCGCCGTGTCAGCCGCAGACCGCACCTGCGTGACCCCCGAAGGGCCGGTGACCGGCCGCGCCCTGGTGATTGCCACAGGGCTCAGCGCCCGGAGGCTCGGGGTGGACGGCGAGCAGGACCTCTACCGGGGCGGATGGGTCCGCCGCCCGTCCCACGACCTTCCCTGGTTCCAGGGAAGGCGGGTCGCCGTGATCGGCGGCGGCGACCGGGCGGTGGAGAACGCCGGCCTCCTGCTGCCGGTGGTGAGGCGGGTGCACCTGCTCAGCCGCAGCCCCCTCAGGGCACGCCCGGACCTCACGGCCCCGGTGCTCTCCAGCGAGAAGCTGGTTCACCACGAAGGGGCGACGGTGGCCCGCTTCCGGACCCGGCCCGACGCCGTCACGCTGGATGTGGAGCAGAGCGGCCGCCAGTGGAGCCTGGAGGTCGACGCCGTGTGCATCTACATCGGCAACCAGCCCAACAGCCAGCTCGTGGCGGGGCAGGTGGAACTGGACCCCGAGGGCTACATCCTCACCGACCGGTACGGGCAGACCTCGGTCCCCGGCGTCTTTGCGGTGGGCGACGTCTGCACCCCGCCCGCCTACCAGAGCCTGGTCATGGCCGGCGGGCAGGCCATGGCGGTGGCGAAGCGCATCGCCCTGAGCCTGTGATCCGGGCTCCCTCAGCAGACGGGGGCAGCCCATCCATCTCCCCGACTGTCGCCCACCGCTAACCGGGGCGGCCTGCGTCCCGGTTAGCCACCTGCTCACGCAGCCGCGGCGCCGACCCGTCAAACGGGAACCGGCGCTCCTCCACGAGCCGGATCAGTTCGGCCAGCCCTTCCCGGGCCAGCTGCACCAGCTCCTCGGGATAGCCCCACTCCCGCCGGTGCGCCTCGAACTCATCTTCATCTTCCACCCGATAGGAGAGGTCTTCCCACACGATCAGGTCCAGGTCGATGCTGGACAGCACATCGTCCGACAGCGCGGCCGGCGTCGTGATGTTGCAGTAGTAGTGCAGGAAGGAGCCGTCGGCGTGCCAGCCGGCGCTCACGCTGTAGGGCCGGGTGGTGAAGTGAAACTCGATGGACTCGTTGGGCACCGGCCAGTCCACCAGCCCCCGCCCCGGATGGGTCAGGGGGCGTCCGTACGGGCCGTGGACGATGACCACGTCAGGCCGCTCCTCGATGAGCCGGACGGGGTAGCTGTAGTGCCTTCTGCCGCCGTACTTGTACTCCTGAACCGATACTGTGCGCATCTGCGGTCTCCTCTTCTGTGTCCTCGCCGGATCGGCCCCGGCAGGCTCAGGTTTGCGCCGTAACGCCCCGCATCATGCTGCTGAAGCCCGCGACCGGGGACTCCGGGGGCGCCGCACGACCACCGCGCTTGCGGCACCATTCTGGCAAGCGCCATTCTACAGCGTGCCGATCGCCGGAGCAAGACGTACCTGTATACAGAAAAAAGCGCCCGGTGCATGTGCACCGGGCGCTGCGGTCTGCTCCGCTGTTTAGCGGCGAGGGCCGCGCTCCGGACGAGGCTGGGCCTCGTTCACGGTGAGCGCACGGCCGGCCCACTCGGCACCGTTCAGGGCGTCGATGACGGCCTGAGCCTGGTCGGCCGGAACCTCAACGAAGCCGAAGCCGCGGCTGCGGCCGGTCTCCCGATCGGTGGCGATGCGGGCGCCGAGCACCTCAGCATGCTGCGACACGGCGTTCTGAAGGTCCTCCGGCGTAACGGCCCACGGAAGGTTGCCGAAGTACAGGGTCTTGGTCATTCGCATTCTCTCTCCCATCATTCATGATATTTGGATTCGCGTTCGGGAGGGAGACGCGAGGAATTCGCCCGTAGTTCGGCAAACCAGCGCACCGCTCACCAAGCCGCTAACCAATGACAGGGTACGCCTTTTCCTCGCGAAATGCAACCCCTGTTTTTCGTTATCGGTGCGGATCTCCCCAGCGGCTCTTCCGCATCGGCCTTCCGGGGCTTCCGACACCGGGCTCCAGCTCGGAGCCGATCTCGTAGTTAGCCTTGGCGTCTGCGTCGCGCCAGCCGCCCCGCCGTTGGGCGAGAATCCGCCGCAACCCCTGCCCCGCTTTTAGCTTGCCGATCTTGTTGCCCGGCATATGCACACCTCCTCATGCCGTAGTCTTCCCTGCCCGCGCGCTACATAACGGCGGCGCGGCCGGTAAAGACTACTGTGCGCAACCACAGCGCGACAGGAGGTCGGAGAAGCGGTGCACTTCACTCTCAGGGCCCGCGGGGCGGTGTCGGGCGTGTCGCTCTTCGAGCTATCGGTGGACGGAGACGGAAACTGGCACTACCAGAGCCGCGCCATCGCGAGTGCGCACGGTCGGCTCTCAGAGGCCGACCGTGCGCAGCTGAAGGCACGCTATGAACAGGTGGACTGGGACGCCGAGGTGCTGAACGGCCCCATCGGCCGGGATGCGCACACCCTCTTCGAGCTGGAGGTCACCGGCGCCGGGGGCGAGACGCGGCTTTACCAGTTCGACGACGAGTTCCACCACCGGTCCTGGCAGTTCCGCGACCTGGTCCACTTCCTCAGGCACAACGTGGCCACCGGCGGGGAGCCGGTCGGCACGGGGGAGGCTGCTGCGCTACGGCGACGGGATGGTGACACTGTACCGCTGTTTCAGTAGGCCCAGGAAGGCCTTCACGGCGTCGCTGCGCCGCTCGCCGCGCCGCAGGATGAGCGAGGTGGTGCGGCTCGAGCGGGGCAGCCCCGGCACGTTGAGCCGCACCAGCTGGCCGGAGATCAGCTCCCGCTGCACGGCCGACACCGGCTCCAGCGCGATGCCGAAACCCAGGGCCACCATGGTCTTGATCGCCTCGTGATTGTCGAACTCCATGACGAACTTGGGCTGGATGCCCATCTCCTCCAGCACCTGGTCGGTGGTCATGCGGAAGCGGGCGCCGCGCACGTAGCCGATGAAGGGCAGCTGCGCCAGGTCGGCGTTACTGAGCACCGGCGGCAGGTCCGCCGCGAAGGAGGGGCCGGCCACGACCACCAGGGGGTCCTCGAAGAGGGGCACCACGTCGATGCGCTCGTGCACCTGCGGGGTGGTGACCAGGCCCACGTCCACCTCGCCGTGCAGCAGCATCGTCACCGTCTCACGGTTGTTGCCGGTCTTCACGTTGATCTTCACCCGCGGGTTCTCCCGCACGTAGGCCGCCAGCAGATCCGGCAGGGTGAAGAGGCCAATGGTGTGCACGCACCCCACCGTCACACTGCCGCTTCCCGGTGAGCGGAACTCCTGAACCGCAGCCTCGCACTGCCCCACCAGGTGGATGACCTGGCGGGCGTAATCGTAGACCAGCTCTCCCACGGGAGTCAGGTGCACCCGTTTTCCCTGCCGGGTAAAGAGCTGCACCTGCAGATAGTCTTCCAGCGCGCCCACCTGCTTCGTGACCGAGGGCTGCGTCAGGTTCAGGAGATGCGCCGCGCGGGTGAACGAGCCTTCCTCCACCACGCGGCAGAACGTGGTCAGGTGCTGAAGCAGCATGTAACTCCTCCTCTGGTCGGCTCTCGCAGCCTGCGCGGAATCCGATTCAAATGAGGAATGGGAAGGCAGATGTTGCCTTCCCGCTCATTATAGGTTAAGGCGATTACATAGTGAAGTCCTCGTCGCAACTCTCCTGCCAAGTCGCAGCCGCTGCCGCGACCGCCTTCGCATCGGGCGGGCGGGCGCCGTAGCGCTCCTGGTTGTACACCGCCGTCACGGCGGACACGGCCTCGGCCGCCCCGGGTTCCGCCGCCGCCAAAGCCGTCCGGTACGCGTTCGGGGTCTCCGCCGGCCGGCGCGGTCGCCCCCTCGCCGCTCCCCAGCGCTGTAGCCGCCGGTACAGCGCCCGGGCGCTGCCGGCCGGTACCGGCTCCTCGCCGGCCGCACCCCCGCCCGGCCCGCCTTCTGACCGGCGCTGCAGGAGCCCACGCAGGTCCTGCCAGAGAGAGGCCCAGAACCCGAGGCTGGTCCGCTCCTCCTCCACCTCCACCGTTCGCCGCCCGCCGGCCGTGGCGCGCCAGAGCCAGACCGCCAGAAGCCCCAATGCCAGCAGGAGCAGTCCGGCCCTGAGGAACGGTTCCAGGTCAACACCGGGGCCGGGGTCCGGCAGCAGGTCCGGGGCGCCCAGCTCGACCTCCTCACCGCCGCCGGATTCCACCGGTTCCACGCGGGCGGCCATGCGCTGCAGGAGGCGGAACAGCGGCTCCAGCAGCAGAGCGATCCACATCGCCACAGTGGCAACGGCCTCCGCGATGAAGTGGTAGACCGGCGCCACAGCCCGGCCGACGGCACGCAGGGCGGCCGTCACGCGGTCGACCGTCAGCACTGCCGACGCGGCCACCGTTCCCGCCACGAGGGCGAGCACGAAGCCCGTCACGGCGGGGGAGGCGGCCTCTGCGGCCTGCTCGCCGGCCTCCTGTGCGCCCAGCAGGGCCCTTTCACGCGTGAGGATGAGGAGCGAAAGGCCCGCCGCGAAGAGCAGCACGACGGCCCAGGCGAGCACCAGCTGCACCGGCCCCGACCGGCCCTCGCCCAACAGCAGGAGCAGGATGATGCCGGCCAGCTGCGCGCCGAAGGGAACCCAGGCACGGCTGAACAGCCGGCCGTACTCCAGCCCCTCCAGGGCATGGCGGGCCCCGGCGTACCAGAGGTACGCGGCCGCGGGCACGAAGGCCACGGCCGGGTTGGGCCTGAGCAGTCCGGTCTGCAGGTCGCCGGGCTGCACCGCGTACGCAGCCAGGTAGCCGAGGAAGGTGCCCGCGAGCATGGCCAACAGCCGTGCTGGGCGCGATTCGGCGCGGCTGCCCGATGTCCACACGGCGGCCGCAAGGAAGACCGCCAGCGGGAGCCAGGCCCCGGGCACAGCCGCGAACCAGTCCGCCGCGCCATCCGCGGCGTAGAAGAGCAGCATCCACGGGAGGGCCGCCGCCGTCTCCACCAGCGCGGCCAGTAGCCACCGCAGCGCCTGGCCGCTACTTCGCCAGAACCGCGCCATGCAGCCCCTCCTCTCCGCCCACACGGTAGATCCGCACGCCCGGCAGCTCCGGCGCCGGGGGTGCGTCCGCCCCCGTCAGCACCAGCGTCACCGGCCGGCCGGAGCGCTGGGCGCGGAGGATCGCGCCGGCCAGTTCGGGCCCCACCTGCCGGCTGATCACCACCAGCGAGGTGCCGTACGGCAGCGCAGGCACCTCCACCGCCATCAACTCCCACAGCGGCTGGGGCGAGCCGGTCTGCAGGCGGGCCAGCCCCTCCAGGGCCTGCACCAGCACCCCATCCCCCCTGGCCGGGGGCAGGCGGAGGCTGAAGCCCCACTCGTAGACCAGGCCGTTGGCGTACAGGCCTACGGGCAGGGCCTGCTCGTGCGCCCAGTTGACCACGGAGGCGGCCACGCTCACCCCCGCCTCCAGCGCATCCGCGTCATCGCCCTCCCAGAAGCGCTCGTAGGACCAGGTGTTCAGAAACACCGCCAGCCCCAGGCTGGCCGAGGGGTCCAGCAGCTTCACCTGCAGCTCCCCGGCCGCAGCCGTCGCCTTCCAGTGCACCTGGTTCAGCGGGTCGCCCGGCCGGTACTCGCGCACCCCGGCGAATCGGAGCGGGTCGGCGAAGAGCCTGTCGCGGGAGGCCAGGTCGCCGAAGGGGCGCCGGGAGGGCAGCCCCACCGCCTCCAGCGGCAGCACCCGGGGGTAGACCAGCAGCACGTCCGACGAGGGGACCTCCATGCGCTGCTCCGCCCAGCCGAACGGATCGCCCGCGCTCACCACCGCCGGCCCCAGCCGGTACGCGCCGCGCCGCGTCGCGCGCAGGGTGAAGCGCCGCTCCACCCGCTGGTACCAGCCCAGGCTGAAGCGCAGCCGCAGCCGCTCCCGGCCCCGCCCCTGAAAATGAAGCCGCTGCGCCTCCACGTGCAGGGCCGCGGGGACAGACTCGTCCACCACCACATACGTCAGCGGCAGCACCTTCCGGTTGGTCACCGCGACGCTCAGGGTGACCGTCTCCCCGGCGAAACACCGGCTCTGCTCAAAGCGGCGTTCATAGCTGAGCCGGCTGAGCCCGAACCGGCTCCAGAGGGCCACCACCCCCAGGACCAGGGCCACCAGGCCGGCCACCAGCAGCAGGAGGCCGCTCCGCAGCCACAGGGCCGCCAGCAGCAGGGCGCCCACCCCGAGCCACTGGAGCCCGGACCCGCCGCCTGCGCCCACCTACACCGCCCCCTTCGGCACGGGCTCGGCCGGCACGGGCGTGGACGCGAGGATCTGATCGAGCGCCTCGGCGGCGCCCCGCCCCCGCAGCCTGAGCTGGGTCGAGGCCACCAGCCGGTGAGCCAGCACGGGCCGCGCCAGGTGCTGCACGTCGTCGGGCAGGACGTAGTCGCGCCCGCGCACCGCCGCCAGGGCCTGTGCGGCGCGCAGCAGGGCCAGGGTGCCCCGGGGGCTCACCCCAAGTTCGATGCCCTCCGCGGTGCGGGTGGCCCTGGCCAGGTCCACGATGTACTGCTGCACCGGCCGGGCCACGTGCACACGCGGCACCGCCTCCTGCAGCGCGATGATCTCCCCGGCCTTTGCAACCGGCGCCAGCTCCCGGTAGGGATCGCCGCTCCGAAAGCGGTCCAGCATCGCCATCTCCTCGTCGGCCGAGGGGTAGCCCGCGGGCAGCTTCAGCAGGAACCGGTCAAGCTGCGCCTCGGGCAGGGGGAACGTTCCCTCCTGCTCCACCGGGTTCTGGGTCGCCAGCACCAGGAAGGGGCGCGCCAACTGCCGGGTGACGCCCTCCACGGTGACCTGCCGCTCCTCCATGCATTCCAGGAGGGCGGACTGGGTGCGCGGCGTCGCCCGATTGATCTCATCGGCCAGGAGCACCTGGGCGAACACGGGCCCGGGCCGGAACTCGAACTCGCCGCTCTTCTGGTTGAAGTAGGAGAGGCCGGTCACGTCGGAGGGCAGCAGGTCCGGGGTGAACTGAATGCGGCGGAACGACACGTCCAACGACCGCGCCAGCGACTTCGCCAGCATCGTCTTGCCCGTTCCCGGCACATCCTCGATCAGCACGTGCCCGCCGGCCGCCAGGGCCACCAACAGCAGTTCGATGACCTCGGCCTTGCCCACCATCACCTTCTCCATGTTGGCGCGAATGCGTGCTGCCAGCTCTGCCATCTGCTCCATCTCGCTGCCTCCCTGGCTGTACCCATGCCTGTACTTACTCCAAAGGACGTGTGGGTGGCATGAATCGTTCAGGGAAAGTGAAGACTAACACAGGCGGCTGGTTTCGCCTGGAACCTTCACTTGGTGCGAAGTGCTTGGTACAATGGCCTCAGAAGGAGCGAACAGGAGGTGGAGCTCGTGACCGAGAAGCGCAAGCAGACCCGGAACGGTGGCTCCGTCCTGAGCCTCAAGGAGATGGTACCCGAGGGCTGGCGGGATGAACGCCCGGCCTTCGCCGGCGATCCGTTCTTCGACTGGGAATCCCGCCCCGAACCTCCTCATCCAGATCGCCAGATTCGCTTCGGCGTTAAGCAGAGCAAACCTCAGCAGACATAGAGAGCAGGCGCCCCCGGGGAGATTCCCGGGGGCGCCCCGCTTCACCGGCCGGGCTTCCTCTGCACAGTCCCGCTAACCGGAAGAGGCGTCGTTCTGCCGCCGCAGCGACTCCTCCAGACGTACGATCCGGATGTTCTGCTCCAGCACCGCCCGGGCGAACCGGGCCTTCTCCCGCTGCAGGCGGCCGTTCTCCGCCTCCAGGCGGGCGATGAGCGCCCGCCGCTCACGCTCCTGCGCGGCCAGCAGGTTCATCAGAATCCGGCGGCTCGTGCGGAGCCCCCGCACCCGCTCCTCCAGCACGCGGACCCGATCGCGCAAGGCCTGCAGTTCGTCGTATCCCACGTTCGCACCCCTCAGGCAGCGGTATGCTCCAGGGTAGTTTACCGCCTGAGGAGAGAGATTATGCCAGTGAACCGCCCGTTCTCCGGTACCAGGGCGAAAGCGCCTTCAGCTGCTGCACCACGTCCATGCTGACGCTCACCGTGCCCGGCACGATCGTCCGGGTTCCCCGCGGACCGTGGCTGTCGGTGCCGCCGGTCACGACCAGGCCGGCGTCGAGCCCCCAGCGCGCGTAGAACTGCCGCTGCAGGTCGCTGTGGTCGGTGTGGTAGGCCTCGATGCCCATGACGCCCGCGGTAATCGTCTCCCGCACCCGCCGGTCGTCGCCGATCAGGCCCGGGTGGGCCAGCACCGGCACCCCGCCGGCCCCCTTCACGATGGCGATGGCCTCGGCGGGCTCCAGCTTGGGCCGAGGGACGTAGGCCGGCCGGCCACGGGCCAGGAACCGCTCGAACGCCTCGGCGATAGTGCGCACCACACCCAGTTCCACCAGCTCGGCCGCGATGTGCGGCCGGCCGACCGACTCCCCGCCGCGGGCGAGGATCCGCTCCAGCGAGACCTCCGTGTAGCCCAGCTGGTGAAGCTTCGCCACCGCCTCCTCGGCGCGCCTGCGCCGGCCGCCGCGCATGCGCCGCAGCAGGTCGGCCATCGCCGGTTCGGTGGGGTCGAAGTAGTAGGCCAGGATGTGCACCTCGGTCTTCCCCACCTCGGTGGAGAGCTCGCACCCGGGGACGAGATCGATCCCCGCCTCCTCAGCCGCGGCCCGGGCCTCCGCCCAGCCGGCGATGGTGTCGTGGTCGGTAATGCCCACGGCGGCCAGCCCCTGGCTGGCCGCCCATTTCACGTGTTCCGCGGGACTCAGCGTCCCGTCCGAGGCCGTGGTGTGGTTGTGCAGGTCCGCGCGCCCCGCGGGCGGGGGCATCGGCATCCGCACCATCTAGCGACCGCCCTCCGCAAAGCGGCGCGCCGCCTCGACGAAGGTGCGGGTTCCGGCGCCGGTGGCCCCCTCGTCCTCGTACTTGTCGCCGCTGTTCTTCCAGGCCAGGGCGGCGATGTCCATGTGCACGCACGGGGTGTCGCCCACATGCCGCATGAGGAAGAGGCCGCCGGCCACCGTGCCCGCCGCGCGGTTCTTCGTGCCGTTGATCATGTCCGCGATCGGCGACTTGATCAGGTCGTAGTACTCCTCGTCGTGGGGCAGCTTCCAGCCGCGCTCGCCCGCCGCCTCGCCGGCCTGGTACACCTCCTCCTCCCAGGCGTCGTCATTGGCCACCAGACCGAACCGGATCGGCCCCAGGGCGATGTTCACGGCGCCGGTGAGCGTGGAGGCGGTGATGATTTTCTGGCACCCCTGGCTGGCGGCGTAGGCCAGCCCGTCCGCGAGGATCAGCCGCCCCTCGGCGTCGGTGGAGCGGATCTCGACCGTCTTGCCCGAGAGCCCCACGACGACGTCGCCCGGCCGGTACGAGCCGCCGTCCGGCATGTTGTCCGTGGAGGGGATGACCGCCAGCACGTCGGCCTTCAGCTTCAGCCGGGCGATCGCCTGCATCGCGCCGATGACCGCCGCGGCGCCGCCCATGTCCATCTTCATGTTCCACATGCCCTCGGTGGGCTTGATCGAGATGCCGCCGGAGTCAAAGGTGAGCCCCTTGCCCACGAGGCCCAGCCACGGACCCTTGCCGCCGCCCCCCTTGTACCGCATCACGATGAAGCGCGGCTCCTCCCGGGAGCCCTGGTTCACCGCCAGCAGGAGGCCGAGGCCCAGCTCCTCGCAGCCCTTCTTGTCGTAGACCTCCACCTCGATGCCGTTCTGCCGGCACATCTCGGCGGCCCGCTCGGCCAGCCTGGTCGCGGTCATGTGGTTGCCCGGGGTCCAGGCCAGGGTCCGCGCCAGGTTCACGCCCTCGGCCACCGTGCGCCCGTGCTCCACACCCTCGGCGACCTCGTCGCCGCCCAGGATGTGCACGACCTCCACCTCGGGCCGCTCCTTCTTCTCCGACTTCCAGTCGGGCAGCCGGAAGAGGCCGTGCAGGGCGCCTTCGGTCACAAAGCGGGCCGCGGTGGCCGCCTTCATCTCAACGGTGCGCGGCTGGGCGAAGGCGATGGAGCGCGCACCGCTGGAGCGGGCCGCCCGGGCCCCGATGCCCGCGGCGCGGCGCAGCGACCGGTTGGTTACCTTTGCCGCCTTGCCGAGCCCCAGAAGCAGCACCTTGCGCGCCGGCAGCCGGCCGCCTGTGTACAGCAGGGTGGTTTCACCCAGCTCACCCTTGAAGTCCGCGCCGACCACCTGCGCGCAGAGCCCGCCCAGGGCCTCGTTCACATCGGCCGGAGCAGGGGTTCCCTCCGTCAGCGGCAGAATGAGCACGTCCACTGCGACCTCGGTGGGAGCCTGTCTGGTAACCTGGACTTTCATCACATGGCCTCCTCTGATGATTCATCTCCCGCGCCGGAAACGCTACCGCAGCACCTGCCGGAAGACCCGCAGGTAGTTGCCGCCCAGGAGCTTCTCCAGATCGGCCACGCCATACCCCCGGCGGAGCAGTTCTGCCGTCAGCCTGGGCAGGCAGGTCACGTCCTCCAGACCGGGCGGCGTCGTCGCGCCGTCGAAGTCCGAACCCAGGGCGACGTGGTCGGCGCTGCCCAGCAGCTGGCAGACGTGGTCGATGTGGTCCGCGACCGTCTCCAGCGTGGCGGTCTCCCGGCCCATGAAGCTGGCCACGAAGGAGATCCCGAAGACGCCCCCGCTCGCCGCCAGGGCCCTGATCTGCTCGTCGGTCAGGTTGCGGGGGTGCGGATACAGCGCGTGGCAGTTCCCGTGGGTGAAGAGCACCGGGTCCTCCGACAGCTCGAGCACCTGGAAGAAGCCCGTTGGCGTGATGTGCGCCAGGTCGATGAGCATCCCGAGCCGGTTCATCTCCCGCACCACCTCGCGGCCGAAACGGGTGAGGCCGCCGCCGGACTCCGGCTCGCCCACGCCCTCGGCCACCTCGTTGCGGTGGTTCCAGACGAGGCCCATCATGCGCACGCCGAGGCGGTAGTAGCTGCGCAGCAGCGCCAGCGACCCCTGCAGCGCCTCGGCCCCCTCGATGTTCAGCAGCACGGCCAGCTCGCCGGCGGCATGGGCCTCGGTCACGTCCTCGGCCCGCAGCACGAGCCGCACGCCCTGTGTCCCCTCGATCTGGCTCAGCAGCCCGTCGATGGCCTCCAGCGCCCGGCGGGGGGCCACCGGGTAGTAGACCGGGTCGGTCCAGGCCGCCTGCACGGTGCAGGTCAGCCCGCCTTCCCGGGCCCGGGGCCAGTCGATGTGCCCCTTGTCAGACCGCTCGATCAGGGTGCGTTCGCCGGCCAGGACCATCAGAATCGAATCGGCATGCCCATCAATCACCAGGCAGCGGCGATGCAGCGCCGCCGCCTCCTCCAGGTGCTCCATCCGCGTTCCCTCCTGCGCGAGTTGCCGTTAGGAGTGTTTCCATCTCCCCGGGCGAAACCCCTCCTCCGGACTACATAGCACCGCCCGACCCTTGCGGGCCGGGCGGCTTATGTGCCTACCTGTCACTCACCCTCGGACTTGCCTCGGTATCTCGGCTCAGCGCGGCTCCACAATCAGCTTGATGGCAGTGCGCTCCTCGCCATCAATCTTCAGATCGGTGAACGCCGGAATGCAGATCAGATCGACGCCGCTGGGGGCGACAAACCCGCGGGCAATCGCCACCGCCTTAACCGCCTGGTTGAGCGCTCCTGCCCCAATTGCCTGGATCTCGGCGGCCCCACGTTCCCGCAGACACCCTGCGAGTGCTCCCGCCACTGCGTTCGGGCTCGACTTTGCCGATACCTTTAGCACTTCCATAACCAATGTCCCCTCCACTGGAATTTGGTGGTTGATGAGTTGCTAATATCCTACCATCTTCCAAAGAGACTAGCAAGTGGTTCTGTCACCACTTCTCTTTCCAAAATCCGCTGGATGCTGGTCGCCCTGCCGGTCGCCTCATCCACCTCGACCAGCACCGCCGACAGGATCGCGGGACCCCGCGCGGCCTCCAGCCGCACGGGCCGCTGCGTCAGGAACCGTTCCAGCACCAGCTCCCGGTCGGCGCCGATCACCGATACCCACGGACCGCACATGCCCACGTCGGTCAGGTAGGCCGTACCGCCCGGCAGAATGACTTCATCCGCGGTCTGCACGTGTGTATGCGTACCGATGACGGCGCTCACCCGGCCGTCCAGGTACCATCCCAACGCCTGCTTTTCAGACGTGGCTTCCGCATGACAGTCGACAACGATGACCGGCGTGCTCTGCCTGAGCCGCTCCACCTCGTCATCCACCGCCCGGAACGGATCCTCCAGCAGCTGCGGGGAGTAGACCCGTCCCTGCACCTGCACCACGGCCAGCAGGGGCCTGCCCCCACGACGAATGATGTACGAGCCGGCCCCGGGCGTGCCGGGCGGGTAGTTGAGCGGGCGGATCAGGCGTGGTTCCTCATCAATATACGGGGCGATCTCCCGCTTGTCGAAGGCGTGATTCCCCAGCGTGATTGCGTCGACACCCAGTGAGAACAGCTCCCGGCAGATCTGAGCGCTGATGCCCTTGCCCCCCGCTGCGTTCTCACCGTTGACGACCACCGCATCCGCGCCGGTCTCCTTCACCAGCGGGGCCATCCGCCGCGCTACCACCTCCCGCCCCACTCGCCCGTATACGTCACCAAAGAACAAAATGCGCAAGGCGCAGCGCCTCCAGTCTTCTGCCCACTTTTCCCATCGTTCGCGATATGCACTATTATACCCGACCCGATGGGTTAAGGGCTGACTGGATTCCGCGTAGTGCGCTCACCAATCAATACGCAGAGACGAGCACAAAAGTTCGCAAGTCACACAGCAAAGTTGTGATTCCGCCGCCCGCCTCGGCTGCCCTCGGCTTCAGCATACGCAAACAGGCCGGTCTGCGCCCCTGGGGGCCGACCGGCCTGGCATGACATGCCGCGCTACTTATGGAAGATCATCAGCCTGCCGTTCTCGCGGATGGCGATGAGGTTCGGCTGCCGCCGCTGGCTGCTGAGCGAGGCCATGACCTCCTCGATCAGCTCATCCTGCGCCATCAGCTCCTCCTCGCCAAAGAACTCCATGGGTTCGGTGAGCAGCCGCTGCTGGAACAGCGTCCGCATGACCGCAACCACGGTGTAGAGCTCCTCGGGGGTGAGGCTCAGAACGTCTCGCTCGACGGCAACGGTGTTCAGTTCGCCGAACGCCGACTGCCGCACGTCGATGAGTTCGGCCACCCGCTGGTTCATCATGTGGTAAACCTCCAGCGTCTCCCGAATGCGACCGGCCGCCGCCGAGAACTCCTCGTCCGTCAGCGGGCCTTTCACCAGGAAGGAGAGACGCAGGGCCCGGCGCCCCGGGTCGTACCGCACCGTGGCGATTTCGGGGTAGCGAATGGCATAGCTCATCAGCAACTGAATGGTGCGAGCCGAGGGCTCGTCGCCCCTGCGCATGTTCACCCCATCATGCCTCCTTCACAGGGGAAGCGGAGTTCCCCGAACGAGCTGCCGCACCAGTGACGCTGCGCCGACACCTCTTGGCGAGTGTCGGCGCAGTGTGCGCTCTCTTTGTATGACGTCCGCGGCAGGAGAAAGGTTCGCCGGCCTCAGCGGGCGTACTCCACCGCACGGGTCTCCCGGACGACGACCACCCGGATCTGCCCGGGGTACTCCAGTTCGTCCTCGATCCGCTTGGCGATCTCCTTCGTCAGCTTCATGGCGGCGTAGTCGTCGATCTTCTCGGGCTTCACCATGACCCGGATCTCGCGACCCGCCTGAATGGCGTACGACTTGTCGACGCCGTCAAAGCTGTCCGCCAGCGACTCCAGCTTCTCGAGCCGCTTGATGTACGTCTCCAGGGTCTCGCGCCGGGCGCCGGGCCGGGCCGCCGAGATGGCGTCCGCCGCGGCCACCAGGTGCGCCTCCACCGAGCGCGGCTCCACGTCTCCGTGGTGGCACTCCATGGCGTGGATGACGTCGGGGTGTTCCTTGTACCGGCGGAGCAGGCTCACGCCGATCTGCACATGGGAACCCTCGATCTCGTGGTCCACCGCCTTGCCGATGTCGTGCAGGAGCCCGGCACGCTTGGCCACCTCCACGTTGACGCCCAGCTCGGCGGCCATGACGCCGGCCAGGTGTGCCACCTCGATGGAGTGCTTCAGCACGTTCTGACCGTACGAGGTGCGGAACTTCAGCCGGCCCAGCAGCTTCACCAGCTCCGGGTGCAGGTTGTGGATGCCCAGCTCGAAGCAGGCGGACTCGCCCTCCTCGCGGATGCGGGCCTCAACCTCCTTCTGCGCCTTCTCCACCATCTCCTCGATGCGGGCGGGGTGGATGCGGCCGTCCTGGATCAGCTTCTGCAGGGCGATCTTCGCCACCTCACGCCGCACGGGGTCGAACCCGGACAGCACAACCGCCTCTGGCGTATCGTCGATGATCAGATCGATTCCGGTGAGCGTCTCCAGCGTGCGGATGTTCCGCCCCTCGCGCCCGATGATCCGGCCCTTCATCTCGTCGTTGGGCAGGGTGACCACCGAGACGGTCAGCTCCGACGAGTGGTCGGCCGCAACCCGCTGCACGGCGATGCCCACCAGCTCGCGGGCCTTCTTCTCGGCGTTCTCCCTGGCCTCGGCCTCGATCTCCCGCATCAGCTTTGCGGCATCGGCGCGGGCCTCCTGTTCCACGTGCTCCAAAAAGAGCTGGCGCGCTTCCTCCATGGTGAGCTGCGAAATGCGCTCCAGTTCTGCCAACTGCTTGTTCACCAGTTCCTGTGCAATCTGGTTCTTGCGGTCGAGCTCCCGTTCCTTGCGGTTCAGGACCTCTTCCTTGCGCTCCAGCTGCTCCACCTTGCGGTCGAGCGCCTCCTCCTTCTGGACCACCCGGCGCTCCAGCCGCTGGACTTCGGCGCGCCGCTCCTTCAGCTCGCGCTCGGTCTCCGTGCGAAGCCTGTGAACCTCTTCCTTAGCTTCGAGGATCGCTTCCTTCTTCTTAGCTTCCGCCTCGCGCAGGGCCTCGTCCACGATGTGCCGCGCCCTTGCGTCTGCGGAGTTCAGCTTCAACCGGGACTCACGCTGAAACCACTGGTAACCGCCTGCCACACCGGCCGCGGCGCCCAGGATCAACGCGATGACAGCAACAAGAACATAGAGAATTGCCTTCACCTCCTGTCTGCCCGTGTCGTGAAGTTGCGCATTCGAGCGAAAAGAAAAACGGACCATGCACCGGTCCGTACTCCGTGCTCGCCATATGCCTGTACACGCCGTCCTCGCGGGCGGCGCGCGGGTTGTCGACCAGATCGGTTTTGCCTGCAATGACAAACCCTAAGGTACAGAATCGCCTTAGGAGACATTTCTATAGCAAAACACGGGGCCTTTGCCCGTGGTTACCAACTGGCCTGGGTAACAAAACCCATCGAATGTACAACCATTGGCTCGCACAAAGAGGGCGGACCTCACTTCATGATAACCCTCAACGCGCTTTCTGTCAAGGTTAAGAAAATTGCGTATTAAGGCGTGTGCATGTCCGGTTCCCGAGAGGCCAGCAGCAGCCAGGTGGCCAGCCCCACCGTCCCCCGGCCGTCCGGGCGCGCCTGGCCGGGCCCCAGCACGTAGGGGCCCAGGTCAAAGTGCCAGGTGGTGTTGATCTGCAGCAGCAGGTTCACCACCCGGCCGTACCGCGGCCGGCTGTCGCGGCTCAGACCCGAGAGGAGGCGGAAGGTTACCACCGCCTCCTCGTACAGGCGCGCGAGCGTCCGCGCCAGCCCCCGCTGCACCGAAGGCTCCAGCTCCATGGTGGCCAGCTTCAGGTCGAGCCGCTCGTACAGCAGGTGCCAGTGGCGGTAGCGCCCGTCCAGCTTCGCCTCCTCCTCGGGCCGGAGGTCGGCCGGCGGCAGGTCCGCCTCGATCTCCTCCCGGGCGGCGAGGGTCGCTGGGTCCAGATCGAGGCTGTCCAGCAGCCGGTTGGTCGCCGCGGCCGTTTCCCGGGTCCAGGTCTCGGCGCTGCGGGTCCAGCGCAGCAGGGCCAGCGCGTGGCGCCTCCAGGCAGGCCGGTCGCCGTCGGCAACCTGCAGGAGGCTGTCTACCAGCTTGACGAGATCGGCGCAGAGCAGCTGGAGCGCGGCCAGGTCGAATGCGGCAAGATATGCCGCATCGGGCTCCAGCCCCGCCTGCACCAGCCGCTGCCACAGCGCCTCACTCAGTGTGGCGGCCGAGGTCGTGCGGTGGATGCGGGCCTCCGTCTCCTCCCACCAGTGCACGGCGATCCTCCTCCTGTCGGGCCGGTCAGGCCTCCGCGGGCTCAGAGCTGCCGGAGCCGGGAGGCGACCTCTTCCAGCAGGTAGTCCACGGCCTCCCGCACCTCGGCCTCATCCGCCTCGTAAGTGCTGATCTCCGCAACGGTTCCCCGGTGCAGGTGAACCGTGATCAGCGAGCCCCTGGGAAGCTGAAAACACCACATGGCATGCTCGTGCGGGCCCAGGTGCGCGCTGGGCACGCCCAGCATCGCGCGCATGATCACCCGCACGCTGCGCTCACGCCCGCGGGTGAGCTGCAGCCAGTCGTTCTTCCGATAGGTCAGCGGCCGGCACTTGGACAGGTAATTGCCGAAGACCTTGCGGTGAACGAAGGTTTGCAGGGTATAGGCCAACGTGTTACCTCCTCATTTCGGTCAGCGCACGGCCAGTTCGCTCTCGGCGTCGAACAGGTGCACCTTCTCCGGGTCGAAGGCGAGGTCGATCTGGTCGTGGGGGCGGAAACGCAGGTGCGGCTCCACCCGGGCCGTGATCTCGTCATCGCCGGAACGCAGGTAGAGATAGATCTCCGCTCCCAGCGGCTCCACCACCTCGATCCGGGCCGGGATGCGGGGCCCGTCGTGCGCCGCCAGGTACTGCGGATCGGCGTGCATGTTCTCCGGCCGGATGCCGAGCACCATCTCACGGCCGGCGTACGGGCGCGCCGCCGCCGAGAGCCGCTCCGGCACCGGGAACTGGAACGTGGCGGCGTGGAAGGTCCGCGCATCGTCGGAGAGGCGGCCCCGCAGGAAGTTCATGGCCGGCGAGCCGATGAAGCCGGCGACGAACAGGTTCGCGGGCCGGTCGTACAGCTCCTGCGGCGGCGCCACCTGCTGGATGACGCCGTCTTTCATGACCACGATGCGGTCGCCCATCGTCATGGCCTCCACCTGGTCGTGGGTCACGTAGATCGTCGTGGTCTGGAGCCGCTCCTGCAGCTTGGCGAGCTCGGTGCGCATGGAGGCCCGCAGCTTCGCATCCAGGTTGGAGAGCGGTTCATCCATCAGAAAGACCTTCGGGCTGCGCACGATGGCGCGCCCCAGCGCGACCCGCTGCCGCTGGCCCCCCGAAAGCGCTTTCGGCTTGCGGCCCAGCAGGTTGGAGAGGCCCAAGATCGCCGCGGCCTCCTTCACCCGCCGGTCGATCTCATCCTTCGGGACCTTCCGGAGCTTCAGGCCGAAGGCCATGTTCTCGTACACGTTCATGTGCGGGTACAGTGCGTAGTTCTGAAAGACCATCGCGATGTCGCGGTCCTTCGGCGCCACGTCGTTCACCAGCCGGTCGCCGATGTAGATCTCGCCCTCCGTGATCTCCTCGAGCCCGGCAATCATGCGCAAGGTGGTGGACTTGCCGCAGCCCGACGGCCCCACGAACACGATGAACTCCCGGTCCTTGATCTCCAGATTGAAGTCCCTGACAGCCGTAAACTCACCGAACCTCTTGTAGACGTGCCGCAAACTGACCTCGGCCATTCCGGCGCTTCACTCCTTTGGCCCCCTGAGCCCTGGCGTATTGGAGGCGGGGCGGTCCCGACTCACCAGCAGGACCGGTCTGCCCAGCCTGCTGGATTTTCAGATGCGGAAGCGCGCATCCGCTCAGATGGCGCAGGAAGGCGCTCCCACTATCCAGTTTCGGGGAGCGCCCTGACTTTTCCTCTTATGGCTGTATTAAGGGTACGTTGCGGTTCACCGGCGCGCCGGGCGCCGCCCGCGGGGCTTGCCGCCCAGCCGAAGACCGGCGGCCCGGTACAGATCGGCCACCTCCTGGTCGGTCAGGTAGCGCCACTCGCCTGCCGGAAGGTCCCCGAGCTTCAGCGGCCCCAGGGCGATGCGCTTCAGGTGAATCACCTCGTGCCCCAGCGCGGCGAACATACGGCGCACCTGCCGGTTGCGCCCCTCGTGGATGCGCAGCGAGATCGTCGCGCTGTTGGGCGCGCGCACCTCCAGCACCTTCACGTCGGCCGGCGCGGTCGGGCCGTCGTCCAGCTCGATGCCCTCCCGCAGGGCCCGGATCTTGGCCGGTCCGGGCACCCCCCGCACCTTGGCGATGTACGTCTTCTTCACCCTGCGGGCCGGGTGCATCAGCCCGTTGGCCAGGTCGCCGTCGTTGGTGAGCAGCAGGAGCCCCTCGGTGTCGAAGTCGAGCCTGCCCACGGGGTATACCCGCTCGGCCACCTCGCCCTCCAGCAGGTCGGTCACCTTCGGCCGCCCCTGCGGGTCGAAGAGGGTCGTCACGTATCCCTTGGGCTTGTTCAGCAGGACGTAAACCTTCGTCTCCGGTCTGCCCAGCGGGCGGCCGTCCACCTCGATGATATCCCGGCCCGGCACCACCTTCGTGCCCAGTTCGGTGACCACCCGCCCGTTCACGGTCACCCGCCCGGCCTGAATCAGGGCTTCGCTGTGGCGGCGCGACGCCACGCCCGCCCTGGCCATCACCTTCTGCAGCCGCTCGGCAACCTCCGCCTCAGCGGCCGTGAGCCGGGGGCCCTGGTCAACCTTCGGGCCCCGACCCGACGCGGGCTTCGCCCTGCGCCGCCCCCGCCGGCCCAGCAGCCCTCGTTCCAGCCTGTAGCGCAACTGCTCGTCCACCGAAGCGAAACCGCCGCCGGACGCGGCGAACGCGCGGGCGCTCCTCCCGGCCCGCTTCGCACCGGGTCCCGGCTTCCGGGGTCGATCTGCCATCGGATACACCTCACCATGCTCTGCTGCGGGTCATAGGATGGGGTACTGCGTCAGGATGGCGGCCGCGGTTCCGCCGTTTCCAGGGGGGAAGCCTGCCGTGAAACTCGGGATGGAGCTGACCGCGCGCCATCCGATCCAGCTGAACCTGGGAACCTTCTTCGAGACCTGGCTCGCCACCGCCGCCGGCAGCGCCCGCCGCTCCCTGGGGCGGGACGAGTACCACCTGCGCATCACCATCGGCGCAGGGGCCAGACTGGCCGGGACGGGGCGCACGCACCTCTGCCAGGTGGACCTGGAGGCGGCCGGGCTGGGGCGGAACGGCGTCCGGCAGGCGTTGCTGACCCCCCTGGAGTTCCCGGAGGAGGGCCCCGTCATCTGGGGCATCCGCACCAACCGCTTCCTCCACCTGTCCGACCTGGTCGCGTCGGCCGGCGGCTGCATGCTGCGGGAAGACCGCCCGCCCGAAGAGTTCGCGCTCGACGACCCTCGGGTGCGCGTGGAGTGTGTGTCCCCCGGGCGCTACATCGTCGACGTCACCGGGCTCCTCACCGACTGAGCAAAGAACAGGCTGCCCCTGAGCAGCCTGCCCCGGCTCGAGCGGCCTATTCGGAAATGCGGGCGATGACCTCGACCTCGACCGCGGTATCCATGGGCAGTTCCGGAGCGCCCACGGCGGACCGCGCGTGGAGGCCGGCATCGCCGAAGACCTGCTGGTACAGCTCCGATGCCCCGTTGGCCACCGCCGGCTGTCCCGTGAAGCCGTCGGCGCTGTTCACGAACACGACCACCTTCACGATCTGGGCCACCTTGTCCAGCGAACCCACGGCCGACTTCAACACAGCCAGGGTGTTGATGGCGCACAGCCGTGCGGCCTGGTAGCCCTCCTCGGGGGTCAGGTCCCTGCCGACCTTGCCCTTGTACTTCAGCTGACCGCCCTCCACCGCGATCTGGCCGCTGGTGAAGATCAGGTCGCCGCTGCGGACGAACGGAACGTAGGCCGCGACCGGCTTCGGCGCGTCCGGAAGGGTGATGCCCAGTTCCTGCAACCTCTGTTCTGCACTCATGAACGGCGTGTGCCTCCTCCGATGGGTTCAATCCGCTCTATTTTTACCATAAGCTCACCGAAAAAACCACTGGCACACGTAAAGCGCGGCCAGAAACCCGACCAGATCGGCCGTCAGCCCCACGGCGGCGCTGTAGCGCACCCGCCGGATGCCCACCGAGCCGAAGTAGACGGTGAGCACGTAGAAGGTGGTGTCGGTCGAGCCCTGCATGATGGAGGCCAGCCGGCCGATGAACGAATCGGGGCCGTGGGTCTTCAGCAGGTCCGCCGTCACCGCCAGCGCCCCCGCGCCCGAGAGCGGCCGCACGATCATCAGAGGGAGCACCTCGGAGGGGAAGCCCAGGGCCCCCGTAATCCCGCTCATGGCCTCGGCCAGCAGTTCCATGGCGCCGGAGGCCCGGAAGATGGAGAGGGCCATGAGCATGCCGACCAGGAAGGGGATGATCTTGACCGCGATCTCCAGCCCCTCCTCCGCCCCCTCGATGAAGGCGTCGTAGACCGGCACCCTGCGAATGGCGCCCCACAGCGGGATCAGCGCGAGCATCCCCGGCACGGCCCAGAGCGAGAGCGAGTTCAGCACAGACACCGGCCCTACCTCCCCCGTGCCCGGAGCGCCGTGCGCACCGCCCAGTCGAGCCCGATCGAGAAGATCCCCGCCACCACCGAGGCGATCAGCGTGGCCACCACGATCTCCGCCGGGTTCACCGACCCGTACGTGGCCCGCAGCGCGATGATCGTCCCCGGCACCAGCGTGATGGATGCGGTGTTCAGGGCCAGGAAGGTGCACATGGCCTCAGAGGCGGTCTCCTTGTCCGGGTTGAGCTCCTGCAGCTCCTGCATCGCCTTCAGCCCGAAGGGGGTGGCGGCCGAACCCAGCCCCAGCATGTTGGCGGAGATGTTCATCAACATCGCCCCCACGGCCGGGTGGTCGCGGGGCACGGTGGGAAAGAGCCACCTCACCACCGGGCGGAGCAGCATCGCCAGCCCTTCCATGAGCCCGCTGCGCTCCGCGATCTTCATGATGCCCATCCACAGGGCCATAAGCCCCGCCAGCCCGATGGCCGTCTCGATGGCGAGCTTGCCCCCCGCGAACGCCGCATCGGTCACCTCGGCGGCCCTGCCGGTGGCGGCGGCTACCGCCACCCCGGCCAGGATGAGTCCGAGCCAGACCAGGTTCATCATGCTGCTGCAACCCCCCCGCCCGCGATGGATATGCCGGGTGGGACAAATTCAGCCCTCGTCCGCGGACAGGTCCGCGCAAAAGGGCGCCCCCGCACGGGGACGCCCCTTACCCTGCTGTCTGATTACACTTTCAGCATGCGCTCCACGCCCAGGATGAAGACCGTTGCGGCGGATTGCGGCGTGGTCTTGCCCGCTTTCGCGCTGCCCTGGCTCACCTGCGTGCCGGGGCATACGCCGCGGATGGCGTCGAGCGCATCCTCCAGCTGATCCTCCCGGACGCCGATGAGGAAGGTGGTGTTGCCGGCCTTCAGAAACCCGCCCGTGGAGGACAGCTTGGTCGCGCTCAACCCCTTCCTGGTGAGCGTCTCGGTCACCTGCGCGGCGAACTCGTCCCGCACCACGGCTACGATCATCTTCACGAACTGATCCCTCCTGATGACCCTGCTCGGGCAAGTGACATCTTTCGGCACGGCGCGCCTGTTTCCCTGCGCCCTGCGGCCAGAATGACGCGGCGTCGCATAGCCCGGCGACGTTGGACATACCGTTTGGCGAAGGCAGATGAGGGGTGGTTGCCATGTACCGGTCTCCACGGGCGCAGTTCTTCGTCGTGCGGGTGAACCGCTGGTGGGCGGCGGGCCTGGCGGCCCTGTTGCTGGCGGTTCTCGCCCTTCCCTGGGGCTCCCCGCCGCCGGCTGCGGGCACGGGCGGGCCTCGGGTGGCTGAGGGTGTGACCCTGCTGGGGTTCGACTTCTCGGGAATGTCTGAGCGGGAGGCCCGGGCGCTGCTTGGCGAGCTGGCCACCGGCTACCGCGCCATGCCCGTGGCCGCCCGCCGGTTCGAGTCGGCCGACGGCATCCCTTATACCGTACCCGAACTGAACGGCTTCCAACTCGACGTGGAGCGCACCTGGCTCAGGCTGGCCACCGCCCCGCCGGGCACGATCGTGGAGCCCGCGGTGCAGGTAGAGCCGGCCACAACCCGCCTGGCCGACCTGCCCCTCAGCGCGATCCGCCAGGGCAACGGTGAGAAACAGGCGGTGGCCCTCCTGATCAACGTCGACTGGGGCGCCGACGAGCTGGCGCGCATGCTCCCGATCCTGAAGCGCAAAGACGCCAGGGCCACCTTCTTCCTGTCCGGCCGGTGGGCCGAGCAGAACCCGAACCTGACCCGCCTCATCGCCGCCGACGGCCACGAAGTGGCCACCCACGGCCACAACCTGACCCACGGCCCGAAGGCCCTGGCCCGCGCCGGGCGGCTGAAGGACGACATCGCACAGTCGGTCAGGGTCATCGAGGAGATTACCGGCCAGACGGTGAAGTACTACGCGCCGCACAAGTCGGAGGTCGACCAGTCGATTCTGCAGACCGCGGCCGACCTCAACCTCCAGACGGTCCTCTACAGCCTCGACACGGTGGACTGGAACGAGCAGTACGCCACACCGGAACGCATCCTGGAGACGTTCCGGCAGGCCAAGGCCGGCGATCTCATCCTGATGCACCCGAAGCCCAACACCCTGAAGGTGCTGGAGCAGGTCATCGACCTGCTGCAGAGCAGGGGCTACCGGCTGGTCACCCTGAGCGAGATGCTCTCCCCCGATCCGCTTCTGCCGGGCAGGAGCAGCGGGCACGAAAGCGGGGACTGAGAACTGCCGCCTGGGGCAACATGAATCGGCCCAACTGCCTTATGGGAGAAGATCCTATTTTCTTGTATAATCAACACATAGAATGATTCCGGCCGCGCTGTGCACCCACAGTTCGAAAACGGTCAGATCTGCATTTCCCGCAACTTTTTCCACTGGAGGCAGCCTATGCGAATCACGATACGTCAGAGGCTCATGTTGGGATTCGGCAGTGTCGTGTTGCTGCTGGGCGTGGTGGCCTACGCCGGCATCACCAGCCTGCAGGATATCACGGTCAGGTACGACGACGTGGTCCACCGGGTCGACGCCAGTGCGATGAAGGCCCGCGAGATCGAGGCGGGGGTCCAGGACGAGGCGCGCGCCCTGGCGAGCTACCTCCTGACCGGCGAGGCCGCCTACGCGGAGGAGTTCGAAAGGGCCTCAGCCCAGGTGGCCGCGGCGCTCGATGAGCTGTCGGGCCTGGCCACCGGCGAGGCCCATGCGCTCGCCGACGAGCTGCGCACGCGGGTGCAGGCCTACGAGGCTGTTTCCCGCAACCTGCTGAAGCGCACGCGCTACGGACAGGCGGAGGCCAGCTTCATCCTGTCGGAGCAGCTCCGCCCCCTGCGCGAAGACGTCGTGCTGGCTGCGGCGGCGCTGAAGGAGACCACCGATCGGGTCGTGAACGACCAGACCCTGCTCGCCCGGGAACGGGCGAACCAGTCCGTGTACATCGTCGGCGCCGTCAGCCTGGCTGCGGCGGTTCTGGGGGTCATTGCGGCGCTTAGTGTCTCCGGAAGGGTGGCCCGCGCCGTGCACGACGTGGCCGCCGTGGCTGAACGGGTCGCGGGAGGCGACCTCAGCCACGGCGAGATCCGCGCCGGCAACAATGAACTGGGCGACATGGCCAGGTCCATGCAGCGGATGGTCGAGCAGTTCCGCGCGCTGATCGGCAGCATCCAGCGTGTCGCCAGCTCGCTCATGGCGTCGGCGCAGGAGCTCGCCGCCTCGTCGGCCCAGTCGGCGAGCGGAGCCCAGAATGCGGCAGAGATGGCCGCGCGAATCACATCCGGCGCGGCGGCGCTCACGGCCGCGGCGGGAGACGTGCGCCAGATCATGGCAGAGCTCCGGCAGACCAGCCACCAGATCGCCCAGGGTGCGCAGACCACCGCCGCGGAAATGACCCGCGCCACCGAGCTCCTGGCCAGCTCGGCCCGTTCCGCTGCCGCGGTCGCCGCCAGGACGGGCGAAGTCTCAGCCCAGACGACCCGCACGGAGCTGCTGGCCCAGGAGGGGGCCCAGGTCGTGCGCGAGTCTCTGGCCGCCATGCAGCGGATTCAGGCGGCGGTGACCGACTCGGCAGCGCGCATCCGCAACCTGGAGGCGCTCTCGGCTCAGATCGGCGAGATCACCGCGGTCATCGGCGCCATCGCCGACCAGACAAACCTGCTCGCGCTCAACGCCGCGATCGAGGCGGCCCGTGCCGGCGAGCAGGGCCGCGGCTTCGCCGTGGTCGCCGAGGAGATCCGGAGCCTGGCGGAGCGCTCCGCGGCCGCCACGCGCGAGATCGCCGATCGCATCGCCGGCATCCAGGCCGGAACCGCCGAGGCCGTGGCCGCCATGGAGACAGGCCTCCAGCAGGTGCGGGAAGGCAGCGGGAGGGCCAACGCAGCGGGAGATGCCCTCGGCGAGATCCTGAGCGGTCTGCGGGACACCGCCGCCGACGTGCAGGAGATCGCCGGGAGCGTGCAGGCCATGCAGGCCGACATCGACCGGCTGGTGGAGTCGTTCCAGGCCGTCGCGGCGCTGGCCGAGGAGTTCACCGCCGCCACCGAGGAGATGGACGCCTCCACCGCGCAGGTCTCGGGCGCCATGGAGCAGGTAGACGAAACCGCCCGCTCGAACGAGCGGGCGGCGCAGGAGGTCTCCGGCTTCGTGGAGCAGCTGACGGCAGCGGTTGAAGAGGTCGCCGCCTCGGCCGACGGCCTCAGAGGGATGGCGCAGGAACTGCAGGCCTCCGTCGCCTGGCTGAAGCTCTAGCGCAGCTTCCCCTCCATCACGGGAACGCGTTCCCGACGGCCTCCCAGATGGCCGGTTCGTTGAGCCCCAGCCGCCAGATTGCGATGCCGCCCAGTCCGTACTTCTCAACAATCTGCAGCTTGGCGGCCGCGGAGTGGCTGTTCTCGAAGTAGACGATGTGCGCTCGGCCGCCCTCGCTGTAGGTGAAGTAGGGAACCTGCGCCACATCGTCCCACTGCACCTGGGCCCCGTGCCTGGCCGCCAGGGTGTAGGCGCCGCCGGTCGAAAGCCCCTTCACCACCTGCCGCGTGCCGTGGATCCAGTCGTAGCCGTAGGCCGGTATCCCCAGCAGGATCTTCTCCGGCGGGATCTGGGTAACGGCGTACGCGGCGACGCGGTCGACCCAGGGCAGCGATGCCACCGGACCGTGGGGCAGGCCGTAGGTGTGCTCGTCGTAGGTCATGATGGCCACCTGGTCGGCCGCCTCACCCAGCGCGGCGTAGTCGAAGGCGCCGCCCCAGTTGGACGTGGTGTCGTCCCAGACCTTCGCCGGCACGGACACCGTAAGGTGAATCCCGTGGGGCTTCAGGGCCGCCGCGGCCTCCCTCACGAGGGCGGTGTAGTGCGGCCGCAGGTCCCCGGGCACGTTCTCGATGTCGATGTCGATGCCGGCGAGGCCGTGCACCTGCGCGATGGCCAGCATGTCGGCCACCGCCCGGCCCCGCCGCTCCGGGTCGGAGAGCACCGCCCGGGCGATCTCGGCGCTGAAGTGGCCGTTCTCCATGTTGTAGATCAGACCATACACGGGTACGCCCATCTCCCCGGCGGCCGCGGAGAGGTCGGGATACGGCCGGGTCGTGATGGAGCCGTCGGCGTTCAGCTGCAGGGCGAAGTTCACGACCCGGTCCACGTGCGCGCCGGCCTCGCGCAGGGCGTTGAGCGCGCGCACGTCGCCCTGCCAGTCCTCCGCGTAGTAGGCCACGACGAGCGGGCCCTCCTCCTCGGCCGGCGGCTCCTCGACGGGCGGCTCCCCGGCCGTCAGCACCACCCACCCGTCGCCCGCCAGGTCGGGCAGCACCCAGGCCTCCGCCGACTGCAGATCCGCCGGGGAGGGCAGCGCGCCGGCGGGCACCCCGGGCGCCGCAGCCCCCGATGCGCCAACCACGAGCAGCGCCACCGTCATCAGCCCCAGCCAGAGCCGTCTCCCCAGCCTGTGCACAGCCCCACCTCCGTATAATCGAACGCAAAAAACTAATCGTGTTCGATTATACCGGTCGTGGTATGTCTGTGTCTTGCGGGAGTTATTGGCCGCGGGCGGCAGGCCTGCCTCCGTCCGGCGAGTTTGTGAAGGAAAGCGCATGTGCCGGGGCGAAACGGAATAACAGACGCTTCCAGTCGTACTTCATGCAGACGTCTCAGCTGCCAGACGCCACAGCGGTCGGCCCCAACGGCCGCCCACGGCGCCGCGGAAGGAGGTCATGTCCCATGCGCGTTGCCGGCCAGTTCCGCTTCGATGCGCCGCCACAGGTCATGTACAAGCTGTTCACCAACGAGGAAGCTCTCCTGAACGCCACCATCGCCCTTGAGTCCCTGGAAGAGATCGCCCCCGACAGGTGGGCCGCCCGGCTGAAGGTGGGCATCGGCGGCTTCGCCCTGATCTACAAGGGCATTCTGGAGGTCACCGACCGCGTCCCGGGCGAGAGCTTTCACCTGCGCATCGCCGCCGAAACCCACAACGGCTCCGCCCATGCGGAGGCCGATCTGCGCTTCCTCCCCGACGGCGACGGCTGCGTGGTCGCCTACGACGCCGACATCGAGTTCCGGGGCGCGCAGAAGCTCCTGCCCTCCCTCGCGAAGGGGCTGGTGGACTACTTCATGCACGGCATGCGGGAGTACCTGGACAAGGCGAAGGCCCGCGACCTCATCTGATGCGCAACCCCCAAACAACACGTTAAATGAGCCGGTGCAGACGCACCGGCTCTTTCACACGCCGCTGAGGAACCGCCTGAGGCGTTCTGCCGCGCCCCGCAGGTCCTGCGGGGCGTTCAGCATCGGGGCGAACAGGTCCCCCACCGCCGCCAGGCGAGCGTGCATTGTGCGCAGGGTAAACCGCGGCGGCTCCCCTTCGAGCTCCTCCCAGGTGACGGGCGCCGAGACCGGCGCCCCCGGCAGCGGGCGCACGCCGTAGACGCTGGTGATGGTTTGCCCCCGCCGGTTCTGCAGGTAGTCCACGTAGACCTTCGGGCCCCGCTTCGCGACCGCGCGCTCCAGCGTGACCTTCTGCGGGTACGCCCTGAGCAGCACCCGGCCCACCAGCTCGCAGAAGGCGGCCGTCTCGGCGTAGGTCGTGCCAGGCCCGGCCCTGCAGAAGATGTGTACGCCCGTCGCCCCCGAGAGCTTGGGGAAGCCCTCCACCTGCACCTCCCCGAGGATCTGCCGGACCAGCCGGGCCACCACCAGGACGTCCTGGAAGGTGGCCCCCTCCGACGGGTCCAGGTCGATCACCGCCCAGTCCGGCTGGTCGGGGGCGGCGCAGGAGGAGAGCCAGGGGTGCAGCTCAATCGCCCCGAGGTTGGCCGCGTAGGCCAGGGCGGCCGGCTCCTCGATGCGCAGGTAGCGGATGACCCGGCCGTCGTCGGCCCTGTCCGCCCAGGTGGGCAGCCAGTCCGGCAGGCCGGCCGGCGCGTCCTTCTGGTAGAACCACTTGCCGCCGATGCCGTGGGGGTACCGGGTGAGCACGACGGGCCGGCCCCGCAGGTGCGGCAGCAGATACGGGGCCACCGAGACGTAGTACGCGATCAGGTCGCCCTTGGTGAGCCCGTCCTCGGGCCACAGGGGCTTCTCCAGGTTGGTCACGGCCAGCTCCCGGCCGGCCACCGCCACCCGCCGCCGCTGCGACCTGGCCACTACTGCAGCCGCACTTCCTGCGGGCCCCAGGCCGAAACCAGGGCCAGCACTTCGTCCACCTGCCGCTGCCCGACCCGGGCCTCCACGCGGAAGCGCGCGCGCCTTTCGCCCCCGGCGGGGTCCGCGCCGCGCCGGTCCGCAGCCAGCCCCTGGTCCGCCAGGTTCCCGAAGAAGGTGCCCAGGCCCGCCCCGGCCAGCGTGGTCAGCATGGTGCCGGTGGCCGACGCGGCGCCCAGCGGCGGCACGAGGTACGTGGCGGCCAGGAAGCCCGCGGTGGCCCCCACGCTGGCCCCCAGCACCACCCCCCGCCCCATCCCGCGCTCCGGCAGGGCTGCCTCTGCGTCCGGCGGCGCTGCCTCTGCTGCGTGGGGTTCTGCCGCCAGCGTCACCTCCACCGCGCGGGCCTTCAGCCCGCGGAAGCAGGCCCGCGCGTCCCCTTCCTCGGCAAACCAGGCGACGACCGTGTGGCTGCGTTCCTCGGGCCAGGGCAGCGGCCGCTCGTCGGGGAAGCCCGGGGCCGGCTCCGCGGGATGCGGCTGCTCCTGCCACTCCTGCTCGGTCATCTGGCTCTCCTCCTCTTCCAGGTCTGTCACGGCATCACCGCCGCCTCAGGGGGATCCGCGGTGAACCCGACCACCGCCGGGTCCCGGAGCCGCCCCTCCTCCGTCCACTCGGTGAAGGCCACCCGCACCGTCAGACGGGGCTCCACCCAGACCACCGGGCCCGGCTCCCCGCCGAACCGGTCCCGCAGCCTCGGAACTTCGGGAAACGGGCATCCGGCCGGCGGCAGGTGCTGCCTGATCGCCGCCAGCTCCTCTCCGGTCAGCCCCGAACCCACCCGGCCGATGTACTGGAGCCGGCCGGAGCGGTAGGCCCCCAGGAGCAGACCGCCCGGTCGGCCGACCGGATTGGTGTACCCCGCCACCACGGCCAGCATCTCCGAACGGCGCTTCACCTTCAGCCAGTCCCGGCTGCGGGCGCCCGGCACGTAGGGGCTGCCGCGCCGCTTGGCCACCACCCCCTCCAGCCCCTGGTCCACCGCTGCGGCAAAGAGCGCCGGCCCCTGGTCGCCGGGGAACGAGGCCACCACCTGCCAGGCCTCGGCGGGGGGCACCACCTCCTCCAGCAGGGCCAGCCGCTCGGTGAGCGGACGCTGGTAGAGCGGCTCGCCGTCCCACTCCAGCAGGTCGAACAGCATGAGGGTGGCCGGCGGGCGGCGGCCGGGCCGGGTGCTGCCAGACGCCAGGTCCCGCTCCAGGACGGCGGAAAAGCTGGGCCGCCCGTCCCGGAGCACGATGATCTCGCCGTCCAGCACCGCCCGCCGGCCGGAAAGGGCGGCCGCCAGGCCGTTGAACTCGGGAAACAGGTGAGTGCGCTCCCGCAGCCGGCGGCTCCAGTGGCGCACCCGGCCGCCCTCCACCAGCGTCAGGTTCCGCACGCCGTCCCACTTCACCTGGTAGAGCCAGCCGGCGTCGGCGAAAGGCGCCTCGGCCCGCTCCAGCAGCATCGGCGGGAAGGGAAGGTCCACCGGCTACGGCCTCCCGGGCACCGTCTCGTCAGGCCCGACGTCAGCCGGCACCGGCGGAACCCCGGGGACGGATGCGGGAGGCGCTCCGGGCAGCCCAGGGATCGTGCGGCGCGGGGGCTCGTCCGCGCCCCGCCGCCCCTCCGCCGCCTGAATCGACGCGCGCAGCGCCTCCATGAGATCGACGACCCGGCCCTGTTCCGGCGCGGGCCCGAGCTCTTCCGGGGGCGCTCCCGCGATCTTCGCCTCGATGCGCTCCAGAAGCGCCTTCCGGTACTCGTTCTCGAACCGTTCGGGCGTGAACGGCATGGTCAGCGATTCGATCAGCCCGGTGGCCATCTCGATCTCCTGGGGCCGCAGCTCCGGCTGGGCGATGCCGGTGAGGCCGGCTACCGATCTCACCTCGTCCGGGAAGTGCATCGTCTCCATGGCCAGCACGCCGTTTCGGAAGACCCGCAGGGCCGCCAGCGACTCCTTGGAGCGGATGACCACGCGGGCGACGGCGACCCTTCCGGTCAGCTCCATCGCGTGGCGCAGCAGGGCGTAGGCCTTCGCGCCGCCCTCGCCGGGCTCCAGGTAGTAGGTCTTGTCGAAGTAGACCGGGTCGATCTCCGACAGGTGCACGAAGGCGACGATCTCCAGGGTGCGCCGGGCCGCCAGGGGTATCGACTCGAAGTCCTCTTCCTCCAGCGTGACGTAGCGCCCCCGGTCGAACTCGTAGCCCTTCACGATCTCACCGCTTTCGACCTCGCGTTCACAGCTCGGGCAGTACTTCCGATACTGTATGGGCGTCTGGCAGGGCTCGTGGAGCAGGTTGAAGCGCAGGGCCTTAGACTCGGTTGCGGCGTACAGTTTCACCGGAATCGTCACCAGCCCGAAGCTGATGGTCCCCTTCCACATGGCACGCAGGGCGTCCACCCCCCGTTTGGTAGCGTAAGCCGACCGCACGCCGGCTATTCCGCCATGCTATGCGAGGGGGCCGGGCGCAATACCGCCCGGCCCCCAGGCCACTAGGTGAGGGTTGTATTGGGTGTGCCGTCGGCCCCGGTGGTGCCCTCGACCCCGGGCTCCCACGGCTCGTCCCTGCCGCGCCTCTCCAGGGCCGCCTTCAGCTTGTCGATGAGCTGCGGGGCCAGGTCGATGATGCGGTGGACCGGCTGCCCCCCGTCCACCGGCAGCATGCGCACCTGGTCCTTCGCCACCACCAGGAAGCCCACCGGGGAGACCGACACCCCGGCCCCGCTGCCGCCGCCGAAGGGGTGGTCGTGCCCGGGCTCCTGCTCGTGAGCAGGGGCAAATTCCGAACCGCCCGCCGCAAAGCCGAAGGCCACGCGCGACACGGGCACGATCACGGTGCCGTCCTGCGTCTCCACCGGGTCACCGATGACCGTGTTCACGTCCACCATACTCTTCAGGCTTTCCATGGCCGTCTTCATGAGGCCTTGAATCGGGTGATCGGCCACCGGTTCTGTCCCCTTTCCTCCGCTGACGCTGCTGAATCCGGGCCTTCGCCGCCCTGCGCCGCATGGTCTCCCGCAGCACCATGCCGGCTGCCAGAGTAGCCTTTCCCAGCCGCACACGCAGTATGCAGTCGAGGTCCGTGCGCAGGAGCGGCCGCTGGAAGTTGGGCACAACCGCCACTGCGACGCCGTCCCGGTCCAGCGCAACCCACCGGCCCAGCTGCGCCAGCAGCGCGTAAATTGCGCTCCAGCCGAGCCCGGTCAGCACAGCAGAGTCGCACGCGTCGAGGCCGCCCACCTCCATGCGCAGGCGGAAGCGGGGACAGCGGGTGGCCCGGGCCAGGTACCGCAGCCCGGGGGCCGACGCGGCCAGCAGTTCGCGAACATCCTGCTTGCCCAGGTCCAGGCGGCGCCGGGCTCGCCTCACCTGGCGGCGCGCCCGCTCCCCGAGGGCAATCTCCCGGGTGAGGCGCAGCCAGCCCACCCGCAGTTCCACCAACACCTTCGCCTTCAGGTTGAGCTGGGCGAGGCGCAGGTGCAGCTGAACCGGCACGAGCCCCAGCAGAAGGAGCGACGCCGCCAGGAAGCCCGCGGCGATCAGCCAGCCCATCTTTACCCACCCCCGGCAAACTTGCCCGCCTCGACAAGGTGAGTCTTGCCAATCCAGTCAGGGGCCATACCGCCGGGGCCTTCGGAGCGGCCGCGCCGCCTCTCGGAAACCAGGAAGCGGCTGACCCCATGCTCTGGGATCAGCCGCCCGTCACACCGCCAACCGGAACCGCTGCGCCAGGAGGCGCGGCAGCTCGCCAATATGCGACAGCCGGTGGTAATTGGGATCGTCCTCGTCCACGTCCAGGTGGTCGTAGGCCCAGGTCTCCACGTCCACGTGGTAGGCCGCAATGCCGACCGCCAGGGCGGGGCGGATGTCGGAGTGGCGGGAGTTGCCCACCACGAAGCAACGGCCCGGATCCCGGTCGCCCATGAAGGCCCTCAGCCGCTCGGGCGTCTTCTCCAGCACCACGGCCTCCCGGTGGATCCAGCGGCCGAGGCCGGACTCCCGGATCTTCCGCCGCTGGATGGGCTCTTCGCCCGCGGTCCAGATCGTCACCTCGAACCCCGCCTCGTGCAGCCAGCGCAGCGTCTCCACCGCGCCGGGCAGGAGCTCCTGCCGGGTCTCGTAAGGTATGGCGCACAGCCGCCTGAGCTCGGCCTCCACCTCCGGGTCGGCCTGCAGCCCCGCACGCCCGGCGAACTCCTGGTAGCAGGCCAGCCACGCCGCAGCCAGCGACTCCTTCACCAGGCCCATCTGCCGGGCCACGACCACGTCCAGTTCGGCTCCGCGCCGCTGCACCTCGCCGGCGTCGAAGCCGGTCCGGCGGGCGATGAGGCGGCTGGTCTCGGCCTCGACCTCCCGGAAGTAACGGATATTCTCCGCGATCGTGTCATCCCAGTCCACGAAGGCGTGCCCCGTGAAACCCAACCGTTACCCCTCCTCCTGCTGCGGGGGCTCCCCGCCTTCGCCCGCCGCCTCCTCCGGGGCCGGCTGCCCCTCTTCCGCAAAGAGCGACGCCTGCACGTCCCGCTCGCCCTCCTCGGCGGCAGCCCCGGTGGGCACGATCAGCCCGGCCTCCGAGGTGTCGATCTCCACCGGCGGCAGGTCGCTCAGCTCCTTCAACCCGAAGTACCTCAGAAACTCGGGGGTGGTGCCGTAGAGAATCGGCCGGCCCGGAGCGTCCTTGCGCCCCTGGTCGGCGATCAGCCGCCGCTCCAGCAGCGTCTCCAGGGCGCTGTCCACCTTCACGCCGCGCACGCTCTCGATCTCGGCCTTGGTGATGGGCTGCCGGTACGCGATGATGGCCAGGGTCTCCAGGGCGGCGTGGGAGAGCCCCCGCGACCGTGGCTGGAGCAGCCGCTCCACGTACTCGGCGGCCTCGGGCCGGGTGGTCAGCACGTAGCCCCCGGCCAGTTCCCGGATGGCCAGCCCGCGGTGAGGCGCCTCGTAGTCCTTCTGCAGGTCGGCCATGAGCAGGGCGGCGTCCTTCTCGTCGAGTCCGATCACTTCGGCGATGCGTTTGATCGTCAGCGGCTCCGGCGAAGCCAGGAGCAGCGCCTCCAGGATCATCTTGCCATGGTTCCAGATCATCCGTCCTCGTGGCCTCCCTCGGCCTCATGGTGCGGCGGGTCCGCCTGCAGAACCAGGATCTCCCCGAAGCAGCTCCCTCTGCACCACCCTGACGTGCCGCTGGCGCATGAGTTCCAGCAGCGCCAGAAACGTAACGACCACCTCCAGGCGGCTGCAGCCGCCGGAGAAGAGGTCGTGGAAACGGACCCCTCCGGGTGAGCGGGCCACGCGAAAGCGGATCTCCCTGATCTTCTCACGCAGCGGGATCTCCGCCCGGGGCACCTCGCGCCAGTTCCACTCTTCCTTCAGGACCTCCTGAAAGGCCCTGACCAGGTCGGCGAGGTCGATCCCCTCCAGCGGGGGCGGACCCCCGGGCTCCTCCACGAAGAGGCCGCGCGTGTAGACCCGGAACATCTCCCGCTCCCGCTCGCGCAGCATCTCGGCGGCCTCCTTGAAGCGGCTGTAGGCCACCAGCTGCCGCACCAGGGCCTCGCGCGGATCCTCCTCCTCCGCCTCCGGCCCCTCCTCGTCCACCTCCGGGCGGGGCGGCCTGGGCAGCAGCATGCGCGACTTGATGCGCAGGAGCGTCGCGGCCATCACCAGGAACTCGCTGGCCCGGTCAAGATCCAGGTCTGCCAGGTCCTGAATCGCGGCCAGGTACTGCTCCGTGATCCGGGCGATGGGGATGTCGTAGATGTTCATCTCTTCCCGGCGGATCAGGTGCAGGAGCAGGTCGAGGGGGCCCTCAAAGTTGGCCAGGTGAACCACGTAAGGCTCTGACCCTGTGGATCGATCCACACCCGTTCCCCCTCTCTCCCGGCGCCGCGGGCCCGGTTTCGTACAACCTCTTTATATTACATGCATTTTAGCATCCCTGGCAATGTCACAGCAGCTGCAGCACCGGCGAGGCCACCCAGATGACCGCGCCGAAGATGGCGTTGTAGATCGGCGACAGGTCGACGAGACCCGTCACGAACAGGAAGATGAGGATCATGGGGCCGAACCGGTAGAGGGTGTGGACGAGCTCATGCGACCCGGCCGGAAAGGCGTACACCAGCACCCGGAAGCCGTCCAGCGGCGGGATGGGCAGCAGGTTGAAGCCCACCAGGAACACGTTGATGGTCACCACGGCGTAGAGGGTCTGGCTCAGCACCGGGTGATGCCAGCCCAGCCGCCCGGTCTCCGCCAGGGCGAAGAGCACGACGAACACGAGCGCCAGGAGGAAGTTCATGGCCACGCCGGCCAGGGAGACCGCGATGTCTCCCAGCACCCGCGGGCGCAGCCGGGCGGTGTTCACCATCACCGGCCTGGCCCAGCCAAAGCCGCCCAGCAGGAGCAGCAGGGTGCCGACAGGATCCAGGTGGGCCAGCGGATTCAGTGTGAGACGGCCCTGCAGGCGCGGCGTGTCGTCGCCGAACCAGGTGGCGACCAGCGCGTGGCCGAACTCGTGGAACGCGAAACCCATCACGACACCGGGGATGAACATCACAATCTGCTGCAAGCTGGGCAGTGCCAAGGGATTCACTCCTCCTGTTGCGCTGCGTGGCGGCGGGCCAGATCTAGCTGCGCCGCCCTGTCAAGAGCCTGCCCCGAGAGCCGGGCCGCGAGCACCCGCTCCAGGATCCGGCCGACTCGCGGGCCCGGGGCGACCCCCAGGGCCTGCACGTCGGCGCCGGTGATGGCGAGCCGGATGTGCCGCCACTCATGCCAGAAGGCCGACACCCGGTCGCCGCCGCCCAGCAGGTGCAGCAGCAGCAGCCCCTCGGGCGGCCAGTCGCGCAGCCGGGCGACGATGGCCGCCGGGTCGGGCCTGGGGGCCGTCACCAGGTCGTGGGCGATGCGCCACCCCGCGAGCACCTGCAGGCAGCACTGGGACTCCGCCCGCCTGAGGCGCAGCCGTTTCACCAGGGCGGCGCCCCGGTTCAGCGGCAGCCGGTGTATGAGCACCAGCAGCTTCGCCAGCCAGAGCTTGCTCTGCGCGGCGATGTCCGGCTCCTCCTCCGGGAGCGAATCGGCCGCATCCAGCAGGGAGAGCAGCTCTGGCGTCAGGTCCACCCCCGGCAGGATCGCGTCCAGCCCGCCCAGGTCGGCCAGCATCTGCAGGGCGCCGCCGCAGCCGGGCTCCTGCAGCATCAGCAGCAGCTCGTTGCGCAGCCGCTCCCGGCTCACCCGGCCAAGGAAGCCCTCCGCGATGGCGCGGCGCGCGCAGACCTCGGTCTCGGGCTCCAGCCGGAAGCCGTACCGGTGGGCGAACCGCACCGCCCGCAGCAGCCGGGTCGGGTCCTCCACGAAGCTGAGCGTGTGCAGGATGCGCACCTGCCCCGCCGCCAGGTCCTTCAGTCCGCCGAAGAAGTCGATCAGCCCCGAGGGGCCGGCCGAGCCCAGGCGGATCGCCAGGGCGTTGATCGAGAAGTCCCGGCGGTACAGATCCTCGTGCAGGTCGGCGTGCTCCACCCGGGGCAGGGCCGCCGCGTGCTCGTAGAACTCCCGCCGGGCGGTGGCCACGTCGATGCGGGAGGGCAGGTCGGGCTCGTCGGGCTCCAGGTAGATGTGGGCGGTGCCGAAGCGGGGCACCTCCTTCACGCGCCCGCCCAGCTCCCGGGCCAGGCTGTGGGCAAAGGCGATGCCGTCGCCCTCCACCACGATGTCGAAGTCCAGGTTCGGCCTGCCCAGCAGCAGGTCCCGCACGAAGCCGCCCACGGCGTAGACCGCCACCCCTTCCTGCTCGGCCACCCGGCCCGCGGTGCGCAGCAGCGCGCGGATCCCCGCGGGTGCGGACTCCACCGCCTCCAGGGCCAGCTGTACGGCCGGGTCCCGCAGGTCCTTCGGCGCATCGGGCGCCGCGTACAGCCTGCGGTGCCAGCGCGGCGCCGGGGCGCCGTAGATGAGGCCCAGGATGTCCGACCGGGTGATGATGCCCACCAGGTTGCCGTCGGCCACCACCGGCACCCGGCCGATGTCCCGCTCGATCATCAGCTCCTGCACCTCATCGATGGGCGTCTCGGGGTGGACGGCGATCACGCGCGCCTTCATCACGGACTTGACCGGCGCATGCTCCAGCCCGTGGCGGCGGGCCTTCTCCACATCGCGCAGCGACACGACCCCCACCACCTGCCCCCGGTCGTCCACCACCGGCAGCCCCGTGTGCCCGTGGCGCAGCATGAGCCGCTCGGCATCGCGGATCGGCTTGCCGGCCAGGATGGTCTTCACGGGGGCCGACATCACATCCCGCGCCATCAGCGGCCGCTCGACGCCGGCTGGCAGCGCCTCCTCCAGCTGCGCGGCCACCTCCGCCACCGGCAGCCCCTTCACCACCGCCGAGGCCGCCGCGGCGTGGCCGCCCCCGCCGAACTGGCTCAGCACACGCGCCGCATCCACCCAGGGCACCGACGAGCGGCCAACCAGGTGCACCCGGTCCTGCATGCGCACCGCGGCGAAGAGCGCCGGCACCGGCTCCAGCTCCATGAGCCGGTGCACCACCAGGTTGAGGCCTCCCACGTACTCGGGCACCTCCGCCGCCAGCAGGCGGATGCGCGCCCCCCGCACATTCACCCAGCGGCCCCGGTTCTGCAGCTGCTGCAGCAGGGTCTGCTGCACCGGCGAGAGCGAGACCTCCATGAAGCGGGCGGCGGCCTGCAGGCTCGCGCCCCGGGAGAGCAGGAAGCCCGCCGCACGGGCATCGCGGTCGGTGGTGCCCAGCAGGCTCAGCGACCCGGTGTCGGCGTAGATGCCCACCAGCAGGGCGGTGGCCTGGAAGGGGGTCAGCGGCGCCCCGGCCTCCTCGATCAGCTCGGCGATCAGGGTGCAGGTCGCCCCCACCGGCGCACGCACCTCCAGCCGCCCCTGCAGGTCGTCGGCCTCGGGCGGGTGGTGGTCGTACAGGTGCAGCTCGACCGAGGGCAGGAGGGTCCGCAGCGGGCCGAGCCGGGCGGCGTCGGCGGTATCCACCACGATCGCGCGCTGCACCTGCGTCAGGTCGACCTCCTTCACCCGGTAGACCCGCAGGTTGTACCGGTGCAGCGAGATGAACTCGGCGGCCATCGGGTTGGCCGTGCCGGGCAGCACGATCTGGGCCTTGGGGTACAGCACCTGGGCCCCGATGGCGGCGCCGATGGCGTCGAGGTCGGTGTTGGTATGCGGAACGATGATCTGCATGGCAGTTCGTGGTCTCCCGAAGGCGCGCCCCGAAGGGCGCTAGATCTCGATCGTCAACTATTCTGCTACAGGGGTCACAAACCCTGCACATCCTGTCGCGCGGCCTTGCGCTCGGGACGAGCTTGCGTTATAATGGGCACGCACTGGGCGGTTAGCTCAGCGGGAGAGCACTTGCTTCACACGCAAGGGGTCACTGGTTCGATCCCAGTACCGCCCACCAGATGGCTGACAGCGGCCCAGACGGGCCGCTGTCTCGTTGTACGCGCATGGACTGCAGACAGGGGGTCAGCACCGGATGACGCAGACGAAAAAGGCGGGCCCGCTTGTGGGCATCATCATGGGCAGCCGCTCGGACCTGGAGACCATGCAGGAGGCCGCAGCCGTACTCGATGAACTGGGCGTTCCCTACGAGATGAAGGTCGTCTCGGCGCACCGCACGCCGGACGCCATGTTCGCCTACGCGGAGTCCGCGGCGGCGCGGGGCCTGAAGGTGATCATCGCCGGCGCCGGTGGCGCCGCGCACCTGCCCGGCATGACCGCTTCCAAGACGATCCTGCCGGTGATCGGCGTGCCCGTGAAGAGCTCCACCCTGAATGGCCTCGACTCGCTGCTCTCCATCGTGCAGATGCCCGGGGGCGTGCCGGTGGCCACGATGGCCATCGGCAAGGCGGGCGCCAGAAACGCCGGCCTCCTGGCGGCGCAGATCCTCGCCCTGCAGTCGCCCGAGCTGCAGGCCACGCTGGAGGAGTACCGGTCCTACATGCGGCAGATGGTGGAGGAGAGCCAGCCATGATCCTGCCCGGCGAGGTGATCGGCATCGTCGGCGGCGGGCAGCTGGCCCGCATGTCCGCCCTGGCCGCGCGGGCGATGGGCTACCGGGTGGCCGTGGCCGATCCGGACCCCGACTGCCCCGCGGCCCCGGTGGCCGACCACGTGGTCGTCGGGGCGCTGAACGACCCCGAGGCCCTGGCGCCGCTGGCGGACGTGGCCAGGGTCATCACCTACGAGTTCGAGAACATCGACGCGCGGATGCTGGAGCGATTGGCTGCCAGCCGGCCGGTCCACCCCTGGGTCGAGATCCTGCGCGCCTGCCAGAACCGCATCTACGAGAAGCAGGCCCTGGAGCGGCTGGGCATCCCGGTCGCGCCCTGGCGGCCGGTAGAGGCGGCGGAGGAGTTCCCGGCCGCGCTGGAGGCCGTGGGCCTGCCGGCCGTGCTGAAGACCGCCACCATGGGCTACGACGGCAAGGGCCAGGCGGTCATCCGCACGCTTGAGGAGGCGGACCGGGCCCTTCAGGCCCTGGCCGGCCGCCCGCTGGTGCTGGAGCGGCTCATTCCCTTCGCCTGCGAGCTCTCCGTGGTGGTGGCCCGCAGCGAGTCGGGGCAGGTGGCGGCCTTCCCTGTCGCCGAGAACATCCACGAGCTGAACATCCTGGCGTACTCCATCGTGCCGGCCCGGGTCGATGCGGCGACGCAGACCGCCGCCCGGGACCTGGCGGTGCGCATCGCGGAGGGGCTGGGGCTGGTGGGACTGCTGGGGGTGGAGATGTTCTGCCTGCCCGACGGCAGCCTGCTGGTGAACGAGCTGGCCCCCCGCCCCCACAACTCGGGGCACTACACGCAGGACGCGTGCGCGACGTCCCAGTTCGAGCAGCACATCCGGGCCGTCTGCGATCTGCCGCTGGGCGCCGTGGACCTCCTCAGCCCCGTCTGCATGGTGAACGTGATGGGCGAGGACTTCCCGCTGAACGTGGGCAGGGCCCTCGCCGACCCGCACGTGAAGCTGCACCTCTACGGCAAGCGGGAGGCCCGGCCGCACCGGAAGATGGGCCACATGAACGTGCTGGGCGCGAACGCCGAGGAGGCGCTGGAGCGGGCCCGGGCGGCCAAGGCGGCCATTCGTGGGCAGCGTTAGGCAGACTCGCCAACGCCCAACCAATATGGGGGCCCACCAATACGGCAGGAGACTTCTCCTCCCCCGTGAATTACAGTACCCGTAGAAGATTTGCGCTCGAGCATACGGCTCGATTCGCCGTACGCTCGACGGGCTGTGGGAATGGCACGGGGGAGGAGTTCGCATTTCTCGGGTAGCCCACACCAGGCTTGTTGCCATGCTGGCGCTGATCGTCATCCTTGCCGGTATCATCGCCATTTTCGCGGCGGCTCACTTTCACCCGCTGGTGGTTGTCGGCCTGCCCGTCCTGTTGCTGATCCTGCGCCGGATCCAGCGGCAGGCCCTGCGGCAGTTCTTCCAGGGACGCCCGTTGCTGGATGCGGGAGAGCCGGAAGCTGCGCTGGAACGGTTCCAGCGCCTCAGGGATCGCCTGCACGAACAACCCCGGCTCCGGCGCTGGTTCATGCTGGTCTCGGTGTACACCCCGAGTGCGGATGGATGCGGTCACGCAGAGGGCACAGTCCATCGCGGCCCGCATCGACGGGCGCGGCGACGCCACAGACTGACCGACAGCAGGGGCGGTGCATGGTCTGCACCGCCCCTGCTGCGCGCATAGGGAACTCGCCCACTGGTGGGCGACGATCTTGTTCTTACTCGTACCGCAGCGCCTCGATCGGATCCATGCGCGCGGCCTTCACCGCCGGGTAGACGCCGAAGATCAGCCCCACGGCCGCGGAGAAGCCCAGGGCCAGCGTGATCGCGTAGAGGTCGATGCTCAGCGGCGCATCGAGGAAGTTGGCAGCCACCGTGACCGGCCCCGCCGCCAGCAGGATGCCGATGGCGCCGCCGATCAGGCAGAGCGTGAGGGCCTCCACCAGGAACTGCATGAGGATGTCGCTGCGCCGGGCGCCGATCGCCTTGCGCAGCCCGATCTCGCGGGTGCGCTCGGTCACCGAGACCATCATGATGTTCATGATGCCCACGCCGCCCACGACCAGCGAGATGCCGGCGATGGCCGCCATCACGCCGGTCACGATCGAGATCACCTGGTTGAACTCGCCCATGAAGTCAGTCCAGATGTGGGCCTGGTAACCCGTGCCCGGGTACAGGCGCTCCATCACCCGCACCGCGAGGTCCTTGACCTCCACCGGGTCGTAGCCGTCGTGCACCCGCACGGTGAGGTGGTCGTAGCTGTTCTGGCCCGTGACGCGGGTGATGTAGCTGCGGGGGATGTAGAAATCGCCGCCCTGGCCGCCCAGGAGCTGCGACAGCATGCCCGTATTGGGCGCGATCACGCCGATCACCTGGAAGGGGTAGCCGTTGATCATCAGCTCGATCCCCAGCGGGTCGACGCCCTCGCCGAGCAGGTACGTCAGACGGTTGGCCGCGACCACCGCCACCCGGTCGCCGCGGATGATCTCCTCCTCGGTGAACCAGCGGCCCGAGGAGAGCTCGATGTTCATCAGGGACGCCGTGTCGGTGCCCGCGCCCCGCAGCCAGTCCCACGCGGTCTCCCGGTGGAACTTGATGGTCGCGCCCATGCCGACCTGCGGGTCGATGACGTCGATCTCCGGCAGGGCCTCCTTCAGGAGCCTGATATCCTCCTCGGTGAACATGCGCAGCCTGGCCGTCGGCTGGCCCTCGGGCGACCACTCGGGCATGGCCATGAGCTGGAAGACGCCGCCGTTCAGGGCGTCGAGTTCGGCGGCCACCGCCTTCTGAGTGCCCCGCCCGATGGCGATGATGGCGATCACCGAACCGACGCCAATGATCAGGCCCAGCATCGTCAGAGCCGAGCGCAGCTTGTTCGCCCAGAGCGCGGAGAGCGCAACGCTGAAGGTCTCCAGCAGGTTCATCGCACCCCGCCCCCCGTCAGGAGGCCGAGCGGCACCACCCGAACCCGCCCGGGCATCGGCCCACCCCCCGGCCTCATCCCCGGTCCCATGCCGGGATCCATCCAGGGACTCACCTCAATGCGCACCTGGTCGCCGTCCTGGAGCGTCTCAATCAGCCCGAACGGGGAGGTGATGATCATCTCACCCTCCTCCAGCCCCGAGATCACTTCGACCTCGCGGTTGGTGACCAGTCCGGTCTGGATGGGCCGCAGCTCCACGGTGTAGTCGTTCACCACCAGGACGAAGGCCTGGCCGGCTTCCTCCTTCACGGCCAGCAGCGGCACCACGATCACGTCCTCGCGCTGGGCGGTCTGAATGCGCATCTCCACCTGCATGCCGCTCTTCAGGCGGCCATCGGCGTTCTGCACCTCACCCCGGACCTCGAAGGTCACGGAGTCGCCCATGTAGTACGGGCCGCCGTAGTAGTCGTTGCTCTGCGCCGTCTGCTGGCTGATGCTCGTGACCACGCCCTCAAAGTGAGCCAGCGGCAGAAGCGCCGAGGTGACCATGATGGTCTGCCCGGGCTCCAGGCTGTCCAGATCCACGGCCTCCACCTGGCCGACCAGCTCCATGCGCTCCATGTCGCCCACCCGCAGGAGCGGGGCGCCCTGCTGCACCGGGTCGCCGTCCTTCACGCTGACGCTCAGCACCGTTCCCGGGGCCGTGGCGACGATGCGGGTCGACTCCAGATTGGCGCGCAGCTTGTCCAGCGTGGCCTGCGCGGCCTCCACACGGGCCTCGGCCAGCTCGACCTGGCCCATGTCCGGGCCGCGGCGCAGGGCCTCCTCGGCCTCCCGCACGGCCACCTCCGCCAGGCTCACCTGAATCTCCGCCAGCCTGATCCGGGTGTCCTGATCCGCCTCGCCCTCACCGGCCGCCAGCAGGGCATCCAGCTCCGCCTCAGCCTCGGCCAGCTTCTCGGCGGTCTCTTGCGCGGTCTGCTGGCTCTTCCTCACGGCCTCCCGGTACGCCTCGTCCGCGGCGCGGTACCGCTGGGCCGCCTCGACGTCGCCGGGGTTGGCCATGTAGGCCGCCTCGGCGGCCATCAGGCTCTGGCGGGCCTCCTCCACCGGCTGCTGCGCGGCCGCCGCCTGGTTCCGGAGCTGGGCGATCTGGTCGCGCAGCTGCTTCACCGCGGTGCTCTCGCCGCCGCCTCCCCCGGCCTTCACCCGCGCCAGGTTGGTCTGCGCCTCAATCAGCTGACGGCGGGCTTCCTGCAGGTTGCGCTCCAGCTGAAGCGGCGCGCTCTCCATCTGGCGCAGCAGCTCCTCGAGGTCCCGCTGCGCCTGCAGGAGATCGCGCTCCTTCGCCTTGACCTCCTCCTGCAGCTCCGTCGCGTCCAGTTCGGCCAGCACCTGGCCCTCCTCCACCTGGTCGCCGGCCTCCACCAGGACCGTCACCCGCGGGCTGGCCAGCGGGGCCTTGTACTCCTGCAGGTTGCCGGCCAGCACCTGGCCGGGGGAGAAGACCTCCTGCACCAGCATGCGCCGGCTCACGGGCTCCACCTGCACGACGGGTGCGCCCTCCGGCCCTTCGGCCATCACCGTAACGGAGGAATCCCGGCCGAAAAAGCGCTGGTAGCCGAACCAGCCGCCACCCAGCACCGCAAGCACGATCATGATCGCAATTACCTTCCGCCTCAATCTGGTTCACCTCATTATGCGGGCCTATCATTCCTTAGACAGGTGATGCTCGCCGTTTGGTTCCACCTTCCTGGAAAAAACGCGGGGGCAAAGCGGAAGGAGCGTCTACTCCGCCCGGCGGGGCTGCAGGCGCGGCGGCAGCACGTCACAGCCCGCCATGTCGGCGAACGTCTCCCGGCGCACCACCAGATCCGCCCGGCCGTCGCGCACAAAGACCACCGGCGGCGTGGGGAAACGGTTGTAACGGGACGCCATGCTGTAGTTGTAGGCCCCGGTGGCGAAGACGGCCAGCAGGTCACCCGGGGCCACGTCCGACGCCACGGCGACGTCGGTGAGCAGCACGTCGCCGGACTCGCAGTACCGGCCGACAACGGTGACGATCCGCCCCCGCTCGCTGTCCAGCTTATTGGCGACGGCGCACTCGTAGCGGGCCTGGTAGAGCGCCGGCCGGATGTTGTCGCCCATGCCGCCGTCCACAGAAAGGTAGGTGCGCACGCCGGGAATCTCCTTGATCGTGCCCACGGTGTAGAGCGTGGTCCCCGCCTCGGCGACGATGGAGCGGCCGGGCTCCACGATCAGCCTCGGCAGCGGCAGGCCGTGCGCGGCGGCCCCGCTGCGCACGGCGTCGGCCAGGCAGGCGATCAGCTCCGCCGGTCGCGCCGGCGCGTCGCCCTCCACGTACCGGACCCCGAGCCCGCCGCCCAGGCTCAGCTCAGAAGCCGTGAAGCCCGTCTGGTCCCGGACCTCCGCGGCGAAGGCCAGCATCCGCTCCGCCGCGAGGCGGTAGCCGGTCAGGTCGAAGATCTGGGAGCCGATGTGGCAGTGGAAGCCGGTCAGTTCAACGTTGGGCATCCCGAGGGCCGCCTGTGCGGCCGCCAGGGCCAGGCCCCCCGCGATGGGAATGCCAAACTTGGAGTCCAGCTGGCCGGTGCTGATGTACTCGTGCGTGTGGGCCTCGACGCCGGGCGTGACCCTCAGCAGGGCCCGCGCGGCCTCCCCCCGCTCGCCGGCGAGCCGGTTCAGGAGCTGCAGCTCCTGGGTCGAGTCGACCACGAACCGGCCGACCCCGGCCTCCAGCGCCAGCCGGATCTCGTCGGCGGTCTTGTTGTTGCCGTGGAAGTACACACGCTCCATGGGGAACCCGGCCTGCAGCGCGGTGGCGATCTCGCCGCCGGAGACGACGTCCAGCGACAGCCCCTCCTGCGCCACGAGTCCGGCCATGGCCGTGCAGAGAAAAGCCTTCGAGGCGTACGCCACGTCGAAGTCGGGGTAGTGCTGCCGGAAGCTCTCCACATAGGCGCGGCAGTTCCGGCGGATCAGTTCCTCGTCCATGATGTACAGCGGCGTGCCGAATTCCCTCGCCAGGTCCGCCACGTCAACGCCGCCGATGGTCAGGCGCCCCTGCGCGTTGCGGGACGCAGTGCCGTACAGGTGCATCGTGCATAACTCCCTCCGGGGATGTCGGCCGGTCAAGAGCACCGCCTCATAAATATTACCCACAATAGCATCCCGCTTCGTCAACTGTCAACGCCGCCGGGGTGCGCGGGCCTGTCAAGCCAAAGTGGGTACGTCTCACTTCCAAAAGTGTTCTGTATAAATCTGGTTCTTGAACGGACGCTGACTACCGTTCTCGTTTTTTACCTGGTCACCAGACCCGCAAACCCCCTGAACGTCTTGGAGTATCCTCCGCTGTTGTTGCGACCGGCGTTCAGGATCGGCATGCGTGCATGCCGGGCAGCATCGACTCCCCGGCCTACGGTCTCACGAACCCGATGGCGCACTTTCTCCGCAGCCGCGTTCACAGATTCAAGCCCCAACGCACGCTCAACGTACTGTACGGCCCCCCGTAAAGCGCCGCGATAATATGCTGCCATCACCTGCAGCATTGCCATCAGGCCACTTTCCGACCAGCTCCGCCCCACCTTCCGCAGCCGTGCCGAATACCGCTCCACCGCCCCTTCCGCGGCGCCCACGCCGCGTAACCCCTCAACGTTGACGCCCCGCTCTTGCAGCCGAATACGGTAATCTCGAATTGACTCCGGCATCGTCCTGAGGTCGGCCAGCAGCCGGCGCATCTTCCCACGACGATCCGTGTCGGTCTCGGCTTTATGCGCTTCATCCAGCACCGCCAGCAACCGTCCAGCATCGTTTGCTTCAAGTGCAGCGTGTGCCTGCTCTAAGCGCTGGGGCCGGTGGCGCAGCACATGGTTTAACTCCCGCTTCAGGTGGAACCGATCGATCTGGTACAGCGCCTTGGGAAACCACGTCACGCCCTCCCGGATCCACAACGCCCGGTCCCCGTTGATGATCACCCAGGTCTCGCTTAGGTCGTACTCGCTCTCCAGAAGCTCGCTCAACTGCTCCCAGCTATCCCTGCCCGGTTCGGGCACGAAATCGCGCCGGTTCACCAGGCTGTACTCCTTACTACCTGGGCCTCGCTGGATCCAACCCTCATGAATCACAAACAGCCGGACTTCTGCCTTCTTGCCACGCTGACGAGCTGGCCAGAACCCGTCTGCCTCGATGAACAAGACCCGCACACGTCGGGTACCGGCCAACGTCATCTGCTGCTGTTTTTCCGCCGCTGCAAGCGCCCTTCCGGTCTGCAGGTTCCACTGCCGAATCGCTTCATGGCTGACAAACACCTGGCAATCCCGCCGCTCCAGCTCTGCCGCAGCACCCCGGTACGATCCAGCTGTCACAGACGCTTCAACCGCATCTGCCCTTACCGAGTCACTCACCCGCTGCCGTTTCGCTATTCCCAACACCTCATCCAGCAGGAACACGAAACGCTCTTCCTCGCGGTCCCAGTAGTAGCGGCGCTGGAACGTGATCGGCCCGAACTTGGTGACGACGCTTCGGGACCGCATTTCCTTGTACACATACCGACTCGGGTCTCGGCTCTCGTACAGCGCCGTGTCAATCGCAGAGAGCGCCTCGACCAAAGCCTCGCGGAAGCAGTCGAGTGTCTGTTGCCAAGCCAAACGTTCAATCTCCTGAAAGGAGAAATCCACCGCAGCACGAATTTGCTCCATGACGAGAGATGACCCTCCTCGTGTTGGTATTGGCCAATCTCAACACTTTGGAAGGGCACATCTCTCGTCCTGCTATTTCAGGAGAAAAAATGTGTTGTACCCACGAAAACTTTACTCACACGGGGTGCGCAGACCGGCACCTGCGGCGCGGGGCACCGAAAAGCCCGGGCGCTGTCGGCGCGTCCGGGCTCAGGAACGCTCCAGTATTTCCATGATCGCCCTGGTGGTGATCTCGCATCCCGCCTCCAGGTCGTCTGCCCCCTCCATCTTGCCGGGGTCGCCCACCCCCACGATGAGCGGCACCGACAGCCGGTTCAGCACGTCTACCGTGTCGCCCCGCAGGCGCCCCCGCTTGCGCGGCTGCCCGTCCTTGTCCACCGGGCCCTCGCGCACGCGCCCGCCGCGGTCGACGGAGAGGGCCACCTCGACGCCTTGCGCCCGCCGGGTGTTGGAAGCCACCGCCACGGCCCCGAGCACCCGGATGTCCGGATGCCGGCAGATGTAGGCGAGGGCCTCCTCACCGGGACCCGTGCCGGGGTTGCCCTTGTCGTCGACCATCACCAGGACCGGGTCATGCACCGCCTGTTTGATCAGTTCCACCAGTTCCGGACCGCTCAGCGGCGTGGGGTTCCCGGCGGATGCCGAGATGCAGCGGAGCCCCAGCCGCCGCGCCGCCTCCTCGGCCACGCGCCGCGCCGCGTGGTCGCCGTCGGTCAGGAGAATGACGCGAATGGGCGGTTTCAGACAAATCTCCCCCGGGCGCCCGCGTCCGCAAGATGCGCCGGGGGCCTCGGGCGGCTGACCCGCCAGCCGAGCCGTGGGCGGAGCCGCTGCCTTTCGGCCCCCGGACCCCTAGCATCCCACGCTGCACAGCCGTGCTATGCGAAGCTCCCCCCGGGCCGTGCGGCGCCGTCGACCAGTGTGGCCCCGGCCGGAGGGGGCTTCGGGTGCGACGCGTACCAGTACCAGGTGCTGGCGGCCGCCGCGGCGAGCAGCAACGCCCCCAGCGCGATTCCCCACCACAGCCGCTTCTCGCGGTAGGCCAAGCGCATGTTCCTGCCACCTCGGCTACTACGATTCCCCGCCGGCCCCCGGCTCTACACATCAGTTGGCGGCCGTCACGTGCTTCCGGATCCGCTCCAGGGCGCGACGCTCAAGGCGCGACACCTGAACCTGGCTGCAACCCAGGATCGAGGCCACCTCCGTCTGCGTCTTGTCGCGGAAGAACCGGAGCAGGATCACCGTGCGCTCCCGGTCGTCCAGCTGGTTCAGCCCCTCCCGCAGGGCCACGCGGTCCAGCCACAGCCCCTCCCGCTGGCCGTCCTCCGCGGCCAGCTGGTCCAGAAGGTAGATCGGGTCGCCGTCGCCCTCGTGCACCGTCTGGTGGATGGAGGCCGGCGGCCTCACGCCGTCCAGCGCCTCAACCACCTCCTCGGGCGAGACGCCCAGTTCCTCCGCCACCTCGGCCACCGTGGGATCGCGCTCCATCTCTGCGGCCAGCCGCTCGCGGACTCGCCGGGCCTGCTGGGCCAGCTGCTTCAGGCTGCGGCTCACGCGCATCGGACCGTCATCGCGCAGGTGGCGCCGTATCTCGCCCATGATGAGCGGCACGGCGTAAGTGCTGAAACGCACGTCGTAACTCAGGTCGAACCGGTCGATGGCCTTCAGGAGGCCGATGCAGCCGATCTGGAACAGGTCCTCGGGATCGGCGCCGGAGGCGCTGAAGCGGGCGACCAGCGACCGCACCAGCCGGAGGTTTCCTTCCACCAGCCGGTCCCGCGCTGCCTTGTCGCCTGCCCGGGCCAGGGCGACCAGCCGCCTGACCTCGTCGTCAGGCCAGCCGCGCTCCTCCAGGGTGCTCTCACGCGCCATGGCCCGCTCAACTGCCCTTCAGCGAGGCGACGTCCTTTGCCGCTGGCCGCTTCCGCATGCTCACCCGGGTCCCCTGCCCGACCTGCGACGTCACCTCCACTTGGTCCATGTGGGCCTCCATGAAGGAGAAGCCCAGCCCCATCCGCTCCGGATCGGTGGTCACCGCGGCCTGCATGGCCAGGGCGACGTCCTCGATGCCCCTGCCGTGATCGATCACCACGATCGTCAGCTCGCCGTCCTCCAGCGCCGCCTCCATGCGGACCATCTGCCGGCTGTCGCCCCGGTACCCGTGAACGATGGCGTTGGTCACGGCTTCGGACACCGCCAGCTTCACCTCGTCGACCTCCGCGACGGTGAACTCGGCCTGGGCGGCCACCATTGCGGCCATGAGCCGGGCGACGCCGACGTTCTCGGGGATGGCGGCCAGCTCAACGATGACCCGGTTCTCTGCGACCATCACGCTGCCCCCTCTCCTGCACGGCGCTCCGCCTAGCCCGCGGAGAGCGCCTCCTGTTCGGAACGGAACTCCTCCATGGTGTGGAAGACGCCGGAGAGCTCCAGCGCCGAACGCACCTGCGGCGGCACACCGATCACGCCCACCCGGCCGCCTTCCCGGCTGATCCGCCGGTACCGCCCGAACAGCGAGCCGAGGAAGGCGCTGTCCACAAAGGTGACGCGCGCCAGGTTGACGTACAGGTGGCGGACGGGGCACCGGTCCATCAGCTCCTCCACCGCTTCCTTGAACCGGGCGGCCGCCACGAGGTCCAGTTCGCCGGAGAGCCGCACGATCAGGCTCTGCCCTACCAGCTCGTACTCCATCGATGACATGGCCGGCCACGCTCCTTCCTGCTCTGCGCGGCCCGCCGCGGCCGCGCGTGATTCAGGCAATTTCTTCCCTTGGTCTGCCATTTCCTGCCGGGCATGGCATCTTTCGGTCGACAACATTCGACCAAATGCGCGCGAGAAGCCCGCCGGCTGCCGGCGCCGGCGGGCCTGCCGCAAGATGTTCAGTCGAAGCTGAAGATGCCGCGCACCGTATGCACGACGGACTGCCACAGGTTCGCCTTCCCCACCGCCTCGGGCGCGACCAGCTCGATGCGGCCGACCTCCTGCCCCTCCAGCGTGGCCACGATCTCGCCCACGACCTGGCCCTTCTCCAGGGGCGCCGCGACCTGCCTGGGCAGCCGCACCTCCCATTTCACCTTGTCCTGAGATCCCTTGGGCACGCTCACCCCGAAGGCAGCGCGCGGGACCGGCTCGATCGCCGGCACGGCCCCCCGGGCCACGCGCACCGGGCCGAACTTCTTGCCGGCCGGGGCGATCTCCACGGCCGTGTAGTTGGCAAAGCCGTAGTCCAGGAGCCGGGCGACCTCGATGTTGCGGGTCTTGGCGCTCTCCGCCCCCATGACCACGGCGATCATCCGGGTATTGTTCTGCACCGCCGTGGCCGCGAGGCAGTAGCCGGCTGCCTGCGTCCAGCCGGTCTTCAGCCCGTCTGCACCCTTGTACCAGGTGAGCAGCTTGTTGTTGTTCCACAGCTGGAACTTGGGCCCGTTCTTGCGCCACGGCACGTTCAGCTCGGCGCCGTAGATGGCGGTGAGCTTGACCAGCTCCGGGTAGTTGAGCACGGCGTGGCGGCTCATCAGGGCGATGTCGTAGGCGGTGCTGAGGTGCCCCTCCGCCGAGAGCCCGGTGGGGTTCACGAAGTGGGTGTCGTTCATGCCCAGTTCCCTGGCCTTGGCGTTCATCAGGGCCACAAAGGCCTCCACCGAGCCGGCCACGTGCTCCGCCACTGCAACCGCCGCGTCGTTGGCCGAGCCCACCGCCACCGAGAGCAGCAGCTCCTCCAGGCTGAAGGTCTCGCCCACGTCGGCGAAGATGGTGGTGCCCGGCTGCCGCTTGGCCTCCTCCGAGATGGTCACCGGGTCCTTCAGGTTCACCTTGCCCTCGCGCAGGGCGTCGTAGGCGATGATCAGGGTCATGATCTTGGTGACGCTGGCCGGGTTGCGCCGCTCGCGGGCGTTCTTCTGATAGATCACGCGGCCGCTCAGCGGCTCCATCAGCACCGCGGAGGGCGACGTAATCTTCACAGGGTCCTCGCGGCCGGCCTCCTGGTCTGCGGCGGCCTCCACCGCCTCATCCAGGTCGCCCGCGGGCCGGCCCCCCAGCACACTGTCGCCGTCCTCGACGTCGGGCACCGGCGGCCACCGCTCCGTGCCCAGCGCGATGGGCGAAAGCGCCGAAAGTGCGATGACGACGCACAGCAGGGCCGCCCAGCGGCGCATGCGCGTTCTCCACATGGGTCATGCCTCCTCGCAGAGTCTCTGGTGCTAGTCTGCCCGCGGGACATGCACACTTGCGCGCACGGCCGCAAACCCGGCGGCGGAGCCGAACCCAGCGCAGGGCGGCTGACGTCGGAACTATAGTAGCAACGAAAGTCACCAAACTTGGAATCGGAGTGAGGACGACGGTGGCAGCGCAGCCCGCGATCAAGCTGGAAAACCTGACGAAGGCCTACGAAAACCACCTCGCCGTGCAGGACCTGAACATCTGCGTCCAGCCCGGCGAGATCTTCGGATTTCTCGGCGCCAACGGCGCCGGCAAGACGACCACCATGAAGATGATGGTGGGCCTTCTGCCGCCCACGTCCGGGCGAGTCATCATTCAGGGGCACGACTTGTGGCAGAACCCGGAACCCGCCAAGCGGACCATCGGGTACGTGCCCGACACGCCGATCCTCCACGAACTCCTGACCGCCCGGGAGTTCCTCTGGTTCATGGCCGACCTCTACGGGCTGAGCCGCAGCGAGGGCAGGGCCCGCGCGGAGGAGCTGCTGGAGCTGATGGACCTCACGCCCCACGGGGACCGGCTGATCCGCGACTTCTCGCTGGGGATGAAGCGCAAGATGGCCATCGCCACGGCCCTCCTGCACCGCCCCCAGGTGCTGCTGCTGGACGAGGTGACCAACGGCCTCGACGCGCGCGCCGCCCGCGAGGTGAAGGACCTCATCAAGGCCTGGGCCCGGGAGGGCGTGGCCGTGGTGCTCACCACCCACATCCTCTCGATCGCCGAGGAGCTGTCCGACCGCATCGGGCTGATTCACCGCGGCCGGCTGATCGCAGAGGGCACCGCGGCCGAGCTGGCCGAGCAGGCCGGGATTCCCGGCGCCAACCTGGAGGAGAGCTTCCTGGCGCTCACCGGGGACCCGCTGCCCGCAGAAGTGACGGAGGGTGAGCTGCAGTGAACGGCATCGTCTCCCTCTCGCTGGCCGTCGCCCGCTCCGGCTGGCAGGCCAGCTGGAACCGCCTGTTCCGCTTCTCCCGGATGAAGGCCGGGCTGATCTGGCTTGCGCTCCAGGGCTTCATGGTCTTCGTCATCGCGCGCCGGGCGCCCGCGGTGGCGCCGGACTCGGCAGAGGCAGGGCTCTTCGGGGCCCTCACCCTGATGGGCGCGCAGATGGCCTGGTTCGGCCTCATGAACGGCTTCTCCCGCGGGCAGATGCAGCTCTACCAGGGCCTGCTGGTCCCGCTGTTTCAGATCACCCCCGCCCGGCCGCTGGCCTTCCTGCTGGGCCGGGTGATCGAGGCGGTGCCGGCGCGCGCGTGGACGACGCTGCTCTGGGCCTGGGCCTACTCGGCCATCATCCCGCCGCCCGGGCGGTGGCCGGCCCTTGCCCTGCTCTGGCTCACGGGCCTCGCCGCGGGGATGCTGGCCCACCTGGCCGGGCTCCTGCTCCTCACCTTCTGGGGCCGGTATCATCCCCAGACCATGCGCCACGGCAACACCATCTTCGGCGTGCTCACCATCGCCATGATGACCGCGGCGATCATCTACCTCAGCTCAGGCGGCACCGCCACCGAGCTGGCCCTGGTCATGCGTGAGTCCCGCCGGTCGGTGCTGACGACCATGGCGGCAGTCGCCGGTCTGCCCGGCCTGTTGCTGGCCCTGGCCCTGCTGGTCCGCCCGCGGTGGGTGGAGAGCCACTACCGGGACGGGCTCTACCGGGTGCTGGAACTGGGCGAGCAGGACACGGTGCGCTCCGGCCGCTCCTACTGGCTGCCGCTGGGCGACGGCGTGATGCGGGCGGTGCTCTCCCGGGAGTGGCTGCAGCTGGCCCGCTCCAGGATGGCCCGCACGCAGCTGCTCATCTTCATCGCCGGGGTCGTGGGCGTCTGGTTCGCCGGCCGGGGCGCCGCCGACCAGCCGATGGCCGGGCTCGTGGGCTCCATCGGCGGCCTTTCCCTCCTCGCCTGGTTCAACGCCTTCGGCCATTGGGTGGCAAAGGTCTTCCAGCAAGAGCGGGTGACCATCGCCCTCTACCGGCTGGCGGCGGTGCCCACCGCGAAGCTTGTGGCGGCCAAGTTCACCTCGCTGCTGGTGCCATCGCTCCTGCTGGTGGCCATTGCGGTGGCTGTGGGCAGCCTGGCCGCCGCACTACCGTCCTCCACGGCGCTGGTCCTGCTGCTCTGGACGGAACTGGGGCTGCTGGCCGGCCTGATGGGCGGCTTCGGCGCCGCGGCCGCGACGGCCGACCAGGAGCCGGAAGAGCCCGAAGCCGCCGGCGCCCCCCGGGTGGAGCAGGGGGGCTCGGCGGCCGTGCAGTCGAGCGCGTGGTTCTCGCTGGCCCGGACCCTGGGTCTCACCGTCTCCACCGCCCTGCCGCTCTGGGCGGCCGCCGGCCGGCCCTGGGTGCCCCTGCCGGCGCCGGTCGCCTGGGCGGTGGCCCTGGGGCTTCCGCTGGCGCTATTTCTGGGCGGCGTCGGCTGGTTGCTCCGCACCTGGCGCCGCTGAGACGGCGGTCGCCTCGGTGAAGGGCGCCGCCACCAGCCGGTCGGCCAGGATGATGTAGAGCTGATGACGCCCGAGCCTGATGCCCCGCACCTCCCCTTCCACCTGCCAGGTGCGTTCTGCACCGGTCAGGTGGTTTTTCGCGGTGACCGTCTGCCCCGCCGCCGTGAACGCCGTGACCCCGTCGTCCCAGATGGCAATATCGGCACTTTCCAGGGGTATGCTGAAGTGCTCACCCCGGTAGTCGCCGGAGGCCCGCAACAGCTGGGCGGCAAGCCGCCCTTCCCGGCGCTCAACGACGGCGAAGAACCCCGCCCCGGGGCTCCAGGTGAGGAAGACCGGCTCGGCGTCTTCCGGCACCTGGTAGAACGTGTAGGCCGAGCCGCCGCGATTGGGGTAGGCCACAAGACCCCGCTCCCGATCCACGTGGAGGTAGTCCCCGGACCCTGCGCTCCAGGGCTGCGTGAGCCAGGCCGGGAAGACGACCTCGCTGCCGGGGGCGAAGATCTGCTTCGCCGGGAAGCGCTCCCACCGGCCGGAGTCCGGGCGCAGGGCCAGCCCCTCCGGTTCGCCCTCCGGATCGGCCAGGACCAGCACCGTGCCCGGCGGGTAGCTGCTGCCGGAGGCAGCGTGCCACTCCTGCAGCGCCCAGTACGGGAAGCGGACCGGGGCATCCGACGGCGCTTCGAAGACCTGGTGGACGACCGGCCCCCCGGGCCGCACCAGGTGCATCCGGTTGCCGTCGCTGATGAACGCCAGCTGGTCTTCCGCCGGATGCCAGACCAGGTCGTACCCCGCGGCGTCGTACCGCTCGTGCGCGCTGCCGTCCACGGCCCACCAGCCCACACCGCCGCCGGCGAGGCGCGCTGCGACGTACCGCCCGCTGGGCGAGGGCAGGGCGTCCAGGAGCGTCCAGCCGTCCGGCGCCGGCAGGTTCCGGGCCTCGCCGAAGTCCAGCTCCGTCGTGCGGGCGAAGGCCTGGTACCCTGGGAGCGACGTATCGATCCTCTCCCCGCCGGTGACCAGAATGTCGTAAGCCACGGCCGCCCGGTAGGCGCGGTCAGCCCTCGCCGTGCGGGCAACGCACTGCCACAGCTCGTCGGATGGCAGCCCCTGCAGCAGATCCTGCACGGCCGGACCCAGTCCCGCCAGCCCGAACCGCTGCAGGCAGTCCAGCATGGTCAGCTCCCCGCGCGCAGCCTCCTCTGCTGCCGCGGGCGCACTCTCGCCGCCTGTGTCGCCCTTGCCCGGGCCGGCTTGGCCGTCGCTGTCGCCTGCAGGGCCGTCGCCGTCGCCTGCAGGACCGTTGCCCTCGCCTGCAGGACCGTTGCCGAAGTCTGCAGGGCGGTTGCCGTCCCCCGCGGGGTCGCTCCCGTCCACGTGGCCTGCCGTCGGCACGCCGCCGTCCGGCGCACCGGGCCGTGCGGTGCAGCCGGCCAGCGCCGCGGCCAGCAGACAGACGAGGGTCCACCTCAGAGCCCGTGTTGATCTCAATCTCGGCACCTCCGACCATTCATAACGGCAGCATCGCCCGGACGGTTACGGCCGCACCATGGCCGGGCCAACCCGCCCCGGCGGCGCGGGCTTCGCGGCTACTCCATCACGCCGACCAGCACCACCTCTGCGTCTTCCAGTGCCTCTTTTGCCTCCTTCACCCGGTCGGCGTCCGGACATGTCACCTGAATGATGCAGCCCAGCCGCTGCAGCTGCCCCGCCTCCGCATCCCGCGAGCGCCCCCGGCTGATCCACCGGTCGCAGAGCCAACCCACGAAGCCGCCGCCCAGCAGCCCCGCCACGCCGCCGCCAATGGGCCCCGGCGCCAGGACAGATCCGTACACGACCCCGGCCAGCGACCCGATGGTGGCCCCCGCCGTCACGCCGTCCATCAGGCTGATGCCGTCGGCCCGGCGGAAGGTATCACCCAGGGTTCCGCCCAGCATCAGCCACTCCCGCAGTCCGTCGGGACGCGACGGCCTCCGTCTCCGCTCCAGCCGGCCCCAGCGGATGGCGTCCGCCGGAAACCCCCGGCGCTGCAGGGCCAGCAGGGCCAGCTCCAGGTCCTTCGTGGTCAGCACCACCCCGACGACGGTCCGCACACTGTCACCCGCCCTCCCCCGCTGGCGCCCAAGCCAGTCCCACTGGGCTTCCTCCGCCAGCTTGTTCTGTTCGACGCAGTCGTGGTAGGCGTCCCACATGCTGAAGAGGTACATGCTGGGCAGGAAGAGCAGCCACTGGTAGTCCACGCTCTCCGCCGCCAGCCGGCCCTGGCCCAGCAGCGTGAGGTAGACGGCGTTGCTGGCTGAGGCGAGCGCGATGAGGGCGATCTGCCAGCCCATGAGCATGGCGCCTTTGAGCAGCTGCGAGTTGTACAGGTGGCCCGCGCCGAAGACGAACGTGGACCAGAACCAGGCGACCCACGGCGAGCGCTTCACCAGCATGCCGTGGCCCCAAATGCAGAAGTGCTGATAGTTGAAGTGGCGCTGCGGCTGCTGCGCCTCAAGCTTCGCCAGCCAGTTCAGCTCCACGGCCAGCCGGTAGGCGTCCCAGAAGGAAAGCAGATAGACAGCCGGATAGAGGAAGGCCCACTTCATCACCAGCACCTCCCTGGCCCGGGCGACGTCGCCCAGCAGGGAGTGGTAGATGGCCAGGTTGAGGTGCGAGAGGTTGTTGAGGATGATCTCCAGCGACATGAGGATGAAGCCCTTCAGATGGGCGCCCAGGTAGAAGTGCCCCAGCCCCGGGAGGGCGACCGACCACCACACCGCCACCCAGGGATTGCAGGTGTGGACAAAGTTGACCCCCAGGGGGGTCATGATCATCTTCCGGTACCGGGGTTCTGAGGGCGACTGCACGTCCGCCATCCTCCGTCGTTGCAGGTGCGATCGGCTTAATCTCGTTCAGGAAGGCCCGACTTCTGGCGACGGGTCCTGGGCCACGGGCAGGTACGCCATGGCGGTGCCCGCGAGGTCCAGCAGGTTGAGCGGCGAGCGGATCAGCACGCTTCCCACGCCGCGCCCGGCCATGCCGACGAACCGCTCCATCTCCTGGTCAGACCACGCGTTTACGTTGAGCCGGAGCCGCATCAGGTCGGCGTAGTAGTGGTCCCACCGGGCGGCGAATCGGTCGAACTGGTCGTCGCCCAGGGCCAGTTTGCGCGCCGCGTAGACGCCGCTGGCGAGCGAACTGGACTGCCCGGTGATGCCCAGCGGCTCGATGAACCCGCCGGCGTTGCCCACGAAGATGACGTTGTCCAGCACCCGCTGCCGCACCCGGCCCATCTCGTAACACTCCAGCTTGTACTCGTCCTCGACCTGCTCCCAGAACCGCCCCTGCTCCTGTCGGAACCGGTTCCAGTAAGCCTCCAGCTGCTCCTCGGTGGTGTCGGGCACGCCGACGCCCGCCGAGGCCATGCGCCCGTCGAAGGGGGCGATCATGGCGTACCCGGTGCCGGCGTACCGCGTGTCGAAGTAGAAGTGGAGCTCTCCGGGGTTGAAGTCGCCGATGACGTTGGCGCCGCGCACGTACCACGCGATATCCCGCTCCCAGAGACCGAAGTGTTTCGGCCACTTGGGCGAGCCGGTCGCCACCACCACCCAGTCGTACTCGGCCATGAGCGCCTCCACGTCCGGATTCTGGTCGAAGTGGATCGGCGAGCGGCAGTGGCGGGCCAGCTGCTGCTCCAGCGAGCGTTCCTCGGGCCCGCGGATCGTCGTGTACCCCACCCGGCCCCTGATGAGCGACTCGCGCGACCGTGAGTGGAGCACCAGCCTGGTGATGTGGTTCGCCGGGTTCACCGGCAGGTGCAGCTCCTGCCGCAGCGTCTCGAACACGTCCTTGGTCGGGTCGGTGGTGAGCGCCTCCAGCATGGTCTCGACGGTGTTGAACATCTTGCCGACCCGGTCCCGCTTCTCGAAGATCTCGCACCGGTGCCCCAGCCGTTCCAGCTCGTGGGCGCAGGCAAGCCCGGCCAGCCCCGCTCCGACGATGGCGATGCGCATGCACATACCTCCCGAAGGTAGCATGCCCGAACCCGGGGCTTTTCCCCGGCATTCGGCACGCCGTGCGGGCCGCGTAACCCGGGGGCCACCCCGGCAGTTAGAGAGGTTGGAGAGAAAGACGGAGGTCGTGGTATGCGGCGGATGATCTTCGCTTCGATTCCGCCACCTGACTCCAACACGCCGCAGCGCCCCGGCCCGCGGCGCCCACACAGGCAAACACCCCCATACGCGCCGAGGAGCGCCCCGACCAGGGGCGCTCCCGTCGCTTACACCAATATCTCCTTCGCAAAGCTCTCGCCGTACCCCGTGCCCCTGACCCCCAGCAGGTCCGCCACGGTGGCGCCCAGGTCAGCCAGCGAGGCCCGGGTGCCCACGTTCACCCCCGGCCGGATGGCCTGGCCCCAGACCAGCACCGGCACGTACTCCCGGGTGTGGTCGGTGCCGGGGTGGGTCGGGTCGTTGCCGTGGTCCGCAGTGACCACCAGCACGTCCTCGGGGCCCAGCTTGTCCATGATGCCCGGCAGGGCGTCGTCGAACTCGATCAGGGCCCTGGCGTACCCCTCCACGTTCCGCCGGTGGCCGTAGAGCATGTCGAAGTCGACCAGGTTGGCGAAGATGAGCCCGGGCTCCTGCTGATCGATGCACTCGTGAATCTTGTCGATGCCGTCGGCGTTGGACTTGGTGGGCAGGCTCCGGGTGATGCCGTGGCCCGAGAAGATGTCGCTGATCTTGCCCACCGCCAGCACGGCGAGGCCGGCTTCCTTGATCTCGTCCAACACCATCCGCGGCGGCTCCAGGGCGTAGTCGTGCCGGTTGGCCGTGCGGGTGAAGTTCGTCGGGTCGGTGCCCACGAAGGGACGGGCGATCACCCGGCCCACCCGGTGCGGCGGGCGCAGCAGCTCCCGGGCGATCTGGCAAACCTCGTAGAGCCGCTCCAGCCCGAACCGCTCCTCGTGCGCGGCCACCTGGAAGACCGAGTCCGCGCTGGTGTACACGATGGGCCAGCCGGTGCGCAGGTGCTCCTCGCCGAGTTCCTTGATGATCTCCGTGCCGGAGGCCACCTTGTTGCCCAGCACGCCCTCCACCCCGGCGCGGCGGCAGAACTCGGCGATGAGGTCTTCGGGGAAGCCGTCGGGATACGTGCGGAACGGGGCCTCGGGCCGAATGCCCACCATCTCCCAGTGGCCCGTCATCGTGTCCTTGCCGTGCGAGGCGATCGCCATGCGCCCGAATGCGCCCGCGGGGTCGGCCACCGGAGGCGTGCCCTCGATCTCGGTCAGGTTGCCGAGCCCCAGCCGGCCCAGGTTGGGCAGGGGCAGCCCCCCGCGCGCACGGGCCATGTTGCCCACCGTGTTCGACCCGGCGTCGCCCCACTCGGCGGCGTCGGGCATCGCGCCGATCCCCACGCTGTCGATGACGATCAACACGACTCGTCGGACTGCTGCCATGTGCCTTTCTCCTTTATCTGGACTCTTCCCTCCCACTATATCACCTGGCAGAGGCAGGGAAAAGCGGGCCTTCCTCGCGGAGGCCCGCTCAGCGCGTCTGCCCGTCGCCGCCTATGCCCGGGGATGAGTCCGTGCGTAGACCTCTTTCAGCCTGCCCTTGGTGACGTGGGTGTAGATCTGGGTCGTGGAAATATCGGCGTGGCCCAGCATCTCCTGCACCGACCGCAGGTCCGCACCGTTCTCCAGCAGGTGGGTGGCAAAGGAGTGGCGCAGGGTGTGCGGGGTGATCTCCTTGTCGATGCGGGCGTCCTCGGCGTACTTCTTCACGATCTTCCAGAAGCCCTGGCGCGTCAGCCGGTTCCCGTGGTGGTTGACGAAGAGCGCCGTCTCCTCGCGGTCCTTCACCAGCTTCGGCCGGCCGCCCTGCAGATACTCATGTACCCACTTGATCGCCAGGGAGCCCAGCGGCACGATGCGCTCCTTCGACCCCTTGCCCGTGCAGCGTATGTAACCCGTCTCCAGGTTGACGTCCTCCACGTTCAGCGAGACCAGCTCAGACACCCGGATGCCGGTGGCGTAGAGCAGCTCCAGCATCGCCCGGTCCCTGAGCCCCGCGGGCAGGGAGGGATCGGGCTGCGCCAGCAGCCGCTCCACCTCGCTCACCGTCAGCACCCGCGGCAGCCGCTTCTCCAGCTTCGGCGATTCCAGGTTGGCGGTGGGGTCGGTCTTGATGCGTTTCTCCCTGACGAGAAACTGGTAGAAGGCCTTCAGCGCCGCCAGCCGCCGGGCGATGGTGGCGGTGGCCTTCCCCTGCTTCTGCAGGAACATCAGGTAATTGATGATGGTCGAGCGAGAGACGGCGTCGAGGTCGACTTGATCCTCCCCGAGATACTGGTAGTACTGGCGCAGGTCGCGGCCGTACGATTCGAGCGTGTTGGTCGCGAGGCCCCGCTCCACGCTCAGGTAGTTGATGAACTCATGGATCAAGTTGTTCATGTTGCATCCCCTTCGCGCCATTAGTGGTAATCATTCTCTCGCATATCGGGGCGGATTATGCGTCAGACCTGACCGATTTTGTCAATTCCACGGAATTCGGCCCATCCCCTCCTGCAGGCCTTCTGTCAGCTCCTTCCCGACACGCCTCCCGCACCGTCACTTTATGACGACCGGCTCCCAGTTATGCCCCCGCCTCTCCCTTCCCATGGCAAAGGCCCCGCATCGCTCTGATGCGGGGCTCCTCTGGCAGCGCACTAGCGGAGCAGGGTGTTCAGGTCCACATACTCCAGCCCGTGGGCCTCGGCCACGCCCGGATGGGTGACCTGCCCCTTGACGACGTTGGCCCCCTTGGCCAGGGCCGGATCGCGCCGCATGGCCTCCTCCCAGCCCAGGTTGGCGACCTTCAGCAGGTAGGGCAGGGTGGCGTTGGTGAGCGCGTAGGTGGAGGTCCGGGGCACCGCGCCGGGGATGTTGGGAACCGCGTAGTGCACCACGCCGTAGCGCTCGTAGACCGGATCCTGGTGCGTCGTCACCCGGTCGATGGTCTCGATGGAGCCGCCCTGATCGACCGCCACGTCCACGATGACGGCGCCCGGGGCCATCCGCCGCACCATCTCCTTCGTGACCAGCTTCGGCGCCTTGGCGCCGGGAATCAGGACGCAGCCGATGACCAGGTCGGCCTTCTCCACCGCGTTCGCAATCTCGAACTCGTTGGACATGCGGGTCTGCACCCGGGCGCCGAAGATGTCGTCCAGGTAGCGGAGCCGCTCGGCGCTGATGTCCAGGATGGTCACATGGGCGCCCAGGCCGGAGGCGATCTTCGCCGCGTTGGTGCCGACCACGCCGCCGCCGATGATGGTCACATTGCCGGGGGCGACGCCGGGCACGCCGCCCAGGAGCACGCCGCGCCCGCCCTGGGCCTTCTCCAGGTAGTGCGCGCCGATCTGTACGGCCATCCGCCCCGCAACCTCGGACATGGGCGTGAGCAGCGGCAGCGACCGGTCGGCCAGCTGCACCGTCTCGTAGGCGATGGCGATGGTCTTGCGGTCGATGAGCTGCCTGGTCAGCTCAGGTTCGGCGGCCAGATGCAGGTAGGTGAAGATGATCTGTCCCTCGCGCATCAGCTCGTACTCGGGGGGCAGCGGCTCCTTCACCTTCACGATCATATCGGCGGCGGCCCAGACCTCCTCGTTGCTCGCCAGAATCTGCGCGCCCGCCGCTGCATACTCAGAATCGTCGAAGCCGGAGCCTCTGCCGGCATCGTGCTCCACGAACACCTCATGGCCGGCCTTCACCATCGCCATGACACCGGCGGGGGTCATGGCGACCCGGTTCTCGTAGGCTTTCAACTCACGCACTACGCCAACCCTCACTGCTCTCGCTCCTTCCGCGTCCGGCGCGCAGCGCCAGTAGTGACTGATTTCAGCTACGAACCCATCCAGTCAGGTTCTCTACGCATTATCCCATGTGTTGGCCATAAGGACAAGACCGACATGGGCGCCAATTGGGAAGAGTGGCGCATCACGGCAGGTCGGCGACGAGGCGCACCAGGTGCGGGGTCACGAACCCCTCCACCAGGGCCGCCGCCGCCAGCAGGACGCCCGCCGAAAGGAGGGTGTTGGAGTAGCCGGCCAGAGCGCTGTAGTAGCCCGACAGCCGGCGCCGCACCCGCCAGGAGGTGACCACCTCCAGCGCAAACCCCACCGACGCCGTGGCCGCCAGGATGATCCCCGGAACCTCCAGCACCGTCTGGGGAAGGTGCCCCACGGCCGCCAGCAGCACTCCGCGGGAGCCCATCTCCGCGGTGAGGTACGCCACCGCAAAGCCCGAGGTGAACCCCCGCACCAGGGGCAGGGCCACCACCGCCACGCTGCCCACCAGCGAGATCGCCAGCACCCACATCAGCACGATCGTGCGGGCCTGCCGGAGCAGGGCATCGCGCAACAGCGGTCCGGTCGCCGGATCCGGCCCCTCCCTGAGCGCCTGCAGGGCGCCGGAGAGCTGCCGGGCCAGCTCCAGCTGGGTCTCCACTTCCAGACTGCGCAGGGCCAGGGCCCCGAAGAGCAGCCCGACGACGAACAGCACCGTGTGGAGCAGCGCCAGGCCGCCCCGATCCAGCAGAAGGTCCTCCAGGTTCTGACGCCACGCCGCGTACAGATGCATTCCGCCACACCCCTGCCCGTAGACTCACCCGGAGTCTATGGGACAGGTCCGGCGATTATGTCGTGCCGTCACTCCGCCGCGGTCACCCGGCCGTAGATGCCGCCGGCGCCGGACTCGATGGCCAGCCGGCCCTCCCGGGCCAGCGCCACCAGCCGGGCCAGCTTCGGCCCCACCACCTCCGCCAGGGCCTCCTCGGAGGCCGCATGCAGCACCGCCATCTCGGTGCCGAAGGCGGCCAGCAGCCGCTCCAGCCCCTTCCGGCCCAGGCCGGGAACGAAGCTCAGCGGCACCTGGTGCACGTAAGGCGGCCGCTCCCGGCCCACCCGGGCGAAGCGGCCCTCCTGCCAGGCGGCGTAGTGGCGGATGCGGTCCAGCACCCCCAGCACCACCCGGTGCGAGGGATCCACCGGGCACCGCAGCACCGGGGGATCGCCCTCCACCCTGCGGCCACAGGTCTGGCAGAAGGTGCGGTGGTACTTCCCGAGGCGCGGGTCCAGGCCGAAGTTGGCCACGATGCGCCGCCCGCCCTCCCCTCGCATGGCCAGCAGCCACTCGTCGAAGGAGGGCTCTGCCAGCAGGAGCTGGTTGTACTCCCGGCCGATCCGGCCCAGCGAGTGCGCGTCGGAGTTGGTGACGAAGGGGAACCGGCCGAGCTCCGGCAGCTCGTCCGCCAGCGCCGTGTCGGACGAGAGGCCCAGCTCCACCGCGGGAACGGCGGCCCACAGCTCGGGCGGGATCACCTCGGACACCGCCGGCGCCGCAGCCAGTGCCGCCTTGTGCGGCGTGAAGATGTGGGCTGGAATCACCACACCGCCTCGCTCCGCAGCGGCCTCCACCACGTCCGCGGCGGTGGTGCCGTGGTGCCGCTGGGTGGAGAGGCGCGTGTTCTTCACCCGCCCCGCCTGCCAGGCGGCAAAGGCGCGGAGCCCGTCCACCCCCCTGAAGTAGCAGAGCAGGTGGACCGGTTTCCCCTGGTGCACCACCTCCACCTCTGCGCCGGGGATGAGCGTCAGCCCGCCGTAGGCCAGGCCGCCGCCGGGCCGCTCCTCCACGAGCCCGTCTTCCAGCAGCCGCTCCAGGTCCTGCAGGGCCCCGCTGGTGGCAGCGTCGATCACCCCCACCAGGCCCAGCCCCTTGCGGTCGCGGGCCTCCGCGAGGATGTTGGCGAGGGTCAGGTCGCGGGCGGCGGCGATCTTGACCCCGCCGCCGGGGTCGCCCGCCCAGCCCAGGTGCACGTGCAGGTCGGCGTAGATGACCCGCAGGGCGTCAGCGGCCCCGGTGCCGGGCATAGAGCAGCACCCCCGCCAGCGTCTTCGCGTCCCGCAGCTGACCGGCCAGGGCCATGCCGACCGCCTCGTCCAGGCTCATCCGCACCAGTTCGATCTGTTCGTCCTCATCCATGGGCAGCCGGCCGGGCGTAAGCTCCTCCGCCACGAAGAGGTGGAGCTTCTCGGAGCAAAAGCCTGGGGCGCTGTAGAACTCCGCCAGCTTGGTCAGCCGCCCCGCCCTGAAGCCCGCCTCCTCCTGCAGCTCCCGCTGCGCCGTCACCGCCGGATCCTCGCCGGGCTCGCACGTGCCCGCCACCAGTTCCAGCAGCGTCTCGCCCGCGGGGTGCCGGTACTGCCGGACCAGCAGCAGATCATCGCCGTCCACCGGCAGCACCACCACGGCGCCCGGGTGGGCCACCACATCCCAGGTGCGCGCTTTCCCCTCCACCTCCACCACGTCGCGCCGAACGGTGAAGACCCTGCCCCTGTAGATCTCTTCCTGCCTGATCAGCCTCACTCGCCTGCCTCCCTGTACTCGCCGGCCGGCTCCTCGCCCCGCAGCACCCGCAGGGCCCCGGAAGCCAGCGCGGCCATCTCATCCTCGCCGGGGTAGACCGCCACCGGGGCGATCCACCCCACCTGCTCCGCGATCCAGCCCGTGAGCAGGCTGGAGTGGGCCAGCCCGCCCGTGAGCACGATGCGGTCCACCTTGCCCTCCAGGGCCACCGCCGCCCGGCCGACTTCCTTGGCCACCTGGTAGGCCATCGCCTCGTAGGCGGCCCGGGCCGCCTGGTCGCCGGCGGCGATCCGCTCCTCCACCTTCCGGGCGTCGTTCGAGCCCACGTGGGCGACCAGGCCCCCCTGACCCACCAGCATGCGCCCGACCTCGCGCAGCGTATGCTTCCAGGAAAATGCCAGGGAAACCAGCCCCAGGCTGGGGACCGTGCCCGCCCGCTCGGGCGACATCGGCCCCTCGCCGTCGAGGGCGTTGTTCACGTCGATCACCCGCCCGCGCCGGTGCGCGCCCACCGAGATGCCGCCGCCCAGGTGCGCGACGATCAGGTTCACCTCGGTGTACCGGCGGCCCAGGTCGTCCGCCGCCCGCCGGGCCACCGCCTTCTGGTTGAGGGCGTGGAAAATCGACCGCCGGGGCATCTCCGGCAATCCGGTCAGCCGCGCGACGGGCTGCAGCTCGTCCACCACCACGGGGTCGACGATGAAGGCCGGCACGCCCCCTGCCGCCTGCGCGATGTCGTGGGCCAGGAGCGCCCCCAGGTTGGAGGCGTGCTCGCCGTGCACCGCCTGCGAGAGTTCCTCCAGCATGGCCGCATCCACCCGGTAGGTGCCGCCGGCGACCGGCCGCAGGAGGCCCCCTCGCCCGACCACGGCGGTGAGGGAACCGAGCGGCACACCGTGACCCTCCAGCGCCTGCAGGATCAAGTCTTTCCGGAAGGAGAACTGCGCGGCCACGGTCCGGAAGCGCGCCAAATGGGCCGAGCCGTGGCGCAGCGTCTCGGCGAACAGGGGCGCATCGTCGTGGAACACGGCGATCTTGGTGGAAGTAGAGCCCGGGTTGATGATCAGCAGGCGATGGTGCAAGTCCATTCCTCAGTCCTTTCGCGTGAGCCCGGTCGCCGTGTGGGCGCCGGAGAGGGAGCGGAGCCCCCTCCCCGGTCCGCCCGGGCTTATTCGGCCAGGTACATCCGGTTCAGCTGGTGGATCTTCTGCATGCGCTCCTCAGCCAGCACGTCCGCCGCCTCGGCGGTGCTGATGTTCCGCTCCTCCGCGATCTGGAAGATGCGCAGGAGCTTGTCGTAGATGGTGGCCACCCGCGCCAGGGCCCGGTCGCGGCTGTAGCCGGCCGGATGGTACTCCTCCGCCACGTTGATGACCCCGCCGCCGTTGATGACAAAGTCCGGCGCGTACAGGATGCCCCGCTCCCGGAGCATGTCGCCGTGGCGCGGCTCCTTCAGCTGGTTGTTGGCCGATCCGGCCACGATCCGGCACTTGAGCTGCGGAATCGTGTCGTCGTTCAGCACCGCCCCCAGGGCGCAGGGGGCGAAGATGTCGCACTCGACGCCGTAGATCTCGTCGGGGGCGACAACGGTCGCGCCGAACTCCCTCTTCGCCCGCTCCACCGCCTCCGGGTTGATGTCGGCGACGGTGAGCCTGGCGCCGGCGTCGTGCAGGTACTCGCACAGCGCCATGCCCACCTTCCCCAGCCCCTGAACGGCGACCTTCCTGCCCTTCAACTCCTCTGTCCCAAACACCTTCTTCACAGCCGCCTTCAGGCCCATGAAGACCCCGTACGCGGTGACCGGGGAGGGGTCCCCCGACAGCTCCGCCCGACCGGCGGCGTGGTCGGTCTCCATCAGGATGTAGTTCAGGTCCTCGACCGTCGTGCCGACGTCCTCCGCCGTGATGTACCGGCCCCCCAGCGATTCGACGAACTTGCCGAACGCACGGAAGAGTTCCTCGCTCTTGTCGGTGCGCGGATCACCCCACAGCACGGCCTTGCCCCCGCCGAGATTGAGACCCATGGCAGAGTTCTTGTAGGTCATGCCCCGCGACAGCCGGAGCACGTCCGTCACGGCATCCTCCTCCCGCTCGTACTGCCACATGCGGAGCCCGCCCAACGCCGGCCCCAGCGTGGTGTCGTGGATGGCGATGATCGCGCGGAGCCCGGTTGACTTGTCGTAGCAGAAGACCAGCTGCTCGTGCCCGTACTGCGCCATCTGCTCAAAGATGCCCATGCGATGACCTCCTTTGTGCTTGACCCATGCTCGTGGGAACTGCGGGGGTGAACCGCTATGCAGAGGCGGCGAGAACCGCCAGTGCAATCGAGTTGAGCTTGGACGCGGGCGGGTCGGAACGGGACAGAAGGACGATGGGGCACCGCGCGCCGACCACGATTCCGGCAGCAGATGCCCCGGCCAGGTGGACCAGCGCCTTGTACAGGACGTTGCCCGTCTCCAGGTCGGGCATGATGAGCACATCGGCCGCGCCCACCACCGGCCCTGAGACGCCCTTCACGGCGCCGGCCTCCGCAGACAGCGCGAGGTCCAGGGCCAGGGGACCCTGCACCACGCAGTCCCCCAGCTCGCCCCGCTCCGCCATCTCCTGCAGGGCCCGGGCGTCGACCGTGGCCGGCATGTCGGGGTTGACCTTCTCGACCGCGGCGATGACGGCCACCTTCGGCCGCTCCACCCCCAGAGCCCTGGCCACGGCCACCTGGTTTCGCAGGATGTCGGCCTTGCGGGAAAGGTCCGGCGCGATGTTGAGGGCGATGTCGCTGATGTGCAGCAGCCGCGGCAGCGCGGGCACCTGCACGACGCACGCGTGCGAGAGCGCACGGCCGGTCCGTAGCCCGGTCTCGCGGGCCATCACCGCCCGCAGCAGATCCGCCGTCTGCAGCAGGCCTTTCATCAAGAGCTGCGCCTTGCCGGAACGGACCGCGCCCACCGCTTCCCGGGCCGCCTCGGCCGGGTCGTCGCGCACAATGCGGTAGCCTCGGACGAGCCCGAGTCGCTCGGCCTCGGCGACGGCCTCCTCCACGTGCGGGTCGTCAGCCTGCGCCACGGCCATCGTCGGCGGATGGCTTCCGACGGCGCGCCGTGCGGCGGAAATCAACTGGTCCAGCGTCGTGATCATGCGTATATCCTGGCCTCCTCCTCACCCCGGAGGACCCGCAGGGCGCCGGCCGCCAGGGCCCGGTTCTCCTCGCTCCCCGGGAAGCGGAGCACGGGCGCAATCCACTCAACGCGCTCCTCAATCCAGCCCGTGAGCAGTTCCGAGTGCGCCAGGTCGCCGGTGAGCACAATGGCGTCCGCCCGCGCGCGCAGGGCCACCGCCATCGCGCCGATCTCCTTGGCCACCTGGTAGGCCATGGCCTCGTAGACCAGGCGGGCGTCCGCGTCCCCGCCGGCGATGCGCGCCTCCACCTCACGCCAGTCGCGGGTTCCCAGGTGGGCCACCAGGCCGCCGCCGGAGGTGAGCTTCCTGATCAGCTCCCGCTCCGTGTAGCGGCCCGAAAAGCAAAGCCGCACCAGGTCGCCTGCCGGCAGGCGCCCGGCCCGCTCTGGGCCGAAGGGCCCGTCCTCCAGGGCGTTGGTGGCATCCACCATCAGCCCCTCCCGGTGGGCGGCCACGGAGATGCCGGCGCCGAGGTGCGCCATGACCAGATTGCTTTCATCGTATGCCTTGCCCAGCGCCGCGGCCGCCTGCCGGGCCACCCAGCGCATGTTGAGGGCGTGGGCCAGGCTGGTGCGCCGGATGGCCGGCACCCCCGTGATGCGCGCCTCGGGGCGCATCTCGTCGGTGGAGACCGGGTCGACCACATACGCGGGAATGGAGAGCACATGGGCGATGCCGTAGGCCAGTATGCCCCCAAGGTTGGCCGCGTGCTCCCCCTGCACGCCCGCGCGCAGATCGTCCAGCATGGCGCCGTTCACGGCGTACACCCCGCCGGGCACCGGCTTCAGGAGCCCTCCCCGGCCGACGACGGCGTGCAGGCTGCGAAGCGGGATCCCGGCCTCCTCAAGGTGGGACGTGATCTGGTCCTTGCGGTACAGGTACTGGTCCCACACCCGCTCGAACCGGGCCAGTTCGGCCAGGCTGTGCGGCAGGTCCGCCGCGAGCCGCTCTTCCTCGGCGTCGAACACTGCAACGCTTGTGGCTGAAGCCCTGGGGTTGATCACGAGAATGCGGAAGACCTCACCCGGCACCCTGGTTCACCTGCCCCTCACTCCGGGATGTAGATGCCCCGCAGCCGGCCGGCGCGCGCGATGCGCTGCTCCGCCAGCCGGTCGGCGGCGATGTACGTCGGAATCTGCTCACGCTGGCTGATGGCAAAGATCTGCAGAAGCTGGTCGTAGATCGCGGCGGTCTTGCGGCGGGCCCGCTCCGGGTCGAAGCCCAGGATCTCGTCGGCCACGCCGATCAGCCCGCCGGCGTTGATGACGTAATCAGGGGCGTACAGAATGCCCTTCCGATGCAGGAGATCGCCGTGCCGGGGCTCGGCCAGCTGGTTGTTGGCGGAGCCGGCCACCGCCCTGCAGCGGAGCCGGGGGATCGTCTCGTCGTTGAGCACGCCGCCCATGGCCGTGGGCGAGAAGATGTCGCAGGGCTGATCGTAGATGGCCTCCGGCTCCACCCCGGTCACCTGGGGGTGAGCGGCGCACACCGCCTCCACCCGCTCCCGGCGGATATCGGTCACGGTGACCTGCGCGCCGCCCTCCAGCAGGTGCGTCAGGAGCCGGGTCCCCACCTTGCCCAGCCCCTGCAGGGCCACCCGCCGGTCCCGCAGGCTGCTGTCGCCCCACAGGAATCGGGCGACGGCCCGCATCCCCTGCCAGACCCCGTAGGCCGTGAGCACGGCCGTGTCGCCGGAGCCGCCCTCCTCCTCGGGAAGGCCGACGAACCAGGGCGACTCCAGCTTCGCCCAGACGAAATCGGTCTTGTCGGTCCCCACATCCGTTCCCGTGATGATGCGGCCCTTCAGCGTCCCAATGAACCGCCCCAGCGCCCGAAACAGGTGCTCCGATTTCTCGGTGGCCGGGTCGCCCCAGATGACGACCTTGCCCCCGCCGTGGTTCTGCCCGGAGGCGGCGGACTTGTAGGTCATGCCGCGCGCCAGGCGGAGCGCATCCTCCACGGCTTCCTCCTCGGTGGCGTAAGGCCACATGCGGCACCCGCCCAGGGCCGGACCGAGGGTGGTGTCGTGAATCGCGATGATCGCCCTCAGCCCCGTGGCCCTGTCGTAACAGAACACCACCTGTTCGTGTCCGTCGCGCGCCATGCGCTCGAAGAGACCCACGAAGGCTGCCCCCCTCGCTGGCAGCGGCCGGACGACGCCGCTGCCCGTCGTTGTCCTCAACCATCGCAAGTTTCATGCCACTTGCGCAAGGCCGCCGGGGCGCCTCCAAACACGCCCGGGGCGGCGGACAACCGGGCGCAGCGATATTTCCTTCCACCTCTCCTTACGCAGGATCCTGCAACCTTCTGCAGGACGCTGCCTGCAAATTGTTGCAAATACCCTGCGCTGCAACGCAGGGCCGGGCGGGCCGCACGGCCTCGCCCGGTCTCACAGCAAGCCATATCTTTCCAGTTTGTAATACAGCGTACGCGGGGCGATCTCCAGCCGGCGCGCGGCCTCCGTCTTGTTGCCCTTCGTCTCCTCCAGGGCCTGCAGCAAAGCTGCCTTCTCCGCCTCCGCCACCACCTCGAACAGCGGGCGCACCCTGGGCCTGGGCTCGGCGCCCGTGGCCGGGGCGCTTTCCGTGGCCGGTGCGATGCCCAGAGGCGGCAGGAAGCGCCGCTCGATGGTGGTATCCGTCACCGTCATCGCGATCATCGCCCGGCCGATGACGTTCTCCAGCTCCCGCACGTTGCCCGGCCAGTGGTATTCCCGCAGGACCTGCAGGGCGTCGGGCGCGATGTCCCGCACGTTGCGGCCGTACTCCTCGTTCAGCTTCTCGATCAGGTGCGCGACCAGCCGCGGGATGTCCTCCTGCCGGTGGCGCAGCGGGGGGATCATGATGGGAATGACGTTCAGCCGGTAGTAGAGGTCCTCCCGGAACGTGCCCCGGGCGATCATCTCCTCCAGCGGCGCGTTGGTGGCGGCGATCACCCGCACATCCACCTTCACCGGCTTCGCCTCGCCCACGCGCACGATCTCCTTCTCCTGCAGCACCCGCAGCAGCTTCGCCTGCAGACCCGGGGGCAGCTCGCCCACCTCGTCCAGGAAGAGCGTGCCGCCGTGTGCCTCCTCGAACAGGCCGCGCTTGCCGCCCTTGCGGGCCCCGGTGAAGGCTCCCTCGGCGTAGCCGAACAGCTCCGACTCCAGCAGCGACTCGGCGATGGCGGCGCAGTTCACGCGGATGAACTGCCCCCGCCGGCGGCTGGAGGCGTTGTGAATCGCGTGCGCGAACAGCTCCTTGCCCGTGCCGCTCTCGCCCCGGAGCAGCACGGTCGCCGGGGTCTCGGCGGCCCGGCGGGCCTGCTCCACCGCCTGGCGCATCACCGGGCTGTCGGCGATGATCTCGTTGAACGTGTACGAGGAGGTCAGCCGGCGCAGGAGCTTGCGGTGCTGCTCCAGCTCGGCGGAGAGCCGGGCGATCTCCGAGACGTCCCGCACCACGCCCACCGAGCCCTTCAGCTTGCCGTCCACCAGGATCGGCGCCACGTTCACCACGACCTCCCGCTTGCGGGGGCCGACCCGCAGGGGCACGTTCCGCACCGGCTGCCGGGTGCGCAGCACCTGCAGGTGCATGGACTCCTGCGTGGGGTCGATGTCCACCGTCGCCGGCTTGCCGATGACCTCCTCCGGTTTCAGACCCGTAAGGGCCGTGTACGCCGGGTTGACCATCCACCCGAAGCCGTTTTCATCCACCACCGAGATGGCGTCCTGCGTGGAGTGGAAGATCGCCTCCAGGAGCACCTTCATCTCCCTGAGGCCCGAGATCTCCTCCGCCAGTGCCTTGACCTCGGTGATGTCCCGGAAGACGGCCACCGCCCCCACCACACGCCCGTCCTTGTTGCGCACGGGGACCCGGTTGGTGACGATGGTGGTCTTGCCCACCTCCTGCTGCTGGTTCAGCTCCGCCTGGCCCGTCGCGAGCACCACGTGCAGCCGGGTATTGGGAATGACCTCCTCCGCCGGCTTGCCCAGCACCTGCTCGCGGCTCACGCCCAGCAGCTGCTCCGCGGAGCGGTTGAGCAGGGTGACGACGCCCTCGGCGTTCACGGCCACGATGGCGTCGTGGGTGGAGTCGAGCATCACATCCCGTTCCAGTTCCTTTTCCTCAAGGGCCCGGAGCAGCCGGTGGCTCTCCTCGACGAAGCTGAGGATCAGGTTCATGGCCAGCCCCTCGATGACCACGGCCCGCGGCCACTTCAGCCGCCTGATCTCCTCGTCGAGCCCTGGCTGCCCCGTCGCGTCAACGATGATATCCACTTCGGGCAGGCAGACCAGCCCCGTGTAATCGGACGTGGTGGGGATTCCCCTGGCCGCCGCCAGCGCCAGGCCCGGGGCGTCAGGCCGCCGGTCGGCCACCCCCAGCACCCGCACATGCCGCGACATCTTCAGCAGCGCGTTGAGCAGCGACGAACCGCCCTTTCCCGCGCCGATGATCACCACGTTCAGCATCCGCCACACCCCTACTGCAGTCTCATGCAGACCATTTCGGCTGAAGGGGCGCAGTTCCCTGCATTCGGAATCGCGGGCTCAACTTGCCGCCGAGCCCGCCCGAAGCCGGTCCACCACCACGGCGATGAACTCTGAGTTGCTGGGCTTCGTCCGCCGCTGGCCCACGGTGTGCCGGAAGAGCGCCTGCAGCCGGTCGGCGCCCCGCTCCCAGGCCATGCCGATCGCGTGGCGGATGGCCCGCTCGACCCGGCTGGCCGTGGTCCCGTTGTTCTCGGCCACGGCGGGGTAGAGCCCCTTGGTCACCGCCCCGAGCAGCTCGGGCTGCTCCAGCACCATCAGGATGGCATCGCCCAGGTAGCGGTAGCCCTTCAGGTGCGGCGGAATGCCCAGGCCGCGCAGCAGCTCGTGCACCTCCTCCAGCGTGCGGCCTTGCACGGCCCCCACCGGAGACAGCGTCTGCGCGACGTGCGCAGGGGCCGCGTGCCCCGGCGCCAGCTGCCGCACCCGGGCGCTGAGCAGATCCAGATCCACCGGCTTGACCACGTAGTAGTCCGCGCCGAGCCCCAGCACCCGCCGTGCGATCGCTTCCTGCCCGAACGCCGACAGCATCAGGATCTTGGGCCGGCGTTTCAGTTCCGTGCGGGCCAGCTGCTCCAGCACGCCGATGCCGTCCATGTAGGGCATGATGATGTCCAGCAGCACCACGTCAGGCTGCTGCTCGTGTATGGCCGCCACCGCATCCAGGCCGTTGTGCACCACGCCCACCACTTCGATATCGGGCTGAAGCGCAAAGTACTCGCGGAGCAGCGTGCAGAAGTCGCGGTTGTCGTCGCAGACCAGGAGCCGAATTTTGGCTGCCGACATTGTGATTCAACCCCCAACCCTCAGCCGTAAATTCCAGGGGCGTACAGGCACCGCGGAGAGAAGAAGAGACCCCATATCTTATAACTATACACACGTCGGTGTTACACAAACGTTACCGGCGCGCATGCCCCTGCCCGGATGAACGCCGCACGCGCGCAGACTCCGGGAGGATTGCTCCTCCCGGAGGCCCGAATCGTCCCGCTCAGTTGGGAGGATGCCGGCTTCCTGCAGCATCCACTCGATCAACACGCCGTAACCGCGCGTCGGGTCGTTCACGAAGACGTGGGTTACGGCCCCGACCACCCGGCCGTCCTGGATGATGGGACTGCCCGACATGCCCTGCACGATGCCGCCGGTCGCCTCCAGGAGCCGCGGATCCGTAATCTGAACGATCATGTTCTTGCCCTCAGCGGTCGGCTGCCGGATGAGCCGCACGATCTCGACATCGAACCGCTCGATCTTCTGCCCGTCGACGACCGTGAGAATCTGCGCCGGCCCCTCCTTCACCTGGCTGGCCATGGCCACCGGCAGCGGTTCTTCATAAAGGGGGTTCTTCAGCGGTGCATTCAGCCGGCCGAAGATGCCAAACGGCGTGTTCTTCTCGATGACTCCCAGCCTGCCGCCGGCCTCGGGGTGGCTGGTGATCTTCTCGCCCGGCGCAGCCCGCTTTCCTTTCTGAATCTTGACCACGTCGGCCGCGGTGATCTGCCCGTGGGCGAAGTCGAAGGGGCGCCGGTTCTCGCCCTCGGCGATGACGTGCCCCAGGGCGCCGAACTTGCGGGTGGGCGGGTGGTAGAAGGTGAGCGTGCCCACTCCGGACGCGCCGTCGCGGATGTAAAGCCCCACCCGCCAGCGGCCCGACTCCTTCTCCTGCACGGGCTGCACCGTGCGCTCCAGCCGCTCTTCACCCCGGCGGACGGTGAGGGTAACCGGCCGCCCCCGCCGGCCGGCCTCCTGAAACAGGTGGACCGCATGCTCCTCGCCCCGCACGGGCCGGCCGTCGATGGCGATGATCGTGTCCCCGACCTGGAGCCCGGCCGCGCGGCCCGGGTGATGCACGCGCCCCTCCTCATCCTGGATGGCCGCAAAGCCCACCACCAGCACACCGTGGCTCTGCAGGCGCACGCCGATGGAGTGGCCGCCGGGCACGACCCGGATCTCGGGAACCACGTCCACGGTCATCCGCCGGATCGGGATCAGCCCGAACAGCTTCACATCCAACGTGTACCGCCCCGGCTGCTCGGCGGCGAGCTGGAGCGGTGCGCCGCCGCCGCCCACCGCGAGCCCCTGGCCCGCAGTGGGCACGGCCGTGCTGAAGGGGAGGCCCAGCGACAGCTCGTGGGCCTGGCCCTGGGGAAGGCGCAGGTGATCGGGCAGGGCGACAAAGGTGCGGAACTCAGGTGTTGCGCAGATGGAAAGGATCAGGACGACCAGCAGAAGGCCGGTGGCCCTCCGCCACTTCTCCCGGGTTGACATCGGGGCGTCCCTCCCTGAAGCTTCTCTTCCCCAGGGCGGACCCCTTCTCCGCCAAGTCTCCCACTTCTCTAAGAGAACTGGCGGCGTAGTTGACCTCGCCGCCTCTGTGCACATTAAGTTACCCGCCGAAACGCGGGATTATGCAACCTGGCCGCGCGAGCGTTCAGACCGACGCGGCCTGTCCGCGCTGCGCGGTCTTCCATTCTTCGGCCGCGCGCAGCAGATCGCGCGCCGCCGCCATGGTGTGCTGCGTCAACTCGGCGCCGCCGATCATCCTGGCGATCTCCTCGGCCCGGCCGTCGTCGCCCAGCACGCGGCAATGCGTCGTCGTGCGGCCCTCCGCGGTCGCCTTTTCAATGTGGAAGTGGCGGTCGGCCATGGCGGCGACCTGCGGCAGGTGCGTGACGCAGAGCACCTGGCGGTCGCCCGCGATGCGCGCCAGCTTTTCGCCGACGGCCTGCGCCGCCCTGCCGGAAATGCCGGTGTCCACCTCGTCGAAGACGAGGCTGGGAACGTTGTCAACCCGCGCGAGAATCGCCTTCAGCGCCAGCATGATGCGGCTCATCTCGCCGCCGGACACAATCTTTGCCAGCGGCTTCACAGGCTCGCCGGGGTTGGGCGAGAAGAGGAACTCCACCCGGTCCCAGCCGCGCGCAGTGACATGGTGGTACGTCGGCTCCGGCGGGCCCTCCACCGCGACCACGAAGCGGGCGGCCGGCATGCCCAGGTCTCCCAGTTCGCGCGCGACCTGCTCGCCCAGCCGGGCCGCCGCCGCCTGCCGGGCCTGGCTCAGGGCCGCGGCCAGCGACTCTGCCTCCCGGCCCAGCTCCGCCTGCCGCGCTTTCAGCTCCTCAATCAGCTCCTGGCTGTGCTCCAGCCGCGAGAGCTCCTGCTCGACCTGTGCGAGATAGCCGAGCATCTCCTCCACCGTGTCGCCGTACTTGCGCTTCAGCGTCGCGAGCTGGTCGAGGCGCGCCTCCACCCGCGCCAGCCGCTCAGGGTCCAGGTCGACCCGCTCCCGGTAGTCCGCCAGCAGGTGGCTCGCCTCCTGGGCATGCACCAGGGCCAGGTTGACCATCTCCACGGCCTCGCCCAGGCTGGGGTCCATCCGCAGCAGGTCCTCCAGCTCGGCCCGCACCTGCCCGAGCAGGTCCACCGCGCTGGCCTGCCCCGCCATGCCGTCGTACAGCAGGGCGTACGAGTGGCCGGCCCCGCGCTTCAGCCGCTCCGCGTTGGCCAGCAGCCTGTGCTCGGCCTCCAGCTCCTCCTCCTCGCCGGGTCTCAGCTGTGCGGCCCGCAGTTCCTCCACCTGGAAGCGCAGCAGGTCCTCCCGGCGGGCGCGGTCGCGTTCGTCGCCCAGCAGCTCGTTCAGCTCGGCCTGGATCCCGTGAATCTGCTGCACGACCTCGGCGAGCCGGGCCCGCATCTCCGCCAGGTCGAGCCCCGCGTACCGGTCCAGCAGCTCGAGGGGCTTCTCGGCGTCGTGCAGGAGCGATCCGCCGTACTGGTCCAGGAGGTCCAGGTGCTTCTCGGTCTGAAGCAGCGACTGGTGCTCGTGCTGGCCGTGCAGGTCCACCAGCCCCTGCGCGGCCTCCCGCAGCATCCCCGCGGTGACCGTGCGGCCGTTCAGCCTGATCGCCCCGCGCCCCTTGCGGGCAATCTCCCTGCGCACGACCAGCAGGCCGTCTTCCGCCACCGGCACCCCCATGCGCTCCAGGACTTCCCGCGTTTCGGGGGCGTCTGCCAGGTCGAAGACGGCCTCGATGACGGCCCGCTCCTCGCCGGACCGCACCACATCGGCCGAAGTGCGGCCGCCGAGTACCGCCTGCACGGCGTCCAGAATGATCGATTTGCCGGCGCCCGTCTCGCCGGTCAGGACGTTCATCCCCTCGGTGAACTGCAGGCGCACCTGGTCTATGAGAGCGAACTGCTCGATCGCGATTTCGACCAGCACTCTGCGCCCCTCCTCGTCAACGCATCAGGCCCTTCAGCCGCTCCTCGATCTCGCCGGCCGCCTCGGCCGGCTTCACCACGACGATCACGGTGTCGTCGCCGGCCACCGAGCCGATCATCTCGGGCCAGCCCAGGTGGTCGATGGCCGCGGCGACGCCCTGCGCCGTACCGGGCAGCGACTTGATGACGACCAGGTTCCCGCTGTGGTCGATGGTCAGCACCGCTTCCCTGAAGATGCGGCGCCGCTTGTCCCACGCCCCCGCGCCCGGCTCCTCGGGCAGCGCGTAGCGGTAACGCCCATCAGGCGTCGGCACCTTGTTGAGCTGCAGTTCCTTAATATCGCGCGAAATCGTCGCCTGGGTGACCGGAATTCCCTCCGCCGCCAGCGCAGCGGCCAGTTCCTCCTGCGTCTCGATCACCCGCGTCTTGACCACCTCGAGAATCTTGGCCTGTCGGCGTGCCTTCACACGTGTCACCTCGCACTGCAGTTGGACTGCACGCCACCCGGAAGCGGCGGCTGTCTCCCCTGCCAATTCGGCGGTACGCCCGGCAATCCCTGCATATTCATCCGCATTCCTGTATATGCAGGGGTGTATGACGCTAGGTGCCGGCCAGCTTCTGCCGCAGCACGTCGTAGAAGCAGTAGCCCGGCAGCCGCACCAGCCGGGCGGTGTACGGGGCGCGGGCGACCCGCACCACGTCGCCGGGAACGAGGGGGAACGGGTCGGAGCCGTCGGCGGACAGGCCCACCTCGCCGGGGCTGGCCACGACGCGGATGGCCACCGCGACGTCGGCCCCCACCACGATCGAGCGTGCGCTCATGGTGTGGGGGCAGATCGGCGTGATCATGAGACAGTCCACCGTGGGCTCGACGATGGGCCCCCCGGCGGAGAGCGAATAGGCGGTGGAGCCGGTGGGGGTGGCGACGATGACGCCGTCGGCCGGGTAGCGGGCGACCTGCGTGCCGCCCACCGTGACCTCCAGGTGCACCATGCGGGCGCGCGGCCCCTTCGAGATCACGGCGTCGTTCAGGGCGGGCATCGTCGCCAGGGCCTGCCCTTCCCGCACCACCGTGGCCTCCAGCATCAGCCGCTCCTCCAGCAGGTAGTCGCCCGCCAGAATCCGGTCCAGCTCCGCCAGGGCATCGCCGCCTTCCAGGGCGGTCAGAAAGCCCAGGTGGCCGGTGTTGATGCCGAGCACCGGCACACCGTACGGGGCGACCCGCTGCACCGCCCGGATGAGGGTGCCGTCGCCGCCCAGCACGATTGTGAGCTCGGCCTCGCCCCAGCCGGAGCCGTCGGGAATCGCCAGTTCGGGCCGGCCGAGGCACCCGGCCGCCGCAGGGTGAAGCAGCACGGCGGTCCCCTGCGCTTCGAGCCGCTGCAGGATTTTCTCACCGGTCGTCACGGCCATCGGCTTGTCCACGTTGATCACGAGAGCGACTTTCCGCATGAAACGCACGGCCCCCCCACGGGCAGACATCTTTGAGTAGTATTCGCTTCCTTCCTCATCCTTCCTCTTGCCGCCCCCCGTCACCTATGGACCGGCGAGGCCGGTATGCAGGCCGGTGACACCTCGCGGCGGCGCCGCGTAGACTGGTACACGGCGTCCATCCCTGCGACTTTGCGAAAGGAGGCACCTCCGATGCACGCACAGCCCACACCCGCGGCCGCGCCGCGGCTGCATGAGCCGGTGATGCCGACTGCCCGTACATACCCCGCCGCGCCCGCCTTCGCTCCTGCCCTGGCGCCCCTGCCCTGGCCGCCTCCCATCCTGCCTGTGCCGGGACCCGCCGCACTCGGCCCCGGCGGGGTGCAGGGCGGGCGGGGAAGCGCGGTCCCCGGCGTTGCGATGGTGCCGGTGACCGCCGTGGCGCCCCCGGCCCTGCCCGGAGGGCCGCACCCGCTGCCCGGCCTGCCTCCGTGCCCGCTGCCCTTGGGGTTTCCCAACCCCTTCGCGATCCGGGCGGCGGTCGTCGCGCCGGCGCAGCCCGCGTCAGGCACGCCCGCAGCCGGCCATTCGCCGCCCGGCGCATCCCCGGCCGGCCAGCCCGCCCCCGGCACCGTCACGATCACCGGCCCCAGCGGGTACATGCCGGGCATCGGCTACTTCGATCCGCTGCAGACCGCGGCCGCCGCCGCACCGTGGCTGGCCGGCGCGCCCGGGGCGGCGACGTAACCGCCCGCGCATGCCCTGCATAGGCTGGCTCGGGGGGATTCTGATGTTCTACGGTTTCGGCAAGCCGTTTTTCGGCAAGCCCTTCTTCGGAAAACCGTTCTTCGGCAAGGGCTTCCCGGCCACCAAGAGCACGGGCTTCAACACGTTCATCCCGAACACCACGGTGGCCACCACGCCGTTTCCCGGTGGCATCTAGCGGCCGCGCAGAGGCCCTCCCGGCCGCATGGGCCGGGAGGGCCTCGTCACGAACCCATTTACTGCGCCTCTGAACCCGGGCTCTGCGCCTGCTGCTGCTCCGGCCGTTCCGGAAAGGGCTTCGGCTTGATGGCCTGCGGGCTGAACATCTGAATGTAGCCGCACTTGGGACAGCCCAGCATGACCACAGGCACCGCCGGTCCCGGGACGGGCTGGTTCTTCTCATTCAGCGCCATCGGCGTCCACTGGCCGGGAATCTGGGCGAGCTTCGTATTGCCGCAGTGTGCGCACTCAACCTCCAACAAACGCACCTCCCCACCCTCATGATTCCCGGTTTCCCGCCGACCTTCCTCCCTCGCGCCCGAAATCCGCCGACCGCACCAGCCAGGCCAGGAACTCCCGGTTCCCCTCTGTGCCCAGAATGGGCGACTCGATCAGCTTCCGGCATGCAAGCCCCAGTTCTTCCGCCCGGCCCAGCACCCGGTTCACGGCCACCTGGCGCTGCGCCGGATCGCGCACGATGCCGCCCTTGCCCACGCCGCCCGGCCCAACCTCGAACTGGGGCTTGATCAGCGCGACGATCTGCCCGTGCGGCGCGAGCAGCCGCACAACGGCGGGCAGCACCAGGGTGAGCGAGATGAAGGATACGTCCACGGCCGCCAGGGCCACCGGTTCGGGCAGGGACGCCACCGCCCGGATGTCGGTCTCCTCCATGACCACGACGCGGCTGTCTGCCCGCAGGCTGGGGTGAAGCTGGTCCCGGCCGACGTCCACGGCGTAGACCCGACGCGCTCCCCGCCGCAGCAGGCAGTCGGTGAAGCCGCCGGTGGAGGCGCCCACGTCCAGACAGACCCATCCGGCCGGGTCGATGCCGAACTGGTCCAGCGCGCCCTCCAGTTTGAGCCCGCCCCGCCCCACGTAGCCGATGGGATCGCCGGTCACCTCGATCCGGTCGCCGGCTTTCACCCTGCGGGCCGGCTTCGTCGTCACCTGTCCGTTCACCCTGACCATCCCGGCGGCGATCGCCTCCTGCGCCCGCTCCCGGGAGGGAAAGTGGCCCTGGCTCACCAGGGCCACGTCAAGTCGTTCTCCTGCCATATCCCCGCTCCTCAGGGCCGTTCGCTGCCGGCGGCCTTCGCGCCCACGCGCCGCACGGTCCGCTTGGGCCGGGCCGGCTGAGCCGACAGGTCGGCGCGCACCTGCAGCAGCAGCTGCTCCGCCCGCTGCGCCACGCCCTCCGGCGTCAGCCCGTACCGCTCGAGGAAGTGGGCCGGCTTGCCGTGGTCCACGAACTCGTCGGGGATGCCCATGCGCGTGACGCGGGCGTCCACCCCGTGGGCCGCGAAGAGCTCCAGCACGGCGGAGCCGAAGCCGCCCGCGAGGCAGGCCTCCTCAACTGTGACCACCGCGCCCACCTGCCGGCCGGCGGCGAGCAGCAGGTCTGCATCCAGCGGCTTCACATACCGCGGGTTGATCACCATCGCGGAGATCGACTTCTCCGCCAGCAGCCCGGCCGCCTCCTGGCAGACCCGCGCCATGGTCCCCAGGCCGACCAGGACGACGTCCGTGCCCTCCTGCAGCACCTCGCCCCTGCCGATGGGCAGTTGCTGCAGCGTCTCGTCCAGCGGCACCCCCTGCGCCTTCCCCCTGGGGTAGCGCAGGGTCGCGGGGCCCTCGTGGCAGAGGGCGGTGTAGAGCATGTGCTGCAGCTCGTTCTCGTCCTTCGGCGCCATGACCACCATGTTGGGAATCGCGCGCAGGTACGCGACGTCGAAGACGCCCTGATGGGTCGCGCCGTCCTCGACCAGCCCGCCCCGGTCGATGGCCAGGGTCACCGGCAGGTTCTGCAGCGCGACGTCGTGGATCACCTGGTCGTAGGCGCGCTGCAGGAAGGTGGAGTAGACGGCGAAGACCGGCCGCATGCCTCCCTTGGCGAGGCCCGCGGCGAACGTCACGCCGTGCTGCTCCGCGATGCCCACGTCGAAGTACCGGTCCGGGAACTGCCGGGCAAAGCGGCTGAGCCCGGTGCCGTCGGGCATGGCCGCGGTGATTGCGCACACCCGCTGGTCTTCGGCGGCAAGCTTGCAGATCGTGCGGCCGAACACCTCGCTGTAGGTCACGGCCCCCGGCCCGGTCCGGCCCGTGGCAACATCGAAGGGGCCGCCGCCGTGGAACTTGTCGGGCAGCTCCTCGGCGTAGGGCACCCCCTTGCCCTTGGTGGTCACCACGTGGACCACCGTCGGACCCGGGTAGGATCTGGCCTGGCGGAGCACATCCTGCAGCGCGGCGAGGTTGTGGCCGTCCACGGGGCCCAGGTACGTGAAGCCCAGGTCCTCGAAGAACATGTTGTGCACCAGCAGGTGCTTCACGCCCTCCTTCAGCCGGTCCACCAGGTCGAGCGCCTGGGAGCCGACGAAGGGGATCTGCCGCAGGGCCTCGGCCACATCGTGCTTGACCCGCTGATAAGAGGGTCCGGTGCGGATGCGGGCCAGGTAGTTGGAAATGCCGCCGACATTGGGGGCGATGGACATGGAGTTGTCGTTGAGCACGACGATCAGCTTCGTCTTGTCCTGGCCGGCATGGTCGAGTCCCTCGTAAGCCATGCCGCCGGTCAGCGCGCCGTCCCCGATCACGGCGACCACCTCGTAGTCGTCGCCGGCCAGGTCGCGCGCCTTGGCCATGCCCACCGCCGCGGAGATCGAGGTGGAGGCATGGCCCCAGTGGAAGTGATCGTGCACCGACTCCCGCGGGTCGGTGAACCCGGCGATGCCGCCGTACTGGCGCAGGGTATGGAACTGGTGCAGCCGCCCCGTGAGCAGCTTGTGGACGTAGCTCTGGTGCGATACATCCCACAGAATCTTGTCGCGCGGGCTGTCGAATACGATGTGCAACGCCAGGGTCAGCTCGACGACACCCAGGTTGGGGGCGAGATGACCGCCGTTGGCTGCCACGGTCTCCAGAATGACGCGCCGAATCTCGGCCGCCAGCTCGGCCAGTTCTGCGGGAGTCAGCCGTTTCAGCTGCTCCGGACCCGTAAGGTCCCGCAGGTGCATCGCTACGAGTTCCTCCTTCGCCCGTTGCTCACGGACCGGCCGCCCGTGAAGGAGCGGCCCGTGATCTGCTCTACCCAGTAGATCATCCGCCCCGCCGCCATGACGGCCGTCGTGGCCTTCTCGATGGCAAACGTCTTCCCCGCCGCCTTGCCGCCCACCGTGAGGCCCGAAATCACGCCGACGATCACCAGGTTCAGAACCTGCTCCGTCCAGCTCTGGCCCTGCATCACCAGGGAGAGCCGCAGCGCCACCGTCGCGCCCGCGGCGCCCGTCACGGCGCCGGCCACGTCGCCGACCACGTCGTTGCAGAAATTGGCCACCGCGTCCGCGTTCCGCACCAGCCAGAGCGCCTGCCGCGCACCCGGCACCTTCTTCGACGCCATGGCGTTGAACGGCGGAAGCTCCGCGGCGGTCACGCTGGTGCCCAAAATGTCAAAGACGATGTTGACGACGATCAGCAGCAGGACCACCAGAAAGGCGATGATGGCATGGACCCGGTGCAGCGCCAGGTTTGAACCCCAGTTGACGACGACGGCCAGTAGAAAAGAGAGTACGCCGACCCGGACAGCGCGTCGCCATCCAGGTGATGGAGGAGGCTCTTTCGCCATGTTTGACAGACGCTCCTGAAGTACAAACTATGGGTGGCGCACCCTGAGGGGCCGCGCCGGATCCCCAAACCACGTGGTTATTCCGATACTACCATACCACCGATTGGGCTACAACGCCAGCGCACCCGCGGGAAAAAGGCGGATACCCCGTGGGTACCCGCCTTCGCGTATTCAAAATTATGGGTGGCAGCCTGGCAAGTAAATCTTGCGGCTTAGGTCCAGCAGGCTTTCCCCATGGCCTCCGCAGCGTCGCCGCCACGGCGGTTTCCCTTTATGGCCAAGCTGCCGTGTCACCACCGGCAGGGCTGGATTGCCACTTAGACCGCACTACAATCCTTGCCAGACCTCTTGCGAGCAGCCTAGGAATTTTCTTCGACAACACACCTTTTCCTAGCCTCTTTTGCAAGCGTGGTTTCAGCGGCCATCGCCCCCGCCATCTGCTGGCCGGCGTCCGACGGGGGGTTTCGGACCCGTAAGCCCACGGTCGCATCCGCCACACCCACTCAAGGCAGGCTACGCTGCACCCGGCACCTCACCATGTTTCAGTACCGCATGCAGGTGTTCACTGCACCGCAGCCGCATCGCTCACGTTGGCGCGACCGCCGCGGGTGCAGGCCTCCACGGAAAGAGGGTCGGGGCCCGCATGCCATTGCGGGTCGCCCCCATTCCGGCAGCGCCGGACCAAAACGGCCCGGTTGGCTGTATCCCCAGCACCAGCCCCCGATTGGGCATCGGCGGCCAGCACCAGAGACGTCATCGATGTGCCCGTTGACGGATTTTTAGGCCCGCCTTCAGAAAAGGTAGTACTGACTAGGATACTGCGCCACCCATAATCTGAGTGAACGGCCTTCGTCACCAAGAAATCATAGCACCCGTCACGCGACACGGTCAACTACAGATTCTGCCAGAGCCCGCAGCACCCACGCGTCGCGGCCGAAGGGTTCCAGCTCTCCCAGGGCCTGGCGCACGGCCGCGTACGCGCGCTCGCGCGCGCCGTCCACGCCGTGCAGGGAGACATAGGTCGACTTCTCCTGGCGGGCATCGCTCCCGACGCCCTTGCCCGTCAGGGCGGCGTCGCCCACCACGTCCAGCACGTCGTCCCAGATCTGGAAGGCCAGCCCGAAGTGCGCGGCGTACCGGCCCAGCCGGTCGAGGTCGCCCTCGCCCGCACCGGCGAGGATGCCGCCCATGCGCACCGCCGCGCAGAAGAGCGCACCGGTCTTCAGCGAGTGAATGCGCCTGAGCTGCGCCTCATCCGCCTGCCGGCCCTCCCACGCCAGGTCCTCCACCTGCCCGCCGATCATGCCCGCCGCCCCGGCAGCCTGTGCGAGCTCCAGGGCAGCCCGCGCGGCGCGCGCGGGCCCCACCCGGGCAACGCCGGCCTGCTCCGCCATCAGGCCGAAGGCCTGGGTCAGCAGGGCGTCCCCGGCCAGTACCGCCATGGCCTCGCCATAGACCACGTGGCAGGTGGGACGGCCCCGGCGCAGCTCGTCGTCGTCCATGCACGGCAGGTCGTCGTGAATCAGCGAGTAGGTGTGAATCATCTCGATGGCGCAGGCGCACGGCATGGCGTCGGCGGCATCGAGACCGAACAGCTCCGACGCCGCGAGGACCAGGATCGGACGCAGCCGCTTTCCCCCGGCCAGCAGGCTGTACCGCATGGCCTCCACCAGCCGCGGCGGGGCGTCCAGGCCGGACGTGTACCGGTCCAGCGCCGCCTCCACCTGCTCCCGCCTCGCGGCCACATACTGCAGATACTCACGCTTCAAACCCGTCGTCCCCCCGCATCACTCCGGCTCGAAGGGGGCGATCGCGACCTCGCCGTCGCGCTCCAGAAGCTGTTCGATGCGGGCCTCTGCGCCGTCCAGCAGGGCGGTGCAGTGCCGCGTGAGCGCGACCCCCTCCTGGAAGAGCTCCAGCCCGCGCTCCAGCGGCAGGTCCCCGCTCTCCAGCTCCTTCACTACCTGCTCGAGCCGCTGTATGGCCTGCTCGAAACTCAGCTCCTGCGTCATGTTGTCGCCTCCCCCGTTTCAGGGTGTATCTCTTCCACCTGACACCGCACAGATCCTTTATGCAGGAGCACGTCCAGCCGGTCGCCCACCCGGAGACTGGCCGCCTCTTTCACCACGCGCCCGTCCCCGGTGCGCGCGATCGCGTACCCCCGCGCCAGCACCGCCAGCGGCGACAGGGCTTCCAGGCGGCCGGCCAGGCCGCCCAGCTCGCGCCGGCGCGCCGCCAGCAGGCTGCCGCCCAGGTACTCCAGCCGCCGGGCCAGGTCGTCCAGCCGCTGCCGGTCCTGCTGCAGCCGGCCCTCCGGGCGCTGCAGCACCGGCCGCTCGGCGAGGCTCCTCAGGCGGATGCGGCGCCGCTCGACCGCGCGGCGGGCGGCGGTGGCCAGGCGGATGCGGAGGCCGTCCACCACGCCCTGCAGCTCGGAGCGGGAGGGCACCACCAGCTCGGCCGCCGCCGAGGGCGTGGGCGCCCGCAGGTCGGCCGCGAAGTCGGCGATGGTGAAGTCGGTCTCGTGGCCCACCGCCGAGACGACCGGAACGGGGCAGGCCCGGATCGCACGGGCCAGCCGCTCGTCGTTGAACGCCCACAGGTCCTCCAGCGATCCGCCGCCCCGGCCGATGATGACCACGTCCACCTCCGGCACCCGCGCCACAAGGCCGAGCGCCCGGATCAGGCTCTCGGCGGCCCCGGGCCCCTGCACGAGCGCGGGGGCCAGCACCAGCCTCACCCCGGGGAACCGCCGGCAGGAGACGGTGATCATGTCCCTGATCGCCGCCCCCGTTGGCGCGGTCACCAGCCCGACCGCCCGGGGCAGCCGGGGCAGCGGCCGCTTCAGGGCGTCGTCGAACAGCCCCTCCGCGGCCAGGCGCCGCTTCAGCTGCTCGAACTCCAGGTGCAGGGCCCCGAGGCCGAAGGGCTCCATGGCGGCGGCGTAGAGCTGGTAGACGCCGTCGCGCTCGTAGACCGTCACGTTGCCCTGCACGATGACCTGCATGCCGTTCTCTGGCCGGAAGCGCAGCCGGTTCGCGTAGGAGCGGAACATGACCACCTTCACCTGGGAGGTCTCGTCCTTCAGCGTGAAATAGATGTGGCCGGAATGGTGCCACTTGAAGTTAGAGATCTCCCCCTGCACCCAGACCGACCGCAGCAGGGGGTCTGCATCCAGCAGCCCCTTCACGTAGCGGGTCAGCTCCTTCACCGTCAGGAGCCGCCGCCCGCCCTCCGCCAAAGCAAAGGACTCCAACGCCTCGCCTCCTCGCGGGCCCGGAAGGGGCCCCTACATGCCGGTCTGCATCCGCGCGGCCTTGACCGTGTTGGCCATCAGCATGGCGATGGTCATCGGGCCCACGCCGCCCGGCACCGGCGTGATGAGGCCGGCCACCTCGGCGGCGCCGTCGAAGTCCACGTCGCCCCGGATGCGCCGCTTGTAACCGGGAACGGGATTGATGCCCACGTCGATGACGACCGCCCCGGGCTTGATGTACTCCTTCGTGATCATCTGCAGCCTGCCCACGGCCGCCACAAGGATGTCGGCGCGGCGGCAGGTCTCCGCGAGATCCCGGGTGCGGGAGTGGCAGATGGTGACGGTGGCGTGCCGCGCGAGCAGCAGCGCGGCCATGGGCTTGCCGACGATGTTGGACCGGCCGACGATCACCGCGTGATTCCCCCTGGGGTCCACATCGTAGGCGTCCAGCAGCCGCATGACCCCCGCCGGGGTGCAGGGCACCAGCCCTTCCTGCCCCAGCCAGAGCCGGCCGACGTTCTCCGGATGGAAGCCGTCCACATCCTTCAGCGGGTCGATGAGCCGGACGACGGCGTCCATATCGAGCCCCTCCGGCAGCGGCGACTGCACGAGGATGCCGTGGATGGCCGGATCCCGGTTGAGCTTCGTCACCAGCTCCGCCAGCTCGTCCTGGCTGGTGGTGGCGGGCAGCCGGTGCAGCACCGAGTGCATGCCCAGCTCCCTGGCCGTCCGCTCCTTGTTGGCGGTGTAGACCTGGCTGGCCGGGTCGTCGCCCACCAGCACCACCGCCAGCCCCGGCGTGAGCCCCCGCTCCTTCAGCGCGGCGACCTCCCGGGCCACCTCTTCCCGCACCTGGTCCGCAACTTGCTTGCCGTCGATGACACCTGCGCGCACGCGATCGCCTCCGTTTCCTCTTCCTCAGTGGCGTCTATGCTGTCACGCCGTGGCACGCCCGCGCCAGCAGGGCGGTGCCCACGGCGTTGTCGGTGCTGAACCGGGGCTCCGCAAAGGCGAGGCGCGCGCCCACAGCCGGGTGCTCCAGCCGCTTGCGCAGGCGGCCCCGCAGGATCTGGTTGGCCGCCACCCCGCCGACGATGAGAATCTCCCTGAGGCCCGTCTCCCCCATGGCGTGCAGCAGCCATTTCTCCAGGCTCTTTGCCACCGCCTGCAGGACGGCCAGCGCCAGGTCCGCGGGCTCGGCCCGGCCCACCAGCCGCTGGGCCGCGCTCTCCGGCCCCGAGAAGGATAGGGCGTACCCCCGGACCGCGGAGGGCAGCGTTACCCGGCCGGGCCGGCCGGACGCGGCCAGCCGCTCCAGGTGCGGGCCCGCCGGGAAGGGAAGCCCGAGCGCGACACCGACGCGGTCGACGAACTGGCCGGCGTGCAGGTCCTGAGTGCCGCCCAGCAACTCCTCGTCGAACCCGCCGGGCCGCCGGGTCACCCGGATCAGCTCGGTGGTGCCGCCCGAGAGGTGCACCGCCAGAAACTGCTCGCCCCCCGGAGGCTCGTCCGCGGACCAGAGGCCAGCCTGGATGTGCATCTCCTGGTGTGTGGTGGGGTAGAACGGCACGCCCAGGGCCGCCGCCAGGGTGCGGCCGAAGCCCTCCCCCACCCGGAAGGGCGGCAGGTAGGAGCCCTCCACGGGCCGGGGCTTCACGGAGGCCGCCACCGCGGCCACAGCCGGCCCGTGCCGCCGGAGAATGGGCTCAGCCAGCCGGGGCAGGGCGTTCAGGTGCGCCCACACTGCCTCGTGGGGCGCAACGCCCCGCGCGCCTTCCGCAACGGCCAAAAGGCGGCGCTGATCCTCCAGCAGCCGCCCGGCTTCATCCACCAGCGCCACCGAACAGGTGTAGTAGCTTGTATCAATCCCGAGAAACAGTCTGGTCTGCACCGCCAGCACCCTTCAGTCCGCGGATGACGGAACCGAGAATTCCGTTGACAAACCGTGATGAATCGGCCGTGGAGAAGCTCTTGGCCAGCTCCACCGCCTCGGCAACGGCGACGCTGTCGGGCACGTCCTCGCTGTGCACGATCTCATAGACAGCCATGCGGAGGATCGCCCGGTCCACCGCCGCCATGCGCTCCACCTTCCAGCCGCGCGCGTGCGCGGCGATCAGCTCATCGCTCTCCTCCCGGTGCTGCCAGGCGCCCTGGATCAGCCTCCGGGCAAACTCCGCGGACTCCTCCGGCAGGCGGTCCGGCGTCCAGTCGGGCTCGACCTCCCGCGTGAGCGCCTGGGCGACCGCCGTGTCGGGATCCGTTCCGGCAATATCCATCTGAAACAGCGCCTGGAGGGCCAGTTCTCTCGCCTTTCTCCTGCTCACCTATCCGTCTCCTCCTGCATGGTCAACGCCGACCTGGCGGCAGCAGACGCTCGAAAATCTGCACCAGCGACTCCGGCCCCTCGTCCATGCGCTTGCCTACCCAGTAACCTATCCCGGTGCAAAACAGAATAAACAGGGCCCACCAGCCGAACCAGACCACCAGCAGGGCGAAGACGAAGCCGCCCAGTCCGCCGATGACCTTGTAGCGATGCTCCGCCAGGACCTCTCTGAGCCATTCCCACTTCACTGAATGGCCCCCCAATCAATCCAGCCGGCGCGTGCGGCCGTCGGTGGCGATGTTCTCGATATCGATGCGCACCTCGGCCATCTCGACGCCGACCACCCGCTTGACATACTGCCGCACCGCGGACTGAATCTCCTCAGAGACTTCGGGGATGGAGATCTCGGGCGAGACGGTTCCGGTCAGGTGTGCGCGCAGGCCGTCCTCCGCGTGGGTGATGACAGCCTTCATGTCGCGCACGCCCTTCACCGAGCGGGCCGTCTTCTTCACCAGCGATTCCACGGCCTCCAGGGAGATGTGCACCTCGCCCATCGACGACTCGTAGATCACCGGCTGGCCGCCCCCCTGGCGGGAGAACGCGAAGACGATCAGCCGGACGGAGACGACGAAGAAGGCGCCGCCGACCAGCCCCATGATCACCCGGCCGCGCCCGGTGAGCAGGAGCTCCTCCAGCCAGACATGCACCTGAAGCCATTCAGGGGCGATGGCCACCAGGATCATCAGGCCCGAGAAGATCGCAAGGCAGAACGTATAAATCGAGAGCACAATCCGGTCGATGATTCCCACGCGGCAAGCACCCCTTACCGAACTCGATAGTCTTCCTCAGGCTCCTGGAAGGAAACGCCCTGAACGTGGATGTTGATCTCGACGCACTCCAGCCCCGTCATCGACTCGACCGCCCGCTTCACGGCTTCCTGCACCTTCGTCGCCACCTCGGGGATGCGCACGCCGAACTCCACCACGATGTAGAGGTCGATGGCAACCTCCTTCTCCCCGAGCTGGACCTTCACGCCTTTGGAGAGGTTCTTCTTGCCGGTCATCCGCTCGCCGACCTCGGCGGCAAAGCCCCCGCTCATACCGGCGACCCCGTCAACTTCGAGCGCGGCGATGCCGGCGATGACGCCGACCACGTCATCGGCGATGCGTATCGAGGACTCGACCTGCGATTCTCCTTCCTTCTTCGAATCTTTGTCCACCGACATCCGCACCTCGCCTCCGCCGCACGTTATGTAGTATACCAGCCAGTTGCCATCGGAATACAGCCACGGGAACGGCTGGTCGCTTGCATGCTCATAGTAGCATAGATTGCCAGGCCCTGTCACCGACATGCCGCGCTGCCTTTTCCCCAGGGCGCCTGTCCTTGCGCAACCTTTCAGACTGCCTTTTCGTTCTATTTCGTGAATAGCGAAGGCAGGGAAAGGTGGAAGCGCATGGGTTCCTTTCTCTCCAACCTGGCGAAGGCGCTGCTCCTGATCACCCTTCTGGCGCACGCCGGTTCGGTTCAGGCGGTTCCGGTGCAGGGAAGCCAGAGCTCCGGCAGCCCACCGCCGCCTGCGGGGGACCTGAAACAGGCCGAGCCGACCGGGGGCTCCGTCCCCGCAGAAGAAGCCGGGACTGAGGAGGACGAGCCCCTCGCTGAGTCCGAGCCGGCGGGCCCGCCGACGCCCGCTCTCCCTCATCCCGCATCGCCGGATCCGATCTATTGGGTGCCCACCGAGGGCATGGAGGTGGTGCTGACCATCGACGACGGCCCCAGCCACCTCACCGAGGACTTCCTGGCGATCCTCGCCGCCGAGGAGGTTCCCGCCGTCTTCTTCTGGCTCGCCGGCAGTGCACGCCTCCCCCTGGCCGCAGAGGTGGTCCGGCAGGGGCATCAGCTCGGCACACACACCATCTCCCACCCCCGCCTTCCCAGGCTTCCGCCTGCTGAGGCCGAACGGCAGATCGCCGAGTCGAAAGCGGCCCTGGAGGCGGCGGCAGGAGTGCCCATCCACTTCTTCCGCCCCCCTTACGGCGAGCACGACCGGCACACGCTGGAGACCGCCGCTGCCCACGGGCTGACGACGGTCCTCTGGAACGTCGACTCGCGCGACTGGGCCCTGGCGGATGACCCCGACACGATCATCGCCAACGTGATGGCGCGCGTGAAGCCGGGCGCCGTCATCCTGATCCACGAGCGCACGCAGACCCTGGCCGTGCTGCCCGCCTTGATCCGGGCGCTGCGGGAGGCGGGCTACACCTTCGTGCCACTGGCGGAGCCCGTTCCCGCCCCGGCGTCCGGCGCTTCCGGCGAGTGAGTGGCAGCCTTCGCGCCACCGGCCCCCCGGTCCGCCTCCAGAGACGCGAACGCCAGGGTGCGCAGGGCCATGGGATAGTCGAGGCCGATGCGCCGGAATAGGGGCAGCACCAGCCCCTCGAAGGCCTCGGCCAGCCGGTGGGCGGCGCGGCGCTGCGCACGGCCCTCCAGCGGCGCGCTGAGGAACTCCCGCACCGGCTCCACGGACGACAGGAGCCCGGGAACCGTATCCGCGTCGATCCAGCCCCGCTCTCCGGAGTCGGGCTCCAGGGCGAGCCGGTAGAGATCGATCAGGTGGCCGCCGCAGGCGAAGAGCCAGTGGTGGGCCGTCAGCGGCCGCTCGGCCCGGATCGCCCGCCCGGCCCGGTAGAGGTCGCGCCAGAAGGCCCCTGCCACGGCCGCCAGGTCCGGCGGGCCCGAGCGAACTGCCGCCGCCTGCCGGCTCTCAGCAGTCGGGGCTGCCGCCGGCCGCCCCGTCCGCCGGTCGAACACCGGCTGCGTGCCTCCGCCGCCGAACTCGGCCCCCGGGCCGTGGAGGCAGAGGCGCCACTCCACGCCGTCGGCCGTGATCAAGGTCCACCCGTGGGGCTCGGCGCCGCTGTATACGAGGTCCGGCAGCGCGGCCGCCCAGGCACCGACCTCCTGCGCGAAGGACCCCTCCACCGCCAGGTGGAGGGCGACCTCGTCCACTTCGCCGATCCCCGGAGCGGTCAGCCTGCTGTCGACGTAGACGGCCAGCGCCCGCGGCTCCTGGCGGAGCCGGCCCAGAAGCTGCTGCAAGAACGAAGGGCTCATACGCTTCCTCCCGCGGTCGAGGGGCTGACCTGCCGCCGGTTCTGCGGAACCCCCCGCCGTTCGGACCTATTCTAAAGCAAAACCCCCGCCGCGGCCAATACGCGCACCTCCGCTACGCTGCGTGCCCCGTCACCGCTCCTGCCCGTCACTCTCCGCGCGCCATCACCGTGATCGCCGTCGCCCGCACCCCCGTGATGCGGCTCACCGTGTCGATGACCTGCGCCACCTGCTGCTGCGACAGGCTGTCCGCCTTCACCACCACCTGGGCGGACCCGTCGGAGAGGTGCACGATGACGTCGCTGAAGCCCCGGGCCTTCACCATCGCCTCGGCCTGGCCCTCCAGCGCAGCCCGCCGACCCAGTTCCAGGTACTGGGCCGCGGCCTCCTGCCGCACTTCCGGCGAGGCGCCGTCCGAGGCCATCACCTCGCGCAGCCGGTCGCCCAGCGCGCCCCGGGTCCGCTCCCGTTCAATCCGGTACTCCGCGAAGTAGTCGGCCCCCTCGCTGGCCTCCGCCAGCGCCGGCTCCTGCAGCGGGACCAGCGCCTCCTCCGCTTCGTCGTCAGGCTCGCCCCGGAGGATGGGCGCCGGCCCGTCCGCCAGCACGGGCCCGGTGGAGGGGGCTTCGGCCGCGCGCCACTGGCCGAACCGGCTCACCACGTACCAGACCAGCGACGCCACCACCAGAACGAACAGCGCGAACCTGAGCAGGTCGGAACCCCGCTTCACGACAAACACGGCGCTACCTCCCATCTGCCGGCACCACCTGAATCCGGTTGGCGGGTATCTTCAGCGCCACCATCGCCGCGTCCAGAAGCCGCGCTCTGATGCGCACATCCTTGGCGCCCTCGGCCACGATCAGCACCCCGGCGATCTCCGGCGCGCTGGTCTGGGCGATCACGGGCTGCTCGGCCGAGCCGTTCCGGGTGAACACATGGTCCTCCCGGGTGTTGATGGACTCGGTCCTGCGGGTCGAGCTGTCGGCCGCCTCCTCCGTGGTGGTCGACTGGTCCACCGTCGTGTTCTTCACCACCTGAATCGCCGGACCGGCTGCCAGGGTGACCATCACCCGCACCCGCCCCGCGCCTTCAATCTGTCCCAGCATGCTCTCGAGCTCCGCGGCCTTCTGCCGCTCCAGCCGGGTCAGCTCGTCCTCCTCGCGAACGGCGCTGACCAGCGAGGCGCCCGGGGCCGGATCCACCGGCGTGTTGCCCGCATCCACCCCGAACAGTTCACCCGACTGCAGCATGAGAATGCCGATGAAGAGCAGCACCGCGATCAGCGGCACCAACTTCGCCTGCTCCTTCGAAAGCCCCAGACCCAGCCAGCCAAGGGGATTGCCGGGGCCCCGTCCCGGCGTGTTCTGCCCGCCCATATCACTACCTCCCCGGCGACTCCACGCTCTCGATCCATACCGACACCAGGCCCGCATCGGTCAGGCCCAGTTGCTCGGCCACCTGGCGCCGGACCGCCTCCGCCAGCGGCAGCTCCGCGGGCGTCGGCGCCCGCACCCGCCCGCCCGACCCGCCGCCGGCCGCCTCCTCCTCCCCGCCGATCCGCACCGGCGCAACGGGGCGCACCTGGCCAAACCGGGACCCCAGCAGGACGGTTACCGTCACCCGGTCCACCCTCACCGCCTCCAGTTGCGGGCCGCCGGCCAGCTCCAGCGCGACCGCCGCCTCCGCAACCCCTTCCACAGACCGGGCCGCCTCTTCCGCGGCACGCCGGAGGCGGCCCTCCACCTCCTCCAGGAGCATCGCCTGGGTGCGCGCCTGGAAGCGGTCCGCTTCCTCCATGATCTCGTCCACGCTGGGGAGCGCGGCCGTCGGCTGGACCCAGACGCCCGGATCGACGCTGATCGGCCCGCCCAAAAGGCCCAGGATGGGCCGCACGATGCCCAGCATGATCAGCAGCCCCATGGTGAGCCGCACGAACCGCTTCATGCCGCCCATGGGCAGGAGCATCTCCAGCAGCGAGGCCAGCACCACCAGCACCACCAGGCCCCGCACCCACTCCGTCAGCGCGGCCACGGCCTCACCTCACCATCACCGCCACGTTGGCGGAACCCACGATCACCACGACGGAGATGAAGAACATCAGCGCCACCATGCCCACCGCGGCGAAGACCATGTGCAGCGACCTGGCCATCGTGGTCAGCATGCGGGCGATCTCGCCGGCCCCGGCCGGCTGCACCAGGGCGCCGGCCACCTGGTAGACCCAGGAGATGCTGAGGATCTTCAGCAGCGGAAAGGCGACGATGAAGAAGATCGCCGTTGCCCCGAGCATGCCCAGGGCGTTCTTCAGCATCAGGGAGGAACCAACGATCAGGTCGGTGGCGTCTGCCAGCGTCTTGCCGATGACGGGCACGAACGTGCCGGTGACGAACTTGGCCGCCTTGACCGAGAGCCCGTCGGCCACGGCCCCCGCCGCCCCCTTCACCGCCACGGTGCCCAGAAACACGGTTCCGGTCAGCCCCAGGGCCAGCATGGCCCCCTGCCGCAGGAGGTCGGCCAGGTTCGACAGCTTGTACTTCTCGTGCAGGCCCGAGACGATGTCCAGCACCGCCGCCAGGAACGCCATGGGAAAGACCACCGTGACCATGATCGTGCTCGTCAGATTGAGCAGGGTCACCATGAGCGGCTGAAAGATGGTCGCCGTGGCCGCCCCGCCCATGGCGATGAGCACGGTCAGCAGGGTCGGCAGCATCGCCAGCATGAAGGCGTTCAGGCTCTCCATCACCTGCCGGGCCGTCGCCACCGCCAGGCCGAAGCCCGTGAGCGCCAGCCCCACCAGCAGCAGGTAGATGACCCAGTAGGCGGCCCGGCCCGCGGCGTCGGCATTGAAAGCCTCCTGCATCTGCCCGAGGACGGCGGCGGCGACGGCCAGCACCACCAGCTTCAGGAGCAGGTCCGCGTTGGCCAGCACCTCGCGGACCAGGTAGCGGAGCAGCCCCTGCAGGACGGCGCCGGCCGAGAGCGAAGGGGGCTCGTCCCCGCTGTAGAGCCGCAGGAAGTCGCCCAGGCTGATCTGGGGCCCGTAGCCCTCCCAGGTCCGGTTCACCTCTTCCAGGAAGCGTTCGATGGCGCCGGTCTCCAGGGCGGCGGCCTGCTCCCAGAGCAGATCGCCGGTCTCCGCCGGCCCCTCGGCCGCCGCCGGCGGGCCGTGGATGACCAGGGCGAACAGGAGCAGGACCCGCCACCACCACCGCGCGTGCTTCACACTCCGCACCCCTACTCCAGCAGTTTCAGAATCGCGTCCAGCACCCCGAGGATGATCGGCACCGCCAGCAGCATGATGATGATCTTGCCGGCCATCTCCACCTTGGTGGCCACCGCCTTCTCCCCGGCGTCGCTCAGCACCTGGGCGCCGAAATCGGCGATGTAGGCGATGCCGATGATCTTCAGAACCGTGTCCATGTGCGCCTGTTCCAGGGCCGCCCGGGTGGCGAGCGACTGCATCACCTCCACCACCCGGAGCACCTTGGCCATCATCAGGACGAAGAGCATCACGCCCGCCGCGATCGAAAGCTGCATCGCCAGCTCCGGCTTGTGCTGCCGGAGCAGGCTGATCAGCATGCCCGCGAGCAGGCCGAGTCCGACGATCTGCACGATCTCCACTGGCCCTTCCCCCCGTGCCGCCGGCATCCGCCCCGCCGGGCCCTCAGTACATGCCAAAGGTGGCCTTCACCAGGTTGAAGAACTTGCCCAGCAGCGTCACCACCATCATCAGCACCACCAGCACGCCCACCAGGGTCACCATCTGGCCCTGCTCGTCCTTGCCGGCCTGCTTCAGCACGGTGGCCATGACCGCCACGATGATGCCGACCCCGGCGATGCGGAACAGCAGCTGCACATCCACAGGGCTCACCCTCCAAAGAGATCAGTGTCAGGACCAGCTACATCAGAATCAGCACCAGGGCCAGGCCCGAGAGCACGCCCACGTACCGGTACATGCGCTCGTAGCGCCGCCGCTCATCCGCCGCCTCGGCCTCGGCCGCCGCCAGCCGGTCCAGGGCCAGTCGCAGGTGGCGCACCTGGTCGTGCCGGTCTGAGGCCCCCAGCACGGGGAACAGCGCGGCCAGGATCTCCTCATCCGCCGGCGTCAGGCAGACAGAGCCGCGGTGCTCGGCCAGCGCGTCGGAGAGCGCCTCGCCGGGCGTGATGCCGCCGCCTGCCTCCAGCCTCCGGGCGGCGTCGGCCAGAATGGCCCCGGCCACGGGTCCGGCCGCCCGGGCGGCGCTGCGCAGGGCGTCGGGCATCGGGGTCGCGCCGTACTCCACCTCGGTGACCAGCACCGCCAGCCCGTTCTGGAAGCCCCTCAGTTCCACCGGCCTGCGCCCGTAGCGGGCGGCGATCTGAAAGCCGATCCAGCTGGGCGCCAGGACCGTGAGCGCGACTCCCACCAGCTTCAAGGTCATGCCACCACCTCCCGGGCGAGGTCCAGGACGGCCTCCACCGTGCCCGGTCCGCGCCTTCGGCTGAGCAGCACGGCCCGCTCGAAGGCGCCCACCCGCAGAAGCTCGGCCAGGGCGGGCCGGCGGCGCACGTCCGCGAGCCCTGAACCATGGGCCGTCGCCAGCACGGCGACGCCTGCGTGCAGGGCCTCCATGACGGCTGTGGCGTCCTCCGGGCGGCCGATCTCGTCGGCGGCCACCACCTCCGGCGAGAGCGCCCGGATCAGCAGCATCAGCCCCTCGGCCTTCGGGCACCCGTCCAGCACGTCCGTGCGGGGGCCCACGTCCCGCTGCGGCACGCCGCGCAGGCAACCGGCCACCTCCGAGCGCTCATCCACCAGCCCCACCTTCAGGCCCCTGAGCCCGAGGCGCGGCACCCCGGCCGACAGCTGGCGCACCAGATCCCGGAGCAGGGTCGTCTTTCCCGCCTGAGGCGGGGAGATGAGCAGCGTCGACAGGAAGCGGCCGCCCCGCACCAGGTGCGGCAGCAGGCCGTCGGCGGCGCCCGGCACCTCCCGGGCGATGCGGATGTTCAGGCTGGCCACCTGCTTCAGGGTGCGGATGCGGCCGGCCTCCGTCACCGCCCTGCCGCAGAGGCCGACCCGGTGGCCGCCCTCCAGGGTCAGGAAGCCGCCCCGCACCTCCTCCTCCCAGGCGTAGACCGATCCCCTGGCCATGAGCTGGAAGGTGCGCTGCAGGTCGTCGTGGTCCGGCCGCACCGCCCGGCCGGGGTCTGCGGTCAGCCGGCCGTCGGGCGCGACGAAGGCGTCGCCGCCGGGGTAGACCAGCTGCAGCGGCCGGTCCTGGCGGATGCGGATCTCTTCCAGCGGGGCCGGCAGAGCCTCGGCGGCCCGCCGCAGCAGCCCGGTCAGGCGGGGCGACACGTAGGTCAGAATCTCCCGCTCGAACCCTTCCGGCAGCATCGCTCGTCCCCCCATCCTGCTGAGAGATGCTATGCCTGCCTGTCCCGCATTATGAAGACCTGTCCGCGGCGAAGATGGGCGGCCATGCGAAATGAGGCGGGGCCGTCCCGCCAGCGCGATGGGCTGGTGGAACGGCCCCGGGGTGGGCTCGCCTGCGATTCATGCTTCATCGGCTTCCATCGTGCAGCCGCAGACCGGGCAGGTGACCTCGAGCTCGTCAGCCGTCATCAGCCCGGCCGACGCCCCGATCGGTTCGCCGCACTCGGAACAGGTCAGCACGGCGACGGGGCCGTCGTCGTCGTCCGCCACGACCTCGTCGGGAATGAAGACAATCTCATCTTCCGTGTAGACCTCGTCCTCCACCGACGAGAGGTCGTCGTCCATCTCATCCACGTACTCGGCCAGGTCGCCCTGCATCACGGTGAGCTCCTCGATCTCCTCCGCCAGGTCCCCGAGCACGTCCAGCACGCCGGCCAGCACCCGGCCGTGGGGACTGCCGGTGTCGAGGTCGAGTCCCTCCGCGAGTCCGTGCAGATATGCGACGCGGGATCGAAGGTCGGTCATGACAGAACTCCTCCTTCCTCGGGCGGTCCCGCGCGATAGTCTGCCCGGGTTGACCGGAAAACAAATCGGGGTGCGAAACCGCACCCCGTGTTCCGGTTCGTTCAGGTCAGGCCCGCGACAGGTACTCGCCCGTGCGGGTGTCGACCTTGATGACGTCGCCGTTGTTGACGAAGAGCGGCACCTGCACCACGTAGCCGGTCTCCAGCTTGGCGGGCTTGTAGGTGCCGGTGGCCGTGTCGCCCTTGAACCCGGGCTCCGTCTCGACCACCTTCAGCTCCACCGTGTTGGGCAGATCCACGCCGATGATCTGACCGTTCCAGCTGGCGATCTGCACCGTCATGTTCTCCAGCAGGAAGTTGGGAGCGTCGCCGATCTGATCGCGGGTCAGCTCGATCTGCTCATAGGTTTCGTTGTTCATAAAGACCCAGACGCCCTGGTCCGCATAGAGGAACTGGTACTCCCGCCGATCCACGTTTGCCTGGGGAACCTTCTCGCCGGCGCGGAAGGTGGTCTCGATGGTGGCGCCGGTGAGGACGTTCTTCAGCTTCGTCCGCACAAACGCCGCGCCCTTGCCGGGCTTCACATGCAGAAACTCGATGACCTGGTACACGGTACCGTCCATCTCGATGGTCATGCCGTTCCGGAGATCGTTAACCGAAATCACTGTTCTGTCCCCTCCGCTCAACGCTAAGCGCCAGAATTTCTACGCCCCGGGGGCGAATACACACCGCACGCTACAGAATCAGCAGTTCCTTCGGCGAGTGGGTGAAGGACTCAGCCCCCGACTCGCTGATCAGCAGCATGTCCTCGATCCGGACGCCGCCCCACCCGGGCAGGTAGATGCCCGGCTCCACCGTGACCACCATGCCGGGCTGCAGCACCACGTCGCCGCCCCGCTGACTGACCCGCGGTCCCTCGTGGATGAACCGGCCGACGCCGTGCCCCGTGCCGTGGCCGAAGTACTCGCCGTAGCCCTTCTCGGCGATGTAGGAGCGGCAGACCGCGTCCAGCTCCTTTCCGGTGATGCCCGGCCGGCAGGCCGCCACGCCGCGCTTCTGCGCCTCCAGCACGATCCCGTAGATCTCGCGCTGTTTGTCAGTAGGTTCCCCAACCATAACGGTGCGAGTCATGTCGGAGCAGTATCCCTGATAAAGGGCGCCGAAGTCGAAGGTGACCAGGTCGCCCTGCTCCAGCGGCTTGTCGCTCGCGACGCCGTGCGGCAGCGAAGAGCGGACGCCCGAGGCGACGATGGTCTCAAAGGCCACGCCCTCGGCACCCAGCTTCTTCATGCGGTACTCCAGTTCCGTCGCCAGGTCGCGCTCCAGCACGCCCGGCTTGATCAGGGGCAGGATCTGGGCGAAGGCATCGTCGGCAATCGCCGCGGCCTTGCGCATCAGTTCGATTTCAGTTTCGTCCTTGATCATGCGGAGCCCTTCCACGAGCCCCGTAATCGAGGTCCACTGGCAGCCGGCGGCGGCCTGCTGGTAGTTCCGGTGGTCGTCGACCGTCAGGAAGTCGCCCTCGAAGCCAAGGCGGCTGACGCCCCACTCGTCCACGAGCCGGGCCAGCGCGGCCTGGTTGGTGCTCTCCATCTTCACCACGTCGAAGGCCGGCGCCTGAGCCGTCGCCTGCTCGATGTAGCGGAAATCGGTGATCAGCGCTGCCCTGTCCCTGGAGATGAGCAGCAGGCCGGCGCTCCCGGTGAAGCCGCTCAGGTAGGCCCGGTTCTCGGGCTTCGCGATGAGAACGGCGTCCAGTTCCCGTGCGTCCAGTTCAGCCCGCAGCCGCTCCAGGCGCATCTGGGTCATGCTTCAGTTCCTCCTTTGTGCGCGGTCGCCCTGAAGCAGGTACACCAGGGCCCGCAGTCCGAGCCGGTACGATTCGGCTCCGAAGCCCGCAATGGTGCCTGCGGCCACCGGGGCGATGACGGAGCGGTGGCGGAACGGCTCGCGCTTGTAGATGTTGGAGAGGTGCACCTCGACCACGGGCAGGTCAACGGCCGCGATGGCGTCACGAATCGCCACGGAGTAGTGGGTGTACGCCCCGGGATTCAACAGAATGGCGGCGCAGCGCCCCCGGGCGCCGTGGATGGCGTCGATGATGGCGCCCTCGTGGTTCGACTGAAACGACTCCACCTCAACCCCCAGTTCACCACCTAGCTCGGAGAGCATGGCGTCGATCTCTGACAGGGTGGTGGAGCCGTACACCTCGGGCTCGCGCGTGCCCAGAAGGTTCAGGTTCGGGCCGTGAATGACCAGAATGCGCAGCATGGGGTCTGGGCCTCCTCCCCAACTAAACCTGCATTATCGTACCAGAATATTGCACAGCCACGCAAGAGGCGCCGCCTGTGGGCGGCGGCTCAGAACGCCGACTCCTGGCGGCAGCCCGGCCTATGGAAGCAGGGCCCCGATGTGCCGCAGGGGCAGGATGCCCACCACCAGCAGGGCGGCCAGCACGCCCAGCACCGGCGCGGCGTACTGCCGCCAGCCGTAGCGCTCGCCCGGCGCTCCGACGATGAACGCCGCCAGCAGGCCGCCCAGGAGGCCGCCGATGTGCGCGTAGTTGTCCACCCGCCCGTACATGAAGCCGAAAAGCAGGTTGATGGCCACCGGCGCGAGCAGGCCCTGCCAGTCCACGCGCCGGTTGCGGACTGTGGTCGCAAAATAGATGAGAGCACCCATGAGGCCCAGGATGGCCCCTGACGCCCCGACGCTAATGACCAGGCCCGGGCGCAGCGCGACGGAAGCGACGCCCCCGGCCACCCCGGCCACGAAGTAGATGAAGAGCATGCGCGCCGAGCCGTAGATCAGCTCGCAGTACCTGCCCACATGCCAGAATGCCCACATATTGAACGCCAGGTGCATCGCGCTGCCGTGGAGGAACAGGTGACTGACGAGGCGCCACTGCTGTGTCTGCTCGGCCAGCGTGAGCAGCGTGTAGTTTGCCCCCCAGATCACCAGCGAGAAGGTGTCCGGCCCGCTGATCAGCCGGAAGAGACCGCCACCCATCCAGACCGTCCACAGGTAGTACGCGATCGTCAGGGCCAGAATCACCCGGGTGGCCGGAAAGCGGCCCAGGTTCAGCAAGGGGCGCGGCGCCTCGTAACGGGGGGTTGCCTCCACATACCTGGGGGCCGGCGGCTCCGGCACATCGGTGAGGATGCGGGCCACCTCCGCGTCCACCGGCGGGAACCCGGTGTGCTGGTCCAGCAGCCCCACGTCCAGGTCCGCGCACCAGGGGATGACGCCCCAGCGGCCTTCGGGATCGCGCTCCCGCAGGGCGGCGATCGCGTCCGCGTCCTCGTCCGTCACCCCGCGGTCAAACGGGAAGAGCAGGATCATGTGCCGGGGCTCGCGGGCGCGTTCGTCAGTCTGCCCCGTCCGCAGCCACACCGCGCAGGCGCGCGTGAGCTCCTCCCGCTCCAGCGGGTCGGTGGGGTTCAGATCCTCGGTCAGCGCGATCAGGAGCCGTCCCCACTCCTCTGACCGTGAGACCACCAGCGCCAGGCGGCCCTGCAGCTCCGGGGGGACGGCCTCCGGCTGGAATCCGGCTTCCTTCAGCTGGCCCGCGACCATTTCAACGTATGCAGCGTAGTTCACAGCCCACCTCCGAAACGGGCGATGGCCGTCTGAGCCATCGCCCTGAACGCCATTCCACTTGATTCACCATCTGCAGCGACCATACCTCCTGCGTAGGGCCGTCAGGTCACGCGCTACACCGGATGAACCTAAGGTAAACCAACCAGAGCGTGAACCGCAAGGCCCGCCGGCGGGAAATGTGCAGTCCGCTCCTCCGGGCGCCCCGCGCGTCAAGCCAGATGGCGCTGCGCAGCGCGGTGTGCCAGAAACATGGTGAAGGCAATAAAGAGCCAGAGGGCCAGGGTCATCGCCGACAACCCCCGGATCGTCGCACCCCCGATGACCAGCGCCCGTGCCGCGTCCACCGCATAGGTGATGGGGTTGAACCGCGCCATGGCGCCGAGCCAGCCGGGCATGGCGTCGAGGGGCGCAAACACGCTGCTCAGGAACACCAGTGGCAGCGATACCAGGCCGGTAAGGGTGTAGAACTGTCCGTGGTGTTTCACGGTGAACGCCAGGGCGAGGGAAGCGGCGCAGACTCCGGCCCCGAGCAGCACGGCCAGCAGCAGCAGTCCGGGGAGCGTCCACCATCCTGCAGCGAACCGGACGCCGAGCAGCCCTGCCATCGCCACGATCGCCAACGTCTGGGCCGCGCCGACCGCGGTTACGTAAGTAAACCGGCTCGAGACGAGCGCCAGCGGGTGAACCGGGGCCACCAGAAAACGGTCCAGGGCGCCGCGCTCCCGGTCGACCAGAATCTACAGCCCGCCCATGAGCGACACGTTGAACACGGTCATCATGACAGCGCCCGCCGTCATGAACCGCAGATAGCTCTCCCCCGCCCAGTCCGGCCGGGCTGCGCTCTCCCAGAGGTGCCCGAAAAGCACCAGCCAGATGGCCGGCTGCACGCCCCCTTCGTTCCGGAACGCCCTGCCGAACCGGCGGCGCGGCGGGCACATGATCGAGGGCAGGAGGCTCCGCCGCTTCCACGGCCGACAGCGCCGGCTCCAGTTCCGCCGGCCGTGCAACCGCAGCCCCGGTCACCGGGTCAACGGCCCGCCCGGTCACCCGCGCGAAGACCTGGTCCAGCGTTGGACTGAGGGTCTCGATGGCGCCCGGCGGGGGCAGGGCACCCGCCTCAAGGGCGGGAACCAGCTTCAGCAGCGTGCCGGTCAGGTCGGAGCGCCGGCGCCTGGGGCACCCACCCGATGAGGCGCCGAATCGCCGCGCCGTCCTCCCGGAACGTCAGCCCCGCGATCCGCACCGTGCCCGAGGTGGGCCTCTCCAGCCCCATCAGCATGCGGATGGTCGTCGTCTTTCCCGCCCCGTTCGGCCCCAGCAGCCCGAAGATCTCGCCCTGGCGAATCGAAAGGGTGAGGTCGCGCACCGCCTCGACCTCGCCGAACCGTTTCGAGACCCCCGCAAGTTCGACCATGAAGGTCAATCTCGCTCCCCCCGTGTCGAGATGCTGTCCGGCCGCGGCTCCCCCGCCGCCCACTCCGCCGCCGGCCCTCGTCGGCGGTGCGGGCACTTGTTGTCGGCGCGGCGGCATCTTTGCCCTTATGATTCCAACAGATTTTATATTATTACGTCGAATATTCTGTTTACTGGTTACGCGCGCCCTTTTGGACTGCCGCCACAGAGCCCCCTGCGCCTCCCCGGAAAACGGCGGAACCAGGACGCCGCCACAACCGCGTCCTGGTTCCGCTTCACACGCACAGGCCCGCTCACTGCCCATGCCAGCCCGACTCACTGCTCACCTCTCACAGTCAACAGCCCACTGCCCCCACAACCCACGGCCCACAGCTCATAGCCAACTGCCTCTCACCGCTCACAGCTCACCGCCCACAGCCCACCGCTCACCGCTCACAGCTCACCGCCCACAGCTCACCGCTCACCGCTCAGATCAGTCCGAGTTCCCGCCCCACCTTCGCAAAGGCGGCCAGGGCCTCGTCCAGGTCCTCCTTCGTGTGCGCGGCGGTGACGATGGTCCGCACCCGGGCCTTCCCCCGCGGCACCGTCGGGTAGGCGATGCCCTGGGCGAAGACGCCTTCTTCCAGCAGCCGGTCGGAGAGCTGCATCGCCTTCACCTCATCGCCCACGATCACCGGGGTGATCGGCGTCTCGGACCGGCCGGTGTCCAGCCCCAGGTCGGTCAGCCCCTTCTTGAAGTAGCGGGTGTTCTCCCAGAGCCGGTCGATCAACTCCGGCTCCGACTCCATGATCTCGATGGCCTTCAGGCAGGCCGCGGCCACGCCCGGGGGATGGGACGTGGAGAACAGGAACGGCCGCCCCTTGTGCCACAGCAGCTCGATCAGCGCCCGGGGGCCGGCCACGTAACCGCCCAGCACCCCGACGGCCTTCGAGAGCGTGCCCACCTGCACCGTCACCCGGCCGTCGAGGCCGAAGTGGTTCACCGAGCCCCGGCCGTTCTTCCCCAGCACGCCGGAGGAGTGGGCGTCGTCCACGTAGGTCATGCAGCCGTACTTCTCGGCCAGCTCCACAATGTCGGGCAGCGGGGCGATGTCGCCGTCCATCGAGAAGACGCCGTCGGTGATGATCAGCCGGCGCCGATACTGCCCGTCGGTCTCCTTCAGCACCCGCTCCAGGTCGTCCATGTCCGCGTGCCTGAAGCGGTGGATCTTCGCCTTCGACAGCCGGCAGCCGTCGATGATGGAGGCGTGGTTCAGCTCGTCGGAGATGACCGCGTCGCCCTCGCCCACGAGCACGGGAATCACGCCGGAGTTGCACGTGAACCCCGACTGGAAGACCACGGCGGCCTCCACGTGCTTGAACTCGGCCAGCTTCTCCTCCAGCCGGTTGTGGATCGTCATCGTCCCGATGATGGTCCGCACCGCGCCGGAGCCGGCGCCGTAGGCCTCGGTCGCCTCGATCATCGCCTGCTTCAGGCGCGGGTCGTCGGCGAGACCGAGGTAGTTGTTGCTGGAGAGGTTGATGACCTCCCGCCCGTCGATGAGGGACCGGGGACGCTGGGGCGACTGCAACTCCTTCAGGGGCCGGTAGAGCCCAGCCTGCTTCAGGCTGTTGAGCTCCTCCACCAGAAAGTCCGTAAGAGCCATCCGCATAGACCTCCTCCGCGGGAAATCAGGCCTTCAGATCGGGCAGCAGGACGATCTTGCCGCTCTGGCCCGAACCCATCAGCTCCATGGCGGTGTCAAGCTGCTCCAGCGGCAGCCGGTGCGTGATCAGGGGCCGCAGCCGCTCGGCGAGGCCGGCGCGGTAGAGCGAGCGCACCTGGTACCAGGTCTGCCACATCCGCCTGCCGGTGATGCCCTGCAGGACCAGGCCCCGCATGATCACGTCGGCCGCGAGGTCCAGCTCCACCGGGCGGCCCGGCAGGCCCAGCAGCGAGATGCGCGCCCCATTGCGCGCCGCCCGCAGCCCCTGCCGGATGGCGGAGGGGTTGCCGGACATCTCCAGCACCACATCGGCGCCGTAGCCGCGCGTGTAGCTGCGCACCGCCTCCACCGGATCCTGCTTCGTGGGGTTGATCAGCACGTCAGCCCCCAGCTGACCGGCCAGCTGAAGCCGGTACTCGTTGATGTCCATCGCCATGACGATCTCCGCGCCGGCCATCTTGGCCACGGCCACCGACATGATGCCGATCGGGCCGCAGCCGGTGACCAGCACGGACCGGGCCGTGAGCTCGCCGCTGAGCGCCGTGTGCACGGCGTTGCCAAGCGGCTCCTGAATCGACTGCAGCTCAAACGGGATATCCTTATCGTTCACCCAGATGTTCTGTTCCGGAATCGCCACGTACTCCGCGAAGACACCGTCGGTATCCACGCCCAGGATCTGCGTGTTCTCGCACAGGTGGTACTCCCCCACATGGCAGCGGGGGCAGCGGTTGCATACAACATGCGTTTCGGCAGATACGTAATCGCCCACCTTGCAGGCGGTGACCTCCCGGCCCGTCGCCACCACCTCACCGGCCAGCTCGTGCCCGATGGTCAGCGGCGGCTTCACCCTCCCCGCGGACCAGGGATCCCACGTGTAGATGTGGTAGTCGGTGCCGCAGATCGAGGCCGCCCGCACCTTCACCAGGACGTCGCGGGGGCCGATGGTCGGGATCGGAACCTGCTGCAATGTCGCTCCGGGACCAGCTTCCAGTTTACGCAAAGCACGCATCGTTTCTGCCACGGCTGCCCACCTTCTTTGCCCCGCGGACCAGGAAGCCGCAGGGAAGTTTGATGGCTACCCCTCACTACTGTATATCACTTGCGAGAACAGTCGCAAGGTCGCGCTTGCTGCACTCCTCACCCCGCCCCGCGATACCTTTAGACCTAGACTTTCCATATAAGTGAAGGATTCCGGCGCCCGCGTAGCCAATTCAGGAGATTCTCAGGGTTCTTATGTAGACCATTTATCTAGATCTCTTGCAGGGAGGGCTGGGCAATGGGTTTGAGAGCACGGCTCCAGCGCTACGAGCAGGCGACCAACCGTACGGTCACCCTCATCCTGTGGGTCAGCCTCGCGCTGGTCGTGGCCGCACTGGTTCCCCTGTCCGCAAAAACCGGACTCCCCCTGGGCCCGTTCCTCCTCTGGGCGGCAGGGTCCGCCGTGCTGCTGGTTGCAGCGACCCTGCTGGTGCGGGCCGGAATCCTGCCACGGGCGCAGAAGTATGTCGTGATCGGCCTGCTGGCCGTGGTGCTCACGGGCATCGCCTTCCTGGTCCCGGGCTCCAACCAGCACGCCGGTATCTGGTTCCTCCTGCCGATGTTCACCGGCGTGTACGTCCAGCGCGGGGTTTCCGTCTACGGGACCTTCCTGGCCCTGGGCGGCTGGATCGCCCTGCTGCTGCTGAACCCGCCCGACGTGGCCCCTTCGGTCACGCTGGCGCGCATCGGCCTGGTCAACGGCGTCATGCTCACCCTCGTCGGCCTGGGCACCTACGCGATTGCGGCGCGCAGCCGGCAGCTCCTGGAGGCGCTCGCGGACGCCGCCGCACAGGAGGATGTTCTGCGCCGCCTTGACGCCGTGGTCGCCGAGGCGCGCGAGACCACACACGAACTCTCCGGCGCGGTGGCTGACCTGGCGCAGGTGGGCACGGATGCCCACGAGCAGATCGAAGCCCGCCTGCGCCCCACCGTGGCGCGGCTCACCAGCGCCAGCCACGAGTCCAGGGAGGCTGCCGAGGAGAGCCACGCCGCCCTCGTGGAGCTGACGACATCGGTCACGGCCGTTTCTGACGGCGCCCGCAGCCAGCTTGCGCAGACCGACGGCGCGCTCGCACTCAGCCGCAGCATGGACCAGGCGGCCGCGGCGATTGTGGAACTGGCGCGTGAGGTCGCCGCGCAGGCACAGGAAGCCCGGCGTGCAGTCGAAGCCGGGCGCGGCTCGGTGCAGCGGTCAGCCGACGGCATGACCCGGCTGGCCCGGACAACCGAGGAGGCGACTGGCGCCATGGTTGAGCTGGCGGGCTACTCGGCCCAGATCGGCCAGGTGGTCACCACCATTGAAGAGTTTGCCGGGCAGACCCGCATGCTGGCGCTCAACGCCGCGATCGAGGCGGCCCGCGCCGGCGCCGCCGGCCGGGGCTTCGCCGTGGTGGCCGACGAGGTCGGCAAGCTGGCCGCGCACTCCAGCCAGGCAGCGGCGGAGATCGGCCGGCTGATCGGCCAGGTGCAGTCCGGCATCGGCGCCGCCCAGTCGGCCATGACGAGCGCCCACGCACTCGCCGCAGAGAGCCTCACGCTCTCCTCGGCCACCGGCGAAAACCTGGCGGATCTCGCGGTCACCGTGGGCCACACGGCGGACCGCATGGCCGCCATCACCGCGCAGGCAGAACACCTCTCCGCAAACAGCCGGCAGCTTGCGGAAGCCCTGGCCGAGCTGACCGCCATCGCACAGGAGAACTCCGCCTCAGCCGAACAGATGGCGGCCACAGCCGAGCAGCTTGCCTCGGGCGCGCGCTCGGCGGCGGAATCGTCCGCCACCAGCGCCGCTGTGGCCGACGAGGTGGCGCAGGTGGCCGACGCGCTCTCCGCCCTGGTGGCCCAGGTGCGCGACAGCGTGGAACGGCTCCACCGCGCTGCCCAGGACCTGACGGCCGTGATCGCCGATGGCTAGGTCCGCGCTTACTCGTCTCCAGCAACCCACGGATATCTGTACCAGAGGAGAGATCCCGCGATGCATCGGACTGAACAGAGCCTGCAGCCCAAATCGGCCCGGCTCAGCGCCTGCGAAATGACAGAGATCATCATGCCCAATGATGCCAATCCGCTGGGCAACATGCTGGGCGGGCGGCTGCTTCACCTGATGGACGTGGCCGCTTCCATCACCGCGATGCGCCACGCGGGCAACCCATGCGTCACGGCCTCCTTCGACTCGGTCGATTTCCTCACGCCCGTCCACATCGGCGAGGTCTGCATCCTGAAGGCCCGCGTGACCTGGACCGGCCGCACCTCGCTGGAGGTCGGCATCGACGTCTACGCCGAATCGCCCACCAAAGGCGAACGCCGGCACACCACCTCGGCCTACGCGACCTTCGTGGCGCTGGATCCCGAGACGGGCCGGCCAACGCGCGTGCCGCCGCTGCTCATCGAGACCGAGCAAGACCGGCGCTGCTTCCAGGAAGGCGAAGAGCGGCGACGGCTGCGGCTGGCGCGCCGGCACGGCAGGGGTTGACAGACGACTTCTGTCACCTTCCGGGGCATACTCATGAAAGCACAACCCCGCGGAGGTGACGCACGCGTGGCCAGGCCGATCCTGCTGTTCGACCTGGACGGCATCTGCTGCAACCTGATGAAGAAGTGGCTGGCCGTCTACAACCGGGACTACAACGACAACCTCCGTCCGGAGGACATCACCTCCTGGAGTTGGGACACCTTCGTCAAACCCGAGTGCGGCAAGCGCATCTACCACTACCTGAACCGCCCGGGCTTTTTTGCGGATCTGGAGCCCATCGAGGGGTGCGTGGAGTCGCTGGGCCGGCTGGCGAAAATATGCGAGCTGGTGGTGGTAACCGCCAGCCCCAGGGAGGCCGCCGGCGACAAGATCGGCTGGGTGCGCAGGCACCTGCCCATGGTGCCCCGCGGGAACATCGTGATCACGCACCGAAAGGACCTGGTGCGCGGCGACTTCATGTTCGACGACGCGCCCAAGAACCTGCGCAACCACCCGGCCATTCGCATCATGATGGACTACCCGTACAACCGTCATTTCCACGATTGCTACCGCGTACACTCGTGGGCGGAGGCGGAACGGCTCATCCGGAGCCTCATCGACCGCCAGCAGGGGGTGAGCAGACAGCCGTCCGCCGAGTGGGCCATGCAGCCCGCGTACGGCGATGCTTCGCATGGCAACCAACCCACTGTGTAAAACTGCTACCACCTCAATCGCGCAACATGCAAACGAAAGTGCCCCCGGCTTCGTCTAACGAGTATCAAGGTCCGAAACCGGAGGCTGGCCAATGCGCAAACTGCTTACTTCTGCCGTCGTTCATTCCGTCCTGATTGCATCGCTCCTCATCACCGGCTGCAGCTCCCTCCCCGGCGGGAACACCGCTCCCCCCGGGCCGTCGGGACAGGTGCCGGTGGGCAACATCACCGGCCCCGGTGGAGAAGATCCCGCCGAACCCGGCGAGGCGCCCGATCCGGGTGAAGCTCCAGATCCCGGTGAAACGCCCGATCACGGTGAGGCTCCCGACCCTGGCAGCTCCGCTGATCCCGGCGACGCTGAAGTGCCCGGAGCCGGCGCGAAGCCCGGCGACGACGAACCCGCCGTTCCGGCGACACCGCCCCGCGAGATGCCCGATCCCGTGCGGGGCCTCCACCTTTCCGGCTGGTACGCGGGCTCCCCCGACCTGGTCTGGCCGCTGCTGGACTGGGCCCGGGCGGCCGGCATCAACACCATCGTGCTGGACCTGAAGGCCGAGGACGGCTACCTCTCGTGGGAGTCGGACATTCCGCTCGCCCAGGAGATCGGGGCCAACATGCGCAAGATCGCCGATCTGCCCGCGTTCATCGCGGAGGCCCACGAGCGGGGCTTCTGGGTGGCCGGCCGCATCGTCGTCATGAACGACCAGTGGCTGTACAAGGCCCGGCCGGAATGGGCCATTCCGGGGTTTGACGGCGGTGCGTACTCCTTCATGGACCCGGCCAACGAGAACGTGTGGAAGTACAACGTCGACGTGGCAAAGGAAGCCATCGCCGCCGGCATCGACGAAATCCAGTTCGACTACATCCGCTACTCCGAGAACCTGCGCGATGGCTACAACGGCCACGACACCACGGCGGAGCAGCGCACCGAGCCCATCAACGACTTCCTGCGGTACGCGATGGCGGAACTGAAGCCCCTGGGGGTCGTGGTCGGCGCCGACCTGTTCGGCCTGACCACCTCGGTGGCGGAGGGCGACGACATGCAGATCGGCCAGGACTACCGGCAGATCGCCGAGATCGTCGACTACGTCGCGCCAATGGTCTACCCCTCCCACTACGCCCCCTGGACCTACGGCCTGGAGGATCCCAACGCCGCGCCGTACGAAACCGTCTACAACTCCATGCAGAAGGCGCTGGAGCGGACCGAGGGGCTCCCCATCGAGAAGCACCGGCCCTGGATCCAGGACTTCTCCATGGGCGGCATCACCTACGGCCCCGCCGAGGTGTTGGCCCAGGTACAGGCGCTGCGGGACCTGGGCATCGAGTCCTTCATGCTGTGGGATCCGTCCAACCAGTACACCCGCGACGTCTCCTTTGAGTAGACCCGAGACGCGCAGCAAAGGGGCTGTCCCGGAAGCAGACCACTCTGCCGGGACAGCCCCGTTCGCATGTCTCCACTGCGGTCGCCGCTATTGAGGCCGGAAGAAGGTACCCAGGGTACGAGGGAAAACATCGCCTCGGGGCGAAAGGCCACGGCGAGGCATTCCGAGTATGCCGCAATAATGAAGACGGCCTTTCCGTGCGGGAGGTATCGCCTCGATGATCCCACGACACCACTACCGGTTCGAGCAGTTCTTCTCAGTCCGGCGCAACTACGGCATGCAGCTGGCCCCGGACGGCGACTCGCTGCTCTTCCTCAGCGACATGAGCGGCCAGCCCAACCTCTGGCGGGTCTCCAGCCGCGGAGGCTGGCCCCAGCAGCTCACGCTCTTCACGGATGTCTCTGTGGCCCAGGCGGTGCTGTCCGGGCTATTCCAAGCGGCGCAGCCGCTTGTAGGCCAGAATGAGGAGCAGGATGAGCACCGCCGTGAAGACCACCGTGCCGCCGGGGGCCAGGTCCAGCACGTAGGCCAGGGTCAGCCCCGCCAGCACCGAGACCATCCCGAAGCCCACCGAGAGCGCCAGCGCTCCCCGGAAGGAGCGGGCCACCTGCAGGGCGGCCCCCACGGGCACCACCATCAGCGAGGAGACCAGCAGGGCCCCCACCACCCGCATGGTGAGGCCCACGGTCAGCGCGACCAGAACGTAGAACAGCGTGTTCAGCGCCCGGATCGGCAGCCCGCTGATGCGGGCGTACTCTTCGTCAAAGGTCGACGCCAGCAGCTCCTTGTACAGGAGGAAGACGCAGCCAAGCACCACCACGCCCAGCACGCCGATCACCAGCACGTCGGTCCGGCTGACGGTGACGATGGAACCGAACAGGTAGGCCATCATTTCCCCCGTGCTGCCCGTGGCCAGCGACAGCAGGATGACCGCCAGGGCGAGGGCGCCGGCCAGCACGATGGCCACCGCCATCTCGCTGTACTTCCGGTACGACTGCCTGAGCCAGTCCATGCCCAGCGAGGCGGCCACGGCAAAGAGCAGGCCGGTGGCCACGGGGTAGGTCCTGGTCAGCATGCCGGCGGCGACGCCGGTCAGCGTGACGTGCGAGAGCGCATCGCCGTAGAGCGCCAGCCGGCGCAGGACCAGGAAGAGCCCGATGGAAGGCGCCACCACGGCGACGATCAGCCCGGCCACCAGGGCCCGCTGCATGAAGGCCAGCGAGAACATCTCAATCACGCGCGGTCGCCCTCCCCCGGGTGATGGTGGTGCTGGATGCGGATGACCTCGTGCCCGTAGAGCTCGCACAGCTGCTCATCGGTGCCGAAGTCAGCCGGCGAGCCATGGTAGAAGAGCCGGCGGTTAAGGCAGGCCAGCGCCGAGACCTCGTGCGAGATCGCGCCGATGTCGTGGGAGACCAGGATGACCGTCAGCCCCATCTCCTCCCGCAGGCGGCGGATCAGCCGGTAGAACTGCCCTTCCGCGGACGCGTCGACCCCGACGGTGGGCTCGTCCAGGATCAGCAGCTCCGGCCGGCTGACCAGGGCCCGGGCGATGAAGACCCGCTGCTGCTGGCCGCCGGAAAGCCGGCCCACCAGCCGGTCCTTGTAGGGTAGCAGCCCCACACGGTCCAGGGCCTGGCGCACGGCCAGCCGGTCCGACGGCGTGAACCGCCTCAGAACGCCGCGCCGCGCCGTCAGCCCCGTGTAAACGACCTCCTCCACCGTGGCCGGAAAGGCGGTGTTGAACGAGGCGGCCTTCTGCGCGACGTAGCCCACCCGCCAGCGGTCCCGGAACTTCTGCAGCGGCGTGCCGAACAGGCGGATCTCCCCCTGCGAGAGGGGCAGCAGCCCAAGCATCAGGCGCAGCAGCGTGGTCTTGCCTGACCCGTTGGGCCCGATCAGCCCCAGGTACTCGCCGCGCTCCACCGTCAGGCTGACGCGCTCCAGCACCAGATCCTTCCCGTAGCCGAAGCTGACGTCGCGCACCTCAACGACTGGATTCGTCATCATCACTGGCACCCCAGCGCCTTGCGCAGGTTGGTCAGGTTCTGCCGCATTACGGAGAGGTAGTCCTCGCCCGCCGCGATCTGCTCGGGCGTCAGCCCCTCGAAGGGGTTGAGCACCAAGGTCTCGGCGCCGACCTCGTCCGCCACCACCCGCGCGACCTTGTCGCTCACCAGCGTTTCGAAGAAGATGTACTGCACGTCGTGCTCCCGGGCCGCATCCACCACCGCCTTCAGCGCCCTGGGGGTCGGCTCGGCCTCCGCGGCCAGCCCCATGATGGCATGCTGCTCCAGGCCGTAGCGGTGGGCCAGGTAGCCGAACGCCGCGTGGGTGGTGAAGAAGACCCGCCGCTCGCACCGGGCGAGGCCGGCGGCAAACTCCTCATCCAGCGCCGCCAGCTCCGCCAGGTAGGCCTCGGCGTTGCTGCGATACACCTCCGCGTTGGCGGGATCGGCGGCCGCGAGGGCGTCGCGGATCCGCGCCACCGTATGCGCCGCCCCGTTGGGGTCGAGCCAGATGTGGGGATCCAGGTCCCCGTGATCGTGGGCGTGGTGGTCGCTGTCTTCGTGCTCGGGGTCAGCGTGGTGGTCGTCGTCTTCGTGTGCCTGGTCAGGGTCATGTTCATCGTGTACAAGTTCGCCCTCGTGGCTGTGCCCGTGCCCGGCGGCGTCCAGCAGCGCAAACCCTTCGCTGGTCTCCATCGCCATGAGGTCACGGTTGTCCAGCGAGGCCAGCGCCGCGTCGACCCAGTGTTCGAAACCCGCCCCGTTATACAGGAAGACCTGGGCGTCGTTCAGGGTGCGGATGTCGCCCACCGAGGGTTCCCAGTCGTGGGGCTCCGTGCCCGGCGGCACCAGGTTGACCAGATCGACCTGGTCTCCCCCCACCGCCCGTGCGAACTCGTATACCGGATAGATGCTGGTGGCCACCCGCAGCCGGCCGTCCCCCACAAAGGCCGAAGCTCCCCTGCGCGTGACGTTCGTCCCCCCGCAGCCGCCAACCAGCATGAGCGTCAGCGCCAGTGCTGCGAGCCATCTCAGTCGGCGCATCCTCATGCAGCCCTCCTTCTGCGATGAAAACCGATTTCTCGTGTCCCACCAGGGTATTCTGTGCTCCACATCGGATAACTGTCAAGTAGTAATTTTACTGTCTCCGACGGCGGCGCAGTCGGGGCAGTAGCCGAACAGCTCGATGTGGTGCGCCGAGATGACGAAGCCGTGCTGCTCCAGCGCCACCGCCTCCAGTTCCTTGATGGGGCAGTGGGCCAGGGGAATCTCCACACCGCACTCCAGGCAGACCAGGCTGTGGTTATGCATCTCCCGGTTCAGCGAGTACTGAGCCGTCCGCCCGGTCAGCTTCACTTCGTTCACCACGTTCAGACGCACCATCAGCCGCAGGTTGCGGTAGATGGTGTCCAGCCCGATCTCGGGATAGGTCCGGCGCACCTGCTGGTAGATCTCATCGGCGGTCAGCGCGTTCTCACCGGCGTCCAGCAGGACTTCGACGATGAGCCGACGCTGGGGCGTCAGCTTGCACCCCATCTCCTTCAGACGCTGCAGAACCTGCTCCACCGTCATCCTGCGCCCCTCCTAGTCATATCCAGTAAAATTCCTATTTGAGTTTAGCCCCCGCCGGCTCCCGTGTCAACACAGAGCCTTGCGTCCATAGGAAGAGGCGCCTCCGGTGGGCCGCCGTGCGGCCGCAAGAGGCGCCTTCGCTCGCAACCTTCAACTGCTCATGTATGGTCAAGGTAACACGTCTGTGTTCAAGGCAAGACACCTGTGGTCAGGGCAGCATGTCGATCCCCAGTACCAGGTCGATGTCGTCCACGGCGGTGGGATCCGGCTGCATGGTGACCACCACCCCGGGCAGGATGCCGGCCAGCTGGTCCGTCACGGCGCCCTCATCCAGATGCGGGCCCCGCACCAGCGCCAGTGTCGTCGGCAGAACCGCCTGGCTCTCGTGCACCCGCGAGACCTGCAGCCCTGCGGCCTCCAGCAGCTCCACGTAGGCCCAGGCCACGCCCTCGCCGGTGGCGTCCACCAGGTTCACCGTGGCCCAGGGCTCGGCTCCGACGCCTGCCTCACCGCCGGTCTCGTCGCCCGAGGGATCGCCGGAGCCTTCCGCCGCCCCCTCATCTCCCTCGGCATCACCCGGCCCCTGCGCGGTCTCTCCGCCCGGCTCGCCATCGTCCTCGCCTTCACCGGGCTCGCCCTCTTCCTCCTCCGCGCGGGCGGCGGCTTCCGCCCGGGACCGGGCCACCTCCTGCTGCAGGACCGACTGGTACTCCTGGTTGTCGGCACGGGCCTGGGCCAGGAACGCCTCATCTGGCGGCTCGCCCACCAGCAGCTCGTAAGCCGCCGTCCGCAGATCCACGAGGTCGGCGCCGAAGTAGAAAATGCCGTCAATCCAGTACTCATCGGCCTCAATCGTGCCCGTGATCAGCGGGTTGTTCAGGGCCTGCCGCCCCGCGGCGGCCAGCCTCACCATCTCGCCCAGAGTCATGTCGGTGCCGATGGTGTGGTAAAGGGCCGAGATGAGCTGCGGCGCCCGCGTGAAAACGGCCGGCGTCGCGGCCTTCTTCACGGCGGCCTGGATGATCTCCTGCTGGCGCCGCATGCGCCCCAGGTCGCCCTCGGAGTCGGCCCGGAAGCGGGCGTACTTCAGCGCGGTCAGGCCGTCCATCACCTGCGGCCCCGCCTTGATGTCGATGACGAGCCCGTCGGGTCCGAAGCGGAAATCGGAGGGATCGACGTAATAGAGCGGTTCAGGCGGGTTGACCTCCACGCCGTTCAGGGCGTCGATGACCTCGACGAACCCCTCGAAGGAAATGGAGACCCAGTGGTCGATATCCATGCCGAGCAACCGCTCCACCGTGTCCACCGAGAGGGCGGGGCCGCCGTACGCGTAGGCGTGGTTGATCTTGTCGTACCCGCGGCCGGGGATGTAGGTCCACAGGTCGCGGGGGATGGAGAGCATCGCGATCCGCTGTTCACGGGGATCGTACGACACCACCATCATGGAATCCGATCGGCCCCACTCACCCTCCCAGCTCTCCACGCCCATGACCAGGAAGGTCTGCAGATCTCCCGGCAGCGTCTGCAGCGGGGGCGGCGTCTCCGCCGACGTGCCTCCCGGCTCCGTGGGGTCCGACGGCCCCGGGTCGGCAGTTGCCGGGGAGTCGAACGGGCGATGCAGCGCCACGGCGCGGATTGCGGCTGCGAGGGCAAGGATGAGAAGGAGAGGGACCAACCAGTGCCACCGCTTCTTCTTGGACTTCTTTGTCGTGTAGTGCACGGGCTGCCCTCCTCGTTGCTGAGTTTACCTGTCTTACTATAGCAGAGAAAACCGCTTTGCCGTATAGCGACCTACCCTAGTTTGACGTGGGAATGGACGGATGAGTTTCTGCGCGCGGAACGGCCGCCCCCTTTTTCCGGGGGCGGCCGTTCAGTCGTCGGCGCCCTGCGGCGCATCGCCGGCCTGCACGTCGACTTGGACGCCGGTCAGGTACAGCAGGCGGCCGTCCACTCGCACGAACTCGGAGCGCTCGGTAAGCGAGTCCTCCGGCTGGCCGGCGACGCGGTACCAGGCCGTGAGCGTGCCGCGGGCGATTCCCCTTTCGTCCTCGGATTCCGTCTCGTGAATGACGAGGCGCGTGAAATCCACCTTCTTACAGTAGTGGAGCGTCTCCCGCTTGAAATCTGCCTCGGTCTTGCCGGCCCGCGCCTCGTTGTCGGGATGGGTGGTGCGCCAGAGGTAGTTGACGTCGCCGATCGCGTAGGCCGTGAAGCGGCTCCGGATCATGCGCTCCACGGTGTCGGGATACTGGATGCCGGCGTGGTAGAGGCCGCAGCAGGCCTTGTACTTCCGGCCGCTGCCGCAGGGGCAGGGGTCGTTCCGTCCGACTTTCTGCAAACAGGTCCACCTCGCTGACGACAGTGGCGTGCCGGGGCCGCACTGGGTAGTATGCCCGTCAGGCTTCCAGTACCCGCACCCGGCTCACCGTGACGGAGACGTGCCCGCCCCGGCGGTCAACCCGCCCCAGGGCGGCCAGCGGCGGCCGCGGGTCGGTGAAGATCAGGTGGCCGTAACGCTGGTAGACATCCTCGAAGATGGTGAGGTCGATCAGCCCCGTCTCGTCTTCCAGCGACAGGAAGACGACGATCTTGCCCGACCGCGTCGGGGGCCGGTGCGGGCAGACGGGCAGCCCGGCCACCTTCACCAGCTCCCCCGCCTGGCGCTGCCGCACCTCCTGCGCCGTCAGGTAGCCCTGCCGGGCCAGCCGTTCCCGCACGAAGCGCATGAAGTGTGCGCGCACCATCAGCCCGGTGAGCTCGTATTCCTTCAAATAGCGCTCCGCGGCGCTGAAGTCGGCGATCGGCGGCGCGGCCAGGTGCCCGGCTGGGTGCGCGGCTGGGTGCCCCACCGCGGCGTCCAGCAGGCTGGCCTGCTCCGCCCCCCGCTCGCGGCGGATCCGCTCGGCCTCCAGCAGGCGGGCCACCTGCCAGAGCGCCGCCCGCCGGTTGGGATGCAGGCTGTCGAAGGCGCCGGCCAGCGCCAGGGCCTCCAGCGGCCCCCGCGGCACGGCGCCCCCGGTCCGCCGCACCAGGTCGGCCAGCGACCGGAAGCCGCGCGGGCCCCGGGCCGCCAGAATCGCCGCCGCCGCCGGCTCCCCCACCCCCTTCACCGCCCGGAGCCCGATGCGGATCGCCTTGCCCGTCGCCGGGTGCTCGGGGGCGAAGGGCTCCGTCCCCCAGAAGGCCTCCCAGGCCTCCTGGGTCCATTCCTCCACGGTGAAGGCCTCATCCGAGCGGTTGATGTCCACCGGCAGGAGGCCGACCCCCCGGCGGCGGGCCTCCACCGCGAGGGTGTTGATGGGGTAGTAGCCCATCGGCTGGGCCGACATGAGCGCGGCGAAGTACTCCGCCGGGTAGTGGCGCACGAGGTAGGCGGTCTTGTAGGCCGTGTTGGCGAACGCCGCGGCGTGGGCCTCGCAGAAGCCGTACGAGGCGTAGCCCTGAATGTAGGAGAAGATGGTGTCGGCCACCGCCGGATCCACCCCGGCCGCGGCCGCCTTCTGCCGGAAGAGCCGGCCGATGGCCTCCATGTCCTCCCGGTTGCGGGCGTGGGTCATCACCCGGCGCAGCTGGTCCGCCTCGCCGGGGGTGAAGCCGGCCACCGCGGTGGCGATCTCGATCACCTGCTCCTGGAAGAGCACCACGCCGTAGGTCTTCTCGAGGATCGGCTTCAACTTGGGGTGCAGGTAGGTGACCTCCTCCTTCCCGTGGCGGCGGGCCAGGAACGGCTCCACCATGTTCCCCTTGATGGGCCCGGGCCGGATGATGGCCACCGAGGCGACGATGTCCTCGAACCGGTCCGGCTTCAGCCGCGCCTGCAAGGCCCGCTGCGCTGGCGACTCCAGCTGGAAGACGCCGATGGATTCGCCCACGCCCAGCATCTCGTAGGTGGCCGCATCGCCGTGGGGGATCTGCTCGTAGTCGATGTCGCCGATGGCCCGCACCGCGTCGTCGACGGCGGTGAAGGTGCGCAGCGAGAGCAGGTCCAGCTTCACCAGCCCCAGGTCCTCCACGTGCTCCTTGTCGAACTGGCAGATCACCTGCCCCTTGGCGGCCACCTGCAGCGGCGTCACCTCCAGGAGGGGCCGGCGGGAGATGACCAGCCCGCCCAGGTGCGTGCCGATGAAGCGGGGAAAGCGGGCGACCCGCGCCGTCGCCTCGATAAGTTGCTCGAACTTGTGCCAGGGAATGCCCGACTGGCGCAGCTCGGGGTAGCGGGCCATGACGGTGAGGATCTCGTCGGCTCCGGCGTGCCAGGGGATGCGCTTGGCCAGGTAGTCCAGCTCCGCCTCCTGAAAGCCCATCGCCTTGCCCAGGTCCCGCACGGCCGAGCGGGCCTGAAAGGTGTTGTAGGTGCAGACCGAGGCCACGTGCTCGGCGCCGTACTTGCGGTAGACGTAGGCTGCGACCTCATCGCGCCGGCGGGCGTCGAAGTCGATGTCGATGTCGGGCTTCTCGGCCCGCTCCAGCGACATGAAGCGCTCGAAGAGCAGGCCGCGCTCGATCGCGTCCACATCTGTAATGAAGAGGCAGTAGGCCACCGCCGAGTCGGCGGCGGAGCCCCGCCCGGCGCAGCGGATCCCCCGCTCCCGGGCGAAGCGGACCACGTCCCAGGCCAGCAGGAAGTAGTCCTCGTAGCCCAGCCGGGTGATGATGGTCAGCTCGTGCTCCAGCCGCCGGCGCACCCGCTCGGTGATGCGCCCGTAGCGGCGGGCCGCCCCGTCGTAGACCAGGCGGGTCAGGTAGGCGGCGGGGTGCGAGCCGTCGGGCGTCTGGAACTCGGGGAAGAGCCGGGCGTCCAGGTCCAGCACCGGCCGGCACCGCTCGGCGATGGCGAGGGTGTTGGCCACGGCACCCGGGAAGTCCCGGAAGCGCTCGGCCATCACCTCCGGCGGCTTCAGGTAGCGCTGGTCGTTGAGCGGCCGCTCCGGGTGGGGCTGGTCGAGCCGGGTGAGCGTGCGCACGCAGGTGAGCAGGTCGTGCACGAAAAACTCCTCGCGGGTGCGGTAGTGCACGTTGCCCGTGGCCACCAGCGGCAGGCCCAGCGCCTCGCCCAGGTCCCGGAGGGCGCGGTTCAGGGCCCGCTCGCCGGGCAGCTGCTCGTCGTGCAGCTCCAGGTAGAAGCGGCCCGGGAACCAGGCCGCGTAGCGCCGGGCGGCGGCCTCCGCCTCGGCCAGCCGCCCCCGCAGGATGAGGGACGGGATCTCGCCCCGCCGGCAGCCCGAGAGCGCGATCAGCCCGTCGGTGTCGTGGCTGAGGGCCGACATGGGGCACGCCGGCTGGAGCCGGTCGTGGTTCGGGGCCAGCGCATACATCGCCCCCGGCGTCGCGCGGGGCTCCTGCCCCAGGTGGGCGGCGGTGATCAGCCGGTTCAGGTTGGCGTAGCCCTTCGGCCCGGTGGCCAGCAGCGTGAGGTGGCAGCCGCCCTCCAGGGTCAGCTCGGCGCCCTGAATCGGCTGGATGCCGGCCTCCTGCGCCTTGCGCTGAAAGCGCACCGCCCCCGACACGTTGTTGTGGTCGGTGAGGGCCAGGGCCGGCATCCCGTGCAGGGCCGCCTCCGCGATCAGGGCGTCCAGCCGGGAGGCGCCGTCGAGGAACGAGAAGGGCGAGTGCACGTGGAGATGGACGAAGGTCATGGGCGGTGCACTCCTTCACGTGGATTCGGTTCCTCAATCTTTCAGGACTCAAACATATGTTCGATGCGTACACCTATTCTATGCCATGGCGGCCGCCCAGTCAAGTGCTTCGCACGCGGGATGCGGGAGTATCCGGCAGCGCATGTCGGGAGCCGGGCCTCCTCAACCACCCGGCGCAGTCACCCGCCGCCGCCTAAATGCGGCCAACTCCCACTTCGCCCCCACCAACAAGTGGAAATCCGCCGCACTTCGCACCCGCGCCCGACTCCTTCATGCCTCAGAGCGCCAGGCCCTCCTGCCAGGTGGCCCCCTGAACGCCGAGCGGCCCCCTGCCGGGGGGCCACCCTAGTCGTACGCCTTATAAAGCATCCAACGCCGCTCCCGCGGAATGAAATTCAGCTCGAAGAGGCCGCCGCTTTCGGTGGCCACCCGGTAGGCGATCAGTTCGGACTCCTGCTCCCACCAGCGGCCGGTCTCCACCCAGGCGTCAAGCACCGCGCGGACCCGCTCCCGCATGCCGGCGAAGCGGAAGGCGGCGGGCCGGCCGTCGGGGTCGGTCGCCACGTCGACCGGCTGGTTGATGATGCGCGACACGGCCCGTCACGCCTTCCGGGACCAGCGGTAGGGGTCGGCGTACTGGAGCATCTGCTCCCGCCAGGAGAGCGGGGTGCGCAGCCCCAGGCCGATCACCCGCGCCGGAAAGCGCTCGTGCAGCAGGGCCAGGGCGCCCTCGATCCGCTCCTGCCGCTCCCGGCGCAGCCTGTCGTCCCACAGCTCCATCTGCCGCCAGTCGACGGGGCCGATCAGCCCCACCTCGGCGGTGACCGCCGCGACCTCCGGCGGCTCCCCGAGGCCGTCCAGCACCTGGGCGAGCAGGGTGTGCAGCCCCTGCTGGATCGGATAGGCGGTGTGCCGCAGCCGGGGCAGGGTCCGCTCGGCGTGCAGCACCCGCCCGTCGGCCAGCTCCAGGATCAGGCCCACCAACTGGCACCCCTCGCCCCGCCGGTCTAGCTGGGCGGCCAGCAGCGCGGCTGACCGGCTCAGTTCCCGCTCCAGCGGATCCCGGTCCCGCACGCCGCCCAGCTCCGACCGCCGCGCCAGCCGCCGGGGCGGCCAGGCGGGCTTCACCGGCTCCGGGTCGATGCCCCGGCTCCAGCGGGCCACCATCCGCCCCTGCGGCCCCAGCTGCCGCACCCATTCATCCTCGCTCACCTGCGCCGCCTCGCCGATGCGCGCAAGCCCCAGCTGCCGCAGGCGGCGGCGCACCTCGGGCGGACAGGGCAGAAAGCCGATGGGCAGCGGGGCGAGGAAGCGGGCCTCCTCGCCGGGCGGGACGATTGCAATCTGCAGGGCCGGGCGTTCTGCCTGCCCGATGCCTGCCTGACGGTCGCCTGCCTGACGGCCACCTGCCTGCCCGACACCCGCCTGACAGACGCCTACCTGCCCGACACCCGCCTGACGGCCACCTGTCTGCCCGCTGCCCGCCGGCCGGGGGCCGGCCAGGCGCACAGCCTCCAGCCGCTGCGGGAGCGTGCCGGGCCGCCGCTCCAGAAACTCCGCCCGCAGGGCCCGGGCCGCTGCACGGGCCACCAGGCGGGAGGTGCCCACACCGACGAAGACGGCGAAACCGAAGGACGCGGCCGCCTCCGCCAGCGCCCTCACCTCCTCCTGCAGCCGGCGGCTCACCCTGCCCTGCGCCCGGCCGCCCGCCGAGCCGTCCGGCCCGTCGGGCAGCGGCAGATCCAGCAGCACCTGGTGCGGCTCCACCGGCTCGACGTAGGGCGTGTGGGCGAGGCAGCGGTCCCAAAAGGCGCGGGCCCGGGCGGCGGCGTCCACATCCGCAAATTCCACCAGGGCCGCCCGCGGGACGTCGCGCAGGACCTGACGGGCGGGGCTGCCCAGCTGCAGCCCCGCCGCAAAGGCCTCCCGGCAGCCGTCGAAGACCCGCCCCCCGCGCAGGACCGCGATCGGCCGGCCGCCCTCCGCCAGCCCCGCCTCCCGAACGGCGGCGGCGTAGAGGCCCTGAATCTCCACCCAACAGATCCACCGCATGCAATCAACCCCTCCGCACCCTCGTGCATTTAGGGCTACCGAATGTATAATCGCCAAACACCTGTTCGTGACGTACATCTATTCTATCCGCCGCCGCGGGCGAAGTCAAGAGGCCGGACAGTCGGCAGAAAAAATACACGATACTTTTCCGACGCTTTGGTGTACAATTAGGGCACCCACGCCCCGCCCTCATCCGCCATGGGCGAAGGGTGCGGACACGAAAACGCGACGCGGAGGAAGCCCCACATGCCTGAGGCGCGCAAGCCGGGCTGCCCGTTCTGCGGGGACATCTCACCGGGCGTTGTGGTCTACGACGACCCCCTCGTCTACGCCATCGTAAGCCAGCGCCCGATCAATGACTACCATGTCCTGGTGATTCCCAAACACCACTACGAGCAGTTCATCGATCTGCCGGACCCGCTGGCTGCGCATCTCTTCGTCGTGGCCAAGCACCTTTCGCACGCCGTGCGGCAGGTGCGCCCCATGGATGCGATCTGCCACCTCTCGGATGATGACATCACAGGCGCCGGGTACAATCTGGTGCGCCATTACAAGCTCCACATCATCCCCCGCCACGTGAGAGACCGCGTCGTCATCAACTGGAACCGGGACCCGGACCCTGGCGAGGCGGCCCGTTCCGCCCTCGCAGCCGAAATTCGCAGCGCCCTGGCCAAACTCGGCATGCCGGAGGGAGGCCTGCCGGCGGCCAGCGGCGCTGAGCAGCGAACGACTTCAACGAAGTGAGGGATTGCCGATGACGACCATCGATCCCAGGACCTTCCGCGATACCCTCGGCCAGTTCCTGACCGGCGTGACCATCGTGACGGCGGAGGCCCCCGACGGAACCCCGGTGGGCCTCACGGTGAACTCCTTCACCTCCGTCTCCCTCGAACCGCCGCTGGTCCTGTTCTGCATCGACAAGAACGCCGGTTCCTATGAAGGGATCGTGAACGCGCAGGGCTATGCGGTCCACATCCTGGGCGGCGACCAGGTGGACCTCGCCAACCGCTTCGCCACCAGGGGCGCCGACCGCTTCGGCGGCCTCAACTACACCCGGGGCTTCTACGGCGCGCCCATCCTGCCCGGCGCCCTGGCCCTCCTGGAGTGCCGCACCGTGCAACGGGTCGACGCCGGCGACCACACCATCCTCATCGGCCGGGTGGAGCGGCTGAACCCCGGCGGCCGCACCCGCAAGCCCCTCGGCTACTTCCGGGGGCGGTACACCGCAATCGCAGACTAAAGCGGCGGGTGTGCCCGCCACCCGGGCGCACCCGCTATGACGCATCCAACCGCGCCACCAGATCCGCCAGGTCCGGCGGCAGCGGCGCCTCAAAGCGCATCATCTCACCCGTGACGGGGTGGGCAAAGGCCAGGCCGGCGGCGTGCAGGGCCTGCCGGCCGATGAGCCGGCGGCTCCCGCCGTAAAGCTCGTCCCCCAGCAGCGGGTGGCCCAGGTGGGCCATGTGCACCCGGATCTGGTGCGTCCGCCCCGTCTCCAGCCTGAGTTCCAGCATCGTGGCCGCGGGCCAGCGGCGCAGCACCCGCCAGTGGGTCACCGCCGGCTGCCCCGCGGCTGTCCAGTCCTCCCGCAAGGCGCGGCCCGCCGCGGCCGCTTCCGCCAGCAGCCGCTCCTGCTCGGGGGTGCGGGGGCCCTCCGCCACCTCCCGGGCGACCGGATGGCCCCAGACCCGGCGCAGCGGCTTGTCCACCGTGCCGGCGTCGGCCGCCACCGCGCCCTCCACCAGGGCGATGTAGCGCCGCTCGAGCTTCTGCCGCTCCAGCTCCCGGGAGAGCAGGCCCGCCACCGCCGGCTCCTTCGCGAAGAGCACGAGACCTGAGGTCTCCCGGTCGATGCGCTGCACCGGCCGCGCCACGGGATCGCTGCCCGACTGAAGCAGGTGGTAGGCCACGCCGTTGGCGAGCGTGCCGGACACGTAGTCGCGCACCGGATGAACCACCATGCCCGCGGGCTTGTCCACCACCAGCAGGTAGGGATCCTCCCAGACCACCTGGATAGGCACCGGTTCGGGCTCCACGCGCCCTTCCTGCGCCACCCGCACCTCCACCACCTCGCCGCCGGCCAGAACGTGGCTGGTGCGGGCGGGCCGCCCGTCCACCAGGATGCCGCCGGCAGCCTTCGCCTTGCGCACCAGGGTGCGCGAGAGCTTCAGCCGGTCAAACAGATACTTGCTCAGGCGCATGCCCCGGGCCTCCGGCTCGACGACAAACCGCATGCGCGCACCTCCGCATCACGTGTTGAGGGGGCTGATTCCGATGATCGTTCGCAACGTCATGACCGAGGATGTGACCACGGTATCGCCGGACGATACCCTGCAGCGGGCCTACGAGATCATCCAGACCAAGAAGTACGACTGCCTGCCGGTCACGGCCGACCGGCTGGTGGGCATCATCCAGCTCACCGACATCTACGAGGCCTGTATGCGGGAAGGGCGTGAGGCCGCCCTGCCCCGCCGGGTGAAGGAGTTCATGGTGCCCGACGTGGTGACCGTGGGTCCCGACGACCTGGTGGAGACCGCCGCGCGGATCATGTTCCAGCGCGACGTTCCCCTGCTGCCGGTGGTCGAGGGCGGGCGGCTGGTCGGCGTCATCCACGAGCACGACATCTTCCGCGCCTTCGCCGACCTGCTCGGCGTCAACTCCGGCACCATCCGGCTGACCCTGGTTGTGCCCGACCGGCGCGGCCAGCTGGCCCGCATCGCCGAGATCATCCGCGATGCCGGGGTGGCCATCCGGAACGTGGCCACCTTCCGCTCCTCGGTGCTGGACCAGTACCAGATCATCGTCCGGGTGGAGACCGACACGTCCCGCCCGCTGGTCGACCTGCTGGAGCAGCACGGCTACAAGGTGCTGCACGTGCAGGAGAACTGACGCTCCAGAAATCTCCAGGGACGCAGGCGGCGTGTGTGCCCGGCTTCCGGGGGATACCTAGATTATCCCACTGAAAAGGAGGCCGGGCGATGCGCCGCTTCCTTGCGGGCGCGGTCCTGGGGCTTCTCCTCTCCCTCTCCGCCGCGGGCCTGGGCTGGCGGCTGCTCACCGCCCCGCCCGCCCCCGGCGGCCCTCCCGCCGGGGGCGACCCGGTAGAACTCGGACTCGTCCCCGAGGAGAAGGGCAAAGAAGCGGACCGGACAGAGCCGGTGTATGTGCTGGTGCTGGGGGTCGACGAGCGGCCCGGCGACCCCGGCCGCTCCGACACGATGCTGCTGGTGCGCGTGGGCGGGGGGGCGCTCCGGGTGCTGTCGCTGCCCCGCGACACCCGCGTGATCCTGGAAGGCGTGGGCGAGGCCAAGCTGAACGCCGCCTACGCCTGGGGCGGGCCAGAACTGGCCGTCCGCACGGTCTCGGACCTGCTGGGCCTGCCCGTCCACTACTACGTGAAGGTCAACCTGGCGGGGTTCCGCACCCTGGTCGACCTCATCGGCGGCGTGCCCATGTACGTGGAGGCGCCCATGCACTACGTCGACCCCGACGACAACCTGGTGATCGACCTGCAGCCGGGCCACCAGGTGCTGGACGGCCGCCGGGCCGAACAGTACGTGCGCTTCCGCAGCGACGCGATGGGCGATGACCTCAGCCGCATCCGGCGGCAGCAGCAGTTCCTCCGCGCCGCCGCCCGGCGGGCCCTGCAGCCAGGCAACCTGCCGCGGCTGCCCAAACTCCTGCGCACCGCCCGCCAGCACGTGGAAACCAACGTGCCCCTGGCGGAACAGTTCCGCCTGGCGACGACCGCCATCCACTCCTACCAGGCGGGCGCCCTCATCACCGAGACCCTGCCCGGGCACGCCGCCTACGTGGGCCCCATCTCCTACTTTCTGCCGGACTTCCAGCAGATCGAGCGCCTCCGGTCCGCCTGGCAGGCCCCCGGCGCTATGGACAACGCGGGCGCGGGACGATAAAGTAAGACCTGCGGAGTTCATGCCCAAAGGAGATATGCCCGTGTTCGGTAATCTGGGTTTCAGCGAGATCCTCATCATCATGATCGTGGCCCTGGTGATCTTCGGGCCCAACAAGCTTCCCGAGCTGGGGCGCAGCATGGGCCAGGCCATCCGCGAATTCAAGAAGGCGACCCAGTCCATCACCACCGAGGTGACCCGGGTCGCCTCCGATGAGGTCCGACAGAACATCGAAAAGGCGAAGCAGGCGCCGGAGGAGCGCTAGTGCAGCGGCCAGCTGTCCTCAGCGAGCAGATCCACCCGGTGAGCGCCCGCCCGGCGCATCTCGCGGGCGATTTCCGTGGCCTGGTCGGGGTCGTCGCAGCGGGCCACGACCAGGGTGCGCCCCCGTCGTACCTGATCGCCCCAGCGCCTGGCCACCGGATCCCGGGCGCCCGGCCCCTCAAGGTCGTCGAGCTCGTACAGGCCGCCCGGCCCGTCCAGGCCGTCCAGCTCGGTGTCCGCGAGGGCGGCCAGGAGCCAGGCGTCGGTCTCGTTCAACCCTGCGCCGCCCGCGGCGCTCAGCTCAGCCTGGCCGATCACGTCCAGCTTGTCCGCGTCCAGCGTGAAGGTTTCCCGCAGGTGGGCCGCGACCAGGTCGGCGTCGCCGCTGTGCCGGAAGAGACCCACGACCGTCTTACGCATGCCATCGCCTCCTCGGCCATAGTCTGGCCGGGGAGCGGGCGCGTTCATGCCCTCAGCGGGTCTCCTGCCGGCCGGCCACGGGCGGCGCCTGTACCGGACCGGGGGGCCGCGATTTGGGTTCGGCCCTGGGCTGGGTGCGGCGCTGGCGCGGAAACAGGGGCACGAGGAGCAGAAGCCCCGTCACCGCCTCTCCGGCCGCCCAGAGCAGGGGCAGGTGGGCCTGGTCCAGCGCGCTGATGGCCACCCCCAGCACGCCGGCGGGAAGGAGGAACCATCCTGCGCGCAGCCGCGGCCACTGGCCCGCCGTCACGCCGCCCAGCACCCAGCCGGCCGCGCCGATGCCCGAGAAGCAGGCCCCGAGCAGCCCGAACCAGAGCCAGCCGGGCGCGAGCCGCGGCAGCAGGGCCAGCCCCAGCGAGCCGGCCGCCAGCAGCACGGCGGCGACGGTGTAGAGCAGCCGCTGCACCACCCATCCCTCCTTCCGGCAGGCCGAAAGCCTTGCCTGCTGCACCTACTCATCATGATACAATACATCAGTCGTTTAAGAAAAGGTGGGCGACTGTGCCCCACGCGGGAGGGCATTTCACACACACGATGATGACGAATCTTGAGCAAACCTTCTGGTCCCGGGCCCTGAGTGCACCCCTGGTGGTGCTGACCGACTTCGACTTCACCATTTCCGCCGTCGACGTGGGCGACCTGATCTGCGACACCCTCGCTCCCTACCCGGCCCCGGTCCTGGAGCAGTACGCGCGGGGCGAGGTGGGCTCGCGGATCCTCTGGCTGCATTCCTTCGCGCACGTGAACCGGGACGAGGCGACCGCCCTGGCCGATCAGGTGGCCATCGACCCCGGTTTCCACGCCTTCGTCGACTGGGCCGAGCGGGAGGAGATCCCGCTGGCCGTGCTCAGCGACGGCTTCACGCTCTACATCGACCGCATCCTGGGCCGGGAGGGGCTCGGCCACCTGCCGGTCTTCGCCAACCGCTACGTGGACCGCGGCCACCTGGAGTGGCCCAACGCCAACCCGGCCTGCGATCTGTGCGGCTGCTGCAAGGCAGGCGTGGCCCGCCGCCTGAAGGAGTCGGGCGCCCACGTCATCTACGTGGGCGACGGGGTGAGCGACCTGTACGGCGCCAGCTTCGCGGACTGGGTCTTCGCGAAGAGCTCCCTGGCCCGGTTCATGGAGGAGCACGGTTCGCCCTACTTCCCCTTCACCGGGTTCGGCGACGCCCTCAGGATACTGCAGGAGCACCTGGAACGGTTCCGGGACGGCACCATGGAGCAGCGCAGCACCCTGCGCCCGAATCCCCGCTGCCGGTTCTGACGCATCCGGCTAAGCATCCGACTCCACACCCTTGTCCACCGGCTCCACCCGGCCCAGCAGCACCAGCTCGGGGCCGATCATGAGCGCCTGCACCGAAAGCTGATAGGTGACCCCGTCTATCTCCATCAGCCGGCCGTTGTAGCGGCCGTAGAGGATGACCGGCGATACGTTCTCAAGCTGGCGGCCGATCTGCTCGGCCGCCAGCTCTTTCTGTATGCGCCGCGCGGCCTCCAGCCCCACCCGCTCGTCCGGCCCGTCGATCTCCGCCCGGACCCGCTGAATCGTGCAGACGACGGGCCGCTTCCGCTCAGCCGACTCCAACTTGGCCACCTCCGCCTCCAGGGCCTCCACCTCGGCCAGACAGGCATCCCGCTCCAGCCGCAGCCGCTGCACCGTCGGCCCGGCCAAGACCGGCAGGAGCCAGATGGCGACGGCGAAACCCATGGCGAAGGAGGCCATGAGGGGGAGCGCCCGCTGCCACCGGCTCATGGCCGCCGCCCCGCCACCGTCTGAATGAGGAAGTAGCCCAGGTTGGCGCCGGCCATGGCGACCACCAGGGCCACCACCTGGCGGAACAGCGCGCGGCCCTGCCCGAACAGGAGGCCCTGCTCCAGGCTGCGGAGCGGCTCAAACGAGCCGCTGACCGCCACCAGAATGCCCCAGAGGCGGAGGTCTTCAGAGAGGTAGCGGAGGCGGTCGAGCGGGTGGCCGCCCGTCAGCAGCGACGCGGCGGCGCCCGAGAGCGAACCGCCCAGGGTCACGCCCAGGGCGATCATGAAGTTGGAGAGCAGCTTGGCGGCGAAGCCGTCGTCCATCGTTCCATCCCCCTCCTGGGGGGAGAGTACGCCCCGGAGGCCCTGTCCAGAACCGCGCGGTGTACAGGCAGCCGCCTTCCCTACACCTTCGGCGCGGCGAGCCCGCCCAGGGCCGTCGCGTGCCGCACGGCGTTCACCACGGCCCGCTCCACCGCCAGGGCCGCGGCGGCGCCTGCCGTGGTGATGTCGATCTCCGGCCCGCCTGTGGCCAGGCAGAAGAGGGTGTCGCCGTCCGCCATGGTGTGGATGGGGAAGATGGTGCGGGCCAGGCCGTCGTGCGCCATGCGGGCCACCTTGTTGGCCCCCTCCTTCGTGAGCCTCCCGCCCACCGCCACGACGCCGATGGTCGTGTTCTCCGCGAAGGGCTGCCCCGCGGCGCCCTGGAGCAGCAGGGCGGTGGTATCCAGGATGGCGCCGTCCGCACCCCTGGGCCCTGCCAGGAGCAGGCCGCTTTCCGGGTCGCGCACGTCGCCGAAGGCGTTCACGGCCACGATGGCCCCGATGGCAACCTCGCCCACCTTCACGCAGGCGGTGCCGATGCCGCTCTTGGTGGCCTGGCCCATGCCCAGGGCCTTGCCCACGCTGCATCCGGCCCCGGCGCCCACACAGCCCTGGGCGACGGGGCCGGCGGTGGCCGCCTGACAGGCGGCGTAGCCCATCGCCTCATCGGGGCGGACCTGCGCCGACCCAACGCCCAGGTCGTAGAGCACCGCCGCCGGCACGATGGGCACGGTGGCGTGACCCGTCGGCAGGCCGATGCCCCGCTCCTCCAGCCAGCGCATCGCGCCGTGGGCGGCCGCCAGGCCGAAGGCGCTGCCGCCGCAGAGCAGCACCGCGTGCGCGTGCTGCACCAGGTTGCCGGGGCGGCAGAGGTCAGTCTCACGCGTCCCCGGGGCCGACCCTTCCACGGCCACCCCCACCACCGCTCCGGCCGGGGCCAGCACCGCCGTCACGCCCGTGAGCGCACCCAGGTCGTGGGCGTGCCCCACCAGAATGCCCGGCACGTCTGTAATGCCGCTCAGCCACACCGGTTTCGTCACTGACTGCACGTCCTTTCGCCGGTATTCGAAGGGCCGCCCTCCCGGACGGAAGGCGGCCAGCATGCGCGCTTTACACGTTGCGCCCGGAGCCGGGGTAAGGGGCCCGGATATACCCGGCCCGGTGCAGGGCCAGCCCCACCACCACGACGGCGAAGGTGCCGACCAGCAGCTCGAGGGGGGCGTGGGTGGCAGCGACAACGGTCACCTGCTGAACCGGCCAGTAGCCCCGCAGCAGAATCATGCCCAGCACGAGGACGGTATTGGTCAGCGTGCCGACCACCCCGGCGGCCCCCAGGGCCAGCGCCGTGTTCCAGCGGCGCAGGGCCATGAAGGCGTATGCCGCAAACACCCCGATGAACAGCCGGGGCAGGATGGCCACCAGCGGGTCGGCAAAGGCCGGGTTGGTGGCCCGCATGAACGAGGTCAGGCCGAAAATCAACCCGACGAAGAGCCCGACGACGGGACCCTCGGCGATGCCGGCCAGGATGGCCGGAATCTGCAGGATGGTGACGTGCTGACCAGTGGGGAACGGAATCAAGCCGAGACCGGGAACCAGACCCAACACAGCAGAGACGGCGCCGAGCACGCCGGCCACCGTCATCCTCCGGACCGACAGATTCATGGTGCATCCCTCTCCCTTGGAAGTGGTGACGCCCATTTTGGGGTTGGTTACAGTATAAACACTCACCGGTCCGTTGTCACGGGTCTTTTCCCGGCTTCACTCGCACGGGCCCAGCAGGAAGAGCACGCCGCTGACGGTGAGGTTCCACACGCCCTCCCCGCGCGGTCCGGCGTGCAGCGAGACCGAGCGCACCCGCAGCCCCGGCACATTCTGCTCCAAGGTACTGAGGAAGGCCAGCAGCGGCGCCTGCGCGCCCTGCGCCTCAATCCGCAGGGGCTGCTCGCAGTAGAGCGCGGTCTCCGGCTGGTCCGGCGCCGCCGCGGCGCGCAAAGCGCCCGGGGCCAGGAGCCTCAGCGCCACGTCTGACCCGGCCAGCGCCTCAATGGCCCGCACCACCGCCATATCTCCCCCCGCGGGCGCCAGCTCGGCCTCCCTGAGGGCCAGGGCGCGGCGGACCTCATCCAGCTCCGCCCGGGCCGCCGCCAGCGAGGCGGCGATCTCCAGCTGGCTCGCGGCCTGCTCTTCCCGCTGGGAAAGAGCCTCCAGCAGCCGGGTCCGCTCCTGCCAGGCAGGCCGAACGCACATGAAGAGGACGAGGGCCAGGCACAGGGCCAGGGCCGCGTTCAGACTGCCCAGGAACTCCCGACGCCGCAGCATGGAGCGCGTCATTCGCCTCCGCCCCCTTCCCCGGGCCACAGCTCCCCGACCACCTGAAAGTCCACCTGGTCCGCCGACTCCGAGAGGTACGCAGACTGCAGGACCACCGCGGACAGGGCCGGAAGCGCCCGCAGCCGCTCCACGCAGTCCGCGGCCGCCCTGTAGCTCTGCGCCCTGCCCCGCAGGCTGAGCCCCTCCTGCGGGCTGACCGCGATCCGCTCCGCCGTGCAGCCCTCACCGAGGGCTTCGGCGATCTCCTCCAGCAGCGGGGTGAACCGCCTCTCGCCGGGCAGGGCCGCACCCAGAGCCTCCAGCCGGCCCTCCAGCCGCCGCGTCTCCTTCATCAAGGCCTGCCAGCGCTCCACGTCGCCGGACACGGCCGAGAGCTGCGCCTCCGCGGCCAAAAGCTCCCCGCCCGCCGCCCGCACCGCGCCCCGTCCGATCCCGCACGCGATGAGACTCAGGATCAGGAGCAGCGTGAGCACCAGAGCCAGTCCGGTGAGGATCTGCGCCTCACGGATCTCCCGCGATGGCAGGCGGGGCCGCAGCAGGTTGATGCGTTTCACGGCGCTCCCTCCTTCCAGAGGCAGAGGGCGGCCGCGCCGGCCATCTCGGGCGGCACGGCGCCGGCGGGAAGCGCTACGGAATCGCGCGCCCGCACCCCCACAACCCCTTCGATCTCCCTGCGCAGGAGAGGCCAGCGGGCCCCGCCGCCCACCAGGTGGAGGGAGGCGTACCCCTCCAGCCGGTGCTGCCGTTCCACATACCGCAGCGACCGCTCCAGTTCCCGCACCAGCCGCTCCCCCGCGGGGCCGAAGTCGGCCAGTGAGCCGGCCTCCTGGTACTCGGTGCACTTCAGTTCCTCGGCCTCCGCCAGGGTGACCTGCCGCCTTTCCGCCAGGGCCGCGGTCAGGTGGCTTCCCCCCACGGGCAGCTCCCGGAACAGCAGCAGCGCATCGGCCCGGGCCACCACCAGCCGTGTGCCGCCGGCGCCCAGGTCGACCAGCACCTCCACCGCCTCGCCCCCGGGTGCGGCCAGCAGCCTGGCCAGCCGGATCAGAACCGCGGGCTCCGGCTCCACCGCGACGGGCCGCAGGCGGGCCGCGCGCAGGGCGCAGGCCGCGGTGTCCACCGCCGCCTGCCGCGCCGTCAGCAGGAGGTAGCCCCGGCCGGCCCGGGCCGGGTCTTCACCGCCGGGCACGGCCAGCGGCAGCCAGTCCCCCACCGTCTCCGCCGGGTCGCCCGCGCGGAGCCGGTCGATCTCCAGGTACAGGGCCTCCCGCAGCTCGCCGGCCTTCAGGGGGGGCAGGTTCACCGCCCTCACCACCAGGGCGCCGGTGGGCAGTGATACGGCCGCCGGGGTCGGCCGGAGGCGCGGGCCCCACCGCACGCCGCTCAGCGATCCGGCGGCGCTCGCGACGGCCCCGGCCACGTCGGCCGCCGCCGGGCAACCGCCAACCCACGGCCCCGGCGCCGGGGCCGAAGCGGTCAGCAGTCCGCGCTGCCCCCCGCTCCCCTCCGTCAGGCAGGCCAGGTGCAGCGCATGGCTGCCCAGATCGATGCCGCAGAACCTGAGTCGCTGTTGCATGTGCCGCCACCTCCCGGCTCAGTCCAGCCACTGCCACGACAGCACCCGGGCCGTGCCCGTCTCCTGCAGGAAGGGCGGCACGTGCTGCCAGATCTCGGGCATCGACTCCAGGGTGAAGGAGCCCAGCGCGTCGGCCAGGCCGCTGACGTCGATGTTGACGTCGCCGCCGGCCACCAGGATGAGCGGGAGGGTCTGGAACGCGACGGCGTCCGCCACGTTCATGTGGCGCACCGTGATGTTGCCGTCGCCGCCCGCGTAGAGCAGGAGGGGCGCCGCGGACCGCCCGCCCAGGGCGTCCGCCAGCCCGCCGAGACCCAGCTCCACGTCGTTGTTCCGGTCGTCCTCGCCGGCGCTCAGGGCCAGGATCTGGAGCACCCCCTCCCGGTCCCGTCCAAAGGCGAGGAGCGCGGCCAGCTTGGCGCCGGACACTTCAATGTCGCCTGTCGCCGCGATGGTGCCGCCGCCCGCGGCGGGGAAGGGCGAGAGGATCAGCTCCAGGAGCGTCAGCGTGTCCACCTCCACGTGGCCGCGGGAGTTGGGCACCGCGCCGCCCCGCACGTAGACCAGTCCGGCCACGTCGGCGGCGAAGGCTTCCAGACTCCCGTCCACCACCAGCACCGCCCCGTCCTCCACCCGCAGCCGGAAGCAGTCCAGGTCTCCCCTGACCCGGGTCGGCCGGCTGACCGTGCACGCCTGGTCCGCCGGCACCGTCCGCAGCAGGCCCCGCGCCTCCAGGTCCGCCACCAGGGCCTCGTAGAAGTCGACGTCGGCGGCTGCCTCCCCGAGGGCCGGCACCGCCACGCCGTCGACCTTCCGCTCCGGGCCGTTGATCTTCACGCTGTGCGTCCCCAGACCGCCCCTCTTCTCATGGGTCTTCGTCCCGGCGTAGGCGACCGGGCCCTCTACCGTGATGGAGGAGTGTGTAAGCAAGAGCCCCGCGCGGGTGCGCAGCAGCAGGTCGCCGCCGGCCTCCACGCCGCCCTTCACCCTGGCGCTGGCCGTCGCGAGGAGCACGGTGGAGGCGGCCTCAATCTCCACGTCGCCGCCGGCCCGCACGTCGCCCTCCACCTCCAGGAAGCCGACGCTGAGGGCGCCGTTGGCGACGTTGAGCGCGACGTCGCCGTGGGCGTTGATGTCCCCCTTGATCTTCAGCGAACTGCCCAGTTCGATGAGGTTTTCGTAGCTCACGCTTGCGGAGCCGCCGGCCAGAACGACGAAGGACTCGGGCGGCGGGGCCAGCTCTGCCCGAACCCCTCTCTCCACGCCGCCCGACTCCCCGAAGCTCTCCACGATATAGGTGCCCCGGCCGCTGGGGGACACCCTGACCCGGTACGTGCCGGTGGCCTCCTCACCCGCGAACTCCAGCCCGCCCGACGGGACGGCCGGGCTGCCGGCATCGAGGCGCGCTCGCGCCGCCGCCACGCCTGCCTGGGCCAGCTCGCCGGCCCTGATCGCGCGCGCCTGCTCGGCCGCCCGGGTGGCATGGCCGGCGGCGGCGCCGACCAGCACCCAGCCCAGAAGCACCAGCAGGCCCAGGAGCACCAGCAGGACGGGGCCCATGCTGCCCCGCTGCTCCGCCAGCCGGCCCATCGCCCGGTCACCCCCTTCGCCTCAGCGGCACGGATTCTGTATGACCACCGCCAGCCGCACCGGGTAGCGCGCGGTGGTGCCGGTGGCGTCCTCCATCGCCAGGGAGAGGCTCACGCTGATCCGCCGGATCTGCGCCCGCCACCGGGCGTCATTCAGCCTGGCCGGCTCCAGCCGCACGTTCTCATGCGTGAAGTACGAGACCGACAAATCTTCTGCGCGCACACTGTCGGCGGTCACCGGGAGCGGCTTCTCGTTGCTCACCGCTTCCCACAGCCTGCCGTCTTCGAGATACCAGGCGACCCGGCGCAGCGGCTCCCCCGGCTGCGGGCGGTACTGGATCGCGAGCGCGCGGGACCAGTCGTCCCCCGCCTGAGCCGGCAGCGGCGGGAACGCCTCCTCGCCCGCCGATCCGTCCAGGTGGAGGCCCGCCAGCGCGATCTCCTTTTCCAGGCGGTCCAGTACGATGTATCCCCACTGCTGCACCGTCATCTGCTGCCGCACCTGGGCGTCCAGCGTCTGCGCGCGGGTCAGGATGCCCGCCAGGGCCACCAGCAGCAGTCCGACGAGGCCGAACCCGAGGATCAGTTCCACCAGCGACAGCCCACCCTCGCCCTTCCGCTCATGGATACACATAGCTCACCACCTGCACCGAATCCGGAATCCCGGTCCGGTACACCGACACGGTCACCCGCCGCACCCCCTCGGGCTGGCCCGCGGCCCGGGACACCGAGACCGTCACCCTGTCCACCCGGTCCGGGCATTCCGGCGGGCACCAGTCCCACTCGCCCTGCTCCAGCCGCGGGTCGCCGGCCGGGTAGAGCCGGACCTCGGCGATGACCGCCTGAGCCAGAGCCGTCGCCGCCCCGTACTCCCCGGCCCGGCGGCTCGTCCGCCCCGCCCCCACCGCGGCCGTCAGCAAGGCGGCGGCCACAAGGCTCAGCACCACGCCGGCCAGCAGGACCTCGAGGAGGATGGAGCCGCGGTGACCCTTCCCATGCCGGTCACTGGTCGCAAGTCGTGGCGTCAGGTCCTTCGAGGACCGCACTGCCATCGGGCTTCAACTCCAAACTCCAGAATCGGTTGTCGAAAGGTGCTGTAGCAGTGGGCTTCGCACAGAGCCGAATCAGGTCATCGTCGCTAAAATCTACGAAGAACTCCCAGTTATCGGTTGTGTGCGATGCGTCCATCCCCAGCGGAGTGAGGTCGTCTACCTCATCCCAGCTCGCATGCTCCAGGTAGTAGGACCACGCCAGAGACCGAATCGCACCAAGGTTCTGCTTCGCCTCCGCGTCGTACGCCCGGTTCCGTACAGTCAGGTACGTGGGCACGGCGATCGCCACCAGGATCCCGAGAATCGCCAGTGCAATCGCCAGTTCGATCAAGGTGAAGCCGGCCTCGTCCTTCCCGTTCCGCCGCCACAGTGCGCGCATCTCCGCATACCTCCCGTCTCAGAAAGCGGTGTCCACGGCGTTGAGCAGGGTCAGAATCGGCATGAAGAGCGACACGAGAATGAAGGCAACCAGACCGCCGATCAAGAGCAGCATGATGGGCTCCAGCAGGGCCGTCAGGTTGGCCACCATCTCCTCGGCCTGCCGGTCGTAATACTCGGCGGTCCTGGCGAACATCTCCTCCAGGGCGCCCGACTGCTCGCCCACCCGCACCATCTCGACGACGAAGGCCGGGATCACGCCCGTAAGGGCCATGGTCTCGGCCAGACTCTCGCCCCGGTTCGCCCCCTGGGCCACGTCTGCCAGCACGCTCTTGTACAGCGTGTTGCCCAGGGCGTCGCCGGTCGCCTCGAGGGCCTGCAGCAGGGGCAGCCCGCTGCCCAGCAGCATCGCCATGGTCCGGCCCAGGCTTCCCAGCAGCAGGTGGGTCTGCAGCCGGCCCACCACCGGCAGTTGCAGCCGCCATCGGTCCCACCGTCGCCGGCCCCGGGGCGTGCGCCCCAGGAACCGGAGTCCCAGCCCCGCCGCCACCAGCATCAGCAGCACCAGGAACCCGTGCCGCTGCAGCACCCCCAGCACGCCCAGGAGCCCCCGGGTCAGCGCCGGCAGGTCTGCCTGCAGCTCGTCGAAGATCGACATGAAAGAAGGGACCACGACCATGACCATGAAGCCCAGCACGCACAGGGCCACCAGCAGCACCACGGACGGGTACAGCAGCGCGGAGCGCACCTTGCCCCGCAGGGCGGCGTCCTTCTCCTCGGTGCCGGCCAGCCGGTCCAGCACCTCCGCCAGCCGGCCCGACAGCTCACCCGCCCGCACCAGGCTGAGGTGCACGGCGGGAAAGGCGACGCCGCTCTGCGCCATGGCCTCCGCCAGCGGGGCCCCCCGCACCAGCTCGCGGTTCACCGCGGCGGCCGCCTCGTAACCGCCGCCCCGCCCCTGCTGCATCAGCACCTCCAGGGCGGTGGTCAGCGGCAGGCCGGCCTGCAGCATGGTGGCCATCTGCCGGTAGAAGACCGCCCGGTCCCTGGGCTGCAGCGGCTCCAGCTGTTTCAGCATGCGGCCGAGGCGGGACACCCAGCCCTCCGCGCGGATGGCCAGCGGCACGTACCCCGCCTGGCGGAGCTGCTCCATCAGGTCGGTGGGGCTTCCCGCCCGGGCGATGCCCCGCACCTGCCGGCCGGTGGCGAGGCTGCGGGCCCGGTAGGCGTAGTTCCGCACCGGTTATCCCCCCAGGATCAGGGCGTGGTCGGCGCTGTGGGCCGGCCAGGCCTCCTGCACCGTGCTCCGGGTCACCCGCAGCACCTCTTCGAGGCTGGTCTCGCCGGCCAGCACCCGCCGGAGCCCCTCTTCCCGCATGGGCCGCATCCCGCCGATCACGGCCGCCTCCCGGACCGCCTCGGTGTCCGCCCGCTGAAGGATCAGGCTGCGGATGGCATCGTCCACCACCATCAGTTCCGAGATGACCGTGCGCCCGGCGTAGCCCATCCGGCAGTGCGGGCAGGGCCGCTCCTCACTGGTGGGCGGCCGGTAGAGCGGCTTGCCCTTCTCCACCGTCCAGCCCTCCGCCACCCGCAGCTCACGGGGCAGGAAGTAGGGCTGCCGGCAGTGCGGGCAGAGCAGGCGCACCAGCCGCTGGGCCAGCACCCCGCTCAGCGCCGAGGCCAGCAGGATGGGCTCGATGCCCATGTCCAGCAGCCGGGCCACCGTGCCGGGCGCGTCGTTGGTGTGCAGGGTGCTCAGGACCAGGTGGCCGGTGAGCGAGGCCTGAACGGCCAGCTCGGCGGTCTCCCGGTCGCGGATCTCGCCGACCATGATCACGTCGGGGTCCTGCCGCAGGATGTGCCTGAGGGCCACGGCGAACGTGAGCCCGGCCCGCACGTTCACCTGCATCTGGCAGACGCCGGGCAGCCGGTACTCCACCGGGTCCTCGACGGTGACAATGTTCAGCGCGGAGGCATCCAGGTGCGACAGGCAGGCCGAGAGCGTGGTGGACTTGCCGCTGCCCGTGGGGCCCACCACCAGGAACAGGCCGTAGGGCTGGGCCAGCAGCCGCTCGACGCGCCGCTGGTCCCCGGGGGTGAAGCCCAGCTCGTTCAGGCGCCGCACGCCGCCGCTCTTGTCCAGGATGCGGAGCACGACCTTCTCCCCGTGGATGCTGGGCAGGGTGGAGACCCGGAAGTCGTAGGCCTTGCCGTCCACCGTGAGGCTGAACCGGCCGTCCTGGGGCAGGCGCCGCTCCCCGATGTCCATGCCGCCCAGCACCTTCACCCTGGCCACCACCGCCGGGTGCAGGGAGAGCGGCTGGCACATGGCCTCGTGCAGCACCCCGTCCACCCGGTAGCGCACCCGCAGTTCCGTCTCCTGGGGCTCCAGGTGGAGGTCGCTGGCTCCCACGCGCACCGCCTGCATCAGCAGGCTCTGCACCAGCGCGACGATGGGCCCGTCCTCTGTGGCAACCGTCACCTCCGGCTCGGGCGGCCTCTCGCGGGCGGCCGCCGCGCGGTACCGCACAGCCAGCTCGGCGTTGTGCATCAGGTCGAAGATGCGCCCCACCGCCTCGGAGATCTCATCGGCGTCTGCCAGGACCGGCTCCACTTCCAGCCGGGTGAGGGCCCGGACCTCGTCCTCCGCCGCGATGTCCGCCGGGTTGGCCATGGCCACCGTCAGGCGGTCGCCGCTGCGGGCCGTGGGGATCAGCCGGTAGCGGTGCGCCAAACGGGCCGGCACCAGCCGTGCCGCGGCGGGATCGGGTGGGTTCAGCCGCAGCGAGACGAACGGCACCCCGTAGAACGCCGCCAGCTCCTGCAGAAGGGACTCGCGGGCGACGAAGCCCATGTCCACCAGAGTCTCGCCCAGGAGCATGCCGGTGCGGACCTGCTGGTCCAGAGCGGCCTGGAGTTGCTCGCGGCTGATCACCCCGCGCCGCACAAGGAATTCACCGAGTCGCTCCCGACGCGCCATGGCCCGCACCTCCCGTAACCCGAAAAGTCGTATGAGTGTATTATTCCTACATTGAGCTTACTGAGCGGCCTCCTCAGGGGTCAATCATAGGAAAAGATGAAACAACTCTGCGATCGCCTGCATTGCGCCGTGTATGGCCAGCCCCCCGACGGATGGAACTTTTGTGCTACGCAACAGGCCACCCACCTGTCCAAAAGGTGAATGGCCTGACTTTCCAGTGTTCTGTTAGATATCCGTGGCCTGAAGCAGCGCTTCCAGCACGTCGGCTGCCTCCTCGGCATCGGCGCCGGAAGCCCGCAGCAGCACCTCGGTGTTGGGCCCGACGCCGAGCCCGAGCACGGCAAGCAAGGACTTCAGGTTCGCCTGCCGTCCGCCCGCCTCCAGCGTCAGCTCAGCCTGAAACCGCTGTGCCTCGGCGACCAGCCGCGCGGCCGGCCTGGCGTGGAGGCCGGCCGCGTGCCGCACCACTGCCCGGCGCTCCACAACGCCCATTAGCCGTGCACCTCCCCCGGCAGCCTCACCACCCTGGTCAGCCCCCGGGGGCGGTCCGGATCGAGCCCGGCAACAGCCGTTCGGGCCACGGCGAAGAGCTGCAGCGGCGGAAGGTAGAGCGGCGCCCTCGCCCAGTCCCCGAACCCGCTTTCGAGCTGGAAATCGGCCTGTCCGGGAGCCAGTGTCACGGTGCGCGCCCCGCGCTCCCGCACGTGCGCCATCAGCTCGTCCTCCGGCCCGCCCGATTCCTCCCGCCGCAGGAGCACGCACAGCGTGCGATCGGTCAGGACCGACTGCGGCCCGTGCCGGAACTCCAGCGGGTGGTAGGCCTCGGTAACCGCCTGCGTCATCTCCTTCAGCTTCAGGGACGCCTCGCAGGCCAGGCCGTAGTACGCGCCGGTGCCGAAGAAGAAGGCCTGCGACCAGCTCTCGTCACGGGCAGTGGCCTCTGCCGCGATCTGCCACTTCTGCAGGCCGGCGCGCACGCTGTCGGGAAGCATGCGCAGTTCGGCCAGCCTGTCCGCATCGCCGGCGGCGTGGGCACACCCCGCCATGACGGCCAGGAGCATGTTGGTGAACGACTGCGTCATCACAACGCTCTCGTCCCCGGCGTGCGGCAGGTTCACGCTTCTGTCGGCCACGGCGGAAAGCGCCGAGTCCGCGGCGCAGGTGACGGCCACCGTCGTGCCATGCGCGCCTGCGGCCCGGCAGGCCGCGACGGTCTCGCTCGTCTCCCCGGACCGGGAGAAGGCAACCAGCCGGGTCCGCCTCCGGGTGAAGACCTGCCGGGCCGCAAGCGCCACGTCGCTGGCGGGCACGGCGATGGCCGGCGCGCCCAGGGCCTCCCGGGCGAGGCTGGCGGCCGCCCGTGCCAGGTAATACGAGCTGCCGCACCCGGTGAAAACGAGTTCCTCTTCCTCAGGCGCCACGGCAGCCAGGGTCGCGGCGTCCAGTTCCAGGGTGGCCGCCCAGCTCGCCGGCTGGTTCATGATCTCTCGCATGGTGAGCGACTGTGCAACGCTTTCCCACAAAGTCGGCACGGTCAGACCCCTCCTCTGCTTTGCGCGGGCACAGGTGCGGCCAGCCGCCCAGTGCGCCCCCACGGTTCAGTCCTTGTAGTACCGGATGCGCGGCGCGTAACGCCGGGCGTACTCGGCATTCTTCGCAAGGTCCGCGTCGAGGTTGGCGCTCGTGAAGACCGGCGGCTCCACACCCCTCTCTGCCAGCCGGGCCACGAGCTCCACCAGCATGCTGTTCAGGATCGCCGCGTTCAGGATGGTGGTCACCGGCCCGGCCTTCGGCCCGACGCCCGGCAGCGTCTGGGACGCGTCTCCCAGCGGGCCGCAGTTGTCAATCGTGATGTCGGCGATCTCAAAGAGCCGTTTCCCGCTGGAGTGCTTTGAACGGACCTGGGTCGAGTAGTCCATCGACGTGATGGCGACCACCGTGAGGCCGCGCGCTTTCGCCTTGAGCGCGACCTCGATGGGCACGGCGTTACGCCCGGAGTTGGAGAGCACCAGAATGACCTCGCCCGGGCGGGCATCGTGCACATCGAAGATCAGCTCGCCGAAGCCCTCCAGCTTCTCCATCGCGCTGCCCAGCGCAGGGCCGTTGTGGGGCCACAGGTTCTCGTTGAACACCGGGCTCATGAAGGCCGGCTGGCCGGCCCTGTACCAGACCTCCAGGCCCAGCACCTGGGTATGCCCGCACCCGAAGACGTGGACGACACCGCCGTCCACCACGGACCGCGCCATGGCCTCGATGGCGGCGTTCATCGCGTCCTGCTGCGTCTCCCACAGCCGGCTGAGCAGCGCCTGCACGCCATCCAGGTATGCCTTGGCATACTGCATATCGAGGACCTCCTCACGGAAAGTTTGGGACGGGGGGGTTCAACCCCGCCCGCCCCACCTGAACAACTGCGGTTACAGGCCGAACAGCTTGGCGATGAGCCTGATGATGGTGGCGATGGACAGCGCGTCGGGCACGATGAAGCCGACGCCCACCGCGCCGAGGCCCACCAGGTCGCCGAAGAGCTGGAACTTGATCGCGGCGGATGCCGTGATCAGGCCGACGAACGACCAGAAGAAGCCGCCGAAGATCGCGCCCCTCCGTCCGGCCACGGCGTTGGCGAAGATGGCGCCGGAGCCCGACGCGAAGAAGGCGACGATCATGCTGGGGATGGGCACCGGCCAGCCTATGGCGATCAGCAGCAGAATGGCCAGGGCCTGGGCGATGGTGCCGACGATCAGACCGATGATCAGGGAGTTGGGCGCATAGGCGTAAATCACGGGGCAGTCCAGCGCAGGCCGGGCGCCGGGCACCACCTTCTCAGCGATGCCCCGGAAGGCAGGAACCATCTCGCCGATGAACATGCGGACGCCCTGGAGCAGGACGAGCACGCCCGCGGTAAATGTAAGCGCCTGGATGATCGCGTACATGATGAAATTCTGCCCGCCGGAGAGCTGGCCCTCAATGTACCCCGGTCCGGCGAACAGGGCCGCCGCGAGGCTGACCACCAGCATGATCAGCGACATGGAGACGGCCATGTCACGGAAGAAGGACCACTTGTCCGAGACCCGTATGGTCTCCGCCGAGTCCTCGGGGTTGCCGAAGGTCCTGGCGATGAGGGCTCCGAGCACGTTCAGCAGGGTCTGTCCGTGGCCAAAGGCGATGTCGTCGCTGCCGGTGATCTTGCGCATGAACGGCTGGGCCATGGCCGGGAAGAAGGTGGTGTAGCACCCCTGCACGATGGTGCCGAGGACCACGGTGACGACGGTGGAGCAGCCCAGCTGGTTGAACAGGATGGCCCAGGCGCCGGCATGGATCCACATCATGTGTCCGGTGAGGTAGATATACTTGAAGGGCGTGACCCGGGCCAGCAGCACATTCACCAGGAAGCCCAGCCCGAGGATCAGGGCCGTCTCCCGTCCGAGTTTCGCCGCAACGCCGGCCACCACCAGTTCATCGAACGGGAGGAAGCCCTCCAACTGGAAGGCCTGAAGGATCATCTGCTGAATGGGATCGAGTGCGCCAACGATCACGCCTGAGCCAGCCGTCACGATCAGGAAGCCGAGAACGGTCTTGAAGGTGCCGCTGATCACATCGCCCGCGCTGCGCCGCTGGAGGACGAGGCCCAGCAGGGCGATCACGCCGATGACGATCGCGGGAGCGCCGAAGAAGTCAACGATGAAGTCAAGCATCCTGGTCCCCCCTTATGTCTGCATCTCCGATCTCCTGATCCAGGGGTTTCCGTGTTCGGTTGACCTGGCCGATCGGCGACTGCGGGTGGCTACTGGTTCATCAGCTCCTCCACGACGGGGATCAGCTTCGCTTCCACCTCCTGCTTGTTGGTCAGGTTGTCGACCAGCACGACTCGGGCCGGGAAGTCTTTCAGGTGACGTTCCATGTCGCGCGGGGCCACCACGATGTCCGCCTGCTGTCCCTTGGCGCTGCCCAGGTCCCACGCCATGGTCTCGGCCTTGATGCCGCGCGCCTTCAGGATCTCGTCGATGGTCATGCGCAGGATGAGGCTGGTGCCAAAACCCATTCCGCATATGCTCACGATCCGCATGCGCCTTCCTCCTTTCCAGCGGTGTTGGGGAACACAACCTTCAGCACCTCCGCAACATCCTGTGCCGACCCGAGCCGTGCCACGTGCTCAGGGTTGCTGATGATGGATGAGAGCTGAGAGAGGGCCTTCAGGTGACTGTCCACGTCCACGGCGGCGAGCGCGAACACCAGCGAGACCGGGTCGTTCGTCTCGTGCCCGAAGGCCACCGGGTCCCGCAGCTGCACCATGCTGATGGCGAGGCGGCGCACGCCGTCCTCCGGGCGGGCGTGGGGGAGGGCCACTCCCGGCGCCACGACGATGTAGGGCCCGACCCGCCGCACCCCCTCCACCATCGCGTCCACGTATCTGGGCTCGACCGCGCCGTTGTCGACCAGCACCCGGCCGGCTGCCCTCACGGCGGCTTCCCAGTCTGCAGCCTCCACACCAAGCCGGATCAGTTGTTCGGTCAGGACGTCTGACAGCATAGGCGGATAACCCCTTCTCTGGAAGGAATGTACATAGCCCTCCGGCGCCAAGGCGTCGCGAATCGCACGCAGGTCGCCGGCGAAGAGCAGCGGACTGACCTGGACCACCGGGGTTGCGATCTCCGGAACCGGGCACGTGGCAACGACGAGGTCGCACTCGCACGTCCGCAGGGTCTCGCCCAGGGAGAGCAGCGACGTCACCGCCACCAGTTCCACCTCCGGGAGCGCCGCCTGCAGGCGGCTCGCCAGCAGGCGGGCCGTGCCCACGCCGCTGCTGCAGACCGCGACGACCCGGTGCCGGCGGGGCCGCGCGAGGCGGCGCCGCTCGAGGGCAGCTCCCAGGTGCATGGTCAGGTAGCCGACCTCCGCCTCCGGAACCGGAAGCCCCCACGCCTCCTCCAGCACGGCCGCCGCCTGCCGCGCCGCTGCGAACAGCTCGGGGTACATCTCCCGGATCTGCTCCAGCAGCGGGTTCACGATGGGCGGACTCTGCGCGAGCCGGTGCGGGATGGGCTGCAGGTGCAGGGCCAGCCCGGAGATGAAGTCGCTGTCGCCGGCCAGATCGACGGCCAGGAGCGACTCTGCCACCGCGGCGAACCGCCTGGCCAGGTACACCGCATCGGGCGAATGCGGCAGTTCGCGGCCTGCGGCGCACACTCTGCGGCCGGCCTTCTGAATCAGCCCCGCCAGCGGCGCCACCTCCGAGGCCGGCATGGGCGTGCCGGAGAGCGCCTCGACCTGTTCAACCAACAGCCGTGCAGTCCGCCACTCGGGGGCATCCGTGGCGGGCAGGCCCGAAAACTCCGCGTGCTTCCCCTGCCTCACCCGGTGCACGGCGAACGCCAGGTGAAGCACCGCCTCGGCAAACCAGACATCGGTCAGACCCAGGCCGCTGTAGTCCTCCACGGCCCGCAGGGCACGAAGCGCCGCTCTGAAGCAGGGCTCCGGCGGCAGGTCGTAGGGCTCCAGCCCCCAGCGGTCGGTCTGCTCGCACTGGGCAATCAGCAAGACGAGCTGGTCCATTCCGATCCGCTCCAGCGCCAGGGCCACCAGCGCCTCACGAATCCCGGTCTCAGGGCCGGACACGCAGACGCCTCGCTTCGGGCGTTTCATCAGCTGCAGGCCGTACTGCCCCAGCCGCTCCGCCACGGCGTGCAGGTCGCTGTAGATGGTCCCGCGGCTTACGCCCAGCTGATCGGCCAGGGTGCCGATGGGAACGGGGTCACCCTGCTCGAGCAGGAGGGTCATGATCCAGTTGTGCCGTTCGGCAGGCGTCAGAATGTACTCCGCCGGCGGCTTATCCGATCGCATGACGCTTTCCAGGTCGGCCAGAACCCGCTCGCAGTCGCCATCGATGCAGATGCCGCTGCGGGGATCGTGGCGCACCTGCGCACCCTTGCGACGGACCCAGTCGCCGATCTCGGCCAGGTCGTACCGGATCAGCCGCTCGGAGACGCCCAGCCGCGCAGCGAGCGTCGCGACGGTGTTCACGCGGTCTCCCGGCGCCAGCAGAAACCGCAGCAAGGCCACCCGCCGCTGGTTCAGCACCGGGATCACCTCCCGGGTTTGATATTTCTTTCGTGTGCAGTATTTCTCCTGTACCGTAACCTTTCAAATTCATTCCCCGGGAAGGTGAAGGTGTCTGACACAAAGAATGGGCCACCCACCCGTCGAAGGTGAGTGGCCCGTACAGACCCGTCAGCCGGCGGCCGCCGCCCTGTTCACCTGCTGAGGCCCGGGTGCAGGCCCTGCTGTACCCAGGCGGTCACGTCCGCCAGCTCCTCCGGCGAGATGGAATGGCCCATGGGGTAGGTGCGGGCGGTGAGGTCGGCGCCTGCAGCCCGCAGCCGCTTCTGCCCCTCCAGGGCGAGGGCGTGGGGGATGGCCGGATCCCGCTCCCCGTGTCCCCAGAAGAAGCGGGTGCCCTTCACCCGTTCGGGGGTGACCTCCACGTCCGGATGCTCGGCCAGGAAGCCGCTGAAGTTGACCACCATCGACACCGCGCCGGGATGGAGCAGGGCGTAGGCCATGCTCATCACGCCGCCCTGGGAGAAGCCGCCCAGGATGACCGGACCGGGCCTCACCGGCAGCCGGCCGGGCAGCCCGGCCAGGAACTCCGCCAGGGCCCGCTGGCTCTCCCGGAACGACTCGGGCTCCGGTCTCGCCCCGCCCAGGAAGCGGTACCAGGCCCAGCCCGGCCCGTAACCCCAGGGCGCACCCGGGAAGGGCGCCTCGGGCGTGACCAACAGGGCGGAGGGCGGCAGGTAGGGCCGCAGGCCCATCAGGTCGCCCTTGTGGCTGCCGCGGCCGTGCAGCAGCACGAAGAGCGGGGCGCCGTCTCGGGCGCCGGCCGGGATGTACTGATCGTATCGCAGCACAGGCCCGCCCCCCTCAGTCGATCGGCTTCAGGTTGGCCTCGATCTCCGCCCGCCGGTGCTCCAGGAAGGGCGGCAGGATCAGCTTCTCGCCCAGCGCCTCCAGCGGCTCGTCGATGGCAAAGCCCGGGCCGTCGGTGGCGATCTCAAACAGGATGCCGCCGGGCTCCCGGAAGTAGAGCGACTTGAACCAGAACCGGTCCACCGGGCCGCTGTTGCGGATGCCCAGCTGGTTCAGCCGCCGCAGCCACGCCTGGTACTCCCGCTCGTTGGGGGTGCGGAAGGCCACGTGGTGGACGCCGCCCGCCCCCTGCTGCGCCATGCGCAGACGGGGCTGCACCAGCACGTGCAGCTCGGCGGCCGGGCCGCCTTCATGCATGCTGAAGACGTGCAGGGTGTCCTTCGGATCCTCCGGCGACGCCAGCTCCCGCTCCCGCCGCATCCCCAGCACCTGGATCAGGCTCGCGGCGGTGGGCCCCAGTTCGGGCACGCTGAGCACGATGGGCCCCAGGCCCCGGAGCTGGTGATCGGGCGGCACCGGGCTCCGCTCCCAGATGACCGGGTCAGGCCCCTGTCCGCCGTCGTCCACCAGGGCCAGCCGCTGCCCTTCGGGATCCTCGAAGAGCACCGTCGGCCGCCCGGCCCAGTCGATCACCTCGCCGACCGGAACGCCGGCGTCCGCCAGCCGGCGCTGCCACCAGGCCAGGGACTCCTGCCCGTTCACGCGGAACATGGTGCGCACGATCGAGCGGGTGCCGCGCCGCTCCGGGGGGATGTCCCAGTCAAAGAACGTGATATCGGTGCCGGGGCTCCCGGCACCGTCGGTGTAGTACAGGTGGTAAGCACGCACGTCGTCCTGGTTGACGGTGCGCTTGGCCAGCCTCAGACCCAACACCTCGGTGTAGAACCGCCAGTTCTCGCGGATGCGGGCGGTCATCGCCGTGAGGTGGTGAAAACCGGTAAGCTGCACCCCGATCCCTCCCTCGCTCGGGCAACTTTCATATCTATGACGTTTAGATTGGCGTAAGGGGGACGCCCAGGCGCCGTGCAGGGGTGTCCGTGTGCCTGGACAGCCGTCCGGAAGGCGCCTGGGGTGCTCACCGGTTCCGCCGACGGGAGAGTTTTCCTCGACCGCTCTGCTCCGAGGATTCCCGCACGGTGCCGCACCTGAGCCGGCGAAAGGATCTGCATCGCCCATCTCAGATCTCCGGAGGAGGAACCTTGCCGATGCCGCGCACCCCCGAAGAGAGCCGCGCCCTGTTCGACCGCTGGGCGCGCACCTACGATCTGGATCTGGCGGGACAGGACGGTCCTAAGGCAGGCCCGCTGGTCGGCTACGCCGAAACCCTGCGGATCGCCGCCGAACAGGTGCCCGTCGCCCCGGGGATGTCGGTGCTGGACGTGGGCATCGGGACCGGCGCCTTCGCCGCCCGCCTCCGCGGGCGCGGCGTCCGCGTCTCTGGGGTGGATCCGTCGCCCGCCATGCTCGACGCCTGCCGGGGGAAGCACCCCGGCTTCACCCTGCGGGTCGGGGATTTCAACGCCATTCCCTTCGACTCGGGCGAGTTCGACGTGGTCATCTCCAGCTTCGCCTTCCACGAGGTCCCGCCCGGGGGCCGTCTCGCGGCATGCAGGGAGCTTGCCCGGGTGCTGAAACCCGGCGGGGCGCTCTGCCTGGTGGACATCATGTTCGCCTCCCCGGCGGCGCTGGCTGCGGCCAGGGAGGCCATCGGCGAGCGCTGGGACGACGAGGAGGACTACCCGCTGGTCGGCGACCTGGACCAACTGCTCCACGAGGCTGGCTTCGGCGGTTCCCGCTGGCGGCAGACGGCCCCCTGCCACTGGATGGTGATCGCCCGCAAGCGTGCGTGATCCCTGATGAGGGGACCGTAACCCCGGCGCCGGGAGTCCCGTTGTACCGGGCAGGAGGTGATCAGCGCGATGAACCGGCGACACCGCGTTCACCCGCGGATCCTGCCCTGGCTCCTGATCGCCGCGCTGCTCGTCAGCGGCTGCAGCGCCGGAGGGCCCGACCCCTCCGCGGCTGCGCCCACGGACCGGACCGAAAACCCGGGACAGACGGCTGATCCCCAGATGCCGGAGGATCCGGCCGGGCCTGACAGCGCTGCGGACCACCCGCCCGTGGCCGGCGCCGTCCCGGCGGACCTGGACGGGGACGGCGCGCCGGAGTGGATCCGGGGCCTCACCGATACGTGGACCGCCGACCCCGTGGAGATCTACGACGCGCAGGGTGAAAAGCTCCTCACCTGGGAGACCTTCGGATGGGAGCGGAAGGTCTCGCTGCACAGCCTGCCTGGCCAGCCCCGCGCCGTGCTGCTGGAGTGGCGCCGGTTTGAGGACGGCCAGACTGCCGTAGGCATCCAGGCCTTCGTCCGGCGGTCGGGCACCTTCGCCCACGACCGGCTCTACGGCTGGGGGTTGAAGCACGCGGAGACCACCCCGGCGCACCGCGCGTCCTTCACCGAGGACGGGGCCCTCCTGGTGGAGTGGGACATGGGCGACCCGGCGCGCCACACCCGGATCCGCCGGTACGCGCTGAACCTGGAGCAAGGCAGCGTGGCCATCGTGGAGGAGCGGCTTGTGCCGGAGGGTAGCGATCTGGTGTACCCCGAGGCTCCGGAGGCGGTGCTGCACGCCGCGCAGATCGCGGCGGCGTACCGGCTGGAGGATGAGCTGCCCCGGTACTTCGCCTCGACCGACGTGGCCGGAGCCTTCCTGGAAGCCATCCCCCCGTGGCCCTACGAGGTGACGGGCGTTGAGCTGGCCAGCGTCACCGCATTCGACGAGTACTGCGTGCCGACGACCGAACCGGCGCAGCCCGACGCCGACGGCAAGGCGCCGTTCGTGGTGTGGTTGGCCGGTCAGATCAACCTGATCGTGAAAGTGGGCACCGTGTGGTTTGAAACCGACGACGCCGGACGAACCATCATCCGGGACTTCCGGCTGGACGAAGGGTGTACGTGATGCGACATGTTGAACCATGGGATCGGGTTCTCCCTGGAATGGCTGCGCCTGCGGCCCGCCGCGTTCTGGGCTGCCGGAGCCGCGAGCGCCGGCCTGTTCGTCGACTGGCTGCTGCGGGTCGAATCCTTTTCCCCGCTGGATGAGAACAGCGGGAAGGCCCTGCTCGGGCTGACGTTCCTGGCGGCCGGCCTCTTCGGTTGGGCCGTGCTCATCGCCATCGGCGAGTGGGCGCTGCGGCAGCGGATCCGCTCGCCCTGGGCCCCGCTGGCCTGGGGTGCTCTGCTCACCCTCCTCACGATCGGCTGGTTCCCGCCGGGTGCGATGCTTGGCTCCCTCTATGTGGGGACGCCGCTCGCGGACCGGCTGGGGGCGACGCGAAGGGTGCCGTGGCCGGTGGTCTGGCCGTTGTGGCTGGCGGGGTCTCTGGGCATCACGTTCGCCATTCTGCGCTTCTTCGTTTGATCCGCACCGGCCGGCAGCGCCTGAGAGGGCAAAAAGAGGAGCACGCTCAGGCGCGCTCCTCTACGCCAGCGGTACGCTGTTTTGCTGAGTACCCTTCTTCCGCGGCGACCTTATCACCACAGTAACCACATACGTAGGATCGCGCCCCTACGTTCTGAAGATTTGTCCAGCATCCACCCTTCAGTTGATCCACGACCGCTGACATTTGAGTCTTCCCCCTACGTCGTTGGTCCAAGGATGGCTCTAGGCCGTGGCCCACTCCTGCGACAGCACCTCCGCCTGCTTCAGCACCAGGTTCGTCGCCGCCTCCTGCCGGTCCGGCGGGTACTTATACCGTCGGAGCAGCGTGCGCACCATCACCCGCAGCCGGGCCCGCACCGTCTCGCGGCGCGCCCAGTCCACGGTCACCGACTTACGCAGCCGCTCCGTGAGCTCGACAGCCATCTTCTTCAGCACCTCGTCGCCGAGCTCCCGCACGGCCGACTCGTTGCTGGCCAGGGCGTCGTAGAAGGCGAGCTCATCCTCGTTCAGCCCGAGCTGCTCGCCCCGCCGCGCCTCCTCCTGGAAGCGCCTGGCCATGGCGATCAGCTCCTCGATCACCTGCGCCGTCTCGATGGTGCGGTTCCGGTAGCGGGTGAGCGCCTGCTGGAGCAGGTCCGAGAACCTCGCCGACTGGACCACGTTGGTCTCGAAGCGCGCCTTGATCTCGTTCTTGATCAGGCGCTGCAGCAGCTCGACGGCGAGGTTGCGCTCCTTCATCCGGCGCACCTCGTCGAGGAACTCCTCCGAGAGGATGGAAATGTCAGGCTTGCTGAGCCCCGCCGCGGCGAAGATGTCCACCACCTCGTCGGAGACCACCGCCTGGGCGATGATCTGCCGCAGGGCCGCCTCCTTGCGCTCATCCGCCACCTTCCGGTCGGTTTCCGCGCGCTTGGAGAGCGCCGCCTTGACCGCCTGGAAGAAGGCCAACTCGTCCCGGTAGGCCAGGGCGCCCTCCAGGGTGCAGCAGAGGGCGAAGGCCCTGGAGGCGGCCACCACGTGGTCGGCGAAGCGCTTCTGTCCGTCCTCCAGCCCCAGGATGTGGTTGGCCACCTTGGGCAGAAGCGCGATGGCCTCGGTGCGGAAGGCCGAGTAGTCGCAGCCGTGGAGCATCGCCCGGAGCACGTCCATCTTCTCGCGCAGGATGTCCAGGGCCTGCTCCGCGTCGATGGCCGGCTCGCCCCGGCCCCGCGCGGCGGTGTACTCCCGCAGGGCCTGTTTCAGCTCGTGCGAGATGCCGATGTAGTCCACCACCAGCCCGCCGGGCTTGTCCCTGAAGACCCGGTTGACCCGGGCGATGGCCTGCATCAGGTTGTGGCCCCGCATCGGCTTGTCGATGTACATCGTGTGCAGGCAGGGGGCGTCGAAGCCCGTGAGCCACATGTCCCGCACGATGACGATCTTGAACGGGTCGTTGGGGTCCTTGAAGCGCCGCTCCAGCCGCTTGCGGACCTCCTTGCTGTAGATGTGCGGCCGCAGGAGCGGCTTGTCGGCGGCGGAACCGGTCATCACGATCTTGATGACGCCTTTTTCGGGATCCGGGTCGTGCCACTCGGGCCGCAGGGCGACGATGGCGTTGTACATGTGCACGCAGATCTCCCGGCTCATGCACACGACCATCGCCTTGCCGTCCATGGCCGCGAGGCGCCGCTCGAAGTGGGCGACCAGGTCGGCGGCCACCTTCTGGATGCGGGGCGGCGCGCCCACCAGCTTCTCCAGAGCCGTCCAGCGGCGGTACTGGGCGGCCCGTGCGGCGTCGTCCTCCTCGTCCTCGGTCAGCTCTTCCACGGCCTCGTCGATCCGGGGGATCTCCTCCTCCTTCAGGTCGAGCTTGGCCAGGCGGGACTCGTAGTAGATGGGCACCGTCGCGCCGTCCTTCACCGCCTGCAGCACGTCGTAGATGTGCACGTAGTCACCGAAGACGGCCCGGGTGTTCCGGTCCTCCAGGGCAACGGGGGTGCCTGTGAAGGCGACGAAGGTCGCCCCGGGCAGGGCGTCGCGCATGTGCTGGGCGTAGCCGTAGCGGACGGCGTAATCCCCGCCCGGCGCCTCGGCCGCGATCTGGTCGGACAGGTCGCCCCCGGACCCCATGGGCGCGGTCGCCGGGCGCCTGCGCCGCTCAGGCAGGCTCAGTCTGGCGGCGAAGCCGTACTGGCTGCGGTGGGCCTCGTCGCAGATGACGATGATGTTGGTCCGCTCGGAGAGCACAGGGAAGGTGTCCTCGTCCTCGCCGGGCATGAACTTCTGGATGGTGGTGAAGATGATTCCGCCCGACGGCCGGTTGGCCAGGAGTTCCCGCAGCCGCGGCCGGGTCTCGGCCTGGACCGGCGTCTCCCTGAGGAGCTCCGTGGCGCCGGCGAAGACGCCGAAGAGCTGGTTGTCCAGGTCGTTCCGGTCGGTGACCACCACGATGGTGGGGTTTTTCAGGTCCGGGTGGCTCATCAGCCGGCCAGCGAGGCAGGTCATCTCCAGGGACTTGCCGGCCCCCTGGGTGTGCCAGACGACGCCGCCCTTACGGGAGCCGCCCGGGGCCGATGCCTTCAGCACGCTTTCCACCACGGCCCGGACGGCGTGGAACTGATGGTACCCGGCCACTTTCTTGACGAGGTGGCCATCCTCTTCGAAGAGGATGAAGTAGCGCAGGTACTCCAGCAGCAGGTCGTGCCGGAAGGCGCCGCGGATCAGGGTCTCCAGCTCACGCATCTCGCCCAGGGGGTCGATCTCGTGGCCGTCGATGGTCCGCCAGGCCATGAACCGCTCCCGGTTGGCGGTCAGCGACCCCATGCGGGCGGAGAGGCCGTCGGAGATGACCAGCAGCTCGTTGTAGACGAAGAGGTCGGGGATGTCCTCCTTGTAGGCCTGGAGCTGGTTGAAGGCGGCCCAGATGTCTGCGTTCTCGTCTGCCGGGTTCTTCAACTCGATGACGACGATCGGCAGGCCGTTGAGGTACAGGATGACATCCGGCCTGCGCACCTTCTTCGGCCCCTGAATGGAGAGCTGGTTGACCGCCAGCCAGTCGTTCCGACCCGGGTCGGTGAAGTCCACCAGCCGCACCCGGTCGCCCCGGGTCTCCCCATCCTTCTGGAACTCGACCGGCACGCCCTCCACGAGCCACCGATGGAACTGCCGGTTGGCCTGCACCAGGCCGGGGATGTTGGGGTTCACCACCTGCCGGAGGGCGTCCTCCTGCGCCGAGGCCGGGATGTGGGGGTTGAGGCGCTGGATGCCCTCACGCAGCCGGCCCGTCAGCACGACCTGGCGGTAGGACTCCCGCTCGGGGCCGGGGGTGTTGGCGTCCACAGGGGAGATGTCAGGTCCATATGCGACCTCCCAGCGGAGCTCGCGGAGCCATTCGAGTGCCGCCTGTTCCAGGGTCTCTTCGTTGAGGACGGGCATCACAGCACCTCCTTCAGGGCCTCCTCGGCCTCGGGCACGCGGAGCTTGCCGGAGATGAGTCGGGGGAGCAGGGTGTCGCGAAGAGAGGAAAGGGTAGACGCTTGAATAGTGTTTTGGCGGATCTTGGCGAAAATGGGAGCTACAAGATTACGGAAAGCGAAAAGAACCTGGGCGCTGGGCATAACCATGACGATCTTTTTCACATCAGTCTGAGTTATCATTGGCTGGGTTGACCCGCGATTGAGTTGTGACAAATCGACCGACTTTAAATAGAAGTAGAGAAAGATAGTAATCTCTTCTGCTGATCTTATCACGAGGGTATTGTCTGACGGCCAACAAGGGCCGTCTACAAAAAAGACTTTGCCCAGCGTCCCAACTCGCCCTGTAATGACAATAGGGCCGTTCGTAAGTGCCGATGTGGTCCATGCCATCAGCCCTGCTCCACCATATATAGGAATGCAGGCATCCGAACTAGGCTTATCCGTTAGAAACGTCGGTCGTTTACCGCTGGTGACAGTTGCTACCTCCTCTACAGTTGTAACCCGCCACCCCTTCGGAATGAGTCCCAACTTTGACTGTTCAAATTCGATCGGGAATAATGCAGTTGCCTTGGCGTCCAAACCCTGTGATTTCGCGTCTTCAGCTTTGGCGCGAACGGGGTCGAAGTCGATGAACCATGACTTGAAGATCGCCCGTGCGATCGCTTCGAGTGTCACGGTCTCTTGCTTTAACAAGTCGATCCAATCATCGATCCCACCCAGAATTTCGACGATCCTCTGCTGGTCAGCTAACGGCGGGACAAGTATACAAGTGCGCTTTATATCTGATGCTTTTAGCGCGGGTACTGCCGACGAAGCCACTCCTCCCAAAATGGCTTCCTTTATTCCTGGAAATCGGAGAGCATAGAACAGGTACCGTGGAACAAGAACCTTGGGGTCTGGAGAGAGTCTGATCAGGTTAGGCGAGATCTGCGCCCCCACATGCTCCTTGCCTACCCGAGCGAAAGCGCCCACGGTGCCGCGCACGGACATCACAACATCGTCCAGTGCGAGAACCGTCTTCGGGTACCGCTCAGAAACCTCCGGCGCGACGAACCAATAATCATCCCAATTTGTCGAGATCGTTCCATCCGGCATCAGGTGTTCGCCACGGACGACCGGCACGCCCTCCGAGTGTTTCTCCATACCGTAGAAGGACGGGTACCGGTAGATCAGTGCACAAACTTTACCGAGTGGCAAGCTACGAATCTCAGAGGTCATACCCCAACCTCCCCAGCACCTGCCGGATACGTTCCTCCAGTTCGGCTCCCCGCCGCATCTGCTCAGCTAGGTCCGCGGTCAGCCGCTCCATCTTCTCGGCAAAGGTCTCGTCGTCGTCCTCCACCTCTTCCGCCCCGACGTAGCGCCCAGGGGTGAGCACGTAGCCGTTCGCGGCGATCTCCTCCAGCTTGACCGCGCGGCAGAAGCCCGGCACATCCTCGTACACCTGCCCGGACGGCGCCTCCCGGTCCTGCCGCCAGAGGTGCACCGTGTTGGCGATCTTCGCGATCTCCTCGTCGTCGAGGACACGCTGAACCCGCGTCTCCATTCGCCCCATCTTCCGGGCGTCGATGAAGAGCACCTCGCCCCGGCGATCCCGGCCGTTCTTGGTCTTGTCCTTGCACAAGAACCAGAGGCAGGCCGGGATCTGCGTGTTGAAGAATAGCTGCGGCGGGAGCGCGACCATGACCTCGACCACGTCGGCCTCCACCATGTTCTTGCGGATCTCGCCCTCGTTGTTCTGCTGCGACGACATCGAGCCGTTGGCGAGCACCACGCCCGCCTGGCCCGCCGGAGCCAGGTGCCAGAGGATGTGCTGCAGCCAGGCGAAGTTGGCGTTGCCGGCCGGCGGCGTGCCGTAGATCCACCGGGGGTCATCGACCAGCCGCTCACCGCCCCAGTCGGACATGTTGAACGGCGGATTGGCCAGGATGTAATCCGCCCGCAGGTCCGGGTGCTGGTTCCGGTGGAACGTGTCGGCCGGTTCCTTGCCCAGGTTGAAGTCGAGCCCCCGGATCGTCAGGTTCATCGCGACCAGCCGCCACGTGGTGGGGTTGGCCTCCTGACCGTAGATCGAGAGGTCCCCGAAGCGGCCGCCCCTGCTCTCCAGAAAGCGCTCCGCCTGCACGAACATGCCGCCCGAGCCACAGCACGGGTCGTAGACCTTCCCCTTGTAGGGCGCGAGAATCGCGACCAGCAGCTTCACCACTGAGGCGGGCGTGTAGAACTGGCCGCCCTTCTTGCCCTCCGCGCTGGCGAACTGGCCCAGGAAGTATTCGTACACCTCGCCGAGCACGTCCCTGGCCCGGTGCTCCTCGCCGAACCCGATGGTGGAGATCAGGTCGACCAGCTCGCCCAGCCGCCCGGGTTCCAGATGGGCCCGGCCGTACCGCTTGTCCAAGAGCCCCTTCAGCCGCGGGTTCTCCTGCTCGATGGCCTCCAGGGCCTGGTCAATGCGCACGCCAATGTCCGGCTGCTTCGCATGGGCGCGGATGGTCTCCCAGCGCGCCCGGTCGGGCACCCAGAAAACATTGTCCATCGTGTAGTAATCCCGCTCTTCCAGGGCTGCTTCCCGGTCGGCCGGGTCATCCAGATAGAGTTCGGATTCGGGGTCACCAAGTATCCTCCGCAGCCGCTCCCGTCGTGCCACGAAAGAGTCGGAGATGTACTTGAGGAAGATCAGACCCAGCACAATGTGCTTGTACTCGGCCGCATCCATAGACGACCGCAGCTTATCTGCGGCGGCCCAGAGCGTACGTTTCATCTCGTTGTCCATTCGTTCAACCCTCTCGCCACAGTTCTTCCGATTGCAGCCTGCTGGCAACCGGTGAGGCCAGACCCTGGATACGCAATCCCAGGCTCAACGGCACTCTGACCGAACAGGCCTGCAATTCCAAGTCATTGATAGTCAGTTCGGTACACGGAGGGCGGCTCCCTGCCGGAGCCTGGCTGTGCCGGCCAGGGCAGGGCGGTCAACCCAGCCGTGCACGCGGCCCCCCTCCATCCTCATCCCTTCCGCGCCTCGCCGTCGCTCCGGCGGCGCCGGCGGACGACCACCGTCCCCAGCCCCAGGAGCAGCACCGCACCGACGGCAACCCCGACAGCGGGTGCCCAGCCGCGCCGGGCCCCGGCATCGGTGGGCTCCGCGGCCCCGGGCGCAGGGGTCTCCCCGGCCGGCGGTGAAGGCCGGTCGGCCGGATCGGCCGCAGGCGGCTGCGCCGCGCCGCTTCCGGCCGTGGCCGCGCGCCGGACCGCCTCCGCGGCCAGCCGGTCAGCCCGCTCAGGCGTCAGCGCCTCCCCGGCGTTGGCCTCAACCCAGGCACAGGCCGCGTCTTCCGAAGCGAACGTCCCGGGCATGACCTCGGTCAGGAAGGCGGCGATCGCGTCCTGGGTCTCGGGACGCCACGGGTAGCCCGCCAGCTCCTCCTCCGCCCACGGCCGCCACCGCTGCACGTACAGCCGGTCGGTCATGCCGTGGGCGACCGCCTCCCGCAGGAAGAGGGCGAGGTGGTCCTCGCTGCGCACCCGCCAGACCCAGTCGGCCGACTCCCACACCAGCGGCAGCGACGTCTCCCGCAAGAGGAGCAGGTACTGCACCCGGACCTCGTCGTCGTCGGGATGCTCTGCCAGGAACGACTCGGCCGCGGCCAGTACATCCGGCAGCAGCCGGTCAGCGGCCTCGCCGGGCAGGCTGCCGTCCCGCAGGGAGGAGTTCATGCCCATGTTCCCGGCCTCGGCCAGGCTGCGGGTGGCTTCGATTACCGCGGTCAGCGCCGCAGGGTCGGCGATGCCTGCCTGCAGCATCTCCCGGATCTCCACCCCCATGTCGCGCCAGTAGGGGTTCTCCAGCACCACATGGATATCGAAGTCCGGCTCCACGTCCTCCCACACCCAGCGAAGGGCGCCGTCCTCCAGCACCCAGCCGGGGGTCGTGATGCGGAAGGGGTTCTCCTCCGACCGGATGTCCTCCGCCCGGATCGGCCGGTCCATGGCCAGCACCGCCTCCGCCCGGCCGATCGTCCCGGCCCAGTGGGCGCCGGTGCGCAGGACGTAGGCGACCCAGAGCGGCGCGTCGTAGCCCTTGCCGTACGGCAGCACATTCATGGTGTAGCTGACCACCATCTCCAGCGGCTGGCCCGCCCGGAAGGTGACCGGAAAGACCGCCCAGTTCACGGGACCGGCATCGGCGTCCTGGTGCACAGCGGACTCGCGGACCTCCGTGGCCACCTCCCGTCCGTCGATCTCCACCCGCAGGTTCTCGATGTGGGCGCCGAAGATCGCCTGTTCGGGGTCGAAGATGAACAGCGGGAAACCCACCATCATCTCCTCGTCCGCCTCGGGCTCGAAGCGGAACCAGATGCGGTACTCGCCCACCGCGCTGGTGCTGAGACGGGCATCGTGCCGTGTGTCGCGGCGCAGGAAAATCTCGATGCGCTCTTCCGCCAGCCGGACGGTGGTGGAGTCCAGCGGCTGGACGTGGGGCCCGACGGGGGCCAGGGGTGCGCTGTCACCCAGGCAGGTCGAGGAAAGGGCAAGGACGAGGAGCAGCGCGATCCAGAACCGGCGCAATTGCCGTCACCTCCTGTTGGGCTCGTGCCAGATGAACGCAGGGAAGCCGGCGGACACTCCATACCCTCAGGCGCCGGGCCGCCGCCTCACGCGGAGGACGCCGCCGCCCGCCGCCAGGAGCAGGCCGAGACCGATGATCCAGCCCCCGGATTCCCAGGGGCCGGACTCGGGCACCCCCGCTGAAGGAGCCTCACCTGCGCCGGACTCCGGCGTCCGGGGTCCCTCTGTATCCCCCGAGTCCTGGACCCGGGTGAGCGCCTGGTCGACCAATTCGTCGACCTGCCCGGCGGTCAGCACCTCCCCGGCGCTGGTCGCCACCCACTCCCGAGCCTCCGCTTCCGAGCGAAACGAGGCGGGCATCGCAACGGCCAGGAACGAGCCGATCGCATCCTGTGCCTCCCCGGACCACGGGCGACCGGCCAGGCCGGGGAGCAGCCACGGGCGCCAGCCCGACACAAAGACATCTCCCGGGCGCGCCTGCAGGAGCGATGTGCCCGCCCTGAGCAGGGCCGGCATCAGGTCGGCCGCGGCGTCGGCCGGCGCGACCCCGCCGCGCAGGGGCGGACCTGCCGAATTCACGAGATCCATGGTTTTCCACCAGGCCTGGATGATCGTCTCCCGATCGCCGTCTGCGGCCTCCAGCAGCGCCCTGATCTCCTGTGCGGCGTCGAGCCAGTACACGTTCTCCAATACCACGTGCAGGTCGAAGTCCGGCTCCACGTCCTCCCAGACCCAGTGGAGGGCCCCGTCCTCCAGGGCCCAGCCGGGTGTGGTGGCAATCCCCCGGTGTTCCTCCACCCGGATGTCTTCACGCCGGATCGGCCTGTCCAGGGTGAGCACCGCCTCGGCCCGCCCGATCGTCCCGGCCCAGTGGGCGCCGGTGCGCAGCACGTAGGAGATCCAGAAGGGGGCCAGGCCGCTGCTGTCGCCCCAATAGGGGTCAACGGCAATGGTGTAGCTGACTACCATCTCCAGCGGCCGGCCGGCCCGGAACGTCACCGGAAAGACCGCCCAGTTCTGCGCACCGCCCTCGCGGTCCGGCTTCTCGTGTGCGGACGGGCGGTACTCCACATCCACCTCCCGGCCGTCGATCTCCACCCGCAGGTCCTCCAGGCGGGCGCCGTGGACCCTCCCTTCCGGGTCGTAGAACCAGAGCGGGAATCCCACCAGCATCTGCTCATCCGCCTCGGGCTCGAAGCGGAACCAGATGCGGTACCCGCCCCGCCCCGACCTGCTGATACCGGCCCTGGTCTCCTCTGCGCGGCGCACCTGGATCTCGATGCGCTCCTCGGCCAGCCGGACGGTGGTGGAGTCCAGCGGCTGCACGTGCGTCCCGATGGCCGCCACAGGCGCGGTGTCACCCACACAGGTCGCGGCGAGGGTGACAAGGAGCACTGCTGTGATCAGAAGTCGGCGCAACGATCGGAACCTCCTCTTTCAGCTTGCCCGGGCCGGCGCGCCCGTCTGGCGTCTCCGTTTGGTACGTCCACCCATCTTAACGGTGAATCGTCAGAGAGGTTACGCGCAGCGTCGCCGGGTGTGCCCGCTGCCCACCCGACGACGCTGCACCGCACGTGCGCGGACGGTCTGCCCTGACGGTGCACTTGGTTTGGGCATGGCGAGTCTGGCGCAGAATAGAAAGGCCCGGTGTTTGCACACCGGGCCCGGCGGCGCCGTTGGAGGCTACTCTGGCGGGTGAGATCCTCACCCGCTAGAAGTTAGCGGAGAGGAGTTTCGTCAGGAGCGTCAGGAGGAGCACCAGCCAAAAAAGGTACTCTCGCAACTCGCTCATGCGAACACCTCCTCCCTTTCAACGAGGCGCCGCCATAAGCCATAACGTACAGACCAGCGCGCAGGTTCGCTGGTCTGTACTGGTTTCTCTACGACTCCGCCTGGTATACCACGCGCCCCTCGATGTAGGTCGCCAGCACCCGGGCCCGCGCCCGGAAGGGGTGGTCACTCCAGAGCACGAAGTCGGCGTCCTTCCCCGGCTCCAGCGAGCCCACCCGGTCGGCGACGCCAAGCATCTCGGCCGGGTTCAGGGTCATCGCCCGCAGGGCGCCGGCCTCGCTCATGCCCTCCCGGACCGCCAGCGCCCCCTGGATGCGGTGGTGCGCGATGGGCACGAAGGGGTGGTCGGTCATCAGCGAGACGTGGACCCCGGCCTTCTCCAGGATGCCCGGGTTGCGGAAGGTCAGGTTGGCGGTCTCCACCTTGGACCGGCCGCCGAGCATCGGCCCCAGCGTGACCGGGTAGCCTGCCTCGGCCAGGGCATCCACCACCATCCAGCCCTCGGTGCAGTGCTCGATGGAGAGGTCGACGTCGAATTCCCGGGCGATGCGGATGGCGGTCAGGATGTCATCCGCCCGGTGGGCGTGCAGCCGGAGCGGGATCTCCCGGTCCAGCACCCGGCGGGCCAGCTCCAGCCCCAGGTCCCGCCCCTTCTGCGGGTCGTACTCCCGCGCCCGGACCAGGTACTGGCGGATGACCGCCGCCACCCCCATGCGGCTGGCCGGCATCCGCTTGTGGTGCTGGCCGTGCAGCCGCTTGGGGTTCTCGCCCAGGGCGCCCTTCAGGCCCGACGGCTGGCGCAGCACCATCTCGTCGGCCGTGCGGCCCCGGGTCTTGATGACCACCATCTCGCCGCCGATGGGGTTGCCGGATCCGGGCAGGGTCTGCACCGTCGTCACCCCTGCAGCCCGGGCGTCGGCGAAGGAGATGTGGAACGGGTTGACGGCATCCAGCGCCCGGACCTGCGCGGTGGTGCTGCCGGTCCACTCGTTGCCGTCGTAGGCCGGGGGACCGTCGCCCTCGCCCCAGAGGCCCACGTGGGTGTGCGGGTCGACGAAGCCCGGCAGCAAGTGCAGGCCCCGGGCGTCGATGACCTGGGCGTCCGACGGCACCTCCACCCGCCCCACGGCCAGGATCTTCCCGTCCGCCACCAGCAGCGTCGCCCCCTCCATGGGCGGGCTGCTGATGGGATAGACCGTCGCGCCGGTAATCGCAAGCTTGGCCATCAGAACCGCACCTCCCCGTGCCGCCGCCCGTCCTGCGGGCCCGCGTCCCCGCCGTCGTCCCGTCCGTCCACGTAGACCATCCGGCCCTCCACCATCGTCCAGGCCACACGGGTGGTGAGCTCCAGCGGGTCGCCGTCCCAGAGCACCAGGTCGGCGTCCTTGCCGGCGGCGATGCTCCCCACCCGGTCGGCCACGCCCAGAATCTCCGCCGGGGTCAGGGTGACCGCCCGCAGCGCCTCCTCAGTGGTGAAGCCCTCCCGCACCGCCAGGGCAGCGGCGATGTTCAGGTAGGGCTGATCCAGCTGCGGGTGGCCGGTGACGATTGCAGTTGGAACGCCGTGCCGGTGCAGGGTAAGCGGTAGGTGGAAGCCGACGTCCCGGGTCTCCTGCCGGCCCCGGCCCGCCAGCGAGGGCCCCGCCGCCACGGCTGCGCCGGCCTCGGCGATCAGGTCCGCGACCAGGTGGGCCTCGGTGGCTCCCAGCAGCACGACGCGGATGCCGAACTCCCGCCCGATCCGCAGGGCGGTGATGATGTCGTCCGCCCGGTGGGCCTGCACCAGCAGCGGCAGCTCGCCCCGCAGGACCGGCAGCAGCGCCTCGCAGCGCAGGTCCCGCTCCTTCTCGGGCTTGTACTGCTGGGCCTTCACCAGCGACTCCCGCAGGACCGCGGCGATGCCCATGCGGGTGGCGGGCATCCGCTTCTCACCGCCGTAGGTCGCCTTCGGCCGCTCGCCCAGGCTGGCGGCCACACCGGTGGGGTGGCGGAGGATCAGGTCGTCGGCCACGGCCGCCCGGCGCAGCTTGATGGCCAGGGCCTGGCCGGCGAGGACGTTGCTGCCACCCGGAACCACGTGTACCGTGGTGACGCCGCCGGTGCGGGCCTCGGCGATGCCCCGGTCGAAGGGGTAAATGCCGTCCAGCGCCCGCACGTGGGCGGTGTGGGGGTCAGTGGCCTCCTCGGCGTCGTTCCCCGCCCAGCCGAGCCCCTCGTTGATGAGCCCCAGGTGACTGAAAGCGTCCACCAGGCCGGGGGTCAGTGTGCGCCCGCCCGCATCGATGACCTCCGCTTCATCGGGAACGGCTACCTCGGCGCCGACCGCCGCAATCGTGCCGCCGTCGTCGACCAGCACGGTACCGGACTCGATCACGCCGTCGGATACGGTCATGATCCGCGCGTTGGTGATTGCAAGCACCATGGTCCTCCTCTCGCTGGAGTTCATGGTGGAGATAATTCTTCGCGGCGTTAATCATACCTGCCGCGTCGCGGCAGGTGCCGGGGGATGTGCCAGCCAGCCCTCAGCCACAGCGCAGACGAACGGAAAAGTCGCGCCGGAGGGGGAGTCCCCCTCCGGCGCGCCGCACCGCACTGGTTACGCGTACAGCGGGAACCGAGCCGTGAGCTCGTGCACCTCCGCCTTGATCCGCTCGAGGGCCGCCTCGTCGTCCCGGTTGGCGATCGCCCGGTCGATCAGGTCGGCGATCTGGACCATCTCCGCCTCCTTCATGCCCCGGGTGGTCATCGCCGGGGTGCCGATGCGGATGCCGCTGGTCACCATCGGCTTCTCGGGGTCGTTGGGGATGGCGTTCTTGTTCACCGTGATCGCGACCCGATCAAGGAGCTTCTCCGCATCGCGGCCGGTGATCCCCTTGGACCGCAGGTCCACCAGCATCAGGTGGTTGTCGGTGCCGCCGGTGACCAGCCGGTAGCCCCGCTCCACCAGGGCCTCGGCCAGGGCCTTGGCGTTCTTCACCACCTGGCCGCAGTAGGCCGTGTAGTCCGGGTCGGAAAGCTGCTTGAAGGCCACCGCCTTGGCAGCGATGATGTGCATCAGCGGACCGCCCTGCAGGCCGGGGAAGACCGCCTTGTCGATCTCCCTGGCGAACTCCTTCCGGCAGAGGATCGCCCCGCCCCGGGGACCGCGCAGGGTCTTGTGAGTCGTGGTGGTGACCACGTGCGCGTGTTCCACCGGGTTCGGGTAGTGGCCCGTGGCCGCGAGGCCGGCGAAGTGCGCCATGTCTACCATCAGGATCGCCCCGACCTCGTCGGCGATCTCCCGGAACCGCTTGAAGTCCAGCACCCGCGGGTAGGCCGAGTAGCCGGCCACGATCAGCTTCGGCCTGTGCTGCCGCGCCAGCTCCGCCACCGCGTCCATGTTGACCCGCTCGGTCTCAGGATCGAGCCCGTAGGGTACGAAGTTGTAGGTCTTGCCGCTGAAGTTCACAGGCGAGCCGTGGGTCAGGTGGCCGCCCTGGGCCAGGTTCATGCCCAGCACGGTGTCGCCCGGCTTCAGGAAGGCGAAGTAGACCGCCATGTTGGCATTGGCGCCCGAGTGGGGCTGCACGTTCACGTGCTCCGCCCCGAAGGCCGCCTTCAGCCGCTCCCGGGCGATGTTCTCCACCACGTCCACGAACTCGCAGCCACCGTAGTACCGACGGCCCGGGTAGCCCTCCGCGTACTTGTTGGTGAGCACGGTCCCCGCAGCCTCCAGCACCGCCGTCGGCACGAAGTTCTCGGAGGCGATCAGCTCGATGTTCCGCTGCTGCCGCTCCACCTCCTGCTGAATGACCGCAAACACCTCAGGATCATACCGCTTCAACGCATCCATTCCGTGAGCCCGCCCCCTGCTATTTTTTCATGTTCCAATTATCACATCCGTACTTCGTTTCGACAAGCATCTGCACATCTTTTTCTTCAGCCACCGTGAGCTTCCCCGGGGTCAGCGTCAGCCCGAGCCCCCGGGCGAAACCGGCCGCAAAGGCGTCGCGGGCCTCGGCATAGCTCACCTTCCGGCCCAGGGCCTCCGCCAGGGTCGTCGCCTTCGCGCGGAAGCGCGCCATGAGCCGCTCCGCAGGCACGCCCTCGGGTAGCCGCATCAGCCGAAAGAGCAGCGGCACGTCGATGTCCAGCAGGATCGACCCGTGCTGCAGGATCACCCCGTCGCGGCGCGTCTGGGCCGAACCGGCCACCTTGCGGCCGCCGACCTGCAGCTCGTAGGCCGAGGCCGTGTCGAAGCAGGCGGTGTGAAAGCCGCCGGGGTCCGCCCGCCGCGGGTCCCGGTCGCCCCCGGAGAGCTCCGCCCGCACGCCCAGCTCCTCCAGCCCGGCCAGCAGCCCCAGCGAGATCTCCCGGTACGTCTCGACGACGCCTCCCGGCAATAGCTCTTCCTGAATCACCACACTATATGTCAGCTCCATGTGGTGGAAGATCAGCCGGCCGCCGGTGGGCCGCCGCACGTAGCCGTAGCCGCCGGCGCGCACCGCCTCCAGATCGACCTCCTCCCGCATGGACTGGAAGTAGCCGATCGAGACCGCCGCAGGCTCCCAGCCGTAAAAGCGCAGGGTGGGCGGCACCTCGCCCCGCCCGTGGGCCAGGGCGATCGCCTCGTCGATGGCCATGTTCTCCGGCCCCGGGCGGTGCCCGGTGTCCAGAAGCCGCCAGTTCGTCTCCTTCAGCGCCATGCGTCACAACACCGCCGTAAGTTGCCATTTCCTTGCGCAAAGGCGGGTGGGGCGTGCCCTCCGGCACCCCCCACCCTCCTCACGTCAGCACGGGTTTGCCCGGTAGCGCAGGTTCGGCCGTCTGGCCGCCAGCGCTTCGTCCAGCCGCCCCACCGGGGTGGTGTGGGGAGCGGACTTCACGTGCTCCGGATTGGACCTGGCCTCGTCGTGGATGCGGATCATCGCGTCGATGAAGCGATCCAGGGTGGCCTTGTCCTCCGTCTCGGTGGGCTCGATCATCAGGGCCTCCTCCACGATCAGCGGGAAGTAGATCGTGGGCGGATGGATGCCCTCGTCCAGCAGCCGCTTCGCCACATCCAGCGTCTTCACGCCGGTCTCCTGCTTCAGGGTGCGGGCCGACAGCACGCACTCGTGCATGCAGTGCCGGTCTACATAGGGTTCGTAGTACTGCTTCAGGCGCGCCAGCACGTAGTTGGCGTTGAGCACCGCGTACTCGGAGACCTCCTTCAGCGCCGGGCCGTGGGCCAGCACGTAGGCGTAGGCCCGCACCACGACGCCGAAGTTGCCCCAGAAGCCGTGCAGCTTGCCGATGGACTGCGGGCGGTCCCAGTCGAGCACGTACCGGTCGTCCTTCTTCTCCACCACCGGCACCGGCAGGAAGGGCTCGAGGAAGGACTTGATGCCCACCGGGCCGCTGCCGGGCCCGCCGCCGCCGTGCGGGGTCGAGAAGGTCTTGTGCAGGTTCAGGTGGACGACGTCGAACCCCATATCGCCCGGCCGGGCGTAGCCCATGATGGCGTTCAGGTTCGCGCCGTCGTAGTAGCAGAGCCCGCCCGCCTGGTGGACGATCTCCGTGATCTCCTTCACGTGGGGGTCGAAGAGACCCAGGGTGGACGGGTTGGTCATCATGAGCGCGGCCGTCTTCGGCCCGACGACCTCCCGCAGCGACTCCACGTCGATGGAGCCGTCGGGCAGTGACTTCACCGGGACGACCCGGTAGCCCGCCATCGCCGCGGTGGCCGGGTTGGTGCCGTGGGCCGAGTCGGGCACGATGACCTCGTCGCGCTCGCCCTCGCCCCGGGACTCGTGGTAGGCCCGGATCAGGAGGATGCCGGTCAGCTCGCCCTGCGCGCCGGCCGCCGGCTGGAACGTCATCCGGTCCATCCCGGTGACCTCGCAGAGCCAGCCCTCCAGCGTGTGGAGCAGCTCCAGGTTGCCCTGCACCGTCTCATCCGGCTGCAGCGGGTGCGTGAGAGCAAAGCCCGGAATGCGGGCCGCCTCCTCGTTGATCTTCGGGTTGTACTTCATCGTGCAGGAGCCCAGGGGGTAGAAGTCCACGTCCACCCCGTGGTTCAGCCGGCTCAGCTGCGTGAAGTGGCGGACGACCTCGATCTCGGAGAGCTCAGGCAGCGCCGCCGGGGTCTGGCGGATCAGGTCCGCCGGAATCGCCTCGCTGAGCTCGACCGTCGGCACATCCGGCGCGGGGAAGGTGACCGCCCGCTTGCCGGGGGTCGACTTCTCGAAGAGCAGCGGTACGAGGGCCATCCTACTTCACCTCCCCGAGCGCGGACACGAGGCGGTCGATCTCCGCCCGGGTCCGCTGTTCGGTGACCGCGAAGGTCACGGCGCCGGCTGCCCCGTCCAGGATCTCCGGGTAGGCCGCTCCGGCATCCAGGCCGCCCAGGATCTTCTGCGTCAGCAGGTGCCGGCTCACGTCCGCGGCAGAGGCCGGGGCCAGCGCCGTAAACTCCTTGAAGAAGGGCGCGTCGCCGGCCAGCCGCCACCCGGGCAGCTTCGCGATCTGCTGGGCCGCGTAGTGCGCCTTCTGGAGCGACAGGTTCGCGACCTCCCTGAGCCCCTCCTTGCCCACCAGGGCCAGGTACACCGTCGCCGCCAGGGCGATGAGCGCCTGGTTGGTGCAGATGTTGGAGGTGGCCTTTTCCCGCCGGATGTGCTGCTCGCGTGCCTGCATGGTGAGCACGAAGCCCCGCTGGCCGCGGGTGTCCACCGTGGCGCCGGCGATGCGGCCGGGCATCTTGCGGGCGAACCGGTCCCGGGTCGCCAGGATGCCCAGGTACGGCCCCCCGTAGGAGAGGGGCACGCCGAGCCCCTGTCCCTCGGCCACCACGATGTCGGCCCCGTAGTGGCCCGGGGCCTCCAGGATGCCCAGGGAGACCGGATCTACGGCCACCACGAAGAGGCCGTTCTTGGCATGAACCAGGGCCTCGATCTCCCGCACCTCCTCCAGGTAGCCCAGGTAGTTGGGCATCTGGAGCAGGAGGCCGCCGACCTCGTCGGTCATCAGGGCCTCGAGCCGGTTCAGGTCGAGCGTCACGCCGTCCAGCGGCACCTCGATCAACTCGACGCCGATGCCGTGCATGTAGGTCTGCACGACCCGCCGGTACTGCGGGCTCACGGAACGGGCGACCAGGAGCTTGGACCGGCCGGTCTGGTTGACCACCATGCCCGCGGCCTCGGCCAGGGCCGAGGCGCCGTCGTACATGGAGGCGTTGGAGAGGTCCATGCCGGTCAGCTCGCACATCAGCGACTGGTACTCGTAGATGGCCTGCAAAACGCCCTGAGAGATTTCGGGCTGGTACGGAGTATAAGCGGTGAGGAACTCACCCCGGCGCAGCACCGCGTCAACCGCGGCGGGCACGTAATGGTCGTACGCGCCGCCGCCCAGGAAGCAGGCATACTCCGCCGTGTGGACGTTCTGAGCAGCCAGCTCCCGCATGTGAGCGAGCAGTTCCATCTCCGTGAGCGCCGGGGGCAGGTTGAGCGGCCGGTTCAGGCGCACCTCTGCCGGGATGTTGGCAGCGAAAAGCTCCTCGGTGGAACTGACGCCGATCTCCCGCAGCATGGCCGCCTTGTCGGCCTGCGTAATCGGGATGTAGCGCATTTAGCCCTCCTTGGTGAACGCCTCGTAGGCCGCCGCATCGAGCAGGCTGTCCAGCTCCGACGGGTCGGCCAACTCGATCTTCAGAATCCAGCCCTCGCCGTAGGGATCCTGGTTGATCAGCTCCGGCGAGTTCTCCAGCGCGGTGTTGATCTCCACGACCTTGCCCGACACGGGGCAGTACAGATCCGACACGGTCTTGACCGACTCCACCACACCGAATTGCTCGTTCTGCTTCAGCTCACGACCGACCTCGGGCATCTCGACGAAGACCACGTCGCCCAGCTGGTCCTGGGCGAACCAGGTGATGCCCACGACGCCGATGTTGCCATCAACCCTGATCCACTCGTGCTCCTTGGAGTACTTCAGATCCGCCGGTACGTTCGCCATTTTCCGCGTCCTCCCTGTGCGTAGTTCTCGCCTTTGTCGATCAACGCTTATGCGGGGACCGGTAGAAGGGGGTCTCCACGACCCGTGCCTTCAGGGCCCGGCCCCGAATGATGACCTCCACCTCGGTTCCCACGGCGCTGTGGGCGACGGGGACGTAGGCCAGCGCGATGTTCTTCTCCAGCGTCGGAGAGAAGCTGCCGGTCGTCACCTCGCCGACCACCTCGCCCCCCACGGCCACCGGGTAGCCCTGCCGGGGGATGCCCCGGTCGATCATCTCGATCCCCACCAGCTTGCGGGTCAGCCCCTGCTCCTTCAGCCGGGCCAGCGCCTCGCGCCCGATGAAGTCTACGCCCTTCTTCAGCTTCACCGCAAAGCCGAGGCCCGCCTCCAGCGGGTTGTGCTGCTCGCTGATCTCGTGGCCGTAGAGCGGCAGCCTCGCCTCGAAGCGGAGCGTATCCCGGGCGCCCAGGCCGCAGGGCAGAAGCCCCTTCTCCTCGCCCGCCTCCAGCAGCGCCTCCCACAGGCCGGCCACATCTTCGGCCTTCACGTAGATCTCGAAGCCGTCCTCGCCGGTGTACCCGGTGCGAGAGATCACCAGGCTCTGCACCCCGGCCACGGTGACGCCCGTGCTCAGGCTGAACGGGGCCATCTGCGACAGCACCGCCCCCGGCGCCAGCGGCTGCAGGATCTCCTCCGCCAGCGGCCCCTGCAGGGCCAGCAGGGCGATCTCATCCGACCGGTCGATCAGCTCCAGGTTGGTGAGTCCAGCCCGCTCCCTGGCGGCGTTGATCCACTCCCAGTCCTTCCGGGTATTGCCGGCGTTGACCACCAGCCAGTAGCGGTGCTCGCCCAGCCGGTAGATGAGGATGTCGTCGACGACGGTGCCGTTCTCGTAGCACATCAGCGCGTACTGCACCCGCCCGACCGCCAGTTTGGCGGCGTCGTTGGTGCTGATGAGCTGGATCAGGTCCAGCGCCTGGGGACCCCTCACCTCAAACTCGCCCATGTGCGACACGTCGAAGAGGCCGGCCGCCTGCCGCACGGCCCGGTGCTCCTCGATGACGCCGGAGTACTGCACCGGCATCTCCCAGCCGCCGAAGGGCACCATGCGCGCGCCCAGCTTCAGGTGCAACTCGTACAGGGGCGTCCGTTTCAGCGACTCGTTCACTGCCACACCTCGCTTCCGCTTGCTTAGTCTTGCCAACTCGCCGGGGGGGTTACTCCACCCCCGGGCGTGGAAAAGGGGACAGCCCCTGCACCCGGGCCGCCGCCCGCCGTGAGCTCTGTCCCCGGTGGTTCAGAGTCGTCTTGGGGGGTCTATGGGGATTGACGGTAACTGTATTCCCTACCGATATCCAAGACTCCTGCTATGCCATGATCCTCACGACGTCCCCGGGCTGCGTCCCTCCCGCCGCCCCGGCCGGAATTTCGAGCACGGCCCGGGCCCCGGCCACCAGCGGGCTGACGCGCCACGGCGGGAAGGCTCGCAGGACGCGCAGGACACGGCCCTCCGGATCCATGAAGACCAGGTCCAGGGGGAAGCGCATGAAGTGGGTGTGCACCTGGCGGCAGGGCTCCAGCCAGAGCCCCTCGCCCGGCTCCAGCCGGGGGCGGAACATCAGGCCCATGAGCCGCAGGCGGAAGGTATCGGCCCGGCGGATGCGGTCGCCCAGGACGAGGCCGCGGGTGAGGTTGCGGACGATCACAGGCGGTCGACCTCCCGTTTGAGCGGTGAGCAGTGGGCTGTGGGCTGTGGGCAGTGGACGGTGAGCGGTGAGCAGTGGGCTGTGGGCAGTGGACGGTGAGCGGTGGGCGGTTGGGGTCTGGCGGTGGCGTACAGCGAAGTGTTCGGTGAACGTCATTCCATTTCCTGCCATGAGCGTGACTGATCTCAGCACCGCCGGTGCTGGTCCCGGCGACGTGACGACGCTGCGCCTTGACCAGAGCCATGCCGGGCACACCACTGTGCCCGGCATGGCTCATCCAGGTACGCCGTTGTACCCGCAGCGCGGCACCTCGTTGTGCCTCTGGTGCGGCAGGCGCCCCGTTGCGCCGCCGCACCGGTTCACTGTCCGTTCGGGCACGCCGTTGTGCCCGTCATTCCCCCGCTTCCGGCCGCCAGACCCGCGGCTCATCCACGGTCCGCTCGCCGTCCCACCGGAGCAGGACCACGGCGCCGGGAGGAACCCGCCAGTCCCAGAGCCCCCTGCCGGTCAGGTGGGCAAGCACCGTGCGGATCACACCGCCGTGTGTGACCACGACGGCCCCGTCCTGCCGGGGCAGGGCGGCCAGGGCCCGGCTCCGCAGCGACGCCAGGCTCTCCCCGCCCGGGGGCGGCGCGTGCTCCGGGTCGGCCAGCCATGCGGCGAGCTCCTCGGGCCACTGCCGGGCGATCTCCTCGTACGTCAGGCCGGAGAAGCGCCCGAAGTTCAGTTCCCGCAGCCTTGGGTCGGGCGCGGGCGTGAGCCCCGTGGCCCTCCCGATCGGCTCGGCGGTCTGGCGGCACCGCATGAGGTCGCTGGTGCGCACGCCGGTGAGCCGAAACCGGCTCAGGTAACGCGCAGCCGCTTCCGCCTGAGCGAGCCCCTCTGCGCTGAGCGGGTGCTCCTCCCATCCGACGTACCGCCCTTCCGCGTTGGCAGCCGTCGCGCCGTGGCGCACCAGGAAGAGCGTGCAGGTCACGGCGCCTCCTCCTCCAGGATGCTGCGCAGCAGGGCGATCAGCCGCCGGTTCTCTGGCCGGGTGCGCACAGCAAGCCGCATGTGATGCTCCGTCAGCCCGGCAAAGGAGCGGCAGTCGCGTATCAGCACACCCCGGGGTCTCAGCCGCCGCTGGATCTCGTGGGCGGGCAGCGGCGCCCGCACCAGCACGAAGTTGGCAGATGGCGGATAGACGATAAACCCCGGCAGGCTCGCCAGCTGCTCGGCGAGATAGGCCCGTTCCACGGCCACCCAGTGCCGGGTGCGGGCGGCGTAGGCCTCATCGCTCAGGGCCGCGAGCGCTGCGGCCTGCGCCAGGCTGTTCACGCTCCAGGGGTCGCGCGCCGCGTCCAACTCGGCCACCATCCAGCGCGGGGCCACCGCATACCCGACCCGCAGTCCGGGCAGGGCGAAAAACTTCGTGAGCGACCGCACCACGACCAGGTTGCAGCGGTAGGGCACACGGGCGATCACGGAGCCGGCCTCGCCCGCGGCTGTGAGGTCGATGAAGGCCTCGTCGATGAGCAGAGTCGCCTCCGTCCGCTCGGCCGCCCGCAGGAGCTGCTCCGGCGTGAACAGGTGGCCGGTGGGATTGTGGGGGTTGCAGATGATCCACCAGTCCCCCCGCCGCAGCTGGGGCGGCGGATCGGTGCGGTCGTGCGCGACGGGCAGCAGCTCGGCCCCGGCAGCCCGGGCGGCGCGCGCGTACTCCGCAAAGCCGGGTTCGGGCAGTGCCACCCGGAAGCCTGACGCCAGGCGGAGCAGCAGGTACAGCACCTCCGCCGCGCCGTTTCCCACCAGCACCATCGACTCGTCCAACTGATGGCGCCGGGCCAGGGCGGCCCGCAGCCGGCGGGCGAACGGCTCGGGGTAGTGCGCGACTCCGGCGAGGGCCGCCTGCGCCGCGGCCACCGCGCCCGCGGGCGGGCCCAGCGGGTTGATGTTGGCGCTGAAGTCGCAGAAACCCCCGGGCGGCTCGCCCCAGCGGGCCCGCGCCACAGCCAGGTCGCCGCCGTGCAGGGTCATCATCCTGTCCACCTCCCTGTCTGCAGAGCGAAGCAGGCGATCGCCGCCAGTTCCGCCAGCTCGCACAAGGCTCCGTAAGTGTCGCCGGTCAGGCCGCCGAGTCGCCGCGAGAGCCACCGCCCGCCGGCCAGACCGACCCCGAGGGCGGCGAGCCACGCGCCCAGCCCCCGCAGGGCGGAGACCGTCACGGCTGCCGTCAGGCCCGGCGGGGCTGCCGGGCTCTGCCCCCACCACGCCAGGAGCCCCGGCACCCCGACAGCCAGCGTGAGGCCGCCCAGAAGCGCCCCGGCCAGCTGCGCCCCGCCCACGTGCCGGCCGAAGGCAGCGCCCATCCCTTCGGCACGGGCGGGCGGCCAGCGCACCGCCGCCAGGGGGATCACCATCCGCCCCACGGCCGGGGCCACCAGCAGGGCGGCTGCTGCCCGCGGCGGTGTCAGCTCCAGCAGCAGGGCCCACCGCAGCAGCAGGGCCAGGGCTCCCGCCGCTGCGCCCATCACGCCGACCCGGGAATCTTTCATGATCTCCAGCATCCGCTCGCGGCTCCGGGCGGAGAGCAGCCCGTCGGCGGCGTCCATCAGGCCGTCCAGGTGGACCGCACCGGTCGCACCGAGGCCCGCGGCCACGGCCGCGACGCCCGCCACGGCAGGCCCGAAGAGCAGCCTGCCCGCAAGCCAGGCGATCAGGCAGATGGCCCCCACCAGCAGGCCCACCAGGGGGAAGAACCCCGCCGCGCGGCCGAGATCCCGCATGTAGTCCGGGGTCTCAATTCGGCCCATGGGAATCCGGGTCAGAAAGGAGAGCGCGATGCGCACCCGGTCACCCCCTCACGCCAAGAACCAGAGCGTCAGCGCCCCGAGGCCCGTCCCGAGCAGGGTCGCCAGCCACATCCACCGCACCGCCTGCACGATGTGACCCGGCTGCAGCATCTCCAGCGGATCGCCCATGTGGGCCCGCCGCTCCGGCCTCCCGCCGTAGTGGTTGAGGCCGCCCAGCTGCACCCTCAGCAGGGCCGCCATCGCCGCCTCCGGCCAGCCGCTGTTGGGGCTGGGGTGGCGCGGCGCGTCCCGCAGGGCGATGCGGAGGGCCTTCGGGCTCAGGCCGGCCAGGGCCAGCAGCAGGGCGCTGAGCCGGGCAGGCGCCAGGTTGACCAGATCATCCAGCCGGGCGGAGGCCCAGCCGAACTCCAGGTAGCGCTCGTTCCGGTGGCCGACCATCGAATCCAGGGTGTTGGCGGCCTTGTAGGCCATCGCCAGCGGCGCGCCGCCGACCAGCCCCCAGAAGAGCGGCGCGATCACGCCGTCGCAGGTGGACTCGGCCACCGTCTCCACGGTCGCCCGGGTGACCTCGGCGGCGTCCAGCCCGGCCGTGTCCCTGCCGACGATGTGCGCCACCCGGCGCCGCGCCTCGCTGAGGTCCCCGGCCTTCAGCGGGCGGTAGACCGCCAGTGCGTGATCGGCCAGAGAGCGGGCCGCCAGGCAGGTGCTGAGGAGCCAGACCTCGGCGGCCACACCGAGCCAGGGATGCAGAGCCGCGGCCAGCCGGATGAGCCCCCAGGTGAGGCCCCAGGCCGCGGCCGGCAGCAGGAGGGCCAGTAGCATCCCGGCCGCCCGCAGCGGCAGCCGCGTCCGCCGCAGTCGCGGCTCGGCCCACGCAATCACCCGGCCCATGAGCGCCACCGGATGGGGCAGCCGGGCGGGATCGCCCACCGCCGCGTCCACCGCGAGGGCCGCCAGCGGCAGGTACCAGGGCGCCGCGGGAAACATTTCCGCCACGCTCACTCCGGGATCACCGTACCGATCCGCCTCAGATCGACGGCGATACCGGCCACGCAGGCGTAGACCTGGTCCGCCTCCCGCGCCAGCCACTGATTCAGCCGACCCTGGGCGTCGCGGAAGAGCCGCCCGAGCCGGTGCTCGGGCACCAGCCCCGCCCCGACCTCGTTGGACACGGCGATGAGCAGCGCGCCGCGCTCACGGGTCAGGCTGAGCAGCTGCGCCAGCTCCTGCCGGGCCCGGGCTTCGAACCCCTCCTCCCCCTGCAGCAGGTGGTTGGAGATAAGCAGGGTCACGCAGTCCAGCAGCACCGCATCCGCCGGCGCCTCGTGCAGGGCCTGCGCCAGGGCGGCCGCCGGCCTGAGCTCTTCCTCCACCGTGCGCCAGTGGGCCGGACGGCTCGCCCGGTGCCGGGCGATGCGGTCGGCCATCTCCGCATCGCCCGCCCGGCCGGTGGCCAGATAGACCACCCGCCGGAACGGCGAAGCCAAATGCTCCGCCCAGCGGCTCTTGCCGCTCCGCGCGCCGCCCAGCACCAGAATCACACCCGCCATGCGCATCGCCTCGCTCCCTTTGGGAAAGCGCCCCATCGGCCCGGTCACTGCTCGAAGAGCTCCGGGTGGAGATTCCGGGCGAACCACTGGAGCCCCTGAATCAGGCGGGGGCCGGGGCGCACCACGATGTTCTCATCCGGCAGCCCCAGCACCCGGCCTTCCTTCACCGCCGCGATCGATGCCCAGCCAGGCCGCTCCCGGGCCTCCCGGGCCGCGGCCTCCGACGCGGTGACGATGATGTCGGGGTCTGCGGATACCAGTTCCTCCAGCGAGATAACCGGCCAGGGCTCGCCGGCGAAGGATGCGGCGTTGGTGCCGCCGGCGATGCGGATCATGTCGTCGATGAAGGAGCCCGGGCCGGCGGTGGTGATGGGATCGTGCCAGACCTGGTAGAACACCACGGGCCTGTTCTCCGCCAGCGCGGCCTTCCCGGCGATGGCTTCCACCTCACGCTGCATGTCCGCCACGAGCGCCTCCGCGGCCTGCTGGGCGTTCACCACCTGGCCCAGGGCGAGGATCCCCTCGTACAGCTCCTCAAAGTTGGAGGGGTTCAGCACGAAGGTGGTGAGCCCATAATCGTTCTCCAGCTTCTCCCGCGCCTCCACGGAGCCGCTGGTCAGGAGGAGCAGGTCGGGCTCCAGCGAGATGATCTTCTCGTAGTCGGGCGGGTAGAAACCGCCGATGGACTCGATCTCCTGCGCCTCGGGGGGATAGTCGTCCCAGTCGGAGCGCCCGACCAGCAGGTCGCCCTTGCCGAGCGCGAACATCAGCTCCGTGTTGGAGGGGGCGACGGAGATCACCCGCCTCGGCTCGGCGGCGATGGTCACCTGCCGGCCGGCGCCGTCCGTAATCGTGAGGGGATAGGCCGTCTGCCGGGGTTCGGCCTGCCCGGCGCTCCCCGTGCCAGCCTCCCGGTCTGCGGGCTGGTCGCTCGACTCAGCCGCCGGGGCTGCGGGCCGGCTGTCCGGGCTCGCCGCCGTCTGGCGGCCTGCGCAGCCTGTCAGGATGCCGATCACGAGCAGAAGGGAAAGCATGAGGGCTGCCAGCGAACGCTTCTTCACGGGATGTACCTCCATAAGTCCACTGTTCTATTTAAATGAAGATGCCGCTGAGGGCTGGTAAGCAGATCCGCCAACCATCGTCCTATCGAAGCTGCGCGACGACCGCCCATGGCTGGGTGAGCGTGAGGGCCAGCCCCTGCAGGGCCGACGGCGCCGCCGCGGCCAGCAGGCAGGTGACCGGACCCGCCGACTTCCCGAGGGGGAAACCCTCTTCCGCCGGGGCCCACTCCACCTCCAGCCCCGCGCTGGCGGCGAGATCCTCCGCCTCGGCGCGGATGCCGCGGGAGCCCACGGGCAGCAGGTCGTGCACCAGGGGGTCGCCGGCGAGCCGCCGGACCAGGGGAAGATCGGGCAGTTCGGGGTCATCGAGCCGCACCTCGCCCCCGACTTTCGGCCGCCCGACGGCGACGACCAGGTCGCCCGGCCGCGCCGTGCGCAGCGGCCGGTCCGGGGCCAGGTAACCAATGGCGGTCACGCCCAGGCCCGTCTGGACCGTCGGGATGTTCTTCTCGAAGGAGCCGTTGATCTGGTCGGCGGAAAGGCCCGCCAGGGCCGCCTCGTCGCAGATGCCCTGCAGGATCTCCCGCCCGGTGGGATCAGGCTCCACGCAGGTGTTGTTCACCAGGTGGAGCGGCTGCGCGCCGGCCGCGAGCAGCTCCATGAGGGCCACCCGGGCAGTGAACCGCCCGATGACGTACCCGGCCACCCGAATCACGTCGCGCTCCTTCGGCCCGATGCCGCCGGCGGCATCGCAGGCGATGACCAGCCGGCCGCCGCACGGCAGGTCCACCAGGGTCAGGTCCCGCCACCTCATCCGCCGAACCCCGCCCGCCTCAGGCCCAGCACCACCAGCAGCGCGACGGCTGCGTTGGCTCCCGCAGCGACGGTGAGCGGGAGGGCCAGGGCCGCGAACAGACCGAGCCCCAGCGGGTTCGGCAGCAGAGCCAGCAGGGCCGGTGCCAGAATGCCGTTGGCCACCACCAGCGCCGCCGCGCCGGCCACCAGACCGAAGCGCCGGGCTGCAAGCCCGCCCAGGCAGCCCACGCCGGCCATGGCCGCGGCGGTGGCCAGGTGGAACGGCAGGGTGAGCGGAAAGCCGGTGACGGCTGCCACGGCCACATGCCCCAGACCGCAGATCAGGGCGCCGGCCGCGGGGCCCATCAGGAGCGCTGCCACGAAGCCGGCCATCGCGTCGAAGGCGATGGAGCTCGGCCCCAACTTGATGTAGGCGCCCAGCACGCTGAGGGCCAGCAAGATTCCGAGCCTCACCAGGGTGTTTGTCCTCGCCAGCAGCACGAGCAGACCTCCTCTTCCCAGTAGAAATCGGTTGGCGGGCACGCCGTTGTGCCCATCCTCCGCGGCGCCTCGCTGCGCCCTGCTTTCGCCGGTGCCGGTCCGGCAGGCTACTGTGCTCCGATTCTTTGGTGCTCCGATTCCGCTGGTCGTCGTCAGGTGTTCCAGGGGCACGCCGTTGTGCCCGGCCTCTCAGGCACCGCGGTGTGACCGAGAGACCGATAAAGAAAACCCCCGGGCTCAGCCCGAGGGAAAGATATGACAGATCGAACGCATGGACAGCCATGCGAACGCCTCACCCTTTCACCCGAGGGTCGAGCGGCGCCAGCGCGGCAGGCAGGTTTCCTGACTCCGGATCCTCGCCGCCCCTCCGCCTTCCCGGCCTTCGGGCCAGTGGCACATCCTGAGGGGCGACTCCCCGTCACAGTGGCGGGACCGTGCCGGACTTGCACCGGCTTCCCTTTTAACTCCCGACCGCAGGGCCGGGAGCACCTACCGCTGTTTCTCTATGCAGTTGCCATCCCAAACCGGCACGCTGTTGTGCCCAGAACCCGCATGGGTCGTTCCCTGCGTCCGGCACCTCGCCGCACCGGAGCGCCCGCCCGTCACCGTTTACGGGCAAGCAGCTCCAGCACCAGGTCCACCCGGGCGTGCCGGCGCACGTGGTCGGCCAGCCGGTCCAGGGCCCCCTCCCGCGCCGCAGCGGACGGCGCCGGGGCGGTCACATCGGTCAGGCCCGCCCAGTCCTCCTCATCGAGGCCCAGGTCGGCCAGGTAGGGAATCACGCCGATCACCGGCAGGCCGGTGCGCTCCTCCAGCCAGCGCACGCCGTCCTCGAAGAGCGAGGCGTCGCCCCGGAAGCGGTTGATCACCAGCCCCTTCACCCGGGCCCGCTCGGCCGGGGGCAGCAGCTCCAGGGTGCCCACGATCGAGGCGAACACCCCGCCCCGGTCGATGTCGGCCACCAGCAGCACGTCGGCGTCCAGCAGTTCCGCAGTCGTCATGTTGGCCAGGTCACGGTCCCGCAGGTTCACCTCCACCGGCGAACCGGCCCCCTCGGCCACAATCACCTCGAACTCTGCCTCCAGCCGGGCAATTGCCTCCCGCACCGCCTGCAGGGCCACAGTGTGCGGATCGGCCGTGTACTGCTGCCAGGCCATTTCGCCCAGCGACCGGCCGTTGACGATCACCTCGGAGCGGACCTCCGACCGGGGCAGCAGCATCACCGGGTTCATCTCCACCCGGGGGGCCACCCCCGCCGCCTGCGCCTGCATGGCCTGCACCACGCTGATGCGCAGCCCGCCCTCGATCTCCGTCGCGGCGCAGGACATGTTCTGCGCCTTGAACGGCGCCACCCGGAAGCCCTCCTGGCGCAGGATGCGGCAGAAGGCCGCGGCCAGGGTCGACTTGCCCACGCTGGATGCGGTGCCCAGGAACATCAACGAACGTGCCATGACGGTGCCACCTCTTCTGCAAGATCTCCCGGGACTAGTCGCTGCCGGCGCTGACCGGCTCCAGCGGCTGGGCCGGCGCCGCAACCTCCCGCGAGAGCAGCATGACCTGCGGCTGGCCGGCGCTGGGATGGCGGACGATCTTCACCCGGCTGCCGTAGACGGCCAGGATGTTGGCCTCGGTGAGCACCTCGGCGGGCGGGCCCTCGGCCCAGACGCCCCCGTCCTTCAGCATGACCAGCCGGTCGGCATAGAGCGCCGCCAGGTTCAGGTCGTGCAGAATGGCCAGCACCGTGAGCCCGTCGGCACGGTTCAGCCGCCTGACCAGGTCCAGAATCTCCACCTGGTGGGCGATGTCCAGATGGGCCGTGGGCTCGTCCAGAATCAGCAGCCGCGGCTCCTGGGCCAGGGCCCGGGCCACCATCACCCGCTGCCGCTCCCCGCCCGAGAGCGCCGTAATCAGCCGGTCGGCCAGCGGCGCCGTGCCGGTCTGCCGCATGGCCTCCTGCACCGCCGCCCGATCGCGCGGGGTCTCACTCCGCAGCGGGGGCAGGTGCGGGGTACGCCCCAGGGAGACGATCTCCTCCACGGTGAAGTCGAACCCCACCGTCGTATCCTGGGCGACCACCGCCAGCTGCCGGGCCACCTCCCGGGGCCGGAGCCGGCGGAGGTCCTGCCCGCCCAGCAGGATGCGCCCCTCCGCGGGGGTGAGCGCCCCGGTGATGGCCCGTACCAGGGTGGACTTGCCGCTGCCGTTGGGGCCCACCACCACCAGGAACTCGCCCCGGGCCACGGTGAGGTCCAGCCCCTTCAGAATCGGCGCCCCGCCGTAACCCACGGTCACCGACTGGATGCGGAGCATCTGCGTCCACCCCCTCACGACTTCGGCAGGAGCTGCCGCCGGAGAATCAGCAGGAAGACCGGGCCGCCGAGCAGCGACATCACGAGGCCGACGGGCAGTTCGCTGACCCACGGCAGCGACCGGGCCACCGTGTCCGCCGTGACCAGCACCAGGGCCCCCATGGCCGCCGCGATCGGCATGAGCCAGCGGTGGTCAGGCCCCACCAGGAGCCGCACCAGGTGCGGCACGATCAAGCCGACGAAGCTGATGATGCCGCAGAAGGCGACCGAGGCCGCGGTCAGCAGCGACCCGGCGGCCAGAATGCGCCGCTTCAACCGCTCGACGTCTACGCCCATCGAAAGCGCCGCCTCTTCGCCCAGCAGGAAGGCGTTCAGCTCCCGGCCGTTCCCGAACAGGAGCCCCAGACCCACGGCCAGGTAGGGCAGGAGCCAGGCCACCTTCCACCAGTTGGACCCCGACAGGCCGCCCATCAGCCAGAAGACGATGGCGTCGCGGGCCTGGGAGTCGGTGAAGTACATGATCAGCGAGACCAGCGAGGTCGCGATGGTGCTCACCACCATGCCGGCCAGGAGCAGGCTCACGGTGGAGGTCCTGCGCCCGAGCGTGGCCAGCCGGAAAGCCAGGAGCACAGCCACCACCCCGCCGCCGAAGGCGAACAGCGGGATCGGCCCCAGCCGCCAGACACCGGGCAGCAGCGCGAAGCCGTCGAAGAAGGCGATGGCCACGGCGGCGCCCAGCGACGAGCCGGCCGACGCACCGATGACCGACGGGTCGGCCAGCGGGTTGCGGAAGAGTCCCTGGAAGGCCGCGCCGGCCACACTGAGCCCCATGCCCACCAGGGCGCCCATGGCCACCCGGGGGAAGCGGACGTCCCAGAGGATCGCCTCGTAGGTGCGCGGCCAGGACACCGGGAAGTCCGCCCCCAGCCGGTTCAGCAGGATCTTCATCACATCCGCCGGCGGGATCCGCACCGAACCCAGGGTGCCCGCCACGACCACTGCAGCCAGCAGGGCCACGATCACCAGGGAGATGACCCTGCGGCCTCTGGCTGCCCGCCCCGTCATTGCTGGAACAGGTCAGGATGCAGGGTTTCGGCGAACAGGCGCAGCCCCTCGATCAGCCGCGGCCCGGGCCGGACCACGATGTCCTCGTTGGGCACGCCGACGACCCAGCCCTCCCTGACCGCCTTGATCGACTCCCAGCCCGGGCGGGAGAGGACGTCCTGCGCCATCTCCGGCGAACCCGTCACGATGACGTCGGGGTCTGCGGCCAGCAGCTCCTCCACAGAGAAGGGCGGCCAGGCGCTGTCGGCGTCACCGGCTGCGTTGATGCCGCCGGCGATGCGGATCATGTCATCGATGAAGGAGCCGGGGCCGGCGGTCGAAAGCGGATCCGGCCACACCTCGTAGAAGACCACAGGGCGCTCGGTCACCGACGCCGTCTTCGCCTCGATCGCCTCCACCTCGCCCCGGATCTCGGCTACCATCGCCTCGGCCGCCTCCACGGCGCCCAGGGCCCGGCCCAGCGCCACGACCTCGGTGTAGAGCTCCTCGAAGGTGGACGGGGCGAAGACGAAGGTCTTCAGACCGTACTCCTGCTCCAGCTTGTCCCGCACATCCACCGAGCCCTCGATCATGAGCACCAGATCGGGCTCGGTCGCCAGGATCCGCTCATAGTCGGGCGGGAAGAGGCTGCCCACCGCCGGAACATCCAGGGCCTCCGCCGGGAAGTTGCACCAGTCGGTGCGGCCCACCAGCCGGTCGCCGCGCCCCAGGGCGAAGACGGCCTCGGTGGCCGAGGGGCCCAGGGAGAGGATGCGCTGGGGCTCGGCCTCAATGGTGATCTCGCGCCCCGCGCCGTCGATCAACGTAATCGGAAATGCGCCCGCCTCGGTCTCCCCCGCCTGCTCCTCCTCGCCGGCCTGCGTGCTGCCGGGCTGCTCGGTGGCCTCCTGCCGGCCGACCGGCTGCTGCCCTTCCGCGCCGGAGTTGCCGGCCTGCGGCGTGCCGCCGCATCCGGCGAGCAGGGTCACCAGAAGCAGGGATACCACGAGCGATCCGAGCTTGTACCTGTTCATGCGATGTACCTCCTGCAAATGACTACGTGGGACATATAGGATCACTCCGGAAAAGAGAACCCCCTCTGGACTCAACCAGAGGGGGATGCGCGTCAGCACAGGTCACGCTACGCGTTACGTCTCCCCCTTTCACCCGAAGGTTGAGCGACGTAGCAGCGACAGGCAGGTTTCCTGACTTCGGATCATGGCCGTCCCCCAGCCTTCCCGGCCTGCAGGCCAGTGGCGTCTGGGTGGGGGCGACTCCCCGTCACAGTGGCGGGACCGTGCCGGACTTTCACCGGCTTCCCTTTTAACTCCCGACCCGTGGGCACGGGAGCACCTACCGCTGTTCCCATATTCCGTTGTGATTCCAGTATAAGCGATCCTGCAACCCGTGACAATAGGGGATTGTTCACGAGATGCACAAGCGCTTCAGATGCGACCCTCGTAGCGGGCCTTCAGGGCCTCGTTGTGCTCGTCCGCGCCGTCCACGTTGGCGCTGATGAAAACCGGCGGCGTCTGCCCGGCCGCCACCAGCCGGCCGACCACCTCCGCCGTCAGCCCCTGGGCGATCAGCGCGCCGGTGATGGAGGAGACGGCGCACACCTTCACGGGCTGCCCCTCCACCTCCAGCACCGCGTCGCCCAGCGGCCCGCAGTTGTCGATGACCACATCGGCGAACTCGTAGAGCAGCTTGCCGCTGGGATGGCGTGAGGTCACCGACGTGGTGTGCGCCATCGAGGTGACCACAATCAGCTTGTGGCCGCGCCGCTTCACCTCCGCCGCCATCTCCACCGTGGAGCCGTTGCGGCCGGAGTTCGAGACAATGATGAAGATGTCCTCCGGCCGGATGTCGTACTGGGCGAGGATCTGGTGCGCGATCTGGGGTTCCCGCTCGAGGTACGGGTTCTTCCGCTCCTCCACCGGGTAGATCCCGTTGAAGAAGAGGACGTCCTCCAGGATCGCGTTGGCGGGAACCAGCCCGCCGGCCCGCCCGGCCATCTCCATGCCGAACGCGCGGGAGTGGCCGGTGCCGAACACCTGAATGACCCCGCCCTTCATCACGGCCTCCGCCAGGAGCTCGCCCGCCCGCTTGATCTGCGGCAGCTGGGTCGCCTTCAGCCGTGCAATCGCCTCGTCCGCCGCCTGGAAAAACCGTTCCGCCGTAATCGTCATGCCCGTCTCCCCTTTCTAGGTGTATGCTGCCGTGAAGGCGGGATTGTATGCGGGAGGCGGGTCTCCCGGCCGGCGCACCGCCCGGCCCTCCACCACGCCCCAGGCCACCTGCCAGTCCGGACCGATGGCCACCAGGTCGGCGTCCTTGCCCGGCGCCAGGCTGCCCTTCCGGTCGGCGAGCCCGATTGCGCGGGCCGGCACCAGGGCCGCCATCCGGAGCGCATCCGCCCACGGAACCTCCAGCACCTCCACCAGGTGACGCAGGCCGTGCAGCATCAGCATCGTCGAGCCGGCCAGGGTGCCGTCCGCCAGCCTGGAGTAGCCTTCCTCGTCGATGTAGAGATCCCGTCCCCACAGCCGGTAGTGGCCGGGCTTCAGCCCCGCGGCGGGGATGGCGTCGGAGATGAGGGCCACCCGGTCAGGACCCGCCGCCCGCAAGAGCAGCCGGACTGCGGCCGGGTGCACGTGCAGGAGGTCGCAGATGAGCTCGCAGATCACCCGGTCATCGGTGAGGTACGCTCCGAGCGCTCCGGGCTCCCGGTGGTGCAGCCCGCGCATGCCGTTGAACGTGTGGGTGGCCACGGTCACGCCGGCGTCGATGCCGGCGATCGTCTCCGCGTAGGTCGCATCGGTGTGCGCTCCGGCCACCGTCACGCCGTTCTCCGCCAGGTAGCGGATCAGCTCCCGCGCTCCGGGCAGCTCCGGCGCGAGCGAAACCCGCCGCACCGTGCCGCCGCCGGCCGCCAGCAGCCTTGCGGCGTCGCCGACGGACGGCGCCCGGAAGTTCCCGGGGTTCATGGCCCCGGGCCGCGCCGGATTCAGGAAGGGCCCCTCCAGGTGCAGGCCCAGGATCGCCGCGCCGTCGGCCTCCTCCTCCATGGCCTCACGAACGTGGGCGGCCACCGCCTCCAGCTGCTCCATGGGGTAGGCCGAAGCGGTGGGCAGGAAGCCGGTAACGCCGAAGCCGGCCAGGAAGCGGGCCAGCGCCCGCAGCCCGGCCGCGTCGGCCGCCTCCACGGGCCAACCGCCGGCGCCGTGGACGTGTATGTCGATCATCCCGGGGATCAGGTGGCAGTCCGGCAGGTCCACGCGCTCCACGCCCGCGAGCTCCGCAGGGACCGGTCCCGGCTCCACCGCGGCGATGCGCCGGCCCTCCACCAGCACGTAGCCGTCGACCAGCCTGTCCTCGGCGTGAATGCGCGGGCATGTAAACAGCATCATCAGCCTGTCACCTCCGCCTTCAACTCGTTCAGCAGCTCCAGGGCCACCTCCGCCAGCCGCTCGCCGGAGCCGGGCTCGCTGGGGGCGGAGAGCGCCTCGTACCCGCCGCGGGCGAAGGCCTCGCGGTCGGGCAGGTAGCCGCAGTAGCCATTGCCGTAGCCGGCCACCAGGGTCGCCGCGAAGGGCGAGCGGGCCTGAATGGCGAGGCCCAGCGCCGAGAAGGGCTCACCCGCCAGGCTCACCAGGGCGGCGTCTCCGATGGCGAAGGCCTGCACCTCGCAGTCCAGGTCCATGGAGAGGCCCTCGGTGGCGAAGTGCAGCGTGATCTCCGCACCCTGAAGCGCCGTCTGCGCGATGCGAAGCTCAGCCTGTGAAGCGCCGGCGGCCTCCAGTGCGGAAAGCCGCGCCCGGGCCGCCTCCACCTGGCGGGCCGCCTGCTCTGGCGGCGGGAGGCGCCTGGGCGCCAGCCGCACGACCCGGCGCCGCGCCCCCAGGTGCCTGGCGCGGCCGGGCCCTTCCAGCCTGCCCAGGGCCGAGAGCGCCGCACCCGCCAGCAGCCGGCCGTGCCGTTCCACCTCGGCGAACGACTGCCCACGCCGGGTGAAGCGCGCGCTCACGTCGCCGGCGCAGCCCTGGGCGAAGCCCACCCAGACGTCCTCCCCCAGGGCCCGCCGCAGCGCGGCCACCGCGGCCCCGGGCCAGTCGGCCGAGATCAGCCGGTTGTCGGCCCCCATCACCGTCGGGTGGCAGCCGTAGTTGAGCAGCACCGCGCGCGGCTGCCCGCTCGCTATGAAGGCGAGCAGCCGCAGCATGGGGTCGAAGGGCAGGCCGGGGTCTGTGCGGTTCTTGCCCAGCCCCTCCACCTGCGCCGAGCCCCAGGCCACCTCCACCTCCTCCATCCGGCGGGCGGCCTGCAGCACGCTGCCCGCGAGCTGGAGGGGCAGCCATGCCAGGTACTCCGGCGGCGCCGGATCCCCGCGCCACCCTTCGGGCGACGGCCCGGCGTGCGTGTGCGAGGCCAGCAGCATCACCCGCTCAGGCGGGATGCCGGTCAGGTCGGCAACCCGGGCACGCACCGCCTCCGCCAGCGGACGGTCCACGTGCAGAATGTCGCACGTGACGATCGCCAGCCGCCGGCCGCCTTCCTCCAGCACCAGGGTGCGAGCAAAAAGGGGGTCGTGCACCCCCTCGGCCGGCCCGGAGCGGGCCGCGTAGCCCCCCATCCCGCACGGGATGGGCGGCGTGATGATCGCACTATGATATCCGGCCTTCATGCGTCAGGCCCCCTCACAGCCCCTTCCTGGTTAGTACATCAATGAAATTGTTCTTCGGATCGTTCGGCATCATTCGGCCGGTGAGGGCGTAGCCCCGGTTGACGATCTCGCGGTAGATCGCGGCGTCCTCCTTCGTGACGGCGCAGGTGCGGGTGACCATGACGAACTGGGTGCCCGGAACCGGCGCCTGGTTGCCGACGTTGATCTCCTCGGGCTTCAGGCCGCCGTCCAGAAGCGCCAGGGCGTCGGACGGGAACTTGGCGATGATGAAGATGCGCTCCTGCTCCGCCTCGGGCGAGGCGCAGTAGGCCAGGGTATCCGCGACGGAGAGCACCGAGGTCTTCACGCCCCGGGCCGCGGCCGGCAGCATCATCTTCTGAATCGGGTCCTGCGCCACCTTGTCGTTGCACACGATCATGTGGTCGGCGGCGAGGTGGCTGGCCCAGGAGACGGTGACCTGGCCGTGGATCAGTCGGTTGTCGATGCGCATGTGGACAACGGGCATACGATTCTCTCCTCCCGGTCGTGAGATCTGATCAACCCGGGCCGAGCATGTCGGCCAGGCGCAGGGTACCGGCAGCGCCGGCCTGCACGGCCGTCTCCGCCAGTGCCGAAAGCGTCTGGCCCTCACGCATGGCCAGCACTTCGAGGAGCATGGGAAGGCTGGCGCCGCAGACCACGTCGATCCCCGGCCGCAGCAGGTAGGCCGACGTGTTGGCCGGGCTGCCGCCGAACAGGTCGGCCAAGATCAACACGCCCTGGCCGCGGTCCACCCGGGCCGCCGCCTGCTCCATCTCTTCCCGGAACTGGTCCATATCCTGTGCCGGCTGCAGTTCCAGCACGGCCACGGCCTCCTGCGGGCCCACAATCATCTCGGCGGCCTGCAGGAGCCCCGATGCCAGCGGACCATGGCTGATCAGCACGATGCCGATCACCGGCCTCACCCCCCTTGGGTGTGCAGGGCGGGGGCCAGGGGCCCCCGCCCCTCCGTTGCGTGTGTTACAGAATGCCCAGGTAGCTGCAGGCGAAGGCGAGGACGGTCAGCCACAGCAGCGCCTTGATCGGCGACTGGCGGCGGGCCTTCAGCAGCCAGTAGGCGAACCCGACGATGACGATCGGGATCATGTACGGCAGGATCGAGTCGAGCGCCGGCTGCAGTTCGACGACCTTCTCGGTGAGCTGGCCGTCTACGGTGACCTCCCGCACGTACTTGATCGGGGTGGTCACCCTCGCCATGATGGACGGGATGAAGCCGCCCACCACGATCAGGCCCATGATCGTTGCGGCCTCCGTCACCTTGTCCAGCGCGCCCCCGGCCACGGTGGTGACCAGGTTGACGCCCTGCTTGTAGCCCCAGGTGACCTGCGGGAACTTCAGCGCAAACCAGGCCAGGCCGAAGAGGAACATGATCAGCGGGCCGGCCCAGCTGCCCTCCATCGCCAGCGACGCGGCCAGCACCGCGACGATCGGGCGCAGCAGGATGGCCTGAATCGTGTCGCCGATGCCGGCGAACGGGCCCATCAGGGCGATCTTCAGGCTGTCGGCCACCTCGCCCTGCCCCTTCTCCTCCAGGGCGCAGGCCGCGCCGAAGATGATCGGCGAACCCACCGCCGGGTTGGTGTTGTAGAAGTTCATGTGCCGCTGCATGTTGGCGATGAGCTCTTCCTTGGTGCGGGAGATCCGCTGCAGGATCGGCAGGATCGACCACATGAAGCCGAGAGCCTGCATGCGCTCGTAGTTCCAGGACCACTGCAGGGTCAGGTTGTGCCGCCAGGCGGCCCTCCTGATGTCGGCGGGGGTCACCGGGCCGTACTCCGGCAATACCTGGTTCTGGTCTACCTGCGTGTTAGCCACGAGCCCGCACCTCCTTCAGGTTGATGTAGAGGATGCCGACGGCAACGGCGGTGAGCGCGATGCCGATCATGGGAACGTTCAGGTAGGCGAAGAGGATGTAGCCCAGCAGGGCAAACGGCCAGTACTTCTTCAGCGGCATCATGGTCAGCAGCAGGGCAAAGCCCAGGGCCGGCAGAACCGCGCCGGTCACGCGCATGGCCTTCATGATGTGCTCGGGCATCCAGTTGATGAAGTTCTGCACGGGTTCGGCGCCCAGCCAGATCGCGAGGAAGACCGGGAAGAACCGGGTGAGGCCCCAGGGCAGCTGACCCAGCAGGTGCCACCAGGTGACCGCCCGCACGTTGCCCTCGGCGACGGCCTTGTCAGCGCCGTGGATGAACAGGGTCGTGGTCGCCCGTCCGAGCACGTCCAGCTGGGTCATGAGCAGCGCGGCCGGAACGGCGATGGCAAGCCCGCCCTCAACGCCGACGCCGGGCAGTGCGCCGAATGCGGTGCCCAGGATGGCGCCGGTCATGAAGTCCGGGATGGTCGCCCCGCCGTAGGTCCACATGCCGAGCGACATGAGCGTGAGGGTCGCACCAATCATGAGGCCCAGTTCCACATTTCCGACAATCAGACCCGTGACCGCACCGACGATCAGCGCCTCGTGCCAGAAGCAGCTGGCTCCCAGGTTCATCACAACGGCGACGTAAGCGATGATTCCCAGGAGCAATGCGATACCGATGCCATACGTCAACGCAACACACCTCCGGTCTGAGCTTGGTGACGACGGGTGTCCGGATGCCGGGCCGAGGCCCCACTCCCCTCCTTTCCCGGGCGCTGCCCGGCGGGGTGTGTGAGTTGCCACAACTCTCCTCAAGACCTTAGGGGCATCGTTGTATCATTTTATGTGGTCAGTACACTCTTACAACTACGAGGTTCGTGTCTACACAGTAAACTCCTCCGTCCTTTCGCCAGTTTCTTCAAATTCGCTACGAACAGGCCATGCTCGGGCGCGCGGCAGCCCGAAGGGAGCAGTCATCCCGGCTACCTCCACCGAGCACCGGCGTGCCACATCCAGTTGACCGTTTCGGACATTATGTGACCTGGGCCCGCGCCGCCGCATAAGATGAGGTGTACCGGCACGGTCCAAAGGAGGTCGCGACGGGTTGAAGGAGAACGGCTACGTGATTCAGACCCCCGTGGTGGTGAACACCAACACGGCACAGGTGCTGGTTGTGAGCGAGATTCCGCTGACGCCACCGGCCTTCAAGATCGACGAGATTCACAAGCTGATCGAGATCGACGACTGCGCCGCCGTCTGCGATAAGGTGATCATCAACGGCCGCCTCATCAAGAACATCACGTACAAAACGGCGAAGAACTGGGACCGCAAGGGCGGCCTGAACCGCGTCTGTGGCGACGTGCGTCACTGCACGGTCGAGATCCCCTTCCACCTCTTCATCGACGTGCCCGGCAGCCGTGACGGCGATGAGTGCGAGATCGAGGACGCGATCGTCGCCGGCGAGTTTGACAAACTGGTCGACCGCCACCACGACGGCACCTTCTCCAAGCTGCTGGAGAAGTCGGTCATCAAGGTGCGGGCCAAGGTTGTGCGCCGCAAGTGGCTGAAGGTCCACGCCCGCGACGTCACCCCCAAGCGGCTCCGCTGCCCCGAGGATTCCGAGGTCGTCACCGTGCCGGGGCTCGACATCCCGGAGGAGGATAAGCACGATCAGCCCTTCGGTCCCGGCGACGAGTGGTAGTGAAAAAGTTCAGGGCGGGGGTTCATACCCCCGCCCCTCACGCGCTACTCAAACTTCAGTTCAGAAATGCCCAGCTGCGCCATGATCAGCAGGTCGCTCAGCGGCACCCCCTCGTAGGGGTGAAGGGTGACGGCAATGCGCACCCGCTTCACGCCGTCAAGGGACACCTCAAACGGGACCGGATCGGACTTGGTGGTCAGGTCCGGGCTGGTGTAGATCGCCCGGTTCAGCTCGTTGAGCACCACCATCCGCCCCACCCGGCGCTCGCCGGCCAACCCGAAGTACTGTTGCGGCACGTAAAGCGTTCCGCTCATGCGGGTGACCCCTTCGGGCAGGTCGTAGTCCGCCCACACCTGCGCCGTCGTCCCGCGCTTCTCGGCCACGTCATCGCCTCCCGGCGCGACGACGGTGACCACGCTGGCCGCCGGCATCTCGGTGCCCTGCAGGCTCAGGGCGCGCTCCTCGAAGTACTGGATGCTGAAGCTGCCTTCACCCTGCGGGGTCAGGTTGCTCCAGACCTCGGGCACCTGGCCGGGTATGGCCCCGATGTAGATCGTGCCGTTGTCATACTCCACCGGGCGGCCCAGCGACTCGGCCATGAAACGCAGCGGCACGTAGGTGCGGTTGTTGTGAATGAAGCCCGCCTCGCCGGCCGGCGGCGTGCGCTCGATGCCGTCGAAGACGTACCGCAGGGGAACAAAGTGAGCGGTGATCTGCCGCTCATAGGTGGCCGCCCCTGCCGCCAGACCGCCGAAGAGCACGGCGGCGGTCACAAAGCCGGCGACAAAGCCTGTCAAACCCCTTTTCCGCACAGCAACGCCCTCCTCACGGAACCGAAACTCTCATACAGAGATTCGTCCGGAGGAGGGCGTTTCCTGTCGGTCGACCGGTCGTCAGGCACGCTGGATCAGCCGCACTTCTCCCAGGCTCACCTGGGCGCCGCCCCCGGCCTGGAGCGAGACCCGCACCGGCCGCGCCTCTCCGTCGCCGGGAGCGCCGTAGCCGCCGGACCGATCCCGGCCCGCGCGGCGGCTCCCGTCGGCGCGGTACTCGTCGGTCCGGTGCCTCTCGGCGCGGTACCCCTCGGTGCGGTGCCCCTCGATGCGGTGCCCCTCGATCCGGTGCCCCTCGGCCCGTGCGAAGCCCGCCGCCGCATCGAGGGCCCGGGAGAGGCGCGCCTCCAGCCGGCTCATCCGGTCCTCGAGCACCTCGATGCGCTCCCGCAGGGATTCGAGCCGGCGGTCATCCTTTGCGGACTCCCACGCCGCACGGCGCTCCGGCAGCCGCGAGGTGGTGCCGTAACGCTCCTGCCGGTCTGAACGGAACACGATCGTGTCGCCGTGGGTGATGTACATGGCCGCACCCCCCTCGCGCTCACCAGCCTATTCCGGGGGCTGCGGCGGGGTGCGGCCTCAGTGGGCGGAGACGGCCAGCTTCTCCTTCACCCGGCGCATGACCTCTTCGGTGAACTCGGTGGTCCTGGCGGTACCCCCCAGGTCGCCTGTGCGGACGCCCGCGGCCACGGCCTCCAGACAGGCGTCCTGGATGGCTGTTCCGGCCCGCTGGTATTCCTGATCGGGCATCTGCTTCAGGAGCGCGCCGGCCGCCAGCTGCATCGCCAGCGGGTTGGCCACGTTCTTGCCCTGCAGGCTGGGGGCCGTGCCGTGCGGGGCCTCGGCCATGACCACCCGCGGGCGGAAGTCCTCGTCGAAGGAGATGAGCAGCGACTCAGACCCCGCGATGGAGCCGTAGAGCGCCAGCACCAGGTCGGAGAGGATGTCGCCGTCCCGGTTGAGGCACGGAACCACCAGCGGCCGGGTGGCCCGGCCGATGAGCAGGGCGTAGGCCGCGTCGATGAGCTGCGGGTCGTAGGGCACGTCCGGGTGGCGCCTGGCCGCCTCGTCCATGGCCTCCTTCAGGAGCCCCTCGTACGTGGGCGAGACCGTCCACTTCGGGCCGCCGAACACCACCGCCCCCATCTGGCGGGCCAGCCGGAACGCGAACTCGGCCGTGGCGCGGCAATTCCGGGCCGAGATGTAGGTGGTGCGGTACGCCCTGGCCTCGTCGCCCTCGCCCTCACGCCACTCCTTCGCCTCGTACGCGTCCTCCGTCGCCATGCGCACCACCGCGATGGGCGCGGTGATCTGGCCGATGGTCTCCACCCCGGGCAGCGCCCTGCCCGTGCGCAGGATGACCGTGCCGTCGATCTCGCGGCGCAGGATGGCGTTGGGCGACCCCACGTCGTCCCGGCCCTCCGGGGTGATGGTCGCGGCCTTCAGTCCGTAACCGGCCTCACGCATGGCCGCGGCCGCCTCGTACACGACCCGGTTCTGCGTGGCCCGGCGGTTTTCCAGGCTCAGATCGTAACGCACAAGATTCAAAGGCAGACCGATCACATCAGGGCTGAGCAGCCGAACGGCCTCCTCCAGCAGCTCCTGTCCGGTCTGGTCACCCTCCATTACCACGATGGTCGGCTCGTATGCCATCGGTTTCAGCCCCCTTCCGTTACCATCCTAACCGCCCGGGCGGTCCCTGTTAAGCCCCAATCGTTCCACCGTGCAGAACGATGTTCTATTTCTTCCATTCTCGTCGGGAATGGATGCAAGAGAAAACCCCCGCTCGCGTGACTGAACGGGGGCTGCTGCTCTCATTCCGGTCCACTAGGCCTTCAGGGCGACGGCGATCTGCGCGCCGACCAGGGCGTTGTGCTTGACCAGGGCGATGTTCGTGGCCAGGGCGCGGCCCCCCGTGGCCTCCTTCATGTGGGCCAGCAGGTACGGGGTCACCGCCTTGCCGGCCACCCCCTCGGCCTCCATGGCCGACAGGGCTTCCGAGATGTACCGCTCCACCTCGTCCGGATCCATGGCATCGGCCTCGGGCACGGGGTTGACCACCAGCACGCCGCCGGGAAGGCGGGTCTGCTGCCGCGCCTGGATGATCGCCGCGGCCTCGGCCGGCGTGTCCACCCGCGCGTCCACGCCGAAGCCCGCATCGCGGGTGTAGAAGCCGGGGAAGCGGTCTGTCCGGTAGCCCAGCACCGTCACCCCCAAGGTCTCGAGCACCTCCAGCGTGGCGCCGATGTCCAATACGGCCTTGGCCCCGGCGCAGACCACCGTGATGTCGGTGCGGCCCAGCACGGTCAGGTCCGCGGAGACGTCCCACATCTGGGCCGGGTCGCCGGGGTTCTTCCGGTGCACGCCGCCGATTCCGCCGGTGACGAACACCTCGATGCCGGCCGCGGCGGCGATGGTCGCCGTGGACGCGACGGTGGTCGCCCCCAGCGCCTTGCGCGCCAGCACCACCGGCAGGTCCCGCAGCGACACCTTCACCGCCTCCGGCGACGTCGCGAGCAGCTCCAGCTCCTCGTCGGTCAGCCCCACCTTGCACCGGCCGCCAATGATCGCCACGGTGGCCGGGACGGCCCCCTGGCTGCGGACGATCTCCTCCACCTCCCGGGCCATCTGCAGATTCTCCGGATAGGGCATGCCGTGGCTGATGATCGTCGACTCCAGGGCCACCACAGGCCGGTTCTGGTCCAGGGCCTCCCGAACCTCCGCCGTGTAGGAAAGCAGATACTTCATCTGGCCATTACCTCCTCAGGGCTTCCAGTCCCCACCGGATGGCGTCGGGCGCCACTTTCGGGGTGACGATCACCTCGCCGGCCCGCACGGGCATCACCCAGTGGATGATTCCGTCCTTTGCCTTCTTGTCCATGCGCAGATACGGTCCCAGGTCCTTCGGGTCAACGCCCTCGGGCAGCATGGTGGGCAGCCCCAGCCGCTCCAGGACGCGCTTCAGCCTGACCTCCAGCCGGCCGTCCTCCGCGATGCCGCTGTGCCGGGCGATGATCGCCGCCGCCACCATGCCGACCGCGACGCACTCCCCGTGCAGCCACATGTACCCGTAGGCGGCCTCCAGGGCGTGACCCACCGTGTGGCCGAAGTTGAGGATGGCCCGCAGCCCCTTCTCGCGGGGGTCGGCGGCCACCACGTCGGCCTTGATGCGGCAGCTGGTCTGCACCACCCGCTCCAGCGCCGCCGGGTCGTGGGCGAGCAGGTTGCCCACCTGCACCTCCACGTACTTCAGGAACTCCTCGTCGCGGATCACGCCGTACTTGACCACCTCGGCCATGCCGGCGGCCAGCTCGCGCCGGGGCAGGGTCTTCAGCGTCTCCACGTCGGCCACCACCAGCGACGGCTGGTAGAAAGCCCCCACCAGGTTCTTCCCCTGGGGCAGGTCGACGCCGGTCTTGCCGCCCACGGCCGAGTCCACCTGCGCGAGCAGGGTGGTGGGCACCTGCACGTAGGGAATCCCCCGCATGTAGGTGGCCGCCACGAATCCGGAGAGGTCGCCCACGACACCGCCGCCCAGGGCCACGATGGCGCTGGTGCGGTCGAGCTCTGCGCGCACGCAGCTGGTATACAGGCTGAATGCCTGCGAGAGCGACTTGGAGGCCTCGCCGGCCGCCACCGTCACCCGCGAGGTGGCGATGCCCGCCTCCTCCAGGGCTGCGCGGGCCGTCTCGCCGTACAGGGGACCCACGTTGGAGTCGGTCACCAGCAGGGCCCGCCGGGTCTCGGGCAGCCGGTCACGCACCAGGGCGCCCAGCCGGCCCAGCAGCCCGGCGCCGATATATATGGGGTAACTCTGTTCTCCCAGTTCCACCCACACGTCTGCCACTAGGGCAATCCCCTTTCCTCTAGCTTCTCCATGATCTCCTCCACAACATCATGCAGCGTACGACGATCCGTCCGGATCCGCACGTGTGCGGCCGCCTCGTAGGCCGGGCGGCGGGCATCCGCCAGGGCCCTGAGCCGGCCCAGGGGGTCGGCACCGCTGAGCAGCGGCCGGTGCGCGAGCCCCTGCGCGCGCGCCCGCTGGTAGAGCGACTCGGGCTCCGCATCCAGCCAGATAACCAGGCCGCTGCTGCGCAGGGCCTCCCGGTTCCCGGGCCTGAGCACCGCGCCGCCCCCGGTCGCGATGACCTGGTTGTCGCCGGCCGCCGCCCGCGCCACCGCCTCGGCCTCCCGCCGGCGGAAGCCCTCCTCGCCCTCCGCCGCGAAGATCTCGGCGATGGTGCAGCCGGCCGCCTCCTCCACCAGCGCGTCTGTATCAACGAGGGGCCGACCCAGCCTCTCGGCCAGCAGCCGGCCCACCGCAGTCTTACCGGAGCCCATCAGACCCACCAGCACGATGTTCACCGTACAGCCCCCCTGCCGCCGCGCCTCTTACCGCCGGGAGATCTGCTCCATGTACCCGCGGTAGTTGCGCAAGGCTTCGTCCAGCGAGTCTCCACCGAACTTCTCCGCGACGAAGCGGGCGATCTCAAAGGCGGTCACGCACTCCGCAATCACCGCCGCGGCGGGCACGGCGCACACGTCGGACCGCTCGATGCCGGCCACGGCCTCTGCGTGCGTGTCGATCTCCACCGACCGCAGGGGCTTGTAGAGCGTGGCGATCGGCTTGAACGCCACCCGGACCACCAGGTCCATCCCGTTGGTCATGCCGCCCTCGAGCCCGCCGAGCCGGTTGCTGTAGCGGAAGTAGCCCCGGTCGGGGCTCCAGCCGATCTCGTCGTGCACCTGCGAGCCCCTTCGCCGCGCGGCGGCAAAGCCGTCGCCGATCTCCACCCCTTTCGCCGCCTGGATGGAGAGCAGGGCCGCGCCCAGGGCGCCGTCCAGCTTGCGGTCGAAGTGCACGTGGCTGCCCAGGCCCGGCGGCAGGCCCGCCGCCACCACCTCCACCACGCCGCCCAGCGAGTCGCCGTCCCGTTTCGCTGCATCGATCTCGGCGACCATGCGGGCCGAGGCGTCCGCGTCGGGGCAGCGCACCGGGCTCGCCTCCGCCCGGGCGACGATCTCATCCAGATCCGGCCCGTCCGGAACCTGCGCCTCCACCGGGCCGATGGACCGCACATAGCCGGCCACCCGGATGCCGAACGGGGCCAGGTACTGCTTCGCGAGCGACCCCACGGCCACCCGTACGGCCGTCTCCCGGGCCGAGGCCCGTTCCAGCACGTTGCGCAGGTCGGCGTGGCCGTACTTCAGGGCCCCCACCAGATCCGCGTGGCCCGGCCGCGGGCGCGTGCGCACCTTCTGGGCCGCCCGCGGGTCGGTGTAGGCCTCCACCGGCAGAGGCGACATCACCTCGGTCCAGTTCAGCCAGTCCCTGTTCTCCACCAGCAAGGCCACCGGGCTGCCCAGGGTCTTGCCGTGGCGGATGCCCGAGAGCGCCTCCACCCGGTCCCGCTCGATCTTCATGCGGCCGCCGCGCCCATGGCCGGTCTGGCGCCGGGCCAGGTCGCGGTCGATGGCCGCCAGGTCCACCGGCACGCCCGCGGGCAGCCCCTCAACGATGGTCACCAGTGCCCGCCCGTGCGACTCGCCGGCTGTCATGTACCGCAGCATGGGCCGCCTGCCCTCCTCGTTCGTCGTTATCCCGCGTACCAGTTCCAGATCTGACTTCCCCACAGTACGGTGATCAGCCCGCCCAGAGCGAGGAACGGGCCGAAGGGAATATGGCCCCGGCGCCCGATCCTGCGCGTGGCCAGCAGGACGCCCGAGACCAGCCCGCCCAGGATGAAGGAGAGCATGAGCGCCATGGCCACCCACCCTGCGCCCAGGAAGAGCCCCATCACCAGGACCAGCTTCACGTCGCCCATGCCCATGCCGCCGGGAACCAGCACGGCCAGGAGGTAGAAAAACGCAAAGGCCGCCGCCCCGCCGCCCAGCGCAGAGAGCCACGACTTCCCGTCGTAGGGGAAGAGCAGCATCGCCGGCAGCCACGCGGCCAGGCCGAAGAGCACCAGTTCATTGGGGATGATGCGCTCCTGCACGTCGACGAAGGCTGCGAGCAGCAGGATCGCGAGCAGGAGCAGCTGGTGCCAGAAGTAGGGCGTGAGCGGGTGGAGCAGCCCCAGCAGCCCCGCCGCCGTTCCGGTGGCCGCCGCCAGGGACCAGGTGAGCCACGCCGGCACGGGACGGGTGAGCCAGCGGGCGGAAAGCCGGGCGCCCAGGTAGCCGAGTGCCGCGCCCAGGGCCGCGCCCAGCAAGAGCCCGAGCAACGCCTTCCCGCTCATGGCCGCTCCTCCAGCGCTGCCAGGGCGGCCGCCCGCATCACGTCCACCGGGCCCCGCCGGCCGAACCAGTACTCCCAGGCGCAGGCCCCCTGGTGCACCAGCATGGCCACGCCGTTGATGGTGATGAGGCCCCGCCGGCGCGCCTCCCGCAGCAGGCGCGTCTCCAGCGGGCGGTAGATCGTGTCGTAGACCACGGCGTCCGCAGGGAGCAGCCCCACGTCCTCCAGCGGGGTGCTCTCGGTGTCCGGATCCATGCCCAGGGGTGTGCAGTTGACCACAAGCCCCGCCTCGGAGAGCGCCGCGCGCGCCTCCTCGGACCCCGGGTCGGCCACCTCGGCGCGCACCGGGTTCTTGGCCCGCGCGAGGTCGGCGGCCAGGAACTCGGCCCGGGAGCGTGACCGGTTGATGATGGTGAGCCGGCCAGCGCCGGCCATGCCCAGGTGCAGCGCCACCGCGCGGGCGGCCCCGCCGGCCCCGAGCACCACGGCGCTCCTGCCCGCCACGCGCACCCCGCGCTCTTCCAGGCTGAGCAGGAAGCCCCACCCGTCGGTATTGTACCCGATCAGCCGCCCGCCCCGGTTGACGATGGTGTTCACCGCGCCCACCTGCCGGGCGGTGGGGGCGACCTCGTCCAGGTAGGCCATGACCGCCTCCTTGTGGGGAATGGTGACGTTCACGCCCAGGAGCCCCAGCGTGCGGATGCCCGCAATCGCCTTCTCCAGCTGCGGCGGCGGCACGTCAAACGCCCCGTACAGGGCGTGCATCCCCTGCGCGGCAAAGGCCGCATTGTGCATGGCGGGCGAGGCAGAGTGCGCCACCGGGTGCCCGAGAATGCCCAACATCCTTCCCGGCCCCAGCGATGTGCTCCGACGCTGCGTCATCGCAATCCCCCCCTCCACGCGCGCAGGCGGGTCTCACTTCGTCTTACTCCATTCGGCGGGCCTCCTGGCGAAACCTGCCATCTATAGGCAGATCGGCTGGCCTCGGGCCAGCCGCATCTATTTCGGGCTCAGAAGACCCCGGCGGCGAAGGTGGTTCAGCACCCGCCGTTCGATCATGCGCACCAGGCGGGTGCCGATGAACTCCCGCCGGTCGATCGGCACCACCAGAATGGTGTAGGCGCCTGCCCGGTTCCCGCCGAGGATGTCGGTGAAGAGCTGATCGCCCACCACCACCGTTTCGTGGGGCTCCACCCCGAGCTGCTGCATGGCCCGCGCAAACCCCTTCCGCCGGGGCTTGGCGGCGTTGCACACGAACGGCACACCGGCCCTGGAGGCGAACTCGCTCACCCGCGGGCCGCTGTTGTTGGACACGATGCACGGCTTCAGCCCGTGCCCCCGGACGGCCGCCAGCCACTCGAGCAGCGCCGGCGTCGGGGCCGGGTCGTTCCACCGCACCAGGGTGTTGTCCAGGTCAAGGATGATCGCCCGTTTGCCCATCCGCCGGAGCTTCTCCAGGTCGATCTCAAAGATGGAGTTGTGGTACTCCTGAGGTCGCAGGCCGCCCACGGGTCACACCTCCAGGCTCAGGGGAACATTCTACCACAGGTATGACCATACATGAAAGCCCTCATGTGGAACGGGCTTTCACCCAGGCACCATCCCCGCCATAGCGTAGTAGAAGGCCCCATGCCGCGCCAGGAGGAGTGGTATAAACTGGCAACCTACACGGTCACCACCCTTGCAGACAGCGGGCCCGGCTCCCTGCGGCAGGCCATCCTCGAAGCCAACGGCAGCGCGGGCCCGGACCTGATTCGCTTCCGGGTGACCGGAGAGATCCTGCTCAAATCCGCCCTGCCGACCATCGAGGACCACCTGACGATCGACGGACCCGGGGCCGGCAGCCTGACCATCAACGGCAACGGCACCCAGATCCTCAACATCGGCTCCGCCTGGAGGTGCTCATCGAGGGGCTCACCCTGCGGGGGGGCGCGTCCGTCGCGGGCGGGGCCGTGCTCGCTGTGAACAGCCTCGTCACCCTTCGCAACGTAGTCTTTACGGCGAACCAGGCAATCGGGTTCGGTGGCGCCATCGACGCCCTCTCCTGCAACCTGGTCGCCGAAAACTGCACCTTCACCCGGAACAGCGCCGCCACGGAGGGCGGCGCCATCCGCCACACCGCGGGCGTCACCACCCTCCGCAGCTGCCGGTTCGTCATGAACCAGTCGGCGCTGGTCGGGAGCGGGCTCTTCACCCTCACCCGCTGCGCCCTGACCGCAAACCAGGCGGGGAGTTACGGCGGGGCGATTCTGGCCATCGTGCAGGGCGGGCTGGTGCCCATGACCTCGCTGGCGCTGACGGACTGCGACGTGTCCGCCAACGAGTCGGGCGACCTCGGCGGCATCTGCACGCAGGGCGGGACGCGGCTCAGCATCACCGGCTCGGCCATCTCAGGAAACAGCGCGACCGTCGCCGCCGACGTCCGTCTGCTCAACGCCACCGTCTCCGAGAACTTCGCAGGCCAGGGGGCGGCAGTGCTCGCCAGCTCGGGCAGCGTGGTCAAGATGAGTTTCGTCACCCTGAACGAAAACGTGGTGCCGTTCTCACCCAACAGCGCGGCGGTGGAAAACGGGAGCAACAGCTCGATCTACGTGACCAACTCCATCGTGGCGAACACCCACAACGGGGCGGGCATCCCGCGCCGCAACTGCGCCGGCCAGGTCTTCGACCTGGGCGGCAACTATTCCAACGACGATACGTGCCCGTGCTTCACCAAGGTCACGGCGGCCCGGCTGGCGCTGGGGCCGCTGCAGCCGAACCCGCCCGGCCGGACGCCCACGAACGCCCTGGGGCGGAACTCGGCGGCGGTGGATGGCGCGCGCAACTGCCAGGATGCGGCCTCTGAGCCGGTCGGCGTGGACCAGCGGGGGGTGCGGCGCCCGCAGGGCCCACAGTGCGACGCCGGGGCCTATGACCGGCGTCCGACGGGACGAAAGGCGTGAAGCATGTGGCCGCCGCCTGCCACCCGGGGGCGTACGAATGGGGCGAGAACACGCATGCTGGACAATGAGGTGCTCTCCAAGGAGTTTCTGGGCAAGCTGCTGCAGTCGATGCGGGATCTGGGGGCAGGGCAGACCCTGCCCGGGGGGAACGATGAACTGGTGGCGCCTGTGCGGGAGTTCATGGCCTTCCTGGAGGCAGCGGCTGCGGACGATGCGCCCCCGCTGACCCGCAAGGAGCTGCACGAGGCCAAGATGAAGCTGCGGGAGGCGCTCCGGGCGCGTTTCACGGAACAGCCGGGAGTGTGATCGCAGCGCATCAAACCGGGGGAGGGGCTCCGAAGGCGATGCCGGGCCTTCGGGCCCTCCTCACCCCTGCTGGCCGTAGCCCTCCTCGAACAGCTCCTTGCAGAGCTTCATGACCGCCTTCTTCTCAATACGGCTGACGTAGCTGCGGGAGATGCCGAGCATGCGGGCGATCTCCCGCTGCGTCTTGCGCGGCCCGCCGGAGATGCCGTAGCGCAGCTCCAGCACCTGCCGCTCCTTTCCGCCCAGCTTCTTCAGCTTCTCGCGCAGCTTCGACTCGTCCAGCCGCTTGCCCACCAGGTCGGGCACCACGTCCGGATCTGAGCCGAGCACGTCGATCAGGGTGATCTCGTTGCCCTCCCGGTCCACCCCGATGGGGTCGTAGAGCGAGACCTCGCCCCGCACCCGCTTCAGGCTGCGCAGGTGCATCAGGATCTCGTTTTCAATACAGCGTGCCGCATATGTAGCCAGTCTCGTGCCCCTGTCGGGCTTGAACGTCCCGATGGCCTTGATCAGGCCGACGGTGCCAATAGAGATGAGGTCATCTACGTCCTCGCCGGTGTTATCAAACTTCTTCACAATATGGGCGACCAGCCGCAGGTTCCGCTCGATCAGTACGGCCCGGGCCTCCTCGTCACCCTTCTGGAGCCGGGAAAGGTACTTGGCCTCCTCCTCCTCGTTGAGCGGCTGTGGGAATGTGCTGGAGTTGGCGACGAACCCGGCCATGAGCAGCAAGCTGCGCACGATGGCCGCGGCCAGTGGCTCGAACATCGCAAGCACCGCAACCCCTCCCCTCCTGTGGGGGATAAGGTATGCGGCAGCGGCTTGACCGGTTACTCAGCTCAGGATCTGCTGCCGCAGGCTGATGCGCAGGGCCGCCCATCTCGCGAGCAGGATCCACGCGGCGAAGACCGCCCACGAGGCCCACGGCGCCGGCGCAGGCACCAGCGCAATCGGCTCGCCCACCATCCCGCCGGGCAGGTAGACGAACTGGTCCACCATCAGGTTGCCGTAGGCGATGCGGGGCAGGAGCCAGCCCCACGACGGGGTGCCGATGACGAACGCCTCCGCGTAGGGCAACGCGAGTCCCGCCAGGGCGCCGGCCAGGGAGCTGCGGGTGACCAGGGCCGCCAGCAGCCCGGTCAGGCCGGAGAAGAAGAGGCCCATCGCCGCCACCAGAAGCTGCGCGGCCAAAGGCGCCTTCGGCGGCGGCGGAACCACGTCGCCCGCCAGCCCGATCGTCTCCTGCGCCGCCCGCCAGGTCAGCTGCCCGCTTACGGCGCCAATCCCGGCGAAGAGCAGGGCCAGCCCCGCGCTGAGGAGCAGCAGCCAGCAGACCTTCGCCGCCACCACCGGCATCCAGCCGGCGTGCGCCGCCCGCACCTTGGCCGTGCGGTGCCGGAACTCGGCGCCGACCAGCTGCGCGCCCCAGATCGGCAGCGCCATCGTGCCCAGCACGGCGAGGATCGACAGCAGGTAGTTGGAACCCACGGCCGGGTGGAGGAGGGCCAGAGTCGCCTGCAGATCGGCCGTGAGCGCCTCGTCGATGTACTCATCGAAGCCGGCCGCGTACGCCGCGCGCAGCTCCTCCATCCGCTCCACCCCGCGCAGCGCGTAGCGGTAGGTGCCGAATGGGCCTCCCCACACGGCCCAGGCCACCAGCGCCAGCGTCAGGATCGCGACCCAGCGGCCTTTCCACACAAGATGGCCCTCTGTGCGCAAGAGCTGCCAGAACCTCACCGCGCCACCTCCTCCCGGATCGCATCATCGTACAGGCCGAGACCGCGGAAGCTCTCCTCCAGGGTGGCCGCCCGCAGCTCCAGTGACTGCAGGGGGAGCTCGGAGGCGCGGATCCGGGCCAGGAGCTCCTCCCCCTCCGCCTCGCTGGCACAGGGGATCTCGAAACAGGGCACAGGCCTCTCCGGGAGGAGCCGGGCCTCCGGGAAGAGCGCCCGGAGCCGGTCAGCGGCCGGGGTGCACACCCGGACGCAGGGTGGGTGGCGGCGGCGCAGGTCGGCCAGGGTGCCGGCGAAGGCCGCCGCTCCGTCCCGGATGACGACGATCTCGTCCGCGAGGTCTTCCAGGTTCTTCAGGTCCTGCCCTGTGACGAGGACACCGGTCCCCTCCGCCGCAAGCCGCCGCAGCGCGCGGGATACCCGGCCCCACGCTTCAGAGTCGAGCCCGACCGAAGGCTCGTCCAGCAGGAGCCACGCTGGGCGGCGCAGGAGGGCGGCCGCCACGGCCAGCCGCTTCCGCTGGCCAAAGGAAAGCCCGTCGGCCCGGACGGGCAGCAGCGGGTCCAGATCCAGCTCGGACAGGATTGCCCCGGCCTCCCGAGTGCGCGGGGAGCACCCGCCCGAAAGCAGGTAGAGGTTCTCCCCGGCGGTGAGCAACGGGTAGACCGGTGCGTCGTCGAACACCGCCGCCAGCCGCCGCCGGAACTTGGCCGCCGGCTGCCCGCCGAACAGGACCGCGCCGGAGGACGGGCGCGCGAGGCCGGTGGCCACGCGCATCCAGGTGGTCTTGCCGGCGCCGTTTCGGCCCGCCAGCAGGGTGACGACGCCCGGCCTCGCCACGAAGCTGAGACCCTTCAGGGCCCACCGGTCGCCGAACCGCTTAAACAGTTCCCGGGTAACCAGGTCGGGCATGCTCATTTCGGTCAGCGCCCTCCCGTGCCACTGGTGTGATCGGAGCCCCGGGTCCCTGCCCCTCCACCCCGCGGGGAAGCGACAGTGCCACCAGGTCGGCAGCGGCCGTCGTCAATCCGAGTGCCAGACTATACACCAAACAGGCCACCGCCAGCTCCGGGAGACGGTCCCTGATCGCATTCAGGCCGGCCCCGCCGTGCACGGGGCGGGGTGGCCGTCGGGATGAGGATGTCAAACCGGCCCTTGATCGTAAGTTGAAGGGTTTGTATATAGTTTCGTCGCATAATAATTTCGAGATGGTTCTGAACAGAGGGTTGGTGATCGGTTTGGATCAGGTAAACATTCGGTTTGCCACTCCGGAGGATGAAGAGACCTGCAGGCGGATGGACCCGTACCTCCCGGCCGCCATGTTCGCCCATAAGATCGCGCTCGGGGAGCTGCTCCTGGTGGAGGCTGCCGGGCAGGCGATCGGTTACCTGCGGCTGGAGTACATCTGGGGGAAGGTCCCGTACATCGGGCTCATCTGGCTGGTGCCGGAGTACCGGGGGCTGGGCATCGGCACAGCAACTCTGAAGTTCGCGGAGGCGCACCTGCGGGAGCGGGGACACACCTTCCTCCTCTCCTCCTCGCAGGTGAACGAGGCCGAGCCGCAGGCGTGGCACCGGGCCGTCGGCTTCCGCGAGTGCGGCATCATCGCCGGAATCAATGAAGGCGGGATCGGCGAGGTGTTCTTCCGCAAGGAGCTATAGGCGCTCGACCGCCTCCCGGATGAGCACCCAGCGCCCATCCACCTGCCGCCACCGGGACTATGGGCCCCGGTCCCGCGGATGCCCGCGATGGCCTCGGCCGTGTCAAAGCACTCAGCCCGGTCCTGGTCGGGCATCCCGTAGTAGCCGGGTACCCAGGCCCGAGGAGCGGGACGAGGGCATCCGTGTCGCCCGTCGCATAGGCGTTGTGGGCGCCGCCTTTGTACCGATCCCCACAACCTTATGACGTGCTCGCTGCGTCGGAGTTTCGCCAATATTGCCTCCTTTGACGGGGCGATTGGTTGTATCACAACGAAGCGCAGCCCCGCCGCTCCTGTGGCGACGGGGCTGCGCGGATTTCTGACTCCACCGATGCGCTACGCAAGCCCGGCAGGCGGGTTGAGCAGATCCCTCGGGGTGATGATGCCCAGCAGCTCCTCATCCTCCCGGCCGCTCTCGGTGATGAGAATGGCCTCCAGCGACGCCCGGCGCTTCCCCTTCGCCGGGGAGAAGAACTCGACGGCGTCGTACCAGGTGGCCTCCCGGGCAACAAAGGCGACGCGCCGCCCTTCGTAATCGTCGTGCCGCAGCACGTCGCCCACCGTGACACCGTCAAAGTCGACGCCGCCGTTGTGCACGGAATCGGCCAGCCATTGGGCCACGCAGCGGGAGGTGAGCAGCCCGGCGAAGCGGCGGTCCCGGAAGACGGGATACTGCGTGTAGTGGTACTCGCGGATCCACCGGAGCGGCTTTGCGATGGAATCGTCCCACGACAGCCGCCGCACCTCCCGCCGAAACAGCGGGTAGACCCTCGGCGGGTCGAGGATGACGGCCGCCAGCCGTTCGATCGCCTCGACCACCTCGGGCCTGGGGTCGGCGATGATGCGGGACGGGTACTCCTTGTCGTGCACGATGGCGTTGCGCAGTGCGCCGAACTCCTTCAGGTCGTCCGCGTACCGCCGGACCACGCTGTACCGCTTGGCCGCCTGATCCACCACGCTGGCGAAGCCGTAGCGGGAGCGGTCGATGTCCAGCAACCCGCGCAGGTGATCGTCGATCTGGTTGTATGCCCTAATGAATCTTTCAGCCGTCACTGCGCCTCACCTCATGACAGAGGTACGGCACGCTCTGACGGATTTCCTACCCGAAATGGCTTCCTGAGAACCATCTGCTATTGCTGGTCTGCGTACCCGCGGACCTGGGCCAAGAACTCGCTCTCATCCCTCACCGGGAACTTCACCGCGGCTGCTTCCCACTTGCTCTCGACACTCACCTGAGCGTTTCGGAGCCCGAAGCGCCAGGGTACCGCGACGCCTACCCAGCGCCCGGGCCCTTCCGTGGTTTCCTGGAGGAACAAAGGGACCGTGGATTCCGCCTCGCCACCCTGCGCCATCGAACCCCCGGTTCGGTAACCGACATACGCCGTGACCAGCACGGCAACCAGTACTGCAGGCATCACCCACCTTGTCACTGTGCCCACCCCCCACCGTATCAGGCACCTGCCCCGCCCGTGCTCATAACTCACAGTCGCCATCCGTTGTCAGACGATACACAAAACCCGCGCCGATCTATAAACGTTGCACGGGCACCATCCGTTTCACGGCATGAACGCAACGCCCGCCTCCTCGACCGGAGACGGGCGGGGTGCATGGTGAACTTGTGCGATGTGCGGTGGCGTGTGCTGTGCATGATGGACGGGTGTTGCGTACGCTGGGCGGGTGTGGCCCACGAAGGGCGGGTGTCAGGCACGATGGGCAGATGCAACGCGCGCTATGGGATTACCTGCGTTCCCGCCTCGCCGGCCACGGCCGCCGCGGCCTGATTCAAGGCTGCGATGACGGCACGCTTCCCCGTGGCTTTCACGAACTCCAGTGAGGCCTCCACCTTCGGCCCCATGCTGCCGGCGGCGAAGTGGCCCATCTGTGCGTAGGCCTCCAACTGAGCCACGGATACCTGACGCAGGGTGACCTCGTTCGGCTTCCCGTAATTCAGCTTCACGTTCGGCACGTCGGTCAGGATCAGCAGGAGGTCGGCTTCCACCGACCGGGCCAGTACGGCGGCCGCACGGTCCTTGTCGATCACCGCCTCGACGCCGGCCAGCGCGCCGTCCTCCCCGGCCCTGACAGGCACGCCGCCGCCGCCGGCTGCGATCACGACGGCGCCCCCGCCGATCAGCCCGGTGACCACCTCCTGCTCGACGATCCGGAGCGGCCGGGGCGAGGGCACGACCCGCCGCCACCCGCGTCCGGCGTCCTCCCGCATGTCCCAGCCCCGGGCGGCCAGCTCCCGCGCGGTCTCCGCCGTGTAGAAGGGGCCCACGGGCTTGGTCGGGTCCGCGAAGGCCGGATCGGCCGGATCCACCTCCACCTGGGTGACGACGCTGACCACCGGCCGGGGGATTCCCCGGGCGACGAGCGCGCCGGCGATGCTCTGCTGAAGCATGTAGCCGATCATGCCCTGGGTCATGGCCCCCAGCACGTCCAGCGGCATGGGGGCAACCGTCTCCTTGGCCGCCTCGGCCTGCAGGAGCAGGTTCCCCACCTGCGGTCCGTTGCCGTGGGTCAGCACCAGCTGATGCCCGGCTGCCACCAGATCGGCGATCTGCGCCGCCGTCACGTCAACGTTGTGCCGCTGCTCTTCGTAGGTGCCGCGCTGGCCGGGCTGCAGGATGGCGTTTCCGCCCAGCGCCGCGACAATCCGGATGGACAAGGGAACCCCTCCTCTGGTGTTCACGCCGGTTGATCGATCAGTCCTCCCAAATTTTCTCTACCCAAAGGGTTGGCTCCTGCAACCGGTACGAAGAGATGACGACGCCATCGGGATGAGGGTCCCCATCTGCTTCGTCACCATGCAGCCACCCGTTGGCACGCCCTCGTCCGGCGGCGGGCTTCTTCACGCCCCAACCATCCCAAAGGGCACCCGTCGCCGTCCAACTGCGGCGAACTTCCACTTCCCCCCCGACCAACAAGTATCCGCTGCACTTCGTGCCCTGCCGGCGATACTCGTTGCCGCATCCACCGCCGGGGGGCCCGACCCCATCCCCTGCCCGGGCGACAAATGAACAGGTTGGCGACGGAAGCAGAGAAGCGCCGGTCTCCAGCAGAAGATCCGGCGCCCCTTGCGTGCTACTCCACCGTCGCCACCGGGTCGCCAGCCTCCACCGGGCCCTGCCTGTCCAGGCGCCACTTGCGCTTGTCATCCAGGTTCGTCAGCAGCACCGGCGTCGCCAGGGAGGGCACGTCACCCTGAATGGACGCCAGGTCCACCCGCAGCAGCGGCTGGCCGGCCGCGACCCTGTCGCCCTGCGCCACCAGCGCCTCGAAGCCCCGGCCCTGCAGCTTCACCGTGTCGATGCCGACGTGCACCAGCACCTCCAGCCCGTCAGCGGCGCGGATGCCGACCGCGTGCGCCGTGGGAAACAGGTTGATCACCTCGCCCGCCACCGGGCTCACCACCGTCACTCCGTCTGCGACGGCGGGGAAGACACAGAATCCGTCGCCCATCATCTTCTCCGCAAAGACCGGGTCCGGCGTTTCGGTGATGGGCTTCACCTCTCCCGCCAGCGGCGCCGCCACCGTCAGCGGCTTCTTCTTTCTGCCCAACAGGCCCAACACGACTGCGAACCTCCTCCTGCGTCTGCCGGTTCAGCGAAGAATCCTGCCGCCACCCACTTTCTGCAACTGGCGCTCATCTCCCTCCTAGTCTTTCCGACCCGGCCGCTCACTGCGCACGCGCCGCGTACGGCGTCCAGCCGCGTGGACCCATCACCGCCCCCCTGCATACCGTGATGGGGAATCGCCCGCCCATCCCCGCGGTTGGGCGGAGAACACGGGGAGGAACGACAGATGCAGAGCCGCAGATTCCGGATGGCCCGCGCGGGCATCGCGGCGGTGCTGGCCGCAGCGCTCCTGGCTGCCTGTAGCGGGCGGCCCGCGCCTGGGGAAGAAAAGTTCACGGTTCGGTTCACCGAGGTCATCCACTCCATCTTCTATCTGCCGCAGTACGTGGCGCAGGCCAAGGGCTTCTTCGAGGATGAGGGGCTGGAGGTCGTCGCCTCCACCGCCCAGGGCTCCGACCGGGGCGTGGCCGCCCTGCTGGCCGGGACGGCCGACATCGCCATGGTGGGGCCCGAGACCACCGTCTTCGTCTACAACCAGGACTCGCCGGTGAAGGTGAAGCTCTTCGCCCAGCTCACCGCCCGCGACGGCTCCTTCCTGCTGGCCCGGGAAAAGCCGGAGGGCGACTTCTCTTGGGAGGACCTCAGGGGCAAGTCCGTCATCGGCTGGCGGCCGGGTTCCATGCCCCAGTTGGTGGCCGAGGCCCTGATCCGGCAGCACGGCCTGGATCCGGCAGCAGACCTCGACTACATCGACAACCTGGCGGCGCCGGCCATGGTGGGCGCTTTCCTCAGCGGGCAGGGGGACTACATACAGGTTTTCGAGCCTTCCGTCAGCGAGCTGGTGCAGGGGGGCCACGCCTACCTGGTCTCTTACCTCGGGGCCGACTACGGCGAGATGCCCTACACCGGCTTTGTGGCCACCGACAAGTTCATCGCGGAGCACCCCGACGTCATTCAGCGGTACACCAACGCCATCTACCGGGCGCAGAAGTACGTCTTCGCGACCGACCCCGAGGTCGTGGCGCAGGAGGTCGCGCAGTTCTTCGAGGGCACCGACGTGGAGCTTCTGGCCTCCTCCATCCGGCGGTACCGGGACGAGGGCGGCTGGGTGACCACGCCGGTCATGAACCCCGCCGACTATGACAAACTCCAGGATCTTATGATCGCTGGCGGCGTGCTGGAGCCGCACCAGCGGGCCCCGTTCGACGCCATCGCGACCAACCAGTTTGCCGAGGAGGCGGTTAAGCAGGTGAAGTAGAGGAGGAATCGGAGACATGGGCCGTCCCCGCATCGCTCTGGAGGAGGTCTCGCTGACCTACCTCACCCCCCGGGGGGCGACGCAGGCCCTGGCCGGCGTCAGCCTCGCCGTCTACCCGGGGGAGTTCGTCTCCATCGTCGGCCCCAGCGGCTCCGGCAAGTCCACCATCCTGTCGCTCATCGCCGGGATCCTGCAGCCTACCGCCGGCCGGGTGCTCCTCGACGGCGACCCGGTCACCGGCCCGTCGCAGCGGGTGGGCTACATGCTGCAGCGCGACTACCTGTTCGAGTGGCGGACGGTCACCGAGAACTGCCTGATCGGCCCCGAGGTGCAGGGGCAGGACATGGCCCGCGCCAGGGGCCGGGTGGCCCGGCTGCTCCAGAAAACCGGCCTCACCGCCTTCGCCGATGCGTACCCCGGCCAGCTCTCCGGCGGCATGCGGCAGCGGGCGGCCCTGGTGCGCACCCTGGCCATCGACCCCGACATCCTGCTGCTCGACGAGCCGTTTTCCGCCCTGGACTTCCAGACCAAGCTGATGCTGGCCGACGAGATGTGGAGCCTCCTGAGGACCGAGCACAAGACCGTCCTGCTCGTGACGCATGACATTTCTGAGGCGATCTCCCTCTCCGACCGGGTCATCGTCCTGTCCCGGCGGCCGGGAAGGGTGAAGTCCGTACATGAGATCCGCTTCGCCGGGCCCGAGCGGCCCATTCCCTTCAAGGCCCGCGGCGCCCCGGAGTACAGCGGGTACTTCCACCGCATCTGGGCGGAGCTGGACCCCCCGGGGGAGGTGAACCGCAATGTCGGATGAGGCGCTCCTCGCCCGGTACCGGCGGGCGCAGCGGCGCCGCCGCTGGGCGGTGGCCGCGGCCCAGGCCGCGCTGCTGGCCGCCTTCCTCCTCCTCTGGGAGGTGGCGGCGGCCCGCTACTGGGTGAATCCGATGCTCACCAGCCGGCCCAGCGCGGTCTGGCAGACCCTGGTCAGCATGGCCGCCTCGGGCTCCCTCTGGGTCCACGTGGGCGTGACGCTGCAGGAGACCCTGGCCGGCTTCGCCATCGGCATGGCCCTGGGGATGGGGATCGCCGTCGCCCTGTGGTGGTGGCCCGCCCTGGCGGCGGTGCTGGATCCCTACCTGGTGGTGCTGAACGCCCTGCCCAAGATCGCCCTGGGGCCCATCTTCTACATCTGGCTGGGTCACCAGTGGTCGGTGTACGGCATGGCCGTGGCCATCTCGGTGGTCGTCACCATCGTCATGCTGCACGCCGGGTTCAGCGAGGTGGAGGCCAACCAGGTGCTGGTAATGCGCACCTTCGGCGCCACCCGGGGGCAGATCCTGCGGAAGGTGGTCATCCCCGCCTCGCTGCCCACCGTGATGGCCGCCCTGAAGGTGAACATCGGCCTCACGCTGGTCGGCGTGATCGTCGGCGAGTTCCTCTCCGCCCGCGCCGGCCTGGGCTACCTGATCATCTACGGCGGCCAGGTCTTTCAGATGCAGCTGGTGATGACCTCCGTGGTCATCCTGGCCGTCATCTCGGCCCTGCTCTACCTCGCGGTCACCTGGGCGGAGCGGCTGGTCTCCCGTCTGCTGCACCTGCCGGTGCGCAGCTGAGGGGATCGGCTGGCAGGAGAGTCTGGCAGACCCGTGGAATATACCGTGGTACAGCAGCGGATTCGGAACGCGTCCAGGGGGCGGAGCCATGCGGGCTCCGCTCTCTGGTTGAGGACTGGGGGGTCCGCGTTGAGTCGCAGAAACCGTTCGCAACAGATGGGGCGCAGGGCCGCGCTGATCCTCTGCCTCGGGCTCGCCACGTGGCTCCTGCTCTGGTGGACAGGCCGCGCAGGCCCGTGGACGACGGCCGCCGTCGGCGCAGGGGTCGCCCTGCTCCTGCTCGTCAACCTGTGGGCAGCGCCGCGCCGGCCGGGCAGCGCCGGGCCGCACCATCCCGAGGCGGAGGCGCCGCGTGAGCGCGCGGCGTCTGTTCCGGAGTACCTTTCACACCGCCCCAACGCGGTGCGCCCCGACTACAACACGCTTCCCGATGTGTGGCCCCCGCATCCTCCCCGGGTGATCAAACCGGCCCCACAGCCTATCCGGCGGGAGTCGATGCCGGAGCCGGCGCCGCCTCAGGACCCGCCTGCCGCGGAGCCGGCGCCCTCCCGCATGCCGCCCCCGGTTCCGCCGCCCCTGTTCGGCCGGCCCGGCTCCCGGCCCATCGTGGCGGGGATGGAGCACACCGTCGGCGCCAGGTGGCTGCGTGCGGTCAGGGAGGACGAGCCCGGGGCGGCGGGAACGGGTTCGCCGGTTGAGGGGGTTCGGACAGAGGGTGATGCCGAGGGCGGTGCCGGGACCGAAATCGCGATGGCGGCCGATGCTGGAGCAGACGTCGTCGTCCAGCCGGAGGCATCCGACAGTGTCCGCCGGGAGGTTACCGGCGGCGTCCACCCTGAGGCAAGCCGCGGCGCCCTCTTGGAGGCAACCGCCGACACGAACGGAGAGGCGGCTGCCGGCGCCGGCGACGGGGCCGCCGCTCAGGCTGATGATGCGCCCCTCGCAGCAACCGCCGCCGGAGCCGACGAGGAGGTGGCGGCCACGGCGCCCCCTGAGGCGGATGCGGCACCCCCGGAGGCGGTTGCTGCGCCCCCGGAGGCGCCAGCACCCGCTCCGCCCTCGCGGCTCCAGCTGCCTGGGCTCACCGAGGCGGAGCGGGCGGCTCTCGGCCTGCTGGAACCGGAGGCCGGTCCGGAGCCGCGGCCAGACCCCGGCGCCACGCCGGATACGTCCTACCACCTCCCCTCTCTCGACCTGCTTCCTCTGCCCGAGACCGAACGGGGCCTCTCCGACAACGAGATCCTGGAGCGGGCGTCGCTCCTGGAGCGCACCCTCGCCAGCTTCGGCGTGGAGGCCACGGTGGTCGACTTCGCCTTCGGCCCCGCGGTGACCCGGTACGAGCTGCAGCCCGGGCCGGGGGTGCGGGTGAACAAGTTCACCGCCCTGGCCGACGACATCGCGCTGGCCCTGGCGGCGACGGATGTGAGGGTGGAGGCGCCCATCCCCGGCAAGTCGGCCGTGGGCATCGAGGTGCCCAACAAGGAGCGGTTGCCCGTGCCCCTGCGGGAGGTCCTGCAGTCGCCCGAGTTCCTGGCCAGCACCTCGAAGCTGACGGTGGCCCTGGGCAAGGACAACTCCGGCCGCCCCGTGGTGGGCGACCTGGCCCGCATGCCCCACCTGCTCATCGCAGGGGCCACCGGGTCCGGGAAGTCCGTCTGCATGAATACCCTCATCTGTTCGCTGCTCTACAAGGCGAGGCCGGATGAGGTCAAGATGCTCATGATCGACCCCAAGATGGTCGAGCTCTCCATCTACAACGGCATCCCCCACCTGACCGCGCCGGTCATCACCGACGTCCGCAGGGCGGCCGGGTACCTGAAGGGCGCGGTGAAGGAGATGGAGGCCCGCTACGAGTTGTTCGCCGCGCTGGGCGTGCGCAGCATCGAGCAGTACAACCGTCTCGCCGCGGCCGACCCCGGCACCGATCCCGACAACCCCCGCAGGCCGCTGCCCTACATCGTCATCTTCATCGATGAACTGGCCGACCTGATGATGGTGGCCCCGGCCGACGTGGAGGACGCCATCTGCCGCCTGGCCCAGATGGCCCGTGCCTGCGGCATCCACCTGGTCATCGCGACCCAGTCGCCCCGGGTGGACGTGATTACCGGCCTCATCAAGGCCAACATCCCCTCCCGCATCGCCTTCGCCGTCTCGTCGCAGGTCGACTCGCGGGTGATCCTGGACACAGCCGGCGCAGAGCGGCTCCTGGGCCGGGGCGACATGCTCTATCACCCCGCCGGCCTGTCCAAGCCCGTCCGGGCGCAGGGCGCGTATATCAGCGAGGCGTCGGTGGAGAGACTGGTCCAGTTCGTGAAGGCCCAGGGCCGTCCCGAGTACACCGCGCAGGAGGTGCCGCTGGAGAACGGCGGCCGCCGCGGTCGAAACGGCGGACAGAACGCGCAGGATGCCCCGCCGGCTCCCTCCGCGGTCGACGAGGCCCTGCCCGAGGCCGCCCGCATCATCATCGAGCACGGCCACGCCTCGGTCTCCCTGCTGCAGCGCCGCCTCCGGTGCAACTACACCAAGGCCGCCCGCCTGATCGACGAGCTGGAAGCCATGGGGCTCATCGGCCCCCACCAGGGCTCCAAGCCCCGTGAGGTGCTGGCCACCATGGCCACCTGGCAGGAGCTGTTCGGCGGCCGGCGAGAGGAGCAGTGAAAACCGATGCCCATCCGCACCCTGCGGGTGACCACGCCCGCACAGCTCGAAGCCGCCTTCGACATCCGGCGCAAGGTCTTCATCGAGGAGCAGAACGTCCCGCCCGAGGAGGAACTGGACGCCCTCGATCAGACCGCTGTTCACGTGCTCGCCCTGGACGCGGCTGGCCGCCCCGTGGCCACGGGACGCATCATCCCCTACGGTGAGGGGACGGGCAAACTGCAGCGCATCGCCGTTCTGCGGGAGGCCAGAGGCAGAGGCTACGGCCGTGCCGTGGTCGAGGCGCTGGAGGAGATCGGCCGAAGCATGGGCTTCAGCCGATTCGTACTGGGCGCCCAGACCCAAGCCGAGGCGTTCTACCACAAACTCGGGTACCGAACCGTATCGCCGGAAGTCTTTCTGGATGCTGGTATTCCCCACGTGAACATGGAGAAGGTCACTGAGGACTGAGCAAGCGACCTGGCGGAACCCTCTGGGGCCGCCGTGCTCCGTGTTCGCTTGCGGGGGTGTGGGGGGCTATGCGCCGGCCATTCTTCGTGTTCGCCTTCGCTGGTGCTGGAGTCGATACCCCTGCACCCCCGCGTATTCGCTTTGGCCGGTGCCAGGGTCGAGGCCCGCGCCATCCTCCGTGTTCGCTTGCGCTGATGCCAGGGCCCATGCGAGAGGACGAGCACGAGCACTGGCGTAGCACCAGCCAAAGCGAACAGAAGCGACACCCCGCCACACCACCAGCCAAGCCGAACAAGAGGGATACCCCAGAATCGAGTAGGAGGGGGCGGCTAGCCCCCGCCCTCTCGCCGTCCCTTGCGGCTTCACCGCTACCTCCGGCGAGCAGGCCCCGTGCGGGGTCTTCTGCGTTTGTCGCGGGCTGCTCTCCCCGGGTAAGGACGCTGACCTTCGCCCCGCACCCGCCCCATCTACTGCACCGCCCTTTGGCAGCCTCGGGTTTTGCTGTGTCGTGCCAGCTCACCCGAGCGGCACAGCCTCCTATGGGGCGCATAGGGCGGTGCCTCAGCTGGCACCGCCCTTCACATCTAAGACTATTCGCCCATCAGGAGGCGGGCGTACGGCGAATCGATCGGGATGACGATTGTCGGCTTGCCGTTCAGGGTGGTCTTGTAGGACTCAAGCGTCCGGTAGAAGGCGTAGAACTCCGGGTCTGCGCCGTACGCCTCGTTGTAGATGCGTGCGGCCTCCAGCTCGCCCTCAGCCTCGATCTCGGCCGCCTGGCGGGCCGCCTCTGACACGATCAGGGTGGCCTCCTTGTCGGTGCGGGCCCGGATGATGGCCGCCTGCTCGTCGCCCTGCGAGAGATAGTCCTGGGCGATCTTCGACCGCTCCGACTTCATGCGGTTGTACACGGACTCCAGGTTCTGCGGGGGCAGGTCGGTCCGCTTCAGCCGCACATCGTGTACGGTGATCCCGTAGTTGGCCAGGGACTCGTTGACCAGCCGGGTCACCTCGGTGTTCAGGTTCCCCCGGGCCGACTCGCCCTCCGAGATGATCTCGCCGAACCTCAGCCGGCCGAGCACCCCGCGGACGGTGGAGTAGACCGCCGCGTCGATGCGCTGCTCAGCCCGGGCGATCGTCTGGGTGTTCTGCACGAACAGCAGCGGATCGGTGATCTGCCACACGGTGTAGTGGTCCACGATGATGGGCTTCTGGTCAGACGTCAGCACGTCGGCCGGGTTGCTGTCGTGCACCATGCGGTACTTGGGCAGGGTGTGCGCCGACTGCAGCAGCGGGATCTTGTACGTGGGACCCGCCTCGGTCACCACCCACTGCACCACGCCGGTCCACGAGCGGATCACCAGGTACTGGTCCTCCCGGACGAAGATCACCTGGCTCAGGGCGCCGGCGATGAGGGCGATGGCGACGATCCAGGCCAGCAGCCGCTTCACCTCGCCGGGCTTCACGTCGATCTTCAGTTCGATGGGCTCACGCTGCGGGTTCACTGGCTGCCACCCCCTCCCGGCACGATGGGCAGGTACTTGACCGTGCCCTCACTCGAATCCACGATCACGATGTCGGCCCCGGGCAGAATCTGCTCCAGGGTCTCAAGCAGCAGGCGCTCCCGGGTCACGTCCGGGTTGGACTTGTAGGCCTCGTAGATGGCCTTGTACTGGGCCACGTCGCCCAGGGCCTGGTTGATGCGGGCCTGCTTCTGGGCCTCGGCCCGCTCCAGCAGCTGCCGGGCCTCGGCGCGGGCCGCAGGAATCCGCTCGGCCTCGTACCGGCCGGCCTCGTTGATCTTGGTCTGCTGGGCCTCCCGGGCGTCGGTGACCGCCTTGAACTCCGCCTCAACCTCCTTCGGCGGCTCCACGTCCTGCAGCTTCACGTCGATGATCATGATTCCCGCGCCGTACCGGTCCATCAGCTCGACCAGCTGCTCCTCCACCTCTTCCTGGATCTCGAACTTGCCCGTGGTGATGGCAAAGTCCAGGCCCGTGGTGCCCATCACCGAGCGCAGGGCCGCAGCCGTCGCGTTGCGGAGCAGCCGCTCGGGGTCGTCGACGCCGAAGAGGTACCGCTCGATGTCCTGGATGCGCCACTCCACCAGCAGGTCGGCCCACACCAGGTTCTCGTCGCCGGTGATCATCAGGGCCTCGTCCTCCACCAGCACAACCTGGTTGCCCTGCTCACGGAAGCCGAACTGCAGCTCCTGCGTCTGCTTGGTCGGCAGCACCACTGCCGTCTCCAGCGGCCAGGGCAGCTTGGTGTGCACGCCCTTCTCCACCTGCCGGGTGGCACGCCCCATCGTCAGCACGAGGGCCGACTCGTGCTCCTCCACCCGGAACCACGTTGTCAGGGCCAGGTTGACCAGGAGGGCAACCAGCAGCAGCCCCAACAGCGTTCGCCGAATCACTCGCACGCGCTATGACCTCCTTTGTTCACATAGTAACGAGTGCGGAATAAAGCGTCCAGACAAAGGATGCGTCGGGAACCCCAAATGGTTCAGGGAAAGTGGAACCAAAGGCCGCGGCCCCCGGGGGCATACTACGGCGGAGGAGGTGCAGGTGATGCTGCGCGGCGACGTAGACCGCTTCTATCAGGCCATCAGGCGGGAGCACCCCGACCCGCCGCCGGGCCCGATAAAGCGGCTGGACCACGTCAGGGCCATTGCGGACTACTACGCCCGCCTCACCCAGCAGGAGCGGCTCCTCATGCTGGCCTGGGCAAGAAAAGAGGAGAGCGGCATCGGGATCATCCCGCTTGCGCTCTCTGCCATTCCCTTTTTCGGACTGATCGTCAGCTCCCGGCTTCAGGAGCTGCTGAGCCAGTTGCCCATCTGGCAGATCTTCACCATCTGGCTGCTCTTCGGCACCCTGGTCCTGCTGGGCTTCTACATCCACCACCGGCAGAAGGCTTACACGACGCTGCACATCGCGCTGCTGGAGCAGGCCATCAAGCAGGCGGAGGCCGCACACAGCGCCGGGCGGCAGCCGCCTGCGCCCGGCCCCGCCGCTGAAGCAGACCAGGCGGCACAGGAGAAGCCGGCCCCCGCGGATGACCGCAGGCTCACGCTTTCCCCCGAGCCCGACGTGCACTGAGGCCGCGTCAGAACGACGGCAGCTCCTCACCCGCCAGCACCCGGCGCTGGATGGCGACCACCGCCTCCGGCCGGATGCGGGCCCGGAGGATGGCCGCCAGCGACGCGTCCTGCGCCCGCGTAAGCAGCACCGCCTCGGTGTCGGCGGCCGCCTCGCTGGTCCGGCTGCGCAGCGGCAGCCGCTTCAGACCGGGGGCCAACAGCGGGGCGCCGCCGTCCCACACCGTCGCGTCGATCTGGCCGCTGAGCAAGAGGGACATCGCCTGGGCGTAGGAGATCTCCACCATCTCCACCGCCTTGCCCCGGCACTCATCCAGGGCCAGCCGCATGTGGTCGTGGGATGCGGGGTCGACACCGACCCGCATGCCGTCGGCGATGCTATTGGCCTCCTCCCGCACCAGGAGCACGTGCTCCCCCACGCTGGAGCCGGGTCCGAAGGAGAGCACCATCTGCAGGTCGCCGGCCTCCGCCTCGGCCTCCCACGCCATGCGGGAGGCGATCGCGAAGTCGCAGCGCCCCGAGCGCAGAAGCTGGATGCGGCTGCGGCCGCCCCGCACCTGCGCCAGCACCAGGGGCACCCCGGCCCCGGCGAAGATGCGGGTCAGCCCCGTGGCCAGGCCGGCGAAGTGGAGCGAGTAGGCCACGGGCATGACGCCGATCACCGTCTCCAGCCCGCCGAGGGCCATCAGCTTCGGGTAGTCCAGCCGGACGATGTACGAACCCTGGCTGCCGCGCCGCTCCAGTTCCACCGCGCCCTCGTCGGTCAGCAGCTTCATGGCGGCCTGAACCGTGCCGCGGCCCGTCCCGAACTCGGCGGCCAGCTCGCCCACCGAGGCGAGCCGGTCTCCCACGCGGTGGGCCGCCAGCCGCCGCGCCAGCTCCACAGCCACAGATCCGTACCGGTGCAGCACGGGCCTCACCCCCCTCACATAGCATAACACGAAAGGCGCGCCGCCGAATTGCCGTATGTGGAAGGAACTTTCGGATCGCGTAGCGAATAGTTCGAATGCCGGCAATCTCTGCGATCTGTTTGATATACATCTTCGTACAGGTTTCTGTACGGTTTGTGCGACACCCGCCGGAAGTACCGAGGAAGGAAGTGACGCCATGACGCTGGATTCGCAGACCCTCATCCGGGAACTGACGGAGCTCCTTGGCGAAGACCGGGTGATCACGGATCCCGAGAAGCTGGCGGAACGGGCGGTGGACACCTGGCCCCTCCGGCTGGTGCAGCATGTCGTCGGGGCCGACAAGGTCCTCCCCCGCCTCATGCTGCGACCCCGCAGCACCGACGACGTCGCCCGGGCCCTGGCCTACCTCAACGAGCGCCGCATCCCCGTCGTGCCTTACGGCGGCGGTTCCGGGGTGACCGGCGGCGCCGTGCCCGCGGCAGAGAGCGTGGTGGTCGACGTGAGCGACATGAACCAGATCCTCCGCCTGGACGCCGACAACATGACGGTAACGGTCCAGCCCGGCGTCTTCCTGGCCGATCTGGAGGCCTGGGTGAACGAACGGGGCTTCATCACCGGCCACTACCCCCAGTCCATCGACGTCGCGCAGGTGGGCGGCCTGGTGGCCACCTTCAGCGCGGGGCAGTTCTCCACCAAGTACGGCAACATCGAGGACATGGTGGCCGGGCTGGAGGCGGTGCTGCCCTCCGGCGAGGTCATGCGCATCGAATACGTGCCCCGGCGTGCGGTCGGCCCCGACCTGCGGCAGATCTGGGTGGGGTCGGAAGGGGCCTTCGGCGTGATCACCGAGGTCACCCTGAAGCTCTTCCCCAAGCCGGCGGAGCGGTGGATGCAGGGCTACGCGGTGCCCTCGATGCGGGACGGGCTCGCGATCATCCAGCGGTTCATGCAGGCCGGCTGGAAGCCGGCGGTGGTCCGGCTGATCGACTTCGTCGAGGCCGCCCGCCTCCTGCAGGACACCATGCCAGGCGAGGAGGCGCTGCTGATCGTACTCTCCGAGGGGCCCAAGGGCTACGCGCAGGCGGAGGGCGCGGCCGTGGACGAGATCGTCCGGGCCGGCGGCGGCCGCCCCATGGGCGAGCGGCCCGTCGAGCTCTGGCTGGAGCGGCGCAACGACGTACACGAGTTCGACCAGTACATCAACATGGGCATCATCGTCGACACCATCGAGGTGGCCGCCCCCTGGACCCGCATCGCCGACATTTACGAGCAGGTGACCGCCCGGCTGAAGGCGGAGGTGCCGGAGCTCCTGGTGATCATGGGCCACTCGTCCCACAGCTACATCCAGGGCACCAACCTCTACTTCATCTTCGGCGCCCAGCCGCCCCGCGACCCGGCCGAGGTCGAGCGGGTCTACTGGTCTGTCTGGGAGCGTGTCATGGCGATCACCCGGGAGTGCGGCGGAACCATCTGTCACCACCACGGCATCGGCAAGCTGCGGGCCCGCTGGGTGCCGGAGGAGCTGGGCAGCGCCTGGCCCCTCCTCCAGCGGCTGAAGCAGACCCTGGATCCCAACGGCATCATGAACCCCGGAACACTCCTGCCCCGTGCGTAACGGAAGGAGATGGTGACCATGACGCTGCATCCCTTCAGCCCCGAGGGACGGGACGCAGCCCTGAAGCGGCTGGCCGCGGAGACCTTCGACCTGCTGGTGGTGGGCGGCGGCATCACCGGCGCCGGCCTGGCCCGCGACGCCGCGCTGCGGGGCCTGAACGTGGCCCTGGTGGAGAAGGAGGACTTCGGGCACGGCACGTCTGGCCGGTCGTCGAAACTGGTCCACGGCGGGCTGCGCTACCTGGTCCACGGCGAGGTGCGGCTCGTGCGGGAGTCGGCCCGGGAGCGGGCGGCGCTCCGCCGCGTCGCCCCGCACCTGGTCCACCCCCTGCCCTTCCTCTTCCCCCTCTTTCACGGCGACAGCACGTTCTTCTACCGGACCGGCCTCTCGATCTACGACTGGCTCGCCGGCGTGACGCCGGCGGAGCAGCACCGCATGATCGACACCGAGACGGTGAGGCAGTGGGCCCCGGGCCTCCGGGACCCGCTGAAGTGCGGCATCGCCTACGGCGAGTACATCACCGACGACGCACGGCTCACGATGGAGAACGCCCGGTCCGCGGCCGAGTGGGGGGCCGCGGTGGCAAACCACGTGCAGGTCACGGGCTTCCGGTACGAGGGCGAGCGGGTCGTCGGCGTGCACCTACGGGACGAACTGACCGGAGACACATTCCCCGCCTCCGCCCGGGTGGTGGTCAACGCCACGGGCCCCTGGGCCGAGCACACCCTCGCCAGGAGTGCGCTGGAGGGGCCCAAGCAGCTGCTGCTGAGCAAGGGCATCCACCTGCTCTTCCGGGCGGAGCGGTTGCCCGTGTTCGGCGCCGTCACGCTCCGGCTGCCCGACGGCACGATGGGTTTTGCGATCCCGCGCTGGCAGTACGTCTACGTGGGCACCACCGACGTGGAGTACCACGGCGACATCGACCATCCCGGCGCCGATGAGGCGGCGATCGCGCACCTGCTCCGCCTGGTGCAGCACTCTTTCCCCGAGGCCGGCCTGACGCAGGACGACATCGTCAGCACGTGGGCCGGCGTCCGCCCGCTCATCGCCCAGCCGGGCAAGTCGCCCCGCGACACCTCCCGCCACGACGAGGTCTGGCGGATCAGGCCGGGGCTGCTCACCATCGTCGGCGGCAAGCTGACGACCTACCGACAGATGGCGAACCGGGTGATGGCGCAGGTGGCCCGCGAGGTCGGCCAGGCTGTGGGGGACAACCGGCGGACCGCGGAGGTTCCCCTGCCCGGGGCCGACGTGGACACACCGGGCTTCAGCGCCTTCCGCGACCGCATGCTCCGGGAGTACGACGCCGCCGGCGTTCCGGCCGAGATCACCGACCGCATCGCCTGGCTCTACGGCAAGGGCATGAAAACGCTGCTCGAATACGGCCAGGAGGACTCAGCCTGGCTACAGCCCCTGGCCCCCGGCACCCGCGCCCTCCGGGGCGAGGTGCGGCTGGCCGTGGAGCAGGAGATGGCCATGAGCCTGATCGACTTCATGGACCGCCGGTCCGCCCTGCTGCTCTTCAGCGACGATCAGGGCCGGGCCGCGGCGCCGGAGGCCGCGCGGATCATGGCGGACCTGCTCGGCTGGAGCGAGGCGAGGCGCGCGGCCGAGCTGGAGGCCTACCTGGCCCTGGCGGACAAGCACGGCCCAACTGGTGGAAGGGCTGACCGGGCAGCAGGGAGCGCCGCCCCTCCTGTAGAACCTGTGGTGCATGAATAATCGTGAGCAATTGGACCTGTCCTGCGAAAAGAGCCCCGGGCAGTTGAACCTGCCCCGCACGAACAGCCTCAAACAGTTGCACTCGGAAATCATCACCTGTGCGCGCTGCCCCCGCCTTCGCGCCTACTGCGCGGAGGTGGGGCAGAAGCGCGTCCGGCGCTATCGCGATCAGGAGTACTGGGCGCGGCCCGTCCCGGGCTTCGGCGACCCCGAGGCGCGCCTTCTGATTCTCGGGCTGGCCCCGGGCGCGCACGGGGCCAACCGCACGGGCCGCATGTTCACCGGCGACGACTCGGGGCGCTGGCTGTACGGCGCACTGTACCAGGCCGGCTTCGCCAACCAGTCGGAGTCGGTGAGCCGCGACGACAGCCTGCGGCTCACCGGCGCGTACATCAGCAACGTCGTGCGCTGCGCGCCGCCCGACAACAAGCCCGCCGCCGCCGAACTGGCGGCCTGCCGCCCCTACCTGGAGGCCGAACTGGCATTGCTGACCCGGGTCAGGGTGGTGCTGGCGCTGGGCCGAATCGCCTTTGACTCTTACGTGCGGATCCGGCGCGCGCAGGGGTACGACCTGGGCCGGCCGGCCTTCAAGCACGGCGCCGAGTACCACTGGCCCGGCCTGCCCGTGCTGCTGTGCAGCTACCACCCCAGCCGGCAGAACACAAACACCGGGGTATTGACCCCGGCGATGTGGCGGGATGTATTTGTGCGGGCCCGCGCGCTTGTGGACGGACTGGACTAGCCCAGCGTGGTGTCCAGCAGCATCATGACGATGAACCCGATCAGGAGCATGTAGGTCGCGGTGCGCTCGTTGCCGCGCTCGTGGGTCTCGGGGATGATTTCGTCGCTGATGACGAAGAGCATCGCCCCGCCGGCGAACGCCAGCGCCCAGGGCAGGACCGGGCTCGCCAGCGTGACCGCGGCGACGCCCAGCAGGCCGCCCAGCGGCTCGACCAGGCCCGTCAGCAGCGTGATGAGGAACACCTGGCCCAGGCGGTAGTTCTCCGCCAGCAGGGCGAGGGCCACCGCCATGCCCTCGGGAATGTTCTGCAGGCCGATGCCCATGGCCAGGCTGAGGCCGCTCCCCAGGTCGCCGCTGCCGATGCCGACGCCCACGGCCAGCCCCTCGGGGAAGTTGTGGATGCTGATGGCGATGATGAAGAGCCAGATGCGCTGCAGCGAGGAGCTGGCGGCTCCGCCCTCCGGCCCCTTGATGAAGTGCTGGTGCGGGGAGTACTGGTCGATGAGGTCGAGGAAGACCCCGCCCATGAGGAGCCCCAGCCCGGCCACCAGCGCGCCCCGGAGCCCGCCGCCGGCGTGCTCCATCGCCGGAACCAGCAGGCTGAAGATGGTGGCCGCCAGCATCACGCCCGCGGCCATGCCCAGCATGCCGTCCTGGATGCGAGGAGAGATCGATCGGGTGAACAGCGTCGGCAGCGCTCCGATAACCGTCGCGAGCCCGGCCAGAAGGCTGGCCAGCAGACCGAGAACAATGGGATCCATGTTGAGTAGTGCGTCCATAGGTCAACCGACCTCCCGGATGCATCTTACCATGTAAGACGAGCACTCGGGAACCACCGCCCGCCCCCTCGCTCTCTCATGCCGCGCGCCCCTCCGTCTCTCATGCCGCACGCCCTCCCTCCCGCGCGCCGCACGCCCTCCGTCTCCTTCACGCCGTACCCCCTCCGCCCTGCGGGCATAGGATGGGGCGAGGGAGTGAAGCCGATGGAGATTGCCGTTGTCAGGCCGGGCGAGACGCTCTGGCAGATCGCCCGCCGCTATGGCGTCACGGTGGACCAGGTGGCCGCGCTGAACGGCCTGCGCGATCCGAACCGCCTGGTGCCGGGCATGGCCCTGCTGATTCCGACGGAGCGCCGCCACGTGGTGCGCCCCGGCGAGAGTCTGTGGCGCATCGCCGCGCTTTACGGCACCAGCATCGACGCCATCGCCCGGGAGAACCGCCTCACCAACGTCAACCTCATCTATCCGGGCCAGAGCCTGGTGATTCCCCGGGGAACCCGGCCGGTCATCGAGGCCAACGCCTACCAGGCCAACCTGGCCACCGGCGACGTGTCCGCCACCGCGGAGGCGGCCCCCTACTTAACGTACATCGCCATGTTCAGCGCCGCCATCACCGAGGATGGCGACGTTCTGCCCCCCAGGGCGGAATCGTTCATCAGCGCGGCCAATCAGGGTGGGGCCGCCGCTCTGCTCACGCTGACCAACTTCCGCGGGGCCAGCTTCAGCTCCGACCTGGTGAGCGCGTTCCTCAACAACCCGGCCGCGGTGGAGCGGGCCATCGACGAACTGGTGATCATCCTGCGCGTTCAGGGGTATGCGGGCCTCAACGTCGACTTCGAGTACGTCTACCCCTCCGACCGGGAGGCTTACAACAACTTCCTGCGCCGCCTGCGGCCCCGGCTGCACGCGGAGGGGCGCAGCCTCTCCACCGCCGTCGCGCCCAAGGTCTCGGCCGAACAGCCCGGGCTGCTCTACGAGGCCCACGACTACCCCGTGCACGGCGAGGTCTGCGACTTCGTGGTGCTCATGACCTACGAATGGGGCTACGTCACCGGCCCGCCCATGGCCATCGCGCCGCTCAGGCAGGTCCGCCAGGTGCTGGACTACGCGGTGACGGCCATCCCCCGCGAGAAGATCATGATGGGCATCCCCACCTACGGCCGCGACTGGCGCCTGCCCTACCAGCGCGGAGTCACCCGGGCCGAGACCTTCTCCCCCGTGGCCGCCACCAACCGGGCGATTGACGTCGGGGCCTGGATCCAGTTCGACGAGGACGCGCAATCGCCGTTCTACCGGTACTGGGACGCCCAGGGCAACGAGCACATCGTCTGGTTCGAGGACGCCCGCAGCCTGCAGGCCAAGTTCGACACGGTGAAGGAGTACGGGCTGCGCGGGGTCAGCTACTGGGTGCTGGGCAACCCCTTCCCGCAGAACCTGCCGCTCCTGCAGGACAACTTCCGGGTCCGCCGCTTGCTTTGAGATAACACGCCCTGGCCCCTCGCCCAGCGCGGGCGCAGGGGCCTTCCTGTGTCGCGGGGGCACCTCCCCTTCGCATGCTGGTGCTGGCTATGCTGGTGGCGGCCATGCTGGCGCCGGTCTCCCCCAGGGGTGCCGGTCAGCCCCGGGGCCATGGTGGCGTGTTCGCTTTCACTGGGGCTACAGGTCCACCCCGGGGCCATGGTGGCGTGTTCGCTTTGCCTGGAGCTTCGGCTCCGCCCAGGGGGCCGTGCTGGCGTGTTCGCTTTACCTGGTGCTAACGATCAGCGGCTGCGCCGTGGTCCTGGCTCCCGTGTGTTCTGACCGTCGGCTCAACCCTTCGGATCAGCTCGACCGGCCAGAGCGAGATGCCACGAGGGCTGGACGATAACGAACACAAGCTCGATTCGACACTTGGCAAGAGAACGCGGGTTCGAGTAAAATGGCAGCAAACTCCAGCTCAGGGGGTTTTTTCTTGTGGCTGTGGCTGTTCCCATCTGCCGGGTCCAAGAGAACTCCACTAATATATCTCGGCCGCTCCAAGTGCTGCCGCACACTGGCGCGGCCCCCAGGCCGGCCTGCCCTCACTGCGGCCATGAGCGGGTGATTGGCCGGGGTTCCTTTATGCGCAAAGATGGGACCCGCGTTCAGCGCTATGCCTGCAAGGCATGCGGCCGCAGTTTCAACCCGACCACAGGTACGCCCGAGGCGCGCCTGCGGAAGCGGATGGAGTGGGAAGTCCACAAACAGCTCATGACCGCGGCAGCGCCTCTTCGCAAGGTCGCCGCCCGGTTGGGCATCCACCTGACCACTGCGTTCCGCTGGCGCCACCTCTTCATGCAAGCCCTGTGTGCCGAACCACAGCCGCCGGTGCGGGGTTCGGTGGCGCTCGGCCATGCATTCATTCCGTACTCCGAGAAGGGGAGCCGCTCTTCCACGGGTCCCGGAAGCTACTACAGCCGCTGGGGCCGGCTGAAAAGCGGCGACACCAGCGCCTTCGGGGAAGGCCCGGTGAGCCGGGCCCAGCGGGTTCCGGGCGCACCCGTTTTTCGCTATTGCATCGACGGGCGTCCCACGCGGGTGCTGCTTGCGACCGACGGACATGACTTTGTCCTGCGGCCAGTCGGCAACCGCCCACCTACGGCTGAGTCGCTTCAGCCCCACCTGTCGCGGATGATCGTTCCGGGTGCATGCGTGCTGATTGCCGATGACGGTCCCTACGAAGATGCGTGCCGGAACCTTGGACTGGTGCACCGGCACTGCCCCTCGCGCTTCGTTGGCCGAAACCCTGAAGACGCCCGCCTGCTGTCGGCCCTGAACCGCATTCATGGCTACCTGGGCGGGTGGCTCATGGGCTTCCTGGGAATCGCCACGCGTTATGTGGATGGTTACCTGGCGTGGTTCATTTGGATCGTGCGTCGGGAGCGGTCCGCCGCCGGCCAGGAGCGTTCCGACGTCGAGTCCGCGGTTGCGGCTTTGTAGTAGAAAGCGGCTGAGCGCCGAGCATCGGATGCAGTGCCGCGCTCTCGGGCACTTGCGCAGTCGGGTGCCCCAGCGGCGGCGCTGGCGAACAGGGATCAGGTACGCGGCCAGAATCGGAGCCGGATCCCTGCCCCGCGCCCATAAGTAGGTGCGCCTCTGGCAGGCGCGTACCCCTGTGCGGGTGCCCCTGTGCAGGTGCCCCTGTGCAGATGCCCCTGTGCAGGTGCCCCTGTGCGGGCGTCCCTCTCCGGGTCTCCCGGGTCGAAGCGGCCGCCGATGAGCAGACAGGTTGCCCCCGCCGCCCCAGTGGCGGCGGGGGCAACCTGTGGACGCCCAACCTGCGGCGTCCCGCTCCAGCGAAGCCGAACAGGCCCTACCAGTGGGCACAGGGCACTGTACTGTGCGTACCGGTGGGAGAATGCCACTGTACCGCGCCTACCGATGGGAGGACACCGCTGTACCACGCCGGCTCCGTAGTACTTAGCACCAGCGAAACCGAACACGCCATATCGGCTGGCCCACCCCCTGGTACCCCCGCCGGAGCATCAGTCGCTGGCCGAATCGCCCAGGCCGTATGCCTCCCAGAGCACGCTGATGGGGTGTACGGCCTGAACGCCTGCCTGATACTCCATCTGCCAGCGGCAGGTCTCGCAGTCGGAGACGGCCCGTGGAGCGTCTGCGGCGATCAGGGCGTCGCGCATCGGCTCGCCCACCTTCATCGAGACCTCGTACTTCTCCTCCTTGAACCCGTACGTGCCGGAGGAGCCGCAGCAGCCGGCGTCCAGGTTCCACGCCTCCACGCCGGGAATGAGGTTCAGGAGGTGCACCGCCGGCACCCCCAGACCCTGCGCCCGCTGGTGGCACGGCTGGTGGTAGGGCAGCCGCTCCTCCATCCGCCGGAAATCCGTGCGCAGGATCCCCTGCTCGTGGCAGGCCATGAGGAACTCGAACAGGTCATAGACGTGCTCGGCCACCGCGTCGGCGCCGTCGAGGCCGAGCACGTGCTGGTAGTCGTGCTTCAGCGTGAGCGAGCACGAGGTGGAGCTAACCACGATGGGAATGCCCTGCTCGGCCCACTCCCGCAGGTGCTGGATGTTGTAGCGACCGTTCCCGGCCGCCGCCTTCAGGTCGCCATTGGCGATGAGCGGAAGCCCGCAGCACTTCTGCGGCGGCAGCACCACCTCGAAGCCGTTGTGCTCCAGCACCTCCACCACGTGGCGCGCGATGTGGGGCTCCATGTGCTGCGCCGAACAGCCGTGGAAGTAGGCCACCTTCCCGTTGGGGGCCGGACGGCCCTTCCACCGGGAGGGGCGCCGCTCAAACCACGACCGGAACGAGTAGTTGGCAAACCTGGGCATGGGCTTGTGCCGGTCGATGCCCAGCACTTTCTGCATCGTCCAGCGGATGGGCCGGTTCGCCAGGACGCCGTTGGCCAGCCCCGGCATGCGCACCGCCAGCGGCCCGAACAGCGAGGTGTGGGTGAGGATCCAGTCGCGCAGGCTCAGGCCCTCCCGGCTCACCCGCTCGATCTTGGGCGCGGCGATCAGCTCGGACGGTCGGATGGCGGATGGGCAGACGGTGTCGCAGGTGCGGCAGCCCAGGCAGAGGTCCAGATGGTCGAGCTCCGCGACCTCGCCGGCTGCACGCAGGCGCGCCAGCCCCGGCCCGCCGTTCTTGGGCCCGGGGAACTCCGGGGCCACCCGGAGCACGGGGCAGTGCATCTCGCAGACCGTGCACTTCAGACAGGCATCGTACTCATGGATCACCGCGCCTCACCTCCCACGCGGACCGCAAGCCGCGCCGCCTCCCGGCCGGCCACGCCGCCGGTGGCCACGGCGACCCCGCCGCCCGAGCCCTCGGCGTACGGGTCGTACCCCGCAAGCAAACGCCCGCACACGAACAGGTTCTCAAAGCCCGCAGGCCGCAGCCCCTCGTCGACCTTTACCCCGACCCGCACAAAGGCGTGTCCCTCCTGGGGCAGGAAGCGGGGATCGGCCCATTCCCCGTCCGGATATGCCACCGTAAGGCCGAACAGCGGCTCGGCCACCCGGCGGCCCTCGGCGGTCAGCCCGCTGCCCATGAGGCCGCCGGTGGCCAGCACGTAGGCCTCGGCCTCGTAGGCGATCCGCCCGCCGGGCCCGGCGGTGACCACCCGGCGCACGCGCCCGCCCTCCGCCTTCGCCTCCACAGCCCGGGCGCCGAGGGCCAGGTCTACGCCTGCCCGCTGCACGGCGCGCCTCAGGGCCTCCGCCAGCCGCAGGCCCGGCACAGAGGGCGGCGGCAGCAGCGCCTCCACCACCCGGATGCCCAGGGCCTCCCCAAACGCCTGCTGCACCGCCGTGAACGCCGAGAGGCCCAGCACGGCGGGGAACAGGGCCGCCGCAGGGCCGCCCGGCCCGCGGGGGCGGACCTGCGCCACCCGCTCGATCACCTCGTTCCGGTACTGGGCGTCCTCCAGCCGGCGGGCCAGCGCGACGGGGTGCACGTCGTCGGGAGAGCCGGGAAGGTCGATCTCAGACCACGTGACCGCCGCGGCGGGCTCCGCCCGGCGCAGGCCGGCCGCGACCACCGCGGGGTGGAAATCCCGCAGGCCCCGGAAGCCGACCACCCAGAGCGGCTCGCCGGGGGGCGGCGCCGCCATTCCCGGCGCGACGAGATAGGTCCGGCGGCGGGCGCCCAGAGCTGTGATGACGTGCGCGGGGCCTGCACCGCCTCCATCGGCGCCGCCGCCGTCCCCATCGCCGCCCGGTTCCAGGGGCCAGCCCGCCTCCGCCATCGCAGTCCGGAAGGCGGCCAGCTCCGCGTCCACCGCCGCCATCCCCAGGAGCCGATAGGGATGTTCCCGGGACAGCGCATCCACCGGCACCGCCAGGCGGTCGATGCAGCCCGATGCCAGCTCCAGCACGCCCGCTCCCTCCGCCACCAGCGCAACCGAGGCGCCCGCGCGCCGCGCGGCCAGCGCGGCGGTCATGCCGGCCAGCCCGCCGCCAATCACCAGCACCTGCGGTCGGCGCACCCGGCCCCGGAAACGGGGCACACTCACGGTGACCTCAGTCACGGACCGCACCCCCTCTCTCCGTCGTCTCCTCCGGCTGCGCGGCCGGCAGGGGCGCCATGGCCAGCTGCGCCCGGGCCAGGGCGTAGTTCAGCTCCGCCGCCCTCAGCTCCAGGCCCCCCAGGCCGCCCCGCACGCCGCGCCAGCGCTCCGCCTGGAACCGGGCCAGCAGTTCGGGAACCTCCTCCGGCTCCACGATTCCCTCCCGGGCCAGCAGCAGCGCCGCGCGGTAGCCGCAGAAGCCGCCCTGGCAGGTGCCCATCCCAAGCCGGGTCCGACGGCGCAGGTCGCCCAGCGAGGGCATTCCGAGCTGCCGGGCCGTGCCCACCAGTTCGCCGGCCGTCACCTGCTCGCATTCGCAGACGATCTGCCTGCCGCCGGGCTGCGCCACGGCCTCGGCAATCTCCGGCAGCGACGCCGGGTGCCGGTCCGCCATGGCCTCGGCCCGGTCCCGGCCCACCAGGTGGACCAGCCGCTGGACGGCCTGCGGGTCGGGCGGGGGCAGGATGGGCTCCTCCGCCGTGCGGCACGGGGCCGTCACGCCCAGGTGGACGGCAGCCACGTCCGCAGCCTTCTCGGCCATCAGCCGGTAGGTGGTCAGCTTGCCGCCCACCACCGAGACGAGCCCTCCGACCCCGTGCTCCGCCTTGTGATCGATCACCACGAAGCCCCGCGAGATCTCGCGGGTGTTACCGCCCGAGCGGGTGCCGTAGAGCGGCCGCACGCCAGCGAAGGCGCGCAGGATGCGGGCGGTGGCCGCCATCGGCAGCATCTCCGCGCCCAGCCGCTTCAGCTCGGCGACCTCCTCGGGGGGCACGGAGATGTCATCGGGATCCGGCACCGGCGTGGCCGTCGTGCCCAGGAGCGTCACGCTGCCGGTGGGCACGAAGATGTCGCCGTTGCCGGGCTTGCGCAGCCGGTTCACCACGCGGCTGGTGAGCCGGCCGTGGTAGACCAGCAGCACCCCGCGGTCGGCGACCACATCCAGCGAAATCGACGCCATTGCCGCGATCCGCCCGGCCCACGCCCCGGCGGCGTTGATAACCAGCTCCGCCTCCAGCCGCTCCTCCTCGCCCGTGGCCACGTTCTGCAGGCGAACCCCGGCCACCCGGCTGCCGTCCATCAGCAGCCCGGTCACCCGGCGGTAGGTCAGCACGCGGGCGCCCAGGGCTTCGGCGGCGGCCACGTTCCCCTGCACCAGCCGCCAGCCGTCCACCGAGGCGTCCGGCACGGCGTAGGCCTCCCGCACCGATCCGGCCAGCAGGGGCTCCTCCCGGCGGAGCCGGTCCGGGTCCACCTCCTCCACCGGAATGCCCGCCTCCCGGCAGGCGGCCACCCAGCGGCCGGCGTAGGCCGGGTCGTCCTGCTCCAGCCGGACGAACAGACCGCCGCAGGGCTCCACGGCAAACGGGGCAATCCGGCGCACAATCTCGTTCTCCACGGCGCACTCCCGCGCCGATTCCGGGTCCTTTACCGCATAACGGCCGCCGCTGTGGAGGAGCCCGTGGTAGCGGCTCGACGTGCCGTGCACCAGGTCCCCCTGCTCCACCAGGGCCGCCTTCACGCCCCGCAGGGCCAGGTCGCGCAGGATGCCGGCGCCTGTGGCTCCACCGCCGATGACGATGGCTTGCAGCACGGTTCCGTTCCCCCTTTCGCGCAAAGCCCCACCAGGGGCACACCCGGTGGGGCGTGCCCTGGTGGGGCGACTCTCCGCTTCTCAGCGCCCTCGCTCCGGCCTCGCGGCCGGAACCGCTTTGGCTTGATTGCTCCAAGCTCATTGTACGACACCCCGGCCCGGTTCCGTAGGGGGCTTAGGACCTAATCGGGGTAGTCATAACGTGCCAAAGCGGACCCTGCGCGGGCTCAGCGGTTCTCGGTGAGGGCCAGGAACTGCTTCACATCGGCCACCGACACGTCTACGGCATCCTGCCAGAAGTCGGGCTTCGTCAGGTCGACGCCCAGGTGCTTGGCGGCGAGGTCCTCGACGCGCATGCGCCCGGTGTCCCGCAGCAGGTCCACGTACTTCTGGGCGAAGGCCTGCCCTTCTTCCTGCGCCCGGGCGTAGACCCCGGAGCTGAACAGGAAGCCGAAGGTGTAGGGGAAGTTGTAGAAGGGCTGCCCGGTGATGTAGAAGTGCAGCTTCGACGCCCAGAAGTGCGGGTGGTACGTGGACAGGGCGTCACGGAAGGCCTCCTTCTGGGCCTCCACCATCAGCTCGTTCAGCCGGGCCGCAGGGACGAGCCCCTTCTCCCGCTCGGCGTAGAAGCGGGTCTCGAAAAGGAAGCGGGCGTGGATGTTCATGAAGAACGCCACGGCCCGGTCGGCCTTGCCGGCCAGCAGCGGCAGCCGTTCCTCGTCGCTCTTCGCGGCCTGCAGCGCGGCATCGCTGACCAGCAGCTCGGCGAAGGTGGACGCCGTCTCAGCCACGTTCATCGCGTAGCCCTGGGCCAGCTGCGGCAGGTCGTTCATCACCGACTGGTGGTAGGCGTGGCCCAGCTCGTGGGCCAGGGTGGAGACGTTGTCCAGGTTGCCGGCGAAGGTCATGAAGATGCGGGACTGGCGGCTCAGCGGGAACGAGGTGCAGAATCCGCCGGGCCGCTTGCCGGGCCGGTCCTCGGCCTCGATCCAGCGCTCTGCGAAGGCGTTCCGGGCGAAGTCGGCCATGTCCGGCGAGAAGCGGCCGAAGTGCTCCACGATGAAGTCCGCCGCCTCGTCGTAGGAGAACTTCGCGGCCGCGCCGCCCACAGGGGCCTCCACGTCGTACCAGGCCAGCTTCTCCAGACCCAGGACGCGGGCCTTGCGGTTCAGGTACTCGACAAAGATGGTCTTGTTGCGGTCGATGACCTCCCACATGACCTCCAGCGTTTCGGCCTTCATGCGGTTGTTCTCCAGGGGCTCGGTGAGGATCGAGTCCCAGCCCCGGTGCCGGTAAAGCTGAATCCGGAAGCCGGCCAGGTGGTTGAGCGCGGCGGCAAACAGGTCCGCCTGCTCGCCCCAGGCCTTCTCCCACCGGGTGAACAGCTCCGCCCGCACCGCACGGTCGGGGTCGTGCAGCTTGTTGGCCGCCTGGCCCGCCGACAGGTGGACGGTCCGGCCCCCCTCCTCCCAGGGGATCCGGACGCGGGCGACCAGCTCGTTGTAGAGCCGGCCCCACGCGTGGTAGCCGTCCACCGCCAGGTCTCCGGCCAGCGACTCCCGCTCCGGGTCCATGCGCATGCCGGCCCGGGCACGGCGCTCACGCAGCGGGTAGGCGATGTCCGCAAACTCCGGCCGCTCCACCAGCGCGGTGAACACCTCTTCCGGCATCTGGCTGATCTGGTGGTCCAGCAGGGTCGTGGCGCTGCTCAGCGCGGCGCGGATCTGGGTCATGCGGCCCTGCAGGAGCTTGGCCTCCTCATCGGCCATGTCCTGCGCCGTCAGGCAGGAGATGAACGCACCCGCCTGGCGGTTCCGCTGGGCCAGATCCTGAAACTCGCCGAGCAGCGGCGTCCAGCCTTCCAGTTCGGCGACGGTTGCGGGCGCGCTCCCCGCTTCCAGCCGCTGCTTCAGGCTCGCCGCGCCGGCGGCCAGGTCATCCAGGAACCGCCTGAACTCCGGGGACTTGCTGCCACCGGGGAAGAAGACATCGAGATCCCACGTCTGGTTCAGGGGCTTCTGCACCATGTATCGGTCCTCCCTGTGAAACGAAATGAGCCATTGACTCTTAGCGATTCGGACTTGACAGGTCGATTCCCTGCGGCTAAAGTGGTCGATAAATACTTATGATTGGCGCAGGCGATGAGAAGGACGAGTACCCGGGCCCCCGGCCGTCCCAGAGAGCGGGCCGGAAGCTGCGAGGTCCGTACGGCGGATCCGGCGAAAATCCCCTTCGAGCCGCCACCCGAGCCCCGGCAGGGGTAGGCGTGGCCGGGCCTCCCCCGTTACCGGGAGGCGGCATCTGTCATGGTGCCGGCAAAGGCGGCCGCGTTTTGTCGCGGCAAGTCCGGGTGGTACCGCGGTGGCGTCAAGGCCCCCGTCCCGACATAGGGACGGGGGCCTTTCTAGTTTGCCCAGAGGAGGTCGAATGAGGTTGTTGGCTGTCACCCTGTATGACACGACCCTGCGCGACGGGTCCCAGCGGGCTGGCATTTCGTACTCCAGCCAGGACAAGCTCCGGATTGCCCACCGCCTCGCCGGCCTCGGCATCCCGTACATTGAGGGCGGCTGGCCGGGCAGCAACCCGAAGGACGGCGAGTTCTTCCGCCTGCTGCGGGAGCGCCCCCTGCGCGGCGCCAGGGCCGTGGCCTTCGGCTCCACCTGCCGGGCCGGGAACGCGCCCGAGTCGGATGCCACTCTGGGGGCCCTGCTGGAGGCCGGGACGGAGGTGGTCGCGCTCTTCGGCAAGAGCTGGGACTACCACGTGACCCGAGGTCTGGGAACCACCCTGGAAGAGAACCTGCGGATGATCCGGGAGTCGGTGGCCTACCTGAAGGGGCACGGGAAGGAGGTTGTCTACGACGCAGAGCACCTGTTTGACGGGTTCAGGCGCAACCCCGAGTACGCTCTGGCCACCCTGCGCGCGGCGGCAGATGGCGGCGCGGACTGGATCGTGCTCTGCGACACCAACGGCGGCACGCTGCCCGAGACAGCGGCCGAGATCGTCCGCCGTGTGGCGGCCGAGCTTCCCGGCGCCCGGCTGGGCATCCATGCGCATGACGACAGCGGCCTCGGCGTCGCCGTCTCCCTGGCTGCGGTGACGGCCGGCGCGACCATGGTGCAGGGGACGATCAACGGCTACGGCGAGCGCTGTGGCAACGCCAACCTCTGTGCGATCATCCCCAATCTCGAGCTGAAGATGGGCATCCCCTGTCTACCCGAGGGCAAGATGGCCGAGCTGACGGCGACCAGCCACTTCGTCAGCGAGGTCGCCAACCTGCCCCACTGGGACGCGCAGCCCTTCGTGGGCCGCAACGCCTTCGCCCACAAGGCCGGCGTGCACGTGAGCGCCCTGTTGAAGGACCCGGCCATGTACGAACACCTGCCCCCCGAGACGGTAGGCAACGAGCGTCGAGTGCTGGTCTCGGACGTCGGCGGCCGCTCCAACCTGCTGGCGGCCTTCGGCGACCAGCTCACGCCCGCTGAGGCCGCCGAGCTCATCCAGCAGGTGAAGGAGCGGGAGAGCCGCGGCTTCCAGTACGAAGGGGCCGAGGCCTCCGTGGCCCTGCTCACCTACAAGGGGCAGCCGCCCTTTGAGGTGCTGGGCGTGAAGCTCATGGTCACCGGCGCCGCCGACGGCCCGGCCGAGAGCGAGGTGGCCGTGAAGCTGCGGGTGGGCGACCAGGTGGTGCACACCGCGGCCGAAGGCAACGGCCCGGTGCACGCCCTGGACCGCGCCCTGCGGAAAGCGCTCACCGAGGTCTACCCCGAAGTGGCCAGGATGGAACTGCTGGACTACAAGGTGCGCGTCCTGGAGGGGTCCCAGGGCACAGGCGCGGTCGTGCGGGTCCTGATCGAATCCGGCGACGGCGAGGAGCGCTGGTCCACGGTCGGCGCCTCGACCAACATCCTGGAGGCGTCGTGGCAGGCCCTGACCGACAGCTTCGCCTACTTCCTCCTGTTCCGCATCGGGGTGCCCGCCCCTGAGGCTGCGGTGCAGGGGTGATCTCGGGATAAGGCGCGGCCCCCTGGGGGGTGCCGCGCCCGGGCTATACCCCGTGTTCGCATTCGCTGGTGCTCCGCAGCAACTGGCTGGCCGGGACCCCTGCTCCCCGTGGGGCTTGCTTGTGGGCCCGGTAAGAAGGGCTGTGTCCAAGCAGCACCAGCCAAGCCGAACAGAAGGGATGCCCACGGCACAGCACCAGCCAAACCGAACAGACGGGATGGGCTCGGTGCAGCACCCGCCAGGCCGGTCGCAAAATGGAACCGACCCCGCCACAATCGACGGGGTCGGTTCCTGTTCATAATGGTGCAGATGGGGAGACTCGAACTCCCACCGGGAGTGGTTACCCGACACGGTCCTGAGCCGTGCGCGTCTGCCAATTCCGCCACATCTGCAGGTTGTCCACCTAGCGACCCGGCGGTGCGCTGCTGCCTTCCGGCCCTGACGCGTTTCCGCAGGGTCGCTAGCGGACTGGTGGAGCCAAGGGGAGTCGAACCCCTGACCTCTTGAATGCCATTCAAGCGCTCTCCCAACTGAGCTATGGCCCCGTGTATGGTGGCCCAGGCCGGAATCGAACCGGCGACACCGCGATTTTCAGTCGCGTGCTCTACCAACTGAGCTACCGGGCCGTGCCGCAGGATTACTGCCTGGCAAGGATATATGTTATCGTATTTGCCCGCGCGAGCGCAAGTCCGACTTTCTGCCAACAATGGGCGCCTCGTGGGGCGCGACGGCACAAGCTCGGCAAGCGTCGGCGAGCGTCGGCATGCGCCGCCAAGCGTTGGCCAGCGTCGGTAAGCGTCGGCAAGCGCAGGCATGCGCCGCCAAGCGTCGGAATGCGCCGCGCCGCCGACCGCACATCCAGCCTCGATTGTCGCACACCGCCGCGGGCGCGTCAACGCGCCGTGCCGACCATTTCCTTTTACATTTGCAGCTTTTATGTTGACAAAGCATCCTCCGCTGGCGTACTCTGGTTGTGAAGAGGTTCACAATCCTGGCGCAGGAGGAATGCCCCATGCAGCAGAACCGCTCCATTCTCGTGGTGGGCGGCGGATACGCCGGCCTCGCCTTCATCAGCCAGTTGCGCCAGTACGATCAGACGACTCCCGTCACGTTGATCGATAAGAACCCCTACCACACCATGCTGGTCGAGAGCCACCAGGTGGCCGCGGGCAGCCGCAGCCCTGCCTCGATCCTGCTCCCCTTCGACCACATCCGCAACCTCCGCTTCCTGCGGGCCGAGGTGCTGGGCGGCGACTTTCGGGCCAAGCACCTCGAAACCACCGCCGGCCGCGTCAGCTACGACCGCCTGGTGCTGGCCGTGGGCAGCGTGGACCACGATTTCGGCGTACCCGGCGTGCGGGAGCACTGCCAGACGCTCCGGGGCCTTGACGATGCTGTGGCCATCCGGGACCGCCTGGCGGCCCTTCCGGCCGACGCGCCGCTGGTGATCGCGGGCGGCGGCCTCACCGGCGTGGAACTCGCCGCCCACATCGCCCTGCACCGCGCATCCTGCCGCTCGCTGACGCTCGTGGAGGCGGCTCCCTCGCTCCTGCCCGGGCTCCCGGACCACCTCGCCCGCGCTGCCCGGCGGCGGCTGGGCCAGCTGGGGGTGAACGTGATCACCGGCACCCCGGTCGCCCGCGTGGAGCCGGGGCTGGCCCACCTGCAGGACGGCACGGCGCTGCCCTACGGCCTCATGGTGTGGGCGTGCGGCGTAAAGGCGCATCCGCTGGTCGCCGCCCTTGGCCTGCCGACCGACCGGGCCGGCCGTGCGCTCGTCGGCCCCGACTTCCGCACGCGGGTCCCCGACGTGTACGTCATCGGCGACAGCGCCGCCGGACACACCCCCTCGGCGCAGCTGGCCCTGCAGCAGGGCCGGGCCCTGGCCGCACGGCTCTCTGGCCGGGCGCACGCGCCGCTGCGCAACAAGGGCGTGCTCGTCGGCGTGGGCCAGGGCAGAGCCGTGGGCCTCGTCGGGAGACTCATGCTGCGGGGGCTCGTGCCCGGGTGGCTGAAGCGGGTGACCGAGATCGCGTGGATCGCCCGGGTTCTGGGCTGGAGAGCGGCCATCGGCCACCTGCGGGGCGCGGGGACGGTAGACGGGGTTCGTCTCCCGGTGTAAAATGGAGGAACAGCCTATGACAACACCGGGAGGGGACTATGCCAGATATTCCATTCTTCGATGCGGTCGGCTTCTTTGACCATAAGATTGAAGAGGTAGAGCAGCAGCTGATCGCCAAGAAGGCCGAGCGTGAGATCTTGCTGGCGAACCAGGCCAGCCTGGAACGAACCCTGGCGACGCTGGCGCTCCTCTCACCGGATCACCAGAAGGCGATTCAGCAGGAGGTCGCCTCGCTGAAGGAAGTGCTGCACTCCACCGAGCGGGCGCTGGCATCGCTGGAAAGCGACATCGAGATGCTGACGGCCAAGCTCGCCGCACTGCAGATCGCCCAGGAGATGCTCCATGTAGAAGGAAGCTCATAGCCTCGGGAGCACGCTGCCTGTGAGCAGGTTGCGCGCTCCCGCTCTGTATTTCGCAGTGGTCGAAAGGAGTGGCTTGAATGGAGTTTGGGTTGAGAGACAGGGTAGCCTGGGTGACGGCCGCCAGCAAGGGGCTGGGCTTTGCCTCAGCCATGGCCCTCGCCCGGGAAGGATGCGACCTCGCGATTTGCAGCCGCAGCGATGATGCCATAGCCGCCGCGGCCGAACGCATTCGCCGGGAGACCGGCCGGAAGGTGCTCGCGCTGGCGGCCGACGTCACGCGCAAGGAGGACCTGGACCGGTTCGTGGCAGCCGCCCTGAACGAGTACCAGCGGGTCGACGTCGTCGTCTCCAACACGGGCGGGCCGCCCGCCGGCGGCTTCCTCGACTTCGACGACGACGCCTGGGAGGGCGCCTTCCACTCGCTGCTCATGCCGGCCGTGCGACTCAGCAGGGCTGCCATTCCGTCCATGCGGGAGCGGGGCTACGGCCGCCTGATCTACATCACCTCCAGCGGCGTCAAGGAGCCCATTCCGAACCTCATCCTCTCCAACTCGCTGCGGGCTGCCGTCACCAACATGATGAAGAGCCTCGCCCGGGAAGTCGCCCCGTTCGGGATCACGGTGAACACCGTGGCCCCGGGCCGCATTCACACCGACCGGGTCGACTCCCTGGACGAGGGGATGGCCGCCCGGACCGGCAAGACGATCGAGGAAGTGCGCCGCGAGCATTTCGGCCGCATCCCCGCCGGCCGCTACGGCAGGCCGGAGGAGTTCGGCCAGATCGTCGCCTTCCTGGCCAGCGAGGCGGCCGGGTACATCACCGGCTCCGCCATTCAGGTGGACGGGGGCATGAACGCCAGCGTGTAGACTAGTCCAGGCCCAGGATCGCCTCGGCAATGCGCCGGAACAGCGGCGCCGCGTGGGCGCCGCCGGCGCGCCCGTCCTCGATGAAGACCACCACCACGTACTGCGGCTGCCTGGCGGGGAACCAGCCGGCGAACCAGGCATGGGTGACCGGACGGCCGTCCAGCACCGTGTCCGCGGAACCCGACTTGCCGGCCGCACCCACATCCTCCAGCCAGGCCGCCTCGCCCGTCCCGCCGCCGCCGGGAACCACCGCCGCCAGCAGCGCCGCGTGCAGCTCGGCGGCGGTTTCGCGGCTCATCACCCGGCGCGAAGCCTCGGCCCGCGGCCGGAAGATGACCTCGCCGTCGCTCTTCCTCACGCTGGAGACGAGCCTGACGGGATGCAGCGTGCCGCCGTTGGCGATGGCGGTGTAGGCCCTCGCCACCTGCAGAGGGCTGGCCATCAGGCCGCCCTGGCCGAAGCTCAGCTGGGCCACGTCCCCGCCGTAGCGCAGCTCCGGCAGGGGCGCCACCGGCTCATATCCGGGCGGCAGGGCGCCGGTGGGCTCCCCCAGCCCGAAGCGGCGGGCCGCCTCCAGCAGCCGGTCCGCGCCCAGCCGCTCGTACCCGATGCGGATGAACGCGGTGTTGCAAGACCGGGCGATGGCCTCCCGCAGGGTAACCGGCCCCTGCACCGTTCCGGCGACGTTGCGGAAGGTGCGGTCCCCCAGCCGGTAGGCGCCGCTGCACTCGATGACTTCGCCGGGCACGATGGCCCCGGCCTCCAGCGCGGCTGCCGCCACGATGGGCTTGAAGACCGAGCCGGTCTCATACGGCGTGATCGCGCGGTTGCGCAGCTCATCCTCGGTGGCGAAGCGCGCCTGGTCGAAGTTGGGGCGGGAGGCGATGGCCAGGGGCTCGCCCGTGGCCACGTCCATCACCACCACCGCGGCCCGCAGGGGCCCTCCGGAGGGATGGGCCGTCCGGTCCAGTTCCAGCTCCACGGCCGCCTGGATGCGGGCGTCCAGGCTGGTGTGCACGTCGTGCGGCTCCTTTCCGCCCGGGTCGCGGGGCTGTACCACCTGCACCGGAACGTCGAACAGCGGGCCGCCCCGCCCATGGTAGCTGGCCACCAGGTACGGCACGTTCTCTCCCCGCAGGGCCTCGTCGTAGGCCAGCTCAAGGCCCGTCCACCCGCCCGAGGCGTTGGCGAAGCCCACCAGGTGACGGGCGAGTGACCCGGGGCCGTAGCGCCACCCCGTGGGGCCCACCGCGACGCCTGGCAGGCGCCCGTCCGCCGCGTGCTGCTGCGCCCGGGCCGCTGCCGCGGCCGAGAGCCCCTCGATCACCCAGGCCGCCTCGTGGTGCCGCTGCACGTACTCCAGCACCGCGGCGGCCTGCTCTTCGCCCAGGGCCTCGGCCAGCACCGGGGCCACCGCAGCCGGGTCGCCGAACAGCCGGGGAAAGACCGCGAGCCCCCAGGTGGACTGCGGATCGGTGAGCGGCTCGCCGTAGCGGTCGTAGATCATCCCGCGCCGCATCTGCAGCGGCAGCCGCTCGGTGCGCTGGCTGAACACCTGGCGGGTCAGGGCCGGCCCCTGCAGGATCTGCAGCTGGAAGAGCCGCACGCCCAGGGCCGCGAGGCAGAGCAGGGCGCCCACGCTGAGCGCGAAGATCCGCCGAACCATTCGAATACGCACGAAAGAACACCTCGTCTGGAGATGATCTCCCGAGGTGTTCTTCGCTATACATTATGTTCGCACGAGTGCAGGGCCGCCCCCTGCGGCCCGGTGCACGGGGCGCCTCACCGGCCCCTACGGCCCCTGTGCCGCCAGGTTGGCCTCTGCCCGGTCGATGTTCTCCAGATGCTCCTCGTAGGTGGTGGCGAAGTAGTGCTCGCCCGAGCCGTCGTACTTGGCGACGAAGTAGTAGTAATCGTGGGTTTCCGGGTAGAGCACGGCCCGGATGGCCCCCTCGCCCGGCGCGGCGATGGGCCCCGGCGGCAGGCCGGGATACCGGTACGTGTTGTAGGGGGAGTCCACATCCAGGTGCTCGTCCAGCAGGGTCTCGGTCCGGGGCAGCCCCACCGCGTAGTAGACGGTGGGGTCGGCCTGCAGCGGCATGCCCACGGCCAGCCGGTTCAGGAAAACGCCGGCGATGACCGGCTGCTCCGCGGCCACCCGCGCCTCTGTCTCGACGATGGAGGCCAGGGTGATCACCTCGTGCACCGAGAGCCCCAGTTCATCGGCCCGGGCCAGCAGGTCGGCGGTCCAGACGGCCTCGAACCGCTCCGTGAGCATCGCCACCACCTCCTCGGCGGTGATGCCCGCGTGGTACTGGTACGTGGCGGGGAACAGGTACCCTTCCATCGGCTGCTCCAGCGAGGCGTCCTCAGGCAGGTAGGGGTTCTCCCCGGCTGCGGCCGCGACGGCGTCCAGGAAGGCCTGCCGCCCGACCACCTGCGCCTCGTCGAGCAGGTCAGCCATCATCGCCACCGTCAGCCCCTCGGGAATCGTGAAGCGGCGCACGACCACCTCGCCGTTGACCAGCTTCGTCAGGATCTCGTCAGCGGACATGGCGGCCGAAAGCTCGTATCGGCCTGAGAGGATCTGGCCGTCCAGCTCCCGGTAGCGCACGTAGTAGCGGAAGACGGTCGGGTCCTGAATGAGGCCGTGCTCCGCCAGGATTTCCGCGACATCGGTGGTGGTGGCCCCGGCCGGAATCTCCACCTCGACGGCCGCCGCCGCCGGGTCGGCCGGCTCCAGGCGAGCCAGGGCCCAGCGCAGGCCGCCGTAGGCGGCGCCCGCGAGGACGGCGGCCAGTGCAACCAGGGTGAGGACCGCTTGGGCTACCTTCGCTGCATTCGACAAGCGCGTTCATCCTTCCGGCGATAGACTGCATCGCTTGCACTATTCGCCACAAGAAAGAGCCCTCCTGTTCGGAGGGCTCGATGGTGGCTACTTTCCGGACATCTCCTCGAACTCCTCGTCGTCCAGCATTTCCTCCCACGCATCGGCGACCCGGTCGAACTCCTCCTCGGATTCGATCTCGACCAGGACGTCCTCGCCGTCCTCCTCGTCGATGCGCATGATGACCGCCTCGTCCCCCTCCTCGCCGTCTTCGATGGGCAGAAGGATGGCGTAGTCCTTGTCATCGACGGTGATGACCTGAACGATGGAAAACTCGTGCTCGTTGCCTTCCTCGTCCGTCAGAACGATGATCTCGTCTTCGTGCTCATGCCCATGGTCATGGCTCATGGCAATCACTCCGATCCCCAAGATATTCCTCATTCTAATGGAGCCCAGTTACCCTGTCAAACCTTAAGATCCAGAGGAGCGGGATGTCCGGGAATCCAGATATCCCTGCAGGATGACGGCGGCGGCCATCTTGTCGATGACCTTGCGCCGCCGGGCCCGGCTGACGTCGGCCTCCAGCAGCACCCGCTCCGCCGCCACGGTGGAGAGCCGCTCGTCCCAGGCCTCCACCGGCAGGCCGCTGTGCTCGGCGAGGCGCTGCATAAACTCCCGGGTCAGCTCGGAGCGCGGCCCGTAGCTGCCGTTCATGTTCCGGGGCATGCCCACCACCCACCGGGCGACGTCGTACTGGCGTGCGATCTCGCCCAGGCGGGCGAGGTCCTCCTCCGGCGACCGGCGTCGGATGACCTCCAGCCCCTGCGCCGTGAGGCCCAGTTCATCGGACACGGCGACACCGATGGTCCTGTCGCCGACATCCAGCCCGCCGATGCGCATCACTCTTCACCTCGGTTCTTCAGCTCCGCTCCCCTGCGCGGCGCGAGCAACTGCGCCAGGGCCACACCGCTCAGGAAGCCGTTGATGTGCGCCCAGAAGGCGACCGTCTGGGTCAGGTCGTGCAGCCAGATCGGCGCCAGGCCGCTGGCCAGCTGGACCAGGAACCAGAGGCCCAGGAAGACCCAGGCCGGCACCCGGACGGCCGGGACGAGGGCCCCGATGGGCACCAGGGCCAGCACCCGCGCCCGCGGGAAGCTGAGGATGTAGCCGCCCAGCACGCCGGCCACGGCGCCCGAGGCGCCGATCGTCGGGATCGGCGAGGTCGGGTTGGCCACCGCGTGCGCAATGTTCGCCAGGGCGACGCACAGCATGTAGAACAGCAGGTAGCGCCCGTGGCCCAGGCGGTCCTCCATGTTGTCGCCGAAGATCCAGAGGTAGAGCATGTTGCCCAGCACGTGCCCCCAGGAGCCGTGCAGGAAGGCCGAGGTGAACAGGGTCACCAGCGGCCAGCCCCCGGTGGCCGCCCAGGCAGCCGGGCTGAGCAGGGCCGTCGGCCGCAGGGCGAAGTTGCCGACCAGCCACTGCCCCGTCGCGGGGCTTCCCACCTCCAGGAGGAAGATGGCCAGATTCAGGGCGATGAGCGCCCAGTTGACCCACGGACGGCTGCGGACCGCGGGACTGTCACGCAGTGGCAGGACCAAGACCAATTCCCCCCGGAGTGTACCGCGCTGGAGCCGACTTGGCAATAGCATATCTCATCCGCCGGTGAATCACTCTAAGGGCAGTCAGAAATCCCGGAGGTGTATCCGTTGCGTCTGCGCGACCTGATGACGACCGACGTGCGCACCTGCACGCCGGACACGCCCCTGTCTGAAGTGGCCCGCATCATGGAGGAGGTGGACTGCGGCTTCGTGCCCGTCGTCGACGGCGGCCGGCTGGCCGGGGTGATCACCGACCGCGACATCGTCCTGCGGGCCGTGGCCAAGAACCGCGATATTCGCACCACCACCGCGCGGGACTGCATGACCAGCCCCGCCATCACCGCCGGCCCGGAGACAGACGCCCACGAGGCGGCCGACATGATGGCGGAGAAGCAGATTCGCCGGCTCTGCGTGGTCGACAGCGGCCGCCTGGTGGGCGTGGTGGCCCTGGGGGATATGGCCACAGAGCAGATCCACGTCAACGAAGCCGGAGAGGCCCTCTCCTCCATTTCCGAACCGACGCCGCCCCGCGCGCACTAGGGCTGGAGCGGCACAGGCGCCCGGGACGCCCCCGCCGTTTTCGGGGGCGCCCTGCCGCGTTATGTCACCTGCCGCCTCCCGGAGACATACCATAGCCTGGGGCCGGGTCTGACCCGGGTCCCACTTGAAACGCGGGGAGGCAGGCCTCGATGGGCTTCTGGCACAGCCACTGTCACTGCAAGGATGACCACCACGACCGGAAGCGCCGCCGTCATCACTGCGATTGCGGCCACGACTGGGACTGGGACTGGGACGACGACTGCGACCACAGGAAGCGCCGTCACGACTGCGACAGAAAGCACCGGTGCGACTGGGACGATGACTGGGATTGGGTTTTGGACTGCGACCGCGGCCGCAGGAAGCGCCGGCGCAGGTGCTGCGACGACTTCGACGACCACGACTGCTGCCACCGGTGCCACCGCTGCCGGCGCCACTGCCGCTGCCGGCACGACGACAGGCATCACGACGACTGCAAGAAGCGCTCCAAGAGCGTCCATCCCATCATCGTACACGGGCACTGCGGCGCGAAGCGGTTCATCTTCGCGTAGAACCAGACCCATCTCCGCGCACCGAACGCGGGGCGCCCACGTGGGCGCCCCGCGCTGTCTCTACGAAAAGATAGACTTATTCCTCCAGCTTCTCCAGGTAGCTGCGTACCAGTTCCTCCAGAAGTTCGTCGCGCTCGATGCGACGGATCAGGTTTCGTGCACCCATATGACTGGTAATGTAGGTCGGATCCCCGGAAAGCAGGTAGCCGACGATCTGGTCGATGGGGCTGTAGCCCTTCTCTTTCAGTGCCGCGTACACCTTTTGCAGCACCTCACCCGGGTTCCGGTCTTCCGGCCTGTTCCGCCAGTATACGGTCTTGTCGCTGGTTCCTGGCATGGGAACACCGCCTTCCTACAGGATGGACCCGCGCCGAATGCCTGTGCTTTAGATGCGTATTCTCTCTCGGAGGACCTGAATCCTCTTGCGGCCGGGGGGCAGGGCTTCCGCTGCGGTCCGGGGCTTGCGCTAGTCTCCTCCGTCCGGTCGCTGCCTATTCGCGGGCCGTCGCCGCCCGCTCCTGCTCCCGGGCGAAGAACTCCCGCCGGGTGATGCCCATCACGAGGATGTCGTGGCAGCGGCTGCCCCGGCGCAGGGCCTGGCGCCGGACCCCCTCGTGCACGAACCCCGCCTTCTCGTAGCTGCGGATGGCACGCTTGTTGAAGTCGAACACGTGCAGTTCGACCCGGTGCAGGTCCATGGGACCGAAGGCTTCCCGCAACACGAGCCGCAGGGCGTCCGTGCCGTAGCCCCGGCCCCAGCAGCTCCGGTCGCCGATGAAGATGGTCAGCATGGCCGACCGGTTCCGCTCGCTGACCCGCCAGAGCCGCACCACGCCGATGAAGCGTTCACGCTCATCCACGATGGCCCACTCCGGGCGGGGCACGAGTTGGTTGAGCCACAAGTTCAGGGCCAGGAGCGCGGGGCCGGGAACCGGCCCCGACTTCTCCTCGTACAGCAGGTGGGCGACCTCTGGGTCGGTCATGAACCGGTACAGCGTACCGGCGTCCCGGGGACGAAGGGGACGGATTCCCGCCTTCTCGCCCCAGATCACACCCGCCATGCTCCTTCCTCCTCGCGGGGCCGCGTTAGAGGCCGAGCTGCCCGCCCAGCAGGCGAGGAACGGCATTCAGGGCCTCGCCCAGCCGCTCCGGGTTCTTGCCGCCGGCGGTCGCCATATCCGGCCGGCCGCCGCCGCCACCGCCGCAGATCTGGGCAACCTCCTTGATCAGCTTGCCCGCATGCACCCGGCCCGCCAGGTCCTTCGTCACGGCGGCGACCAGGTTCACCTTGCCCTCGCCGGTGACCGCCCCGAGGACGACCACCCCCGAGCCCAGCCTGGCGCGGATCGTATCTGTCATGTTCCGCAGGTCATCCATGGTGGCCACCGGCGCGGTGCCGGCGACGACCTTGATGCCGCCGACCTCCTGTGCCCGCTCCACCAGGCTGTCGACCTCGCCGGCGGCGAGCTTCGCCCGGAGCCGCTCCAGTTCCTTCTCCAGCTCCTTCACGCGGCTCCTGAGTTGCTCCTGCACCTCAACCGCCCTGACCCGCTCCTCCTCCAGGTGCCGGATCACGCCGGCGCCCGTGGCCGCCTCGATGCGGCGCACGCCGCCGCCGATGCCCGACTCCGAGAGGATCCTGAAGTACTGAACCTCGCTGGTATTACTGACGTGGCAGCCGCCGCAGAGTTCCCGGGACCAGCCGTCCCCCACCGAAACGACCCGCACCACGTCGCCGTACTTCTCGCCGAACAGGGCCATCGCGCCGAGGGCCTTCGCCTCGTCGAGGGGCATCTCGGTCCAGGTGACCGCCTCCGCGGCCTCGATCTCGGCGTTCACCATCTCTTCCACCGCGGCGATCTCCTCGGGCGTCATCGGGCCGGTGTGGGTGAAGTCGAAGCGCAGCCGGTCCGGCGCGACCAGCGACCCCGCCTGCTGCACGTGGGCCCCCAGCACTTCACGCAGGGCCTTGTGGAGCAGGTGCGTGGCGGTGTGGTTCTTCTGCGTGTCCTTCCGCTTCCGGGCATCCACCCGGGCGGTGACCTGCTGGCCCACCTCCAGGAAGCCCTGCTGCACGGTGCCGTAGTGCAGGTGGTGGCCGGAGGGCAGCTTGCGGCAGTCCTCCACCTCCACCAGCAGCCCCTGGGCCGCGATCTGCCCCGTGTCGCCCACCTGACCGCCGCCCTCGGCGTAGAACGGGGTACGGTCGAGCACGATCACCACGGACGAGCCCTCGCCCGCCCCGGTGGGGTTCCCCTCTTCGTCGAACACGGCCAGCACCCGGCCCCTGGCCGCCAGCTCGGTGTAGCCCAGGAACTCCGTGGGCGCCACGCCCTCCAGGTGCCCCGCGATGCGGGTCTGGGCCTCGGTCACGTACGAGACGTCGCGGGCCGCCCGGGCCCTGGCCTTCTGCTCGGCCATGGCGGCGTTGTAGCCCTCCTCGTCGACCGTGAAGCCCTGCTCACGGGCGACGTCCCGCACAATGTCCAGCGGGAAGCCGTAGGTGTCGTACAGCACGAAGGCATCCTGCCCGGAGATAACGGTCTCGCCCTTCTGGCGCATCTGGCGCAGGATCTCCTCCAGCCTGGCCATGCCCTGCTCCAGGGTGCGCAGGAACCGCTCCTCCTCCCGGCGCAGCTCGTCCTGTATCGCGGGCAGCTGGTCCCGCACCTCGGGATAGGCGTCGCCCATCACGCCGGCCACCGCTTCGGCCACCTTCCAGATGAAGGGCTCGGTGAAGCCGAGACTGCGGCCGAACCGCACCGCCCGGCGGAGGATGCGGCGCATCACATAACCGCGGCCCTCGTTGCTGAAGCGCACCCCGTCCGCGATGAGGAAGGTGCAGCAGCGGGCGTGGTCGGCGATCACCCGGAAGGGCACCGCTTCGGGCCCGTCGCCGTACGTCTTGCCGGACAGCTCGCTGATGCGGGCGAAAATGGGCTTCCAGAGGTCGATCTCCCAGTTGGACCAGACCTCCTGCATGATCGTGGCCATCCGCTCCAGGCCGAGGCCGGTATCCACGCCGGTCCGCTCCAGCGGCTCCAGCCCCTCCGCGGTCTGATTGTACTGCATGAAAACGCAGTTCCAGAACTCACGCCACCGGTCGCAGCCGCAGGTGTCGATGGCGCAGCCGTCGGGGTGGTCGCAGGCGTACTCGGGCCCCATGTCCCAGAAGATCTCCGAGCAGGGGCCGCAGGGGCCGGTGTCGCCCATGCGCCAGAAGTTGTCCTCCTCCCCCATGCGCACGATGCGGTCGGCCGGCACGCCCACCGTCTTATGCCAGGCGTCGAATGCCTCTTCGTCGTCCTTGTAGATGGTGACCCAGAGCCGGTCGGTCGGCAGGCCCAGCCACTCGGGGCTGGTGATGAACTCCCAGGCGTAGGCCAGAGCCTCCTTCTTGAAGTAGTCGCCGAAGCTGAAGTTGCCCATCATCTCGAAGAAGGTGTGGTGTCGGGCCGTGAAGCCGACCTCCTCCAGGTCGTTGTGCTTCCCGCCGGCGCGCACGCACTTCTGCGCGGTGACCGCCCGGGTGTAGTCGCGCTTCTCCAGGCCCAGGAAGGTGTCCTTGAACTGGTTCATCCCGGCGTTGGTGAAGAGGAGCGTGGGATCGTTGTGCGGCACCAGGGACGAGCTGGGAACGTGGGTGTGTCCCTTGGACTTGAAGAACTCGATGAATGCCGTGCGGATCTCGCTGCCCGTCATGTACTTGGGCATGGTGTGGAAAACCCCCCTTGAAAACTGAGAACCCCCGCCCCCGACGCTGAGGAAGCGTCAGGGGCGAGGGCTTTCTGCCGTCGCGGTACCACCCTGCTTGACCGCCGAAGGCGCGGCGGCCATCTCTCTCCAGTGATATCGGCATGGCGGCCGTCCCAGCCTACCGCGGATGCTCCGCCTCGGTGGGCCCCTCAGGGGTGGCTGCGGAATCCCGCCTGCGCAGGCGCCCTTTCAGCCGGCGGGGCGCCCTCTCTGAAGCGTGGCTGCTGGGACCCGTCTTCCCCGTCCTCGGGTTGGACTACCAGGGATTATACAGACGTGCGTAGGGGGCTGTCAAGGCGGCTGGGGGCGCTGCTGCCCTGAGCGGATACCGGCTGTTCGCAGTCGCTGGTGCCGCCCGGGCGGGTACAGGCTGTTCGCACTGGCTGGTGCCGGTGGAGCGGCAGCCGGGGCCGGGGGTCATGTGGTGGACTAGTCGGTCACCACCAGTCAAACCGAACACGAGCAAGTGCTGGGACGAGGTGGGTGGGTCCTGCGCCTCCCACGCCGGTGCCTCTCACGCCGGATGATGACTCCGTAACCTGAGAGGCAGTTCCGCCGTTGGGATAGGTGAAGGCGCCCAGGTCAGGCGGGAAGGGTACCCGTCCTGGGCGGGAGGATGCACGGCAGCCTCCGGTGAGCGGTCACATTCGCTGGGAGGAGGTTCGAACGATGTTCCGTCGTCTGAGGGTACTGATTCCGCTGATTCTGGTGGCAGCAGTTGGATGTTCCGCTTCGCCGGGATCCTCGTCGGCTCCTGAGGGCCCGACACCCGTCCCGGGCGGATCGCAGCCCTTTGCAGGTGAGCTCGCGGGCATCAGCTTCAAGAACGGTCCGATGGAGGCGGCAGATTTCCAGTGCCCGCCCGATCTGCCTGTGCACGAGATCGCGCCGGCGGAGACGGACACACCGCTGGTCTTCGAGCCGGCATTTCTCGAACCCGAGTTCCAGGTGGAGCGGACCTCCGGCGTGGCGGTCTGCGGCGACCGCCCGATCTCGTTTGCCATCACGGCGGTCAGGAACGGCGAGGATCGGCCGGCCACACTCACCATATCCCGGTACGCCTCGTTCGTCGCCAGCAGCCAGGGTGAACCTCCCGACGCATTCCAGGAGGTGACGGTGGGCGGCAGAACGGCCGTGCTGATCAGGCAGACGCATCACGCCTCCGCCGCGCCGGACGGGGAGCACCTCGTCTGGCGGCTCGTCATCCCCGAGGATTTCGGCATGACGGTGATCCAGGCCGAGGGGCTCAACCGCGAGGAACTGCTCGACGTGGCCGCCCGACTGGCGGAGGAAGAAGTCACATCGGCAGCGGAACAACTCGAACGGCTCAGGGCCCGGAACCGGGAGCTGGAAACCCTGGTCGCGGAACTCGACGCCAAGGTGAAGGAACTGGAATTCCGCAACCGATATCTGGCGGAGCGGCTCTCCCCCGAGGATCGCGTGGTTGATCTGATCAACCCCAACTACCCGCCTGCCGTGGGTGGCGAGCCGGGGTGGGAGTACCACCAGACGCTGACCGCCGATCTGGACGGCGACGGCGTCGACGAGCGGGTCTCGGTGACCACCAACGCCTTCTGGATGCCGGACGAGAAGGAGTTCGGCTGGGACGACGGGCACCCGTGGCACGTCTACGTGGAGGAACCCGACGGCACGCGGACCTATCTCTTCTCCAACTGGGTGCAGCTGGGGCGGCTGGACGTGATCCTGGACCGGGAGGGCCCGGGACTGTTCATCGTCTACTGGCGGGCCGGCGGTCTGGTCATCTATCGTGCGACTTACCAGGGACCGGACCAGTTCAGGACGGTGCTGAGCTTCGAGATCCCGCTCAGCGACTTCGCCACGTGGGCGGACATCACGATGTTCTTCGACTGAGGGGGATACGTGGATACAGGCAGGCCCATGCACCCCACCGGACATCTCACTAGAAACGACAAGAGGGAGACGCGATGATGGAGTCTCCCTCTTCTCGTGCCCGGTTCGCCGCTCGCCGTGCCGCCGTCAAGCCCCCGCACCGAGGCGACCCGCCCTTCGAACAGGCGTGCCGCGTAGGGATGCCGGACGTCCACGAGGAAGGTGTCGCCGAGGACCCACTCGTCGTCGATGTGTATGCATTCCGTCAGGACCCAGTGGTCGCCTTCGCGGCCGCTCACGAAGCCCACAACGCCCAGTTCGTAAGGCCCGTCATCGAGAACAGGTTCGATCACGATCTCTTCCTGCGTCACCGGGGGAGCCCACAGTTCCAAGGGGATGGCGTAATCGTTCCGCCGGGGCGCCGCGGTCGCCTGATCCGCCGCCCCCGCCTCGTCCGCCGCCGGCCAGGTCTGCGCGTCCTGTGGCTGCGGAGTTAACCGCTGCCCCTCCCGGTCCGGCACGTCCGAAGCCAGCGCAGACTTGCCCGACCGGGAGAGGCTGGTAATGCAGGCGTATTCGTGGCGCAGTGTCCAATTATCCGTAATAAGCCGGTTTTCTGTGCTATACTTGGACCTGTGCTGCCGGCCGTCTGCGGAGGTGGCTGGCTCTATGCAGTCTATCCTGACTGCCTGAGGGGGTCTATCCAGTCAAACGCTACCGAGGGGCAGCGGCCCGCCCCTTCGCCGGGTGGTTCAGCCGATTCGTGTACGTTGGACTGACTGTGGCACTTGTCCTGCTGATCGCTGCGAGCCTCGTCAGCGCCATCCTGGACGAAAGGGGCTCCGCAACCGGGCAGCCTGTCTGTCAGGTGGGGGCACATGAAATACCTTGCCGGATCGTTCCAGAAGTCGGAACGGCTCCTGATTCGCCACATGGAACCCACGGCCACTCTGGTGCTAAATGAGACGTGGACGCTGCCCGTGGGGAACTGAGCCTTCCCTTTCCTCGGCGCCTTCGCAGAAGAAGGCGCCGAATTCTGTAACGAACTGCCCCGCTGCGGTACTAACTTCACGGACGGAGGTGAGCGGCGGCAGTGGCAGAACGGCTGGAGGACCTGTACACAGAGCTGCACGGCCCCATCTATCGCTTCCTGGCCGCCCTCACCGGCGATGCGGACCTGGCGGAGGAGCTGACCCAGGAGACGTTTCTGCAGGCCATCCTCTCTCTCCCCCGGTTCCGCCGGGAGAGCAGCGCAGCCACCTGGCTCTACGCGATCGCCCGGAACCAGTACCGCAAGCGCCTGGCCCAAGAGAGCCGAAGGCCGCCGCCGGAGCCACCCGGCGCCCCGTTTCCGACCCCCGACGAGGTCGCGGTGGCGAGCGACGAGCGCAGCCGCCTGGCCCGGGCCCTGGCGGCCCTGCCCGAGGCGTACCGGGAAGCTCTGGTGCTGCGGGAGTATCAGGAGCTGAGTTACGCCCAGGTCGGCCAGGTGCTGGGCCGGTCGGAGACCTGGGCCCGGGTCACCTGCTTCCGGGCGCGCCGGATGCTGAAGGAAGCCTACCTGACGCTGGAAGGGGGGCATGCCCGTTGAGGATCGATCTCTGTGCGTTGACCGAGGACCTGCTCCCGCTCTACGCCGACGACCTGCTCTCGCCGGCCACGCGGCTGCTGCTGGAGCAGCACGCCCAAGCCTGCCCCACCTGCCGGGCACGGCTGCGTGAGGCGGCGGCGCCGCAGCCCCCGCCCGCCCCGCCGGAAGAGTCCAGGCTGGAGCAGCCCGCCCGCGCGTTCTTCGGGCGGCTTCAGCGCATCCTGTTTGCCGGGCTGTCCGCGGTCGTGGCGCTGCTGGTCGTCACGGGCAGTCTGAGCTACGTCCTGGGCCGCCGGACCACTGCGGACCAGAAGCGGATTCCGGCACGGGTGTCAAGCGCCGAAGAGGTCGCCGGGCGGGCCATTCCGGGCTGGGAGCGGGCCGTCGCCCACGGGCTCGTTGTGGACGTCGGGGTCACGGAGCGGATCCCGCGCACAGACGCCACGCTCACTGTGGAGAAGGCCTGGTACAGCGGGCAGCAGGTCTACGTCCTTTACACCGTCTCCACCCCCCACAACGAATACTGGATCCCGATCGAGGCGTTTCTCCGCAACGAAAGTGCGGACCGAATCCTGAGGCATGGCGGCACGAACTGGAGCCACCTCGCCACATGGGGCGGTCTCTCGCCAGAGGGCTTCCACTCCGTGCTGATCTTCAACCCGATCGAGCCGGAGCCCGACCTGCACCACCTGGAGCTGGTCCTCCGGCAGTGGTTGCGGGTCGATCCCAAATCCGGCCCGCAGTCGACGGGCGCTGGAGCGACTTTCTGGGAAGACCTCCGGATCCGCCTCCCCTGGGATGAAAGTTACCTCACCGAACCTGCGCCCGAGGTCATCCCGTGGCCGCAGCAGCACACCTGGCTCGGGCGCACCCTCGCCCTGGACTCGCTGGAGGTGGGCATCGGCCAAGCAAGGCTGACAGGCGTGATCACGCTCCCGGAGGGAGAACGGGACCCTGTGCTGACGGCCGCCCTCGTCATCGGCGGTCAGGAACTGACCGGAGGCTGGCAGGCGACGGAGCCCACAGAGGAACCTGGGCGCTACCGCTTCACCATCACCTACGACGGCCCGAACCAGTGGCCGGCCCCGGTGGAGCTGCGGCTGCAGGGGATCACGTTCCTGACGGATCAGGCGCTGGAGTGGCCGGTGAACTGGGCCAAGTACCGGGAGCGGACGTCCTCCCGGGACGGGGAGATGGATCCCGAGCACCAGGTGAGCCTACCGTTTTACGACAGCGAACTGGTGGCGCGATTCGCCACCGACAGCGGCATCGGCATTGAGCAGCGCACGCCCAGGCGGGAGCCGCCGTACGTGCAGTCCGCCCTCCGGATGGGCGGACGCCTGCCGCTGGAGACGGCTGAGCCCGGCGAACCGCCGGCTCTGGGCCCGGGGTTCGAGATCGAAAACGACGCCCGCGAGGTGATGACCAACCTCGGCGGGGCCGCGGGCCCCGACGACATCCGGGCGAACGAGGTGCGGACCCGGGTCTGGGCCATGTGGTGGAACGAACTGCCTGAGTCCTTCCGCCAGTCCGAGCGGCTGATCGTCCGGTATGTGGAGCCATCGGCCTTTCTGGTGCTCGACGAGACGTGGACGCTGTCCGCGGGGCAGTAACCGGGCTCTTCTGTGGCGACTCCAACTGCTTCCCGGGGGCTGTTGCGGAACGCATTACCAAATAAAGACAGAGCCCTCCCGGCCAGGCCGGGAGGGCTCTGCTTGTCAGGTGCCCGGTTTCCGGGCCACTTCATGCACAGCCTGACTCAGCGGACGGTCACATACTCCACGGCCCGCGGCTGCCAGGCGCCGTCCCGCATGCTGTAGTCGCCCACCTCCACCCGGTACTCGCCAGGCGGCAGGTCGTGCTCCAGCACGATGGTGAACTCGCCCCAGTTCCACATCGACGCCGCGGCGGTGGTGAAACCGACCGCCACCTCCTGCCCCTGCCCGTCCAGCAGGCGGGCCACAACGTTGGCCTCGAACAGGTGCCGGGCGTAGCCGTTCACCGTGAGGCGCCCGGGCTCGCTGACGGCGGAGGCGATGACTGCGTCACCCGTCAGCTTGGTGCTCGCCTGGCCGGCCCCGTCCAGCGTATACAGGCGGGGCAGGATCTCGGGATCGGTGTACCGGGCGGCAGGCCCCTTCGGCGGAGACGCCCAGCGGAAGACCGGCTCCAGCTCGGTTCCGGGCAGCGGGACGGAGGCGATGGAGATCCGCTTTCCGCCCTCCTCCGCCAGCGAGACCACGAACTGCTCATCCTCCGCCCCCGCAGACGTGATGCGCACCTCGCCCTCCTCCACGGAGGCCAGCAGGTACAGCCGATCGAGTTCGGCCCTGGCCACGCCGATCGTCGTCTCGGCGTAGCGGTCCGCCCACGCCCGCAGATCAGTGGGAAGCGAATCGTAGGCGTGCCACTGCATGGGGCTCAGGCTCTCGACGGTCCACACCCCGTTCTCACCGGCGGCCGGGTTGCGGACCAGGGTGAAGGCGTAGGTCGTGCCGTTGCGGGTCACGTAAGCCTCGGCCACGCCGCCGTCTTGCCTGATGGCCGCCTGCTCCAGCTCCGCGGCCGTGAAGCCGAACATGCGGCCCTCAAACCGCGCCACCTTCGCCGGATCCAGCCGCCAGGTATCGAGCCCCTGGTCGGCCCGGGCCTGCAGGTACTGCGTCCGCTCCGGGTTCGGCAGCACCGGGTAGAGGTAAAGCCCCCGGTCCATCGTCTCCAGCACCATGCCGCCCAGGTCGCCGTCGGAGCGGCCGTTCACCTGCAGCTGAACCCGCTCGATGCCCGGGATCTCGCTCAGGCTCAGGCGGAGCGAGTTGATCAGGGCCATCACGGCCGCCGAGCCCTGCACCTGGCTGACCTCCTCGCTCAGGTTCACCGTCGCCACCCGGTCGGCCACCTTCACAGGCTCCAGGAGCCGCACCCCTTCCGGGAAGGGCCGCTTCAGGTGCGGGTCGGCGGGCCCGGCCAGCAGTTCCTCCACCACCCGGGTGGCGAGCTCGGCGGCGCTGCCCTCGGACACCTGCCGCTGCTCGGGAATCAGGTGCTGCACCTGCCAGTCGGGGTAAAACACGGTCACCGTCTGCGTCTTCACCGGAGGCTCCACCTGAGCAGACGGGGAGATGGGCGCCTCGCCCTCGGGGGCCTGCTGCGGGCTCACACCGGCGCAGCCGGATGCGGCGAGGGCGACCGCCAGCATCAGAGGCAACGCCCGCTTCAGGGCCATTCGACCGGTCTGCTTCATACCTATCTGCTCCTTTCGGGTTCGTTTCCACTGCCGAGTCTACCGGTCAAGTATGACCCGCGAATGACAGGTTGTTACGAAAGTATGACGCACCTGTTAAACCGGCAGGATGAACGTAAACCGGCTGCCCCTGCCCACCTCGGATTCCACGTGGATTCGGCCGCCCAGCTGCGCCGCCGCCTCGGCCGCGATGGCCAGCCCCAGCCCTGCGCCGCCGGTGGCGCGTGAGCGGGCCTTGTCCACCCGATAGAAGCGTTCAAAGATGTGCGCCTGGTGCTCCGGCGGTATGCCGATTCCGGTGTCGGTCACCGTCACCCAGGCCACGGCCGCTGAGTCCGCGGCTTCTCCGCGCGCGGCTCCGGCACGGTCCGCGCCGCCGCTTTCCAGTGCCTCTCGCAGTGCAGGCACCGGGCCGACGCCCGCGGCTACCTGCACGGACCCGCCCCGGGGGGTGTACTTGATGCCGTTCTCCACCAGGTTGCCGACGACGCTCTCCACCAGCCGGGCAACGGCCGGCGCGAGCACAGGCGGCCCGGGCAGGACATCCAGCCGCACGCCCCGCTCCGCCGCCAGCGGCTCCAGGGCGTGCGCCACCTCCTCCGCGATCTGGCGCAGATCGACGGGCTCCGCCCCCTCCCCGGCCTGGCTGCGCGCCTCGGCCCGCATGTCGAGGCGCGCCAGCTCCAGCAGCGAGTTGACCAGCCTGCCGGCCCGGTCGCACTCGTGCACGATGTCCTGCAGATGCTCCTTGTAGACCGCCACGTCCACGGGGCGGTCGGTGAGCAACGGCTCCGCGAGCGCCCGGATGGCGGCGATGGGCGTGCGCAACTCGTGGGAGGCGTCCGCGACGAAGGCCCGGCGCTGCCGGTCCAGCCGGCCCAGCTCCGCGGCCATCCGGTTGAAGCCGTGCCCCAGGTCCCGCAGCTCGCTGCTGCCGCCGGGCGTCACCCGGGTGTCGAGCCGGCCGCGGGCGAGGCGCGAGACGGCCTCGCGCAGCCGCACCAGCGGGCGGGTGAGATACCGGGCCAGCAGCACGCCGAGCAGGACCGCCAGAAGCGCCATGGCGCCGGCCACCCAGGCCAGCTGCCGGAGCAGGTCCTGCTGCGCATCCCGCACGGCGCCGATGTCAGCCGCCAGCAAGACGGCGCCGACCTGTGCCTCGCCGACCACCACCGGAACGCCGGCGTACATGACCCACTCGCCGGTGGGCAGCCGCCGGGCCCCAGTGGTGGGCTTCCCGGCCAGGGCCCCATGCACCTCGGGGTGCGTCAGGCGCTGTCCCAGAAGCGGCGTGCCCGTCGTGATGTCGGCGATCACGACGCCCCGGCCGTCCACGGCCACCGGCCGGATGCCGCTCTGCTGGTGGAAGCGGTACAGGGCCAGCGTCATGCCTTCCTGCGGCTCGGCCCAGTACTCTGCCGCAAGCCCCGCCGCGGCCTGCCCCCAGGCCAGGACGGACTCGGCGCGCTCCTCCATCAGCCGGTCGCTGGTCTGGTAGAGCAGGAGGGCGCCGCTCCCGCCCAGGGCGAGGACGGTCACCAGCGCGAAGGCCAGGGCGAGCTGAACCCCGAGCGGCCAGTGGCCCGGCCGCCTCATGGCTCGGCCTCCAGATAGTAGCCCACGCCCCATTTGGTGCGCAGGTAGCGGGGCCGGGAGGGCTCCTCCTCCAGCTTCTCACGGATGCGCCGGACGTGAACGTCCACGGTGCGGTCGTCGCCGGCGAAGTCGTAGCCCCAGACCAGGTCCAGCAGCTCCTGGCGGGTGTAGACCACCCCGGGGTGGCGGGCCAGGAGCTCCAGGAGATCGTATTCCCGGGCCGTCAGCTCCAGGGGACGGCCCGCCACCTCCGCCCGCCGCTGCCGGGTATGCAGCACCAGGTCGCCCACCGCCACCCGGCCCTCCTGCTCCTGCCGCGAAGGCGCCTCGGCCCTGCGCAGGACCGCCCTGATGCGGGCGATCAGCTCCCGGGTGTTGAAGGGCTTGGTGAGGTAGTCGTCTGCCCCCATCTCCAGGCCGAGGATCTTGTCGATATCGTCTGCCTTGGCCGTGAGCATGATGATCGGCGTCATGCCGGCGGCGCGCACCTCCCGGCACACGGTGAGTCCGTCCACCTCCGGCAGCATCAGGTCCAGCACGATCAGGTCGAAGTCGCCTGCCCGAAACTTCTCCAGCGCCTCCCGCCCGTCGGACGCGGTGGTCACCTGGAAGCCTTCCTGCTCCAGGCTCAGCCGCAGCCCCTTGACGAGGCCGGGCTCGTCGTCCACGACGAGGATGTGCGGCATCGAGCGTCACCTCCTGCCCATGCCAATCCTGCCAGTGCCAGCATATCGTACGGCTCTGCGCCGGTCCACCCGTGCCGGGACGCCGCGCTCGCCGGCAGCAGCGAGCGCTACCCGGCAGCCGCGAGGTACTGGCTGATCTGGGCCGCCGGGTTCAGCACGGGGCCGCCGTGGCAGATCTCCAGCCGCTCCGGCTGCAGGGTCGCGACGATGGCCCCGGAACGCACCGCTTCCTCCATGTCTGCCGTGAAGATGGCCATCGGCCGGCCGAGCCGCCCCTGCCGCGACGTGAACAGGTCGCCGGCCAGCAGCACCCGGTCCCGTTCGTGGTAGTAGGCCACATGCCCGGGCGAGTGGCCCGGGGTCAGGTAGGGCCGGAGCCCGGCCACGCGGGCCAGGACGCCGCGGCCTTCCTCAGCCAGCGGCTCCGCCACCCCCGGCGCCAGGCCGGCGGCAGGCCGCCGCCGGCGGGGATAGGGAAGCTGCCCCGTCATGTACGGGATCTCCCGCTCGTGGGCGTACACCGGCACGGGGCGCCGGCGCAGGATCGGCGCGATCGCCCCGGTGTGGTCGCTGTGGCCGTGCGTCAGCAGGATGCGCCGCAGGGGGCCCGCCCCTAGGCGGTCGATTGCACGCAGAATCCCCTCCGCCATGAAGGAGAGGCCCGCGTCCACCAGGGTGACGCCGTCGTCCCCCGCGACGAGCCAGACCCGAATCGGGATGAGGACCCACACGGAGACGGCCCAGATGTGCGCAGACACCCGCTCAACCCTCACGGCGGCTGCCCCCCCTCTGCGCCTCCGCCGCAGCGGTCCGTTCAATGCCTGCAAGCAGCACATCCAGGCTCAGCTCGAAGGTGGAACCCAGCCGGGCCAGGAGCGCCGGCACGGCCTCCTCCGAGAGACGGTAGGTCTCCACGATGCCGTGCACGTGGAAGAAGACCACCCTGCTGTAGGCGAGCACCCGCTCATCAGGGGTGCCGTCGGGCAGCATGGCCGCGATCCCGCGCCGGAGCAGGGCGAAGAGCCGGTTCCTGAGTGCGTTGACGGCCAGATCCGGCTCCTCCTCATCCACCCGTCCGGCCCGGGCCATCATGAGCACGTGGTAGCTGTTCCGATGGGTGAGTCCAAAGCGGATGAACCGCCGGCCCATCGCCCGCACCCGCTCCGCCGGGGTCAGGCCGACATCGCCCAGGGCGGCCGCCAGCTCGGCCTCCAGGGCCGTGAGCGGCCCCACGGCCAGCTCGTGCAGCAGGGCCTCCTTGTCCTTGAAGTACAGGTAGATGGCGGTGTGCGAGCAGCCCGCAGCCCGGGCGATCTCCCGCATGGTCACCCCGTCGTAGCCCCGCTCCGCGAACAGCTCCCCTGCCGCCGACAGGATGGCCTGCCGGGTCTCCGCGCTGCGGGATCGCTGTCGGTTTGCCACGCCCGTCCTCCCCCTCTTGTAACCATCGGTTACTAACCACCGGTTACAATATAACCGGTGGTTAGTAACCCGTCAAGAGGAAGCTGCCCCGGGCAGGCTCACAGTTCAGGAAGCTGAATCTGAACGCGCAGTCCGTCTGCTCCGTCTTCCACCCGCCCGCCGGGCGCGTCAACGTCGAGCCCCTCACCCTCCACCCGCAGCCGTGCGCCCTGGTCGATGGACGGCCGCGCGGGCACCCGCAGCCTGAACCGCCTGCCCGTCTCGCCCCACTCCTCCAGGCAGAGCGCGTGGATGGTCACCCGCAGGCCGTCCGGTCCCACGGCGCCGCAGAACCGGGTGTGAAGCCTCCGGCCGGGGGAGATGTTCAGCAGGTTGGTCGGGTCCCACATGCCGCCCTTCACCGCAGGCGGCAGCGCGATCTCCACCAGGACGCCGGGGCCCTCCTCCAGTTCCCGCAGAAGCCCGGCGATCCGATCCTGACGCTGTGCCTCGGCCTCCTCCTCCGCCTCCAGCACGGCCGCCAGCCCTTCGGCCACCACCACCTGGCCCACGGGCGGCAGAGGCTCGTTGAGGCTCTCCCGGAGCAGCTCCTGCAGGCTGGCGCCGCCACTCTCCGCCAGCCGTGCCTGCCAGCCGGGCGCAAACCGGTCCAGCAGCACCGCCTGCGCCGCGCCGGTGTCGTAGAGGCGCCGGTAGGCGGCATGGCGGCCGCCCCGGTTGTAGGTCCCGAGCCGCCCGATCAGGTCGTCCAGCGGCGCCCCGGCCCGCAGCTCCACGTAGGTGGGGGTTCCCTCCACCCATTCCACGGTCTCTTCGTAGACGGGCACGTCGCTCTGATCCAGCCGGACCAGCCGCCTGTGCCGGTGCCGGCGCATGGACAGGAATGCAGGCACGGCCTCGTGCTCCCCTGCGAGGGCGCGGGCCAGAAGCCGGTTCTCCACGATGGCCATGGCGTTGTTTCCCGGGTCGTTTTCGGGGTAGCTCGCCATGACCTGCAGCTTCTCCATGTCCATGCGGGGCATGGCCGGAAGGGCCACCTGCTGGAAGACGTGGAACGCCTCGTGCAGGATCAGCCGCGCCAGGGCCGCCTCATCGGAGGGGGGCCGGTCCGACAGGTTGATCAGGGCGGTCAGGTATCCGCCGACGCGCGCGGCGGTGTTGGCGATCATCTCGGGCCGCACGGGGCTCCGGTACACGGGCCGGCCGGCCACCTCCCCGGAAGGCCGGTAGCCCTCCGGCGGGGCCGGGTGCCCGACAAGCCACGCCTCGCGGTCGTCATAGAGCAGAATCGGGACGGCCGCAAGAGCGAACCCCGGCCAGAGCGCCCCTTCTCCACTGAGCCGGTGCGCTTCCTCAACGACGGTACGGATCCGTTCCACGGGAACCACCTCCTCCGCGCCGCCTGCACGGCTGCGCTCAGTCGGCTGCAACAATGCGATAGACCGCTCCCCGGCGATGGACCACGTAGACTTCACCCGCCTCGTCCTCGCCGAACGAGGTGATGTTCAGCTCCGAATCCAGGAGGCGGGCGGTCTCCCACTGGCCGTCCTGCTTCCGGAGTCCCCAGATGTAGCCCGTGCAGTAGTCGCCGTAGAGATAGGTGCCAGTCAGTTCGGGAATGGCCTCTCCGCGGTAAACGTAGCCGCCCGTAATCGAGCACCCGCCCTCGGCGTGGGTGTACTCGGCCACGGGAAAGACCGCTCCCGGCGCCTCGCCCTGTGCAAACCGCCGCGAGCCCTCCCACACGCGCCAGCCGTAGTTCTCGCCGCCGGGGCTGTCTGCGGGCTGGAAGTTGACCTCCTCTACGGTGTTCTGGCCCACGTCGGCGATGTACAGGTCGCCGGTGGCCCGGTCGAAGCTGATCCGCCAGGGGTTCCGCAGGCCGTAGGCCCAGATCTCCTCCCGGCCCGGCCCGCCGGCGAAGGGATTGTCGGGCGGGATGCGGTAGGGCCCCGGCTGCGAGACGTCCAGCCGCAGAATCTTGCCCAGCAGGCTCCCCAGGTCCTGCGCATGGTTCCCGGGGTCGCCGGCCGAGCCGCCGTCGCCCAGGGCCAGGTAGAGGTACCCGTCGGGCCCGAAGAGCAGCGCGCCGCCGTTGTGGTTGGCGTAGGGCTGCTCGACGGTGAGCAGCACCTCCTCAGAGCCCGCATCGCCCCGGCGGGGGTTGCCGTCCTGCAGCCGGTACCGGGCGAGCACCGTACGCCCGTCGGGACGGCCCGTGTAGTGGACGTAGAAGACACCGCTCTCCGGGAAATCAGGCGCGAAGGCCAGTCCCAGGAGCCCCTGCTCGTCTCCCCGGCTCAGCACCCGGTCGGTCAGGTCGAGGAAGGGCTCTGGCAGCAGGCTGCCCTCCTCCAGGACCCGCACCCGGCCGGGCTGCTCCACGATATACAGCCTGCCGCTTCCGTCTCCGGCATGGGCGATGTAGAGCGGCTGTTCCAGCCCGTCGACCACCTTCTCCAGCCCGATCCGCGCCTCACCCGGCGCAGGCCCCCAGGCCGGGCTGCACCCCAGCAGCACCAGCAGGAGCACGGCGACCGCACTGCGCACATACGCCCCCACGTCGAACCCTCCCATCGGCCACTCTTCCACAGGTCCCGCCTCCCCTCCTGTCAGCCAAAGGAAGCCCGCTCATACGCCCGGCTGCGCCCACCGGGGCTCAGCCCAGGCGATGCGCCAACCAGACCGCCAGCCCGACCTGGGCGGCCAGCAGGGCGGGCACGCCCATGGCGAACCGGGGCTTCCGGGTCTTGTGCCGGATCAGGTAGATCCCCAGCATGGCGCCCGCGCCCCCGCCCAGGGCCGCCAGCCAGAGCAGCCTCCGCTCCGGCACCCGCCGCCCCCCGCGGCCGGCCCGGAGCTTGTCCCAGGCGTAAGTCAGAAATACCATCAGGTTGTAGAACAGGAGCGCCGCCCCCAGCAGCTCCGCCCAGGTCAGGGTCCATCCCTTGACGGCAGTCACCCCCTCCGCTACGTTAAAACTCAGCCAGCCCCTTACGTGTTATGCGCATAAATGTCCGCATCTGGCATGCAACGGGCGGTTCCGGAGCATGGCAACCGCACTTCGAGCCCTGGGCCGACTCCTGAACGGCTCACTGCCACCTCCGGCTCACCCCTCACGACCCACCGCCCACCGCTAAGAAGGAGGTTCCCCCGTGGCCATTTACGCAATCGGAGACCCCCACCTCAGCCTGGCCGTCAACAAGCCCATGGACATCTTCGGCCCCCGCTGGGCCGACCATGCCGTGCGTTTCCTCCAGAACTGGGAGGCCACGGTGGGACCGGATGACTACGTGCTGGTCCCCGGCGACATCTCCTGGGGCATGACCCTCGCCGAGGCCCTGCCCGACCTGCAGGAGATCGACAGGCTGCCCGGGCGCAAACTCCTCATCCCTGGAAACCACGACTACTGGTGGCAGTCGCTGAAGAAGCTCCGGGAACTGCCGCTCAGCACCATCTCCTTCATCCAGAATGACGCCGTGCTGCTGCCCGAAGGTTCCGTGCCCTGCGTAGATGTGCCCGTTGCGGTCTGCGGCACCCGGGGCTGGATCACCCCCGGCGACCGGTCGTGGGAAGAAGACCCCGCCCATAACGAAAAGATCTACCGGCGCGAGGTGGGCCGTCTGCAGCTCTCGCTGGAGGCCGGCCGGAAGCTGGGAGCGGAAGCGTACATCGTCATGCTCCACTACCCGCCGGTGGCCGATGACCACCAGCCGACGGAGTTCACCCGGCTGCTGGAGGAGTGGGGCGGCGTCCTGCTCTGCGTCTACGGCCACCTGCACGGGCCCAACGCCCCGTACCGCGCGTATCAGGGTCTTCAGGGCACCATCCGCTACCGCCTGGTGTCCTGCGACGCCATCGACTTCACCCCCCTCAACCTCTTCCCGGAAGGCAGGGACATGGCCGCAGGGGACGGTCTATGCTAAGATAAAGACACAATCGGTTCCAAGAAATGAGGATGGCCATGGCAACCCCGAGCATGGAAGATTACGTCGAGAAGATCTACGAACTCATCCAGACGAAGGGCTATGCCCGGGTCAGCGACATCGCCATCGAGCTCAACCTTCAGCCGTCTTCGGTCACGAAGATGGTCCAGAAGCTGGCTGAGGCGGGTTATATCCATTATGAGCGCTACCGCGGGCTGGTCCTCACACCTGCGGGCGAAATGCTGGGTGAGGAGATGAAAGACCGGCACGCCATGCTGTCGGAGTTCCTCCGAACGATCGGCGTGCCGGAAGAGGCCATTGAGGTGGACGTGGAGGGCATTGAGCACCACGTCAGCCCGTCGACCGTGCGCTGTATCCAGGACCTGACGACCTTCCTGCAGGAGAATGAGGACGTGCGTGAGGCCCTGGCCGCCCACCGGCAGCGCCGGCGGGAGCAGGAGGAGGCGGAGAAGGCCGCGCAGGAGCAGGCCGAGGCCTGACCCGGCGGCGGGAAGGTCCGGCTACGCCGGCCGCTCTTCCTTGGTCTGGCGCGGGATGCGGGCCCGCACGAAGGTCCAGCACCAGGCGGCCGCGACCAGGAGCAGGACGGCGGTGGCAGGGAAGACCCAGCGAATGCCCAGCCGATCGCCCATCACGCCTCCGAGGAGCGGCCCCAGCATGGCGCCGACGTTGAACGCCGACTGGTTGAGCCCGAACGCCTTGCCCCGCTGCTCCCGCGGGACCGACATCGCGATGAGGGCGGAGAGGCCAGGCGTGACGGCGGCAAGCGCGAGGCCCGCCGTCAGCCGGAAGAAGCCCATTCCCAGCCCGCCCTGCACGACGGCCTGCGGCACCGTGAACAGCGCGCCGCCCAGGAGGCCGAGGGTGACGGTTGTGGCGTAACCCCACCGCTCGCCGAGCCGCGCCCACGACGGGGCGGCGAGCACAAAGGCGATGCCCGGCACCGAGTAGATCACACCGGCCAGCCAGTTGGGCTTGTCCGGTCCCAGCAGCTCACGGATGTAGGGGATCAGGATCGGCTCCATCGCCGCCTGGGAGGCCATCATCAGGACCGTGGTGGCCAGGATCAGGAGCAGCGGCCCGCCCTGCACGAGGTGGCGCATGTCGCCCAAGAGGCGCGCCTGCTGCTGTGCCGGCCGCTGGAACTGCTCCCGCACCGCCACCAGCACCAGCAGTGTGGCTGCGAATACGGCGACGCCGCTCAGGGCCATGGTGTAGCGAATGCCGACCAGATCGGCGAGGAAGCCCCCCAGCGCCGGTCCCAGAATCGACCCCGCCTGGTTGCCGGTGGCCACCACCGAGAGGGCTCGGCCCACGTGGCGCTCAGGGGTCGTGGTGGCCACCAGCGCCGTCGCGGTGGGAATGAACCCGGTCAGGGAGCCGATCATCATGCGGACGCCGAGCAGCTCGTAAGGGTTGCGGACGAAGGCCATCAGCACGTAGGCGACTCCCAGGAAGAGGCCCGCGCGGATCATCATCGCCTTGCGGCCCCAGCGGTCGCCCAGGGCGCCCCAGATCGGGGCGGTGATCGCCATGCAGCCGGAGTTGACCGCGCCGAGCACCCCGGCCCAGACGGTGACGCCGCTCCCAACGCCCAGGTCCTCGCTCAGGAAGACCGGCATGAAGGGCATCACCATCGTCCAGCAGGCTGCTGCCACAAAGACCGCGGCCCACAGGACCGCCACGTTCTTCTGCCACGATTCCATATCCGACGGCGCCTTCTTTCGTAGGTAGTACACACGTATAATACTTAACTATAGGCCCGTCTCCCCGGTATGTCCACCCGCAGCGGGGAAATGTCCGCTGCCCAGGCAGGGAAGCGACCCAGAACGATCGAAGTATAGAAACGTCTCAATGTTTGAAGAGGAGAGAGCCGCCTTGCCCAAGAAGCTGTCGCAGAGCGAGATCGACGCGCTGGTGGCCAGCCTGCTGGCCGCCGACAGCGCCGGGAAGGAAGCTTCAGATGCGGAAGCTGCCGAAGGTTCGCCCGAAACCGCCTCCACACCGGCCGCGAGCGCCGGCGACGCCGCCCGGAAGGACCCGGCAGACTTCGAGTCGGTCGTCGATCTGGGCCCGGTGACCCAGGCCGAGCTTGACGCTGCGCTGGCCGCCTCCCGTGCCGCCAGGCGGTCGGAAAGCCGGCACGAAGCGCCGCCCGCCCCGGCAACTCCGTCCGTCCAGGCCACCGCAGCCACCGAGTCTGCGGCAGCCGCACCCGCCGCCGCTACAGGGGTGCCGGCCGCCGCGCCTTCCGCCACAGCCGGGGCGCCTGCAGCCGCCCGTGCGCAGGCCGCCGGGGCCGGAGGGGCGCTGGCAGCGAGGATCCCGCCCGGGCTGCGCGGGGTGCTGCTGGACATCGAGCTCACCCTGAGCGTGGAGCTGGGCAGGGCCCGGCTGCCCCTGGGCGACATCCTGGCCATGGGCCCCGGCTCGGTCATCACCCTCGACCGACTGGCCAGCGAGCCTCTGGACGTCAAAGTGAACGGGCTGCCGGCCATGAAGGCGGAGGTCATCGCCATCGGCGAGAAGTACGGCATCCGCATCGTCGAGTCTCAGTTGCCCAACCAGGCGGCAGCATCGTAACAACGGAAGATGTCCAGATCGGGCGGTGCCACCGCGGGCGCCGCCCGATCTCGCGTTGCACCGTCCGTCATCCGGCCAGGCTCTGACCGCCGGCGAACTGGCTGTAATACAGGTCCGCGTAGTGGCCGCCCGCCGCCAGCAACTCCTCGTGCGTGCCCTGCTCCACGATCCGGCCGTGGTCCATGACCAGGATGAGGTCGGCGTCCCGGATCGTCGAGAGCCGGTGCGCGATCACGAAGCTGGTCCGCCCCTTCATCAGGGACTGCATGGCCTGCTGGATCTGCAGCTCCGTCCGGGTGTCCACCGAAGAGGTCGCCTCGTCCAGGATCAGCATGGCCGGGTCCGCCAGGAAGGCCCGGGCGATGGTGAGCAGCTGCTTCTGGCCCTGCGAGAGGTTCGAGGCCTCCTCGTTCAGCACGGTGTCGTACCCGTCGGGCAGGGCGCGGATGAAACCGTCCGCGTGCGCCAGGCGGGCCGCCTCCACGATCTCCTCCTCGGTGGCCCCCTCCCGGCCGTAGGCGATGTTCTCCCGGATGGTGCCGTGGAAGAGCCACGTGTCCTGCAGCACCATCCCGAAGAGGGAGCGCAGTTCGCCGCGCCGCAGCCGGCGGATGTCCACGCCGTCCACGGTGATCCGCCCGCCGTCCAGCTCGTAGAACCGCATCAGCAGGTTGACCAGTGTGGTCTTGCCGGCGCCGGTGGGCCCCACGACGGCGATCACCTGGCCGGGCCGGGCCGCGAGGCTGAGCCCCTCGATCAACGGCTTGTCCGGCTTGTAGCTGAACCGGACGTCCTCGAAACGGATCTCGCCCCGGGGCCGCTCCAGGCGCACGGGATCAGCCGGGTCGGGCACGGCCTCCTCCTCGTCCAGCAGCTCAAAGACCCGCTCGGCGGCGGCGATGGTGGACTGGATGATGTTCGCGATGTTGGCCGTCTGCGTGATCGGCTGGCTGAACTGCCGGGCGTACTGGATGAAGGCCTGGATGTCGCCGATCTCCACCGCCCGGCGGGTGACGAAGATGCCGCCGACCACCGCGACGATCACGTAGCCGATGTTGTTCACCAGGCCCATCAGCGGCATGATGATGCCCGAGACGAACTGCGCCTTCCAGCCCGCCTCGTACAGGCGGTGGTTGATGCGGTCGAACTCGGCCACCGCTTCGGCCTCCTGCCCGAAGGCCTTCACCACCTGATGGCCGGTGAAGGTCTCCTCCACGTGCCCGTTGAGCTCGCCCAGCGCGGCCTGCTGGGCCCGGAAGTAGCGCTGGGACCGCCTGGCCACCCCGATTGTGACGATGGCCGACAGCGGCAGCGAGACCAGGGTGACCAGCGTGAGCACCGGGCTGATGGCCAGCATCATGACGACCACGCCCACCAGCGTGACGATGGCGGTGATCAGTTGCGTCAGGCTCTGCTGAAGCGTGGTGGCAATGGTGTCGATGTCGTTGGTCACGCGGCTCAGGATCTCGCCGTGGGTGTGCCGGTCGTAGAAGCTCAGGGGCAGGCGGGCGAGCTTCTCGTTCACCCGGTTCCGCAGGTCGTACACCGTGCGCTGGGAGATGCCGGCCATGACGTACTGCTGCAGCACGCCGAAGCCGGCGCTGATGAGGTAGAGGAAGCCCAGCAGCGCCAGGATGCGGGCGATCTGGGCGAAGTCGATCCCCGCGCCGGGAATGCCGGCGTTCCTCGCCAGCAGCCCATCGAAAAGGACGGTGGTCGCCTTGCCCATGATCCGCGGGCTGACGATGCTGAACAGGGTGCTGAGGACGGTGAGCAGGAAGACCATGCCGATTTGCCAGAGCCGGGGCCGCAGGTAACGAAGCAGCCGCCGGAGGGTGCCCCGGAAGTCGCGGGGCTTCTCGCCCGCCCTCGCCATCGCCGGGCCCATGCCGTGACCATGACCGTGTCCGCGCCGGGCGCTCATGCCAGTTCCTCCTCGGCGAGCTGGGAGGCCACAATCTCCCGGTAGACCTCACAGCTCTGCAGTAGTTCGCGATGGGTGCCCATGCCGGCCACGCGGCCCTGGTCCAGCACGATGATGCGGTCGGCGTCCATGACCGTGCTGACCCGCTGCGCAACGATGAAGACCGTCGACCGGGCGATCTCCGGCTTCAGCGCGGCCCGCAGCCGGGCGTCGGTGCGGAAGTCGAGGGCGGAGAAGTTGTCATCGAAGATGTAGATCGCCGGCCGGCGCACCAGGGCCCGGGCGATGGTCAGCCGCTGCTTCTGACCGCCGGAGACGTTGGTGCCGCCCTGGGCGATCTCGCTGGCGTAGCCGTCCTTCATCTCGGCGATGAAGCCGTCAGCCTGGGCGATGGCGGCGGCCCGGGCGATCTCTTCCTCCGTGGCGTCGGCCTTGCCGAAGCGGATGTTTTCCGCGATGGTGCCGCTGAAGAGCATGGCCCGCTGCGGCACGTAGCCGATGCCGGCCCGGAGGTCGGCCTGGCGCCACTCACGCACATCGACGCCGTCCACCAGCACGGCGCCTTCCTGCACGTCGTAGTAGCGGGGGATCAGATTGACCAGGGTGGTCTTCCCGGCGCCGGTGCCGCCGATGATGGCGGTGACCTCGCCGGGGCGCGCCCGGAAGGAGATCGACTCCAGGGCCGGGCGCTCGGCGCCGGGGTACCGGAAGGTCACGTTTCGGAACTCCACCTCCCCGCGCACAGGGCCAGACGCGCGGGGTTCGGGCGGGTCGGCGATGGCCGGCACGACGTCCAGCACCTCGTTGATGCGCGCGGCGGAGGCCGAGGCGCGGGGCAGCAGGACGAACATCATCGAAAGCAGCATCATCGAGAACATGATGTGCATCACGTACTGGATGAAGGCCATCAGGTCGCCGACCTCCATGTGGCCGGCGTCGATGCGGATGCCGCCGAACCAGACCACCGCGATGGCCGTGAGGTTCATCAGCAGCATCATCACGGGCATGAGCGCGCCCATCAGCCGGTTGACCGTGATGGCCGTTTCGGTGAGGTCGCGGTTGGCGTCGGCGAACCGCTCCTGCTCGTAGGCCACGCGGTTGAATGCCCGGATGACCCGGATGCCGGTCAGCCCCTCCCGCACGACCCGGTTGAGCCGGTCGATCTTCTGCTGCATCGCCCGGAAGAGCGGAAGCGCCTTCGCCGCCACCGCGCCGATGGTGGCGCCCAGCACCGGCAGCACGAAGACGATGACCAGCGACAGGGTGGGGTCCTTGGAGAGCGCCATGATCACGCCGCCGATCGCCATCATGGGCGCGAAGAGCAGCATGCGGAGCATGACCATGACCACGTTCTGCACCTGGGTGATGTCATTGGTGGTGCGGGTGATGAGCGTGGCGGCGCCGAAGCGGTCTACCTCGTGCAGGGAGAACCCCTGGACCCGGCTGAAGACCGCCTTGCGCAGGTCGCGGCCGAGGCCCATCGAGACCCGGCTGGAGAAGTAGCTCGCCAGCACGGCCACCGCCGTGCCGCCCAGGGCCACCAAGAGCATCAGCGCGCCGACGCGCAGGATGTAGCCGGTGTCGCCGCTTACGATGCCGACGTCGACGATGTCCGCCATCAGGGTCGGCAGATACAGTTCGGACACGGCCTGCAGGAAGACCAGGAGAAAGGTAGCCGCCACCATGGCGGCATACGGCTTCAGAAAGCGTAGCAGTTTGATCACGTCAGACCTTCCCTCTCCGGCGATGTGCCGAGTTTCGCTGTAGTGTTTGCAGCAGGATGCGCAGCCCCTGTTCCACGGTGGCCAGGTCCTCCTCGGGCAGGCCCGCCACCACGTCCTCCCAGGCCGAACACAGCTTCCGGTCGGTGCGGCGCACCGCGGGCCCGGCCGCGGGCGTGGCGTACAGCCGGATCAGCCGCTGATCCAGGGGGTCCGGCTCCTTGCGGACGTACCCCCGGTGCACCAGGAGGTCGACGGAGCGGGAGACGTAGCTCTTCACCAGGGCCACCCGCCGGGCCAGTTCGGAGACGGTGATGCCCGGCTCCCGCACGATCTCCCGGAGCATGAAAAAGACCGGCGGCGGCACGGCCGACTCCCGGAACACGTCGCTCAGCAGGCTGCGCATCTCCTGGTTGACCCGATGCCACAGCAGGCTGATCTCCTTCCGCAGCGACGGCAAGTCCTTCACCTCGTTCCCCAGAGAACGTTCTGTACAGAACAAAATCATACGGCGGGCGGACATGGATTGCAAGCCTCTGGCGGACGCAACCGACGCGAAAAGCGGTCACGCCTGCGGTGACCGCTTCGCCAGTGACGGGCAGGTGGTTACGACTCCGGCGGCGCGAGCCGGGCGCCGCAGTGCGGGCACACCCTCGGCCGGAACTCGACCCCGAGGCCCTTCCGGCACGCCGGGCAGCGCCAGTCGCGCCAGATGAAGACCAGCGCACCGATGAGCACCACCAGCAGGGTGATCATCCCGTACCGGTCGCCGAAGATCTGTCCGATCGCCGAAGCGCCCACGAACATCAGCACGGCCGCCGCCACCAGGGTCCCCACAAACCGCCGCCGCCTGCGCTCCACCACCTGCCACATCTCTTCCGGGCTCACTGGGTAGGCCTCCCTTCTCCGCCGCTGCCGAATCGTATGCCTCTTGTCCCGGTCGTGAAGCTTTGCACATGAATACTATAACCTATGCGACTCCCGCTGCACAATTCACAAGTCGAACATCCGCCCCCCAATGGGACCACACACGGACGCGGCACCCGTCGCGGGCTGCCCTGCAACCGCAGCCGGCGGCTGATCCGGGGACGCTCCCGGCATACTAGCCTCAGGCCCGGAAAGAGAACGCGGAAGGAGTGGACAGGTTGAGTACGCTCACGCAGACCCAGGGCTTGACGACCCACGAAATGCTCATCCTCAACGAGCTGATCCGGCTGGAGTCCGGCGACGTGCAGAAGACCAAGTCCATGCTGGCCATGGTCAGCGACCCCGACCTGCGGCAGCAGCTCACCGCCTGCCTGCAGACCGGCCAGGCCCACGTGCGGGCCCTGCACGACTTCTGCCGGACCCGGGGAATTGGGGAATAGGAGGGACGCACGGTGTCGACGGTGATCAGCGCGCTCGGCGAGGCCATGGGCATGAAGCCCGAGGACAGGGTGATCGCGGAAGGGCTGCTCACGGCGGCCAAGCTGAAGTCAACGGCCTACTGCACGGCCATTCTGGAGACCACGAACCCCGATCTCCGCCGCCTGCTCACCACCCATCTCACAGATGCCCTGGCCGAGCACGAGCGCTGCACGCGGCTGGCCATCGAGCGCGGCTGGTACAAGGCATACGCCAGTCCCGACGAGCTGGTCGGCCAGGCGCTGAAGGACGCCCGCGAAGTGCTGGAGGGATAAACCGGAAGAAGCCGCCCTGCAGGGGGCGGCTTCGCCGTCACAACGGGTAGCGCATCAGGGGCAGCATGCGCCCGGGCACGGCGGTGGACTCCGCCTCCCCCGCCTGCACGGCGCCCATTCTGCGGTAGAACGCCTCGGCGTGGGGGTCGGCCTCGATGCAGAGGGCCCGGTAACCCCGCTGTGCGGCCTGCTGCACAGCGTGCTCCCACAGCCGCCGGCCGATCCCCCGGCCGATGTACGGCGGGTCGATGAACATGAAGTCGAGCACGCCCTCGCCGCCGGGGCCGGGTTTCAAGACGTAAAACCCGCAGAGCCGCCCCTCGGCTTCCGCCACGAACACGTCGTGCGCTGTGATCATCTCGGCGGTCACGCGAAGGGAACTGCGACACCTTTCGATAAAGCCGGGGCTATAGCCCCAGTAGGCCTTCGAACGCAGCGCCAGGGCCGAGAGCGCCCCCGCTTCATCGGCCCTCGCCCGCCTGATCAAGCTGCGGCGCCTATCTGGCCGTCCCACCAGGCCACCTCCCCCCGGCCTCGCGACGCCCGCTGCCGCTCCACGCAAACGCAGCGGAATAGGGCCGCTCGTGTGTGCGGGCCACCGTCTGCGGGAGGGACTCCCGGGCGGACGGCGGGTCCGCCGCGGCCAGCACGGCGTGCACGGCCTCCACCACCTCGGTGACCTCGGCCATGGAGAGGTTGGAGAGCACCGCGATGGCGTGGCCGTGGGCCGGGGAGTACAGCGCGACGTTGCTGTACCCGGGGAAGGTGCCGGTGTGGCCGACCATCTCGTCGCCGCCGATGACCAGCCGCCTCACCCCCAGGCCGTAGCCGGTCTGCGCCGGAACGTCTTCATCGGGGGCCTCCACAAAGGTCAGCATGGACTGCAGGCTGCCCCCGGCCAGCAACCCGCCGCCGAAGAGGCTGTAGGTGAACCGGGCCACGTCGGCGGCGCTGGCGGAGACGGTGCCCGCGGCGAAGGCCGAGGTCTCCAGCGGCGCCCGGAACCGCTCCATGTCCAGCTTGATCCCCAGCCGCCCGGTCCCCAGCACCGTCACGTCGTACCCCCGCACGGTGCTCAGGGAGCGCTCGTCCCCGGCGGCCAGGAAGGTGTTGGTCAGCCCCAGCGGGCGGAGCAGTTCGTCGCTCAGCACGTCTGCGAAGGGCCTCCCTGCAGCCACCTCGGCGATGCGGCCGAGAAGCACGTAGTTGCTGTTGGAGTAGTAGTGGCCGGCCCCGGGCGCCGAGCGGGGCGCCTGCTCACGGATGACGTCCAGCACCTCGTCGACGCTCCACATCCGGCCCAGCACGACGGTCTGCAGGTTGAAGGCCATGTTCTCGGTGTAGTTCGGGAGCCCGCTGGTGTGGCTGAGCAGTTGCCGCACGGTGATCTGCTCCCCGTTGGGAATGTCGGGAATGAACCGGCTCACCGGGTCGTCCAGCGAGAGCCGGCCCTCCTCGGCCAGCCTCAGGACGACGGCGGCCGTGTAGAGCTTGCTCACGCTCCCGACGTGGTACCGGTCATCGACCGTGACCGTCCGCCTCGCCGGGGGATCCGCCCAGCCCACGCCGGCGGTCCAGACCACCTCGCCCTCCTTCACCACCGCGACCTGCAGCGCGGGCACGTCCAGCCGCTCCCGCGCCTCCGCAACCACCTGAAGGAGCCGGTCGGAGGTCGCGGGATCCAGCGTGGTGGCCACGGCGTGGGAGCCGGCAGGCACCGCCGCCGTCACCACCGCCCGGGAATGCCAGCGGAAGTAGCCGATGAGGGCTGCGCCGCACACGAACACCAGGAGCACCAACCATGACCAGCGCGGTACCTTTCGCATACGTCCTCCTTAACCAAGACGTCGAAATCGGGCCGCCGACCTGCGGCCACCCATTCCCTTAGACGCCGTGTTCCCCTTCTCTTCCTCATGCAAAGAATTCAGAAGGCTATACACGTGCTGCATGGCGGACCACGCCTGTCAGCGGGCACCTTGCGGCTCGGTTCGACGCGAGAGCCCGGCCATCCGTGACCTTGACGCTCCCCCGGCGCCAAAGTACAATATTGGAGTTCTCAAACGTTCACACCGCCGTGCCGCACCGGTTGCGCACGGCAGTTTGCTGTTCGAAAGGGCGGATCAGCACACATGCTTGCGACCAGGACGGACCCGTTTGCATCCCAGATCCGCCGCCGGCGGACCTTCGCCATCATCTCGCACCCCGACGCGGGCAAGACCACCCTCACCGAGAAGCTCCTGCTCTACGGCGGCGCCATCCGCCTCGCCGGCTCGGTGAAGGGCCGGAAGGCCGCCCGGGCCGCCACTTCGGACTGGATGGAGATCGAGCGGCAGCGCGGCATCTCGGTCACCTCATCCGTCCTCCAGTTCGAGTACGACGGCTGCATGGTCAACATCCTGGACACACCGGGACACCAGGACTTCTCCGAGGACACCTACCGCACCCTGGAGGCGGCCGACTCTGCGGTGATGCTCATCGACGCCGCCAAGGGCGTCGAGCCGCAGACGATCAAGCTCTTCCAAGTGTGCAAGATGCGGGGCATCCCCATCTTCACCTTCGTGAACAAGCTGGACCGGGAGGGCAAGGACCCCTTCGCCCTCATGCAGGAGATCGAGGACGTGCTGGGCATGCGCACCTGCCCCATGAACTGGCCGGTGGGCATGGGCTCCACGTTCCGGGGCGTCTACGACCGGGAAAAGGGCCGCGTGGAGCTGTTCCAGAGCCGCGACCACGGCCAATCCAAGGCCCTCACGGAGACCAGCGGCGTCGACGACCCGCGGCTCTCCGCCATCCTCGGCGAAGACCTGCACAAGACGCTGATGGAAGAGATCGAGCTGCTGGACGTCGCCGGCGATCCCTGGGACTTCGACCGGTTCCGACGCGGCGACCTCTCCCCCCTCTTCTGGGGCTCGGCGCTCACCAACTTCGGCGTGCAGTCCTTCCTGGAGTACTTCCTGAAGCTCGCGCCCTCGCCGGCCCCGCGGCTTGCGGGCGACCGGCTGATCGACCCGGAGGAGCCCCGCTTCTCCGCGTTCGTATTCAAGATCCAGGCCAACATGAACCCCGCGCACCGCGACCGCATCGCCTTCATGCGGATCGTCTCGGGCAAGTTCGAGCGGGGCATGGAGGTCCACCACGTGCGCCTGGGCAAGAAGGTGCGGCTCTCCCAGCCCCAGCAGTTCCTGGCGCAGGACCGGCAGATCGTGGAGGAGGCCTGGGCGGGCGACATCATCGGCGTCTTCGACCCCGGCATCTTCCGCATCGGCGACACCCTGTGCACCGGCGAGCCTTTCGCGTTCGAGGGCATTCCCTCCTTCTCCCCCGAGCACTTCGCCAGGGTCCGCTTCAAGGACGCCATGAAGTCCAAGCATTTCCGCAAAGGGCTGGAGGAGCTGACGGAGGAGGGCGCGATACAGGTCTTCTACGCCACCCAGCCCGGCAACCCTGATCCCATCCTGGGCGCGGTGGGCGAACTGCAGTTCGAGGTCTTCCAGCACCGCATGAAGCACGAGTACGGCGTGGAGGTCACCCTGGAGCGGCTGCCCTACGAGGTGGCCCGCTGGGTGGAGGGCGAGGGTTACCAGCCCCGCCGCTTCTGGGCCACGGACAACCTGGCCGTCACCGACCGGGAGGGGCGGAACGTGCTGCTCTTCCGCAACGAGTGGTCCATGCGCTACGTCATCCAGCAGAACGAGAACCTCACCTTCCGGGCCACGGCCGACGCCCGGTGACCATGGTTACTGACGAAACGACGGTCTTCGGCACGGGCCAGGTGCGCTCCGTGCAGACGCTGGCGCTGCCGGGCGTCCGGTTTGCGCCCGACCGACAGAGGGTGGCAGAGGCCGGTTTCGCCTACTTCGCCTACCTGAACCGCCTCGCCCGGCCATTCCTCCGCGTAAGCTTCGGCTCCGACGGCGGCGTCGCGGTGCGCCTCGTCGGCGTCACTCTCCTCTCCTTCCGGAGGCCGGAGATCCGGGAGGAGCCGGGCCGCGCGGCCATCCGCTTCCCCATCGCCGCCGGCGTGCTGGTACAGCGGCGCATGCGCGGAAACGGCGAGCTGCGGCTGGAACTGCACACCGACCGGCTGGTGATGGCCGTGGAGGGCTACTACGCCGCCCTGGCGGGCCAGGGCGGAAGCGACCTCCGGCGCTGGCTCTACGAGCGCACCCAGGCAGCGGTCCACCGGCGCGTGGCCGCCCGGTACCTGGACGAGTGGCTGAGCCGGCTCATCACGGCACAGCCCCGCCCCACTGGGATATGAAGTCCCGCAGCGCGTCCCGGGTGCTGGGAAAGGCCAGCTCATCCCAGGGGATCTCGTCCGGCGCGAAGAGCCGCACCTCCAGCGTTTCGCTGTTTGCCGACGGCTCGCCGCCCAGCACCTCGCAGTGGTAGACGATGACCACCACCACCGCATCGGGATAGGAATAGATGCCGACCGGCCGGGTGGCCCGCACCCGCAGGCCCACCTCCTCGAAGGTCTCCCGCTCCGCGGCCTGCGGCACGGTCTCGCCCCGCTCCATGTATCCCCCGGGGAAGACCCAGCGCCCCCGGGCCGGCTCAATGGCCCGGCGCGCGAGCAAGATCCGGCCGTTCAGCACCGGCACGGTACAGGCCGAGATCTTGGGATCCAGGTAGGTGATGCGGCCGCACGCCCGGCAGACCAGCCGGTCCTTCCCCTCCTGCGGCACATACCGCAGCTCCAGCTCGCCCCCACATGCAGCACAGAACTTCAGCGTCTCCTCCACCTCCCCGTGAGGCAGGCTGCCCGGTGCCCACCTCCGGCGTTAGAATTCCACACCCCGCCGCCGACTCCTGTATGGCAGGCGGACGCGCCGGTGTATCGAACCTTTGGATGAGGCAGCATCATCTTTATGGCGACAGGGGGGACGGCGCCACATGGAAGAACTGAACAGGAGGCTGGCGGCTGCAGCCGAACGCAAGGCGCGGAAGGAGAAGCTGGAGCGGCAGGCTGCCCGCCTGGAGGAAGAGTACCGCAGCGCGGCGGCCAGGGCCGAGATGCTGAAGCGGCAGCTTGCCAAAGAGCAGCGCGACGTGGAGCGGCTGGAGTCGGGCTCCCTCGGGTCCCTGCTTGCCACGTTGTTCGCCAACAGAACCGAACGGCTGGACCGGGAGCGGCAGGAGGCCGCCGAGGCCCTGGTGCGCTACGAGGAGGCCCGCCTGCACGCCGAACAGCTCCGTGAGGACCTGGAGGCCGCCCGGGCAGAGGCCGCCGGGCTGGCGGGCGCGGATGACGAGTTTCAGGCCCTGCTGGCTGAGAAGGAGCACCGCATCCGGGCCGAGCAGGGGCCTGCGGCCAGCGGCTTGCTGCAACTGGATGAGGAGGAGGCCGAGGCCCGGAATCGCCTGCGCGAGATCGCCGAGGCGCGTGCGGCGGGCGCGACCGCGCAGTCCGGACTCGCCCGCGTGACTGAGCTGCTGCAGTCCGCTCGCAACTGGGGAGCCTGGGACATGCTGGGCGGCGGCTTCTTCTCGACCATGGTGAAGCACTCCCGCATCGATGCCGCCCAGGCGGAACTGCAGGCGGTGCGGCATGACCTGGACGTCTTCCGGCGGGAGCTGGCCGACGTGGGCAGCTTCGTGAATCTGCCGTCGATCGACCTCAGCGGGTTCGCCCGGTTCGCGGACTACTTCTTCGACAACTTCTTCGTCGACTGGGCGATTCAGAACCGCATCGGCGAGGCTCATCGGAAGGTCGACGAGGCCCGGAGGCAGGTCGACCACCTGCTGGTGTGGCTGGATGAGGAGGACCGCCGGGTCCGGCAGGCCCTGGCAGACGTCCAGCGGCGGCGGGAGCAGCTCCTCACCGAGCTGGGGGGCAGGCCCTGAACCGGCAGAGCGGCGCATTCCGACGGGAATGCGCCGCTGTTCCATGTATGGTCACAACGTCACTGCCTCGGCCGGCCCTCCGCGCTCCACTCCCGGCAGACCGGCGCAAAGCCCAGCCTGGCCGCCAGGTGGAGCAGGTAGAGTTCCGACACGGGCAGGCGGCAGAGCACCCGGTGCCCCTCTTCCAGACCCGCCTGCACCGCCGCCGAAAGCGCAGCGGTGCCGTAGCCCCGGCGCCGCTCCCCCGGCCGGGTAAACAGGTACCGCACGGGCACGTAGCCGCCTTCCGGCGGGCCCATCGCCGCGCAGGCGAGCAACCGGCCGTCCCGCACCACACCAAACAGCCGATCGCCCTCCCGAAGCTGCAGCGGTTCTACCTGGTTGTACAGGCCGATCTCATCCGGCGCGATCTCAACGGCCATTTCCGCGCGCTGATCGGGCTGGAACTGCTGCCGGTCCGCCACGCAGAGCAGGTGCTGCACCGTCTGCGCGCATTCCAGCGAGCCCTGCACCAGCTCCTGCAGCCAGGGCCGGTACGTGTTGATGCGCACCTGTGCGGTGGGCGGAATCCAGGCAAGCAGTTCCAGGGCTTCGGCAGACGCCGCCGCGTCCAGCTGGATGCGGGTGATCAGGGGGCCGCTCCGGCGCCAGTCGGGACGGCTGACCAGCATGAGGGCCTTCACGCGCCCGGGGTCGTCCACGATCGCGGCGAAGCCGGGCCGCGGGCCTTTCTCCAGCGACCGGAGCAGGGCGAAGCCCACCTCTGGATGGCGCCTGGCGTAATCGAGGGCCGGCGCCAGGTCTCGCAGTTCATACGGCATGGCCACCACTCCTGAGTTTGAGGATACCACAGGGAATCCTGCAAACCCATCCAGCGAAAGGGCCATTTCCCCCCACGCGTATCAGAAAAAACGGATCTGACGGGGGCCGATGAACGTCCGCCGGTGCAGGGGACAGGGGCCGTGCCGCTCCAGCGCCTCCAGGTGCTCCTTCGACCCGTACCCCTTGTTGCGCGCAAAGCCGTACTCAGGGTAGAGCGCGTCGTATTTGACCATCATGCGGTCGCGGGTCACCTTCGCCAGAATCGACGCAGCGGCGATGGAGAGCGACTTGCGGTCTCCGCCCACCACCGGCCGCTGCCAGCCCGGCCACTGGGGAATGGGCCGGTTGCCGTCCACCAGCAGCGCGGCCTCCGCCAGCCGGCCCAGGCGCGCCGCGGCCATGGCGCGGGCCGCCTCCGCCGCCTGGGCCATCGCCTCGAAGGTCGCCTGAAGGATGTTGATCTCATCGATCCGGGCCGCCTCCACGATGCCCAGGCCCCAGCCGACCGCCACCTCCTGCACGGCCGCGAAGGCGGCCTCCCGCCGCTTCTCGGTCATCCGCTTGGAATCGTCCACCCCGGGCAGCGAGGCATCCGGCGGCAGGATGCAGGCCGCCGCCACCACCGGCCCGGCCAGCGGGCCGCGGCCGGCCTCATCGACACCGATCACCTGGCAGCCGTGGCGCCACAGCACGTGCTCCATCCGCAGATCCGCCATCCTGCCGCACCTCCTTCGCACACATCCCGGCCTGCTCCCCATGGGCCTTCGCCCGCCCCGGTCACCGCTCGTCGTGAGTGGCCCGCCCGTCCCCGCTGATGGGGATGACCGGACCCAGAAAGACCGGGCGCCGGCGTACGGCCACCTCGCCGAACGCCTTCACCCGCGCCGCGAACTCCCGGGCAGCGTAAACCCGCTCGACCCCGTACCGGAACCGGTCCGCCGCCACCCCCTGTGCGTCCAGCCCCAGCCTGGTGGCGATCCAGAGGGCCCGCGGGAGGTGGAACTCCTGGGTGACGACGATGACGTCCTCCACCTGGAAGATCGCAGCCGCGCGGTACATGGAGTCGTAGGTATCGAACCCGGCGTGGTCCAGGAACAGGTCCTCCGGGGGCACGCCCCGCTCCTCCAGATACCGCCGCATCGCGTTCACTTCATCATAATCGGGCCTGCTGTGGTCGCCCGAAAGCAACAGCTTCTGCACCTTGCCCGCCCGGTACAGCTCGAGAGCCGTCTCCAGCCGGTCCCTGAGCATGGGCGTGGGGCGCCCGTCGGCGCCGACGCCGGCGCCCAGCACCAGCGCCACCTGCGCCGGCTCCGCGGCCGCCGCCGTCGTGATGAGGCTGCGGCCGGGGAAGAAGACCAGCGCGTTGATGATCAGCAGCAGAGCCAACCCCAGCGCCGCGAGCGCGGACAGGCGCCGGCCGAACCTGACAAACCGCTGCACCCGCTGCCCTCCTTCCGCTGGGCATCACTTCTTATTGGACGTTGTGCGCCTCCCATGTGTTCACCTGCGAGGTGTATGCACACGGACAGGCCCGCAGCCGATCCTGTTTCGGCTGCGGGCCTGTCCATCACGGCAGCACTTCAAAATAGATGGTTTCGGAAACCCCGATGTGCTCGTGCCGTGGGTTGGCCAGCTCCACGTGAATCTTGTACTCACCGGGTTCAATATCGGGCACCCGGTACGTATAGCCGTAGATCATGGCTTCGGGACCGTCGTTCAGGTAGATGTGCACGTGGCCGTCCTTGCCCACCTGCCAGTTCTCCGTCTTCACGTGCACCACCAGGGTCCCGTCTTCCTGCGTCGCGGTCACCGTCAGCTTGGGCTCCGCGGTCTGCTTGCCCCCACAGCCCGCCAGCGCGAGCGACGCCGCCATCGCCGCCGCCAGCAGGGCCTTCATTCCCCACCGCCTCACTCGGCCACGCCTCCTCCCGCCAGCTCAGGTTCCGGCGCGGCCGGCCGCCGGCGCCAGGCGATCACCGAACCCACCGCCAGGACCGCGGCCGCCACCACGAACAGCACCCGCGTCCAGGTGAAGAGCGGTTCAATCTGATCCATGAGAAGGTACTGCTCCGGCACGGGCACGCCGGGCTCCACCGGAAGCGCGATCCGGTGCACATCGCCCCCGATCGCCAGATCGATGACGACCTCATACGGCCCCGCCACGTGCGGCGCCGCCCGCCCGCGGTAGGTGCCCGGCGAGACCTCCTCCATCACCACGGGCGCGCCTGCGCGGCCCCCCTGCGGCCTGGCGTACAGCTCCACCTGCTGCCCTTCCACCAGCCCGCCGTACACGTCCACCAGCCGGGCCACCACGGTGCCCTGCTCGTCCACCGACACGTAACCGAACAGGTCCATGGCGTGCCCCAGGGCCGGCTGCCACGACGCCGCCAGCAGCGCCGCCGCCAGGGCCAGGGGCAGCAGCCGCCCACCCACACGACTCCTCACCCGCAACTCCCCCCTGTGCGCGTGATCGCCCGCAGGCTGCTCCCCCCGGCCTGCGGGCGCTGGGTCAAAGGAACTACTCCAGGCGGATCAGGCCGTCTACTTCATAGACGCACTCGCCATCCCCCCGAGGTACGGTTCCCGCCTGGGTCACGGCGGGCGGAACGTCCGCGCAGGTCTGGGCCACGCCCTCGACCATGGCCTTGCACAGATGGCAGACCTGATCCGGATGGGCCGAGGCCACCTCGTGGAAGCCGCACGATTTCAGCACCAGGCTCGGCCGGCCATCCTGCCCTCTGACCACCCGGGCCGAGACGCCGAGCCGGTTGAGCGCGACGGCGCACGACTCCAGCAGCTCCAGCGGCCCCGAGGCACCGTTGGCGGCGCTCAGCGCAGGCGCCAGCTTGGCCATGGCCTCCTGCCCCAGCCTGCGGCCGAAGGACTGGCCGATCTGCTCCACGGCCTCCTTCCCGCCCTCCCCCAGGAGGGCCAGCGACTGCACCAGGAGATCGGCCAGCAGCTGAAAGTCGCGGGGCGGCACGGTGGTCAGCGAAACCGCGCTGCCGGAGGGCTCGTACACGTAGCTGGGCCGGCCGCCGCGGCCGGTCTTCTCGGTCCGCTGCCTGAGCAGGCCCACCTCGGCGAGCCGGTTCAGGTGCATGCGCGCAACATTGGGATGAAGGTCGAACCGCCGGGCCACCTCCGCCACGGGCACCGGATCGGGCGCGACCAGCACGTACTGATAGATGTTGTACCGGGTTGGGTCGGCAAGAACGGCACTGATCTTCTGCGGATCCCGTTCCAAGTTCTCCCCCCCATTCACCCTGCCCGGGCTGTCCGTCACCCTCGGGCAGCATCGCACGTCTATACTTACGACACAGTTGGGTTAAAAATCTCGGAATGGACCCGATAACACTATTGACACGGTGTAAATCTGGTCCATACAATGAGGCGTGAACCTGTACCGCGGCCACAAACTGGCTTGCATCCTATTTTACACTGTATCCACAGTGCAAAACAAGTGTATAGGTTGCGGCCATTTTCCGGTCCCAGGGAATGCTAGGACCGGCAGCGCCGGGGGCCGGTTGCACGCCGCTCGGCCAAGCAAACCCAAAACTGAAAAACCCAAGTTTCATGCGTGTGAAAGGAGTAGTGCGATCGTGACCACTGGCGCTCCGCTTGTCGTGCGGAACCTGCATGTGAGCATCGATGACAAGGAGATCCTGAAGGGCCTCGACCTGGAGGTCAAGCCGGGTGAGATCCACGCCATCATGGGCCCCAACGGCGCCGGCAAGACGACCCTCGGCTTCGCGCTGATGGGCCACCCCCGGTACGAGGTCACCGAGGGCACCGTGATGCTCGGCGACCAGAACGTGCTGGAGATGGAGGTCAGCGACCGGGCCAAGGCCGGGCTCTTCCTCGCGTTCCAGTACCCGTTCGAGATTTCCGGCGTCACCGTGGCCAACTTCCTCCGCCAGGCCGTGAACGCCGTGCGCGGCGAGGAGATCTCGGTGTGGGACTTCCAGGAGATGCTGTCTGAGAAGATGAAGCTCCTGGAGATGGATGAGTCCTTCGCCGGCCGCTACCTCAACGAGGGCTTCTCCGGCGGCGAGAAGAAGCGGAACGAGATGCTGCAGATGGCCCTGCTGGAGCCCAGGTTCGCCATCCTCGACGAGACCGACTCCGGCCTCGACATTGACGCCCTGAAGGTGGTGGCCAAGGCGGTTAACTCCCTGCGCGGCCCGGACTTCGGCGCCATCGTCATCACGCACTACCACCGCATCCTCGATCACATCAAGCCCGACGTGGTGCACGTGCTCATGGACGGTCGCATCGTGAAGACCGGCGGCCCCGAGCTGGCCCTGGAGATCGAGAAGAAGGGCTACGACTGGATCAAGGCTGAACTCGGCATCGTGGACGAGGCGGCCGAGGCGGGGGTGAAGTAGCGCGATGCCCACGGTCACCGAACCCCGCTTCCTGGAGGAGCGGCGCAAGGCCGCCCAGACGCTCACCGGAACGCTCTCGCTGCCCGCGAAGACCGATGAGGCATGGCGGCGCACCTCCCTGGAGGGGCTGGATCTCCTCCAGTACCAGCCCGCGCCTGCCCGCGTCACGCTGAAGGGCACGGTGCCCGAGGGCGTCGTCTTCGCCGAGCTGACCCAGGCCGCCGCCGAGCACGCGGAGCTCATCGAGCAGTACCTGGGCAAGCTCTTCCCGATGGAGCAGAACCTCCTCTCCGCTGCCCAGGCCGCACATCTGAACGGCGGTGTGCTCCTGTACGTGCCCCGCGGCGTCGTCGTGGAGGAACCGCTGGAGGTGGTCTACGAGGCCAGGGACGGCGAGGCGCAGTACGTGCACACCCTGGTCATCGCCGAGGATAACGCCGAGGTCACCCTGCTGGAGCGGTACGAGGGCACCGGCGACTACCTCAGCGTCGCGGTGGTCGAGGTCTTCCCGCTGCAGGGGGCCCGGGTGCGCTACGGTTACCTGCAGAACCACTCCCAGGACGCCTGGGCCTTCGCCTTCCGCCGCGGCCTCACCGGGCGCGACTCCACCCTGGACTGGGTCGGCGGCGAGTTCGGCGGCAGCCTGGTGCGCTCCGAGATCGTGAACGACGTGGCCGGCGAGGGCTCCGAGTCGAACCTGAAGGTCGTCTTCGGCGCCACCGGCCGGCAGCACCAGGACATCGTGGCCTCGCAGGTGCACAACGGCTCCTTCAGCCGCTCCGACATCCTGGGCCGCGGGGTCCTCTCGGGCCGTGCCCACACCGTCTTCCGGGGCAACGGCCAGATCAACCATGCCGCCAAGAATGCGTCCACTTATCAGCGGCAGCAGGCCCTGGTGCTTTCGGACAAGGCCCGGGCCGACTCGATTCCGGCCCTCATCATCAACGAGCATGAGGTCGAGGGCGCCGGCCACGCCGCGACGGTGGGCCAGCTGGACGAGGAGCAGCTCTTCTACCTGATGGCCCGCGGCCTCACCCGGCAGGAGGCCGTGCGGCTGCTGGTCATGGCCTTCCTCGCGCCGGTGCTGGAGCAGATCCCCGTCCAGGAACTGCGCGACGAGATGATCCGCCTCATGGGAGAGAAGGTGAGCTAATTGGCCCTGGATGTGGCCCGTATCCGGCAGGACTTCCCGATTCTCCACCAGGAGATGAACGGCCATCCCCTGGTCTACCTCGACAATGCAGCGACCACGCAGAAGCCGCGCCAGGTGATCCAGGCCCTTGTTGAATACTATGAGGGCTACAACGCCAACGTCCACCGCGGCATCCACACCCTGGCCGAACGGGCCACGGACGCCTACGAAGGGGCCCGGGCAAAGATCGCCCGGTTCATCGGCTCCCCCTCGCCCAACCAGGTGGTCTTCACCCGCAACGGCACCGAGGCCCTGAACATGATCGCCTACGGCTGGCTGCGCCAGCGGCTGCGGCCGGGGGACGTCATCGTCACCTCGGGCATGGAGCACCACTCCAACCTCATTCCCTGGCAGCAGGCAGCCCAGGCGGCCGGGGCGCAGATCAAGTATATCGAGCTGCTGCCCGACGGCACCCTGAACCAGGAGCACTACGACCGGCTGCTGGCGGAGGGGAACGTGCGCTTCGTGGCCTTCTCCGGCGCCTCCAACGTGCTGGGCACCCTCAACCCGATCAAGGAGATGGTCGCCAAGGCGCACCAGGTGGGGGCGAAGGTGGCGGTGGACGCCGTGCAGGTGGTTCCCCACATGCCCGTGAACGTGGTAGACTGGGATGCGGACTGGATCGCCGCCGCCGGCCACAAGATGCTGGCGCCCACCGGCACCGGGTTCCTCTGGGGCAAGATGGAGCTCCTGGAGGAGATGGAGCCCACTTACTTCGGCGGCTCGATGATCTCCGAGGCCCACCTCTCCGGCGCGAAGTGGGCCGAGTGCCCGGCGAAGTTCGAGGCCGGCACCCCGAACATCGCGGACTTCATCGCCTTCGGGGCGGCCGTCGACTACCTCTCCTCGCTGGGCATGGAGAACGTGTACGCCCACGAGAAGGCGCTCACCGAGTACGCCTGGGAGCGCCTGTCCGAAATCGGCGGCATCCGGCTCTTCGGTCCCCGGCAGCCCCGGGCGGGGCTGATCAGCTTCGACGTGGAGGGCATTCATCCCCACGATCTGTCGGCCGTGCTCAACGCCGACGGCGTCGCCATCCGGGTGGGCCACCACTGCGCCCAGCCGCTCATGGAGATCCTCGACGTGCCGGCCACCAACCGGGCGAGCTTTTATATCTACAATACGCAGGCGGAGATCGACCGGTTGGTCGAATCCCTCCTCCACGCAAAGGAGTTCTTCGGCTATGACGTCTGAGGCTCGGCATCCGGTGAACCTGAGCGCTCTGTACCAGCAGGTCATCCTGGACCACTACAAGAAGCCGCGCAACAAGGGGGCGGTGGAGCGCGCGGTGCTGAAGAAGCACCTGCACAACCCCACCTGCGGCGATGACGTGGAGGTCCAGGTCAGCCTGGGGGAAGACGGCAGAATCGACGACGTCAAGTGGAACGGGCGGGGCTGCTCCATCTCGATGGCCAGCGCCTCGATGATGTCCGTCGCCCTGAAGGGCAAGACGCTGGCGGAGGCGCAGGAGCTGATGCAGAGCTTCTACCGCATGATTCAGGGCGAGGAAGGCAATTACAAGGCCCTGGGCGAGATTCAGGCGCTCTCGGGCGTCAGCAAGTTCCCCGTGCGCATCAAGTGCGCGACCCTCGCCTGGCACTGCCTGGAAGAGGGGATGAAGGAGTACGAAGGAGGGGACGCGAATGGTTAGCCAGCCGCGCGACATCGTCGGTGAGTATAAATACGGGTTCCGTGACCCGGAGAACTATGTCTTCAAGTCTGACAAGGGACTGACCCGCGAGATCGTGGAGTCGATCTCCCGGTTCAAGAACGAGCCCGAGTGGATGCGGGAGATCCGGCTGAAGGCCTTCGAGGTCTTCCACGCCAAGCCGATGCCGACGTGGGGCGTCGACCTCTCCGCGATCGACTTCCAGAACATCCACTACTTCGTGCGGGCGACCGACCGCCAGGGCCGCTCCTGGGACGAGGTGCCCGAGGAAATCAAGCGGACCTTCGACCGCCTGGGCATTCCCGAGGCGGAGCGGAAGTTCCTGGCCGGCGTGTCGGCGCAGTACGAGTCGGAGGTCGTCTACCACAACATCCGGAAGGACCTTGAGGCGCAGGGCGTCCTCTTCTGCGATATGGACACCGCCGTGCGGGAGTACCCCGACATCGTGAAGGAGTACTTCGGCACCGTCGTGCCGATGACCGACAACAAGTTTGCGGCGCTCAACACCGCCGTCTGGTCGGGCGGCTCCTTCATCTACGTGCCCCCCGGGGTCACCGTGGAGATCCCGCTGCAGGCCTACTTCCGCATCAACACGGAGAACATGGGCCAGTTCGAGCGGACGCTGATCATCGTGGACGAGGGGGCCAACGTCCACTACGTGGAGGGCTGCACCGCCCCCATCTACTCCACCGACTCGCTGCACGCGGCGGTGGTGGAGATCATCGTGAAGAAGGGCGGCCGCTGCCGCTACACCACCATCCAGAACTGGTCCACCAACGTCTACAACCTGGTGACCAAGCGGGCCGTGGCGTACGACGACGCGGTCATGGAGTGGGTCGACGGCAACATCGGCTCCAAGGTGACGATGAAGTACCCGGCCATCTACCTGATGGGCCCCGGGGCCCGGGGCGATGTCATCTCCATCGCCGTCGCCTCGAAGGGCATGATCCAGGACGCCGGCGCGAAGATCTACCACTTCGCTCCCGACACTTCCTCCCGCATCACCTCCAAGTCCATCTCCCGGGACAGCGGCAACACCACCTACCGGGGCCACATCCTCGTGGAGCCGCAGGCCGAGCGGGCGAAGGTGAAGGTGGAGTGCGACGCGCTGATCTTCGACGACTACTCCGAGTCGCACACCATCCCGTATATGGACATCAAGAACCAGAACGTCGCCATCGAGCACGAGGCCACCGTCTCCAAGGTCTCCGAGGAGCAGCTGTTCTACCTGATGAGCCGCGGCCTCTCCGAGGAGCAGGCCCTGACGATGATCGTGATGGGCTTCATCGAGCCCTTCGCGAAGGAGCTGCCGATGGAGTACGCGGTCGAGCTGAACCGCCTCATCGAGATGGAGATGGAGGGCTCGGTCGGCTAAGGAGGTTGCTTCGGCATGGCCCTGGTCAAGGTCGCAGAGCTCGGCGAGATTCCCCCGGGCGGATGCAAGCGGGTGCTGGTGAAGCGTCATCCCATCGCCATCTTCCACCTGGACGACGGATTCTACGCCATCGACGACACCTGCACCCACGCGGAGGCCTCGCTCTGCGAGGGCCAGCTGATGGGCGACCAGGTGGCCTGCCCCCTGCACGGGGCCCGGTTCGACATCCGGACCGGGAAAGCCCTCACCCTCCCGGCGGTCACCCCGGTGGAGACCTACCAGGTGGTTGTTCAGGGGAACGATATTCTGGTGGAGGTGTGAGGACCGGTGGCACAGATCACCAAGGAACAGGTACTCAAGGTGCTCGAGCGGGTGAACGACCCCGAGCTGCGCATCAACATCGTGGACCTCGGCCTCGTCTACGACGTGGAGATCACCGAGGACAACAACGTCGGCATCGACATGACGCTGACGTCGCAGGCCTGCCCGGTCGGACCCCTGATCCAGATGCAGGCCGAGGCGGCCCTGAAGTCCATCCCCGGCGTGAACCAGGTGGATGTGCGGATGGTCTGGGATCCGCCCTGGACGCCGGACCGGATGAGCGAGCGGCTCAAGAAGGCCCGGCAGATGGGGCTGCTGTAACCGAATCACGACTCACCGGCACGGGTGCGCCCCGTGCCGGTTTCGCGTTGTGGCGACAATACGCGTTGACTGTCAACATTATGCAGAATTCTTCATTTTTTCTGGGAGGAAAAATGAGTCCTGTGTCGAAGAGTTGTGGGCACCAGCAGAGGTGCTCACCTGTGCGGAAGTCATTCCAGATCCACCCTCGGCTTCACTCCTCGCTGCCCCTCACTCGCTCCTAGCTACCACGGACCCAGGGGGTTGATGGATTGGCGCAGCAGGTGCGGTTAGTGGTGGCCGTGCAGCAGCCGGAGGAACGGGCCTACCTGAGCAGCGCGCTGACCGGACCCGACATGCGCGTGCTCGGCGAAACCGGCAACGGGCAGACGGCCCTCCTCCTCGTCAGCCAGCTGAAACCGGATGTGATCGTGCTGGACAGCGACCTGGAGGGCCTGGACGGCCTGAACGCCGCCCGCCAGCTCCTCCAGGACCAGAGCGTCGCGGTGGTCATGCTGGTCCACCACCACCACCTGGCTGCCGCGCGCAGCCTCGCCGAAACCGGCGCCGCCTGCTGCCTGATCAGACCCTGCTCGCCCCAGCAGCTGGACCTGGCGGTTGCCGCCGCCGCCCGGGCCCGGGCGGAGCGGCTTGCCCTGCTGAAGCGGGCGCAGACGGCCGAGCGTCGACTCGCCGACCGGCAGTACGTCGAACGGGCCAAGGCCCTGCTCATGGCCCAGGAGCGCATCAGCGAGGAGGAAGCCTACGTTCGGCTGCGCCACATGAGCATGAAGAGCCGCCGCAGCATGGGCGACGTGGCCCACATGCTGCTCCTGAACCACTCGTTGAGATCCACCTGAAACCGCACAGCCGCAGAGAACTCTTCAGGGAGGTGACCAGGCATGAGGCTGGACAGGGACCTGATGGCCGTCCAGCAAATGCGGGAGGCGGTCAGCCGGGCCTACGAGGCGCAGCAGAGGATGAGGCATTTCTCGCAGGAACGGGTGGATGCCATCGTGGCCGCCATGGCGAAAGCCGGCGAGGCGGCGGCGGAGAGCCTGGCCCGGGAGGCCGTGGAGGAGACGGGCATGGGCGTGGTGGCGGACAAGACCGTCAAGAACCTGCTCGCGACCCGCGATCTCCACCGGCACATCCGCGACATGAAGACCGCGGGCATCATCCGGCACGACGCCGAGCGCAAGGTCATCGAGATTGCGGAGCCCGTCGGGGTGATCGCCGCCCTCACGCCCACCACCAACCCCACCTCCACCGCCATGTACAAGGCGATCATCGCCGCCAAGTCCCGCAACGGCATCATAATCAGCCCCCACCCCCGGGCCGCCGCCTGCACGTGCCGGGCCGCACGCATCGTGGCGGAGGCCGCGGTGGAGGCCGGCGCGCCGGAGGGGCTCATTCAGTGCCTGGAAAACCCGCACCTGGAGGCCACCCAGGCCCTGATGACGCACCCGCAAGTCTCCCTGATCCTGGCGACGGGCGGGTCGGCGATGGTGAAGGCCGCCTACCGCTCGGGCACCCCGGCCCTGGGAGTCGGCCCCGGCAACGTGCCCGCCTTCATCGAGCGCACGGCTGACGTGCCCAGGGCGGTCTCCCACATCATCGCCGGCAAGACCTTTGACAACGGAACGGTCTGCGCCTCGGAGCAGGCGGTCATCGGGGACGCCCCCGTCGCCGACCAGGTGGTGGCCGAGTTCCGGCGCAGGGGCGGCTACTTCCTCTCCCCCGGGGAGACGGAGCGGGTCTCTGCCGCCGTGATCCGGGGCAGCGGCGTGAACCCTGCGGCGGTGGGCCAGCCGGCAGCCAGGATCGCCGAGATGGCCGGCATCCGGGTCCCGGCGGGCACCCGGGTGCTAATCGCCCCGCTGGACGGGGTGGGTCCCGAGTACCCCCTCTCCCTGGAGAAGCTCTGCCCGGTGCTGGCCTTTTACACCGCCGCCGACTGGCGGGAGGCCTGCCACCGGTGCATCGAGCTCCTGGAGTTCGGCGGCATCGGCCACTCCATGGCCATCCACTCCCGGGATGAACAGGTGATCATGGCCTTCGCGCTGGAGAAGCCTGTCTTCCGCATCCTGGTCAACACCCCGGCCACGCACGGCGCCGTGGGGGCCACCACCGGGCTCGCCCCGTCCATGACCCTGGGGCCCGGCGCCATGGGCGGCAGCGCCACCTCCGACAACGTCGGCCCGCTCCACCTCATCAACATCAAGCGGGTGGCGTACGGCCTCTGGGAGCCCGACCCTTCGCAGGAGTCCGGCGCCACGTCCGCGGACATCGAGCGGATCGCCCGGGCAGTGCTGGCAGAGTTGCGGGGCCGCTGAGCGGGCGGAGACGGTCGTGAGCGTGGAAAGGGACCACGGCGCGCGGAGGAGGCACGAAACCATGAATGCGGCCTTCATTCGGGAGCGGGTGGCGGCAGCCGGCGTCGTCGGCGCGGGTGGGGCGGGCTTTCCGACCCACGTGAAGCTCAGCAGCCAGGTGGAGTGGCTCATCGCCAACGGAGCCGAGTGCGAACCCCTCCTCTACGCCGACCAGGCGCTGATGGAGCACCGGGCGGCGGCCATCGTCCGCGGCCTGGTGCTGGCCCGGAAGGCCACCGGGGCCAGGCGGACGGTGATCGCGCTGAAGGCGAAGTACCGCGCCGCACGTGAGGCCCTGGCCGGCCCCGCCGCCGAGGCCGGGATCGCGCTTTTCCCCATGGACGACTTCTACCCCGCGGGCGACGAGCACATCATCGTCCACCAGGTGACGGGCCGTACGATCCCCTCCGGGGGCATCCCCCTCCACGTGGGTGCGGTGGTGCAGAATGTGGAGACCCTGGCGAACATCGCCCGCGCGGTGGATGAGGAGCGGCCCGTGATCACCAAGTTCCTGACGGTCGCCGGCGCCGTGCGCAGCCCCGTCACCGTCGAGGCGCCGATCGGGGTCCCCCTGGGCGCCCTGGTGGAGCTGGCGGGCGGACCCACCGTGGCGGACTACGTGCTCATGGAGGGCGGGGTGCTCATGGGCCGCCTCGCCGGGCCGGAGGAGCCGGTGACCAAACGGACCGGCGGTGTGGTGGTGCTCCCCCGCCAGCTCCGGTGGGTGCAGCGGCTCGCCCAGCCGTGGGAGATCGACAAGAAGCAGACCACGGTGTGCATCCAGTGCAACTTCTGCACCGAACTCTGCCCCCGCTACCTCCTGGGCCACCACATCTTCCCGAACAAGGCCATGCTCCAGGTCACCTACAGCCCCGACGACGAGGCAGCCCGGCTGGGCGCCTACCTCTGCTGCGACTGCGGCCTGTGCGAGGCTTTCGCCTGCCCCGAGCTGCTGATGCCGCGGCAGGCGGTGATCCACATCAAGCAGGAGCTGTCGCGGCAGGGGATCCGGTACCGGCCGGGGGCGACCCCCGAGCGGGAGCCCCACCCCTTCATCGCGGAACGCCGGGTGCCATCCCACCGGGTGGAGGAGCGGATCGGGGTGAGCCAGTACGACCGGAAGGCGCCGCTGGTGGAGGCCGCGGTCGCCTGCCCGGCCGTGAGCATCCGCCTGGACCAGCACATCGGCAGCCCGGCCGAGCCGCTGGTGCGCGAGGGCGACACCGTGACAGCCGGCCAACTCATCGCCAGGCCGCCGGAGGGCGCCCTGGGCGTCGTCGTCCACAGCAGCGTGACCGGCAGGGTCACCGCGATCACCCGCCAGGCCATTCAGATCGCCTGTGCAGACGGACCGGGCCCTTGTCCAACGTGTGTTGACAAGTGGCCGTGACTCATCAACCCCACACTGACAGCTCAACCGCTACCGACTGCCCGGCGGACTCGCCAGGCGGCGCGTGCGACCTCGGTCGCCCCCGATCATGCGCCCCAACCCGCGCAGCCGGCGGCCGTTGGCCCACTCAACCAGCCCCTCTGCCACATGCGGCGGCATCTGGTCCGGGCTGAACAGGACCAGCGCGCGGATGGGGTTCTCCGCAGCGGTGTGCATCATCATCCGGAAACTCGGGTTCTCGTAGTCCACCTTACCTCCGGCCCCCCGGGCCACCACCCGCTCCAGCACCTTGTAGAGCAGCTTGAACAGCAGGCTGCTCTCTTTCATTTCGTTGATCGAGCTGTTCAAGTCGAAGCGGCCCCGGGTCGGCGGCCTGTATTCGGGGTAGACGGGGTGGATGGTGAGGAAATCCTGCTGGCTGGGCACGCCCTGCAGCGCGTAATACCAGTCGCTGCACGGGGTCCTCACCGGGGCCACCCCCTCCACCTCCACCCGGGCCGTCAGCCGGATATCCGCTGAGCTGGCCCCGACCTCCAGGAGATACTCCCCCGCCTCCACCACCCAGTCCTTCCGGTCCGGGTCGTAGATGGCAAAGGCACGCCTGTCCAGGTGGAAGGTGACCGTGCGGGCCTCCCCCGGCCTCAGGGGCACTTTCGCAAAGCCCTTCAGCTCCTTCGCCGGCCGGTAGGCCCCGCCCGTCCGCGGCGCCACGTACAGTTGTGCCACCTCGGCGCCATCCCGGTCGCCCACGTTGGTGACGACCGCGGTGACCTCGAAGGCATGGGGGCCGGTCTGCCGCACCTGCAGGTCGGAGTAGGCGAAGCGGGTGTAGGAGAGGCCGTGGCCGAAGGGGTAGCGCACGGGCACCCCCGCGCTGGCGAAGTACCGGTAGCCGCAGTACATGCTCTCCCGGTACGGGGTCTGCCAGGGATTCTGCAGGTAGTAGCTGCTGCTCACCACGTCCTCGTACCGGAAGGGGTAGGTCTCGGCCAGCTTGCCGCTGGGGTTCTCCGCGCCGAACAGCAGGTCTGCCGCAGCCGTCCCGCCCGCCTGTCCGGGGAGGTGCATGTGGAGGATCGCCTTCACCCGGTCCGCCCAGGGCAGTTCCACCGCCGATCCGCCGAACAGCACCACGATCACCCGGTCGCACGCCGCCGCCACGGCCTCCGCCAGGGCGTTCTGGTTGGCGGGAAGGCGCATGTGCGGCCGGTCAAAGGCCTCGCTTTCGTAGAGGTCGGTGAGGCCCAAACAGAGGATGGCAGTCCCGGCCTCACGAGCCAGGGCCACCGCCTCATCCACCAGCGCCGGGTCCGGCGCATCCCGCAGCGTGTACCCCGGGGCGAAGCGCACCTGGTCGGTGTACTGCGCGAGCCCGTCCAGCAGGCTCTCCAGCCGGGTGGGCGTGACCTGGGAGGAGCCCGTGCCCTGGTACCGCGGGGTCCGGGCCAGCTCGCCGATGACGGCCACCTGCGCCCCAGCGGCCAGCGGCAGCGCCGGGCCGTCGTTCTTCAGGAGCACGGCGCCGGCGGCGGCGATACGCCGGGCCAGCCGGTGGTGCCGGTCATGCAGATGGCGCCTGTCGTGAAGGTCTGCGGGCAGGGCGCCCCTGTCGCTCCGGGTCGTACGGTCGATCAGGGTCAGCAGACGGTCGACGCTCAGGTCGATGAACCGTTCGTCCAGGCGGCCCTCCGCCACCGCCTCCCGGACCTCCCGGTCGAAGCGGCCCCGGCTCCCGGGCATCTCCAGATCCATACCGGCCCGGAAGGCAGCCACCCGGTCGTGGGTGGCGCCCCAGTCGCTGATCACGGCGCCGTCGAAGCCCCACTCGTCCCGCAGAATGTCCGTCAAGAGGCGCCGATGGTCGCTGCAGTACACTCCCTCCACCTGGTTGTAGGCGCACATCACCGCGGTGGGACAAGCCTCCTTCACCGCGATCTCGAACGGCACCAGGTAGTACTCCCGCAGCGCCCGCTCGTCCACCCGCACGTCGGTCGCCATGCGCTTGGTCTCCTGGTTGTTCAGGGCGAAGTGCTTCAAGGCCACCCCCACACCCCGGCTCTGCACCCCGGCGATCCAGGCGGCGGCCAGCTTGCCGGCCAGGTACGGGTCCTCGCTGAAGTACTCGAAGTTCCGGCCGCAGAGGGGGTTGCGCTTCATGTTGACACCCGGGCCGAGGATGATGTTGACCTCTTCCATCGCCGCCTCTGCGCCCAGGGCCTCGCCCATCTCCCGCACCAGGTCCACGTCCCAGGTGCAGGCCACGGCGCTGGCGGTCGGGAAGCAGGTGGAGGCCACGCTCGCGTCGAGGCCCAGGTGGTCGCCCGCCCCGGTCTGCTTGCGCAGGCCGTGGGGGCCGTCGCACATGAACAACGCCGGAATGCCGTGGTGGGGAAAGGCTTTCGTGGTCCAGAAAGAGGCGCCTGAGCAGAAAGCGATCTTCTCTTCCAGGCTCATGTTCGCGATGGTCGCTTCGTGCTTCAGCAATGCCGGTCCCTCCCGTTCCCCCGCCGACCGGGGGCGGTTTCACCTGATCACTTCGGCAAGGGCTGCCTTCCCCCTCCGTCTCCCGGGCGCCAGGCAACTGTTCGTCTCCGCTGGACCACCTGCTCAGCGTGGCCGTAGTGCCTCATGCTAGCGTTGATGTCCTCAGGCGACGTGAACGGTGAACAAATGAGCCACCTGATTTTGCGGTCTGGCTCAATCGGCCACCCGTCATACATCAACTACCTGACTGGCCGCCCTCGGAGGTTCGACTGCGCCCTTCACCGCCTGCTTATGGTTGGTCTCAGCCTTAGGACACAAAGGGCGTCGCAACGCAACCGGGGCAAATTTCGACTTCGTCCGCCAGGCAAGTGGCAATCCGTCGCACTTCCTCCCTCCTGTACCACTGAACCATTCCGGCCTGTGATGTGTATGTTCAGTGAACAGACGAAATGGGGGGGATTCGGTGAACGACCGGGCTGCGGATCGACGTTGCGGGCCCGGAACTGGAGCGTGGGGTGGAGCTGGCTCGCGGGGTGCAAGTGGACGAAACCGGGGGATGAAATGATAAGGCGCTCATGCTGGAGAAGACGCTGGAGTTCATCCTGAAGCACAGTGACTTGTGAAACATCCACGTCCCTGCCGCGTGCGCAGCAGGAATTGACGGAACCCTTCGAGAAGCGAAGAAGCACAGCGATATGCCCAAGAGAGGAGTGGTTCCGGAATGACGAATCTTCCCGTTCTTCCTGGCGCAGAACCGCTGTACAGCGTCGGCAACCGCACCGGCGTCCTGGTCTCGCATGGGTTCACGGGCACACCGCAGTCGATGCGCTTCCTGGCCGAGGGCATCGCCAGGGCGGGCTACACGGTGGCCATGCCCCGTCTGAAGGGGCACGGCACCACGCCGGCCGACATGGCCCAGGCGACCGCCTCTGACTGGACGGCGGACATCGTGGCGGCGATGCGCTGGCTCGAGGAGCGCTGCGACACCCTCTTCATGACCGGCCTCTCCATGGGCGGCACGCTGACCCTCTGGGCCGCTGCCCAGTTCCCGGACCGGTTCGCGGGCATCGTCCCCATCAACGCCGCCGTATCAATAGACTCCCCGGACATGGCCGCGCTGGCCTTCGCGCCGGACGCGCCGGCTGAACTGCCGGGCATCGGCAGCGACATCAAGGCCGAGGGCGTGAAGGAGCTGGCCTACCCGGTCACCCCGGTGCCGGCCATCAAGCACCTGATCGCGCTGGGCGCCGTCACGCACATGATGCTCCCCCGGGTCAAGTGCCCCGCGCTGATCATCACGTCCCGGGAGGACCACGTGGTACCGCCCCGCAACGGCGAACTGATCCTGAACGCCATCTCCAGCGAGGAGAAGGAGCTGTTCTGGCTGGAGAACTCCTACCACGTCGCCACGCTGGATAACGACAAGGAGCTCATCCTCGAAAAGACGCTGGAGTTCATCAGGAAGCACAGCTGACCCGGTTTGCGCGTGAACCGGGGCTGTCCTGCAGCGCATCAAGCTGCCGGGACAGCCCCGGCCCTTTTTGTCTTGGCCCGGGGCGCGGCGGGCCGACCGGTGGCCAGCCCCGCCAAAGCAGGACCAGCGACAGGCGGGGTAGAATAATACTCCGTCAAATTCGAATCTTGCGCGGATATCTCCCCTGGGCCCGAACAGGCGCATCGCAGCGCATGGCGTTGGTGGGCGTCAACCCATCAGCCCCGGAAGGTCCAGCGGCAAGCCACCAGCGGAGCGGGAGGAACGTCCGATGAAGCACCCGGCGGTCGTAATGCTCTTCTGGATATCCTTTTTCGCCCACATGGCGGATCGAGAGGCAGGCTTTGCCTGGTTGCGCGTCGTGTTCTACCTCTTCGCAGCGGCCACGGTGATCGGCCAGTGCCTCACCACCATGGCAGACAGCCGCAGGCAGCGGATGTTCAGCAGCCTGGCGCACCTCGCCCTTGCTGCATTGCTCTTCAGGTGGGGCGGCCGGACGTTCGCCGTTTTCATCGCGTTCCTGGGCGTACTGCCCCTGGCCGTCGCGGAAGCGGTGCACGTGTCGCGCGCCGCCCGCGGCTGAGCCGGTGAGGCCGGCGAGATCGCAGGGCGAGGCGCCCGTGCCAAAGCCCGTCCAAAACAAAAGGCGCTATCCCCCGGTCATGCCCGATGACCACGGGGACAGCGCCCTTTTTCCTGTGTTCCGCGCCAGCGCGCCTACCAGTGCCCAGCCGTCCTACACCACCACGCTGTATCCGGCCGGCACGTAGCTGCAGGCGGGGTCCTCCTCCAGCCAGTCGCCGAGCACCGTGAAGGCCCGGGCACGGGATCCGCCGCAGACCTCGCGGTACTCGCAGGCGCCGCAGCGGCCCTTCAGCTTGCTCGGGTCGCGCAGCAGCCGGAAGACCTCCGACTCCCGGTAGATCCTGGCCAGGGACTCCTCCCGCACGTTGCCCGCATTCCAGGGCAGGAAGCCGGAGGGGTTGACCTCGCCGGTATGGGAGATGAAGATAAAGCCCTTCCCGTCGTTGACGCCCTGCCCGGGGATCTTCATCCCCTTCTGAAGCAGCACGCGCCGCCAGTGCGGGGCCTCGGTGGTCTTGATGGGGAACGGGGCGGTGCGGCTGTACTCCGCCAGCCACTCCAGGACCTCCTCGGTCTCCTCGGCGGTGAGCATGTCCTCCATCTGTCCGCGCCCGGTGGGGATGTGGAAGAACACGGACCAGAGCGCCACCCCGATCTCCTCCACCTTCTCCGCGATCCGGTCCAGCTCCCTCCAGTTGTGGCGGGAGACGGTCGTGCCGATCTGGGGCACCAGGCCGGCCTCCCGCGCGGCGGCAATGCCCTCCATCGTCCAGCGGTACGAGCCCTTCACCCCGCGGAAGGCGTCGTGCGCCTCCTCGTCAGCGTGGTCGAGGCTGAAGGCCACCCGGTGCAGGCCCGCTTCGGCGCAGCGCTTCATGTTCGCCAGATTCGCGAGGCGGGTGCCGCTTGGGCTGCTGGACACCCGCAGCCCGATGGAGGTCGCGTACCGGATCAGGTCGGGCAGGTCCTTCCGCATGAACGGGTCGCCCCCGGTGAGCACGAAGAGCGGGGGGGCGAGCTCCTTCACCTGATCGATGAGCCGGCAACCCTCTTCGAAGGTGAGCTCCTGCGGATCCCGCCGGGGGATGGCCTCGGCGCGGCAGTGCCGGCAGGCCAGCGCACAGGCTCGGGTCACTTCCCAGATCACGATGAGCGGACGCTCATTGAAATCCACCTTGGGCAGTTCCCGAAACACGGGAAAGTCACACCTCCCACAACTCGCAGCACATGTATATAGCTTAAACCTACCGGCCCGCAGCGTCTATGGGTATCCGGTGCTACGACATCGGGCCCGGTCTGTATTTTTGCAATACATTCCGAAGACCATCGGGGCGGGGCCCGCACAGTAGTTAGATGCGGTCACGCCTCCTCATTTTTAGGGTCATATGGCGGGGCACAAACGGACCAATTAGGAGACATACCTGACCGATGTACCCATTGACCTTTGTTCAAGTTACAAGAAGAATAGGTATATGGTTCTGAGGAGGTGTATGGCTTGCCCACCCGCCCCACACCGCTCACACGCCGCCTCTTCGCCGCGCTGCTCCTGCTTTTCTTCGTTCTCATCGGCGCAATCGTCGTCTCGGCAGCGCTCGGGCCGGTCAGCATCCCCTGGGATCACACTGCGGCCATTCTCCTGAAACGTGTCGGCATCGCCACCAGCATCCCGATCACCGAACGTGAACTCCTGATGGTCGACCAGATCCGGCTGCCCCGAATCCTCGTGGGCGGACTGGTCGGGGCCGCGCTGGGCGTCTCCGGCGTCGTGATGCAGGCCCTGTTCCGCAACCCCCTGGCAGAGCCGGGGGTCGTGGGCGTCTCCAGCGGTGCAGCCCTGGGCGCGGTGGGCGCCATCTACTTCGGCCTGGCTGGCGTGAGCCGCTGGTTCATGCCGGCCGCCGCGTTCGTGGGCGCGATGTTCGCCGTCATCATCGTCTTCCTGGTCTGGACCCGCAGCCGGCGCTCCGGTGCAGGGACGCTGCTGCTGGTGGGCATTGGCATCAACTCGTTCCTGAGCGCCGTCATCAGCCTGATGGTCGCCAACGCCCCCAACGAACACGAACTGCGGGGCATCATCTACTGGCTGCAGGGCGGTCTCGAGGCCCGCACCTGGGAACACGTGCACCTGGTCGCGGGGCCCATCCTGCTGGGGTGCCTGCTGCTCATGGCCTTCGCCCGGGATCTGAACATGCTCCTGCTGGGCGACGACCACGCCCGCACCTCCGGCATCGACGTGGCCCGCACCCGCGGCGCCCTGCTCGCGATCGCCTCGGTCGTCACGGGAGCAGCGGTGGCGGTGAGCGGGATCATCGGCTTCGTGGGCCTCGTCATCCCCCACAGCATCCGGCTGGTCGCCGGACCGGACCACCGCCTCCTCCTGCCGGCCAGCGCCCTGGGCGGCGCCGCCTTCCTGATCATCGCCGATACCGTCTCCCGCCTGGCCTGGAACCCCATCACCATCCAGGTGGGTGTGGTCACGTCGCTCATCGGAGCGCCGTTTTTCCTTTACCTGGTGCTTCGTGGCGACAGGAAAGGAGCGACTCGATGAACCGGATTGCCGCACAGGCGGTCAGCCTGGAAGTTGCCGGCCGCCTGATCCTGGACGCCGTGAGCATGGAAAGCGGCCCCGGCCGCTTCACCGGCATCATCGGCCCCAACGGGGTCGGCAAGTCCACCCTCCTGCGGATCATGGCCGGGCTGCTGAGCCCCACCCGCGGCGAGGCCCTCCTGAACGGCAGCCCCGTTTCCCGTCTGGGCGCCCGCGCGCTCGCCCGGGAGCTGGCTTACCTGCCGCAGGAAACCCAGATCGACTTCGCATTCCCGGCCTGGGAAGTGGTCATGATGGGCCGCCACCCGCACCTGGGCCGCTTCAGCGTGGAGGGCCGGCGCGACGAGGAGGCCGTCCGGCGTGCGATGGAGCTCACCGGCACCCTGCACCTGGCTGAGCAGCCGGTCACGACCCTCTCCGGCGGCGAGCGGCAGATGACCTTCCTCGCCAAGACCCTGGCGCAGGAGCCCAACGTCCTGCTCCTGGACGAGCCCATCTCCGCACTGGACCTCAACCATCAGCTCCGGGCCCTGAACCTGATCCGCTCCCTGTGCAGGGAGGGGATGGCCGCCATCGCCGTGCTGCACGATCTGAACCTCGCGGCCCGCTACTGCGATGAGCTGGTGCTGCTGGCCAGGGGCCGGGTGCTGGCCATGGGCAGCCCGCGCGCGGTGCTGACCCCGGCCAACCTGAAGGAAGCCTACGGGGTGACGGCCATGGTGCGGACGGACCCGCTTACCGGCTGCCCGCACGTCGTCGCTTTCGACGATCCGTCGGAGTCACGGGACAACCGCCGCTTCCACGTGCTGGCCGGCGGAGGCACCGCCGGTCCCACCCTGGCCCAGCTCGTCCGGCGGGGGGCCAGCGTCACGGTGGGGCCGGTGGAGGAGCGGGATCCCGACGCGCAGCTGGCCCGCGCGCTGGGCCTGCCGGTGCTGACCTACCCGCCGTTTCATCACCTGCCGGACGGCATTCTGCATGAGGCCGGCGAGTGGCTCAACCGGGCCGACCTGATCCTTGCGGCTCCGGTGCCCCTCGGCCCCGCCAACGCCGCCCTGGAGCGGCTTCTGAAGGGCAGGCAGGTGCTCCCGCTGGGGCCCAGACCCCAGACCCAGGCCCTGCTCCTCACCGACCTGCTGCCCCAGAAGCCCGCGAACCTGGAGCACATCCTGGCTTCCTGAGAAGGGGAGGGTATGCGAGTCATGAAGTCGACCATATCCAGCCAAGGCCGCGCATCCCGCCGGTTCCGGCACCTGGCCGTCCTACTGATCGGCCTCCTGCTCCTCGTCGCCTGCGGGGGCGGCCCGTCTTCGGGCGAGCCCGGGGAGGCGGAGCCCGATCGCGCCGAGCCCGGCGCGGAACAGACTGCACAGGCGCCGCAGCGCATCGCCGCCCTCTCGACCAACGTCGCCGAGATCGCGCTGCAGCTGGCCGGTCCGGAGCGCATCGTCCTCATCGGCCGGAACGCCCTGAACCCGGCCCTCAGCAACCATGCCGACCTGGCCCGGCAGGTCCCCAACACCATCATCGACGGGGCCAGCCTGGACCCCGAGCAGGTGCTGGCCCATGAGCCAGATCTCATTCTGCTCACCGGCCGGCTGGGGGCGGAAAAGGACGCCATCGCCGTGTTTGAGGCGGCCGGCGTGCCCCTCCTCTCCTTTTCGGACTGGTCTTCCATCGCGGCCTTCCAGCAGAACATGCTGACCATCGGCGAGGCGCTGGGGCCCGAGTCGGCGGCCAGGGCGAGGGAGATCGTGGACGACATGAACCGGCGCCTGGCCGAAATCGAGAGCCGGGTTCCCGAGCAGGAGAACCCCCCCAGCGTCCTGATGATCTCCAACCAGGCCACACGGCCGCTCATGGCGGGCCCGGACAGCCTCAGCTACGAGCTGATCATGCGGGCCGGAGCGGTCCCGGCGGTGGACAGCCTGGGGCTCACGCGGTCGATGCCGGCGGGCGTGGAACAGATCGTTCAGGCCGACCCGGACTACCTGCTGCTCGTGGACGTGCTCGGCAGGGGCGAGGACTCCTTCAGGGAGCTGATGGAAAACCCGGGGATGGCCACCGTCAAGGCCGTGCAGAACGGAAACGTGCGCCTGGTGCCCGCCCGCTCGTTCTACTCGGCCAGCACCGGCATCGTGGACGGCCTGGCAGAACTGGTGGAGTGGCTCTATCCGTAAGAGACAGCCCCCCGGCCATTCGGGCCAGGGGGCTGCGTTTGTGTGTTGGCTAGTTGGCCGGCAGCACGGGCACCTCGACCTGCGGCATCTCGCCCACCAGCGAGTTCAGGAAGGCGACGATGTCATCCCGCTCCTGGTCGGTCAGGTCATGGCCGAGCTGCACCTTGGCCATAATCGTCACCGCTTCCTCCAGGGTCTCCACCGAGCCGTCGTGGAAGTACGGGCCGGTCAGCGAGATGTTGCGCAGGGTCTGCACCCGGAAGAACTTCTCGTCGTTCGGATCGCCCGTCCAGCTCGCCTTGCCGGCGTCGTTGCCCCAGTCGAACTTCATCATGGCGCCGCTGGAGAGGGCCGGGCCGGCGTGGCAGGACGTGCAGCCGATCGCCTCAAAGGTCTCCATGCCGCGGATGGCCTGGGGCGAGAGCGCATTCTTGTCGCCCCGCAGGTAGCGGTCCAGCGCGTCGTTGGGGGTGATCAGCGTGCGCTCGAAGGCGGCGATGGCCTTGACGATGTTGTCGAAGGTGATGGGATCCTCCTCGCCCGGGAAGGCCTTCTCAAAGTACTCGTGGTAGCCCTTGATCGACTTGATCCGCTCCACGGCCATGTCGGCGGGCATGTTCATCTCGGCTTCGGCCTGGATCGGGCCCTTGGCCTGCTCCTCCAGCCCCTGGGCACGGCCGTCCCAGAACTGGTTCTGGAAGAACGCCGCGTTCAGCACCGTCGGGGCGTTGCGGGGGGTCTGCGCGAAGCCGTGACCGAACGACACCGGGAGACGGTCGGTGCCGCCCAGGCCCAGGTTATGACAGGTCGCACAGGAGATCACGCCGCTGCTGCTGAGCCGTGGATCGAAGAAGAGCATCTTGCCGAGCTCCACCTTCTCAGGGGTGGACGGGTTGTCCGGGTTGTCAGGCGCTGCCACGATGGTGGCGAAGCTGCCCTGGCGGACTTCGGTGAGTTCACCCGACGAACCCTGCGACTTGGTGGAACTCGAGCTACAGCCTGCGACCATGACCATGACGAGGGCTCCGACCAGCGCAATCCAGCGCTTCCGTCGAAACATGCCTGCATCCTCCTCTGCGTGGTTCCACGGCGTACGCCGTTTGTAATCTCACGATAAACTAGAATCTTTCTAGACACAAAGACGTAATGTTGATATCCGTCATAATTCCGGGTTATGTCTTGCGCGGGGCGTCAAAGCCATTCCCGGTGCGGTTTTGCGGCATTGCATAAGGCCGGCGCTGCTGGCCGGCCTCTCAGCCAAAAGGACTACATTGTCCGCCCGAGCCCTGTCCTGCCGCCCCCGCGGACGGCGCGGAGCATCGCCAGACGTACAGGATTCTGGCGGGGAGTCACCGAATTGGCATACATATCATGCGATGATGGTCGGAAAGGAGAGTCGCCGGTGAGGTGGCTGAAGGCCCTCCTCCTTCGCATTCTCCTCTGGTTCCTGGGCCGGGGCATCTGCGCATGCGCCAGGCTCGACAGCCGCGCAGCGGCCGAGGTTGCCGGCTGGGCGGAAGGGCAGGGGCTCTGCCTGCAGATCGCGCCGACGGGCCCGGCCATGGCCCTCACGAAATCGGACGGGCGGCTGCGGTTCCTGGGTCTGAGGGCGGAACCCGCTGCCGATTTGGTGATTCAGTTCAAGCACCCGGAAGGGGCCCTGCCGGTCTTTCTGGGCAGGCAGTCCATCGCCCAGGCCTACGCCCAGCGCCGTATGACCATGAAGGGCGACCTCACCTTTGCCATGTCGGTGGTGCGCGTTATGCTCATCACCGAGGCCTACCTTTTCCCGGGACTGATCACCCGGCGCATCATGCAGCGGGTCCCCGAGCGCGAGGTGTCGGCGGCCCGCGTCTACCTGAGCACGCTGCTGACAGCTTGAGGAGGTGCCCCACGTGCTCCCGCGGTATTATGAGTTCTACAATCCGGTCAAGGTGCTGTCGGGTGATCACGCGCTGGAGAACCTGCCGTACGAGATGGCGCACCTCAGCGCCAGCCGTCCCATCCTGCTCACCAACCAGCAGCTGGTGGAGGTGGGGCTCACCCGCATCCTCGAATCCGCGCTGCGGGGCTCCGAGCTCGTCATCGCCGCCCAGTTCACCGAGATCCCGCCGGACTCTTCGGTGCATGTGGTGAACGCTGCCGGCCGAGTCTTCCGTGAGGCCGGCTGTGACAGCATCATCGCCCTGGGGGGCGGCTCCGTCATCGACACCGCCAAGGGGCTGCGGGTGCTGATCGGCCAGGAGACAGACGACATCATGCAGTACATGGGCGCCGACATCGTGAAGCCGGCGCGGCGCGTGCCCTTCGCCGTCATCCCGACCACGGCCGGCACCGGCTCCGAGGCCACCCTGGTGGCGGTCATCGCCCACCCGGAGCGGCAGGTGAAGATGGAGTTCGTCTCGCACCACCTGCTCCCGGACCTGGCCGTGCTCGACCCGCGCCTGACCCGCTCGCTGCCGCCCCGCATCACCGCCTCCACGGGCATGGACGCCCTGGTTCACGCGATCGAGAGCTACACGTCGGTTCAGCGCAACCCGCTGAGCGACGCTTACGCCTGGGCGGCCATCGAACTGATCCGCGACCATCTGCCCAGGGCGGTGGCCAATGGCCACGACACCGAGGCGCGCCTGGCCATGGCCAACGCCGCCCTCATGGCCGGAGCGGCCTTCTCCAACGCGATGGTGGGGCTGGTCCATGCCATCGGCCACGCCGTGGGGGCCATCTGCAGGGTGGCGCACGGCGACGCCATGGCCATCCTGCTTCCCCACGTCATGGAGTACAACCTGGACCTGGTGCACGAGCGCTATGGCCGATTGCTGCTGGCCCTGGCCGGGCCCGAGCTCTACGCGGCGACGCCGGCCCCGGAGCGCGGGCAGCAGGCCATCGCCGCGGTGCGGGCCTTCAGCCAGCGGCTCCACGAGGCCTGCGGTCTGCCCCTCAGGCTCCGCGACGTGGGCGTGACCGACGATGTGCTTCCGGCCATCGCCCGCACGGCCATCAACGACGGCGCCCTGCTGCTCAACCCGAAGGAGGCCGGGCTCGACGACGTGCTGCAGATCCTGCGGCAGGCCCTCTGAGCCGCCCCCGCCGGGTGTGGGCAGCGCCCACCATCGCCGCCAGCGCGCCCATGCTTCCCCACAGCAGCCCCTGGCCCCGCAGCGGCTGCACGGGCCGCCGCCCCCGGCCGTACATGTCGTGCAGGCGCCTGAGCGTCCACTGTTCCCCCTCGTCCCGGGTCGTGGCGCTGATCAGCAGCGAACAGTCCGAAGCCGTGTACCGCTGGTCTTCCGGGCTGTAGTCCAGGCCGATGTAGACCTGCAGTCCGCTGGCGGTCACACGGCGATACCCGCTGTAGGTGTAGACGAAGGTCAACGTGGGCGGCCCCTCGCCCTTCAGGTAGCGGTCGACCTCCATGGTCACCTCGGTACTGGCCACATATGGCTCCAAGAGGCGGATCAGGAGCCTGCCGTCTGCCGACGGGAGCTGCACCACCTTCGGCTTCTCCCCTGGAATCGGCCGGGCGCTCTGGATCCGGCCCAGCACCACCAGGGCGTAGTCGTCCAGCCGCTGCTCGCAGGACAGGGCCCGCGCCTTCCCCGACAGAACGGGCGCCCCCAGCAGCGCGATCCCCAGCAGCAGCGCGATCAGGCCTTTTCGCACGACCTATCCTCCTTCGAGGCGCGATAGCGAAGACAAGCCATAAGTTTCCGTGAAGTAGACGGTGTTGCCGGGGAGGCAGGTTTCACCTTCCGCCGGCTCCACTCACGCCGAGCGGCTTACGGGAGGTGCGTGTGTGCGTAGATTCATCCGCTTTGCCGTGGCGCTGGCCGCCGCCCTGGCGGTGGTCTTCGTCACCGGCCGGAGCATCGCCCACGTGCGCAGAGAACCCGAGACTCGGCCGAAGCACATCCGCATCGACGAGGCCCGCATCGCCGCCATCGACGACGTCATGGATCTCATCGAGCCCGTGTGGTGGACCGTCACCATCTACGACGGCCCCGCCGCCTACGAGGAGAGCCTCGCCCCCTTCACCCGGGCCCAGCGGCTGGTCAACGCCATCCAGTGGTACCGGGCTGAGGTGGACAACGGCGGGCACGGCCAGTTCTACGGCAACTCCACCGGCATCGTCTGGCGGGATGCCCTGGCCGGGTTCGAACTGCTGGGGCTGGAAGAGTTCGCCGACAACCTCCGGGCGTCCGCAGACCTGCTGGGCGGCGACCCGCCCCTGGACAGGCGCGAGCGTGAGGCGCTGCTGGATCAGCTGAAACCGGACTTCGGGGAGATTACCCAGCGGTTCTGGGAGCTGGAGGCGCAGACCGACCTCGATGCGGTGATCCTGGATTACGCGCGGGCCCACCCGGAGGAGTTCCTCTTCGACGGCGTGATCTACGTGCCCAGTTCGTCTCATGTTGTATTCCACCAGTTCATAATCTGGTTCTTCCCGTAAGCGCGGGTTCGGCGGCAGAAAGGAAGGTGAGGCGGATGACCACGCGGTTTGGCGGCTACATGGGCCGGATGCTGAAGATCGACCTCACCACCCGTGAGGTGAGTGAGTACCCGATCTCCGACGAGCAGCGCGAGCTTTACCTGGGCGGCAAGGTGATGGCGGCCCGCATCCTGGCGGACCTGATCACGGGTCCGCTGGACCCCTTCGGGCCCGAGAACGTCATCGTCGTCACCACCGGGCCGCTCACCGGCACCGGCGCCCCCATGGCGAGCCGGTTCAACGTCTCCAGCATCTCCCCCCTCACCGGGCTGCTCGCCTCCTCCAACTGCGGCGGCTCCTTCGGGCTGCACCTGAAGAAGGCCGGCTGCGACGGGCTGGTCATCACCGGCCGGGCCGACGCCCCGGTCTGGGTGGAGATCGCGGAGGACGGGGTCCGCTTCCACGACGCCTCCGACCTGTGGGGCATGACCACCGGCGAGACCCAGGCGGCCCTCCCGCCCCGCACCGGCAAGCTGGTCATCGGGCCGGCGGGGGAGAACCGGGTCCGCTATGCCGGCCTGGTCAGCGACGACCGCATGGCGGCCAGGGCCGGCATCGGCGCGGTCTTCGGCGCCAAGAACCTGAAGGCCCTGGTGGCCCACGGCCGCAAGGTGGTGCCCGTCGCCCTACAAGAGCAGGTGCGGAGCCGGATCAAGGGCTGGGCGCAGGAGCTGCGGGCGCATCCCATCACCGGCAACCAGCTGCCACGGCTGGGCACGGCCGGGCTGCTCGCCGGGATGCACGCCCGCCGGATGCTGGCCACCCGCAACTTCAGCCGGGGGCAGTTTGAGCGGTTCGACGCCGTCTCCGGCGAGACGCTGGCCGAGGCGCACCTGATCCGCAACGGCGGCTGCACCGGCTGCCCCGTCCACTGCGGGCGCGAGGTCAGCCTGCCCGAGGAGGGCGCGGGCGCAGGCGCCGCCGAGGCGGAGTGCGCGGGCGCAGGCGCCCCCCGGGCCACTGGCAGCGGCCAGAAGGCCGGCCCGAAGGGCCGCCGGGTGAAGGGGCCCGAGCTGGAGACCATTGTGCTGCTGGGGCCCAACCTGGAGAACGCCGACCTCCCGGCGATCATCCGCTGGAACCACCTACTGGACGAGCTGGGCATGGACTCCATCTCCACAGGCGGCACCATCGCCTTCGCCATGGAGCTGAACGAGAAGGGGCTCTGGGAGAACGGCCTGCGCTTCGGCGAGGTGCAGGACCTGCCCCGGCTCTTCGAGGACATCGCCCACCGGCGGGGCATCGGCGACCTGCTGGCCGAGGGCAGCCGCCGGCTGGCCGAGCGGTTCGGCGGGATGGGCTTCGCCATGCAGGTGAAGGGGCTCGAGCTGCCCGCCTACGAACCCCGGGCTGCCGTGGGGCAGGGGCTGGGCTACGCCGTCTCCAACCGGGGAGGCTGCCACCTGAACGCGGGCTACCTGGCCGTGCTGGAGGGGCTGGGGCTCGAGATGGACCCACAGACGCCGCGGGCCAAGGCGGCCCTCACCATGCTGATGCAGGACCTGATGGAGGCCATCTCCGCCGCGGGCAACTGCCTATTCAGCTCGTACGACGTCTTCCCCGCCGCCCTGCTGAACCGGCCCAACGGCCTGCTCGCCCGGGCCGTCAACCGGCTCCTGCCGTGGGTCGGCGGCCCCGTGGCCCTCATCCTCTGGCTGCGCTGGATGCCCATCCACCTGCCGGGCCTGCCGCTCACCCACGCGCTGGAGGCGGTAACGGGAATGAAGATGGACCTCGGCCGCCTGAAGCTCATCGGCGAGCGGGGCTACAACCTGGAGCGGCTGGTGAACACGCGCCTTGGCGTGACGGCGGCGGACGACGACCTGCCCGAGCGGCTGAAGTCCGTCGAGCAGGTGCCGGGCGACCCCCGCACCAGGGTGCCGCTGGCGCCGATGAAGCGGCAGTACTACCGGCTGCGGGGCTGGACGCCCGACGGCGTGCCGACGCCTGCCCTGCTGCGCCGGCTCAGGATCCAGCAGGAGGTGGGCGCATGGTGACGGTGCGCCTCTTCGGCACCTTGCGGCTGGACGCCGGCCGGCGCCAGGTGGAGGTGGACGCGGCGACGGTGGCCGAGGCCCTGGAAAAAACCGCCGCCGCCCTGGGGCTGCCCGGCGCGGGCCCGCTCCTGCAGGCGGCGGTCTTTGTGAACGGCGAGCGGGCGGGCCTGCGCACCCCCCTGAAGGCGGGCGACGTGCTCTACCTCCTCTCCCCGGCGGCGGGTGGGTGACGTCTTGATCACACTGTTGCGGGGATATGGCCAGATTCTGGCCGCATCCCTCTGTGTCATCGGAACGCCATAAGCAGGCGGTGAAGGGCTCCCAGAAGTCCCGCGGCCCAATCAGAAGGGACAGAGCGGCAGCCCGGGGAGCCCGGTCCGCTGAACTCGGGGACTAACTCAGGTTCACTTCCGTATACCCATACATCTCCACCTTCGCCTGCTGCATCGCCGGCTTCGCCAGCCGGCGCGCCGCCGCGCCGGCCCTGGGCAGCCCCTTCCGGGCCGCCGCCGCGGCCAAAGCAGCCAGGGCGCCGGTGAAGAGCGTCAGGATCGCCTTCCGCCGGATCGAGTTCATCGCTCCCCCTCCCCTCTAGAACCAGGGCTGGCCGCTCAGGTAGAAGAGCGCACGGCCCGCCAAGTTGCCCAGCAGCGCAAGGCCGAGACCGGCGGCCACCAGCTGGCCGCAACGCCTCAGGCTCCCGCCCTGGCGGCTCAGCGTCCAGAGCGCCACGCCCAGCAGCGCGGGCACCCCGACCGCCAGGGAGATCTCCAGCCACAGCAGCGGGCTGTTCGCCGCCACCACCTGCTGGCCCAACAGCAGGGCGGTCTTCACCGTCTCGCCGCCCACCGCCGCCTTGCCCGCGGCCCCCGGCGTGGCCAGAGCGGCCGCGGCCCCGCCAAAGAGGTGGCTCAGCCGCGCCAACAGCCCGATGCCGTAAACCACAGAGCCGGCCAGCAGCGCCGGCCCCACGTGCCGGTACGAGGTGCGGAGCACCGCGCCCGCCTCGGCCGGGCCGGCATCTCCCGCCCGCGTGCGACTCCGGAGGCCGCTCCACACGGCGCCGTGCAGCGCGGCCACCGCCAGCGGCCCCAGGGTCAGGGCAGTGCCGAAGAAGAGGACCACGGTGGACCAGTGGTTCCACATGGGACGACCGGGGATGAGATAGATCATCGCCTGCGTGACGATGGTCGCGGCGCCGACGACCGCGCCGAGGGCGCCGATGCTCCGGCGGGCCTTCCCGGCCTCAGGCCGCCACCACCAGAGCACCGTGTACAGGGCGATGAGCCCGAAGAAGAGACCTGTCGCCCAGATCTCCCGCGACATCCACGAGCTCTCCCAGTGACGCAGGGCCCGGATGGCCAGAAGCGGCCGGCCCAGGTGGGTGGTGGAGAACAGCAGGCCGACCGCCGCCACGGGCACCAGGAGGGCGCTGCCCAGCCGGGTGAACCGCGCCCGGACGGCGTCCGGCGCCTGCGCCAGCTGCAGATCGGCGGCCGCCAGCACCCAGAGCGCCCCGACGGTCACCTGAATCAGGACCGTAAAGACGGCCAGACTGTACTGCGCTTCGTGCAGCCACTCCGCCATGCTACCTCACCTCCCCCGCATCGGCTGCCCGCTCCGCCCCGGCGGGCGGCGGCGCCACGCGCACCTGCCGCTCAGGCTGCGGCCCCTTTCTGGGCCAGGCAAACCGGGTGGCGGGCCGGGTGACGGAGGGATCGGGGAAGCCCGGCGCCTCCTTCACCGCCTGCCGCTTGTCCGCCTCGTGCGCCGCCCTCTCACCGAAGCTGAGCGCCCCCGTGAGGCAGGACTGCACGCAGCGGGGCAGCTGCCCCTGGTCCACCAGCTGATAGCACCCGTTGCACTTGGAGACCACGCCGTGCTCGGGGTCGAACTGCGGCACACCATAGGGGCAGGTCCAGGTGCAGTACTGGCAGCCGATGCAGGCGGCGGGATCGTGGATCACCAGGCCATCCGCCCGCTTGGTGTACGCCTCCACCGGACAGCCCTTCATGCAGGCCGGGTCCTCGCAGTGGTTGCAGGCCAGCGTCAGGTGGACCCGCAGCGCGGTGGGAAACTCGCCCATCTCGAAGGAGCGGACCCGGCGCCAGCGGATCTCCGGCGGCAGCCGGTAGAAGTCCTTGCAGGCCGCCTCGCACGCCTTGCAGCCGATGCACTTCTCCATGTCCACGTGAAAACCAAGCTGTGTGCTCATCTGCGGATCCCCCCTTACGCCCTGCGCAGGCGCACGGCCTGCTGCTTGTAGTTGGGCTCCTTGGAGAACGGGTCGACCGCCCAGACGGTCAGCCGGTTCACCGGGCCCTCGTTGAAGTGCATCGGGATGAAGCACGAGCCCGGCGCCACCTGCGAGGTGACGACCACCTTCGCCTCGATCTCACCCCGCCGGCTCTCGATACGCACCCGGTCGCCGTACTGTACGCCCAGGGCCTCGGCGTCCCGGGGGTTCAGCTCCACGTAGGCCGTGGGCACCATGTGGTTCAGCTCCGGAACCTTGCGGGTCTTGGTGCCGGTGTGGTAGTGCTCCTGCACCCGGCCGCTGTTGAGGTTGAACGGATACTCCTCGTCGGGAAGCTCGGGCAGCTCAATCGGGTCCACCGCCCAGAGCACGGCCCGGCCGTCCGGCGTGTTGAACCGCCCGTCGGCGTAGAGCCGGGGGGTGCCGGTGGAGTTTTCGTCGGGGATGGGCCACTGCAGCCCCTTGTTCGCCTCGATGCGGGCGTAGGTGGCGCCGGAGTAATCGTTGGGCCGGCCCCTGGTCACCCGCTTGATCTCCTCGAAGCATTCCTCGGTCGTGCGGTACGGGAACAGGTGGCCGAAGCCCATGCGGTCCGCGACATCCAGGAAGATCTCGAAGTCCGTGCGGGCCTCTCCGGGCGGTGCGACCGCCGGCTTCAGCAGGTTGAGCCGCCGCTCGGAGTTGACCATAATACCGCTCTTCTCCGCCCAGAGCGAGGCCGGCAGGAAGATGTGCGCGTACTCGGCGGTGTCCACCGTCTCGTAGGCGTCCTGCACCACGAGGAGCTCCAGCTTCTGCAGGGCCTCGCGCACCCGGTTCTGGTCGGGCAGCGACATGATGGGGTTGGTGCAGATCACCCACAGGGCCTTGATCTTGCCCTCCAGGATCGCGTCGATGATCTCGGTGATGGCCGGAGACTTATCCGGCAGCGTGGCCGGGTCCACCCCCCAGAGCGCGGCGATCTCGGCCCGGTGTTCCGGGTTTCCGATGGCCCGGTAGCCGGGGTACGTGGAGGAGCCGCCCACCTCCCGGGAGGCCATTGCGGCCGGCTGGCCCGTGATGGAGAAGGAGGCGCAGCCAGGCTTGCCGATCTTGCCCTGGATCAGGTTGAGATTGTGGAAGCAGTTGTTGGCGATGGTGCCGTTCACCGACTGGTTGATGCCCATCACCCACATGGAGAGGGAGCGCTCCGCCCGGCCGTAGAGCAGGGCGGCGGCCTCGATGTCCCCGGCGGGCACGCCGCAGATCCCGGCGGCGTACTCGGGCGTGTACTTCCGCAGGTGCTGCTCCAGCGCTTCGTAGCCGGTGGTGTGGGCGTCGATGTAGGCCCGGTCGATCAACCCTTCCCGGATGATGACGTGGGCCATCGCGTTGAGCAGCACCACGTCCGTGCCCGGCCGGATGGCCAGGTTGATGGTCGCCAGCCGGCTCACCTGGGTGAGGCGGGGGTCGACGCAGATCAGCTTCGCCCCCTTCTCCACCGCCTTCACCACCCGGCCGAAGAGAATCGGGTGGCACTCGGCCATGTTAGAGCCCGAGATGAGGATGACCTCGGCCGCCTCGATGTCTGCGTACGCCCCGATGGCGCCGTCGGTGCCGAAGGAGCGCGTGTGGCCCACCACGGCCGAGGCCATGCAGGTGCGGGTGTTGCCATCCAGGTTCGGCGTGCGGAACCCGGCCCGCATCAGCTTTCCAAGGGTGTAGAACTCCTCCATGCAGAGCTGGCCGGTGTTGTAGCAGGCGATCGACTCCGGGCCGTGGTCGGCCAGGAGCTGCTTCAGCTTATCGGTCATCGCGGTAAGCGCCTCGTCCCAGGATGCCCGCACCAGCTTCCCATCCTTGCGGATCAGCGGGTGCTTGCCCCGGTCGGGAGCCGTGATCGTCTTCCACTGGTAGATGCCCTTAGCACAGAGCAGCCCGTCGTTTACCGGATACCCCTTCGTCCCGCGGATCGCCACGGGACGGCCGTCCTTCGTGCCGATCTCGATGCCGCAGCCGGTCCCGCAGAAACCGCAGGTGGAGTACGTCCACGTGTCGGGTTCCACGTGCGCCGGGGCGGCTCCCCCACTGACGTAACTGCCGGGTTCGCCGGCTATGACGGCGCCGGCCGCCCCCGCAGCCGCCGTGGCGGCAACCGAGAGCTTCAGGAACGCGCGTCGGTTCATTCCGCCTGTCATATGTGAATCCCCCTTTGCACCGTCGAGAAACTGTCTTGCTTAAAATTGTAGAGCCAGGTGCGTTTACCTCACAGTGACCGCATGGACAAACAAGGGCGCATTGTATTTTCAAGCGAGCACCCGATGCGCCTTTGTGATGTTCATCACTGCCCGGCCAACGCCAGGTCCGGCGCGGATTTGCTGCCGCGCCCCGCCACGACGAAAGCACTAGGAAGCAGAACCTGCAGCAAAATAGGGCAGGGGCCGCGCCGACGCAAAAACCCCCGATCGGCCCAAACCATCGGGGGTACATTCTGTTAGTTTCCGGTTGTGTATCATGCCAATGTTCTATTACAATGGGACAAACTATCCCAAAGGAGCGACGTCCCGATGTCCAAGTCCAAGGGAGGCAAGAGCCCCGGCCGCAAGAAGGACAGAAGCCTCTGGTGGATCGCCGGCATCGCCGTCGTGGTGACCGCAGCGCTCATCGTTGCGAGCAACGTGACGGCCCGCAGGCTCGGCGAGATCACCCTGCCGGAGGTCATCCTCACCGATCAGGAGCGGGGGGGCGAACGCAACGTCCTGGGCAGCGCAGACGCGCCGGTCGAGTTGGTGGAGTTCAGCGACTTCCGCTGCCCCGCCTGCATGCAGGCCAACCTGGCGCTGGGAGACCACATCGAGCAGCTGGTGAGCGACGGCACCGTGCGCTACGTCCGCAAGCACATGCTGGTCATCGATCCTGACGACACGTCCCTCAACGCCGCGGAGGCCGTCGAGTGCGCGGCGGACCAGGGGTACTACTGGGCGTTCCACGACCTGCTCTTCGCCAACCAGACCGGCCACGGGCAGAAGTGGACCCGCGACGCGATGAAGCAGTATGCCCGGGAGCTGGGGCTTGACACCCAGGCCTTCAACGAGTGCATGGACAGGAAGACCCACCGCGACAAGGTGCTGGCCGACAACACCGAGGCCTACGGCACCCCCGGCATCACGGGCACGCCCTCCTACCTGGTCAACGGCGAACTTCTCCGTCTCCGATCCTTCCTGGACGTCATCGATGCGGTTCAGGCCGCGGCGGGCCAGACTACCGGGCAGGGGGGCTCGTAGCCCGCTGCAGTTCGGCCAGAAACTGCGCCTCGGGGTAGCGGCCTGCGAAGGCGACCTGCCTCCGTCCGTCGATGACGGTGTGAGGCACGGAACGGACGCCGTGCCGGCCGGCCAGCCCGGGGAACTCGGCCGCCTCCACAGCGTACGCCAGAATGCGGGGATTCTCCATGGCCGCCATGTGCGCCAGGCGAACCGCCTGGGGGCACCAGGGTCACGTGGGGCTGGAGAAGACGCGGATGACCACGTCCGCGTCGATCGCCCGGATCAAGGCGCGGGCCGGCGCAGAGAGGCGGGTCGCCCCGCGCGAGACGTCGATCAGGTCCTCCAGCAGGACCATGAGTTCGTAGCCCAGCGGCGCGCCGTAGAAACGAATGCGGGCATCGCGGCCGCCCTCGTCCAGCAGCACGAGCGCCGGGGCCTGCTCCACCCGGTAGCGGGCCGCCTCCGCCCGCCCCTCCGGCCCGGTCATGGCCTTGACCCGGATCTTCCCGTCCGAAAGGGGCACCAGCTCATCGAACAGTGCTCTTGCGGCAGCGGTGGACGGCGCGTAGGCATCGGCGTAGAAAAAAAGAACCTGCACCGGCGCCGGGAGGTGCTCGGCAAACAGCTCCTTCGCCTGCCGGCGCTGGGCAGCGGAAAGCATGGCCACTCCGTGTTCCTCCTCAGGGGCTCCCCCTCAGCGGCGGGGAGCCCGTGTTCATTGGTCCCCTATTCGCTTCCGGAGGATGCCGTCCCTGCCGCGGCAGGGGCGCCACGAAGCGGACCTTAAACTACATACCCACTTCTTGTGAGCCGAGTCGCAGCGGCAGCGGATGTCCTGCTCAACCAGCAAGTGGGCGTAGTCCCACCGTGTAGCACTCCTCCTCGGTCCACACGTACAGGTCCGTGAACCGCTCGACCGCGCCGCGCGCATCCCAGAACCCACCGTCCCCCAATATTCCCTTTAGCCTTCCATCTTTGACTAATAAATATGTTTGTTGCGGATTCCGGGCTGCCTATGGTCCCCAGTGCATTGGAACTAGTCTCTTCGCCTCATGCATCGACTGTGTTACTGTGGTAACATTACGCTGCGTGTTGTAGGGAATTAAGTCTTATCTCAGACACGAAGATGGTTACCCCAGAAAATACTACGCTGATTAGATTCGTATCAGCAGGATTGCATTCTCCGTTGATCGAAGCATAAAGAGGACGACTGCGGCCGATGCCGGCCAGGCCAGGCGCCCCGCCAGGGAGGTGTTCTGAACCCTGGGAGAGAGACAAGAGAAACAGCGGATCATTCAGGAGTTCGTTCCCGGCAAACAGGTCACCCTTTCACACCTCATCGCGCATCCGACCGGCGAACTGTGTGAGCGGCTCGGCATTGAACAGGCCGGCGCCATCGGCATCCTGACCATCACCCCCGGTGAGGGGGCGATCATCGCCGGGGATGTGGCCACGAAGGCCGCAGCGGTCCATATTGCCTTTCTGGATCGCTTCAGCGGCGCAGTGGTCATCTACGGCGACGTGGCCAGTGTGGAAGCCGGATTGCGGGCAGTCAACGAGACACTGGGAGAGGTACTGAGGTTTACTCCAGCCAGCATCACACGCTCTTAACTTCGGCTCATACTGGAGGCACTGCATGCAGTCGGTCCGTGTACTCGTCGCTCTCGAAGACCAGCGCGAACGCGAGCAGACCGTGGCAGCGCTGCGGGCAGCCAACATCCCGCCGGTCGCTGACACCGGAGACGGCCAGGTTGCGTACGAACTCAGCCGTCATCTGACCCCTGACCTGTTGATTCTGGACGCCCAGCTCAGGGTCGCGAAGGGCGAACGGGTGGTCGACAAAGTTCGGTCGACGTCCGACATCTCCCTCGTCCTGCTCTCGGAACCCAAGGGTCTGTCTGTGCTTTGCGAGATGGCCCGGGTCGAAGCATCCGCCTGTCTCCTGAGACCCGTCCAGCCGGAACAGATCGTGTTAACCGCCCTCTTCGCCGCCCGCCAGCGCGCGGAGATTCAGGCGCTGCGGAAGCGGGCCGAAACCGCCGAACGGCGGCTGGCGGACCGCAAGCTGGTGGACAGGGCGAAGGCCGCTCTCATGGAAGAGCTTCAGATCAGCGAGGCCGAAGCCTACCGGCACCTGCGCAGGCTGAGCATGAACAGCCGCAAGTCGCTCGGCGAGGTGGCCGAGATGGTGCTGTTGGATCGGTCGCTCCGCTCCTGATCGCTCAACCGAAATACTGGCGGACAAAGGCGTCCGCACCCGGGCAAAGAGGCCCACCACCCTCACGTCCTGGTGAGGGTAGTGGGTCTTTTGCTTTTTTGCGAAACGGGGGGAAATCCAGAGGATGCCCAAGACGCATGTCGACGGAACCGTGCGTGATACCATCACGAGCATCGGTATCGACATCGGCACCACATCTACCTGCCTGATCGTCAGCCGGCTGACCACGGCTCAGCTGGGAGGCGTCCACGCGATGGCGTCGGTGGAGATCATCGACCGCGAGGTGCTCTACCGCAGCCCGGTCATCTTCACGCCGCTCATCGACCACAGCACGCTGGACAGCGACGCCATCTTCACCTGGGTCAGGGAGCAGCTCCGGCAGGCCAACATCACCTGGGGCAGCGTCGACTCGGGTGCCGTGATCATCACCGGCGAATCGGCGCAGCGCCGGAACGCCCGGGCGGTGATCGAGCAGCTTTCTGAGGATGCCGGCCGCTTCGTGGTGGCGACGGCCGGACCCCAGCTCGAGGCCATCCTGGCCGGCCGGGGCAGCGGCGCAGCTGCGCTCTCCAAGGAGCAGAACCTGCGGGTTCTCAACCTGGACGTGGGCGGCGGTACGACCAACGGCACGCTCTTCGTCGCCGGTGAGGTCGAGGCCACAGTCTGCGCCCACGTCGGCGGCCGCCTGGTCCGAATCGATCCCGCCACCGCCCGCATCGTCGGCATCTCGCCTCCCGCCCGGCGGGCGGCCGAGATCCTGGGGCTGCAGATCGAGGAGGGCCAGCCCGCCAACCCCGAGACGCTCTGGACGCTCTGCTCCGGCATGGCGCAGGGACTGCACGAGCTGATCCAGGGTCGGGCGGAATCCGACATGGCACAGGCCCTGCTCATCGGGGCGCCGCCATCGGCCCCCATCCGGGCCGATGTGGTGACCTTCTCGGGCGGAACCGGCCGGGAACTGTACAAGTCCACCGAGCGCCGGTCGCTGACTGAGGTGATCCAGTACGGGGACTTCGGCCCCATGCTGGCCGACGCCCTCAGGGTCGGACCCACGTGCCAGACCTTCACACTGCGTGAGCCGCCGGAGACGGTCTATGCCACCGTCATCGGCGCCGGCATGGAGGTGCTGGAGCTGAGCGGCTCCACCATCTTCCTGCACGCCGACAAACTGCTCCCGCTCCAGAACGTGCCCATGGTCAAACCACCGAATTTTGATCCGCTGGCCCCGGCTGCCGACATCGCCGCATCCGTGCGCGAGGGGCTCTCCTGGTTCGCCAACGGCGAAGAGGACCTCGATCAGCCGATGGCCATAACGTTCCCGGGGCTGCACCACCCCCGCTTCCACCAGGTGCGCAACCTGGCGGAGGGGCTGGTGCAGGGGCTCCAGCCACTGGTGGAGCGCCGCCTGCCCATCATCGTGGTCCTGGAAGAGAACATCGGCAGCGTGCTCGGGCACAGCCTCGCCACGTTCCTTCCGCCTGACTATCCGGTCATCTGCATCGACCAGATCCGCAGCCAGACCGGAGACTACATCGACATCGGTGCTCCGATGTACGGGGGCATTGTCGTCCCCGTGGTCGTCAAGAGCTTGGTGTTCCACAACTGAACCACTTGGTTAAGGAGGGAAAGGGATGATCCTGAAGACTACCTTGCGTGGACAGGTCTATCAGTTCGGATCTGTCAAGGAGGTGCTCGCGAAGGCCAACGAGCTGCGCTCCGGTGACGTGCTCGCCGGCATCGCGGCCGAGTCCGACGCGGAACGCATCGCTGCCAAGCACGTCCTCGCCAACCTGACTCTGGAGGACCTGCGCAACAACCCGGTCATTCCCTACGAAGAGGATGAGGTGACCCGGGTCATCCAGGATGCGGTCAACGAGCACGTCTACCGGCAGATCAAGGGCTGGACGGTCGCCGACCTCCGTGAGTACATCCTCTCGGACAAGGCCGACGCCGCTGAGATCCAGCGCATCAGCCGGGGTCTGACGTCCGAGATGATCGCGGCCGTGGCCAAGCTCTGCTCCAACATGGACCTGATCTACGGCGCCAGCAAGACGCAGAACGTCGTGCAGTGCAACACCACCGTCGGTCTGCCCGGCACGCTGGCGATGCGGCTGCAGCCCAACGATCCCACCGACTCCATCGACGGCATCATGCCTCAGATCATGGAAGGCCTCACCTACGGCATCGGCGACGCCGTCATCGGCATCAACCCGGTGAACGATGACGTCGAGTCGGTCTCCCGCCTGCTCAACATGATGTACGAGTTCATCGAGAAGTGGAACATCCCGACCCAGCAGTGCGTGCTGGCCCACGTCTCGACTCAGATGCAGGCCATCCGCGAAGGCGCTCCGGTGGGCGTGGTCTTCCAGTCCATCGCCGGCTCGCAGAAGGCCATGGAGTCCTTCGGCGTCTCGGTCGAGATGCTGGACGAGGCTCACGAGCTGGTCAAGAAGTACGGCTCGGCCAAGGGCCCGAACCTGATGTACTTCGAGACCGGCCAGGGCGCCGAGCTCTCGGCGGACGCGCACCACGGCGCGGACCAGGTGACGCTGGAGGCCCGGTGCTACGGCCTGGCCAAGCGCTACCAGCCGCTGCTTGTGAACACCGTCGTCGGCTTCATCGGCCCCGAGTACCTCTACGACTCCAAGCAGGTCATCCGCGCCGGCCTGGAGGACGTCTTCATGGGCAGCCTGACCGGCATCTCCATGGGCTGCGACGTCTGCTACACCAACCACATGAAGGCGGACCAGAACGACATCGAGAACCTGGCCGTTCTGCTGACCGCCGCCGGCGTCAACTACCTTATCGGCGTGCCGATGGGCGACGACCCGATGCTGAACTACCAGTGCGGCGCGTTCCACGATGGCGCTGCCCTGCGCCACACCCTCGGCAAGAAGCCGGCGCCCGAGTTCCACGCCTGGGCTCAGGAGATGGGCTTCCTGGATGCCGAGGGCCGGCTGGCGGAGCGCGCTGGTGACCTGTCCATCTTCCTGGGCAAGTAAGGAGGGAGACACGAATGGCCTACACGGAAGCTGAACTCCGCAAGATCGTCGCTGAGGTAATCTCGCGGCTTAACCCCGGCACGGAGGCTGCCGCCCCCGCGCCGCAGCAGCCCGCCGCCGTCTCCGATGGGGAAGGACTGCCCGACCTGGCTGCGATGAACATCCGCGAGACCTGCTACGTTCCCAACGCCGCCGATCCCGAGGGGCTCATGCGGCAGAAGAGCAACACCCCCACCCGCCTCGGCATCTGGCGGGCCGGCCCCCGGTACCTGACCGAGCCCTGGCTCCGCTTCCGCGCTGACCACGCCGCCGCCCGCGACGCGGTCATGCTGGAGGTGGACGAGAAGCTCCTGGAGGAGATGGGGCTGTTCACCGTGCAGACGCAGGTGCGTGACAAGGAAGAGTACCTGACCCGTCCGGACCTGGGCCGCCGGCTCTCCGAGGAGGCGAAGGCCATCATCCGGGAGCGCTGCCAGATGAAGCCCCAGGTGCAGATCGTCGTGGTCGACGGTCTCTCCTCCACCGCCATCGAGGCCAACCTCCGCGACTTCCTGCCCGCGCTGATGCAGGGCCTGAAGAACGTCGGCCTCAGCGTCGGCACCCCGTTCTTCGTGAAGTACGGCCGCGTCGCGGTGATGGACGACATCGGCGAGATCCTGCAGCCCGACGTCGTCATCGAGGCGGTGGGCGAGCGGCCGGGCCTGGTGACGGCCAAGTCGATGTCGGCCTACATGTGCTGGCGGCCGCGCCACGGCACCATCGAGTCCGACCGTTCGCTGATCTCCAACATCCACGACGGCGGCACGCCCGCCACGGAGGCCGGCGCTGCGGTGGCCGCGTTCGCCAAGCGGATCTTCGACAACCAGGCCAGCGGCACCAAACTGGCCAACGCCTAGCCGAGGGGAGGTTCCTTCGTGTACGGGTTGCAACCCATCAAGGCCAGGGTCCTGGCCATCAAGCTCATCCCCAACGTCCACGACGCGATGAAGAAGCAGCTGAACCTGCAGCCGCACCATCGCTCGCTGGGAATGATCACCTGCGACATCGACGACGTCGGCTACACCGCCGTCGACGAGGCCACCAAGAAGGCCGCCGTTGACGTGGTCTACGCCCGCTCCTTCTACGCCGGCGCCGCCCATGCGTCCGGCCCGCTGTCCGGTGAGTTCATCGGCATGCTGGCCGGGCCCGACCCGGCAGAGGTGAAGGCGGGCCTGGGCGCCGCCATCGACATGATCGAGAGCGGTGAGTGCTGCTTCTACACGGCCGATGAGGAGGGGAAGATCGCCTTCTTCGCCTACACCATCAGCCGCACCGGCAGCTACCTCGCCCAGGAGAACAACATCCCCGTGGGCTCGCCGCTGGCGTACCTGATCGCGCCGCCGATCGAGTCGATGTACGCGGTGGATGCCGCCGTGAAGGCTGCCGAGGTCGAGCTCACCAACCTGTTCGGCCCGCCCAGCGAGACTAACTTCGGCGGCGCCCAGCTCACGGGCACCCAGTCGGCCTGCAAGGCCGCCTGCGACGCCTTCGCCGGGGCCGTCATGGAAGTCGGCCGGTATCCCAAGCGGTACTAGGTCCGCACGATTCTCGCCTCAATGCTGAATGAGGAGGGACTACCATGAGCGCAATGATCGCCCTCGGAATGATCGAGACCAAGGGTCTTGTAGGCGCAATTGAAGCTGCCGACGCGATGGTGAAGGCCGCGAACGTGACCCTGATCGGCAAGGTGCTGGTGGGCGGCGGACTCGTCACCGTCATGGTCCGCGGCGACGTGGGCGCCGTGAAGGCGGCCACCGACGCCGGCGCCGCTGCCGCTCAGCGGATCGGCGAGCTGATCTCGGTCCACGTGATCCCGCGCCCGCACGGCGACGTGGAGCTGATTCTGCCGCAGAAGTCGTAGCAACGCAGACCGGAAGGGGGACGTCGCGCTTCCCCCTTCCGCGTCTCCCAACCGAAGTGCGCGATCCGAGAGGAGGCACCTATTAAATGAAGCTCAAGACCCGGCTTCGTGGTGTGACTTACGAATTCCGGGATCTGGTGGACGTTCTCGCCAAGGCCGGCGAGGAGAAGGCCGGCGACGTCCTGGCCGGCATCGCCGCCAACTCCAGCGCCGAGCGCGTCGCGGCCAAGCGCGTCCTGGCGGAGGTGACCCTGGAGGAGATCCGGAACAACCCGGCGATTCCCTGCGAGATCGACGAGGTGAGCCGCGTCCAGGAGGAGCAGATCAACGAGCAGATTTTCAGCGAGATCAAGCACTGGACCGTGGCCGAGTTCCGGGAGTGGATCCTGAGCCACGAGACCACCGGCGACATGATCCGCCGCGTCAGCCGTGCGCTCACCGGCGAGATGGCCTCGGCGGTCGCCAAGCTCATGTCCAACATGGACCTGGTCTACGCCGCCAGCAAGATCCACGTCATCACGCACTGCGAGACCACCCTGGGTCTGCCGGGCACCCTCTCCTACCGCATCCAGCCCAACCATCCGGCCGACTCCATCGAGGGCATCACCGCGTCCACGCTGGAGGGGCTTTCCTACACGTCGGGCGACGCCTGCATCGGCGTCAACCCCAACGACGACTCGGTGGAGAACACCATCCGCATCATGAACGCCATCCAGGAGATCAAGCACCGCTACGAGGTGCCCACCCAGACCGTGGTGCTGTCGCACATCACCACGCAGATGGCGGCGCTGGAGCAGGGCGGCGTGGCCGACATGCTCTTCCAGTCCATCGCCGGCACCCAGAAGTGCAACGAGGAGTTCGGCATCAACACGGCGCTCCTGGACGAGGCCTTTGAGATGGTCAAGAAGATGGGCGGCGCCCCGGGTCCGAACCTGATGTACTTCGAGACCGGGCAGGGCTCCGAGCTCTCCCTCGGCGTCCACCACGGCGTCGACATGCAGACGCTGGAAGCCCGCACCTACGCCTTCGGGCGGCGGTGGATTCCGTTCATGGTCAACAACGTCACGGGCTTCATCGGCCCCGAGACCCACTTCGACGGCAAGCAGATCATCCGGGGCAGCCTGGAGGACCACTTCATGGGCAAGCTCCTGGGTCTGCCGATGGGCATGGCTCCGTGCTACACCAACCACGTGCGCGCGGACCAGAACGACCAGGAGAGCGCCGTCATGCTGCTGGCCCTGGCCGGCGCCACCTACTACATGGGCGTCCCGCAGAACGACGACTGCATGCTGGCGTACATGGACACCTCGTACCACGACGACGCCACGCTGCGTGAACTCCTGAACCGGCGGCCGACCCCTGAGTTTGAGCGCTGGTGTGTGAAGATGGGCCTGCTGGAGAACGGGCGTCTGACCGCCAAGGCCGGCGACCCCACCATCTTCCTCAGTGACGGCAAGTTGGGAGGGATGTTCTAATGGCCCGGGACGAGCTGGTTCAGAAGGTCGTAGAAGCCGTACTGGCCCAGCTGGCAGAGAGCCAGCAGCCCTCCGCCCCTGCGGCCTCCGCACCGGCCGGCGCCGGGTGCGTGCCCGCGGCGGTGAAGGCGGCCATGGCAGAGATTGACGACGAGTACCTCAGCGACATTTCCGAATATGACCTGAAGGAACGCACCTTCCTGGAGAACCCGCGCGACCCCGAGGCGCTGAAGCGGCTGAAGGCCTCCACCCCCGCCCGGATCGGCATCGGCCGCGCCGGCCCCCGGTACCGCACCCTCCCCTACCTGCGCTTCCGGGCGGACCACGCCGCCGCGGAGGACGCCGTCATGGGCGAGGTCAGCCCCGAACTCATCGAGAAGATGGGCTGGCTGCCGCTGCAGTCCACCGCCACCTCCAAGGAGGACTTCCTGGCCCTGCCCGACAAGGGCAAGCGGCTCAACCAGGAGAGCGCCGAACGGCTGCGCAAGGAAGCCGTGCACCGGCCGCAGGTGCAGATCGTCATCGCCGACGGCCTCAGCTCCAGCGCCATCGAGGCCAACGCGGCCGACTTCCTGGCCGCCCTGACCCAGGGGCTGAAGAACTTCGGCCTGTCGGTGGGCACCCCCGTCTTCGTCAAGTACGGCCGGGTGGCCATCATGAACGACATCGGCGAGATCCTGGAGCCCGACGTGGTGGTCGAGCTGATCGGCGAGCGCCCAGGCCTGGTCACCGCCAAGTCCATGTCCTGCTACATGTGCTGGCGGCCGCGCCACAGCACCGTGGAGTCTGAGCGCTCGGTCATCTCCAACATCCACGACGGCGGCACGCCGGCGGCCGAGGCCGGCGCCAGCGCGGCGGCGTTCGCCAAGCGCATCTTCGATAACCAGGCTAGCGGAAACAAGCTTTCCGTCATCTAGAGAAGGGAGGCCAGAAGATGTACGGCATTGCTCCCATTCGCGCGGAGGTGCTGGCGATCAAGCTGATCCCCAACGTCCAGCGCGACCTGGCCGAGAAGCTTTCGCTCCAGCCCCATCATCGGTCGCTGGGCATGATCACCCTGAACATCGACGACGTCGGCTACACGGCGATGGACGAGGCGACCAAGAAGGCCGCGGTTGACGTGGTCTACGCCCGCTCCTTCTACGCCGGCGCAGCCCACGCCTCGGGCCCCCTGTCGGGTGAGTTCATCGGCATGCTGGCCGGTCCCGACCCGGCCGAGGTCAAGGCAGGCATTCAGGCCGCCGTCGACCTGGTGAACAGCGAGGACTGCTGCTTCTATACCGCCGATGACGAGGGCGGCATCGCGTTCTTCTCCTATACCATCAGCCGCACCGGCAGCTACCTGTCCAAGGAGTGCGGCATTCCGGTCGGCTCCCCGCTGGCCTACCTCATCGCCCCGCCCATCGAGTCGATGTACGCGGTGGACGCGGCCCTGAAGGCGGCGGAGGTCGAGCTCGTCAACTTCTTCGGCCCGCCCAGCGAGACCAACTTCGGCGGCGCCATGCTGACCGGCACCCAGTCGGCCTGCAAGGCGGCGTGCGACGCCTTCGCGGCGGCGGTGATGGAGGTCGCCCGTTACCCCAAGCGCTACTAAGGGATTCCCTGAGGGCTTACCGAAGGGAGGACTGACAAGTGCCAGGAGATGCCCTTGGATTGATCGAGACGCGCGGCATGGTCGCCGCCGTGGAGGCGGCGGACGCCTGCGTGAAGGCGGCCAACGTCCGGCTCCACGCCTGCACCCTGGTGAAGGGCGGGCTGGTGACCATTGAGATTCTGGGCGACGTCGGGGCCGTGAAGGCCGCGGTGGACGCCGGGGTGGCAGCCGCATCCCGCGTTGGCGAGGTCATCTCGTGCCACGTGATCCCCCGGCCCCACGAAGAGGTGGCCGACATGCAGGGATTCGGCCGGAAGCCGGAGCCGGAGCCTGAGCCGGATCCGGAGCCCGGGCCTCAGCTGGATCCGGAGCCCGAGCCGGAGCCCGAGCCGGAGCCCGAGCCTCAGCCGGATCCGGAGCCCGAGCCGGAGCCTGTGCCCGAACCCGGGCCGCAGGCGCCGGCGCAGGAGCAGGCCGAGGGCGGTGCGCAGGAAGACGACGAGCGCTGCCTGGCCGAGCTCCGCCGGCTGCTCCCGGAAATGGCTGAACTGACCCGGGTCACAAGCCTGTCAGGCCTTTCGGTGGCAAACCTGCGCCGGGTGGCGCGGGCCCTGCCGACGATCAGCCTGACCCGCGCGCAGATCCGCGACGGTACCAAGGACCAGATTCTGAAGGCCATACGCGAGGCCCTCGGGCCCAAGGACGGTGAGTAAACGTGAACCTCGACAAAGATCTACGGGCCCTCCAGGAAATGCGCAACGCTGTGGAGGCCGCCTATGAAGCGCAGCAGAAGCTGAAGCACTACTCTCAGGAGCAGATCGACAAGATCGTCGCCGCTATGGCCTCGGCCGGCGCCGCCGCCGCGCGGCGCCTGGCCGAGGACGCGGTGGCGGAGACGGGGATGGGCGTGGTCGCGGACAAGGAGATCAAGAACCTGCTCGCGACCCGCGATCTCTACCAGTACATCGCCAACATGAAGACGGCCGGCGTCATCCGCCGCGACGAGGAGCGGAAGGTGCTGGAGATCGCGGAGCCGATGGGCGTGATCGCCGCCCTCATTCCGACCACGAACCCCACCTCCACCGCGATGTACAAGGCGATCATCGCCATCAAGTCCCGCAACACCATCGTGATCAGCCCGCACCCGCGGGCCGTGAAGTGCACCACCGACGCCGCCCGCATCGTGGCGGAGGCCGCGGTGGAGGCCGGCGCCCCCGAGGGGATCGTGCAGGTCCTGCAGACGGTGCACATGGCCGCCACCAACGAGCTCATGCGGCACCCGAAGGTCTCCATGATCCTCGCCACCGGCGGTTCGGCCATGGTCAAGGCGGCCTACCAGTCGGGCACGCCGGCCCTGGGCGTCGGCCCGGGCAACGTCCCCGTGTTCGTGGAGCGGACCGCCGATATTCCGAAGGCCGTGTCGTGCATCATCGCCGGCAAGACCTTCGACAACGGCACGATCTGCGCCTCGGAGCAGGCGGTCATCGCCGACGAGCCCATCGCCGATCAGGTGATGGCCGAACTGCAGTACCAGGGCGGCTACTTCCTCTCCCCCGAGGAGGTCGACAAGGTGTCGGCGGTCGTCATCCGGCCCAACGGCGCGGTCAACCCCGCCGTCGTGGGCCAGCCCGCCACCCGCGTGGCGGAGATGGCCGGCATCCAGGTCCCGGCAGACACCAAGGTCCTGGTGGCGCCGCTCGACGGCGTCGGCCCCCAGTACCCCCTCTCCCGGGAGAAGCTCTCGCCCGTGCTGGCCTTCTACACCGCCCCCGACTGGCGGGCCGCGTGCGAGCGCTGCATCGAGCTCATCGAGTTCGGCGGCGTCGGCCACAGCATGGGGATCCACAGCCGCGATGAGAAGGTCATCATGGCCTTCGCCATGGAGAAGCCGGTCTTCCGCATCCTGGTGAACACCCCCACCACCCACGGTGCGGTGGGCGTCACCACCGGGCTGGCCCCGGCGCTCACGCTGGGCTGCGGCACCTGGGGCGGCAGCGCCACCTCGGACAACGTCAGCCCGCTCAACCTGATCAACATCAAGCGGGTGGCCTACGGTATCCGCGAGCCGGCGCTGCCCACCGACTGCGGACAGGCGTCCGCGGACATCGAGAGCATCGTGCGCGCGGTGCTCGCTCAGCTCAACTCACGCTAACTACTGAGGAGGAACCCACATGCACGGAGTTATGGCCCTCGGCATGATCGAAACCAAGGGACTCGTCGGCGCCGTTGAGGCGGCTGACGCGATGGTCAAGGCTGCGAACGTTACCCTGGTTGGCAAGGTCCTGGTCGGCGGCGGCCTGGTCACCGTCATGGTGCGGGGCGACGTCGGCGCCGTCAAGGCGGCCACCGACGCCGGCGCCGCGGCGGCCCAGCGGATCGGCGAGCTGATCTCGGTCCACGTGATCCCGCGCCCGCACGGCGACGTTGAGCTGATTCTGCCCCAGAAGGGCTAATGCAGTCCCTGCATGTCAGTGCGGGGATGAGAGGTGAAGCCTGTGGCTGCACTGACTGAGCTCGAACTGCGGCAGATGGTTCGTGAACGGGGCGAGTTCGACTCCATCACCGTTCCACCTGGCACCCTGATCACCCCCGCCGCGCGGCAGTTCCTGCAGGAGCGCCGCATCACGGTGAACTTCGGGGAGCCAACCAGCTCCTCCCCCTCCTCTCCGGCCGGGCGTCCGACACCGTCGGCCCCGCCGGAGGGGGCCCCTGCGCCGGACGGTCCGCCGGCTGCCGAGCAGCCGGCCCCGTCCCGGGCGGACGGCCCGCAGGCGAAGCCTGAGCAGATGACCCATCTGCGGGGCAGGCTGCTGGTGCCGAAGAGCCATCCGCGCATCCGGCTGCGCGGCAAGCTGGACAGCCTCGAGGCGCACATCCTGCTCGCGCAGATGGCGGCGCACAAGGAAGGGCTGGCCCCGCTCGCGCAGCACCTGGGAGAGGTGCTCGACTACGTCCGGCAGATGGTCCGGGCAGAGGTGATGGACGAGCCCCTGCCGCCCATCCAGCTCTTCGGGCTGGACGACGCACAGCTGAGAGAGCGTTCCCACCATCCCAAGAAGTACTACGGCGTGTCGCATACGCCGCCCGCCGTGGCGCACGGGGAGATCATGCTCTGGCTCAACCTGGTCCGGACGCAGGTGCGGGAGACCGAACTGGCGGCCGTTCAGGCCTTCTGGCAGGAGGGCGAGCTCCCCGAACGGCTTGATATCATCCAGGCCCTGAACCGCCTCTCCAGCGCCGTCTGGATCCTGATGATGCAGCATCTTTCGGAGAAAGGGGGAACCGCCGGTGATCTGCGCTAAGAAGGGCCCCGAGCCTGGCCGCATCCCCGTCGGGGTGTCCGCCCGGCACGTGCACCTCACGCAGGAGCACGTTGAGATCCTCTTCGGGCCGGGCGCCGAGTTGACCCCGGATCGGCCGCTGAGCCAGCCTGGCCAGTTCGCGTGCCGCGAGCGGGTGCTGCTGGCGGGCCCCAAGGGCTCCCTGTCCGGCGTGCGGGTGCTGGGCCCGGCGCGCAAGGCCACGCAGGTGGAGATTTCCGCCACCGACGCCATCGCCCTGGGCATCCGGCCCCCGGTGCGGGAATCCGGCAAGCTCGACGGCAGCGCTGCCGTGACGCTGGTCGGCCCTCACGGTGCGGTGACGCTGGAGTCCGGCGTGATCATCGCCCAGCGGCACATCCACATGCTGCCCGAGGACGCCCGCCGCTTCGGCGTGGCGGACGGCGAGTCGGTGTGGGTGGCCAGCACGGACGGACCCCGCCGCACGGTCTTCGGAGACGTGATCGTGCGGGTGAGCCCGAACTACCAGCTAGAGTTCCACATTGACACCGACGAGGCCAACGCCGCCGGCCTGCGTACGGGAGATACGGTGGTGTTGATAAAGGCATGACGACCAGACGCGGAGACTCCCTGGATCGCGCGAACCAGCTGGTTGCAACGCTGACCGAGCGCATGGCCGATCCTCAGCCGGCCCCCAAGGGGCCGCTCTACACCGGCATCGACCTGGGTACGGCCAACGTGGTGCTCACGGTGGTGGATGCCCAGGGCAACCCGGTGGACGCCGCCTACACCTTCGCGCAGGTGGTGCGGGACGGGCTGGTCGTGAACTACGTGGCCGCCGTGGACATCGTGCGGAAGCTGAAGGCCCAGCTGGAAGAGCGGCTCGGGCAGGAGCTTCTGTACGGGGCGGCCGCCTACCCGCCCGGAACCGGCGGCCGGGATGTCAAGACCCACCAGTATGTGGCCGAGGCGGCAGGCTTCGAGATCATCTCCATGGTCGACGAGGTCGACGCGGCCAACCGCGTCCTCGGCTTCACCAACGGCGCCGTCGTCGACGTCGGCGGCGGCACGACGGGCATCTCCATCCTGCAGGACGGCCAGGTGGTGCACACCGCGGACGAGCCCACGGGGGGCACCCACTTCAGCCTGGTCGTGGCCGGGGCCCACCAGGTCTCGTTCGAAGAGGCGGAGCAGATGAAGAGAGACGCTGCGCGCCATCGGGAGATCCTCCGGCTGGTCACGCCCGTCATTCAGAAGGTCGGCTCCATCGTGGCGCGGCACATCGCGCGGTACGACGTGGAGACCGTCTGCCTGGTGGGCGGCACGAGCAAGCTGACCGGTTTCGAAGAGGTCCTTGCGAAGGAGGTGGGCCGCCCCGTGATCAAGCCCGCGGAGCCGCTCTTCGTCACTCCGCTGGGCATCGCGATGGCGGCAGCAAAGGCAGGTGAAGACCTGTGACAGAGGCAGAACTGATTCAACAGATTACACGTGAAGTCCTGAAGCAGCTGCGCCAGGGTGCGGGCCAGGGTCCCAGTGCGCCCGCGCCGGCCGGACCCAAGGTCCTGCTGCTCTACACCGGCGGCGACCAGTGCCTGGACGAGGCGGTGGCCGTGGCCGGAGACCTGGCGGCAGCCGGGGCGCAGGTGCGCATCCTCTGCACCCCCTCTGCCCGGGCCCTGCTGGGCTCCACCCGTCTGGAGCGGCTGGCCTCGGCAGGCGAGCTGATGGACGAGCCAACTGAAGCCGAAATCTACGGCGCCGTGCACTGGGCAGACGTGGTGGCGGTGCCTGTCCTGACACAGAACACGGCGGCCAAGTGCGCCCTGGGCATCCGCGACACGCCGGCCACCAACCTGCTGGCCGCGGCGCTGATGATGAACCGCCGGGTCGTGGTCTGCCCCGATTCGGCGGTGCCCAGCACGGCCAACGCGCCCTACCGCGCCATGCTTGAAGCGCATATCGACAAGCTCCGCACCTTCGGGGTGGAGACTTTGCCCGCAGCGGCCATCGCCCAGGCCTGCCTGGGACAGGCGAAGCCCGCCGTTCGGGAGCAGCCGCCGGTTCAGGCGCAGGCCCCCGCTCCGGCGCAGGCGTCCGTGCAGGCGGCCGCCCCGGCGCCCGCAACACCGGCGACGTCGTGCACGTGGCCTGCGGATACCGCCGATGCGCCGCTGAAGCTGGTCACGGCCGGCGACGTGGAGAAGGCCGTTCAAAACGGCGTCCGGCAGGTCGTGATCGCCCGCGGGGCCATCGTCACGCCGCTGGCGCGGGACCTGTGCCGGAACCACGGCGTGGCGCTCGTGGGGCCGGATGGGGGTGAGACGCATGCGGCTGGCTAAGGTGATCGGAAACGTGTGGGCGACCCGGAAGGAGGAAGGCCTGACGGGCCTCAAGCTCCTGATCGTGCAGCCCATCGACGTGGACGGCACGCCCAGCGGCAGCTCCCTCGTGGCCGGCGACCGGGTCGGCGCCGGCATCGGGGAGACCGTCCTGGTGGTCGGCGGCAGCTCGGCCCGCAAGGCCACTGACCGGCCCGACAACACCCCCATCGACGCGGTGATCGTCGCCATCGTCGACACCGTGGAGTGGGAGAAAGCCATGCGGCAGACGCATCCCGAGGATGCCGCCGGAAGGGGGGCCGCTGAATGAACGCAGCGACCATCCTCGAACGGGTGGCGGCGGCGGGCGTCGTGGGCGCCGGCGGGGCCGGCTTCCCGACGCACGTGAAGCTGAGGGGCCAGGCCGAGTGGCTGATCTGCAACGGGGCCGAATGCGAGCCCCTCCTCTACTCCGACCAGGCCCTGATGGAAGGATACGCCGCCGAACTGGTCCGCGGGCTCGAGCTGGCCCGGGAGGCAACCGGGGCCCAGCGGGTGGTCATCGCCCTGAAGGGCAAGTACACCGAGGCCCGCGCGGCGCTCGCCGAGCCGGCCGCCCGGGCGGGAATTGAACTGTTCCTCCTCGATGACTTCTACCCGGCCGGCGACGAGCAGGTCATCGTGCAGCAGGTGACCGGCCGCGTCGTCCCCGCCGGGGGAATTCCGCTGGATGTCGGCGTGGTCGTCTCCAACGTGGAGACGCTGATCAACGTGGCCCGGGCCGTCGATCACGGGCAGCCGGTCACCACCAAGTACCTGACGGTCGGCGGCGCGGTGAAGAACCCGGTCTCCGTCGTGGTTCCCGTGGGCGTCCCGGTCGCCTCGCTGGTGGAGCTGGCGGGCGGCCCCACCGTGGATGACTACGTGATCATGGTGGGCGGCGTGCTCATGGGCCACCTGGCCGAGCCCGGCGAGGTGGTGACCAAGCGGACGGGCGGCGTGATCGTGCTCCCGGCCGACAATCGCTGGGTCCAGCGGCTGTCGCACCCCGAGGAGATCGACATCAAGCAGACCCAGGCCTGCATCCAGTGCACCTTCTGCACGGAGCTCTGTCCCCGCAACCTGCTGGGGCACTTCATCATGCCCAACAAGGCCATGTTGCACTCCAACTACGGCCAGCAGCCCCCTGAGGTGCTGATGGGCGCCTACCTCTGCTGCGAGTGCGGCCTCTGCGAGGCCTTCGCCTGCCCCGAGCTGCTCATGCCCCGCCAGGCCGTCATCCGGATCAAGAAGGAGCTGTCGGCCCAGGGCATCCGGTACCAGAAGGGCGCCACCCCCGAGCGGGACGTGCACCCGATGCAGGAGGGGCGCAAGGTCGGCTCCCAGCGGGTGAAGGCGCGCACTGGCGTCGCCGAGTACGACCGCAAGGCGCCGCTGGTCGAGACACCGCTCTCCGTTTCCGAAGTCCGTATTCCGCTTTCGCAGCACATCGGTGCGCCGGCTGAGCCGGTGGTCGCCGTGGGCGACCGGGTCGCCGCCGGCCAGGTGATCGGCCGGGCCCCCGAGGGCAAGCTCGGCGCAGCGGTTCACGCCAGCGTCAGCGGAACCGTCGTCGAGGTCACCGGTCAGGTGATTCGCATCAACTGTGCGGCAGAGCCGGGAGGTGAGTAAACGTGGCCATCGCCATTGGCATGCTCGAGACCCTCAGCCTTCCCACCGGGGTGCGCGCCGCTGACGCCATGGTCAAGGCCGCTGCGGTGGAGCTGCTGGTCAGCCGGACGATCTGCCCGGGCAAGTACATCACCATCGTCGGCGGCGACGTCGGCGCCGTGCGCGCCTCGCTGCAGGCGGGTCAGGCTGAAGCAGGAGACCTCCTGGCCGACAAGCTGCTCCTGCCCAACGTACACCCGTCGGTCCTCCCCGCCTTCCACCTCACCGGCGTCCACGACCTGGAAGAGATGCGGGCCGTCGGCGCGGTGGAGACCTTCACGGTCGCATCCGCGATCGTGGCGGCCGACGCGGCGGTGAAGGCCAGCCGGGTCTCCCTGCTGGAGATCCGCCCCGGCGTCGGGTACGGCGGCAAGGGCTACTTCGTGGTGGCAGGCGAGGTCAGCTCGGTCCAGTCGGCCATCGACGCCGGGCTCAACACGCTTCCGCCCGGCGCGCTGGTGGACAAGGTCGTGATTCCGAGCCTGCACCCCGACCTGATCAAGACGCTCCTCTGACGAGCCGGAGGGAGGGACTCATCTCATGACGCGTCGGCTCGTGACACGACAGGAGATCCTTTCGCTTCATTATCAAGGTGTGCACTGCCTGGAGATCCCGCCTGACGCCATCATCACGCCCGGGGCCCGGGATCTCATCATGGCTCTTGATTTCCGCATCCAGCGGGGCTCCGCGTCCTGCGCCCCTGCAGGCGATCCGGCGGCCGCTTCGGCGGACGCCGGCGCCTGCGACCGGGTCGAGGACCAGCTGCGGCGCCTCGTGGAGGAGCTGGCCCCACAGCTCACTCCCGAGCAGCGGGAGCAGGTCATCTGCGCAGTGCGCAATCAGCTCAGCAAGCAGCAGTAGGGAGGTGCAATGAATCATGGAAGCGCTCGGCATGATTGAAACCAAGGGTCTGGTTGGTTCCGTGGAGGCGGCCGACGCCATGGTGAAGGCGGCCAACGTCCGCCTGATCGGCAAGGTCCACGTCGGCGGCGGGCTGGTCACCGTCATGGTCCGCGGCGACGTCGGCGCGGTGAAGGCCGCTACCGACGCCGGTGCGGCCGCCGCGCAGCGCATCGGTGAGCTCATTTCGGTCCACGTGATCCCGCGGCCCCACGAGGATGTCGAACTGATTCTGCCGCAGCCCGAAGGCGGGCAGAAAACAGATCAGCGGCTGTAATGGGAAAGGGGACGTAGCACAAAATGAGTGCCATTAACACTGTAATTATCTGGATCATGATGATCTTCATGGTCCTCGGGGCCATCGACCGGATCATCGGCAACAAGTTCGGTCTGGGTGAGGAGTTCGAAGAGGGTATCAACGCCATGGGCCCGCTCGCCCTGGCGATGCTCGGCGTGGTCTCCATCGCCCCGGTGCTGGCCGACGTCCTCCGGCCAGTGGTCGTGCCGCTCTACCAGGCCCTGGGCGCCGACCCCGCCATGTTCGCCACCACCCTGCTGGCCAACGACATGGGCGGCTACCCCCTGGCCATGGAGCTGGCCCTCACCCGTGAGGCCGGGCTCTACGCCGGCCTGATCCTGGGCGCCATGATGGGCCCCGCCATCGTGTTTACGATCCCGGTCGCTCTGGGCATCATCCAGCCTTCTGACCGCCGATTCCTCGCGACCGGCATGCTGGCCGGCTTCGTCACCATCCCCATCGGCTGTATCGCCGGCGGCCTCGTGGCCGGCTGGCCCATCGGCTTCCTCGTGGTCAACATGATCCCGGTCGCCCTCGTGGCCGGCCTGATCGCCATCGGCCTCTGGCTGATCCCCGAGAAGATGATCAACGGCTTCCAGATCTTCGGCAAGGGCGTCGTGATCCTGATCACCGTCGCGCTGGCCGCCATCATCTGGGAGACCCTGACCGGCATCGTCATCATCCCGGGCATGACCCCGATCTGGGAAGGCGTTGAGATCGTCGGCTCCATCGCCATCGTCCTGGCGGGCGCGTTCCCCATGGTCAAGTTCATCACCAAGGTCTTCGCCAAGCCGCTGGGCGCCCTGGGCAAGGCCATGGGCATGGGTGAGGTCGCGGCGGCCGGCATGGTGGCCACCCTGGCCAACAACATCCCCATGTTCAACATGATGAAGGACATGGACAACCGGGGTAAGATCCTGAACTCCGCCTTCGCCGTCAGCGCCGCCTTCACGTTCGGCGACCACCTCGGCTTCACCGCCGGCGTGGAACCCGAGATGATCTTCCCGATGATCGTCGGCAAGCTGGTCGCCGGCATCACCGCCCTCCTGCTGGCCATGCCCATCGCTTCCCGGGTGGCCGGCGGCGACGACAAGATCGACGCGTCGGCTGCGTAGGCGATGCGCAAGCGCTCGGTCATCGTCCTCGGAGGCGTGGGCTACGGCAAGACCACCTTGCTGCAGGCAGTCATGGGCAAGCCGATCGCCTACAAGAAGACCCAGGCGATCGAGTACGGCCCCTTCGCCATCGACTTCCCGGGCGAGTTCTGCCAGCGCCCCATGTTTTACAACGCGCTGGTCAGCGCCGCCCCCGAAGCGGAGGCGATCTGGGTGCTCCAGGACGCCACCGCCCGGATCCCGGGCGTCCTGCGGGAATCCCTGATGCAGATGCGGCGCCGGGACCAGGTGGTGCGGGGCATCATCACCAAGGTGGACCTGCCCAAGGCCGACCTGGACAGGGCCGGGCGCCTGCTGCAGAGCATCGGGGTCAGGCCGCCGTACTATCCGGTCTCCGCCGTCACCGGCGAGGGGCTGGAGGTCCTCCGCAACCTGCCTGAGCTCAGGCAGGCGCTGGGCGGCGAGTCCGATCCCGCCGCTTCAGGTGAACCATAGTACCAATGACCCGGGGACGTAGTCCCCGGGTCACTTCTTATTTATGGTAGTTCCGCGAGCACGCACCAGGCGCCGATTCGGACCCAGGTTGCAGAATACACGAAAATCAGCCTTTAGTCTACTGCTCTCTGGAAGGAAGATATTCTCGCGCATCGAATTTCGTTGTTACCGCCTGTGCTCGCCACTCGCCACTGAACCGTCCCGGGAGGTGTGCGGCCCGTGGAAGAAAGACAGCGCATCATCCAGGAGTACGTTCCCGGAAAACAAGTAACGCTGGCCCACCTCATTGCGCATCCCACGGCGGAGTTGTGCGAGCGGCTCGGCATCGATCAGGCAGGCGCCATCGGTATCCTGACGATCACCCCGGGAGAAGGAGCGATCATCGCCGGCGATGTGGCCACCAAGGCTGCGCCCGTGGGGATCGCGTTCCTCGATCGTTTCAGCGGTGCAGTCGTGATATACGGTGACGTCGCCAGTGTGGAAGCCGGCTTGCGGGCAGTCAACGAGACATTGGGAGAGGTCCTGAAGTTCACCCCGAGCATGATCACACGGTCGTAGCCCACTCTCTGCTGCACTGGAGGAGCGTTCATGCAGTCGGTCCGTGTACTCGTAGCCGTAGAGGACCGGCAGGAACGGGATCAGGTCATCGTCGCACTGAAACGGGCCAACATCCCACCTCTGGCAGACACCGATGACGGCACCACGGCGCTGAACCTGACCCGGTCGCTCACCCCCGACATGCTGGTTCTGGACATCCAGCTCCGGGGTCCGGGCGGGTGCAGGGTCGCCGACGAGTTGCTGTCGTCTGCCCACACGTCTCTGATCCTGCTCTCCGAACCTGACGGTCTTCCCCTCCTCCGCACGATGGCCCTGGGCGGGGCTGCCGCCTGTCTGCTGAAACCCGTTGACCCGGACCAGCTCGGCCTGACTGCGCTCGCGGTCCTTCGGCAGCGCAAGCAGATGGCCGCCCTGCAGAAGCAGGTGGATACCGCCCAGCGACGGCTGGCCGACCGCCAGCTGGTGGAGCGGGCCAAGGCCAGCCTCATGGAGGAGTATCAGCTCAGCGAGGCCGATGCCTACCGGCACCTGCGGCGGCTGAGCATGAACAGCCGCAAGACGCTCGGCGAGGTGGCCGAGATGGTGCTGATGGATCGGTCGCTTCGTGCCTGAATTATAATTTTCCAAACCGAATATTGTGCGGACAACGGCGTCCGCAACGGGGCAACGGGGCCCACGCCCTCACCTGCACGTGAGGGCAGTGGGCCTTTTGTGTCTTTTCGGAACTGGGGGGATTGCCTCGAATGCCCAGACCTTACTGCGAGGAATCACTGCGCGATACCCTGACCAGCATCGGAATCGACATCGGCACCACGTCCACGTGTCTGATCATCAGCCGGCTGACCACGGCCCGCCTGGGCGGCGTCCACGCCATGGCATCGGTGGAGATCGTCGACCGCGAGGTGCTCTACCGCAGCCCCGTCATCTTCACGCCGCTTCTGGACGAGACCCGCCTTGACAGCGACGCCATTTTCACCTGGGTCAGGGAGCAGCTCCGGCAGGCGAATCTGACCTGGGGAAACATCGACTCCGGCGCGGTGATCATCACCGGCGAATCCGCTCAGCGGGAGAACGCCCGGGCCGTCGTGGAGCAGCTTTCCGAGGATGCCGGCCGGTTCGTGGTGGCCACGGCGGGGCCTCAGCTCGAGGCCATCCTCGCCGGCCGGGGCAGCGGCGCCGCCCTGCTTTCCAAAAAGGAGAATCTGCGGGTCCTGAACCTGGACGTCGGCGGCGGCACGACCAACGGCGCGCTCTTCGTCGCCGGCGAGATCGAGGCCACCGTCTGCGCCCACGTCGGCGGCCGCCTGGTCCGAATCGATCCAGGCACCGCCCGCATCGCCGGGATCTCACCCCCCGCCCGCCGGGCGGCCGGGATCCTGGGGCTGAACATCGAGGTGGGCCAGCCCGCCAACCCCGAGACGCTCTGGACGCTCTGCACCGGCATGGCGGATGCGCTGCACGAGCTGATCGAGGGCAAGGCGGAATCCGAGATGGCCAGGGCCCTGGCGATCGGGTCGCCGCCCTCGGCCCCCATCCGGGCCGATGTGGTGACCTTCTCGGGCGGCACGGGCCGGGAACTCTACGCGGCCGCCGAGCGCCGGTCGCTGCAGCAGGTCATCCGCTACGGGGACATCGGCCCCATGCTGGCCGACGCCCTCAGGCTCGGGCCCACCTGCCGGGCCTTCCGCCTGCGCGAGCCGCCGGAGACGGTCTACGCCACCGTCATCGGCGCCGGCATGGAGGTGCTGGAGCTCAGCGGCTCCACCATCTTCCTGCACGCGGACGGCCTCCTCCCCCTCCAGAACGTGCCCATGGTCAAGCCGCCAAACTTCGACCCGCTGGCGCCGGCGGCCGACATCGCCGCATCCGTGCGCGAGGGGCTCTCCTGGTTCGCCCATGGCAAGGAAGGGCTCGATCAGCCGGTTGCCGTCACCTTCCCCGGGCTGCACCATCCGCGGTTCGAGCAGGTCCGCAATCTCGCAGCCGGATTGGCTGAAGGGATGCGCCCGCTGGTGGAGCGCCGCCTGCCCATCATCGTCGTCCTGGAAGAGAACATCGGCAGCGTGCTCGGGCACAGCCTCGCCACGTTCCTTCCGCCTGACTATCCGGTCATCTGCATCGACCAGATCCGCAGCCAGACCGGAGACTACATCGACATCGGTGCTCCGATGTACGGGGGCATTGTCGTCCCCGTGGTCGTCAAGAGCTTGGTGTTCCACAACTGAACCACTTGGTTAAGGAGGGAAAGGGATGATCCTGAAGACTACCTTGCGCGGACAGGTCTACCAGTTCGGGTCTGTGAAGGAGGTGCTCGCCAAGGCCAACGAGCTGCGCTCCGGCGACGTGCTTGCCGGCATCGCGGCCGAGTCCGACGCGGAACGCATTGCCGCGAAACACGTCCTCGCAAACCTGACGCTTGAGGACCTGCGCAACAACCCGGTCATTCCCTACGAAGAGGATGAGGTTACCCGGGTCATCCAGGACTCCGTCAACGAGCACGTGTACCGGCAGATCAAGGGCTGGACGGTCGCCGACCTCCGCGAGTACGTCCTCTCGGACAAGGCCGACGCCGCTGAGATCCAGCGCATCAGCCGGGGTCTGACGTCCGAGATGATCGCGGCCGTGGCCAAGCTCTGCTCCAACATGGACCTGATCTACGGCGCCAGCAAGACGCAGAACGTCGTGCAGTGCAACACCACCATCGGCCTGCCCGGCACGCTGGCGATGCGGCTGCAGCCCAACGATCCCACCGACTCCATCGACGGCATCATGCCCCAGATCATGGAAGGCCTCACCTACGGCATCGGCGACGCCCTGATCGGCATCAACCCGGTGAACGATGACGCGGAGTCGGTCTCCCGGCTGCTGTGGGCCGTCTACGAGTTCATCGAGAAGTGGAACGTCCCCACCCAGCAGTGTGTGCTGGCCCACGTGTCGACCCAGATGCAGGCCATCCGCGAAGGCGCTCCGGTGGGCGTGGTCTTCCAGTCCATCGCCGGCTCGCAGAAGGCCATGGAGTCCTTCGGCGTCTCGGTCGAGATGCTGGACGAGGCGCTCGAGCTGGTCAAGAAGTACGGCTCGGCCAAGGGCCCGAACCTGATGTACTTCGAGACCGGCCAGGGCTCCGAGCTCTCGGCGGACGCCCACCACGGCGCGGACCAGGTGACGCTGGAGGCCCGGTGCTACGGCCTGGCCAAGCGCTACCAGCCGCTGATGGTGAACACCGTCGTCGGCTTCATCGGCCCCGAGTACCTCTACGATTCCAAGCAGGTCATCCGCGCCGGCCTGGAGGACGTCTTCATGGGCAGCCTGACCGGCATCTCCATGGGCTGCGACGTCTGCTACACCAACCACATGAAGGCGGACCAGAACGACATCGAGAACCTGGCCGTTCTGCTGACCGCCGCCGGCGTCAACTACCTCATCGGCGTGCCGATGGGCGACGACCCGATGCTGAACTACCAGTGCGGCGCGTACCACGACGGTGCGACCCTGCGCCAGACCCTCGGCAAGAAGCCGGCGCCCGAGTTCCACGCCTGGGCACAGGAGATGGGCTTCCTGGATGCCGATGGCCGGCTGGCGGAGCGCGCTGGTGACCTGTCCATCTTCCTGGGCAAGTAAGGAGGGAGACACGAATGGCCTACACGGAAGCTGAACTCCGGAAGATCGTCGCTGAGGTGATCTCGCGGCTGGGCCAGAGCACGGAGGCCAACGTCCCCGCGCAGTCTGCCGCCGTCTCTCAGGGTGACGGGCTGCCCGACCTGGCCGAGATCAACATCCGCGAGACCTGCTACGTTCCCAACGCTGCGGACCCCGAGGGGCTCATGCGGGTCAAGAAGCACACCCCCACCCGCCTCGGCATCTGGCGGGCCGGCCCCCGGTACCTGACCGAGCCCTGGCTCCGCTTCCGCGCTGACCACGCCGCCGCCCGCGACGCGGTCATGCTGGAGGTGGACGAGAAGCTCCTGGAGGAGATGGGGCTGTTCACCGTGCAGACGCAGGTGCGGGACAAGGAAGAGTACCTGACCCGTCCGGACCTGGGCCGCCGGCTCTCCGAGGAGGCGAAGGCCATCATCCGGGAGCGCTGCCAGATGAAGCCCCAGGTGCAGATCGTCGTGGTCGACGGTCTCTCCTCCACCGCCATCGAGGCCAACCTCCGCGACTTCCTGCCCGCGCTGATGCAGGGCCTGAAGAACGTCGGCCTCAGCGTCGGCACCCCGTTCTTCGTGAAGTACGGCCGCGTCGCGGTGATGGACGACATCGGCGAGATCCTGCAGCCGGACGTCGTCATCGAGGCGGTGGGCGAGCGGCCGGGCCTGGTGACGGCCAAGTCGATGTCGGCCTACATGTGCTGGCGGCCGCGCCACGGCACCATCGAGTCCGACCGTTCGCTGATCTCCAACATCCACGACGGCGGCACGCCCGCCACGGAGGCCGGCGCAGCGGTGGCCGCGTTCGCCAAGCGGATCTTCGACAACCAGGCCAGCGGCACCAAACTGGCCAACGCCTAGCCGAGGGGAGGTTCCTTCGTGTACGGGTTCAAGCCCATCCAGGCTAAGGTCCTGGCCGTCAAGCTCATCCCCAACCTCCACGAAGGGATGAAGAAGCAGCTGAACCTGCAGCCGCACCATCGCTCGCTGGGAATGATCACCTGCGACATCGACGACGTCGGCTACACCGCCGTCGACGAGGCCACCAAGAAGGCCGATGTTGAGGTGGTCTATGCCCGCTCCTTCTACGCCGGCGCCGCCCACGCGTCCGGCCCGCTGTCCGGTGAGTTCATCGGTATGCTGGCCGGGCCCGATCCGGCAGAGGTCAAGGCCGGCCTCAATGCCGCCATCGAGCTGATCGAGAGCGGCGAGTGCACCTTCTACGCGGCCGACGAAGAGGGCCAGATCGCCTTCTTCGCCTACACCATCAGCCGCACCGGCACCTACCTCTCCAAGGAGAACAACATCCCGGTGGGCTCGCCGCTGGCGTACCTGATCGCGCCGCCGATCGAGTCGATGTACGCGGTGGATGCCGCTGTGAAGGCTGCTGAGGTCGAGCTCACCACGCTGTTCGGCCCGCCCAGCGAGACCAACTTCGGCGGCGCCCAGCTCACGGGCACCCAGTCGGCCTGCAAGGCCGCCTGCGACGCCTTCGCCGCCACGGTTATGGAGGTCGCCCGGTACCCCAAGCGGTACTAGGATGACCGCTGCGGGCACCAGCAGTAACGAGCACAAGGAGGGACGAGCATGAGTGCAATGATCGCCCTGGGCATGATCGAGACCCGAGGCCTGGTCGCTGCCGTTGAGGCCGCCGACGCCATGGTGAAGGCCGCCAACGTGACCCTGATCGGCAAGGTGCTGGTGGGCGGCGGACTTGTCACCGTCATGGTCCGCGGCGACGTGGGCGCCGTGAAGGCGGCCACCGACGCCGGCGCCGCTGCCGCTCAGCGGATCGGCGAGCTGATCTCGGTCCACGTGATCCCGCGCCCGCACGGCGACGTGGAGCACATCCTGCCCAAGAAGTCCTGAGTCCATCGCCCGGAAGGGAGGCGCGCGCCTCCCTTTCCGGGCCGCTCTACCCGGCCGCGTGACTTGAGAGGAGGCAGCCACTGATGAAACTCAAGACACGGCTCCGCGGCGTAACCTACGAATTCCGCGACCTGGTGGACGTTCTCGCCAAGGCCGGCGAGGAGAAGTCCGGGGACGTCCTGGCCGGCATCGCCGCGAACTCCAGCGCCGAGCGTGTCGCGGCCAAGCGCGTCCTGGCGGAGGTGACCCTGGGTGAAATCCGGGCCAACCCCGTGATCCCCCCTGAGATCGACGAGGTGAGCCGCGTCCAGGAGGAGCAGATCAACGAGCAGATCTTCAGCGAGATCAAGAACTGGACCGTCGGCGAGTTCCGGGAGTGGATCCTGAGCCACGAGACCACCGGCGACATGATCCGCCGCGTCAGCCGTGCGCTCACCGGCGAGATGGCCTCGGCGGTCGCCAAGCTCATGTCCAACATGGACCTGGTCTACGCCGCCAGCAAGATCCACGTCATCACGCATTGTGAGACCACCCTGGGCCTGCCGGGCACCCTCTCCTTCCGGATTCAGGCCAACCACCCCGCCGACTCGATCGAGGGCATCACCGCGTCCACGCTGGAGGGGCTCTCCTACACGTCGGGCGACGCCTGCATCGGCATCAACCCCAACGACGACTCGGTGGAGAACACCATCCGCATCATGAACGCCATCCAGGAGATCAAGCACCGCTACGGGGTGCCCACCCAGACCGTGGTGCTGTCGCACATCACCACGCAGATGGCGGCGATCGAGCAGGGCGGCGTGGCCGACATGCTCTTCCAGTCCATCGCCGGCACCCAGAAGTGCAACGAGGAGTTCGGCATCACAGCGGCCCTCCTGGATGAGGCCCTGGACATGATCAGGAAGATGGGCGGCGCCCCGGGCCCGAACCTGATGTACTTCGAGACCGGGCAGGGCTCCGAGCTCTCCCTCGGCGTCCACCACGGCGTCGACATGCAGACCCTGGAGGCCCGCACCTACGCCTTCGGGCGGCGGTACAGCCCCTTCATGGTCAACAACGTCACGGGCTTCATCGGCCCCGAGACCCACTTCGACGGCAAGCAGATCATCCGGGGCAGCCTGGAGGACCACTTCATGGGCAAGCTCCTGGGTCTGCCGATGGGCATGGCGCCGTGCTACACCAACCACGTGCGCGCGGACCAGAACGACCAGGAGAGCGCCGTCATGCTGCTGGCCCTGGCCGGCGCCACCTACTACATGGGCGTCCCGCAGAACGACGACTGCATGCTGGCCTACCAGGACACCTCGTACCACGACGACGCCACGCTGCGTGAACTCCTGAACCGGCGGCCGACCCCTGAGTTTGAGCGCTGGTGTGTGAAGATGGGCCTGCTGGAGAACGGGCGCCTGACCGCGAAGGCCGGCGATCCGACCATCTTCCTCTGCAACGGCTCGATGGGAGGGAAGTCGTAATGGCCAGGGACGAACTGGTTCAGAAGGTCGTAGAAGCCGTACTTGCCCAGCTTGCGGAGAAAACCAGCTCCCCTGCCGCCTCCGCACCGGGCGGCGCCGGCTGCGTTCCGGCCGCCGTCAGGGCAGCCATGGCTGAGACTGCTGGCGAGTCTGAGGACGACTTCCTCAGCGACATCGGCGAGTATGACCTGCGGGAGCGCACCTTCCTGGAGAACCCGTGCGACCCCGAGGCGCTGAAGCGGCTGAAGGCCTCCACCCCCGCCCGGATCGGCATCGGCCGCGCCGGCCCCCGGTACCGCACCCTCCCCTACCTGCGCTTCCGGGCGGACCACGCCGCCGCGGAGGACGCCGTCATGGGCGAGGTCAGCCCCGAACTCATCGAGAAGATGGGCTGGCTGCCGCTGCAGTCCACCGCCACCTCCAAGGAGGACTTCCTGGCCCTGCCTGACAAGGGCAAGCGGCTCAACCAGGAGAGCGCCGAACGGCTGCGCAAGGAAGCCGTGCACCGGCCGCAGGTGCAGATCGTCATCGCCGACGGCCTCAGCTCCAGCGCCATCGAGGCCAACGCGGCCGACTTCCTGGCCGCCCTGACCCAGGGGCTGAAGAACTTCGGCCTGTCGGTGGGCACCCCCGTCTTCGTCAAGTACGGCCGAGTGGCCATCATGAACGACATCGGCGAGATCCTGGAGCCCGACGTGGTGGTCGAGCTGATCGGCGAGCGCCCGGGCCTGGTCACCGCCAAGTCCATGTCCTGCTACATGTGCTGGCGGCCGCGCCACAGCACCGTGGAGTCCGACCGGTCGGTCATCTCCAACATCCACGACGGCGGCACGCCGGCGGCCGAGGCCGGCGCCAGCGCGGCGGCGTTCGCCAAGCGCATCTTCGACAACCAGGCCAGCGGAACCAAGCTGTCCGCCAAGTAGGAGAAGGGAGGTTGGATCATGTACGGCATTGCTCCTGTGCGCGCCAAGGTGCTGGCCATCAAGCTGATTCCCAACGTACACGGGGATATGCATGAAAAGCTCAACCTGAAGCCGCATCATCGTTCGCTGGGCATGATCACGATGGACATCGATGATGTGGGCTATACCGTGATCGACGAGGCGACCAAGAAGGCGGACGTCGAGGTCGTCTACGCCCGGTCCTTCTACGCCGGCGCGGCACACGCCTCGGGTCCCCTCTCGGGCGAGTTCATCGGCATGCTGGCCGGGCCCGATCCCGCGGAGGTGAAGGCCGGCATTCAGGCCGCCATCGACCTGGCGAACAGCGAGGACTGCTGCTTCTACACCGCCGACGAGGAGGGCGGCATTGCGTTCTACGCCTACACCATCAGCCGCACCGGCACCTACCTCTCCCAGGAGTGCAACATTCCGGTCGGCTCGCCGCTCGCCTACCTGATCGCGCCGCCCATCGAGTCGATGTACGCCGTGGATGCGGCCCTGAAGGCGGCCGAGGTCGAGATGGTCAACTTCTTCGGCCCGCCCAGCGAGACCAACTTCGGCGGCGCCATGCTGACCGGCACCCAGTCGGCGTGTAAGGCGGCGTGCGACGCCTTTGCGGCTGCCGTGATGGAGGTCGCCCGTTACCCCAGGCGCTACTAGGCAATCCCTGAGGGCTCACCAAAGGGAGGACTGACACATGTCTATCGACGCACTAGGATTGATCGAAACCCGCGGCATGGTCGCGGCCGTGGAGGCGGCGGACGCCATGGTGAAGGCGGCCAACGTCCGGCTCCACTCCTGCACCCTGGTGAAGGGCGGCCTCGTGACCGTTCAGGTCCTGGGCGACGTCGGGGCCGTGAAGGCCGCGGTGGACGCCGGGGTTGCGGCAGCCTCCCGCGTCGGCCAGGTCATCTCGTGCCACGTGATTCCGCGGCCGCACGAAGAGGTGGCCGACATGGAGGGCTTCGGGCGGAAGCCTGATCCGGGGCGTGAGCCTGACCCCGATCCCGACCCGCAGCCCGGACCGAAGCAGGAACCGGAACCCAGCACCGAGCCCGGGGAGGAGGCGGAGAGCAGCTCCCCCGACCCGGTCGATGACGACTGGTACCTGGCGGAACTCCGCCGGCTGCTCCCCGACATGCCCGCGGTGGCGGAGGCGACCAGCCTTTCCGGGCTCTCGGTGGCGAACCTGCGGCGGGTGGCGCGGGCGCTCCCGTCGATCAGCCTGAGCCGCGCCCAGATCCGCGACGGTACGAAGGATCAGATCCTGAACGCCATACGTGAGGCTCTTGCACCGAAGGACGGTGACTAGCGTGAAGCTGGACAGGGATCTGCTGGCCATACAGCAGATGCGCGAAGCCGTGGAGCGGGCCTACGAGGCCCAGCAGCAGATGAAGCATTACACGCAGGAGCAGGTCGACAAGATCGTCGCAGCGATGGCCAGGGCCGGCGAAGAGGCCGCGGTGCGGCTCGCCGAGATGGCCGTGCGCGAGACGGGCATGGGCGTGGTCGAGCATAAGGTCATCAAGAACCTGCTGGCCACCCGCGATCTGCACCGGTACATCGCCGACATGAAGACGGTCGGCATCATCAACCGCGACGAGGCGCGCAAGGTCGTCGAGATCGCCGCGCCGGTGGGGGTCATCGCCGGGCTGATTCCGACGACCAACCCCACCTCCACGGCGATGTACAAGGCGATCATCGCGGTCAAGTCCCGCAACGCGCTCGTCATGAGCCCGCACCCGCGCGCCATCCAGTGCACCAGCGAAGCCGCCCGCGTGGTCGCCGAGGCCGCCGTGGCGGCCGGGGCTCCCGAGGGCATCATCCAGTGCCTGGAGACGGTGCACCTGTCCGCCACGAACGAGCTCATGCGCCACCCGAAGGTCTCGCTCATCCTGGCGACCGGCGGCTCCGGCATGGTGAAGGCAGCTTACCAGTCGGGAACGCCGGCGCTGGGCGTCGGCCCGGGCAACGTGCCGGTCTTCGTGGAGCGCACGGCCGATGTGCCCAGGGCGATCTCGTACATCATGGCGGGCAAGACTTTCGACAACGGCCTGATCTGCGCGGCGGAAGAAGCCATCATCGCCGACGAGCCCATCGCAGACCAGGTGGCCAGCGAACTGCGGCGCCAGGGCGGCTACTTCCTCTCGCCGGAGGAGATTCGCCGCCTGTCGGCCGTGGCCGTCCGCCCGAACGGGGCCGTCAACCCGGCCGTCGTCGGGCAACCTGCCATCAGCGTCGCCGAGATGGCGGGCATTCAGGTCCCGTCCGACACCAAGGTCCTGGTGGCGCCGCTGGAGGGCGTGGGACCGGAGTATCCGCTTTCCCGCGAGAAGCTCTGCCCCATCCTCGCCTTCTACACCGCCCCCGGCTGGCGGGCCGCCTGCGAGCGCTGCATCGAGATCGTCGAGTTCGGCGGCCTCGGGCACAGCCTGGCCATCCACTCGCAGGACGAGGAAGTCATCATGGCGTTCGCCATGGAGAAGCCGGTGTTCCGCATCCTGGTGAACACCCCCTCCACCCACGGTGCGGTGGGCGTCACCACCGGGCTGCCGCCGGCGCTTACCCTCGGCTCCGGCACGTGGGGTGGCAGCGCCACGTCGGACAACGTCGGACCGCTGAACCTCATCAACATCAAGCGCCTGGCGTACGGCATCCGTGAACCGGATGGCGGCTCCGATCAGGCGCAGGTCGAGGACATCGAGCGCATCGTGCGCGCGGTGCTGGCCCATCTCAATGCACGATAACTGAGGAGGAAGCCACATGACAGGAGTTCTCGCCCTCGGCATGATCGAAACCAGGGGTCTCGTGGGTGCCATTGAGGCTGCGGACGCGATGGTGAAGGCTGCCAACGTGACGCTGATCGGCAAGGTCCTGGTCGGCGGCGGCCTGGTCACCGTCATGGTGCGGGGCGACGTCGGCGCCGTCAAGGCAGCCACCGACGCCGGCGCGGCGGCGGCCCAGCGGATCGGCGAGCTGATCTCGGTCCACGTGATCCCGCGGCCGCATGGCGACGTCGAGATGATCCTGCCCCAGAAGGGCTAATGCGGTCCTCGCACCCATGCGAGGATGAGAGGTGAAGCCAGTGGCTGCACTGACTGAACTCGAGCTGCGGCAGATGCTCCGCGAGCGGGGGGAGTTCGACTCCATCACCGTGCCCCCGGGCACGCTGATCACCCCCGCCGCGCGGCAGTTCCTGCAGGAGCGCCGCATCAAGCTGATCTTCGGAGAGCCGGCCGGCCCCTCCACCTCCCCGCCGGCGGGCGCCCCTGCGCCCGATGCGGCTCAGGCTGCGGCAGCGCCGGCTGAGGCGCCGCAGGCCGCCGGCCCGCAGGCGAAGCCGGAGGAGATGACGCACCTGCGCGGCAAGCTGCTGGTGCCCAAGAGCCACCCGCGCATCCGGCTGCGGGGCAAGCTTGACAGCCTCGAGGCGTACATCCTGCTGGCGCAGAACCACGCGCACAAGGAAGGGCTGGCCGAGCTGGACCGGAACCTGGGCGAAGTGCTCGACTTCGTCCGCAAGATGGTCCGCGCCGAGGTCATGGACGAACCGCTGCCGCCCATCCAGCTCTTCGGGCTGGACGACGCCCAGCTCAGGGAGCGCTCCCACCACCCCCAGAAGTACTTCGGCGTGCCGCACACCCCGCCCGCCGTGAGCCACGGCGAGATGATGCTCTGGCTCAACCTGGTCCGGACGCAGGTGCGCGAGACCGAACTGGCGGCCGTACAGGCCTTCTGGCGGGAGGGCGAGCTGCCTGAGCGGCTGGATATCATCCAGGCCCTGAACCGCCTCTCCAGCGCCATCTGGATTCTCATGATGCAGTATCTTTCAGGGAAAGGGGGAACCGCCGGTGGTGGGCGGTGAGACAGGCGTCCGTGCCGGCCGCATCCCGGTCGGGGTGTCTGCCCGGCATGTGCACCTGTCGCCGGAACACGTGGAGGTCCTCTTCGGCCCTGGCGCCGAGTTGACCCCGGACCGACCGCTGAGCCAGCCCGGACAGTTTGCCTGCCGTGAGCGCGTGCTGCTCGCAGGCCCCAGGGGTAGCCTGTCCGCTGTGCGGGTGCTCGGTCCCGCGCGCGGGGCCACCCAGGTGGAGATCTCCGCCACCGACGCGATTGCGCTGGGCGTCCGCCCGCCGGTGCGGGAGTCGGGCCGGCACGAGGGCAGCGTCTCCCTCACCCTGATCGGACCGGCCGGCGCCGTAACGATCGATTCGGGCGTGATCCTCGCGAAGCGGCACATCCACATGCGGCCGGAGGACGCCAAACGCTTCGGTGTGTCCGACGGCGAAACCGTGTGGGTGGCCGCGACGGACGGGCCCCGGCGCACGATCTTTGGCGACGTGCTGGTGCGGGTGAGCCCCAACTACCAGCTGGAGTTCCACATTGACACCGACGAGGCCAATGCCGCCGGCCTGCGGACGGGTGACACGGTGGTGTTGATTAAGGCATGACCATGAACACGAATTCACTGGAACGGGCGAACCGATTGGTGGGGGCCCTGACCCGCCGGATGGCAGAACGGGCGAACCCCCCCGCCGGCCCGCTCTACACCGGCATCGACCTGGGCACCGCGTACGTGGTGCTCACGGTGGTGGACGGCCGGGGCAACCCGGTGGACGCGGCCTACACCTTCGCACAGGTGGTGCGGGACGGGCTGGTTGTGGACTTCGTCTCCGCCGTCAGCATCGTCCGCACGCTGAAGGCCCAGCTCGAGGAACGGCTGGGGCGGGAGCTGCTCTACGGGGCGGCCGCCTACCCGCCGGGCACCGGCAGCCGCGACGTCCAGACCCATCAGTACGTGGCTGAGGGGGCCGGGTTCGAGATCATCGCCATGGTGGACGAGGTCGACGCGGCCAACCGCGTCCTCGGCCTCACCAACGGCGCGGTGGTCGACGTGGGTGGCGGGACCACCGGCATTTCCGTCCTTCAGAACGGGCAGGTGGTGCATACCGCCGACGAACCTACAGGCGGCACCCACTTCAGCCTGGTCGTGGCCGGCGCCCACCAGATCTCCTTCGAGGAAGCGGAGGAGATGAAGAAGGACGCAGCCCGGCACCGGGAGATCCTGCGGCTGGTCACGCCTGTCATCCAGAAGGTCAGCACCATCATCGAGCGGCACATTGCGCCCTACGACGTGGAGACGGTCTGCGTGGTGGGCGGCACGGCGAAGCTGACCGGATTCGAGCAGGTCCTGGAAAAGGAGCTGCGCCGCACCGTGGTCAAGCCGGCGGAGCCGCTCCTGGTCACTCCGCTGGGCATTGCCATGGCGGCCTCAGAGGCAGGTGAGCATCGATGACAGACGAGGAACTGATCCGGCAGATCACACGTGAAGTCCTGAAGCAGCTTCGGCAGGGCCGGGAGCAGGCGCCGGCGCCGGCCGAGCCCCGGGGCCCGAAAGCCTTGCTGCTCTACACCGGCGGCGATCAGCACCTGGACGAGGCGGTGGCGGTGGCGGGCGACCTGTCCGCGGCCGGCGCGCAGGTCAGGATTCTCTGCACGCCGTCGGCCCGGACCCTGCTGGGCTCCACCCGCATGGACCGGCTGGCCGAAGCGGGCCAGGTGCTGGACGAACCGACCGAAGCTGAGATCTACGGCGCCGTTCACTGGGCCGATGTCGTCGCGGTGCCTGTCCTCACGCAGAACACGGCGGCCAAGTGGGCCCTGGGCATCCGCGACACCCCGGCCACCAACCTGCTCGCCGCAGCCCTGCTGATGAACCGGCCTGTGGTCGTCTGCACCGACTCCGCCGTCCCCAGCACCAGCAACGCGCCCTATCGTGCGCTGCTCGAAGGACACATTGACAAGCTCCGCACCTTCGGCGTGCAGACGGTTCCCGTCGCGGAGATGGCCCGGGTCTGCCTGGGCCAGGCCTGCGGGCCGGCCCCGGCCACCCCGGCGACCCCGGTTGCCTCGGCGACTTCGGCGGCCCCGGTCACCCCCGCGGCTGCCGCGGCGGCCGGAGAAACCGGGACGCCGCTGAAGCTGGTCACGGCCGGCGACGTGGAGGCGGCCGTTCAGAACGGCGTCCGGCAGGTCGTGATCGCCCGCGGGGCCATCGTCACGCCGCTGGCGCGGGATCTGTGCAAGAGCCACGGCGTGGCGCTCATAGGGCCCGACGGGGGGGACGCACATGCGCTTGGCTAAGGTCATCGGCAACATCTGGGCCACCCGCAAGGAGGAGGCCCTGACCGGCCTGAAGCTGCTGATCGTGCAGCCCATCGACGTGGACGGGTCGCCCAACGGCTCCACCATCGTGGTGGGCGATCGGGTCGGCGCCGGCATCGGGGAGACCGTCCTGGTGGTCAGCGGCAGCTCGGCCCGCAAGGCGGCGGACCGTGACGACACTCCCATCGACGCCGTGGTCGTCGCCATCGTCGACACCGTGGAGTGGGAGAAGACCGTCCGCCCGTCCGGGGCCGGGGGAGCAAGCGGAGGGGGGCCCGCTGAATGAACGCAGCGACCATCCTGCAGCGGGTGGAGGAAGCGGGCGTCGTCGGCGCCGGCGGGGCCGGCTTCCCGACGCACGTGAAGCTGAAGGGCCGCGCCGAGTGGCTCATCTGCAACGGCGCCGAGTGCGAGCCCCTCCTCTACTCCGACCAGGCCCTGATGGAAGGGTACGCCGCCGAACTGGTCCGCGGGCTCGAGCTGGCCCGGGAGGCCACCGGAGCCCGGCACGTGGTCATCGCCCTGAAGGGCAAGTACGCCCAGGCCCGCGCGGCGCTCGCCGAGCCGGCGGCCGGGGCCGGGATTGAACTCTTCTTCCTCGACGACTTCTACCCGGCCGGCGACGAGCAGGTCATCGTGCAGCAGGTGACCGGCCGCGTCGTCCCCGCCGGGGGAATTCCGCTGGATGTCGGCGTGGTCGTCTCCAACGTGGAGACGCTGATCAACGTGGCCCGGGCCGTCGATCACGGGCAGCCGGTCACCACCAAGTACCTGACGGTCGGCGGCGCGGTGAAGAACCCGGTCTCCGTCGTGGTTCCCGTGGGCGTCCCGGTCGCCTCGCTGGTGGAGCTGGCGGGCGGCCCCACCGTGGATGACTACGTGATCATGGTGGGCGGCGTGCTCATGGGCCACCTGGCCGAGCCCGGTGAGGTTGTGACCAAGCGGACGGGCGGCGTGATCGTGCTCCCGGCCGACCTGCGGTGGGTCGAGCGGCTGATGCACCCGGAAGCGGTCGACATCAAGCAGACCCTGGCCTGCATCCAGTGCAATTTCTGCACGGAACTCTGCCCCCGCTACCTGCTCGGCCACCACATCATGCCGCACAAGGCCATGTTGCACTCCAACTACGGCCAGCAGCCCCCTGAGGTGCTGCTGGGCGCCTACCTCTGCTGCGAGTGCGGCCTCTGCGAGGCCTTCGCCTGCCCCGAGCTGCTCATGCCCCGCCACGCGGTCATCCGCATCAAGCGGGAGCTGTCGGCCCAGGGCATCCGGTACCAGAAGGGCGCCACTCCCGAGCGGGACGTGCACCCGATGCAGGAGGGGCGCAAGGTCGCATCCCTGCGGGTGAAGCAGCGCCTCGGTATCGCGGAGTACGACCGCAAGGCGCCCCTGGTCGAGACCGCACTTTCCCTTTCCGAAGTCCACATTCCGCTTTCACAGCACATCGGTGCGCCGGCTGAGCCGGTGGTCGCCGTGGGCGACCGGGTCGCCGCCGGCCAGGTCGTCGGCCGGGTGCCCGAGGGCAAGCTGGGCGCCCCGGTTCACGCCAGTGTCGACGGAACCGTCGTCGAGATCACAGCCCAGGCGATCCGCATCGCCTGCGCACGAAAGCCGGGAGGTGAGTAAGGTGGCCCTCGCCATCGGCATGATCGAGACCCTGAGCCTCCCCACCGGGGTGCGTGCCGCCGACGCCATGGTCAAGGCCGCTGCAGTGGAGCTTCTGGTCAGCCGGACGATCTGCCCCGGCAAGCACATCACCATCGTCGGCGGCGACGTCGGCGCCGTGCGCGCCTCGATGCAGGCCGGGCTCGCGGAGGCCGGCGACCTCCTGGCCGACCAGCTGCTGCTGCCCAACGTACACCCGTCGGTCCTCCCCGCCTTCCACCTCACGGGGGTCTACGACGTGGAGGAGATGCGGGCCATCGGCGCGGTGGAAACTTTCACCGTGGCGGCGGCCATCGTGGCAGCCGACGCGGCGGTGAAGGCCAGCCGGGTCTCCCTGCTGGAGATCCGCCCCGGCGTCGGGTACGGCGGCAAGGGCTTCTTCGTGGTGGCAGGCGAGGTCAGCTCGGTCCAGTCGGCCATCGACGCCGGGCTCAACACCATTCCGCCCGGCGGCCTGGTGGACAAGGTCGTGATTCCGGGCATTCACCCCGACTTGATCAAGACACTCCTCTGACGAGCCGGAGGGAGGGATTCCGCTATGAAGCGACGGCTCGTGACGCCGCAGGAGATCCTTTCGCTCCACTACCAGGGCGTGCACTGCCTGGAGATCCCGCCGGACGCCATCATCACGCCCGGCGCCCGGGATCTCATCATGGCTCTTGACTTCCGCATCGCGCATGGCCCGCCTTCGTCCGCCGCAGCGGGCGGTTCGGCTGAGGCCACGGTCTGCGGCCAGACCTCTGAACAGGTCTGTGACGGCCTCTGCGACCAGGTGCGCGGGCTCGTGGAGGAGCTGGCCCCGCAGCTCACTCCCGAACAGCGGGAGCAGGTCATCCGGGCGGTGCTCGCAGAGCTGGGCGAACAGAGGTAAGGAGGTGACTGAACCGTGGAAGCGCTCGGCATGATTGAAACCAAGGGTCTGGTCGGCTCCATCGAGGCGGCCGACGCCATGGTGAAGGCGGCCAACGTCCGCCTGATCGGCAAGGTGCTCGTCGGCGGCGGTCTGGTGACCGTCATGGTCCGGGGCGACGTCGGCGCGGTGAAGGCCGCCACCGATGCCGGTGCGGCAGCCGCGCAGCGCATCGGCGAACTCGTCTCCGTCCATGTGATCCCGCGGCCCCATGAAGAGGTCGAAATGATCCTCCCGCAACCCGGAACCGAACAGATCGCGGATCAGAGGCTGTAATGGGAAGGGGGACTGACCATGAGTGTAATTAACACTGTAATCATCTGGATTATGATGATCTTCATGGTCCTCGGGGCCATCGACCGGATCATCGGCAACAAGTTCGGTCTGGGCGAGGAGTTCGAAGAGGGTATCAACGCCATGGGCCCGCTGGCGCTGGCCATGCTCGGCGTGGTCTCCATCGCCCCGGTGCTGGCAGACATCCTCCGCCCGGTGGTCGTACCGGTCTACCAGGCCCTGGGCGCCGACCCTGCCATGTTCGCCACCACCCTGCTGGCCAACGACATGGGCGGCTACCCCCTGGCCATGGAGCTGGCCCTCACCCGTGAGGCCGGGCTCTACGCCGGCCTGATCCTGGGCGCCATGATGGGGCCGGCCATCGTGTTTACGATTCCCGTCGCCCTGGGCATCATCCAGCCTGAGGACCGGCGCTTCCTGGCCACCGGCATGCTGGCCGGCTTCGTCACCATCCCCATCGGCTGTATCGCCGGCGGCCTCGTGGCCGGCTGGTCCATCGGCTTCCTCGTGCGGAACATGATCCCGGTCGCCATCGTGGCTGGTCTGATCGCCCTGGGCCTCTGGCGCATCCCCGAGAAGATGATCAACGGGTTCCAGGTCTTCGGCAAGGGCGTCGTCATCATGATCACCATCGCCCTGGCCGCCATCATCTGGGAGACCCTGACCGGCATCGTCGTCATCCCGGGCATGACCCCGATCTGGGAAGGCGTTGAGATCGTCGGCTCCATCGCCATCGTCCTGGCGGGCGCGTTCCCCATGGTCAAGTTCATCACCAAGGTCTTCGCCAAGCCGCTGGGCGCCCTGGGCAAGGCCATGGGCATGGGTGAGGTCGCGGCGGCCGGCATGGTGGCCACCCTGGCCAACAACATCCCCATGTTCAACATGATGAAGGACATGGACAACCGGGGTAAGATCCTGAACTCCGCCTTCGCCGTCAGCGCCGCCTTCACGTTCGGCGACCACCTCGGCTTCACCGCCGGCGTGGAACCCGAGATGATCTTCCCGATGATCGTCGGCAAGCTGGTCGCCGGCATCACCGCCCTCCTGCTGGCCATGCCCATTGCGTCGAGGCTGGCCGGCAACGGCGCCGAGGAAGAGGCCAAGGCGTCCTGATAGATGCGCAAGCGGGCGATCATCGTCGTTGGAGGAACGGGATACGGCAAGACCACGCTGCTGCAGGCGATCATGGGGAAGCCGCTGGTCTACAAGAAGACCCAGGCGATCGAGTACGGCCCCTTCGCCATCGACTTCCCGGGCGAGTTCTGCCAGCGCCCCCTGTATTATCACGCGCTGGTCAGCGCCGCCCCCGAAGCGGAGGCGATCTGGGTGCTCCAGGACGCCACCGCCCGGATCCCGGGCGTCCTGCGGGAATCCCTGATGCAGATGCGGCGCCGGGACCAGGTGGTGCGGGGCATCATCACCAAGGTCGACCTGCCCAAGGCCGACCTGGACAGGGCCGGGCGCCTGCTGCAGAGCATCGGGGTCAGGCCGCCGTACTATCCGGTCTCCGCCGTCACCGGCGAGGGGCTGGAGACTCTGCGCAACCTGCCCGAACTCAGGCGGGCGCTGGAAGGCGGCGCCGATCCCGCCCACCAGGGCGAGCCCTGATCAAGAAGACCCGGGGACACGCGTCCCCGGGTCTTTGCGCGCCTCCGGGCCGGAGGCGGGGCGTCACTCGCGGTAGCGCAGCTTGTCGACGATTCCCCGCGGCTTGTTCAGGTTGTAGAGCATGATCTTCTCGTTCAGCTCCTGGATGCGCACCTGCCGCTCCGGGTGATCCTTCGGGTGGGTCGCCAGCCACTCCCGGTCCTCGCGGATGGACTTCTCCAGCTCGATCCAGAGCGGCGCCACCTTGTTCTCCCGCAGGATCTTGTTGACCAGCCACGAGCCCTCCTTCGCGTACGGGTCGGGCTCGTCTTTCTCCAGGTCCAGCGGCTTGCCCTTGCCCGGCAGGTCGTCGAACTCGCCGCGGCGCATGGCCTCCGTGATGATCTCGTCCAGCCACCCCGCCGAGAACTTCCGCGGCGGGGGCGTCTTCGGTGCGTTGTCGTCCTGCACTGCCCTCGCCCCCCCTTCACCACGATATCATTCGCCATGCGGGCTCATCCGCCTGCCTGCGCGCGCAAGGCCCCCCGGCCGCCTGCGCGGTCGGGGGGCTCGGCTTGCCTGCTCTACGCCAGGTACTCCCAGGTGGAGTGGAACGGCACGTTGGCCGCGTTGATCAGGCCTGCGGCCGGGCAGCGGGCCTCCACCTTCTCCTTCAGCTCATCCAGCCGCTCCCGGGGCTCTTCGGTCTTGATCTTCACCGTCAGGCGCACCTCGGTGAAGTGCGGCTGCACCCCCGGCACGCCCTTCAGTCCGCGCACGTCGAGCACGCCGTCAGCGAGCAGCTCCACGGCCTCGTACTTGAAATCCATCTCCGCCGCGATCACGGCGATCATGACGGAAACGCAGCCGTTCAGGGCGGCCATCATGTACTCCATCGGATTCGGCGCCGTGTCGTCTCCGCCCAGCGAGACGGGCTCGTCCGAGTAGAAGGGCTCAAACCGGCGGACCTTGAGGGCTGTGCGGACCTTCGGCTCCCAGGTGCCACGGCAGCGAACGGTCGCGAGCTGCGGCTTGTCCATGGTGGCTGTCACCTGCAACACCTCCGGGCAACGTGTTCATACCCGTTCTTATGTTACCCTGTTCACGAGCCGTTGCGCATGGCTTTGCCACCCTATTTCGGAGGGAAACAATTCATCATTCTCTGCAGGTGAAAAGTCTAGCGAACCCAGCCGTTCCACAGGCACATGTGCCCTAGTCTGCCGGACTCTCCTGCGCCCCCTCCCGCGCAAACCGCAGGTTGGGGATGAGCAGCGCCGCGGCGAGGCTGAGCAGCGCGGCCAGCAGCATGACCAGGTGCACGTTGCGCAGGGCCGCCGCAAGGGCGTCCTGCATCGCCGCCTGCAGCTCCGGCCCCAGGGCGGCCCGCTGCGCGGGGTCCAGCAGCCGGTTCGCCCACGCCCCCGCCTCGGCGGTCGTCCGCGCGGCCACGCCGGGAATCCGCTGCAGCCGGCCCAGCAGGTCCACGTTCATCACGCCGCCCATCGCCGAGACCCAGATCATGCCCCCCAGCGTGCGGATGAACTGGAACGACGCGGTGGCCACCCCGCGCTGCGCCCAGTCAACCGAGGACTGAATCCCCAGGATGAAGGCCAGCGTGGAAAAGCCCATGCCGGCGCCAATCACGAATGTGACGACGGCGAGCAGGATCTCGGGTATCTCGGCCATGGTCCGCGCCAGGGCCACCAGCCCGGCCGAACCGGCCACGTTCAGCCCCAGCCCCAGGAGCGCCGAGGGACGCACCCCCATGCGCACGATCAGCCGGCTGCCCAGCACCGCCGCCAGGGGCCAGCCGATGGAGAGCCAGAGCAGCGAGGCCCCCGAGCGGGTGGCGGAGTAGCCCTGCACCCCCTGTGCCCAGATTGGGAGGTAGACCGAGGTGCCGTACATCACCCCGCCCACCATGAGCGAGGAGAGGTTGCCCCAGCCGATGATGGGGATGCGGAAGAGCCGCAGCGGCAGGATCGGATCCAGGGCCCGGCCCTGCGTCCAGAGGAAGAGCAGGAGCAGCGCCGCGGCCCCGGCCGCCATGCCGAGGATCTGGGGCGAGCCCCAGGGAAGCTGGCTGCCGCCCGTAAGCAGCACCAGGAGGAGCAGGGTCATGCCCCCGGTCAGGGTAACCGCCCCCAGATAGTCGACCCGGGCCTTGCGCCGCTCGACCCGCTCGTCGAAATAGCGCCAGACCATGAAGAGGGCCAGGGCGCCCAGGGGCAGATTTATATAGAAGAGATAGCGCCAGGTGAGGAAGTCGACCATCAGCCCGCCCACCAGCGGCCCGGCCAGGGCAGAGAATCCCCAGACCGCCGAGAACCAGCCCTGCACCTTCGCCCGCTCCGCCGGGCTGAAGATGTCTCCCAGAATCGTCTGCACGGTGGGCTGCATCGCCCCGGCCCCGAGCCCCTGCAGGGCGCGGAAGAGGATCAGGGCCTGCATCGACTGCGCCGCGCCGCAGAGGGCGGAGCCGGTGACGAAGATGAGCGCGCCGATGGTGAACGTCTTCTTCCGGCCGATGATGTCTGCCAGCTTGCCGTAGACCGGCATCGTGGCGGTGGAGGTCAGCATGTAGGCTGAGACGAGCCAGGTGAGCATGGCGAAGCCGCCCAGGGAGCCGACGATCCGGGGCATGGCCGTGTCGACGATGGTGACGTCGACGGCGGTCAGAAAGCTGGCCAGCATCAGGGCGAACACCGTAAGCATCCGGCGGTCACGCACGCGAGTACCCCCCTCCCCCTGCCCTTTGGGACGACGCGGGACCGCCTTCGGCTACGCCTCTCATGAGAGGCGGCACCCCCGCACGTTGGCAGGGGGTGCCGCCCTCATCGCTTATTTTCCGAGTTCGGGGTTCCCCATGATGGTCTGGTCGCCGTCGGCCTTGATGTCGAGCGTCTGCACGTCGGCGATGTCGATCTCCACCTCGAGCAGCTGGCCCCACGCGGCCTCGAACTCCCGGATGGGCACGTCGTTCTCGTCCACGAACGTCGCATCGGTGGGTAGGTCTCCCGGACCGACGTCTCCCCGGACGGCCGGTGGGTTGTGCTGGAGGCCCTCCGTCCCGCCAGCGCCTCCGAGTGGAACGTGTGGCTGGTCGACGTCGCCGTGGGTCGGGCGATCAAGACGGACCTGCAGGAGTCGCCGTACATCCCCGGCTACTACTAGTTCCCCGACCGGCTGATTGTGGCCGGGTGGACGGAGCTGCAGGAGTGGGACCTGACGCGCAGCGTGCGCCGGGTGCTCCCGGCCAAGGCTTCCTACGTCGGCCCCCTCTCCACCGACGGACGCTACCTGGCGGGGAGAATGCTGGAGGGCCCGGAGGATCCCGAGACCTGGCTGGCCCCGCTGACCGTGGCGGTGTACGACCTGGCCACGGAGACCGAGCGGCTCTACCGGCATGTGGGCAACTACCGGGTGCCGCACCGGGGCGGCGGCGTGCCCGTCAGCGTGCCCATGCGCTGGGGGGACGACGTCCGGAGCCTCTATGTGCGGCAGTGGGAGGATGCGCCCTACACGGACTCGCAGTCGTACTGGGCCGTGCTGGACCTGGAGACGGGGGACCTGCGCCCTGCGGAGGAAACCCTCCCCGGGGATCCCTGGTCCTACGGCTCCGGGCCGCAGACGGTGACCAGCTCGACCGGCTGGAGCTTCCGCCAGGCGGACTGGGGCCCCGTAACCCTTACATCGCCGGATGGACGGGAGGTCACGCACGGCGAGGGGCTGCCGCTGGCCTGGATGGAAGACGGCCGGCTGCTGCTGGTGCGGTGGCCCGACTACGACTACCGGCGGGATCCCTGAGCGGCAGTGGCCCATCCCCCTGCGCCGGAGCGCCCTCGCGGCACGGATGGCGACCAGAGCCGTGCATCCCCACCCTCCGTGAGCATATCGATGGGTTTCGGGGGGGATAGGATGTGCGTTACCGCACTGCAGCGTGGCTGCTGGGCTCCGGCCTCTGCCTGTTCGCCGGGCTGTCGCTGAAGAACCTCGTACCCTTCGCGGCGGTCGTGGGGTTCTTCCTCGGGTTTTCCTGTGCGCTCGCCGCCGCGGCCAGCTACTTCATCGGCCTCGTCAGCGGGGAAGACGCATGAAATGCGACCGGCCCGCACGCCCCGGACGGCGTGCGGGCCGGTCGCCTACAGAGACACAGAGAGGGGAAACAGCGTAAGAGGGAAAATGCGACTTTCAGTCTTCCGGTTTGCAGCCTGGCACTCCACCCGAACGAATCCCCATCCGCTCACGAATCTTGACGAGCTCCGAGACCTGTGTGCAGGAGAGCTCGTTGCTCCGGCCGATGATGTTGCCCGTGTACATCAGGATCGTGGCGTAGTACTCCACCGACTCCATGCGGTACCACGCCTCCAGGAGGTCCTTACCCCAGGTCACCGCGCCGTGGTTCGAGAGCAGCGCTGCGTTGTGCGTGCGGCAGAACGGGGCGATGGAGTCGGGAACCTCCTGCGTTCCCGGGGTCGCGTACGGGGCCAGCGGCACCGCGCCCAGGTTCAGGATGGCCTCCGTCAGGATCGGCCGGTCCAGGGCCATTCCGGCGATGGAGAACGAGGTGGCCACGGGCGGGTGCGCGTGCACCACGGCCATCACTTCCGGATTTTCGTGGTACACCCGCAGGTGCATCGCCAGCTCCGAGGAGGGGCGTCCGCCGGAGAGCACCCGCCCCTCCAGGTCCACCTTCACCATCATGTCGGCATCCATGTAGCCCTTCGAGACCCCGGTGGGCGTCACGAGGAGCTCCTCCGGCCCGATCTTCACGCTGATGTTGCCGTCGTTGGCCGCCACAAAGCCCTTCAGGTACATGCGGCGGCCAATGTCGACCATCAGCCGTCTCGCTTCCGCTTCGTTCATGTAGCGCATAGCCGCCTGCATGGTCACGCCCGGCCTTCCGCCGCCTCCTTGCGCCGGAACAGCTCCTGCAGCGACTCGGTGTAGGGCGGGCGGGCGATGCCGTACTCGGTGATGATCGCCGTGATGAACTCGGCATCGGTCACGTCGAAGGCCGGATTGTAGACCTTCACGTTCTCCGGCGCCATCCGCTTCGCGTACCACATCTCGGTGACTTCCTCGGGCTTGCGCTCCTCGATCACGATGTCCGCCCCGGTCTTGCAGTTCATGTCGATGGTGGACGTCGGCGCGCAGACGTAGAACGGAATGCCGTAGTTCTTCGCCAGAATCGCCACGCCGGAGGTGCCGATCTTGTTGGCCGTGTCGCCGTTGGCCGCGACCCGGTCGCAGCCGACGAAGACCGCCTGCACCCAGCCGTTCTTCATCACCATCGAGGCCATGTTGTCGCAGATGAGGGTCACGTCGACCCCGGCCTGCATCAGCTCGTAGGCCGTGAGTCGGGCGCCCTGCAGCAGCGGCCGGGTCTCGTCGGCGAACACCTTGAAGTTATACCCCCGTTCCTGGCCCAGGTAGATCGGGGCCAGGGCCGTCCCGTAAGCTGCCGTAGCCAGCGCTCCTGCGTTGCAGTGGGTGAGAATCCCCATCCCGGGCTCCAGCAGCGACAGGGCGTACTCGCCGATGGCGCGGTTGGCCCGGATGTCCTCGTCCCGGATGGCGTCGGCCTCAGCGCGCAGGGCCTCCTTGATCTCCGCGATCGGCCGCTCCCGGTTGCGCAACACGCAGTCCTCCATCCGGTCCAGAGCCCAGAACAGGTTCACCGCCGTCGGGCGGGAGGAGGCCAGGTACTCCTTCACCTTCTTGAACTCGGCGTAGAAGGCGTCGAAGTCCGCAGCCGCCGAGCCCTTCACGCCCAGGTAGGCGCCGTAGGCCGCCGCGATGCCGATGGCGGGGGCCCCGCGCACCCGGAGCACGTGAATGGCCTCCCAGATCTCCGGCTGCGTCTTCAGCCGGAGGTACTTGGTCTCGTTGGGAATCAGGGTCTGGTCGACGATCACCAGCGCGCTGTCTGCGTCGTCGAGCGCCACGGGGACGATCTGCTTACCCTGCGTCATACCTGCACTCCCCTCTTTCCGTCACTGCCGCGGGAACTGCGCCAGGGCCCGCTTGAAGGGGGCGACAAAGTCGGCGCCCGTCTGGAACCGGCGGCGGTCCTTGATGAACTCCTTCGCCGTGGTCAGGCAGACGCGCTCCGCCCGCACCCGCTTGTCGGGGTCTGCGATGGAGGTGATGTCCTTCACCTGGGCGATGCCCAGAATCCGGCGGCAGAGCTCGAGCCCCGCCACCCCCGCGGTGTCCTCCATGACGGTTTCGAGATACCACTCCTTGAAGCCTGCCGTGCGGGCCAGAACCTCGGTGGCGTGCTCATCCCAGGCCTTCAAGAACTTGGCGCGGAACAGGTCGATGACGTCGACGATGGTCGTCTCCAGCCAGTCGATGTAGTCCGCCCGCTGTGCCTCATCTTCAATGGTGGCGTCGGCGTTGGCCCAGGCGAACATCAGGTTGGCCACCACGTTGCCGATGTCGTAACCCATGGGCCCGTAGTATGCGAACTCCGGGTCGATCACCTTCGTGGAGTCAGGCTTGATGAAGATCGAGCCCGTGTGCAGGTCGCCGTGGATGAGGGCCTGGGCCTTGGTCATGAAGTCGAACTTGAGCTTGCTGACCTCGAAGAGCAGCTCCTGGTCGCCGTAGATCTCCCGCTTCACCCATTCCAGGTTGGGCGGGAAAACCAGGTTCCGGCCCTTGTAGTCGTTGAACGGCTCGGTGTAGACCAGGTCTTCGGTGATCTCGCAGAGGTCGGGGCTGCCGAAACGGCGGGCCAGTTCCTTCTTCTCCTTGTGGTCCATGACCACGTCGGAGGTCAGGAGCAGCGTGTTGACCATGAACGTGGTGATGTGGTCGGCAAACAGCGGGAACTTCTCGTGCTTGATCAGCGCGGTGCGCATGATCTGGTGGTCCGACAGATCGTCCATCACCGTGCAGTTCATGACCGGATCGTACTTGTACACCTTCGGGACCAGCCCGGGAGCCAGCTTGCCCTCCAGCATCAGCGCCTCCGCCTCGATGCGGTTGCGGTCGATGGAAACCTTGAATTCGTCGGAGATGCGGGCGGTGTCGCCGGACTGCTTCACGATCAACGATGCGCCCGAGCCCGGGTCCCACACCCGGAAGACATAGTTCAGGTTGCCGTCGCCGATCTCCTTGCACTCCAGGTCGGCGTCGGGAGCGAATATGTCAAACTGGGTCTTTACATACTCGATGACGTCTTCGGGCTTCATGAGGAAATACTGGTCGAACTTCGCCATCCACCATACCTCCCGTGCCCTATCGTTTCAGACTCACTTCTTGCGGAAGTAAGTCATCGCCAGCGCAAGCGCCAGCACGGCGCCCTTCACGATGTTCATTGAGTAGTACGGAACCGACAGCATCACGAGGCCGTTCTCCAGCACGCCCACTAGAACGGCGCCCAGGAACGTGCCGATGGCGTTGGGCCGGCCCTGGCCGGCGACCGAGAACCCGATGAAGGCCGCGGCCACCGAAGGCATGAGGTAGCCGGCGCCGGCGTTGATCTGCGCCGAACCGAGGCGTGCGGCCAGCATGATGCCGCCCAGGGCTGCCAGCAAGCAGGACAGGATGTACGCCAGGGTGCGGTAGCGGTTCACAGGGATGCCCGAAAGCCGCGCCGCCTCCCTGTTCCCGCCGACCACGTACAGATAGCGGCCGTGCTTGGTGTAGTTGAGGAAGATATGCACGACGGCGACCACGACCAGCATGATGATGATGATCCAGGGCGCCTGCCCGATCATCTTGAAAGAGTTGGGGATCGTGCCGAAGGTCGGCGTGCCGTCGAGCCGGGGCATGCCCTGGCTGATGGAGCCGCCGCCGGTGTACGTGAGGGCCACGCCCTCGAAGATGAACATGGTGGCCAGCGTGACCAGCAGGTCGGGAATGCGGACCTTGACGATCAGCGTGGCGTTGATGGCGGCCACGACGAGCGAGAACAACAGGGCCGCCGCGATGGCCGGCAGCGTCGACCAGCCGTACCAGACGAAAAACGAGATGACCAGGGCGTCCGCCAGGGTGGCCACCGTGCCGACGGACAGGTCAAAGCCATCCACCGTCAGCGAAATGGTGACGCCCACGGCGATCACCGTGACGATCGAGATGCTCCGCAGGATCGTGATCAGGTTGGATACGGTGAGGAACGACGGCGAGGCGATGGAGAAGAAGACCAGGAGCAGGACGATCGTGAGCACGGTGCCCCACTTGGTGATGAAGTTGAGAACCTGGGCACCCAGAGGGGCCCGCGTGGTCTCCGTCTTTGCAAGCATGGATCACTTGCCCCCTGTCGACCAGTACAGGATTTCCTGTTCGGTGGTCTCCGCCGTCCGCAGCTCCTTCACGATCCGGCCGTCGTACATGACGTACGTGCGGTCGGTGATCGCGAGGATCTCGGACAGCTCGCACGACGCGTAGATGATCCCCTTACCCATGGCCGCGAGCTGGCCGATCAGGTCGAAGATCTCACGCTTCGCCCCGACATCCACGCCCTTGGTGGGCTCATCAAAGATGTAGATGTCGGCATCGGCGATGAGCCATTTGCCCACGGCCACCTTCTGCTGGTTACCGCCCGACAGGTAGGCAACCTTCTGCTCTTCGCTGGGGGTCTTCACCTTCAGGTCTGCGATGACTTTGCGTGCGGTGGCTCGCTCAGCCTGCTTCCTGATGAAGTGCAGCGCGCCGGTGAAGTTTTCCAGGCTGGCGGCGGTGAGGTTGGTGACCACCGATTCCTCCACCAGAACCCCTTCCTTCCGCCGCTCCTCGGGCACCAGCGCGAGGCCCTGCTTCACCGCGGCGTGGGGCGAGGTGACGTTGAGCCGCTTGCCCCTGAGCAGCATCTGCCCGGAGCGGGCGGGCAAGGCTCCGAAGATGGTCTTACAGAGTTCGGTCTTGCCCGCCCCCACCAAACCGGCCACGCCAACAATCTCGCCGCTGCGCACAGTGAGGCTCACGTCGGTCACCGCACCATTCAGTTCGGTGAGGCCCTTCACCTCAAACAGCGTGTCCCCGATCTCGACCGGCCGCTTGGCGTAGTTCTCCTCGAACTTGCGGCCGAGCATCAGCTCCACGACGTCGTTCGCGGTGAGCCCGTTCATGGGGCGGCTGGTGACCACCGTGCCGTCCCGCATGACGGTAATCTCCCGGCAGATGGCGAACAGTTCCGGCAGCCGGTGGGAGATGAAGACCACGCCGACGCCCTGGTTGTACGCCAGGTCCTCGACCACCCGGAACAGCTCCTCGGTCTCCGTGTTGCTGAGCGGGGCCGTGGGCTCGTCCAGGATCAGGAACCGGGTCTCCTCCGCGATGGCCCGTGCGATCAGCACCATCTGCTTCTGGGCGAGGCTGAGGTCCTGAATCAGCGCGTCTGTGTCCAGGTCGATGTTCAGGCGCTGGAGCACCCGCTCCGCCGACGCGTGGATCTCTGACCAGTTGACAAACTGCCTCCGGCCCATGCTGTTGACCAGCACGTCCAGCATGATGTTCTCCGCCACGCTGAGGTGCGGGATCAGGGCCGTGTCCACCTCCTGGTAGACGATCTGGATGCCGAGTTTCTTGGCGTCGCGCGGTGTGCGGATGTCGACCTCCTGACCGTTCACGAAGATCCTGCCGGTGTAGTGGTTGTAGGCTCCGGAGAGAACCTTCATGAGCGTGGACTTTCCAGCGCCGTTTGCCCCGACCAGCGCGTGGATGGTGCCGCTGCGCAGGTTGAAATCGACGTCAGACAGCGCCTTTACGCCGGGGAACTCGATGGAGATGGACTCCATCGCGACTGTGTGCAGCTGTGGCTGGCTCATCACGGATCAACGGCTACTTGCCGTAGTGGGCGCGGAGGGTCTCCATCCAGGGCTCGTTGAAGGCGTCGGAGGTGCCCCAGCCCGGCACGACGTCGCCGAGGTTGGTCATGTTGGTCTCAGGCTTCAGCTGCTCCTGCTTGACCAGCATGGCCTCCAGGTTGTACTCGACGGGCGTCGGCTCGCCGGCGAACTTCTTGGCCAGCAGGCGCATGTTCACGACACCGATCAGGTGCGGGTCCACGGCCGCGGTGGCCAGCCACTGGCTGCCGGGCTCGCGCATCAGGTTGATGTCCTGGTTGGAGATGTCGATGGAGATCATCGGGATGTCCGTACGGTTGTTCTCCACGAGGGCCTGGTAAGCGCCCTTGGCCATCTCGTCCCAGCAGGCCCAGATGGCATCGACGGTGCCGGGCGGGTACTTGGCCAGCAGCGCGCCGACCTTGGCGGCGATGTCACCCTGCACGTCCTGGAAGTTGGAGACACCGACCGTCTCGAGGGTCACGATCTTGCCGGCATCCTCGTACTCCTTGTAGATGGTCTGGCGCCGATCCAGCGGCGGGAAGCCGGCCATCCAGAGCTTCAGCACCCGCACGGGCTCGTCGCCCTCAGCCAGGGCCACGACTTCCTCCAGCGACAGCTCGGCCAGCTTGAAGTCGTCCTGGAAGGTGAGGGTGATCTCGGGCAGCGTCTCGCCGTCCTTGTCGATGAAGGTATCGAACGCGACCACCTTCATGCCCTTGTCCACGGCGGGCTTCAGCACATCGTAGGAGTAGTCGATCTTGCCGTGGGAAACGATCAGGCCGTCGTAGCCCTTCTGGATGGCCTGGGCGATCAGCTCCTGGAAGCGGGTGTCGTCGCCGTCCGAGAGGAAGGTGTCGACCTGGAAGCCGAAGGCCGTACCCTCGGAGCGGGCGCCGTCGAGGAACTGCTTGGTGTGGTCGTCCGAGGGCAGGTTGCGCACCACGGCCACGCGGATCTGCTTCGACGTCAAGGCCTCGGGAACGCCTTCGAGGGCCGGGTCGACAGAGCCGGTCTCGCTCTGGGTCTGGGTCTGGGTCTGGGACGGGGTCTGGGTCTCGCTCGGCGCCGGGGTCGAGGCGGGCTTGGAGCACGCCGTCAGACCGACAATCAACACCAGGGACAGGAGCGCAGCCAGGTACCTTCTCATGTGTGAACCCCTCCTACACTTGAGATCGGAACCTTAAATTTCACTGACACCGGCCTTTCCCAGTATTTGCCGGGCAGTATCGGTATCCGTGATCAGGCTGTGGATCAGGCGGCCGCGCAGGGCGCCCAGAATCGCATCCACCTTTCGCGGGCCGGCGGCCATCGCCACGATGTGCGGCAGCCGCTTGATGTCGGCCCACTCCAGAGAGATGATGCACGACTCCAGCGGGCCCGGGACGTACTCCCCGTTGCTGTCGTAGAAGCGCATCAGGATGTCGCCCACGGCGCCCCGCTCCCGGAACTCGGCGACCGTTTGGGCCGACAGGTGGCCGGTGCGGACCAGGGTGCACTCCGGCCCCACATCGCCCAGCCCGACGAAGGCGATGTCGCACTGGCGGGCGTGCTCCATGGCGGTCCGGATCGACTCCTCGCTCATGATGGCGTCGCGCGCCGCCGGGCTCTGCACCACCACCGGGACCGGGAGGGTCTCCAGGGGCATCCCCAGGGCGTTGGCCAGCTGGCCGCTCACGCTGAACGGGTTGGTCTGCACCGTGCGCGTGCCCACCAGCTCGTTGATGGTGCCGCCAAGCGGCTGCTTCGGCCGCTGCAGGTACGGGATAATGCGCCGCACCGTCTCGCTCCAGGCCACCCCCAGCCGGCAGCCCGGGAACAGCAGGCTCTGCAGGTACTGCGCCCCCGCGCCGCCCAGGGCGTCCAGCGTGACCCGGTATTCGGGGTACGACCGCACGACGATGGCCCGCTTCAGACCGAAGGTCTCCTCGAGCTGCTTCGCCATACGGAACTGCACGGGCAGCGGCCGGGTGATGTGAATCTGCACGATGCCCTCCCGGCGGGCCTTCTGCAGCAGCCGCGTCACCGAGACCCGGGACATGCCGAGCCGTTGGGCGATCTTCTCGTGGGTGAGCCCCTCGTCGTAGTACATCCACGCAACCAGAACCTTCAGATCCGCCTCGCTGTGCACTTGCATGGCGGCTAACCCCCCTGCATGGCACGGCGGACCGCCGACTCGGCCGCAGCCAGGGCCTCCCGCGGCGTGGCCTTTCCGGTGAAGGCGTCGTGAACCGCGGCGTACAGGGCGCCCAGGAAGGCCCCCACCCGCGGGTGAATCGGCAGGGTTCTGGCCCGCTTCACCATCTCGTACTGCGCCGCGAGCCAGGGGTACTTCGCCAGCTCGGCGGGGCTGTAGCTGGACCGGCGCACCGGGCTGCCCGCCGCCCGGGTCACCGCCCGGTCGGTCTCCGGCCCCGCCGCCTGGAGCAGTACAGCAAGCATGCCCTCCTGCGCGGCCGGCGGCAGGTTGGCCGGAATGGCAATGCCCCACGTGCCATTCCAGGGCTGCGGGAAGGTGCCCACCCGGTAGGCGGCGCCTGCGGCATCCGGCGCCAGCATGATCGCCGCCGCCTGGCCGCCCCACGTGGCGGCGATCCCCACCCGCCCCTGCCGGAGCAGGGCGGCGATCTCGGCGTTGCCGTACTGGTCGGTGTCGGACGGGCAGTACCGGCGCAGGGCGCAGTACGCCTCCAGCGCCCTGACCCCCGCCGGGCCGGCGAAGGCCGGCCGGCCGTCCTCGTCCAGAACGTCGCCCCCCTCGCTCCACAGGTAGGGGAGCCAGTCCAGCAGGATCTCGCTGGGGTGGGCCTTCAGCGCCAATCCGTAGCGCTCAGGCGGACGGTGGGCCCTGGCCGCCAGCCCGGCGATCTCGCCGGGAGCGATCAGCGGCACCGCCTGGTCGGAGCCGGGGGCGGCCGCATCCGCCCTGCAGAAGAGCAGATGGCCGTCGGAGAAGAAGGGCAGCATGTACTGGGCCCCCCGGAACCGGCTCTCCCGGGCCAGGGAAGGAAGGACGTCATCCGGTTGGTAGCGGTCCACCAGCTCAGGAAGCCTGTCCAGAATCGGGTCCAGGGCGGCCAGCAGGCCCGCGTCCGCCAATTCTGGCACCCAGACGTGCCCTGGCACAAACACCGCATGGTAGGGCGCCTCGGGCGCGCCCAGGGTCTGCATCAGCCTGTCCCGGTACTCGGCCCAGGGCACGATGGTCAGACTGGTCTCCCACTCGGGGTGCGCCCTGAGCGCTTCATCCAGGGCGGCCAGGGCCGGGTCGTCGGGACCGAGCACACGGTAGGGCACGGCTCACTCCCCCTTTCTAAGCGGAGACGGTCGCCAGGAAGTCGCGGCAGTTCGCCACCAGGTCGGGGCCGGCCTGAAACAGCCCGCCGCCAATCAGGAGGATCACATCGCGGCCGTAGAACCGGAGCATCTCGGGAACCCGCTCCAGGCTCATGCCGCCGCCGGGGGTCGGGAAGACGGGCTTGATGTGGCCCATGGGCACTGCGGCCCCTTCGGCGATGGACCGGCACTCCTCCTGGCTGAAGGAGAAGCGGCCGCCCCAGTTGGGGTAGACCGAGGCGTCCGCCCCGGCCAGCCGGGCGATCTGCCCGAAGAGGGCGAAGTGGGAGATGCCGCTGGCCGGGCTGGTCACGAAGCTGCCCTGCAGGGCCGGGTGGCTCATGATCGGCAGGGCGAGGGAATCGTCGTCCGCCAGGAGCCGCATGGTGTCAAACCCGACCAGCCCCGGGGAGATGAGCAGCCCGCCGGCGCCGGCCTGCTTGGCCATCCGGGCCCGCTCCACGATGGTGTCGACGGGCCCGGCCACGTGCGGCATGTAGATCGCCCGCCGGCCGGTCTCCCGGTTGGCCCGCTCGACCGCTTCCGAGCACAGCTTCACCCGCTCCTCAAACGGGGCGAACTCCTGGTCTGCCAGGCCGTGGTCGTCCTTGATGATGTCGATTCCGCCCAGGGCCAGGTGATACGCCAGGTTCGCCAGGTCGGCCGCCGACAGCCCGAGCGGCTTCAGCGCCGTGCAGAGCAGCGGCCGGTCGTGCACGTTCAGGTACTCCCGCAGCCCCTGCACCCCGAACCGGGGGCCCCGGAAGCTCCTGAGCAGCGACTCGGGCAGGTCAAACCGCTCGACGCGGATGGCCGGCTTGATGCTCGTGTTGCCGAAGAGCACGTTCAGGAACTGGGTCAGCTCGAAGCCGGTGATCTCCACCGCGTAGCTGATCACGGCTTCGAAGCCCTGGGGAGCGACGGGCTGCAGCGACTCGATCCGGCCGACGATCTTCTGCCGGATGTCGCCCCTGGGCACCAGCGGCTCGGGGAACTCCACCGTCTGCTCGACGCAGACCGCCTCCGCGAACGCCCGCGCCTCCTGCTCGTCGGCCAGGGCGATGCGGTAGTGTACAGTAAATCGGTCACCTGAAAGGTTCAGCGTAGGGTTCGGTAGCATCATTACAGCGCCTCCGCCTTGGCATCGCTGTGGACTGCGGTGAGCCGGACGGCGGCCAGGTCGTCCTCGGTGATGCCCAGCGGCTGGCCCACCACCTCCTCGACCTTGCGGACCAGCGCGGCCGCGTCGAGCCCCAGCTCCTTCATGAGGTACTGGCGGCTGGCCCCGTGGGAGAAGACGTCGGGAATGCCGATGCGCACGAGCCGCTTGCCCAGGCCGGCCTCGGCCATGACCTCCGCCACCGCCGTCCCCAGGCCGCCGATGATCGAGTGGTTTTCCATGGTGATGACGCCGTACTTGGCGCTTTCCGCCGCCTCCAGCACGGTCGGGTCGGTGAAGGGCTTCAGGGTGGTCACGTGCAGGTGCTGGATGGAGACCCCCCGCTCCCGCAGCACGTTGGTGGCCCGCATGGCCTCCTCCGTGCAGATGCCGGAGGTGATGAGCGCGATGTCGGTCCCGCGGCTCAGCACCCGGGCCCGGTTGAACACCATCGGCTCGCTGGCATCGAACAGGCGCGGGATCTCACCCCGGAGCATGCGGACGTACACGGGGCCCTCCACCGCCTGCGCCACGTCCAGCACCGACTCCACGTCGGTGGCGTCGCCGGTTTCGAGGATCGTCATGTTGGGCAGGGCCCGCATGACGGCGATGTCCTCAATCGCCTGGTGGGTCGCCCCGCCGGGGGTGAGGATGCCGGGGAGGAAGCCGATCATGCGGACAGGCAGGTTGGGGTACGCGATGGACATCGCGATCTGATCGTACGCACGCCGATAGATGAAGACGGCAAAGGTATGAACATACGGGTAGAGCCCCTCGCGGGCCATTCCGCCGGCGATGCTCAGCATGTTCTGCTCGGCGATCCCGCAGCTGTAAAACCGGTCCGGGTACGTGTCACGAAAGAGGTCCGCTTCGCTGGAACTGGTGAGATCGGCCGACAGGACGACCACTTCCGGCTTGTCCTTGGCCCACTCCACCAGGTTCTGCGCGTGCACCCGCTTCAGGATCTCCATGCTATACCCCCTCCTCCGCCTGCATCTTCCGCAGCTCATCCGCGTAGAGCTGCCACTCTTCCGGACCCTTGAACCGCACGTAGTGCAGCTTGGGGGCCCTCTCCCGGAGCAGGTCCAGGCCGCGGCAGGGGTCGGTGTAGGCCAGCACCACCAGCGGCCGTCCATCGGGCTCCAGCTCCGCCGGCGCGGCCAGGGCGTCCGGGTCGTGGCCGTCCACCTGGAAGACCCGGGCGCCGAACGCCTCCAGGCGGGCCTTCAGGGGTTCGATGGACATCACCGACTCGGTGGTGCCGTCGCACTGCTGGCCGTTGACGTCGACGTAGATGCCGACGCTGTCCAGCTTGTAGAAGGAGAGGAACTGCATGGCCTCCCAGGTCTGGCCCTCCTGGAACTCGCCGTCCGACAGGTAGACCCAGGTGCGGCCGGTCTCGCCCCGCAGGCGGCGGGCCAGCGCCACGCCGATCGCCTGGCTCAGCGCCTGAGCCAGCGACCCGGAGGTGACCTCCATGCCCGGCGAGTGCTCGGCGCCGATCATCTCCACCGAGCTGCCGTCCTGGTTGAACTGCGCCAGCCCTTCCGGCGCCATGCGGCCGACCTCGATCAGGGTCGCGTAGAGCACCAGGGCGTAATGGGCGGGAGAGAGGTAGAAGCGATCCAGGTGGGGCGCGCGGGGTCCGTTGTACGCCGCGCCGGTGAAGTAGTTCTTGTTCCCGGGGCCGGGAACGCCCGGGAACGGCAGGGGCACCATGGGCGCCTCGCTGGGACCCAGGTTCATGACCTTCAGGTACAGGGTCGCCAGCGTCTCTGCCGACGAGCACGCCTGGCTCAGGTAACCGCCGTTGTTGTTGAGGGTGTGCTCCAGCACCCGCATGCGGATCCGCCGGGCCACCCGGTGGACCTGGTCCTGCCAGGTCAGGGACTTCGCCTGATTGCTCACGCTGATAACCGCCCCCTCTTCACACCTTCGCTGACTCGTGGGAATCGGCCCCGTACATCGAACCGTCCCAAGTGAACAATTGTGCAGTACTGTGCAACTGTTCAATGCATTTATAGCCGGGGAGGGCGGAGTGGTCAATAGTTATTTCGCGCTATGTTGGACAAAAGCTTTTGGTGTGCGCGCGGCACTTCCGTTCAGCCGGGTGGCACAGGTCTTCCGGCGGCCGACCCCCTGGCGCCGACGAACTATCACATGCCGCCGTGCCGCACAGGCTGACGCCAACGGGCGCCGGGCGGCATACGCTGGCCATGAGCGTACTTACGGAGGAGGATACCGATGCACCAGCCACCCTGGTGGATTCCAGGCTGGCCCGGCCTCATCGCGCAGAGGCCGCCCTGGGGCCGGCCCGACTGGAACAACAACGACTGGAACAATGACTGGAATGACAACTGGAACGACGACCGGGACGATGACGACTGGGACGACGAGCGCGACGTGGAGTGGAACCTGCGGCAGGAGGGCGGGCCCCTCAGCCGCACGGGCTGGTCCAACTGGCGGCGAATCGGCACCGGGGCCACCCTCGACTCCCCCGCCCCCGTCACGTATCAGAACGACCTGCACCTCTTCGTGCGGGGCACCGACAGCGGCATCTACTGGAACCGGATGAGCCGCCGCACCGGCTGGGGCGAGTGGTGGGAGGTCCCCGGCCAGGGGCGGACCCCCAGCGCGCCGGCCGGCACCGCGTACCGGGGCTCCCTCCACCTCTTCGTGCGGGGGACCGACAACCGCATCTACCAGAACCGGCTCACCGGCAACCGGTGGAGCCGCTGGACGGAGGTGCCCGGCGGCGGGCTCACCACCAGCGGCCCGGCCGTGACCGTGCACCGGGGCGCGCTCTACCTGGCCGTGCGGGGCACGGACAACGCCGTCTACGTGCAGCGCTACGATGGCCAGTGGCGAGGATGGCAGCGGGTGCCCACGGGGGCCACGCCCGACGCCCCGGCCATCGTGTCGTACATGGGCACGCTCTGGCTCTTCGTGCGGGGCACCGACAACCGCATCTACGGCGCCGCCATGCAGGGCGCGAACCAGTGGAGCAGCTGGAGCGAGATCCCGGGCGGCGGGCGCACCCCCAGCGGCCCCGGCGCCGTCGTCTACCGGGGCAACCTCTACCTGCTGGTGCGTGGCACCGACGACGGCATCTACCTGAATGTGCGCGACCGGCGGGGCCAGTGGACCGGCTGGTCAGAGGTGCCCGGCCAGGGGCGCACGCCCAGCGGGCCGGAGGGCGTCCGCTTCGCCGACCGACTCTACCTGTTCGTGCGGGGCACGGACAACGGCATCTACACGACGGTGCGCACGCGGCGGTAGCCTTGTTGGCGCCGAAAAGGCCGCCGCCCGGGAGGAGAATCCCGGGCGGCGGCTCCCTGTGCTTGGATGAAGGTCGGGAAGCCCCGGCAGGCGAATACGCTTGGTCAGGCGTGTCGCGATTCTGACCCGTCGCGGCACACGCGATCGGAGGTGGCCTGGGTGCGGAAGGCAATCGTGCTCGTGGCAGCGGCGGCCTGGGTGCGGAAGGCGATCGTGCTTCTGGCAGCGGCAGCCTGCGTGCTGGCCGGCATGTATCTGTACCCCGTCGGCGGGCGCATCTGGACCGCCGCGCAGGTCTCGGGCGTGGCGATGATCCGCGACGGCCGGCGGGTGGAGCTCGCGGAGCCCGCTGCGCTGTCGCATGCGGCGCGGGAGGCGGTCCTGGCGGCCCGGCTCGACCGCTTCCGACGGCTCATCCCCGCCCTTCGCAGCGGGGCGTGCGTTCCGCTGAACCTCGCCCTGCGCACAGGCGGCGAGTGGGTGGACGTGCCGCTCAGGTGCACGAGCGGGCTGCTGTTCGACTACATCGCCCGCGACGCCTGGCGGTAGGTCGTTTACAGGCGCCGCACCATGTCTGGGTCCGGGGCTGGGGCTGGGGCTGGGGCTGGGCCCGGTGCCCAGTTCCCGACCCCCGGTACCCGGTGCCCAGCGACGGCACCTGGCGACCCTGCAACAGCTGCACTCGTGCAGTCGGGCAGCGGTGCGACGCCTCTACTAAGCTGGGATGCGAGGGAGGTCATGCGATTGAATCCGCTGCACGATCTGAACGCTGCCCTGGCCCACATCGAGGCGCACTTGGACGGGGAGGTGAACATTCGGGCCGCGGCCCGCGTCGCCGGTTGCTCGGAGTATCACTTCCGCCGGATGTTCGCGGCGCTCGCCGGTATGCCGATTTCGGTCTACATCCGCCGGCGGCGGCTGACGCTGGCCGCGCAGGAACTGGCCGCAGGGGCCCGGGTCATCGACGTCGCCCTGAAGTACGGCTATGAGTCGCCCGACGCCTTCGCCCGCGCCTTTCAGGCAGAGCACGGCATCCCGCCCTCCCAGGCCCGGCAGCCCGGCCGCACCCTCAGGGCATTTTCCCGCATGGCCTTCCAACTGACCATCCGAGGAGGCACCGACATGCGCTACCGCATCGTGGAGAAGGAACCCTTCCGCATCGTAGGCATCATGCGCCGCGTGACCCTGCAGTACCACGGGGTGAACCCGGAGATCGCCTCCATGTGGAAGGACCTGGGTATGGAAGGGGTTCAGCAGTTGAAGGCCCTGTCCAACGTGGAGCCCCAGGGCATCGTTCAGGCCTCGCTCAACTTCTCGGAGGGGCGTGAGGACGGCGGCTCGCTGGACCAGTGGATCGGCGCGGCCACCGACCGCCCCTGCCCGCCGGGCTTTCAGGCCCTGGAGGTCCCCGCGCTCACCTGGGCCGTGTTCGAGTCGGTGGGCCCGTTCCCTGAGGCGCTGCAGAGCACCTGGGCACGCATCTACGCCGAGTGGTTCCCCTCTTCCGGGTACGAGGCGGCCGATGGTCCTGAGATCCTGTGGAACGAGAGCGACGATACGTCGTCGCCCAACTTCCGCAGCGAGATCTGGATCCCCGTGAAGCGGTAACGGTTACCGCGGCTTGTATGGTGGCAGTCGACGGGGAGGAACGCGCAAGACACGTGAGGACGGTTCGGGCGAAGGCGCTTGGCTTCGCCCGAACCGTCCTCATCTTGCGTAATCGACACTGCAACTGGCGGAGACGTGTACGCCTTGGGCCCGCTTGACTCTTTTCGTCTCACACGATGTGCGAGTTTGCCGTGCCAAACGTGCAAAGCGTGGGAGGGTGGGGCCGGAAAGGCCCGTGAATGGATGCGGGCCAGTGCGCCTGCGCCGCAATACGCGAAGGTGGCCTGGAGCAGGCCGGGGAAGAGGCGGCCTCGGGGCCGTCTGCTACCGCGTTTCTCGCACGATGTGCGAGTTTGTTGTACGAAACGCGCAAGGCGTGGGAGGGTGCGTCCTGGAACATCCTGGCGTGGAAGCGGTACTAGATCCGCCGGCGCCACCTTACACCGCAGCAGGCACATAGGACCGGGAGCAGGCCGAAGAGGAGGCGGTCGGGGCGTCGCGTTCCCCGGGCACCTCACACGATGTGCGAGTTTGCCGTGCCAAACGCGCAAAGCGCGGAAGGATGTGGCCGGGAAGACCCGGGCGAAGGAGCGGGCCAGGGCGCCCGGGCACGACTTACATCGCAGTAGGCGAAGATGGCCGGGAGCAGGCCGGGGAAGGGACGACCTCGGCGCCGTCCGCTGCCGGGTCTCTCACACGATCTGCGAGTTTGGCCTGCCAAACGCGCAAACCGTGGGAGTTTGGCGGCCGGATGGACCCTGGCAACAGCATGGGCCAGTCTGGAGAAATGGCACCTGTAGGCATCGCCTGCTCGTAGTTCCTCACACGAGGTACGAGTTTGCCGAGCCAAACGCACAAAGCGTGCGAGGATGTGGCCGGGAAGACCTGGGCGAAGGCGCGGGGCAGGGTGCCCGGGCACGACTTAGATCGCAGTGGGCGAAGTTGCCCGGGAGCAGGCCGGGAAAGGGGCGCCCGCGGCGCCGTCACCTGCCAGGTCTCTCACACGATCTGCGAGTTAGCCGTGCTAAACGCGCATAGCGTGGGAGGATGCGGCGCGAAAAAGGCCCCGCGAAGACGCGGGCTAGGGGCGCACGGCTTCGTCTTGTACCGCCGTAGGCGAAGATGGCCGGGAGCAGGCCAGGGAAACGGCGGCGGTGACGTCAACGGCTCCCAGGTTCCTCCCACGAAATGCGAGTTTGCCTTGCCAAACGCGCATTTCGTGGGAGGATGCGGCGCGAACAAGGCCCGCGCAGACGCGCGCTAGAGGCGCACGGCTTCGTCTTGCACCGCCGTGGGTGAAGATGGCCGGGAGCAGGCCAGGGAAGAGGCGGCGGTAACGTCACCTGCTCCCAGGTTCCTCCCACGAAATGCGAGTTGGCCGTGCCAAACGCGCAAAGCGTGGAAGGATGCTGCCGCGAAGGCCCCGGCGTAGACGCGGGTCAGGGCGCACGGGAACGGCTTACACAGAAGTGGACGATGATGGCCTGGATCAGGATGGGGAAGAGGCACTCACGGCGTCGTCCGCTGCTTCGTCTCTCACTCGAAGTGCGCGTTTGGCCTGCCAAACGCGCATAGCGTGGGAGGATGCGGCACGAAAAAGCCCGCGGAGACGCGGGCTGGAGGCGCACGGTTTCGCCTTGCACCGCAGTGGGCGAAGATGCCGGGAGCAGGCCAGGGAAGAGTCGCCCCCGACGCCGTCACCTGCCAGGTCTCTCACACAATGTGCGAGTTCGTCGTGCCAATCGCGCACGACCTGGGAGGAAAGGCGCAGAACACGGCCGCCCTGCGCCCTGCATTCCTATGCGAGCAACGCAGCGCACTCCCCGAATCGACAAAGGCCCAACCCTCGCGGGTGGGCCTCCACGATTGCTGGCATGCTGCCACGCTACCCCGCCAGCCACCGCCGGGTAGCCGCCTCCTGCACCGGCAGGGGGTTCAGCAGAGGCCGGCGGCGGCGCAGCTCCTGCAGGGCGGCGTCGTAGCTCAGGCCGTGCCGGCGGGCGTGAAACGCCACCAGGATGGCCGCCGTGCGCTCGGCGCCGGCCCGGCAGTGCACATACACGACACTGCCGGGCTGCCGCAGGCTCTCCTCCAGGAAGGCGACGGCCTCATCGAACTGCGCGGGGTGGGCGGGCCCATGTCCACGACCGGGATGTGCCGGCGCAGCACACGGTCCGCCAGCGCGTCCAGCGCCTCCTGCCCGAACCGGGGCGGCGCCCACTCCCACGGCTCGCGCAGATCCAGCACGTGGGTGACACCCCGGGCCAGGAGCCATTCGGCGTCCAGCGCGGTCAGCGGGTTGCGGCCGGCCAGCAGGCCGTAGTCGATCCAGTTGCAGTTCATGGGCGGCAGATGGGGGGTGGCGTAGACCGCTCGGTGCGCCCGGAAGAGCGGCAGGTCAAGCCCCGCCGCCGCATCGCGCAGGGCCTCCTCAGCTCGGGCGAGCAGTTCCCGGGCGGCCCGGATCACCGCTAGCGCCTCGCGCCGCTCACGCTCACGTACCTCCGCTCGCTCACGTACCTCCGCTCCGCTCTGCTCAATATGCCCCTGCGCTTCAGTCGAGTGGCGCCCAATCGGCACGCCCGAGCGCAGGGCCTCCACCTCAGCCCGCATGGCCGCATCCAGCCGCTCCCGCAGAGGCGACGGGGCCTGCGAATCGTGCAGCAGCGCAACGTCATGCATCAGGAAGGCAAGGATCTCTTCTTGAATCGCGGGCATCGGCAGTCCTCCCAAGATCAAGCTGGCCTGATCGCCGTCACCATCGTGCGGCCATCGGCCTCGACGACGGTCACCAGCCAGGCCCCGGCAGCGTCGATCGCTTCGAGCAGCACCTCGCCGTCGCCAACGCTCCTCACGGTGAACCCTTCGCTGAGCCTCGAAGGCAGTTCCAATTCCAGAGCAGTCTCCAACGCATCGGCGGTCGCCGAGCGCCAGCGCTCCGCTTCCGGCTCCATGAGCAGCACCTGCACGAACCCGGCCACGACGCTTTCCGCGGGGGTCAGCTCGATCCGGTCCCGCAGCACGTACCGCGAGCCCTCCCGCTCCCAGTCCTCCCGCACGGAGGCTCCGCCCACACCCACGAAGCGCGTGTACCGGTCGATGCCCTGCGAGGGCAGGAACACCGTGGCGACCACCGTGTCGGGTGCGGGCGGCTCAGGCCCCCACACCGCGCGCCACTCCCCGCCCTCGTGCACCTGGAGCCCCACCTGGGCCACAAACCGGGTCTGGCCGCCGCCCACGTTCATCACCACCTGCAGCAGGTCTCCCTCTCGCCGCAGGCCGTGGAAGTTGCCCACCCCCTCCAGGCCCTCCAGCGGAAACGGCTGGCTTCGCCACAGGCCATCTTCACGCCAGAAGAGCATCCGGCCGTCGTTCATCACGTTGTAGCCCTTGCCCCACTGGCAGGCAAGCACCGCTTCCTCCGGAGCCTCGGCAGTGCCGGCGCAATAGACCGCCCATCCGGGGATCTGCCACCCGTCCTTCACGCCTGCAGCCTCGGTCGGTGACATCCCCTCCAGGCGCGCCAGGATTGCTGCCGCGACGTCCGGCACAGGCTCAGACTGTTCGCCCTGGGCGGCAACAGCGCTGGCGGGGGCGGCGGGGACCTGCTCCCCCTCCCCGGCGGCTGGTGTATTGTCGGACACGGCGACCCCTTCGCCCGCGCGGGGCGACGGCGCGCCGGTGGGGTGCGGGCCGGCGCAACCCACCCCGAGGGCGCTGAGGAGAACGGCAGCGCAGACCAGCCATCTCTTCATGCCAGATCAACCCCCTGGTCCGTTAGACCACTGCCAACAGGCCGGGGTTCCGAGCCTGGATCCCAAGCCGTGTCCCAAGCCTGGATCCCAAGCCGAGTCCCAAGCCTGGATCCCAAGCCCAGGTCCAAAGCCCGGGTTCCACGCCGATCCCGCCCGCACAACGCGACGAGACGCCCCGGCAGCGGGGCGCCTTGCGGTTGACGCGGTCCACTCAGTGCGGCAGCACCCGCTGCAGGAAGCCCCCCTTGTACGCGGCGGCGTCAAGCTGCACGACAAAGGCGTGCGGGTCCAGCTCCTCCAGGAGCTGCATCACCCGCGGGCCGTGCTTGCGGCGGGCCACGACCATGAGCACCTCCCGCTCACCCGTGCGGCCCTCCGCCCGCCAGTCGGTCACCCCGAGCCCGCGCTCGCGCAACTGCGGCGCCACCCGTCCAATGCGATCGGTGATGACCTGGAACACCACGTAGCCCAGCGCCAGCCGCTCCTCGATCTTGCTGCCCACCAGCGAGCCCACGGCGTAGCCCAGCGCGTAGGTGGCGATCTTCAAAGGGTTGGAGAGCTGCGTGACGACGAGTCCCAGCGCGTAGACGTATAGGATGAGCTCGAAGAAGCTGATGGCCGAGGCTAGCAACCGCCGGCCCTTGACGAGGATGATCCACCGAACCGTCGTAATCGACACGTAGGTCGCCTGTGCGAAGAAGATGACCAGGAGGTCCAGCACGGCTCTCCTCTCCCTTCGCGAGACGATTTCGCCGGACCGGGACATCCATCCTGTCGCGCTGGCGTTGACGCATGTTTCCTGAGCCGGTAGAATGGCAGGAACCCCCACCGGGGGCAGTGGCAGCAGAGGATCCCGGGGACGGAAACCCTATCCGGGGGTTCGTGCCGCGCCGTGCGCAGCACAAGGTGACGCCCGGCGCACAGGAAGGCTGCGCCGGGCTCTGCAGAAGGTGGTGTGAACGTGATGGACAAGGCAGGCCGCGAGATTGCGCCGGATCAGCGGGAAGCGCTGCTCCGCACCCTGAAGGTCCGGTTCGAGAAGAACATGCACCGCCACCCCGGCCTGGACTGGGCGGACGTGCAGGCCAGGCTGGAGGCCCGCCCGGAGAAGCTGTGGTCGCTCCACGAGATGGAGCGGACGGGCGGGGAACCGGACGTGGTGGGGTTCGACCGCGAGACGGGCGAGTACATCTTCTACGACTGCGCGCCCGAGAGCCCCAAGGGGCGCCGGAGCCTCTGCTACGACCCCGCCGCGCTGGAGTCGCGCAAGCAACACAAGCCCGAGGGCAGCGCGGTGGGCATGGCAGAGGCGATGGGCATCGAACTGCTCACCGAGGAGGAGTACCGGGAGCTGCAGAAGCTGGGCGCCTTCGACACGAAGACGTCCAGCTGGGTGAAGACGCCCCCGGAGATCCGGAAGCTCGGGGGCGCCATCTTCTGCGACCGCCGTTACAACACGGTCTGGACCTACCACAACGGCGCCGAGTCATACTACGCTTCCCGGGGCTTCCGGGGTTCTCTCCGGGTTTAGGGCCTCTCGCCGGGGGCGCCGCGCGGGCCCGGGGCCAGGGCCGCGGACAGTGCCCGTTCCAGCATCCTGCTCCACCGGGGATGCAGCGTCCGCGCCTCCTCGGGTTGAACGAAGACCCGGCGGGCGGACTCGAACTCCGCGCCGAAGGGCAGCACTTCCGTGATGTCCACCCGGTAGAAGGCCTGGTAGCCGATCCTGGGGTACTTGCCCCCCGGCTGCCACTGGTCGTTCTCGCTGTGGTCCACCTTCACCAGCCCTACCAGGGTGGGCACCCCGCGCACGTAACCCTCCTCCATCGTCTCCCGCAAGACGCACGCCTCGGCAGACTCGCCGGGGTTCCGGTGCCCGCCGGGAATGTCCCATCCCCGATGGTTCAGGTCGACCAGCATCAACTTACCGTCCAGGAAGCAGAGGCTGTGGACGCTGGTGATGAGCTCAACCGGCGGCAGTTCCCGAGGGGCATCCAGCCACTCCAGCCGGATTCTCCCGCCGCCCCAGTTGACGTACTCGACTCCGTTCATGCAAGACGCCTCCCCATGGCAGAGACAAACCGCCGGACCCGGCCGCAGTCTGCATGCCCCGGTGAGCAGGCAGGTGCCCTGGCGAGTAGGCAGATGCCCCGCGAATGAGCAACTGCCCCGGCGAGGCCGGCGCCAAGACCGCCAGCACGGCCGCGACGATCGGCTCCGTCTGATTCATACGACGAATCACAGCGCGGCAGGTTCCGGCGGCTGAGCGCCCCACCCATAGCAGAGAGCAGACCGACCGACCCTCGCGGACAGAGGGTCGGTCGGTCTGCTACTTGCCGCCTAAATCTTCTCCACCTCCACCCACGTGTCGTACTGGGCGCTGGCGTTGGTCAGCGCATCCACCAGGCTCGAACCCCGGCCCAGGTTCTCGTCCTGCCGGATCAGGTCGTTCACCCGGAAGCCCGTGCCCCGGCCCGGGGCGAGCCCGGTCGGCTCCGTGCCCGTCTGCCGGAAGTCGTAGCCCGTGTGGCCGTAAGCCGTAACCGGCGGGATGACCACCCCGTCGATGGTCACCGCCTTCGCCCCGTACGTCTCGTGGCCGTACGAGAACTCGGCCCCCACGACCCCCGGCCGGATGCCCTCGGTGAGGTAAGCCGTCGCCTCCACCGTGTGCGAGGCCGACCGCAGCCGGATCCGGTCCCCGCTGCGGATCCCCCGGGCGGCGGCATCCTTCGGGTGCATCCACACCGGGTTCTCCTCCCGGATCTCCCGCAGCCAGGCGTTCCCGATGGTCCGGTGGTTGGAGAGGTGGCTCGACTTCCAGTTGATGAACTGCAGCGGCAGGTTGTCCTCGATCTCCCTGCCGGTGTAGTCCACCGCCCCCCAGATCATCGGCGTCCCGTCGTAGTACTTGCCCGTGTACGACGACTTCTGCCGCGCCGCCACCTCGTCGTACAGGTTCACCTGCCCGCCGAAGCGCATCGCGAGCCACTCGCCCTCGTAGGCGGTGTCCGGCGGGGCGAACCGGCCCCCGCGGTTCAGCACGTAGACCACCTTGGGCCACTCCTCGGGCGTGACCGCCGCCTTCCAGGCCTCCTCGTCGTACCGGTCGCCCAGGGCGATCCGCCGGGACCGGCTGAACAGCTCCAGCTCCTCCGGCGAGGCATCCGGCACCGGCTCCTCGTCGAAGGCGATGTTGGCCACGATCTTCAGGTAGTAGTCCTCTGCCCGGTCCAGGCTGTGGCCGCCCGGGAAGGCGTTGGGGCCGAACCCCTTCAGCCCCAGGGCCTTGCCCAGGTCGATCAGCACATCCTCCACCGCCCGGGGCCCGTCCATCACGTGGCAGGCCGGCTGCTCGATGTGGCTCTCCTTCAGGTTCTGGTTGGGGTAGATGGAGAGCAGGTTCCACCGCTCCAGGTAGGAGAGGTCGGGCAGGATGTAGTCGGCGTACTGCGACGTGCCGCCGATCACCAGGTCGAAGGCCACCACCAGCGGCAGCTTCTGCTCGTCTTTCAGCATCTCCGCCTGGTAGTTGCCGCCGGGGGCGGACTCCACCAGCGACATCCGGTTGATGAACAGGGCCTTCAGCCCGTAGGGGTACTCGTCGTACGCCGAGGGGATCACCTCGTGGCAGGCGTTGCCGCCGAGGAAGGTCCAGCGCCGCTTCGCCGGGTAGCCGTCCCGCTCGAAGAGGGTGGTCTGCTCGTAGACCTGCTTCTCCCGGGTGATGGGCACACCCCACGGCGTGTATCCCCCCTCCACCTTCGACACGTCGTAGCGGCTGCCGGAGGTCTCCTTGTACCGCACTGCCGAGGAGTTCTCGCCGCCCTTCCAGTCGTGGTTGCCGATCAGGTAGTTGAGGATGCCGATGGCGTAGACGGCGTAGAAGCCATTGGTGTGCATCGCCGGACCCCGGTAGGAGACGACGACCGCCCGCTTGCCGTGGGAGGTGAAGTTGCGCGCCATCTCGACGATGGTCGCCTCGGGCACCCCGGCCATCTCGGCGTACTCGGCGATGGACTTCTCGAAGACCCGCTCCTTCAGCAGGGTGAAGGCCGACTTCACCCGGATGCCGTTGATCTCGGTGTCGACCTCCAGCTCGCCGTCCATGGCCTCGGTGGCCGGCACCGGCACGCCGTCCTGCAGGGCCACGAAGGCGTCTCCCTCCAGGCCGATGTCCTTCGCCCGCAGCTTCGGCCGGTTGGGGTGAGAGAGGTTCACCAGGTGGGTCGCGTCGGACCAGGTGGGCTCGCCGTCGGCCGCGGCCGCCTTCTTGCCCGGGTTGCGCAGGTAGCGCTCGTCGTAGCGCTTGTTCTCGATGATCCAGCGGATCATGCCGAAGGCGAGGGCGATGTCCATGCCCGGCTTCACCGGCACCCAGAGGTGCGCCTTCTCCGCCGTCCGGGAGAGCCGGGGGTCCACCACCACCAGCTTCATGCCCCGCTCGATGGCGTTCATGAGGCGCGGCGCCAGCCAGGTCGGCCCCTTGTTGGCCACCGCCAGGTTGGTGCCCCAGGCGATCAGGTACTCACAGTGATCCAGATCGGCGTACTGCCGCTTCTTCAGCTGGTTGCCGTTCCGGCCCCGCACGTTCGCGGCCACCCCAGGCACGCCGCAGATGCCGCCGTGGTTGAAGGTGTTCACGGTGCCGATGGCCTGGTTGAACATCCGGGTGATGAAGTCGTCGCGGTTGCCGAAGACGAAGGCGATCTGGTTGGACCTGGGGCCCAGGTCCGGGTGGCGCGTGTCGATGAGGACGTCTCTGTACTTGGCGTCGAACGCCTCCCAGGTCATCTCGCCGGCCTTCACCTTCGCCCAGTCCGCCATCACCGGCTCCTTGTCGACGAAGGCGATGTGCGGCCGGAGCTTCTCCGCGATCTCCTCGATGGCCTGCTCCCACGAGATGGTCTGCCACTCGCCCGAGCCCCGGGGGCCCACCCGCTTCAGGGGCCTGGCGATGCGGTAGCCGTCGTACGCCGTCTGGATGCCCGCCTGCCCCTTCAGGCAGGTGCGCCCGCCGGCGAAGAGCCGGCCGTCCCTGGCCAGGTCGCCGTGGCCCCTGGCGGCGTCGAAGGGCGAGGTGTCGTACGGGATCTGGTCGTAGGGCACCGTGTTGAGCGGCGAGTAGGGGTTGCCGGCGATCTTGCGCACGTAGGCCTTGCCGCCGGTCTTGGCCGGATCGGTCAGGACCACCTTGATGGTGCAATGGGTCTGGCACTGCTCGCAGGTGGTGTAGATCACCCGCTCCGCCGGGGCCTCCTCGCCGAACGAGCCGGCGCCGTGGGTCTTGGTGTTGGCGAAGGGATCGTCGAAGGCCTGGGAGATGCCGCCGCCCAGGAGGGGCATGGCGGCGATGGAGCCGCCCACCACGGCCGCCCCGGCGACGAACTGGCGGCGGGTAACGCCGGCCTTCTGAGTGCCGGCGGTCTCTGCGGTGCTGCGCTTGCGGTCGTCAGTCATGAGCCGTCCCTCCGATCACGTGAACATCCTCGTCGACAGGCAGCAGGTCCGCGGCCAGGCTGAAGAGCAGCAGCCCCATGGCGATGATGCCGGCGCTCGACCACCACTCCACCGCGTTCGGGAAGTACTGCCCGGCGGGCAACCCCTCAAGCGCCGGCGTGATGAGCGGCGGCACGACAATGTTGAACCGCACCCCGACGATGCCCACCACCACCATGAGGGCTGCCACGGCGGTGAGCGGCACCGACTCCCGCAGGCGGGTCATCAGGATGATCGCAGGAGCCACCATGCCGATGCCCAACTGCAAGATCCAGAAGGTCCAGGCGTAGGGCCCCTCCATCATCAGGTGCATGACGCCGGTGTCGTGCGGCGCCATGGAGAGCAGCGGCACCAGGTATTCGTAGAACAGCAGGCCCAGGTCCACCAGGAGGAACGCCCCGAGAAGCCGGCCCAGGTCGGCCACCATCCCGCCGTCCACGGGCCGCTTCAGGGCCTTCTGCCGCAGGATGTAGAGCAGGGCCAGCAGCGCCGTGCCCGACACCAAAGCCGACACGATGAAGACGATGGGCGTGAGCGCCGAGAACCACATGCCCCGGGCCTTCACGATGGCGAAGATCGTGCCAGTGCCGCCGTGCACGCCGAAGATGGCGATGGGCACGCCGATGGTGCCGAGGATGCGAAGCATGCGGTGGTCCCGCGCGGTGTCCAGGGACTTGCTGCCGAAGCTGAGCCACCGGGCAAGCCGCGACCGGTCGGCCCTGCGCACCAGGTCGACCCGCATCGCGAACCAGAGCTCGGCCGCGAGCAGCAGGATGTAGATCAGGTAGAACCGCATCTCCCACGCCAGCGGCGAGAGCCAGTTGAAGTAGACCAGGGCGCTGAATGCCCGCTCCATGCGGCCAAGGTCGAGCAGCACGAAGGAGAGGGCGACGATCATCGCCACCAGCGCGGTGAGCAGGGCCATGCGCCCCAGCCGCTCGAACCGGGTCATGCCGAAGACGTAGATGAGGCTGGAGAGCAGGAACGCCCCGGCCGACAGGCCGACGAAGTAGATGTAAAACGCGATCCACGCCCCCCAGGGGGTGATCGAGGTCAGGTTGGTGGTGGCCAGGCCGTTTACGGTGCGGTGGAAGATGGCCGCTCCGCCGGCGATGAGCAGGGCGGCGAGCAGGACGTACCAGCCTGCTCGGAGATGCTTGCTCGGCTCAGGGGCAGGATGCTCGTCGGCGTGCCGCAGGGCCGCCTCTTCTCTGGTCAGCGCGGACATCGTGTGCTCCCTCCTCTTACTTCAGGTAGATGACCCGCGGTTGAGTGCCCATCTCTTCCTTCAGCCGGAAGGCCCGCGGGCTGGCGGCCAGCTTCGCCACCGCCGAGTCGGGGTCGTTCAGGTCGCCGAAGTACCGGGCGTCGCCGATGCAGGTCTCCACGCAGGCGGGCTCCTCGCCCCGGTTGATGCGGTGCAGGCAGAAGGTGCACTTGCGCACCGTCCCGATGGGCGCCTCCCCCTTCCGGCGGGGGCCCTGCTCGACCCCGTACTCGGGGGCCTGCACCTCGGTGAAGGCGATCATCTCGTCGTAGTTCTCGCCGAAGTCGAAAGACCGGGCGCCGTAGGGGCAGGCGGCGATGCAGTAGCGGCACCCGATGCAGCGGTCGTCGTCGATGATGACGACGCCGCTCTCGCCCTTGTACGTGGCGCCCACCGGGCAGACGCCGACGCAGGGCGGCCGGTCGCACTGCATGCACGGCCGGGGCACGTAGGTCCGCCGGGTATGGGGGAACTCGCCGATCTCCATCTGCATCACAACGTTGTAGCTGATGCCAGGCGGGGTGCGGTTCTCGGCCTTGCAGGAGACGGTGCAGGTATCGCAGCCGATGCACTTCTGCAGGTCGATCACCATCACCCAGTAGGGCTCCTTCCGCGAGCCGGGATCCTGGGCTGCTGCGGTCATCGGGGTCACTCCCTCTCTGGATCTTGTGCCTTCGCCAGAGAGATGTAGCAAGGGACGTGCCAACGGTTGGATCGGCGAAATTTCGCTCCGCAGCCGGGCAGGTGTGGCGCCAGGACCGCACTGGGGCGGCAGTGGAGCACCACTGGGGCACCACTGGGGCACCACTGGGGCACCACTGGGGCGGCACTGGGGCAGCACAAAGCAGCACCGGGGGTGACATTTTGTCACCCCCGGTGGTCTGTGCATGCATGACATTTTGTCAGGTTGTCAGATTGTCACGGGTGCGGCCGCACGCTGCCCAGCCCGGTCGGTCGGGAATCCCCGGCGGACTGCAGGGCGCGTACCGGACTAGTGAATCACACGCTTCGCGAACAGGAAGTGGGTGTACCAGTAGTCGCCCTTCTCGGGATCGTCCCTGAGGGTCGCCATGGTCACCCCCACGCCCTCCTCGTAGGTGTGAAGGATCCGACCGTCGCCCATGTAGATGGCCACATGCCGCACCCGGGAGATTCCCTCCTCGTCCGGGAACCGGTCGTCCCAGAAGAACAGCAAGTCGCCGGGCCGCATCTGGTCGAAGTGCACCCACTCGCCCTGCACGGCCTGCTCCCGGGAGTTCCAGCCCAGCGCGATGCCGTGCTTGTCGTAGAGGTACTGCACGAAGGAAGAGCAGTCGAAGCTCCTGTCCTGGAACCGCTGGGCGCCGTAGACGTACGGCGTGCCCCAGTAGGTGAGCCCCATGTCGATGATGCTGTCGGCCGTCCGCTTCCAGGCCGGCTCGGGAAGGGAGAGCCGCTGGCCCGGATAGATCAGGCCTATATCCCTGATCTGGGGGTTGGCCGCAGCCAGGTCGGCGATCGTCAGGCCGTTCTGCCAGGCAATCTGGCCGAGGGTGTCCCCGGGCTTGACGGTGTAGCGGGAGGCCTCCCGCGCCCCTGCTGCGGGCAGGGTGAGCGGCTGACCGGGGTAGATCCTGGTGATGTCCGTGATCTGCGGGTTCGCGCGGACCAGTTCGCCGATCGTCACGCCGTGCCGCCAGGCGATCTGGCCCATCGTGTCGCCCGGCCTCACGGCGTAACTCGCCGGCGCGGCGGCCCGGGCCACGCCGCCCAGCGCAAACAGCCAGATGAGCGCGCCAGCCAGAGCCCTCTTCATCGTCGCCCTCCCCCTTTCTCTGCCTAAACGTTTAATCCTATGCTAAATCGTAGCACGGGAGAGGGCGGCGCGGCGCTGAGAAGTCCTTCCTCCGGCACTGCCGCCGCGGTCCTACGTCACCTTCAATCCCCGCCGCTCCAGCTGCGCCCGAATCCGGTCCATGGTCTCCTGCGTCGGCGGCTCCACCCCCTCCAGGGTGTAGCGGATCCCCATCGCCTCCCACTTGTGCTTCCCCAGCAGGTGGTAGGGCAACAGCTCCACCCGCTCCACGCCCCGCAGGCCCTGCACAAAGTCCGCCAGGGCCTCCACATCCGCCGGGGCGTCGCTCCACCCGGGCACCACCACGTACCGGATCCAGAGCGGCACACCCCGGTCTGAAGCGTAGCGGGCGAAGGCCAGGGTCAGCTCGTTCGACTGGCCGGTGAGGGCCCGGTGCTTCTCCGGGTTGAGCTGCTTCAGGTCCAGCAGGATCAGGTCGGTGTGATCCAACACCGGCGCCGCCCGCTCCCGCGGTGCGAACCCGTTGGTGTCCAGGGCCGTGTGGATGCCGACCTTGTGCGCCTCCTCGAAGAGGCCCGCCACGAAGTCGGCCTGGAGCAGCGGCTCGCCGCCGGTCACCGTCACCCCGCCCCCGGATGCCCGCATGTAGGGCACGTAGGCGCGCATCTCGGCGATGAGTTCCGCGACCGTCCGCTCCTCCCCGCCCCGCCGGTCCCAGGTGTCGGGGTTGTGGCAGTACCGGCAGCGGTAGAGGCAGCCCTGCAGGAAGACCACGAAGCGCAGGCCCGGGCCGTCCACCGCGCCCATCGAGTCCACGGAGTGCACCCGGCCCACCCGCAGGGCCGCCGGCAGTTCCAGCTGCGTAAACTCGCAGAGCTGCACGGAAATCGCCCCCTACAGGCACTGGTGGAACGTGCGGTTGATCACCTCCAGCTGCTGCTCGCGGGTGAGCTTCACGAAGTGGACCGCATAGCCCGAGACCCGGATGGTCAGCTGCGGGTACTGCTCGGGATGCTCCATCGCGTCCAGCAGCGTCTCCCGGTTCAGGCAATTGACGTTGATGTGGTGCCCGCCCGACGTGGCGTAGCCGTCCAGCAGGCCGATCAGGTTCGACACCTGCTCCTCGGCCGACCTGCCCATGGCCCCGGGCACCATGGAGAAGGTGTAGGAGATGCCGTCCAGCGCCGAGGCGTAGGGGATCTGCGCCACCGACGTGCAGGAGGCCAGGGCGCCCTTCACGTCCCGCCCGTGCATCGGGTTGGCCCCGGGTGCGAAGGGCTCGCCGGCCTTGCGGCCGTCGGGCGTCGCGCCCGTCTTCTTGCCGTAGACGACGTTCGACGTGATGGTCAGCACCGAGAGGGTGGGAATGGAGCCCCGGTAGGTCTTGTGCCTGGCCAGCCGGGCGGCGAACTCGTCCACCACCCGGGCCGCGATCTGGTCCACCCGGGGGTCGTTGTTGCCGTAGGCGGGGAAGTCCCCCTCCCGTTCGAAGTCCACCGCGATCCCCTGCTCGTTGCGGATGGGGCGCACCTTCGCGTACTTGATGGCCGAGAGCGAGTCGGCCACCACCGAGAGGCCGGCGATGCCGCAGGCCATGGTGCGCAGGATGTCCCGGTCGTGCAGCGCGAACTCCAGCCGCTCGTAGAAGTACTTGTCGTGCATGTAGTGAATGATGTTGAGCGTGTTGATGTAGAGCCGCGCCAGCCAGTCCATCATCTGCAAGAACCGGTCCCACACCTCGTCGAAGTCCAGCACGTCGCTGGTGAGCGGCGGCAGCTTCGGCCCCACCTGGATGCCCAGCCGCTCGTCCACGCCGCCGTTGATGGCGTAAAGCAGGCACTTGGCGAGGTTGGCCCGGGCGCCGAAGAACTGCATCTGCTTGCCGATGCGCATGGCGGAGACGCAGCAGGCGATGCCGTAGTCGTCTCCCCAGTACTGGCGCATGATCTCGTCGTTTTCGTACTGGATCGCGCTGGTGTCGATGGAGACCTTCGCGGCAAAGCGCTTGAACCCCTCGGGCAGCCGCGGGGACCAGAGCACTGTCAGGTTCGGCTCCGGCGCCGGCCCCAGGTTGTAGAGCGACTGCAGGATGCGGAAGCTGTTCTTGGTGACCAGGGTCCGGCCGTCGATGCCCATGCCGCCGATGGACTCCGTCACCCAGGTGGGGTCGCCGCTGAAGAGCTCGTTGTACTCGGGGGTGCGCAGGAAGGCCACCTGCCTGAGCTTGATGGTGAGCTGGTCCATCAGCTCCTGGGCCTCCTGCTCGGTGAGTCTGCCGGCGCGGAGGTCCCGCTCGATGTAGATGTCCAGGAACGTCGAGATGCGGCCGATGGACATCGCTGCGCCGTTCTGCTCCTTGATGGCGGCCAGGTAGCCCATGTAGGTCCACTGCACGGCCTCGCGGGCGTCCATCGCCGGCCGGCCGACGTCGCACCCGTAGCCGGCGGCCATCTCCTTCAGCTCGTGCAGGGCCTTGATCTGCTCCCGCAGTTCCTCCCGCAGCTGGATGGTCGCCTCGTCCATCGTGTCCGGCTCGGTCCAGGCCATCTCGAGCTCTTTCGCGCGGATCAGGTTGTCCACGCCGTAGAGCGCCACCCGCCGGTAGTCGCCGATTATGCGCCCCCGGCCGTAGGCGTCGGGCAGCCCGGTGATGATGCCGCTCTTGCGGGCGAGCCGCATCTCGGGGGTGTAGACGTCGAACACGCCCTGGTTGTGGGTCTTGCGGTACTCGGTGAAGATCTGTTTCAGCGCAGGGTCGGGCTCCACGCCGTAAGCCGCCAGCGAGGCCTCCACCATGCGCCACCCGCCGTACGGGTAGATGGAGCGCTTGCCGGGCTTGTCGGTCTGCAGGCCGACGATCAGCTCCAGGTCCCTGTCCAGGTAGCCGGGGCCGTAGGCGAGAATCGACGAGGGCGTGCTGGCGTCGATCTCCAGGGGCGCGCGCGTGGCCTGCTCCTGCCTCAGGATGGCGAAGAACTTCTCCCAGAGGGCTTTCGTGCGCTCGGTGGGGCCGGTGAGAAATGAGCCGTCGCCCTCGTAGGGGGTGTAGTTGCGCTGGATGAAGTCACGCACGTCGATGCGCTGCCGCCACATGCCGGGGATGAAGCCTTCCCACGCGGGGTGGTCGTCGAACTCGATGCGAAACACCGCGGCATCCTCCTCTGTGGTGTTGCGTTCCGTGGGTAGGGTGCCGCGGTTCGCCCGCCCTCAGTCAGATGCAGGCGATGGCCCGCACAATGGGCCGTTTCGCCTCTCCGCAGCCCGGTGCAGACGACCTGAATTGGACAAATCCACACGCGCATACATCTCCGGGGGAGGTGGTGCGCCCGTGTTTTTCCACGACCGGCGCCTGCAATACAACGCCAAGCCGGCACGGCCCGATCCGGTCTACGCGAAAAAGCTCCAGGAACTGCTGGGCGGACAGTGGGGCGAAATCACCGTTGCGCTGCAGTACCTCTTCCAGGGATGGAACACCCGGATCCCCGGCAAGTACCGGGACATGCTGCTGGACACCGGCACGGAGGAACTGGCCCATATCGAGATGCTGGCCACGATGATCGCCCGCCTGCTGGAGGGGGCGCCCGTGTCCCAGGAAGAGGCGGCGCGCAACCCGGTCATCGCCGCGGTCCTGGGCGACATGAACCCGCAACACGTGATCGTCAGCGGCCTGGGCCCGCAGGTGGCCGACAGCGTCGGCTACCCCTGGAATGGGCGGTACGTCACCGCCAGCGGCAACCTGCTGGCAGATTTCCGCTACAACCTCACGGCCGAGTCCCAGGGAAGACTTCAGGCGGTGCGCCTCTACAACATGACCGACCATCCAGGGGTCCGCGACATGCTTGCCTTCCTGATCGCCCGCGACACCATGCACAAGAACCAGTGGCTGGCCGCCATCGCCGAACTGGAGGCGGACGGGCTGGAGAGGACGCCCGTGCCCTCGGCGTTCCCCCCTCACCTGGAGCACCGGCAGTTCTCCTACCAGTTCTGGAACCTCTCGGCCGGCAACGAAAGTGCGCAGGGACGCTGGGCGCACGGGCCATCGCCCGACGGGCGGGGCAGTTCCAGTACGTGGCCAATCCGGCCCCGCTGGCACCGCCGCCTGAGCCGCCTCCCGTCCCCAACCCGCGGGTCTACGACACCGTGCCCCGCCGCCCGCCGGCGCCGCCCGGACCGCCTGTCCGCCCATCCGGGCTGTGACCGGGCGCACCGAACTCGTCGATCAGGGCCCCGTCCGGGCACAAAGGCAACCGGGGGTGACAGGCTGTCACCCCCGGTCTTGTCGTGCGGGCTACCGCTCTCGGTACACCGACCGAAGCCGGGCGATCTGCCCCTGGTGATGGATGGAATGGCTTGCCATGTGCCAGAGCATGTAGCGAACCGTGGCCGGTTCCGGCCACCACGGCACCACGACCGCCCGCTCCACGTCTTCTTCCGCCAGGCCCGCGACGTAACTCCGGGCCATCTCGATCACCGAGCGGTACTCCTCCAGCAACGCCTGCAGCTTGGCGCCTTTCGCCTCAGGTATACGCCCGTTCTCATCCTGGAAAGGTCCGTAGTGAGCCTGGATCTCCTGGAGCCGGTCCGTGTCACCCATCATCAAGTGAAGGTAGGTCGTGTCCACCAGGACCAGATGCTGGAGCAGCATGGCCGTGGAGTTGGGGTTACCTGGACCCCGGAAGTGAAACTCGTCCTCGGTCATCCCCGTTAACCGCCTCTCCAGGCGACGGAACGCATTCTCGACCATACCAAAGGGTACAGCCAGGGACTGCGGAACTCCACAACTACAGATGTCGCGCATCGCCAGTCCTCCCTCCCTCGCTGGGCCACCAACATGAAAGAGCGTGCCCAGAGCTCGTATAGAATATTCTATCACCCGTTTTGCCCTGTGAAGAGTACGCGCAACGAGCGCACTCGTCTGACCGAAGGTCACCGCATAACGGCGGTCGCGCCCTCATCCACGGAGCAACCGAGCGCAACTCTGCACCCGAGACCACCCCGAAATTCGCCCGAGCTGGGTCCTGCCACCGGTACGAATCCAGAACTTACCACGATATGAGCAATCCACCAGCCCGCGCCCTCTACGGCCTGCGCTCCCAAACCCGCCCGCACCGCCACGCACTCAGCACCTCCCACAAGATGCGTGTTCCTCCACCCCCCAAAAAGCCCCAGGGGTACTCCCCAAAAGGAGAGTGCCCCTGGCCCTTTTGTACGGTGAAATGACAAAAACGAACGATGAACGGTTGTACCGGTGCCTCGAGCGACACCTCACAAACAACCATCGCCTCCTTCGTTACACTTATCACCTGGTTTCAACAACTCACAGCGGGTAATCAGTCGGAATTGGGCGCTTCGCCTAAAATGAACTCCGTAACAAGCGAAAGGTGGGGATCGAGTGAACGGCAGCTACGAAATCCGCCTGGAATCCATCGGCGGCCTCGGTGCCCACCTCGCCGGCCAGATCCTCGCAGAGGCCGGTGTGCTGGGCATGGGGCTCAACGGCGCCCACTTCTCCTCCTACGGGTCCGAGAAGAAGGGGACCCCCGTCAAGTCCTACGTGCGGCTGGTGCCGGGCGATCGGCAGATCCGCACCACCAGCCCCGTGCGGGAGCCCGACCTGGTGGCCGTCTTCCACGAGGCCCTGCTGAGCGACCCCAGCGTGACCGCCGGACTGAAGCCCGGCGCAACCCTCATCGTCAACAGCCCCGCGCCTGCGGCGGACATCGCCGCGCGGGTGCCCGTCGGGGGGATCCGGGTCATCAGCGTGGATGCCACCGGCGCTGCGGTGGCCGAGAAGACCCGCGTGAACACGGCCATGCTCGGGGCCATCGCCCAGGCGGCGCCCATCCTGGAGGCCGAGGCGGTGCGCCAGGCGATCCGCAACACCTTCCAGCGCAAGTACCCCCATCTGGTGGAGGCCAACCTGCGCACCTTCGACCGCTGCTTCCACCAGTTCGACGAGTGCGTCTCGCCCGAGGCGCCCAGCGCGGGCAGCCGGGCCGCCGCCGGCCCGGTGGTCGGATACCGCACCGCGCCGGCGGGCGGCATCCTGCCCACGCCGGGCAACACCATCGCCAAGAACATGGGCATCTCCCGGCAGGGGTTCCTGCCCGTGTTCCACCGGGATCTCTGCGCCGACTGCGGCATCTGCGACCTGGTCTGTCCCGACTTCTGCCTGGTCTGGGAGCCCACCGGGCGCAGCATCAACGGCTACCCCGGCGTGCGGCTGATCGGCATCGACTACCAATACTGCAAGGGCTGCCTCCACTGCGTGCAGGAGTGCCCGACCGGCGCGCTCACCAAGGAGCGGGAGGCCGGCGACATCGCAGAGCGGCTGCGGGTTCCGCTGTTCGGCCCCCGGCCGGTGGCAGCGGCCGCGGAAGGGAGGTAGCGGCAGGATGGCGATTCGAGAAAAAGACCTTTTCACGCAGGGCGACGGCAGCGCCCCGCATCGCCCGGGCAGGAAGGCCGCGCGCCGAAGCGGCCGGGAGGATTCCCAGCGCCCCGCCCAGGTCGCCGGGTTCAAGTCCGGCAACGAGATGGCGGCCCTGGCGGCGAGCCACATCAACTTCCACCTGATGGGCTACTACCCCATCACCCCCTCCACCGAGATCGCCGAGCTGCTCGACGAGATGAAGGCCGAGGGGCTGCACGACATCGCGATGGTCCCCGCCGACGGCGAGCACGGCGCGGCCGGGATCTGCTACGGCGCGTCGGTGGCCGGCGGCCGGGTCTTCAACGCGACCTCCGCCAACGGCTACCTGTACGCCCTGGAGCAGATGCCGGTACAGGCCGGCACCCGCATGCCCGCGGTGCTCGACCTGGTCACCCGCACCGTCTCCGGTCCGCTCGATATCCGCGGCGACCACTCCGACCTCTACTTCGCCCTCAACACTGGCTGGATCATCCTGCTCGCCCGGGATCCCCAGGCGGTCTACGACATGAACATCATCGCCGTGCGGCTCTCCGAGCATCCGGACGTGCGGTTGCCGGTGATCGTCGCCTACGACGGCTTCTTCACCAGCCACCAGAAGCGCCGGGTCTCCTACTTCGCCGACCGGGAGCCGGTGCAGGCCTTCCTGGGGCAGCGGCCGGACTTCCCCCACGCGCTGGACCCCCAGCGCCCGGTCACCTTCGGCCCCTACATGAACGACCCGGACCTCATCAACAATAAGTACCAGCTCCACCTGGCGATGGAGGCGGCCCGCCGGGTGCTGCCCCAGCTCTACGCCGAGTGGGCGGAGCTCACCGGCCGAGAGTACCGGACCGTGGACCTCTACCGGATGGAGGACGCCGAGGCGGCGCTCTTCCTGCTCAACTCCGCCGCCGAGACCGCCAAGGACGTGGCCGACCAGTTGCGGGAGGAGGGTAAGAAGGTGGGCGTGATCAGCCTGAACGTGCTGCGCCCCTTCCCGGCGGATGAGATCCGCGCCGCCCTGCGCAACGTCAAGGCCGTACTGGTCGGCGACCGGGCCGACTCCTACGGCTCCGGCGGCGGCAACCTCTCCCACGAGGTGAAGGCCGCCCTGAAGGACGACCCGGAGAACCGCACCCTGGTCCTCTCCCGGATCTACGGCCTGGGCGGCCTGGAGTTCGACGTCGACGACGCCCGGGCGCTCTTCGAACTCGCGCTGGAGGCCGCAGAGACCGGCCGGGTCCCGGTGCCCTTCGACTACCACGGCGCCTCCCCCGACGGGGGCGGGCAGGGGCTGCCCCCCGGCCTGCCGCCGCTGGATCCCGATGCCCTGCGCCTCCCGCTGGTGCAGGTCAGGGAGGATCCCGCGGGAGGCCCGCTCCAGGTGGAGCACGCCCCGCTGTGGGCCTTCCGCAACCGGCCGGGGCGCATCGCCCCTGGCCACGGCGCCTGCCCCGGCTGCGGGATCTTCCCGTCGCTGGACCAGTTCTTCCGGGCGCTCTCTGGCGACGTCGTGGTGCTCTTCCAGACCGGCTGCGCGATGGTGGTCACCACCGGGTATCCCTACACCGCGCACCGGATCACCTACATCCACAACCTCTTCCAGAACGGCGCCGCCACCCTCTCGGGACTGGTGGAGATGTTCTACGAGCGCAAGCGCCGGGGCGAGATCCAGGTGCGGGATGACTTCACCTTCGTGATGGTCACCGGCGACGGCGGCATGGATATCGGCATGGGCCCGGCCATCGGCACTGCGCTGCGGGGCCACCGGCTGATCATGCTGGAGTACGACAACGAGGGCTACATGAACACCGGCTCCCAGCTCTCCTACTCGACCCCGCTGGGCCACATGACCAGCACCAGCCACGTGGGGTCGCACCAGGCCGGCAAGTGGTTCCACCACAAGGACACCCCGCAGATCATGGCGGCGTGCCACATCCCCTACGTCTTCACCGCGGCCCAGTCCTATCCCGAGGACCTCATCCGCAAGGCCGCCAAGGCGCAGTGGTACGCGCAGAACGTGGGGCCGGTCTACGGCAAGATCCTGATCGCCTGCCCGCTCAACTGGCGGTCGGATGAGGCGATGACCACCGAGATCCTGCAGGCCGCCGTCAACTCCTGCTTCTTCCCGCTCTACGAGATCGAGAAGGGCAAGACCCGCATCACCTACGACCCCGAGCCCCTGGGGCTGCGGGTGCCGGTCCGGGAGTGGGCCGGACTCATGGGCAAGACGAAGCACCTGCTGAAGAACCCGGAGCTCATGGCCGAGATCGAGGCGGAGGTCGACCGCCGCTGGCAGCGCCTGAAGGCGATGCACGAGCACCCGCTGCTGTAGGAGGGAGGAACCGGCATGTACCGCATCCTGAAGAAGCGTCAGCTGACCCCGGTGACGGCCCTCTACGTGATCGATGCGCCGCTGGTGGCACGCGCCGCCCGGCCGGGGCAGTTCGTGATCCTGCGCGTCGCCGAGGGCGGCGAGCGGATTCCCGTCACCATCACCGACTACGACCCGGAAGCCGGCACCGTCACCGTCGTGGTGCAGCAGGTGGGCAAGACCACCCACTGGCTGGCCCAGCACGGCGAGGGCGACGCCATTGCCGATTTCGCCGGCCCCCTGGGCACGCCGGTGGATCTGCCGGAGCGCGGCCGGGTGGCGCTGGTGGGCGGGGGCTTCGGCGCCGCGGCGATCCTCACCATCGCCAAGGCCCTGGCCCGGCGGCCCGAGGTGAAGGTGGACGCCATCGTCGGCGCCCGCACGTCGTCGCTGCTCATCCTCACCGATGAGGTGAGCGCCGTTGTCGACCGGTTCCTGCCCTGCACCGACGACGGCTCCCGGGGCTACCACGGCCTTGTGACCGGACTGCTGGAGCAGGAGATCGCGGCGGTGGGCTACGACGTGGTGATGGCCATCGGCCCCATGCCGATGATGCGGGCGGTGGCCGAGGTCACCCGGCCCCACGGCATCGCCACCTACGCCTCCCTGGATCCCATCATGCTGGACGGCACCGGCATGTGCGGCGCCTGCCGCGTGCGGGTGGGCGACCAGAACCGGTTCGCCTGCGTGGACGGCCCCTTCTTCGACGCCCACCAGGTGGACTTCGACGAGGTCACCCGCCGCAACCGGATGTACAAGCACGAGGAGCGCCAGGCCCTGGAGCGCTGGCACCAGTGCCAGGGGAGTTGCGCCACGGTCGTGTGATGAGGTCTGGGCACCATGGCGGTAAGTAGTGCGAAGCAGGACTGTGGCCGTGGCGATGAGTAGTGGGAAGGAGGCCCGAACCCGATGGCGATGATCAGTCTGAAGAAGCAGCCCATGCCCCAGCAGGCGCCGGACGTCCGGGCCACCAACTTCGACGAGGTGCCGCTGGGCTACACCGTGGAGATGGCGGTGCATGAAGCGACCCGCTGCCTGCAGTGCCAGGATCCCCAGTGCGAGGCCGGCTGCCCGGTCTCGGTGCCGGTGCGGGACTTCATCGGCCTGCTGGCCCAGGGGCGGATTGAGGAAGCGATCCGGACGATGAAGGCGGTCAACCGCCTGCCGGCGATCTGTGGCCGGGTCTGCCCCCAGGAGGAGCAGTGCGAGGCCCGCTGCGTGCTGAACCGCAGCGGTCGGCAACCCGTGGCCATCGGCCGGCTGGAGCGGTTCATCGCCGATTGGGAGCGGCTGCACGGCCCGGTCGTGGATGAGAAGCCTCAGCGCCGTCCCGAACGGGTGGCGGTGATCGGCGCCGGGCCCGCCGGACTCACCTGCGCCGGCGACCTGGCGGCCATGGGCTACCAGGTGACGGTCTTCGAGGCCCTGCACGCGCCCGGCGGCGTGCTGATGTACGGCATCCCCGAATTCCGGCTGCCCAACGAGATCGTGGAGGCCGACGTGGCCCGGCTGGAGGCCATGGGCGTGGAGTTCCGCTACAACGTGGTGGTGGGCCGCACGATCACGATCGATGCCCTGCTGGATGAGATGGGCTACGACGCCGTCTTCATCGGCACCGGCGCCGGCCTGCCCAAGTTCATGGGCATCCCCGGCGAAAACCTGGCCGGCGTCTACTCGGCCAACGAGTTTCTCACCCGGATCAACCTGATGCGGGCCTACCGCTTCCCCGAGTACGACACGCCGATCAAGGTGGGCAAGCGGGTTGCGGTGATCGGCGCCGGCAACACGGCCATGGATGCCGTCCGCACCGCCCTCCGCGTCGGCGCCGAGCGGGCGATGATCGTCTACCGCCGCACCCAGGCGGAGATGACCGCCCGGGCGGAGGAGTACGAGCACGCCTTGGAGGAAGGCGTCGAGTTCTACTGGCTCACCAACCCTGTGCGCATGCTCGGCAACCAGGAGGGCTGGGTGAAGGGGCTGGAGTGCGTCCGCATGGAGCTGGGCGAGCCCGACGAATCCGGCCGGCGGCGCCCCGTGCCCGTGCCCGGCTCCGAGTTCGTGCTGCCCTGCGACACGGTGATCCTGGCCCTGGGCACCACGCCGAACCCGATCCTGATCAACGCCACCCCCGGCCTGGAGACCAACCGCTGGGGCTGCGTGGTGGCCGACCCCGAGACCGGCGCCACGTCCCGGCCAGGCGTATTCGCCGGCGGCGACGTGGTCACCGGCGCCGCGACGGTCATCCTGGCCATGGGCGCCGGGCAGAAGGCTGCACGGGCGATCCACCGGTACCTGGAGGAGAAGCGGCAGGCGGCCGTGGCGGACTAGCCTACGCTGCGCCCCAGTCATCTTGACTGGGGCGCCGCTTCATCTTGGCGGGGCGCCGCTTTCGCATTTCCCCCAGGGCAGGGCGCTCGTCCGCTAGGGCAGGGCGCTCGTCCGCTAGGGCAGGGCGCTCGTCCGCTAGGGCAGGACGCTCGTCCGCCAGGGCAGGACGCTCGTCCGTCGGGGCTGGCCACTCCGCCCGCCGGGGCTGGCCGCGCCGCTCGGTGGTGATGGGGTGCACCCTTGCTTCGGCGACACAGGAGGAATGCTGCGCACGTGTAAGCGAACCCTACGACGGGCCAAGGCTTCAAAACGCCACCTGCCAACCAGATCGACAAAGGGAGTGCAATCATGTCAGACAACAACGAGCCCACCGACACGTGCCCCGAGTGCGGCGCCCCGGCGGTGAATGGAATGAACTGTTTCGAGCAACTCGGGTGGCTGATTGGATGGGAGCAGCGAGACCCCGACCTCGCAGCCCTCCACTTCGTCACCGTAGCCTCGTACAACCTGCAGCATGCCGCGCAGTTCCAGCCGGACGTTCTCGCCCGGCTGCGAGAGGCGTTCATCGCCCACTTGGATCGAGGGTTGCCGGCATCGGAGATTCGGCGCCGTATGGGCTCGGCTTATGCGGGTAGTGCCCGGGTCCTGCGCCCGGAGTCCGAGCGCAGGCCTGTGTTGCGGCGCTGGCCCATGACCATCGCCGACGTCTATCTGCCCGATCAGCCCGACGGGGCCGCCGACCGTGTTCGGGCGTGGGCGGCATCCATCCGGGCGGAACTGGAGCGGGAACAGTAGCGTTACCAAATTCCGGGAGTTTGGCAGCGCTATGCCGTTGTGTGTTCCTCCTGCAGGACCTTGGCTCGATACTGCTCTGAGTACCGGAGGAGCGCCTGGTACACGTAGCGCTTCTCATCCGGCACCGGCCTCAGGGGGACGCCCATTTCGGTGAGCACTCGATCAAGATATTCGAAGGTCAGGTTGCGCGGGTGAATCTCGGCCAGTTTGATCCCCGCTTGTGCGCTGAGCGTCCGCTTCAGCCGGTCGCGCTCCTGCTGGAGCCTGAGCTGAGTCTCACTGGGGTACAAGCGAGTTACCCGGAAGTGCTGGGGGCCTTGAAACTCCAGAGCCGCGTTGTACTTGGGCAGGAGCACGTCGTACTGCAGGCGTCCCCCTGTCTTGCGGTTCACCAAGGAGTTGAGCTCGCCGTTCTCCACCACGTAGGTACCGGTGCGAAGCTCCACTTTGCGGGCCATCAGGAACTGGCCAAAAGAGTACCCTGGTTTCTGGCCGACCAGCGACTTGTCCTTCTCAAAGACAGCCAGTTCCTCCCGCCTCCGGCCCTCCGCCGGATTCTCTGCTGCGAACGCAAAGTGCTTCTTCCGGGCGATCCGTCTCACCGCCCCTTCCAGATAGCCGCTCTCGGAAAGTACCCGGAGGTACTTGATCAAGCTGTTGCGCGAGTATCCTGTCCGCTCCATCAGCATCTGGTAGGTAAACTGCCGGTCAAGCCCGCGGATCACGCCCCACACCCAGCGCGCCGCGTGGGGCAGGCTGCGGTCGAGCAAGATATCATCCTGTAGTTTCAGGATGTCACAGGCCACAGGCCAGAGCAGGCGCACTTCAACCGTACGCCCAGACCGGCAGTATTCCAGCCATCCCCGCTCCGTCAGTTGGTTGAGGTACTTGACCACGCTGTGCTGGCTCAATCCTGAGAGGTCGCGCAGCTCGGCGAAGGTAAACCGCCGACCGATAATGCGGAGCATCCAGAGGAATGCCCACAGGTAGCGGGCTCCCTCCGGCAGACTGCGGTCCTTCCACAGCAAGTCCGGCACGTGCACTTCCATCGGTTTTCTCAGCTGCAGGCGAGCCTCCGCAAGCCGCTCCCTGGCGCTGGGGCCTTTCCCCACGAGCCTTCCCTCCCGATTGGGAGGATTCTACGCCGATCATACGTTTTCCTCCTGTTCTGGGATCTGTTCCCAGTCACGTGCCTTCTCGACTCCCTTCACCGTGTCTCACACCGTTTGCAATTTGCGCCAGGTATTCTCGCAAACCGTGGGAACTTCACGCGGAGAGAATCCGCCCTCGTCGTGCTCCAGGGCGGATTCACCCACGTTCAGCCCGCTCCGACTCGCTCAACTGCCTGCCAAGACCCTGCGTTCCTACACTACCACCGTCCGGGCCAGCTGAAACCACCCCGCCGCTGTCCCAAGTCTCACACGCTTTGCCACTTGCGCCCCGCATTCTCGCAAACCCCGGGAACTTCACGTAGAGAGGAATCCGCCCTCGTCGTGCTCCAGGGCGGATTCACCCACGTTCAGCCCGCTCCGACTCGCTCAACTGCCTGCCAAAGCCCCGCGTTCCTGCACCACCACCGTCCGGGCCAGCTGAAACCACCCCGCCGCTGTCCCAAGTCTCACACGCTTTGCCACTTGCGCCCCGCATTCTCGCAAACCCCGGGAACTTCACGTAGAGAGGAATCCGCCCTCGTCGTGCTCCAGGGCGGATTCACCCACGTTCAGCCCGCTCCGACTCGCTCGACTACCTGCCAAGACCCTGCGTTCCTACACTACCACCGTCCGGGCCAGCTGAAACCACCCCGCCGCTGTCCCAAGTCTCACACGCTTTGCCACTTGCGCCCCGCATTCTCGCAAACCCCGGGAACTTCACGTAGAGAGGAATCCGCCCTCGTCGTGCTCCAGGGCGGATTCACCCACGTTCAGCCCGCTCCGACTCGCTCAACTGCCTGCCAAGACCCTGCGTTCCTACACTACCACCGTCCGGGCCGGCTGAAACCGTCCCTCCGCCATCCCAAGTCTCACACGACTTGCCACTTACCCACCACATTCTCGCAAACCCCGGGAACTTCACGTCAGCGAAAACCACCCCTGCACTCCCCCCAGGGGCAAATCCAGCAAAAGTCCCGCCGGCAGGTTGTCCCTGCCGGCGGGACTCGCTCCTCCTCCATCACGGCCCGGCGCTCGTACGCCCGCACGAGCCGCCACAACAAGTAAACCGCCATCACCAGCGATCCCCGGTCACAACCCAATCGACGGCGCCCAGGCCGTCAGCCACGTCCAGCTGCGCTCGCTCGATCATCATCCCCACCGCGAGCATCACGACGATAAACGCCACATACGTCAAGGCCTCGCTTCGCCCTACTCCCCTGACCTGAGGCCGTAGCTCTCGATCTTCCTGTACAGCGTACGCACGCTTACCCCGAGCAACTGCGCCGCCTGAGCCCGGTTCCAGCCCGTGCGCTCCAGGGCCCTGGCGATGTGCGCCCGCTCCATCTCCTCCAGTGTCGGGAACGCCTCCCCGGCAGCGTCTCCGCCGCCAACCCGGGGAGCCGTCGACGCAGCCCCCGCGCCACCTCCCCCCTGCTCCCCAGGGCGGGCGGGCCGCACCGCAAGCCCAAGATCCTCAGGGGCGATGAACCGATCCGGGCTCAGAATGACGCCGCGCTGCACCAGGTTGAACAGTTCCCGCACGTTGCCCCGGAAGTCCTGCTGCATGAGCACATCCACGGCTTCGGGAACCATCTCCTTCTCCGAGCCCAGGCGGGCCAGGAAATGCTCCACCAGCAGCGGGATGTCCTCGCGCCGCTCCCGCAGGGGCGGGACGTGCAGCGTGACCACGTTCAACCGGTAGTACAGGTCTTCCCGGAAGCGCCCGGCCTGCACCTCATCAAGCAGGCGGCGGTTGGTCGCCGCAACGATGCGGACGTCCACCCGGCGGATGCGCGTCTCCCCCACACGCCGCAGTTCGTGGCTCTCCAGGAAGCGGAGCAGCTTGGCCTGCACCTCCAGCGGCATCTCGCCGATCTCGTCCAGAAAGAGCGTGCCCCCCTCCGCCAGCTCCACCAAGCCCGGCTTTGCCGCCACCGCCCCGGTGAAAGCGCCGCGTGCATGGCCGAACAGCTCGCTCTCCAACAGTTGCGCCGGCAGCGCGCCCGCGTTTACGGGGATGAACGGGCCCGCCGCCCTGGGGCTCCACAGGTGGACCGCCCGGGCGATCAGCTCCTTGCCCGTGCCGCTCTCGCCTTCGATCAGCACGGGCATGGATCCCTGCGCCACGCGCTGGGTCAGGTCCAGCAAGCGCCTGATCGGTTCGCTGCGGCCCACGATCTCCAGCCCGTCGCCCAGGCGGCGCAGCGCCTCCCGCAGACCGCGGTTCTCCACCTCCAGTGCGCGCCGCTCCAACGCCCGCTCCAGGATGGCCTCCAGTTCTGCCAGGTTGCACGGCTTGGTCAAGTAGTCGTAAGCCCCGGCCCGGATGGCCTCCACCGCCGTCTCAATCGAGCCGTGGCCGGTGAGAATGAGCACCGGGAGCGACGGCTGGATCTCCCGCGCCCTCTTGAGCGTGGCAATCCCGTCGAGCCCCGGCATCTTCATATCAAATATGGCGGCGTCGAACTCTTCCTCGGCCAGTGCCGCCAGCGCTTCGGTGCCTGACCCCACGGCCTTCACCAGATACCCCTTGCGGCTCAGGCGCCGCTCCAGGAGTTCCCGAAACGAAGCTTCATCGTCGGCGATCAGCAAGGCGTAGCTGCGCATGCGTCACTCTCCCTCCCAGACCGGCAGTTCGAACCAGACCTTCGTGCCCTGCCCGGGCTGGCTCTCCAGCCAGAACCGACCGCCCAGACCGGTGATGATGCCGTAGCAGGTGGAAAGCCCGAGGCCCGTTCCCCGCCCGGGGGGTTTCGTTGTGTAGAAGGGCTCCATGGCCCGGGTCAGGGTGTCCTCATCCATCCCGGGGCCGTCGTCGTGCACGCCGACCAGCACCACGGCCTTAGTCAGACCACCCCCACCAGCGCCCAAGCCGCCATCCGCGACCACCTCGGCGGTGATCCGCACAACGCCGCCCCCGCCCTCCTCGATGGCATCCAGAGCATTGGTGACAAGATTCAGGAACACCTGCTGCAGCTGATCGCGGCTGGCCCGTACGGCCGGCAGCCCTTCAGAAGCCTCCACAGCCACCTCGACACCGATCCGCCGCGCTCGCGGAGAGACCAGGGCGGCGGTGGCCCGGGCGACCCCGGCCACGTCCACAGGACCGGGTTCGGCTGAGCCACGCCGGGCGAAGTCCAGCAGATTGCCGGTGATAGCCTTGCAGCGCTGCACCTGCACCTGAAGCTGCGCCAGGTAGGCCGCCAGCTCGCCCTCCCGCTCCAGCGCCGCAGCCCCCTCCTCCCGGAGCCGGTCGTTCAGGTCCTCCGCATACGCCGAGATGACGGCGAGCGGATTGTTGATCTCATGCGCCACGCCCGCAGCCAGCTGGCCCACCGCGGCCAGCTTCTCGGACTGCCGCACCATCTGCTCCATCGCCCGGCGTTCGGTCACGTCCTCGATCACTTCGAGCCGCGCCGGGTCGTCGGGGCCCGCCCCGGCGATGTGGTGCGTCTGGTAGCGCAACACCCGCTCCCTCCCGCCGATCCGGACCCGGTACTCGCCGTCTGGGGCGCATCCGCCGCCCTGGCAGGCGCGCCCCAGCACCCCCCGGCACGGGCCCCCCACGTGCGCGTCGGGGAACCAATCCAGCAGGTGACGATTTGCCCACAGGATCCGCCCCCGGGCATCGATCAGGGCCAGGCCCGCGCCCATGGCGGAGACCGCGGTGTCCAGCAGGTCCCGCTCTGCCCGCAGGTTCTCGTCCTGAATCCGCAGCTTCTCCGTCATCTGATTGAAGGCGCGGACCAGCCGGCCCAGTTCGTCGCGGCCGCCTTCGGGGATGCGCACAGTCAGATCGCCGGATCCTACTCTCACGGCCCCGGCCTCCAGCCGCTCCAGCGGAACGGTGAGCTGCAGCCCGAACACGATGGAGAGGCCGACCACGATGGACATCAGCAGCAGGGCGCCTCCGGCGAACTCCCAGGCGAGCCAGCGCACGGGGGCCATCGCGTCGGCCGCGGTGGTCTCGGCCAGCACCCGCCACTTCAGCCCCGGCACTTCAGCCAGGTAGCCGAAGGCCTCGTCCCCCGTCAGCGAGCGGTAGGGCCTGCGCGAGACCTCAATTTCCTCCCAGCGATACCCGGCCAGCACCAGGCTGAAGTCCGAGTCGCCGATGAGGCGCCCGGTCTCGTCGAAGACGTGCGTGCGCACGGCTACCCCCGCCTGCACGGCCGCGAGGTTGTCCACCAGGCCCCGCAGGGTGGGGCGGGCGATCAGCGCCCCGGCGCCGCCCGGCAGCGGCACGCCCACGGTGAAGAGCGGCCTGCCCTGCGGATCGAAGGTCACCGGACCCACGGTGGACTCGCCCCGCCGCAGGTCCGGCCAGTAGGGCTCACCCCCGTGCTGCGCCGCCGGCTGACCGGCCACGACCTCCCTCCGGGATGCCCGGGCCACCTCCACGCCGTCGGCGTCCACCAGCGACACCTCTTCCAGGTAGGGCGTGTCCCGGAGCAGGGTGTAAAGCACCCTCTCCTGCTCCGCCGCAGGGGCTTCGACCAGACGGTCGCCTTCCAGGCGGGCCAGGAGCTGCAGCCGCGTGGTGATGCGCTCGACGAACCGCGCCAGCTCCTCAGCCACGGTCTGGGCCGCGGCCTGGTTCTGCGCCTGCACGACTTCCACCTGCGCGCCGCGCGCCGCCGCAAGGCCGTACCAGCCGTAGATCGAGACGGGGAGGACCGACATGGCGATGCCAAAGGCCAGCACCTTCAGCCGCAGGTGGCCAAACCAGCGGGTCATCGCCCCACCTCCCCCGCGGCGTCCGGCGCGGCGCCCTGCGCCCCGGATGCGTCCGGCCCTGCGCTCTGCGCCCCGGATGTGTCCGGCGCGGCGCTCTGCGCCCCGGATGTGTCCGGCGCGGCGCTCTGCGCCCCGGATGCGCCCGGCGCACCACGCTCACCCGCCGAAGCGCCCCGCACATGGGCAAACGCCATCCCCTCCGGCTTCAGCGTCAGACCCAGGCGGTTCGCCACATCCAGGTTGACCACCAGCTCCGGATTGTCGATGGACTCAATCGGCAGCGTGGCCGGGTCGGCACCGTTCAGCACCTTCACCACGAACCGGGCCGCCTGCCGCCCCTGCGCACGGTTCGAGTTGCCGTAGGCGGCCATGAGCCCGGCCTCGGCGCCGAGATCCAGCGCGCCCATCGCGGGCAGCCCCAGCCGTTCCAGCTCCGCCGTGATCGCGCCCGCGCCGGACTCCAGCACAAACGCCGGCAGGAAGAGCGCGGCATCGTACTCACCGGGCTCGATCCGGCCCAGCCCCGCCAGGGCCCCGGCCAGGCTGCGGGCCTCCACGACCCCCAGCGAGACGCCCAGCAGGCCGGCGGCCTCCTCCGCGACCTCAAGGGCGTGGATCCCCGGGATCACCTGCGGATCGTACAGCACCAGGACGCGCTCGACGTCTGGCAGAAGCTTGGTCAGCAGCTCCAGCCGCTTCCCGGCCAGTTCGGCGTGCTGGTTGTCGAGCCCGGTCAGCAGGCCGCCCGGGCGGGCGTAGGAGTCGATCCAGCCCCAGCGCACCGGCGAGGCGACCCCCGCCATGACCACCGGGATGCCCGGGTTGTCGCTCTTATGCAGGGTATCCGCCTCGATGCCGCCGCCGGCCACCAGCACGTCGGGCCGGGCGGCGATGGCCTCGGCGGCGAGGGCGGGCAGCCGGGAGCGGTCCCCGCCGGCCGAGTAGACGGTGATGGCGACGCGCTCGGGCGGGTAGCCCAGCTCGGCCAGCCCCTCCTTCAGCCCCTCCACCTTCTCCAACCGGACATCGTCTGCCAGCAGCACGGCAATAGCGGCGGGTTCCGGTTCCCGCCGGGCGCAGCCGGCCAGCGGCGCCAGGGCCAGGAGCGCGGCGACCAGGGCGAACCAGACTGCCCGGGGCGCCCGGTGATGCCATCGGCCCACAAGTACCCCCTCCCTTTCCCCCAGTCTACCGCCTCACCGGGTCCGCGCCTATGACACGAAGGAGCCTCTCTTCCTCCGGTCTTTGGCGGATTTTCGCACGGTTGAAGGGGTGCGGGCCAAAGTGGCGTCCAAACGATTAGATGACATGCAAACGCAGGGGGAGAGGTGACCATGGACCAGCGTGACCCGCGCGAGGACCAGCGCCGCGAGCTGGACCGCGAACCACACGAGACGCCGGAACCGACGACGCCGCCGTCGCCCGTCCCGCCCGTGCAGCCCTACCGGCCCCCGCGCACGACGCCCTTCCGCACCTCTGCGCTCGGGGGAGGCGGGCAGCCGGATCCGGCCAGTGCCGATACCAAGCCGAGCGGCCGGCCGCCTGAAAACGCACACCGCGATCAGCCAGAGGCCGGCAGCGCTTTCCGCAGCCACGCAGGCGATGGCCACGCGTACCGCAGCCACGAAGGGGCCGGTCACGCTTACCGCAGCCACGAAGGAGCCGGTCACGCCTACCGCACCCCCGAAGGGGCCGGCCACGCCTACCGCAGCCAGGAAGGGGCCGACAGCGCCCACCGCACCCACGCAGGGACCGGCAGCGCCTACGGCAGCCACGAAGAGGCCGGGGAACCGCAAGGCACAAGGCCTGGCCCGGAGTACGCCGAGCGCGCTGAGCCGCACGGGGACTGGTACGATGACGAGCGCGGCTCGGGCACGCGCCCGCCGCACGGATCGTTCTACAACCCGCCGCCTCCGCCGCCGAAGAAGCAGAAGCAGCGCTCCATCGTCGGGCCGCTCCTCCTGATCTTCCTGGGCCTCTTCTTCCTGGGCCAGAGCCTGGGCCTGATCCACTGGTCGCTCTGGGAGGTCATCTGGCGGCTCTGGCCGGTCTGGCTGATCGTGGCCGGGCTCGACATGCTCTTCGGCAAGCAGGGCGGCTGGGGCCGGGTCGTCGCAGTTGTCGCGGCCATCGTGCTGGTCGGAGCCATCGTGCTGGGGGTCAGGCCCCTGCACGTGGCCGAACCGCGGACGGAGCCGGTCAGCATCGCCCAGCCGCTGGACCGGATCTCCTCGGCGGAGATTCGGGTGGAGTCTTCGGTGTCGTCGCTGCGGATCCAGGGCGAGACCATGTCGGATTATCTCGTCCAGGGGTCGGTGGTACCGCTGATCAGTGAGGAGATCCAGTGGGGATACAACGTCGTGGGCGACAGGGGCGTCTTCCGGCTGTATTCCAAGCCGAACGGCCCTCTCAACTCCAACGGATCCGGACGGGGCAACTGGGACCTGGTGCTCACCGATGCGCTCCCGCTGAGCCTGGACCTCGACCTGGGCGTGGGCGAGAGCCACGTTGACCTGTCCCGGCTGAACGTGCAGGAACTGGATGTGGACGCAGGCGTCGGCCAGGTGACGATCACCCTGCCGGAACAGGGGGCCCTGACCGGCCGGATCAACGCCGGCGTCGGCGAGGTCATCATCCGGGTCGCGAAGGGACGGCCGGCCCGCATCCAGGTCGAAACGGGGCTGGGCGGGTCGTCGGCTGACGACGGCTTCCAGCGGCAGAACGGTCACTACGTGACCCCTGAGTACCGGGACGGCGCGGACGCCATCGACCTGTTCGTCTCCGGCGGCGTGGGCGCCGTGCGCCTGGTCACCTACGACTGAGCGCAGCGAGCCCCGCAGCTCCGCACGCAGGCGGTGCCGCTCACAGCCGTCGCTCATGCGCAGGACCCCGCCCCCCCTCACGGGGGCGGGGTCCGCCCGCGTTTTCCGAAACCTTACCGCCTGGCGCGCAGCCCTCCGGCCAGCACCCGCAGCCGCGGCTGGGGGCGCATGCGGCTGTGCGCATAGCCCACCGCCGCGCCGATCAGCCCGCCGGCCAGGTGCAGGGCGGCCAGCAGGGCGACCAGATTCAGCGGCCGGGAGAAGTAGCGGATGGCGACCATCGCGTCCAGCAGGCTGCCGTCTATCAGCAGGATGGTCAGCAGGCAGACCTCAAACAGCGGCATCGCCAGGGCAAACCCCACCGCAGCCCCCACCAGGGTCGGACGGTTGAACCTCATGCCCACGCCTCCCCACGTTCCGCCCGCAGAGCCGCCGGGGTCAGGAAGGGTACGGGAACCGCAGGAGACCGTAAACCAGCACGCCGGTGGCCGACACGTAGACCCAGATGGGCCATGTCACCCTGCCAATCCGCCGGTGCGAAGGCAGAACCCCGCGGAAACCCTGCCAGAGCGTGATCACGACCAGCGGCGTCTGCACGATGGCCAGGGTGAAGTGGCTGATCAGGATCGCCAGGTACACCGGACGCAGCCAGGTCGGGCCGGCGAAGGTGGAGAGCCCGCCCAGGGAGACCCGGGTGACATACAGGATGAGGAAGAGCGACGTCAGGCCCGTGGCCGTGAGCATCGCCCGCTGGTGCTTCTCACGCTCCCCCCGCCGGACCAGCCGGATCCCCCACAGGATGAAGAGGCCGCTCACAGAGATCAGGATGGCGTTGACAGTGGGCAGCACGGCCAGGATCCGTTCCACGCTGTACCCTCCTCCCCCTTCCCCGCCGGGTTCACCCCCGGGTCACATCAAGCGCCGGCGCAAGGCAGGTCAGGCCCGGGCCACGTCGGCTCCGGCCGGAAGTTCACACCCGCGTTACATCCAGCATCATCGCCAGGAAGACCGCCGCGAGGTAGAGCAGCGACCAGCCGAACGTGCGGTGGGCCCAGTCCATCTGCGGCGCCCGCTCCCGCAGGAGGCCGACCGAGGCGACGACCATCGCGGCCCCGAGCGCGACCGAGGTCCACAGGTAGAACCGGCCCACGGTGCCCGTCCAGTACAGCAGGGCCCCGGACGGAATCAGGAGCAGCGAGTACAGCAGGATCTGCCACTTCGCAGCCCGTTCCCCCCGCACCACCGGCAGCATGGGAACGCCGGCCCGCTCATAATCCTCTCCTCGGAAGAGCGCCAGGGCCCAGAAGTGCGGCGGCGTCCAGATGAAGACGACCAGAAACATGACCACGGCGGCCCAGTCCAGGCTGCCGGTGACCGCGGCCCAGCCCACCAGCGGGGGCGCCGCGCCGGCGGCGCCGCCTATGACGATGTTATGCACGGTGGAGCGCTTCAACCACATCGTGTAGACCAGCACGTAGAACAGCAGGCCCGCGGTGGCCAGCAGGGCCGTAAGCAGGTTGACGGTCAGCAGCACCAGGAAGCTGAGCGCGCCGGTGACCACGCCGAACCGCAGGGCCTGGGCGGGGGTCAGGCGGCCGGCCGGCAGGGGCCTGCGCTGGGTCCGGGTCATCACCGCGTCGATATCCCGGTCGTACCACATGTTGATGGCGTTGGCCGCCCCGCACGACATCGCCAGCCCGACCATCGTCACCACCGTGAGGCCGAGGGGCGGCGGCCCCCCGGCGGCCACCCACATGGCGGCAAACCCGGTGATCAGGAGCAGGATGACGATCCGCGGCTTGGTGAGCATGACATAATCACGCAGAATCTGGCCGACCTGCTGACGGCCGCGCGCCTCTGCGAACATCGGGCCGCCCCCTTTTCGCCGTGATGTGCGCGCACTTGCGCTCGGTAGGAGACCGAAATTTGACAGCAGGTCGCCGAACTCCTCCCACTTTTCGCACTTTGTTTATAAAAATGTCGTCCCTCGGGGAGGAATCGTCCGAGTTTGCGGATAATAAATGCACTTCACAGCGCACCTCGCCTGCAGGAGGGAGTTCCCATGGTTCAGGACGCCGCCCTGCCCCGCGGAATCCGGGTCGGCCTGGCGCTCAGCGTCAGCGTCGTCCTGCTGTCGCTGGCCGCCATCCTGGCGCTGCGGTCGTCGCTCCGCCAGCCCGCCCTGCCCGTTTTCGGCCAGGTTCCCGAGTTCAGCATGGTGGCCCAGGACGGCCGGACGTTCACCCAGGACGACCTCGCCGGCCGCGTCCACCTGATCGGCTTTATCTACACCTCGTGTCCGGACATCTGCCCGGCCATCACCGCGCAGATGCGGGTCCTGCAGACCGAGCTGGCCCGCTCCGGGCTGACCGACCAGGTGCATCTGGTCTCCATCACGGTGGATCCGGAGTACGACACCCCGGAGCGGCTGGCGGCCTACGCACAGATCTACAGCGCCGACACCGCCTCCTGGCACTTCCTCACCGGCCGGCCGCACCACGTCCGCCAGGTGGTGGAGAAGGGCTTCCTGGTGGGCATCGAGCAGGTGGAGACCGACGAGCGCATCCACGCCCACCACCACGGTGCAGGGCACGAGCCGGACTACCGGGTGGATCACGGCGGCCGGGTGGCGCTGGTGGACCCTGAGGGCCGGATCCGGGCCTACCACTCAGGCAATCTGATGGACACCGATGAGGTGATGGCCCAGATTCGCCTGCTGCTCGCCGGGAGGTGATGGCCGTGCTGGGGCCGATGGCCCGGGGGGCCTGGGACGGGCTGCGCCTCCGCTGCCCGGCCTGCCGCCGGGGCGCGATGGCCCGCGGGCCCCTCGGACTGGCTGAGCGCTGCCCGGTCTGCGGGGCCCCCTTCGAGCCCGAAGAGGGGGACTTCGTCGGCGCGATGCTGGTGGCCTACAGCGTCACGGCGGTCCTGGTCGTCGCCGGCATCTTCATCACCGCCGCGCTGACCCCCCTGAGCGCCCGGGCCCAGTGGCTCCTGTGGCTGACGTTCGGCGCGCTCTTCCTCATCGGCACCTACCGGAACATGAAGGGGGCCTGGGTCGGCATCCTGTACGCCATGACGGGGCTCCGGCGGGGCGGAAGGTGACAATTTGTCCGACTGGTCTCGCAATATCGGGTTGTCAGACTAATGATTTTGTACTACAGTGGTGGTGGCCTCTACTCTGGCCGCCCGAGTTCGGCCTACAACCTGAATCGTATATGAGGAGCGGATGATTCGGTGGGTATGTGGACGAGACAGCGCGGCGCAAGACGCGGCTTGGCTCTCCTGCTGGCCGGCGGTCTGCTGGCGGGATGCAGCACCCTGCCGCAGACGCCCCTGGATCCGAAAGGCCCGGTCGCCCAGACGCAGACCGGGCTGCTGCTCTACACCCTGTACATCGCCGTGGGCATCGGCATCTTCGTGACGGCGGCCCTGCTCTACGTGGTCTTCCGCTTCCGGGCCCGTCCCGGCCAGACGGGCGTGCCCCTGCAGATCCGCGGCAACCACCTCCTCGAAATCGTCTGGACCGTCATCCCGATCCTCATCCTGGTCTCCGTCGCATTCCCCACCGTGGAGGCCGCGTTCTCCACCGCCACGCCGCCCGAGGGCGCGCTGACGGTGCGGGCGGTCGGCTACCGCTGGTGGTTCGCCTTCGAGTACCCCGAGCTGGGCATCGTCACCGCCAACGAGCTGCGCATCCCGGCCGGGCAGCCCGTCCGGCTGGAGCTGACCTCCAACGACGTCATCCACTCCTTCTGGGTGCCGAAGCTCGCCGGCAAGACCGACATGGTCCCCGGGCGCGTCAACATCGCCTGGATCCAGGCGGACGAGCCCGACGTCTACCTGGGCCAGTGCGCGGAGTTCTGCGGCGACTCGCACGCCAACATGCGCTTCCTGGTGAAGGCCCTGCCCCAGGCGGAGTTCGACGAGTGGGTGCGGCAGCGGCAGGCCATGGCCGAGGGCCCGCGCGACCTCTCCCCCGCCGCCGCCCGGGGCCGGGAGCTGTTCGAGTCGACCGCCGGCAACTGCTTCGCCTGCCACGCGGTGGACGGCACGAAGGCCCAGGGCGCCGTCGGCCCCAACCTGACCGATGTCGGCCAGCGCTCCACCCTCGCGGCCGGCATCCTGGAGAACGACTACGAAAACCTGAAGGCATGGGTAAAGGACCCCGCCGCTTTCAAGCCGGGCACCACCATGCCGTCACACGCCAGGCTCTCCGAGCAAGATCTCGACGCCATCGTGCAGTACCTGCAGAGCCTGAAGTGATGCCTGTCCATGGCCAATCCCCCGTGAAACGGAGGTTCTGACCGCATGGCGACAGCCGCGAAGACGCTGGGCTTCATTCCCCGGCCCACCGCCCAGACGGGCTTCTGGTCGTGGGTGGCGACGGTGGACCACAAGCGCATCGGCATCCTGTACGGCGTCACCGGCTTCTTGTTCTTCCTGGTGGGCGGCCTGGAGGCCTGGGTCATGCGCCTCCAGCTGGCGCGGCCCGGGCTCGAGGTGGTGACGGCCCGCACGTTCAACGCCCTCTTCACGATGCACGCCACCACCATGATCTTTCTGAGCGTCATGCCCCTGCTGGCGGCCTTCATGAACTACCTGCTGCCGCTGCTCATCGGGGCGCGCGACGTGGCGTTTCCCCGCCTGAACGCCTTCTCGTACTGGATCTACCTGTTCGGCGCCATCTTCATCAACATCGGCTGGCTGAAGGGCACCGCGGGCGGCGACGTGCCCGACATCGGGTGGTTCGGCTACGCCAACCTGACGTCCGTGGAGTTCTCCGGCGGCCTGGGCACCGACATCTGGACCCTGGGCCTGCTGCTCCTGGGCCTCGGCACGCTGGTTTCGGCGTTCAACTTCATCGTCACGATCCTGAACATGCGGGCGCCGGGAATGAGCCTGATGAAGATGCCGATCTTCGTCTGGACCGTCCTGGTGACCTCGGCCCTGATCATCTTCGCCTTCCCGTCGGTCACCGTCGCCCTCATCATGCTCATGTTCGACCGCGCCTTCGCCGCCAACTTCTTCGAGGTGGCCGCGGGCGGCAGCGTGGTCTTCTACCAGCACCTGTTCTGGACGTTCGGCCACCCCGAGGTCTACATCCTCATCCTGCCGGCCATGGGCATCGTCTCCGAGGTGCTGCCCGTCCACGCCCGCAAGATGCTCTTCGGCTACTCCGTGATGGTCTTCTCCACGGCTCTCATCGGCTTCATGGGCTTCACCGTCTGGAGCCACCACATGTTCACCGTGGGCATGGGCCCGGTCGTCAACTCGATCTTCGCGCTGACGACCATGGCCATCGCTGTGCCCACCGGCGTGAAGATCTTCAACTGGATCAGCACCATGTGGGGCGGGCAGGTGCGGTTCACCACGGCCATGCTCTTCGCCATCGGGTTCATCGCCAGCTTCACCATCGGCGGGCTCTCGGGCTTCATGCACGCTGCCGCGCCGTCCAACACCCAGCAGCACGACACCTACTTCGTCGTCGCGCACTTCCACTACGTGCTCATCGGCGGCTCCGTCTTTGCCCTCTTCAGCGGCATCCACCACTGGTTCCCCAAGGTCTTCGGGCGGCTGCTGGATGAGCGTCTGGGCCGGTGGAGCTTCTGGCTCATCTTCACCGGCTTCCACACGTTCGCCTTCCCCTTCCACTTCCTCGGCCTGATGGGCATGCCCCGGCGCATCTACACCTACGCCCCGGGGCTGGGCTGGGAGCTCTGGAACCTGGTCTCCACGATCGGCGTGTTCGTGCTGGCCGCCGGGGTGCTGACGTTCATCGCCAACGTCGTCGTGACCATGCGCAGGCCCGCGGACGCCCCGGCCGACCCGTGGGACGGCCGCACCCTGGAGTGGACCATCCCCTCGCCGCCGCCGGTTTACAACTTTGCCACGCTGCCGGTCGTGTACCTCCGCGACGCCTTCTGGTTCCACAAGTACCCTGAGGGGAAGGAGAAGGCGCTGGACTTCGGCTCGCCGCAGACGGGGCCCATCCACCTGCCCGGCCCGTCGCTGATGCCCATCCTGCTGGCCCTGGGGCCCACAGTGGCCGCCGCCGGCGTCCTGTTCATCCGGATGCGCCTCTCCTACGCCGTGCCGGTGATCGTGGCGGGCTTCGTGATCACATTGCTGGCCATCTGGGGCTGGGCCTTCGAGGGCGAGGGCGGCGCCCTGATCGAACCGGGGGAGGGTGACTAGATGGCACACAGCGGCCACGTGCACCATCACCAGACGCACGAGACCAATACCGGCATCGAGAACCGCAAGCTGGGCTTCTGGGTCTTCATCGCCTCCGAGTCGATCTTCTTCGCCTGCCTGCTGGTGGGCTACCTGGTCTACAAGGACGGCTACCAGCCGGGAATCGGCCCGACCGATCTGTTCAACATCGAGCTGACGACGGTCTCCACCTTCGTGCTGCTCATGTCGTCGCTGGCCATGGTGCTGGCGGTCAACGCCGCCCAGCGGAACGAGGGGCGGCTCTCCCGGCGCTGGGTGCTGGTGACGGCCCTGATGGGCCTCACCTTCCTGGGCTTTCAGGTCTACGAGTTCACCCACTTCTACCACGCGGGACTCAGCCTCTCGTCCAGCGTGTTCGGCACCGCCTTCTACACGCTGACGGGCTTTCACGGCGCCCACGTGGCGGTGGGCGTGATCTGGCTGCTCACCCTGCTCTACCACGGCCGCGGCAAGGGGCTGACGGTCGACAAGGCCGACGACGTCGAGGTGGCCGGGCTCTACTGGCACTTCGTCGACATCGTCTGGATCGTGCTCTTCACCGTGGTCTACCTGCTCGAGTTCGTTCAGTAGGGGAGGTGAGCACGTGAGAACCGGACTGCCCGCCGGCCACAAGGCCAAGGTCACGCCGCTGCCCCGGCCCCACCCCACCGCCCGCACTTTCGTCACCGTGGGCATCGTCCTCGCGGTGATCACGGCCGCCGAGTTCCTCATCCTGTACGTCCGGGGCATGTCGGCCCTGGTGGTGACGATCCTGGCCGTGCTCTCCGCCGCCAAGTTCTTCCTGGTCGCCGCCTACTTCATGCACCTGCGGTTCGATCCGCGCATCCTCACGGCCATCTTCGCGGTCGGCGTCACCCTTGCAACGCTGATCACCATCGCCGTGCGGTTCATCAACCTGGCGTGACCAGGCTCGACCTGGACGAGACGGCTCGTCTGCCTGAAGGAATCTGCGCGGTCCGGGCGGGGCGGCATCGCCCCGCCCGCTCTGCAGCCCGGCCGCCGCGCAGTCGGGAGTCTGCCGGCCGGCTGCCCCGCACACGGAGGAGGTGAGCAAATGACCCCCGACCTGTGGGCCCACCGCTTTGAGGACCTGTGGTACCCCGACCTCCTGGCCTGGATCATCCTGCTGAACGTCGCCTACCTGCTGCTGGTCAACCTCTGGCGGCGGGCGTACCGCTGGGGGCCGCCGGTGCCCGCCTGGCGGCAGGTCCTCTTCTCTCTGGGCCTCTGGACCGTTTACCTCAGCGAGGGCACCCCGATCCACATCATCTCCGAGCTGTACCTCTTCAGCGTCCACATGTTCCAGCACACCCTGCTCACCATGATCCTGCCGCCGCTGATCCTGCTCGGCACTCCCGAGTGGGCACTCCGTCCCCTGCTGCGGCGGCCGGGGGTGAAGCGGGTGCTCCGCGCGCTGGTTCACCCCGTGCCGGCGCTGCTGCTCTTCAACCTGATCTACTCGCTCTGGCACCTGCCGGTCGCCTATCAGGCGATTCTCCTCTACCACTGGTTCCACGCGGTGCAGCACGCCATCCTGGTTGTGACCGCGCTCCTGATGTGGTGGCCCGTCTGCTCGCCCACCCGGGAGCTGCCGCGCCTCTCCGAGCCGGGGCAGATGGCCTACGTCTTCCTGGCCGGGCTGGCCCAGATCGCCGCCTTCGCGGTGATCACCTTCTCGGACGTGGTGCTGTATCCGTTCTACGAGGAGGCGCCCCGCCTCTTCGGCATCGACCCGATGGCCGACCAGCAGGCGGCCGGCGTCGTGATGCACCTGGCCAGCGGCGTCATCTTCATCTTCGCCTGGGTCCTCATCTTCTTCCGCTGGGTCGCACGGGAGGAACGGCGCGCCCTGCCCGCCGAGACCGGTTCGGAGCACGCCCCAGTTTGATCCTTCATCTTATCGAACCATTTTGAACCCCCAGACCGACGGGCGGGAGTTCCAGGGCATCGCCTTCTTCGACCTGGGCGCGGAGCGGTGGTCGTACGCCGTCACCGCCGACTGGGACGTCGAGGGCTGCGCCCTGAACGCCGACCAGCGGCTCCTGGCCTACGTGGTGAACGAGGCCGGCCGCTCGGTCGTGCACGTCGTCGAGCGGGAGAGCGGCCGCCGGATCGACCTGCCTCCGGTACCCGCCGGGGTCATCGCGGACCTGAAGTTTGCCCGGAAGGACAGCCGCAACCGGCTCTTCCTCCAGATGGCCACCTACAAGGAGGCCCCGACGATCTACGTGCTGGACGTCGACGCCGGCAGCCTGACCCGGGTCACCGAGTCGATGCTGGGCAACATCCCCGACGAGGTGTTCGTGGAGCCGGAGCTGGTGCACATCGACGCCTTCGACGGCCTGCGCATCCCCGCCTGGCTCTACCGGCCCCACGGGATCGAGCCGGGCCAGAAGGTCCCCGTCGTGCTCTCCATCCACGGCGGGCCGGAGGCCCAGGAGCGGCCGGGCTACAACTACGGCGGCTTCTACCAGTACCTGCTCAGCCGGGGCGTGGCCGTGCTCGCCCCCAACATCCGGGGCTCGACGGGCTTCGGCATCGACTACCAGAAGCGCATCCACCGCGACTGGGGCGGGGCCGAGCTGAAGGACATCGAGGCCTGCAACCGGTACCTGCGCTCGCTGGACTGGATCGACGGCGACCGCATCGCCATCTGGGGCGGCTCCTTCGGCGGCTTCGCCACGCTCTCCGCCGCCACCCGGCTGCCCGACCTGTGGGCCGCGGCCTGCGACTTCTGCGGCCCCTCGAACCTGATCACCTTCGTGCAGTCGGTACCGCCGCACTGGAAGCCGATCATGAAGGCCTGGCTCGGCGATGCCGAGGAAGACCGGGAGTTCCTGATCGAGCGCTCGCCCATCACCTACGTGGATCAGCTCAAGTGCCCGCTCATGGTGGTCCAGGGCGCCATGGACCCCCGGGTGGTGAAGGCCGAGTCGGATCAGATGGTCGAGCGGCTGCGCAGCATGGGCCGCGAGGTCGAGTACCTGGTCTTCGAGGACGAGGGCCACGGCTTCACCAAGCGGACCAACCAGCTCAAGGGCTACGGCGCCATGGCCGACTTCCTGATCCGGCACCTGGTGAAGTAGCGGGAAACGGCGCACCGGGGCGGCGAGTCGGGACGAGCGGCCGTGGCTGCACACCAAAGGCCGGGAGACCGTGCACGCGCACGGCCTCCCGGCCTCTTGTCGCGAGCTTCCCGACCCTACCCGACGCCCAGCACACTCACCGCGATCAGATACTGCCCGGCGAAGTAGGTGCTCATCACGCCCAGGTTCGCCCCGGGCAGAGGCCGGGCGAACCGGTTCCAGGCCAGGATGGCGTCCGAGACGTAGAACAGCAGGGCCCCCAGCACCAGGCCGGGCAGCCGGGTGCCCACGGCCGCCAGCACCATGGCCGAGATGGCGGCGAGGTAGAGGCCTGCAGCCGCCTGCAAGGGGCCTCCGCCCTCCCGGATCAGCCCCGGGCGCATCCGGCGGAAGAGGAGCAGCCCCACGACCGCCAGGCCTGACAGAACCGCCGCGTCCAGCAGGCCCCATCCCGTCCGCCGGGTCGAGAAGGCGGCGATGTACATGAGGTGTGCCAGGAAGAAGGACACCAGCCCGGCCAGGAAGCGGTTCTGCGGCAGCACCAGGAAGATGTCGCCCGCGACCGAGAAGACCAGGCCCGCGAGCACCAGGTACCCGAAGGTTCCCGCTTCGGGCAGTCCGGTGGCGGCCAGGGCGATGATCAGGAACATGGTCCCCGGTTTGAACACGTACCGCAGCCAGCGGACGCCCCGCCAGATGGCGATCAGGTCCCCCACCCCGGCAAGGCCGATGGCCACGGAGAGCGGCTCCAGCACAACGCTCACCTCCCGTCCGAATTGTACCACAAGCGGGACGGAAGCGCAGCGCCGTCGGTCACTGTTTGCCCTCCCGCAGCTCCCTTTCGGTCGGGTGCACCGGACCCGTCACAAGCCCCACCTGCGTGATCGTGACCCGCGCCACCACCTCCACAGGCGTGTCGATCCACACCTCCTCGCCCCACTTGTCCTCCATCTTCTTGTAGAACTGGGGAAAGGCCAGCTGCGCGTGCTTGCCGAAGCCCACCGGGTCGGCCACGCGCGTCTGCATGATCTCGATGAAGTGCTCGATCCGTTGGCGCAGGTCGTCGGACAGGGCCTGCTCCAACTGGTCCCGCACGTCAGCGTCCTCCACTGCACCGGTCCTGCAGGCTGAGCGGGTCACGTTGACCCGGCTGGTCGCCTCCACCCGGAAGGCCGGCCGGTCGCCCTGCCAGTAGGGGCGCACGCGGAGCTTGCCGGTCACCACGCGGGCCGACAGCGTCCCGTACTCACCGTTCGGGCAGTGCGCCGTAATGGTGAAACCGGTCGGGTTGCCCAGGAACCAGACCATGACCTGGTAAGCCCAGGGGTCGAGAACCACCTGCAGGTAGTCGCGCCGGAACAGCGCGACGCCGCTCAGCGTGACGGTCGTACTCGGCCCCAGCGACGTTTTCGCCTGACGAGGGATGACCTTGAGCGTCGGCATCCACACGGAGTGGGTGTCGGACATGCGCGCCGCCAGCACGTCCTTCAGCCGCCACTCCAGCCCGCCCTTGGCCTGGAGTATCGCGGTCAGGTTGAAGGGCTGAAAGCTGCGCAGCTGCGGCAGGGTCTCGAAGACCTCCTGCGCCTGCCCCTCCACCAGAAACGGCCGCACCGTGAGCCGGAGCTCGTGGTCGGTGGCCAGAACGTCCAGGATTTCCCCGATCCCGTGCCTGCGCGCGTACTCCTCGCCGATCAGCACCACCCGCAGGTGCTGGAAGACGAGCCGGCGAGCGGAGGATAGCCGGATCAACGCCAGGGCATCGGCGAAGTTGTCGGCCTCGCGCGCGACCACCCAGACCGGCTCCTGGTTGCCGCCCCCGCCGCTGGCCAGGTGGGGCGGCAGGGGCCGCGGGACGTACAGCGTCAGCCGCAGCGCCTCCCGCTCCCCCACGTCCACCCCGAGGCCCAGCACGATTCCGATGTCGTTGAGTTCAATCCGGCTCCAGCACCCGGAAAGCATGACCGTCGAGCACACCAGGAGAAGCCCGAGCGACAGCAACCGTCTACGCACTGGTACGCGCCCCCTGTCGCCGCCGGATGAGGAGCGTGAAGAGCGCCAGCAAGATCACCACGGCCCACGCGGCGGCGATGTGGAGGATCATCCACCACGGCTCCCGGGCGATGTTCCGCCGGTGCAGCCCCCCTTCGAGCGTCTGCGCGAAGCCCACTCCGGCCGCGCCCGCGATGAAGTTAATCCAGCCCCTGCGGTGGGTTCCCAGGGCCAGGGCGGCTTCCTCCACCACCGAAAACAGGTACACGGTGATACTGACCAGGCTCCCGCACAGCCAGAGCAGCATGATCACGGCCTGAATGCGCTCGATGGACTCGGTGAGCGCGATGATCGCGAACATCTCGTACCCGGGGTACAGCAGGCGGGCGGGCAGCAGCGAGCCAAAGGTGAGGCTGATCAGCAGCACGAACACGGCCAGCGCAAGGTGCGACCCCCCCACCCCGATCAGGGTCCACTTGTACGGGTTCACCCTGGGGCTGAGATGCCGGATGAGGCTCAGCACGATGATGGTCTGCCCCGCCCACGGAAGCGCGATCCACGCCCCTGTCACCACGCCCCCGAGCCCCTTCCAGAGGAACGGGTCGACCTGCAGGATGCGGATCTCCCGCACCATCGCCAGCGGCAGGAAGAGGAGGACCGCGATGAGCGGAACGAGGACCCCGTAGGCGGTACGGGCGATGGGCTCCATGCCCTGGTGCACGATGTACATGGCCAGCAGGGCCATGATGGCCGCCAGCACCCAGGCCGGGGTGTCGGGCAGGATGAGGATGCTGGTGAAGGTCTGCACGTCGTGCAGCGACAGGCTGTAGGTCAGCAGGTTGAAGGCGGCGTAGATCAGGACGATGGGCAGCGTGGCCCAGGGCCCGATGGCGCACCGGATGGCCCGCAGCGGGTCGCGGTCGGGGAAGCGGCACGCGATCCAGATGACCGCGAAGGCGACGGCCAGGCTGTACAGGCCCACCAGGAGCATGATCATCCACGCTTCCTGCCCGGCATTCTCCAGCAGGACGCGCGGCAGCATCATGTACTGCATGATAAACTCCGTCACGATGAGCACCGACGCGTAAAGCCCTCCGCTGATCCGTATCGTCACGGGGTTCCCCCTCTCTTCCCGGCCGACGGCCGGCTCGGCCGGTTGCTCGGACCGCTGCGCGTGTGGTCGACGGCCGGCATGAACTGCGGCCGCTTGCGCATGGCCCACCACGGGACGCGGATGAACACATCCCGCTGGTCACCACCCGTGGGCGGGACGATGGGAGACAGGTACGGCACGCCGAAGGAGCGGAGGCTGCTCAGGTGGACGAAGAGCGCCATGAGCCCCACCACGATGCCGAAAAACCCGAAGGTGCCGGCCAGAATCATGAGGACGAAACGCAGGACGCGCACCGCCAGCGACATCGCGTACAGCGGGATGATGAAGGAGGAGATCGCCGTCAGGGCCACGACGATCACCATGACCGGCGAGACGAGCCCGGCCTGCACCGCGGACTCCCCGATCACCAGGGCCCCCACGATGGACACGGCCTGGCCGACCACCTTGGGCAGCCGCACGCCGGCCTCCCGCAGGGCTTCCATGGTCAGTTCCATCATCAGCGCCTCCAGCACCGCCGGGAACGGAACCCTTTCGCGCGCGGCGATCAGGGTGATCAGCAGGTTGGTGGGAATCAGTTCCTGGTGGAACGTGGTCACCGCGACGTAGATCGACGGGCCCAGGAAGGCGATCAGCAGGTAGAGGTACCGCAGGCTCCGCACGAACGAGGAAACGGGCCAGCGGTGGTAGTAGTCCTCCGCAGACTGCATCTCGGCGACCAGCGTAGACGGCATGAGCACCGCGTGGGGCGTGCCGTCCACCAGCAGCGCCACCTTCCCCTCCAGCAGCCCGGCGGTGACCACGTCGGGCCGCTCGGTGACCTTCAGGAGCGGAAAGATGGTAAACGGGTCGTCCTCGACCATCTCCTCGATGTAGCCGCTGCCCAGCACCGCGTCGATCTGGATGCGGCCGACCCGAGTCCGGACCTCCTGGACAAGCTCCGGCGTGGCGATGCCCATCAGATACAAGAGCACCACCCGGGTCCGCGACCGTTCTCCCAGGGTCAGCCGCTCCACCCGCAGCCGATCGTCCCGCACGCGGCGGCGGATGAGCGCGATGTTGTCCGAGACGGTCTCGGTGAAGCCATCTTTCGGCCCGCGCACCACCGGCTCGGTGAGGGGCTCGTCGGGCTGGCGGCCCGGCGGCCCGTCGGTGGGCATGATCAGCGCGGAGGGCAGGCCCTCCACGAACAGGACGGTGTCGCCCGCCAGCAGCGACTCCAGCACCTGCCCGAGGACCCCGACGCCCCGGACCATGACGCTGGGGATCATCTGCTCCAGCGCCGTGAGCAGGCTGTCTTGCCTGTCTGCCGGCAGTTTCCGGTCCTGGCCCCACACCGCCAGCGACTCGAGAATCGTCATTACCTGCGCCCGTTCGCTCATGGCGTCGAGGCAGAACAGGGCTGCGGGCAGCCGGTCGGCCCCGAGGTAGAGCGTGCGCTCCATGAGGTCGGCGCTGTAGCCCATCAGCGTCCGCACCATGGCCCGGTTCTCCGCCAGCGCCGGGCTGACGGGCATGTATGCCTTCTCCGCGGCCAGGGCCAGCTGAAGCTGGTCCGACAGCCCGGCGCCGGCGCAGTTCTCGACCTCGGCGGCCAGCTCGTCGGCCCTGGCCACCTGCCAGCGGCGCAGATACTGTACGATCAGCTGATGGTCCACCTGCACACCCACCTCCCCGCCGCGTGTATTCTTTGAACGGACGGGGGTGCGTATGCGGGCGCCCCCGTGGGCGCGGACACGGCGGCCCCCTGCCCGAACGCAGGGGGCCGCCGTGTGCAGAGGGCCGCCGTGTACGCCGTCAGCGCCGGGCCGCGGGCCGCAGCGGGTCCACCCGCCGCACCGTGCGCCAGAGCAGCAGGAGCATCAGCCCCAGGGCGATCAGGCAGTACTTCCACCAGATCGCCTCGCGGGCCACATCGGTGGTGAGGATGGGCGAATACAGCCTGGTCATCTGCGACAGCGGCAGGCCGGCCGCCGCCGCCAGGCCGAACGCCGGGTTGGTGTAGGCGAACACCAGCCCCCACACCGGCGGGTTCTCCAGGTCGAAGAACACGTGGTAAGTCAGGGCGCCGAACAGCGGCGACAGCAGAATCCAGGTGGTGACGACCCCGTAGGCCGCGACCACGGCGGTCTGGGTCCGCCGGTACAGCGCACTGAAGTAGAGCGAGACCGCTCCCAGGAGCAGGACGGTCACCACGTAGACAACCGCCGAAAGCCCCAGCCGGTAGAGCGAAAAGCCGCCGAACAGGAAGATCAGCCCGAAGACCGGCAGCGAGGCGAACATCAGCAGCAGGGCGAAACCCGTCGCCGCCAGCAGCTTGCCGAACACGACCTGTGCGGCGGAGAGGCGGGTCACCAGGAGCAGGTCCAGGGTCTGCCGCTCCCGTTCACCGGCGATGGCCCCGGCGGCCAGCCCAGGCACGGCCAGCACCAGCAGCACCAGCTGCAGCATGGCCAGGGTGGCGTAGATGACGGCGCCCACCTCGGGGGCAAACCCCACGGTGCGGTTGCCCCGCATGGAGGCGGCGAAGATCAGGAGCGCCACGAGCCCCAGGAGCCCCACGTAGAGCACGATGATCCCCGGCGTCCGCCAGCCCCGCATGCGCACCCGCACCTCCCGGAGCAGAACCGGGTTGCGCACGAAGCCCCAGAGTGCGCTCACTGCTCCTCCCCCCCGTGATCGCCATGAAGACGTCCTCCAGCTTCGACTTGACCTCGGCGAAGTGCACCACCGGCAGCCCGGCCTGCACCAGGGTGGACAGCAAGGAAGCGGCCGCCTGGTCGCCGTCGTCCAGGGCCACCCGCAGGGCCCCGTCCTCCACGGTGACGTTGCGCACGCCCGGCACCGTGCGCGCCACCCGGGCCGCGGCGGCCAGCCGCTCGTCCACCCCTGCGGCCGTGCCCACCGCCGTACCCATCGCCGGGCCTGCCGCCGGGCCCGCCGTGTCCGGCTGCGCAGCGGTCCCCGCGCCTGCCGCCGGGCCCGCCGTGTCCGTCTCCGGAGCGTCCGCCGTCTGCCCGCCCCGATGAGCGGCTCCGGCGGCACCGGCCGGGGGCAGGCCGCCCAGCCGCACTTCCATCACCCGGGCGCCGGCCTCCCGCTGGATCTGCTCCACGGGGCCCGAGGCCACCATCCGCCCGTTGTGGATGATGCCGATGTGGGTGCAGAGCTCCGCCAGCTCCGCCAGGATGTGGGACGAGATCAGGATCGTCTTGCCCCGGCGGCGCAGCTCCAGCAGGATTTCCCGGAGCTCGACCCGGTTGCGGGGATCCAGGCCGGAGGCAGGCTCGTCGAGGATGAGGACCTCGGGGTCGTGCACCAGGCAGCGGGCCAGGCAGAGCCGCTGCTTCATGCCCCGGGAAAGCTCGTCGACGTACGCCCCCCGCTTGTCGGCCAGCCGGACCAGGGCGAGCAGGGAGTCGATCAGCCGGTCCCGGCCCGCGGCGGGCACGCCGTAGCAGTCGGCGTAGAAGTGCATATACTCGTCGACCTTCAGGTTGTCGTAGACGCCGAAGAAGTCGGGCATGTAGCCCAGCCGGGCCCGGGCCTCGCCGGGGTTCTGGAGCGCGTCCGTGCCGCCGATGAACACCCGTCCGGCGTCGGGCATGAGGAGGGTCGCGATGATCTTCAAGGTGGTCGTCTTGCCGGCGCCGTTGGGGCCGACGAAGCCGTAGATCGCCCCGGGCTCCACGGTGAAGCTGACCTCCTTCACCGCCTCCACGTCGCCGAAGCGCTTGACCAGCCCTTCCACCCGCAGCATCACCGCACCCCCTTTACGGCCACCGTGGGCGCCATGAACTCGGCCTCGGCGGACAGGTCATACCGAAGCTCCATGGCCCCGCCGGGCAGCACGAAGTCCTGCCAGCCGGGCAGCACCGTGCGCTGCTCCGTGAGCGGCAGCCACTCGCCCGTGCGCTGGTTGCGGACGAACACCGACATCACGGCCTCCCGCACCGGCCCCTGCAGATCCAGCGTCACCTCGGCCACCCGCTTCGGATCCAGCGGCGGCAGCCCGACGACGAACCGGTGGCTGCCTGGGGGCGCGTAGTAGACGTTGGGCCCGATGAGGGGCACCCTCTCCGCATCCACCGGGCGACCGAGGACCACGCCGGGGGGCAGGTCGCCGTCCGCCCGGACCGGCAGGGGGTGGAAGACATAGACCAGGTTCGCCCCCGTCACCAGCCGCCCCAGTTCGGGCGCCGGCGGCGAGGCCAGCGGCTCGTCCGTCCAGCCCGTGACCAGCATCCCCGAACCGAGCCGTCCCTGCCCGGATTCCCAGGCGAACGCCCGGAGCTGTTCGTGGCGGGGGTCGGCGCCGGGGTCAGGGGCGCCGCTCCCGGGCAGCGGGATCAGCTCTTTCGTCCCGGGTGCGACCCTGGCCTTCCTCTCCGCCGTAAAGGGCTCGGACGTCTCGCCGGGGCCGAGGTCCCCCACCCTGACCACGTCGTAGGCGGTGGCCACCTCCACCCCGGACACCCGCACGGGCAGGGTGTTCCGGACCCGTCCGGTCACGAGGAACTCGGTGACCTCCACGTCCACCAACTCCAGCCCGCCCGGGACCGTCACCGGCTGCTCCAGCGCGAAGGCGGTCATGTTGTAGTTGGTCAGCCCTGACAGCTCCAGGGCGGGGGGATCCCCGGCCACGATCCGGCTCTCTGCGCCGCCCACGAATGCGCCGGTACTCAGCGGCCGCACCAGCCCCGCGCCGGGCAGGGGAACCGAGAGCCGGGGACGGCCCGGCGCATACAGGCCCACGTAGCCGGTCAGGACGGCGGTCCGGGACCCCGGCACCAGCTCGGTGGTGGTCATGAGGTGCGTGATGCCGCCCTGGAACCGGCCGGCGCCCATCCCGTAAACAGCGCCGAGGAAGAGCACGGAGAGCAGGGGCACGGTGAACCAGGCCCATTCCCGGCGGTCCAGCCGGCGGAGCACCAGGTAGTTGACGGGCCCCACGGCGATCAGGTAGCCGCCGAGCACCAGCCCGACCAGCCAGACCGCGGGCATCCCCCAGTCCGGAATCTGCTGGATCGCATCCTGCACCCGCCAGTCGGTGGCCACCACCGGCCGCCGTCCCGCGGACAGGCCCACCAGCCGGTCGAGCAGCACGAGGTGGCCCCCCCAGCCGGCCACCGGCGCCTGTGCGGGGTCGTAGGCCAGATAGACCACCCGGCCGGATCCCACCTGGGCGGACGCCGCCAGCACGATGCCCGCCTCCGGCCCGGTACCGCCCGGCCCCGCCGCGCCGCCGCCCGGCAGGGGCTCACCGGCACGGATCAGGACCGTGCCGCGGACCAGCGGCCCAACGCTGACGGTGCCGCTGCCCTCCAGGGGCACGCCGGCCAGGTCGCCCAGGGGAGCCAGCGGGACCTCCGCCGTTCCGGAAATGTCCACCGGCAGGAGGCTCCCGGGCAGCGGCCCGAGGGTACGCGGCCACTCCGGGCCGCCGAAAAGCAGCAGGGTCCCGCCCCGGGCCACCCAGGCCTCCAGGGCCTGCAGCTGCCGGTCGGTCAGTCTGTCCGCGTCGTAGCGGGCGATGGCCAGCAGGTCCAGGCTGCCCAGCAGGGTCGGGCTGTCGGGCAGGGTCTCCGCCGACAGCCGCACCAGCCGGACGCCGTCGCCGCCGCGCAGCCCGCTGAGGGCCGCCAGGGCCGCCTCGTCGTCGGAGAGCACGCCGGCCAGCAGCACGTGCCGGGGCTCCCAGCTCAGGCTGAGCGTGCGCTGCTCCGCCAGCTGTCCGTCTGCGTACAGCCCGACCGTCACCGGCCAGCTGTACTCGTTGGGAAGTGCAACCGCCAGGCGCACGCTTCCGCCGGGCGGCAGGTCATACGGCACGGCGTACTCCGGGCGCGGCAGGTGCTCCATGCCGGGCGGAGGAGCCGTCCGGACCGCCACCTCGCCGGCGGCGGCCTCTCCCCCGCTGCGCACCTCCACCCAGACGGTGACCCATTCGCCCTCCTTCAAGTAGCCCTGAAACGCGGGTTCCACCGCCAGGCTGACGCCTGCCGCCGCGGCGGCGGGCGGAGCCGTCAGAAGCACGAGCAGGGCCACCCATAGCCAGCCTGTTCGCACGTCGTCGCCTCCTAGCTGCGGGGTTGGAGACTCACCTGCCTCATCAGACGTATCCCCGCTGTCGGTCGTTTCAGACTCGTCCCAAGGCGTGCGGGGCCTTCCTCCCCATTGTGTCCCAATCGCCCCGGGCACGCTGCCGGCAGGAATCTGGCCGGTCCAGGTCTAAACTTTCGGGAATATGACACCGCAGCCCCCGGCGGAGCCGCCGTCCGGGGGCATCAAGAGGGAACGGAGGCGTCGTGTCTTTGCCGCTGCTCACACTGCTCGGTCTGGTCGTCGCCGTGCTGGCCGTGGGGTGCTCGGCCATCATCATCCGGCTGTCGGAAGCACCGGCCCTGGTGCTCTCGTTTTACCGGTTGGCGCTCTCGGTGGTGCTGCTGGCCATCCCGGCCCTTCTGCGCGAGCGGGAGGCACTGCGGCGCCTCAACCGTCGGGACTGGCTCGTGCTCGCCGCCAGCGCCCTCTCGCTGGCGCTCCACTTCTACGTCTGGATCGAAAGCCTCAACTACACCACCGTGGCCAGCTCCACCGTGCTGGTTACCTCCAGCCCGTTCATCGTGCTGGCGCTGGGCTACTGGCTGCTGGGGGAGCGGACGAACCGGATCGGGCTCGTGGCCATGATCATCGGCGTGGTCGGGGCGGTCATGGTCGGCTGGGGCGACTTCCGGGTGAGCGGGTCGGCCCTGTTCGGCGACGTGCTCGCCTTCCTGGGCGCGGTGACGGTGTCCGGCTACACCATCGCCGGCCGCTTCGCCCGGCAGAAGATGTCGGCCACCCTGTACTCCACGGTGGTCTACGCCCTCGCCGCGGCGTTCCTGTGGTTGTTGATGCTGCCCCAGCGGATTCCGCTGGCCCCGTACCCGGCGCGGGAGTGGGTGCTGTTCGCCGCGCTGGCGGTCATCCCGACCATCCTGGGGCACACGATCTTCAACTGGGCGCTCCGCTGGGTGAGCGCCACCACGGTCTCGATGAGCACCCTCGGCGAGCCGGTGGTGGCCACAGTGCTGGCGTGGCTGCTCTTCCGGGAGGAGCCGGGGTGGGCCACCATCGTCGGCGGCATCCTGCTGCTCGCGGGCATCGGGCTGTACGTGCGGTACGGAACGGTGCCGGCCGATCAGGCGGAGGCGTCGTCGGTGGCCGATTGACGCCGGGCATCCCGACAGGAACAGGTTCTGCATCTGCGCGCCCTCCCATGTGCGCGGCTCCGGTGCCCCTGCGGATCCGCGGACATCTGCTGCTCCCGGTCTGAGGGGCCGATGCTGCCGGCTGCCGTGAACCGAACGGCGCCCTCGTCACCGGCGGTCAGCCGGAACCCCGTCAGCTGGTTCTCGATCGGCACCTGAACCACCCAGAAGCCGTTCGCGAAGTCGGCCCGTGACGGCCGGCCTGGAACAGCACCAGGTGCTGGGGAGCAGGCCCCCGGGCGGGTGACGTCAATGAGCCTCGCACCTTCCTGTCCGTCCTGGTGTCGGGCGCGCTCTTCTCCGCGGCGTGCCACCTTTTCCACAGCCTGAGCGGTTCCGCGACCATCGGGTGGTCCGGGGGTCTGGCGGTCTACTTCGTGACCATGGCCATCGCCACGATCTGGTGCCCCTACGACTCCGTCTACCAGCTCTGGCTCCCCTTCGCCGGGCTGAGCGACGCCACGCCGAAGGCGCTGGCCCTGAGCAAGGCGGCCTACGCGCTGGTGGCCCTCCTCCTGCTCTGGGTGAGCGGTCGGCTCCTGGCCGTGCCGGAACGGCTGATTCGGGCGGGCGAGTGAGACGTCCACAGCGAGAAGCGCTCAATCAAACGGGGGCCGCACGCCCACGGGTGCGGCCCCTGCTTGTGTTCCTTTGCGGTGTGTCGATCGCCCACGGTGCCTCAGACCTGCCGACAAAGTCGCGAAGCCAGGCCCGGCAACCTTCTCAATGAGGCGGGGCCGGGATGGGCTTCGTGGGCTGGAGGGGCTTGCCCTGCAGGATCTCTTCGACCTCCTCGTACCCTTCGGGGAAGGCGTAGTTGTAGCGAGCCGGCAGGGCAAACACGTACTGATCGTTCCGTCCGAGCTCCGTCGGCCCCATGGGTGCGGCGCCGATGTGGAACTCCCCGGCCTGCAGGGCCTCCCACTGCTTCACGGTAAGGACCATGATGGGAATGTCCTGCCGGGGCGTCTCCTCACGCCACTCGGGATGCCGGATGCGGATCAGCGGCCCGGTCTCGACTGGCTCGCCCCCGCCCACGGGGAGGCCTTCCCACGTTTCGGTCACGGTCGTGTAGCCCTTCCAGCTCCCCGGAAGCGAGAAGACGAAGCCGTACTCCCCATTCAGGTACGTCACCGGCCCGGGCCAGACGTACTCGCCCAGCGTGACGTCGGTGATCCGCCAGCCGACGGCGGTGCGGGTCACGACCAGCGTGATGGCCCGTTTCGCGGTGAAACCGCCCTCGACATCCACGCTCGTCTTTTCGATGATTTCACCTTGCACTTCAAAGGCATCCTCCGCCGTGCGGGTCACCGCGAGGATCTCGATCCGGTCGGGCCACGGGCTGGAGACGAGCCGCCCGGGCGCGCTGGACGGGTCTCCCTGCCACCGCTCCAGGAACTCGGGTGAGACCAGACCGCCGTACTGCTCCCGCAGGCTCGCACCCACGATCTCGGGCGGGGCGAGCAGCGAGACGTTCTTCAGCCTGTGGCCGAAATCCTCGACCACGGCACGGACCGTCGCCTCGTCGTCGACCGCCGGATCTTCGCCCACCACCACCTGCTGCGGCGCTGGAGATGACGGTCCCGCTTCTGCCTCGTGCATGTCCGGTATCCCTGCCGTTTTCCACGGGGCCAGGGACATCGCCACCAACGCTGCAAGGAGAGCGGAGAAAAACTGGTTCATCGCACTACCTCCTCCACCACGGCTTCAACACGCTTGGACGAGTCTGAATCCCGCACTGTTTCGTCCTGAGGTAACCCAGTTGATCGCGTGGCACTTGCGCTGGGTTTCCGGTGGATCACCCCCACGCCCTGCCGCGTGTCCGCACCTCGCAGACCCAATATTCACTGGAAGATAATACTTTCAGCCAATATTGACTCACTCGTGTTACTTACATTACTCTTAGCTCGAAGCGAGGGGGTAATCCCTGTCACGTGACACTGTGTCAAATGTATTTTTGAAATATCGCACAGATAAGGGGGGTAAGCCATGCGGATCCGCGCGTCTATTGTTTCGGCTGGATTGGCTATGTTGCTGACAGCGGCACCTGTTCTTGCAGCCACCTATATCGAAGAGCCGGCGCCTAACGGGGGAAATACCTACAGGGCCGTACTGGATCCAGACACGTTCGCCGTCGCGGACAACGTTGATTTCAGCACCAGAGCTGCTAAGGCAGTTCAGAAAACAAGCGGACCGAGTTGAAGTGATAGTCACGCTCACTGTTCTGCTAGAGCAGGGATGCAAACATCCCTGCTCTCACTTCGATCGAGGGGTGTCGGCAGATTGCGTTTTCGACGCATTGCCACCGTAACCGCTTGTGTTATCGGTGTCATCCTACTGACCACTCAGTTACCCAATCTGGGCATCAACCGTGCTCCTGCCGCAGTGGAACAGCACCTGACGCAGGACCCAAGGTTTCAACGCCGGACTCCTGGGTCACGATCAGTCCCGATTCCACCCGGCATCGGTTCGGCTTGGGGCATGAGGGTCCTGGATAATGACGGCAACTTCCTTAATCCGTTGGAACCTATCACGACGTCCGATCAAGTGGTTGATTTCTTCGTGTCGTTCGTGAACACGACAAATGAGATCGGAGATTTCAAGCTGCTTATTTTTATGAACTATGAACTTGCATCGTTCATCCTTGACGGTTCAGGAGACGGCATCAAAGAGTATCGGTTTCACATGGAGCCCATGACCATCCTTGATATTCCGGTAACGCTTCACCTCCCACTATCGCAACATGACTCTGTGCTTAGTTTTCTAATAGTTCGTATCCCGCCCTCAGCTCCCCTTGATGAGCCACCCCCAGTCTTCTTCACCCAACACCTGCGATACCTGGTCAGGTCAAGCGCCTTTGGGGAGTTGTCCATTCCTACCGTGGCCGAAGACCTTGTGTCGAGTGTAGACGATAATCAGGGGTTGGATTACGAGTTGATACCCGTAGGATCTGAAATGTCGATGCCATGGCTCTTGACTGTCGAGCAAAATCACTTTCTTGATTTGAGGTTGAAGCTCCGCGACTTACCTGGCCACCACCTAACGATGGCGCTGTTGGATGATTCCCCGATACCATTGCGTTCAGAACAGCCGTTTATTTACTGGCGCAGCGAACCGGGGCGACAGTATGAACACACATTCCGGCTTCCAGCACCGACCAAGGCGGGCCCGCATCGACTTTACGTCCTATCATTTCGGGAGCCCTACACGATTTCCCCCGAGACCCTTGATGAACAGACATCTATGCTTTACACATTGGAGGTCCGGACAGCGCCTCAATCATTCCCAGCCCAGTGAGTCATGGCCTGGAAAACCAAGGGGAGATCGGTGAGATGCTTACCTGGCGACAAGTGTGCAGCCTGGCGCTCTGGAACCTCGGTCGTCTCCGCAGGCGCTTTCCCGTCGTCCTACCACTGTTCCTGGTCGGTTACCTCATCAGCCACCTGGCTGTGCTGCTGGTCACAGGCATCGTTGAAGTCGAGTACGTCGCCATGCGCCAGGCGTACGGCGGCGATCCGCGCGTGACGTTCGTGTGGCGACCCGCCAGTGGAGCGGAGGTGCTTTACCAGCGGCTTATCACCAGCTGGCTTTCTGTTCCCGAAATGCAGCGCATCGTCATGGTTACGCGTTCCGGCGCGCCAGTGAACTGGGCCGGGATCTACTACGCCGAAGGGGGAGCGGAGGGTTTCCCCCCACTCCTGGCCGGCCGGTATTTCACCCCCGATGAGATCCGGCAGAACGCGGCAGTGGCCCTGGTGGGGCGCACGGCGGGAGCCCATCTGGTGGGCAGCGAGGTCCAAGTCGGACAAGTCTTCGCGTACGGAGGCCGGGAGTGGACAATCATCGGACTCATCGCCGACGAACTTCCCGTAACGGGGAGCCCGTTTGCGTTTGGCCGGAACTACGTCTGGGTCCCTCTCGCCTCGTTCCACTCGGTTGCCCGACCGCAGGACGAGTCGCTGGCTTACCTTTACTTGTCGCGCCCGCCCTCGAACGAAACGGAGGCGAACCTGCGCCGGGTCACCGACGAAGCCGTCGTGCGAGGCCAGTACGATCTACGATATGCCAACGACAGTCTTCAGGCGAACGAACGACTCGTTACCCGATTGCTCGGAATCGGCGTGGGCGCCGTCGTCACCCTGTACGCTGCGTTCAACCTGTCCAGCCTGATGTCCTACTGGGTCGCAAGACGGAGGTATGAGCTGAAGGTCCGGCGGTACCTCGGGGCCACAACACGCGACCTGGCGCGCATGATCCTGGCGGAGCAGGCGGTCCTGATAGCCGCCTCCTACGTGGCTGCGGTGGCGGTCCTCCTGTTGGCCTATCCGTGGATCACCAGGACGGGCCTGAATGTCGTGCTGAGCGTTCCGCAGCTCGCCGTGGCCGCAGCGCTGTCCATATTGATGCTCGGGGCCAGCCAGTTGGTCGCAAGGCGGCTCTGGCTGCAGCCACCGCAACGATCCAAAGGGAGATCGTGAAGGGATGCGTTTACTCCAACTGGCATTTCGGAACGTCCGCAGGCAGAAGTGGAGCTTCTTCCTGTCCGGGATCGTCCTGAGCATGGCGTCGATGGCCCTTGCCCTCGCGTTGGGATACCTCGGGGACGTGCGCCAACGCATAGATTTTGTACAGAACAACGATCTGTACAGGGCCGGCTTGCTGTGGCTGACACCCGCGCACGAGCACGACCTTTCCCCTGATGCATTAGGCGAAACGTGGAACACCGTGGTCAGCGCCGTCAGAGCACACCCCGGCGTGTCCGCGGTGGGGTATGTGCAAGGCGTGGGCGTTGTCCCGGGTAACGAACCGTCTCATGATCCCCTTGCCGGCTTGCTGATCAACGCGGATTATGCCCTCGGCCTTCCACCCCCACCGATCCCTGAAGGCCGCTGGTTTGCCGACGGGGACTGGGGGGACCAGGACGCAGCCGTTCCGGTCGTGCTCAACGCCCACCTCCAAGATCGCCTGAAACTGCACGATACGTTCCAGTGGATGCTGCCCTGGGAAACGACGGGGCGAACGGTCACCCTCTCGGTGGTCGGGTTCTTCTCCGACGCCGGGTTCCTGTTCGGCACCTCGGCACCACACCTGGAGGCCCTGCTGCCCCGAGCGGGCGACGTCGACATCCTGATTCCCCTCCGCAGCAGCTTCGCCCTGCCCGTGGGTTGGGTTCCGGGCCTTGTGGTCACGGCCGACTCGGAAGACACCCTCATCCGGCTCCAGGCTGACTTGGCTGCCCTGGATCCGAACGGCACGGGCCTGGCCGGAATTCCGGGTGTGGACGTGTCCCTGACGACGGTGCGAGAGATGGCGAAGGCCTATCAGGTCCGCACGCGGCAACCGCTGGTGGTTTCCACCTGGTTTACCCTGGTGGTGTTGTCGCTTACCGTCTTCGGCTATGGCAGTATGAACGCGCTCCGCATCCAAGACCGCAAGCCCGAGCTGGGTGTGCACTTTGCGTGCGGTGCCACCCGTTGGACGCTGGTCGCGCTGATCCTGTTGGAAACTCTCCTTCCTCTGGCTCTGCCGCTGGCTCTCGGCGTTGTTGCAGGGGTCGCCGTCCAGTGGGTCGAGACCCCGCTGGCACACTATCTTAATGGTTCAACTATCGGGATATCGGCCGCCCTGCTCCTGGCCATCACAGGGGCCTGCGGGGCTGCTCCGGTTCTGCTCGTCGGTCGAACCCCACCGGTAAACCTGCTTACCTCCCGCGATCTGGAGTGAAGACCGAATGACGTTGATTCAACTCAGCGACCTCACCAAGGTCCACAACCCGGGCCAGCCCAACGAGGTCATCGCCCTCAGGCAAGTGAACCTGATCATCGAACGCGGTGAGGCCGTGGCCCTGGTCGGCCGATCCGGATCGGGCAAGTCAACGCTGCTCCATATCCTGGGCTGCATGGACCGGCCTACCTCAGGCACATACTTGCTGGATGGGACGGAGATCCCGTGGACGGACGATCGGGCGCTTGCCGCCCTCCGCAGCCAGCGAATCGGCTTCGTGTTCCAGGATTTCGCCCTCGTTCCGGGCCTCAAGGCGTGGGAAAATGTGGCCCTCCCCCTGGTTCACCGGGGTACGACCTTCCGTCAGGCACGGTACCGCGCCCTCGAGGCGCTCGGCCAAGTCGGGCTGAGCGATCGGGCCGACCACTACGTCGAGTCCCTGTCGGGCGGCCAGCGCCAGCGGGTCGCGATCGCCCGCGCCCTGATCAACTACCCGGATATCATCCTCGCAGACGAACCCACCGGAGCGTTGGACCGGGACACCGGTGACCAGGTGATGGACCTATTGTTTCATCTGTTGCGAAAGGATACAACCATCGTAGTGGCCACGCATGACGCGTCCCTGGCGCAGAGATGCCACCGCGTCTTGACCATTCAGGACGGTACAATCGTGGAGTAGCACAACGTCCGACGCAACGCCAAAGGGCGGAGGCGCTTGCCTCCGCCCCAGATTCTGCGCAGGGGGCCGCCCACGGGACCGCCTGTGGTGCCCTACCCTCCCGCGGTCGTCCGTGGCATCCACGCCGGGCGCCGGGCCTCGTAGGCGACGATCTCCTCCTCATGCTGCAGCGTGAGCCCAATCCCGTCCAGGCCGTGCAGCATCCGGTGCCGGCGGAACTCGTCGACGGCGAACTCCGCGCGGAAGCCCTCCCCGTCCTCCACGACGCACCGCTCCAGGTCCACCGTGAGCTGATAGCCGGGCTCCTGCGCCCGCTTCATGAGCTCGTTCACCGCTTCCTCCGGCAGCACCACCGGCAGCAGGCCGTTCTGGAAGCAGTTGTTGTAGAAGATGTCCGCGAACGACGGGGCGATCACCGCCCGGAATCCGTAGTCCGTGAGCGCCCACGGCGCGTGCTCCCGGGAGGAGCCCGAGCCGAAGTTCCGCCCGGCGATCAGGATCGTCGCGCCCTTGTACTGCGGCCGGTTCAGCACGAACTCAGGGTTCGGCGACCCGTCGGACAGGTAGCGCCAGTCGTAAAAGAGGAACTGGCCGAAGCCGGTCCGCTCGATCCGCTTCAGAAACTGCTTGGGGATGATCTGGTCGGTGTCCACGTTCACCCGGTCCAAAGGCACCGCGTGCCCCGTCTCACGCACGAAGGGCCTCACCGCGCAACACTCCCTTCCGCCAGCATCTCCCGCACGTCGATGAAGTGGCCCGCGATGGCCGCGGCCGCCGCCATGGCCGGGCTGACCAGGTGCGTCCGGCCGCCCTTGCCCTGCCGGCCCTCAAAGTTCCGGTTGGAGGTGGACGCGCAGCGCTCGCCGGGTGCCAGGATGTCGGGGTTCATGCCCAGGCACATTGAGCAGCCGGCCTCACGCCACTCGAAGCCCGCCTCCCGGAAGATCTGGTCCAGCCCCTCGGCCTCGGCCTGCGCCTTCACCTGGCCGGAGCCGGGAACGACCATCGCCCGGACCCCCGGGGCGACCTTCCGCCCCTTCGCCACCGCCGCGGCGGCCCGCAGGTCCTCGATGCGCCCGTTGGTGCATGAGCCGATGAAGACCCGGTCGATGCGGATGTCCTGGATGGGCGTGCCGGGCTCCAGGTCCATGTAGGCCAGGGCCGCCTCCGCCGCCTTGCGCTGGGCGGGATCCGCGAAGTCCGCCGGATCGGGGACCCGGCCGGTGACCGGCACCACCTGGCCGGGATTGGTGCCCCACGAGACGGTGGGCACCAGCTGGCCGGCGTCGAACTCCACCACCCGGTCGTAGACCGCATCGGGATCGGAGGCCAGCGTGCGCCAGTCGGCCACCGCCGCCTCCCAGGCCTCGCCCTGAGGTGCGTGGGGCCGCCCCTTCAGGTAGGCGAAGGTGGTCTCGTCGGGGGCGATCATCCCCGCCCGGGCCCCCGCCTCGATGGACATATTGCAGACGGTCATCCGGCCCTCCATCGAGAGCGAGCGGATGGCCTCGCCGGTGTACTCGATCACGTAGCCGGTGGCGCCGTCGGTGCCGATCTGCCCGATGATGCCGAGGATCAGGTCCTTCGCCGTCGTCCCCGGCGGCAGCTTGCCGTTCACCCGGATCTCCATCACCTTCGGCTTGTGCTGCACCAGACACTGCGTGGCCAGCACGTGCTCCACCTCGCTGGTGCCGATGCCGAAGGCCAGGGCGCCGAAGGCCCCGTGGGTGGCCGTGTGGCTGTCGCCGCAGACGATGGTCATGCCCGGCTGGGTGAGCCCCAGTTCGGGACCGATGACGTGCACAATGCCCTGGTACGGGCTGTGCAGGTCGAAGAGCCGCACGCCGAACTCCCTGCAGTTCTGCTCCAGGGCCGCCATCTGCCGGGCGGCGATCTCGTCGGTGAAGGGCTGGGACCGGTCGGTCGTGGGCACATTGTGGTCCATGGTGGCCAGGGTGAGGTCAGGCCGCCGGACCTTCCGCCCCGCCAGCCGCAGCCCCTCGAACGCCTGGGGCGAGGTCACCTCGTGCACCAGGTGCAGGTCGATGTAGAGCAGGGCCGGCTGGCCGGGCTCCTGTCGCACCACGTGCCGCTCCCAGATCTTGTCCAACATGGTCCGTCCGCTCATGCCGATCACCCCTTTCCCACATTTATACCTGGGCTTGCACCAGAACTCCAACATATGATAACTATGATGATGATAGGTTTTGCCTATGGAGGTGCTCCTGTGGAGCTGCACCACCTGCGCTACTTCGTCTCCGTGGCCCGGCACCGCAACTTCACCCGGGCCGCGGCCGAGAACATGGTGGCCCAGCCGTCGCTCAGCCAGCAGATCCGCCGGCTGGAGGCGGAACTGGGCGCGCTGCTGATCGACCGCAGCCGGTCGCCGGTGCGGCTCACCGACGCCGGCGAGGCGCTGCTGCCGCACGCGGAGGCGATCCTGCGCCAGGTGGAGGCCGCCAAGGCAGCGGTGGAGGAGCGGATCGGCCTGCGCACCGGCCGGCTGGTGCTGGGCAGCCTGCCCATGACCGGGTCGCGCCTGCTGCCCAGGGCGATCACCGTCTTCCGGCAACGCTACCCGGGAATCCAGGTCTCCCTGAGGGAGGAGTCGACCCAGCGGCTGACCGAGCTGGCCCTGGCGGGCGAGACGGACCTGACCCTGACCACGCTGCCGGTGGGCAGCGACGACCTGACCTGGCAGCCGCTGCTCACCGAGCCGATCCTGCTGGCGCTGCCGCCGGACCACCCGCTGGCCACGGCGCCGGAACACCAGCCGGCCACGCCGCCGGAACACCCGCTGAAACCCCCGCTGAAACCCCCGCGCGCCGTCCCGCTTTCGGCTGTGGCCGGCGAGCCCTTCCTGGTCATGAAGCCCGGCTACGGCTTCCGGGACCTGGTGCTGGCCGCCTGCCACGCTGCGGGCTTCTCGCCGCAAATCGCCTTCGAGTCGGCACAGATTGAGACCCTCCAGGCGATGGTGGCCGCAGGGCTCGGGGTGACGCTGGTGCCGCAGATGGCCGCCGACCGCAGCCTGCAGCCATCCCCGGTCTTCGTGCCGCTGGCGGGCGAGCCGCTCACCCGGACCCTTGCGCTGGCCTGGCGGCGGGACCGCCCCCTGCCTCGCTCAGCCCAGGCCTTCCTGGACCTGGCCTCGGAACTTTGGCCCTATTGAACTTATTTTCCAATCACTGCCTGAAACCCGGGAGCCCTCTCATACGTCAGAAGAGGTGAAAGCGCCCTGGGGGAGGCGATCCGATGAACAAGAGCTATCAGCGCTGGATGCGAATCTGCACCGATTGCGGATACATTCTCGCCGCCGTTCTGGCGGTCTGGGCCATCCCCCTGCTCCACCAGTCGGGGCCGCTTGCCCTGCTGCCCTACGCGGGCATCGTGGGGATGGTCTGGTCCGCCGCGACCGCGGCCGGCCTCGCCGTGATCTGGTTCCGCCACGAATGGGAGAGCTCGCGGCTCCGCGCCCGGCTCACAGCGCTGGTCCGACGGCCCGCGTGGCGGGAAAGCGAAGCGTGATTTACTATTCTGCACTGAATCGTGTATCATAATGAAGACCCCGGCCTTACGGTGGGCCGGGGTCTTCAGGTAATTACGGTCAGGGCGGGGTGTGGGTGGATGCCGCATCGCTTCGTTCCGCGGCTGGTCTGGTATTACGTAGGAATCGTGATCACATGCCTCGGATACGCCCTGGTCATCACCCCGGGCCTGGGTGCAGGGCCCTGGGACATCCTGCACCTGGGGATCAGCGGGCGGACCGGCGTCCCGCTGGGGCTGGTGGTGCAGGTGATGGGCGCGTTCATCATCCTGCTGGACGTGCTGCTGGGCATGCGGCCCAACCTGGGCATGGTGCTGAACATGCTCTCGTTCGGCCCGATCCTCCAGTTCCTGCTGGAGCGCATGCCCGTACCCCAGAGCACGGCCGGGCTCTGGGCGATGCTCGCCGCGGGCGTCCTGGTCTCCGGCGTCGGCACGGCCTTCTACGCCAGCGCCGACCTGGGCGCCGGCCCCCGTGACTCGCTCATGATCGGGCTGACGCGTCGGCTGGGCCTACCCGTCGCGGTGGTGAAGAACGGTCTCGACCTGGTGGTCTCCCTGGTCGGCTGGTGGCTGGGCGGTCCGCTGGGCGCGGGCACCGTGGCGGTGGTGCTGGGGGTCGGCCCGGCGGTGCAGCTGGGCTTCTTCCTGGCTGCGCAACTGGCCCGGCTCGGTCCGCTGCACGGCATCGTGCGGCCGGTGCCGCTGCGGCAGGCGCCGGCGGCCCAGTCGCGGGGGTAAATCACGGTGCCCTCTGGCATCTCCCCGACAGGTGTTATATGGTAGAATTGTTGGCAGATACTCATGATAAAGTGCATCTCTCAACTCTTCGCAGAGGATGTGATTCACGATGAACCCGTGGCTCCTGTTCGCCATCTGTGCCGCCGTCATCGTCTTCGCCGGGCGCGCCATCTCCGACGCGTCTGACGAGCTGGCCGAGCGAACCGGGCTGGGCCGGGCCTTTATCGGCTCACTTCTCCTGGCAGGCGCCACGTCGCTGCCGGAGGTGGCCGCCTCCGGTTCCGCGGCCTTCATGGGTTCGGGCAACCTGGCCCTGGGCAACGTGTTCGGCAGCAACATCTTCAACATGCTCCTCCTGTTGCTGGGCCAGATCTTCGCGGCGCGCCACATCCTGTCCAACGTATCGTCATCGCACGTCACCACCGCCGCCACGGGCATGATGCTGAGCGGCATCGCGGCGCTGAGCATTCTCTCACCCCAGCCCGCCCCTTCGTTTCTCGGCGCCGGCCTGGATACGTGGCTCATCGCCGTGCTCTACATCGTCATCATGCGCCTGCTCCCCGGCAGCGAGCAGGAGGCGGAGATCGCGGCCACTGCCGACACCCACGAGGCCCAGCCCGCCACACCGCTGTCCCAGGTCTGGCTGAAGTTCGCAGCCTCAGCGCTGGCCATCCTGGTGGCCGGCTGGTTCCTGAGCAAGGCGGCCGACGAGATCGCCGTCATCACCGGCCTCGGCCAGACCTTCATCGGCAGCACGCTCCTGGCCCTCTCCACCTCCCTGCCCGAGCTGTCGGTGACGATCTTCACCGTCCGCATGGGCGCCTACGACCTGATGGTGGGCAACGTGCTCGGGAGCAACATCTTCAACATGGTCATCCTGGTCGTCAGCGACCTCTTCCAGCCCGGCAGCACGCCGATCCTCTCTACCGGCACCACGGGTCAGGTGGTCTCGGCCCTGGTCGGTCTGGTGATGTCCGGCATCGTCATCGTGGCCCTGACCCTGCCCAAGCGTGCGGTGAAATGGAAGTTCAACTGGGAGATGTGGCTCCTGCTGGCCACCTACCTGGTGGGTCTGCGCCTGATCTACTTGGCTGGCTGATCACCGGAATCATCCCCGGAATCATCGACCCCGGCCCGCATGGGGCCGGGGTCGAGTCGTATACCGAAGCGCTGTTAAGCCCTGCACTACTCCGCGAGCCACTCGGCCACACGCGCGGCCACCTGCGCCGGCGTGAACCCGAACTTCTCCGCCAGCACGCCGGCGGGGGCAGAGGCGCCGAAGTCCTCGTGGCCGATGGCCAGGCCATCCCGGCCGATGATCCTATACCAGCCGTCGGTGCGGCCCGCCTCGATGGCGGCCAGCCGGCCCACCAGCACCTGCTCCTGGTACTCCCGGGGCTGCCGCAGGAAGAGCTCCACCGAGGGCATCGAGACCACCCGCACGGCGGTGCCCTGCTCGGCGAGCAGCTTCTGCGCCTCGATGGCCAGCCCCACCTCCGAGCCGGTGGCGATCAGCGTCGCCACGGGGTTCTCGGCGTCGGAGATCACGTAACCGCCCTTCCACACGTCGCGGATCGCGAAGCCCTCGGGCCGCTGCAGCAGCGGCACGTTCTGCCGGGTGAGCGCGAACATCGTCGGCCCCTTCGCCTCCATGAGCGCATACGCCCAGGCCATGGCCGTCTCCACGCCGTCGGCGGGGCGGAAGAGCGTGACGTGCGGAATCATCCTGAGGGACCAGAGGTGCTCGATGGGCTGGTGCGTCGGGCCGTCCTCGCCCAGGAAGAAGGAGTCGTGGGTGAAGACGAAGATCGAGGGCACCTGCATCAGCGCCGCCAGGCGGATCGGGGGGCGCATGTAGTCCGAGAAGACCAGGAAGGTCGCCCCGTAGGCCCGGAAGCCGCCGTAGAGCACAACGCCGTTGACGATCGAGCCCATGGCGTGCTCCCGCACCCCGAAGTGGAAGTTGCGGCCCGACCAGGAGAACTCGTAGTCGTCGATCCGGCCCTCGGGGCCGATGTCGCCCCCGCCCTTGATGGTGGTCAGGTTCGAATCCGCCAGGTCGGCCGAGCCGCCCACCAGGCTGGGCACCAGGGCCGCCGCCCGCTGGATCACCATCTCCGACAGCTTCCTGGTCGCCAGCGGCTTGTCGCTCCTGGCCGCCTCCACCAGCTGCGCGTCCAGGTCGGCCGGCACCATCAGGTTCTTGTGCTGATCCCAGAGCTGCGCCTTCTCGGGGTTGGCCTTCCGCCAGGCGTCGAAGCGCTCCTGCCACCGGCGGGCCTCGGCCTGCTTCTCCGCCTTCAGCTCGGCGAAGAACGCCCTGACCTCGTCGGGCACCAGGAAGGCGGGCTCCTGCGGCCAGCCGACGGCCTCCTTGGTGAGCCGGGCCTCCTCAGGGCCCAGCGGCGCCCCGTGCGAGGACGGCTTGCCGGCCTTGTTGGGCGCCCCGTGGCCGATGACCGTGTGGCAGATGATCAACGAGGGCTTGTCGGTCACCGCCTGCGCCCGCTCGATGGCCGCCGCAATCGCCTCGTGGTCGTGGCCGTCGCACTCGTCCACGTGCCAGCCGTACGACTCGAACCGCTTCTTCACGTCATCGGAGAAGGCGATGTCGGTGTTGCCCTCGATGGAGATCTCGTTGTCATCGTACAGGAAGATCAGCCGGCCCAGCTTCCAGCGGCCCGCGAGCGAGGCGGCCTCGGCCACGACCCCCTCCATCAGGTCGCCGTCGCCGCAGATGCCGTAGATGTAGTGGTCGACGGGCCGGAAATCCACGGTGTTCACCCGTGCGGCCAGCATTTCGGCCGCCGCCGCCATCCCCACCGCGTGGGCGAAGCCCTGGCCCAGCGGCCCCGTGGTCACCTCAACGCCGGGGGTGTGGCCGTACTCGGGATGCCCGGGGGTGCGGCTGCCCCACTGCCGGAAGGACTGGATCTGCTCCATGTCGACGTCGTATCCGGCCAGGTGGAGCAGGGCGTACAGCAGCATGGACCCGTGGCCGTTGGACAGGATGAAGCGATCGCGATTGGGCCACTCCGGATTCTCCGGGTCAAACCGCAGGAACTGGGTCCAGAGCACGAAAGCCATGTCAGCGCAGCCCATCGGCGCCCCGGGGTGGCCCGACTTGGCCTTCTCCACCGCATCCACCGCCAGCATCTTGATGGTGTTCACGGCAGCCTGGCGCAGTTCCGGTGTCAAGCTGGAAACTCGCACGGTAACGAAAACCCCCTTAACTGGACGGTCGATCCATCTACCTTCATTACCTTACCACCAAACAGCACAGATGGGGAAGCCAGTTTGGCTTCCCCCGTAGCATGTGCAAACCCTACTTCCACCTTCCGCCGCCGCCCGAGCCGCGGCCCCCGCCGAAGCTGCCGCCGCCGCCCGAGCCCCGGCCCCCGCCGAAGCCGCCGCCGCCGCCCGAGCCCCGGCCGCCGCCGAAGCCTCCGCCGAACCCGCCGCCGCCAAAGCCGCCGCGGGAGCCGCTGCTGCGCCGGGCGGCCGCTGCTGCCGCTGCCGCTGCCGCCGCCATGGCCTCCCGGCGGCGCCGCTCCTCGGCCAGGTGGCGCTGGTAGGCCGCCACCAGCTGCCGGGCGCTACGTATGGCCGCCTCCGCCTCCGAGAGGGCCTGGTTGTACCGGCCCGCGGCCAGGGCATGTTCGCCGGCATCCAGCGCCCGCTGCAGCGCCGCTGCCGCCGTCGGGTGGAACCGGCTGTGGACCAGCGCCGCGGTGGCCTCGGCCCGGGCCTGCCTGAGCCGCGCCCGCGCCTTCTCCGCCTGGCGGGCCAGCTCCTCTGCCGACCGGCGCAGAGCGGACGCCATCTCCAGCGCGCCCGCAGCCTCGCGACCGACCCGGCCAACCCGCAGCGGCCGCTCGGCCAGCAGGCGGCGCGCCTCACCGAGCCAGCCGTCGATGCGGTTCCACCGCTCGGCCAGGTCGCGCGGCAGGACGAGCCCGTTCCGGGCCACCACCTCCTGCGCCGCCGCCCATTCCCGCTCGGCCCGGGCGAGCTGCTCGCGGGCGGCGCCCTCTGCCTCGGCCAGCCGGTCGGGGCGCACCGCCAGCAGTTCGGCCCGCTCCCGCAGTGCGGCCAGTTCCGCGAGCCGCTCGTTCAGCAGGCGGTAGGCCTCCAGGTAGCGCTGCACATCCGGCTCCGTCAGCCGCCCTGCCTCCTCCAGGTCCGCGCGCGCCCGCCGCTCCAGGTCGGCCAGGGCCTCCGGCAGGTCCCGGACGTCGGCCCAGTCCTCGGCCGCGTAGCGGGCCGCCAGCTGCTCGATCACGGCGCGGGCCGGGCCCTGGCTGCCGGCCAGCCAGCCGGCCCCCTCCGCCAGCGCCTGCCGCTTCGCCGGGTACTGCTCCACGGCCTCCCGGTACCGGGCCAGGATCGCCCGCACGTCGTCCAGGGCCGACTGTCCGCCTTCCAGCGCCTCCTGCGCACCGTCCACATCGCCCAGGGCCATTCGTTCGGCGGCCCGGTCCTGCTGCTTGAGAGCACGCTCCAGCGCCTGGACCGGGTCCTCCTCCACGAACCGCAACCCCAGGCTCACCCGGACCTCCTCGATCTCGGCCCGGGCCTTCCCGGCGTCCTGCTGCTGTGCGGCATGAGCCTGCTGCTGCCCGGCGAGGCGGGCCACGTCGGCCCCGACCGCCGCGAAGGCCTCGCCGGCCTCCTGCATGAGCCGCAGGGCCCGCACCGGGTCCTCGGTCCGGTCGGACTCCGCCGCCTGTTGTACTCGTGCCGCGGCATCCACCCGCTCCTGCAAGTGAGCCAGTACCCAGCCGGTACGGCCCCGCAGGTCGGCCAGGGCGCCGGCCGCCCGATCCCGCTGGGTGGACGTTTCGCTCACCGCGCCCTCCCAGCCGTGGACGGCCGCGGAGACAGGCGCGTAGGCCTCCTGCGCCTCGCGGTTGGCGGCAGCCGCCTGGGTAAAGGCCTTGTGCACCTGATCCAGTGCCCGTGTGCCCGCGCCGAAGCGCCAGCGGCGGGCCAGCCGCTCCGCCTCGGCCAGCTTCTCGCTGCCGGCGCGGTAGGCATCAAAGGCCCGGTCGGCCGCGGCGGCGGCCGCCTGCACGTGGTCACGGGTCTCCGGCCCGTCGTAGTTCCGGGCCAGCGGCAGATCCTGCTCGTGCAGCTTCACCAGGCCCGAGACGAAGCTGTTCCTGAGCTCCAGGCACGCCCGGTGCGAGCGGCGGTACTGCAGAAAGAGCGCCAGCTCCAGCGCGGCCGCCACAAGGGCCGCCAGCCCCGCGAGCACGAGGCCGATGAGACCCGGGCCTGCCGAACGCGCCCCTGCCCCGCCCGGCGCCTGCCCGCCGCTGCCCGACGGCGGCGCTGCCGATCCGCCCGGGCCGGGTGAAGGCGCCGGCGACGATGCGCCGGGAACAGGCGAGGGCCGGGCAGTGCCAGACCCGCCCGGGCTGGGCGCAGGCTGTGCCGGCGCCGCGGCCAGGGTCTCGATGCGGTCCGCCGCCGCGGCGATGGCGCCGGCCATGTCGCCGTCCGCCGCCCGGGGCACGAAGGCGTCCATGATGCGGTCGATCGAGTCGGCAAAGGCCCGCCCGGTGGCCTCACGGTAGGCGTCCTGCACCGGGCCGTCCCGCCAGGCCCGGAAGTCGACCAGCCCCTCCTTCATGGCGATGGTGATCAGCACCGCGTCGCGGGGCACGTCGGCCAGCAGCTCGTCGGCCATCGCCTGAAACCGCGCCTCCGCATCGGCCGGCTCCGGTCCGGCGAAGGCCTCCTCCAGGATGATCACCCGGTAGGCGAAGCGGCGGCCCGCCAGCTCGTCCTCCAACTGCGCCAGCTCCGCAGCGGAAAAGATGCCCGCGCGGTCATCCACGACACCGCCGGGGCTGGTGGCCGCCACCGCCGGCGACGCGATCGACAGCAGGGTGACCATAAAGCAAAGAAGCAGCATAAGACCGGAACGGGTAGATCGCTTCACCATGCGGTCGCCTCCTCGTCGGGTAGTCATTCGCCGGGTGCCGCCGCTGCACCTGCGCGCGCTTTAGAGTTCGCGTTCTAGAGAGTTTCAGGGCCGCTCAAAAGGTTCGACGCCCGGAGGCGTCACGCGTACGTTGACTTTCTTTCCACCTGAGAGGTAGAATAGAGCCAGACTTTACGGAGGAGGGGACGTGTCATGTTCTGGATCAAGATGCGCCTGTTCGGCGAGATCCACATGCACAAGCCCTCTCCGGCGCGCCCTCGGTAGCGGTGCCTGATTCGTCACGGCAACGCGGCCGCGGCCCTGGTGGGGCTGCGGCCTTTTTGTGTGCCCGAGTCGCCGCAGCCTCGGACGGGTCCGGCCTGCCGACGGCCCCGGAGAGCTGGATCCGAATATCGAACGAGGAGTGGCCATACATGACGATGAACGAAACTGGCGTGCGCGACCGACAGGCCACGGCCCTGCTGGTGGGGCTGGAACTGCCCGCGACCTACCGCGACGGTTGGAGCGCGGCCGAATCCCTGGATGAGCTGGCGCGGCTCGTCGACACCGCCGGCGCCGCGGTGGTCGGCCGGGAGGTGCAGAGCCGGCCCTCGCCCGACGTCGCCACCTACATCGGCCGGGGCAAGGCGGAGGAGATCGAGCTCCTGCGCCGACAGCTGGAGTTCGACTTCGTCATCTTCGACGACGAGCTCACCCCGGTGCAGCAGCGCAACCTTGAGAAGATCATCGACTGCCAGGTGCTGGACCGCACGGCGGTCATTCTCGACATCTTCGCACTCCGGGCCCGCACCCGCGAGGCCAAGCTCCAGGTGGAGCTGGCCCAGCTGGGCTACCGGCTGCCGCGCCTCACCGGAAAGGGCATCGAGCTGTCCCGGCAGGCGGGCTCGGCCGGCACGGTCTTCAACCGCGGCCCCGGCGAGACCAAGCTCGAGGTGGACCGGCGGCGCATCCGCGACCGGATGGCGACCCTGAAGCGGGAGCTGGAGGAGATCAAGGCCCACCGGGACCGGATGCGCGCCGACCGGAAGGCCTCCGCGGTGCCGGTGGTGGCGCTCACCGGCTACACCAACGCCGGCAAGTCCACCCTGCACCGGGCCCTGGCCGGCTCGGACGTGCTGGCCGAGGACCGGCTCTTCGCCACCCTGGACGCCACGACGCGCCGGGTGGAGCCCGCCGAGGGCGAGCCCTACCTGCTGGTGGACACCGTCGGGTTCATCCACAACCTGCCGCACCAGCTGGTGGCTGCCTTCCGCTCCACCCTGGAAGAGGTCAACCAGGCCGACCTGCTCCTGCACGTTGTCGACGCGTCCCACCCCAAGCGGGCCGAGCAGATGGCGACGGTGAACCGGGTGCTGGAGGAGCTGGGGGCGGGCGACAAGCCGACGCTGGTCGTCTATAACAAGGTGGACCGCGTGGATCCCGCCGAGCTGGACCACCTGCTGCGCCGGACCCCCGGGGCGGTGGCCGTGGCCGCCGCGCTGGGGCAGAACCTGGACGGGCTGCAGGCGGCGATTCAGCAGGCCCTGCGGGACCGGCGGGAGGTGCTGGAGGCGCTGATCCCCTACGCCCAGTCATCCTGGGTCGCGTGGGTCCACGAGCGGGGACGGGTGCTGGCGGAGGAGCACCGGGAGGAAGGCACCTACGTGAAGGTGGAACTGGAGAAGAGCCTGGCCGGGCGGCTCCGCTCGGCGCTGGAGAAGTAGGCGCCGCCGGGCGGCGGGCGCCCCACGCCGTGCAGGCAGTACCGGACCCGGGGCCGCCGAGCCCCGGGTCCTTCTGTCACCCTGCCGCCTTGCAGGCGAACCCCTCGTAGCCTTTCGCCGCCACCTCGTCGCAGATCTGCCGGTAGTTGCCGACACCCCCCACGTAGGGGTAGAAGATGCGCGGCTTTCCGGGGATGTTCGCCCCGACGTACCAGGAGCTGGCCTTCGGGTAGAGCGTGGCCTCCGCCACCTCCGTGACGTGCTTCACCCAGCCCTCCTCGGCCTGCTCCTGCGCCTCGACGACCTGCAGATCCCGCTCCAGCATCTGCCGGATGCAGGCGGCGATCCACTCCACGTGCTGTTCGATGGAGACCGGCATGTTGCTGAGGACCGACGGGCTCTGCGGGCCGGTGATCATGAACATGTTGGGGAAGCCGGCGGTGGCCAGGCCGAGGTAAGTGCGCGGGCCCTCCGCCCACTTCTCCCGGAGCGAGAGACCCTCTCGGCCGCAGATGTCCATGCGCAGCAGGCTGCCCGTCATGGCGTCGAACCCGGTGGCGAAGATGATGGCGTCCAGCTCGTACTCCGCCTCCTCCGTGCGCAGCCCCGTCGGGGTGATCTCAACGATCGGCGCACGGCGAACGTCCACCAGGGTGACGTTCTCTCGGTTGAACGCCACGTAGTAGCCGTGCTCCAGCGGCGGCCGCTTGGTGCCGAAGGGGTGGTCGCGGGGCGTGAGCAGCTCAGCCACCTGCGGATCCTTCACCACCTGCCGGATGTACGAGCGGATGAACTCGGCCGCCGCGTCGTTGGACTCCTGGTTCACGGTGAGGTCGTTGAAGGCGAAGAGGAACCAGAAGCCGCCCTTTTCCCAGGCCTCGGCGAAGATCTGCTGCCGCTCCTCGGGCGGCACCGCCATGGCCGACCGGTCGGGCGGCACCATGAAGTGGCCGGCCGGGGAATGGCGGGCGGTCTCCCAGATCTCGTCGTACTTCGCCTTCACCTCCCGCAGGAACTCGGGGTCCATCGGCCGGTTCCGGCCGGGGATGGCGAAGTTCGGGGTGCGCTGGAAGACGTAGACGTGAGCGGCCTCCGTGGCCACCTCCGGCAGCACCTGGATGCCGGTCGCGCCGGTGCCGATGAGCCCCACCCGCTGGCCGGTGAAGTCCACCTTCTCGTGCGGCCACTCCCCGGTGTGGTACCACTTGCCCCGGAAGGACTCCAGCCCGGGGAAGTGCGGCACGTGCGCGGCCGAAAGGCAGCCCACGGCGGTGATGAAGAACCGGGCGGACGTCACCGCGCCGTCGTCCGTGCGGATCTCCCACAGGCCCTTCTCCTCGTCCCAGGCCGCGGAGGTGACCCGGGTGTTGAACTGGATGTCGCGGCGCAGGTCAAACCGGTCTGCGACGTGCTGCAGGTACCGCAGGATCTCCGGCTGGGCCGGGTACCGCTCCGACCACTCCCACTCCTCCAGGAGCTCCCTGGAGAAGGAGTAGCAGTAGACATGGCTCTCCGAGTCGCAGCGGGCGCCGGGGTACCGGTTCCAGTACCAGGTGCCGCCCACATCGCTGCCCGCTTCGAAGACACGGGTCGAGAGTCCCAGTTCCCGCAGGCGGTAGAGCATGTAGAGCCCCGAGAAGCCGGCGCCCACCACCACGGCGTCGAATCGGCGCATGCTCCCGTCCCCCTTTCCCACCAGGCGGTCCTACCCGGCTGCGAAAGCCAGCCTCAGCTGGGCCGCGGCCTCCTCCAGCGCCTGCCGGCCGGCGGGCATGGCCCCCAGCAGGGTGCAGAAGCCGTGAATCTGGCCCAGGTACCGCTTCACCGTGACGATGTTGCCGGCCGCCGCGAGCTTCTGGGCGTAAGCCTCGCCCTCGTCCCGGAGCGGGTCGTACTCTGCGGTGATGACGAAGGCCGGGGGCAGGTTGGATGCGTCAGCCACCCGGACCGGCGAGGCCCGCCAGTCGCTGCCGTCGGCGTCGCCGTTAATGTAGTGGTTCCAGAACCACTGCATCATGGTCGTGGTCAGGAAGTAGTCGGTCCCGTTCTCCCGGTACGACGGGGTCTCGAAGTTGTGGTCGGTGACCGGGTAAATCAGCACCTGATAGGCCAGCTCCGGATAGCCCTTGTCCCGGGCCATGATCGAGACCACCGCCGCCAGATTGCCGCCGGCGCTGTCGCCGGCCACGGCGATGCGCCGCGGGTCGCCGCCGAAGCTGCGCGCGTTTTCAGCGGCCCAGACGGTGGCGGCGTAGCAGTCCTCCGCCGCCGCAGGGAACTTGTGCTCCGGGGCCAGGCGATAGTCCACCGAGACCACCACGGCCCCGGCGCGGTTGGCGAGCAGGGCGCAGGTGGCGTGCACCGTGTTCGGGCTGCCGATCACCCAGCCGCCCCCGTGGAAGTAGAGCAGCACCGGGAACGGCTCCGCCCCCGCCGGCGTGTAGATGCGGACGGGAATCTCACCTGCGGGCCCGGGAATCGTCCGGTCCACAACGCTTGCCACCGGCTCTGCCTCGCCGCCGAACGCGGCCAGCTGCTCGGTCATCTGCCGGGCCTCCACCGGCGACAGCTCGTTCAGCGCGGGGCCACCGGCCTCGGCGAGCTGCTTCAGGAAGGCCTCCGCCTCTCTGCCCAGCGGCATGAATCCCCTCTCCTTTCTCCTCCGTTGTGTGTGGCGTGGCTGCGGACACGCCCGCTAAACGGATATGCGCTGGAAACGGAGGAAATTCGTGGGCGACGCCCGCTGATTTTTGACCGGATTCCCGCACAGCTTTATACTGAAACCATAGACATGATGAAAGGAGCTGCTCCGTGAAGACCTACATCGCCCTCGTGCGACACGGTGTCACCGACTGGAACTACGACGGCCGCGCCCAGGGCCACGCCAACATCCCCCTCAACGCGGAGGGAGAGTGGCAGGCCGAAGCGCTCGCAGCCAGGATGGCGACCGAGCGCTGGGACGCCGTTTACAGCAGCGACCTGGCGCGCGCCCGGGCGACGGCCGAGGCGGTCTGCCGCCGGACCGGCCACACCCTGATCACCGACGAGCGGCTCCGGGAGCGCTGGATGGGGCCGGCGGAGGGGATGACGGCCATAGAGCGGGACGCCCTCTGGCCCGGGCGGCCCCTGGGCGCGATCCCCGGCGTGGAGTCAGACGAGGAGCTGGGCCGGCGCGGCGAGGCGATCATCAAGGAAATCGCCCGGCGCCACCCCGGCCAGCGGATCATCGTCGTCGCCCACGGCGCCCTCATCAACCACTTCCTGCAGCGGACCGCCGGCGCGGCATCGTCCATCTCACGCAACACCGGCGTCAGCCCGGTGGTCTGGGACGGGCAGGCGTTCCGCCTGGCCGGCGAACACGACTACCGGCACCTCCTGATCGACGGGGTGGAGTACACCGGCGAGAAGGGCCGGCTCATCGGGCACATCGGCCGCGCGGGTCTGCCCGGTCTGCCGCTGGAGCCCGAGCAGGCCACGCGCCTGCTGCTCCACTCGTCGGCGGTGGATTCGGCGTGGGTAGACGGCCGCCTGGTGGGCTACGTGCGGGCCTTCACCGACCGGGTGCGGCACGGCTACATCGACCTGCTCTACACCGCCCCCGGCTACGGCCGGATCGGCGAGGTAATGCGCCGCCGGATCACCGAACGCTTCCCGGGCGTGCAGTTCGAGGTTGTGGCCGGCGCGGCCGGCGAAGCCGGCGAGGCCACGGGGGACTGATTCCCAAGGAGTCCTGCGCAGGGGCATCACGAGCAGAACCCCGGAGCGCTCCGGGGTTCTGCGCGCGTATGGCCGTGCACGCAGCCGCCCTCCGTGGCACGAAAGCCCAGCGGCACAAGAGATTGCCACGCAGGGGCGGTTTGCAGGTCTGTTATACTAAATCGGTATGAATTTCACGTTTAAGGAGGTGGAGCCCATGTCGCATTCCCCCGACGCACAGCAGAGAAAGACAGGACAGTGGATCCGCAGGACGGTCCTGGGCCTGGCCCTCGTCATCGCCGTCTGGCTGCTCTACTGCGCAGGCTCCGCCGTTTACATGTTCACCACCCTGCCCCCGGTGGGGCTGCAGCCCGGCCGGCCGTCTATGGTCTACGCCTTCGACGGCAGCGAGATCGGGCCCCTCACCGGCGATGTCTACCAGGTGCCTGTGGACCTGGCCGGGCTGCCGCCTCACGTCCCCCAGGCATTTGTCGCGTCAGAGGACAGACGCTTCTACCAGCACCCCGGCGTGGACCTGCGGGGCATCGCCCGCGCCCTGGTCACCAACCTGCGGGAGCGCACCATCGCCGAGGGCGGCAGCACCATCACCCAGCAGGTGGTGAAGAACACCTTCCTCACGCCGCAACAGACCCTGACCCGGAAGATGCAGGAGGCCGTGCTGGCCCTGCTCCTGGAGACGCGGTATGAGAAGGACGAAATCCTGGGTCTCTACCTGAACCAGCTCTACATGGGCCACGGCACCTACGGGGTGGGCGCCGCCGCCGAGCTCTACTTCAACAAGGACGCCGGCGACCTGACGCTGGGCGAGGCGGCCGCGCTGGCGGGCATCGCCCCCTCGCCTGAGAACTTCAGCCCGCTGCGGGACCCGGAGGCCGCACAGGCGCGGCGCGACCTGGTCCTGGACCGCATGGTCGCCGCCGGCTACCTCTCGCCGGAGGAGGCGGAGGCCGAGAAGGCGCTGCCGCTGAACGTGGTGCAGGGGGAGCTGGACCTGAACAACCCCTACCCGTGGTATCTGGACCAGGTGCGGGCGGAGCTGCAGGAGCGCTACGGGCTTGACCCCCAGGTGGTCGCGCTGATGGGGCTGGAGATTCACACCGGGCTGGACCCGGCGCTCCAGCAGGTGGCCGAGGCGCGGCTGGCCGCCCGGATCTTCCCGGCCCACACCCCCGATGGGGTGGAGGCTGCGTTCGCGGCCGTCGACCCCCGCACCGGCGAGGTGCGGGCGCTGGTGGGCGGGCGGGAGTATCCGGTCGGCGGCGGCCTGAACCGGGCCACCCACGGCCGCATCTCCCCCGGCTCGGTCCTGAAGCCCGTCATCGTGTACGGCCCGGCAATCGAGTATGCGGGGCTCACCCCCGAGAGCACCGTGGTCGACGAGCCCATCGACATCAATGGCTGGCAGCCGCAGAACTGGGACTTCCGGTTCAGGGGCGAGGTGACCCTGCGGGAGGCGGCCCGGCTCTCGCTCAACATCCCGGCCGTCAAGCTGCTGGACCAGGTGGGCGTCGACCGGGCCAGGGCGTTCGCGGAGGCGCTGGGCATCCCCTTCGCCGAGGCCGATCAGGACCTGACCCTCGCCCTGGGCGCGATGGCCGAGGGGGTGAGCCCGCTGGAGATGGCCGGCGCCTACCAGGCCTTCGCCAACGGGGGTGTCTACCGGGAGCCGCACACGATCACCCGGGTGGTCGCGGCCGGCGGCCAGCTCCGGGGCCGGCCCGTCATCCAGCGGCGGGCCATGCGCCCCGAGACGGCGCATGCGGTCACCGACATCCTGCAGACCGCCGTCACCCAGGGCACGGGCACCGGCGCCCTGATCGACCGCCCGATGGCAGGGAAGACCGGTTCGGTGGAGCTGCCGCCGGGCCCCGCCTTTGAGGGCCTGGCGGGCAACAGCGCCGCCTGGTTCGTCGGGTACACGCCCGACGTGGTGGCCAGCGTGTGGGTCGGGTACGACCAGGTGGACCCCGACCACTACCTGCCGCCGGAGGTAAACGGCTCCACGTACCCCACCTGGCTCTGGCGCCAGGTGGTGGGCGCGGCCCTGGCCGGGCGGCCCGTCCTGGCCTTCCCCGGCCCTGACGGCGGCCCGCCCCAGGTGGTGGAGACTCCGCCTGCGGAGCCGGCAGAGCCGCCGGATTCCGCGCCGCCTGAGGAGCCGGCCCAACCCGCCCTGCCGGCGATTGCGGGCCTCAAAGCATCGCCGGGACCGCAGCCAGGCTCGGTCAACCTGACCTGGCAAACCGAAGGCGGCGACGCCGCCGGCGAAAACCTCCGGTTCCGCGTCCTGCGGGGCACCGATCCCGACGTGCCCGCGGACGACCAGCACACCATCGCCACGGTGGCCTCCTCCCCCTACCTGGACGTGCTCTCCGAGGCCGGCACCTACTACTACCGGGTGGTGGCCGTGGACGCGGCGTCGGGGGCGGTCGGCGAGCCGTCGGCGCCGGTTGAGGTGGTAGTGGAGCTGGAGGAGCCGGGCGATGGCGGCCCGGGCTCCGGCGATGAGCCTGGCGATGGCGAACCCGGCGACGACGAGCCCGGGTCCGGCGATGAGCCGGGATCCGGCGGCGAGCCCGGGTCCGGCGGTGAGCCGGGGTCCGGCGGCGAGCCTGGGTCCGGCGGCGAGCCTGGGTCCGGCGGTAAGCCGGGGTCCGGCGGTGAGCCGGGGTCCGGCGGTGAGCCGGGGTCCGGCGGTGAGCCGGGGTCCGGCGGTGAGCCGGGGTCCGGCGGTGAGCCGGGGTCCGGCGGTGAGCCGGGGTCCGGCGGTAAGCCGGGGTCCGGCGGGTCTGGATCCGGCGGTCAGCCTGAGGCTGGTGGAGAACCCGGTGAGCCGGGGGATGATGAGGATCCCGGCGACGGCGGATCTGCTTAAGCCGGGGAGGATGGGGGACCCGGCCCCGGCTCGCCACAAGGCTGCGAGGAGCTCCTCGATGCCGATGAGGATGCCGAAGACTACGGCTGCGAAAACCTGAAAGGGGCGATCCCGGCGGTGCACGATGCCGGGATCGCCCTTTCCTGTGTAGATCTGCGGGCCCCTACGAGCCGACAGGCCCCCGATTCCGTCACGCTTCAACCATCCGGCCCCTCTGCCGCCGACCAACTACGGCCAGTTTCCACTTCGCACGCGAGCCAAGTCGTAATCCGCCGCACTTCCCATCCGTTGCCCGACCCCTGTACGCCTCAACCACCCGGCCCGGACCGCCGCCGCCGGCCAACTGCGGCCAGGTTCCACTTCGCACGCGAGCCAAGTCGTAATCCGCCGCACTTCCCATCCGTTGCCCGACCCCTGTACGCCTCAACCACCCGGCCCGGACCGCCGCCGCCGGCCAACTGCGGCCAGTTTCCACTTCGCACTCCAGCCAAGTCGAAATCCGCCGTACTTCCCCTTCGTTGCCCGACCCCTGCACGTCTCAACCATCCGGCCTAGGCCACCCGTCGCCGACCAACTGCGGTCAGTTTCCACTTCGCACGCGAGCCAAGTCGTAATCCGCCGCACTTCCCATCCGTTGCCCGACCCCTGCACGTCTCAACCATCCGGCCCGGGCCGCCCGTCGCCGACCAACTGCGGTCAGTTTCCACTTCGCACTCCAGCCAAGTCGAAATCCGCCGCACTTCCCATCCGTTGCCCGACCCCTGCACGTCTCAACCACCCGGCCCGGGCCGCCGCCGCCGGCCAACTGCGGCCAGTTTCCACTTCGCACTCCAGCCAAGTCGAAATCCGCCGTACTTCCCCATCGTTGCCCGACCCCTGCACGTCTCAACCACCCGGCCCAGGCCACCGTCGCCGGCAGACTGCGGCCAATTTCCACTTCGCACACGAGCCAAGTAGTAATCCGCCGCACTTCGCGCCCGGCGCCACACCTCAACCACCCGGCACGGGGCTACGCAGCCGGTTGATCCCCGAAAGGTGATTCACTGAACCACGGCCCCGATACAACGCAGGGGGCCATCCCACGCGGGATCGCCCCTGTCCAGTATGGATCACCGAGATCCGTATCCCTACGGCCGGATCAACCCCCGCTCCGCCGGTTCACCCGCCTCGGCCTTCCACACGATCACCTTCACGGTGGGTTCCAGCCCCAGTTCCTGAACGGAGGTGAAGTCAATTTCCGGGATCACGAACTGCGCCTCGCTGAGGTCAACCACCGCTGTTCGCATGCCCCCCGCTTCGCAGATGTGGACGGAGACGGTGCTCCCGCGAACCAGAAGGTGGCTTGATCCCTCCCGGACCGCCGTTTCGATGAGGCCGGTGACATCGAGCGTCACCCTGACGTCGTCCGAGAGGTCGATCACACGCGTGTCCCGGGACGGCGCCGCCATGGCCAGCAGCGATGCCGCCGCCACGAAGACCGTCGCCATCACCATAACCCCGAGCAGGCCCTTTCGCACGGGTGCTGCCTCCCAACCTCGATCAGCCGGAGAAGTGCTTCTATTCTATAACCCTCCCCCGCAGCGATCAAGATACCCGGCTCCCCCATGCGGGCAACGGACTTGGTCAGGATTGAGGCCGGTTGCAAGCGACGGGACAGTGCGAGCGAGGTAGTTGAACCCCGAAGGGTAACCAGATGAGCCAGAGATACCCCCCCGGTGGCTCATCCGTTCACCATCTCAACCGAGTGCGGCGGCTCCTCCGAACGCCCATGGTGAGCCAATGAGCCAGGACCCCGGAACGGGGTGGCTCATTTCCTCACCACGAGCCGGGTCGGGCCCGGGAGACAGCGTAAGGGCTACCCGGTCAGCACAAGCTGCCCGGATAGCCCCTTCTGCGAGGATCCCCCACCGCCCGGACCGCCTACAGCAGCCCCACCCACTGCCAGTAGGTGGCGGCGAACAGCAGGATCATCAGGTAGCCGATGACGGTCAGCGGCACGCCGGTCCGCATCAGGTCCTTCGCCGTGAACGTGCCCGTGCCGTAGGCCAGCATGTTCTGCGGCGCGTTCACCGGCAGGATGAAGCCGAAGCTGACCACGAACTGCTGAATCAGCACCATCGCCAGCGGCGAGACGTCGGGCCGGTTCATCGACGTCATCATGGCGATGATCACGGGGATCAGGGTCGAGCTGAGGCTGGTGGCGCTGGCGAAGCCGAAGTGGATGACGATGTTGAAGATCGAGAGCAGGGCGATCATGGCCAGGACCGGCATCATCTTCAGTCCGGTGGCGCCGATGAAGGCGTCAGCCAGCCAGGAGGCGGCGTTGGTCCGGAGCAGCGTGGTGCCCAGCGAGATGCCCACGGCAAACATCACGATGGTTCCCCAGGGCACCTTCTCCTCCGCCTGCTTCCAGTTCATCACGCCGATGCCCGGCGTCAGCATGACCGCGACCGCCGCCAGGGTGGTGGTCGTGGTGTCCAGCGGGTGCAGCACGCCCTCGGTCGCCCAAAGGAAGAGCAGCGAGGCGGCGATGATGATCAGACGCTTCTCCGCCGGGGTGACGGGGCCCAGCGTCGCGAGCTGCTCCCGGATCATCTGCTGCCCATTGGGGATCTCCTCCACCTCCGGCGGCAGCACCCGGAGCATGATGAAGTAAAGGATGACGGTCATGATGAGGGCCCAGGGGCCCGCGTAGAGCAGCCACTGCCCCCAGGTCACGGAGATGCCGAAGGTCTCCTCCATGAAGCCGATGGCCACCATGTTCTGGGCAGCGGCGGTCTTCACGCCGATGTTCCAGATGGAGGCCGTCTGCACGGTCGCGATCATGAGGAGCGCTGCCAGGCGCGAGTTCTTCTCCATGCCAAACGCGGCCACCATGCCCAGCATGATCGGGACGATGGCGCCCACGCGGGCGGTGGTCGACGGGACGAAGAAGGCCAGCACGATGCCCACCAGAATCGATCCCACCAGGACCGCACGGGTCCGGGAGCCGACCCTGGAGAGGATCAAGAGGGCGATGCGCCGGTCGAGCCCGGTGACCTGCATGGCCACCGCCAGGAAGAGGGCGCCGGCCACCAGCATCGCCGCGGAGTTGCTGAAGCCGCCCAGGGCCCAACCCAGGGCCGCCTTGGTGCCCAGCAGGCTACCCGGGGCGTCCGGGTTGGGCGCGAGGCCGAGCAGCAGCGAGATCAGGCCGATGATCAGCGCCGCGCTCACCGGGTAAGAGACCGCCTCGGTCACCCACAGGATGACGGCGAAGGCGAGAATGGCCAGCGCGCGCTGCCCGATGACGGGGAGCGAGGCGGGAGTGGGCAGGAGCAGGATGCCCACCATGACCAGCGTCGCCACGACCAGCGGGATCCACTTCCGATCGAACTGCAGGGATACGGGTCTTGCCGGTGCGGGTCGGGTAACCTCCATATGTCCTTACCTCCGATCCAAGAAGATTCCCCTGTCGGTGCACCTTCTTGGCTCCGGCCTGCCCGGCAACCTATTTTTGATTCATTCCCCGCGCTGTTCCCATTCGAACTGTTTGTCCCATAAATTTCGCAGTGTGCCCTGCGCGGCTCAGCTGCCCACAGGCCGCGGCGGATCACTCCCCCCTCCTCCGGTAGCGCAACTCGGGCCGGCCCACCGACCCGTAGCGCGGCTCCACGTCGATCTCCCCCGTGCTCGCCAGGTAGCGCAGGTAGCGGTGCGCGGTGGAGCGGCTGACCCCGGCGCTTCGGGCCAGTTGCTCGCTGGTCAGCCCCTGCGGGTGCTGGTCGAAGACCTGGCGGATGCGCTGCAGCGTCACCGCGTCGACGCCCTTGGGCAGGTCCAGTTCTGCCGACCCGGCCTGCGGCCGGCCGAGCAGCCGGTCGATCTCGTCCTGACTCACCTCCGCCTGGTCCTCCCGCTCCAGCTCCGCCAGCCGCTTCTGGTAGGCCTTCAGCGACTCCATCAGCCGGTCGACCCGGAAGGGCTTCAGCAGGTAGTCCACGGCCCCCGCCCGCAGGGCCTCGCGCACCGTGTCGGGCTCCCGGGCGGCCGAGATCACGATGACGTCGGTGCCGAGCCCCGCCGCGCGAATCCGGCGGAGCACCTCCAGCCCGGGCACGTCCGGCAGGTAGATGTCCAGCACCACCAGCTTCGGCCGGTCCTCCAGCACCCGCTCGATCGCCTCCCGGCCGGTGTGGGCGACGCCGATCACGGCGAAGCCCGGCACCCGCTCCACCACCCGCCGGTGGACCATGGCGACGGTGCGGTCGTCCTCCACCACCAACACCGAGATCACGCTTCCACCTCCATCGGAATCATCACGCAGAAGCAGCTCGGATCCTGCTCGACGGTGATCTGCCCGCCCGCCTGCCGCACCAGCAGGTGCACCAGGGCCAGGCCGAAGCCCCTGCGGCCGCCCTGGCGGGTCGAGTAGCCGTCCTGGAAGATCCGGCTGCGCCGTTCCGGCGACACGCCGGGCCCGCCGTCGGTCACCTTGATGACCGCGGCGGGGCCGGCGTCGTGCACATACAGCCGGACCCAGCGGTCCGGCTCCGGCAGATCGGCCACCGCCTCGATGGCGTTGTCCAGCAGGTTGCCCACCACCGTCACCAGCATCTCCACCCCGAGCTCGGCCCGCGCCCGCTCCAGCCGGCTTTCCGGGTCCAGGTCCAGCCGCACGTGCAGCTCGGCGGCGCGGTGGTACTTGCCCAGGATGATCGCCTGGATCATCGGCTCCGAGATGGTGCGCACCAGCTGGTCCAGCAGGTCCTGCTCCTGCCCCTGCACCCGCATGATCAGCTCCAGGGCCTCGTCCAGGGCCCCCAGTTCGATCAGCCCGGCCACGGCGTGCAGCCGGTTGCGGAACTCATGCGCCTGAGCCCGCAGGGCGTCGCTGTACCGGCGGACGGCGGTCAGCTCGCCGGCCAGCTGCTGGAGCTCCGTCCGGTCGCGGAACGAGGCGACGGCCCCCATCGGCTGCCCCCGGTGGCGCAGGGGCATCTGGTTGACCACCACCACCCGGTCGTTCACGATGATCTCCCGGTCGAAGATCGCCTCGCCGCTGGCGAGAATCTCCGTGAGGCGGGCGGGCAGGACCTCGCCCATCGGCCGGCCCACCGCGTCCGCCGGCAGGCCGAGGATCGCGCTGGCCTCGTCGTTGATCACCGTCAGCCGGCCTTCGCCGTCCACGGCCACGATCCCCTCCCGCACCGCCTGCAGGATGGCCGTGCGCGACTCCAGCAGGGCCGCGATCTGCCTCGGCTCCAGCCCGAACATCTGCGCCTTGGTGTGGCGGGCCAGCAGCACGGCCCCGACGACGCCGATCACCAGGCCCACCACCGCCGCCCACGCCACCCGCTGAACGACGCTGCGGATCCAGAGGTCGACGGCCTCCAGCTGAAAGCCAACGGAGACCAGGCCCACCAGCTCGCCGCCGGGCCGGAACACCGGCGCCACGCCCGCCAGGGCCGGCGTGCGCCCCTCCTGCACCCGCGCGTAGAACGCCCGCCCTTCCATGAGGGCGGGACCGTAGTCCAGGCCGACCGTCGCCTTTCCCAGTTCGGTGGGGTCGCTGGCCGCGTAGCGGCGCCCCGCCCGGTCCATCACGATGACGAAATCGGCCCCTGTGGCCTGCCGGATCCGGTCCGCCAACGGGGCGATGGCGGCCACCGGGTCATCGCTGGCGAACCCGGCCTGCAGGGCGGGGCTCACGGCGAACGTCCTGGCGATGTCCCGGGCGCGGGAGCCCATCTCCTGCTCCAGGGTCTGCGCGACCAGGTACATCACCGGCACGGCAGTGGCGGCCAGCACCACCAGGACCAGCAGGGCCGCCAGCAGGATGTTCTGGGTCTGCAGGGACCCGCGCCACAGGGGAGGCTTCTCTGGAGCACCCCAGCGCCGCATCACAGCATCCCAGCGCCTCATGGCAGAATCCCAGGGCCTCATGGCAGAATCCCAGCGCCTCATTGCAGCACCCCGGCCTCCTTCAGGAAGCGGGCCGCGCCGGGATGCGGCTCGATGACCCCGGTCAGGCCCCGCATCGCCTCCTCCAGGCGGAGCTCCGCCGCGGGGTGGGCGGCCGCCAGCTGCGACGGGTCGCGGTAGAGCGCCTGCATCAGCCGGTAGACCAGGTCCTCGGGCAGGTCCGCACGGACCACCAGCACGTTGGCGACGGCCACGGTGCCCACCGACTTCTCCTGGTTGGGGTACGTGCCCGGCGGGATGACGAAGGGCTCATACCAGGGGTAGCGCTTCATGACCGCCGGGGCGTCCACAGGCAGCAGCTTCACCTCGCCCGACTCGAGCATGCGCACGACAGAAGGCGTCAGCAGCCCACCGGGAATCATGGCGCCGTCCACCTCTCCGGAAATGAGCGCGTCGGCGGCCTCATCGTAGTCGTAGTAGAACAGCCGGGTGTCGGTGAGCTTCACGTCGTAGAGCGACAGGATCTCCGCGGAATTGATCTCGGCCGCGCTCTCCCGGGGCCCGGGGATGTACCGTTTCCCGGCGATGTCGGCGGGGTAGTCGATGCCCGCGTCCTTGCGTACGACGAGGTGCATCACGTTGGGGTAGAGGTAGGTCATGCCCCTGAGCACGCGCTTCGTCTCGGCGCCGGTCACGGGGTTCACCAGCGCGTTGTAGAGCACTCCCGCCTGCACGAAGGCCAGTTCGGCCTTCCCTTCCTCGAGCAGCCGGATGTTCTCAGGCCCGCCCCCGGTGACCAGCACCTCGGGCGTGAGCTCAGGCAGCGCGTCGGCGAAGAGCTCGGCCATGCCCTTTCCCACGGGGTAGTACACCCCGGCCGTGGTCGCCGTGGCGATGCGCAACCTGCCGTCTTCCGCAGGATTCGGCGGTGTCTGCCGGGCCGCGCCGCACCCGCGGAGGGCCGCGGCCAGCAGCAGGACGCCGGCTGACAGCAGGACACAGGCTGTCAGCAGGAAGGCGACCCGTCTTCTGCGCACGTCGCCCCCCCTTTCCATGTCGCACTATCGAAGATTTCGGTCTTTGAAAGAAACTTCCCTTCTTAATTCTGGCGCGGATCCCACATCGGGGGGCTGCATCGTGACAACCTGCGGTTGGCGCGCCCGCTGAGATGAGCAAACGCGCAAAAAACCACCGCAGCGCGTGCGGTGGTTTTTCTTACTCTCGCGCCCAATCTTCCAGCATCGCCTTCACCGAACGGGACATCTCGATGCTGAAGTCCGAATCCCACTTCCGACGGCGGAAGGCGTCGATCCAGCGGGCCAGCTCCGGCCCCTCCAGGCCGCCCCGCGCGGCGATCATCGCGTACATATCCCGCGGCCGATAGCGGTTCTCGTGCACGATGTCCTCCACCCGGAAGCGGGGCGGCTTCCGCCGCCGCTTCTGCTGCTCTGTCGGATAGCCGAAGCAGAGCAGCGTCACCGGCGCCACGTACCTGGGCAGCCCCAGGAGTTCCTTGTGGATCTCGTAGCGCTCCATGATGTCGCCGATGTAGCAGGAACCCAGGCCCAGGGCCTCCGCCGCCACCACGGTGTTCTGCGCGGCGATCAGGGCGTCGCAGCAGGCCAGCAGGAAGTCGCCGTAGGAGGGCCGGCGGGTCAAGGGGTCCGCCTCCGCGAACACGCCGTACCACCGGCTGTAGTCCGCGCAGAAGACGAGCACCATCGGCGCCGTTGCGATGAAGGGCTGATTGTCGCAGGTCTCGGCGAGGGTCGCCTTCAGGTCGGGGTCCGTCACCTCGATGATGGAGTAGAGCGCCATGTTGCCGGCCGAAGGGGCCTGGAGCGCCGCTTCCAGCACGGCCTGCCGCACCTCGGGCTCGATGGGGCGGTCGGCGTACGCCCGCACCGACTTGCGGCTGTGGAGGGACTGCAGGATCGGGTTCAAGACTTCTCCCCCCCAAAATACAGCGAAAGGCGGTGCCCTGCACCGCGCTGACGCCGGCCCGCCTGGCGGGCCGGTCTCGCTCTTGTCGCTGGAGGTGGGTGTGGGATTCGAACCCACGAATAACGGTTTTGCAGACCGCCGCGTTACCACTTCGCCAACCCACCGGTTCTGGTGCGAGGGCCGGGATTCGAACCCGGGACCTCACGGTTATCAGCCGTGTGCTCTGGCCAACTGAGCTACCCTCGCATCAGGCCCCGCAGCTGTGCGGGGCCGGATCTCATCCGCAGGTTCTTATCATACCGGATTTCCGGTCATATTACAACCCCGTAATTTTCGCCAACCATAACTTTCGACAGCGTTACGCCGCCTGCCGCTGTGTCCCGGCACGCGGGCGCAGCGAGAGCGAGACCCCGGCGTAGAGCAGCAGGATGCCGGCGGTCTGCGTGAAGGCAAAGATCTGCGAGAACTCCAGCAGCCCGGCAGATGCCCCGCCGCTGGCAAACATGAAGACGCCGCCGGCGATGAGCAGCGCAAAGGCCGCCCGGGTGCGCACGAAGGAGATGATGGCCGTGATCAGGATGATCAGCGAACCGCCGATGTTCTGCAGCAGGAAGGGCAGCTTGATGGCCGCCGTGGGCGCCGACCGGAAGGCCTCGCTGGCTACCACCGCCGGCCCGGTGCCGGCCGTGAGCAGGGTCGCCGCCAGCACCCAGGCGCTGGTCAGGGCCGCAGCCGCCAGGACGACCTGGCCGAACCGCTGCGACATCAGGTACGCGCTGCCCACGCTGAGGAACGCCACGCAGCCGCTGGCCGTGGCCCAGTACAGCCACCAGAGCGCCGCAGGCACCCGCCCGGTCAGCTCGTAGAACAGCTCTGGGAATGCCGCGCAGGCGATCAGGATCAGGCCGACCCCGTACCAGAGCGAGTGGGGCCGCGGCCGCCTGCGGTAGTGCACCAGCAGCCGCCCGCCCAAGAGCAGCGACAGCACCACCAGGACCGAGTTGGCAACGGTCATCATCTGTCTGACTCCCCTCTCCCCCGAGCATTTCTGATCCTTATGTTTTGCATGTTAGCTTCCCGTGGGAGCGGTGTCAAACCGGCCCGCCCGGTATTTCCATCCGGCGTCCCGGGCGGCGGCACTAGGGTCGCCACCCGATCTGCAGGGCAGAAGATAAGCCCCCGACCCGGTGCGGGCGGGGGCCTGTGCGCTGTCTGCGTTTCAGTTGGCCTTGTTGATGCGGGCCGGACCCGGGTCATCGATCCCGAAGTACGCCGCGAACACGGCCCGGGCCGGCGGGGCCACCCACGACCCGTGGGCGCCGCCCTCCACGAAGACCGCCACTGCGATCTGCGGGTCATCGATGGGGGCAAACGCCACGGTGATGGCGTCGGAGTACGACTTGCCCGTCTCCGCCGAGCCGGTCTTCACGGCCACCGGGATCGGGAAGTCCTGGAACACCCAGTAGGCGGTGCCCAGCGGGTGCGAGCCGCCCTTGCGCATGCCCTCGAAGGTCTGGCGCCAGGCCTCGTCGGTGGCCTCCACCACCGACGCGACCACCGGCTCCCGCCGCTCGATCACCTCGCCGGCGCTGCTGCGGATCTCCTGCACCAGGTAGGGCTCGTAACGCACGCCCCGGTTGGCGATGGTGGCCGTGTACACCGCCAGCTGCAGCGGCGAGACCAGCACGTCGCCCTGGCCGATGGCCACCGAGTACACATGGCCCGGCTGCCACCGGTCGCCGTACGACGCCTGGGTGGGCAGAAGCCCGGCGTGCTCGAACGGCAGGTCGATGCCGGTCTTCTGGCCGAAGCCGAACTGGGTCAGGTACTCGGCGAGCCCGTCGATGCCGAGCCGGTGGCCGATCTCGTAGAAATACGGGTTGCACGACTGCGCCAGCGCCATGTCCAGGGCCAGGTGCCCTTGGTCCACCGGGTACCAGTTCTTCCGGGTGGGATCCCGGAAGTAGGTGGTGCTGCAGTGCACCGTCTCGTACGGGCCGATCACGCCGGTGCTGACGCCGGCGAGGCCCACGCCCATCTTGTAGGTGCTGCCCGGCGCGAACCCCTGAATCGACCAGTTGATGAGGGGCGAGCCGGGAATATTCACGTTCTCTTCATATTCCTGCGCGGAGAGGCCCACCGTCATCGCCTTGATGAACAGGTTCGGGTCGTAGCTCGGGGTCTGGGCCATGGCCAGCACCGCGCCGGTCTTCACGTCGAGGGCCACCAGCGAGGCCCGGATGGGCTGCGCCTCCGGGTCGTTCTGGGCCTTGATCCACTCCAGGTTGGCCACCAGGGCCTCCTCGGCCACCCGCTGCAGATCAAGGTCGAGGGTGAGCGTCAGGTCGTGCCCCGGCTCGGGGTCGATCTCCTCCACCATACCCAGCGGCCGCCCCGCGGGGTCGACCGCCTTCACCCGCTTGCCGTGCCTGGCCTGCAGGACGGCCTCGTAAGACAGCTCGATGCCGTCCTTGCCGACCACGGAGTCCGGGTGATACCCCTCGAAGGCCTCGCTCTCCAGCTGCTCCTCCGAGATCGGCTGCACGTACCCGATGACGTTGCCGGCCACCTTGCCGTTGGGATACCGCCGCACCGACTGCGTGACGATGGCCACGCCGGGGAACTCGCCCTGCCGTTCGATGAACTCGGCGACTGTGGACTGCGAGAGGCCCGTCTTGATCACCAGGTCCTCGGCCTGGCGGCCCCACTTCTGGTGCAGCCGCACCCGCTCCATGACGTACTCGCTGATCTCCTCGGCCAGGGCGGCGTCGCCGTCCGCCAGCAACTTGCTCAGCTCCGGCAGGATTTCGGCCACATGCTCGGGATCCTGATCATACAATAGGGCAGCATAGACCGGCTCGCTGGTCGCCAGCGGCCGGCCGTTGCGATCGAAAATCGCCCCTCTGGGGCCGAAGCTGGGCAGCTCAACGTAGTTCTGGGTGACAGCCCGGCTCGTCCAGGCTGCCGCCTCCACGACCGTCAGACGGTAGAGCCGGGCGCCCATCAGACCGATCGTCAGAACCATGGCCCCCAGCAGAATGAGCACACGCTTCTGCTCGCTGCGCATCTCCACCGCCTCCCTGATGGATCAGGGCAGCCACCCCCACGGGTCCACCGGCTCGCCCCAGACGAGGACCGTGAAGTGGAGGTGCGGCCCTGTGGAATTGCCCGTGCTTCCGGAGTAACCCACGAGTTCGCCCGCCTCCACCCACTGGCCCTCCCAGACGGCCACCTCGCTCAGGTGCGCGTACATCGTCATGATGCCGTCGCCGTGGTCCACCTTCACGGCGTAGCCGTACCCGCCCAGCCATCCGGCGGTGGTGACGGTGCCGGACGCCACCGCGGCCACCGGCGTGCCGGTGGGCGCGTTGATGTCGATCCCGTCGTGCAGGTGCCAGACCCCCGTGACGGGATGGGTCCGCCAGCCGAACCAGTCGGTGACCGAGTCGTAGACCGGCCAGATGGAGAAGCTGCCCGTGACCGCGGGCGTGCGGGAGCCCCCGCGGCTGGCCAACATGGTGCGGCGGGAGGGCGGCGTGCCGCCGGGCACGAAGAGGATGTCGCCCGGCTGCAGGGCGTCGGCGTTCACGTCCGGGTTGGCTGCGACGATCTCGTCGAAGTCGGCGTCGAACGCGTCGGCCACGCCCCACATGGTGTCGCCCTCGACGACGGTGTAGACCAGGGCGTCCATCGCCGGAATCAGGAGCTCCTGCCCGATCTGCAGGATGTCCTCAGAGTGCATGTCGTTTACGTACAGCAGGGTCTCCGTGGAGAGGCCGTGCCGCTGGGCGATCTCCTCGATCGTGTCGCCCGCGACCACCGTATAGGTGGTCACCTTCGGCCTGGGCTGCTCTTCCTCGGGTTCCGAATCGGGCTCCGCCGCGGCGGCAGCCGCCTTGTTCATCACGACAGTCTCGGCGCCCACCGGCAGGATGGGGCCGACAAATTCCTCAGGAGTTTGCTCCGCAGCTGCGTCTTCAGGTTCGGCCTGCTCCCGTGCGGAGGTGGGAACCGCCTGCGGCCGGGCAGCCATCCCGACGCCGCTGACCACCAGCGCAGCCAGGGCAGTGGCAAATACACGACGACGTAATACGGACGAGGGGAGGTGCAAAGAGAAGCCCTCCTTAGACAGGTCATCTCGCGAAAACACTTCTTAATTATAGCGGGTGAACCGGTCGCGCGGTATGGTCTTTCGACCCCATCTGCAACCTAGTTCCGGTGAATCGGCTGCAGATCGGGCCCGACCAGGGCTGTCCCCACCTCTTCGACGACGATGCGGCCCGCCGACGCTTCAGCCAATTCCTGGGTAACGGTGGCCTGGCCGTCCTGCAGTACCCGGAAGTCGATCACGACCTCCTCGCCGAAGTCGATGTTCAGGGTCAGGGCGCCGTGCTGCTGCAGCAGGTACTGCACCTTGCCCAGCAGGGCGTAGTCCACCCGCGCGCGCAGGTCCACGGCGGGAAGCGCCTCGGCCACGCCCGCGGCCTCCACCCCCGCCACAGCCGCCTGGCTGTAGGCCCGCACCAGCCCGCCCGCCCCCAGCAGGATGCCGCCGAAGTAGCGGGTCACGACGATGGCCGTGTCCGACAGCCCCTGCTTCTCCAGCACGTCGAAGATGGGCCGGCCGGCCGTGCCGCTGGGCTCGCCGTCGTCGGACATGCGCTGCACGTTGCCCACGGTGAAGGCGAAGCAGTTGTGCGTCGCCTGGGAATGCTCGGCGCGGATCTCGTTGATAAAGGCCCATGCCGCCTCCTCGGAGGCGACCGGGGCCACGTTGGCGATGAAGCGCGACTTGCGGATGACGATCTCAGCCTGACCGCGTCCGGCCACCGTTCGGTACGACACCACTTCACCCCTCAAGTCAAAACTCGACACCCAACAATTCTAGGAGTGCCCCGCACACACCTGCCTCAGACTAAATAGGCAATGGGAACACCTGCGGAGGGATGCCGGTTGCCCGAATCACATGACGCGTACGACCTGGAGCGGGGCAGCGAGCTGCTCAGGCAGGCGGCCGAGGCCTGCGGACGGCGGCTCACGCCCGAGGAGTACTGGTGGCTGGGCGTGGGGCTCGCAGCCACGACCCTGGCGGAGATGGACGGGAAAGAGTTCGCGGTGCGGCGCATCCAGCAGCTGCTGGACCGGCTGGGTCGCGCCGGCAGCGATGACGACTGGTTCGAACAGTTTCACAACGAACTGGCGCTGCTGGACGCAGAGGGGCTCCTCTGGCCCCTCTACCAGCGGGACGACCATGGGAAGATGGCGCGCACGGATGTGGCGGTGGCCGAGGGGTTCAACGCCGAGGCCGGCTACGTGCTGGCCCTGGCCCACCTCGCCATCGCCCGGGCGGTGAACCACGATGAGCCCGAAGCCATCGCCCCGCTGGCGGAGATCGTCGGCGACCTGGTGGAGGGCAGCCCGGCTACAGACCACCTGCCCCGCGTGCGGGCCGCGCTGGGGCTCGATCAAGAAGAGCCGTGACCGGAACTCGCGTCACGGCTCAGGCCTGTTTGCAGGCGTACATGCGCTCGTCCGCCCGGTCGAGCAGCTGCTGCCACTCCGACTGCGGCGCGGTGTCAACGCCAATGTCCAGGATCAGCCGGGGTTCGTCCTCCCCCTGCCGGGCGTTCCACTCGGCCACCCGCTGCTGGAGCCGTGCGGCGATCAGCTCCGCCTCCTTCCGGCCGGTATTGGCCAGCACCACCAGGAACTCGTCGCCGCCGTAGCGCACCACCAGGTCGCCGGAGCGCACGCTGCCTGTGATGAGTTCAGCGCACTGCTGCAGCACCCAGTCTCCGGTCAGGTGCCCCCAGCGGTCGTTGATCTCCTTGAACTTGCGGCAGTCGATCAAGAGCACCGAGACCTCGCGCGCCTCCCGGATGGCGTGCTGCGACCACTCGTTCAGGTAGTGCCGGTTGTAGACGCCCGTGAGCGCGTCCCGGCGGGCCAGCCGCTCCTCCAGCTGGGCCCGGGAGATGGCGTCGGAAACGTGCGCCGCCATCAGCTCCAGCAGGTGCAGATCGCTGAGCGCGTACTGGCCCACACCCTGCCGGTCCACCCGCAGCACGCCGTAGAGCCGGCCGTCGGTGATGAGCGGGACCACCAGAATCGACTCGTCCTCCCGCGGCGTGCCGGGCACCTGAACGGAACGGGGATCGCGCGCCGCGTCGTTGGTCAGGATGGACTGGCCGTGCTTCGCGACCCAGCCCGACAGCCCCACGCCCACCTCGACCGTCGTCGTCATGATGGCCTCTTTCTCCTCGGGCGGGAGCGGCGGTTCGCTGTAGAGATAATGCGGGCGGAGCACCTGGGCATCCTCGTCCAGCAGCAGCACCACGCCGGTGCGGCTGCCCGTGGCGCGCACGATGTGGCGCACGGCCGCCTGCACCACGTCCTCCACCCCGTGGGCCTTCAGCACCGGCAGCAGCTCCATCAGCCGCCGCAGGTGATCGGTCTGAATGGCCTGCTCCCGGAAGCGCAGGTAGATGGCGCGGATGATCGCGACCACGCCGACGAGCCCGGAAACGAGGAAGAGCAGGCTGACGGCGTCGGCCCCCAGGACCCACGCCCCGACCAGGGCCATCACCATGATCCAGAGGTGGGCCATCAGATACCATTTCCGGAACCGGCCGGCCACCACCGCGGAGAGCAGCAGGAGAAGCAGCGGCCCGAAGGGCGAGTGCGGGTCGGTCCAGTAGAGCGCGATGGCCAGCCCGTCCAGGGCGAGGAACGCCGCCGGCAGCCAGCGCAGGGTCGTATAGACCCGCCAGAACGCGGTGAAGGTGAGCCCGAAGGCCGCGGCGGCGCCGACTGCCGCGCCCCACCAAACCATGGACCACATCGGCGGGCGGTGGGTGAGAAGCCACCCGACGAAGGCCGCGGCCAGGGCGAACGCCGACAGGACGGCCATCACGACCCGTCCGCTCCAGTGCAGGCCGGTCACCGCACCCACGTCGTGCGGCTGTCTGTGACCCATGCCCTCACCCCCGATCCCGCAGCGGCGCTGTGGCACTTTTGCGCGGGGATTCGCCGCCTCGGGATGATTTTCCTGCTCTCCCCCCCGGGCTCCCAATGTCAAAGGCCCGGCCGCCGGGAAGCGGCCGGGCCGTTGTGGTGAATCAGTTTCCGCCGTCTGGGTCAGTTGAGCCGGGTCGGGGGCTGAACGGACCGGGTGGGATGTCATCTCTGAGCAGGGGAACGACCTTGCCGGATCGCCCGCCCCGGTGATTCGGCCGGGGGGTGCGGATCCGCCCGCTCAGGAGCTGCTCGAGACGGTGTACCCGGTAGATCAGGTAAAGCACCGCAGCGAGCAGGAGCAGAACCAGCAGCCGCAGCGTCTCCATCTGCAACGCCTCCCCGCGCCAGACTTCAGGTCGCAATGTCCACCTATTTATATAGACGTTCCGGGTCCCGGTTTCGTTCGCCCGTCCGTCGCTTCAGGATCTGCGGGCCGGACCAGGGCGCTGATCAGGCAGCGGGTGCACTGGCCGGAACAGCCCCGGGGCACCGCCAGGGCCTGGCCGCAGCGCAGGCAGCGGGCCTTGCCGGGGCCGTTTTCGTAACCGCAGCGGGGGCACTTGCCCGCAGGATCGCAGGAGGGCACGGCCATCGTCATCGCCTCCCCACCTACCAGACGAGGATGCGGTGGAACAGCCCGCCCAGCAGGATGGCCAGCACGATGTCAGCCAGCCAGATGGCGGCCCCCTGCCGCTTCCCCCGCTCCTTGAACATGATCATGATCGATGCGATGCACGGGGTGAACAGGGTGATGGTCAGCACGGCCACCATGGTCTGGTGCGCGTCGAGGGCCATGTTGAACAGGCCGGCTGCGCCGAAATCGCGCCGCACGAAGCCCATGATGAACGCCTGCGCGGCGTCCCGCGGCAGGCCCAGCCACCCTTCCGTGATCGGGGCCAGCGCGCCCGACATGGCCGCCAGGGCGCCGGTCTGGTCCAGGATCGAGATCAGCAGGGCGCCGACCACAAAGAAGATCCAGGCTTCGGCGAGGAAGCTCCTGGCCTTCAGGAACGTCTTCTGCAGCACGTTCTTCATGCGGGGCAGCCGGAGCGGCGGCAGGTCGATCAGCAGGTCAGACGACTCGCCGGGCAGAATGCGGTTCAGCACCGCCCCGGCCGCGCCGTAGACCAGCAGCAGCACGCCGATGAAGGTGAACAGGTAGGCCGGCCCCAGGGGCACCAGCATGACGGTGATCACGGCGAGCTGCGCCGAGCAGGGGATGGCCAGCGAGAGCAGGAAGGTGGCGATGGTCCGCTCCCGCTGGGTGCCCATGAGCCGGGTGGTCACGGTGGCCATGGTGACGCAGCCGAAGCCCAGGATCGTCGGGATGATCGCCCGGCCGTTCAGGCCCACCACGGTCATCAGCCGGTCCACCAGCACGGCGACCCGCGGCAGGTAGCCCGAGTCCTCGGCCAGCGCCAGGAACAGGTAGAATCCCAGCACCAGGGGCAGCAGGAGGCCCACCAGATAGGCGACCGTCATAGTCAGCAGGCCGAACTCGCCCACCAGAATCTGCCCAAGGAATGACTCCACCGGTATGAACCGGCCCACCAGATCCGTCATCCAGGGCACGTAGTACTCGCCCATCCAGATCTCCTCGGTCACCGCGACCACGTCCTGGGCCACCCAGACGCCCAGCACCTGGTACATCACCAGGAGAAAGGCGGCCATGAGCACCAGGCCCCCGAGGGGGTGCAGCGCCAACCGGCCCAGCCGCGCGGAGAGGCTGGCCCCGGCCGTGGTCTCCGAGATGACCCGCTCGGCGATCTCGTCCGCCCGCCGCCTGCGGGCCCGGTAAATCTCCTCCTGCAGGCCGGGCCCTTCCCGGCCGATGCGCGTGCACGTCTCCGGGTCGTCCTCCAGCCACAGCACGCCGTCCACCTGCGGCAGGTCCCCAGGCAGCCGGCTCGCCACCTCCGGCGTCGGCCGGCCCCGGCGCGCCCGCTTGATGGCCGCCTTCAGCTCGGCGATCCCCTCGCCCCTGACGGCGACGGTGGGAATCACCTCCACGCCCAGCTCCGCCGAGAGCCGCTCCACATCGATCGCGAGCCCGTTGGCCCTGGCCTCGTCCATGAGGTTCAGGGCCACCACCACCGGGAAGCCCATGTCGATGATCTGCAGCGTCAGGAACAGGTCGCGGTTCAGGTGCGCGGCGTCGACGACGTTGACGACGATGTCCGCCTCAAGAATCATCGCCCGGGCGACGCGCTCCTCCTCGTTGAAGCTGGAGACGCCGTACACGCCCGGGGTGTCATAGATTCCCAGATCGCCCATGCGGCCCGATGAGACGTCGACAGTGGTGCCCGGGTAATTTGAAACTTCTACATAAATGCCCGTTAGTGCATGGAAGACTGCGGACTTCCCGACGTTCGGGTTGCCGACCAGGACCACCTTGGTCGCCTGCTGGGGAAGGTCAACGCTGGGGTTAGGGCCGTGGCAGTGTGCCTGGGCCATCGCTTTATCCCTCCACCAACTCGACGGTGATGCGGTGCGCGAGGCTGCGTCCCAGCGCCATCTCCTGCTTTCCCTTGCGCACGACCACGGGACCGCCGGGGAGCACGGTCTGACAAGCCGCCCGGCTGCCCTCGGCAATGCCGAACCGGATGGCAGCCAGCCGGGCGCGGGGGTCATCAATGCTGCGAATGAGGAACGTCTGTCCAGGCTTCGTCTGATCCAGCGTCATGTGTACCCCTCCGCTAATGAGAATCGTTATCGTTTGTCAACATTGTCCCAGGTTTGTACATGAAGATTCAAGACCCCAAGAGGAGCATTTGCGGATAGGCTCATAGGGTGCTCAGACTAGTTAACCGGAACTGTGTCTACCCGCACCCATGTACATTAGCACTGGATTCCGGGGCCGAGACGGGCTGATCTACCAGCACCGTCTACATCGGCAATAGTACTTTTGTGCCTCCCTCATGTTTCATTCATTGGACTACAATGAAAAGACAAATGCGACGTCAGGAGGGAGACACGTGACATTCGGGGAAGCGCTCGTAGCGCCCGCCGTTGCGCTGGGCGTGGGCTTCCACCTGGCGGTCAGCTGGGCCCTGCTCTGGCGTTATTACCAGGCCCAGGAGCGCTCCCTGCTCATCTGGGGCCTGGGCTGGCTGGTGCTGACCATCCACGTGCTCGGCATGTTCCTGACCGAACTGGGCGTGCAGGGCGCGCCCCTCCTCAGGGACATCGCGCTTGCCGCGGCGGCCCTGGCCTTCATGGGCGGCCAGGTGGAGCGCAGCGGGCGCAGGACCGGCGTCATGCGGAGCCTGGCGCTGGTCTGCATGCTGTGTCTCGCCGCCGCCTTTGCGCTGGGGATCGCGCAGGGCGATCCGGTCGGGGTCACCGCAACGGCCGTGGTCATGATCGCGCTGGGGGCCGCCGGCTGGCTGGCCTACCCGGTCACCGCCGAGGATCGGCGCAGTCTCCCGCAGTGGCTCCTGTTCACCGGCTTCTGCGTGGGCGCCCTGCGGGCCGCCATCAGCGCGCTCCCCGTGCCGACCGTGACTCCGGAAATCGTCACCCATGCCCTCTTCTCGCTCCTGTTCTCCGCCGCCGTCACGTGGCAGTCGTGGGAGCATGAGCGGGCCGTCCGCCTGTTCTCGCGCACCCTGGAGCGACTCAACCGGCCGCTCAACCTGCAGGGGGCCCTGGACGAGGCCCTGCGCCTCGTGGCCGAGATGCTCCAGGTGAAGGAGGGCTGGATTCTGCTCCGCACCGAGGGGCGGGGCGGCGCCGAGGGGGCGTGGACCATCGGCGCGGCCTACGGCTTTCCGGAGTGGGCGCAGGTGGGCGTGCGGGCCCAGCACTTCCCCATCGACCGCTGCCTCTGCCTCAGGCACCTGAGCGGGCCGACGCTGGTCACCCAGGTGCGGGACCTGGCGTGCGTCCGCGCCACGGCGGAGGTGGGGCATCCCAGCGGCCGCCACATCACCATCCCCCTGGGGCAGGACGGAAAGGTGGCCGGCATCATGGTGCTCATGGTCCCCCCTTCCCGCTGGCTGAGCCCGTCCGACCGGGAGATCCTCACCGCCCTGGGCGAGCAGATCGGCCTGGCCATCGACCGGGCCCGGCTGTACGATCAGCTGGCCGAGAAGGAGCGGCTGCGGGGCCGGTTGCTCGCCCGGCTCATCACCGCGCAGGAGGACGAGCGCCGGCGCATCGCCCGCGAGCTGCATGACGAGATCGGACAGGCGCTGACCGCGCTGGTCGTCACGCTCGACTTCCTGGTGCGCCACCCGATGGGCGAGGAGCAGCTGCGCCAGCGGCTCTCGCAGGTGAAGGACATGGCGGAGACGGGGCTCGCCGAGGTCCGGCGCGTCATCCACGAGATGCGGCCGACCGCGCTGGATGACCTGGGGCTGGAAGCCGCCATCCGCTGGCTGGTGCGGCGCTACGAACACGCGGGGCTGAAGATTGACGTGGAGATTTCCGGGCTGGAAGAGCGGATGGCCGACCACATCGAGATCACCGTCTTCCGCCTGGTTCAGGAGGCGTGTACCAACACGGTGAAGCATGCCGCGGCCAAGACCATCCACATCGCGCTGCGGCGCAGAGGCAACTGGCTGACCGTTGAAGTGAAGGACGACGGCAAGGGCTTTGACATCAAGCGGCGGGGCGAGGGCATCGGCCTTGCCGGCATCCGGGAACGGGTGGGCCTGGCCGGCGGAAAGCTGACCATCGAGTCCAGCCCGGACAGCGGAACCCGGGTGTACGCCGAACTGCCTGTGGAAGGAGCGATGCAGCGTGACGATACGGGTGCTGATCTGCGACGACCACATGATGGTGCGCGAGGGCGTGCGCATGGTGCTGCAATCTGAACCCGACCTGGAGCTGGTAGGCGAGGCCGGCCGGGGCGAAGAAGCGGTGGAACTGGCCAAGTCGCTGAAGCCCGACGTGGTGATCATGGACATCTCGCTGCCCGACATGAGCGGCATCGAGGCGACCAAGCTGATCAAGGAGGCCGTGCCGGAGACCCGGGTCATCGGCCTCACGATGCACGAGGAGGAGCCCTACGTGCTGGAGTTCCTGCGCGCCGGGGCCGACGCCTACATCGTGAAGCGGTCTGCCGCCGCCGACCTGGTGGGGGCGATCCGCGCCGTGATGGAAGGCCAGGCCGTGCTGGACCCGGCCGTCACCCGGGCCGTGGTCTCGGGCTACGTCTCCCGCCCGGGCCGCGTCGCCGGCCAGCCGGAGGAGCCCTGCCCGCTCACCCCCCGGGAGCGCGAGATCCTCGTGCTCATCGCCGACGGGCTGACCAACGCCGAGATCGCCCGCAAGCTGTTCATCAGCGAGAAGACGGTGCAGACCCACCGCTCCAACATGCTGGATAAGCTCGGCATCCACGACCGCACCGAACTGGTGCGCTACGCGATCCGGATGGGCCTGGTGGAGCCGTAGCGGCGGCCCGGGCCTCGCTGGGGCCTCGATTGACAGAAGCCGCGGGGTGCCTTAGAATCAGTTGCGAAATCGGTTCGAACAGTTAGGGGTCGCGCATGGACTGGACCACCGAGATCATGGAAGCCTTCGGGTACCCCGGCATCATCCTGGTCATCCTGATCGAGAACCTGTTTCCCCCGATTCCGTCTGAGATCGTGCTGCCCTTCGCCGGCTTCATGACCACGCAGGGCAGCCTGACGCTGTTTGGAGTCGTCGTGGCGGCAACGATCGGCTCCGTGCTCGGGGCGATCGCCCTTTACGGCGTGGGCCTCTGGTTCGGCCGCGAGCGCATCTACTGGATCGTGCGCCGGTACGGCCGCTGGCTCACCATCACCGAGGCGGACGTGCAGCGCACGGAGGACTGGTTCGGGCGCTACGGCATGTGGACCGTCTTCTTCTGCCGCATGGTGCCGGTGATGCGCAGCCTCATCTCCATCCCCGCCGGCCTGGTGCGCATGAACATGGGGCTCTTCATCCTCTATACGGCCATCGGCTCGGCCATCTGGAACGTGCTGCTGGCCGGGGTCGGTGCGGCGCTCGGCGCCGCCTGGGACCGGGTGTCGCACTGGGTGAACCTCTACCAGGACGCGGTCATCGCCCTGCTGCTGATTGCGGCGGCTGCGTTCCTGCTCTACCGGCTGGTGCAGAAGCGAAAGTCTGCGTAAGAGGCTCGACGTGCAACGCCAGGGGCCGGTGCCGCAAACCGCGGCACCGGCCCCTCTCATGCTTCTTACAGCGCCTCAGCGCCTGCGGCGGGAAGGCCCCGACCGCAGAACCAGCTCAACGTTGCCGTCCTCGCCCACCTCGGGTGTGTAACGGTTTCCGTCGGAATCGCTCACCTGGAGCCGCTCGATGTACCAGGAACCCCGGCTCTCGACCAGGGCCTGCAGCTTGCTCACCACGTCCTCGCGGCTGATCGCAAGCGTCTTGCCGCCTCCATGCTCCAAGATCGACCAAACGTCCACCGGAACTCCCCCTTTCCCCACAGATCCGGCCCGGCCTGATGGAGGAACCCCTCCCCCGGCCGTCCTGCGGAATGCACGCGTCGCTAGCGTGACCGATGACCCCCCTATCTTACACCAGTCGCTGTGGCAAACACAACCCTGAGCCGCACCGCGGGGCGTCATTGCAACGTCTCAACGATAAGGAGGTGTGGGCAATGGTCGTCATCATCGGCGGAGACCATCTGGGCTCCATCGGCCAGAACCTGCGCCAGCTCGGCTTCAGCGCCATCAGGCACGTCAAGGGGCGCAACGAGCGGCGGGTCGAGATTCCCGCCGGCACGGAACTGGTCGTGGTGCTGATCGACTACGTCAACCACAACCTGGCCCGGTGGGTGAAGCAGCAGGCCAAGGCGCGGAATGTGCCGATCATCTTCTGTCGCCGGTCGTGGAGCTCCATCTGCTCCTCGCTGCGGGCCTGTGCGGACTGCCCGCACCGGGAAGGGTGTCTGGAGTCGTCAGCTGCGTCATAGCGCGAAAGAAGCCGCCGTCCCTGCGGGGACGGCGGCCATTTTCATGCGGTTCCCTCCCGGCACACCTGCTCGAGGCGTTCATGCGGTTCCCTCCCGGCGCACCTAATCGACGGCGGCCATGAACGTCTCCAGCGCCCCCGGGTCGAACATCTCCCGCATCGGACCCGCCATCATGGCCAGGGCCTCGGTGGGATGAATTCCCTCCCGGTAGACCCGGTCGGCCGTGAGGGCGTCGTACACATCCGCCACCATGCAGATGCGGGAGAACAGGTGAATCTGCTCGCCGGCCAGCTGGAGGGGATAGCCCCGTCCGTCCCAGCGCTCGTGGTGCTGCAGGGCCACCAGGGCCACCTCAGGCGGGAGGTCGGGCTGCTCCCGGAGCATCACCCACCCCAGGGTGGTGTGCCGCTTCATGATCGCGAGCTCCTCGTCGGTCAGCCGGTCGGGTTTGTTGAGGATCGCCGTCGGGATCCCGACCTTGCCCACGTCGTGCAGCAGCGCGCCCATCGCCAGGTCGACCAGGGCGGTGCCGCGGATCCCCATCGCGCGGCCGAGCATCGTGGACAGCAGGCAGACCTCCACCGAATGGAGGAGCGTGTACTCATCGGCCTGCCGCAGCTCCTGCAGGGGCAGGGCAGCCGCCGGGTGCGTGATCACCTCGCTGACCACGCGCACCACCGCCCGGCGGATGCCGCTGGTGTCCAGGTGCAGCTCGGGCAGCTGCACGGCCGCGGCAGACTGCTGCATGGTCCGCCGCAGGTTCGCCGTGAGCTGTCTCAGCTCGTTCGTCACCTCGCGGCGGAGCCTCCGGGAAACCTCCGGCGCGGGCGGGCGCGGCGGGGCCGTGTCCGGCAGATAGACGGCTTCCACGCCGTGCTGCGCGAGATGATCGATGTAGGTGCGCGTGAGCCTCACACCGGTCGAAAGGAGGATGCGTCCGTCTTCGCTCAGCACATCTCTTGCCACGAGATCACCGGGCTGCAGCTCCGTTACCGGTACCCGTCGGACTTTCGCCACGGCGCGTCCCTCCCCCGGGACGGTTCAGCTATACAGCCAGCTCCCGCATGTACTGATCGGCGTCTTCGTGAAGCTCCCGTATAATCTCCACGTGCCGCTCCCGGAACAGGTCGATCTCATAAGGCTGCGGTGTACGGGTTCCATCGGGTTCCAGCAGCACCCGCACCCGGGGCCGGTCCGCGCGGCCGCGCTCGGCGGCCACCACCACGGCCTTGCGCCCGCCGGTCAGCTCCACCATCGAGCCCACCGGCCACGGGGCGATGCAGTTGAGAAACGCCAGGAGAATGTGCGGATCGAAGAAGCCGTGCATCGGCCCCGAGAGCGATTCCAGGGCCATCACCGGACTGAGCCCCTTGCGGTAGATGCGGTCGGAGATCATCGCGTCGTAGCAGTCTACGATGGCGCACACCCGGGCGTACCGGTAGATCTGGTTGCCGGATAAGTTGTGCGGATACCCGCCCCCGGCCCAGCGCTCGTGGTGCTGCAGGGCGACCACGGCCGCGGTGGGCGGAATCTCCGGCTGGTTCTTCAGGATCTCCCAGCCCAGCACGGTATGCCGCTTCATGATCTCGGCTTCTTCGGCCGTGAGCCGGTCCGGCTTGTTCAGGATCTCCGGCGGGACCGCCACCTTGCCGATGTCGTGCAGCAGGGTTCCCAGGGCGAGGTCCCGCAGGTCGTGCAGCGGAAATCCCAGCTCGATGCCCAGCAGGGTGGACAGGATGCAGACATTGACGGAGTGGCTGAGGGTATAGCTATCGGCCGCCCGGATGTCCTGCAGGCTCACCGCCACCTTGGGGTTGCTGAGGAGTTCCGTGATGATCTGGTCGATGGTCTGTTTCAGACCTTCAGTCTGGATGGTCGGCGAGAAGTGGCGCAGGCCCGAGTGGGTCGCCTCGGCGACGGCCGCACGCACCTGCTCCATGGTCCTGTGCATCTGGTCCTGCAGCTGGATCCGGGTCTCGTCGGAGACCACGTCCAGCGGCTCCACATCGGGCGCCAGCTCGTTGACGATGTATACCGTCGTAATGCCATACGAGAGCAGAGGGCCGATGAATGACTCTCGCAGCACCGTTCCCGCTTGCAGCAGCACCTGGCCATTTGCAGCAAAGATCGTCTTCCCCAGTCTCATGCCGGCGCGGATGTCGGTGGTCGGGACCCGGTACAATGCGGACACCTCCGGATTGGAAGGACAGATGAGCGCCGCATCGCGGATGATGCACCGTCCGCCTCCCCTGTTGCATACACAAAAGGCGAAAACATATATGTATGTGTTATACGCAATCGCAAGCTAATCCTTCTCCAACCCGGACCTTCATGCCCTGCTTTACCGGATTTTTCTAAAGCGCCATCCCCTCCAGCCGCCCGACGCAGTCCATCCACCCGGCGCGGTGATTCTCGGCGACCGCCGCGTCGGCGAAGCCCTCGTGCCTCAGGACGAGTTCGGTGCCCCCCTCCACCTCCCGCAAGGTGAGCGTCACCAGGGTCTCCTCCCCCGACGGGTCGCCTTCCCAGCGGAAGGTGAAGACCAGCCGCTCGGGCGGGACGATCTCCCGGTACTCCCCCACGCAGACCATGGGTCCCCAGTCAAACTGCATCGACAGCCGGTAGCGGCCGCCGACCCGCAGGTCCACCTCCGCCTCCGCGCCGGGCCCCCACCAGCGCACAAGCAGCTCCGGCTCGGTCCAGGCCGCGAACACTCGCTCCCGGCCGGCCTTCAGGTGCATCCGAATCGGTTCCATCTCCACTGTGCATCCCCCCACGGTTTGTTCAGTTGGAGCAGGCGCCTCAGCCACTCTTTCCGCTCACGCGCTCGCCGCAACCTCCTTCAGGGCGGGCAGGCTGTCACCGTCTGCCCAGCCCCGGCGGTAGCTGTCGAACTCCTTCTGTCGGATCGCGACGGGAAGATTTTCGAAGCCCGAGTGCGTGATGTAGACACGCGTGCCCCGGCCCTCCGGCACGAGCTCGATCGTGATAATGAGCGGCTCCGGTTCGGGCCAGCCCGCTCCCTCCTCGGTCCACGAGAAGCGGAGGAGGTTCCGGGGAAGCACCTCCAGAACCCGGCCCCGCAGCCGACCGCCGTGCGCCTCAAGGGCCACCGGGCTCCCGACCTCCGGCCGAATGCGGATGTTGCCGGCGAACCAGCGGCGGAGCCCCTCCTGTGTGCTCACATGCGGCCACACCCGCTCCGGTGGGATCACCCGGGTGCGTCCGCCGGGAAGCGCCTCGAGACGCCACGTGACCGTGGTGGCCGGCTGCTCCAGCTCGAAGGCGCAGACGAGCAGCCGTCCCTCCTCGCGCCGCAGCTCCTTCCCCAGGGGAACCGTCAGCCACCGCTCCCGGACCGCAGGATCCACCAGAGCCGACCACACCCGGTCCGGCGGCGCGTCGATCTCCACGGCGCGCTCGACCACTGCGCCGAACGGCGGGCGGAAGGAGAAGCGCAGAAGCGCCTCCGCCCGCTCCAACCATCCTTGGAGCAGTCTGAGCCACAGCGCCCACATGCACTGCCAGCTCTCCTCGGGCCACCGGGCCGGCAGCACATCGGCCGGGATGCCCCGGTGATGGACGGCAACCCGCGTGAAATCGGCCGGCGGGTTGTCCACCTGGGGCACCGGCTCCAGGGTGATCTTCACCGTCGACACCCGGGTGCCGAGAGGCCACTCGAAGCGCAGGCCGCGCTCGCTGCGCTCCAGCAGCCGGCCTCCCAGGACCCGGTGGGAAAGCTCTCCCCCCGCAGGCGGTAATGAGACGCCGTCACCTCAGCCTCCGCGCCGCACCACCGGGCGAGTTGCGTCAGATCCGTCAAGGCCAGGAGCACTCGTTCAGGAACGGCCGCGATCAGTCGTGATGCCCGAACCTCCACCTTCCGCCTGTCCCTCCCCATTGCCCTCTTCGGACTCCACCAGCCGCTTCAGGTCGGCCAGGCGGTCGTCCCCAGAACCGCTGGTAGCGTGAGAGCCAGCCTTCCCAGATCTCCCGGAGCGGCTCAGGCTCCAGCCTGTAGATCCGCCGGCGCCCCTCCCGGCGCTCCCGCACCAGCCCCGCCTCACGCAGGACGGCCAGGTGCTGCGACACGGCGGGGCGGGAGATCGAGGGAAAATGGCCGGCGATCTCTCCCGCCGCCATTTCGCCCTGTGCAAGCAGGTCCAGGATGCGGCGGCGGGTCGGGTCGGCCAGGGCTTGCAGCGCCCGCTCCAACCGCCTCACCCCCATATGTAAGCCCGGACTTACATAGCTGAGTTTACATTTGTGTTGCATATCTGTCAACGCGGTGTTGGGGCCACTACGATGCGATACGCTGGCGAGGTGTGGTGTGGTTGCCCGGGGATCGCCGGGCCGGATTGGCGGCGCGCACGGGCAGTCGGGAGACTGTCGACTCGCCCCGGGCGTTGGTAGCAGTGTGCAGTTTCGTAGAGTCCAGGTACCATGCGGCATGCAGGGACTGCGCTACTGGAAACGCTTGTGGGACAAGGACCTGGGGTAAGTGCACATTCATTCGCGTGAGACCCGGCCATGGGGGCGGGGCTATGGAGGCCAGCCGGCAGCCTGGGGTGAGCCGGGGTTGCCCAGGCAGGTTGGCAGCGTGCAAGGCACTCGTGCTCCTATAGATCGCCGGCGGGCTGATCGCCACGTGGGTTGGTAACAATGTGCACTTTCGTAGAGTCCAGGTGCCATGCGGGATGCAGCGACCGCGACGCTGGAAACGCTTGCGGGACAAGGACTTGCGGAAAGTGCACATTCCTTCCCGAAGACGCCGCGCCATGAGGAGCGAGGCCACAAGAAGCAGCCGGCAGCCTGGGGTGAGCCGGGGTTGCCCAGGCAGGTTAGGAGCGGCAAGAGCAGTTGGTGGATTCGGGAGAGTGTCAGCTAGCTCACCGCCCCGGGCGTTGGTAACAATGTGCACTTTCGTAGAGTCCAGGTGCTATGCGGGACACGGCAATCGCAGCACCGGAAACCCTTGCGTGACAAGGACTTGCGGAAAGTGCACATTCATTCCCGTGAAGCCCCGCCATGAGCAGCGGGACTTCGAGAGGCAGCCGTCGGCCTGGGGTGAGCCGGGGTTGCCCAGGCAGGTTAGGAGCGCGCAAGAGCAGTTGGTGGATTCGGGAGAGTGTCAGCTAGCTCACCGCCCAGGGCGTTGGTAACAATGTGCACTTTCGTAGAATCCAGGTGCTATGCGGGACACAGCAATCGCAGCACCGGAAACCCTTGCGTGACAAGGACTTGCGGAAAGTGCACATTCATTCCCGTGAAGCCCCGCCATTACAACGCCGCAATCGGCGTTGCCCCTTGCCAACCGGAAGCCAGTGGAGTAGTCGTAGATACAGAGGCCCGCGACGACTGCGAGGAGGTACGCGCATGCGTTGTCCGCTCTGTAATGTACCGATGCGGGAGGTTGAACGCCGCGGCGTTCGCATCGATGTGTGCCCAGAATGCCGCGGCGTTTGGCTGGACGGCGGTGAACTGGACAGGCTGCTCGCCGCCGGGGAAGCGTGGGATGAGGAGTACGGATACGCTCCCCGCCCGCCGCATCACGACCGGGACGACCGCAAGTACAGCGATCGTGACCGGTATGACGACCGGGATTACCGGCGCAAGCGGAAGAGCTTTCTGAGTGAGATCTTCGACTTCGACATCTTCGATGACTGAGACACAGACAGGCCACACATGCAGGAGGTAAGGCAGGCTGTGCGGCAGGTTGACGTGGTCGGCGCAGTGATCGAAAACGAGGCCGGCGAGGTGCTCTGCGCCCACCGGGACCCGGAGATGGCCCGGGGCGGGCTGTGGGAGTTTCCCGGGGGCAAAATCGAACCCGGCGAGCGACCCGAGGAGTCGCTGCGCCGGGAGATCCGCGAGGAACTGGGATGTGATATCGAAGTAGGAGCTCCGGTGGCCGAGGCCACGCACCGGTACCCGGACATCACGGTCCGGCTGTTCACTTTCCGGGCGCGGCTCGTCGGCGGCCAGCCGAAGCCGAGGGAGCATGCGGAGCTACGTTGGGTGCGCATGGCCGACCTGGATCAGCTCGACTGGGCCCCCGCCGACCTGCCGACCGTCGCCCGGCTCCGGGCGGAGGCCCGCGGCGACGGCGAGCGCCCTCTCGACCCAGGTGGATGACGCCCATGCGGCGACGGCGAGCGCCCTCCCGACCCAGGTGGATGACGCCCATGCGGCGACGGCGAGCGCCCCCTCAACCCAGGTGGATGACGCCCAGGTGGACGGCGCCGCCGTCTTCCCAGAGGGGCCCCCTGAGCTCCTCGGGATAGACCGGCTCGTCCAGCGCGGCCACCTCTTCCCGCGCAAACCAGCGGCACTCCCGCACCGGCCCGTCCGGGTCCTGGATGCGCCACGCCTGCCAGGGCCGCGCCGCCGGCCCGGCGTGCTCCACCCTGCGCCCGCCGGCCGATGCGGCGGTCGGATGGGCGGCCGCGGCCTCCGCACGGAAAACCACCTCGACCACGTGCTCCGAGCGGCGGGCCGCGCGGAATTCCTGCACGTAGGCCAGGCCGCCGACCCGCACGGGCACCCCGGCCTCCTCTGCCGCCTCCCGGACGGCGGCGGTCTTCAGATCCTCGCCGGGGTCCAGCGTGCCCCCGGGCAGCACCCACGCCGACCCGTCCCGACTCCGGCAGAGCAGCAGCTCGCCGCTTTCGTTCAGCACCATCACCCGAGCGACGACCCGGATCTGTCTCACTCGCTCGCCCATCCTGTCATACACCCTCTTCTGCCCGTGATCAAATGTCCCAGTTGCTGCGCCATAATAGCACGAACTGCACGCGCCATCAAAGCACCAAGGCACGAACTGCACACACCATCAAGGCACCAATCGCCCGTGCCCGGCCTCTTGAAAGGGGGGGATCCGCCTGAACCCGCGCACGCAGCCCGACCTCGAACGGCTGAAGGCCGAGATGAAGGCCCACGCCCGGGAGATCGGCATTGACCTGGTGGGAGTGGCGCCGGCGGAGCCCTTCCTGCGGGAGCGAGAGCTGCTGGAGGAGCGGGCGGCACGGGGCCACGGGCCCAGCCCGTACGAGCACCCGGTCATCGCCGAGCGGGTCTACCCCGAGCAGTGGCTGCCCGGGGTGAAGGCCATCATCGCCTGCGGCATCTCCTACTACCACCCCGATGCCCCGCTGCCGCCCAACGACCAGCGCGCCTTGCGCGGGTGGCTCTCCCGCTACTGCCGGGGCCGCGACTACCACCAGATCCTGAAAGCGCGGATCGAGCAGCTCGCCGCCTGGCTGGAGAGCCGGGCGCCGGGCCACCGCCACCTGGCCTACGTGGACACCGGGCCGCCCCTGGACCGGGCGGTCGCCGAGCGGGCCGGAATCGGCAAGTTCGGCAAGCACACCAACCTGATCACCCGGGAGTACGGCACCTGGGTCTTCCTCGGGGAGCTGCTCACCACCCTGCCGCTGCCGCCCGACGAGCCCCAGCCGCCGGCCTGCGGGTCCTGCACCCTCTGCATCGACGCCTGTCCCACACAGGCGCTCACCGAGTGGCGGCTGGACGCCAACCGCTGTCTCTCCTACATCACACAGATGAAGGGGATCATCCCCCCGGAACACCGGGAGGCCATGGGCAACCGCCTCTTCGGCTGCGACGACTGCCAGGACGTCTGCCCCTACAACCGGCGGGCGCGCCCCTCCCCCCATCCCGAGTTCGCCCCGTCTCCCGAGTTGGGCTGGGGCGAGCCGGACCTGCTGAAGCTGATGGCGATGACCAAGGGCGACTTCCGCCGCTGGTTCCTGCCCACGGCCGCGGGCTGGCGGGGCAAGACCACCATCCAGCGCAATGCGCTCATCGCCCTGGGAAACAGCGGCGACCCGTCGGCCCTGCCGGCGCTGGCCGAGGCCCTGCAGACCGAGAGCGCCGTCCTCCGCGCACACGCAGCGTGGGCCCTGGGGCGCCTGGCGCGCCTCTCGCCCGCCGTTCGGGAAGACGCCCGGGCCGCCCTCACCCGGCACGCCGCGCGGGAGACGGATCCCGCCGTGCTGCTCGAAGTGAATGCGGCGCTGGAATCGCTGGGAGCCGATGAATAGGTCCGCCAGGTTCCGGCCAGAATAGCAGGCAGAGGCAGCCCATATTTCGGCGCCTCTGCTATGCCCATTCTTGGTAGCAGGGGGCCGTCCCAGCGGTGAGGGACGGCCCCCTGTCCGTGTTGTCAGTCCCCGGTCTGTGCCGCGCGCTGCGTTCCCAGCCGGCGCGCGACGGCCTGCGCCGACTGCTCGTCCGCGTGGTAGGAAGAGCGCACCAGCGGTCCCGATTCGCAGTGGGCGAAGCCCCGCTTCAGGGCCTCCTCCCGCAGGTGGTCGAACTCGGCCGGCGTGTAGAACTTCTCCACCGCCAGGTGGCGGGCGGTGGGCCGCAGGTACTGTCCGAAGGTCACGATGTCCACCCGGGCCGCGCGCAGGTCGTCCATCGCCTCGTACAGCTCGCTCATGGTCTCGCCCAGGCCAACCATGATGGAGGACTTGGTGGCGATGTGGGGCTTCATCTCCTTGGCCCGGCGGAGCAGTTCCAGCGAGCGGTCGTACTCGGCCCGGGACCGCACCCGGTCCGACAGCCGCCGCACGGTCTCGATGTTGTGGTTGAGGACGTCGGGCTCCGCCTCCATCACGACGGCCAGGGCGTCCCAGTTCCCCTTGAAGTCCGGAATGAGCACCTCCACGCCCGTGGAGGGGTTCTTGCGCCGGATGGCCCGGATGGTCTCGGCGAAGATGCTCGCCCCTCCGTCGCTCAGGTCGTCCCGGGCCACCGAGGTGACCACGACGTGGCGCAGGTTCAGCTGTGCGCACGCGTCGGCCACCCGCTCCGGCTCGGCCAGGTCGAGCCCCGTCGGCCTGCCCGACGTGACCGCGCAGAAGCCGCAGTTCCGCGTGCAGATGTCGCCCAGGATCATGAACGTCGCCGTGCGGCGGTTCCAGCACTCGAAGATGTTCGGGCACCGGGCCTCCTCGCAGACGGTGTGGAGCCCCTGGCTGCGCATCAGCCGCTTCAGCTCCACGAACTCGGGATCGGTATGCAGGTTGATCTTCAGCCATTCGGGTTTCCGGCTCACATCCGCCCGCGCGCGGCTGGGCAGGACGGGCAGCTCCAGCTCGGGGTCCATCCTGAACTCTGCCATCCTCTCACCTCGTCTTGCCCAAAGTCTACCCGGTTTTGCCCGGACGCGCAACGTGAGGAGAGCCGGCCCGGGCGCGCAAGAGGATGCGGCCGCCCATGGGAGCGGCCGCATCCCCTGCGCGCCCGGCAAAGCTAGAAAGGCGTGTGGGAACCGATGTAGCAGGCTATGCCCCTCTGCATGAACATCTGCTGCATGGGTGCGAGGTAGCCGAGCGGCATGGAATCGACATCCTTGTAGGCGTACTCCAGCCCCAGCTGGCTGTACTTGGAGTCGCCCATGCGGTGGAAAGGCAGAAGGTTGATCTCGTGCAGGCCCACGTCCTGCATGAAGTCGGCGACGGCAGCCATGTTCTCCATGTCGTCGTTGAAACCGGCGATCACGGGTATGCGCAGGACGAGCCGTCCCGGCCAGGAGGAGGCCGCCAGGGCACGGATGTTCTTCAGGGTGAGGTCATTGGAAACCCCGGTCCCGGCCCTGTGCTTCTCGGGGTCCATGTGCTTGACGTCGATGAAGGCGAAGTTCACGTACCGCAGCGCGTTCAGGAAGTGTTCGGTGTCGACGTACGCGCTGGTCTCGATCGCCGTGTGCACGAAGCCCTCCTGACAGCGCTTCAGGATCGCCACGATGAACTTCCGCTGCAGCAGCGGCTCCCCGCCCGTAAATGTGACGCCGCCCGAGTCACCCCAGTACTGCCGGTCGCGGTCGATGATCCGGTAGAGCTCCGCGACGGTCATCTCCTTACCCGCCACACCCAGCGCGTCCCAGAGGCACCCACTGGCGCAGTCGAAAGTGGTGCACGTGTCGCATAGGACACGGTCGATGGCCAGCTGGTTCTCCCTGTCGCCCGTAGGAGTCAGCGCCCCGTACGGACAGCGCTTCACGCACTGCATGCACCCATTGGCCACCTGTTTGCACCTGGCATTGAGGAACATCAGCCGTTTCCTCGGCTCCAGGCCCTCCGGGTTGGCGCACCAGGCGCACCGCAGGGGACAGCCGCTCAGGAATACCAGCGTCCGGCAACCCGGTCCGTCGTGCACCGAGTAGCCCTGAATGTCGAAAACGAGCCCAGTCTCTTGCTGCATGGCATCACCCCCGTGTCCCTGTGCTTACGCCGTCGGGGCGACCTCCTCTGCCGCCTCCGGCGCACCGGCGGAGCGCGGCAGGACCAGGGCGAACAGGGCGGAGGCCACATAAGCGCAGAGCGCGAAGATCACCGAGTTGGTGTAGCTGCCCGAGATGTCGTAGAGGAAACCGCCCATGAAGCTGCCGACCGCCGGGCCAATGCCCATGACGATCAGTGTGGCAAGGCCCCAGATCTTGCCCATGGACTTGCTGCCGTAGACAGCGCCTGCGTACCCGGCCACGCCTCCCGGCTCGATGGCCCAGTAGATCGCGAACAGGATGCAGGCGATTACGGCCATCACCATGGAGCGGGCCGACGCGAACAGGAACAGGCAGGCGAGGACGCCCATGGTCGGCGCGAACACCAGCATGAGCTTCCGGGCCTTGATCTCGTCCCCCGTCCGGGAGACCAGCCGGTCTGCCACGATCCCCATGATCGGCATGGTGAAGATGCCGGCGATGCCGATGACGATGTAGAGGTTAGTCGCCGTGGCCGAGTCGTACCCTGCGTTGATGATCCAGTAGCTTACGATCTGGCTCCAGATCAGGAACTCGGCGAGCATCGAGGTCAGGAAAGCGATGATCGCTCCCCAGATGGCGAATGTGGAAAAGGCCTCCTTCAGGGTCCAGTCCCGCAGGTTTCGGGCCGCGGCGCGGGTGTCCCCCTCCTTCAGCCCGAAGGGCTTAGCCCCGTAGTCACCCGGGTTCTTGCGGGCCAGCAGGCCGGCGATGATCAGCGCCACGAAGACCACGCCGGACAGGTACAGCATGGCCGCCCGCCAGTCCATGGTCTGCAGGACCTGTTTGACAATCTGGCTCAGCACGACCTGGGCGATCGGTGCGCCAGCGAACGCGATGCCCCACATCGTGGCATACACCTGGCCGACGTACCACTTGCGCACGGAGACCGTGGAAGACACCCAAAGCATGCCGGTGCCGACGCCGGCGAAGATCGCGTAGGTGGCCAGGTAGGCGGCGTAGCTCTGCACCCTCGACGTGAGCAGGAAGCCCAGGGCGCAGAAGACCGCGCCGAGCAGGTAGGCTGGCCGGGTCCCCCAGCGGTCGACGATCACGCCGCTGAAGAAGGCCGTGATCGCGTAGACGGTCATCATCAGCGAGTACCCGAGCGAGGTCTGCGCCGTGGTCCAGCCGGTAGCCTCCCGCATCGGGTTCAACAGCACGGAGAACGTGGACCGGAAGCCGAACAGACAGAACAGCGCCAGGAAGGCCGCTGCGACCACCATGTATCCGGTGCGCCGGATCTGCTGCTCAGTCAGCTGGGTCTGCATGGCTCGAATCCTCCTCGTGATGCCGAGCCCCGCCGGGCCCGCCGTCCAGCGGCCCCGGCGGGGCTCCGCTACCCCTACTTGTGCGTGTACCAGGCGCAGGTGACCGCCGTCAGCTCCGGATAGGTCCAGTGCTCGGTGGCCTCTGCCCTACAGGTGCCGATGTTCTCCTCGTTGCCTGCCACGTAGGCCGCGCAGTTCTTGCACTTGGGCAGTTCGATGAAGTGCTCGCAGGTGTTGGTATCGATCAGGATCAGGTCGCCGGTGCGGCGGCAGATCCCCTTGCTCACATCAACGGTCACGAAGTTGCGGCAATCGTTGTGCTTACGCAGCACTCTTCATCACACCCTTTCGTACTCAGTGCGGGCGATGACCTCGTCCTGGATGGCCTTGCCGATCTCGACCCAGTACTGCGTGAACCCGGCCACACGCACCATCAGGTCGCGGTACTCGTCGGGCTTCTGCTGGGCCTCCCGCAGCACACGGGAGTCGACGATGTTGTACTGGATGTGGAAGCCGCCCTTCCGCATGTAGGACCGGGTCAGGTCAAGCAGCTTGCGGGCGCCCTCCAGGCCCTTGACGGCCGACGGATGGACCTTCATGTTGAGCTGCGAATTCTGGGAGTTGGAGTGATCCCAGACCGTTGCCGAGTTGAACACGGCGTACGGGCCGTTGACGTCCGTGCCCGGGTACGGCGACATCGAGGCGTCGGCGTACGTCGTGCCGGCCAGGCGGCCGTCCGGCGTCGCCAGGGTTGCCGCGCCCTGCGGGGCGTGGGTCGAGACGGAGATCTGGCACACGTATAGCGGCTTGCCGTACAGCGACAGGAACCGCCGCGGCACCTCGCAGACGTACTCCTCGTACGCCGCGAGGATCTCGTCCACATACGGATCGTCGTTGCCCATCTTGGGCGCCATCAGGCAGTCGCCGTGGATGTCGTCGTAGGCCTGGCCGCCCTCCCGCTTCTCCTGCTGCAGCAGCGAGTAGGAGCCGACTTCCTCGGCGGTCTTGAAGCCGAAGTTGTTGAGGATGGCGTCCTTCATCTGCTCCAGCGTGTACTTCTTCTCCTCGAAGACCAGCTTCTTGATGGCTGCGAGCGAGTTGATGAAGTTGGCGGTGCCGCAGGTCTCGACGTTGAACGTGGCGTTGTAACGGTAGCCGCCGTTGCCGATATGCCTGCCGCGCTCCAGGCAATCGGGCTTCAGGATGGAATGCCAGACCGCCATGTTGTTCTTCCGCCAGATGTCGTGCTGGATGTTGTTGCACTTGTTGAGGACATCAATGGCCTTCTCGAAGTAGTCCTTCCAGATCTCGACCAGCGTCTCGTAGCTGTCGATCTCGCGGTTGTGCGGCTCGAAGACCTGCTCGCCGGTCCGCATGTCCTTGCCGTTGAAGAGCACGCACTCGAGGATCTTCGGCAGCGCCAGGAAGTGCACGCCGACCGAGGTGGGCTGGCCAGAGCCGCCCGGGATCCAGTAGGTCTTACCCCTCAGGGTGAGCGGCATCCAGGAGCCGGGCGAGGTTTCGAGGCAGCCGCCGATCGACCAGGCGCGGGCCTCCTCCACATTCATGCCCTCCGGCCCGTACTGCTTCAGGATGAACTCCATCGCGACCCGGTTGTTCATCCACGCCGGGTAACCCGTGCCGGTCTTCACGCACTCGATGGCCTTCAGCAGGAACTCCTCAGGCAGCTTCTCGTCGTAGAGGACCGACAGCGTCGGCTGCGGGCACGCACAGGTGATGCCGGCCTCGAGGATCAGCATCTCGAGCCGGTTGCTGGCCGGCTTGCCGTCCTTGGTCAGGCCGCCCACCGCCAGGTTGTTGAACGTGTTGCCCGACAGCACACCGCCGACGACACCCGCCGAGGCGAACACGTCGATGCAGGTGAACTTCACCCGGTGGCATTCCAGCAGCTCGAGGACCTCTTCCTCGGTGATCCGGCCGGCCTCGATGTCCTGCTCAAAGTACGGGTAGAGCACCTGGCCGATGCGCCCCGGGGACAGGCCCGAGATGGCGTCCTCGTTCAGCACGCCGATATGGATCGTGTACTGCATCTGGAGCGCCTGCCGGAAGGTCTCGGGCGGCTTGTGGGCGATGTGCTCCAGGACCTCGGCGATCTCCTCGTACTCCCTCCGCTGAACCGGATCCTCAGTGACCTCGACCAGGCGGCGGGCCTCCTTGGCGTAGTTCAGGATCCAGGCCTGGATGCCCTCGAGCACCAGCTTGGCCGCCTCGTAGAAGTACAGCCGGTCCATGCCGCTGACCAGGTCGCCGCCGGACTCGCCGGCCACCTCCGCCTTCTTCTCCTCGCACATCCGGATGAGGCCGTCGAGGCCGTACTGCAGCGGATAGTAGTAGTTGGTCACCTCACGGCCCTGGGGCAGGGTGAAGCCGGACTCGAACATACAGATGACCGAGCGCATCAGCGCCGTCTTGAACGGGTACCCGGGCACCATGGCCTCGTACTTGGCGGCCTCGTCCTCCACGGACTTGCCGACCCACCAGCGGGCGGTCTTCAGAAGTGCCGGCACCTCTTCCTTGCGGATGCCGAACTTGCCCGCCAACGAGACCACGTTGCCGAAGGACTGAACTACGTTGCCGCCGCCCTGGCCCCACTTGACCAGCTCGTCGGCCGAGGTGGAGCCCCGCTGCTTGGCCTCCTGGTACAGCTCGTCCTCCTTGGCCACGAAGAAGCTCTCAGAGAGCCACGGCATCGGGAAGGAGCCGCGGTAGTAATGGGTCTTGCCCATCACCAGCTTCTCGCCCGGGAAAATCATGGGGGTCAGGTGGGAGTAGGCTGCCTTCAGGGCCTTGGCCCGCCGGATGATCGGGACGTCGTGGATGTTGTCGGCGTACGTCCGGGTGTACCAGTAGGGGAACTCCATGTTGGCACTGGACAGGGTCTGGTAGTACAGGTCGCGGAGCTTCTTGGCGCGCGGAGTGGGCTCTTTCTTGACTTCCCGGTCGACCATGTCGGCCGGCGGCTCACCGCCGTACCGCTGCTCGAGGGATATGCCCTTCTCCTTCAGGATCTCGGCCAGTGTCACGGTCTTGCCCATAGAACTCCTATTCCCCCTTCGAAGCTGAGCGTATTGCCGCGGGCTGCGTCTCCCCGGCACCTCGAACGTACCAATGGCGATCCCCCCGCCGCATCGGCCGGGGGGATTACGACCAGTATGATCTTTCCGGGCAAGATCGACGAAAAGCAAGCGGCTCACCGAAAAGGACTAAGCCGGCTGACAGCGAGACTAGTCCTTTGGCCTGGTTTTCGTACTGCCGCCCTAGGCCCGCATGAACGGGGATACCGGCATGTGTTATACTTTGCGCGAAGGGGGGAGGGCCGATGGCATCCGAGCAGCAGATCCGCTGGCTGACGCTTCTGCAGCGCGTCCAGGATCAGTTGTCGCGCTACCACGACTTCGCCCTCGTCGTCCTGGACAGCGAGTGCGATGAGGTCACCGTCCCCTCCGGTCTGCCGCCCATCTGCAACACGGTGAACCCCGATCGTTCCAACCGCTGCTGGACCCTGCGGCGCCAGGCCATCGCCCGTATCGTGGGAACCCGCCAGGCAGTGAGCCTCCCCTGCCCCAACGGGCGCTGCTGCTTCGTCAGCCCGGTGGGCGTGGGTGACGACGACTATGACACCCCCGTGCAGTACGTCGTGGCGGGGAGCGGCCCCCCGCACGCCGCGGAGAGCGTCCGCATGATCCAGGATATCTTCCGGCTGGTGTGCCCGCCCGCGGCGGTAGCGCCGGAGGACCGGCCGGCGGCGCCGGCGGCTGTGGTCACAGCGCCGCAACCGGCTTCGGTGCGGGGCGCGTACGGCACCCTGACCAAGCGGGAGATGGAGGTCCTCGCCCTCATCGGCGCCGGGCTCTCCAACCGGGAAATCGCCGAGCACCTGCACGTGTCGCAGTCCACCGTAAAGACCCACATCACCCACCTGCTGCTCAAACTGGGGTTAAACAACCGCACCGAGGCAGCCCTGTACGCCCTCCGGGAGTCCATCCGGCCCTCGCCCACCCCACGTCGCCGCTGAACCCCGCGCACCGCAAGGGAAGGCAAGCCAGATGAACGAAAGACTGCCATCCATTCAGCGCAGGCTCCTGTCAGCTTTCGCCCTGGTCCTTCTGACCCTCTCGCTCCTGCTCACGGTCACATCGGCGCTCATCAGCAGCCGGCTCTCCCAGAGCAACCTCGTCGACCGCATGCAGATCGCCATCCAGGTGGCGTGGGACGCCTACGACGAGGGGCCGAACCGGCTGGCGGCGGCCATGGAGTCGCTGGCCAGGCTGGAGCCGGCCGCGGGTCTTCTCGATGCGCAGGAAACGGCAGCCCCCCTCCTGCGCGCCCTCCCCGGCGCCGATTTTGGCCTGGTCGCCAGTCCGGACGGGCTTGTGCTGGCGCACACCGCCGATGCGCAGGTGGGGCAACCGGCTCCGTGGCAGCATATCGCGGCAGAGGCGCTGCGCACAGGCCGTGTCCGGTACACCACCGAGTTGGTCGGCCCGGACCTCGTCGGTGCCCACATGCCGGACGATCTCGATCGGCTGTACCTGCCTGAGGGCTGTACGCCGGGTGATGAGGGGTGCGCCAGCATCGGGCTGGTCCAGGTGGTCGCTGTCCCGGTGCGCCGGGATGGCCTCGACCGGGTGCTGATGGCGGGCATTCTGCTCAACAATACCGATGACGTCCCTCGTGCGGCTTCGGAACGCATTCCTGGCGCGTTCCTCTCGGTGGCCGGCGGGGGCATTCGCGTCTCTACCAACATCTGTACCCGTGAACTGGGGCGAATCGAGACCGGCGGACAGCAGAGCATGCAGCTCCGAACCACCGTGCAGCAGGGCCAACGGTACTATGGAAAGGTCCCGGTGGGGAAGGAGATGCACTACATCGCCGCCGACCCGATTGTCAACGCCAGGGGCGAGGTGATCGGCGCCCTCAGCATCGGCCTGCCGCCCAGCAGCTTCAGTGCCTACAGCCGCGGCGCGCAGCTGCTCATGCTCGTGTTCAGTGCCGTCGCGGTGCTCGTCAGCCTCGCGATCGCCCGGGCGATGGCCCGGCGGCTGGCCCGGCCGATCATCGGCCTTGAGCGGGACGTCACCAGCCTGACCTCGGCTGCCCGCTCCCACGACCTGGCGCGGGCCACCCAGCTGATCGACCCGCACCCCGTCCTTTACAGCCGGGAGGTGCAGAGTCTGCACACCGCGTTCCGCACGCTGGCCGAGGCCCTGGTGGACCAGACCCGCAAGACCGAGACCTACCTGCACCAGCTGGAGGACGAGCGGGCAGAACTGCAGGCGATCACCCTGGAGCTGCAGCAGACCAAGGCAGCCCTGGAAACGGAGGTCGACCAGCGCACCCAGGAGCTCAGGCAGGTGGTGTCCCAGCTGCGCGAGGCAAACAAGCTGAAGAGCAACTTCCTGACGATGATCAGCCACGAGCTGCGCACGCCGCTCAACTCCATCATCGGCTTCTCGGAGATGCTGGTAGACGAGCTCGCCGGGCCCGTGAACACGCGGCAGCGGGAGTATCTGGAGCACATTCTCTCGTCCGGCCGGCACCTCCTCCAGCTCATCAGCGATCTCCTGCAGTTGTCCCGGATCGAGCAGGGCCGCCTGACGCTGGAGTTCCAGGAGGTCTCCCTGCAGCAGCTCATCGAAACCACCCGGCAGCGGCTGCTTCCCCAGGCCGCATCCGCGGGTCTGACCCTGGAGGTAAGCTGCGACGAGACCGTGCCGCTCATCCAGGCCGACCCGACCCGGGTGAAGGAGATCCTGGACAACCTGCTCTCCAACGCGATCAAGTTCACGCCGGCTGGGGGCACCATATGGATCCGGCTGCGGCGGACCGAGGACATGGCCCTGATCGAGGTGGAGGACACGGGTATCGGCATGCGTCCGGAGGAGCAGGCGACCGTCTTCGACGAGTTCGTCCAGGCGGAGTCGGGCTACAGACGCCGCCACGAGGGTGCGGGGCTCGGGCTGCCGCTGTCCAAGAAGCTGGCCGAGATGCACGGCGGGAGGATCGCGCTCTCCAGCCAGCTGGGCGTCGGCACGCTGGTGCAGGTGTACCTCCCGCTGCAGAGAGGAAGTGAGCCGCAATGGCCGCGCGAATCCTGATCGTGGAGGATAACGCCCTGAACATGAAGCTCGTATCTGACCTGCTGTCCATCCACGGCTACGAGGTCATCCAGGCCAAGGCCGGCGAGCAGGCGCTGGACCTGGCGACGACCCTCAACCCCGATCTCATCCTCATGGACATCGCGCTGAAGGGTATGACCGGGCTGGAGATCACCCAGCGGCTGAAGGAGGATCCCAGGACGGCCGCCATCCCCGTCGTTGCCCTGACGGCCTACGCCGGCGAGGAGGACCGGCGGCGCGCTCTCCTGGCCGGGTGCGATGGCTTCATCGCCAAGCCCATCAACACCCGGGCGCTGCCCCGCCTGATCGCCGAATATCTGAAGGGAGGATCGGCCCGTGGAATCGCGTCAGAACGCACGGATCCTCATCGCTGAGGACGACCCCTCCTCGGCCCGGATGTTGTCCGAGATGTTGGCGGCCGCCGGGTACGAGACCACGGTCGCTCCCGACGGACAAACCGCTCTGGCGATGGTGGCCGCCCACCGGCCCGACCTGGTACTGCTGGACGTGCGTATCCCCGTCCGCAACGGCTTCGAGGTGTGCGACGAGATCAAACGTTCGCCGGACACCCGGCACATCCCCGTCCTGATGATCACAGGACTCAGCGAGGACCGCTGGCGCCTCCTCTCCATCGAAGCCGGCGCTGATGACCTCCTCACCAAGCCGGTCAACCGCCCCGAGTTGTACGCCCGGGTGCGCGCCCTGCTCCGTACCCATCGGCGGTTCCTGGAGCTGGAGCGCCCAGAAGACGTGGTGAACAGCCTGTTCGCCCTGATCGAGTTGAAAGATCCGGAGCTGGCCGAGCACTGCCTGCTGGTGTCCACCCTCTGCGGGGGAGCGGCCCGGGCGCTCGGGCTGCCGCCCGACGAGGTGGAGCTGGTCTCGCGCGCCGGACTGCTGCACGACCTGGGCAAGGTCGTGGCGGCGGAGCCCGTAACGGCGCACCCCGAACACGGGGAGCAGGTCCTCCGCCGCCTGGGTCCCCTGTCCCGGCTGGCCCCTCTGGTGCGCGGCCACCACGAGCGCTGGAACGGCACGGGCTGGCCCGACGCGCTCCCGCCCCAGCAGCAGTCCACGGCGCTGCAGCTGGTCGCCCTGGCCAACGGCCTCGCCCATCTGCTCGCCGAAGGAAAGGGCCCGGAGGCCGCAGGGGAAACCCTGCGCCGCCAGGCCGCCATGGGCTGGTGGAACCCCGCGCTGCTCGCGCCAATGCTCGGGGCCATCCCGCGCTGAGTGAACGCCCCGGGGGCCCGCCGCCTCAGCGCAAGGCTCGCCACCACCAGCTCCACCAAAGGAGAAGACCATCCATCCAATTATTACCCGTTTCGAATTTCTATTCATAATTCCGGTCAGCATGGAACGACGCGGCGGGTTCCGGCTGCGCCGCCTCCCCCTCGGCCCCCGGGTCTTCCCGGTCCCGGCACCACTCCTGCACGGTCTCCACCAGCACGTCCCAGGCCCGCTCCACGATGACCGGGTCGAACTGCGTGCCGCTGCACCGGCGCAGCTCGTCCAGCACCTCCTCGGCGCTCATCGGCTCGCGGTACCGGCGCCTGGCGCACATGGCCTCCACCGCGTCGGCCACCGCGAGGATGCGGCTCATGTACGGCGTCTGCTCGCCGATCAGCCCGTCGGGGTAGCCCTTCCCATCCCAGCGCTCGTGGTGGTGGCGCACCACCTCGGCGACACAGGCCATGCCGGCCACCTCGCCCAGGATGCCGGCGCCGATCACCGCGTGCTCCTGCATCTGCAGCCGCTCCTCCGCGGTAAGAGGGCCCGGCTTCAGCAGGATGGACTCGGGCACGCCGATCTTGCCGATGTCGTGCAGGTTCGCCGCCAGAATCAGCCGGCGCTGTTCGGCCTTGCTCATGCCCAGGGCCCGGGCGATCTTGCCCGCCAGCTCGGCCGTGCGGTTGCCGTGGCTGGCCGTCATGCGGTCCCGGGCGTCCAGGGCCTTGGCGAGAGCCGCAGCCGTCTGCTGAAACGAGGTCTCCAGGGCCTGGTACGCCTGCGCCAGCTCCTCCGTGCGGACCGCAACCTCCGTCTCCAGTTCGGCCCGCTTGGCCAGGGCCCGGTGCCGCACCTCCATGAACCCGGCGGCCTGCTCCTCCAGCTCCCGGACCCCCTGGTACGCCGCCGGGTCAAAGACCACCGGCTCCTCCCAGCGCACCACCGCCGAGCGCAGCCGCTCCAGCGGACGGGTCATGCGCGCCGTCACCCGCCAGGAGACCAGCGTGGTGATCGCCGTCGCCAGAACCGTGATCAGCAGGACAGCCTGCACCCAGGGCCGCAGCAGGTCGGCGCCGAAGGAGCGGAACACGGCCACCTCCACCGTGCCCAGGTGCTCGTTGAAGTACCGGACCTGCGCCTGCTCCACCCAGACCAGCGCCGGATCGATGGCCGGGTCGCCCGCGCTGAACCGCAGGCTGCCGCTGGGAAAGCGCACCTTCACGAACGCGACGCCGGGCTCGCGCGACGCCAGGTGTACCGGCGTCTCGATGTGCGGGGTATCCTCCCACTCGGAGGCGATCGTCACCGCCAGAGTGGACGCGACCGCCTTGGCCATGGCCCGCACCTGCCCCTCTGTGCGGACGGCAGTCCACCAGAGGAACAGGGCCGCCGCGGCCCAGACGATCAGCATCGACACGACCCACATCGCGCTCCCGAAGTACACCTGCAGCGACAACGAGCCCCGCTTCATCACGAGTTCCCCTGTCTCACCCACGTGGACCACTGCTGGTACGCCCGCTTCTGCGCCTCGCGCCCCAGCGTTTCCGTGATGTTCTCCCATTCCTCGGCCGCCTCCCGCAACGCCTCCTCGGCCGCGGCCTCGCCCCGAAAGACCTTCAGGACGGCCCGGTCGAGCGCCTGCGTGTACTGCCAGCCGCCGGGGATGGTCAGGTCAGCCACCGGCCGCTCCAGCGAGCGCAGCATGATCGCGTACAGCTCCTCCGCGATCGCAGGGTCCGGGAAAAGCACCTGGTGTTCCGGATGGGCAAAGTGGCTGTACCGGTACGGGTCGTTGATCGTGTCGGCCCGGGTGATCATGTGGCCGCTCACCTCGGGACTGGTGACGTACTTGGCCACCGCGGCCGCCACCTCCGGCTGCCGGGACTGGGCCGCGATGACCAGCACCCGCCCGAAGAAGATGCCGCCCCTGGGGGCTCCCTCGACCCCGCCGGGCACCTCGCCCCAGCCCAGCCGGCCGGCCACCTGGGAGTTCCAGACCTCGGAGTCATAGGAAAACCGGGCCGTGTCCGAGAACTGCACCGCCATCGGCACGGTGCCGGCAAACAGGGCCCGGTTCAGATCCTCCCAGTCGTACAGGGCCTCGGGGGCCACCTCCTGCTGCAGCGCGGCCAGGTCGCTCAGGACCTTCACCCCGAGCTCACCGTGGATGAGCGGCCGCATCTCCTCATCGAAATAACTGCCGCCCAGGCTGGCATACCGCTGGGCGAACCACATGTACGACTAGTTTTCCCGCCCGATGAACGCGGTACCGTACCGGGTTCCGCCGGGAAGCGCCTCCGACTGCGCCAGGGCCCGGGCCGCGTCATCAAACTGCTCCCACGTCTCGGGGAACGGCAGGTTCAGCTGTTCGAACAGGTCTTTCCGGTAAAACAGCAGATGGAGGTCGCCGTCGTACACAAATCCGTAAAACCGATCGCCGAACCGCATGTAGAGGTTGCGGTAGACCGGAAGGATGTCGGTGTACCACGGATCGGTGGTGTCGATCCACGGGTCGATCGGCTGGATCAGCCCCTGGGAGATGAACAGGTCCAGGTGACGGGGCGGGATGATGACCAGGTCCGCCTGGTCCTGCGCCTCGGACACAAAGCGGTCCAGCTCCGTGGCCAGGTGGGGCGGATGGCGCAGCACGGGGCGCACGCCGAAGCGCCGGCAGATCTCCTCCGCCTCCAGTTCGAACGACCGGGTGGCCTCTGCGGAGTCGCCCACGATGTAGAGGGGGGTGCAGGGAGCCAGCGGATCTGCGGGGCCATTCGCCGGGTCCGCTGACGCTGAGGGGCCCGGGCTGGCGGGACGGACGCCGCCGCAGCCGGCGCAGACCGCCAGCGTCAGCGCGAGCGCCAGCCCCAGCGCGGATCGGTGTCGCATGCTCGTCACGCCTCCTCGGCTTTGACAGGGGGCCTGTACGACACACCAGAATGTTCGTGGGGCCAAGTTTATATTACCATACCGTTCATGCGAAATTACCTGTCCGGGCGGCCCTTGCGGGCGGCCGCCCCCCCGTCACCGGCCGCTGCAGCCCGGCCCGCTGCTGTGCCGAACAATTTCGTCCGCGAATTATCAGCTTCTCCAAATGGATCTGATTTCCTGCCCCATTGGGGCCGGGCGGCAGCCCAAAAGGAAGGACCCGGGTGGGCCCCCGGGTCCTTCCGCCTTCTCCTAATACAGCTGCACCGTTCCTGGGCCGTACGACTCCAGCCGGCGCTTCACCGCCTGCAGGAACCTGCCGCAGACCAGCCCGTCCAGGATGCGGTGATCCAAGGACAGGCAGATGTTCATCATCGACCGGATGGCGATGGCGTCGTTCTCCAGCACCACCGGCATCTTGGTGATGGCCTCAAACGACAGGATGGCGGCCTGCGGGTAGTTGATAATCGGCGCCGACATGAACGAACCGAAGGCGCCGGTGTTGTTGACCGTGAAGGTGCCGCCGGTCACGTCGTCCAGCGTCAGCTTGCCCGCCCGCGCCCGCTCGGCCAGGTCGGCCACCGCGTGGTTCAGCCCGGCGATGGAGAGCCGGTCGGCGTGCTTGATCACCGGCACGGCCAGGGCGTCTTCTGTCGCCACGGCGATGGAGATATGGATGTCCTGCTTGATGACGATCCGGTCGCCTTCCCACGTGGAGTTGAGGATCGGGTACTCCCGGAGCGACTCGACCACGGCCTTGATGAAGAACGGCATGTACGACAGGGTGCGACCGGTCTTCGCCCGGAACTCGGGCCCCACCTGCTCCCGCAGCTTCACCAGATTGGTGACGTCGACCTGCATCATCGTCCAGGCGTGCGGGGCCTCGTGCTTGGACTGGACCATCTTGGCGGCGATGCGCCGGCGCACCGGGTCGACGGGGATGATCCGGTCGCCGGGCGCGGCGGCGACGCCGCCCGCCGCCGCGGGGGCCGAAGACGGCGCGGGGGCGGCAGCGGGTGCGGGCGCCTCTGCCCCCGCAGGCGCAGTCACCGGCGCAGTCGCAGGCGCGGTCACCGGCGCAGTCGCAGGCGCGGCCGCACCCCGGGCGGCGATGAACGCCTCCACGTCCTTTCGGGTGACCCGCCCGCCGAGGCCGGTGCCCTTGACCTGGCTGAGGTCAATGCCGTGCTCCTGCGCCAGCCGGAGCACCGCCGGGCTGTACCGCCCGGCGCCGGCCTTCGGTGCGGCGGCGGACGGGGCGACCACGGCAGTAGCTGTACCGCCGGCAGACGGCGGCGCACCACCGGGCGTTGCGGCGCCGGCAGATGCTGCGGCCGGTGCCGGATGGGCCCCTGCGGCCGGCGGCGCGGCCGCAGGCGCCTCCCCCGCGCCCTCCCCCGCAACCTCCATCGTCGCGATGCGGGCGCCTACCGGCACGGTGGTCCCCTCCGGCACGTCCAGCGTGAGGATGCGCCCGTCCGCCGGCGCCGGGATCTCCGCGTTCACCTTGTCCGTGATGACCTCGGCGATGGGCTGGTACTTCTTCACGACGTCACCGGGGGCTACCAGCCACCGGTTGATCGTCCCTTCCGTCACCGACTCGCCCAGCTGCGGCATGGTGATTTCCAAGGCCATAACCCCCCTCGCCTAGAACTGCGCCAGCTCACGCATGGCCGCGAGGCACTTCTCCGTCGACAGCATGTAGAACTTCTCCATCGGCCCGGCGTAGGGCATCGCCGGCACGTCGGGGCCGCACAGCCGCTGGATCGGCGCATCCAGGTCGAAGAGGCACTCCTCGGCGATGATGGCCGCGACCTCGGCGCCGACGCCGTGGGTCTTGCCCGCCTCGTGGGCGATCAGCACCTTGCCCGTCTTGCGGGCGGCCGCGACGATGGCCTCCCGGTCCAGCGGCAGCAGGGTGCGCAGGTCGAGCACCAGCGCGGAGTACCCCTCCTGCGCCAGCAGCTCCGCCGCCTCGAGGCAGAAGTGCACGACCTTGCCGTAGGTGATCACCGTGATGTCGGTGCCGTCCCGCTTCACCTCGGCCTTGCCGATGGGGATGACGTAGTCCTCCTCGGGCACCTCGCCCTTCACCGCGCGGTAGAGCCCCTTGTGCTCGAAGAAGAGCACCGGGTCGGGGTCGCGGATGGCGGCGGTGAGCAGCCCCTTCGCGTCGTACGGGGTCGACGGCACGACCACCTTCAGCCCCGCCGTGTTGGTGAAGTACTGCTCGACGGACTGCGAGTGGTAGAGCCCGCCGTGCACGCCGCCGCCGAAGGGGGCGCGGATCACCATCGGCACCGTCCAGGCGCCGTTGGAGCGGTAGCGCATCTTGGCCGCCTCAGACACGATCTGGTTCATGGCCGGGAAGATGAAGTCCGCGAACTGGATCTCGCAGACGGGCTTGGTGCCGTAGAGCGCCGCGCCGATGCCCACGCCGACGATGGCCGACTCGGTGAGCGGCGAGTCCTGCACCCGCTGCGGGCCGAACTCGTCGTACAGCCCCAGCGTCGCCCCGAAGACGCCGCCCTTCCGGCCAACGTCCTCCCCCACGATCCAGACGTCGGGATCGCGCCGCATCTCCGACCGCAGCGTCTCGCGCACGGCCTCCACCAGGTTCATCACCGCCATAGGCTCACCCCTCCTCGTACACGTGGCGCAGGGCCTCTTCCGGCGCTGCGTAGGGCTGGGCCTCGGCCCAGTCGGTGGCATCGTCCACCACCGCCGTCACCTTCCGCTCCAGCTCCTGGTGGCCCGCCTCGTCCAGCAGGCCGTGGTCCATCAGATACTGGCGCGCCTTCAGGATGGGGTCGCGGGCCTGAACGGCCGCGATCTCCTCGGGGTCCCGGTAGCGCCGCTGATCGTCGTCGGACGAGTGCGACGTGATGCGGATGCACTTGGCCTCGATCAGGGTCGGCCCCTCGCCCCTGCGGGCCCGCTCGTGCGCCGCCTTGACCACCTCGTAGACCGCCAGCACGTCCGTGCCGTCCACCTCGATGCCGGGCATGCCGTACCCCTGCCCCCTGGCGGCCACCGACCCGCCTGCCACCTGCTGGTCGAGCGGCACCGAGATGGCGTACTCGTTGTTCTGCACCATGAAGATCACCGGCAGCTTGTGCAGCCCCGCCCAGTTCAGGGCCTCGTGGAAGTCGCCCTGGTTGGAGGAGCCCTCGCCGCAGGCCGTGTAGACCACCACGTCGTCGCCCCGCATGCGGGCCGCCTGCGCGATCCCCACCGCGTGCAGGAGCTGCGTCGTCACCGGGCTGGAGCCCGAGACGATGTTCAGCGGCCGGTTGCCCCAGTGCGACGGCATCTGCTTGCCGCCTGAGGCCGGGTCGGCCCCCCGGGCGAAGGCGCTCAGCATCACCTCACGGGGCGTCACCCCCACCACCAGATTGACGCCCAGATCGCGGTAGTACGGCGTAAACCAGTCCTGCCGCTTGCGGAAGGCGTAGGCCGCACCTACCTGCGCAGCCTCCTGCCCCTGCGGCGAGATGACGAACGGGATCTTGCCCCCCCGCTGGAGCAGCCAGAGCCGCTCATCCAGCCGGCGGGTAAGCAGCATGTAGTAGTACATCTCGCGCATCTGGTCCGCCGTCAGGCCCAGGGCCTCGTGCCGGGCCACAGTCGCCTCCGTCATCGCTCTCCCCCTCCCGTATGCGTCCTCGCTGCCCTGCAGCGAAACCGCCTGCACGAGCCGGCGGCCGCTCCCCCGCCTCTGCGGGCGCGTGCCGCCCGGTCCGGACGCCGCCGACCGCCGGCAGGCCGGGCTTCTGCAGGGAATCGCCTACATGTGAATCGCGCGCCCCTCCACCGCCAGGGCCGCCTCCCCGAAGATCTCGGAGAGGGTCGGGTGCGGGCGGATCACCTGGCCCAGCTCCCACGCCGAGGCGTTGAGCGTCAGGGCCAGCCCGGCCTCGGAGATGAGGTTGGTGGCGTCCGGCCCGATCAGGTGCACCCCCAGCACGTCGCCGGTGGCGCCGTCGGCGACGATCTTGGCGAAGCCGTCCAGCGAGCCGTGCACCAGCGCCTTGCCGATCCCCCGCCAGGGGAAGGTGCCCACCCGCACCTCCCGGCCCTGCTCCCGGGCCTGGGCCTCGGTAAGCCCCACAGACGCCACTTCCGGCCGTGTGTAGACGCACCGCGGCACCCGCGCCGGGTCGAAGGGCTCGGGGTTCAGCCCGGCGATGTGCTCCATCGCAATGATGCCCTGGTGGGACGCGACGTGGGCCAGCCCCCCGCCGGCCACGTCGCCGATGGCGTAGATCGCCGGGTCGCCGGTCCGGCCGAAGCCGTCCACCTGGATGAAGCCGCCCGGACCGTAGGTCACGCGCTCCCGGTTCTCCAGCCCGAAGCCCTGCGTCACCGGTTCGCGCCCCACCGCGATCAGGAGCGCCTCGGCCTCGAACGCGCGGGTCTCGTCGCCCACCCGGGCCTGAAGCGTCACGCGCCCGTCCGCCACCTGCACCGACTCAGGCAGCACGGCGGCGCCGGTCACGATCTGTACCTTCCTGCGGCTCATCAGCTTATGCAGCTCGGCCGCCACGGCCTCATCCTCCGTGGGCAGGATGCGGTCCAGGAACTCGAGCACGGTCACCTTCACGCCGAAATCCGCGTAGAGGCTCGCCCACTCCATGCCGATCACGCCGGCGCCGATGATGATCACCGACGCGGGCAGATCCGGCCGGGCCAGGGCCTCGTCGGACGTCATCACGTGGGTGCCGTCCACGGGAATGCCCATGGTCTTCGGCCGGGAGCCGGTGGCGACGATGATCTTGTTGAACTCCAGGAGCTCCTGCTGGTCGCCGACCATCACGGAGACCAGTCCGTTGGGCGAGAAGATGGACGGCGGCACCAGGGCGCCCCGGCCCGGGAAGACTGCGACGCCGTTCTTCTTCAGCAGCCCCTGGATGCCCTTATGCAGGTTGTTCACGATCTTGTCCTTGCGCGACCGGACCGCGGTGAAGTCGAGGCCGGCGCCCTCGGCCAGCACGCCGAACTCCCGGGACTGGCGCAGGGTGTGCAGCAGCTCCGCGCTGCGCAGGTAGGCCTTCGTGGGAATGCAGCCCCTGTGCAGGCAGGTGCCGCCAACTTTCTCCTGCTCCACCAGGGCGACCCTGAGCCCCAGCTGGGCGCCGCGGATCGCCGCGACGTACCCGCCGGGCCCGCCGCCGATGACGGCGACATCGAAGGAGTGACTCATGGCAGATCGCGCCCCCTTTCGCGGCCGCACGGGCCCGATGCCCGCGCGTACCGAGGTACCAGACAGGTGATGCAACTTTCGTGCCAGTGTCATGGCACCTTTGGCGCAGCCGCCAATCCGCGGTCTCTGCAGGGCGTTGCAGACCGTGCAAGTGGTTGCAGGCACTCTGGTGCAGGTGCCGAAGCCGGAGACCCGCCGCCGCACTTCCTATAGAGGGACTCGATAACCCGCATCGGGATGATCGATTAGCATGATCACAATTGGCGTGCTATGGTGAAATCGATGGCACTTATGGACTACGGGGCCCCGAGCCCCGCGGCAGGAGGTTTGATGAAGTGAAGGCGAACGTGGCGATCAACGGCTTCGGACGCATTGGCCGCATGGTCTGCCGCAGAGTTCTCACCCATCCTGACCTCAACCTGGTCGCCGTCAATGCGTCGTATCCGGCCGAGACCCTTGCCCACCTGCTGAAGTACGACACCGTACACGGCCGGCTGGATGCAGAGGTGCTCGCGGGCGACGGCGAGATCCTGGTGAACGGTCGCGCCATCCGCCTGGTTTCCGAGCGGGATGCATCCAAGCTTCCCTGGCGGGAGCTGGACATCGACATCGTCATCGAGGCGACGGGCAAGCACAAGGAGCGGGAACGCGCCGCACTTCACCTGGCATCCGGCGCGCGGAAGGTCATCATCACCACGGCCACCAAGGACCCCGACGTCACGGTGGTGATGGGCGTCAACCAGGGCGACTACCGCCCCGACAGGCACCACGTCATCGCCGCCGCCTCCTGCACCACCAACTGCCTGGCGCCGGTCGCCAAGGTGCTGCACGAGGCCTTCGGCATCCGCACCGGGCTCATGACCACCGTCCACGCCTACACCAACGACCAGAACATGCTGGATAACCCCCACCGCGACCTCCGGCGGGCCCGGGCGGCCACCGCCTCGATCATCCCCACCACCACCGGCGCCGCCCGCGCCGTGGCCCAGGTGCTGCCCGAGCTGAAGGGCCGCCTGAACGGCTTCGCCCTGCGGGTGCCCACGCCCGACGTCTCCGTGGTCGACCTGGTGGCCCAGCTGGAGCGGCCGACCACCCGCGACGAGATCAACCAGGTCTTCCGCGACGCGGCCGCCGGGCCCCTGAAGGGCATCCTCGCGTACAGCGAGGCGCCGCTGGTCTCCGCCGACTTCATCGGCGATTCCCACTCGGCCATCGTCGACGGCTCGCTGACCATGGTCGGGCCCGACAATCTGGCCAAGGTCATGGCCTGGTACGACAACGAGTGGGGCTATTCGTGCCGGGTCGTGGACCTCGCCGCCCTGGTGGCGCGGGAGCTGACCGCGGCGCCGCCCCTGACGGGCGCGGCGGATTAACCGGCTGTCCGGCCCCGGAAAATCGCGCAGACTACCCCGCAGGAGGTGATCTGCGTGGGCCAGGGGCAGCCGCCGCGGGGCCGCACGGGCGAGAAGGTCATCGAGTCGGGCACCTACCAGTGCGAGGACCAGACCCGCTGGACGTACTTGGCGGGCGACCGGTTCCGGGAGTGCCCGTCCACCGGCAAGTCCACCGTCTGGGAGAAGACCGCCGAACCCGACCATGCGGACAGCCGCTGAAGAACCCAGGACGCGACAGAAGGCGGCCGTGCGTGAGCCAACAGGCTCCGCACGGCCGCCGTGTTTCGTTTGACCGCAACCGCTGACCGGACGCGGCCGCCGACGGCGCTAGTAACCCCGCTCCCGGTCCACCGCGCCGCGCAGCGGCTCGCCCTGCTCGAACCGCCGCAGATTCTCCGCGAAGTACGCCGCCACCTCCTCGGGCCGGCTCGGGCCGCTCAGGTGCGGCGTGACGGTGATGCCCGGCTCCGTCCAGAATGGGTGGTCCGCCGGCAGCGGCTCGACGGCGAAGACGTCCAGCACCGCCCGGATGCGGCCGCCGCGCACCGCCCGCAGAATGGCGCCCTCGTCGATCGTGGCGCCCCGGCCCACGTTGATGAGCAGCGCACCCGGCTTCATCGCCTCGGGGTCGATGAGCCCCCGGGTCTCCGGCGTGTCCGGCAGGGTGCTGACCAGGTAGTCCACCCCGGCGGTGAAGACATCGGCCTCGGCGGGGGTGAACATGCGGTCCACGTGCGCCCTCGGCCCCGGCGTGCGCGCCAGGCCCCAGACCTCCATCCCGAAGGCCCGGCCCCGGGCCGCCACCGCCCCGCCGATGGACCCGACTCCGGCAACGCCCAGCCGCTTGCCCCAGAGGGTCTCCGCCGTGAAGGGCTCCCAGCGGCGGGCCGCCTGGGCGGCGTAGAGCCGCGGCAGCTGCTGGGCGTGGGCCAGCATGTGGGCGAAGGCGTATTCGCTCATGGCCGCGCCGAAGAGCCCCTCCACCCGGGTGACCAGCACCCCTTCCGGCACCGGCGCCGCGACCAGGTCCTCCACCCCCGCGCCCATCGCCTGGATCCAGCGGAGGCGGCGGGCCCGGGGCAGCAGGTCCGGGGGAAACCGCCAGCTGAAGAGAATGTCGGCCTCCCCGATGGCGCGGGCGGCCTCTTCCCTTGTGTTGCAAGGAATCAGCGTGTAATCGGCCGAATTGGGGATCAGGCGCTTCAACAGGTCTGCATACGTAGCGGCACGCGTTGCTTCGTAGATTAGAATCACCCTGGCGATACCGATCCCTCCTTCTCAGTTTCCCGGCGGGTCTGCGCCACAACCTTCCGGCGCATCCGGTCCGAGGCGACGCCAATGCCCGCGCCCAGGGCGAGCACACACGCCACCGTGATCGCGATGTACCGCCCTCCCGGGTTCCAGGCGAACATCGCCGCAGGGCTCTGCCCCCTCAGCAGCTCGATGCCCATGAAAACCAGGGCCAGCAGGACCCAGCCAGCCAACGTGATCAGGAAGCCAAGCAGTCCCCCACGCACAGGTCATCCCCCCTGCTGGCTGAAAATTCGCCGGACGCCGGACCCTCTCCTGTTCCGTTCACGGTGAGATTCCAGGCAAGGGGGAACGCGCATGTCGGATCCGCTCACCCTGCTGCTCCTGACCCTCTTCGGTTACGCCGGACTGCCCACACTGCTGGCGCGGACGGGGTTCAGCCGTGTGCTGAAACGGCTGCCCGCCGCCCTGCCGCAGGTCGCGCTCACCTTCGATGACGGGCCCGACCCGGTCTGGACCCCGCGGATACTGGAGATCCTGGACCGCTTCGGCGTCCCGGCGACGTTCTTCATGCTGGGCAGCCGCGCCGAGGCGCACCCCGACCTGGTGCGGCAGGTGGCCGACGCCGGCCACGAGGTGGGGGTGCACGGGTACCGGCACCGGGTGCCCGCCCTCCAGGGCCTGCGGGCCACCCTCACCGACGTGGGGGCGACCGTCCGGATCCTGACCGATATCCTCCAGCGGCGGCCCCGTTACTACCGGCCGCCCTGGGGCATCTTCAACCTGTGGACCGGGCTCGCGGCCCGGCGCCACAACCTCATCCCCGTGGTCTGGTCTCTCTACGTGGCCGAATGGTCCCGGTCCACCACGGCGAACTCCATCTACGTGGACGCCATGCAGAGCGCCGGACCGGGCACCGTGCTCCTGCTGCACGACGCCGCGGGGCCGGGCTCACGGCCCGACGCGCCGGCGGTGGTGGCGCAGGCCCTGCCCCGGCTCATCACGGGGCTGCGGCGCAAGGGGCTCTCGCTGGTCAGTCTCTCAGAATTGCTCGCGCCGGCGGGAAGGGGGCTGTCGCATGCGCCGCCTGGTCAGAACGTGGGATCGCATCGTCCGTAGGTTTCTCGGCATCCGCCCCGCCCGCCCGGAGGGCGTTCTCGGCTACGCCCTGCGCCGCTACCGCGGGCGGGGCATCGTCGCGCAGGATGGCGCGGCCCTGCGCCCCGGCGACCTGGTGCTGGAGCTGCACCTGGACAGCCGGCGCCTCGCCGAGACGACGGCGGGCGCCAGCCCGCACCGGCGGATCCTCTGGCTCCGGCGGGCGCTGCTGGCCGACCTGCGCGCGCTCGCCCGGGCGGCGGAATCGGATCCCGCCCTGGCGAAAGCCGCCGGCCTCTGGGGGCTGACCGTGCTGCACCGCGGGCTCGACGCCCTGGGCTTCGCGGTGTCCGCGCCCGCCTCCGGCCCCTTCGGCCGGCTCGCCACCTGGTACATGCGCCGGCTGCTGGCCGCGTACCATCCCGACGGCGCCGGCCGCCTGCAGCAGCGCGACGAGGCGCTGGTCGCCCGCGAGATCTTCCTGCCCATGGCCCGGCTGCGGGCCATGGCGCGGCCCGCTAGGTCAGCAGAGCCAGCAGAACCGGGGGCAGAACGATCTTCACCACCATCGCCACCGGATACACCGTAGCGTACCCTACGGTGGGCAGGTCGTTCCCGGCCTGGTCCAGGGCAAACCCCAGGGTGGCCGACTGGGTCTGCATGCCCGCCACCATGCCGGTCAGCAGCCCCATGGGGATGCGCAGCCACCGGTAGCCCACGTAGAGCATCGCCCAGGCCACCAGCACGATGACCGCCAGGCTGGCCCCCAGGATCGCCCACCCGCGCACCTGGGTGAGCATCTGGGCGAACTCGTAGCCGGACCGCGTGCCCACGGCGGCCAGGAAGATGGTCAGCCCCAGCTGCCGGAGCAGCAGGTTCGCGCTGTACGGCAGCACCCACACCAGGGGGCCGGTCCGCTGCCGCGCACCCAGGAACAGGGCGACGATCAAGGGCCCTCCGGCCAGCCCCAGCCGCACGGTGATGCCCCCGGGCAGCGGGATGGGCACGAGGCCGAGCCCGATGCCCAGGGCCATGCCGAACCCGAGGACGGCGATGTCGATCTCGGAGATGGCCCGGTACGAGTCGCCCAGGTACTCGGCCACCTCCTGCTGGCGCTCACGGCGGGACAGCACCCGCACGCGGTCGCCCAGCTCCAGCGGCATGTCGGCATAGGGCAAGAGCTGCAGGTCGCCGCGCCAGACCCGCGACACCACCGCCCCGAAGCGGTTGGGCAGGTTGAGCTCTCGGAGGGTGCGCCCGGCGACGTCGGGGTTGGAGACGAAGACCTCCCGCATGTCCACCTCGGAGCGGTCGAGGTCGGCCTGAATTTCGCTGACGGGGCCGATCACCTCCACGGCCCGCTTCAGCTGTTCTTCCGTGCCGACGGTGGTGACCAGGTCGCCCTCCTCCAGGTGGCTCTCCCAGCTCACGACCTCGGCGTGTTCGCCCCGCCGGATCCGGCCGAACACCACGTCCAGCTTGTGCTCGGCCACCAGGTCGGCGATCGTCCGCTGAACCGCCTCGGGCCGTTCCACCCGCAGCGTCCAGCAGGTGATGTCCGGCGACACGCCCGGAACGTCCTTCAGTGTGCGGGCCTCCGCCTGATAGTCGATGCGGAAGAACCGCTCGGCCAGGTAGATGGCCAGGATGACCCCGAGAACGCTCGCCGGGTAGGCGATGGAATAGCCCACCACCGGATCGGCCACCTGCCCTGCCGCCCCGGTCCGCGCCAGATACTCCACCGCAGCCGCCAGGGCCGGCGTGGTGGTGAGCACGCCGGCAAAGACGCCGGCCGTCTCGGCGGGCCGCATGTGCAGCAGGTAGTGCGGAATGAGCAGCAGGAGCGCAGCCAGCAGGATCGCGCCCACCGACAGCAGGTTGTAACCTATGCCCTTCCCCCGCAGCGAACGGATGAAACCGGGGCCGCTGCTGAGACCGACGCAGTAGACAAACAGGGCCAGTCCGAACTCGTAGACGATCTCCGGCAGCTTCAGGTCGGGGTCGAGCGCGCCGAAAAAGAGCCCGACGAACAGGACCGCGGCCACGCCCAGGTGCACCCCGCCGATGCGGACGCGCCCCAGCGGATAGCCGATCCCGGCGACGATGAAGAGCAACAGTAGCGGATTCTCTTGCAGAATACTCAGCATTGCGAATGGAGCCTCCAGGGGAATCATGATTACTTCGGGTTGCGAACCACTAACTTAGACACCGGCTCCCCCTTCTTCCTGCTCCATCCACGTCAGCAAACCCGGTCGGGTGTGCCCACGCCTCACTGAAGCCAGGGGGGCGATCTTACATGAGAACAGACTGCCGGCTCGCCAGGAAGTGCAGGTAGGCCTCCTTCACCGGCCGGCCGAGTATCTCCTCGACCGCCTGCCGGTAGAAGCGGATCTGGGTCACGTAGCGCCGGGCCGCCTGCTCGGGGTCGCGCCGGTCGGTCTTGTAGTCCACCAGCACGTACCCGTCCTCCTCCGCCAGCAGCAGGTCGATCATCCCCTGCACGATGACCACGTCGTCCGCGGCGACCTCCGGCGGCAGGTCGTTGTAGACCTCCCTGGCCGGCACGGCCAGGGTGAAGGCCAGTTCCCGGCTGATCCGGCCCGGCGCCTGCAGGATGCGCCTGCCCAGAGGCGACGCGAAGAAGTCCGCGATGGCCTCCACGTCCACGACGTCCGCCTGCTGCCGGGTTAGCAGATCCCGGGCCTCCATCTCTGCCACCTGCTGCCGCACGCCTTCCGCATCCAGCGGGCGGGAGAGATCGAGGTGCTGCATGACCAGGTGGGCCACGGTGCCCCGCTCCGCGGGCGAGAGCGTCCGCCGGTCCTCCTGCAGGAACCGGGGGCGGCTCGTGAAGCCGGTGGCCGGCGCCTCCTGCCCAGCTGGGGCGCCTCCCTCGTCCTGGGGCACAAGCTGCTCCCCGGGCGCCTCGGCGTCCGGATCGAAGTAGCCCTTCAGTTCGGTGACCGACAGCTTGCCGAACCGGCGCACCACCGGCTCGAACGGGTAGCGCCAGCCGAAGCGGCCGCGCAGGGCATCGCCCAGAGCCTCGTCCAGGGGCCGGTCCAGCGGTTCCGCGGCCCCGATGCGCGCCCAGTCCAGGGCCGGCGGCGCCTCCTCCCCCGCAGGCTGCAGCAGCTGCTGGAGCGACCCCTGGTCCCAGATCGTGACCGCCCAGCGGGAGGCATCGCCTGCGATCTCGGGGTTCAGGCCGGCCGCGCCGGTCCCGGCGGCATCGCCGGCGAGATCCCTGAGCGGTTCGCCGCCCGCGTGGCGCATGACGGCCGGGCCGATCCAGTCCAGATACCCCTCCGCTGAGAGGAGGAGCGATTCGGGCAGGGGCCAGCCCGGCGCCGCGGTCCCCCGGGCCCAGCGCGCACAGCGGGCCCGCAGACTGTCGACGCTGCCGACGAGCACGAGGCGCTCCCGCGCCCGGGTGAGGGCCACGTAAAGCACGCGCAACTCCTCCGCCAGGTTGGCGAGGCGGGTGGCCTCCCGCACCGCGTGGTAGGCCAGCGTCGGGTACTTCAGCCGCGTGTCCGGATCCACCACCTGGGGGCCGAACCCCAGCCCCCGCTCCAGCAGCAGGTCGCCCCGCAGGTCCTGGTCGGAGAACCTGCTGCCCAGCCCGGCCACGAAGACCACCGGGAACTCCAGCCCCTTGCTCTTGTGAATCGACATGATCCGCACGACGTCCTCGCCCTCGCCGAGCGCGGGGGCGGTGCCCATGTCGGCCTTCTCCGCCTGGAGCCGCTCGATGAAGCGCAGGAACCGGAACAGCCCCTGGCGGGCGAACTGGTCGAACTCCCGGGCCCGCTCGTACAGGACCAGGAGGTTCGCCTGCCGCTGCGCCCCGCCGGGCATGCCGCTCACGTAGTGCAGATAGCCGGTCTCCTGGAAGATCTGCCAGACGACCTGGCTGAGGGGCCGCCGGCGGGCCAGGGTGCGCCAGCGGTCCAGGGCCGCGAGGAACCCCGCCAGCACGCGTTCCAGCCCCGACGCAGTCTGACCGGCCGCGCCCGGGTCGGCCAGGGTCGCTTCCGCGGTGGCTGCAGCCTCGCGCCATTCTCCGCCCGCCACCGAGGTCGCCGCCGCGGGTTCCAACTCCGCCGCCGAACCCGGTGCCGATGCCGGGGCCGCAGCAGGCGGCCACTCCGGTGCCGCCGCCGCCACGAGGGCGTCGTAGAACGACCCCCTGGGCGCCGCCAGACGGATGCGCGCCAGATCTGCAGCCGACAGGCCGACGATGGGGGAGTGCAGCACAGCCGCCAGCGGGATGTCCTGCCGGGGGTTGTCGAGGATCTGCAGCAGGCTGAGGAAGACCTGCACCTCGGTGGCCTGGAAGTAGCCGGTGGCCATCTGGCCGTAGGCGGGAATGCCGGCCTGGCTGAGCACCTCGATCACCGTGTTGACCCGGCCGGTCGTCGCCCGGAGCAGGATGACGATGTCCCGGTACCGCAGGGGCCGGTACGTCTTCAGCTTCCGGTCCCACACCTGCACCGGCGGCTCGCCGTCGGTGCCGTCCACCATCGCCCGGATGCGGGAGGCGATGAACCGGGCCTCCCGCTCCATCGCCGTCAGGTCGGCGAGCTCGGCCGCGGCAGCCGCGGCCGGGTCGCCGGACGTGCCGTCATCATCCGCCCCGGCGCCGGCAGGGAACGCCTCACCGTCGCCAGCCGGGGCGTCCTCCTCCCCTCCGGCCAGCGCTTCGCCATCCAGCAGGTGCAGCTCCACGGGCGGCTCCGCAGCCTCCCCGGACTCGCCGCCGGGCAGTGGCGGGTAGCCGGCCCGGTAAACGAGCTCGGCGTCCTTGTCGTAGTCGAGTTCGCCGGCCTCAGCGGTCATGATCTGCCGGAAGATGAAGTTGACGGCATCCACCACGCCCTCCCGGCTGCGGAAGTTCGCGCCCAGCACGATGCGGGCGCCGGCCCCGCCGGGATCGGGCGCTCCGCACCAGGGCCTGTACGCGGCGTACTTGGCCAGGAACAGGCCGGGGTCGGCGTGGCGGAACCGGTAAATGGACTGCTTCACGTCGCCCACCATGAACCGGTTGGGCGGCCCCTCCTCCCCGCCGCGGGCGACCAGGGTCAGAATGGCGTCCTGAACCCCGTTGATGTCCTGGTACTCGTCCACCAGGATCTCCCGGTAGCGCAGCCGCAGATCCCGGGCGACGTCGGAGGGGACCAGCCGCCCGGGGGTGGATGCGGGATCCCGGAGGAGCTGCAGCGCGAACCGCTCCAGGTCGTTGAAGTCGATGGCGGACTGGGCGGCCTTCGCCTCCCGGAAGGCCTCGCCGAACTCCCGCACCACCTCGCCCAGCGTGCGCAGGTGCGGCGCGACGGCCCGCAGGTCGTCCAGCCACTGGTCGGCCGTCCGGCAGAACCAGCGGTCCTGCACGGTGCGCACCGCTTTCTTCGCCTGGTCCCGCAGCTTGGAGACCGCCTTCTTCAGCTCCTCGTCCACCTCGCCCCGCTTCGTCCCGGGCAGCCGTTCGAAGGCGATGGCCTCTACCGCCCGGGCCAGCTCCTGGTAGGAAGCGGTCTGCGCGCCCGCGGCGGCGGCCCGGATCGCCTGCTCCTCGGCGGCCAGCACATCGGCGTACGCGGCGGGGCCGCCGGGGCGGCCGGCCAGCTGCCGGGCGGCGGCCAGCGCGTCGGCCGCCAGCTCCAGCTCCAGCCGAATCCGCCGCTGCAGCGGCGGCCACCAGGGCAGGTCCTCAATGGCCGCGCCCGGCGGCACGTCAAACCGCGCGAGGCTCTCCGCGAGCCATTCCTCGGGCCAGGGCAGGGCCTGCATGTGGTCGTAGATGGCCAGAACCAGCTTCCGCAGCCCCTCGTCGTCCCGGCCGCCCCCGTAGCGGTCCACCAGCGCGTGGAACGGTCCGTCCTCCTCCTCATCGAAGCGGCGGGCGAACAGCTCGTCCAGCACCTCGTGGCGCAGCAGAAGGGCCTCGTGCTCCCCCATCACGGTGACCGCCGGATCGAGCCCCAGGCGGTAGAAGTACTGGCGGACGAGGCTCAGGCAGAAGCTGTGCAGGGTGCTGATGGCCGCGCGCCCCAGCAGCGCCAACTGCCGCTGGAGCCGCTCGTTCTCGGGATCCCTGGCCAGGGCTTCCTGAAGCGCGGCGCCGATGCGGTCCCGCATCTCCGTGGCTGCCGCCTCCGTGAAGGTGACCACCAGCAGCTCGTCCACGTCGAGGGGGTCGCGCTCGTCCACCAGCCGCCGGATGATCCGCTCCACGAGGACGGCGGTCTTGCCGGAGCCGGCCGCCGCCGCCACCAGGACGTCGGTCCCGCGGGCCGCGATCGCCTGCTCCTGCTCCGGGGTCCAGCGCACCTCAGACATCGCCCTCACCTCCCGAGGCCGCCACCCGCTGCCAGACGGCGGGGGCGTCCATCTTCTCCAGCCGCCGGTACTCCTGCGCCTCAACGGCCGGATCGAACTGGCAGACCGGGTGGAACGGGCAGTACGCGCAGGCGGTCTGCTGGCCCAGCCGGAACGGGGCCACCCTGGCCTCCCCCTGCAGGATCTGCTCGCCGCACGCCCGCACGACCTGCTTCAGGTGGGCGAAGAGCAGGCCGAACTGGTCCTGGCTGGCCACCGGCGAGTTCTTGCGCACACTGCCGTCCTTGTTCAGCTTCGCCGGGATGAGCCCCAGCCCCGCGACGTCCATCGCCCGGATGACGTCCGGGCTGTCGCTCACCAGCCCCCGGGCCTGGAACCGCTTGCGCCTGAGCCGGCGCACCTCATCCGGCGGAATCGGGGCCGGGACCCGCTCCAGCGGGTCGTACACCGGGAAGTAGAGCGCGCCGGCGGGGACCCGCGTCCCGGGCAGCAGGGGCTCACCGCCCTCCACCACCGCCAGGAGGTAGAGCAGGAGCTGCAGGGCCAGGCCGTGGTAGAACTCGCCCAGCCTGAGGTCGTGCCTGCTCGACTTGTAGTCAATGACCCGCACGTACCAGCGGCCGTCGGGGGCCTGCAGCGCGTCCACCCGGTCGATGCGGCCGCGCAGCAGCACCCGTTCTCCGCCCGGCAGGTCGACGGCCACCGGCGGCAGGCCGTCGGTCCCCTCGCCGAAGGGAACCTCCACGGCCACCGGGCGGAACTCCCCGTGAATCACGTGCTCGCCCAGGTAGGCCAGCGACGAGTGCAGCGTCCGGCGGATCACCCTGAGCAGGTAGCGGTGCTGGGGGCTGGAGAGCAGGATCTCGCCGGAGAGGCGCGGCGCCAGCCGGTCGATGATGCCGCTCATCCGCTGCAGCGCCTCATCTGGGGTCAGTGTGTCCCACTGCAGCCCTTCCGCTTCCAGTTCCCGCACGAACAGCGAGAGCGCCGCGTGGTAGAAGAGGCCGAACTCCGGCGCGCTGACGGTGAACTCCGCACGCTCCTGCAGCCGCAGGGCGTAGCCGGCGAAGTGGCGGAACGGGCACGCCAGGAACGACTCCAGGCGGCTCACGCTGGTGACCAGCCGGTCGCCGTACAGGAGCCGGGCCAGGTCAGGCCCCAGCGGCGCCCCGCGGCGGCGGAGCCACTCCTCGTAGCCCACGGCGGCCAGGATGGAGGCGCAGTCCTCCTGGAGTTCCGGGTCGCTGACGATCCACTGGTAGAGGTCGAGCCAGTAAGGCTCGACGGCATAGCCCGACCGCGCCTGCCGCAGGGCCCTGGCCACGAGGGCCGCAAGCTGCCGCGGGGTCGTCACCAGTTCGACCGCGGCCTCCGCGTCCGGCGCCGCCGGCACGGCCGGGAGGGGCCTCAGGTCGGGGAACAGCCGGCGCAGGCGGCTGATCACCGGCGAAGGGGCCGTCGCCCGGCCGTCCTCATCCGCCAGGGGGTGGCTGATCCACAGGTAGTCGGACCCGCGGGTCAGCGCGACGTAGGTGAGGAACTGCTCCTGGAAGAGCCGTTCCAGGCTGGTGGGCCCCACGTCGAGCCCGTCCCGCTTCAGCTGCTCCCGCTCGCGGTCGGTGAAGATGGCGTCCTCCGCCGGCTGGGGCGGGAAGTCCTTCTCGGTGGCGCCCAGGATCAGGGTGGCCCGCACGCCGGCGTGGCGGCTGCGTTCCACCGTGCCGACGATCACCTGGTCCAGGCCCGGGGGGATCAGGCCCAGCTTCAGGCCGTCCAGCCCCGCGCTCAGCACCTGCAGGTAGACCTTCGGACTCAGCACCTGGTCGCCCAGCCCCTCCACGATCTGGTCGAACAGCTCCAGCACCCGGGTCCAGACCTGCTCGTGCTCCCGGGCGGTCTCCAGGTCCCCGCGCGCTTCGGCCTCGGCCTTCCACGCCTCCAGCTGGCGGGCAACCTTCAGGTCCGCCAGGAGCTGGAAGAGGAAGGTGGTGAGCTCGCGCACGGTGGGCCCGGGCCGGCCCCGGCGCTCGATGCGGCGCTGGAAGGCCAGCAGCGGGGCCGTGACCCGGCTGCGGATGCGGTGGATCTCCTCCAGCAGGGCCTTCTGGCCCGGGCCGGCGACGACGGTCTCCTCCTCCAGCGTGTACCGGCGCAGGTACTGCCAGGGATCGGGCTGCTGCCAGGCGCGGCCGCGGATCCCGTGTTCGATCACATAGTTCTCCAGCAGGTCGATCTCGGCGCGGGCGGCGCCGGCCAGGTCGGTCTTCAGGTACCGGAAGACGGGGCCGTACGCCCAGTCCTGCAGCACCACCTCCAGGGCAGACCTGAGCAGCTCGACCAGCGGATGGTGCGCCACGGTGCGCCGCCGGTCGATGAACGCCGGGATGCCGTGCTCGGCGAAGATGGTGGCCGCGAGGTCGCCGTAGCCGTCCAGGTTGCGTGCGATGACGGCGATCTCCCGGTAGCGGAGCCCCTCCTCCCGGACGAGCCGCAGGATCTCCCGGGCCGCCGCCGCCACCTCCTCCCGGCGGTTCTGCGCCTCCACCAGGCGGATGCGGGCAGGGGCGCCCTGCCAGGCCTCAGCCGACCGCCGGAACAGGTACTTCTCGACGTGGGCCAGTTCCGGGGCGTGCCGGAACCGGGGCGCTTCGGTCAGCAGAAGGGGCGGATCCACGGTGACGCCGCTCTCTTCCGCAAGCTGCACCAGCTGGTCGTACGTCGTCAGCACCGGGTGGAACAGATCCGCCGGGGAGTGATGCCCCCCGGCTTTGTACAGCTGCCCGGGCGCGATGCAGAGGGTGATGTGGACCTGCCGGGCCGAGCGCATGACAGCGCCGAGCACCGCCAGCTCCTGGGGCGTGAAGCCGTTGAAGCCGTCGACCCAGACCTCGGCTTCCTCCAGGAGCCGGCTCTCCTCAAGCCGCGCCGCGAGGACGGTCAGGTAATCGTCGGGATCCGTGAACTTGCCCTGAATGTATGTCTGCAGCTCGCCCATCACCAGCGCGAGGTCGTGCAGCTTCGCCCCCAGCGCGGTCTCGCCCAGCCCCTCGGCCTGCAGCTGGTCCAGCTGCCGCCGCAGGCTCTCCGGCCCCTGCCGGAAGCTGCGCAGCTCCCGGATGGAGCCGGCCACCCGCTCGATGAAGCCGGGCTTGTCCGCCACCTGGTGGAAGAGGCGGAGTTCTTTCCGGTTCTCCTCCAGCAGTGCGCGCAGCACCATCTGCTTGCCCAGGTCGCTGAGCGGCGGCAGGCTGAGGCCGCCGACCTTCAGGGAGACGCGCCAGGCCAGCCGCTGGAACGAGAGCACCTGCGCCCGCATGATGCCGCGCAGCCGTCCGCTGCCCAGCAGGGCCTGTTCCACCTGGAACGTGGCCTGCTCGGGCACCAGCAGGATCAGCGGCGGGCCTGACGGGGCTGCCTGCGCCGCCTCCGCGAGCTCGTCGAGGCAGCGCTGACTCTTGCCCGAGCCGGCACTGCCGATGATGAAGCGCACGCCCATGGTTCGGACCTCCTTCGCGTCGTGCTGCACGGTCCCTACGCCCGCTCCAGGCGCAGACGGCTGCCGCGACCGCCGGGCTCCGCCGGCTCCACGATCACCCGGCGGTGGAGCCGGTTGCGCAGCTCGGCCACGTGGCTGATCACCCCGACGTTCAGCCGGTCGAAGTGCAGCCGCTCCAGGGTCGAGATGACCACGTCCAACAGCTCCGGGTCGAGGGTGCCGAAGCCCTCGTCCAGGAAGAAGAACTCCAGGGGATAGTGCCCGTGCAGCTGAATCTGGGCCGAGAGCGCCAGGGCAAGCGACAGCGAGGCCAGGAAGGTCTCGCCGCCGGACAGCGTGCTGACCGAGCGGAGGGCGCCGCCGTTGGTCTCGTCCCGGACGAGGAAGCTGCCGTCGGGCGCCGTCTCCAGGGCGTAGCGGTCCCGGGTGAGTTTCCGCAGACGCCGGGAGGCATCCAGCGCCACCCGCTCCATCTTCTCCTGGGCCATGAAGTTCACGAAGGCGTTGCCCTTCAGGACCTTGCGCAGCTCTTCCAGATGGCCGAGCTGCGTGGTGAGGTCGAGCCGCTGCTCCTCCAGCTCCTGCCACCGCTGCTGCTTGGCGAGCAGGTCGTCGCGGATCTGCATCGCCCGCGCCCGCTCCTCCCGCTGCCGGGCGGCGATCTGGCGGGCCTGCTCCAACCGCTCCAACCAGCCCTGCCAGGCCTCGGGGCTGAGGCTCCGCCCGGCCAGCTGCTGCTGCAGGGCCGCCTGCCGCCCCTTCAGCCGCTCCCCCTCCTGCTCGTAGCGCCGAATCAGCCCGTCGAGCGCCGCCTGCCGCTCTGCAGGGCGGAGCGCCCCTCGGGCCTCCTCCGCGGAAGCGAACCCGGCTGCCGCCAGGGCCTCCGCCAGCGCTGCGTCGGTCTCCACGGCCCGCCGGCGGGCCATCTCCAGCTCCCTGCGGGCCGCGGCCCGTGCCGCCTCGGCCTGGCTGCGGGCCCGCTCCGCCCGCTCCCGTGCGGCCGCCGCCTGCTCCTCATCCTGCTCCAGCCTGGCCAGGGCCGCCTCGACGGCAACCAGCTGGGGCGCTGCCGGCCGGCCGCCGGACAGACGCTGCCATTCCGCCGCGGACGCTTCGTACTGCTGAAGCGCCTGGGCGTACAGGACCTCGATCCGGTGCAGCTGCTCGGCAAGCTCGGTCGCTTCCTGGCGGAACTGCCCCACCATGTTCTCCACATCGTGGTACTCGGTGCGGATCTCGATCAGCCTCCGCCGCCGGACCGCCAGCCGCTCGTCTGCCTCCCGGATGCTCTGCACGGCGGCCTCCACGCCCGCGGCATCCAGATCGCCCCGCGCCGCGTCGAAGTCGCGGGTGCACCTGTCAACGGCCGACCGCAACGCGTCCGCTTCGGACCGGACATCAACCAGGGCCTGCTCCGCATGGCTGACCGCGGCCTGCCGCTCCCGGGCATCGCTGGCCGCAGCGTAGAGCGCATCCCTGCATTCCTGCCGCTGCTGCCGCAGGCTGTCCACCTGACGCCGCCACTCGGCAAAGCGCCGGGCGCGCGCATCGTGGTCGGCTGCGTCCCGGGCGAGGGCATCCTCCAGTTCCGCCACAGGCAGGGCGCGCCAGGCCGCGGGCAGCCGCTCCCGGGCGCCCTCCAGAACCTGCCGGACCTCCGCCAGAGCCTGTTCGGCGTCGGCGCGCCGGCGGGCTGCTGCAGCCGCCTCCTCCTCGGTCGCGAGCCGCCGCTCCGAAGCCCGGCCCAACGCCGATTCGGCTGCCCGCAGGCGCGCGGCCGCCTGCTCCAGCTCCGTCTCCTCAGCCTCCAGGTCGGTGGCAGCCTCCACGCCAACAGGATGGGGGTGCTCCCGCGATCCGCAGACCGGACAGGGCTGGCCCGGTTCCAGCGCCCTGGCCAGCGCCGCCGCGTGCGCCCGCTGCCGGGCCGCGGCGACGGCGGCCCTCGCCGATTCCCACGCCTGCTGCGCGGCCGCCAGCGCTTCCCGCTGCCGCTCCTCATCGGCGACGGCCTGGCGGAGACGGGCCGTCGCCTCCTCGCACTCCCGTGTGCGGGCATCCAGCTCGGCCTGCCGCTGGGCGCACTGCGCCGCCAGCTCCATCAGGGTGCGGATCTGCTCCCCGGCCCGGCCCAGCCACGCCCCGTGAGCCTGCAGATCGGCCTCGTCCGCCGGCGGTTCGGCCTCCAGCCGTGCGAGCTCGGTCTCCACCTGCTGCAGCCGCTGCTCGGCCTCGGCGCGCATCGCTTCAGCCCGCTCGGCCTCCCGCTGGGCCCGGGCCAGCTCCTCCATCCGCTGCCTGAACCGTTGTTCAGCCTGCTCCAGGGACCGCTCGGCCTCCCTCAGCCTGTCCAGCATGCGGTGCGCATCGGTGACCCGGTTCCGCAACTCGGGCGGAACCTCCAGCTGGGCAACCCGTTCCTCCAACTCGGCGATCTGTGTGCGCATCGTCCCCAGGCGCGCCTCGCCCTGTTTGATCTCGTGGTCGATCCTGTCGTACCTGGCCCGCATCTCGGCCACCTGAGCTTTCCCGTCAGCCAACTTGCGGCGCGTCGGCTCCAGGCCGCCCTCCAGTTCGACCGCCCGCTGCAGGTCCGCCTGCCTGCGGGTGAGGGCCGGAGCCTCCTCCAGGCGGCGCTGGCGGGCCGCCGCGTACGCCCGGGCCGCGCGGGCGACCTCCGCCTGCGCATCCTGCAGCCGCTGCTCGGCCAGCGCGGCGCCCTGCTCAGCCTGATGGGCCGCGGCCGCGGCCTGATCGCGGGCATCCAGGTGCGGCCGCACCGCATCGGCCCGCCGGGCGGCGTCCAGCTCCGCCCGGGCGGCATCCGCGTCCGGCGCCTGCGCCTCCCACCGGGCCAGCTCCTGCGCCACCTGGGCCAGCTCCTGCTGCTGCTGCCAGACCCGCTCCCACACCTTCACCTGGGCTTCGGTGTCGGCCAGATGCCGCTCGGCTTCCTCCAGGGCCTCCGCGACCTGGCGCAGGGCCTCCTCGGCCTCGGCCACGGCCTCAGCCGAGGCGTCGCCCAGCCCTTTCTGCTCGCCGTTCACCGCCTCCAGCTGGCGCTCCACGGCTTCCACCCGCCGCTTCAGCCGCTGGTTCAGCACATCGCCGTACTGGGTGAGGGCGAAGATGCGCTGCAGCATCTCGGTGCGCCGGGCCCCGGTCAGCTTCAGGAACTCGGCAAACTGCCCCTGCGGCAGGACCACGGCGCGGGTGAAGTCGTCCAGCTGGAGCCCCAGAAGGTCCGTGACCTGCTGGGTGACGTCCCGCTCCCGGTCGGCCATAACCTCATCGCCTTCGGGGCGCACCCGCACCAGCCGGGCGTGCTCGCTGCGGATCGACGGCGTGTCCTTCTCCCGCCGGTAGCTGCGCTCCACCCGGTATTCCGTACCGCCCAGGGCGAAGGTGAACTTCACCCAGAGCCGGTTCTCGTTCTGGTTCATGATGCCCATGGTGCCCCGGGTCCGCTCGACGCGGCCGTACAGGGCCAGGGTGATCGCGTCGAGGATGGTGGACTTGCCCGCCCCCGTCGGCCCGAAGATGCCGAAGAGGCCGGCGCCCATCAGCTCGCCGAAGTCGATCTCCTGTGGTTCCCGGTAGCTCTGCAGCCCGGCAAACTCCAGCCGGATGGGCCTCATGCCTCCACCTCCTCGTCCTGGTCGTTCACCAGCTCGAGGAAGAGCCGGACGAGTTCAGGCGCGGGCGGACCGCCCCGCACCTGCGTGTAGAAGCGGGCGAACTGCTCGTCCACCCCGAGCCGCTCGGTCTCCCGGGCTGCGGCCACCTCGGCCTCCGCCGGGAGGACCGCCCGGATGTGCACGAACTCCGGCCGCATCGTCCGCAGGCGGTGGACCTGCTCGAGGGTGAGGGGGTGCTCCACGTGGACGTCCAGGGATATCCACGCCGCGGGGTCCCTCCCCTCCTCCACCCAGCGCTCCACCTGGGCCAGGCCCTCCTCGGCGATCCAGCGCACCAGCGGCCGGCCGGCGGAGATGGGCACCTGCCGCACCGCCGGCGCGGGATCGCCCGGCGTCACCTCCACGATGGTCACGCCCTTCACGTACCCCGTCTCGTGGAAGGAGAAGGAGAGCGGCGACCCCGAGTAGCGCGTGACGGCCGGGGCGCCGTGAATCTCCTGCGGCCGGTGCAGGTGGCCCAGGGCCACGTACTGCGTCCCGCCGGGCACCGCGCTGGGGTAGACCGTGTAGGCTCCGCCCATCTGGATGGGCCGCTCAACCGTGTCGGACTCCTCGCCGCCGGCCATGTAGAGGTGGCTGGCGACCAGGCGCACGGCGTCCGGCCGGAACCGCTGCGAGGCAGCGGCCAGCCAGCTCTTCACCTGGTCGGAGTAGGAGCGCTGAAGCTCCTCCTCACCCAGGGTGTCCGCGATCAGCTGCTTCAGCCGGGACTCCGAGGGGTAGGATAGCGCCAGGATCACCGCCGGGTGGTCCACCCCCGGCACGGTGAGCTCCGCCCAGCCGGGACCCGCCGCCACCCGCTGCACCCGGTCGGGCCCGGGGGTATGGATGCCCGGGTTGTCGTAAGGATAGCCGAACAGCGTGGCGCCGTGCCGCTGGGCGAGGGGCTGGACCGCCGTGAGCCGGTCGGGCGAGTCGTGGTTGCCGGCGATCACCACCACGGCCCGCCGCCCGTTCTCGCCCAGCCGGGCGAGCGCGTCGAAATAGAGCTCCTCGGCGGCCGCCGAGGGGTTTCCGGAGTCGAAGACATCCCCGGCGATGAGCACCAGGTCGATGGCCTCATCCCGCACCAGGGTACAGAGCTCGTCCACAAACTTCTCGTGTTCTTCCTGCCGACTGCGGCCCTCCAGGGTGCGGCCCAGGTGCCAGTCGGCGGTGTGGAGGATTCGCACCGATCCATCCTCCTTCTGACCAGCCTGATGGAGCTGGAATATGTGTTCGCTTCGGAACGCGCGTTCTCCTCTCACCCGCGCGGGTGAATGGCGGGGTGATCAATGGAAACCGGCCAGCGTGCGCCGGCCGAAATGGTGGGTCTCGCAGTTCCTGTTCGCTTGACTTCCCTGGGCGGGGTGGCGAATCCTGCTCGCCGGTGTCATCCCCCCACCGCGATGCCCCGCTGGTGCGCCGCCGCGACCAGCCGGTCCAGCAGCTCGGCGGTGGCCCGCACGTCATCCAGCGCCCGGTGGTGCCTGTCCACCGGGATCCCCCAGTAATCCAGCAGCGCCGCCAGCCTGTGGCTGGGCAGTCCGGGAAAGAGCCTGCGGCTGAGCTGCATGGTGCAGAGGAGGGGTCCGCCGAAAGGCGCCATCCCCGCCCGGGCCAGCTCCTGGTTGAGGAAGCGCAGGTCGAACGAGGCGTTGTGGGCGACGAGGAGCGGGTCGTCGTGGAGGATCTCGGCCATCAGCCGCCTGATGGCCAGAGTGGTGGGCGGGGCGCCGCACAGGTCGGCGTCGGTCAGCCCGGTGAGACCCCGGATGAACGGCGGCAGCGGGCAGCCGGGATCGCACAGGGAGTGGAACTCGATGGTTCGGCCACGCTCGAAGCGGACGGCCGCAATCTCGATCACGCGGTCGGATGCAGCGAGACCGGTGGTCTCGAAGTCCAGCACGACGTATGGACGGTGCAGCAAGGGGCAGCCTCCTCCCGGATCTCGCAGTCCCGTTTCGGTTGACTTCCCTGGAAGTGGCAGCGATTCCTGCCGGAAACGGGGAGACCCGCATCCCCCGTCTATCTCACAGAGAGGAGGAGGGACCATGCGCAAGACGCTTGCAACAGGGCTGCTGGGGCTGGTCCTGCTCACCGGCTGCGGCGGCGCGGCAGGAGGCGACGTCCCCATCCCCGCGCCTGCGCCTGCAGAGGCGCCTGAGGCGGGCGGGCCGGGCCCGGACGTGATCCCCGCCCTGCCGGAGCCGTCGAACGAGCTGCACAGCGCTGCTCCGGCGGATGCCCCGGCACCGCACCCTGATCAGACTGTCGCGTCGCACCCAGACGGCTCGACCACGCCGGCCGAACCTGTTGCCGGTCCCGCAGGGGATAGCCCTTCGGGCGCGGCGGAGCCGGGTAGCCCGGGTGAGGAAGCGCCCGCCACGCCGCCTTCCAAGCCCGTACCGGCGCCTGTGGTGCCGGTGCCGGCGGTGCCGGAGCCCGTCCTGCCGGAGGATCCCCCTCTGCCCGTGAAGCCCCCGACGCCCGTCGCACCGCCCCGGCCCATCCGGCCACCGCTGGAGAGGCTGCCGGGCCCGGAATTGCCTGAACCGGGGCCGCCGGAGAACGGCGTCCGACCCGGCGACCCCCTCCCGGACGAGCTGCGGGGCTTTGCCGAGGATGATGTTCTGTCTCTGGAAGTGGTCGCCGTCAGGGAAGAGGCCGACACGTATCGCGTGAGGGCCACGCTTACCAATAAGAGCGGCGCCGGCGTCGAGTTGCTCTTCGACTGCGGATCACTCGTGCACGTGCGGTTCCCCGGCGAGAGACCGGACCCCGGGCGGATCTGCCCGGCCGTGCACTCCATGCTCTTCCCGGCCGGGAAGACGATTGAGCGGGAGTTCGTCTTCGATGCGCAGGAGCGGGGTTTCCCGCAGTTCGCCGCCGTCTACGCGGCACACGTCAACGGATCCGGCCGCCTCGAACTGCGGGTGGTGCTGGAGCCGGTTGGAGAGGAATAGCGGCCGCAGAAAGGGCCCCGGATCCGCCAACGGCATCCAGGGCCCCGCACTGTGTCACCCAAGAGAGCCCGGGCTTCTGCCGCCCGGGCTCTCTCCATGTTCCTCCCCCTACTGCGTCGTCCGGTTGTAGTCCTCGATCCCCTTCGTAATCTCCTCGGCCGCCGACGTCAGCGCCTCCGCGGCGGTAGCCTGGCCGAGGATCACCGACTCCATCGCCGCCTCCACGATCTGGCGGGCCTGCGGGAACGTGCCGATGACCGCGCCCTGCGTCACGGTGCTCAGCTTGGAGGCCCGCAGCTGCTCGATCGCGGTGGTGAACTGCGGCCGCTGGGCGTGCCATTCCTGCAGGGCCGGCTGGTCGTAGGCCGCCAGGCGGATCGGGAAGTAGCCGGTGGCCATGGACCACTCCGCCTGCACCTCAGGGGTCGTCAGCCACTTGACGAACTCCCAGGCGGCCCACTGCTCCTTCAGCGGCTTGGTGTTGGTGATCCACACCGAGGCGCCGCCGATGATGACCCCGCCGTCCACCCCCTCGGGCCGCGGCAGGAAGGCGGTGCCGACCTCGAACTTGTCCCCCACGCCGTTCAGGATCGGCGCCAGGGCCGCCGTGGAGTCCAGGGTCATGGCGATGCGGCCGGCGGCGAAAGCGGCCTGGGTCTCGGCGGTCCTGCGGCCCAGGTTCTCCGCGGAGCCCTCGTCCACCATCTCCTTCAGCCAGTTCACGAAGCGCTCGCCCTCCGGCGAGTTGATGATCGCCTTTGTGGCCCGTGCGCTGCGGCCGTTGTCGTTGTCCACGTAGTGGGCCCCCTGCACGGCCAGGAACTGCTCGAAGAACCAGCCGTAAAGGGCGATGCCGGCGCCGTAGCGGGTCTGGCCGCCCTGGGTGACCGTCAGCCGGCGGGCGTACTCCTGGAACTCCTCGAAGGTGCGGGGCGGCCGCTCGGGATCCAGCCCCACCTCACGGAAGGCGTCCTTGTTGTAGTAGACGATGGGCGTAGAGGTGTTGAACGGCATGGAGTACAGGCGCCCGTCGAAGGTGTAGTAGCCCAGGATGTTCGGCTCGAAGTCGTCGGTGGAGAAGCCGTCGGCGTCGATGAAGTTCTGCATGGGCGTGATCATACCGGAGTCGATCATGAACCGGCTGCCGATCTCATAGACCTGCATGATCGTCGGCCCCTCGGGCCCGGCAGCCTTCAGCTTCTGCAGCGCGTCGTCGTAGGTGCCCTGGTAGGCGGCCTCCACCACCACTTTATCCTGCGAGCTGTTGAACCGGTCCACGAGCCGCTGCACCGCCTCGCCGGCGGCCCCGCCCATCGCGTGCCAGAAGGTCACCTTCACCCGCTCGCCGGGCTGAATCTCCACCTTCTGAAACTCGCCGCCCGACTGGGAACCGCCCCCGCGGGCGCATCCGGCCAGCAGGGTCACGATCAGGACCAGGGCCCGCAGCATCCATACCGGTCGTCTCCGCGCACGCACGTAGAGAATCCTCCTCTGTTTTCGTTGTCCTCCTATCCACAAGCCGCTACCCCTTCACGCTGCCGGCCATCAGCCCCCGCACCAGGTAGCGCTGCCCCAGCACCAGGATCAGCAGGGCCGGCGCCATGCAGAGAACCACTCCGGCCATGATGCGGTGGTACTGCATGCCCTCCTCGTTCATAAGGAAGCGCACGCCGATCTGCACCGTCCGCATCAGCCGCGAGTCGGTGACCAGGAGCGGCCACAGGTACTGGTTCCAGGTGCTGAGGAACGTGTAGACGCCCAGGGTGAGGAGACCGGGCCGGGCCAGGGGCAGGGCGATGGACCAGAAGAAGCGGAACCTCCCGCAGCCGTCGATGCGGGCGGCGTCCTCCAGCTCCCGGGGGATCTGCAGCAAGAACTGCCGGAGCAGGAACGTGCCGAAGGCCGTAGCCAGGAAGGGGAGGATCATCCCCGAGTAGGAGTTCAGCAGCCTGAGCGAGCGGATCGTCAGGTAGTTCGGGATGAGCGTGACCTCCCAGGGCACCATCATGGTGGACATGAAGAGCGCAAAGAGGGCCGCCTTTCCCCGGAAGTTCATGAAGGCGAAGGCATAGCCCGACAGGCTGGCGGTGGCCACCTGGCCGAGGGTGACGGCGCCGGAGATGATCAGGGAATTGAGCAGATACCGCCCCACGGGCACCGACCGGGCGACCTCGGCGTAGTTGGACCACTGCGGCGCGCTGGGGAGGAAGCGGGGCGGGAAGGTGTTGACCTCAGCCGGCGGCATGAGGCTGATGGAAACCGCGTAGAGGATGGGGAACACCATGACGAGCCCCGCCATGCAGAGGGCCGCGTACAGAAGCAGCCGGGTGAATCGGGAGGAAGCGCTCACTGGTAGTGCACCCGCCTCTCGCCGAGCCTGAACTGGATGTAGGTGAGGATGACCATCACGATGAACAGCAGGATCGCTTGGGCGCTGGCCGAGCCGAACTCGTACTGCCGGAAGGCCACCTGGTAGATGCGGTAGACAACCGTATTGGTGGCGTCAGACGGGCCGCCGGCCGTCATGATGTCGATCTCGGCGAAGACCTGGAAGGCGTGGATGACCCCCACCACCGCCGCAAAGAAGAGCGTCGGCGAGATCATCGGCACGGTGATGTGGCGGGTCTTGGCCCAGAAGCCCGCGCCGTCCACCATCGCCGCCTCGTGCAGCTCCTCCGGCACGTTCTGCAGGGCGCTCAGCATGAGGACGAAGTTGAAGCCCAGCCGCAGCCAGATGCTGACCATGCCCACGGCCGGCAGGGCCCAGCTGGGGTCGGTCAGCCAGCGCACAGGGGACAGCCCCACCAGGCTCAGCAGGTAGTTCACGATGCCGGAGACCGGGTTCAGCATCATCACCCAGATCGTGCTGCCGATGGCCGCCGAGATGGCCAGCGGCGAGGAGAAGACGAGTTGGAAGAACCGGGTGCCCTTCAGGGGCTGGTGGGCGAGCAGGGCCAGGGCGAGGCCCAGCAGCAGCCCGACGGGCACGGTGTAGAGCACGAAGAGGAGCGTGACCCCCATGCTCTTCAGAAACGTGGTCGTAAGGGCGTTGGCGTAGTGCTCGAGGCCCACGAAGACGCGGGGCTCGCCCAGCGGGTTGGTGAGAAACAGGCTGAGGTAGAGCGAGCGCACAATCGGGTAGAAGGTAAAGATGATGAGCAGCGCCAGGCTGGGGGCAATGTAGAGATAGGGCTCCACCCTCTCCGCCCAGCGAGCCCGCCATTTCGGCGAGGACACGCGCGTTCGGGCGGCTGTCGCCCGCGCGGGTTGGCCGGCCAAGGACGTTCCTCCCTTCGCGATGGTGTGGGGTATAATTCCATCCGCGGGCACAGACTCCTGCCTCTTTATCTGAATCTTATCTAAATCCAAATAAAACATTAACCGGCTTAACATTTCGTCAACCTTCTGTTAACGTGGGGGCTTGAAGGAATCCCCCAAAGCAGGGCGAATAGGTGGATTTCAATACGTTAAAGGGGTGAGAGAGACATGCCAGCCTTCCGCCGCATTCTGGTCGCAAACCGGGGCGAGATCGCGATCCGCATCTTCCGCGCCTGCACGGAACTGGGCAAACAGACCGTCGCGATCTACTCGGAACAGGACAGCCTCTCGCTCCACCGCTACAAGGCCGACGAGGCCTACCTCATCGGCGAGGGCTTGGGTCCCGTCGAGGCGTACCTCGACATGGAGGGGATCATCAGGCTGGCACTGGAGCACGAGGTCGACGCCATCCACCCCGGGTACGGCTTCCTGGCCGAGAACGCCGCCTTCGCCCGGCTCTGCCGGGATAACGGCATCGCGTTCATCGGCCCGGATCCGGAGCATCTGGAGATGTTCGGCGACAAGGTGGCCGCGCGGCAGATCGCGCGGGAAGCCGGGCTGCCCCTGCCCCGGGGCACCGATGGGCCCGTCACCTCGGTGAAGGAGGCGCTGGCCTTCGCCCGGGAGGTGGGCTATCCGATCATCATCAAGGCCGTCCTGGGCGGGGGCGGCCGGGGCATGCGGGTGGTCCGCTCCGACGCCGAGCTGAAGGACGCGCTGGAGCGGGCCCGCTCCGAGGCGCAGGCGGCCTTCGGCTCGGGCGCCATCTATCTGGAGGAGTTCGTGGAGCGGCCCCGCCACATCGAGGTCCAGGTGATGGCCGACCGGTACGGCAACGTGCTGCACCTGTACGAGCGCGACTGCTCCATCCAGCGCCGGCATCAGAAGGTGGTCGAGATCGCGCCGTCGCTGGCCCTCACCGACAGCCAGCGGCAGGAGATCTGCAGCGCCGCCGTCCGCCTCATGGCCCGGGTGGGCTACGTGGGGGCGGGCACCGTCGAGTTCCTGGTGGCGCCCGACGGCCGCTACTACTTCATGGAGGTCAACCCGCGCATCCAGGTGGAGCACACGGTGACCGAGGAGATTACGGGCCTCGACATCGTGCAGGGCCAGATCCGCATCGCTGAGGGCGCCCGGCTGGACGAGGCGCTGGGGGTGGCCTCGCAGGCGCAGGTTCACCGGCACGGCTACGCCATCCAGTGCCGCGTGACCGCCGAGGACCCCGCCAACAACTTCCTGCCCGACACCGGCCGCATCCTGGTCTACCGCTCCGCCGGCGGCCCCGGGGTCCGGCTGGACGGCGACGCCGGCTTCGTGGGCGCCGAGGTCACCCCGCACTACGACTCGCTGCTGGTGAAGCTCACCACGTGGGGGCTGACCTTCGAGGCGGCGGCCTCCAAGATGGTCCGGGTCCTCCAGGAGTTCCGCATCCGGGGGGTGAAGACCAACATCCCCTTCCTGCTGAACGTCGTCCGCCATCCCCGCTTCCTGGCCGGCGACGTCGACACCAGTTTCATCAACGACACGCCGGAGCTCTTCCAGTTCACGCCCCGGCGCGACCGGGGCACCAAGCTGCTCCGCTACATCGGGAATGTGGTCGTCAACGGCGGGCCGGGAGTCCCCCCGGGGCCAAGCCCCCGACCCGGACCCACGTCCCGATCCCCAGGGCGGAGGGGCCCGTTCCCCCCGGCGCCCGCCAGGTGCTGCTGGAGCGCGGCAGCGAGGGGCTGGTAGAGTGGATCCGGTCCCAGAAGCGGCTCCTGGTGACCGACACGACCATGCGCGACGCGCACCAGTCGCTGCTGGCCACCCGGGTGCGGACCCGGGACATGCTGGCCATCGCCCCGGCCACCGCCCGGCTGGGGGCGGGGCTCTTCTCGCTGGAGATGTGGGGCGGCGCGACCTACGACACGGCCCTGCGCTTCCTGAAGGAGGATCCCTGGGAGCGGCTGGAGCTCCTCCGCAAGGCCATTCCCAACATCCCCTTCCAGATGCTGCTGCGGGGTGCCAACGCCGTCGGGTACGCCAACTACCCCGACAACCTGGTGCAGGCCTTCGTGAAGGAGGCCGCCGCAGCGGGCATCGACATCTTCCGCATCTTCGACTCGCTCAACTGGCTGCCCAACATGGTGCCGGCGATCGAGGCCGTGCGCAACGAGGGCAAGGTGGCCGAGGTGGCCCTCTGCTACACCGGCGACATCACCGACCCCGGCCGCACCAAGTACGACCTGAAGTACTACGTGGAGCTGGCCGGCGAGCTGGAGAGGGCCGGAGCGCAGATCATCGGCATCAAGGACATGTCGGGCCTCTTGAAGCCCAGGGCAGCCAGCATGCTGATCGCCGCGCTGAAGCAGGAGGTCGGCGTGCCGCTGCACCTGCATACCCACGACACCGCCGGCACAGGCGTGGCGACGCTGCTGGCCGCGGCGGAGGCCGGGGTGGACATTGTGGACGCCGCCATCTCCTCCCTCTCCGGGCTGACCTCGCAGCCGTCGCTGAACACGCTGGTGGCCGCCCTGCAGGGGGGCGAGCGGGACACGGGGCTCGACCTGGCCGCCCTGCAGCAGCTGGCGGACTACTGGCAGGAGGTCCGCCGCTGGTACGCCCCCTGGGAGTCGGGGCTCAGCGCCACCTCCGCGGAGACGTACCTGCACGAGATGCCCGGCGGGCAGATCTCCAACCTGCGGCAGCAGGCGGTCTCGCTCGGCCTTGGCGGCCGCTGGCACGAGGTGGTCGAGGCTTACCGGACCGCCAACCTGGCCCTGGGCGACATCGTCAAGGTCACGCCGTCGTCCAAGGCAGTCGGGGACCTGGCGCTCTTCATGGTGCAGAACGGCATCCGCACCCCCGAGGAGCTGCTCGAACGGGGCGAGACACTGGCCTTCCCCGAGTCAGTCGTGCAGATGCTGTCCGGCTACATGGGGCAGCCCCCCGGCGGCTGGCCGGAGGAGCTCCAGCGGGTGGTGCTGAAGGGCCGGGAGGCCATCACCGTGCGGCCCGGCGAGCTGCTGCCGCCCATCGACTTTGAGGCGAAGCGGGCGGAGCTCTCGGAGAGGCTCGGCCGGCCCGCCACGCAGCGGGAGGTCCTGTCGGAGATCCTCTTCCCGGGGCTCGTGGAGGAGTTCGCCCGGCACCGTGCTGAGTACGAGAACACGTCCGTGGTCGACACCCCCACCTTCTTCTACGGCCTGCGCCCGGGCGAGCAGACGGCGGTGGAGATCGAACAGGGCAAGACGCTCATCATCAAGCTCATCGACGTGCGGGATCCGAAGCCCAACGGCATGCGGGAGGTCCTGTTCGAGCTGAACGGCTCGCCCCGGGAGGTCGAGGTGCCCGACCACCGGATGGCCGACGCCGTCGTCCGGCGGCCCAAGGCGGCCAAGGGCGATCCGTGCCAGCTCGGGGCCTCGATGCCGGGCAAGGTCATCAAGGTGCTGGTGGCCCCGGGCGACGAGGTCGCCAAGGGCGTGCAGCTGGTGGTGACCGAGGCAATGAAGATGGAGAACGTGCTGACGGCGCCGCGGGACTGCACGGTCAAGGACGTGCTGGTGAAGGAGGGCGACCGGGTCGAGGCCGGCGACCTGCTGGTGGTCCTGGAGGGGTGAACTCGATCAGAGGCGGTCGCGTCAGAATGTTGCGCCTCGTCGTTCGATTGTAGTACCATGGCGGAAGACGGGTGAAAGGTGGCCGGCTCGTCTCGGCCGTCTCCTGGCCGATGACCCGACTGAGCCCTCGCTGCTCTGGAAACTGGCAGGTTACGCCGTGCTGGGGTTTTTCACCTTCAGCTTCAACGAGTTTCAGTTTCCGGTCGGGTACGGCATCGCGCTCCTCCTCCGCCTGCGGGCCGAGGTCAACCAGAGGGCACGGCTTGCGTCTGCGACGACGACGTTCGTGCTGTGGCTGCTGGGGATCCTGTTCGGATAAACGGCAACGGCCGGGGGCCACGTCTATCGTGGCCCCCGGCCGCGTCTGCACACAGGCATCTCCATCGGCAGGCCGGCCGCCCCCGCCATCAGCTCGGCTGCAGGTCGGGTCGGCGTCTCATTCACGACCGCCCAGCAACCGCGCCTCCAGATCATCCACAAACTGCCGGGCGGTCCGGCCCGAGAGCCCGTTCTGCCACAGCGCCCACCGCCGGGCAGCTTCCCGCAACTCCTCCCGCCCGATGGGCAGGTTGCGCCGGGCGGCCAGGTGCTCCACGATCCGCAGGTACTCCTCCTGATCCGGCCGCAGGAACAGGATCGTCCGCCCGAACCGGTCCGCCAGCGAGAGCCGCTCCTCCAGGGCGTCCTGGCCGTGCACCTCGGCATCCTCAGGGCTGTTCCGGTCCGACCAGCGCTCGGGCACCATGTGCCGGCGGTTCGACGTCACGTACAGCACCAGGTTCGGCGGGGTCCGCTCCAACGCCCCCTCCAGCAGCGACTTGAACGCCCGGTAGTCGGCGTCGTCCGCCTCGAAGCTGAGGTCGTCGAGGAAAAGCACGAACCGCTGCGGATACCGGCGCACGGTGCGGTACAGGCCGCCCAGGGTGCCGAGCCGGTCCCGGCCCACCTCCACCAGGCGGAGCCCGGCCTCCCCGTACCGCAGTGCCAGCCCGCGCACCAGCGAGGACTTCCCCGTGCCCCGCGGGCCGTACAGCAGCAGGTTCTGGCCGACGCCGCCGCGCAGGAAGGCCTCGGTGTTCTCCAGCACCGCCGCCTTCTGGTCCTCCAGTCCCGCGAGGTCGTCCAGGTCCAGCAAGTCGGGCTCCTCCACGGGCTCCAGCCCGGCGCCGTCCCACGTCAGGAACCAGGTGCGGGCCACGGCGCCGAAGCCCTGGGCGCGGTGGAAGGCCGCCAGTTCGTCCACCAGGGCGGCCCAATCGTCGGAACCGGCCAGCCGGTGCGCCATCGCCCGGAAGGCGTCGGAGACGAACGGCCCCGCCGCGTCCGAATCGGATCGGCCCGCCCAGGTCGGGAGCTGTTCATCGGGCACCCCGCCCCCCAGCAGCGCCAGGCACCGCAGGCGGGAGAGCCGGAAGCACTGCTGCAGGTGCATCAGGTCCCACCCGGCCGCGGCCCGCAACCCAGGACTCACGCTGCCCGCAGAGGCGGCCCGGGTGAAGGCGTTGTCGGCGCTGAGCACGCGGTGGATCACGTAATCCTGCCAGGCGTCTCCGGCAGGACCTGGTACGTCTTCGGCCAGGTACAGCGCGCGCACAAGGTCCAGGTAGGCCCGCCGCGCGGCCCCGCCGCCCTGGGGCAAGGCCTGCAGGAAGGCAGCCATCGCCGCGCCGGGTCCAGCGGTGAACAGATCCTGGTACAGAACGAGCGACTCCGGCTGCGGCCACACGGTGTCAAACATCGAATTTCTCCCCCCTGGTAGGGGGTTATTGGCTGCTGAAAGGTTGATTCCTGTCACGTCAGCCCGATGCCGGCCCGTTCTGCTGCTGCAGGTGGTAGATCTTCTCGTCCAACTCCAGCCACTTGTGGCCCAGGTACTGAAGGCGCTCCTCGATGCGGCGCAGGCGCTGATCGAGGGCGCTCTCGCCCGTGCCGCCGCGACCGCCCATCTCGCTGCCGCCCCGGAAATCGTCCGCACCGCCCTTCCCGCTGCCGCCCCCGGATTCGCCGGAACCACCGCAGCCGGCCTCGCTGCCCGAGCCGCCGGGGGCGTTCACCGCGCCCTCGCCCGCGGAGATTCCATTCCCACCATCGCCGCCCGAGGCCTCACCCCCGGGCTGACCCGGTCCGCCGCCCTCACCGCCGCCCGACTTCCCTCCCCCTTTCAAGGCCGCCCGCAGCGACTCCAGGTCGCCCTGAACGTTCTTGACCTTGTACCGCAGCTCCCTCACCTCGCCAATCAGCCCCTCCAGCCGGTTGAAGCTGGCTTTCAGGAGCTCCTCAGTCCTGTCCATCCAGACACCCCCGCGCCGGTAGTATGCCCTGCGGGCGCAGGAGAGTCGTGCCCACGCCGCCACGGGGCCGCGATCCCCGGCCGCACACCCCGGTCGGCACGGCGGCTGCCCAACCCCGGCGACTAGTGTCGATAAATTCTTGATTTCACATTCTTCGATGTAGAAGGATAAGTCTGTCTGGCGTCGTAACCATCTAGCCAACCCGGTGACGACTGAGTCAGGAATCAGTGCAAGCCGGCAGCATAAGGTCATCATGACGCACCTTTTGACGTGACACATGATTCAGGCGTCAGTCTCACGAGAACGTCGCCACAGGGGAGTGAACGCATGTGCTGCAGTCCCAGAACCGGGCCGCGGCAGCGCCCGACCGTCGGCCCATGGGCATGCGCGAGAGGGGTGAGATGACCCGCGACCGGTTGCTGGAGGCCGCCGAGGAGGTCTTCGCGGAGCAGGGCTTCTTCCGCGCCTCCATCGCCGAGATCACCCGGCGCGCCGGCGTGGCCCAGGGCACCTTCTACCTCTACTTCAAGGCCAAGGAAGAGATCTTCCGCGAGCTGGTGCGCAAGATGAGCCACGACCTGCGCCGGACCCTGCAGGAGGCGACCGCCCCCATCCTCGACCGGCGCGACGCCGAACGGGTAGGCCTCGAGACCTTCCTGGAGTTCGTCCTCCAGCGGCGGAACCTCTACACCGTGATGCGGGAGTGCGAGTTCGTCGATCCGGAACTGCACCGCTGGCACTACCAGCGCCTGGCGGAGGGCTACGTGCGCGGCCTGCGGGTGGCCATGGCGCGGGGGCAGGTGCGGCAAATGGACCCAGAAGCCCTGGCCTACTTCCTCATGGGCGCAGCCCACATGATCGGCATGCGCTGGACCTACTGGGAGAACACCCTGCCGCCGCGCGAGGCCGTGGAGACCATCGTCTCGGTCATGCTGTACGGCATCGACCCCACCGGCCGCGGGCCGGATCCCGTCCCGGGCGCGGGCCCGGAGGAAACGCCGGGGCACGACCACGACAAAGGCGAGAACGCCAGCGCAGACCCGGGCCCGAGCAACAGCCCCGGCCAGGACCCAGCCCCAGACGCAGATCCCACCCCGAATCGCAGCCCAAGCCCAGACCCCGATACCGATCCGAATGCGAGGTGAGCGGTGTGTACGAGATCAGCTACTGGATCGAAGCCCAGGCCTGGATGCGGCCCGACAAGGTCGCCCTGGTGGGCAGCCGCGAGCGCTGGACCTACCGGGAGCTGCACGATCGGGTGGTGCGCCTGAGCCGGGCCTTCCGGAGCCGGCTCGGCCTTCAGCCCGGCGACCGGCTGGCCGTCTACAGCACCAACTGCCTGGAGTACGTCCTGGTGATCCTGGCAGCGTCCCGGGCCGGCGTGATCCTGGTTCCCCTGAACTGGCGGCTCACCCCCGGTGAACTGGAGTTCCAGATCCGGGACAGCGGCGCCCGGCGGATCCTCTGCAGCGCCGAGTACGCCGCCACCGCCCTGGAGCTGACCAGCCGGATCGGCCTCGAGCCGCCGGTGCGCATCACGCCTGCGCCCAACACGGCGCCCGAACCGGATGCGCTGCTGGACCTGGCCGGGCTGCTCGCCGCCGAGCCGGCCGGGGCGGAGCCGCCGGGCGAGCGCGATCCCCAGCCCTGGGACCGGCCCCTCCTCATCGGCTACACCTCCGGCACCACCGGCCGGCCCAAGGGCGCCGTGCTCAGCGGCATCAACATGTTCTTCAACGCCGTCAACGACCTGCTGACCGTCGACCTCAGGTCGGATGACGTCACCATCACCCTGCTGCCCATGTTCCACATCGGCGGGGTCAACCTCTTCACCCTCCCCACCCTCTTCGCCGGCGGCCGGGTCGTGCTGCCGGACCGGTTCGATCCCGACGAGGCCGTGCGCCTGATCGAGGACGAGCGGGTCACCATCGTCTTCGGCGTGCCCACCGTGCACCAGCGGCTGCTGGAGGCCATCGACCGGCTGAAGCCCGACCTCTCCCGCGTCCGCATGTTCTACAGCGGCGGCGCCCCGTGCCCCGTGCCGCTCATCCGGGCCTTCCACGAGCGGGGCTGCAAGTTCGGCCAGGGCTACGGGCTCACGGAGACCTCGCCCACCGTGTTCATGCTGCTCGAAGAGGACTTCGCGCGGAAGGCGGGCAGCATCGGGCGGCCGGCGCCCTTCAACCGGGTGCGCGTCGTCGATCCCGTCACAGGCGAGCGCGTGCCCCCGGGCGGTGTGGGCGAGATCACGGTCCGGGGACCCAACGTCTTCACCGCCTACTGGCAGAACGAGGCGGCGACCCGGCAGGCCATCCGCGACGGCTGGTTCCACACCGGCGACCTGGCCCGCATCGACGAGGAGGGCTTCGTCACCATCGCCGGCCGGCTGAAGGAGATGATCATCTCCGGCGGCGAGAACATCTACCCGGTCGAGGTGGAGCAGGCGATCCAGACCCACCCGGCGGTGGCGGAGGCGGCCGTCTTCGCCGTGCCGCACCCCGAATGGGGCGAGGTGCCCCACGCGGCGGTCATGCTGAGGCCCGGGGCGTCGGTCACCGAGGACGAGCTCAGGGCCCACTGCCTCACGCGGCTGGGCAAGTACAAGATCCCCAAGCGCTTCTTTATCCTGGACGAACTGCCCCGCAACGCGGCGGGCAAGGTGGTCAAGAGCCGGCTCGCCGACCTGACCCAGGGCATGTGACCGATACCCGAGAGGAGGCACGCGCGCATGGACAGACCGACTGCAGCCGGGCCCGAGGGCGCGGCGGTCAGCCTGCTCGGGGTCAGCATCTACATGCCCGAGCAGGTGGAGCCGGCGGAGGCCATCGCGGCACAGGCGGGGCTGCCGCGGGCGGTGGTCGAGACGAAGTTCGGTCTGAAGGGCAAGCGCAAGGCCGGCCCCGACGAGCACGTCTCCGACATGGCCGTGAAGGCGGCGCGACCGCTGCTGGAACTGGTGGACCCCTCCACCATCGATGCGGTCATCTACTTCGGCAGTCCGCACAAGGACTACTACGTCTGGCTGGCGGCGCCCAAGATCCAGTATGAGCTGGGGCTCACGGCGGCCACCGCATTCGAGGTGTCGGCCGTCAGCGCAGGCTGCCCCATCGGGCTGAGCGTCGCCCGGTCGATGCTCGCCGCCGACCCCTCCCTGCGGAACGTCCTGCTGGTGGGGGCGAGCCGGGAGTCCTACCTGATCGAATACAGCAACGTTCGCTCCCGCTTCATGTTCAACTTCGGCGACGGCGCCGCGGCGGCGCTGCTGGGCCGGGGTCCGGGCAAGGGGCAGGTGCTGGCCACCGCCGCCATCTCAGACGGCTCCTTCCACGAGTTCGTGCGGGTGCCGGCGGGCGGCTCCCGGCATCCGGCCAGCCCCGAGACCATCGCCGGACGGATGCACTACCTGGACGTCACCGACCCCGCCGCCATGAAGGAGCGGCTGGACCCGGTCTCGGCGCAGCGCTTCATCCACGTGGCCCGGGCCGCCGCCGAGCGCAGCGGCTGCCGGCCCGACGAGATCCGCTTCATCGGCATGCTGCATACCAAGCGCTCCCTGTTCGACCAGGTAATGGCCGCCCTTGGCATCCCGCCCGAGCGGCAGGTCTACCTGGACGAGTACGGCCACATGTCGGCCATCGACCCCCTGGTCGCCCTCTACGAGGCCGAGCGGCGCAACCTGCTTGCGCCCGGCGACCTGGCGGTGCTCCTGAGCGCCGGTACCGGCTATACCTGGGCGGCCACCGCCATCCGGTGGGGCCCGTAACGATCGCATTCAACCCTTTCACGGAGGTGGATCTTCAATGCGCAAGTCCCGGCTTTCCCTGGGCGCGCTGGCCCTGGTGCTCCTGCTGCTGGTGTCGGCCTGCGGCTCGACCGGCTCCTCGGGCGGTGACGGCGGAGGTGACGGCGGAGGCGCCGCCGGCAGCTCCGGCGCCAGCCCGAGCCCCGGCGGCGACACCGGCGGCTCCACGCAGGCCCCGGCCGAGCCCATCAAGATCGGCGTGATCACCTCGGTCACCGGCCCCCTGGCAGGCTACGCGGACCAGGAGATCAAGGGCTTCCGGCTGGGCATCGAATATGCGACCGGCGGCACCAACGAGGTGCTGGGCCGGCCCATCGAGATCATCATCGAGGACGACACCGGCAGCCCCGACGTCGGCAAGCAGAAGGCCATCAAGCTGCTGGAGCAGGACGGCGTCCACATCCTGCAGGGCTCCGCCTCCACGCCGGTGGCGCTGGCGGTGGCCGAGCAGGCGAAGCTGTATGAGGTCGTCTTCATGGTCGACCCGGCGGCGGGCGACCAGCTGACCACCACGGATTTCAACCCGTACATCTTCCGCACCGGCGGCAACACCACGCAGGACGCCCTCACCGGCGCCAAGGCCGTGGTGGAGAACCTGGGCAGGACGATCGTGCACCTGGCGCCGGACAACGCCTTCGGCACCTCGTCCCAGGACGCCTGGAACCCGCTGTTCGAGCAGAACGGCGGCACGATCCTGCGGAACATCAACGCCCCGCTGGACGCCAAGGACTTCGCCACCTACCTGCAGCAGGTGATCGAGCTGGAGCCCGATGTGCTCATGGTCACCTGGTCCGGCGGCAACGCGCTGAAGCTCTTTCAGCAGATCGGCGAGCTGGGCCTCTTCGACAAGATGAAGGTGACCACCGGCGTCGGCGACCGGGCCAGCCTCATCGGCATGGGCGACGCGGCGGTGGGCATGACCGGCGTGGTGCGCTACTTCTACACCATCCCCGATAACCCGGTCAACGACTGGCTGGTGAAGGAGCACACCGAGCGCTACGGCGAGCCGCCCGACCTGTTCACCGCAGGCGGCATGGCGGCCGGCATCGCCATCGTGGAGGGCATCAAGAAGGCCGGCTCCGCCGACGCGAAGGACCTGATCCCGGCGCTGGAGGGCATGAGCTTTGAAGGGCCCAAGGGCACCTACACCTTCCGGCCCGAGGACCACCAGGCGCTGCAGCCCATGTACTTCGTCGAGCTGGTGAAGGATCCGGACCACGACTATCCGATCCCCCGGCTGATCACCGAGGTGAGCCCGGAGGACAGCGCGCCGCCGGTCAACGTGCCGGGCAGGTAACGTGAGGAGGGTGCGCGGTGGAGCCTGAGATCATCCTGGAGACCGTGGACGTGGCGAAGTCCTTCGGCGGGCTCGCCGCGAACCAGGGGATCTCCATCAAGGTGCCGGCCCGGACCCTGCGCTCGGTCATCGGGCCCAACGGGGCGGGCAAGACGACCCTGTTCAACCTGATCAGCGGCATCTACAAGCCCACCGCGGGGCGGATCCTGTTCCGGGGGGAGGACATCACCGGCCTCCCCCCGCACCAGATCGCCCGCAGGGGCATCGGCCGCTCGTTCCAGATCACCAACCTGTTCCCCGAGCTCACCGTGGTGGAGAACGTGCGGCTCGCGGCCCAGGCCGGCGGGCGGCACAGCTGGCACCTGTGGCGCTCGGCGGAGTCGCTCCGGGAGTACACCGAGAAGGCCGAGCAGGCCCTGGAGACGGTGGGGCTCACCGGCCGGGCCCGCGCCCTCGCCCGGGAGCTGGCCCACGGCGAGAAGCGGAAGCTGGAGATCGCCATCCTGCTGGCCACCGACCCCGTGGTCATGCTGCTGGATGAGCCCACCGCCGGCATGAGCCGCGAGGAGGTGCCGGGCATCATCGAGGTCATCGAGCGCATCAAGGCCGAGCGCAGCCGCACCATCCTCATGGTGGAGCACAAGATGGACATCGTGCTGGGCATCTCGGACGCCATCACGGTCCTGGCGCAGGGGCTGGTCATCGCGGAGGGCACCCCCGCCGAGATCACCGCCAACGAGGACGTGCAGGCCGCCTACCTGGGGGCCAGCCACGGCTACACCCTGGCCGGCTCGGCGGCCCCGTCCCGCTCGCCTGCGGCCGATCCGCCCGTTGCGCAGGGCCAGTCGTGAGGAGGTGAAGCCCGTGTCGCTGCTGGAACTGGAAGGGGTCGAGACCTACATCGGCGAGTACCACATCCTGCAGGGCGTCTCCTTTGCGGTGCATCCCGGGGCCATCACCGTCCTCCTGGGGCGGAACGGCGCCGGCAAGACGACCACCCTTCGCACCGTCATGGGGCTGAACCCCGCCCGCCGGGGGCGCATCCGGTTCAGGGGACAGGACATCACCCGCCTGGCGCCGCACGAAGTCGCCCGCCTGGGCATCGGGTACGTGCCGGAGGACCGGGGCCTCTTCGGCAGCCTGACGGTGGCCGAGAACCTGCGAGTCGCCGTGCGGGGCGGCGACCTGGACTGGCAGGTCCGCCGACGGGGGCCCGAGGCCGCCACCGGCCGGCTGGAAGAGGTGCTGGAGCTGTTCCCGGACCTGAAGCGGGCCTGGAACCGGCCCGCGGGCACGCTCTCCGGCGGGCAGCAGCAGATGCTGGCCATCGGCCGGGTGCTGCTCAACGACAACGATCTGCTGCTCATCGACGAGCCCAGCAAAGGGCTGGCGCCGGTGGTGGTGGAGCAGCTGGGCGAGGCCCTGCTGAAGATCGCGTCACGGACGACGGTGCTCCTGGTGGAGCAGAACTTCGGCCTGGCCGAGGCGGTGGCCGAGAACTGCGTGGTCATCGACGACGGGCGCACGGTGCACCAGGGAAGCATGGCCGACCTGCTGGTCGACCCGGTGCTGCGGCAGCGCTACCTGGGGGTGGCATGAGATGGGTCTGATCGCGTGGCTCGCGCTCCAGGGGCTGACCGTCGGGCTGCTCTGGTTCCTCATCGCCTCGGGGCTCAGCCTGATCTTCGGCCTCATGAACGTGCTGAACTTCGCCCACGGCGGGCTCTACATGCTGGGCACCTACGGGGCGCTCACCATCTACATGGCCACCGGCAGCTTCCCCCTGGCGCTGCTGGGCGGCGCGCTGCTGGGGGCGGCGCTGGGCGCCTCGATCGAACTGCTGGCGATCCGCCCGCTCTACGGCCGCCCGCTCTTCCAGGTGCTGATGACCCTGGGCGTGATGCTCATCTTCGACGAGGCGGTGGAGGCGCTCTGGGGGCCGCACCCGCTCCCCTTCCAGACGCCCGCCCTCCTCACGGGCACCCTGCAGGTCTTCGACCGCCCCTTCCCGGTCTACCGGCTGTTCATCATCGCCGTGGGGCTGGCGGTCTGGCTGGCGGTCCACCTCTTCCTCACCCGCACGCGGCTGGGGGTCATCGTCCGGGCGGGGGTGGAGAACCGGGAGATGGTGCAGACCCTGGGCGTGGACATCCGCAAGGTCTTCACCGGGGTCTTCGCCCTGGGCGGCATGCTGGCGGCCCTGGGCGGCGCCGTGGCCGGCCCCTTCGAGGGGGCGCACACGACGCTGGCGGCCGAGAACCTGCTGCCCGCCTTCATCGTGGTGGTGGTGGGCGGGCTGGGCAGCTTCACCGGCTCGCTCCTGGCGGCAATCCTGGTCGGGCTGGTGCAGGCCTTCGTGGGGTTCTACGCGCCGCAGTTTGCGCTGGCGGTGAACATCGCCCTGATGGCGGTCGTGCTGGTCCTGCGGCCCCAGGGGCTGCTGGGCGAACAGAGGGGGTGACGTGGAGATGCTGCAGCCGCGCAGTTCCCTGCTGGGGCGGATTCTGCCCTTCGTGATCATCGCGGTGCTCTACGCCCTCCCGTTCCTGCCCGGGGTGGGCCGGAACCGCTACCTGCTCTCGCTGCTGATCGGCGCCTTCGTCTTCGCCGTCTTCGCGATGTCGTTTGACGTGCTCCTGGGGTATACCGGCATCGTCTCGTTCGGTCATGCGCTCTTCTTCGGGGCGGGCACCTACGCGGCGGCCCTGCTGGCGAAATACTACGGCGTCGGCTTCTGGGCGTCCATCGCCCTGGCCCCGGCCATCGCGGCCGCACTGGCCCTCATCATCGGCGGGCTCTCGCTGCGGGTGCGGGGCGTCTACTTCGCCATGGTCAGCATGGCCTTCGCCGAGTTCTTCCGGGTGGCCGCGGAGAAGTTCAGCAGCATCACCGGCGGCAGCGACGGCCTCAGCGTGCAGGTGGCGCCCGACTGGGCCTACGGCCCCCGCAACCGGGTCGAGCTGTACCTGCTCACCCTGACCCTGGCGGCGGTGGTCTTCCTGGTGCTTCGGCGCATCATCGGCTCGCCCTTCGGCCGGGTGCTGGTGGCCATCCGGGAGAACGAGCAGCGGGCCGCGGCCATCGGCTACAACGTGTTCGCCTTCAAGCTGGGCGCCATCGTGCTGGCCGGCGCCGTCGCCGCCGTGGCCGGGGTGATGTACGCGGCCACCGAGAACTTCGTGGTGCCGACGGTGCTTTCCACGGAGACGACCGTGAACGTGCTCCTGATGACCATCATCGGCGGCGCGGGCACCCTCGGCGGCCCGGCCCTGGGCGCCGGCGTCGTCCGCCTGGCGGGCACGCTGCTCTCTTCCTACACCGAGCGCTGGCGCCTGGCCCTGGGGCTCTTGTATGCGCTGATCGTGCTCTTCCTGCCGCAGGGCATCGCCGGCGTGGCCCGCAGCCTGCGGCGGATGACGCTGGCCCGGGCCGGAGCGGAGGTGCGGGCAGCGCGGTAGGGTGGTGGGCGGTGAATTGTGCTGCGAGCAACGACCGGCCCCGCCGTGACTCACCCATGAGTCCGGCGGGGCCCATCATCTCGAGGCGCAGTATGACGGCCGGGAAGCACAGAGAGCCTCCGGCGGTCCTGAACCCGCGTAACCTGCCCCAACTCGCTGGCCCGGGTCCCTGAGGCAACTGGCTGTCTCGGGAAGCTCGGGGCGCTCCCGCCGCACGTCGTGCCCGTGGCCCGACTTTGAACGCCTCATCGACTCGGCCCACGGCGGCATCGCCGGCCAAGTGCGGCCAATTTCCACTTCCCCACCACCAACAAGTCGAAATCCGCCGCAGTTCGCACCCCGCACCGAGCTCCAAACACCCCAACACGCCGGCCCACGGCTGCGCCGCCGGCCAAGTGCGGCCAATTTCCACTTCCCCACCACCAACAAGTCGAAATCCGCCGCAGTTCGCACCCCGCACCGAACTCCAAACACCCCAACACTCCGCCCCTCGGCTGCGCCGCCAGCCAAGTGCGGCGAATTTCCACTTCCCCGCCACCAACAAGTCGAAATCCGCCGCAGTTGGCACCCTGCACCGGGCTCCAAACACCCCAACACTCCGGCCCACGGCTGCGCCGCCGGCCCAGTGCGGCGAATTTCCACTTCCCCGCCACCAACAAGTCGAAATCCGCAGCAGGTCGCCACCTGCACCGGTCTCCCAACTCCCCATCACCCCGGCCCACGGCGGCGCCGCTTGCCCAGTGCGGCGAATTTCCACTTCCCGACCACCAACAAGTCGAAATCCGCCGCAGTTGGCACCCTGCTCCGGGCTCCCAATACCCCATCAGCCCGGCCCAGGGCCGCGGAGCCGGCGCTTGTTCGCCCCCAGCACCCGACTCCAAACACCTATACCCCCGGCCAGATCAATACGCACGGGGACCCTCACCCGGATTCACACGGCTCCCGAAAAAACTCGAACCCGGACGCTGGGTCACCAGCGTCCGGGTTCCTGTTCATCACCGCCACTCGCCCGGGGCCACCTTGTCCAGCAGCCGCTTGATCACCGTCGCGGTCTCGGCGCGGGTGGTGTGCTCCTGCGGGGCGAAGGTCGTGTCGGAGCGCCCCATCATCAGGCCCTCGGCCACGGCGTAGCGCACGCCGTCCTGAGCCCAGGGGGCGACGTCGGTCCAGTCGGCCATCCAGGTCAGCCGCTCGGCCACCTCGCGGTCGATGGAGCCGGGCAGGTTCAGCCGGTCGGCCATGCGGCTCAGCACCACGGCCAGCTCCTGCCGGGTGACCGGGAGGTCGGGCCGGAACGTGCCGTCGGGATAGCCCATCATCACGCCGGCCCGGATGGCGCCGCCGATCTCGCCCGCCATCGGGTCATAGGGCGAGATGTCGTGATAGATGCGGGCGAACCGGTCGTCCTCGCCGAGCTTCAGGGACCGGGCCAGGATGGCGGCCAGCTGCCCCCGGGTGATGGGCCGGTCCGGGGCAAACTCGGTGGGCGAAACGCCGCGCAGGACCTGGCGTGCGGCCATCTCGTGGACGATGCGGTAGGCCCAGTGGCTCGGGGGCACGTCGGAGAAGCGGTTGTCGTAGGCCAGCAGCACGGTGATTCCCGGCGCCGCCTGGGCCACCTCGATGCGGTCCCCCTCCGCCGACAGCCTGCCGCCCAGCGGCTCCAGCTGCGCCCTGTCGGACACCTGCGTGAAGACCGCTGTCGTGGCCGCCTCGATCTCATCCACAGCGTGGACGGGGTGGCTCACCACCACCGGGGCGGGCCAGGCCGTGAGCGGCCTGGGCACGCCGGCCGGGTCGATGCGGGTCAGGGTCAACGCCAGCGGCTCGCCGACCACCCGGTAGCCGCCGACGCCCAGCCAGGGCTCCACGTAGCGGGAGTCGATGTCACCCTCCGTCAGGGTGACGGCCAGCCGCTCGTCCTGGGCCAGGCTCAGGTTGGCCATGAACGCCGGCGTCAGCGTCACGCTGCCCCGGGCAGACTCCACCTTCACGGCGACCCCCCAGCCGGCCGCCCGCTGCAGCGCCTGGGCGTCCAGGAGCGCAGCGCCGTAGGGTTCATCGCCGAGATGCACCGTCACCGCCGGCTCACCAGGAACGGCATCCGCTTCCTCCCCGGCCAGGACCGCCGCCACCGCGGCGCCCATGTCCAGATCGGTCACGCTGACGACCGCCGTCCGATGCGGATCGGCCCCCCCGGGCAGCACTGCGGTCACCAGGGACTCATCCCGGGCGGTCGCCGGGCAGTGCAGACGACCGTCGGGCCCCACCTCGCAGGGGCCGGTGGCCTCCGGCGCCTGCGTCCGGAAGGAGCTGACCAGTTCGGCGTCGGGGCCGTTGGTGCGGGTGGCGTGGATGCGGAAGGTGTACCGCGTGGCCGGCTCCAGCCCGGTCAGGGTCACCCCGTGCCGATAGCCCCGGCCGGCGTACCGGCTCAGCTCCGTGCCGCCGTCCGGGCGGTAGAAGACGGTCACTTCCGCCGAGGCGTCGGTTTCGAACCGCAGGCTGGCCCACTCGGCGCCGGTCTCCACCTCGACGTCGCCGATCTCCATCGGCCCGTACTCGCGCGTCAGGTTGATCGTGTACACCTTCTGCTCGCCGTTCTCCGCCGTCACCGTGACCGTGATGCGGTTGAGGCCGACCTTCAGATTCTGGTGCCCCTCCACGTTCACCTTCGTCCAGGCGTCGCCGGCGACGTAGTTCACGGTCACTTCCGTGACCTCGTGCGGGACCGTCGCGGAATAGGTGGTGCGATCGGGCTGGAACTCGGGCTGCAGGCGCCCGGGGTTGATGGAGAGGTCGACCAGCTCGGTCACGGTCGACTTGGACCGCACGAAGGTCAGCAGGTACGACTTGGATATCCCGGTGACGGGGGAGTACACCTCCACCTCCACGGAGCCGCCGCTGTCATCCAGCGTGATCGCCGGCGACAGCCTGCCGCTCTGGGCGTCCCGCCACTCGTCCAGCGTATCCGAGCGGCGGATGCGGAGGCGCACGTCGTCATCCTGGGTGGTGGCCGTCACGTTCACCTGGGGCAGCCAGCCGGAGTAGACCACGGTGTAGCCGAGGATGTAGGGGTCGAAGGTCGGCGTCATGGTCCCCTGCGACGGCTCCAGCCCGCTCAGCCACAGGTTGTTGACGACCAGGTCGAACTGGTGCGTGGTCGTGGCGCCGTCTCCGTCGTCGACCTTGACGGTGATCCTGGCGGTGCCGATCTTGCCGTCCACCGGCCTTAGCCGCAGCTTCCACTGCCCGGGAGCTTCCTTGGTCAAGATGATGTGCTCCGAATCGTTCGGCACCAGGGCCTGATTCCCCGACGTGACGACGGGATCCGCGAACTGGCTGACATCAGAGTCCACGTCGGTCACGATGATGGCGATCTCGGGGGACACCTGCCCGATCTCGGTGCCGATCGACGGGATGTGTTCGATCACCGGCGGGTCGTTGACCGGCTGGACCCTGATGCGGAACGTCTGCTCGGGAGATGTGTCCTCGCCGCCGTTGGCCGTTCCGCCGTCGTCCACCAGCCAGATCGCCACCACCGCCTCGCCGTACTGGTCCTGGGCGAGCGTATAGGTAAGCGTGCCGTCCGGCGTCACTTCGGGACCCTCGGCGAACAGTCCCGCCCCAGATTCGACGCGCAGCTCAAACCACACCGTCTGGTGTTCCTCAAAGGGCCCGGGCGAGATCTCAGTGGCCCAGCCGACGACCTGCTGCGGGGGCGCATCCTCGTCCACCGTATGGATGAGATCCTTCAGCACGAAGGACGGCGGGTCATTCACGGGCTCCACCGTCAGCCGGAAGCTACGGCTGGACGAGTCCTCGCCATCGGAGATGGTGAGCGTGATGATCGCCGTGCCGTACCGATGCGTCGCCGGCAGTGCGGCGACGTCCGCACGGCCGTTGCTGAGGACCACCGACATGCTGCCGTCCGGCAGCAGGTCCGGGTTGTCGGAGGCGATGGTCGCCGTCAGGCTGCTCAGGGGCGAGTCCACATCCCAGTAGGTCAGGGAGATGCCGGTGAGCGACTCGCCTTCCAGAATCGTCACCTGCGAGTAGTTGAACTCGCCGAGCTCAGGCGGGTCGTTGACGGGGTTGACCGTCAGCGTAATCGGATACTCGGCCCGCACGTCGTCGTCACGGCTCCAGGTGTGGATGAAGATGGTCGCAGTGCCGCTCTCATCCCGCGCCGGCTCCACCACCAACCGCCGGTTCTTGCCCGTCCCCTCGAGCCTGACGCCATCCGCAGCCAGCAGGTCGGGGTTGGCCGGGTCGACCACGAACGTGACGTCCACTTCCACCTCGCTCATGGGCGAATCGGGGTCGTAGACCTCCACGTCCCGGATGAACGTCTCGTCCTCATCGATGGTGATGTGGTCGCCGATGCCGATGATCCGGGGCGCATCGGGCACGGAGTGCACGACCACCTCAATCGGGTCGGACGTGACCTCAGCCGAACCGTCGCTGAGCGTCACCCACACGGTGGCCTCCCCGAACTGGTCGGCCGCCGGGGTGATGACCAACTCCCGGTGGAGACCCGTACCCCTGAAGGTCAGGCTCCCGGACGGCAGAAGGGTCGGGTTGTCCGTTGTGGCCGACAGCTGCAGCCGGTCGAGGGGGGTCTCGACGTCGAAGACGGACAGACCTATGACAGCCGTATGGTCCTCGTCCATCTCCACCCGGCCGGCGTGTACCGTGAGCTCCGGTGGGTCGTTGATCTCCCTGACGTTGATGATGAACACCGCGGACGCCACCTCGGCGGCGCCGCTCACGACCGTCAGGTGCACCTGAATCGGGCCGCTCTTGTTCTGGATGGGCCTGACCATCAAGCTGTACGTGTCGACCCAGTTCTCGCTCCGCACCAGCGACACCTGTAGCTGCTCGGTGTCGGTTGACTTGGCATCCAGCCGGGTCCCGCCCGGGCCGTCCACGTCCTCAACCACGATCTCGAAGAACGCCGTGGTGTCCTCATCCATGGTGTTCGAGGCGGGCAGCTTGATCACCGGCGGGTCGTCAACGGGATCGACGATCAGTTCAAACTGGGCCGTGGCGATCGCGTTGCCGCTGTCCTGCACGGTGACCGTGATGACGGTGGACCCGTGCGCGTCCTTGAAGGGGGTGATGTGCAGCGTCCAGTCGGTCCCCGCGCCCTCGACGATGAGGTAGGGGGCATACGGCGGCACCAGGTGGTCATTGCTGGACTCGAAGTGGAACGTGAAGTGGTCAAACGGGTCGGGGTCGTACAGGTACAGCGGCACGCTGAGCCTGACGTCTTCCTTCGTCCGCTGCGGAGAGGGAATCGGGTCCAGGACCGGCGCATCGTTGACGGGGTTGACCGTCAGCGTCAGGTAGTGGGTGGTGACCATGCCGTAGTCATTCTCGGCCTCCACCACCACGACCACCTTGCCGAACTTGTCGGGCGCGGGATCCAACTGCAGCCGGTACCGGCCCGGGCCGACCCGGTCGAGGGCCACCCTGTCCTGGGGAAGCAGCACGGTATCCCGCGAAATCACGCGCACTTCCTTGATCTTGTCGTCCGGCGTCACATCAAAGTGGAAGACCGCCGTGCCGTCCTCATCCATCACGGCCTGCTCCGGCAGATTGTCGATCTCGAGACGCCGGGCAATCACCACCCGGAACTGCGCCGTGGTGGTGTCCTCCTTGTCGGAGGCCGACACGGTGATGAACGTGCTGCCCTCCCGGTCGCGCCGGGGGATGATCGTCAGCCGCCAGCGGTCGGGGCCGATGTTCTGCACCAGGATGTTCTCGATGAACAGCGTGTCCTGGGCCGTGGCCGTCACCACGAGGCCGCTGGCCGTGCTTTCCACGTCGGTGATGCGCACCGTGACGTCGATCTGCGTGACCCCGATCTCGCGCAGCACATCCGCAATGGGTTCGATCACCGGCGGGTCATTGACGGAGTTCACCTTCAAGGAGAACCGGTGCTCCGCGCGCTCGCCCGCGCGATCCACCACCTGCACGGTGATCTGCGTCTGGCCATGCTCATCGGGACTCGGCTCGAGGGTGACCTCCCACCAGCCGGGCCCCTTCTGATCGACGGTGATGCGGCCCGTGGGCAGCAGCTTCGTGTTGCTGCTCAGGACGTGAAGGGTGAGTTCGTCCCCCTTGTCCGGGTCCTCCGCCTCTACCTCGAACCGATAGACACCATCCTCATCGATCTGCTGCTCCACGGTGGGCAGGGCACGGGTGAAGCGGGGCGGATCATTCTGCGGCCGGACGTCGACCGTGAACGCAGCCTCGGTCTCGCCGCCGTCGAGATCCCTCACGACCACCCTGATCGTGGTCGTGCCGTGCGCGTCGGCGACCGGCTGCCATGTCACCGTCACACTGCCCTGATCGTTGACGACCTGCGCGTCGGCGTCCCTGAACAGGTCCTGGTCATCAGCCGTCACCGTGACGGTCAGGTCCTGGGCCGGGGTCTTGTCATCGGAGACCGTAAAGTTAAACGTCAGTTCACTGTCCTCATCGATGGTACGCTTCGGCAACGGATCGGGCTGGATGCGCGGCGGCTCGTTCACCGCCGTCACCGTGACCGCGAACGTATGCGCCACCGTCGCCTCGCCGTCGCTCACGGTCACCGTCACGCTGGCCTTCCCGCTCTTCCCCACCACCGGCAGGATGCTGATCTGCCGGTTTGCGCCGGTCCCCGTCACGGCCACCGACAGCAGGTCAGGCGAGTCGGTGGTCACGTCCACCGTCAGGTCGTCGCCGTCGGGGTCATCCGCCCAGATCATGGGGCCGGCCTGCTGCAGGCTGATGCCGCCGGGGGTCCCGATCCGCACCGGGATGGCGATCGGAGTGTCCTCCGGGGTTTCCAGATCGCTCACCTGCGCGTGCAGCTCAGGCTCATCGTTCACGGGCGTGACCGTCAGCTGCACGGCGGTGTTGGTGTAGAGGTTGTCCTCGTCGGTCGCCGTCACGATGATGGTGCCCGTGCCGTGCGCATCCGGCACCGGGGTGATCGTCAGCACCCGGTGGGCGCCCGTCCCGCTGACCCGCAGGCCGCTGTCGGCCACCAGGTCCGGAGTGGTGGAGTAGGCCGTCACCCGCACCGCAGTGGGGTTCTCGTCGTCCACCTGCAGCGGCAGCTGGTAGGTGCCGTCCTCCTCCATCTCGACCGCGTCCTGGACCACGATTGCAGGAGGAAGGTTCTGCTCGGTCAGCGTGATCTCATAGGCAAAATCGAACTCGTGGTGCGCCCGCCAGGCCCCGGGCTGGAACTCCAGCAGCGCATGCCCGGGCGCCGCGTCGGGGTTGTCCACGTCATACCAGTAATAGGCCGTGGGCTGGTCAGGATTGCTCTCGCCCGCCGTGGTCACCACCAGGGCGTACTCACCGCCCTGAGTCAGCCGCTGACCCGGTTCGGCCGCCAGCGGCACGTCGACCCACACCGGCCACGCGCCCTGCGGGGCGGGCCTCAGCTGGCCCTGGGCCAGGATCCGGTCTCCCAGGCGCCCGCCCGAGACCGTGCGCACCTCCACCCGCAGGTCGGCCGTATCCCCCTCCCAGCGCAGCGGAAGGCTGACGCGCTCGACCACGCCGGTGGTGTCGGCCGTGAAGACCTGCGCGCAGGCATACCCCGCCCGGCACTCCTGCGGCGGCTCTGACGGGTCGAACTGATCCTGGACAAGGGTTCCCCCGAGCGCCAGGGGAGACCACAGGTCAGATAACAGCAGCAGGCTCAGGGCAACTGCAATCCGCTTGACTCTCCACATGCGTCGTGATCCTCCCGCTTTCCCCCACCTCACGCCCGGCGTCGGGCGACGTCCGCATAGGGGTTAAACAAGTATTGCCTAAAACTTGTTCGCCTGAAAGGCTCAGATTTCCTCTCAGCGAGCACCGCCGCCACGGCGCGCAAAGGGGAATACTGATCGGGAGGTGAGGTGCCATGGGGAAGAGTTTGAGCAGGCCGCGGATCGGGCTCGCCCTGGGCGGCGGCGGCGCCCGGGGAGCGGCCCACGTGGGCGTGCTGCGGGCGCTGGAGGCGGCGGGCATTCCCGTCGCCTGCGTCGCCGGCACGTCGGTCGGCGCGATGGTGGGAGCCGCGTACGCCGCCGGACTCTCCACCGATGACATCGAGCGCGTCTTTGCCGCGGTGCGTTTCCGCGACCTGTTCCGGCCCATCTGGGCGCGCGACGGCTGGCTGGACAACTCGCCCCTCGCCGCCTCCTTCGAGCGGGTGGTGGGACGGCTGAAGGTTGAGGACCTCCGCATCCCCTTCGCCGCCACCGCCACCGACGCCGACACCGGCGAGCCCGTCACGCTGCGGAGCGGCCCGCTGGGCCCGATCCTGCGCGCCTCCACGGCGATGCCCTGCATCGTGCGGCCGGTGCAGCTGGGCGACCGGCGGCTGGTGGACGGCGGCGTGGTGCACAAGGTGCCCGTCGCGCAGGCGCGGGCCCTGGGGGCGGACATCGTGATTGCCGTCGACCTCTCGGTTCCCTACCCCTGGAGACGAAAAAAGCCCAGGCATCCCCTGGTCTTCCTCATGCGCATGCTGGAGATCATGGATCAGCACCTGGTGGCCGCACAGCTGAACGGGGCGGATGTGGTCATCCGCCCCTGGGCCGACTGCGGCATCTTCGAGTTCCACCGCTACCGGGCGCAGGTCCTGAGCGGCGAGGCGGCCGCGGCCGAGGCGATCCCGGCCATCCGGGCGTGCCTGGACGCCTTCGGCGCCGACCGCCTTCCCGGGGCTGACCGCCTCATCGGCAGCGACCGGCTGCCGGGCAGCGACGTCGCCACGGGGCGCGAGCCCGGCGGGGCGCCAGCGGCCGCACCCCCGGCCCGGCCCGCGCCCTCCCCCCAGCCGGGGCTCCTGCCCCTCACCGCCTCCCGGCCTCAGGCCTCGTCCCCGTAGCTCTGCCGGGCGTACTGGTCGGGAATCCAGCCCCAGCCCCAGATGGGCGTGGGCTGGCGCGGCACGTGGCCCAGCACCTCAAGCGGGTCGAGGTTGGACGAGAGCACCTCGCACTGATGGTGCCAGTTGGCGCCAAAATCAAAGATGTACGTAAACCGCTCCCCCCGCTTCACCTGCGCCCCCACCCGGACCTTCTCGTAGTCGACCACCTGTGTGTCGTAGTCCTCATCGGGTATGCCGAAACAGCGCCCGTCGGGGAAGCGGAACTCGTGCAGGTGGCTCAGGTCCCACCGGGCAAAGCCCAGGTCGATGGCGGTCGCGAGATCGAGGAACGTATGTGAAGGCCCAACCAGGAAGATGCGACCCGGCTGCGGCGCGAAGTGCAGGCCAGCGCCCGAAACAAGGTCCACGCGAACGGTAAACCACCCTCGTACTGCCACCTCAGTGCCCCCTCTGCTGACGCGCATCGTGCTGCATGGCACTACTGCTTCGCAAGAGGCCGGGTGATCTCCTGCACGAAATCGCCATTAATATGCAGAAAGCCCCCGTGCCAAACGGCACAGGGGCTTTCGGTATGCGCCCCGCTTTACGCCGACTCTGCGACGTCGGGCTGATCGGCCGCCAGCCAGCCCCGCACCAGCACGAAGCCCAGCAGGTGGCAGAGGTAGCCGACCGCCAGCAGCGTGTTGATGAGCGAACTGGCGTTGTCGCCCAGCGCGATGGTCTCGTTGGTCGTGCCGACCATGTAGTAGAAGGCGGCGTAGAGCAGGATCGTGCCCAGGGGCACCCACAGGGCGTGCGGGCCGTCGCCCTTCCTGGACATGAGCCAGATCGGGCCGCCCAGCAGCACGGCTCCGCTGGGGATGACCGTCATCCACATGAGCGTGTTCTGCCATACCTCCGCCGTCACGGCGCCGTAGTGGGCCGCCACCGCGTACCCGAGAATGCCCACCATGCTGTAGGCCACGAAGTAGGGCGTGATGCGGCGCCGCTCGTCCATCAGGGCCAGGAACCCGGTGGCGTAGAGCACCGCGGCCAGGAGCGCCATGGCGCCCACGAAGGGATCCAGCGCCAGCTCAGCCTTGCGGCCCACCAGGAAGACCACGATGAGCGACACAATCGAGCCGCCCAGGAAGGCGCCGTGGTGCAGCTTCACGTAGCGGCCGCACGCGTGGTGCAGGACCCACAGGAAGAGGATGAAGCCGAAAGCCATCGCCATGCTGTCCATGTACTGCAGGAAACCACCACCGCCGCCACCTGGCATCAGTTGCGCCCCCCTTCCACAGTCGCCGCCTCAGGCCGCCGGTCCGAGATCAGCCGGCGCACCCAGCTCACCAGCAGCTCGTCCACCGAGCGGCCGAGCCGGACGGAGAGCAGCAGGCCCGCACCAGCCAGCATGAAGAGGCTGCCCGTGAGCACCAGCGGCTTCGCCATGATCATCGCGTAGTTGACGCCGTCGAAGACGTGGCTGGAGCCCACGCCCCAGGGCGAGAGCGCCGTGAACAGACCGGCCACCATCAGGGCCAGGCCGCCCGGCGTGCTGTAAGGACCGGTCCTGCCCAGCGGCCGGTTCCAGTCCACCTTGTTGCGAATGGCCGGGATCTGGGTGATCAGCATGTACACGAGGGTCACGATGGTGATGTAAAAGCGCACGTTGGTCGGCGCCGTCCCACCGCGGATCATCAGGGAGTACCGCATGCGGATGTACGTAATGACCAGGCTGAAGGCCATGAGGCCTATGGCCGTCCACACGGCCCAGCGCTCACCGCGGAACATGGCATAAGTCAGAATGACGAAGACGAAGCCGAGGATCATGACGGTGATGGTGATGGGCTGGTAGATGTGCTGATACGGGATGTACGGCATGGCCGGCCGGTAATCGGGTCCGCCGAACGAGACGCAGACCGCGCCGATGCCGCCGATGATGTGAAACACGGTCGTCAGGGTCATGAGCAGAACAGCTGCGCCGCGCACCAGAGGGGTTGGGTCTTTCGTCATAGTCATCCTCCTCGCGCTGTCTGTCGCGACCGGAGAATCCCCGGTCAATTCACACATAACAAAGCGCTCGGCGCAAAACATTGACCTGGATCACATATACGCTAAATATAGATAGTTTGGTTATGTCCAAATCGCCCCCCCGGCGCGTTAGTGCCAGGCGGCCCTGGTGCGTCCAAATACTTATGGAAATGTGCCCAAAATGGGGCATTCCGGCGGGTAGAACGAAAGCGGCGGCTCCCGCAATGTTATTTAGGAAGGGAGGTGACGGCATGTCCACACCGCAGCCGAGGGAACGCTGTGCGGACTGCCCGGTGCGGGAGCGCGGCGCGCCCTTCTGCTGGCGCGACATGCGGGATGAGCTGATGCTGCTGCGCCCTCTGGCTACCCGCCGCGAGCTGGCACGGGGCGAGATCCTCTTCAACCAGGGCGACCCGGTCGTGGGCTGGTGGCTGGTCACGCGCGGGCAGATTCACGAGTACGTGGTGGATGCGGAGGGCCGTGAGCAGATCATCCGCATGGCGCCGCCCGGCGCGCCTGTGGGGCTGGCCGGCCTGCGCATGACGCCCGCGTACTGCTACGGCGCCCGCGCCGGCCGGCAGGGCGCGGAGGTCTACTTCGTCGAGCGCGACGCGACCTGGCGCGCGATCCAGAACAACCCCGATCTGGCCTGTGCGCTCATCTCCGGCCTCTCCGAGGAGCTGACCCTCAGCTACATGCGCCTGCAGCACGTCTCCACGCTGCCGGCCCGGTCCGTGGTGGCCAGCATCCTGCTCATGACCACCGAGTGCCGCGACGGCACCTCCTTCGTCTCCCTCACCCGGAGCGAGATCGCCTCCATGTGCGGGCTGGCGGTGGAGACGGTCGTGCGGGTGCTGGGCGAGCTCAAGAGCCAGAACCTGATTGAGGACGCCGGCTACGGCCACATCGAACTGCTCGATCCGTGCGAGCTGCACCGCATTTCCCTGAATCTGGATGAGGCAGCGCTTGAATCGGTTTGATTGACTCAGGTCAATGTTCCGCCGCCTCCCCGCTGGTAAGGTGAAGGTGACAGGGATCCGCCAGGGAGGGAGGCACCATGCAAAGTCGTCTGCACTACCTGTTCCGTTCCACGCGCGGCCTGTGCCTGCTGGCCATCGGCCTCGTTGCCCTGGTTACCGCCATCTGGATGACGCTCTCCGGCCCCATGGTCGAGTGGGGCGTGCGCGATGTGACGGTGAACCTGCTGGGCATGAAGCTCGAGCCGGTGCAGCGCGAGGGTCGCATCGTCAGCCTGTACCATTCCATCGCCTTTGCCGTCGTCGCCGTCCTCGTGTACCTCATCACCGACCGGGTGCCCATGAAGCCCCAGCAGCAGGCCAACATCAACACGGTCACCACGGTGGGCTACCTGCTGGCCATGTTCAGCGGACTCATTTTCGGGTACTTCGGCCAGAACTGGGTCTTCCACGGGCTCTTCCTGGTGGGCCAGGCCCTGCTGTTCTACGCCGGAATCCTGCTGGCGGTGGCCCTCTGGCCCTTCGGGTCCGAATACCGCCAGCGCGACCCCAGTTACGCGCGCACGCGCGGCGGCATCGACCTGGAGCGCGCCGCTTTCTTCACCATGGCCGTCTGCACCCTCATATCCGCCATCTTCGGGGCGATTCCCGGCGCCTTCTTCGGCAACGGGTTCGTCTCGTTCTTATCTGAAGACGTGGTGCGCGACCCGGTGCGGACCGTGCTGCAGAGCTCGATCATCGGCCACCTGCACATCATGCTCACGCTCATCGCCGTGGCCACCTGTCTCCTCATCTGCAGATGGTTCGACTTCAAGGGCACTCTGCACAGGCTGGCCATGCCGCTCATGATCTTCGGCACCATCGTGACCAGCTTCGGCGCCTGGTCCGTCGTGTTCACGGCGGCCGCCCACACCATCATCTACGTCGGCTCCACCTTCATCCTGCTCGCGGCGCTCTTCCTGGTGATCTACGCCTGGGGCAGGCTGATCAGCGACCGGCTGGCCGAACAGGGCATCGAGAAGGCCACCTTCGGCCAGAAGCTGAAGGCCCTGGTGCACGACCCGCTCCGCTTCGGGGCGACGTGGCAGATGGTCTACATGAACTTCTGCACCACCTTCGTCGGCATCTTCATGGCCGTGAAGCTGGACGATCTCATCCGCACCATGCCCCACCGTGAGGAGCGCATCACGCTCGCCGGCCACTGGCACATGCTCTCGGCCATCGTGGCCACCATCATCCTCTTCTACTTCGCCGACATGATCGGCCTGAAGGGCAAGGTGCGCCGCTGGTTCGGCTGGATCGTGATCATCGGCTCCGACCTGGCCTTCGCCGGCGCCACCATCTTCAGCCTGAAGCGGCTGTTCGTCAGCGAGTACTACCAGCAGGGCATCGTCAACAACACCATGCTGATGATGGACATCGGCCTCGGGGCCGTGCTCATCGTGCTGGGCATCTTCATGCTCTGGCTGCTGGTGGATCTCTTCCGACCAGGCGGCCGCTGGAGCAAGATGACGACCACCATCGCGGCGCTCATCGTGGCCTCCTCGCTGCTGGCGGGCTGCGGCTCTCCGCCCACGCCCCCGCCCGGGCTCAGCCAGTTCACCGAGGCCGGGGCCAACCCGGAGGCCTGGGTCACGGTTCCCGCCGGGCCCTTCCCCATGGGGCGCGATGAGATCGAGACGATGGTCGACGAGTTCGAGATCATGGTGACCCCGGTGACCAACGCCCAGTTCGCCGCCTACCTCGAAAAGGCGCTTGCAGACGGCACCCTGCGGCGCGACGGCGACGTCATCGTGGCGCACTACCCCGGAGATGCGTTCAACCACGGCCGGCACGAGAAGGAGTACCCGCCGGGCGACTACCCGCACTTCTTCCTGGGCGATCCGGCCAACCGCATCGTGGAGGACGGCGGCGGCTTCGCCGTGCTGCCGGGCTACGAGAACCATCCCGCCACCATGGTGACCTGGTTCGGCGCCAGGGGGTACTGTGAGGCCCACGGCTGGCGGCTGCCCACCGAGGCGGAGTGGGAGAAGGCCGCCAAGGGCACGTCGCAGCGGGCCTATCCGTGGGGCGACGAGATCACCCCGCAGCACGCCAACTACTACCACAGCCGGGATCCCTTCGAGACCGCCGAGGGGTTCAGCGACACCACGCCGGTCGGTTTCTACAACGGCCAGCGCTACGGCGACTTCCAGACGGTCGACGCGGCCAGCCCCTACGGCGTCTACGACATGGCCGGCAACGTCTCCGAGTGGACGGCCGACATCTACCCCATGATCCACTACCGCTACCTGCGGGGCGGGAGCAAGGCCGACTACGCCTACGACCTGCGCACATGGAGCCGCAATAACGTTGAGCCGGAGTACAAGAGCCCCAGCATCGGTTTCCGGTGCGTGCGGTGAAGTACGACGGGCCAGGAAGGTGACTGCAGATGATTCAGTTCCTGCAGGATCTCTGGTCGCTGATCAAGAGCAAGCAGACCGCGCTCCTGCTCTTCACCGGTGTGGCCGGCTACGCCAGCGTGGCGGAGCCGCTGCGGGGGGGATGGGTCCCGCTCCTGGGGGCGCTCTTCCTAAGCATCAGCGGGGCGACGGTGCTGAACATGGTGTATGACCGCGACATCGACGCGCAGATGGCGCGCACCAGGCACCGTCCGCTGGCCGCGGGCCGCCTGTCGCCGGGGCCGGCCCTGGCCCTGGGGACGCTGCTCACCGCGGGCGGCCTCTTCTGGGCATTCCTGACGGACCTGCTGTTCGGCCTGGTCGTCCTCGCCGGCTGGCTGCTGGACGTCGTGGTCTACACGGTCTGGCTGAAGCGTCGCACCCCCTGGTCGGTCCTGTGGGGCGGCATCTCCGGCGGCATGCCCGTGCTGGCCGGTCGGGCCCTGGCCCTGGGCCGCATCGACCTGGTCGGCGCGCTCCTGGCCCTGGCCGTGCTGCTCTGGATTCCCACTCACATCATGACCTTCAGCATCAAGTACGCCAAGGATTACGCCAGGGCGGGGGTGCCGGTCTTCCCCAACGTCTACGGGCAGGACGTGACCCAGAAGGTCATCAGCGGCTCCACCGTGCTGGCCGCCCTGACGATGGTGGCCGTCACCTGGCTGCTCTCGCTGCCCTGGGGCACCCTGGGCGTCTCCTTCTGCCTGGGCGCCGTGCTGGTGGGCCTCTCGGCCAACGCCCTGATCCGCCCGTCGGTGGCGGTGAACTTCCGGCTCTTCAAGTTCGCCTCGGTCTACATGGTGGCCGTGATGGCCCTGATCACCGTGAGCTGAGTACGCTGCGACACAAGCCCCGAACCCAGGACGCCACGCCGGTGGCGTCCTTTTTCTCTCGCGCGGGACGGGTAGGGATAATGTCCCACTGGGCATGAATAGGATTCTTTCCATGAATGGCTTTGACACAGATACACAGAGCAGAAGGAGGGGGCGCTGTGCGTGAGAAGGCGCGACCGCAGAGAATCGCCCGGCGGGCGCTCCTGAAGCAGGCAGGCGCCGCGGCGGCGGCCGCCGGCCTGCTGGGAGGCGTCCGGATCAGGCGACGGGCGCGGCTGGCCGGCCGGGCGGAGGCCGCGGAGCCGCCGCCCGCAGCCCGGGGTTACCGCCCGCCGGTGATGCAGACCGTGACGCTCACGGTCAATGGCGCCGAGTACACGGTGGAGGTCGACACCCGCGACACCCTGGCGAACCTGCTCCGGGAGCGGCTCCGCCTGACCGGCACGCACGTCACCTGCGACCGGGGCGAGTGCGGCGGCTGCGGCGAGAACCGCGTCCGGCTGGCCGCCCTCACCGCCCTGGACGAGGGCCGGCCCGCTCTGGAGGAGATCGACCTCCTGGACGATCCCTCCCTCCCCGACGGCGCCGTCTGCGGCGGGGTGATGGAGGTGCTGATCGAGCCCTTCGGGCGCTGACGCGGTGAGAACCGGGTTTCCCCGGCGGGAACCCGGTTCAGCGCGAAGTCTGGCCTTTTTCACACCGATAACCTAACATATTGGGTGTAGTACTATTACGATTTCAAGGAAAGAAGGCCTACTTCGTGACCCGCATCCAGAGAGGAACCCGTGAGTACCGCCTCGTCACGCTCGCCCTCTTCCTCGGCGCCCTCTCGGTCTACGCCAGCCTGTACGTCCCCCAGCCGATTCTCCCCCTGCTCTCCGCGGACTTCGGCACCACCCCGGCGCAGGCCAGTCTTGCGCTCTCGGTGGCCACCATCAGCATGGGGATGTCTCAGGTGCTGGTGGGGCCGGTGGCCGACTCTCTGGGCCGCAAGCCGATCATGACCCTGGCCGTGCTGGCCGCGGGTGTGATCGGCCTTATCGCATCCCGCATGACCAGCTTCAACTCGTATCTGCTCGTGCGCTTCCTGCACGGCCTGGTGATGGCCGGTCTGCCCGCCACGGCCATGGCTTACCTGGCCGAGGAGATCGACACCCGTCACCTGGGGGCCGCCATGGGCCTCTACATCTCAGGCAACTCGCTGGGCGGGCTTGGCGGCCGCATCATCTCCGGCACCGTCGCCGAGTTCTGGGGCTGGCGGGGGTCCACCGTCGTCATCGGCCTCGTGAGCCTTGTCTGCGCCCTCTGGTTTGCCCGCACCCTGCCCCCGTCGAAGCACTTCCGGGCGCAGCCGCTGCAGCTGAGACGGCTGGCCCGGTCGCTTCTGGGCGCCTTTCTCGACCCGCTGCTGCGCTCCCTCTACTTCGTCGGCTTCCTGACGATGGGCTCCTTCGTCGCACTGTACAACTACGTCAGCTACCACCTCATGGCGCCACCGTACAATCTGAGCCCCGCGCTGGTCAGCTGGATCTTCCTGCTGTACCTCGCGGGTACCATCAGCTCCGCGTTGATGGGCCGCCTCTCCGACCGGTACGGCCGGGCGCCGATGCTCGCCCTCGGCCTCGGCATCCAGCTCGCCGGGGTGACGATCTCGCTGGCCGGACTGCTGCCGGTGAAGATCGGCGGCATCGCCGTGTTCACCTTCGGCTTCTTCGGCGCGCACTCCATCGCCAGCAGCTGGGTGGGGCAGCGCGCCATGCGGGACAAGGGCGCCGCCTCGGCGCTCTACCTTTTCACCTTCTATATTGGCGCCAGCATCGCCGGCACGGTGGCCGGCCTCTTCTGGATGCGCTTCGGCTGGGCCGGCGTGGTGGGCTTCATCGCCCTCCTCCTCGTCGTCGCCCTGGGGCTGGCCGCACTCGCCCGCCGGCTGTCGGCGCGGGGTGAGGATGTCGCGGTCGCCGAGTAAACCAGACCGCACGCCCCGGAATGCGGCGCAGGCCGGCGGGCCACTGCTCTGGCGCTCAGTCGCCCGCATGCAACGCCCGGGCCCTGCCCCTGTTCGCTTCGCCCTTTGCGGCTCTGCACGGGATCGTAGGCGCGTGAAGCATTCGGCCCCAGGGAGCGAGCAGCGGCGGATGTCCACTTCGCCGGAGGGTGAAGTGGAAGTTGACCGCACCGACCTGGCTGCGCAGCCCCGGGACCGGTCGTACAAGCGTGAAGCTTTCGGACCCAGGGAGCGAGCTACGGGCGGATTTCCACTTCGCCGGCGGGCGAAGTGGAAGTTTGCCGCACTTACCTGGCTGCGCAGCCCCGGGCCCGGTGGTACAAGCATGAAGCATTCGGACCCAGGGGGGCATTCGGCTCGGGAAGTTCAGACATAAAGAAACCGTCGCACGGGTTGGCTGTGGGGACACCGGGCAGCTCTGGTGTGAACAAGCCTAACGCACGCCGGCGGCACAGAATGCGTCCGGGGCTCCGCTGCATGCGGAGCCCCGGACACATTTATATGAACCTCTCCCGCAGCGGGCCGTCACGCACGGATCTCCCGCCGCATGAAGAGGATGTACGAGGCGGCGAAGCAGACCGCCGTCAGGGCCACCAGCCCCATGGCCTGGGGCCAGATCAGCGCGATCGACTGGCCCACGGGCAGCACGCCCTCCAGCGCGCCCAGCACCTGCTCCAGCGTCACCGGGCCCAGGCTGCGCACGATCGGGTTGAGCAGGGTCACCATCGCTTCGGTGTACAGGTACCCCGGCGAGACCCGGCTGAGCCAGAGCCCGAGCCCCACCGGGTCGTCGCCGGCCGCCACGCCGACGATCATGTCCCAGAACACGCTGAAGAACAGCCAGACCGCGATCGAGGCCAGGGCCGAGGTGGCTGCCTGCCGGAAGACGACCGAGAACAGGATGGCCAGGGCCAGCCAGAAGGCCACATAGATGACAGTCAGCACGCCGTAGGCCACCAGCCGCAGGGCCTCGTCGCCGGTGGGGGGCACGCCGATCATGATCAGGCCGAGGGCGCCGACCCCCAGCAGCAGCGCCGTGAGGGTGACCACGATGGCCAGCAGGCCGGCCAGGAACTTGCCGTTGATCACCGCGTCCCGGTGGATCGGCTGTGCCAGGACCCGGCTGAGGGTGCGCCGACTGTGCTCGCCGCAGATGGCGTCAAACCCCAGCGCGATGCCCAGCAGCGGAGCCAGGAACGAGACGAAGGCCGTCAGCGACGGCAGCCGGCTGCTGCCGCCGGTGAACAGCCGCAGGAAGACGAAGTCCGGCGTGGCCGCCGTGGCCTCCACCACGCTCCGGATCGTCTGCGCGGCGGTGTACAGCGAGGCGATGCCGGTGACCAGGAGCAGCAGCACCAGGATCACCATGCGCCAGCTGTTCACGTGGTCCGCGAACTCCTTGCGCACCACCGCGGCCAGGCCGCCCACCGGGGCCGCCTTCGCCTGCGCCTCTGCCGGCCGGGCCCGCAGCCGCTCCAGCCACACCTTAGGCTGCACCTTCGGAAGTACCGCCACCGGTCTCACCTCCGTCGGCGAAGTAGCGCCGGTAGATGTCGTCCAGGCTGCGCCCCGCCTGGCTCAGGTGCAGCACCGCCGCGCCGTGGGAGGCGGCCAGCCGGCTGACCTCTGCGCGCACGTCCCGCCGGCAGACCAGCTCCAGGCGGAGAGATTCACCCGAACGGCTCGCGGCAGCCCCGCGAGCGAAGTCCCCCGGCGCCGTCCCCGCCGGGCCGTCGCGCCGGTGCACCTCCACAAGGCCCTCCAGCCGCTCCAGGGCAGACAGGAGCTCCTCCGTACAGGGCGCCAGCTCCAGCTCCAGCCGCAGGGGCTCCCCGGCCAGGGCCTGCTCGGCCAGCTCGTCCACCGGGCCGCAGGCGATCATCTGGCCCTTCACGAAGATCCCCACCCGGTCGCAGACCGCCTGCACCTGGTGCAGCAGGTGGGAGGAGAGCAGCACCGTCATGCCCTCGTCGGCCAGCTGCCGGATCAGCCGCAGGAACGTGCGCGCCCCCTCGGGGTCGAGGCCCAGGGTCGGCTCGTCCATGATCACCACCCGGGGCCGCTTCAGCAGCACGTCGGCCACCCCGAGCCGCTGCCGCATTCCCCGGGAGTAGGCGCCCACCCGGGTGTCGGCGGCGTCGGCCAGCCCCACCCGGGTCAGCAGCCGGTCGATCTCGGGGGCCGCCTCCCGCCTGGGGATGCCGTTCAACTCGGCGGTGTAAAACAGATTCTGCCGGCCGGTCAGCTCGTCGTAGAAGCCCACGTTGTCGGGCAGGTAGCCGGTGAGGCGCTTCACGGCGATGGGATCCCGCACCGGGTCGTGGCCCAGCACCCGAATCCAGCCGTCGGTGGGCTCGGTGAGGCCCAGGAGCATCAGGATGGTGGTCGTCTTGCCGGCCCCGTTGGGGCCCAGCAGGCCGAAGACCTCACCGGCCCGCACCTCCAGGTCGAGGCCGTAAACCGCCGTGAAGTCGCCGTAGCGCTTCACCAGACCGCACGTTTCGATGACGGTTTCCGCCACCGGCCTCACCTCCGGCCGAAGGTGCGGAAGACCCACCAGAGCCCCCCGCCCACCGCGGCCAGCACGCCCACGCCCGCCAGACCCCACAGGGTCGGCGTCTGCACCGCCACCCGGAACTCGGCGAAGTCGGTGGCCCGGCTGCCGTCGCTGCGGGCCCGGAGCGTGAGCAGGTAATCGCCCGCCAGCGCCTTGCTGTTGGGCGTGACCTCCACGGTCACCTGGCGGCTCTCACCCGGGGCCAGCTCTTCGATGATGTCCGGGGAGAACGTGGCCGTCCAGTTGGGCGGCAGGGTGGACGAGAAGTTCACGCCCGTAAGGGGCATGGTGCCCGTGTTCTTCACCTCGAGGGTCACGCCGTTCTTGCGCCCGGCCACCGCGTCGAAGGAGAGCCGGCCGTCCGGCGTGGTCACCTGCATGGCATACTTGCCCAGCACCTCCAGCGTCAGGTCCAGGCTGGCCTCGCCGGACGCGGAGCGGGCGTGGACGGGCACGGTGTAGGTGCCGGCCTCCAGTTCATCGGGGACGCTGATGGACACGTCGATCGTCTGGGTGCTGTTGGCCTCCACCGGAATCGTGCCCACCTGCTTCCCGCTGACCCGGAAAGTCACGTCCCAGCCCTCGGGCGGGGCCGCGGAGAGGGCGAACGTCTCCTCCACATCGCCGTCGTTGCGCAGCCGCACCTGGAAGCTGTAGGTCGTGCCCGCCTGGGCCTGGATGGACGGGAAGTCGGTCTTCAGACTCGCCCGGCCCGTGGCGCCGGCAGCCACCGTGATGGAAAGCGGCAGCTCGGCGACGTCACCGCCGCTGGAAGCCGACAGCACAACCCGGTAGGTCCCCTCGGCGGCCCGGTCAGGCACCTTGAGGTTCAGCGTGACTGTCTCGTCGCGACCCGGCGCCACGTACACCTGGTTCACCGGATAGCCCGATCCCCGGAACGCGGGCTGCTCCCACCCCTCCGGCAGCTCCAGGACCGAAAGATCCGCCACGCCGCCATCGCCGGACAGGTTGAGGGTCAGGCTCAGCGATTCGCCGGGCTTGACGACGATGCCGGGGTAGCGTGTCGAGAAGCTCAGTTCTGCCGCCTGCGCGGGCGCCGCCACCGCAAACAGGGCGATGACGGCCGCCGCCAGGGCAGTTCCCCAGCGTAGAGTGCGACACGACATCGATTCCTCACCTCACAACGATGTTTGGCATCGCTGCGCACCGGGGCGCGACGATGCCTTGCGGGGACCCGATGGCCCCACATCGATGGTGGCAGAGAAAGATGAAATGAGGCTTACAGGAACCTGAAAACAGGTTTAGAATCGACCGGAACTGGAAGAAGGGAACCATTTAGGTCGCGACGAAATTTGGGACGAGTCCAATTACTTATGACATGGTTAAAACTGGAGGCCATTACCGTGCAGCGCATCACTCCCCGTCTCCTCAGCATGCTTCTGGCCACGCTCGTTCTCTTCTCCAGTGGAACCATCGGCGGAGCCGCCGCTGGGCTCCGCGGCGACCCCGTTTCCGTCTCCGACCCCGCCCCTGCCCCTGCGTCTGCGTCTGCGTCTGCGTCTGCGTCTGCGTCTGTGTCTGTGTCTGCGTCTGCCCCTGTCCCTGCGTCAGCTCCTACCTCTGTCCCTGCCTCTGCCCCTGACCCTGACCTTGATCCTCTGCCCCCCGGACCCGAGGCCTTGCTCGCCCTGGAGCAGGTGAACCGGTACCGCGCCGCCGCCGGACTGACGGCGATCGCCTACGACCCGGCCCTGGGCGCGGCGGCCCAGGCCCACGCCGAGTACCTGGCCGCGAACCCCGACCAGTGGGCGCGCGACGTCCACGGCGAGGTCCCCGACGCCCCCGGCTTCACCGGCCGCAGGCCCGCCGACCGGGCGGCCCGCCACGGCTACCGGGGCGGCGCGGGGGAGATCATCCACTTCGCCGGCCCCGCCGAGAAGGCGGTGGACGGTTGGATGGAGACGCTCTATCACCGCCTGCCGCTGATCAGCCCCAACACTGCGGAGATGGGATACGGCACGGGGATGAGCCGTGACGGCCGGTATGTGAACGTCCTGAACTACGGCGTTGCTCCTGCGGACGGGCCGCAGGAGGTCGCCTGGCCCCACCCGGGGCAGACCGACGTGCCCACCGGCTGGGACGGGCGGGAGGTGCCGGATCCCTTCCGCCTGCACCCGGGTGCAAGCGGGCCGGTGGGGTACACCATCACGCTCACCTTCGGCGGGCAGGTCCGGTCGCTGCAGCTGACCGAGGCGACCCTGCGGGGCCCGGAGGGCGAGGCGGCGGCGCTGCTGTTCGATCCGGTCACCGACGACCGGCTCACCGACACGGTGGCCCTGATTCCGGCGGAGCCGCTTCTGCCGCACAGCCGCTACACGGTGCAGATGCGGGGCCTCGTGGACCGGGGCGCGGGCCCCGAGCCCTTCGACCGGTCGTGGTCCTTCACCACGGGGGCGGCGCGCCGTGCCGCCCGGGTGCAGAGCATCACCACCTGGATGGACGGGATCCGGCTGGCCGGTGAGGGCCTCGGGCCGGACATGGCGGTCTTCGCCGGCGGCCTGCCCGTGGAGGGGCTGCAGGTGGCGGACGACGGCTCGGTCATCTTCCGGCTGCCCGTCTGCCGGAGCGATGCGTCCGAGCTGCTCCTGGTCAGGCCGGACGGCAGCGAGACGGTGGTGCCGCTCTTCGCCGGGTGCACCGGGCGGCCGGGTGCGGGCGAACCGTTCCGGCCCGTGCCCGTGCGGGTGGGGGGCATCGCCCTGGACCGGCCCGCCCTGGTCGGCCCCGGCGGCACGGTGCTCCTGCCCGAGGAGGCCCTGGCGGCCCTGGGGGCCCAGCAGGAGCCGCCGTCGGCCCTGGGCCGGACGTACTGGCGCCTGGGCGGGCGCACCGGCCACTACACACTCGGCCGGGTGATGGCCCGGGCTGCCGGCGAGCCGGTGCAGCTGGCGCTGCCGGTGCAGCAGCACGGCGGCGCGGTGTACGTGGACAAGTCCTTCGCGGAGCGGCTGGCCGGAGTGGAGAGCCGGCTCATCGACGGCACCCTCCACCTGGGCGGATCCTGATCGCAGGCGCGAAAAAGAGGTGGCCCGGCCGTGCAGGCCGGGCCGCCTGGCGTTTCGATCAGCTCACACCCCCGTCAGTACAGCGGATCGCCGGTGAAGGCATCGATGGCCAGGACCGGCCACCAGGTGCCTGCCTCTCACCCTCGTCGGTCTCCGGATCGAAGAAGTAGCGGTACTGGAGGGTCATGCCCAGATGCGGCCGCAGGGCGGCATCGACCCGGGCCCGCTCGCGGACGGCCCCGGGCGCGGCGAAGGTGCGGCCGTGCCGCCACGTCAAACTGTAGTCGGTCAGGTCGCCGCTGCGGGCGTCAATGGCGATGGCGCCCCCCTCGCCATCCACCGGGCGGCCCTGCTCCATCCGCTCCCAGTAGAACCGGTACGTCGCGTCGCCGAAGTTGCCGGCGGTCAGCGGCACGTCCACGAAGCGGAGGGCGTCCCCCAGCTCCGCGGGCACCAGCTTCCTGTACCCGTCTTCGGCCAGGCCCAGGGCCTCGCCGCGCGTGTAGGTGAGGGCCTGGGGCCCAGGCCTGGTGGTCCAGATGCTGCAGCCGGTCACCCAGCCGGTGACCGTTCGGCTCGATCTGAATCTGCGTTGGCTGAGGCGCCACCTGCGGGACCGGGTCACTTGCCCCCGCCTCCGTCGGGATGGCCAGCAGGCTGACGGCGAGCAGGGTCGCCAGCAGGCCGTTCCGGTTCCGAAACGTGGCGATACCCCCTTCCAGAGGTTGGACGGGGGTATCGGCCGATTCGTTTCTCGATTCAGGCAGTGCGCGCTTCGCACCGGGGCGCTGCGCGCAGCCCGCATCTGCATCATCCCGGTCGGTCGATGACCGCTTCGATCGTCACGCGCTTGGCGGCGTTGGCCCTTCGGGTGTGAGCTGATCGGGCGCCACGCCCCACAGGGGCACGAGAATCCGTTCACGAGGCTTCTCGCACCTGTAGGACAGGCCCCCGTCCGACACCGCATTACACCGCTGCGCTAATCGTCCTCCTCGTCATCGTCGTGATCATCGTCGTCGTCGTCTTCGTCTTCGTCATCATCATCGTCTTCATCGTCATCATCGTCTTCGTCTTCATCGTCGTCCTCTTCATCGTCATCGAAGTCGTCCCCGAAGAGGTCGTCGTCGTCATCGTCGTCGTCGTCATCGTCGTCGTCGCTGTCGTCCTCGTCACCGAGGTCGTAGTCGTAGTCGTAGTCGAAGTCATCGTCGTCGTCCCCGAACAGGTCATCGTCATCGGGGTCGAATTCCGCGTCGAGCAGCTCGCTGTCCACCGCCGCCAGCTCCCACGGCCAGGGCTCCCACTCCAGCTCGCTGCCTTGCAGATCGGGCTCAGCCCGCTGCAGCTCCCACCAGCCCTCCTCGTTGCGGACGATCCGCCAGTGGCCGGCCGGGTCGTGCTCCTCCAGGAGGTTGACCATGTAGCGCGCCTGCACCAGGTGCTTGCCATCCTCGTCGTCGATGGGGTCGATGTTCGCGATCCTGAGGGACTGGACGGCCCTGAACGCCAGCGTCATGATGAGGGCCTCCTCCAGCGCCTCTTGTTCACTCAGGTCGTCGGCGTAGGCCAGGAACCTGAGGATCGCCCTGCCGGAGCGTGTGAGCCTGATACCCTTGCGAGCCTTCACGGCGTACCCCTCCTCGCCTGGTCTCATGGCTTGATTCGGCAACAGAATCGACGTTCCTCTTGGTCATTTTGCGCCATTCGGCCCGGTCCCGAAGACATGCTGCGGCCCGGAAGGCAGAAATTGCCTGCCTTCCGGGCCATCACTCACTGGTCGATCTGATGCCTGGCTATTGAGGCGCCCCGATGCACTTCTCGTCTCCCCCGGGTCCGGCATGGATCACCGCCCAGGCGCCGCCAGGTGGCACGCCGCCCGATGGCCGGGCGCGATCTCCACCTCCGCCGGCGGCACCGCCGTACACCGCTCCTGCCGCACGGGGCAGCGGGGGGCGAAACGGCACCCCGGGGGCAGGTGGATCTGGTCCGGCGGCTCCAGGTCCACGGTGATCCGCTCACGCACCAGGTCCGGATCGGGCACCGGCACCGCGGAGAGGAGCAGCTGGGTGTAGGGATGGGCCGGCCGCGTCATGACCTGCTCGGTGGGCCCGTACTCCACCACCTTGCCCAAGTACATGACGGCCGTGGTGTCACACAGGTAGCGGATGGTGGAGAGGTCGTGCGAGATGTAGATCACGCTCAGCTCCATCTCGTCCCGGAGCCGCCTGAGCAGGTTGAGGATGCCGGCCCGGATGGAGACATCCAGCATGGAGACAGGCTCATCCGCCACCAGCACGCGGGGCTTCAGCACGATGGCCCGGGCGATCGCCACCCGCTGCCGCTCCCCGCCCGACAGCTCGTGGGGGTAGCGGTCGATGTACTTCGCCGCGGGGCGCAGCTCGGCCCGCTCCATCGCCTCGACCACCGCGGCCTGCCGGGCGGCCCGGTCACGGACCCCGTGGATCAGCAAGGGCTCGGCGACCGTCGCGCCCACCGTGTAGCGCGGGTTGAGCGTGCCGAAAGGATCCTGGAAAATCATCTGCACCTGGCGCCGGAACTGGCGCAGCGCCCCGCCCCGCAGGCGGGCGATGTCGACGCCGTCCAGGCGGAGGCTGCCCCCGGTGGGCGTCTGCAGGCGCACGATCAGCTCTCCGGTGGTGGACTTGCCCGAGCCCGACTCCCCGGCCAGCCCCAGGATCTCCCCCCGGTGCACGGTGAGGTCGATGCCGTCCACGGCGCGCACCACGCGCCGGCCCGATCGGCTCAGCCCCCGCCCCACGGGAAAGTGCTTGGTCAGGTTCGCGATCTCCAGCACCGGCGGCGCAGACGAACGGTGGCTCACGGCTCTCCCCCCTCCCAGGTGGCCCGTCGGGCAGACAGCTCCCGCATGTGCTCAACCGGTACCGGGTAGTGGCAGGCCGCCAGGTGGCCCGGCTCGAGCTCGCGCACCGGCGGATCGGCCCGGCGGCACTGCTCATCCGCAAAGGGACAGCGGGCCGCGAAGCGGCAGCCGGCGGGCGGGTTCCTCAGGTCGGGCGGGTAGCCGGGGATCGCGATCAGCTGCGCCGCCCGCTCCAGCACCGTGGGGGAGGCGGCCAGCAGCCCCATGGTGTAGGGGTGCGCCGGGCTCTTGAAGATCTGCCGGGTGGTCCCGATCTCCGCCAGCTTGCCGGCGTACATCACCATCGCGCGCTGGCAGAGGCCGGCGACCACCGCGATGTCGTGGGTGACGAACAGCATCGCCATCTTCCGCTGCGTCTGCAGCTCGGCCAGCTGCTGCAGGATCCGGTCCTGCACGACGACATCCAGCGCCGTGGTCGGCTCGTCGGCGATGACCAGGGACGGTTCCAGCGCCAGCGCCATGGCGATCATGCTCCGCTGGCGCATGCCGCCCGAGAGCTGGTGCGGGTAGTCGTGGAGCCGCTTCGCCTCCAGACCGACCATGCGGTACAGCTCCGCCGCCCGCTCCCAGGCCTCCCGGCGGCCCATGCCGCCCTTCACGGTCAGCACCTCAACGATCTGGTCCCCCACCCGGTACACCGGGTTCAGGGCGTTCATCGACGACTGGGTGATCACAGCGATCTCATTCCAGCGCAGCCGGGCCAGGGCTGCCGGCTCCATGCTGCCCACGTCCTGCCCCCGGTAGCGGATCGTACCCCCGCTGATCCGCCCGTTGTCCGGCAGCAGCCGGATCAGCGCCTTCATCAGGGTCGACTTGCCGCAACCGCTCTCCCCGATCACCCCGAGGGCCTCCCCCTCCCGCAGGTCGAAGGTGATCCCGTCCAGGGCCTGCATCTTCCCGTCCGGCAGGCGGTACTCCACCTGCAGCCCATCCACCGCCAGCAGGGGCATGCCTCACTCGCCTCCCTTCAGACGGGGGTTGATCACCGTCTCCAGACTGCGGGTGATGAAGAAGACGGCCAACACCAGCAGCACGATGGCGCAGCCGGGGAAGGCCACCCACCACGGGGCGAAGCGCACCGCGCCGGCCACGAAGGCGCCGTTGAGCAGCTTCCCCCAGGAAGGCACGGTGGGGTCGCCGAAGCCGATGAAGCTGACGCTGGCCTCGGAGACGATCGCCCAGGAGATCACGAACGACATCTCCAGGAGGGCGATGGGCAGCACGTTGGGCAGGATGTGCCGGTAGATGATGCGCAGGTCGGAGGCGCCGGCCACCCGGGCGGCCTTGACGAAGGGCCGCTGAGCCAGGCTGAGCACCTGCGAGCGCACGATGCGGGCCACCGAGCGCCAGGTGAGCACCGAGACCGCGATGATGATGTTGGTGACCGAGGGCTTCATGAGCGAGACGAGCACGATGACGAAAGGGATGAAGGGAATCCCGTAAAGTAGGTCCACCAACCGCATGAGCACCGTGTCGACGATGCCCCCGTAGTAGCCCGCGATCAGCCCGACGTTGGTGCCGATGAAGGTGACCAGCAGGGCGGCCAGAAGACCCACCTTCAGGGCGATCCGGCTGCCCAGGACCACGCCCGAGAAGATGTCGCGCCCCATGTTGGTGGTGCCGAACCAGAACTCCCGCGACGGCGGGTGCAGGCGGGCGATCTCGCCGTCCAGCCGCAGGATCGCCTCCGGATCGTACGGCGCGATGAGCGGCGCGAACAGGGCCAGCAGGATGAAGAAGCTGAGCAGGATCACGCCGGTCATGCCGAGGGGATCGCGCCGGAGATGTCTCCAGATCTGCTGTGGCACGGTCGCACCCCCTACTTGTACACGATCCGCGGGTCCAGGTAGCCGTAGAGCACGTCGGCCAGAATGTTCATCGCCATGATGAGCGCGGCGATCATCAGGAAGGCCGCCTGCGCCACCGGAAAGTCGTACCGGGTGGCGGCCAGCACGATCTCGCGCCCCAGGCCCGGCCACGAGAAGACGTACTCCACCAGCACCATGCCCCCCACCGAGCGCCCGATCGCCGTGGCCAGCGAGGTGACCACCGGCAGCAGGGCGTTTCGGGCCGCATGCCGGAAGATGATGCGGCGAAGCGGCAGCCCTTTGGCGTAGGCCAGCTCCACGAACTCCTCCTTCCGCACCTCCAGCATGGCGTTGCGCAAGAGGAGCATCGGCGTCGAGAGCATGTGCAGCGCGGCCACCGTCGCCGGCAGCACCAGGTGGCGCAGGAAGTCGAGGCTCAGGTACTTGGCGGCCAGGGTGTCCGCGACGTAGCCCGCCTCCCGCATGCCCGAGTGGGGCAGCCACCCCAGGCCGTAGGCGAAGATCATCACGAAGACCATGCCCACCCAGAACTCGGGCGCCGCCCGGAAGACCAGCCCGCCCACGATCCCCACCGCCTCGCCGAGGCTGCCCCTGTACCACGCCATCAGGGCGCCCAGCAGCGACCCGACGGTGTAGGCGATCAGGATCGCCGCGAGCGAGAGGATCACGGTATTGAGGATCTTGTCACCCAGGATCTTCAGCGCAGGCTGCTTGTAGAAGAAGGACGTGCCGAAGTCGCCCTTCAGCAGGATGTTCTTCAGGTAGAGTCCGTACTGCACCGCCAGGGGCTTGTCGAGGCCGAACTCCGCCTTCAGCGCGGCGATCTGCTCCGGTGAGAGGGCCGCGTCCACCATCGCCGCGGTGGGGTCGGCCGGCAGCAGACGGAACATGAAGAAGACGATGGCGCTCAGGAGGAGCAGGGTGAGCAGCGCCTGCCCACAGCGACGAAGTACGAAGCGCAGCATGGCCCATCACTGCTTCGGGAAGTAGAGCCGCCCGTTCTCATCCCACTCGTAGCCCGCCTCCTGCAGGATCTGCCGGGCCTTAGCGGGATCGTACGTGTAGATCAGGGCGTTTTCGTTGTAGTAGTACTTGTTGGTGGGGGAAATGACCATCCCGGGAGCGGCCGCCCGGGCCGTGCCCTGCTTGACCACCTCGGCCAGTTCGGACCAGTTGATCGCGTAGGCCATCGCCCGCCGGAAGTTCACGTCGCTCCACGGCGCGCGGCGCATGTTGACCGCCACGTACCCGTACCCGATGCCGACGGTCCGCACGATCTCCATGTCCGGGTTCTTCTCCAGGGCCGCGCGCTGCTCCGGGCTGATGCCGGGGTTGATCATGTCCGCCTGGCCCAGCTCCATGGCGCCCAGCAGGGCGTCGGGGTTGGCGTAGACGATCTGGATCAGGGCGTCGATCTTCGGCTGCAGGTAGTGGTCCTTCACCGCGTCCAGGCGGATCTCCTCACCCCGGCGCCAGTAGGCCAGCTTGAAGGGGCCCGACCCGATGGGCTGCTCGTTGGTGATGCTGCGCGGATCCTCGATGTTCTCCCAGATGTGCTTGGGCAGGATCGGCACGGCGGTGAAGCCGGAGGAGGCGATGGAGCTGTCCGGCTGGATCAGCTTGAAGCGCACGGTCAGCTCATCCAGCACTTCCACCTGCTCGACGCCCTGCACATACGGGTCCTCGGTGCCGAACCCCACCTGCTTGCCCCAGTTCCACGTGAAGGCCACGTCCTCAGCTGTGAGCGGGTGGCCGTCGTGGAACTTCTGGCCCGGCCGCAGCCTGAACTCCACCGTCGTGTCGTCGATGATCGTCCAGCTCTCGGCGGCTCCCGGAATCAGCTGGTTGTTCTCGTCCCACTTCAGGAGCGAGTCGTAGATGAACCGGAGGATCTGCCGGTCGGTGGCCTGCACGGTGGCCAGCGGGTTCAGGTGGTCCAGGTCCTGACGGTGGGCCACGCGCAGGATGTTCTCGCCGGTCTTCACCTGCACCCGGGTCATGGTGAGCCAGTTGATGAGCCCCACGCCGCCCTGCGACACCACGCCCTCCAGGCGCCGCTTGTTGTAGACCTGGTCCAGGTCGTTGTACCAGAGCGGGAACATGGCCGCGTCGCGGGCCAGAATCTCCTGGGCCTGGAACACCAGCGCCCGCCGCTCCTCCTGGTCCATCGCGCGCTTCTGCGCATCGGCGATGCGGTCATACTCGGGGTTGTTGTACCCCACCCGGTTGTTCCCCTGGTCCTTGATGTTGCTGGAGTGGAACTGGTCCCAGATGTAGAAGCCGGGATCCACCCGATCGGCGTTGTTGCCCCACGAGAAGGCGGCGATGTCCCAGTCCCACGGGGCGGTGCGCGAGGTGTCGGTCACCACCTTCTGGTCGGTGGGCCGCACGTCCAGGTCGACGCCCAGCTCGGCCATGGCCCGCTTGATGTACAGCGCCGCCTCATAGCGCGGCGGATCGTACTCGGGCGTTGTGGTGAGGAATGTGAGTGTGGGAATCATCCGGGCCGGATCCGGCGGTTCGGCGGAAACGGGCAGCGGTTCCGGAACCCGCTGCTCTGGCTGATCCTGGGTCACGCGGCCCGGGCTGGCACAGCCCGAGGCGAACACAGCTGCCAACAAGGCCCAGGCGAACAGACGCTTCACCATTCCCCATAACCCCCTCAGTTCGCACTCTTGTCCTGAATGACCGCACTCAGCACTGCTCCTGCGGTGCCCTTCCCGGCGGGGCGGTCTGCCCCGCCTTGAAGGCCCGGAACTCGCTGCGCACCCGGCGCAGCCGCTCCGGATCGTAGCAGAGGTCCACGGCCGTCATGGCCAGGGCGCTGGCGGCGAGGCGCATCCCGCGCAGTCCGGTCTCAGACCCCGCCGCGTCCCGGAACTCGGGCGAATGGCTTCCCACCTCCTCGTCCGCGATCTTGATATAGGGGTGAATGGTTGCCGTCTTGTGCGTGACCACGGCGATGTCGGAGGAGCCGATGCCGGTCGTGATGGGTGGCTGGATCTCAACCCCCAGGGACTCCAGGTTGGCGCCGAAGAGGGCGGCCAGCGCCAGGTTGTTCACGCGCTCCGGGTAGGTGAAGCCCTCTTCGATCTCGACGCGCGCGCCCACCGACTCGGCCGCGCCCCGCACGGCGCGGTAGACCTTCTCCTTCAGCGCCTGCACGCCCGCCGTGGTCTCGGCGCGAATGGAAAAGCGCGCCTCGGCGTAGGCCGGAATGACGTTGACCGCCTCGCCGCCGTGGGTGATGATGCCGTGGATCCGCGCGCCGTCCGGCATCATCTGGCGCAGCGCGTTGATGGCGTTGAACGCCTGAATGCACGCATCGAGCGCGCTGACCCCCTTCTCCGGGGAGACGGCCGCGTGGGTGGGCTGTCCGTAGAACTTGAACGTGACCGGCACCGCCGAGAGCGCGCCCCGCACCACCATGGTCCGGCGGCCGGGATGGCAGAGCATGGCCACATCCAGGTGGTCGAAGACGCCGTGCCGGTCCAGGTGGACCTTGCCCTGGCCTTTCTCCTCCATCGGGCAGCCGATGACCTCGATGCGCCCGGGCAGATCCGGCAGCGCGGTCCGCAGGGCCAGCGCCGCCCCCACCGCCGCCGTGCCGATCAGGTTGTGGCCGCAGGCGTGCCCCACGCCCGGCAGCGCGTCGTACTCCGCCAGGAGCCCGATGACGGGCCCGTCGGCCGTCCCCCTCCATACGGCCCGAAAGGCGGTCGGCAGGCTGCCGATCCCCAGCTCCACCTCGAACCCCGCCTCGATCAGGGGCTCCGTGAGCCAGCGCTGCGCCTGGAACTCCTGGCCGCTCACCTCCGGGTGCGCGTGGATGCGCAGGGCCAGGGCGCGCAGGTCGGCATCCAGTCGGTCCACCGCTTCCAGAACCCGGGCCTTGGCCGCCTCCACTTGACTGGCCATCCTGGTTCCTCCCCTCGCCATTCGGTCTGGAATCGGATGCAGGATTCCACTCGGGTTGGCTCGAAGTATAACACGTACTTTGGGTTAAATCAAACATTTCTTTTGACACCGACTCCACTGACTTGAGCGACTGGTGGAGGGCGGTGGCGACAGGGGGATTCACGTGCGCTTTGAGGACATCGAGCTGTTCATCGCGGTCGTCGAAGAGGGCAACTTCTCCTCGGCGGCCCGGCGGCTCCATCTGACCCAGCCCGCGGTCAGTGCGCGCATCAACCACCTCGAAAAGGAGCTGGGCGTGGAACTGGTGGTGCGGGAACCCCGGCGGATGCTGCCCACGCCGGCCGGTCACGTGCTGTACCGCCAGGGTCTGGAGATGCTCCGGGAGCTGGAGTCGCTCCATCAGCGCATCCAGCGCGAGGCCCGCCACCCGGTCGGCCCGCTGGCGCTGGCCGCGGGCGAGGCCTCCGGGGTGTACATGGCACCGGTGCTGCTGGGCGCCTTCCGCCAGCGGTACCCCTCGGTGCAGCCCGTGCTTCACATCAACCGGATCGCCCGGACGACCGCCGACCTGCTGGAGCAACGGGTGCGGCTGGGCATCATGCCGGCGGCCGAGGTGGAATCGCGCCTCGAGGGCGTGCCGCTCTGCCAGGACGACGTGATCCTCATCGTGCCCCCCGGCCACAGGCTGGCCGACCGGGGCGAGGTGGAGGCCCACGAGATTGCGGCCGAGCCGTTTCTCACCCGGGAAGGCGAATCCCGCATGAACGCGCACCTGAGCCGGGTGCTGGAACCGCTGGGGGTGCGGTTTCAGGATCTGAACGTGGTGATGCAGCTCGGGAACAACGAGGCCATCAAGGTGGCGGTGGCGGCCGGCCTGGGCGTCGCGTTCGTCTCCACGTTCTGCCTGCGCTCGGGAGCCAACGGCCTCCGGCGCGTGCGGGTGCGGGGGCTGAAGGGCCGGCGCACCTTCCACCTGGTGCGCAAGGCCGGTCACCCCATGACCTTCGCGGAGCAGCTTTTCTGGGAGTTCTGCCAGTCGGAAGCCGTGCAGGCCATGCTGAAGCGTGAGTTCGGGGCGGAGAGCCCGGAGTGAGATCCGATCGCCGCACGCGCCCTTGAAGAAAAAAAGTCCGGCCTGCTTCGGGCAGGCCGCATGCCGGAACCGCCGGGAGCTGATGAGCCGGGTCCCGGAGCGGATGGCGCGTCTGTAGGGAGGGAAGCCAGCGATGGCCCAGGAGCGCCCACTGGTCATGGTTCCGGGGACCTATCACATGGCGAACCCCAACTCGACTACGTGAAGACCAACCATCGCGATGTGCTGGAAGAACCGTACCATCGGCAGATGGAAGAGGTGGTGGCGCGGCTCCTGCGCTACCGGCCCACGCACGTGGCCGTGGAGGTCGAGCCCGGCCAGGTGCAGGTCTGGCAGGAGCGCTACGCGCAGTACCGGGACGGCCGGCTGGAACTGGGACGAAACGAGATCTACCAGCTGGGCTTTCGCGTGGCCGGCGGGATGGGCCATTCCCGCATCTACGGCATCGACTGCCGGATGGACCTGGAGGTGGAGGGTGTCCTCTCGGCCGCCCGGAACCTGGGCATGACCGGATCCTGGTGCTGGTCGGGGCCGGCCACCGCCCCCTGCTGAGGCAGTTCATCATGGACTCGCCCGACCTGTTCCACGTGGACCCCCTCCCCTATCTGGACTAGGAACGCAGGAGGCAGGAGGCAGGAGGCAGGAGGCGGGCGGTCAGGGCGTGGAGCCCGACCGCCGGGGGCCTGCGCCGTAGGGGTTCGGCCGGGTGCCATCCTGGTACAGCACCTCCCAGGCGTCCCGAAGGTCCCCGAGCAGCTCGTCCGTCTGCTCGACCGGGTAGACCCTGCCGTCCACGTAGCGGTAGAGGGGCACGGCCCCCTCGCAGACCGGGAAGGCCTCCCCGGCCCCGATGAAGCCTCCCAGCTCCCGGAAGCAGGCGAGGAGCGGGTCCCGCTGCGTCCGGCCGCCGGTGCGCTCCCGGAACGTGGGAGTCAGGATGAGGGACGCCCCTTCCGCACACCCGCCTGTCACGGCTCCCGGGGCGAGCCACAGGGTGAAGGGGCCCTGCCGGATGAGCTTGCTGCGGTCCCGGGCCAGCCGCTCCAGGGCCGCCACGACCTCCGGCCTCACCCCGCCGTCCGCCAGCAGGGCCCCGGGCTCGAAGCGGTAGGCAGTGCCCCCGCAGAAGACCTCGTCCACCGGGACCTCCCCGGGCGGCGGCGCCTCCAGGGGCAGCCCGAGCGCCCTCCGGCAGTGGTTGCGGAAGGTCCGCCTGGCGCCCTCGGAGTGGGTCACACGGCGGCAGCGGGCGACGGTGGTCCCGCCGGCCTCCGCCGCGATGGCGAACACCCGCAGCTCCCGCTGCTCGCAGAAGGCGGCGGCCTCGTAGCGACCCCGGGCGGTGGCCATGTCGAAGAAGTAAGTGTAGAAACGCGGGTGACCTGGCCGCACGTGGACGGCCAGGTCCACCTCGAACACGCCCTCCTCCTGCTGGGGTCCGCAGGCGAAGTCCCACTTCACGTCCCGGATCCGCTCCGGCGAGTCGGTGAGGAAGTAGATCTCCAGTTCCCCGCGGTTGTTGAGCGCCTTGAAGGCGACCCCGCCCCGGGCGATGGCGTGCTCCAGCAGGTCCCCCAGGGGGAAACGGCGCAAGGGGGCCGGCCACCCCTCGGGCGCGGGGTCGGGCAGGTCGCTGATCGCCACCGCCACGGCCCGAAACTCCGGGAAGGTCTCCGGGCGGCCCCAGCGGCTGCCGTCCTCGGCCGTCTTGCCCGGCGTCTGGCCCGCGAGCCGCCGGGCCTCGGCGAGGATGGCCTGCTTCGCCGCGCCCAGGGCCGCCAGGCTCTCGAAGCGGGCGGACGCGAACCACTGAATGAGCGCCCTGAGGTCGGACTGCGTCACGCCTGGACCGCCGGCCTCTTCGCTGCGCCGGCTCAGATCAGAGAGGACCTCGGCCCAGACAGCGCCGAGGGCTTCCAGCCTGGCGGACCGCAGCCGGCGCACCTGCGCCGCAGCGTCCGGGTCAGGGGTGGTCATGGCCCAGGCGATCACCCGGGCCGCCTGCAGTGCGTACGGGGGCAGGATCATGCCGATCACTCCTTTCATCTGGCCTCCTGCCTAATGATGTACACCAGCCACCAGAACCTGTGACATGGCGATCCGGCGGTGTGACGCCGCATGCTGCCCCCGGCGGCAGGGCCACCTTCAATCCGTGATCGCGCCGCCCTCCGCCCCGCCTTCCCCGCCCGACCGGATGTCCAGCACCTCCACCCGGCGCATCACCCGGTTGTTCTCCGGCCGGGTGTCGGCCGGGTAATCAATCTCGGCGATGATCTCCCAGATCCCGGCGGTCAGTCCGGGTATCGTGCCCGCACGGAAGCTGCAGCAGGGCATCTGGTCGATGGTCATCGTCTGCCATCCCGCAGCCGGCGCCGGACCGCCCGCCTCGGGCCGCGCCCAGAGCCGGAGCGGGACCCGGATCTCGCTGCGGCCCAGGTTATTCTGGTAGCCCAGGTAGATGCCCACTTCAAACGGCCGGCCTGCCTCGGCGAACTCGGGCACGGCCAACTCCACCACCGAGGGGTCGTCGATGACCTCTTCCTCGTGCGCGCCCTCTTCCGTATCCTCTGGCTCGCGGGCCGGCTGCGGGCTGCTGTACGGCACGATGAGCACGTTGTTGGCCATGCCGCCCTCCGGTCCGGGCTCCCCCTCCCGCTCCACCACCTCGGCCACCGACCCGGCGCAGCTCTTCTCCGCCGGAAGCCCCAGGGCCGCCGCGATGGAGCGGGCCACGGCCAGCCTGGGGTTCGCCGTGTGCGGTGCGCTGAGCGCGTAGACGGAGGGCAGGTCGATCACGCCGACGATCTGCCCCTCAGCCGGGTCGCCCTCGGTGAGGGTCACCGCCAGCGGGACGGGGTAGGGCTGCTCCGGGGCCAGATCGCCGGGCAGCGGCGCCTCACCGAGCGATCGGATGAGCTGGCCGCCTGCGTCCGTGAGGAACCACCGCACGGACAGGGGGCTCGGGCAGAGCGTGGCAAGGGTCCGGGATGTCAGCTCGAGCTGGAGCCGCGGCTGCAGGTCCGCCGGTTGCTCGTGAGTAAGTACCAGGGGCTCCGGCGCGTCGAGCCACCGTAGGTCATAGGTCTCACCGGTCCGATAGGCGACGAGCCGCCCGGAGGGCTCGCCGTTCACCTCGTAGTTGACGCCGACGAGCAGAAGCCCGTGGGCAAAGGCCGGGTCGACGCCGACGCCCGACACCTGGGAGAAGTTGTAGGGGCCGGTGTTGGGGTTCTCGTCGTTCTTCAGCAGGAACAGGCGGTCCGTGGGCGCCCGTCCCTCCGGTGCGATCAGGGCGGGCCGGCCATCGCCGCCCGCCGGGTTGCCGGTGTCCAGCGCGAGGCTGTAGAAGAAGCCGTTCACGTCGCCGAACAGGAGCGCCCCCCGGCTGACCAGGGCCAGCGGTGCGGTGTTGAGGGAGGCCATCCGCTGGCTCAGCCGCTCCTCGGGGCCCAATTTGCGGAACCACTTCAGCTCGCCGCCGGGGCCGATGGCCACCACGGCGCCGTCGCTGCCGGTGGGGCCGTCACGGAGACCCGCGCCGGTGTCGGTGTAGTTTCGGAGGGTGATGTAGAGGTGGGTCTCGGGGCCGTCGGGGGTCTGGTGGACCACGACGGCGGGTTCGGTGTTGGTGAAGGCGTTCTTGGCGCCGATGAGGGCGGGGAGGTTGATGGAGTAGCTGGACCAGCCTTCGGGTTCCCGGCCCTGCTCTAGATTGGCCGCCCACAGACGGCCGCCGGTGTCCAGCCAATACGCGTTGGTGCCGTCTGATGTAAAGTTGCCGGCAAACCCTGCGGAGCCGTCAACGGTCCACACCCGATAAGGCCGGTAATCGTTGTTGCGATCCAGGGCCAGCCGTATCGCCCGCCCGCCCTCGAAGCCATCGGTCCCGATTACGAAGCTGGGGTTCACACCATGGGGTAACGCCACCACCGCGGAGGGCGTGATGAACCCACCGAATCCCTCCTCGTCCTGCTTGGTGGTTGCAGCCTCATAGTGCTGCACATGAGGAGTACGGTTAGGATCGTCAAGGTTCCGTACGACCCAGACTTTCCCATGGACACGAGGGCAGAGCGGCCGCCCTTCAGGACGGTTCTCCTCACCGGGATAGTTTGGCCGGTCTGCAACCACCACGACGTCTCGCCCCTGGTCGTGGATGACGAGGGGCGAGCCTACGATGGGACAGCCGATTTCCAACTCAGCCGGACGGAACCATTTTTCCGTTGTGTGATACGCCCAAAGCCAACCGTAGCCAGTGCCGAAATAGATTATGCCGGTCTCCGGACTGTAGCTGGGGCTGGACTGCGGGGGGATTACTGGTCCGTCGGGCGCGCGGTTGAATTCAACCTCGTGTTCCTTTATCGGATCGGGTATGGCGGTCGGTACTCCAATCGGTCGATGAAGTTCATCCAATTCTAACTGCCACAGGTAGGCACCCGCCACATGGTAGATGATCCCGTCAATCACCACCGGCTGCGCCGCACTCTCGCCCAACGAGTTTGTCTCCCAATACGGTGTTAACTCGATCAACCCCCGGGGGTCGAGTATAGTCGATGTGCGGTGCGGCGTACCCCCCTTGGTAATCCAGTCCCCTGCTACAACCGTAGGTCGGTATGCCAGGGCCAGCAGTACCGCAGCCGCACCCGCAACCCATCGTCGCCACCTCATCAGCCGGTCACCCCCTCAATACCGCACTGCACGGTTCTCCAGGTACCAGCTCGGGTACTCATACAGGGGGAAGAACGGTGTGAAGATGTGGACCTGGTAGGTGCCAGACATGCTTCCATCGTCGCGGCGGAAGATCGGCTCAGCTCCTACCCAATAGACCTTGGCCCCCATCTGTTCGGCAATGAACCTCACCGGCACCATCGTGCGGTCGTTCCGGATCACCGGTGGCGCATCCAGCGGCACCTCCCGACCGTCCACCACCGCCACCGGGTGATCGATCGTCAGCACGATCGTCCGTTCCGGCGTGCTGACGGTCTGCTTTTCAAGGAGGAAGCGGTGGCCGTTGGGAAGGTATGCTTCAGGATCAAACAGGTCGGGGTAATCGTATCCGGGAGCCGGAACCGCCTTCATCACCTCACGGGTCACGGCCGGGAAGTAGATCGTCACGCGCCGGTTGGCCTCGTCCCACGAGACCTCGGCGCCCATCATCTCGCTGACAAAGCGGATTGGCACCCGCACTCTGTTGACTGTCGTGTCGAGGTAAGCCGGCGTGTCAAAACGCTTCGCCGCATCACCTTGGTTGAGATAGACGTAAATGTAGTCTGGACTTCCGTTGCTCTCCCTGCCATCGTCTCGCCCAAGTCCAGGGTGCGACTTGTCCATCCAGTACTCGTATTCGATACCCCGACCCTCAGCTAACTTCTCCTCTTCACTCAGCTCCCGCACCTCGACGATATACTGCATAGGCTCGTACCTACACGGCTTCAAGTGCAGTCGGCCCACAACGTATGAGCGGCCAAAGACCTGACTGATCAGTTGGGTGTCCGGCTTCGGATAGGCGTAAACGTGCATCGTCGTGCCGCAGACCATCCAGTCCTCTTCCCAGAAATATGGATACTCCTGGGTCCAGGCGGGCAGCGGATCCCAGACCCACCAATCGTACCCGTCATACCTCTCCGGACGCTCTCGGAGCACCCGCTCCACCTCGGCCCGCATCCGTTCTGACATCTCCGCAGGAGCGGGCGGCGGCGTCCAGCCATCAGGCCACCCTGGGCCAGGCTCGTAAAATTCCGGCGGGTACTCCGATATCTCGATTTCAGCCTTCTCGTCCGCCGCCGCCCCTACCCCAACAGGGGCCTGCAGCAACAAGAATGCGAGCATCAGCCAAGCCAGTCGACCTGCTCGCCGAGTGTGCTCCCTCTTCATCCCGTGCCCTCCCCCACCAAGAGTAGTTCTCACATAACCAATACGAAAACCCCTGGGCCCAGGTTCTCCCAGGGGTCAACTGGAGGGAGAGCATACTGAGGGCACGAATACCGTAACCCGAGAACGGCAGGGGAGGGAGCGCCATGACCGGCGACCAGGGCTGGGGCATCCTGCTCACCGTTGTCGGCCTGCTCGTCATCAGCTTTCGGCATCTCTTCCGCCTCACCAGCGAGGAGCACATGCACCGGGGCGTGAGCAAGCGGATAACTGCCAGCCGGGACTCAACCCCGGCCGAGGGGCAGCGGCTCGTCCTGGTGGCCGGCGTCATTATCGTGATCATCGGCGTCCTGGCCATGCTGAGGCTGCCGCCGTTTTCCTGAGCGCCGCTGACCACCCGGCAAATCCCATAGGAAAACCCCTGGGCGCACCTGAGCCCAGGGGTTACATTCTGTCGTCTCACGCCTCCGCGCTCATTCGGGCGAGCTTCACAAACACCTGCTCCAGCCCGCCCCCGTCCCCGTGGGCGGCCTGCAGCTCCCGCGGGGTCCCCACCGCCACCAGCCGCCCGGCGTTCATCATCGCCAGCCGGTCGCAGTGGGCCGCCTCGTCCATGTAGTGCGTGGTCACCAGCACCGTGGTGCCGCCGTCCGCCAGCCCGTAGATCAGGTCCCAGAACCGGCGGCGCGACATGGGATCCACGCCGGAGGTCGCCTCATCCAGCAGCAGGAGCGAGGGGCGGTGCAGGATGGCGCAGGCGAAGGCCAGCCGCTGACGCATGCCGCCGCCCAGGTCCCCGGCGATGGTCCGGCGCTGGTCCAGAAGGCCGGCCCAGGCGAGCAGCTCCTCCTGCCGCCGGGCAAGCTCGTCGCCCCGCAGCCCGTAGACCCGGCCGAAGAAGGCCAGGTTCTCCGCCACCGTGAGGTCGCGGTAGAGGCTGAACCGCTGCGACATGTAGCCCACCCGCTGTCGGATCGCCTCCGCGCCGGTGCGCAGGTCGTGGCCCAGCACCCGCCCCGTCCCTGCCGTGGGGGCCAGCGCTCCCAGCAACATCCGGATCAGCGTGGTCTTGCCGGCGCCGTTGGGGCCCAGGAGCCCCATCACCGTCCCTTCCGGAACGGTCAGTGAGACCGAATCCACGGCCGTGAAACGGCCAAACCGCCGGGTCAGTCCCTGCGTCTCGATGGCGTAGGTCATCGGGCCGGCACCTCCTCCGCCCCGGCGCCCGTCAGCCAGAGGAAGACGTCTTCCAGGGCAGCAGGCACCTCACGCAGTTCGCACCCCGCGGGCGGATCCAGGGGAGCGGAGCGCTCCAGCGCGATCCGCACCCCCTCGCCCAGGGGGACGGTCCACCTGCACCCGGGCAGACCCGCCGCGACCTCGGCCAGGGCCGTCCGGCTCGGGCGCTGCCCCCCGGCGGGCGTAAGCTCGGCCATCCGGTAGGGCAGCCGCTGCTTCAGCTCCGACACCCTGCCCCCGGCCACCGCGCGCCCCTCGTGCAGAAGCACCACCCGGTCGCAGTGCTCGGCCTCATCCATGTACGGGGTGGTGACCAGCACGGCGCAGCCCTGCCGGGCCTTCTCCTTCAGGAGCCGCCAGAACTCGACCCGGGCCACCGGGTCCACTGCGGTGGTCGGCTCGTCGAGGATGAGCAGGGGCGGGCGGTGGATGACGGCGCAGACGAGGGCCAGCTTCTGCCGCATCCCGCCGGACAGGGCCCCGGCCCGCCGCCCGGTGAAGGGGAGCAGCCCCACCCAGCCCAGCAGCCGCTCGGCCTCTCTCTCGATCTCGGCACCCTTCATCCCGTGGAGGCGGGCGAAGAACCGCAGGTTCTCCAGCACCGTCAGCTCCGGGTAGAGGCTGAACCGGCCTGTCAGGTAGCCCGCCCGGCCGCGGGACTCGGGCTCCACCGTCCCGGAGGTCGGGGCGATCACCCCGGCCGCCAGCCGGGCGAGGGTGGTCTTGCCGGACCCGTCGGGTCCCACCAGCCCCACCAGTTCGCCGGGGGCGACCGTGAGGCTGATCCCCTCCACCCCAACCCGGCTGCCGAACCGCCGGGTCACGTCACTCAGCCTGAGGGCGAACTCCACCGGTTCCACCTCCTAGGCGATCCGCTTGCGGAACCGCGCCGTCGCCAGGCCGACGACGACCACGGCGTAGGCGGCCAGCACCGTGACCTGCGGCCAGAGCAGGTCGAGCCCCTGCCCCTTGATGAACATGCCCTGGGCGATGGGAACGAAGTGCGTAAACGGCAGGAGATAGGCGATGGCCTTGATGGCCCTGGGCATGGCGTCCAGCGGGAAGATGAAGCCCGACAGCAGGATCTGCGGCACCATGGCGAACAACGCCAGCTGCATGGCCTGCTGCTGGTTCTGCGACACGGTGGAGATGAGCAGGCCGAGGCCCAGGGTGGTGAGCACCAGCAGGAGGCTGAGCAGGAGAAAGAGCGGCAGGTTGCCCGCGAAGGTCAGGTCGAACAGATAGAGCCCCGCCGCGAAGACCAGCGCGAAGTCCACGGCGCCCACCAGCAGGTAGGGGAGGATCTTGCCCAGCATCAGCTCCAGCGGCCGGAGGGGGGTCACCACCAGTTGCTCCATGGTGCCCAGCTCCCGCTCCCGCACCACGCCCAGGGCGGTCATGAGGGTGGTCATGAACATCACCACGAGCCCGAGCAGGCCCGGAATCATGACGTTGGCGGTCCTCAGGTCCGGGTTGTAGAGCGTGGTGATGGCGGGGATGAAGGAGGGCGGGTCCGGTGCGGCGATCGTCACCTCATCCGGGGAGGGGCCGTGGGCCTGGGCGAGCATCTCCTCCACCTGCGCCCGCATGATGGGCGGCACCTGGGCCAGCAGCTCCGCCCTGCGGGCCTCGGCCAGCTCCTGGATGCGCGCCTCCACCTCCACCCGGGTCCGGGCCTCCAGGTCGGCCCGCAGCTCGGCCTGCGCCGGCTCCAGGGCGCCGGGCAGCAGGCGGGCCGCCGTCTGGGCCTCGAACAGGCTCGTCCCGTCGAGCAGCACCTGCAGCTGCGTGTCCGGCTGCTCGCCGTAGCCGGGCGGGATCACGATGCCCATGGTGACCTCGCCCCGGAAGATGGCCTCCCGGATGGCGGTTTCGGACGGGGCGGCCAGATCGACCAGGGTGAACCGCTCGTAGCTGCGGACCGCCCGCGCCAAGGCGGCGCCTGCAGCCGTGCCGCTCTCGTCGACGAGGGCGACCGCCACCTCCTGCACGTCGAAGCTGAAGGCGTAGCCGAAGAGGATGAGCCAGAGGATGGGCAGGGCCACCATCATCGCGAGGGTCCGCCTGTCCCGCCGGATCTGGATGAACTCCTTCTGCGCCAGGGCCAGAATGCGCTGAACCACAGCAGTCCCCTCCTCTACCGTCCGTCTGTCAGCAAACCGGGAAGCGTGACCTCCAATACCGCATCCACGAGGGCCTCGTCGGTGAGCTCCTGCAGGGCCGGGACCTGCAGCAGGTCCCGCAGGACGATGGACAACATGAGCGGTCCCTGGAGCAGGACGAAGACCAGCCGGGGGTCGACGGGCCGGATGCGCCCGTCCGCGATGGCGCCGGCCAGGTACGGCATGAGCGACGCGAAGGCGGCGGCCGTCTGCTCGTTCCAGATCTGCCGGATCTCCGGCCGCCGGGGGCCCTCGGCCAGGATGATCTTCAGCACCAGCTGCGACTTCTCCCCGGTGAAGAAGGCCAGGGCACGCTGGAGGAGCGACCGGAAGGGCTCCTGGCTCCCGCCGTCCGGCGGGCCCCCCTGCCTGGTCAGGTTCGTGAGGGTGGGCAGGAACTGCGCGAGGTGCTCGCTCACCGCGGCCCGGAACAGCTCTTCCTTGCTGGGGAAGTAGTAGTAGAGCGCCGCTGCGGTGATCCCCGCCGCCCGGGCGATCTCGGCGTTGGTGGCGGCGTCATACCCCTTCTCGGCGAACAGCCGGAGGGCGGCGTCCAGGATGTCGCCGCGGCGGTCCGGCGGCGGGTTCTTCGGGCGGGCGGCCATGGGCGTCGCCTCCTTACTTACTGATCGGTCAATTAATATATACACCGGGCAGGAGGGCGGTGTCAACCGGGTATGGGCCGCCCCCCGCTGCGGTCAGATCTCGATTGGCCCGGGCCTGCGCATCGTCCGGTCGAAGTCGCCGAAGGCGCCGTACTCCAGCTCGCGCCCGAACAGCAGGGCCAGGTCGGCCAGCGCATCGGTGGTCTCGTCGAACCGGTTGCCCCGCATGCCCCGGTCGATGGCGGCGAAGCAGCGCGCAAATGCCCGCCTGCGCTCCGCCATCCGCTCGTCAAAGAGGCGCTCGAACTCCGCCTGCTGCTCCTTCAGGGCGCGCTCGGCCGCGGCGCAGAGCGCCTCGACCCGGTCGGCCTCCGCCTTCGCCAGCTCGGCCTCCTGCTGAATCGCGCGGCAGGCCTGGTAGATGGAGGATGCCAGCCAGTACCCGGCGACGGAGGCCGCCGCGGCCGCCGGGTTGGAGGCGACGAGGAGCCGGGCCAGGTAGCCGCTGTACATGCCGCCCATGGTGGCGACGCCGGTGGTGACCATGCGGTCGCGGGCCACCTCCCCGGAGATCTCGCCCCGCACGTACGCCATGGTGGTCACGCCGATGTCGATCACCCCGGCCGCCATGGCGGTGGCAACGTTGGACTTGGCCAGTCCGGTGAGCCCCGCTTTCGCCGCCCCGTACCGGATCACGGCGCCGCCCGCGCCGGCGCCCGCACCCTTCACGGCGGCCCGGGCCGAGTCCTTCGCCGTTGTGGCCGCCCACTGCCGGCCGTCGATCTCGCCGCGGGCGTAGGCGATCCAGTTGCGGACCCCGGAGACGGCGCCCCCCACAATGGCGCCGCCGGCCGCTCCGTAGGCCGCTGCGGTGCCCGCCTCCTGCGCCACGGCCCTGAGCTCAGTCGCCATCCGGAAGGCCGTGGGGTGCCGGTCGGCACGGTGGACATCGATCAGGGTGGTGTCGTGGTCCTTGATGTGCGCCAGCGCATCCCGGTACTCGGCGGCCCGCTGCGGGTCGGTGGCCGACTCGGCCAGCCGGCGCAGCTCCTCCCGGACGGCATCGGCCCTGTCGGCCGGGACGTAGCGGTCCATGCCGTGATACTTGGGATCCGAGACCATCTCGGCCAGCCTCTTCGGGCCCAGGGCGCTGAACTTCGCCTGTGCGGCGCCCACCTGCTCGCCGCCGACGCGGCGGACCAGGTCCGCCTCCGCGGTGTGGTCGCCCTCCAGGTGGGTGACGTGGAGCCGCTCCGCGCTGCCGGCGGCAGCGGCGGCGGCGTTCTCCCGCGCGGCCACGATCGCCTCGAACAGATGACCCCGGCGGGTGGCCGGCAGCTTGGCCTGCACCCGCTGCCACATCTCGGCAAACCCGCGCATCCCCTCCAGGATGGCGTCCGTGGCCTCCGCCTGAGGCGCCGCCCCCAGGGCGCCCGCCTGTCCGGCGGCCACGTCCACGGTCTGGTCAGTCCGCCTATCCCTCCGGCGCATGCTCCACCTCCTCCGGCAGGGCAGACCCCGCCAGCTCCTCCAGCAGCGCCTCGCTCCGCTCATCCACCGCGCCCTCCGGGGTGAGCAGGGGCGTCTCCAGCAACCGCTTCAGGGTCTGGGCGAACAGCATCGCGACGTGCACCGTCCGCTGCTCACCGGGGGTGAAGCGGCGGTAATCCAGCACTCGCCAGTTGCCGAGCTTCTTCCGCCACCACGGGGCGGTCCGCAGCCCGTGGTCGATGAGCGCCTCCAGGTCGTCGAGGGCCCCGGTCATGCGCTGCTCCACCTCGGTGATCACCTGGGTGTAGGCCGCCGCGACCTCACCGATGCGGCTGACGACCGCGGTGGCGGCGTCCATCTCGGCCGCGGCCCGCCTGGCCTCGGCCATGCTCCGGCGCGCCTCGGCCAGGTTCTTCTCGGCCTTCTTGGACAGCATGAAGCCGCCCACCGCCAGGACCGGCGCGGCCACCAGGCCGCCCAGCACCGCCGCGCCGCCGGCCATCCCGAGCCCGCCGGCCGCCAGCGAGCCCCCGCCGAACCAGGCCAGGGTGGCATTCTTGGCCGCCGCGCCCGTCAGCGCGCTGATGGCCGTGCCGGTGGACGCATGCGCGACCATCACCGCGCCGCCCTACGACGCCACGCCCACCAGGGCGCCCGTCCCCAGGGCCGCTGCGCCGCCGGTCAGGACCTCCTTCGCGCTCAGGGAGATCTGCTTCATCTCCGCCAGCTCTGCGGGGGTGATCTCCTTCAGCTCGAACTCGGCCGCCGCGGCGCCGGTCACGTTCACCTCCTTGATCTGCTGAAAGAGCGCGGCAAACCGGCCCAGCTGGCGCTCCCACGCCTCCAGCTTGACGCGACCCAGCTCCTCCAGGAGGCCCGCCGTCCGCTCCCGCGCGGCTTCCAGTTCGGCCCGGGCTGCGTCGTAGAGGTCCTCGGCCCGGTCGTACAGCTCCCGCGCACGCCGGTTGTCGCGAATCGCTCCGGCTCCCTTTGAGGCGCCCCATAGTCCAGCAACCGCTGCGGCTCCTAGTAAGATGAAGGGTACCGGCACGTGCATCCTCCTTTCCGGTGTCCGTGCAAGGAATGGCTCTGGAAGACTTCTCCATGATCATGCCGGGGGTCCTGCCGCTGCCTGGCAAACGGATGCAGCAGGGCGGCGGGAATAGCGCTCCCGCAGCCCTGCTGCCTGGCAACTCGGTTCTTCATATGGAAGGCGGCCGCTATTCGGCTGCGCCGGTGATCTCGGGCGGGAACTCGACGGGCCCCTCCAGCGGCTCCCAGAACATGCTGCCCGTCATGGTCACGCGGACCGGTTCCGGGCCGGCAACGGCGACCTCCAAGAGGAGATCCGCATGGTGCAGGGTCTCGTCGGCGGTGAACCAGTACACCAGCTCCATCCTGCCCTCGCCGATCACCATTCCCTCATCGCCCAGCAGCTCGGCAAACCCGGCCTCGTCCACGATCATGGTGACGACCTGCATCTCGGTCCCCTCATAGGTCTGCTGCGACAGGGTGACGCTGGCCCACGACACATCCGCGGGGTTCAGGCTGGCGAGGCTCGTCGGGTCGCTGATGGGATCGACAGGGACGACATCCTCCAGGGACATGGCGACCCATGTCCCGGTCTCGTCCTTCATCCACATCTTCTCCCCGTAAACGGCAACCGCGCTGGAGAACTCCTCGCCCAGCATCCGCACCGTGAAGTAGGTGATCGACTCGTCGGGGCTGGCCTGGTAGATATCCATGCTCATCTCGGACGTCAGGACGATCATCCCGGCATCCATGGTCATGGTGAAGCCGCCGGTGCCCCGCACGTTCTCGGCCTCCTGCGCCCGCTGGACCAGGGCGAGCGCGGCCGGGTCAACCGTGGGAGCAGCGGGCGCCGCCGACCCGATCAACACCGTCAGGGTCGCCTGATCCCAGCCGACCTCCAGGCCGATCTGCTCGGCAACGAAGCGGACCGGGACCATCATGCGGTCGGACCGGATGGCTGGGGCCACATCCAGCGTGACCGGCTCACCGTTGACCAGCACTTCCGGGTTGTCAGCCGTCAGCACGATCGTCGTTTCGCCCCTGGTCAGGGTCGCGGTCCTGGTGTCGGGATCCCACGCGACCTCGAACCCCAGCGCCTCCGTCACCGCACGGATGGGAACCAGGGTCCGATTCTCCTCCAGGACGGGGGCCACATCGGTCTCGATCTCCACCCCGTCCACGACCAGGCGGACCGCAGTCTCCGCCTGGGCGAGGGCGGGCATCAGGAGCAGGGACAGTACCATCATCCAAGCCAACAGACGACGCACGGGCTCTGCAACTCCCTTCGAAAGATGCTGAATGAGTGTTCCATTCGCACTGGCGAAGGGAAATTCCTCTGTGCGGGGGGTTGTTCTGGGGAAGAAGGAAGGCCAGGTGGGAACGAAACCCACGCTGGCCTTGAGTGACGAATCAGCGTCGGCCTGCAACGTAGCGTCGATCACGAAATGGGCGAGTCTTCGGTAGGTCAACATCGGGTGGATGCGAGGGCAGGAGCAGACTACGATACAACCTCCGAGAAACTCTCATCCTGCCAGAACTGCTCAAACCGCACGTAGGCCAGAGGTGCACCCAATCGCTTGATGTTGTCGGCGAAATCGATAATCGTGCATGTCTCGGTTCCGCCAAACCGAGGACCCCGAAGGCCTCGACCGATAATCTGCTCATACAACACCGGGCTCTGAGTGGGCCTGCAGAGCACGATACACTCAGTCTTGGGAGCGTCGAAACCCGTGGTGAGGACACCATAATTGACGAGGAACTGAATCTTGCCGTCCTTGAACTGTTCAATAAAGCCTCGGCGGAGCGTCATGGGAGTGTCGCCCGAGATTGCCGCCGCTGTGCGTCCCAACTTCCGCAACATCATCGCGAGCAGGTAGGCGTGTTCTACAGTACAAGCGTAAACCAGTGTGGGTATGTTTGGCTCAATATCCAACAGGCAATCGATGATCAGCCGGTTGCGGTCCGTATCATCAGCCAGCCGCTTCCGGAAAGCTGCCGGAAAGTCGCCTTCCGAATCAAGGTCCTCAATCTCATCCGGCGTCAGCTCATACTCCCTGCCTTGCAGCGGTTTGTGCACCGGCGTAGCCAAATAGCCCTGCTCTCGGAAATACCGCAAGGGATCAGCGGCGTATTCCGGTCCCAGGTCAGGGGTTAAGAGGTGCGCTTCAAATCGACCTACCAGCCGCAGCGTCTCAGAGACCGGATCCGCGCCCGAGCGCCCCGGGGTGGCCGTCAGCCCGCATATGGGAAAGAGTTCGGGACCAACCAGTTCTTCGGCACGGTCCAGGAGCACGTCGTACATCTCCGTGACTGCCCGGTGTGCCTCGTCAATCACCATGACGCCAGTGTTCGCCAAGATCCGGTCCAGCGCGGGATCCTCGCTATTTATGCGATTGTACAACTGGTTGATGCTGGCCACCACAGCACCGCCCTGCAAGACCTCGACGGGTACGTCCCGGCCACCGAAGTAGCGGTAGACCCGGAGGGGAAACCGGTACTCGCGAGAACCCCACATCTGCTCCAGGGTAGCGATAGCCTGTTCGCACAACTCCTCACTCTGGGCAATCCAGATGAGATACTGACCGTTTGCGAAGCGCGGCTGCATCCAGTCGATGAAGGCTTCGACCGCAACGCGAGTTTTTCCCCCACCTGTCGGCAACGAAAGGACGCAGCGAGTGCGTTCCTGTTCTCTCTCCATTACGGCCAGAAGCTTGGCTTTCAAATCTTTCTGGAACTCCTGTAACGGAGGAACCGGCGTCAAGGGAGGAATCTCCTGTACGGTCGGGCGATGAACCCGCTCGCGCACACCGGCAAAAATCTCCGGGAAACCTGCCGCAGTCACGAAAGCCCGCGGCCATGGTCCGTCCGCAAACCACTTTTTCTCTGACAGTGGCCTATACATCCGGGCTACCTGAGTGATCTCGGAATCCTTGTCCTTAAACTCATCGAACAGCTGTCGAATCTTATGGTCGGGTAGCTGGGATAGAATTCGCAGTCGAAGGGTACGTACTTCTCTTGATGAACCGCCAAACAGGTTAGCGCCCCTGTGCATGACCACCAAACGGGCCACATCTTCCTTAGTCAGCCGGCCCATGCCCACCGCCTGCAGCAGCCGATTTGCACGATCCCGCTGTGTGCGTCCCAAGAGTTCGCCGAGCAATTGTGGCGAGATGTTGTAACGAGAAACCAACAACTCTGCGGCCAGTTCAATCTCACTGTCGGAAGGATAAATCCGCAAGTATGATCACCTCTAACTCTCAGGAGATTCATCGATCACGCTGCCCTTTTACACCACTGCGTGGTGGTACCAGCAGACAACGGGGAGGTATGTATAGTGCGACAATTCGGCTGATGCAACTGAAATACCTGCCAACTTGAAAATCCCGCCGGAGGCGGGGAAGTCTCGATATCCGGAGTTCCGGCGCGCTTTACTCATCCGTCCGGTTGCGAACGTAAGCCCAGGTGACGTTGCGTCGGCCGTCCCGTGTGAGCCGCTTTTCGGTGTCCCAGTTCCCCTCCCCGAACGTTTCATTAGAGAAAGGGCCGGACGCTCTGGTACGCCCAGTCTTCCAGGTCGTGCCACTCAACGGGCAGTTGGTCCTTGATCTTCGCCACGATGACTCCCTAGGGCACCCCGGTCATTCAAAGACACGAGACAGGGGCACCAGGAACGGTCGGGATGTCCTTTGAAAAGGGACGACTTGCCTTCGCGAAAGGGTCAACGGAGTGACAGAAGGCTGTCACCGCGTTGTGTTAGGTTGATTATTGACGGGGTGACCGAGCTAACGCAGGCGGGTACGACCCAAGCTACCACGGGGCAAGCTCGCTGTTGCGGAACCTCCAATACGTGGTGTAATCCACCGAGAAGTGTAATGGTATGGTCCGAGGAAAGGGCTGCTGCGTATTCCGGTCAAATCGACCAGTGATTCCGGTTCAAGCCGACCACCGGTTCTGATCCAAGTCGACCGCCGTTTCCGATTTCATCCGGCCAGCGCGGTGGCACTGAGGGGATGGAGCGAAGTGGCGATGGCTGGGCAGCGCTAGCCCATGGTTAACTCGGATGTCTGGAGGTTCGCTATCTTCCGCATGGATTCCCCCTTCAGGTTCAGTTTGTGCGCACCATGTACCAGGCGGTCCAGGATCGCATCGGCTACGGTAGCGTCGCCGATCACACTGTGCCACGTTTCGATCGGCAACTGCGAGGCAATCACTGTCGACCGTGCCTGTGTACGATCATCGATGACTTCGAGAAGGTCTCGGGATTCCGCCACAGAGATGGGAGCGAGACCCCAGTCGTCCAGAATTAACACATCCGTCCGGGACAGGGTGTTGAGGATGCGGCGAAGGGAGCCGTCAACCCGCGCGGTAGCCAGCTCGGCAAGGAGTCGCGGCACCCGGTAGTAGCGAACGGTGTAGCCGTGCCGGCAGGCGGCGTTGCCCAGAGCGCACGCGAGAAACGTTTTCCCCACACCGGTGGGTCCAGCAATCAGGATGTGCTGGCCGTACTCGACCCACTGGCATGCGGCGAGGCTCCGCATGACGGTTCGGTCCAGGCCGCGCGGATGCTGGTAGTCAACATCTTCCATGCATGCGGCCACGCGGAATTTCGCCTCTTTGAGAAGCCGAGCCAGGCGCCGGTTTTGCCGGTCGAGCCATTCCTGATCCACGAGGAGTTCCAGACGTTCCTCGAACGACAGGGACTGGAGTTCAGGTTGCTGCTGTTGGCGCACCAGGGCGTCAGCCATGCCGCGAAGCCGCATTTCCCGAAGCCTTTCAATCGTCGTCTGCAAGGGCATTCGTTACGGCCCTCCCCCTGCGTAATAGTCGGGGCCCCGCAGATTGGGATGCACCGGAGTGGCTTGGTTGTCCGGCGGGCCAGGCAGCGGCGCTTGATCGAGGTTATGGGCCAGGATGGACTTCACACTGCTGTAGCTGAACGTCCGGGCCGCACATGCCCGAGCGGCGGCCGCTTCGAGACGGTCGGAGCCATACTTCCTGGCCAGGTGGATGATGCCAAGGCACGACCGGAAGCCCTGCTCCGGATGCGGCTTCTCCTCCAGGATCGTCACCACCAACTGCGCCGTGTGGGGTCCGACCGATTCCGCCCAACGCCGCAACTTGGACGGGGTCCATTCCCGATGCCGGCGGTGGGAGGCTGGCATGTGCTGAATCTGGGTGACGGACCGTCCACGGCCGGTCGCCCGTGGATGGCAGGCTACTCGTTTTCCCCGGTGCAAGATTTCCACCAGGCCGTCCGTGAGGCGGATATCCACCGTCTCCCCAACCAACGGGTACGGGACACTGTAGTAGTTGCGGTCGACCTCGACATGGTAGTCGAGATTGACCTTGGCTTTCCGCCACTCAGCAAACTCATAACGCTGCGGCGGTAAAGGGCGCAACGCCGGCTTGTCCAGCGTTTCGTACAGGCTCCGGCGCGTTCCTTCGAGTTTTTGGAACGGTCGGTCGTTGAGTCTGGCCACGGCCTCTCGAATTGCCCGGTTCGCGTCGTGAAGACTGAAAAAGGTGTGGTTCCGCAGGGCGGCAAGAATCCAGCGCTCCACCACCAGGACCGCGTTTTCGACTTTCGCCTTATCCCTGGGGCTGCGGGGTCTTGCCGGAATGACCGCAGCGCCGTAATGGGCCGCCATTTCCTGATAAGCCGGGTTGAGATCCGGTTCGTAGCGGCAAGCGCGGGTGACGCCGGCCTTCGGATTGTCCGGCACGATGATCTCTGGAACGCCACCGAAGAACTCCAGGGCGTCGCAGTGGGCTTTGATCCAGGAACGCAGGTCCTGAGCCGGATAGGCCTTGGCAAAGGTGTAATTGCTGGCCGGCAGAACGGCAACAAAGATCGGAGCCTGCCAAACCTCTCCCGTCTCGCGGTCATGAATGGGCACGGTATCGCCGGCGAAATCCACCTGCATCTGCTCACCTGCCCGATGCGGTTGCCGGAGAACGACATCGAGCTTGGAACGCCACTGCCGGTATCGCTGGCAGAACTGGCTGTACTGCAGCCCATCTGGATGATTCTGCTTATATTCCCACCACAGGAACTGCAGGGTAACCCCTTTTCGGGCCAGTTCCCGGTGGATGTAGGCCATGTCTGGCAAGGGCCGCTCTACTAGCCCTTGGGGGTTTCCTGGGTAAAGCTTGGCCTCAAGTTCTGCGTCGTCGATGTTCGGCAGCGGCCAGGAAAGGCCGGAGCATTCAAACCGCCGAAGCATGTCCAGCACGGTGCTGTGCGAGATCGAGAGGCTCCGGGCAATCTGCCGGGCGGAGAGCCCGACCTCCCACTTCAAGCGAAGGATCTCTCTGATCTTGCGCATCGACAACCTCCGATTTGCCAAGGCTTGCCCACGTCCTCTCGTGTGGAGATGTTATCCACAATTCGGGAGGAGCCGGCAAAACCCTGTAATGGTCGACCATGCCGCTTCGCTCTAGGATTCGAGCCGGTCGATTTGGGCCGGAATGGGCGGTCGACTATCCCCGCAAACGGTGGTCGATTTCATCCGTAATAAGTGGACGGATTCGACCGGAATGAGTGGTCGAATCCGTCCGGAATACGCACTCCGCGCGGAGAATCTCGTCAGGCACTGACATGTGGCCTCCCACCATGCTCGACCAGTTACCGGACACCGAGAACTCTGGCCCGGAGAAGCGCAAGGCTTGCGCGACCGTAGCCGAGCCGCTTCATGAACTTGATTCGCGTGATGATCCCTTCTACAGGGCCGGTACTCCAAGGCAATTCGATCGACGCAAGAATCGCGTCTTTATCGGCCGTAAACGTCCTGGCGAGGCGCGCAAATGGGGATAAGCCGCTACCCGCTGCGTCCGCCAGCCACTGATCGAGTTCATCAGCCTGGTGCTCCCGGAGCATATGGCGAAAGCGTTGCAACAGCGAGTGAGCGAGGTCGAGTTCAGGATTCAGTGTCAGCACCTGTTCGACAATTTGTTGCTGCTTGTTGGTCCGGTGCTCGGGTGGGCAAAGGAGAGCCCACCGTACGTCTTTCCACGCGTAAGGCTGCCCGGCGGAACCCGTTTCGGGACCAGAAGCGGGCCCGCCATGGGCGCGCCAGCGAGTAAGTTCGTGGCGAACCATTGAGTATGATCCGCTGTATCCCTGTTCGCGGATCTCTTCGTAGAGCTTCCGGGAATTCCGGCAACCCGATTGCCAGCGTTCAGCCAAATGAGAAAGATAGGGATCGATTTTTCTACGAACTTTGGGCCGCGGCGCTCGCTGGGGAATATCAGAGGACCTCACGTATTTCGCAACGGTCTTCCGGTCCAGCCCCGTGGCCCGGCTAATCGCCCGGATCGACTCCCCATTCGCATACCGCCGGTGAACTTCTTCGTACCGCCTTCGCAGTCGCTCGGCCGCTGCTTGTCGTGCCTGCTGAGCCTTCGTAGGCGGCTTGGATTTGCGTGCAGTCTCCTGCGCTGGCGGATGAGCCGGATGCTTTGCCGCAACCGCCCTTTCTGGGAGAACCCATACCCTGCGGTCCACGACTTCCTGGAACGCCTCGCTGACGTTTCGTACTAGGTGAAAACGGTCTGCCACCTGGACGGCGTTCGGAGCGGCTCGTCGCACGGCTTCCGCATAAGCAGTCGCCCGGTCCCGGGCGACAATCTCCACGCCCGGATGTTTCTTGAGCCAATCGTACACTGTTTCCGCGTTTCGTCCAAACAGAATATCGACGGGTTGTCCGGATTCAAGATCGCACAGTACGGTACCATATGTCCGGCCCCGCCGTAGAGCGAAATCGTCAATTCCAAGGACTCGAGGGGCACTTACCGACCGTTCCTTGCGATTAACCGTTCGCAGGAGGGTACGAGGACTAGTTTGAATGCCCATCTGCTCCGCCAGGCGAGCAGCGGTCCTGCTGCTTGTCGTGAGGACCAGCGACAGCAATGGCATTGTTAAACGCTCCGTGCGTTGGGCATGCGGTCGAGCAAAGAGCCCAAGCGACTCAGCAAATGTCTTCCGGGGGCAACGCGGATTCTTACACCGAAACCTCCGCACCTGGACCAACACGACTACAGGTCGACCAAGGATTGGCAAGTCGCGAAGCTTGCGCTCATAGGTGCTGTGAACGCTCCGGCTCTCGAACGCGCAATCAGGGCAAGAGCCTCCGCCACTTTCTAACCTGATTGTTATTTGGGTACCCGTTTCAGTCGCAACAACACGGAACACGTCAAAGCCGGGGAAATAAGCTGCCAACACTTCGCAGGCAATCCCTTCCATTGCAGGGCTTGCCCTAAGTATAGCAATGACTGCCATTGTCTTCAATGGAACCGTCGAGTGTTGCACGAAACCTGGCGAAGACCCACTTTTGGATGATCAAAGTGGCTCCCAATCTCTTGATCAAACACAGCTTCAGGTAGTCCTCCACAACAGATATCACCCCAGGCGCCAGCGGACCATATGTCCGGCCTTCGTCCGCCTGGCGAATTGCCAGCCTCCTGTTCCTAGCCCTTGTGTCTCCGATATGTACAGACCTTGTAAGCAGGACAGGCTTGACAGTCAGGGTCGCGGGCAAAGCAGTATCCCTTCCCGATCCAGTACAGGGGAGCGTCAAGCAGCCACGGATTTTCCGGAAGGATCATACGAGTGAGATCAGTCGCTTCCTGAGGGGAAAGGACTTCTCCCCGGATGATTCTGCCCAGAACCCTTCTGACATGGATGTCAGCCTTGACATCACCCACGCCGGCTATCTGTTCGGTGTCGATCAGCGCACCGACGATCATGCGGGAGATCTGCTCACCTACTCGAAGGCTATCCAGACGTTGAAGGACGGTTGCGGGAGACTGACCTTCCCAGATCTTACGAGCATCACCCTCGAAGTGGTCAACGACGCCGTTGGCTATCCGCCAGATACGATTATGGGCCTGGGGGAAGCGGTGTAGACGGTATTCGGGAAACCGTTTTTCCCACTCCTTCTGTGGTACGGCAGCAATGACATTCCAAAGGTCGGGGGGATCGCCCAAAATGTCCTCGGCTAGCCTACGAGCGTTCTCCCAAGCTAACTCGGCTGGAATCTGGTAGTCCAATATGCAGGCCAGAAGGAATTTGTTAGCGCTTCGCTTGTCTGGACGACGGCCCTTGTAATCGCTGAGCCACCACCAGTCAGCCTCGCCTTCCTCTTCCCGATACTCTAAGAGTACTCGGCGTACTTGAACTAGCTGCTTGGACGGGGTTCCGCTATCCATGCCGCGGGACACCGCTGTCCTGTATGACATGAAACCGAGTCTCTCTAAGAATCGCACTCCGGACCGGCCTCCCTCACGTCAACGTCAAGAAATCAATGGCTCAACACCAAGTACGGGTGGGGGGATTATGTATGTCGCTCAAGCATACGATTCTCCGTAATGGCTGAACATTCCTCGGTTGGCGGATTGCCTTTCGCTCTTCTGGATCAACACGCCAAGTCTCCTAGCTATGGCCGACCGTAAGACCCCGATATGGAAATCTGGGGTGTCAATGGCCATCTACGTTTCCGCAGTTTTGGCCAACAAAATCCCGCAGTTGGACTGGAAATGCTTCGCCTTCACTCCCTCGTGCTGGTCTCAGGAAGCTCTGTAACCAGGTGCCCTTTAAGCCGATAGCTATCGCCCTGAAGATTGAGGACGTGTGCATGGTGCAGTAAGCGATCAAGTGTCGCCGTGGCAATCGTGGCGGAGGCAAATACGCTGCCCCACTCTTGAAACGGCCGGTTCGAAGTCACGATCAGCGATCGCCGTTCGTAGGCCTGCGCCACAACTTGAAAGAGGTGGTTGGACGCTGTGCTGTCCATCGGAAGAAAGCCCAACTCATCCAGGATGATCAGGTCGTTGGTCAGCAGGCTGCGCATGCGACTGCGGAAACTGTTGTCGGCGAGGGTGGCATAAAGGTCATCAATCAGATCCTGTACTGACGTGAAGTAAACCCGGAAGCCGGCCTCAATCGCTTTCATGCCCAGAGCAATCGCAAGATGCGTCTTGCCCACACCAGGAGGTCCGACCAGGATACAGTTCTCGTGCTCCGCGATGAACCGGAGCCTAGCCAGTTCCAGCACTTCCTGGCGGCTGACAGACGTCTGGAACCCAAAGTCAAAGTCCTCGATGATCTTGTGTGCAGGCAGCCTGGCCGCTTTCAGCCGCTTGCTGTACTGCGACTCGTTCCGGGCCTGAATCTCTTCCTGGACAAGCCCAGCCAGGAAGTCCAGATACGATAGCTGCTTCGTGACCGCCAATCGGTTGTAGTCCTCCAGGACCTCCCGGATTCGGCGGAGCTTTAAGCGCCGCAGACCCTGGTTCAGTTCTTCAATCCGGCCCGCATCCATGTTCACGGCCTCCCCACCCGTTCATAGTAGCTGAGCGATCGTTGCTGCACCGTTACCGTGGGAACGGGGACAGTCACGGGCAGTGGCTCCGCAGGGGGGTGGGGAAGGGCCTGGGGGTTCCGTTCCTGCTGCTCCAGGATGCGCTTAATCGCCTTATAGCTGTAGTTGTGGTACTGGTTGGCCCGCTCCATGGCGGCGTAGACGGCGTCAGCACCATGGGTGTCGCAAAGGGCCAGAATGGACTCGACTTGATCACGTAATCTGCCTGAACCCTTCTGGGCAAGACCCTGCAGGTATTCGCGGGCGGCAGGTCCGAGGGCTTCGAACCGCTGCTGTAGGGTAACCCGTTTCCTGCCGCTGCCCCTGTGCCGACCGACATAGTGCTCGTCCTGGATGATCCGCTGGCCTTTCCCCCAACACCGGGCCAGGGTGGCCGCCAACTCGCCGCCGGCATACACCTCGATTTGATCCTCAAACAGCCTCAACGTCACGGTCTGTCGGGCAAGCCGGTGGGGAATCGAATACTGATCAAGTCCCGTCAAGTGGTGTAAATCGGGTTCCAGCATTGTAGTTGCTCTAGTCGGCACTCAGCGGCAAAAGTTCAGGACGGCCGAGGCTCGGGTCATGGGCGTACAGTTTCGCCATGGACGCCTGGCTGAAGTATCTGTTGTTGCCCGGATTATTTGTCAACATGTGCTGAGCATCGTGCGCTTGTGTAGGACAGAGAATATTGAAGATAGAATTATCAGGAGAGGGGCTGTCCTCTCCGTTTTCGTACGACAGGGGACAAATATGAGAGCCTGCCCAGGCCTGTGACTTGGCGGTCCACCTGGGCAGGCTCTCCCCACAGGGCGGAGTGCACCTGTGTATGTGTATCTTACTTCCCCTGGGTCAGAACGTCCAGACCTATCTTCGCAAATATGGCACTTGCGGGCCGGACCTGCCCCTGCACTGCCCAGGTTGCGGTGGTCGAATGCGGCGGCATGGGCGGTACTGGCGCTGGGTCTTTACTGCGCACCAGAAGGCGTACATCCCGATCTACCGCTGGTGGTGTCCAGGGTGCCGTAAGACGTGCGCCATCTTGCCTGACTTTCTGAAACCGTACGCCCGATTCATCACGCTGGTGCGAGAAGCCGTGGTTCGCGGGCGGGTGCGGCGGGGGCTGCCCTGGAGCACCCTGGCCCGGCGACTGAGCAGCCCGACGGTCAGCTGGCTCTCGGAGAAGACGCTCAGACGCTGGCTTGTCAGGGCGAGAGCGCTGGCCGGAGAGTGGAGCCAGTACCTTGCCGAACGGGTTCTGCGCTTCTGGCCGGACACAGACCTCGATGCCCTCCCCCCCCGGCGGGAAGGTCCGGACGCCACGCTCCACTTCCTGCTGGATGTGGGGGACTGGTACCGCCGTCAGATGGGGCGGCGGCCGGAGGAACACGGCGGAGTGTTTGCTGCGCTGAACCGGCTGGGTGAAGGCACGGCTTCCCTCTAGCACACCACAGAGTCTGTCCGTCGCCTTCCCGCAGGCTGGCGTGCCACAATGGCGCCAACTTGGCAAGGGAGGGACTCACCATGGACGAACAGCAGCGCGACGAGATTGCCGCTTTTCGGTGGCAGCTCATCGCACCGGTAGTGGCGGAGGATGTGACCCGGCTCGAACGGCGGCGGATTCTGCAGCAAATCGCCCGCCAGCACCACCAGATTCCGCACAGCGACAAGACCCGGGTCAGCGTTCGCACCTTGGAGCGTTGGATCGCCGCCTACCGGCAGGCCGGCTTCGACGGGCTGAAACCCAAGGTGCGGGACGACGCCCGCAAGGGCCGTGTCATCACACCGGAGATTCTGGAGCACGCCATCGCTGCCAGGCGGGAAGTGCCGGAGCGCAGCGTGCAGCAGATCATTGACACCCTGGAGAAGGCCGGCGTAGTTCCACCGGGGCTGCTCCGGCGATCCACCCTGTCGCAGCATCTGGTGCGGGCGGGCTACAGCCGCAAGGCTATGCTCAGCCGCAAGCGCAGGGCGACCTTCCGGCGCTTTGAAGCGGCCCACCGCAACGACTGCTGGCAGGGCGACGTGTGTCATCTCCTGAACCTGCCGCATCCGGACAGGCCCGACAAGACCCGCAAGGTCTACCTCATCGCCTTCATCGACGACTACAGCCGCATCGTCTACGGGCAGATGTACTGGGAGGAGAAACTGCCCCGCCTGGAGGACTGCCTGAAACGCACCATCCTGCGCTACGGTCTCCCCCGTCGTATCTACGTGGACAACGGGGCGATCTATTCCGCCCGGCACTTGGCGCGCATCTGCGGCCGGCTGGGCATCCGCCTCACCCATTCCCGGCCCTATCGACCGCAGGGGCGAGGGAAGATCGAGCGTTTCTTCCTTACCGTACAGAAGAGCTTTCTGCCGGAGGCACAGCAACTCATCGCCGCCGGCCAGCTTGCGACCCTGGAGCAGCTCAACGAGCTGTTCTGGGCCTGGCTGGAGGTGGCGTACCACAACCGGGTGCACGGCGTGACCAAGCAGACGCCGCGGCAGCGGTTTGAGAGCGACACGGAGCCGCTGCGGCGAATTGACCCCAGTGCACTCCGTGAGGTCTTCCTCTGGGAGGAGGAGCGCGTGGTGGACCAGACGGGCTGCTTTTCGCTCTACCGCAACCAATACGAGGTCGATTCGGCCCTGGCCCGCCGGAAGGTCACGCTTCGCTACGACCCGTACGACCTCAGCCAGATCCAGGTCTGGCACGAGGGGAAGCGCTTTGCCGACGCGGTCCCGCTAAAGCTGCACCGTACCCGGCACCGGTCGGTATCCCCCGCACCCGAACCAGCTGCGGCAGCACCCAAGACCGGCCTGAACTTCCTCACGCTGGCCAAGAAGCAGCATGACACCGAAAGGCGGAGGCGGCTGGGTGAGACCGCTTACACCCGGCTGACGCAGCCGAAGGGGGGCCAGAACTGAGTGCTGGCCGCGTTCTTTGGCTTTCGCGTCCTGCCCTTCAGCAAGGAGATCCCGACCGCCGACCTGTTTCCGTGTGCACAGCACCAGGAGCTGCTGGCCAGGCTCCAGTACTGCGTGCGCCACCGGGCGTTCGGCCTCATCACCGGTGAGGTGGGATCCGGCAAGACCACTGCGATCCGTACCCTCTACGACCTGCTGGATCGCAGCCGGAATCCGTTTGCCTACATTGCCGACTCCAAGCTCACGCCCACGGCCTTTTACCGCGACGTGCTCACCCAGCTCGGTGTCGCCGCACCCCACCACTTCCTGAGCCGAGAGGCCCGCCGGCTGTTTGAGCAGACCATCCTGGACGGCTACCGGCTGCACGGGCTGCAGCCCGTCATCGTCTTGGACGAGGCCCATCTGCTGCCGCAGGCCATGCTGCAGGAAGTGCGGTTCCTGCTCAACTTCCACCTGGATTCGGCCTGTCCCATGACCTTTCTGCTGGTGGGCCAGTCCGAACTGCGCGGCATGCTCCGCCTGCGCACCTTCGAAGCCATCGCCCAGCGCGTTCAGGTGCGGTACCATCTGGGGCCGCTGAGCGAGGAAGAAAGCGTCGCGTACATCCGGCACCATCTGCGCCGGACGGGCGTCGACCACGACATCTTCTCGGAACAGGCGCTGCAGAAGATCGCCGCCGAGTCCCGCGGGCTTCCCCGGGTCATTAACACACTCTGCACCAACTGCCTGCTGGACGCCTGCTCCCGTGAACAGCGCTTTGTGGACGAGGCCAATGTCGACCGGGTTCTGTTTGAGCTGCAGGATCTGCAGACCGCCAAGGGCAGCAGCCCGTGGTAATGGGGGGATGACTCGTGCTGGCCTCACTGCGAGTGACCGTGCTGCCTCAGTTTACGGTTGAGGTCTACTTCGATTGTGAGCCGGACTGCCGGACGCACCCACGTTACGTACTCGTGCTCCGGGATGGAACGACTGGTGCCGTCGAGCTGGAGTTCCCCAGCGCCCGAGATCTTCGTGCATTCCTCGCCAGGAGCCGCCAGGCACTCACGGAGTGCCGGAGGACGGCACGGATTCACCGCAGCCCAAGCAAACGGGTCGCATCCGGAACTGCACAAGCTACACTGTTCTAAGCTCAGCAGGGGCGGCCGGCTGGCCGGCCGCCCCCGACCCTGGCGACAAACCAACGCGTCAGTTGACGAACGACACTGTCGCCCGTCAAGTCACTGCCAAATAGCGCGGGCAACAACCCCAGCGACAACAAGGTGTAACTGGGGTATGACAATCTCGAAGACCCGTACTCCCTCACGGACTGATCCATTCCCGGCGAAAGGACTCGGTCAGCTTGTCTTCCTCAACAGACCCGCGTTGTGGTTAACCAACTGTACCCCGAGCACGAATCTTGGGTACTGCTCAGGATGGGCATGAGTTAGACTCGGGCATCTACTCCCTTAACGGATCAGTCCCCTCGCCTTGGTGGGCAACATCTCACAACCTGGTGCATCGCTGAATCCCCAGCGATGGCACGCCAGTACCGAGAAAGAGCATGTATGAACCTTGCAAACAGAAATGTTCTGGCGTATGCTGAATATTAAGCTGAATACACAATATTACGTGATACAACGCCCAAGCAATAACCGTCGCGAGCTTTGTGTGCCTCGGTGGAGGTGACGCCCAGGTGAGAGTTGAGAAGCTCTCGATACGATTGCTCAGGGAAGGCGTCAAGCCGGAAGACGCAGTGCGAGAGAACGTGACGTTACAAGATTGGGACACGATCGACGGAGCCAAGATAGCCACTGGCACGGTGGGAGGGCGGCCACCAAAGTGGGTCGATTTCCTAGAACTAGAGCCAGAGAGAGCGCAAGCCCTGGAAAACATTAGCCCATATGGTGTGGTTTTCGTGCATACCAGTAACCGCTGGTTTGCCGTTTCTTTCGGCATGGGCCACGCAAAACTTGATCCGGCCAAGTGCGAACAAGACTTTGGCCTACGAGTGGTCCTGAACTCGGTCGACCCCAAGCAACTTCGGAGCGCAGACATCCGAACGCCGGATGAGAACACGTTGTCTCGCCGCGCTCAGACCAGTAGGGGGTCAGATCCAACCGCCTTCTCGATCGATGTAGAGAGGGACATCGTGCGGGGCCTCGCTGGGACGCCAAGGGACACCGGATTCGCATCGAGGGTTTCCGGTGCTGATGCTCTGTGCATACACCGGCGACTTGCAGTACGGGAGTTAACCCAGGTATGCGACCAGGCATACGCTCTGTTCCAACGGACGGACTATCGACAGGACTTCTCATGGATTGACGACATTCGTCACATCCGTGATAGCAGTCTCATCGGCAGACTAGATAATGCTCTAGTCGAAGCAATGAACCAGGCACTGGCGGGCAACGTTGACGACCGACTGCATCTGGCGTATCCGTATGTGTTCGACCCAGACCAACTTAACAACATCAAGTACCGGGGATTCGGGGCTCAGGACATTTTTCCTGATCTTGAATTAGCCGACTACCTCCACGCAATGCGCTCCAGGGGGATCATCTCATTCACACTCGAAAACCTGAGCAAGCATACAGTGCAGGAAGTGGATGACGAAGGCAAACCGCGCGGCCAAAGGCTGCGTATTCGTGACTTTATCTGCTTCGAAACGGTCGTCGAAGATGAGACGTATGTCCTGTCCGGAGGGCGTTGGTATCGGATATCCCAGGAACTTGCTGCTGAGGTAACCCAGTTCTTTGACCGTATCCCTAGGTACCCCATGCCAGACGCCAATCCGGGCGAGACCGAGGAGGACTATTATGCGAGGATCTCGCAGCAACCAAGCCTTCTTGGCATGGACAGTAAGCTTGTTCGCCCGAGTCGGGCCCATTCAAGCGTTGAGTTCTGCGACCTTCTTTCGACCGAACGACACTTGATTCATGTTAAGGATAAGAACTCCTCATCGCGACTGAGCCACTTGTTCAACCAAGGTACTGTATCGGCTCGATTGCTTGTGACAGACGCCCAGTTCCGAGACCGCGTGCGTGCAGCAATCCGCGAGGCCGAGAACCACACCGGCAAGCAAGGGTACCAGGAGCTAATACCAGCATCCGACGAACAGATGAAACCTGGGCAGTTCACAGTGGTCTATGCTGTCCTGACCACCAGTCAGCGGTTGAGGTTGCCGTTCTTTAGCTTGATTACCTTCCGTCAAGCAGTACGTGAGCTTCGAGCAATGGGGTTTGAAACAGCTTTCGCCTGGATTCGCAAGCCGGCTCACGCATGAGATGCACCACAGGCAGGTCCAATACTGGCCCGAAGCGAAAACGGTTCCATGAGCGCAACGACCTTGCTGAACTGCGAAGCCGCAACGGCTTCGCTTTCCTTGTAATATGCCATCCAGTCCTCCTTGCCGGTAGGAATAGGCCACACACCTGAGAATACACACAAGGGGAGGTGACCCCCGTGACCGGCTGGCAGTACCGCCCAGGTGCCGTCGTCTATTCCTCCCCCCACATCACCATCACCATCGACCAGCACGCCGGTCCCGCGGCCGCGAGGCCGGCACACCGGCCCAACCTGGCAGAAGCCCTGCCCGGCCTCTCTCCCTTCATCCTCTGGGAGTGGGCCCCGTACCGGATTACGGTGGAGCCGCCCCTTCCCGACATCGCCCTCTCCATCGGCGACCAGCCCGTCCCGGACGTGGCGCCCGGGGTCTACCTCTTCCGCTACGAGAACGCCGTCGGCGCCTCCCGCATCCGGCTATGCGGCACCCTGGTGCCCGACCTGCCGGTCGAGGTCCTCAGCTCCAGGCGCTCCTCCCCCACCACCTGGGCTTCGGCTACCGGGTGGTGGACGAGACCCTATGCAGCCCCCGCTCGAGGCGGTGATGGAATGGGCCGGCGACCGGTTCGAGCCCACGCACGGGAAGGCAGCGCAGGTGCTGGAGCGGGCCAGGCTGGTGGGGCATACGAGGTCTGCATGAGAGGCGAAATTGAGGTGAAACAATGCCTGAGGCCCGCATTGTAACGCTTCGCGGCTGGAAGGGTCATCGTTCCCTCCGCGGGGTGTACAGCCAGAGTGACGTACTGCGGTTCGAGCGGTTTGACGCCCAGCTGTTCCGGGTCGCGGGCATCGTCTGGCCGCCGGCCCCGATTGTGCAGAAGCTCATCAAGAGCAATCACACCCCGCATGAGCACGACTCCCTGCTCACTCACCAACTCGGCTACTACTGCGACCTACAATCCATCAACAGCGAGGATGCGCTGACCTGGAACTATTTTGGCCCCCTCATGTATGCCCAACCGCACGAGCGCGTGCAGTTTGCCTGGTGGCTCATGCAGCTCCTCGACCCTGAAGCTGAGCCTGATGAAGTCTGTGAAATCGATCTCTGGCGGCGTATACCCCACCCCCAAAAGCCCGGCTCCACAAACGGCCCCGAACTCGACTTTCTACTAATCGGGAACCGCACGGTTGTGTTGGGCGAGGCGAAGTGGAAGTCGGACGAGCCGCAACATCAAGGAGAAGGTCAGGACATGTCGCAGACTCAGCTCCGGGCTCTCTTCGTCGAGCAGTTCGGGAATAAGGTCTTCGGCGAAACCCGCCGACTCCTGGTCCTGATGGTCACGCTCGACCCCTCCTCCCCAATCGAAGGGCAGGAATGTTATAGTAATCAACAACAGCATATCCGCCACAATCTGCCCCCCGGGAGGGAAACGCCAGTGACGAACTCGCCCCGCGAACAGAAGGCCATGGAGCTCGATGACCAGGGTCGCCGGCTCCTGCAGGAGGGTCGCCTCGAGGAGGCCATCGCCTGTTTCAGGCAGGCCTGGGAGGAAGCAGGTCTAACGGCCGCCCGCAACAACTGGGCGACCGCGCTCTACTTCCACGGCAAGCCCGACGAGGCACTGCACGTGCTGGAACCGCTCCTTGACGCCGCCCTCATCCACCCGTTCTCGCATGCGCTGGCCAGCCGCTGTCACTCCGCCCTGGGTGACACGAAGAAGGCCAGAGAACACCTGCGCAAGGCGATCCGCGACTTCGACGCCGGCCGCTTCCGCCTCCACACCCAACCCGACGGGGGACAGGCCTGGATCGAATACACCATGATCATCAAAGACGCGGCGGCCGACCTGGGGGAGTACAGACTCATCCTGGAACTCCACAACCGCTGGCCGGGGAGAGACCTGGCACATGGCGCCTTCGTCGCAGGGGTGGCGGCGTTCAACCTGGGCAAGTACACCCAGGCCATCCGTATCTGGCAGCGGGTCCGCGATCCGCAGTGGGTGCGCCCTCTGCAGGGGTACACCATCGTGGCCGGGTGGGCCGAACGGGGCGTGATCCCGCCGTTCCGGCTGGAGGCCCGCATGCCCGACACGGATCGCCTCCGCAAGCTGACCCCCGACGAGCTGGCCGAACTGCCCATGGATGCATCCCTGCGCCTACTCATGCTGGTCGCGGCTTTTGACGCGGCTGCGGAGCATCCCGATGAAGACGTCCCGGTGCTGGCGGAGCTCATCCGCCACACCGGCGACTGGGGCATCGACCTGGGCCGCAGGATCCTGGAGGCCGCAACCGTGCCCAGGGGCCTGAAGCTCAGCGCAGCCCGTGCCCTGACGGAGGCGGGCGTGTTCCAACCGGGCGAGCCCATCCCCATGGTGATTGACGGGCGCCGCACTGAGGTCGTCGTTCAGATGAAGCGGCTGGCCGACGGGCCGATTCCGGAGCTGGACGAGGTTCTGGCGGAGGCCCGCAGCCTGTGGCAGAAAGGAAAGCGCAAGGCCGCCATGAAGCTTTTGACCGATCTGCACGACAACCCCGTCGTCTACCCCCCGGCTGTGATGCAGGAAGCGGACTTCCTCCGGCAGCAGGGGAAGCTGGATGAGGCCCTGATCCTGCTGGAAATGATGGATAACCTCATGCCCAACCACCCCTACGTGCTGTTCAACATGGCCGCGGTCTACCTGGAGAAGGGCGACGCCGACACCGTGCGGCAGCTCCTCGACGCGATCGATCCGGAGGACTTGCCGCCCGTTTTCCAGGAGGATCTGGCGTCCATGAAAGACGCGATCGGCGAGGAGGACGATTTCATCGAGGACGTCGATGCTTACATCGCTTCCTTCCTGGATTCCATGCGGGAAGAGGAAGACGAGCGGCCCATCCGACCGGATGTCAAGCTGACCACGGCGCTCCGGCGCATCCCGGTCCAGTGGCTGAACGCCGCGGCCCAGCGGCTGGCGATCGAGCCCCAGCGCCGCCGGCCCGAACGGGAGAAGGCCGTGGCCGCCGCGCTGCTCGATTCCGGCCGCGTGCGGGCGGCGCTGGCCGAGGAGCCGCCGGCGGTGCGGGAGGCCCTCGACTTCGTGCTGGCGGAGGGCGGCTGGGTCAAGCTGCACCGGCTCACCCACCGCTTCGGCGACCAGACCGGCGACGGCTTCCACTGGGATGAGCAGCCGCCGGCCTCCACCATCGGGCGCCTGCGGATGCTGGGCATCCTGCACGTGGGCCGGGCGCCGATCAATGGGCGGAACCATAAGGTTGCCGTGGTGCCGGTGGAGCTGCGGGAACTGCTTGGTTGACAACGCGGACGGGCGGGATTCCCGTGGAATCCCGCCCGTCACTCGTTCAGATACCGGAGCATATCGCGCAGGACCGCGTGAAGGAGCAGCTTGTCCTCGGGCGACATCTTCGCCACATCCATCCCGCCATACAGTGCGGGGGAACCGAGCGCGCCGATGCAGTGCACCTCCCAGAGGATCCGCACATCCCTGGCCAGCAGGTCCACGTAGCGGAGGTCGAACGGCTCCAGCCCGAGCGCCTTTACGATCTGCCGGCTGCGATTCCCCACGGTGGCTGGCGAAACGCAGCACTGCTCCGCCACTTCGGCCTGCGTCACGGTGGGGTCGCCCAGCACGTAGCGCCGGAAGGCATAGACGACCGCCGCCGTCCAGGATGCCGCCGTGCGCTCCTGCTTCGGCCTGAGGGTCAGGGCGGCATCCCACCAGAGCCGCTCGATCCCATCGCCCGGCTCTTCGTGGACAGGCACACTCGTTTCAGCCAACCCGCGCGCCCACTCGGCGGTCCGCTCCCACCATGGCGGGGCGTCCGGCACAGGCCGGCCATCCCACAGCACGGACGGACCCGGCGGCGCGTGGATGCGGAACACATCCGCATCGTTGGCCAGCACACCGACAGCCCACACGATCCGCGGCCAGGAGGTGCGGTAGAGGTCATCCCAGGTGGCACGGGGCTGCTGCCGCCGGAGCAACTCCATCTCCACCTGAAGGATGTGGCGCAGGCCATCTGTCAGCTCCCCGTCCACGAACGCCGTTTCGATGCCGAGGTAGTAAGCCGGTCCCGTGGGCAGCAGCCAGGTCACGAGCAGGTCTCCCGGCGTCAGCACCCCGCCCCGCACCCCTCTCACCGCGAAGGGCGCATCATCGGGGAGGCGGACCAGCCTGGCCTGCCGGCCGGAGACCGACTCCACGCGGAAGAAGCCCGGCGCCGCCCTGTCGGCCCAGGCGTTCAGGGTCGCGCGCTCCTCCTGCGACAGCGACGCATCATCCTCCGCCAACTGCCGGGCCAGGGGAATCCTCCATTCCCCCGGGAACACGAAGGCCAGCCAGTCCACCGCCAGGCTCCGTGCCTCAGGTTCCACCTCGTCAAACAGCTCCGGGGGGAAGAAGCGTACCATCCCCCAGCCCACCGAGATCTCCGTCTCGTCGTCGCGGAGATAAGCCATCAGCTTCGACCGCAACCGGCGGACGAGGTGGTCCGTTCGGGCCGCCTCCAGCGAGCGGACCTGCCCCCGGCGCGGATCGGGCGGGTCTGTGTTCATCGACCTCAACTCCCTGGTCAGGTGTGTGTCCTGTTAAGACTTTAACACGGGGACTGGAGATACCTTCAGCGTCGGTCTGATGGCAGCGCCTCAGTCGCCGATGGCACCGCCGTCAGTCCGTGATGGCGCCGCCCTCCGCACCGCCTTTCCCGCCCGATTGCAGATCGATCACCTCCACCCGGCGGATCGCCCGGTTGTTCTCCAGCCGGGTATCTGCCGGGTAATCAATCTCGGCGATGATCTCCCAAATCCCGGCGGTCAGCCCCGGTATCGTGCCCGCACGGAAGCTGCAGCAGGGCATCTGGTCGATGGTCACCGTCTGCCATCCCCCGGCCGGCGCCCGACCGCCCGCCTCAGGCCGCGCCCAGAGCCGGAGCGGGACCCGGATCTCGCTGCGGCCCAGGTTGTTCTGATACCCCAGATAGATGCCCACCTCGAACGGCCGACCTGCCTCGGCCACCTGCGGCACGGCCAGATCCATCACCGACGGGTCGTCGATGATCTCGTTCCCGTTCCCGTCGTCCCCGCCAGGATGGCCAGGCTCGGTGGGCGGCTGCGGGCTGCTGTACGGCACGATGAGCACGTTGTTGGCGAGGCCGCCCTCCGGACCGGGCTCCCCCTCCCGTTCCACCACCTCGGCCACCGACCCGGCACAGCTCTTCTCCGCCGGAAGCCCCAGCGCGGACGCGATGGACCGGGCCACCGCCAGCTTCGGGTTCGCCGTGTGCGGCGCGCTGAGCGCGTAGACCGAGGGCAGGTCGATCACGCCGACGATCTGGCCCTCAGCCGGATCGCCCTCGGCGAGGGTGACCGTCAGCGGCACCGGATAGGGCTGCTCCGGCGCCAGATTGCCGGGCAGCGGCGCCTCTCCCAGGGCGCGGATTAGCTGCCCGCCTTCATCTGTGAGAAACCACCGTACAGCCAGCGGGCTCGGGCAGAGCGTGGCCAGGACCCGGGACGTCAGCTCTAACTGAAGCCGCGGATGCAGATCCGCCGACTCATCCCGGGCGAGCACCAGGGGCTCCGGCGCATCCAGCCAGCGCAGGTCGTAGGTCTCGCCGGTCCGATAGGCCACCAGCCGGCCGGAAGCCTCACCGTTCACCTCGTAGTTGACGCCCACCAGCATGAGCCCGTGGGCGAAGGCGGGATCGACGCCCACGCCCGAGACCTGGGAGAAGCTGTACGGTCCCACGTTGGGCGCCTCGCCTGGCTTCAGCAGAAACAGCCGGTCCGTGGGCGCCCGCTCCTCCGGTGGAATCAGCGCAGGCCTGGCGTCGCCCCCGGCCGGGTTCCCGGTGTCCAGCGCGAGGCTGTAGAAGAAGCCGTTCACGTCGCCGAACAGGAGCGCCCCACGGCTGACCAGCGCCAGCGGTGCGGTGTTCATGGAGGCCATCCGCTCACCCAGCCGCTCCTCCGGGCCGAACTTGCGGAACCACTTCAACTCGCCGCCGGGGCCGATGGCGACCACGGCGCCATCGCTGCCGGTGGGGCCGTCACGAAGGCCCACGCCGGTGTCGGTGTAGTTGCGCAGGGTGACGTAGAGGTGGGTCTCGGGGCCGTCGGGGGTCTGCTGGACCACGACGGCGGGTTCGGTGTTGGTGAACGCGTTCTTGGCGCCGATGAGGGCGGGGAGGTTGATGGAGTAGCTGGACCAGGCTTCGGGTTCGCGGCCCTCCTCTAAGCTTGTAGCCCACAGGCGGCCACTGGTGTCCATCCAGTAAGCGTTGGTGCCATCTGACGTGAAGTTCCCGGCGAAGCCCGCTGATCCGTCGACAGTCCACACCCGGTAAGGTTGGTAGTCGTTGTTGCGATCCAGGGCGAGTCGTATTGCCCGCCCTCCCTCGAAGCCGTCTGTGCCGATGACGAAGCTGGGGTTCTCGCCATGAGGCGGTGCCATCACTGCAGAAGGAGTGATGAAGCCGCCGAAACCTCCCTCATCCTGCTTGCTAGTTATAGCCTCGTAGACCTGCCGGCGGACGGATCCATCGAGCCGGTCCAGTCCCTGGACCACCCAGACCTTACCGTGATGGCGGGAACAGAGCGGTCGCCCTTCGGGCCGGCTCTCCTCCCCCGGGTAGTTGGGCCGGTCTGCTACCACCACGATGTCCCGACGTTGATCATGGATGACCACTGGTGAACCCACGATGGGACAACCGAAACCCAACTCTGCCGGCTGAGCCCAGCCCTCTTTGGTGTGATAGGCCCATAGCCAGCCGTAGCCCGTACCGAAATACAGTACACCGGTCTCGGGACTATAAGTGGGACTGGACTGTGGAGCGATGAAGGCGCCTCCCGCTGCGACGTTGAACTCGATTGCCTTGCCCTTTATTGGATCGTGAACCTCCGCAGGGTCTCCGACCAGCCGCTTGAGTCCATCCAACTCCAACTGCCACAGGTAAGCACCCGCCAAGTGGTAAATGACCCTGTCGATCACCACGGGCTGTGCCGCGCTCTCACCTAATGGTCTGGTCTGCCAGTATTCCGTCATCTCGATCAGGCCGTGGGATCCGTACACGGCTGACGTACGGTGCGGCGAGCCTCCCTTGGTTATCCAGTCTTCAGCCTCCGCCACCGATTGCGGCGTCAGGGCCAACAGCGTCGCCATCGCCGCAACCCACCGTCGCCACCTCATGTTTCGACCACCCCCTTAGTACCGCACAGCCCGGTTCTCCAGGTACCAGCTGGGGTACTCGTACAGGGGGAAGAAAGGCGTGAAGATGTGGACCTGATAGGTACCCGACAGGCTCCCATCGTCACGACGGAAGATCGGCTCCGCTCCCACCCAGTAGACCTTGGCCCCCATCTGCTCGGCAATGAACCGGACGGGCACCATCGTCCGGTCATTCCGGATCACCGGCGGTGCATCCAATGGGAACTCGCGGCCATCCACTACGGCCACGGGGTGATCAATAGTCAGCACGATGATCCGTTCCGGAGTACTGACAGTCTGCTCCTCCAACACAAAGCGATGACCGTTGGGAAGATACGCTTCAGGATCGAAAAGGTCAGGGTAGTCGTATCCAGGCGCTGGGACAGCTTTCATCACCTGACGAGAGATGGCAGGAAAGTAAATGGTTACCCGCCGATTGGCCTCGTCCCACGAAACCTCGGCGCCCATCATCTCGCTGACGAAACGAATCGGCACTCGTACTCGGTTGACGGTCGTATCCAGGTAGGCAGGAGTGTCGAACCGCTTGGCCGCGTCGCCTTGATTCAAATAGACGTAAATATAGTCGGGGCTGCCGTTGCTTTGCCTGCCGTCATCGCGACCCAACCCTGGGTGAGACTTGTCCATCCAGTACTCATACTCGATGCCCCTGCCCTCAGCCAGCTTCTCTTCCTCACTGAGTTCGATGGTCTCCGTAATCGACTTGATGGGCTCATACCGACACGGCTTCAGGAGCAGCCGTGACCACCCATAATCTCGGCCGAAGACCTGCCAGATCAACTGCGTATCTGGCTTTGGATAGGCGAAGACGTGAATCGTCGTCCCGCAGCGCATCCAGTCCTCTTCCCAGTACCAGGGATACTCCTGCGTCCAGGCAGGCAACGGCTCCCAGACCCACCATTCGTACCCATCGTACCTGTCCGGATGCTCCCTGAGTTCCTGCTCCACCACAGCACGCATCCGATCAGACATCTCCTCCGGAGCCGGCGGCGGTGACCAGCCCTCCGGCCAGCCAGGGCCCGGGTCGTAATTCTCAGCCGGGTACTCCGCTATCTCGATTTCCAGTTCCGCTTCCTCCGAAGCCCCCGCCCCCACGGGAGCCTGAATCAGCAGAACGACGAGCACCAGCCCGGCCAGCCACAAGGACCGGCGCGTAAGTCCCCACTGCATCTTCGTTGACTCTCCCCCACGAAGTGGTTCTCACATATCCAATACGAAAACCCCTGGGTTCGGGTTCTCCCAGGGGCACAGGCTCCCACACAGCGACTCAGGGGGAGGCGGGCAGCGCCTATACCGTGATAAGACTGGACCACCTCACCCAAACTAACAACGGACGCTCACGAATGTGAGCGCCCGGGAGCCTGCAGACGCCGCCCCAAGATCGGAACGACGGCTGCCGCATCTCAAACGTCAGCAACCGCTAGTACTTAGCGGCAAGTGCTAGACGGAGAAGGATGATGGCCCAGAGCACCACTGCTGGATCGAGCTCAACATACATCTTCATCCGTTAGCACCCCCTTTCGAGGGCACCGGCCGATCAGGCTCCTCTTCCAGTATATCCCACCCCGGATCCACTTCCAACCCCTGGGAGTCGGTCCGGGATTCTTACTGTCGCATCACATTCTCTGCCAGCTTACAGCCGCTCCCGACACGCCGTTACCCCATCGGCTGTAAAGGCACCGGACGGCATGGCACCGCCGTCAGTCCGTGATGGCGCCGCCCTCCGCACCGCCCTTCCCGCCCGACTGCAGATCGAGCACCTCCACCCGGCGGACCGCCCGGTTGTTCTCCAGCCGGGTATCTGCCGGGTAATCAATCTCGGCGATGATCTCCCAGATCCCGGCGGTCAGCCCGGGTATCGTGCCCGCACGGAAGCTGCAGCAGGGCATCTGGTCGATGGTCACCGTCTGCCATCCCCCGGCCGGCGCCGGACCGCCCGCCTCAGGCCGCGCCCAGAGCCGGAGCGGGACCCGGATCTCGCTGCGGCCCAGGTTGTTCTGATACCCCAGGTAGATGCCCACCTCGAACGGCCGACCCGCCTCGGCCACCTGCGGCACGGCCAGATCCACCACCGACGGGTCGTCGATGATCGCTTGCTCGTCGTCCTCGCCAGGATGGTCGGGCTCGCCGGGCGGCTGCGGGCTGCTGTACGGCACGATGAGCACGTTGTTGGCGAGGCCGCCCTCCGGACCCGGCTCCCCCTCCCGTTCCACCACCTCGGCCACCGACCCGGCACAGCTCTTCTCCGCCGGAAGCCCCAGCGCGGACGCGATGGACCGGGCCACCGCCAGCTTCGGGTTCGCCGTGTGCGGCGCGCTGAGCGCGTAGACCGAGGGCAGGTCGATCACGCCGACGATCTGGCCCTCAGCCGGATCGCCCTCGGCGAGGGTGACCGTCAGCGGCACCGGGTGGGGCTGCTGCGGCGCCAGATTGCCGGGTAGCGGCGCCTCTCCCAGGGCGCGGATTAGCTGCCCGCCTTCATCTGTGAGAAACCACCGTACAGCCAGCGGGCTCGGGCAGAGCGTGGCCAGGGTCCGGGACGTCAGCTCTAACTGAAGCCGCGGATGCAGATCCGCCGACTCATCCCGGGCGAGCACCAGGGGCTCCGGCGCATCCAGCCAGCGCAGGTCGTAGGTCTCGCCGGTCCGATAGGCCACCAGCCGGCCGGAAGCCTCACCGTTCACCTCGTAGTTGACGCCCACCAGCATGAGCCCGTGGGCGAAGGCGGGATCGACGCCCACGCCCGAGACCTGGGAGAAGCTGTACGGTCCCACGTTGGGCGCCTCGCCTGGCTTCAGCAGAAACAGCCGGTCCGTGGGCGCCCGCTCCTCCGGTGGAATCAGCGCAGGCCTGGCGTCGCCCCCGGCCGGGTTCCCAGTGTCCAGCGCGAGGCTGTAGAAGAAGCCGTTCACGTCGCCGAACAGGAGCGCCCCACGGCTGACCAGCGCCAGCGGTGCGGTGTTCATGGAGGCCATCCGCTCGCCCAGCCGCTCCTCCGGGCCGAACTTGCGGAACCACTTCAGCTCGCCGCCGGGACCGATGGCGACCACGGCGCCATCGCTGCCGGTGGGGCCGTCACGAAGGCCCACGCCGGTGTCGGTGTAGTTGCGCAGGGTGATGTAGAGGTGGGTCTCGGGGCCGTCGGGGGTCTGCTGGACCACGACGGCGGGTTCGGTGTTGGTGAACGCGTTCTTGGCGCCGATGAGGGCGGGGAGGTTGATGGAGTAGCTGGACCAGGCTTCGGGTTCGCGGCCCTTGGCCAGTGAGGCTCCCCAAAGATGCCCCCTAGTGTCAAGCCAATACGCGTTGGTTCCGTCTGACGTGAAGTTCCCGGCGAAGCCCGCTGATCCGTTGACCGTCCAAACTAGGTATGGCTGGTAGTCGTTGTTGCGATCCAGGGCGAGCCGTATCGCCCGCCCGCCCTCGAAGCCATCGGTACCGATGACGAAGCTAGGGTTCTCGCCGTGTGGAGGTGCCACCACAGCGGAGGGAGTCACAAAACCTCCGAAACCGCTTTCGTCACTCTTAGTGGTACTGGCCTCATACCACCTTGCAGTCGGATTGCCGCCCGGATTATCCAGACCCTGTACCACCCAGACCTTACCGTGGCTCCGCGGGCAGAGCGGCCGCCCTTCTGGTCTGCTCTCCTCTCCCGGGTAGTTGGGTCGATCCGCCACCACCACGATGTCCCGCCCCCGGTCATGAATGACCAGCGGAGAACCCACGATAGGGCATCCGAAGTCCAATCGGGCCGGCTGATACCATTTTTCCTTCGTATGGTATGCCCATAACCAACCGTACCCGGTGCCGAAATACAGAAGGCCGCTTTCAGGACTGTAGGTCGGGCTGGATTGCGGGGCGATGAACGGCCCATCTGGGCCGCGATTGAAGGCAACTGGCAGTCCGGAAACAGACTCCAGGATCGGCGTTGGCTCCGCGCCAGGGGGGTGAATTTCGTCCAAGTTCAACGTCCAGAGGTAGTCGCCCGCTAGATGGTAGACCACCCCGTCAACCACGGCGGGCTGGGCAGCACTTTCTCCGAGCGGCTCAGTCTCCCAGTACGGCGTTAACTCGATGAGACCTTGAGGTTCAGATACGACCGACATACGCTGTGGTGAACCGCCCTTGGTAATCCAGTCTCGGGCAAGGGCTGCAGGCCCGGGAACCAAAGCCAGCTGGACGGCGATCGCAACCGCAACCCACTGTCGCCATCTCATGACCCGCGCACCCTCCCTCAGTACCGCACCGCCCGGTTCTCTAGATACCAACTCGGGTACTCGTACAGGGGGAAGAAGGGCGTAAAGATGTGGACCTGGTAGGTGCCCGAAGCACTCCCATCGTCAAGACGGAAGATAGGCTCAGCCCCAACCCAGTAGACCTTGGCCCCCATCTGCTCGGCGATGAACCGAACTGGCACCATGGTCCGATCGTTGCGGATCACGGGCGGCGCATCCAGAGACACCTCCCGCCCATCCACCACCGCCACGGGGTGATCGATGGTCAGTACGATGGTCCGTTCCGGCGTGCTCACCGTCTGTTCCTCCAGCAGGAAGCGATGGCCGTTCGGAAGGTACTCTTCGGGGTCGAATAGGTCGGTGTACTCGTAGCCTGGAGTCGGAACGACCTTAACCACGTCCCGGGTGACGGCAGGGAAATGAATCGTCACCCGCCGGCTAGCTTCGTCCCATGAGACCTCAGCTCCCATCATCTCGCTGACAAACCGGATGGGCACCCGCACCCGATTCACTGTCGTATCCAGATAGGCTGGCGTGTCAAAGCGCTTCGCCGCGTCACCCTGGTTCAGGTAGACGTAAATATAGTCGGGACTGCCGTTGCTTTCGCTTCCGTCGTCCCGCCCCAGGCCTGGGTGCGACTTATCCACCCAGTATAGGTATTCAGCGCGGCGCCCTTCGGCCAGTTTCTCTTCCTCACTGAGTTCGATGGTCTCTGTAATCGACTTGATGGGCTCATACCGACACGGTTCCAGGTACAGTCGACTCACAACAAATGAACGGCCAAAAACCCGATAAATAAGCTGCGTATCAGGAGCCGGATATGCATAGACGTGCAGCGTTGTGCCGCAACCCATCCAGCCCTCCTCCCAGTAATAGGGATACTCTTGCGTCCACGCCGGCAACGGCTCCCAGACCCACCAGTCGTATCGCTCGTACATTTCCGGATGCTCTTCGAGCACCTTTTCCACCCTAGCCCGCATCCGATCAGACATCTCCTCCGGCGCCGGCGGCGGCGACCAGCCCTCCGGCCAGCCAGGACCCGGGTCGTAATTCTCAGCCGGGTACTCCGCTATCTCGATGTCCAGTTCCGCTTCCTCCGAAGCCCCCACACCCACGGAAGCCTGAAGCAGCAGAACGGCGACCACCAGCCAAGCCAGCCAGATAGACCGGTGCCTAAGTCCCCACTGCATCTTCGTTGACTCTCCCCCACGAAGTGGTTCTCACATATCCAATACGAAAACCCCTGGGTTCGGGTTCTCCCAGGGGCACAGGCTCCCACACAGCGACTCAGGGGGAGGCGGGCAGCGCCTATACCGTGATAAGACTGGACCGCCTCACCCAAACTAACAACGGGCACTCACGAATGTGAGCGCCCGGGAGCCTGCAGACGCCGCCCCAAGATCGGAACGACGGCTGCCACATCTCAAACGTCAGCAACCGCTAGTACTTAGCGGCAAGTGCTAGACGGAGAAGGATGATGGCCCAGAGCACCACTGCTGGATCGAGCTCAACATACATCTTCATCCGTTAGCACCCCCTTTCGAGGGCACCGGCCGATCAGGCTCCTCTTCCAGTATATCCCACCCCGGATCCACTTCCAACCCCTGGGAGTCGGTCCGGGATTCTTACTGTCGCATCACATTCTCTGCCAGCTTACAGCCGCTCCCGACACGCCGTTACCCCATCGGCTGTAAAGGCACCGGACGGCATGGCACCGCCGTCAGTCCGTGATGGCGCCACCCTCCGCACCGCCCTTCCCGCCCGACTGCAGATCGAGCACCTCCACCCGGCGGATCGCCCGGTTGTTCTCCAGCCGGGTATCTGCCGGGTAATCAATCTCGGCGATGATCTCCCAGATCCCGGCGGTCAGCCCCGGTATCGTGCCCGCCTTGAAGCTGCAGCAGGGCATCTGGTCGATGGTCACCTTCTGCCATCCTCCGGCCGGCGCCCGACCGCCCGCCTCAGGCCGCGCCCAGAGCCGGAGCGGGACCCGGATCTCGCTGCGGCCCAAGTTGTTCTGATACCCCAGGTAGATGCCCACCTCGAACGGCCGACCCGCCTCGGCCACCTGCGGCACGGCCAGATCCACCACCGACGGGTCGTCGATGATCTCGTTCCCGTTCCCGTCGTCCCCGCCAGGATGGTCGGGCTCACCAGGCGGCTGCGGGCTGCTGTACGGCACGATGAGCACGTTGTTGGCGAGGCCGCCCTCCGGACCGGGCTCCCCCTCCCGCTCCACCACCTCGGCCACCGACCCGGCACAGCTCTTCTCCGCCGGAAGCCCCAGCGCGGACGCGATGGACCGGGCCACCGCAAGTCTCGGGTTCGCCGTGTGCGGCGCGCTGAGCGCGTAGACCGAGGGCAGGTCGATCACGCCGACGATCTGGCCCTCAGCCGGATCGCCCTCGGCGAGGGTGACCGTCAGCGGCACCGGGTGGGGCTGCTCCGGCGCCAGATCGCCGGGCAGCGGCGCCTCTCCCAGGGCGCGGATTAGCTGCCCGCCTTCATCTGTGAGAAACCACCGTACAGCCAGCGGGCTCGGGCAGAGCGCGGCCAAGGTCCGGGACGTCAGCTCTAACTGAAGCCGCGGATGCAGATCCGCCGGCTCACCCTCCGCAAGCACCAGGGGCCCCGGGGCATCCAGCCACCGCAGGTCGTAGGTCTCGCCGGTCCGATAGGCCACCAGCCGGCCGGAAGCCTCACCGTTCACCTCGTAGTTGACGCCCACCAGCATGAGCCCGTGGGCGAAGGCGGGATCGACGCCCACGCCCGAGACCTGGGAGAAGCTGTACGGTCCCACGTTGGGCGCCTCGCCTGGCTTCAGCAGAAACAGCCGGTCCGTGGGCGCCCGCTCCTCCGGTGGGATCAGCGCAGGCCTGGCGTCGCCCCCGGCCGGGTTCCCAGTGTCCAGCGCGAGGCTGTAGAAGAAGCCGTTCACGTCGCCGAACAGGAGCGCCCCACGGCTGACCAGCGCCAGCGGTGCGGTGTTCATGGAGGCCATCCGCTCGCCCAGCCGCTCCTCCGGGCCGAACTTGCGGAACCACTTCAGCTCGCCGCCGGGGCCGATGGCGACCACCGCGCCATCGCTGCCGGTGGGGCCGTCACGAAGGCCCACGCCGGTGTCGGTGTAGTTGCGCAGGGTGATGTAGAGGTGGGTCTCGGGGCCGTCGGGGGTCTGCTGGACCACGACGGCGGGTTCGGTGTTGGTGAACGCGTTCTTGGCGCCGATGAGGGCAGGGAGGTTGATGGAGTAGCTGGACCAGGCTTCGGGTTCGCGGCCCTTGGCCAGCGAGGCTCCCCAAAGATGCCCCCTAGTGTCAAGCCAATACGCGTTGGTTCCGTCTGACGTGAAGTTCCCAGCGAAGCCCGCTGATCCGTCGACGGTCCAGACCCTGTACGGTCTATAGTCGTTGTTCCGATCCAGGGCGAGTCGTATTGCCCGACCGCCCTCGAAGCCATCGGTACCGATGACGAAGCTAGGATTCTCGCCGTGTGAGGGAGCAGCCACCGCCGAGGGAGTGATAAAGCCACCGAAGCCTCCCTCATCGTGCTTACTGGTTACTGCCTCATAATGATGCCAACGGATCGCCGCACCGGGCAGGTCCAGTCCCTGCACTACCCAGACCTTCCCGTGACTACGAGGGCATAGCGGTCGCCCTTCGGGCAAGCTTTCCTCTCCAGGGTAGTTGGGCCGATCGGCCACGACCACGATGTCCCGTCCCTGGTCGTGGATCACAAGCGGAGAGCCAGCGATGGGGCAACCCAAGTCCAGTTCAGCGGGGCGAAACCATCTCTCCTTCGTGTGGTACGCCCACAGCCAGCCGTAGCCGGTGCCGAAATACAGGATGCCGGTCTCGGGGCTATAACTGGGGCTGGACTGCGGTGCGATAAAAGGACCTCCAGGCGCCCGGTTGAACTCAACTTTATTTCCCTTTACCTGATCCTCAACCTCGGTAGGAGTTCCAATCAGCCGGTGCAGTTCGTCCAGCTCCAACCGCCAAAGGTAGAGACCCGCGAGGTGGTAGATAACTCCGTCGACGATCACCGGCTGCGCCGCACTCTCACCCAGCGCCGGTGTCTCCCAGTACGGCGTCAACTCGATCAGGCCATGGGGATCCGATATGGCCGACATACGCTGCTGCGAACCGCCTTTTGTAATCCAGTCTTGGGCAACTGCCTCGGATCCGAATCCCAGAACCAGCAACGGTATAACGACACTGGCGATCCAGCGTCGCCACCTCATGGTCCGCCACCCCCTCAGTACCGCACCGCCCGGTTTTCCAGGTACCAGCTCGGATACTCGTATAGGGGGAAGAACGGTGTGAAGATATGGACCTGATACGTACCCGACATTGTGCCATCGTCAAGGCGGAAAATGGGCTCGGCCCCCACCCAATACACCTTGGCCCCCATCTGCTCGGCGATGAAGCGGACGGGCACCATCGTACGGTCGTTGCGGATCACTGGTGGTGCATCCAAGGGTACCTCAACGCCATCCACCACGGCGATCGGCTGATCGATGGTCAGTACAATAGTTCGCTCTGGAGTGCTGACGGTCCGCTTTTCGAGCAAGAAGCGGTGACCGTTTGGAAGGTATGCTTCAGGATCGAACAGGTCTGGGTAGTCGTACCCAGGAGCGGGAACGGCTTTGACCACTTCACGTGTCACCGGAGGGAAATGAATCGTCACCCGTCGACCAGCCTCGTCCCAAGAAACGCCCGCACCCATCATTTCACTAATAAACCGAATTGGCACGCGCACCCGGTTCACAGTCGTATCTAGGTAGGCGGGTGTGTCAAACCGCTTTGCTGCGTCTCCCTGGTTCAGGTAAACGTAGATGTAATCTGGACTACCGTTACTCTCGCTCCCGTCGTCCCGCCCTAGTCCGGGGTGCGACTTGTCCATCCAATACTCGTACTCAATTCCGCGCCCCTCAGCCAACTTCTCCTCCTCACTAAGCCCCCGTGCCTCAGTGATGGAGTTGATGGGCTCGTATCGGCACGGTTTCCAGTACAAGCGCGACCACCCAAAGGAGCGGCCGAAGACTTGCCTGATCAGCTGAGTATCCGGCTTTGGATACGCGTAGACGTGCATCGTCGTCCCGCAGCGCATCCAGTCCTCCTCCCAATACCAGGGATACTCCTGCGTCCACGCCGGCAACGGCTCCCAGACCCACCAGTCGTATCGCTCGTACATTTCCGGATGCTCTTCGAGCACCTTTTCCACCCTAGCCCGCATCCGATCAGACATCTCCTCCGGCGCCGGCGGCGGCGACCAGCCCTCCGGCCAGCCAGGACCCGGGTCGTAATTCTCAGCCGGGTACTCCGCTATCTCGATGTCCAGTTCCGCTTCCTCCGAAGCCCCCACACCCACGGAAGCCTGAAGCAGCAGAACGGCGACCACCAGCCAAGCCAGCCAGATAGACCGGTGCCTAAGTCCCCACTGCATCTTCGTTGACTCTCCCCCACGAAGTGGTTCTCACATATCCAATACGAAAACCCCAGGGTTCGAGTTCTCCCAGGGGCACAGGCTCCCACACAGCGACTCAGGGGGAGGCGGGCAGCGCCTATACCGTGATAAGACTGGACCGCCTCACCCAAACTAACAACGGACGCTCACGAATGTGAGCGCCCGCAGGAGTTTTCGTCGGGCAGGTCTAGGCCGGTCCATCCGCAGGCTAACGTTTGGAGGGCGCGCCATCCTTCCCTGGTCCGGCGGAGTCCGCCCGAGGTGAGAGCGCCCCGATCGGCCACGGGATGGGAAGAAAAACCGGGGCACTCCCGTCCAGGGGGTGCCCCGGTACATGCTTCTCCCGCTCACGCCGCGGGACCGGAAGAAGTCCCTTCTTCTCCTTCCGCTTCTGTCTCCGCCACGCCCCCGAAACCCAGGGTGCAGGAGAGGACGACGGTGTCTTGATCCTCCAGCACCTCGACGCCGGGAGGAGCGGCAAGGCTGGCAACCGTCACGGGCCCGGGCTCGGTCACGCCGGAGATGTCCAGCGTAATCACCTCCGGAATCTCCGTGGGCCGGCACTTGATCTCCACCTCGGCCAGCTCGTGGGTCACGATCAGACCCCGGCGCTTCGCCTGGTCCTCCCCCACAACGGCGATGGGCACCGTAAGGGTGATGGTCCGGTGGATATCGACCTGCAGGAAGTCGACGTGTGTAACCTGAGTGGTCAGGACGTCCCGCTGAAGCTGTTTGATCACCACCTGCCGGGGATTGGCTTCCCCCTCCACGTGGACGTTGATGAGATGCCCGCGGCCGTGCCGGTCGACCAACCGCTCCAGTTGGATGGTGGGAACGCTTATGGCCAGCGGCTCCACACCGGGACCGTAGATGATACCCGGTACGAACCCGGCCTGCCGCAGCCGCCGGCTTGCCCGGGAACCGGTCTCCCGGGTTCTGGCCTCCAACTGCAACACTGCATTCATCGACGATCCCCCCTGTCAAGAAAGTCTGGCAGGTGCTCCGGCCACCCGGAACACCCCCTATATATAAAATACCGCTTCCCGCAACACTCTGGGAAGCATATTCTCCCACCCCCAGCCACGGCCTATCCATGAATCCGCCACCACGGTGCCGGGCTTCCTGTCGGGCCCGCCTCTTCATGGACTTCATCTTCGCCTGCTCGGCCTCGCACCCGCGGTGGTTCTGGATGCTCCTCCTTACCAAGTCCGTTTGCCGGTTGAAGCCGTCGTCCAGGGCCCAGCTGATGCCCATACCCACTGCCGGCACGGCCACCGAGCCGGCGAGGCCGACGCCCGGGAAGGCAGCGCCCGCACCCCCGAAAATGCCCGTTCCGAATTGGAACATGTCGAGGGTCTTGCGAACGCTCCGAGCCTGAGGTGGGCGAGGTTCACTCTCGATTGCAGGGCTTTGGTCAAGGCGTGCGGTAATTGACTCATTCATTGGCCAGTCGTTCTTACACGGGGATCTGGGGTGATTCAGGTGAGCCAGTGGCTCTACCTGTTGCGGCCCGTCCGTCCGGAGATAGTCACCGACCCGACGCGTGGGGAAAACGATGCGGTGGAGCGGCATTTCCGGCGGCTGCAGGCCATGCTGGCCGACGGCCGCCTCATCCTGGCCGGCCGCACGCAGGAGGGAAACGCCGGGGATGAGCTGCGACCGGGCTTCCCCGCAACGGTGACCAGATGTTACAGTGGTCTCAGGAAATCGTGTTACGCGAATCCACCTCCGGGAGGTCCAGACGAATGACAAACCCGCCCAGCGCAGAAAAGGCGATCGCGTTGACCGCACAGGGGAGCGAACTCATGCAGCAGGGACAGCTTGACGAGGCCATCGCCTGCTTCCGGCAAGCGTGGCAGGAGGCGGGGCTCGTGGCTGCCCTCAACAACTGGGCGACCGCCCTCTACTACCAGGACACGCCGGCCGAGGCGCTCCAGGTGCTGGACCAATTGCAGGACCCCGCGCTGATCCACCCGTACCGCCACGCCCTGGCCAGCCGCTGTTATACCGCCCTGGGCGACCTGCAGCGGGCCCGGGAGTGCCTGCAGCGGGCGGTCCGCGACTTCGAGGCCGGCCGGTTCCGCCTTCGCGCGTTCGCTGGCACGGAGCAGGAGTGGAACCAGTACACGACGATCATCAAGGAAGCTGCTACGGAGCTGGGCGATTACCGGCTCGTCCTGGATCTCCACAACCGCTGGCCCGGGCGGGAACTTGCCCGGGGCGCCTTCCTCGCGGGGGTGGCCGCCTTCAACCTGGGCAAGTACAGGCAGGCCATCCGCATCTGGGAGCGGGTGCGCGACCCCGCCTGGATCGGCCCTCTGTCGGGGTACGTCCTCGTCGCGCAGTGGACGGACAGGGGCGTGATCCCGCCGTTCCAGCTGGACAGCGACCCCCCTGACGCCGAGTTGCTGCGGAACCTGACGCCCGAGCAGGCCGACAAGCTGCCGGTGGAAGGCTCGCTCCGCCTGTACATGCTGGCGACGGTGTTCGCCATGGCCGATGAGGAACCGGACGAAGAGGTCACGCTCGTGGCGGAGATCATCCGCCGCACCGGCGACTGGGGGATGGACCTGGGCCGGCGGATCCTGGAGAGCGCCTCCCTGCCCATCGGCCTCAAGTTCGGCGCGGCCCGTGCGCTGGTGGAGGCGGGCGTGTTCGAGCCGGGCCAGCCCATCCCGGTCGTGCACCAGGGCCGCCGGACGGAGATCGTCGTGCAGATGAAGCAGGTGCCCGACGGGCCCATTCCGGAGCTGGAGGACGCCGTGGCCGAGGCGCTCCGCCTGTGGCGGGAGGGAAAGCGGGAGGCCGCCATGAAGCGAGTGGTCGAACTGCGGGAGGGGCCGGTCCTCTATCCCCCCGCCGCGGTGCTGGAGGCGGATTTCCTCCGGGAACAGGGGAAGCTGGATGAGGCGCTGGTGCTCCTGGGGATGCTGGATGATCTCATGCCGGAGCAGCCCGCGGTACTGTTCCGGTTGGCACTGATCCACCTGGACATGGGCGAAATCGAGACGGCCCGCCGCTTCGCCGATGAGATCGATGCCAGCCGCTTGTCCCCCGACTTCCTATGGGACCTCGAACGCCTGAAGGCTGCGATCCGGGCGGAAGTAGAGGGCGACCACGGCTTCATCGAAGACCACCAGGCCTACATCGCGGCATTCATGGACGCCATGCGGGAGGAGCAGGACGAGCGTCCCATCCGCCTCGATGTCAAGCTGGCCACCGCCCTGCGGCGCATCCCGGTCCCCTGGCTGAACGCGGCCGCACAGCGCTTCGCGATCGAGCCCCAGCGCCGCCGCCCCGAACGGGAGAAGGTCCTGGCCGCGGCGATGCTGGATGCCGACCGGCTGCAGGCTGTGCTGGCGGACGAACCGCCTGCGGTGCGGGAAGCCCTCAGCTTCGTTCTGGCGGAGGGCGGCTGGGTGAAGCTGCACCGGCTTACCCGCCGGTTCGGCGACCAGACCGGCGACGGCTTCTATTGGGAAGACAAGCCGCCCGCCTCCACCATCGGGCGGTTGCGGGCGCTCGGCATCCTGCACGTGGGCCGGGCCCAGGTGGATGGGCGCAATCATAAGGTCGCGGTGGTCCCGGTCGAGCTGCGGCCGCTGCTCCGGTGAGGAAAGGACCCGCACCCCATCGGGGAGTGCGGGTCCCTTTGCTCGTGCAGGTGGATCCTGTATTCGGTCAGAAGTCTTGCGTGCGTGGAGACCGTTCTGACGTGCATGTAGGCTCTGCAACCGTGTATGCAGGTCCTGCACCTGGTCAGGCCAGCTCCCATACCTGGTCATGTACGCCTTGCACCTGGTCATGCAGGTCCTGCAGCCGTGCACGCACGGTCCTTTGTCCAGGCGTGCAAGGTGTCCATCCATACGTGAGGGCCAATGTGGGGCCCGGCAAGGCCTGGGACGGGGCGCATTGGTCTGGTGTCCCGCGTTCAGTCCGTGATGGCCCCGCCCTCCGCGCCGCCGCTCTCGCCCGGCTTCACCTGCAGCACTTCCACCCTCCGGATGACCCGGTTGTTGTCCGGCCGGGTGTCAGCCGGGTAGTCGATCTCGGCGATGATCTCCCACATGCCTACGCTCAGCCCCGGGATCGTCCCCGGCTTCAGGCTGCAGCAGGGCACCTTGTCAATCGTCACCATCTGCCACACGTCCGGGGGCGGTGATGCGCCCCCCGCAGGCCGCGCCCACAGCCGGAGCGGCACCCGGATCTCGTCCTGACCCAGGTTGTTCTGGTAACCCAGGTAGATACCGACCTCAAACGGCCGGCCTGCCTCCGCCACCCCCGGCACCGCCAGCTCCGCCACCCACGGGTCGTCGATGATCATTTTCCCGCCTCCACCCTCCTCGCGCGGACGCTCAGGCTCGTCGGGCGGCTGCGGGTTGCGGTACGGCACGATCAGCACGTTGTTGGCCAGGCCGCCCTCCGGACCCGGCTCCCCCTCCCGCTCCACCACCTCGGCCGCCGCACCGAGGCAGCTCTTCTCGGCCGGAAGCCCCAGCGCCGCCGCGAGGCCCCGGGCCGCCGCCACCTTCGGGTTGGCCGTGTGCGGCGCGCTGAGGGCGTACACGGAGGGCAGGTCGATGATGCCCACGATCTGCCCTACCGCCGGGTCGGTCTCGGTCAGGGCGACGGCCAGCGGCACCGGGTGGGGCTGCTGCGGCGCCAGGTCGCCGGGCAGCGGCGCCGTCCCCAGGGACCGCACCAGCTTGCCGCTCTCGTCGGTGAGGAACCACTCGACGGACAGCGGGCCCGGGCAGAGCGCGGCCAGGGTCCGGGCCGTCAGCTCCAGCTGCAGCCGGGGCTGCAGGGCGACTGTCTTGCCCGGCTCCAGCTCCAGGGGCCCCGGTTCATCCAGCCACCGCAGGTCGTAGGCCTCGCCGGCCCGGTAGGCCACCAGCCGGCCGGAGGTCCCGGAAGCGTCGGCGTAGTTGACGCCGACGAGCAGCAGACCGTGGGCGAAGGCCGGATCGACGCCGACGCCCGAGACCTGCGAGAAGTTGTAGGGGCCGGTGTTCGGCTGCTCGTCGCCCTTCAGCAGGAACAGCCGGTCCGTGGGCGCCCGCCCTTCAGGCTGGATCAGCGCGGGCCGCCCGTCGCCCCCGGCCGGCTGGCCGGTGTCCAGCGCGTAGCTGTAGATGTGGCCGTTCACGTCGCCGAAGATGAGCGCGCCCCGGCTGGTCAGGGCCAGCGGTGCGGTGTTGAGGGAGGCCATCCGCTCGCCCAGCCGGTCCGCCGGGCCGAACTTGCGGTACCACTTCAGTTCGCCGCCGGGGCCCAGCGCAACGACGGCGCCGTCGCTGCCGGTCGGGCCGTCCCGGAGGCCTGCGCCGGTGTCGGTGTAGTTGCGGAGGGTGACGTAGAGGTGGGTCTTGGGGCCGTCGGGGGTCTGGCGGACCTCGACCGCGGGTTCGGTGTTGGTGAAGGCGTTCCTGGCGCCGATGAGGGCGGGCAGGGAAATGGAGTAGCTGGACCAACCCTCGGGTTCGCGCCCCTTGGCCAGCGACGCGCCCCACAGGTACCCGCGAGTGTCCAGCCAGTACGCGTTGGTTCCGTCAGAAGTGAAGTTGCCGGCAAAGCCAGCGGGACCGTCAACCGTCCATACCAAGTAGGGGCGGTAGTCGTTGTTCCGGTCAAGAGCCAGTCGCACCGCTCGTCCGCCCTCGAAGCCATCGGTACCGATGACGAAACTGGGGTTCTCGCCATGGGCTGGCGCCAGCACTGCGGAGGGAGTGATGAACCCGCCGAATCCACCATCATCCTGCTTGGTGGTTGCCGCTTCGTAATGCTGCACGTGGGGAATGCGACTGGGATCGTCCAGAGCCTGGATCACCCACACCTTTCCATGACTCCTGGGGCAAGGTGGTCGACCCTCTGGCCGCGACTCTTCCCCAGGGTAGTTGGGTCGATCGGCGACTACGACGATATCCCTTCCCTGGTGGTGGATGACGATCGGCGAGCCCACAATAGGGCAACCCAAGTCCAGTTCGGCGGGTCGAAACCAGCCTTCTGTGGTGTGGTACGCCCAGAGCCAACCATAGCCAGTTCCGAAATACAGAATACCAGTCTGCGGGCTATAGCTGGGGCTGGACTGCGGGGCGATGAACGCGCCCCCAGGTGCCACGTTGAACTCGACTCTCTTCCGCTTCACCGGATCACTGACTGCGACGGCTTCACCAACCGGTCGTTGAAGATCATCCAGATCCAGCCGCCAGAGGTAAGAGCCTGCCAGATGGTAGATCACTCCATTCACAACAACTGGCTGGGACGCACTCTCCCCCAACGGCTCTGTCTCCCAATACGGTCTTAGCTCGATCAAGCCCTGCGGATCAGAGATCGTCGACATGCGCTGCGGCGAACCGCCCTTGGTGATCCAGTCCTCGGCCAGCGCCGCGGGTCCGGGTAACAGGAAAAGAGAGAACACAAGACCCCCCGCAACCCAACGTCGCCAGTTCATGATTCGCCCACCCCCTTAGTACCTCACAGCCCGGTTTTCCAGGTACCAGCTGGGGTACTCGTACAGGGGGAAGAACGGCGTGAAGATGTGAACCTGGTACCTGCCCGACATGCTCCCATCGTCGAGCCGGAAGATGGGTTCAGCACCAACCCAGTAGACTTTGGCACCCAACTGTTCTGCGATGAACCGAACGGGCACCATCGTCCTGTCGTTCCGAATCACCGGCGGGGCGTCCAAAAACACCTCCCGGCCATCTACCATGGCGACCGGGTGATCGATGGTCAGTACGATGGTACGTTCCGGTGTGCTGACGGTTTGCTTCTCCAACGAGAATCGGTGGCCGTTTGGAAGGTACTCTTCAGGATCAAACAGATCAGCGTAATCATATCCAGGAACAGGAACCACCATCGTGGTCTCACGGGTAATGGCTGGAAAACGGATCGTTACCCGTCGGTTATCCTGATCCCAGGACACCTCACCACCCATCATCTCGCTGACAAACCGAATCGGCACCCGCACACGGTTGACCGCGGTGTCCAGGTACGCAGGCGTGTCAAACCGCTTCGCCGCGTCCCCCTGGTTCAGGTAGACGTAGATGTAGTCGGGGCTGCCGTTGCTCTCACTACCATCGTCTCGCCCCAATCCAGGGTGGGACTTGTCCACCCAATACAGGTACTCTGCGCGCCTTCCCTCGGCCAGCTTCTCCTCCTCACTCAACTCCCGTACGGCCACGATGTACTGCATGGGCTCATACCTGCACGGCTTCAGGTGCAGCCGCCCCACGACGTACGACCGGTCGAAGACCTGCTGGATCAACCGCGTATCCGGCTTCGGATAGGCGTACACGTGGATCGTCGTCCCGCAGACCATCCAGTCCTCCTCCCAGTACCAGGGATACTCCTGGGTCCAGGTAGGAAGCGGATCCCACACCCACCAGTCGTACCGATCATACATATCCGGATTGTCCCGGAGCGCCTGTTCCACCTCCGCCCGCATCTGCTCCGACATGCCCTCGGGCGGGGGCGGCGGCGTCCAGCCCTCCGGCCACCCCGGACCGGGTTCGTAGTTCTCAGCCGGGTACTCCGCCACCTCCGGCTGCAGCGGCTCCTCCGCTCCTGCCCCCACCGGCCCGTGCACGAGCAGCGCCGCGAGCATCAGCCAGGCCAGCCACCTGGCACGGCGTGTGTGATCCCCCTTCATCGGTTCCCACTCCCCCATGTTGTTCGTTCTCCCATAACCAATACGAAAACCCCCGGGCAGAGGTTTGCCCGGGGGAACGGCAGGGGCGTCACGGCGGACTCGCCGCTCCCTCGAGCACCTCAGCCTTGCGCGCCTCGGCTGCCTCGGCGATCAGCTCCGCCACATGCGCCCGGGTGCGGGCCTGAAGCTCCGCCCGCACAACCTCCTGGGCGGGCTCCAGCGCGCTCGGGATCAGGCGGGCCGCGGTCTGGGCGGCGAAGAGGTTCGCCCCGTCCAGCAGGATGTGCAGCTCGGCATGCGCCTCGTCGCCGTAGCCGGGCGGGATGAGGACGCCCATCACCACCTCGCCCCGGAAGATCGCCTCCCGGATGCCGGCCTCAGACGGTTCCGGCAGGTCGGCGGGGACGAAGCGGTCGTAGCTGCGGAGCGCGTCGGCCACGGCGGCGCCGATGGTCGTGCCGCTCCGGTCGACGACGGCCACGGGGACTTCGCCCACGTCGAAGGTGAACGCATAGCCGAAGAGGATGAGCCAGAGGATCGGCAGGACCAGCATCATCGTCAGGTTCCGCCGGTCGCGCCGGATCTGGATGAACTCCTTCTGGGCCAGGGCCAGGATGCGCTGGAACACGGCGTGTTCCTCCTCTCTCAGCCGTCGGTCCGAAGGCCAGCCAGCGTGGTTTCCAGGACCGCGTCGACCACGGCGTCGTTGGTGAGCCCCTCCAGCGCGGGAACCTGCAGCAGGTCCCGGATGATCACGGTCGACAGCATGGGGCCCTGGAGCAGGATGAAGATCAGCCGGGGGTCGATGGGGCGGATCTGCCCCGAGGCGATGGCGTTCATCACGAAGGGGGCCAGCAACTCGAAGATCCCGGTGATCTGGTCGATCCAGATCTGGCGGATCTCGGGGCGCCGGGGCCCCTCGGCCAGGACGATCCGGAGCACCAGCTGCGTCTTCTCCTCCGTGAAGAAAGCCAGCGCGCTCCGGAGGATCATCCCGACGGCCTCCGGACCGGAGGCGTCCGCGGGCGCCTGCGCCGTCAGCGCCCGCAGCGTCGGGACAAACCGCCCGATGTGCTGGCGCACCGCGGCCCTGAACAGCTCCTCCTTGCTGGGGAAGTAGTAGTAGAGCGCCGCCGCGGTGACCCCGGCCTCCTTGGCGATCTCGGCGTTGGTGGCCTCGGCGTACCCCTTCTCGGCGAAGAGCCGCAGGGAGGCGTCGAGGATCTCCGCCCGCCGGTCCGGCGGCGGGTTCTTCGGACGGGGGGACATGGGCGATGCCGGGCCCGTTGTCAACGGGCGGATCGCGGGAGAGGGCGAAATCGAGTAGGAGGGGGCGGCTAACCCCCGTCCTCTCACACCACCGGACATGCGGGTCCGCATCCGGCGGTTCGCCAGGATTGACGAGTCGCTTCATAGCATTCGGTCAGGCTTATCAGCCCCTGGGCACGCCAGTAGGCGTTGCCCAGGGCGCTGTTTAGTGGGCCACCTGCCATCCGCCACGGGCCTTTGCGGCTGTTGGCGAGTTGGTAGACTGCCCATTCGGGCAAACCGAGGGCGCGCAACTCCCGAAAGCGCGTGCGTACACGCTTCCACTGCTTCCATACGCATGCTCGCAGCCGACGCTTCAGCCATCCTTCGAGTCTTTCAAAGGCTGACCTGGCATCGGAGAGCGCATAGTACCCAACCCAGCCCCGCAAGTAAGCATTCAGGCGCCGGATTCGGTCCTCCATGCTCTGGCTGCGGTTGCGGTCCGTCAGCGTGCGAAGCTTGTCCTTCACGCGCTTCAGGCTCTTCGGGGCCAGCCGGATGCGCACTCCCCGGTGCTTGTAGAAGCTAAACCCGAGGAACTGCCGCTTCCACGGCCGGTCTACTGCGCTCTTCTCCTCGTTGACCTTCAGCCGTAACCGCTCCTGCCGGAAGTGGCGCACGTTCCTGTAGACCCGTTCTCCCGCCCGCTTGCTGCGGACGTAGATGTTGCAGTCATCGGCGTACCGGACGAAGTGGTGCCCGCGGCGCTCCAGCTCCTTGTCGAGGTCATCCAGCAGGATGTTCGCCAGCAGCGGGCTCAGCGGACCGCCCTGCGGCGTCCCTTCCTCCGTCGCCACGACTACCCCGTTCAGCATGACCCCGGCCTGTAAGTACCGCCGGATCAGCCGCAGCCCTCGCTTGTCCGTTACCCGCCGGGCCACGCGGGCCATCAGCACGTCGTGGTTGACCCGGTCGAAGAACTTCTCCAGGTCCATGTCCACCACCCAGTCGTACCCTTCCTCCACGTACTGACGTGCCTTCCTGACCGCGTCATGACCCCGCCGCCCCGGCCGAAAGCCGTAGCTGGATTCGGAGAATGTCGGGTCAAAGATTGGCGTCAGTACTTGCAGGAGTGCCTGCTGGATCAGGCGGTCCATCACGGTGGGAATACCCAACATCCGCTTGCCGCCGCCCGGTTTCGGGATTTCGACCCGGCGGACTGGCTGCGGTCTGTAGGTCCCCCGGAGCAGTTCCTCACGGATGCGCTCCCACTCCGCGCGGATCTGGTCCCGCAGCCGTTCGGTGGGGACACCGTCCACGCCTGGGGCGCCTCCGTTCCGCTCCACCCGTTTCAGGGCGGCCAGCATGTTCTGCCTGGCCACCACCTGCTCCATCAGCTTGCCTTGCTCCCCGCGGGGTGACGCTCCGCCTTGTGCCGGCTGCCCACTCCGCCCTCCCGCCGTCCCTTGCGGCTTCACCGCTACCTCCGGCGAGCAGGCCCCGTGCGGGGTTTTCTGCGTTTGTCGCGGGCTGCTCGAACGCAACGGGTTCACCCCTCTCCTGACGTTCGGCCCTTCCCGGTCGGGGCGTCCCCCTGCCGGTACTATGGCCTATCTCGATGTTATGCACTCAAACTCTCTCAATCTCGCTGGTTCGCACCATTTCGCGTCCTGCCACTTGGCTCAGACACACCCATTGGGCGAAAGACTCAGACTTCTGGTACGAGACAAACGTGGGGTGGCAGAGAAGAGCCCCGTGCGACTCTTCAGACATGCCCTGTATGCTGCCGCCTGGACGGGTCCCACGTACTCCGCCCCCGGCCACCCTATCATGTCTCCCGGGGTCCTTGCCCTCAAAGTCCTTCGTCCTGCCTAAATGGGGGCGGGTGGGGCGCTAGTACTCTGCTGCAGGGTCATGCCCTTCCAGCCATAGTCGGCTTCCCCCACCCAAAGCGGCACATCTATCGGCACACCGCCCTCTCAGGCGGCGAGACCTAACTGCTCCGCCCGCCAGGCCCCCAAGGCCCTGGCCGGATCATAGCTACACTGCTTCCTGACCAGGGTGAACAGCACCCGCAACAGCTTGCACGCCAGCGCCACCAGGGCCTGCTTGCCCTTGAGCGGGTTCTGCTGGCGAGTCCTGAAGTGCTTGTACAGCGCTCGAAACTCCCGGTTCTTGGCGGCCGCCGTCATCGCCATCTGGTACAGCACGTGGCGCAGTCCAGGCCGGCCGCGCTTGCTGATGGGCGTCCGGCTGCGGTCCCGCTGCCCCGACGTGTTCTCTGTCAGGTTGTAGCCCGCCAGCTTGCGAAGTTGCCGCCAATCCGCATACCGGCGCAGGTCGCCTACCTCGCCTAGGAAGGCAGCAGCGGTCACCACACCGACCCCAGGCACGCTCAGCAGGTACTGGGCGAGGCCCGTCTTCTCCAACGCCTCGGCCATTGCCGCCTCCGTCTCCGCCAACCGTTCCTTCCAAAAGATCACTTCTTGGAGGATCTGCCGCAGCTGAAGCCGGGCGGCGTCCAGCCCGTACGGCACCCCTATAGACCGCCGAGCCGCTTCCTGCAGGTCCTGGGCCCGCCGGAGCCCGACCCGCCGGTTGCTGGCAGCCCGGAGTTCCGCCGCCAGCTGAGTCACCGGCACCGCCAGCACGTCCTGTGGAAACGGCCGGTACTGCAGCACATACAGCGACGCCTGACCGAGCGGGTCGGCAAACACCTCCGTGTACTCCGGGAAGTACTCGTCCAGGAGCGCCTGCAGCTGGTTCAGGGCCACGTTCAGCTTCCGCCGGTGTTGCTGCCGGGCCTGGGTTAGGATCCGCAGTTCTGCATAGACCCCGTCTGGCAGATACGGCACGGAGAACCGGCCTTGCAGGACCAACTGGGCGTTGAGCCAGGCGTCTTTACGGTCGTTCTTCGTGGGCGAGTTATCGTCCAGTTCCTTGCTCGCCTTGACATGGGCCGGGTTGACGATGACCACCGTGAAGCCCACCTGCTGGAGATACCACGCCAGCGGCTTCCAGTAGTGCCCGGTCGGTTCCATCCCCACCACCACGCGGGTAGCACCAGCCTTCTCCTTCGCTCGTGCGATCTTTCCCAGTAGACGGTCGAACCCTTCCCTGCTATTCTGGAAATGGAAGGGGCTGCCCACGGGCACCTCGGTCACTCCGTCGACCACCCAGGCCCAGTGCTTCCGCTTGGCGATGTCGATACCGACCACCACCGTGGGTTCACCTCGGACCAGGGCCAATTTCCTGGCTCGCTGCTTCAATTGCATTGCGTTCCGTGACCTCCTGTTACGAGTGGTGATTACCTTTCACACCCTACCGTATCAGGAGGCCTTTACTTTTCTCAACGCCGTCCTACATCATTACAGGACTGCTTTGCTGACTTCTGCCGGTTCAGCCGGGCCTCTCGGCCCGGGTTACCAGCGTTGCTGGCGTTCCCGGCAGACCTCCCCGGGTAAGGACGCTGACCTTCGCCCCGCACCCGCCCCATCTACTGCACCGCCCTTTGGCAGCCTCGGGTTTTGCTGTGGTTCGCCAGCTCACCCAGGCGGCACAGCCTCGTATGAGGTTCGTGTTCCTCGGGTCGTGGCTTTGCCTCCGGCTTCCTCCAGATTCCGCCTCGCGACGGACACCCTTGCCTTTGGCTAGCGGGCTCGTGCTGCCTCGCCCGCAGCGGACTCTCACCGCCAAGTCAGCGCCCATGCCGGGCGCACGAAGCGGACGGCCTCGGCGCAGAGCGCCTCGAGCCGCTCGGCCTCCTGCGCGATCGCCCGGCAGGACTGGTAGATGGAGGATGCCAGCCAGTACCCGGCCTTGGAGGCTACGGACACGGCGGGGTTGGAGGCGAGAAGCGCCCTGGCGAGGTAGGCGCTGTACATGCCGCCCACCGTGGAGACGCCGGTGCTGATCATGCGGTCGCGGGCTTCGTCACCGGAGATCTCGCCCTTCACGTACGCCAGGGTCGTGGCGCCGATGTCGATGACGCCGGCGGCGAGCGCGGTGGTGACGTTGGACTTCGCCAGCCCGGTGAGGCCCCCGTAGCGGATCAGGACGCCGCCGAAGCCAGCCCCCGCCCTCTTCGCGGCGGCCCGCAGCGCATCCTTCCCCGTCTCCGCCGCCCACTGCCGGCCGTCGATCTCGCCGCGACGGTAGGCGATCCAGTGGCGCACGCTCGCGATGGCTCCGCCCACCAGGGCCGCGCTGGCCGCACGCTCACGCGCGCATCGGCCCCCGGATCCGCACGGCGGAGTCGGGGGCCGACGGTGGAGTTGCGGCGATGGGTTAGCGCTCTTCGTCGGCGGCCTTTTCGGCGTCCAGCATCCGCTGGAAGATGGTGTCGACGGTGTCTCCTTCCCGCACCTCCACTTCTCAGAAGGCGCAGGTCGGGGGTCTGTCCATCCGCTCCCGGATGCAGTCGGCCACTTCGGGGTTGTCCCAGTTCACGCCGTCGAGGATCGTGAGCACTTCGCCCTGGTCCTCAACGGTCTTGAACTTGCAGTCGTAGTTGCCGTCGTCGTAGACCACCAGGACGCCCACGGCTTCGTTGCGGACGTGGAAGGGATCCCAGGAACGGTTCGGAGCGCAGATGAAGGCGCGGAAAGCCATGTGCGGGACCACCCTTCTGCAGTTGCGTGAGAGGACGTGCGACGTATGCTGGAACCTTTGCGGGCACGGGTGACGGGCCACGATCTCCGTCCGTCGCCCGTTCGCTCCCCGACCGAGTGAACGTTGCATGTCGACGCTTGGGCTGGATGATCCTGGTGAGAGCGTTGTACGTCCTGGCTTAGTCGGCCGCAGCCAGAATTTCCGATTCCACATAACGGCGGAAGTCTCCGGGTGTCGTGAAGCACCGGAAGCCTGCCTGGCTGGCGATGGCAAGCACCTCGCTGCTTTCGTTCAGGAGCACCGCCACCGGCTGACTGAGCCCCTCCTGGATGCCGTTGGGCCAGGCGAGGTCGAAGACCGCCTTCTGCTGCCCGGTCCCAGGATCGGCGAAGTCGTAGCCCACGATCCCGGCCGGCAGACCCTGCGCCTTCATCTAGGCGTTCAGTTCCGCCAGGACCTGCTCCTCATCCTCCGCCCCCCCCCGCTAAGAACCACGGGCGCAGGCGCCGCCAGAGCCACAGGCGCCGCTGGTGCCGGAACGCCCTCCAGCCACCGCGTCTCGCCGTGGAGCAGCTCGGCCATCCGCCGGTTCAGCTCCTCGGCCAGGAGCGCCCGGCGGACCTCCAGGAAGGCGGGGTAGTTCTCGATCTTCCACAGGTGGCGCTCCATGGAGATCCACTGGGACGCAAGCGCACCCGGGTGCCACACCTCGACCTCCTCGAAGTACGCCTCCGGCAGCCGATCCGAGATGTTCAAGTTGGTGTCCTCCGCTGGGAGACCTCCAGCTCCATGAGGCCCTGGGCGAGCCCCCGCAACCCTTCCCGAAGGAAGTCGAAGTCATCCACACCGGTCTTGCGCAGAAGCTCCTCCAATGCGATCCGAAAAGTGGTCACCTGCGGGAACCTCCTTTGCGATGTGTTTGCCCTACTTCGCATGGAACCCAAAGGTGACCACCTATGTCAAGTGATCCCTGCACCCCCTAGATGGTCGTCGGCAGTAACCATCTAGCCGGGGTGCTTGTTACACCACTACTGTGGACTGCAGCTCAGTCATGTATGATCACAGTGGCCCAGTCTCGTGATCAAACACAACAAGTTTTCCATGAATAGTAATAACGTTGACAGGAGACATGGCTATGAATGTAGAAGGTTCGAAAGCGACTTTGTCTCCTTCCGAGGTGGGAACATGCCAAGAGCGTCAGGGGCTAGACAAGCAACTCTAGGACTCAGCGCCCGTCCTAGCAAGACGACTCGCGAAGTGCGCCTCCTACGCAAAGGAATCGACGACTTCTTTAGGCAGACAAAAGATGACCTCAATCGCCGAGTGTGTGATTGCAAGTTCGGCGTATATGCGTTCTACGACTATGACGGAGAACCCATCTACGTGGGACAGACACGCGAATCGCTCCGCGTCCGCATCCGGCGACATCTGACCAACCAGAGGACGGATGCAGTAGCTATGAGCGTACTCGATCCTTTCGAAGTTCTTGAAATTGAGGTGTGGCCGTTCTTCGGCCTGCAGGAAAAATGGGAGAAGAACAGGAAGGACCCTTCGATCCAGGCCACACTGGATGCTGCTGAGTACGCCGTGTATACCATGTTACTCCAGAAGTCGCGGTTTGGAGCTGTGCTGAACGAGAAAGGCATCGCTCCGAAACCGGCCATCAAGTTGCCCAAGTCGTATAGGAAGCGTATTGTTCCCGATGAACTGTATGAATGGCGGACTGATCCAGACTTACGCATAGCCCGTCGCGCGGCCACCATCGCGAGGTTGGCCCAAGTGGTAAGCGAAAGAGAGGTATCGCAGGGCCTCCGCAGAACGTTGCTCACCCAGGCAAGAAGGCTGGAGTGGCTTGCCAGAACTCGATTTGAGGAACTTGGAGGAGAAGCCAAGGTCGAAATGCGAGCATCGGGTAGCGAAAACGACTAGCATCACGCAAGGACAGATCATCCCCTTCTCAGCTCTAGCAAGCGTTTCAGTTGGTCGAGCACATGTTATCTGACTTGGGGCCGTACCTCACTACATGGGCCGACGATAACGTACCGGACTTCCTCCAGGGAGTGCTTCCTACCAACATCCTATTGTAGCTCACATGTCCTTAGTTCTTGTTTGCAGAAATGAACCAGCCCCCCAGGCAAGTATCCTGTGGGGCTGGTTCCGTGGACTGAACAGGTCAGCGTAGACCAGATCAGGCCGACCTCATAGCCCGCATGATTTCCTCGGCGAGTGGATTCAGGCAGTTCTCCGCGATCCACACAACCGCGGGAACGCAGACAGCGTCGCCAAAGCCAAACCTCGCGTGATTCTCGGATATGCCGTCCAAACGGTACGAATCTCTGACACCTTGTAACCGACCATACTCTCTACCAGTAAGAACCCTGACCTTATATTGGCCCCGACCCGCCATAAAAAGAAACTGTCTGCTACTCCCACCCCTCGGCGTCCTCAAAGCACCCGCTACACCATCGGTACGCAACTCGGCGCGTGAGACGCCATCACGAACACGACGATAGACGGTCCCGTAGGAGAAGTCCTCGCCTCTAGCCATCTCCGCGGCCTTTCTTCGGTGCAGCTCACTCATCGAGTCAAGTAACTTCTTGACCTCCTCCGCGGGCCACCATAAGTCAGAGTCGTCTGGCACATCCTCCAGAATGTCTTTCAGATGTTGCTTCCGGCTCGGTAGTGGAGGGAGTGGCATCTCACCCCAATTAAGATGTAAGTTCTTAGCGATCAATCTCCTAAGGGCAGGGGGAAGGAACTGGGTAGGTCTTCCCCACATCGCCGTTCCGTACCGGGGCATTATTTCCCCCAGCGCTCCAACAACAAAGATGCGAGCTCTACTTTGAGGTACAAAATGGATGGCATCAACCTGGAAGGCATCGCACCGGTAACCCAAGTCGTTTAGCGCCTCAATCACTGCAATGAAGTCAGACCCGTTGTTGGAAGTTAGAAACCCGGGGACGTTCTCGAGCATCACTAGGGGCGGACGTTCCGGTCCCATTTCCTTCAAAATGCGCGCGAAAGCCCAGAATGTCCCTGAGTGCTTCCCAGCGAGTCCGCGTCTCGCACCTGCCAAACTCAGATCGATGCATGGAAACGAGGCGGTAGCCAACATCGAAGGTGGTACAACAGCAGGGTCAAGCTGATCGATATCGCCAAGCACAAAATGGTCGGTTCCAAAGTTCTTGGTATATAATTGCTCCTTCTTTGGGTCTATGTCATTGGCGAAGACGCACCGCCACCCCGCTTGCTCCAGCGCTTCGCGAACAAGTCCAATCCCAGCAAAGAACTCCACAAAGGTTTTCAATCGTACCTACACCCCTTACAGAGTAGGTCTCCTACACATATCCTGTGGAAGGGGGAAGACAGACCCTAGACTGTCTTCGCTGGACACCCAGGTCATTCCTGCCATAGCAGGGGAACAGATTTTCGGCTGCGTGTGGGGGCTGCCCAACAAGGTCTCGGACGACCATCGAATTCCAGTTCATATGGAAAAATCCATAGTCGTCAAGGCAGCCCCACCAAAGTGGTTCACAGTCAGGCAGCCAAACCATGGGTGCCCTCACGGCGAGTCGGATGGAGGTATGCAAGGTGGCAGACACAGTGACCAAAGCAGATCGCTCGCGGATTATGCGACAAATCAAATCAAAAAACACAGCGTGCGAAGTTCTCCTAAGAAGAGCACTGTGGACTTCAGGACTTCGTGGGTACAGAATTCACGTCGCCGATATCCCCGGAACACCAGACATAGTCTTTACTAAGCGCAGAGTTGCTGTATTTATCGACGGGTGTTTTTGGCATGGTTGTCCTACATGTTGCCGAATCCCTTCAACGAACCAAGACTACTGGCTTGCGAAAATCTCCAGTAATAAGACTCGTGCCGAGAAGGTAAACAAACAGTTGGCAGACGAAGGCTGGGTTGTTATCAGAGTATGGGAACACGAAGTCCACCAGGATCTGAAAGGTTGTCTGGATAAGATCGCAACGGCCGTCAAGGATGACTCCGGGTAATCGGATGGTCTGGGCAGCAGGTGCGGCACGGCAGGTAACACATCCTAAGGACACACAGTTGCTACTTATCTCCGGGGGCGACGTATGACGGATCCGGCGGAACCTAGGATTTCTTTCGTGCTTTACAGGCCCGCGCAGATGCCGTCGTGTGCGATATAGTGCCCAGGATGGATCTTGCCTCAACCATCAGCCGCCACCATCGTACGTGCAACAACCCCGTGCTCCAAGGCAAGGCTGAAGATGTGCTCGATGCCATGGTAGCCAACGCACCAGACTGGCTTGCGTGCGGGCAGGAAGGGCCTCTTCGGTGAATATCCCACCACAAGGTCCTGGTTTTCGAGCACCGCAGTTTCCTCGCCGGATGGTTCCTGTATCTCCGGGGTTACCATCACCTAAGTGTGTTACCCTATAGCTTCGACATAAAATAGCTCCCTTAGCAACTCCTCCACCGACGTCAACCGCTTGAAATACCGCTTCGGCACCACCCGCAACGCCGGGCGGTAGGCCTTGTATCCCTGCGCGTTCGCCTTCACGTGCCTCCAGCTCATCCACCGGCGGCAGCGGCTGCCCGGGTTCCCACAGCCAAAAGAATTCCTTCAGTTCAAGGGTATCCGTATCGAACAGCAAACAGATGACACAGGGTCTGGGGCGGTTCCACAAACTCGTATGCACGTTGACCGAACTCGTCCGGGCGCCGATCTTGGACGTCTTCAGCTGCACGGCCCGCGTCACGCCATTCCGCACGAGCAGCAGGTCAACGCCCACCGCATCGACCTGGGGCTTGTACACCTCCAGCGGAATCGGCCACGACTTGCGCATCAGCTCGCCGATAAGCAAGTGCTCCAGCATCGCCTCCCGATAGCTGGAGAGCAGATAATGGGCCGCCTCCACGTCATCCTCGACAGCGTCATCATTATCGACCACCTCGGCCGCAGGGCCGCTTCCCCGCCCTGATCGATCGGCCATATACCTCCAGATGCTGTAGTCCAGTACCGCTCGGTCGACGCCAAGCTCCTCGGCCGCGGCATCGATAATCGCCTTCCGTTCCCCGTACGTGTTGGCCGCCACCCGCGCCTGTTTCAGGAAGAGGGCCAGGTGGCGGTCAACCGCGCTTGTGTCCAGCCCGGCCAGAATCTGCAGGTAGTCCACTGTCTTCGGCCCGATCCCCGGGAGCTGCCGCAGCCGGGCCAGGTTGGCCTCATCCGAGAGCCACGCCCGCAGGTCCGCCTCCGTCTCCACCCGCTCGTCCGCGAAGAACCTGGTGAGCGCCTCCACCCGATCCAGCTTCTCGCCACTGAACTGCAGCAACTCACCCGCACCCACGGTGCGCAGCAAGTCCGCAAACGAACTGGTCGTCCGCGCCTGCGGGTAATCCCGGCGCAGCCGCTCGACGCGGGGCAGGACGACATTGCGGTAGTTGATGCCCGCCTGCAGGATCGCCTCCGTGATGATGGCACCCATGTGGTCGTACCCGGCCGCCGGCGAACGTTCCATGGTGAAGTCAGGCAGGCTCCGGACATAGTTCGCCAGCCGTTCAGGGGCGGACCCATCGCCCTCCCGTGGTGGCGCCGACCCGAGCGCGACCCGCTGGCTCACAGGCGCAACGTCCGCGTCCACCGGGCCGGACCCCTGCTGCCACGCCACCCACTTTCGCCAGAGCGGCCAGAACCGCTCGTCCACCTCGGCATGGTCCGGCCACAGGGGACGGCCGGCGCGAGAGGGATGCACAGGGTCCGTCACACGGCAGAGGCGGTGCGCCCCGGGCCCTGCCCTGAACAGATAGTTGTACACGACGGTCGCTCCCTTGGGTGCGGACGCGTTGGCATGGGCGGTGATGAACGTGAACACCCCAGGGCGCTCGTCGCCAAACAGGTGTCTTACCTCGTCTTGCAGTTGCTCAGTGGTCAGTACCTCGTGCCCCTTGTCGTGCAGGCTGGCAGCCGCAAGCCAGATTTCGACCCGGATCTGCATCGTCTTACCCCCCAGCACCCAGAGGTATGGCGGCAACTGCAGGCCGTTCTTGGAGACCATTTTGGAGACCATTTACATCTTTATTGGCCAAACATCCAAGGGAGTCCCTGCCAACACTCTACACGGACATGATCACCTAGCAACACAAGTATAGCTCCAGGTAGTGACAGCCTGCTGTCACCACCCACGGTTATGGTCAGCCCATGAAGGAATTCCCACCACGGTCTTGCGAAGATACCCCATGACGCCCCCCAGGAGGTGACCCCCGTGGTCGGATGGCAGTACCGCCCAGGCGCCTTCGTCTACTCCTCCCCCCACGCCACCGTCACCCTCGACCAGTACACCGGCCCGGCGACCGCCTCGCCGGCCTACCGGCCCGACCTGGCCGAAGCCCTGCCAGGCCTCTCCCCCTTCATCCTCTGGGAGTGGTCCCAGTACCGCGTTACGGTGGCGCCACCTCCCCAGGACGAGGTCACCCTCCTCATCGGCGACCAGCCCGTCCGGCCGGTCGCGCCGGGCGTCTACCTCTTCCGCTACGAAAACGCCCTCGGCGCCTCCCGCATCCGGCTCGCCGGCGCCCCGGTCCCGGACCTGCCGGTAGAGGTGGTCAGCCACAAGCTGAGCGGGCCCACCCTGGCAGACTACCCCCGCCTCTACCGGGCGATGGTGCAGGAGGTCACCGACGCCCTCCTCACCCTCCCCTTCAACGTCACCGGCCCCACCGCCCACGCCACCCGCGCCCACGGCGGGCCGCCGTCGCCGCTCTTCACCCTTCACTTCCTCCGCCACCACGGGCGGACCATTCGCCGGGCGCTGGCGGCCATCGAGCGCAGCCCCCACCGGGTCCTCGTCCGGGACGAGGTCGTGCTGCCCGTCGCCCGGGCCACCCGGCTGGACGGCGCCGCGGTCCGGTGGGTGCTCACCCACCCCGAGAGCTGGGCGACAGCCGCCGCAGCCGGGCGTGAGGGCGGCGTCGCCGGGGGGTACGGGTGGGCCGCCCCCCATACTGGCGGCTGGTTCCAGTACGGGGACCGGGCGGTCCTGCCTGTCCGGCTGCTGCAGGATCGGGCCGAGGAGACCTTCGACACCCACGAGAACCGCTTCGTCCGCCACTTCCTGGTCTCGCTCCTCCGGGCCGTGGACGGCGCCCTCGCGCTTCTGGCCCGTCCCGGCATGGGGCAGAGCGCGCTCCGACCTGAGCTGCGCGCGCTGGCCGCCCAGCTGGGCGAGGCGCTGGCCTGGCCCTGGTGGGATGAGGTGGGCGAGCTGGTTCACGTGCCCGAGACCTCCACGGTGCTTCACGGCAAGGACGGCTACCGGGAGCTGTGGGCGCTCTACCCCGAGTTTCTCGCCGGCCGGTCGCCCTTCGGCCGCGGGCTCGACCGGGCCATCGCCGCCCGGGACGTCGCCACCCTCTACGAGTACTGGTGCTTCTTCCGGCTCATCGCGGCCCTGGAAGCCGACCTGGGCCCCGCGGCCATGCACCTGCGCACCGACGAGACCGGCGGTCTCGACTGGAACGCCGCCGCCCGCTTCGGCGACGGCACGTGGCAGCTGGTCTTTAACCGGCCGGCGCGGGGCGGCCGGCAGAGCTACAGCCTCGGACTCCGTCCCGATTTCACCCTCATCGGCCCTGCCGGCGTCGAGCTGGTCCTGGACGCCAAGTTCCGGCTGGACGCTCCCCGGGCCGAGGCGGACGGGCCCGGCCTGGACGATCCCGACCGGGCAGAGGCCTCGCCCCAGGCGGCGGACCTGTACAAGATGCACACCTACCGTGACGCCCTGGGGGTGAGGGCGGCGGTCGCCCTCTACCCCGGCGACCGGGCCGTGTTCTACGACCGGCGCACCCGGCGGCGCCGGTCGGACCTGACGCTGCGCGATCTGATCCATGGAGACTTCGAAGGGGTCGGGGCGATCCCGCTCCGCCCGGAGGGAGGTCATGAGGCGTGAACGATTTCCTCTCGGTCTGGCAGTCGGGCACGGCGCTGGAGGCACCCGAGGCAATCGCCCTGGTCCGGCGCTTCACCCTGGCCTGCGTGCGGGCGTTCCTGCAGCGGCTGGGCGTCCCGGATGCGCAGTGGCCGGCCATCGAGCGCACGGCGCTCGGGCGGTTCCTGGTCAGTCTGGAGCGGGTCCGGTACTACGGCGAGACGCCGCAGGTCGAGATCCAGGGCATGGTCATCTACTTCAAGTCCTTCACCAGCGAGCGCTTCAGCCGTTTCGAGCGGGTGATGCTCTTCCGCCGCAACCAGGGGTCGGTCGGACTGGCCATCCGGATCCCGTTGGGGAGCGAGGATGACCGCCTCTTCCGGCCGGGGCCCGTTTTCGCCGGGCTGCTCTGGTGGAACGAGGGCCCGGGCTCCGACCGCGCCGCGGTGCAGGCCGCCCTCGCGGAGGCCTGGGGCCGGGAGCCCGCCTGGTTCGGCAGGCAGGAGTGCGGCGAGCGGGCCATGCTCGGCCGCCGTTTCGACCCCGGGGAGTGGATGGGCGGCGAAGCCGAGCTGGCCGGGGAGATCGCCGACCTCCTGGCGGCCGGCCTCGCCGCGCTGGAGCGGCTGCGCCTCAGTCGGCCCGCGGATCCCGGCTCCGCCCTCCCGCCGTTTGCGGCGGAACAGCCCGACCCCGCCCTGCGCCTGCACAAGCGGCTGCACCGCCGGGGCTACCGGTTCACCCTGGAGCAGGTGGCCACCTTCTACGCGGCGCTGAAGGCCAAGGGCTTCGTCATCCTCTCCGGCCTCTCCGGCACCGGCAAGACCAAGCTGGCCCAGGAGTTCGCGGCCGCCCTGGGCCTGGACGACGACCACTTCCTCCTGGAGCCGGTCAAGCCCGACTGGCGGGACAACACAGGGCTCCTGGGCTACTGGAACCCGGTGACGGGCGAGTACGCCGCACCCCCTTTTCTGCGCCTGCTGCTGGCGGCGGCCGAGGAGTACCGGGGCGGGAAAGCCCCGGCCCGCGGCCAGGACCTGCCCGACTACATCCGGCAGCGGCTGGGCGAGGCCGGGATCCGGACCCGGCTCCAGCGGCACCGGGAAGCTCTGGAGGCCGTCGGCGACGGGAACTGGACCGAGGACCAGCTTCGCCACCTGTGGCAGGACTGGTACAACGGCATCGGGCGGCTCCGCCCCGTGGGCCAGATGCGCGTGGACGCGGCCACCCTCCGCCGTGCCACCGAGCACCTGGCTGACCGCTCCCTGCCCCTGCCGGAGCGAGCGCTGGGCGCCATGCGGATCCTGCAGCTGGCCGGGGTGGACGTCCCCGTGCGCGTCCGGGTCATCCGGGCCCTGGCCACCCTGGAACCCGGCCGCGTGCCCGCCGTCAGCAAGCTAGGCATCCTACGGGCCGCCTGCCGTGCGCTGGGCCGGCCGAACGTGGCGATCAGCCGCCGGTCGGAAGGACTTGAATTCACCCACCTGGCGAACGCCTGGGAAGTTCTGGAGCAGCTCTGCGCCCCCCTGATGCGGGAGCTGGGCCTGGATCCGGCCGACGGCGCCGCCTTTACCCTAGTCGTGGAGCTGGCCGCCGAGTACGAACGGCGCCAGCGAAGGCCAGGTGGCGAGTGGGAGGACGATGCGGAGGACGACGAGGACGAGCCTCCGGAGGAGGCCGTCCGGCCCTACTTCGTCGTGCTGGATGAGATGAACCTGGCCCGGGTCGAGTACTACCTGGCCGACATCCTGAGCGTGCTGGAGACCGGCCGGCGGGAGGACGGCTTCACCAGGGGCGAGATCCTCCTGCACGGCCAGGCTGAGGACGTGCTGGCCTCCGGCGGGCTTCGGGTGCCGCCCCGGCTCCGGCTGCCGCCGAACGTGTACTTCATCGGCACGGTGAACACGGACGAGACCACCTTCGCTTTCAGCCCGAAGGTCCTGGACCGGGCGTTCACCATCGAGGTGCGCGATGTGGACCTGACGGACTACCCGCCCGCGGTGGAGCCTCCGGCCGCGGCCGCCGGGTTGGACGGCGCCGTCCTGCCAGATCAGGTCGGCGACGTGGAGGAGGCCCTGCTGGCCGATTTCACCCGGAGCGGCCGGTTCGCCCAGATCACCAAGGCCGACGTGGCGGGCTGGGGCCGGAGCCGGCGGGAGTACGTGGCGCTGCTGGACGACCTCAACCAAAGGCTGCTCCCCCACGACTTCGGTTTCGGCTACCGGGTCGTGGACGAGATCCTCGCCTTCATGGGCGCCCTGCGGGAGTCGCCCTTCGCCACCGCCCTCTCGGAGGACGAGGCGTTCGACGCCGCCGTGATGATGAAGGTCCTGCCCAAGTTCCACGGGCCGCTCAACCGGGTGAAGCCGCCGCTGGAGGCGGTCCTGGCATGGGCCGGGGACCGGTTCGAGCGCACAGCGGCCAAGGCCGCCCAGATGCTGGACCGGGCGGCGAAGGTCGGGCACACGCGCTTCGCCTAAGCGCGGTGACACGCCTTCTTCGCCGGTCCGGCGGAGTCCGTCCGGGGTGAGAGCGCGCCAATCGGCCCCCGGGATGGGACGAAAAACCGGGGCACTCCCGCCCAGGGGGTGCCCCGGTACATGCTTCTCCCGCTCACGCCGCGGGACCGGAAGAAGTCCCTTCTTCTCCTTCCGCTTCTGTCTCCGCCACGCCCCCGAAACCCAGGGTGCAGGAGAGGACGACGGTGTCGGGATCCTCCAGCACCTCGACGCCGGGAGGAGCGGCAAGGCTGGCAACCGTCACCGGCCCGGGCTCGGTCACGCCGGAGATGTCCAGCGTAATCGCCTCCGGAATCTCCGTGGGCCGGCACTTGATCTCCACCTCGGCCAGCTCGTGGGTCACGATCAGACCCCGGCGCTTCGCCTGCTCCTCCCCCACAACGGCGATGGGCACCGTAAGGGTGATGGTCCGGTGGATGTCGACCTGCAGGAAATCGACGTGTGTCACCTGAGCGGTCAGGACGTCCCGCTGAAGCTGTTTGATCACCACCTGCCGGGGATTGGCTTCCCCCTCCACGTGGACGTTGATGAGATGCCCGCGGCCGTGCCGGTCGACCAACCGCTCCAGTTGGATGGTGGGAACGCTTATGGCCAGCGGCTCCACACCGGGACCGTAGATGATACCCGGTACGAACCCGGCCTGCCGCAGCCGCCGGCTTGCCCGGGAACCGGTCTCCCGGGTTCTGGCCTCCAACTGCAACACTGCATTCATCGACGATCCCCCCTGTCAAGAAAGTCTGGCAGGTGCTCCGGCCACCCGGAACACCCCCTATATATAAAATACCGCTTCCCGCAACACTCTGGGAAGCATATTCTCCCACCCCCAGCCACGGCCTATCCATGAATCCGCCACCACGGTGCCGGGCTTCCTGTCGGGCCCGCCTCTTCATGGGCTTCATCTTCGCCTGCTCGGCCTCGCACCCGCGGTGGTTCTGGATGCTCCTCCTTACCAAGTCCGTTTGCCGGTTGAAGCCGTCGTCCAGGGCCCAGCTGATGCCCATACCCACTGCCGGCACGGCCACCGAGCCGGCGAGGCCGACGCCCGGGAAGGCAGCGCCCGCACCCCCGAAAATGCCCGTTCCGAATGGGAACATGTCGAGGGTCTTGCGAACGCTCCGAGCCTGAGGTGGGCGAGGTTCACTCTCGATTGCAGGGCTTTGGTCAAGGCGTGCGGTAATTGACTCATTCATTGGCCAGTCGTTCTTACCCGGGGATCTGGGGGTATTCAGGTGAGCCAGTGGCTCTACCTGTTGCGGCCCGTCCGTCCGGAGATAGTCACCGACCCGACGCGTGCGGAAACCGATGCGGTGGAGCGGCATTTCCGGCGGCTGCAGGCCATGCTGGCCGACGGCCGCCTCATCCTGGCCGGCTGCACGCAGGAGGGAAACGCCGGGGATGAGCTGCGACCGGGCTTCCCCGCAGCGGTGACCAGATGTTACAGTGGTCTCAGGAAATCGTGTTACGCGAATCCACCTCCGGGAGGTCCAGACGAATGACAAACCCGCCCATCGCAGAAAAGGCGATCGCGTTGACCGCACAGGGGAGCGAACTCATGCAGCAGGGGCAGCTTGACGAGGCCATCGCCTGCTTCCGGCAAGCGTGGCAGGAGGCGGGGCTCGTGGCTGCCCTCAACAACTGGGCGACCGCCCTCTACTACCAGGACAAGCCGGCCGAGGCGCTCCAGGTGCTGGACCAATTGCAGGACCCCGCGCTGATCCACCCGTACCGCCACGCCCTGGCCAGCCGCTGTTATACCGCCCTGGGCGACCTACAGCGGGCCCGGGAGTGCCTGCAGCGGGCGGTCCGCGACTTCGAGGCCGGCCGGTTCCGCCTTCGCGCGTTCGCTGGCACGGAGCAGGAGTGGAACCAGTACACGACGATCATCAAGGAAGCTGCTATGGAGCTGGGCGATTACCGGCTCGTCCTGGACCTCCACAACCGCTGGCCCGGGCGGGAACTTGCCCGGGGCGCCTTCCTCGCGGGGGTGGCCGCCTTCAACCTGGGCAAGTACAGGCAGGCCATCCGCATCTGGGAGCGGGTGCGCGACCCCGCCTGGGTCGGCCCTCTGTCGGGGTACGTCCTCGTCGCGCAGTGGACGGACAGGGGCGTGATCCCGCCGTTCCAGCTGGACAGCGACCCCCCTGACGCCGAGTTGCTGCGGAACCTGACGCCCGAGCAGGCCGAGAAGCTGCCGGTGGAAGGCTCGCTCCGCCTGTACATGCTGGCGACGGTGTTCGCCATGGCCGATGAGGAACCGGACGAAGAGGTCACGCTCGTGGCGGAGATCATCCGCCGCACCGGCGACTGGGGGATGGACCTCGGCCGGCGCATCCTGGAGAGCGCCTCCCTGCCCATCGGCCTCAAGTTCGGCGCGGCCCGTGCGCTGGTGGAGGCAGGCGTGTTCGAGCCGGGCCAGCCCATCCCGGTCGTGCACCAGGGCCGCCGGACGGAGATTGTCGTGCAGATGAAGCAGGTGCCCGACGGGCCCATTCCGGAGCTGGAGGACGCCGTGGCAGAGGCGCGCCGCCTGTGGCGGGAGGGAAAGCGGGAGGCCGCCATGAAGCGAGTGGTCGAACTGCGCGAGGGGCCGGTCCTCTATCCCCCCGCCGCGGTGCTGGAGGCGGATTTCCTCCGGGAACAGGGGAAGCTGGATGAGGCGCTGGTGCTCCTGGGGATGCTGCATGATCTCATGCCGGAGCAGCCCGCGGTGCTGTTCCGGTTGGCCCTGATCCACCTGGACATGGGCGAAATCGAGGCGGCCCGCCGGTTCGCCGATGAGATCGATGCCAGCCGCTTGTCCCCCGACTTCCGTCGGGACCTCGAACGCCTCAAGGCTGCGATCCGGGCGGAAGTAGAGGGCGACCACGGCTTTATCGAAGACCACCAGGCCTACATCGCGGCGTTCATGGACGCCATGCGGGAGGAGCAGGACGAGCGTCCCATCCGCCTCGATGTCAAGCTGGCCACCGCCCTGCGGCGCATCCCGGTCCCCTGGCTGAACGCGGCCGCACAGCGCTTCGCGATCGAGCCCCAGCGCCGCCGCCCCGAACGGGAGAAGGTCCTGGCCGCGGCGATGCTGGATGCCGACCGGCTGCAGGCTGTGCTGGCGGACGAACCGCCTGCGGTGCGGGAAGCCCTCAGCTTCGTGCTGGCGGAGGGCGGCTGGGTGAAGCTGCACCGGCTGACCCGCCGGTTCGGCGACCAGACCGGCGACGGCTTCTATTGGGAAGACAAGCCGCCCGCCTCCACCATCGGGCGGTTGCGGGCGCTCGGCATCCTGCACGTGGGCCGGGCCCAGGTGGATGGGCGCAATCATAAGGTCGCGGTGGTCCCGGTCGAGCTGCGGCCGCTGCTCCAGTGAGGAAAGGACCCGCACCCCATCGGGGAGTGCGGGTCCCTTTGCTCGTGTCCCGGAAGCGTCGGTGTAGTTGACGCCGACGAGCAGCAGGCCGTGGGCGAAGGCGGGATCGACGCCGACGCCTGAGACCTGGGAGAAGTTGTAGGGGCCGGTGTTCGGCTGCTCGTCGCCCTTCAGCAGGAACAGCCGGTCCGTGGGCGCCCGCCCTTCCGGCTGGATGAGCGCGGGCCGCCCGTCGCCGCCGGCCGGCTGGCCGGTGTCCAGGGCGTAGCTGTAGATGTGGCCGTTCACGTCGCCGAAGATGAGCGCGCCCCGGCTGGTCAGGGCCAGCGGTGCGGTGTTGAGGGAGGCCATCCGCTCGCCCAGCCGGTCCGCCGGGCCGAACTTGCGGTACCACTTCAGTTCGCCGCCGGGGCCCAGGGCGACGACGGCGCCGTCGCTGCCGGTCGGGCCGTCCCGGAGGCCCGCGCCGGTGTCGGTGTAGTTGCGGAGGGTGACGTAGAGGTGGGTCTCGGGGCCGTCCGGGGTCTGGCGGACCTCGACCGCGGGTTCGGTGTTGGTGAAGGCGTTCCTGGCGCCGATGAGGGCGGGCAGGGAAATGGAGTAGCCAGACCAACCCTCGGGTTCGCGGCCCCTGGCCAGCGACGCGCCCCATAGGTACCCGCGAGTGTCCAGCCAGTATGCGTTGGTTCCGTCAGAAGTGAAGTTGCCGGCAAAACCGGCGGGACCGTCAACCGTCCATACCAGGTAGGGGCGGTAATCGTTGTCCTGAGTCAAGAGCCAGTCGCACGGCTCGTCCGCCCTCGAAGCCATCGGTACCGATGACGAAACTGGGGTTCTCGCCATGGGCTGGCGCCAGCACTGCGGAGGGAGTGATGAACCCGCCGAATCCACCATCATCCTGCTTGGTGGTTGCCGCTTCGTAATGCTGCACGTGGGGAATGCGACTGGGATCGTCCAGAGCCTGGATCACCCACACCTTTCCATGACTCCTGGGGCAAGGTGGTCGACCCTCTGGCCGCGACTCTTCCCCAGGGTAGTTGGGTCGATCGGCGACTACGACGATATCCCTTCCCTGGTGGTGGATGACGATCGGCGAGCCCACAATAGGGCAACCCAAGTCCAGTTCGGCGGGTCGAAACCAGCCTTCTGTGGTGTGGTACGCCCAGAGCCAACTATAGCCAGTTCCGAAATACAGAATACCAGTCTGCGGGCTATAGCTGGGGCTGGACTGCGGGGCGATGAACGCGCCCCCAGGTGCCACGTTGAACTCGACTCTCTTCCGCTTCACCGGATCACTGACTGCGACGGCTTCACCAACCGGTCGTTGAAGATCATCCAGATCCAGCCGCCAGAGGTAAGAGCCTGCCAGATGGTAGATCACTCCATTCACAACAACTGGCTGGGACGCACTCTCCCCCAACGGCTCTGTCTCCCAATACGGTCTTAGCTCGATCAAGCCCTGCGGATCAGAGATCGTCGACATGCGCTGCGGCGAACCGCCCTTGGTGATCCAGTCCTCGGCCAGCGCCGCGGGTCCGGGTAACAGGAAAAGAGAGAACACAAGACCCCCCGCAACCCAACGTCGCCAGTTCATGATTCGCCCACCCCCTTAGTGCCTCACAGCCCGGTTTTCCAGGTACCAGCTGGGGTACTCGTACAGGGGGAAGAACGGCGTGAAGATGTGAACCTGGTATCTGCCCGACATGCTCCCATCGTCGAGCCGGAAGATGGGTTCAGCACCAACCCAGTAGACTTTGGCACCCAACTGTTCTGCGATGAACCGAACGGGCACCATCGTCCTGTCGTTCCGAATCACCGGCGGGGCGTCCAAAAACACTTCCCGGCCATCTACCATGGCGACCGGGTGATCGATGGTGAGTACGATGGTACGTTCCGGTGTGCTGACGGTTCGCTTCTCCAACGAGAATCGGTGGCCGTTTGGAAGGTACTCTTCAGGATCAAACAGATCAGCGTAATCATATCCAGGAACAGGAACCACCTTCGTGGTCTCACGGGTAACGGCTGGAAAACGGATCGTTACCCGTCGGTTATCCTGATCCCAGGACACCTCACCACCCATCATCTCGCTGACAAACCGAATCGGCACCCGCACACGGTTGACCGCGGTGTCCAGGTACGCAGGCGTGTCAAACCGCTTCGCCGCGTCCCCCTGGTTCAGGTAGACGTAGATGTAGTCGGGGCTGCCGTTGCTCTCACTACCATCGTCTCGCCCCAATCCAGGGTGGGACTTGTCCACCCAATACAGGTACTCTGCGCGCCTTCCCTCGGCCAGCTTCTCCTCCTCACTCAACTCCCGTACGGCCACGATGTACTGCATGGGCTCATACCTGCACGGCTTCAGGTGCAGCCGCCCCACGACGTACGACCGGTCGAAGACCTGCTGGATCAACCGCGTATCCGGCTTCGGATAGGCGTACACGTGGATCGTCGTCCCGCAGACCATCCAGTCCTCCTCCCAGTACCAGGGATACTCCTGGGTCCAGGCAGGAAGCGGATCCCACACCCACCAGTCGTACCGATCATACATATCCGGATTGTCCCGGAGCGCCTGTTCCACCTCCGCCCGCATCTGCTCCGACATGCCCTCGGGCGGGGGCGGCGGCGTCCAGCCCTCCGGCCATCCCGGACCGGGTTCGTAGTTCTCAGCCGGGTACTCCGCCACCTCCGGCTGCAGCGGCTCCTCCGCTCCCGCCCCCACCGGCCCGTGCACGAGCAGCGCCGCGAGCATTAGCCAGGCCAGCCACCTGGCACGGCGTGTGTGATCCCCCTTCATCGGTTCCCACTCCCCCATGTTGTTCGTTCTCCCATAACCAATACGAAAACCCCCGGGCAGAGGTTTGCCCGGGGGAACGGCAGGGGCGTCACGGCGGACTCGCCGCTCCCTCGAGCACCTCAGCCTTGCGCGCCTCGGCCGCCTCGGCGATCAGCTCCGCCACATGCGCCCGGGTGCGGGCCTGAAGCTCCGCCCGCACAACCTCCTGGGCGGGCTCGAGCGCACCCGGGATCAGGCGGGCCGCGCTCTGGGCGGCGAAGAGGTTCGCCCCGTCCAGCAGGATGTGCAGCTCGGCATCCGCCTCGTCGCCGTAGCCGGGCGGGATGAGGACGCCCATCACCACCTCGCCCCGGAAGATCGCCTCCCGGATGCCGGCCTCAGAGGGTTCGGGCAGGTCGGCGGGGACGAAGCGGTCGTAGCTGCGGAGCGCGTCGGCCACGGCGGCGCCGATGGTCGTGCCGCTCCGGTCGACGACGGCCACGGGGACTTCGCCCACGTCGAAGGTGAACGCATAGCCGAAGAGGATGAGCCAGAGGATCGGCAGGACCAGCATCATCGTCAGGTTCCGCCGGTCGCGCCGGATCTGGATGAACTCCTTCTGGGCCAGGGCCAGGATGCGCTGGAACACGGCGTGTTCCTCCTCTCTCAGCCGTCGGTCCGAAGGCCAGCCAGCGTGGTTTCCAGGACCGCGTCGACCACGGCGTCGTTGGTGAGCCCCTCCAGCGCGGGAACCTGCAGCAGGTCCCGGATGATCACGGTCGACAGCATGGGGCCCTGGAGCAGGATGAAGATCAGCCGGGGGTCGATGGGGCGGATCTGCCCCGAGGCGATGGCGTTCATCACGAAGGGGGCCAGCAACTCGAAGATCCCGGTGATCTGGTCGATCCAGATCTGGCGGATCTCGGGGCGCCGGGGCCCCTCGGCCAGGACGATCCGGAGCACCAGCTGCGTCTTCTCCTCCGTGAAGAAAGCCAGCGCGCTCCGGAGGATCATCCCGACGGCCTCCGGACCGGAGGCGTCCGCGGGCGCCTGCGCCGTCAGCGCCCGCAGCGTCGGGACAAACCGCCCGATGTGCTGGCGCACCGCGGCCCTGAACAGCTCCTCCTTGCTGGGGAAGTAGTAGTAGAGCGCCGCCGCGGTGACCCCGGCCTCCTTGGCGATCTCGGCGTTGGTGGCCTCGGCGTACCCCTTCTCGGCGAAGAGCCGCAGGGAGGCGTCGAGGATCTCCGCCCGCCGGTCCGGCGGCGGGTTCTTCGGACGGGGGGACATGGGAGATGCCGGGCCCGTTGTCAACGGGCGGATCGCGGGAGAAGGCGGAAAAGCTCAGGGGCTGCGGGAATCCCGCTCCCGCAGCCCCACACCTTGCTCGATCCGGGGAAAAGCCCGCTCCGGCCGCCGACTACTCGGCAGCACCGGTGATCTCGGGCGGGAACTCGATGGTCCCGTCCCAGGGCTCGAAGAACACGGTGCCCTGCATGACCACCCGCATGGGCACCGGCTCGTCGGCGATGGTCTCGACATACACATCGATGTGATGCAGCGTGCCGTCGTCGTTGAGCCAGTACCGGGCCTCCATCCGAACGTCGGTGATCAGCTCGGACGCCTCACCGATCAGAGCGGCCAGTCCCGCCTTGTCCATGACCACCGTCACGACCTGCAGTTCGGTCTCCTCGTAGGCCTCGCGGGTAACGGTGGCGCTGGACCAGTCGTATTCCGCGGGGTTCAGGTTGACCAGGGCGGACGGGTCAGACAGGCGATCCGTCGGCGCCATCTCCTCCAGCGCCATCTGAGCCCATGCGCCCGTCTCGTCCTGCATCCAGTACTGGCCGTCCAGTACGGCAACCCCGATCGTCTGCTCCATCCCGAAGGCCCGCACCGTGTTGTAGCCGAGGGCCCGCTCCGGCGTCTCCTGGTACATTTCGAGGAACATCTCGGAATCGACGGGAATCAGCCCGCCCTCGATGGTCACGGTGAAGTGGCCCGTCTGCCGGACGTTCACCTCGGAAGCGGCATGAGCCTGCGCGAGCAATTCCAGGGCGGCCGGGTCCACCGCACCGGCGGGCTCGCCGGCCTCATCCGCCTCGCCATTCTCGTCGGACTCACCGGTCTCCGCAGCCTCATCCGCTGGCGGCTGCGAAGTGATGAGCACCGTGCGGGTCTCGTGCTCCCAGTCGACCAGCAGGCCGATCTCCTCGGCGACGAAACGAACAGGGACCATCATGCGGTCGGAGACGATGAAGGGGGCCACGTCGAGCGCCACCTTCTCCCCGTTGACCACGGCTTCCGGACTGCCCACGGTGAGCTGGATCGTCGTCTCGCCCTTGGTCAGGGTCGCCGTGCGGGTCTCCTGGTCCCACTCCACCTCAAACCCGAGGGCTTCAGTCACTGCACGGATGGGCACCAGCGTACGGTCGTTCTCCAGGACAGGAGCCACGTCGGTCTGTACCTCGACCCCGTCCACCACCAGGCGGACCGTGGTCTCCGCCTGGGCCAGAGCGGGAACGAGCATAACGGTCAGCATCATGAGTAGGGCTAGCACGCGCCGCATGGGTTTGGACTCCCTCCCACAACAGAATGACTATAACATTCGAACTTTGATCGCGGGACTCCTCCTGTGAACGAGATCACATGCACATTCGCTGGCTGGTGCAACGCTAGACAACAGGACTGCTGGAGCCTGGCACCCCGCAGCCCTGATCATCGGTCGTGGAACTGCTCCGAGTTCCAGCGGCCCCGGGCTCCGCATCGCCCGGTCGAACGCCGCGAAGGTGCCGTACGCCAGCTCATGCCCGAACAGGAGGGCCAGGTCGGCCAGGGCTTCGGCGGTCTCCTCAGACCGGTTGGCCGTCATGCCACGGTCGATGGCCGCGAAGCAGCGGGCGAACTCCCGCTTGCGCTCCGCCATGGGCTCGTCACACAGTCGCTCGAACTCCGCCTGCCGCGCCTTCAGGAAGCGGACGGCCTCGGCGCAGAGCGCCTCGACCCGCTCGGCCTCCTCCCTGGCGAGCGCGGCCTCCTGCGCGATCGCCCGGCAGGACTGGTAGATGGAGGACGCCAGCCAGTACCCGCCATGGAGGCTGCGGCCACGGCGGCGCCGGAGGCGAGAAGCGCCTCGGCGAGGTAGGCGCTGTACATGCCGCCCACCGTGGAAACGCCGGTGCCGATCATGCGGTCGCGGGCTTCGTCACCGGAGATCTCGCCCTTCACGTACGCCAGGGTCGTGGCGCCGATATCGATAACGCCGGCGGCGAACGTCGATCTCGCCCCGGCGGTAGGCGATCCAGTGACTCACGCTCGAGATGGCTCCGCCCACCAGGGCCGCGCTGGCCGCACGCTCACGCGCGCATCGGCCCCCGGATCCGCACGGCGGAGTCGGGGCCGACGGTGGAGTTGCGGCGATGGGTTAGCGCCCTTCGTCGGCGGCCTTCTCGGCGTCCAGCATCCGCTGGAAGATGGTGTCGACGGTGTCTCCTTCCCGCACCTCCACTTCCCAGAAGGCGCAGGTCGGAGGCCGGTCCATCCGCTCCCGGATGTAGTCGGCCACTTCGGGGTTGTCCCAGTTCACGCCGTCGAGGATCGTGAGCACTTCGCCCTGGTCCTCGACGGTCTTGAACTTGCAGTCGTAGTTGCCGTCGTCGTAGACCAACAGGACGCCTACGGCTTCGTTGCGGACGTGGAAGGGATCCCAGGAGCGGTTCGGGGCGCAGATGAAGGCGCGGAAAGCCATGTGTGCGGCCACCTTTCTGTAGTTGCGTGAGGGGACGTGCGACGAGTGCTGGATCATCTGCGGGCGCACGGGTGACGGACCACGATCTCCGTCCACCGTCCGGTCGCTCCTCGACCAAGGAGTCGTTGCAATTCGGCGATCAGGCTGAATGATCAGGCTAAAAACGTTGTAGATCCTGGCTCAGTCGGCCGCAGCCAGAATTTCCGATTCCACATAACGGCGGAAGTCTCCGGGTGTCGTGAAGCACCGGAAGCCGGCCTGGCTGGCAATGGCAAGCACCTCGCTGCTTTCGTTCAGGAGCACCGCCACCGGCTGACTGAGCCCCTCCTGGATGCCGTTGGGCCAGGCGAGGTCGAAGACCGCCTTCTGCTGCCCGGTCCCAGGATCGGCGAAGTCATAGCCCACGATCCCCGTCGGCAGCCCCTGCGCCTTCATCCAGGCGTTCAGTTCCGCCAGGACCTGCTCCTCATCCTCCGCCACCTGGCCCAGAACCACGGGCGCAGGCGCCGCCAGAGCCACAGGCGCCGCTGGCGCCGGGACGCCCTCCAGCCACCGCGTCTCGCCGTGGAGCAGCTCGGCCATCCGCCGGTTCAGCTCCTCGGCCAGGAGCGCCCGGCGGACCTCCAGGAAGGCGGGGTAGTTATCGATCTTCCACAGGTGGCGGTCCATGGGGATCCACTGGGACGCAAGCGCACCCGGGTGCCGCGCCTCGACCTCCTCGAAGTACGCCTCCGGCAGCCGATCCGAGATGTTCAGGTTGGTGTCCTTGGTGAGGAAGCAGAAGTTGGCCAGCGCGTTGACCTCCGGCCGCTGGTATCCGCGCTTGTACAGCTGCGCCTTGGGAAAGATGTGGTGGACCTCCAGCCGGCTCATCTTGCCCAGCAGGTTTGCCCTAAGCGGCAGGCCCGTGCCCCAGTCCCGCGCCTCCCCCATGCGGGCGAGCATGTACAGGACCGGGTAGAACCGGGCGCCCAGGCTCCAGCCGGTGAAGTGGTCCGGCTCCACCCGCAGGCTGCCGTGCCAGAGCCGCAGCTGCTCCAGCAGCCTGTCGAGGCCGCCGCCCGGCCCCTCCAGTGCAGCCAGGTCCTGGTCGATGGTCGTCTCGGTGGATACCGAGAAGCGGCCCCACATACCGGCCTGCAGGAACCAGAAGAGCAGCTTGTCCCGCTCCCGCTCGTTCAGGGGCAGTGGGTGCGTGTCCAGGTAGCGGACCATCACCGGGATGCCGAACCGGCCGAAGAGCACCCGGTCGTGGTCCAGCCCCAGTCGGCCGCTGATCATGTTCAGGCAGGTGTCGATGTGCCGGCACGCCCGCTCCAGCGCATCCTGCACCTCCGTAGCGCTCTTGTCGTGGAGGAACTGGAACTTCGCCTCCCCGGTGAGCACCGTGTTGACGCAGCGCAGCAGCCAGTCCAGGTCGAAGTGGTAGCCCGCGGCCTCCCACTTCGCAAGCCTGGCCTTCATCTCTTCCCGGGCCTCGGGCCACTCGGCGCAGATCTTGGCCAGGGCCAGGTCGCCCTTGGAGAGTTTCGTGCCCCCGCTGTTGACCCGGTTGAAAATGTCGACCACCACGTCGATGGTCTTGTCCTCACCGGCGACCTCCTCGACGTGCAGGTCCACGTCGAGGATGCCCAGCAGCCGGCTGAGGCGGCCGAAGTAGGTCGAGAGTTTCGGCATCAGATCCGGCCGGGCGCTCAGCCGCTGGATGAACTCGCCGATCCCGTCGTTCCCCTTCTGCATCAGCTCGGTCACGTCGATCCAGAGGGGATCGTCCTTCATCTTCACGGGCTGGTAGAACTCGAACGTCTCGGTCTCCAGGTGAAACTGGAGGCCGGTGAACGCCTGCGGGTTGCCCTCGAAGAACCGCGGCGGCCTGCCCCGAACGACTCCATAGAGCGAGGTGATGCGCTGCTGGCCGTCCAGCAGGAGCTTCACCACGCCGGGGGCCAGAGGACCCTCGCCTCGGTGCACCGCCGACTTGGACTCGGTTACCCAGACGAGCAGCCCGCCGATGGGGTGGCGGCGGTACAGCGAATCGAAGAGGCCGCGCACCTGATCGCGGTTCCAGACGTAGCCGCGCTGAAACTCGGGCAAGGCGATGTGGCCCGTGTCGATGTGGGAAAGGATGATCGAGATCTTCACGCCGTGCTCCACCTCCCTGGAGCGGCGGGGCCAGCCGCTCCTGACGTTGGCATGTGTATTGGTTAGGCACCTCGGTCGGTGGTTCCTCTCCCCGGCTAGGAAAAGCGGCCGAAGGGCCTTCCGCCGACCAGGCAACCTTCGCGATCAGTCTTGGTCCTCCTCCGGCAGCGGCAACACGTATTCCTCGAGACATGTCGCCAAGTGGAGAGGCAGCGGCAGCATGAGCGCCTCCCGGTGGTGAGAGGCCATAATCCGCAGGTGATGCGCAACCGCCGCCCACTGTGCAGGGTCCTCACCCGGCGCGTTGAGAAGAACCACCGCCTCCATCAACCGCGGGAGCCACCCCTGCTTTCCTGGCTTGTCCAGCTTACTGTCACTCGGTCGCAAGAACTTCTTGGTCGCCCCCGGTATCTCCTGTGCACTGAGGAACGTTCGCTCCGACAGCCGGAACAGACCGTGCGGCACTCCGACCCTCTCCTCGTCGTCCGTGCCAAACCACTGGGCCGTCTCTTCGCTGTCGCCCGACAAGATACGCACGATGCGCAGGTTCTCCCAGAGCGGGTCGTTCACCGGCGCCCACAGCTGTTTCCGGTCGCCGAACTTCAAGTCATCTACGGTCACGGCGGTGTTGGTCATCCAACCCCACCAGTTCCGGGTCCGGTACCCGTCCACCAACAGAAGCGTCCGCCCCTCGGGCAGGATGTCCTGCAAGAGGCGCTCTTGGAGCCAGTGGTGCACAGCGGCTTGATTGTCATACCAATCGGTCTCCGCCGCAACCGCCAGTTGAGTGGCCGCCTCCCGATAGGTCGCCCATCCGGAAGCACCGGGGTAGTGCACCCGAATCCGCGAGTCTGTGGTGCTCATCCAGACCATGACCGGCAGATACGCGGTGTCATACCGCCGCCTCCCCCTTCGACCGGTGCTCTTCCGAATTGTCATCAGGCCGACCAGCGAGGTTCCCGCCACTGCCTCACCGCGAAGCACCGGCCTGGGCCAGTCTAGCAGAATCCCCAGCTGCCGCATCAGGTCACGTACCGCTCCGGTCACCCGGTGGTTCTCAGCGGTGACCAGTTCCTTCTGCTCCTCGTCAGGCGGCTGCAGGAACTGACTGACCATGCCAACTCTGGCCAGGCCCAGGCGAATCGCCGCCTTGGGATCCGCAGGGCTGGTGTGCCCGCCCTGACGGTCCCACTGAAGCTCCACCACTGCTCCGTGTGCTTCGCCCGTTACTGCAGCGGCAACCTCTTCGGCCCGCCGCTTCACCGCAGCCCACTGGGCACTCCGCGAGCCGTCCTGGAGTTCCAGACGGCGGCCCAACTCCCCGAACTGCACCGGGGTGACGACTATGGCTCCGCCGAACTCCCGGTTGAGGGCTTCGGTAACGGCGTCCCGCATGGCCTCGGTCTGCCAGAAGAGCCGAATGGTCGGCGGCTCCGCGCAGGTTGCCAGCACAGCTTTATGGCGCTCGTCGACGCCGATGTCCGTCCACTTGCGGAGCCGGTTCTTCCGGGTTGCGTTTCCCAGCTTGTTCCTCGGGCTGGGTTCGACAGGGACGAGAAACGGCACCGCCTTGCTTATCGAGTCAAACAGCTGGGCGAGATCCGCCACACCGAGGCCTGGGCGAACCCTGTGACCGTTCTCCTGTGGCGGGTGGACCAGAGCCGCAACAAAACCGTCGATGCCCTCCTGGCGGGCGCGCTCCAAGTTCCGCAGGATGTCACCAACGTCAGGTAAGGGGCTCAGGCTCAAATCCGAAAGTACCGCCGCCATCAGCGCGTCACCCCAGCCTGTCTCGGCCTGCCATCCGGCAGGACCGGGGGTCCAACGGTGCTGGATCGTGATCGGAACGAACACGGGAAGGCGAGCCTCGCCGTCCAGCCAGGTGGCGTTTCAGAAACCGTACGCCCGATTCATCACGCTGGTGCGAGAAGCCGTGGTTCGCGGGCGGGTGCGGCGAGGGCTGCCCTGGAGCACCCTGGCCCGGCGACTGAGCAGCCCGACGGTCAGCTGGCTCTCGGAGAAGACGCTCAGACGCTGGCTTGTCAGGGCGAGAGCGCTGGCCGGAGAGTGGAGCCAGTACCTTGCCGAACGGGTTCTGCGCTTCTGGCCGGACACAGACCTCGATGCCCTCACCCCCCGGCGGGAAGGTCCGGACGCCACGCTCCACTTCCTGCTGGATGTGGGGGACTGGTACCGCCGTCAGATGGGGCGGCGACCGGAGGAACACGGCGGAGTGTTTGCTGCGCTGAACCGGCTGGGTGAAGGCACGGCTTCCCTCTAGCACACCACAGAGTCTGTCCGTCGCCTTCCCGCAGGTTGGCGTGCCACAATGACGCCAACCTGGCAAGGGAGGGACTCACCATGGACGAACAGCAGCGCGACGAGATTGCCGCTTTTCGGTGGCAGCTCATCGCACCGGTTGTGGCAGAGGATGTGACCCGGCTCGAACGGCGGCGGATTCTGCTGCAAATCACCCGCCAGCACCACCAGATTCCGCACAGCGACAAGACCCGGGTCAGCGTTCGCACCCTGGAGCGTTGGATCGCCGCCTACCGGCAGGCCGGCTTCGACGGGCTGAAACCCAAGGTGCGGGACGACGCCCGCAAGGGCCGTGTCATCACACCGGAGATTCTGGAGCACGCCATCGCTGCCAGGCGGGAAGTGCCGGAGCGCAGCGTGCAGCAGATCATTGACACCCTGGAGAAAGCCGGCGTAGTTCCGCCGGGGCTGCTCCGGCGATCCACCCTGTCGCAGCATCTGGTGCGGGCGGGCTACAGCCGCAAGGCCATGCTCAGCCGCAAGCGCAGGGCGACCTTCCGGCGCTTTGAAGCGGCCCACCGCAACGACTGCTGGCAGGGCGACGTGTGTCATCTCCTGAACCTGCCGCATCCGGACAGGCCCGGCAAGACCCGCAAGGTCTACCTCATCGCCTTCATCGACGACTACAGCCGCATCGTCTACGGGCAGATGTACTGGGAGGAGAAACTGCCCCGCCTGGAGGACTGCCTGAAACGCACCATCCTGCGCTACGGTCTCCCCCGGCGTATCTACGTGGACAACGGGGCGATCTATTCCGCCCGGCACCTGGCGCGCATCTGCGGCCGGCTGGGCATCCGCCTCACCCATTCCCGGCCCTATCGACCGCAGGGGCGAGGGAAGATCGAGCGTTTCTTCCTTACCGTACAGAAGAGCTTTCTGCCGGAGGCACAGCAACTCATCGCCGCCGGCCAGCTTGCGACCCTGGAGCAGCTCAACGAGCTGTTCTGGGCCTGGCTGGAGGTGGCGTACCACAACCGGGTGCACGGCGTGACCAAGCAGACGCCGCGGCAGCGGTTTGAGGGCGACACGGAGCCGCTGCGGCGAATTGACCCCAGTGCACTCCGTGAGGTCTTCCTCTGGGAGGAGGAGCGCGTGGTGGACCAGACGGGCTGCTTTTCGCTCTACCGCAACCAATACGAGGTCGACCCGGCCCTGGCCCGCCGGAAGGTCACGCTTCGCTACGACCCGTACGACCTCAGCCAGATCCAGGTCTGGCACGAGGGGAAGCGCTTTGCCGACGCCGTCCCGCTAAAGCTGCACCGTACCCGGCACCGGTCGGTATCCCCCGCACCCGAACCAGCTGCAGCAGCACCGAAGACCGGCCTGAACTTCCTCACGCTGGCCAAGAAGCAGCATGACACCGAACGGCGGAGGCGGCTGGGTGAGACCGCTTACACCCGGCTGACGCAACCGAAGGGGGGCCAGAACTGAGTGCTGGCCGCGTTCTTTGGCTTTCGCGTCCTGCCCTTCAGCAAGGAGATCCCGACCGCCGACCTGTTTCCGTGTGCACAGCACCAGGAACTGCTGGCCAGGCTCCAGTACTGCGTGCGCCACCGGGCGTTCGGCCTCATCACCGGTGAGGTGGGATCCGGCAAGACCACTGCGATCCGTACCCTGTACGACCTGCTGGATCGCAGCCGGAATCCGTTTGTCTACATTGCCGACTCCAAGCTCACGCCCACGGCCTTTTACCGCGACGTGCTCACCCAGCTCGGTGTCGCCGCACCCTACCACTTCCTGAGCCGAGAGGCCCGCCGGCTGTTTGAGCAGACCATCCTGGACGGCTACCGGCTGCACGGGCTGCAGCCCGTCATCGTCTTGGACGAAGCCCATCTGCTGCCGCACGCCATGCTGCAGGAAGTGCGGTTCCTGCTCAACTTCCACCTGGATTCGGCCTGTCCCATGACCTTTCTGCTGGTGGGCCAGTCCGAACTGCGCGGCATGCTCCGCCTGCGCACCTTCGAAGCCATCGCCCAGCGCGTTCAGGTGCGGTACCATCTGGGGCCGCTGAGCGAGGAAGAAACCGTCGCGTACATCCGGCACCATCTGCGCCGGACGGGTGTCGACCACGACATCTTCTCGGAACAGGCGCTGCAGAAGATCGCCGCCGAGTCCCGCGGGCTTCCCCGGGTCATTAACACACTCTGCACCAACTGCCTGCTGGACGCCTGCTCCCGTGAACAGCGCTTTGTGGACGAGGCCAATGTCGACCGGGTTCTGTTTGAGCTGCAGGATCTGCAGACCGCCAAGGGCAGCAGCCCGTGGTAAGCGGCCCGAGGAAACGGGTCGCACCCAGAATGGTACAAGCTACGCTGTGTAAAGCTCAACAGGGGCGGCCGGCCGGCCGCCCCCAATTCTGGCGACAAGACAACGCGTCAGTTGACGGACGACACTGTCGTCGATCAAGTTACTGCCAAATAGCGCGGGCAACAACATCTCTTCCTCACTGAGCTCAACCGTTTCGGTTATAGACTTGATGGGCTCATACCGACACGGTTTCAAGAGCAGGCGCGACCACCCAAAATCCCGACCGAACTCCCGCAGAATGAGCTGGGTGTCAGGTACTGGGTAAGCGTAAACGTGCAGCGTTGTTCCACACCCCATCTTGTCCTCCCGCCAGAACCAGGGATACTCCTGCGTCCAGGCAGGCAACGGCTCCCAGACCCACCATTCGTACCGGTCGTACATATCCGCATGCTCCCGGAGTATCCGCTCCACCTCAGCCCGCATCCGATCAGACATCTCCTCCGGCGCCGGCGGCGGCGACCAGCCCTCCGGCCAGCCAGGGCCCGGATCGTAATTCTCAGCCGGGTACTCCGCTATCTCGATTTCCAGTTCCGCTTCCTCCGAAGCCCCCGCCCCCACGGGAGCCTGAATCAGCAGAACGACGAGCACCAGCCCAGCCAGCCACAAGGGCCGGCGCGTAAGTCCCCACTGCATCTTCGTTGACTCTCCCCCACGAAGTGGTTCTCACATATCCAATACGAAAACCCCTGGGTTCGGGTTCTCCCAGGGGCCACAGGCTCCTGCACAGCGACTCAGGGGGAGGCGGGCAGCGCCTATGCCGGGATAAGACCGGATCACCTCACCCAAACTAACAACGGGCACTCACGAATGTGAGCGCCCGGGAGCCTGCAGACGCCGCCCCAAGATCGGAACGACGGCTGCCGCATCTCAAACGTCAGCAACCGCTAGTACTTAGCGGCAAGTGCTAGACGGATGAGAAGGATGATGGCCCAGAGAACCACTGCTGGATCGAGCTCAACATACATCTTCATCCGTTAGCACCCCCTTTCGAGGGCACCGGCCGATCAGGCTCCTCTTCCAGTATATCCCACCCCGGATCCACTTCCAACCCCTGGGCGTCGGTCCGGGATTCTTACTGTCGCATCACATTCTCTGCCAGCTTACAGCCGCTCCCGACACGCCGTTACCCCATCGGCTGTAAAGGCACCGGACGGCATGGCACAGCCGTCAGTCCGTGATGGCGCCGCCCTCCGCACCGCCTTTCCCGCCCGACTGCAGATCGAGCACCTCCACCCGGCGGATCGCCCGGTTGTTCTCCAGCCGGGTATCTGCCGGGTAATCAATCTCGGCGATGATCTCCCAGATCCCGGCGGTCAGCCCCGGTATCGTGCCCGCCTTGAAGCTGCAGCAGGGCATCTGGTCGATGGTCACCTTCTGCCATCCTCCGGCCGGCGCCCGACCGCCCGCCTCAGGCCGCGCCCAGAGCCGGAGCGGGACCCGGATCTCGCTGCGGCCCAAGTTGTTCTGATACCCCAGGTAGATGCCCACCTCGAACGGCCGACCCGCCTCGGCCACCTGCGGCACGGCCAGATCCACCACCGACGGGTCGTCGATGATCTCGTTCCCGTTCCCGTCGTCCCCGCCAGGATGGTCGGGCTCACCAGGCGGCTGCGGGCTGCTGTACGGCACGATGAGCACGTTGTTGGCGAGGCCGCCCTCCGGACCGGGCTCCCCCTCCCGCTCCACCACCTCGGCCACCGACCCGGCACAGCTCTTCTCCGCCGGAAGCCCCAGCGCGGACGCGATGGACCGGGCCACCGCAAGTCTCGGGTTCGCCGTGTGCGGCGCGCTGAGCGCGTAGACCGAGGGCAGGTCGATCACGCCGACGATCTGGCCCTCAGCCGGATCGCCCTCGGCGAGGGTGACCGTCAGCGGCACCGGGTGGGGCTGCTCCGGCGCCAGATCGCCGGGCAGCGGCGCCTCTCCCAGGGCGCGGATTAGCTGCCCGCCTTCATCTGTGAGAAACCACCGCACGGCCATCGGGCTCGGGCAGAGCGCGGCCAAGGTCCGGGACGTCAGCTCTAACTGAAGCCGCGGATGCAGATCCGCCGGCTCACCCTCCGCAAGCACCAGGGGCCCCGGGGCATCCAGCCACCGCAGGTCGTAGGTCTCGCCGGTCCGATAGGCCACCAGCCGGCCGGAAGCCTCACCGTTCACCTCGTAGTTGACGCCCACCAGCATGAGCCCGTGGGCGAAGGCGGGATCGACGCCCACGCCCGAGACCTGGGAGAAGCTGTACGGTCCCACGTTGGGCGCCTCGCCTGGCTTCAGCAGAAACAGCCGGTCCGTGGGCGCCCGCTCCTCCGGTGGAATCAGCGCAGGCCTGGCGTCGCCCCCGGCCGGGTTCCCAGTGTCCAGCGCGAGGCTGTAGAAGAAGCCGTTCACGTCGCCGAACAGGAGCGCCCCACGGCTGACCAGCGCCAGCGGTGCGGTGTTCATGGAGGCCATCCGCTCGCCCAGCCGCTCCTCCGGGCCGAACTTGCGGAACCACTTCAGCTCGCCGCCGGGGCCGATGGCGACCACCGCGCCATCGCTGCCGGTGGGGCCGTCACGAAGGCCCACGCCGGTGTCGGTGTAGTTGCGCAGGGTGATGTAGAGGTGGGTCTCGGGGCCGTCGGGGGTCTGCTGGACCACGACGGCGGGTTCGGTGTTGGTGAACGCGTTCTTGGCGCCGATGAGGGCAGGGAGGTCCACCATGTGCCCTTTCCATCCCGCCGGCTCGAGACCATCGCTCAGGTTGGCTCCCCAGAGTCGCCCCTGTGTATCCAGCCAATAGGCATGGGTTCCGTCAGATGTGAAGTTGCCTGCAAACCCTGCGGAGCCGTCCACCGTCCAGACTCGGTAGGGGCGATAGTCGTCGTTGCGGTCCAGGGCCAGCCGGATCGCCCGACCGCCTTCAAAGCCGTCTGTACCGATGACGAAGCTGGGGTTCTGGCCGTGGAGCGGCGCTGCCACTGCAGACGGGGTGATGAAGCCACCGAAGCCGTCCTCGTCGCGCTTGGTGGGGGCAGCTTCGTAGACCTGCCGCCGAACAAATCCGTTGAGTTGATCCAAACCCTGAACCACCCAGACCTTACCGTGATTACGGGGGCATAGCGGCCGCCCTTCGGGCAGGCTCTCCTCCCCGGGGTAGTTGGGCCGGTCCGCTACCACCACGATGTCCCGCCCCTGATCGTGGATCACCACCGGGGAGCCCACGATGGGACAACCGATACCCAACTCTGCCGGCTGAGCCCATCCCTCTCTGGTGTGATACGCCCAGAGCCAGCCGTAGCCGGTGCCGAAATAGAGGACACCGGTCGCGGGACTGTAGCTGGGACTGGACTGCGGAGCGATGAAAGCGCCTCCGGGTGCCACGTTGAACTCAATTGCCTTGCCCTTTATCGGATCGTGGACCTCAACAGGGTCTCCGATCAGCCAATTAAGTCCATCCAACTCCAACTGCCACAGGTAAGCACCCGCCAAGTGGTAAATGACCCTATCGATCACCACGGGCTGTGCCGCACTCTCGCCCAAGGGGCTTGTCGCCCAGTGTTCCGTCAACTCAATTAATCCGTGTGAGTCGAATATGGCTGACGTACGCTGCGGCGAGCCACCCTTGGTAATCCAGTCTCCGGCCGCCGCCACCGATTGCGGCGTCAGGGCCAACAGCATCGCCATCGCCGCAACCCACCGTTGCCACCTCATGTTTTGCCCACCCCCTCAGTACCGCACAGCCCGGTTCTCCAGATACCAGCTCGGGTACTCGTACAGGGGGAAGAACGGCGTGAAGATGTGAACTTGATAGCTGCCCGACAGGCTTCCGTCCTCCCGACGGTAAATTGGCTCGGCGCCAACCCAGTAGACTTTCGCTCCCATCTGCTCAGCGATGAACCGAACGGGCACCATTGTGCGGTCGTTCCGTATCACCGGCGGAGCATCCAGCGGAACCTCAAGGCCATCAACCACCGCTACCGGTTGGTCGATTGTCAACACGATCGTTCGCTCCGGTGTACTGACGGTCCGCTCCTCCAGCAGGAAGCGGTACGGATCGGGCAGATGCGTCTCCGGATGGATCAGGTCGGGGTAGTCATATCCAGGCGCCGGGATCGCCTTCATTACCACACGGGTAACGGCAGGGAAGTGGATCGTTACCTGCCGGTTCGCCTCATCCCACGCAACATCAGCGCCCATCATCTCGCTGATAAAGCGGATCGGCACCCTCACCCGATTGACGGTGGTGTCCAAATACGCAGGCGTGTCGAAATGGCTGCTGGCGTTACCGAAGTTGAGGAAGACGTAGATCTCATCGGGATTGCCCTCGTGCCGATACCCATAATCCCGACCCAACCCTGGGTGAGACTTGTCCATCCAGTATTCGTACTCGATGCCCCTGCCCTCAGCCAGCTTCTCTTCCTCACTGAGCTCGATGGTCTCCGTAATCGACTTGATGGGCTCATACCGACACGGCTTCAGGAGCAGCCGTGACCACCCATAATCTCGGCCAAAGACCTCCCAGATCAACTGCGTGTCCGGCTTTGGATAGGCGAAGACGTGTATCGTCGTCCCGCAGCGCATCCAGTCCTCCTCCCAGTACCAGGGATACTCCTGCGTCCAGGCAGGCAAAGGCTCCCAGACCCACCATTCGTACCCATCGTACCTGTCTGGATGCTCCCTGAGTTCCTGCTCCACCACAGCCCGCATCCGCTCCGACATCTCCTCCGGAGCCGGCGGCGGCGACCAGCCCTCCGGCCAGCCAGGGCCCGGATCGTAATTCCCAGCCGGGTACTCCGCTATCTCGATTTCAAGTCCCGCTTCCTCCGAAGCCCCCGCACCGACTGGAGCCTGAAGCAGCAGAACGGCGAGCGCCAGCCAGGCCAGCCAGATGGACCGGCGTGTAAGTCCCCACTGCATCTCCATTGACACTCCCCCACGAAGTGGTTCTCACATATCCAATACGAAAACCCCTGGGTCCAAGTTCTCCCAGGGATTCAAGTCGAGGCTCTCGGAACCGTGTTCCTTCAGTATCGTAGCGCCCCAGTTTCTGCCTTCACACACCAGGGGTCGTGGTCTGCCTGTAAAGGGAGACCACGGCCCCGCTCCGGTCACCACCCAGGGCGTCCTGTTTCCGTAGCCCGCAATACTGCAACCACTGGTCATCAGTCCTCTTCAACGGGCGTGAGCAAGGTCAGCACATGATCCGGGTGGGTCACCATTGACTGCTCATGGACCTCCGCCACTTGCGGCCGATCTAACCAGGCAGACGCGGGCACAGTGCCCTTGCGGACCATGCCGACCTCTTTAGTGTGGCGCAGTCTGGAAGCGATAGCAGCATCACCGATCCATTCCAAGATCGCAGTTGCTGGCCCAACCGTTTCGCGGAAATCATCGGTCATTCTCTGAAAACGCACCACACCGTGCACCATGTACACGACAGCCACGGCTTCGTGGGTCAGTCGAATCGCCTGAAAAGCAGCCGCTGTTACAGAAACCCCAAACTGGGCGGCTAAGTTGAGTAACCCTTCCAAAGTCATCGGCGTGCGCCAAACGGCTTTTCCAAACCATTTCGGCGGCATCAGCAGCGCAGCTGCATATCGATCTGCCTCTGTTTCCCACTCCGAGCCAACTCGGGTCGAGCGTTCGGCAGCAGCGGCCACTTCCCTCTCACTCGAGTCCTGTCTTCGGGGTTCAGCTGGTTCGGAGACAACTGAAGCGTGAACTGTATATCCCGTGTGGCCAGGCAGCACCGCATGGCCCAATTCGTGCGCAATCGTAAACCGCTTGCGCGTATCGCTCTTCGCACTATTGTACAGAATGATAGGGCCCGGCAATCCTGGCCGCTGGATAATCAGTCCGTCGATCTCCTCAGGTAGACGGGTCCCGTGGAGAAAGCACCCCAAGGCGGTACACAACCGCCTGATGTCTACCGGGAAGGTTTGGTGCGGTCCGAGCAACTGCAAGGCCGCGTGTGCGTAATCCTCTGGGTCCCATCGAGGGTTATGCGGGATCGATTCAATCTGCATCACATCTAGCTCACGAAACCACTTCTGTGCTGCCTTCACAGCCTCGGTTACACTGGGATGGCCAACTACTTCAACCAGTTCGATGCAGCCGCGGGCCGCCACATCAATAACGCTCGTGGCACTGACTTCCCACTGTGTGAGCAAGGTTGCCGCGTAGCTGCGAATTCGCGCAGACGGCGAGGAGTACTCCAGACGGCGCAATTGCCGTTCAAGGCGGTACCCCAACTGCTGTCTGGCAGTTTCAAGAAATGGCGGATATTGAAGCAAGTCAAGGGCGAACAACTGGAAAAGCTCAGACCGGTTTTCCAGGTTGGCAAGCAGAAGCCGGACAAGTGCACCCTGTTCTTTGGGTGGCATGCCATCAAACACGTCCAGCAGACCATTTCGGAGATCAAAGTGGAGCTCAGACCGACTTTCGACCTGCAGCAGCACTACGTTGAAATTTGGACTTTCGGGATTGGCAGCGACTTCCCTAACCAGGGCCTGCCATACCGCCATACTTGATTGTACATCCCTCTGCTCGCGCACCATTTCCGAGAGCTCTGGGACCGCTGCCAGATCTGTTAGCGCGTTGGAACGCGTTCGGGGAGTCGCCAAGAGGTACGCCCCAACCATGCGCTTGACCTCAGCCGACCCAGCTTCAGATGCCAAGTGAAAGAGTAGTCGGTCATCGAAATCTGGCGTATTATCGGCCCAAGCAAGAAGTAGGAGCGTGGCACCCCGGGCCGCATCCGGCATGGCATCTTGTGCACTGATGTCAGTTAGGTGCTTAAGAACACGCCGCTGAACTGCTGGCGGCTGATTATTCAGCCATACCAGCATGCCTCTTGTCCAAGGCAAGCGTCCCCAGTCTCTATCCACGCGGTGTGCGACTTCACGAAGTAATTGGAGGAAGCTCGATGCACTAGGGTCCAAAGTGCGTTGCAATAGTTCAAGCACCCTATCGTATGATCCTGGACCCATCGGAATACTCGCGCGATTGATCTGCACCGCTTTCACCCTTCTTAAGCGACACTCGCCTCCAAACTCCATGTGAATAGGCCTCGATCCACAGGAGCCGCGCCTCTCCAGTAGCATCTCCTATTTTAATCAGTTCATCCTTTCTTAGGAACTCCTGATTAGGAATGCTGCGCATGACCCCACCAGTCGATGAAAATTTCCGAAACTGTTCTTGCCGTTCGATGGCCAGGACCGCACGGTATGTACACAAATGAGGGTCCAAACCGTGTGCATACTGCACCGCTTCGCAGGCGCTAACAAAGTTGGCATGGAGTGTACAGTAGGCCCCGTCCCCGTAGTGCGGTCGATGCTCGGCCGAGGCATTCGACACGCTCATGGCAATCTCGGTCTCGGTCATGCACCTCGCCCTGGATCCAATCGCTTTCTCTACGTATATGATCTTCCACAAGGGTTCTCCACCCTCGGCTTTGGCAGGAAAGTAGTGATACACGATCGTACCGTTGAGCGGCTGTGTCGTTTCGGCTACAGCGGCATAGGAGTCCCGCTCAAAATCCGCGGGCTGTACATTGCCACGAAGATTACTTATGATCGGACCTTCCTGGGGATGGCAGCGAGTGCAGTCACTCAAGCGCATTCCCTCCAATTAGTTCTTGTATTCCATTTTCTCCATCGACTAGTTTGACTCCTGTAGATACCCTATTTCGATGATCTCACCGCTGTCGATGTCCTGCTCGACTTCGAACCAGCCCCGGTGGAGACGTCGTTTGAACCAGCACGATGATCACCAAACAGGTTGGACACGCTTGGGCAACTCCGGATCAAGTCCCGTCAAGTGGTGTAAATCGGGTTCCAGCATTGTAGTTGCTCTAGTCGGCACTCAGCGGCAAAAGTTCAGGACGGCCGAGGCTCGGGTCATGGGCGTACAGTTTCGCCATGGACGCCTGGCTGAAGTATCTTCGTGGGGCGGTCATCCACTCTTCCTGTTGCTCGATCATGACGGCTCCGGCCAGGCGGATCAGAGCTTCTCTGTTGGGGAAGATGCCCACGATCTCCGTCCGCCGGCCGATCTCTCTGTTGAGCCGTTCCAGGGGGTTCGTGGAGTGCAGTCGCCGCCAGTGCTCAGTCGGGAAGGCCATGTAAGCCAGAATGTCCTCCTCGGCATCTTCCAGCAGTTGGGCCGCCCGGGGGAACTGTTTCCGCAGGTTCTCGACCACAACGGCTAGCTGAGACTTCGCTGCCTGCTGGTCCGGCTGTGCGAAGATGGTCCTCACAGCAGCCGACACCATGGACTGCAGGTTCTTGGGCACATAGCCGAGCAGATTCCGCATGAAGTGAACCCGGCAGCGCTGCCAGCTGGCGCCACTGAACACGGTTCGGATCGCTTCACGCAGACCGACGTGGTTATCACTGATCACCAGAAGCACGCCCTTGAGGCCCCGAGCGACCAGCTGCCGCAAAAACGCGGTCCAGAAGGCCCCATCTTCGCTGGGACCCACGTCTAGCCCCAGAATCTCCCGTTCGCCATCCTCTCGTACACCCATGGCGATCACCAGGGCCATGCTGGAGACCCTGCCGTTCTCCCGAACCTTCTCGTACTTGGCATCCAGCCAAACGTAAGGGTAGCGCCCTTCCAACGGTCGGTTGCGAAAGGCCTCAACCACCTCGTCCAACTCGGCGCAAAGCCGGGAGACCTGGCTCTTGCTCACGCCGGTCATCCCCAGGGCCTGCACCAACTCATCTACCTTCCGGGTGCTGACCCCCTGAATGTAAGCCTCCTGAACCACAGCCACCAAGGCCTTCTCGGCCCGTCGGCGAGGTTCGAGCCAGCTTGGCATGTAGGACCCCTTCCGGAGTTTGGGGATCTGCAGATCGATCGTCCCGACCCGCGTATCCCACTGACGTTCCCGATAGCCGTTGCGGTAGTTGCTGCGCTCAGACGACCGTTCGTACCGCTCAGCGCCAATCTGCTGCGATACTTCCAGTTCCATGAGACCCTGAGCCAGCACCCGAACTCCTTCCCGGAGGAAATCCACGTCGTCCACACCGGACTTGCGCAGAAGCTCCTCCAATGCGATCCTAAAGTTGGTCACCTGCGGGTTCCCCCTTTGCGATGTATTGCTCCTACTTCGCATGGAACCCAAAGGTGGCCACTTATGTCAAGCAGCCCCTCCCACCGGAAGGTCCGGGGAATTTACACCACTACTTTGGACTCTAACTTTGCGAAAGATAGGTCTGGACGTTCTGACCCAGGGGAAGTAAGGTACACATACACAGGTGCACTCCGCCCTGTGGGGAGAGCCTGCCCAGGTGGACAGCCAAGTCACAGGCCTGGGCAGGCTCTCATATTTGTCCCCTGTCGTACGAAAACGGAGAGGACAGCCCCTCTCCTGATAATTCTATCTTCAATATTCTCTGTCCTACACAAGCGCACGATGCTCAGCACATGTTGACAAATAATCCGGGCAACAACATTCCCTTCCACATGAAGGAGCCATCTGATACGCTCAACATGAGCCATCTCGATCTTCAATCCTTTCACCCCTGCAAACTGGAAATGCGGTACATCCCAGTTTACAGGTTTGGAAGATTGAGGTGGCTCACTTTTACGTGATCAAATGGCCCCCAAATGGCTCCCTTTTAGGGGTCTTCGTCAGCTTTCGTGCAACCGACGATGCCGCATTATCGGAAGAAGATGCCCGATGGTCCTAAATGGAGGCGATTTAGTAACTCACTGACGTCTGGGGATGGGGGAATCTCCTCCAAAACAAACCATCGACCGGCTCTGTCTGCTCGGTACAGAGTCCAGGTTTTCCGGTGTGGATCCAGGCGAAACTGGGCGACAGGTGTTCGCAACCAGCGGTGTATGGTTGGAATCCAGGATGGCCGGCTCTCATAAACCGTGATGGTCTGACCGCGCGTTCGGAATTCGAGGCGATAGTGATTTCGCATGTCTGGTGGCACCGCGAGCTGGCAGAAGTTGTAGATTACTTGCTCCGCGCGGAGAATCTCGTCAGGCACTGACATGTGGACTCCCCCACCATGCTCGACCAGTTACCGGACACCGAGAACTCTGGCCCGGAGAAGCGCAAGGCTTGCGCGACCGTAGCCGAGCCGCTTCATGAACTTGATTCGCGTGATGATCCCTTCTACAGGTCCGGTACTCCAAGGCAATTCGATCGCCGCAAGAATCGCGTCTTTATCGGCCGTAAACGTCCTGGCGAGGCGCGCAAATGGGGATAAGCCGCTACCCGCTGCGTCCGCCAGCCACTGATCGAGTTCATCAGCCTGGTGCTCCCGGAGCATATGGCGAAAGCGTTGCAACAGCGAGTGAGCGAGGTCGAGTTCAGGATTCAGTGTCAGCACCTGTTCGACAATTTGTTGCTGCTTGTTGGTCCGGTGCTCGGGTGGGCAAAGGAGAGCCCACCGTACGTCTTTCCACGCGTAAGGCTGCCCGGCGGAACCCGTTTCGGGACCAGAAGCGGGCCCGCCATGGGCGCGCCAGCGAGTAAGTTCGTGGCGAACCATTGAGTATGATCCGCTGTATCCCTGTTCGCGGATCTCTTCGTAGAGCTTCCGGGAATTCCGGCAACCCGATTGCCAGCGTTCAGCCAAATGAGAAAGATAGGGATCGATTTTTCTACGAACTTTGGGCCGCGGCGCTCGCTGGGGAATATCAGAGGACCTCACGTATTTCGCAACGGTCTTCCGGTCCAGCCCCGTGGCCCGGCTAATCGCCCGGATCGACTCCCCATTCGCATACCGCCGGTGAACTTCTTCGTACCGCCTTCGCAGTCGCTCGGCCGCTGCTTGTCGTGCCTGCTGAGCCTTCGTAGGCGGCTTGGATTTGCGTGCAGTCTCCTGCGCTGGCGGATGAGCCGGATGCTTTGCCGCAACCGCCCTTTCTGGGAGAACCCATACCCTGCGGTCCACGACTTCCTGGAACGCCTCGCTGACGTTTCGTACTAGGTGAAAACGGTCTGCCACCTGGACGGCGTTCGGAGCGGCTCGTCGCACGGCTTCCGCATAAGCAGTCGCCCGGTCCCGGGCGACAATCTCCACGCCCGGATGTTTCTTGAGCCAATCGTACACTGTTTCCGCGTTTCGTCCAAACAGAATATCGACGGGTTGTCCGGATTCAAGATCGCACAGTACGGTACCATATGTCCGGCCCCGCCGTAGAGCGAAATCGTCAATTCCAAGGACTCGAGGGGCACTTACCGACCGTTCCTTGCGATTAACCGTTCGCAGGAGGGTACGAGGACTAGTTTGAATGCCCATCTGCTCCGCCAGGCGAGCAGCGGTCCTGCTGCTTGTCGTGAGGACCAGCGACAGCAATTGCATTGTTAAACGCTCCGTGCGTTGGGCATGCGGTCGAGCAAAGAGCCCAAGCGACTCAGCAAATGTCTTCCGGGGGCAACGCGGATTCTTACACCGAAACCTCCGCACCTGGACCAACACGACTACAGGTCGACCAAGGATTGGCAAGTCGCGAAGCTTGCGCTCATAGGTGCTGTGAACGCTCCGGCTCTCGAACGCGCAATCAGGGCAAGAGCCTCCGCCACTTTCTAACCTGATTGTTATCTGGGTACCCGTTTCAGTCGCAACAACACTGACCACGTCAAAGCCGGGGAAATAAGCTGCCAACACTTCGCAGGCAATCCCTTCCATTGCAGGGCTTGCCCTAAGTATAGCAATGACTGCCTCCTCTCGGGGTGTTTGTTGATGGTGACACCACTAGGAGTTTCCAAATGGCCACTGCTAATGCAGTCGCTGCTTTAGCACCACGAGGTTGGACTCCAACCTTTGAGCCGGGGATGATTATTCACTCCTCGGTTCTAAGTGCACGCAGTTCTTCCTGAAGCTCCGCCAAGTCCGCTTCCAGGTCTGCTAACCACTCTGCCTTGTAATCGGGAAACTCGGCATCTAACAGGACCTGATCGTTTGGCCCGTCAAGCCTTGTGACTTCGACCTCCAGGATCAAGTCGTCCCGATCTCTTGGAGCCGAACCCCAAGTGCTGAAAGAGTTCGCAACCAACTTCCACGTCTGGATTTCACCGGGTTCAATACCTCCGGGAATGGCGTAGTTGAAATCTTCCTCGACCCACGGGACGGATCTACCCGGGGACACGAGGCGGCCATGGAAATAGGCTCGCGCTACTGGGAACTCGGTGTTGTTCTGGACAGTGAGTTCGATGACAGGTTCCTCCCACCACCCGTCAACTGCCCAGTAGAACTTGGCGTTGGACACGACGAACTTACTCAACTTAGACCGAGACTGTTCGGCAAACTCCCTGTCCCGCCGCAGCTCTGTGAGCTGCTCCTCGATTGCTGCGATGCGCCTACGCAAACTCTCGGCCCGGCGGGCCCTGCTTTCCTCGGCATAACTGTTCGCCAGAAAACCGTCATCGAAAATGTCCAAGAGGCCGCTTTCGGCGAACACCGGCGTGGTGACCTTCCACTGCCCGTCGATTCTTTCCACCATGACTGTGCGCTCGACGGTAATGGTTGACGCATCTGATCTGGTGATCTCTGCGGTTAGGGAATCGACCAGGCGTTGTGTCATAGTTTTCTCATCCAAAGGTGTAAGCATGAACGCACTGGCAAATGCCTCGCCGAGAAGATTCGCCAAGACACGGCCCACAATCGGCCTTAGGTCTGGTGCGATTAGTTCTACCGGCACACGATAGCGGTCGTCGTCCTCTTTTTGCGCCTCACGCACAGTAAAACGAACCTGCGCCAAATAGGTCTGGACAAACCGGGCTTCAGCACTGTCATCGCCGTTCAGTTCAACCAACGCCTCCGTGCTGAGTTGAGCAGCCCGGTCAAAGTCGCCGATGGTGAGGGCTGTCAGGTACTCCTCCACAAGCCCAGCAGCATCTACCTGACCACATCCGCCGATCAGTAGTAGCAGCGCCAACATTCCTGAAACGAGCCTCGCTCGCACTCCCATCTCCCTCCATTCGCCAAAGCATTAGACCCGCAATTTCATGCTAGCGGACAAAACCATCAATTGCAACTCATCGGCGGAGGGCAAGCCCTCTTGGGGTCGACCCGTCTTCGAAGAAAATCGAGGACTGGAAGATCTTGGGTGTCCCATGACACATGAACTAACCCGTTCAAACGGGCATCGAACACCCATGAACGTGGTTTGGTGTTTCGATTTATACAGTAGCATTTTGCGCAGACCCTAGTAAGGCGGGGCGGCGTTCGGTGATCATGGGGGAGGTGTCTTGATGGTGCGGCGACGTGGTTGCAAGTTGGGCGGAGCGGAAGTGGTCACAAGTGCTGGGCCGCCTCTTTCGCCTCGCCGATGTCCTGCTGCATGGCAGCGTCGGTGGCCTCGGTGGTCGTCTGCAGTCTGTCCAGTGTGCCGATCCGTTTGTCGTGCTGGGTCACCGTTCGTTCCAGGGCGGACACCCTGGCCTCCATGACGGATGAAGCAACAAATGTGCGGCCCGCCCTTGCGTATTCCGGACGGATTCGACCACTCATTCCGGTCGAATCCGTCCACTTATTACGGATGAAATCGACCACCGTTTGCGGGGATAGTCGACCGCCCATTCCGGCCCAAATCGACCGGCTCGAATCCTAGAGCGAAGCGGCATGGTCGACCATTACAGGGTTTTGCCGGCTCCTCCCGAATTGTGGATAACATCTCCACACGAGAGGACGTGGGCAAGCCTTGGCAAATCGGAGGTTGTCGATGCGCAAGATCAGAGAGATCCTTCGCTTGAAGTGGGAGGTCGGGCTCTCCGCCCGGCAGATTGCCCGGAGCCTCTCGATCTCGCACAGCACCGTGCTGGACATGCTTCGGCGGTTTGAATGCTCCGGCCTTTCCTGGCCGCTGCCGAACATCGACGACGCAGAACTTGAGGCCAAGCTTTACCCAGGAAACCCCCAAGGGCTAGTAGAGCGGCCCTTGCCAGACATGGCCTACATCCACCGGGAACTGGCCCGAAAAGGGGTTACCCTGCAGCTCCTGTGGTGGGAATATAAGCAGAATCATCCAGATGGGCTGCAGTACAGCCAGTTCTGCCAGCGATACCGGCAGTGGCGTTCCAAGCTCGATGTCGTTCTCCGGCAACCGCATCGGGCAGGTGAGCAGATGCAGGTGGATTTCGCCGGCGATACCGTGCCCATTCATGACCGCGAGACGGGAGAGGTTTGGCAGGCTCCGATCTTTGTTGCCGTTCTGCCGGCCAGCAATTACACCTTTGCCAAGGCCTATCCGGCTCAGGACCTGCGTTCCTGGATCAAAGCCCACTGCGACGCCCTGGAGTTCTTCGGTGGCGTTCCAGAGATCATCGTGCCGGACAATCCGAAGGCCGGCGTCACCCGCGCTTGCCGCTACGAACCGGATCTCAACCCGGCTTATCAGGAAATGGCGGCCCATTACGGCGCTGCGGTCATTCCGGCAAGACCCCGCAGCCCCAGGGATAAGGCGAAAGTCGAAAACGCGGTCCTGGTGGTGGAGCGCTGGATTCTTGCCGCCCTGCGGAACCACACCTTTTTCAGTCTTCACGACGCGAACCGGGCAATTCGAGAGGCCGTGGCCAGACTCAACGACCGACCGTTCCAAAAACTCGAAGGAACGCGCCGGAGCCTGTACGAAACGCTGGACAAGCCGGCGTTGCGCCCTTTACCGCCGCAGCGTTATGAGTTTGCTGAGTGGCGGAAAGCCAAGGTCAATCTCGACTACCATGTCGAGGTCGACCGCAACTACTACAGTGTCCCGTACCCGTTGGTTGGGGAGACGGTGGATATCCGCCTCACGGACGGCCTGGTGGAAATCTTGCACCGGGGAAAACGAGTAGCCTGCCATCCACGGGCGACCGGCCGTGGACGGTCCGTCACCCAGATTCAGCACATGCCAGCCTCCCACCGCCGGCATCGGGAATGGACCCCGTCCAAGTTGCGGCGTTGGGCGGAATCGGTCGGACCCCACACGGCGCAGTTGGTGGTGACGATCCTGGAGGAGAAGCCGCATCCGGAGCAGGGCTTCCGGTCGTGCCTTGGCATCATCCACCTGGCCAGGAAGTATGGCTCCGACCGTCTCGAAGCGGCCGCCGCTCGGGCATGTGCGGCCCGGACGTTCAGCTACAGCAGTGTGAAGTCCATCCTGGCCCATAACCTCGATCAAGCGCCGCTGCCTGGCCCGCCGGACAACCAGGCCACTCCGGTGCATCCCAATCTGCGGGGCCCCGACTATTACGCAGGGGGAGGGCCGTAACGAATGCCCTTGCAGACGACGATTGAAAGGCTTCGGGAAATGCGGCTTCGCGGCATGGCTGACGCCCTGGTGCGCCAACAGCGGCAACCTGAACTCCAGTCCCTGTCGTTCGAGGAACGTCTGGAACTCCTCGTGGATCAGGAATGGCTCGACCGGCAAAACCGGCGCCTGGCTCGGCTTCTCAAAGAGGCGAAATTCCGCGTGGCCGCATGCATGGAAGATGTTGACTACCAGCATCCGCGCGGCCTGGACCGAACCGTCATGCGGAGCCTCGCCGCATGCCAGTGGGTCGAGTACGGCCAGCACATCCTGATTGTTGGACCCACCGGTGTGGGGAAAACGTTTCTCGCGTGCGCTCTGGGCAACGCCGCCTGCCGGCACGGCTACACCGTTCGCTACTACCGGGTGCCGCGACTCCTTGCCGAGCTGGCTACCGCGTGGGTTGACGGCTCCCTTCGCCGCATCCTCAACACCCTGTCCCGGACGGATGTGTTAATTCTGGACGACTGGGGTCTCGCTCCCATCTCTGTGGCGGAATCCCGAGACCTTCTCGAAGTCATCGATGATCGTACACAGGCACGGTCGACAGTGATTGCCTCGCAGTTGCCGATCGAAACGTGGCACAGTGTGATCGGCGACGCTACCGTAGCCGATGCGATCCTGGACCGCCTGGTACATGGTGCGCACAAACTGAACCTGAAGGGGGAATCCATGCGGAAGATAGCGAACCTCCAGACATCCGAGTTAACCATGGGCTAGCGCTGCCCAGCCATCGCCACTTCGCTCCATCCCCTCAGTGCCACCGCGCTGGCCGGATGAAATCGGAAACGGCGGTCGACTTGGATCAGAACCGGTGGTCGGCTTGAACCGGAATCACTGGTCGATTTGACCGGAATACGCATCAGGTCCTGGGCACGACCTGCTCTTGTGCCCAGGACCTGATACGTGTAGACGGTACGCGAGGGGACGATCCGCGACGCCCCCACATTTAACGGTCTACCGGATTGGGGAAATTCGCTGTAGTTCCTCAATCAACTCCTCTGGCTCGATCGTATATCCCTGTGCGCGGACAAGACGGTCATGCTCTTTAAGGAGAAGGTCCCCGTGGAACTGTAATTGCTCGGCTCCGGGCGCTTCCAGAATCATGCGTGACGCTGTTACGTCGTTGACGCGCAGGGCCACACGAACGTTCATCAGGTTCCGAATATTGGTAGGCACGAGGTCAGCGCTGGGTCGCTGGGTGCACAGAACCAAGTGTATTCCTCTGCTCCGCCCCAGTTGCGCAACTCGACGAATGTTCTTGTAGAACTCTTCACGGGCGTTGCGCTGGCGACCAAGCTGATCAACGAGATCTGCGAACTCATCAACCACCACCACAAGCGGGGGGAGCGGGTTGTCAGGATACTTTCGATTGTAGTCTTGGATCTTGGTGCAGTGGTGCTGAGTGAGGAATGGCCCCCTCTCATCAAGAATTTGGGTTACGTGCTTAGTAAGAACTTCAATCGCTTCGTCAGCATCGTAGATAACGCTGCCGCCTTCCAAATGAGGCAAGCCATCAAAGAAGCTAAAGTCTTCCGGTTTCGAGCTGGAGAGGAACAACCTAAGCTGCTTCGGCTCTGGGTGCGTCCTCAATAGACCGAGCAATACCCCCCATAGGAAGCGAGTCTTGCCCGCTCCAGTGGTGCCGCCTACCAGCATATGTGGCATGGCGCCCAAGTCGCGGATGACGTCTTCACCTTCGGGAGTAACCCCGATCGGAATGGGCATTTCTTCGGGAGAATTGATGCTGGGAATTGTTTGCAACGCTCTTGTGAGGGGTACCCGCTCGCGGTCGAGTCTAGGTACATCGAGGGCGATCAAGTCCGTGTGAGGCAGCACGGTTACAATCAGGCCGGTTCGCTGCATTTCCCGTCCGATGTCAGGCAGTACTTCCCGCAGTGGATCGAGCCGTTGCCCTCTCGCTAGTTTGACGTAGAGTCTGATCACGGACGGCCCGACTACTGCCTGATTGGGATCGCAGTCGGCCACCTGAATGCGATAAGACTGGCATGCTCGCCGGAAGGATCTCACCAGGTCTTCGATTTCCAAGTTCCTGTTTGAGGAATTCGCACTGTCGCTAACTTCGACAGCATAAGGGGCGTGGGGATCTCCAGTGAGCGGGGGTGGAGGCGTATTACCATCTTGATTCACAGTGTGTGAACCGTATTCTGAGTCATGCTCAGCGGCAGTGCGAGTTGCCGAGGGCTCCGTTACCCCCGCGCTTTCGCCTCCGTCGGCAGCATGGGCACGATTCACATGAGGCTCCGGGACTGCACTCTCGAGTGACTGGCTAGACAGCAAAGCCTGGACTTCTTGGGCTCCCAGAGTGACCAGCCTAAGGGGAGAGACCGAATCCTGAACCTCTGGCCTCGAGGTGTTCTCCTCAGGCTGAACATGGATGACCAAGCCCGCGAAACGAATGCTTATGGTGCAAGGGCGAGCAAAGACGCTCTGAAGACGGTGGTACCAGTCCCGCTTCCACATGGGATCGTGTACGTCTCTGAAGCATTCTCTGTAGAGTTGGTACTTCAGGACTTCGCGCTTTGCTGGGACAAACAGGGATTGGTGGTCTTCGTTAGCAAAGATTGGTTCCAGCGCGTCTATGGTCGCGCGCAGCTGATCGATAGCCCGTCCAACCAGAGTCAGGCCAAGTTCGGTCCGCTCAATTCGGACCTCTGCTCCATCAGCGTGAGTCTTGACTTCGATGGGTTCAATCACTATCGCACCATCGTGGTCTACGCGCAGTCCGATCAGATCGGCGCGTTGACCACTCTCGGTCCTACTCCCGAGCCATATCCGGGCCAGATTGGAGTCGAGTGAGGCGATTAGCGAGTCGGGGTACCGCGCTCGGTACCAGGCGGCCGCGAGCACAGTGCCCATGAAGGCCTTCTCCTGGCGTTCACGAGTCTGAGACGGAGTGCCTTGGCCCGGAAGTGAGAGCATCCCCCCGGCTGCTATGTGCCCGAAACGTTGGATCAGCTGCGCAACTATGGTTACATTGGGTCGCAAGTTGTAACGGCGCAGAAGTTCCACGAGTTGGCCCACTGTACGACTTGAGGGAGGAGCCCATACGCCGATTTCGCGTTGCCCAACTCGTCGCTCACCGAGTGGCACAGCCGAGTCCGGACTGTACGGCGTTAGGTCCCGGTCAGCTATGACCAACCACGACGCTGCTTTTGATGATAGGAGACCGTTGATGGGTCGAAGGTCTGCTGTCTGGTCGTGCTGTAGGCGAAGTTGTTGCCCTGCAGGCAGCAAGGCAGCTCGTTCGATGACAAAATGGTAGTCCGAGAAGATTCCCTCGTCAGCTTCAGACGAAGGGGAGATTGTACCTTTGTGGAACGTCTCGCTGAACTCGTAGTGGTAGGTTACCACTAAGGGGCTCACCAGCAGTTTGCGGGCCCTGGGGGCTTGGCCTATGTGGTACTGTGCTTGGTCAAAGAATACGGCGACGTGTACCGGCCGTTTCTGAAGCTCTGAAACTGCTTCCTCTACACTCTTGCAGCTATGCGCTCGAGTTACGATTTGGCCTGCGCGTAGTAACTGAGCCAGCTCGTGATCCCGGTCTTCGAAATCCAACTGGCCCAAGTCGGCGTTAGCATTTTGACCTCTTGTGAAGTAGACATCCGCAAGGATCTGGAGGCACTTGCTCTCTTCGAAGAACTGTGCCAGAAGAGTGAGCGTTGCCTTGAGATCCGGTACATCCACGAGTCCTAGTCTGAGCTGAGGTCTGGCGAATGGATTGGCGATCAAGAAACGCTTCAGGATATCCGGCAACAACTCGATTCCGTCTGCCCCAAGGTACCGATTAGTGTGGTTTTCGAATGTCGGAAGTGATTCGATGGTACCGGCTTGGGGTAAGATGACTGGTTGCCCCCCTGTCACCTGGGGGGTAACGACCAGGAAGTGAACGAGATGTGGCAGATTGGGGAGTGCTTGAGCCAGTTGCTTCCGTTCTTCTTCTGTAAGATCCCGATCCTCGCTACTGACTTCGCGCAGAATCTCCCGGTACTTCCAAAGGTGGAAGGGATGGAGTGGAGTTAGAACGGCTTTCCACTCGGACGGAGTACGTACGTAAATTACGTCAAGGCGCAGGAGCTCGGTCATTACGTATCGTAGAGCCTCAGCATCTCTCTCATGGAGGCGTCCTTCATGCTGCCTAAGGCCTCTGAGAAGCATCTCATAGGCGGATAGGTATTCGTCAAGGGCCTTTCGGACCTCTCGGTTTCCACCCAGGACTACGAATGGATAGGACAAGAGGAGGTCAGTGTGTGCTATGAGTTCTTCGCGCGCTCGAGTAAGCTTGTCTATTGCGTCAGAAAAGACCGTGTCCCCCACGTACTGGTCGAAGTTACGCAGAAGCGCGAAGAGGCACTGACCGAGTAGTCCCTGACCGGGATCTGTCGGACTATAGCTCTTCAGGTCAGCGAGCGAAGCGTGGAGGAGGGCGTCTTTCAAGGTGGACCGGGAAGTCCGAAGTACACCACCCCAACGTCCTTCAGAACACGCGCCGGAGAACAACGCAGTAAGATCGGTTGGAGGCAGTTCGAGTGCAATCGTTCTACCGCCGAAACCCGGGCCTATCTCTGCTGTTGTTGGGCCTTCTTCTGGGTTGGCCAACTTGCGCCGGAGTGCCTCGGCTAATTCGCGGAGGCCACTCTCGCTGTCGTCGGTAAACTCAGACACGCACTCCGCAATCGCTTCGGCCAGCTTCTTTCCCCTCAACGGGGCAGATGGCTCGGTACCGCTGGTTCCTGCATCGGTGTCTGATGAGTCATGATCAGGGCGGGACGCCTTTTTCGGCAGGGGCTTTCCTGCCCTAATCAACTCTTCAACCGTCTCCAAGTCCAGTTGCTGGAGGGACTCTTTGCTCCTCCTGCGATAGAAGGCGTTAAGGTGAGCAAAGGCCTCACGTAGACGACTACGCTGGGGTTCCTGGGCGTTGGCCAGGACCATGGCTATGCGCTTTCTGCTCCGTTCGGACAACAGGGCCATTTCGACTAGAAGTTCGCGATTGCGGATAAGACGCTGCTTTGGATCCTTCTTGTGATCAAGTACCTGGTAATCACGTAGGAGCCCCAACCGCCACAGATTAGTAGGGATGGCGTCGACCCGTGATCTATTCGCATGGACAGCATCAACAAACTGTTCGATCAACTCGAGTGGGAAGGTCGCGGAAACCTCGGACAAAGCTCTCCAGAACCGTTTCTGTGGTTCATTCTCGAAGAGTTCCTGTTCAGCGCGCTTGATAAGGTACTTGGCAATATCCCTTTCGCCAAGAGTGTCAAGGTCTCCAAGAGAGTGCAGTTTCGGGGCATCGTCAGCAACGAAGACGACAATTCGGCCGGCAAGATCCGGCGTACTTCTCCAGCTCACAGCGTCCTCGATGTTTGTACTGACAGTGACCGAGTCTGGATATGCGCCACCGGACGGATACCCCACAATAGCGACATGGAGATCCTGGGTTGAGGTGGAAAGTCGACTTGCTATTTGCAGAGGACGAATTCCACTGATACCTTTTGCAACTACCCCGATCTTGGCGTTTTGTAGTGCCTCTGCAAGTGCACCCGCTACTAATTCGTCGCGATCAAGAAACATGGCTTGCCTCCAGTTCTACCTGCAAGACTCCGTCAGCTAGCAGTCGAGCGAACCCGAGACCGTCAAGTCTAGCTGCAAAGCGGTCGCGATTAGCTCGGAGCGAGTCGGCATCTGCTTGATAGACACCCGCTTGTACTAGCTTGTCGATATCCTCGGTCCGACCACCTACTAGGAAGCCGAAGCGATCCCACAGTCGTGCTTGTAGTGTAGGCATGTCTAGTACTTCGCCGGGTTCTACCGTACACGTGATTAGGACTTCCAACAGATCTTGCTGGACGGCGAATCGCTTCGCTGGTCGTAGGTTTTCTGGCGGCCACAGAAGGCCGCTTCGAAGACCGAGTTGCCTCATATACCTTACTGGGTCAGCTTCAGCCTCAATGGCCAAGATATCGTACAACGCTTGCCCCGCCACGCTGTATGGTTGGTCCGAACCCTGTAGATCTCTGATGGCCAGGCTCCAAATCTCGCCGCCGTCTTTAGTTGCTTTCCCTTTCTTATACGTCGGAGGGTCCAGTCTAGCGAGTTCTTGTGGCGAATACAAGGTCTTGAGATATTCGCCAAAGGCCCAAGAATAGAATCGAACTAGAGATTGACAGGCGTAGGTGTATGTCATCGTTGAAGCCCGTGCAACCGGGTCGTTCGCGTCGTTGGAGAAGTCCAACAGCAACGGGAGCACGTGGTCGGCGCCTGCAACGTAATACCCCTCGAGTGATGTGAGGTGGCGCACTAGTACGACGCAGGCAAAGAGCGTGATCAATCTCAAGCGAAGAAGCTTATTGGGGTGAGATCTAAGGTGATGCGATAGGGTAGTCGCTGCTTCAGCCAAACCTGCCCACAAATCGCGGAATTCTCTGGGGACATTCCTGTTCAGGAACGGTAACTGATCCCAGTCCACTTCCTCTTGAACAGGAGCTTCAGCATCTTCCAGTATGGGCAGACAAAGCAACGATATGGGATCACTTGGATCCAAAACGGAATCCAAAGCGCACTCCTTCAGCTCTGCACCGATCTTCCGTAGCCACGCCCCGACAAGTTCACCACCGCTTTGAGCTATGCGATCTCGTGACAAGAATTGGCAATATCCCGCGGTGTAAGACTCCATCCTGTCCTTATGGAGGTAGACTCCTTCATCCGCATTAACGACTTTCCTCAGCAGCGGTCGAAGTTTCTTGATTTCCTCTCTCGTAACTTCGTTCGGAAGAATCCTGTTGTTATCAAGTAACCACTGATAAACCGTTTCCAGGTCGTGCCCTCTGGGAATGGTGCCGTCGTTTTTCTGAAGCACTACAAATGCATTCAGCATTCGCGTTTCTGCGGTCCGACCGACGAGCGTCCGTAAGAGCCCGTTCGCAATGTGAACAGGCTTCACACTCGTTGTGTCTGGCTTCAGGCCAACATATTTATTGTCGACCTCTCCCCGAATATCACTAATAACCAACAAGCGTTGTCACTCCTTAACCTCGATAGATACATATTGCCGAGCTATGGGATCGACTGTCACACGAATCTGCTCCCCACCTACCGGGTCGAATATTAGTACGGGAACGTCGTCTCTTGTATCGATTGGCTCCGAGAGAAGTTCCATGAATTGCCACAACCGCCTGTTGGCATCCCCTTCCAAGTACTGTACCGGTACACCACGATCAGCTTGCGCAAGTAGGTGGAAAATAGGATAGTCCACTCTTAAGCGTGCACTCGGATTGGACCGCAACCGTAGGACGACATGATCCTTCTTTAGCTCAAAGGCTTGTGCCATCGAGGATGCTAGTTTGGGACGCACTAGCTCAAACTCCCGACGTTGACGCGTAAGGTTGGAATAGAAGATCCTTCGTGGAGCCTGGTTGTACCGATGGCTTTGCCACACTCTTAACTCGTCCGGGCCACTCTCTACGCCGAAGAACTTGTTGATCCGCCGGAACAGGAGTCTGATGGCATCACGATCTGGTGCAGCAAGGAAACTCAGAAACTCATTTTCGTCGTTGCCGCTAATATCGAGCAAGGATGCTCCGTGCGCGTGAAAGAAGTAGAACGCACGTTTCCTTGCAGCGAACTTCTCCGAATCATCGGGGCTTATTGGACCGACTTCGTGAGTCCATCCACTATCCCAATCCTCGAGCTTGGTTTCTCCAAACGCCAGTAGTTCGTCCCAGATAGGGTGCGTTACTCGAGCTGGATCGAAAGTTTCTCTTACTACGTCGAACAAGCGACCAGTCCCGGTAAAGGGGAGTTGTGGTAACGCCAGATCCCTATCTCCTGACGTCGCTATTAGATCAGCGCAAGACCTACCGGCAAAGAGCAGGTAGGAAATGAACCCCTCAAGCTCGCGTAGCGTTGCATGATAGCCGCGACTGCTGACGCGATCGAAAATGGCCTGGAGGCGTTCTATGAATCTGGGACTGCGAAGCAATGTGCGATTACGAACAAAATCGCACCCTTCTGCAGGGCATGATTCGCAGCCCCTGATGAAATCAGGAGCAGTCATCTTTTCAATGACAGCCTTGACGATGCTCGGCGAGAGCACATTTCTCCTGTTGAGATCGAAAACCGTGACGCTTCGGTTCTCGAATTCCGGAGTACTATCGCATGATACAGCTTCGATTACTTGTTTGCGAGCTTCTTGGATCGGTTGGAAATCTGAATAGCGATCGGCGAGACTGAACAGTACGGCTTGGTTGATGGCCAGACAGAATGGTCGTCTCTGTTGCCGCGCCCGCTCCCAGCGCTCCTTCAGTTCCTGGTCAGTGAGGGCACTAGCATCCAGCTCGACTATGGGTTGTACAGGTAGGCTACTCATGGTAGGCGCCAAGACGCGCTGAAGGTGTGTCTTTCCGTCTCCAGGATTTCCTGTTAGCAACACGTCCCTACCAGCTGATAGTTCGGTGATAATGCTACGATCCAGGTCAGTTTCGATGTGAATCGACTGAAGAAGGCGTAGCTCGATATGATCTGCAAAGGAGCTGGAACCCCTGTATAAGTTTCGAACATAGTCTCTTATCTGAGCATCGCCATCAACAGTCACGCCGATCATCCTTTCCGCATCTGAGCGAATCGGTTGATACGCTGGCTCATATTGATTGCCGGGCATACCCGCCGCAAACACGAGGCTCTTGCCCGGACGAAAGGCTTTCATTTGGTCCAGGGCAGGTTGATAGGACAAGCGGCTCGCCAGCCAGCGACGGCGCCAATACTCTGCAATCGCCTCGGTCCCTTCAGCTCCAGAAATTTGCTCATCGAAGTAGTATTTCGGGCGACTTGCCTTCCCCAGTAGGTAGTCACGTCCGTTTACTGCCAGCCAAGCGCCGTAAACGAGCCGGCCCATCGAGTGCCTGGTAAACTCGTTTGTTACATACCGTTGACCTGAGTCAAACGCAGCGTCTAGGCCTTGGCGAATAATCCTGAGCTTGGGACTGGGCCCTTCACCAAACACATGATTTACTTCGGTAACACCGTCTGGTGAGGTAATCTCTTCAAGACACTGAAGGGTCAAACGACTAATATGTAGAGTTCCATATCCACTTGTTTCGCCGAGTTTCTCCCATTTGACTTCCGGCGAATTGTCTCCCATCAAACCGGCGGGCAGCTTGAGACGATTGTATTGGCTCGACCCAACGCGATATAGCGATGTCGTGCCAACATACACAAGGTCTGCCGGTCGGATAACTTCTTGTCCCTTGAGCCTTGACGCAATATCACTAGCCCTGGATCCATAACGTTTGCGATAATCCTGTACCACTTGAGGAGATAGAGCGAGCAGTGCGACTAATTTGCCTCCTAGGATGTAGTTGTAGGGCGGAACTGCACCACATACGTTAAGTTCAAGGATGCTGGTTCCTATGTGTCGGCTCTTCTGAGCCTGCAACGCTGTGCGAATTGCTGTTCTAACTTGGTCTTTTTCAACCAACTCCGGCCACTTGCGGCCGAATTCGGGGTGACTCACCACTTCCTGGAGGACTCTGCGGGCAGTGAGTAGCGAAGCCAGTTGTTCCGCCCGCTTCCGACGATACAGCGCTTCCTCTGCAGCGAGACTAATGCTGCCCAGTTCACTCCGTTCTACGCTAGGGTCCGTGTTCCACTCCCGAAGTGCAGCCGCCCGTTCTTGCTTGGCGGTCTCAGCAATTGTGTACAGGCGTTCGATCAGGTGCTCGGTAGGTGCCTGACATTCTTCGGGTGTGCAAAGCCCCTCCATGTTAATGTCCGCGATGCCGTTGTCAATATAGGACAACAGTCGGTCAAAATGCGCTCGTACCCCTTCGGAGGACTGTTCTGAGGTTACTGTAGAAAGAAAGCCTTGCAGACTCCAACCGATGTACGTGTCGCGGCTTTCAATTAGTATCGGAGCGTTCTCCAGGGACGCGATGCCGATAACGGGATGGTTGGGTCTCGCCGCATCCCGCACCAAATACTGCAGCGTCCTTCCGGGGGTATTCTCGGCAGGTGAAGCCCACGTGAACCGAAAGTAGCGCCAGATGTCACCGAGGCGGTGGCCAGAGAACTGGCAGACTTGGTCCTCCTCAACCAACTGGAGATAGGGGCGCACGACCCTACGCAAGGCGTCCGCTTGCTGTTCCTTCGGGAGGTTTGCAATTGCCTCGAGTTCTCTAGCGAGTTCTCGACCATCGGCAATTAGTGCAGTGATGGGGAGCTTCACCTTCCCTCCGGTGGGCGGGTGTTCCATGCGATCGATAAACTCTTTTGCCTCGAGGATCTTGCTCATGCGGGCTTCTGCCATCGCATCCCGGACGGCCTGTTTTCTTTCGGCTAGTCCCTCCTTGTCCATGTGAACCGATGCTTCAGACGGGGGACTGACCTGCAGTTCCCCCTCGTACCAGCGACAGGACCAGCCTGCAACGAGCAGGTCACGTAAAAGCAACCAACAGGCGCGATAGATACGCCGCTGATTTGGATTGACTGTGACCTCGTGCGTTGCCCACTCGTATTCTTCCAAAGCGATCCTCTTGACTTCAGACAGAGGACTCGCAGACTTGCACAGCTCTTGAGCCTTGTTATGAAATCGCTCAAGGAAGAGCCCAGTAAGCCTAGGCCGGTAGGGGTAGAATGAAATCATGGTCGAAGTCCACCTCGATAGAATAATCCTGAAACAGCGGAGAAACAGCTGGCGCTTTCTCCACTGAGAAGCGCTCTGTTCTTATCTGGTCTTTATTCCTCAAGACCGACCTTTACTCCTTGTAGCAAATGAGACGTCCGTTGCATCCCTGAGATCCGAGTCTCCGATGAACCCACCGATTTCCACCAAATTGAACTGATGAAGCCGCTCTCGGTGAGCGGCTTCTCTCACGCCAAACCGCACAAAACGGCCGGCGGCACCTACCGTCGGCCATTCACCATGCACCTACCCCCTCCAGAACCAGACCACCCCTTACCCCTACCGTCCATGCATCACAATCCAAATGAATTCACAACCGGATCAAGTCCCGTCAAGTGGTGTAAATCGGGTTCCAGCATTGTAGTTGCTCTAGTCGGCACTCAGCGGCAAAAGTTCAGAACGGCCGAGGCTCGGGTCATGGGCGTACAGTTTCGCCATGGACGCCTGGCTGAAGTATCTTCGTGGGGCGGTCATCCACTCTTCCTGCTGCTCGATCATGACGGCTCCGGCCAGGCGGATCAGAGCTTCTCTGTTGGGGAAGATGCCCACGATCTCCGTCCGCCGGCCGATCTCTCTGTTGAGCCGTTCCAGGGGGTTCGTGGAGTGCAGTCGCCGCCAGTGCTCAGTCGGGAAGGCCATGTAAGCCAGAATGTCCTCCTCGGCATCTTCCAGCAGTTGGGCCGCCCGGGGGAACTGTTTCCGCAGGTTCTCGACCACAACGGCTAGCTGAGACTTCGCTGCCTGCTGGTCCGGCTGTGCGAAGATGGTCCTCACAGCAGCCGACACCATGGACTGCAGGTTCTTGGGCACATAGCCGAGCAGATTCCGCATGAAGTGAACCCGGCAGCGCTGCCAGCTGGCGCCACTGAACACGGTTCGGATCGCTTCACGCAGACCGACGTGGTTATCACTGATCACCAGAAGCACGCCCTTGAGGCCCCGAGCGACCAGCTGCCGCAAAAACGCGGTCCAGAAGGCCCCATCTTCGCTGGGACCCACGTCTAGCCCCAGAATCTCCCGTTCGCCATCCTCTCGTACACCCATGGCGATCACCAGGGCCATGCTGGAGACCCTGCCGTTCTCCCGAACCTTCTCGTACTTGGCATCCAGCCAAACGTAAGGGTAGCGCCCTTCCAACGGTCGGTTGCGAAAGGCCTCAACCACCTCGTCCAACTCGGCGCAAAGCCGGGAGACCTGGCTCTTGCTCACGCCGGTCATCCCCAGGGCCTGCACCAACTCATCTACCTTCCGGGTGCTGACCCCCTGAATGTAAGCCTCCTGAACCACAGCCACCAAGGCCTTCTCGGCCCGTCGGCGAGGTTCGAGCCAGCTTGGCATGTAGGACCCCTTCCGGAGTTTGGGGATCTGCAGATCGATCGTCCCGACCCGCGTATCCCACTGACGTTCCCGATAGCCGTTGCGGTAGTTGCTGCGCTCAGACGACCGTTCGTACCGCTCAGCGCCAATCTGCTGCGATACTTCCAGTTCCATGAGACCCTGAGCCAGCACCCGAACTCCTTCCCGGAGGAAATCCACGTCGTCCACACCGGACTTGCGCAGAAGCTCCTCCAATGCGATCCTAAAGTTGGTCACCTGCGGGTTCCCCCTTTGCGATGTATTGCTCCTACTTCGCATGGAACCCAAAGGTGGCCACTTATGTCAAGCAGCCCCTCCCACCGGAAGGTCCGGGGAATTTACACCACTACTTTGGACTCTAACCACAACCGCAGGAGGGAATGGTTAGAATGAGTAGAATTAGAACGCACGGCACAATCGGCTAGGAGCCTGTCTGAGTAAGCCAGTTCTGTAGGAGCAAAAGGGTTGGGTGTCCAATGTCTTCATCATGAGCAAGAAGACGTATCGACCGTATCAGCCCAATCAGCTGTTGCTGCTGCCCCCTGCCCTGCAGGACTGGCTTCCGCATGACCATTTCGCTTATTTCCTGAGTGATGTCGTGGACTCACTCGATCTAAGCCAAATCGAACGGACATACGAGCGAGAGCTGCGAGGTTACCCACCGTACCATCCGCGGATGATGGTCAAGGTGCTGCTGTACGCCTACTGCAACGGCGTCTACTCCTCTCGCAAGATCGAACGCCGGCTGCAGGAGGACGTAGCCTTCCGCGTCCTTGCGGCCAACAATCAGCCAGATTTCCGGACGATCAGCGATTTCCGGAAGCGGCATCTAAAGGCCCTCTCCGACCTGTTCCTGCAAGTGGTCAAGATCTGCAAGAAGGCCGGGCTGGTTCGCCTGGGTCATGTGGCCCTGGACGGCACCAAGATCAAGGCCAACGCCTCCAAGCACAAGGCGATGAGCTACAGCCGGATGGTGGAGGAAGAACAACGCCTGAAGGCGGAGATCGCAGAGCTGCTCCAGAAAGCCGAGGAAGCTGACCAGGCCGAGGATGATCGCTTCGGCCCGCATCGTCGTGGGGATGAACTGCCCGAAGAACTCCGCTTCCGTGAGCAGCGGCTGGCCAAGATTCAAGAGGCCAAGGCTGCACTGGAAGGCGAAGCGCGTCTGAGGGCCGGAGTTGACGAACATGAGCCTCCCGAAGGGCCCGAGCCCAAGGGGTCCAAGGGGGGCCGTCGGCGGAAGCAGCGGAAGGCAGAACCTTATAGTGGACCCAGAAAACTAGACACGAAAAAGGCGATTGATAAGCTACAATCCAACCATGAGAAAGAGACACTCACCCGACCTTAAGACACAGATGTTGTTGCCCGGATTATTTGTCAACATGTGCTGAGCATCGTGCGCTTGTGTAGGACAGAGAATATTGAAGATAGAATTATCAGGAGAGGGGCTGTCCTCTCCGTTTTCGTACGACAGGGGACAAATATGAGAGCCTGCCCAGGCCTGTGACTTGGCCGTCCACCTGGGCAGGCTCTCCCCACAGGGCGGAGTGCACCTGTGTATGTGTATCTTACTTCCCCTGGGCCAGAACGTCCAGACCTATCTTCGCAAATATGGCACTTGCGGGCCGGACCTGCCCCTGCACTGCCCAGGTTGCGGTGGTCGAATGCGGCGGCATGGGCGGTACTGGCGCTGGGTCTTTACTGCGCACCAGAAGGCGTACATCCCGATCTACCGCTGGTGGTGTCCAGGGTGCCGTAAGACGTGCGCCATCTTGCCTGACTTTCTGAAACCGTACGCCCGATTCATCACGCTGGTGCGAGAAGCCGTGGTTCGCGGGCGGGTGCGGCGGGGGCTGCCCTGGAGCACCCTGGCCCGGCGACTGAGCAGCCCGACGGTCAGCTGGCTCTCGGAGAAGACGCTCAGACGTTGGCTTGTCAGGGCGAGAGCGCTGGCCGGAGAGTGGAGCCAGTACCTTGCCGAACGGGTTCTGCGCTTCTGGCCGGACACAGACCTCGATGCCCTCACCCCCCGGCGGGAAGGTCCGGACGCCGCGCTCCACTTCCTGCTGGATGTGGGGGACTGGTACCGCCGTCAGATGGGGCGGCGACCGGAGGAACACGGCGGAGTGTTTGCTGCGCTGAACCGGCTGGGTGAAGGCACGGCTTCCCTCTAGCACACCACAGAGTCTGTCCGTCGCCTTCCCGCAGGCTGGCGTGCCACAATGGCGCCAACCTGGCAAGGGAGGGACTCACCATGGACGAACAGCAGCGCGACGAGATTGCCGCTTTTCGGTGGCAGCTCATCGCACCGGTTGTGGCGGAGGATGCGACCCGGCTCGAACGGCGGCGGATTCTGCAGCAAATCGCCCGCCAGCACCACCAGATTCCGCACAGCGACAAGACCCGGGTCAGCGTTCGCACCTTGGAGCGTTGGATCGCCGCCTACCGGCAGGCCGGCTTCGACGGGCTGAAACCCAAGGTGCGGGACGACGCCCGCAAGGGCCGTGTCATCACACCGGAGATTCTGGAGCACGCCATCGCTGCCAGGCGGGAAGTGCCGGAGCGCAGCGTGCAGCAGATCATTGACACCCTGGAGAAAGCCGGCGTAGTTCCGCCGGGGCTGCTCCGGCGATCCACCCTGTCGCAGCATCTGGTGCGGGCGGGCTACAGCCGCAAGGCTATGCTTAGCCGCAAGCGCAGGGCGACCTTCCGGCGCTTTGAAGCGGCCCACCGCAACGACTGCTGGCAGGGCGACGTGTGTCATCTCCTGAACCTGCCGCATCCGGACAGGCCCGGCAAGACCCGTAAGGTCTACCTCATCGCCTTCATCGACGACTACAGCCGCATCGTCTACGGGCAGATGTACTGGGAGGAGAAACTGCCCCGCCTGGAGGACTGCCTGAAACGCACCATCCTGCGCTACGGTCTCCCCCGGCGTATCTATGTGGACAACGGGGCGATCTATTCCGCCCGGCACCTGGCGCGCATCTGCGGCCGGCTGGGCATCCGCCTCACCCATTCCCGGCCATATCGACCGCAGGGGCGAGGGAAGATCGAGCGTTTCTTCCTTACCGTACAGAAGAGCTTTCTGCCGGAGGCACAGCAACTCATCGCCGCCGGCCAGCTTGCGACCCTGGAGCAGCTCAACGAGCTGTTCTGGGCCTGGCTGGAGGTGGCGTACCACAACCGGGTGCACGGCGTGACCAAGCAGACGCCGCGGCAGCGGTTTGAGGGCGACACGGAGCCGCTGCGGCGAATTGACCCCAGTGCACTCCGTGAGGTCTTCCTCTGGGAGGAGGAGCGCGTGGTGGACCAGACGGGCTGCTTTTCGCTCTACCGCAACCAATACGAGGTCGATTCGGCCCTGGCCCGCCGGAAGGTCACGCTTCGCTACGACCCGTACGACCTCAGCCAGATCCAGGTCTGGCACGAGGGGAAGCGCTTTGCCGACGCCGTCCCGCTAAAGCTGCACCGTACCCGGCACCGGTCGGTATCCCCCGCACCCGAACCAGCTGCAGCAGCACCGAAGACCGGCCTGAACTTCCTCACGCTGGCCAAGAAGCAGCATGACACCGAACGGCGGAGGCGGCTGGGTGAGACCGCCTACACCCGGCTGACGCAGCCGAAGGGGGGCCAGAACTGAGTGCTGGCCGAGTTCTTTGGCTTTCGCGTCCTGCCCTTCAGCAAGGAGATCCCGACCGCCGACCTGTTTCCGTGTGCACAGCACCAGGAGCTGCTGGCCAGGCTCCAGTACTGCGTGCGCCACCGGGCGTTCGGCCTCATCACCGGTGAGGTGGGATCCGGCAAGACCACTGCGATCCGTACCCTGTACGACCTGCTGGATCGCAGCCGGAATCCGTTTGTCTACATCGCCGACTCCAAGCTCACGCCCACGGCCTTTTACCGCGACGTGCTCACCCAGCTCGGTGTCGCCGCACCCTACCACTTCCTGAGCCGAGAGGCCCGCCGGCTGTTTGAGCAGACCATCCTGGACGGCTACCGGCTGCACGGGCTGCAGCCCGTCATCGTCTTGGACGAGGCCCATCTGCTGCCGCAGGCCATGCTGCAGGAGGTGCGGTTCCTGCTCAACTTCCACCTGGATTCGGCCTGTCCCATGACCTTTCTGCTGGTGGGCCAGTCCGAACTGCGCGGCATGCTCCGCCTGCGCACCTTCGAAGCCATCGCCCAGCGCGTTCAGGTGCGGTACCATCTGGGGCCGTTGAGCGAGGAAGAAAGCGTCGCGTACATCCGGCACCATCTGCGCCGGACGGGCGTCGACCACGACATCTTCTCGGAACAGGCGCTGCAGAAGATCGCCGCCGAGTCCCGCGGGCTTCCCCGGGTCATTAACACACTCTGCACCAACTGCCTGCTGGACGCCTGCTCCCGTGAACAGCGCTTTGTGGACGAGGCCAATGTCGACCGGGTTCTGTTTGAGCTGCAGGATCTGCAGACCGCCAAGGGCAGCAGCCCGTGGTAATGGAGGGATGACTCGTGCTGGCCTCACTGCGAGCGACCGTGCTGCCTCAGTTTACGGTTGAGGTCTACTTCGATTGTGAGCCGGACTGCCGGACGCACCCACGTTACGTACTCGTGCTCCGGGATGGAACGACTGGTGCCGTCGAGCTGGAGTTCGCCAGCGCCCGAGATCTTCGTGCATTCCTCGCCAGGAGCCGCCAGGCACTCACGGAGTGCCGGAGGACGGCACGGATTCACCGCAGCCCAAGCAAACGGGTCGCATCCGGAACTGTACAAGCTACACTGTTCTAAGCTCAGCAGGGGCGGCCGGCTGGCCGGCCGCCCCCGACCCTGGCGACAAACCAACGCGTCAGTTGACGAACGACACTGTCGCCAGTCAAGTCACTGCCAAATAGCGCGGGCAACAACATGAGTCCACGACATCACTCAGGAAGTAAGCGAAATGGTCATGCGGAAGCCAGTCCTGCAGGGCAGGGGGCAGCAGCAACAGCTGATTGGGCTCATACGGTCGATACGTCTTCTTGCTCATGCTGAAGACATTGGACACCGAACCCTTTTGCTCCTACAGAACTGGCTTACTCAGACAGGCTCCTAGGAGATCGCCAGTGGCATCGAGGACTGCAACCGGACGACGCAGTACGTGGAACCATACAACGGGAGCCTGGCGAAGTGTTCCTCCGCCTCGCGGACGGGGACCGTGCAACTCCCACTGAAGTCCGGGTGGGCCTGAACCATGTCGGCCGCGGTCAAGTCCCTCTACGGCGTGAGAGCGAGTACGCCATCGATACCGGGTTGCGGAAATGAGCGAAAATGGTATACTAACCTGACGATAGAGTTCCTACGAAGATGGGCAGGGTGGTTGATGTCCAGCATGAGGCGAACGATTCTGTTGTTGGTGGTATCTGCTCTCTTGGTGGGCTGCAGCGCTCGGGCCAACCTAACGCAACTTCCGGACGCGGTCACATTTACACCGATTACGGAGGCAACCGACTTCAACATAGATGCGGAACTGGTCCTGCAGCCTCATCCTGAACTGCCCAATAGTTGGCAGGGAAGCATGACCTTCAGGTTCGTATCCTTAGTAGATGAAGATCTCCACAACGTGAGGGTCGCCATTTTCTATCCCGAACAGATGGTCGAAGTGTTGCTCATTCCGGAGGAGACTTTGGTCCTTCCTCCCAGTGGCCGCCGCTTTGATGTGACTCCGGAACGACCCGAGTGGCGGTTCACACATACTGTAGCTGCATTCGACTGGGAGCAGCTAGGCGAAGTGAAGGCTGCCATCTTGAACCCAATCCGGCTACGCATCGTCTGGGACGGCGCCGAGCGGTTCCTTGAGATCCCGCCGTCGGAGATTGCAGTTCGCGAACCAAACGGGTGAGAGACTGATCAGAAAGCCCCCTGAGGGAGTGTAGAGTCGACGAGGTAGGGAGCTAGGCCCCCTACCTCGTCGCTTGTGTGCAAATAGCCTAGACGCCAACGGTGCTCCCACCTACCGTGTCAACGGCAACGTGGATTTGGGTCTTCGCCAAGTTTGGTGCAGGCAACGGTGACAAGGCGTCGTAGGATCAACCGACGATAATCCCTGCGGCGCTGACATGCACGTGCCTAAGAAGCTCGGCCAGGTCTGGTGAGGGTTGGACCAGATCCCATGCAAACCAGCGTCGGTTAGGATCTGCCTTGTACAGCGTCCAGTTGCCCTGCTCTGGGTCGAATCGGAACTGCACCACGGGAATCCGTAGCCATCGTCCGATTGACGGTACCCAGGAGGGGCGGCTTTCGTAGAGCGTGATTGAACTGCCGCGGGTGCGAAACTCCAGCCGGTAGCAAGGTTGCATACCAGGAGGTACGGCAGTCTGACAGAACCAGTAGATCAGTTGCTCCGCGTGGAGCCTGACTCCATCGGGTAGGGGCACTTCGATCCCTCCGCAGCGCACGACGATCGCGCTAGACTCCAAGACTGCCTATAACCCTGGCCCGCAGAAGCGGCAGGCTTGCCCGGCCGTACCCGAGCCGCTTCATGAACTTGATCCTGGTGATTATCCCCTCTACGGGCCCCGTGCTCCACGGCAACTCGATGGCGGCTAGAACCGCAGCCTTGTCGGCCGTCAGGGTCCTGGCAAGTCGCGTGAACGGGGGTAAACCACTGGCCATTGCATCATCCAGCCAACGGTTCAACTCGCCCACTTGGTGCTCACGGAGCATCTGGCGAAAACGCTGCAGGAGGGAGTGCGCCAGGGCAAGATCCGGGTGCAGCGCGAGGATCTGCTCCACCATCTGCCGTTGCACTTCTGTTTGATGCTCCGGCGGGCAGAGAAGTGCCCACCGCACATCTCTCCAGACAAGGGATGGCCTAGAAGAGCCAGGTCCCGCCCCGGCCCCGGGGCCTTTTAGCTGTTCGCCAGGAAACCAGAGCGTGACGAAGGTTGGAGTAGGACCCTGAGTAACCTCGATCACGTATCTCCTCATACAGCTTTCGAACGTTGTGGCACCCCGACAGCCATCGCTCCTTCAAATAGGGAACGGATCATGTCCCGTCAAGTGGTGTAAATCGGGTTCCATCCGTCGGTGACGTTAGTCGGCACTCAACGGCAAGAACCTCGAACGACAGGGACTGGAGTTCAGGTTGCTGCTGTTGGCGCACCAGGGCGTCAGCCATGCCGCGAAGCCGCATTTCCCGAAGCCTTTCAATCGTCGTCTGCAAGGGCATTCGTTACGGCCCTCCCCCTGCGTAATAGTCGGGGCCCCGCAGATTGGGATGCACCGGAGTGGCTTGGTTGTCCGGCGGGCCAGGTAGCGGCGCTTGATCGAGGTTATGGGCCAGGATGGACTTCACACTGCTGTAGCTGAACGTCCGGGCCGCACATGCCCGAGCGGCGGCCGCTTCGAGACGGTCGGAGCCATACTTCCTGGCCAGGTGGATGATGCCAAGGCACGACCGGAAGCCCTGCTCCGGATGCGGCTTCTCCTCCAGGATCGTCACCACCAACTGCGCCGTGTGGGGTCCGACCGATTCCGTCCAACGCCGCAACTTGGACGGGGTCCATTCCCGATGCCGGCGGTGGGAGGCCGGCATGTGCTGAATCTGGGTGACGGACCGTCCACGGCCGGTCGCCCGTGAATGGCAGGCCACTCGTTTTCCCCGGTGCAAGATTTCCACCAGGCCGTCCGTGAGGCGGATATCCACCGTCTCCCCAACCAACGGGTACGGGACACTGTAGTAGTTGCGGTCGACCTCGACATGGTAGTCGAGATTGACCTTGGCTTTCCGCCACTCAGCAAACTCATAACGCTGCGGCGGTAAAGGGCGCAACGCCGGCTTGTCCAGCGTTTCGTACAGGCTCCGGCGCGTTCCTTCGACTTTTTTGGAACGGTCGGTCGTTGAGTCTGGCCACGGCCTCTCGAATTGCCCGGTTCGCGTCGTGAAGACTGAAAAAGGTGTGGTTCCGCAGGGCGGCAAGAATCCAGCGCTCCACCACCAGGACCGCGTTTTCGACTTTCGCCTTATCCCTGGGGCTGCGGGGTCTTGCCGGAATGACCGCAGCGCCGTAATGGACCGCCATTTCCTGATAAGCTGGGTTGAGATCCGGTTCGTAGCGGCAAGCGCGGGTGACGCCGGCCTTCGGATTGTCCGGCACGATGATCTCTGGAACGCCACCGAAGAACTCCAGGGCCTCGCAGTGGGCTTTGATCCAGGAACGCAGGTCCTGAGCCGGGTAGGCCTTGGCAAAGGTATAATTGCTGGCCGGCAGAACGGCAACAAAGATCGGAGCCTGCCAAACCTCTCCCGTCTCGCGGTCATGAATGGGCACGGTATCGCCGGCGAAATCCACCTGCATCTGCTCACCTGCCCGATGCGGTTGCCGGAGAACGACATCGAGCTTGGAACGCCACTGCCGGTATCGCTGGCAGAACTGGCTGTACTGCAGCCCATCTGGATGATTCTGCTTATATTCCCACCACAGGAGCTGCAGGGTAACCCCTTTTCGGGCCAGTTCCCGGTGGATGTAGGCCATGTCTGGCAAGGGCCGCTCTACTAGCCCTTGGGGGTTTCCTGGGTAAAGCTTGGCCTCAAGTTCTGCGTCGTCGATGTTCGGCAGCGGCCAGGAAAGACCGGAGCATTCAAACCGCCGAAGCATGTCCAGCACGGTGCTGTGCGAGATCGAGAGGCTCCGGGCAATCTGCCGGGCGGAGAGCCCGACCTCCCACTTCAAGCGAAGGATCTCTCTGATCTTGCGCATCGACAACCTCCGATTTGCCAAGGCTTGCCCACGTCCTCTCGTGTGGAGATGTTATCCACAATTCGGGAGGAGCCGGCAAAACCCTGTAATGGTCGACCATGCCGCTTCGCTCTAGGATTCGAGCCGGTCGATTTGGGCCGGAATGGGCGGTCGACTATCCCCGCAAACGGTGGTCGATTTCATCCGTAATAAGTGGACGGATTCGACCGGAATGAGTGGTCGAATCCGTCCGGAATACGCAGACGGACGGCTCATCATCAAGGGGCAACTGCTGCCCTATCCCAACGGGGAGTGGTGGTTCCGCACCGTGGAGGGAACGACCCCCGAAGGTCAGCGTGTCCTGATCATCTGGCGCAAGTTGACCGGGGATCCTGAAAAGGACAACGTTGTTCTCGATTACTGGTTTGGAAAACAGTGCCTTTCCACGAGCGACAGCGAGTTCGACGTGGTCTACGTGAACGGAGGGCACAACCTTGGCAACCATTACGGCGAAGGTGCTGAGTTCAAGATAAGGCTGCTTGAAGAGGAGTTCCGTCGACTGATGTTTGGGACAGAAGACTTCTGAGTTGGACATTCCGCTCGAGGCAGAGCCGGCTGGCGTGCCGGAGCGGAGTCCATCCGGGGTGACAACACCCGATCAGCCCCCGGAATGGGACGAAAAACCGGGGCACTCCCGTCCAGGGGGTGCCCCGGTACATTTCTATGCCGCTCACGCCGCCGGACCGGTGGAGCTCCCCGGCTTCCGCTTCCGCTTCTGTCTCCGCCACGCCCCCGAAACCCAGGGTGCAGGAGAGGACGACGGTGTCGGGATCCTCCAGCACCTCGACGCCGGGAGGAGCGGCAAGGCTGGCAACCGTCACCGGCCCGGGCTCGGTCACGCCGGAGATGTCCAGCGTAATCGCCTCCGGAATCTCCGTGGGCCGGCACTTGATCTCCACCTCGGCCAGCTCGTGGGTCACGATCAGACCCCGGCGCTTCGCCTGCTCCTCCCCCACGACGGCGATGGGCACCGTAAGGGTGATGGTCCGGTGGATGTCGACCTGCAGGAAATCGACGTGTGTCACCTGAGCGGTCAGGACGTCCCGCTGAAGCTGTTTGATCACCACCTGCCGGGGATTGGCTTCCCCCTCCACGTGGACGTTGATGAGATGCCCGCGGCCGTGCCGGTCGACCAACCGCTCCAGTTGGATGGTGGGAACGCTTATGGCCAGCGGCTCCACACCGGGACCGTAGATGATACCCGGTACGAACCCGGCCTGCCGCAGCCGCCGGCTTGCCCGGGAACCGGTCTCCCGGGTTCTGGCCTCCAACTGCAACACTGCATTCATCGACGATCCCCCCTGTCAAGAAAGTCTGGCAGGTGCTCCGGCCACCCGGAACACCCCCTATATATAAAATACCGCTTCCCGCAACACTCTTGGAAGCATATTCTCCCACCCCCAGCCACGGCCTACCCATGAATCCGCCACCACGGTGCCGGGCTTCCTGTCGGGTCCGCCTCTTCATGGGCTTCATCTTCGCCTGCTCGGCCTCGCACCCGCGGTGGTTCTGGATGCTCCTCCTTACCAAGTCCGTTTGCCGGTTGAAGCCGTCGTCCAGGGCCCAGCTGATGCCCATACCCACTGCCGGCACGGCCACCGAGCCGGCGAGGCCGACGCCCGGGAAGGCAGCGCCCGCACCCCCGAATATGCCCGTTCCGAATGGGAACATGTCGAGGGTCTTGCGAACGCTCCGAGCCTGAGGTGGGCGAGGTTCACTCTCGATTGCAGGGCTTTGGTCAAGGCGTGCGGTAATTGACTCATTCATTGGCCATTCGTTCTTACCCGGGGATCTGGGGGTATTCAGGTGAGACAGTGGCTCTACCTGTTGCGGCCCGTCCGTCCGGAGATGGGCACCGACCCGACGCGTGCGGAAACCGATGCGGTAGACCGGCACTTCCGGCGGTGGCAGGCCATGCTCGCCGACGGCCGGCTCATCCTGGCCGGCCGCGCGCAGGAGGGAAACGCCAGGGATGTGCTGCGACCGGACTTCCCCGCAGCGGTGACCAGATGTTACAGTGGTCTTCGGAAACCGTGTCACGCGAATCCACCTCCGGGAGGTCCAGACGAATGACAAACCCGCCCAGCGCAGAAAAGGCGATCGCGTTGACCGCACAGGGGAGCGAACTCATGCAGCAGGGGAAGCTTGACGAAGCCATCGCCTGCTTCCGGCAAGCGTGGCAGGAGGCGGGGCTCGTGGCTGCCCTCAACAACTGGGCGACTGCCCTCTACTACCAGGACAAGCCGGCCGAAGCGCTCCAGGTGCTGGACCAATTGCAGGACCCCGCGCTGATCCACCCGTACCGCCACGCCCTGGCCAGCCGCTGTTATACCGCCCTGGGCGGCCTGCAGCGGGCCCGGGAGTGCCTGCAGCGGGCGGTCCGCGACTTCGAGGCCGGCCGGTTCCGCATCCGCGCGTTCGCTGGCACGGAGCAGGAGTGGATCCAGTACACGACGATCATCAAGGAAGCTGCTACGGAGCTGGGCGATTACCGGCTCGTCCTGGATCTCCACAACCGCTGGCCCGGGCGGGAACTTGCCCGGGGCGCCTTCCTCGCGGGGGTGGCCGCCTTCAACCTGGGCAAGTACAGGCAGGCCATCCGCATCTGGGAGCGGGTGCGCGACCCCGCCTGGATCGGCCCTCTGTCGGGGTACGTCCTCGTCGCGCAGTGGACGGACAGGGGCGTGATCCCGCCGTTCCAGCTGGACAGCGACCCCCCTGACGCCGAGTTGCTGCGGAACCTGACGCCCGAGCAGGCCGACAAGCTGCCGGTGGAAGGCTCGCTCCGCCTGTACATGCTGGCGACGGTGTTCGCCATGGCCGATGAGGAACCGGACGAAGAGGTCACGCTCGTGGCGGAGATCATCCGCCGCACCGGCGACTGGGGGATGGACCTGGGCCGGCGGATCCTGGAGAGCGCCTCCCTGCCCATCGGCCTCAAGTTCGGCGCGGCCCGTGCGCTGGTGGAGGCGGGCGTGTTCGAGCCGGGCCAGCCCATCCCGGTCGTGCACCAGGGCCGCCGGACGGAGATCGTCGTGCAGATGAAGCAGGTGCCCGACGGGCCCATTCCGGAGCTGGAGGACGCCGTGGCCGAGGCGCGCCGCCTGTGGCGGGAGGGGAAGCGGGAGGCCGCCATGAAGCGAGTGGTCGAACTGCGGGAGGGGCCGGTCCTCTATCCCCCCGCCGTGTTGCTGGAGGCGGATTTCCTCCGCGAACGGGGGAAGCTGGATGAGGCGCTGGTGCTCCTGGGGATGCTGGATGATCTCATGCCGGAGCAGCCCGCGGTACTGTTCCGGTTGGCACTGATCCACCTGGACATGGGCGAAATCGAGACGGCCCGCCGCTTCGCCGATGAGATCGATGCCAGCCGCTTGTCCCCCGACTTCCTATGGGACCTCGAACGCCTGAAGGCTGCGATCCGGGCGGAAGTAGAGGGCGACCACGGCTTCATCGAAGACCACCAGGCCTACATCGCGGCATTCATGGACGCCATGCGGGAGGAGCAGGACGAGCGTCCCATCCGCCTCGATGTCAAGCTGGCCACCGCCCTGCGGCGCATCCCGGTCCCCTGGCTGAACGCGGCCGCACAGCGCTTCGCGATCGAGCCCCAGCGCCGCCGCCCCGAACGGGAGAAGGTCCTGGCCGCGGCGATGCTGGATGCCGACCGGCTGCAGGCTGTGCTGGCGGACGAACCGCCTGCGGTGCGGGAAGCCCTCAGCTTCGTTCTGGCGGAGGGCGGCTGGGTGAAGCTGCACCGGCTTACCCGCCGGTTCGGCGACCAGACCGGCGACGGCTTCTATTGGGAAGACAAGCCGCCCGCCTCCACCATCGGGCGGTTGCGGGCGCTCGGCATCCTGCACGTGGGCCGGGCCCAGGTGGATGGGCGCAATCATAAGGTCGCGGTGGTCCCGGTCGAGCTGCGGCCGCTGCTCCGGTGAGGAAAGGACCCGCACCCCATCGGGGAGTGCGGGTCCCTTTGCTCGTGCAGGTGGATCCTGTATTCGGTCAGAAGTCTTGCGTGCGTGGAGACCGTTCTGACGTGCATGTAGGCTCTGCAACCGTGCATGCAGGTCCTGCACCTGGTCAGGCCAGCTCCCATACCTGGTCATGTACGCCTTGCACCTGGTCATGCAGGTCCTGCAGCCGTGCACGCACGGTCCTTTGTCCAGGCGTGCAAGGTGTCCATCCATACGTGAGGGCCAATGTGGGGCCCGGCAAGGCCTGGGACGGGGCGCATTGGTCTGGTGTCCCGCGTTCAGTCCGTGATGGCCCCGCCCTCCGCGCCGCCGCTCTCGCCCGGCTTCACCTGCAGCACTTCCACCCTCCGGATGACCCGGTTGTTGTCCGGCCGGGTGTCAGCCGGGTAGTCGATCTCGGCGATGATCTCCCACATGCCTACGCTCAGCCCCGGGATCGTCCCCGGCTTCAGGCTGCAGCAGGGCACCTTGTCAATCGTCACCATCTGCCACACGTCCGGGGGCGGTGATGCGCCCCCCGCAGGCCGCGCCCACAGCCGGAGCGGCACCCGGATCTCGTCCTGACCCAGGTTGTTCTGGTAACCCAGGTAGATACCGACCTCAAACGGCCGGCCTGCCTCCGCCACCCCCGGCACCGCCAGCTCCGCCACCCACGGGTCGTCGATGATCATTTTCCCGCCTCCACCCTCCTCGCGCGGACGCTCAGGCTCGTCGGGCGGCTGCGGGTTGCGGTACGGCACGATCAGCACGTTGTTGGCCAGGCCGCCCTCCGGACCCGGCTCCCCCTCCCGCTCCACCACCTCGGCCGCCGCACCGAGGCAGCTCTTCTCGGCCGGAAGCCCCAGCGCCGCCGCGAGGCCCCGGGCCGCCGCCACCTTCGGGTTGGCCGTGTGCGGCGCGCTGAGGGCGTACACGGAGGGCAGGTCGATGACGCCGATGATCTGCCCCGCCGCCGGGTCGGTCTCTGTCAGGGCGACGGTGAGCGGTACCGAGTGGGGCTGCTGCGGCGCCAGGTCGCCGGGCAGCGGCGCCGTCCCCAGGGACCGCACCAGCTTGCCGCTCTCGTCGGTGAGGAACCACTCGACGGACAGCGGGCCCGGGCAGAGCGCGGCCAGGGTCCGGGCCGTCAGCTCCAGCTGGAGCCGGGGCTGCAGGGCGACTGTCTTGCCCGGCTCCAGCTCCAGGGGCCCCGGTTCATCCAGCCACCGCAGGTCGTAGGCCTCGCCGGCCCGGTAGGCCACCAGCCGGCCGGAGGTCCCGGAAGCGTCGGTGTAGTTGACGCCGACGAGCAGCAGGCCGTAGGCGAAGGCGGGATCGACGCCGACGCCTGAGACCTGGGAGAAGTTGTAGGGGCCGGTGTTCGGCTGCTCGTCGTCCTTCAGCAGGAACAGCCGGTCCGTGGGCGCCCGCCCTTCCGGCTGGATGAGCGCGGGCCGCCCGTCGCCGCCCATCGGCTGGCCGGTGTCCAGGGCGTAGCTGTAGATGTGGCCGTTGACGTCGCCGAAGATGAGTGCGCCCCGGCTGATCAGGGCCAGCGGTGCGGTGTTGAGGGAGGCCATCCGCTCGCCCAGCCGGTCCGCCGGGCCGAACTTGCGGTACCACTTCAGTTCGCCGCCGGGGCCCAGCGCCACGACGGCGCCGTCGCTGCCGGTCGGGCCGTCCCGGAGGCCCGCGCCGATGTCGGTGTAGTTGCGGAGGGTGACGTAGAGGTGGGTTTCTGCGCCGTCGGGGGTCTGGCGCACCTCGACCGCGGGTTCGGTGTTGGTGAAGGCGTTCCTGGCGCCGATGAGGGCGGGGACGTCGACCATGTGCCCTTTCCAGCCGGCGGGCTCCAGCCCGTCATGCAGATTGGCGCCCCAGAGACGCCCCCGGGTGTCCAACCAGTACGCGTGGGTACCGTCTGAGGTGAAGTTGCCGGCGAATCCCGCAGTGCTGTCAACAGTCCAGACACGATAGGGCCTGTAATTGTTGTTCCGGTCCAGGGCAAGCCGCAGTGCGCGCCCTCCCTCAAAGCCATCGGTGCCGATGACAAAGCTGGGGTCTTCTCCATGGAACGGGGCCATCACGGCAGACGGAGTGATAAAGCCTCCGAACCCTGCTACATCTTGCTTGTTCGTTACGCTCTCGTAGACCTGTCTGTGTATGGAACCGTTCAGTTGATCCAGTCCCTGGACCACCCAAACCTTCCCATGGGAGCGGGGACACAGCGGTCGTCCTTCTGGCCGGTTTTCCTCGCCGGGGTAGTTGGGCCGGTCTGCCACCACCACCACATCTCTCCCCCGGTCGTGAACGACCAGGGGAGACCCGATGATGGGGCAGCCCAGTTCAAGTTCTGCCGGCCTTGCCCAACCTTCTATGGTGTGGTACGCCCAGAGCCAGCCGTACCCGGTGCCGAAGTAGAGAACTCCGGTCTCAGGACTGTAGGTAGGGCTGGACTGCGGGGCGATGAACTGACCGTCGGGCGTCCGGTTGAAAGGGATCTTGAGCCTAGAGACCGGCTCCACAATCGCGGACGCATTCGCGTCCGGTGGCTGAACTGTAGCCAGGTCCAAGCGCCAGAGGTAATCGCCTGCCAGATGATACACAACCCCGTCGACGACAGCAGGCTGCGTAGCACTCTCACCGAGTGGCTGCGTCTCCCAGTAGGTCGCCAATTCGATCAGACCATGAGGCTCGGAATCCACCGACATACGCTGGGGTGAGCCACCCTTGGTGATCCAATCGGCAGCGACCGCGTCAGGACTAGGTACCAAGACGAGCACGCCGGTAAGTACACCCGCGACCCATCGTGGACAGCGCACCGAACGTTCCTCCCCTCAGTACCGGACTGCTCGGTTTTCCAGATACCAGCTCGGGTACTCGTACAGGGGAAAGAACGGCGTGAAAATATGGACCTGATAAGAACCCGAAAGAGTCCCATCGGCAAGGCGGAATATGGGGTGCGCGCCAACCCAGTACACCTTGGCCCCCAGCTGCTCGGCGACAAACCGCACGGGGACCATGGTCCGGTCGTTCCGGATTACGGGCGGGGCATCAAGCGGGACTTCGCGCCCGTCCACGATGGCTGTCGGGTGATCAACGGTCAGCACGATGGTCCGCTCCGGCATGCTGACCGTCCGCTTTTCGAGGCGGAAACGGTATGGATCCGGCAAGTGCGTTTCCGGATGGATCAGGTCTGGATAGTCGTACCCCGGAGCGGGAACAGCCTTCATCACCTCGCGGCTGACTGCAGGGAAGTAAATCGTGACCCGTCGATTGTCCTGGTCCCAGGAGACCTGGGCACCCATCATCTCGCTGACAAACCGGATGGGCACCCGAACCCGGTTCACCGTGGTATCTAAGTAGGCCGGCGTGTCGAAATGGCTGCTCGCGTTGCCGAAATTGAGAAATACAAAGATCTCGTCAGGGCTGCCGTTGTGCCGGTAGCCGTAATCGCGGCCCAAACCGTCGTGTGACTTGTCCATCCAGTACTCGTACTCGATACCTCGACCCTCAGCCAGTTTCTCCTCCTCACTGAGTTCGCGTGTCTCCGTAATCGACTGGATGGGCTCATACCGACACGGTTTCCAGTAGATCCGTGACCAGCCGAAGGATCGACCAAACTCCCGTGTAATCAGCTGCGTATCCGGGACCGGGTATGCGTACACGTGCAGCGTGGTGCCGCACCCCATCTTGTCTTCCCGCCAGAACCAAGGGTATTCGTTCGTCCAGGACGGCAGCGGATCCCACACCCACCAGTGGTAACGGTCATACAGATCTGGGTGCTCCCGGAGGATTAGCTCCACCTCTGCCCGCATCCGCTCCGACATCCCCTCCGGAGGCGGTGGGGGCGTCCACCCCTCGGGCCAGCCCGGGCCGGGCTCGTAGTTCTCCGCCGGGTACTCCGCCACCTCCGGCGTCAGCTCCTCCTCGGCGCCCGCCCCCACCGGCGCCGCCGACAGCAGCGCCGCCAGCACCAATACCGCCAAAGAACGACGCACATGTCCCCTTCGCATTGCCGCATACGCTCCCCCACACAATGCTTCTCACATACCCAATACGAAAAGCCCCGGGAGCAGGTTCTGCCCGGGGATAATCGTCACCCGATCTCACCTTCCAGCGAAAACACCCCGCATCGCCCCTATTGCCAAACTCCCGACTCCTCCGTATACTATACCCCGTACCGTAACTGCGCAAGGAGTGATGCATGTGCGGAACTGGACCTGGTGGCAGGGGGGCATCGCGCTTGGCCTCCTCTCCACCCTGGCGATGGTGCTCCTGAAACCGCTGGGCGTCTCGACCTTCTTCCCCTCCAGCCTGGCCATCGTCCTGAAGCCCCTGTTCCCCGGCTTCGTCGAGGCGAACGCGTACTTCCAGACGGTACCCCTGACCATCGGGCCGGAGCACCTGCTGGTGCTGGGCATCCCGCTCGGCGGCTATCTCGCCTACAAGCTCTCCGGTGAGAAGCCGGCCGAAGGAACGGGCACCGGCCTGGCCACGACCAGCCCGCTGCTGGCCTTCACCGGCGGCTTCCTGGTGCTCTTCGGCGCCCGGATGGCCGGCGGCTGCACGACCGGCCACGTGCTGGCCGGCATGTCGCAGCTCTCCGTCGCAGGCTTCCTGTTCGCCGCCGCCGTGTTCGCGGGCGGCATCCCGGCGGCCCTGCTGCTGAAGCGGAGGTGGAGCTAGATGGACCTGCTGCTGGGTCTCCTGATCGGGACGGCCTTCGGCTTCATCCTGCGTCGGTCCCGGGTCGCGTCCAACGCCTGCATCCGGGGGGCGCTGACCCTCACGGACTTCCACATGCTGAAGCTGCTCCTGACCGCGGTGGGGGTCACGCTGATCCTGGCCTTCCCCCTCAGCACCCTCGGTATCGTCAATTTCTCCATCAAGACGACCTACGTGGTCGGTATCGTCGTCGGCGGGCTGTTCTTCGGCATCGGGATGGCCGTGGCAGGATTCTGCCCCGGCACGATCCTGGCCGCGGTGCCCGGGGGCGACAGGCGCTTCTGGTGGGCCGTGGTCGGCGGGTTCGCGGGCTCCTTCGCCTACGCCCTGGTCTACGAGCCGCTGAAGCCCCTCCTGATCACGCCGCTCAACTTCGGCAAGCTCACGCTGTACGAACTGCTCGGCCTCAATCCGATCGTGACGGGCGTCGGCGTCGGCGTCCTGCTGCTGGCCGGCGTGATCCTGCTCGACCGGCTGACGGCGCGGAGGCAACCGCAGATCCCGGACCTGGCCCGGATGGGCGACGACTAGCCGTCGGGCAGTCCCCCGGCCCAAACTGGCGGCGAAAACCGCCTGCGCCAGACTCTGGGCCCTGTTTGCACTGCGGGGAGAATCCAGCCCTCTGGATTCTCCCCGCAGTGCTTCTTTCTGTCCAACCGGCCCCCCGGCATCCCCCACCGCTTCCCCAACGGACTAGTCCGATAGAGACACGCCCTACGATCGTGTAGAACTTTTGCGCCGATCTGACAACATTGCAGCAGGAGCCGAATACGTTCACATAGAACACCCAATGTGTGCGAACCGATCATGAATATCCCAAACTCAGACGATGGAGATGTTCAATATGAACATTCGCGACCGGCTAAATAAGATCTTGGAGAACCTGCAGCAGCACGGTCAGGTACAGGTGCGGGAGCTGGCCCAGGAGTTCGGCGTGTCCGAGATGACCATCCGCCGGGACCTCGAACGGCTGGCGAAAGAGGGTCACCTCGTGCGCACCTACGGCGGGGCCACCGTCGCGGCCGGGCTCATCGGCGAGCAGCCGTTTGCGGCCAAGGCCGTCTCCCACATCGAAGAGAAGCAGCGCATCGGCCGGGCCGCCGCGGACCTGGTGCAGGAGGGCGACGTGGTGCTGCTGGACGCCGGCTCCACCACCCTCGCCATCGCCCGCTGCCTGAAGGGGCGCAAGGGGCTCACGGTGATCACCGTGGACCTGCGCATTGCCCTCGAGCTCTGCGACGGGCCCGGGATCGAGGTCATCGTCACCGGCGGCACCGCCATGCCGGAGGTCTACAACCTGCTGGGGCCGCTGGCCGAGCAGTTCGTGCGCAGCCTCACGGTGAACATCGGCTTCGTCGGCACTTCCTCTGCGGATGTCGAGCACGGCCTCACCACCCCCACCCTCGCCAAGGTGACGCTGAAGCGGGCGATCATCCAGGCCGCGCAGCACGCGGTGCTGGTTACGGATTCCTCCAAGTTCAACCGCAGGGCGACCTACCAGATCTGCCACTTCTCCGCGTTCGACCGGGTGATCACCGACCACGGACTGCCCCCAGAGGCAGAGAAGGCGATCCGCGAAGGAGGGATACCCCTTGACCTCGTCTGAGAACCGTCCCGCAGTCGGCGTCATCGCAGACGACCTCACCGGCGCCAACGCCACCGGAGTCCTGCTCACCCGCACCGGCTATCCCACCGCGTCGCTGACCGAGCTCCGCTGGCCAGAAGGCGGGCTGGACGACTACCCCTGCATCGTCATCGCCACGGAATCCCGGGCTGCGCCGGCCGACGAGGCGCGCCGCCGCGTGGATGCCGCCTCCCGGCTCCTGCTGGACCACGGCCGCCGGCCCATGGCCAAGCGCATCGACTCCACCCTCAGGGGCAACGTCGGCCCGGAGGTGGAGGCGGTGCTGGCGGCCCTGGGCCCGGGCTCCGTCGCCGTGGTCACCGGCGCCTTCCCCGCCAGCGGCCGGACGGCGCGCGACGGCATCCACTACGTGCACGGCGTGCCCCTGGCCGAAACGGAGGTGCGGAACGACCCGCTCTGCCCCGTCACCGAATCGCACGTGCCCACCCTGGTCCGCAGCCAGACCAGCCTGCCCGTGGAACTGCTGCCGCTCGCGCGCGTGCGGGCGGGGGCCGGGGCGGTGGCCGAGACGATCGCCGAGATGGCCGGGCAGGGCGTGCGCATCGTCTGCGCCGATGCCGAGACCGATGAGGACATCCGGACGCTGGGCCTCGGCATGGCCCGCAGCGGCGTCACCTGCGTCGCCGCCGACCCCGGACCGCTCACGGCGGCCTTCGTCACGGCGTCCGTTCCGCCCGTGCGGCGGCGGGTGCTGGTGGTGGCCGGCAGCGTCACCGACCTCACGCGGAAGCAGCTGGACCACCTGGAGGCCGAGACCGGCACCCGGCTGATCCGCGCGGATGCCCGGCGCCTGGGCCAGGGCGGCGAGGCCGCGGAGGCCGAGATCGACCGGGTCGTCGGGGAGCTGGCCGCAATGCCCGCCGAACAGCCAGTGATCGGCATTCGCAGCTCAGAGATCCTGACCGTCGACTCGGAGACGGCCGGGCGCATCGCCGCCGGGTTTGCCGAGATCGCCGCCCGCGCCCTCCACCGGCTGCCCGGCATAGCGGGCATCTACACCACCGGTGGCGACATCACGCTGGGCGTCTGCCGCCGCCTGCAGGCGGGAGCGATCGAGCTGAGGGCCGAGGTCCTGCCGCTGGCCGTGCAGGGCCACCTGCTGGGCGGCCTGCGCCCCGACCTGGCCATCGTCACCAAGGGCGGCCTCATCGGCGACCACACCGCGGCGGTCACCTGCGTCCGCCACCTGCTGAACCTGTGAGCACGACCCACGAAACTGAGGCCCTTCCCCTGCGAGCGGTGGGCAGACCCCGCCAACTGGAGCCCTACCCCGCGAGCGGGGGGCAGACCCCGCCAACTGAAGCCCTACCCCGCGAGCGGCGGGCACACCCCGCCAACTGAAGCCCTACCCCGCGAGCGGCGGGCACACCCCAACAGACTTGAGGAGGACACCCTGATGCAAACACGGCCCCTGATCGGCATCACCATGGGCGACCCGGCCTCCATCGGGCCGGAGATCGCCGCGAAAGCGCTGAACAACCCGGAGATGTACGAGCTGTGCCGCCCCCTCCTGTTCGGCGACAGCCGGGTGATGGCCCGCGCCTACGAGACCACAGGCGTGCGGCTCGACCTGCACCCGGTGGCTTCCCCGGCAGAGGGCAAGTACCGGCATGGGACCATCGACCTGGTGGACATCCAGCTCGTGGACATGAACAGCCTGAAGTGGGGCGAGGTGCAGGCTCCGGCCGGCGCGGCCTCCTTCGCCTACATCAAGCGCGCGATCGAACTGGCCCGGGAAGGGGCCATCGATGCCGTGACGACGGGTCCGATCAATAAGGAAGCGCTGAGGGCGGCCGACATCGATTTCATCGGCCACACCGAGATGTTCGGGGCGTTCACCGGCAGCCACGACCCCCTCACCATGTTCGAGACCCGGGGGCTGCGGATCTTCTTCCTCACCCGCCACGTGGCGCTGGCCGAGGCCATCCGCATGATCACCCGGGAGCGGGTGCTGGATTACATCCGCAGGTGCACGGCCGCGCTCCGGCAGCTCGGCCTGGAGCGGCCGAAGCTCGCGGTGGCCGGACTGAACCCCCACGGCGGCGAGCACGGCCTGTTCGGAGATGAGGAGGTCCGGGAGATCGAGCCGGCCATTCAGGCCGCGCAGGCGGAAGGGTACGACGTGAGCGGCCCGTACCCGGCCGACTCCGTCTTCTGGCACGCCGCGCAGGGCCGCTTCGACGCGGTGCTGAGCCTCTACCACGATCAGGGGCACATCGCGGCCAAGATGTACGACTTCGAGCGCACCGTCTCCATCACCCTCGGCCTGCCCTTCCTCCGCTCCTCCGTCGACCACGGCACGGCGTTCGACATCGCCGGCACGGGGAAGGCCAGCTCCGTCAGCCTGGAAGAGGCGATCCGGGTCGCAGCCAAATACGCATCGGCGTTTCGCCGCGCGGGGTGAGGTCTGCCGGGGCCTCACCTCCGCGCGCCTCCATCCATTACGAGTGTCGAAGGAGGTTTAGGTATGGCAGTCTCAGGTACCCAGATGCTCCTGGCCCTGGTCATCGGCATCGTCGTCCTCGTCCTGCTGATCCTGAAGACCAAGATCCACGCTTTCCCGGCACTGATCATCGCGGCCGCGCTCATCGGCCTGATCGGCGGCATGGATCCGGTCGATGTCAGTTCGGCCATCACCGGCGGGTTCGGCAGTACCCTGGGCAGCATCGGTATCGTCATCGGCTTCGGCGTGATGATGGGCCGCATCCTGGAGGTCTCCGGCGCCGCGGAACGCATGGCGATCTTCTTCCTGAAACGCCTGAGCCGGAACCGCCCGGAGTGGGCCCTGGCCGCCACCGGCTACTTCACCTCCATCCCGATCTTCTGTGATTCCGGTTACGTCATCCTGGCGCCGCTCGCCAAGGCGCTCTCCCGGCAGAGCGGCAAGTCCGTCGTCACCCTGGGCATCTCGCTGGCCGTGGGTCTGGTGGCCACGCACCACCTGGTGCCGCCGACCCCGGGCCCGCTGGGAACCGCCGGCATCTTCGGGGCGGACGTCGGCAAGATGGTCCTGTGGGGCATCGTGTTCGCGATCCCCGTCGTGGCCGTGGGCATCGCCTACGCCACCTGGCTGGGCCGGAAGATCTACCAGGTGCCCACCGAGGACGGCGAGGGCTGGGAGCGCAAAGAATGGAAGGCCGAATACGAGCAGGCGGTCGAGGTTGAGGAGCGGGAGGACCTGCCCAGCACGGCGCTCTCCTTCGCGCCCATCCTGGTGCCCATCATCCTGATCCTCCTCAACACCACCCTCTCCGCCGTCGGCGCCAGCAGCGCATTCGCCCGCTTCCTCATCTTCATGGGCCAGCCGATCATCGCCGTGCTGTTCGGCCTGCTCATCGCCATCTACGGCCTGGGCGCGAAGATCACCCGGCCCGACATCCTGAAGGAGCTGGAGAAGGGCGTCCAGTCGGCCGGCATCATCATCCTGGTGACCGGTGCGGGCGGCGCGCTGGGCAACGTCATCCGGGCCAGCGGCGTAGGCGACTACCTGGCGCAGACCCTGGCCGACAGTGCGCTGCCGGCCATCCTGCTGCCGTTCATCATCGCCACCGCCCTGCGGCTGATCCAGGGCTCCGGCACCGTCGCCATGCTGACGGCCGCCTCGATCACCGCGCCGATCCTGGGCCCGCTGGGCGTCAATCCCGTCTTTGCCGCCATGTCCGCCTCGATGGGCGCCTTCGTCTTCAGCTACTTCAACGACTCCTTCTACTGGGTCGTCAACCGCTTCATCGGCATCGAGGACGTGCGGGAGCAGATCCGGGTCTGGTCGGTGCCCACCACCCTGGCCTGGCTCACATCCGGCATCTGCTTGGTGATCGTGAACGCCATATTCGGGTAGCGTGCGGGCGCGCGAGCGGCCCGGGAGGCAGGGCATCTGCCTCCCGGGCCGTTGTCGTGTCTCTATGCTAGCGCAAGCCTGCGCCAGCACACGGCCATGCTAGCGCAAGGCCGCGGGGCAGGCGAGCTCCAGCGTTACGCAGAGCTCGCCGCAGCCGCCCTCCCACGTGCGGGAGAAGGGCAGCTTGGCGATGACCCGGCGCATGGCCCGGTTGTCGGCCAGCATGTACGCCTGCAGCCGGGTGAAACCCCGCTCCCGGGCGGCGGCCACCAACTCGTGGCCCATGGCGGTGCCGATGCCCTCGCCCTGGCAGTCGTCGCGCACGACGATGGCGATCTCGGCGCAGTCCTCCGACACGCGGCCCAGCTCGCCGACGCCGATGACCTCACCTTCGCTCAGAGCCAGCAGCACAGTCCGCTCGTCCGGATCGCCCCCGCAGAGGCGCGCCGCCTCGACCTCCCCCGAGATGCGCAGGCCCGAGCAGTAGCGGAAGCGCAGCGTCCGGGGAGACAGGCGCTCGTACATCTCGACGATGAGGGGGGCATCTGCCGGCGTGCAGGGCCGGATGGTGACCAGGCGCCCCGTCCGGGATTCAAAGGAGACCGTCTCGTGCTGCAGAATGGCGGGCATAGGCAGCCCTCACTTTCTGAATGCGGCCGCGAATATTGTTACCATTTTCACTTATAGTGTATCCCGGCGGGCGCCTTTCATACAATGACACTTCCGGCCCTACCTCCCCCCCTCCGTTCGGCCCTGATACGCGATACGCCGCCTACTGTCCAGATGGCACCTGGCTAGATCGCGCCGGTGAAGAAATCCTCCAGCAGCCGGTGAAAGGTGTCCCGGTACTCGATCTGCGTCCAGTGGCTGCACTGGCCGATCACATGGAGCTGGACGCGGGGCAGGCGGGCGAGCAGGTGCAGGCTGCTCTCCAGCGGCACCACCTTGTCATCTCGCCCGTGGATCAGCAGGACCGGATTCTGGATGCGCCGCAGCGCGGAGTCGGGCAGGACCAGCTGATCCAGGATCTCCTGGCGGGGCCGGGGGAACATGGCCTCGTAGGAGGCCCGCACCCGGGGCTCCATGGCCAGGGCGAAGCGCATCTCGGCGATGGCATCGATATTGCCGCCGACCGCCGAGTCGTCGTAGGCAAACCAGCGGAAGGCCTGCGCGAGCGTCCGGGGCGACGGATCCTCGTAGAAGCCCCAGACCCGGTCCAGTTCGGGGCTGAGGCGGATCGGTCCGCCGGCGGGACCCATCAGCACGGCGCGGTCGAACCGCTCCGGCGCCTCGGCCAGCAGGTGAAGGGCGATCGCGCCGCCCATGGAGTTGCCCACCAGGTGGACCCGGCCGAGCTTCAGCTCGTCCAGCAGGGCCAGGATCTGGTCGATCCACAGCCGCATCCAGCGGCGGATCCCCTGCGGCGCCGGGTCGGGATGCAGGCTCTGCCCGAAGCCGGCCAGGTCGGGCGCGATGGTGTGGTAGCGCTCACCCAGCGTGGGCACGGCGTACTGCCAGTTGGCCCACGCGGACGCCCCCGGGCCGGAGCCGTGCAGGAACAGGATCGCCTGCTCATGCTCGGTTCCGGCCTGGTGGACGAAGGTGTCGCCCACGCGCGTCTTCAAGAGCGTCTGAGTCACCTGTGTCATCGTTCCACTCCTCTTTGCGAGTTGCGCATACCTAAATATTTGGCGTCCGGGACAAGAAGCCTGCCGGTCAGAACCCGTAGATCGTCATGCCGCCGTCCACCATAAGGGCCTGGCCGGTGACGTAACTGGACGCCGCGGACGCCAGGAAGACCACCGGCCCGACGAGCTCGCTGAGGTCGCCGATGCGCCGCATGGGCGTGCGGGCCAGGATCTCGGCCACGTACTGCTCATCCTGCAGCAGCTGCTCGGTCAGCGGCGTGCGGAAGTACCAGGGGCCGACGGCGTTCACCGTCACGCCGTACCGGGCCCATTCCATCGCCAGGATGCGGGTCATGTGAAGGAGCCCCGCCTTGCTGGCGCCGTAGGCGACCCCCGTGCGCAGAGCCACCGCGCCGCCCACGGAAGCGACGTTGATGATCCGGCCGTAGCCCCGCTCGCACATGTGCCGGCCCACCGTCTGGGCGACCAGGAAGGGACCCTTCAGGTTGGTCTCCACCACCCGGTCCCAGTCATCCTCCGCGACCTCCAGGGCCGGCTTGCGCATGTTGATACCCGCGTTGTTCACCAGGATGTCGATCTTGCCGAACCGCTCGAGGACCGCCTCCACCGCCGCCGTCACCTGCTGCTGGCAGGTCACGTCCGCCGTCACCGCCAGCGCGCGGCGGCCCTTTGCCCGGATCTCTTCGGCAGCGGTCTCCACCTCGCATGCGGTCCGCGCCAGGCAGACCACATCTGCCCCGGCATCCGCCAGGCCCAGGGCCAGGGCCCGGCCGATGCCGCGCCCCGCGCCGGTGACCAGCGCCACCCGGCCTTGCAGTGAGAACATCTGCACCGTTAGCTCCATCCTTTCGCCGTGGGAGTTTTCTCCCGAACCATTCGCTGCCAGCCCGGGGCTTCCCCTGCCATGGGCGGATCGGTTCACCACTGTTGGACTTTCGCGGGTTCAACTTTCGCGCCCAGATGCACCCTCCTGTCCCGCACCATATCGTCTGTTCGCACTTGCTGTTGGCTGCTCCGTTCAGCCTGGGGGTGCTAATCGGTCCACTGCCCACGGCGTCCCCCGTTCTCCCGCTCCGGCCACCAGCAACAGCCAATCCGAACAGAACGCAATGCGGCGGAGCCCCGTTCCCGCCCCCCTGCGACACCAACATACCTTAACCATTCGCGCCCCAACGGTTGTTTCCGCGACCATCGCAGCCAGAACCAAGCCACCCACCGACGTCCCCGCTCTCCCGCTCCGTCCCCCAGCAAGACCCTGCGGGCGCCCGCACACGCGAGCGCCCGCACTTGCATCCCGTCGGCGGCAGGGCCGCCAAACCCCGTTCACACCACCGGCGAACCCCACGCCGCGAAGTCCTCCCGGTGGCTCAGCAGCAGCACCTGCCGCTCCTCAGCCAGCCTGGCCAGCGCCCCCCGGATGTGCGCCAGCCGCTCCTCGTCGCAGTTGAGGAACGGGTCGTCGAAGACGAAGGGCAGGCGCACCTCCTCGGCGATCAGGTCGCCGATGGCCAGCCGCAGGGCAAGGTAGAGCTGGTCCTGCGCGCCCTTGCTGAGCTGGGGCGGCGTGAGCACCACCCCGTCGGGCTCGACCACGCTCACGGTGAACTCGTCGCTCAGCCGCACCCGGCGCCCGCTGCGCCCGGTGAGGCCCGCCCAGTACTCGGTCGCGGCGGCCTCCAGCCGCTCCCGGTAGGTCGTCCGGTAGATCCGCACCGCCTCCCCCAGCTCCTGGTAGGCGATCCCGAGCGCCCGGACCTTCCGCACCAGCTTCTGCTCCTCCTCACGCATCTCCGCCAGCCGCATCTCGGCCTCGGCCAGGTTGATGGTCTCCCGGCCCAGGTCCTGGAGCTGGTCCCGCAGGGCGCGGCGCTGGGCCTCCAGCTGCTCCAGGCGCGTCTCGGTGCGCTGCTGCTCCTCCCGCAGCTCCTGAATCCGGCCCTGCACCGCCAGCGGGTCGTCCGCCTCATCCGCCGGGGGCAGCCCCGGGTGCTCGCGCACCAGCGCCTCCAGCCGCTCGACGGTGCGCCGCCACTCCAGTTCCGCGTCGGTCAGCCGGCCGTCCAGGTCGTCCAGGTCGGACGCGCCCGAAGCGGTGAGGATGCCGCCCAGCTCTTTCTCCCCCTCCTGCACCTGGCGCAGGGCCTGCTCCCGGGCCCGCCACCGCTCCAGCGCAGCCCGGGGGTCGCCTCCGGCCGCAGACAGCGCCGGCTCCAGCAAGCGGCGCAGGGCCTCCGCCTGCTCAGCCAGGGCCGACTGCTGCTCGGCGACCTGCCGCTCCCGCTCCTGCAGCGTCTTCGCCGCCGCCCGGTCCCGCTCGGCCTGGGCGCGCACCGCGTCCGCCGCGGCCACCCGGGCCTCCAGCTCGTCCGGGTCAGCCTGCTCATCGAAGGGGGCCACCTGCGCCCGCAAGGCTGAGACCTCCTGCTTCAGCCGCTCGACCCGGGAGCGCCCGTCCGGCCCGGCCTCCTCAATGCGCCGGCGCTCTGCCCGCACCTCGGCGAGGCGCTGGTCGTCAGCCGACCACTCGCTGGCTTCGGCGATGACCCGCTCCCACCAGGACGGCGTCGCGGCCCTGAGCCACCGAACCAGCTCCGCCAGCCGCGCAGGCGGATCCTCCGGCGACAGTCCCGCACGGTCCGCGAGCCGCGCCAGCTTCGCCAGCTCGGCCCAGCGGCCCGGCGCGGCGGAAAGCGCCAGCTCCTCCACCTGGTCGGCGGGCACCCCCCACTCCGCCTGGCAGAGCTCGTCCAGGTCCGCCCGGTCCCGCTCCAGGTCCCGCTGCAGCGTCTCCCACTCGGCCAGGGCGGCGGCCGGGTCGGCGAAGCGCTCCGTGAAGGGCCGAAGCCGCTCCGCCAGTTGGTCCAGCTCCCGCCGGGCCCGTTCGGCCGCCTCCCGCAGCGCGGCCTTCTCAGGGGAATCGGTGAGGGCGCGGCGCTCCTCCTCCAGCGCCGCCCAGCGCCGGCGCCAGTCCTCCCACTGCTGCACCAGCAGGTTCAGCCTGAGCGGCGGCTCCGCCGAGAGCGGCCCCAGGTGGAGGGCCGCGATCTGCGCCGCCAGCTCCCGCTGCCGCCGCTCCAGGGCCCGGGCCTCCTCGGCCGCCGCGCCGCCCGCCATCCGGCCGCCCAGGAAGTAGCCCAGGCCTCCGCCCAGCAGCGCGAGAACCGCCGCGGCCGCCATGGCCGCACCGGGCAGCGCTGCCCCGCCCGCCGGGGACCCGGGCAGCAGCGCGCGCCCCGCCAGCCAGCCCAGGCCGAAGCCCAGCAGCAGGCCGACGGCCGCGCCGAGGCCCTGTATCCGCTTCCGCCCCGCCTTCGCCGCCTCTCGGACCGCGGCGAGCCGCTCCTGCACCTGGTCTGTCTGCTGCAGGAGGGCCGCCTTCTCCCGGGCGGCGGCGATCACGGCTTCATCCAGGCCGGCGACGTCGGCGTAGTCCTGCCGGAGCCGCTCCGCCTCCGCCTCCAGCCGGCGCAGCTGCCGGTCGAGGTCCTCGGCCCGGGCCGCCGCCACCTCCGCCTGCCGCCTCGCCTCGGCCTCCAGCACGTGGAAGCGGCGCACCTGCTCCAGCACCTCCGGGGGCTGCCCGGCGAAGACCGCGTACCGCTGCAGGGCCGCCCCGGCCTGCTCCACCTTCTCCCGCAGCCGCTCGTACCGCTCCCACCGGTGCAGGGCCTCGTCCTTCGCCGTGCGCAGGCGGCGCACCGCCTCGCCGGCCGGCCGGCCCAGTTCACCCCAGTCCGGCCCCGCCGAGAGCCGCTCCGTCAGCCGGGCCTCCTCGGCGGCCAGGTCCGCCAGCAGCTCCTCCAGCCGCTTCAGCTCGGCCAGCCTGGCCCGCAGCTCCCGCACGTCCCGGGGGAGCGCGGCGCGCCCGGCCACGTCGCCGAACTCCGACTGCAGCCGGGCCTCGGCCTCCTCCGCCGCCCGCTCGCTCTCCCTGCGCTGCCGCTCCAGGTCGGCGGCCTCCCCGGCCCGCTGGGCCAGGTCCTCCTCCAGCCCGATCAGCGCCTGAAGACGATCACCCGTGTCGGCCGACAGCGCCGCCAGCTCGGGCCACTCCCGGGCCAGGCGGCCCCGCAGCTCGTCCACCTGCCTGGCGGCGTCGCGGGCGCTCTCCAGCGCCCGGCGCAGGCTGCCCACCTGCCGCCGGTGCTGCCGCCGCCGCTCAGCCAGCCGCTGCCACTCCTGCAGGGCGTCCAGCACCTTCCTCCGCTGGCCGGCCTCCCGGCGCGCCTCCTCGTACTCCGCCTCCACCTCCTGCAGGTGCCCGGCGGACCGGTGGTAGAGGTCCACGGCCGACCGGGCCTGCTCAATCTGGGCCGCGAGCGCCCGGATCTTCCCCTGCAGCTCCTCCAGTTCCCGGTCCTTCCGCATGTTCGTGGGGAAGCCGTACTCGGCCGGGTAGCGGGTCCACTTCGCGGCCTCCTCCGCCAGCCTGGACAGGGCCTGCTGCGGCCGCCCGCCACCCGCGCCGGCCAGGAGCTCCTGCACCGAATGGTCCACCTGCTCCATCTCGGGCAGCGGCTGGGTCACACAGAAGATGGCCGCCAGCAGCTCCCGGGAGGTGAGGCCCACCAGCCCGGTGATCAGCTGCTCGTACTGCTCCCTGCCGGTCCGCGCCCCGGGGTTGTGCGTGCCCCGGTAGATGCGCTCGGGGCCCTCCGGCCCGTGCCGGGTCACGACCACCTGGTGGCGCTCGAAGTCGCGCCAGACGTGGTAGCGCAGGCCATCGGCGGCGGTGAACTCCACCTCCCCCTCAAAGCCGGGGGCCCGCCCCAGGTGGCGGTAGCGGGTCTGCCCGAAGTCTGAGGGCGAGCCGCCGGTGGGCAGCCCGTAGAGCGTGGCCATCAGCCCGGCCACCAGGGTGGACTTGCCGGACTCATTCGGGGCCACCAGCACGCCGAAGTCGGCGGGGAATGTGTAGGTCGTCTTTTCCGCGTAGGGCCCGAAGCCCGTGAGCGACACCGAATGCCAGATCACCCCTGCCACGGTCGGTCACCTCCTCAGCATGGCCTGCACGCCCCGGCGCAGGGCCTCCTCCAGGACGGCCCGCTCGCCCTCGTCCTGCTCCTCGTCCAGCCGCCGGCGCATGCGCCGGATGAACTCGCCCAGGATGGTCCGCTCCCCCGCCCACCGGTCCAGCAGCTGCGGGGAGAGGGAATCGGTCTCGTCGACGACCTCCAGGTAGAAGAACCGGTGGGCGCAGGCAGCCGCGATGGCCTCCGGGTCCAGCAGCTCCGGGGCGGTGCCGGTCAGGCGCACCCGGACGACGGCATCGGCGCCGGCCAGTCCGGGGATAACCTCGCGGTCGGCCAGACCGGCGATGACCTCCCGGTCAGCCAGGGCAGCGACCGCCTCGGCCACCTGCGCCGCATCCGCCATGGCGGAGACGTCCAGGTCGTGCACCACCACGGGCTGCACCCCGGCCGGGACCCGTTCCAGGGTCACGCCGCCCGGCTCCAGCGCGGCGATGGTGAACTGCCCGGTTCCCGGATCGTCGAACCCCTTCCCCTCCACCGCGCCGGGGTACACGGCCAGCCCCCGCCCCATGCGCACCTCGCCGGGCTTGTGGATGTGGCCCAGGGCGACATAGTGGTAACCCGCCTGCCCGAGCGCCGCGGGGTCCAGCGGCAGCGACCTCTCCCCGAGCGAGTCGCCCAGGGTACCGTGGAAGGCCGCCAGGTGGATGCCGGGCTCGTCCAGCCGCGGAAACTGGCTGATGGCCGGCTGGGTCTGGGTGATGCCGCCGGTGTAGGCCAGGCTGTAGAGGTGCACCGTCTCGCCCTGCGCCTCCAGGCTCGCCACGTGGGCCGGGTGCGGATTGGTGACCAGGATGCCCGGCCAGTCGTCCCGGTGCGTCTGGTAGACCGAGTTGGGATAGGTGATCTCGTCGTGGTTGCCGGGCACCGTCACCACCGGGACGCCGGCCTGCTCCAGCCGGCGCAGCTGGGCCATGGCCGCGGCCACCAGCGACTCTTCGGGGCAGTGGGTCTCGAACAGGTCGCCGACGATCAGCACGAGGCCGATCTGCCGGGCGGGGTCCAGGGCCAGGTCCACGGCCCGGCTGAGCAGGCCGTCCCGCCGGCGGCGGCGCTCCTCCGCCTGCTCCCGGGGCATGAAGGACGGCTGCCAGCCCAGGTGCAGGTCGGCGAGGTGCAGGATGCGCAGCACTGTACGCAGCCTCCTTTCGCGATCGCTTCGCGGCCCGCCCCGGGGCCGCGCCAAACCATCTGCTCCACAAATTGGCCGGGAGGCGAAGGAATTCCTTTCTGTGCGCGAAGCGCCGTGCGCCGCATTCCCGTCGGCAGGGGTGAAGCAGGTGCAGGCCAGTGCATGATCATGCACCGGCCTGCCGTCTCCCTTTACGCGATCGGACCACGCCCCCGTGCTGTGCGCCGGCCCTACCGCCTCAGCCGCGGGTCCAGCACGTCCCGCAGCCCGTCGCCCAGCAGGTTGAAGCCCAGCACCGCCACCATGATCGCCAGCCCCGGGAAGGTGACCACCCACGGGGCGAGCTGGATGTAGACCTGCGCCCCCGAGAGCATGGCTCCCCACTCCGGCGCCGGCGGCTGCGCGCCCAGCCCCAGGAACGAAAGGCCCGCGGCGTCCAGCATCGCCGTGCCGATGGAGAGCGTGGACTGCACGATAAGCGGCGCCAGGGCGTTGGGCAGGATGTGCCGCCAGAGGATGCGCCCGTGCCCGCCGCCGGCCGCCCGGGCGGCCTGCACGAAGTCCTGCTCCCGCAGCGAGAGCACCGAGGCCCGCACCAGGCGGGCGTAGACCGGCATGCCGACGATGCCCACGGCGATCATCGCGTTGGTGAGGCTCGGCCCCAGGATCGCCGTGATGGCGATGGCCAGCAGGATCGACGGGAAGGCCAGCAGGATGTCGATGATGCGCATGACCAGCAGGTCAAACCAGCCGCCGAAGTAGGCGGACACGGCGCCGATGAGGGTGCCCGTCGTCAGCGAGATGCCCACCGCCACCAGCCCCACCTGCAGCGAGATGCGGCTGCCGTGGATGATGCGGCTCAGGATGTCGCGCCCCTGCTCGTCGGTGCCCATCCAGTGCTCCGGCGAAGGCGGCTGGAGCATGTCGGCCAGCCGACCCCGGATCGGGTCGTACGGGGCGATGACGTCCGCGAGCAGCGCCGTGAGCACGATGATCAGCACGATCGTGCCGCCGAGGACCGCCGCCCGGTGGCGGAGCAGCCGGCGGAGGACGCCCGGTCCCCGGTAGGCCGCCCCGGGGTCGCCGGCAGGGGGCGGCGTGGCGCCCGCGGCCGGGTTCGGCGGGCCCCCGGGCGCCGGGGCCTTTGGTGTGACCGTCGCCATCTGTTCGCCCTCCCTCACTGGTAGCGGATGCGCGGGTCGATCAGCGTGTAGATCAGGTCGACCAGCAGGTTGACCAGGATCATCCCCAGGGTGATCAGCAGGATGCCCCCCTGCACCACCGGGTAGTCCCGGGCGCCAATGGCCACCACGATGTAGCGGCCGATGCCCGGCCAGGAGAAGATGGTCTCCGTCAGCACGGCGCCGCCCAGCAGCAGCCCCACCTGCAGGCCGATGATGGTGACCACCGGCAGCAGGGCGTTCTTCAGGGCGTGCCGGAAGTTGACCCGCCAGTTGGGGAGCCCCTTGGCCCGGGCGGTGCGGATGTAGTCCAGGTTCAGCACCTCCAGCATGGAGGAGCGGGTGATGCGGGCGATGATCGAAAGCGGGATCGTGGCCAGGGCGATCCCCGGGAGGATGAGGTGGCGCAGGCCGGTGACGAAGGTTGTCCACTGGCCCCGGAGGAGGCTCTCCAGCACCACGAACTGCGTGGCGCCGTCCCACATCATCCGGGCGTCGAGCCGCCCGCCGGCCGGCAGCCACTGCAGCCGCACGGAGAAGAACATCATGAGGATGAGGCCCAGCCAGAAGATGGGCATGGAGACTCCCACCAGGGCCCCGGCCATCACGCCGTAATCCAGCAGCGAATTTCGCCAGACGGCGGAGACCACCCCGGCCAGGATGCCCAGCGCCGAGGCCAGGAGCATGGCGAATATGGCCAGCTCCACCGTGGCCGGGTAGCGGGCCATGAGCTCGGCCGTCACCGGCTGGCGGCTCTGCAGCGACGTGCCCAGGTCGCCCCGCAGCACGTCGCCCAGGAAGGCGGCAAACTGTACGTGAAGCGGATCGTTCAGCCCCATCTGCTCCCGCAGGGCCTCCACCTGCTCCGGCGAGGCCCGCTCGCCCAGCATGAGCCGGGCCGGGTCGCCGGGGATGGCGCGCATCAGGAGGAAGATGACCACCAGCACGCCCAGGGCGGTGGGAATGGCGAGGCCGATCCGCTTGGCGAGATAACCGACGATGAGAAATCCCTCCCCGATGGGCGTTTGGGGCGCCCGAACGGGGGGCGGCCGGCGCCGCCCCCCGCATCGGTCCCGCTACGGCATGGTGACCTTGCCCAGCGACTCGGAGCCGGTCGGGTTGGGCACGTACCCGGTGATGCCCTTGCGGACGGCGATCGGCACGCGGGTGTGCATGAGCGGCACCCACGGCGCGTCCTCCATGATCTTCACCTGCGCCTGCTCGTACAGCCGGGTGCGCTCCGCCTGGTCGGTGGTCTGGCGGGCGCGGATCAGGAGGTCGTGCACCTCGTCGCTCATGTAGAAGGCGATGTTGCCGGCGTCAGGCGTGACGGCGTTGTCCTTGTCCAGCAGCACGTAGAGGAAGTTGTCGGGGTCGCCGTTGTCGCCGGTCCAGCCCAGCAGGGCCATGGTGTGCTCGCCCATGCCGGTCTTCTCCAGGTAGGTGCCCCACTCGTAGGTCACGATCTCGGCCTCGATGCCCACTTCCCGCAGGTAGTTCTGCAGGGCGACCCCGATGCGCTCCGGCTGCGGCATGTAGGGCCTCGGCACCGGCATGGCCCAGAGTTCGGTGCGCAGCGGGTTGTCAGGCCCGTAGCCGGCCTGGGCCAGCAGCTCCTTCGCCTTCTCCGGGTCGTACTCGTACTTGGGCACGTTGGGGTTGTGGCCCCAGACCGAAGGCGGCAGCGGCGAGACGGCCGGGATGCCCATGCCGCCGTAGAAGGCGGTGTTCAGCTCTTCCTTGTTGACGGCGTGGTTGATCGCCCGGCGGATGAGCACGTTGTCGAACGGCGGCTTCTGGGTGTTGAAGGCCAGGTAGCCGATGTTCATCGGCGGCCGCTCGATGATGTCGAACTGGCCCGTCGCCTGAATGGTCGGCAGGAAGGCGGGCTCCACGCCGTCCATCACGTCGAGTTCGCCGGCCTGCAGGGCGACGAGACGGGCGTTGTTGTCGGGAATCGAGCGGTAGATCAGCCGGTCAATCGCCGGCCGGCCGCCCCAGTAGTCGGGGTTGGCCTCCAGCACGATGCGGTCTTCCTTGGTCCAGGAGACGAACTTGAAGGGGCCGGTGCCCACCGGATGGTCGTTCAGCCCCTGGGGGTTCTCCTGGAGGGCCTTCGGGCTGGCGATGCCAAACGGCACCATGGCGATGTCCTGCAGGAACGACGCCTGCACCTGCTTCAGCACGAACTTGACCGTGTACGGGTCGACGACTACCACGTCCTGGATGACCGAATCCTCGTCGAACCCGCCGAACATGTAGCTGTAGTACGGGAAATCGCCGCCGACGTGCAGCGGGTCAGAGGTGTTGCGCCACCGGTCGAAGTTGATCTTCACGGCCTCGGCGTTGAATTCGGTGCCGTCGTGGAACTTCACGCCCTGGCGGAGCCGGAAGGTCCACTCCAGGCCGTCCTGGCTGGGCTCCCACTCGGTCGCCAGCACCGGAACGACCCCGGTGCCGCCCGGTTCGTAGTCCAGGAGGCCCTCGTAGATCTGGTGCGTGACCTTCAGCGACTCACCGTCGGTCACCTGAATCGGGTCCAGCGAGATCGAGTCGCCGCCGCGGCCCCAGACCAGCACCTTCTCCTGCGCGGCCGGCGGCTCCGGCGACGTTGCCTGAGTACCGTTCTGCTGCGGGGCTTGCGGGGCGCCCGAGTCCCCGGTCTGCGGGCCGCCGTCAGGTCCCTGGGATGTGGAGCCGCCGCCGCTGCAGGCGGAAAGCGCCACCAGGGCCGCCAGAGCCAGACCGACCGCCCACCGGAACCGCTTGGTGCGAACCCCCATGAACCGAATCCCTCCCTCTGTGTGTACCGGGCCGTGCGCCCGGGGTTAAGGCAATGAAATTGGACGTGGGAGCCCGCAGGTCCTCTTTGAAAAGTATGTTCTCTCGTAATCTTCAATGAAGTCGTTCCTATCACACCTCGTGGCGACATGAAGGGCTCGGTCCGGCGGCACCCCGACGCCCCGTGAGGGCACAGCCTGGGAGCCGGCCCGGGGCCCCGCCCGGCGGCGGCGCTTCTGCGCGGCAGGGGCCAGGTCTGGCCTCATGCTCCTGCTGCGCGCCGGGGGCCAGGTCCTGCGGCGATACACCGCCGCCGGACCCGGCCCCCGTTCTTCCCGCTCTGTCCGCGCTCAGTCGATCCACGTGCAGTTCCATTCGCCCAGCCACTGCCAGTACATTAACACCGGGTGTACGACCAGCCACGAGTCGGATTCCGGATTATAGTCCACGTGCTTGAAGCCATGCGGGTAGTTCGAGAACTCGCCGAAGTACGTCAGGAACACCGTCGCGTCCAGGTCGGGATAGGCCTTGCCGACCAGGAAAGCCACATCCCCCACGAACGCCTGCACCACGGCGCGGTAGCGCCCCACGTCGCCGCCCAGCACCATGGCCGTGAGGTAGTTGTAATACGCCTCGTCGTCCATCACGATCCACAGGATGTCCGGGGCTTCCCCGTAGACCCCCGTCGAATCGGGAACCAGCACGTAATCCACAGCCACTTCATATTCGCCCAGGTAGAACCCGGGGTGAGATTGATACAGCACCGCAACCAGGTTCTCGGGGGTGATGCGGTTCGCGCCGGGCAGATCCCGGGGCGGCCCCGCCTGCGCCAGCACCTGCCGCACGTACTGCATGGGAATGGCGAAGTTCAGGTTCTGCCCGTCCTTCAGGTAGGCGAAGGTGATCCCGATGAGCTGGCCCTGCCGGTCGAATAGCCCGCCGCCGCTGCTGCCCTGGGAGATCGGCGCGCTCACCTGGATCACGTCGAACCCGTCCATGCTGCGGCGGGCGCTGACGATCCCCGTCGAGACCGTGTTGGTCAGGCCGATGGGGCTGCCGATGGCCACCACGTCCTCGCCGATGCGGGCGGGGCTGGTGCGGATCGTCACCGGCTCCAGCCGGCCGCTCACCTGCAGCACCGCCAGATCCCACGCCTCATTGAACGCCGTCATGCCCACGACCGGGATGCGGCCGCCCGACTCGGTGACCAGCTCCGCGGACCAGGCCTCGTTCACCACGTGATAGTTGGTGACGACCTCGTCCTCCGTCACCGCCACCGCGCTGCCCGTGCTGATCAGCCGGCCGCCGTAGTCAAACACGTCCACACGGAAGACACGTGTGCGCAGCTCCGCCGCGAGCCCCTCCACCGTCGGAACCTGGCCCGCCGAGTCCTCCAGCTCCTGCAGCCGGCGCAGGGCCGCATCCAGCTGGCTGCGCAGCACCTCGTTCTCCTGCTTCAGGGCTTCGTTCTCGGCCTGAAGCACCGCGTTCAGGGTCCTGAGACTCTCATTTTCCGACTTCAGCGATTCATTCAGATCGACCAGGAGGCCCGTCATGGACGATTCCGCGTCCGTGCCGGCCGTCTGCTGACCGACATCCGGGGCCGCCAGCGCCGCCGGTCCGCCCGGCGGGGTCAGGAGGAGAGAGAGGACGAGCACCGGCAGCAGAAGAAGGTTACGCCGCATGCGCATCGGAACACCACCTCGCCTCACAACAGCCCGAAGCCTACGTCGCTGCATACCTCCCCACGATGCCCTTGCCCAGTTCGATGACGGCCGCCCGCAGCTCGGGCGGCTCCAGCACCTCCGCGCTGCCGCCGAAGCCGGCCAGCCAGCGCGCGAGCTCGCCCGTCCCCCGCGCCTCCATGCGCAGGATCACCGACCCGCCTTCCTCCTCCTCCACCCGCTGCGAGGGGTGCCAGACGGTCTCCCGCACCAGCCTGGCCACCGACCGGTCGAACCTGACCCGCACGTGCATGAGCGGCCCGAACTCAATGCCCCACACGTCGCTGAGGTACTGCTCCAGGTCAAAGTCCGCCGGCCGCTCGAAGGTGCTGCTCAGCACCTGCGCCTCCAGGATGCGGTTTGCGCGGAAGATGCGGATCTCCTCGCGCAGCTCGCAGAAGCCGATGAGGTAGAGCGCCGTGCCCCGGTAGGCCATGCCGTAGGGGCGGACGACCCGCGGAACGGGCTGCTCGGCATGGAGCGCCTGGTAGAGGATGCGCAGGGGATGCGGCCCCTCCACCGCCGCGCGGCAGGCGGCCTCCACATCCGGAGATGGAGGCAGGGAGTACGCCTGGATGGGGTCCACCACCAGGGTCTGGTTCAGGCCGCTGGCCATCTCCTGCTGCTTGGCGGGGAGCACGGCGAGCAGCTTCTCCCGGGCGCTGTGGGCGGCCGTGCCTGCCAAGGGCCGCTTCCGCAGGCCAAAGTCCAGCGCGGCCATCAGGGCCAGCACCTCATCGGGCTCGAACTGAACCGGCCGCACCTTGAAGGTGTCAAGCACCGCGTAGCGGCCGCCGTCTCGCACCACGGGCACCCCCATCTGCTCCAGGAAGGCCAGGTCGCGGTAGACCGACCGGCGCGTCACCCCGAAGCGCCGGGCCAGGTCATCGGCCCGCGGCCTGCCGCCCCCCATCAGCAGCGTCAGCAGTTGGAAGCGGCGCTCCAGTGCGCGTGCGGATCCGGCGGTCATGGGGCATCCCTCCACCCGTGAGGCATCGAAGTTCCGTCAGCGGATGCCTTCCCCAGATCGAGCGGAATATCCTGCCTTTACCCGGCGTTCTGCGGCGTTATGTAACCCTGGAGCAACAGCCGCATATGCTGTGGTGGAGGGATCACCCATGACGATGCCTTTCGGCTGGGGCCGCGACGACGACTGGTGGGACGACGACTGGGACGACTGGGGCGGAAGCTGGGGCAACCCGTGGCAGCGCCGCCGCCGCCGCAGGCGTTTCCCGCGCTTCGGCAAGTTCCCGTTCCAGAAGTTCGATAAGTTTAGTAAGTTCGGCAAGTCCCCCTGGGGAAAGCGCTTCTGGTAAGCAGCCGCGCTGTATGACTTACCGCAGGGCCTGCCGCCTGCCATCGGCGCAGGCCCTGCGCCGCGCCTTCGCCGCCCGGCTTGCAACGTCTCGCCCCCTCGGCCCTGCCTGCAACGTCTCGCCCCCTCGGCCCTGCCTGCAACGCCTCGCGCCCCCGGCCCCTGCCTGCAGCGTCTCGCCCCCTCGGCCCCTGCCTGCAGCGTCTCGCCCCCTCGGCCCCTGCCTGCAGCGTCTCGCCCCCTCGGCCCCTGCCTGCAACGCCTCGCGCCCCAGCCCCGGCCCCCGGCCCGCATCGCCTCGCCCCCTCGGCCCGGGCGCTGCTGCGCCGGGCTACCGCCCCCGGCGGCTGCGGAAGCCCTCCCGGCGCATGCGCTTGCGGGTTGTGGCGTCGTACGGCGCCGACGTGATGGCCTCCGCCTGCGCCCGCAGCGCCGCCGCCTGCTCGCGCGCGCCGCTGTCGCCCGCGGCGGACTGCGCCTCCAGCTCCTCAGCCGCCCGGAAGAGACGGATGGCCGCCCCCCGCAGGTCGCCCCGGTCGGCCAGATCCACGGCCTCATCCCAGGCAGCGCTGGCCTCGCTGAGCCGCACCTGGCGCATGACCGCCTCGTTGGGCGGCTCGCTGAGGCGCGCCGGGTCGTCGGTGACCGCCAGGGACACCTCGGCCTCGATGGTGCCCGGCTGGCCGCCCGCCACGGCCGGCAGGTAGTGGAGCACCACCCGGGCCAGCTTCCCGTTTGCAGGCGGCGCCGCCACCGCCAGGCGCACTAGCACGTGCTTCACCTCGGCTGCATACAGGTCGGGCAGCGTCACCACCGCCCGGTGCGGGGTCCCCTCCGGCCGGTAGCCCAGCATCCCGCTCACTGCGACGCCCGGCTCCGCCTCGATGGTCAGCTGCAGCCCCTGCGCCGCCACCTGGAGCAGCCCCTGAAGCTCTTCCTCAAAGATCTTCGGGATCTGGTCGGGGTCTTCGATGAAGTGGAAGTTTCCGCCCCCGGCCTCCGCCAGGGCGACCAGCAGGTCTTCGTTGAAGCCGGGCCCGACGCCCATGGTGCTGAGGCCGAGCCCCTGTTCCCGCCAGGCCCTGGCCCAGCCCACCAGCACGTCGGGATCGGTGACGCCGGCGTTGGCCAGGCCGTCGGTCATCAGCAGCACGCGGCTCACCCGGTCCGCGCCGGCGTGCGGGCGGATCTGCTGCATGCCCGTCGCCAGGCCGCCACTGAGGTTGGTGGTACCGCCGGCGGTGATGCCGTCCACCATGAGCTTCACGGCATCCTTGTGCACCACCGGTTGGCTGGCAAAGGGCACCCGCACCTCGTGGTCGTACGTGACGATGGCCAGACGATCGGCCTCGGCCATCTGATCCACCAGAAAGCGCAGGGCCTGCTTGGTGAAGAACAGCTCGGCCCCGGCCATGGAGCCTGACCGGTCCACCACGGCGGCCAGGTTGAGCGGTGGGCGGCCGCCCGGGGCCTTCATCTCCGGCGCCGCGAGCGTGACCAGAAGGTACAGCTCACCCCCCGAGGGGCTGATGCAGGTGCGGTCCAGTTGGGTGCAGAGTGTAAGTGCGTGGGTCATCGGATCGACCTCCCTCCGCCCCCAGCATAGCCCGGGGCGGTGACAGCGTACTGTCACCGGTCCGGCCGGACTTGCCAGCCAAACAACCGGATGGACAGGCCACTGCCGGGGATCGCGCCGGGCCACCTGGTGGAGCTCATGGGGCAGGATCCAGCTGCAGGATCCGCACCTCCCCGGCCCCGTGCCAGCGGGCGAACTCGTGGAGCGCCCGTTCCACCCGCCGGCGCACCCGGACGTCGCCCGCCGCCTCGGGCTCCAGCTGCAGGCGGTTCACCAGCAGCACGCCGCGCTGCCGGTCCAGCCTGGGGTCCATGCGGCCGATCAGGCGGTCACCGTGCAGGATGGGCATGGCGTAGTAGCCGTACCGCCGCTTCGCCGCAGGGGTGTACACCTCCCAGGTGTAGTCGAAGTCGAACAGGTCCTGCAGGCGGGGGCGGCGCCACAGCAGGTTGTCCAGCGGAGCGATGAACCGGACGGCGGGCCGCGGCTCCCATCCCTCCGCCGCCTCCAGCAGCGGCCGGTCCGCGGCCAGGGCGTAGTACCGCCGCCGCACCCCCTCGATGGCCACCTCCACCCACTCGCCCGCGGCCACCTTCTCTTCCGCGAGCTCCCGCCGCCTGGCGGCGGTGTAGGTCTGCCAGCCGAACCGGAAGTCGCCCAGGTCGGTGAGCCGGTAGGCCCGCATGTACTTGTCCAGCAGGAAGCCCTGCCACCCGGCCTCGCCCTCGGTTACCTGCGGCGCGGACCACGGGCGCGAGACGTCCACCTCGGTGAGCACCTGCGCGGCCCCGCCGTCCCGGGCCGGGCCGGATCCAGGCTCATCGACCGATCCCGGCGGGCCCAGGCCCGCCTGCTCCTCGGCCGGCTTGCTCGCCTGCCCCTCAGCCGGCAAGCTCGCCTGCCCCTCAGCCGGCTTGCTCTCCCGCCCCTCAGTCGGCAGGCTCTCCCGCTCCTCGGCCGAGAGGCGCCCCTGCTCCGCGGCCGGCAGGCGCCCCTGCTCCGCGGCCGGCAGTCTCTCCTGCTCCGCGGCCCGCACCCTCTCCTGCTCATCCCGCAGCAGCGGTGAGCGCAACGTCTCCGGTCCCTCCGGCAGGCCGGCCGCGACGCGCCGGGGCAGAAACCGCTCCCCCAGGTCGTACCACTTCTCGTTGCCCTCCCGCCGTGCGACGAAGACCTCGCCGCCCAGCCAGAGCAGGTCCAGGGCACGCCCCGAGGCCTTGGATGGCTTGTCCGGCGGGTTGTAACCGATGCCCATCAGGCGCGGGCCGTCGTTGCCCAGATCCCGGGGCTGGAGCGGCCCCGCCTCGCGCAGGCGCCGCAGCACGTCGACCATACTGCCGGCCAGGGCCTCTCTGGCCGGCAGCTCGCGCGCGGCGAGCATGATCGGCCAGAATGCGGGCAGGTCTCGCATGGGCAGCACGCAGCGGGCGTTGGCCAGGTACTCGAACACCTCCCCGGCGGCGAAGAGGCCGTCCAGGTGCTCAGGGCGGTAGCCCGCCACCCGGTTGCGCAGGACGAGGTGGTGGTTCCGCTCGACCACGGCGATGGGGTCCAGCTGCACCGCCTCCAGCCGTTCCAGGGCCCGGATCACGCCGGCGCGCCCCCTGAGCTCGCTTCTCCACGGCCGGATGCCCGGCGCCTCCAGGAGTCCCTGCACATACAGCAGGTAGCGGCGTGCAGCCATCTTTGATACTCGCAGAACCACGGGCCCTCCCTCCTTCGTGCCGGAATGTTCGCCCTGCCGGAGCAGCGCTCCTTCCCTTCCATTCCCAAGCCCCGCGCAGCGGGCTGCGAGCGCCTGCGCTTGACTGTCGTATGGACGAAGTGATAGACTGCCTATGTATCTCTAGACGAAATGAGTTGAAGTCCATTGTCACGAGCGAATCACTTCACCGATGCGTCGCTGGCGGAGATCAAGCAGGGCTACGCCGAAAGCGCCGAGTATTACACCTGCCTCTGCTGCGGGGAGCAGATCGAGAAGGGCGTCATCTACCCGGTCGGCGACCGGCTGTACGACGCCGGGCGCTACATCCGGCACCACATCGCCGAGGCGCACGGCTCCGTCTTCGCCCATCTGGTCAGGCTGGACAAGTCTGCCCACGGGTTGACCGACCTGCAGCGGCGGCTGCTGGCCCTGTTCTATGAGGGCAAGAGCGACGAGGAAATCCGGCAGGCGATCGGCGCCGGCTCCACCTCCACTGTGCGGAACCATCGCTTCATCCTGAAGGAGAAGGAGCGCCAGGCCCGGCTCTTCCTGGCGATCATGGAGCTGCTGCACGAGCGCCGGCGCGCCGAGGCGGACGGATCCGGCGGGCCCGTACGGCGGCGCAGGCGCGGACCACGCCCGGCGGACGAGCGGGAGCGGATCCTGGCGCGGTACTTCCCCCACGGGCTGGAGGGACCGCTGCAGGGGTTCAGCGGCGCCACGCCGGAGAAGCACCGGCGCATCATCGCCGCCGCGGTCGCAGAGCGGTTCGTCCCCGGCCGCCGCTACAGCGAGCGGGAGGTCAACGCTATCCTGGAGCCCATCGCAGAGGACTATGTACTGCTCCGTCGCTGCCTGGTCGACTTCGGCCACCTGAGCCGGCTGCCCGACGGCAGCGAGTACTGGCGCAGCGACGGGAGCGAAGAGAGGGTGAACCCCATGGATCGCAGGAAAGAACTGAAGCGGCTCGCCCGGGAGATGAAGACCGAGGGCGGCGTCTTCCAGGTGCGCAACGTGAAGAACGGCATGGTCTGGGTGGGGGTCACGCCCAACTTCCGGTCCCTGAACGGCCAGCGGTTCCAGCTGGAGAACGGCTCGCACGTCAGCCGCGAGCTGCAGCAGGCCTGGAACGAGTTCGGCTCCGACGCCTTCGTGTTCGAACCGCTTGAAACCCTGGAGGAGCCCGAGACCGGCTACTTCGACCGGGACAGGGCGCTGAAGAAGCTGAAGCAGAAGTGGCTGGAGAAGCTGCAGCCCTTCGGCGAGCGGGGCTACAACCTGCCCCGGGAGCTGGAGGAAGAGGAGAACTGAAAACCGTTTGGTACAGGCCCGCCCGCCCCACCCGGGGCGGGCGGTGTCTTTCCCGCTGTGATTCCCCTTCAGCCGCTACGGCGTCGTATCCGCAAGTGGTCCGAGTGCGCCGGTACGGCAGCCGACTCCATCAGCCCTCAATTACCAGCACCCTATTCCTTCAACCTACAACGTCTCGTGAAGTGGCCCCGGCGCCCCTCAACCCCGGCCGATTTCCACGTCGCTCCGCCTCCAAGTTGAAATCCGCCGCACTTCCCGCCCCGCAGCCAATCCCTTCAGCCCTCAACCACCCGGCAACCGGTCCCGGCGCCCACCAACCCCGGCCGATTTCCACTTTGCTCCGCCTCCAAGTTGAAATCCGCCGCACTTCCCGCCCCGCAGCCAATCCCTTCAACCTTCAACCACCCGCCAGCTGGTCCCGGCGCCCACCAACCCCGGCCGATTTCCACTTCGCTTCCACACCAAGTCGTTCCGCCGCACTTCCCGCCCCGCAGCCAATCCCTTCAGCCCCCAACCACCCGCCAGCTGGTCCCGGCGCCCACCAACCCCGGCCGATTTCCACTTCGCTTCCACACCAAGTCGAAATCCGCCGCACTTCCCGCCCCGCAGCCAATCCCTTCAGCCCTCAACCACCCGGCAACCGGTCCCGGCGCCCACCAACCCCGGCCGATTTCCACTTCGCTCACAGCTAAAGTCGAAATCCGCCGCACTTCCCGCCCCGCAGCCCACTCCTTCAATCCTCAACCACCCGGCAACCGGCCCCGGCGCCCACCAACCCCGGCTGTCTTCCACTTCCCTCCCAGGCAAAGTCGAAATCCGCCGCACTTCCCGCCCTGCAGCCAATCCCTTCAACCCTCCACCACCCGGCAACCGGCCCCGGCGCCAACCAACCCCGGCCGTTTTCCACTTTGCTCACAGCTAAAGTCGAAATCCGCCGCACTTCCCGCCCCGCAGCCAATCCCTTCAGCCCTCAACCACCCGGCAACCGGTCCCGGCGCCCACCAACCCCGGCCGATTTCCACTTCGCTCACAGCTAAAGTCGAAATCCGCCGCACTCCCCGCCCCGCAGCCCACTCCTTCAACCCTCCACCACCCGGCAACCGGCCCCGGCGCCCACCAACCCCGGCCGTTTTCCACTTTGCTCCCGCTCCAAGCCGAAATCCGCCGCACTTCCCGCCCCGCAGCCCACTCCTTCAATCCTCAACCACCCAGCAACCGGCCCCGGCGCCACTCAACCCCGGCCGATCTCCACTTCCCTCCCAGGCAAAGTCGAAATCCGCCGCACTCCCCGCCCCGCAGCCCACTCCTTCAATCCTCAACCACCCGGCAACCGGCCCCGGCAGCGCGCACGAACTGAAGCCAGCTGCGACCGCCGCAGACCCACAGAGCCCACACGTACAGGCTCACGCAGGGGGTATCCCCCGCAACCCCACCGGCGAAGGTCCCCCGCCAACCCGCCCCGAAGCCGCCAACAGCACACCGAGAAGGCAAGAAATGCACCCGACTCCCCCGCCCGGGTGCATTTCTCAATCGCAACCACGCCCCCACCACTCACGCACTCCCCCAAAGCCAGGAACGCGCAGCCCCCAGGCACCCTTACCCCCGCAAATGCCTGATCTCCTCGGTCAGCGCCGGCAGCACCTCGTGCAGGTCGCCCACCACGCCGTAGTCCGCCACGCCGAAGATCGGCGCCTCGGGGTCCGAGTTAATCGCCACGATGCAGCCCGCGGGCGTGATGCCGGCGACGTGCTGGATGGCGCCCGAGATGCCGCACGCAATATAGAGCTTCGGCCGCACCGACTTGCCCGTCTGGCCCACCTGGTGGTCGGCGGAGATCCAGCCCTCGTCCACAGCGGCCCGCGATGCGCCCACCGCGCCGCCCAGCGCATCGGCGAGCTCCTGCAGCAGCCTGAAGCCCTCCTTGCCGCCAACGCCCCGGCCGCCGGCGACGATGATCTCCGCCGACTCCAGGTCGACGCCGCCGTTGACGGCCTCCTTGATCACCTGCAGCACCTGCACCCGGATCCGCTCCCCGGGCACACGGATCTCCTCCCGAATGATCTCCGCGTGGCCCACCCCGGGCTGCGGCTTCGGGAAGACCCCGGGGCGCACCGTGCCCATCTGCGGGCGGTGGTCCGGGCACATGATGGTGGCCATCAGGTTCCCGCCGAACGCGGGGCGGGTCCAGGCGACCAGGCCGGTCCTCTCGTCGATGTCCAGCGAGGTGCAGTCCGCGGTCAGGCCGGTGCCCAGGCGGCAGGCGAGCCGCGGCGCCAGGTCGCGGCCGTTCTGCGTGGCCCCGATCAGCATGGTGGTGGGGCCGTACTTCCGCACCAGGCGGTCAAGCGCCTCGGTATAGGCGTCCGTGGAGTACTCCCGGTACTCCTCGCCCTCCACCACGATCACCGTGTCCGCCCCGTGGGCCGAGGCGGCCTGCACGGCTCCCTGCACGTTGTGGCCGATCACCACCGCCACCAGCGCCCCGCCCTGCTTGTCCGCCAGGGTCCGGCCGGGATTCAGGAGCTCCAGCCCCACGTTCCGGGCCGAGCCGTCGGCATAGGTCTCAATCAGTACCCATACATCCTTGCTCCTGGTCTCCATCCGCTCACCTCCCGTCAGATGTAGTTGGCTTCGCTCAGCAGTTCGATCAGCCGCATGGCCGACGCCTGGCAGCAGTCCTCACGGACGATCACGGTCCCCTGCTTCCGGGGCGGGACGAAGGAGCGCTTCACCTTGGTCGGCGACCCCTTGAGGCCGATGCGGGTCTCGTCGATATCCGGGAGATCCTCCAGCCCGATGACGGGGATCTCCGCCCGCAGCGCCGCCAGACGCCGCTTCAGCGGCGCAAGCCGCGGGTCCCACGGGGGCCTGGAGAAGGTGACGAGGCACGGCAGGGCCACCCGGACCACCATCTTGCCCTCGTCCGCCTCCCGCACCACCTTCAGACTCTCCCCCTCCACCTCCGCCTGCAGGGCGTACGTCACCTGGGGCAGGCCCAGGTGCTCGGCGATTTGCGGGCCCACCTGGGCCGTGTCGCCGTCGATCGCCTGCTTGCCGCAGAAGATGGCGTCGAACGGCCCCTCCCGCTCCGCCACCTTCCGGATGGCGGTGCTGAGGATGTAGCTGGTGGCCATGGTGTCGGAACCGCCGAAGCGCCGGCCAGAGACCAGGTAGGCTCTGTCCGCCGCCATGGCCAGGCAATCCTGCAGCGCGGCCTTCGCCTGCTCGGGGCCCATCGAGATCACCACGATCTCCGTCTCCGGGTGCCGGTCCTTGATGCGGGCGGCGGCCTCCAGCGCGCACCGGTCGTAGGGGTTGACGATGCTCGGCACGCCCGAGCGGATCAACGTGTGAGTGACCGGATCGATCTTGATCTCCGCCGTATCCGGCACCTGCTTCACACAGACCAGGATCTTCACCGCTCGCTTCCCTCCTTCGGCGGCAGCACCATGGCCTCGCCCTCCAGCACGGTCTCGCCCCGCTGGTTGGCGCAGGTGGTGCGCAGCCGCAGCCGCTTGCCGTTCACGATCTCGGCGACCTCCACCGTCGCCGTGATGGTGTCGCCGATCTTCACCGGCGCCGTGAAGTTCAGGGTCTGGCTCACGTAGATGGTGCCGGGGCCGGGCAACTTCATCCCGATCGCGGCCGAGATGAGCCCGGCGGTGAGGATGCCGTGAGCGATGCGCCCGCCGAACCGGGTCTCCCGGGCCCACTCCTCGTTGACGTGGGCCGGGTTCAGGTCGCCGGTGATGCCGGCGAAGAGGTAGACGTCGGTCTCCGTGATGGTCTTGGTCACAGAAGCCTTGTCGCCGATCTGATACCGCACTGCGATCCCTCCTCCTTGCGTGACCGCTCCCGCTACCGCAGCTGGTGGCCGGCGATCACCATGCGCATCACTTCGGAAGTGCCTTCGTAGATCTCGGTGATCTTGGCGTCGCGCATCAGCCGCTCGACGGTGGTGCCCTTGATGTAGCCGATGCCGCCGTGGATCTGCACCGCCTTCACCGTCTGCTGCATGGCGGTCTCGGAGGCGAAGAGCTTGGCCATGGCGGCCTCTCTGGAGTGGGGCTGGCCCTGGTCCTTCAGCCAGGCGGCGTGGTAGACCAGGTGACGCGCCGCCTGCACCTGCGTGGCCATGTCGGCGATCATCCACTGGATCGCCTGGTTGGCGGCGATGGGCCTGCCGAACTGCTTGCGCTCCCTGGCCCACTTCACCGACTCCTCCAGCGCCGCCTGGGCGATGCCCAGGGCCTGCGCGGCGATGCCGATCCGCCCGCCGTCCAGCGTCATCATCGCGATCTTGAAGCCCTGGCCCTCCTTGCCCAGCAGGTTGCCTGCCGGCACCCGCACGTCCTTCAGCAGGATCTCGGTGGTGTTGGAGCCCCGGATGCCCATCTTGGACTCCTCGTTGCCGACGGAGACGCCGGGGTAGCTCTTCTCGACCACGAAGGCGGAGATGCCCCGGGTGCCCTGCGACTTGTCGGTCATGGCGAAGACGATCAGCACGTCGGCCTTCCCGCCGTTGGTGATGAAGACCTTGGTGCCGTTCAGCACGTAGTGGTCGCCGTCCCGGACGGCGGTGGTCGTCTGCGCCGCGGCGTCGGTGCCGGCCCCGGCCTCGGTCAGGCAGAAGGCCCCCAGCCACTCGCCGGAGCAGAGCTTCGGCAGGTAGCGCCGCTTCACGTCCTCGGAGCCGAACTGGTAGATCGGCCACGTCGCCAGCGAGGTGTGGGCCGACAGGATCACGCCGGTGGAGGCGCAGACCCGGGAGATCTCCTCCACGGCGAGGATGTAGCTGAGGGTGTCGGCCCCCGCGCCGCCGTACTCCTCGGGAAACGGGATGCCCATCAGGTCCAGCTGCGCCATCGCGGCCACCGACTCCGCCGGCCACCGGGCCGCTTCGTCGATCTCCGCCGCGATGGGCGCGCAGTACCGCTCGGCGAATTCCCGGGCGGCCTGGCGAACCAGCTTCTGTTCCTCGGTCAGTCTGAACATGCGGTGTCCTCCTCGATGGGTGGGTTCGGCTGTGGCCGCTGCATGTGAACGTTATATTTTTCACAAATCCGCCCGCACAGGGGCCGTCGTTGATGAACTCGGGTCCCCGATCACAGGCGGCCCCTGACGGACGGGGCCACGTCAACAGTCGGCAGTCGGGTCCCCAGAGGCGGGGCCCTTTCCGCAGCCCGGTCCCGGGGCGGCGGCGCGGCCGCCGCCCCGGGCCGCAGAATGCTTACGGCCGCTCCACGATCATGGCGATGCCCTGACCGCCGCCTATGCAGAGAGTCGCAAGCCCGTAGCGGGTCTCCCGCTTCTGCATCTCGTGCAGCAACGTGACCAGGATGCGTGTTCCCGATGCGCCGATGGGGTGACCCAGGGCGATGGCGCCGCCGTTGACGTTGACCTTCGCAAAATCGAACTGGAGCTCCCGGGCCACGCCCAGCGCCTGGGCAGCGAAGGCCTCGTTGGCCTCGATCAGGTCGATCTGATCGAGCGTCAGGCCCGCCCTGGCCAGGGCCTTGCGGGTCGCCGGGACGGGGCCCATGCCCATGATGCGGGGCTCCACGCCGGCGGAGGCGTAGGCGCGGATGACCGCCAGGGGCGTGAGGCCCAGCTCCTTCGCCTTGTCGGCGGACATGACCAGCACCGCGGCCGCGCCGTCGTTGATGCCCGAGGCGTTGCCGGCCGTCACGGTGCCGTCCTTCTTGAAGGCCGGCCGCAGCTTCGCCAGCCCGTCCAGGGTGCTGCCGAAGCGCGGGAACTCGTCGGTGTCGAAGACGACCTCGCTCTTGCGGGTGCGGACCGTGACCGGCACGATCTCGTCCTTGAACCGGCCCGCCTTGATCGCCGCCTCGGCCTTGTTCTGGGAGGCCAGGGCGAACTCGTCCTGCTCCTCACGGGTGATGCCGTACTGCTCGGCGATGTTCTCGGCCGTGATGCCCATGTGGCAGTCCTCGAAGGCGCACCAGAGGCCGTCCTTGATCATCGTGTCGATGACCTGGCCGTGGCCCATGCGGTAGCCCGAGCGGGCCTGGGTCAGGGCGTACGGGGCCAGCGACATGTTCTCCTGGCCGCCGGCGACGACGATGTCGGCGTCGCCCGCCATGATGGCCTGTGCGGCCAGGGCGACGGTCTTCAGGCCGGAGCCGCAGACCTTGTTGATGGTGGTCGCCGGCACGGTCGCCGGGATCCCGGCCTTCAGGGCCGCCTGGCGGGCCGGGTTCTGGCCCTGCGCCGCGGTCAGGATCTGGCCCATCAGCACCTCTTCCACCATCTCCGGCTTCACGCCGGCCCGCTCCAGCGCCGCCCGGATGACGATGGCGCCGAGTTCGTGGGCCGGCACGGTGCTGAGCGAGCCTCCGAAGGAGCCGATCGCCGTGCGGGCCGCCGAAACGATTACCGCTTCACGCACTTGGGCTGTACCTCCTTATCGGTCCACCCGCCTACATGTACCAGCCGCCGTTGCAGTCGATGACCGCCCCGGTCATGTACCAGGCCCGCGGCGAGGCGACCACGCCCACCCAGTAGGCGATGTCCTCGGGCTCGGCCCACTTCTGCACGGGGATCTTCGACGTGATCTCGTCCAGGTACTCCTTGGGATACTGCTTCATCATATCGGTGAGGATGTACCCCGGCGCCAGGGCGTTGACGGTGATGCCCTTCCGGGCCATCTCGATGGCCACTTCCTTGGTGAAGGCGATCAGCCCGCCCTTCGAGGCCGCGTAGTACGGGGTGCCGAAGACGCCGGTCCGGCCCACGTACGAGGCGATGTTGATGATGCGGCCCCAGCCCTTCTGCACCATGCCGGGGATGAACGCCCGGGTGCAGAGGAACGGGCCGGTCAGGTTGACGTCGATGACGGCGTCCCAGTCTTCCTTCTTCGACTTGCGCATGTGGCCGTCGCGGTTGATGCCCGCGTTGTTCACCAGGATGTCGACGGGGCCGATCTCCTCGGCCATCTTGTTCACCTGCGCCTCGTCGTTGACGAAGGCCGGGTAGAACCGGGCGTTCACGCCCAGCGCCTTCACCTCTTCCACCGTCTTCAGCGCCGTCTCCTCCATCTGCGGGACGTCGTTGACCACGATGTCGGCGCCCTTGCCGGCAAGTTCGAGCGCGATGGCGCGGCCCAGACCGCGGGCGGAACCGGTGACGAGCGCAAGCTTACCCTGGAGCTCCTTAACCATTACGCAATACCCCCTAGATGAGATTGAGGCTATGTGAGATCAAAGGTCGTTCGAAGCCGTGCGAGGCAGCTCTGCGGCCCTGGCCAGGTCTTCCACGTAAGCCCAGGCCTCTGCCAGCGTGCGGAACTGCCTTTCCTGCCCGGTCTGCACATGGCGGACCACCACCCGCCAGCAAGGGTCGGGGTTCCCTCCCCCATCCTGATCGCAGTAAAGGCGAACCACGAAAGAGGCGATGAGTGACGGGTTCAGGCCGTTCAACCCCCTGTTCTTCCGCCGTCAGCCCCGCAGCGCTTCACGCAGGAACGCGGAGGCCACCGCCTTGAAGCGGTCCGCCCGCTCCAGGAACATGCAGTGACCGGCCCGCTCCAGCATGGCCACGCGGCTGCCGGCAATGCGGCTTTGAATTTCGTGAATGTATGGCAGCGGTGTCAGCACGTCCTCATCCCCCGTCATGAGCAACGTGGGGCAGGTGATGTTGGACAGCTGCTCCAGCATGTCGAAGTGCGCAGCGCCCTCGATGAGGTTGGCCGCGGCGTGCACCGGAATGGCGGAACCCTTCTCCCGCCAGGGGCGCAGGGCCTCCCAGTGTTCATTCACGAAGGAGCGCCCCCAGATCCAGACCATGGAGACGTCGAACCGCACCGGGCCGCCGCCCGCCCGCATGGCGGACTGCCACGACTCGAGCTTGGCCTGCATGAAGGTGTCCGCCCGGCCGTAGGTGTTGGCCAGCACCAGCGCCGTCACCCGGTGCGGGTACAGCGCCGCGAAGCTCATGGCGATGAGCCCGCCGTTGGAGACCCCCAGCAGGGCCGCCTTCTCCACGCCCAGGGCGTCCAGCAGTGCGGCGAGGTCTGCGGTGTGCTGCGAAGGCAGGTAGGGACCGTCATCGGGCTTCGAGGAGCCCCCCTGACCCCGGCAGTCGTAGGTGAGCACGCGGAAGTGGTCGGTGTACGCGTCCAGATGGCCGCTCCAGCTGGAGAGGTCGGTGAGCAGGCCGTTGATCAGCACCAGCACCTGGCCGTCTTCCCTGCCCTGCCACTCGTAGCGGATATCGATCCCGTTGACATGCACCACGGGCATTCCGGTTCCCTCCCATCCGGCGGCTCAGCCGCCCAGGTAGATGCGCTTCACCTCGGGGTTCCGGCGCAGTTCGGCGGCCGGGCCGTGCATCGCCAGCTTGCCGGTCTCCAGGATGTAGGCGTAATCCGCCGTGCGCAGGGCGAGGTTGGCGTTCTGCTCCACCAGGAGCACCGCGGTCCCCTCGCTGTTGACCTTCCGGATGATGGCGAAGATGTCGCGCACGATCATGGGCGCCAAACCCAGCGACGGCTCGTCCAGGAGCAGCAGCCGGGGCCTCGCCATGAGCGCACGGGCGATGGCCAGCATCTGCTGCTCGCCGCCCGAGAGCGTCGCCCCCACCTGGTTCAGCCGCTCCTTCAGCCGGGGGAAGAGCGAGAGCACCCACTCCAGGTCCCGCTCAACGCCCGCCTTGTCCTTGCGGGTGTAGGAACCCATCCGCAGGTTCTCCGCCACCGTGAGGCCGGTGAAGATCTGGCGGCCCTCCGGGCTCATGGCGATGCCCAGCGGCACGATCTCCTCGGTCTCCATCCGGCTGATGTCCCGGCCGTCGAAGGTGACGCTGCCCCGGGTGGGGTGGAGAATGCCCGCGATGACGCGGAGGGTCGTCGTCTTGCCGGCGCCGTTGGCCCCGAGCAGCGCGACGATCTTCCCGTCGGGCACCTCCAGCGAGATGCCGTGCAGGGCCTCGATGCGGCCGTACGAGGCAGAGACGTTGGTGAGTTTAAGCATACTCCGCCTCCACCTCCTCCTCGCCGAGATAGGCCTTGATGACGGCCGGGTTGGTCTGGACCTCGGCCGGCGTGCCGTCGGCGATCTTCCGGCCGAACTCCATGACGGTGATGCGCTCGCAGATGGACATGACCAGACTCATGTCGTGCTCCACCAGGAGCACGGTGGTCTCGTACTTGTCGCGCATGATCTTGATGAGCTGGGCCAGCTCCTCCGTCTCGCTGGGGTTCATGCCGGCGGCCGGCTCGTCCAGCAGGATCAGGCGGGGCCGGCTCACCAGCGCCCGGGCGAACTCCACCCGCTTCTGGATGCCGTAGGGCAGGAACTGCGGGTAGGCGTCCCGGTGCGCGGCAATCCCCAGGAACTCCAGCACCTCCATGGCCCGGTCACGGGCCTCCTGCTCGGCCTGGCGCACCCTGGGCAGCAGGCCGCCCAGGGCCGCGGCAAACATCCCGTAGCGGATGTTGTGATGCTGGCCGACCATCAGGTTCTCCCAGACGGTGAGGCCCCGGAAGAGCTCCACGTTCTGGAAGGTGCGGGCGATGCCCAGCCCCACCACCTGCGACGGCTGGTACTGCAGGAGGTTCCTGCCGTCGAAGGTGACCGTGCCCTCGGCCGGCTCGTAGTACCGGGACAGCACGTTGAACACGGTGGACTTGCCGGCCCCGTTGGGGCCGATCAGGCCGTGGATCGTGCCCTCCTCCACCTTCATATCGAGCTGGTTGACGGCCACGATGCCGCCGAAGCGGACGGTGACCCCCGAAAGTTCCAGGATGGCCATCTACTTCACCCCCCTGGGAACAACCTGCCGCCGGCCGGCCAGCCGCTTCCGGGCGCCCATCCAGCCCCCGAACTTGCGCCACAGGTCCACCAGGCCCATCGGCAGGTAGAGCACCACCAGGATGAGGATGACGCCCGTGAGCACCTGGTTGGAGTTCTTGAACACGTTCTGCATGAAGAACGAGTCGGCGAAGGCGCCGGACCGCTGCAGCGACAGGGAGATGATCTCCGTGAGCTTCGGCAGCAGCCCCATGAAGAGCGCGCCCACGATGGCGCCGCTCACCGTGCCGAGCCCGCCCAGCACGATGATGGTGAAGAGCTCAATCGAAATGCCGAAGCCGAAGTTGTTGGGCGAGATGTAGTTGAGCCAGTGGGCGTAGAGCCCGCCGGCCACGCCGGCGTAGAAGGCCGAGATGGCAAACGCCATCGTCTTGTACCTGGCCAGCGAGATGCCCATGGCCTGGGCCGCCACCTCGGAGTCCCGGAGGGCGATGAATGCCCGGCCGACCGCGCTCCGCTGGATGTTCCGGGCGACCCACACCAGCACCGCCAGCGTGAGGAGGATGAGGTAGAAGTACGCCCGGTCGCTGCCGAAGGTGTACCCGAAGAGGGAGGGCGGCGAGGGCTTCACGCCGGTCCAGCCGCCGGTCCAGCCCTCAAACAGGTTGAGGATCTGCGGGATGGCGAAGCCGAACCCCAGGGTGGCGATGGCCAGGTAGTGACCGGAAAGCCGCAGGGCCGGAAAGCCCAGCCCCCAGCCGAGGATGGCCGTGACGAAGCCCGCGATGGGCACCGAGAACCAGAACGGAATCCCAATCATATCGGTCAGGCCGTAGCAGACGAAGGCGCCGAACCCCATGAAGGCCGCGTGGCCCAGGGAGATCTGGCCGGCGTTGCCGGTGAGGATGTTGAGCCCGATGGCCACGATGGCGATCATCAGGGCCCGGTCCAGCAGCATGATGAGCCAGTTCAGCTCGCCGGGAAGAACCTGAGGCAGGGCCAGGACCACGGCGAAGCCGATCGCGTACAGCAGCTTCCTGGTCATGGCTTACACCTTCTTCTTCTGCATCGTCCCGAGCAAGCCGGCCGGGCGGAAGATCAGCACGAGCACAATCAGGGCGAAGGCAAACGGCGTCTTCAGCTGCGGGACGTACTGGCCGACGATGTTCTCCAGCACCCCGAGCAGGAGCCCGCCGACCACCGCGCCGGGCAGGGAGGTGAAGCCCCCCAGCACGCCGGCGGTGAACGCCTTCACCTGCATGTCGGCCATCATGTTGACGTTCAGGGTGGTCACCGGGGCGATCAGGATGCCCGCGGTGGCCGCCAGGATGCCCCCCAGCCCCCAGGTGATCGCCAGCACCCGGTTGGTGTGAACGCCCACCAGCCGCGCCGCCAGCCGGTTCTCGGCCACCGCCCGCATGGCGATGCCCATCAGCGAGTACTTGAACAGCGCAAAGAAGGCGAGCATGAGCGCGAGGGCGATGGCCAGGTTGAGCAGGGTGGGCAGCGTGAACACCAGCCCGCCCAGCCGGATGGGGGCGCCGCTCAGCCCGGTGGGGAACGGCTTCGGGTCGTAGCCCCAGATCCAGCCGGCCACGCCGTTGATGATGTTCAGCAGCCCCAGCGTCGCGATCAGGATGGAGATCAGCGGCGCTGCGCTGAGGGGCCGGATGACGACCCGCTCGATGACGATGCCGAACACCGCAGCGAAAACCAGTGCGAGGACGAATGCGCCCCAGTACGGAACCCCGCCCTTCATCATCAGGGTGAAGGCGATGAACGTGCCGAACATCGCCATCTCGCCCTGGGCGAAGTTCACCACATCTGACGTCTTGAAGATGAGCACCAGACCCAGTGCGGCCAGGGCATAGAGCGAACCGGTGGCCAGGCCGCTGATAATCTGCTGGGCTAGGATCACAGGTGTGACCTCCTTTGGAGGGCGCCGGGGGGGAGGCTCAGCCTCTCCCCCCCCGGACGGCGGCTGCCGCTCAGCCGGACTACCGCTCCAGTCGGTACGGCTCCTCGTTGATGGGCACCATCACGATATTGCCGTTCTCGTCCTTGATGACCTGGTTCAGGTAGAAGTTCAGCACGCCCGCCCGCTCGCCCGGGCCGTAGGTGATGCCCTTGGCCATGATGCCATTGAAGTCCTTCAGGTTCTCCAGCGCCTGGATGAACCCCTCGCGGGTCAGGTCGCGGCCGGCATCCTCCAGCCCCTTCACCAGCAGTTCGGCGGCGATGAAGCCGGCGGTGTGGTAGGCGTTGGGGACCTTCGGGTTGCCGTCGGGATCCTTGATGTAGGTGCCGACGATCTCCCAGAACTTCTGGATGTCCGGATCCTCGGGATCGGCCACGGGCACCCAGCCGCCGGCGATCAGGCCGACGGCCGCCTCACCGGCCAGCTTGGGCACGTTCTCGGGGTCGGCGTTGACGTACGAGGTGATGGGCACCGCGTCGTAGCCCAGCTCGTACATCGCCTTCAGGGCGGCGATCGTCTCACCCAGGGTGGTGTAGAGGATGACCGCCTCGGCGCCGCGGGCCTGGGCGTTCAGCACGGGAGTGGTGAAGTCGACGGCTGCGGCCTCATGCGGCGCATCGTACACGACCTCGGCGCCCAGCTTGGCGGCATGATCCTGGATGCCCTTCAGGCCCTGCTTGCCCATGTCGGAGTTCTGCCAGAAGACGGCCAGCTTGGTCTTGCCCAGCTCCTTCACCACGTACTGGGCCAGGACGGCGGCCTCGTCGGGGTTGTTGGGCTGGACGGCGAAGACGTTCTTCTTGGGCGGGTGGGCGGTCTGCTCCACGCCGGTCATCGGGTAGACCACCGGCACGCCCGTCTCCACCCAGTAGTCCATGGAGGCCAGCACGCCCGGGGTGCCCAGGACCGGCGCCAGGGCGAAGACCTTGTCGGACTCGACCAGCTGCTTGGAGGCCGCGAGCCCCTTGGCCGCGTCGAACTGCTCGTCGATGACGTTGACGATCTCGATCTTGCGGCCGTGCACGCCGCCGTTGTCGTTGACGTACCGGATGTACGCCTCGAAGCCCTCACGCACCGAGATGCCGATGGGGGCCACGGCGCCCGACTGGGCCGCGAAGCCGCCGACGCGGACGGTGGTGTCGGTCACCCCGGTGGTGTCGCCGGCGGACGCGGCGGGCTCAGGAGTCGCAGGCTCGGGGGTCTGGGCCGAAGGGGTCTCGGTCGCAGGGGCCGAGGGTGCGGGGTTCTGCGGGTTCTGGTCCGCGCTCTGCGTTCCGCCGCAGCCGGCGAGGAGCGAGGCGACCATGGCCACGCTCAGGACCATCGTCAGGAATCGCTTCACGGTACTACCTCCCCACTCTCTGTGGCATGCTGAGATCTTCACTGCCGACCTACCTGCCCAGGCAGGCCCTGGCCGTGCGCGGGTCGTCCTTGACCCAGGCCGTGCGCGGGTCGCCCTTGACCCTGGCGACGGGCCCTGCAGGCATTAGCTGCCCGTGCTCCAGCACGCAGGCGTTCTGGCTCGCCTGGAAGGCGTAGGCGGCAAACTGCTCCACACTGCATGTAGCCAGGGGCACGGAAAGCCTGTCCGGGAATCAGCTCTTGACGACGATCGGCCGCCGGGGCAGCCAGCCGTACTTCAGCGCCGCCTCCGTGAGCTCGTCCCGGAACTTGGGGTGGGCGATGTCGATGAGCTGCCTGGCCCGCTCGTGCACCGACTTGCCCCGCAGGTGCGCCACGCCGTACTCGGTGACGACGTAGTCAATGTCGTTGCGGGTCATGGTCACGATCGACCCCTCGGTCAGCATCGGGACGATGGTCGAAATGGTCCCCTTCTTCGCCGTGGAGCGCAGGGCGATGATGCCCTTGCCGCCCTCGCTCATCCAGGCGCCGACGTGGGTGTCGCGCTGGCCGCCGGTGCCGGAGTACTGCACCGGCCCGATCGACTCGGAGCAGACCTGGCCCGTGAGGTCGATGGAGATCGCGGTGTTGATGGAGGTCATCTTCGGCTGCTGGGCCAGGATGTAGGGGTTGTTGGTGTAGTGGCCGTCGCGGATCTCGACGGAGGGGTTGTCGTCCAGCCAGTCGTACAGCCGGCGGGAGCCGCAGGCGAAGCAGCCCACGAACTTGTAGCGGTCCAGCTTCTTCTTGCTGTTGTTGATGGCGCCCGCCTCGTAGAGGTCGAGCATGGAGTCGACGATCATCTCGGTGTGGACGCCCAGGTCCTTCTTGTGCCGCAGGAACTGCGCCACGGCGTTGGGGATGCCGCCGATGCCCAGCTGGATCGTCGCGCCGTCCGGCACCATGTCGGCGATGTAGCCGGCGATGGCCTCCTCCTCGGGCCCCGGGGTGATGTTGGGCATCTCGAAGACCGGGGCGTCGCACTCCAGGATCCAGTCCACCTGCGAGACGTGCAGCAGGGTGTCGCCGAAGGTCCGGGGCATGTTCGGGTTGACCTCGACGATGACCAGGTCGGCCATCTCCAGCACCCAGCGCTCGTACACGGTGGAGAGCGACATGGAGAAGTAGCCGTGCTTGTCCATGGGTGCGACGCTGTGCACCAGCACGTTGATCGGGGCGCACTCGTACCGGTCGGGGCCCGCCCGGTGCAGGTTGTTGGGGATCACGGTGCAGTTGCCCTGCTTGTGCATCTCCCGGGCGGTCTTGCCGTAGAACCAGGCCTCCTGCGTGAAGGCGTGGGCGTACTCGGGCTTCGTCCACTCGTACTCGCCCATCATCAGGGAGAAGAAGAGCGAGACGTTCTCCACCTTGTCGGCGACGGTGTGGAGCTGCCGCAGGAAGGCCTGCGGCTCCGCGCCGCACATGCCGAAGGCGACCCGGTCGCCGCTGCGGATCTTCGTCACGGCCTCCTCTGCCGTAAGCAGCTTCTGACGGTACATCTCCTGCCAGCGATTGGTCATGGTGCAAGCCTCCTATCCTCTCGCAGCGCGTGCTACTCCACCGGACCCCACTGGATGGCCGTGGCGCCCCAGGCCCAGCCCACGCCGGCGCTGGCGCCCACCACCAGGTCGCCGTCCTTGATGAGGCCCCGCTCCAGGGCAAGGTGGATCGAGATGATCTGGTCCATCTGGCCCATGTGGCCGTACTCTTCCAGGTAGATGCAGCGCTCCAGGGGCACGCCCAGCCGGTTCAGCAGGTCGATGTGCGCCGAGCGCTTGAAGTGGAGCATCGCCAGATACCCGATGTCCTTGGTCTCCTTGCCGGCCATGGCGCAGACGTCCTGAATCACCTTGATGAAGTTGGGCAGCGAGACCTCGCCCAGCCGCTGGTTCATGAACTCCCGGTCGAACACGTCCAGGTAGTAGAGGCTCGGGTCGAAGTTGCGCAGGCCCGCCTTGGTGCCGCCGCCCTTCACGCCGACCACGCCTGAGAGCGAACCGTCGGTGACGAAGGAGGAACCGATCACCCGGTTGCGGCCGTAGTTCTTCTTCAGGATCATCGCGGCGCCCGCCGCGCCCAGGTCGTACATGAAGGAGACCCGCTTGTTCTTGTAATCGATGTAGTCGCCGTTGCGGTAGCCGCCGACCAGCATGATGGTGTTGATGTTGTCGTCGGAGACCGCCATGGCCTCGGCCAGCTTCATGCCCAGGCTCCAGGTGCCGCAGCGCAGCTGGCAGTCGAAGGCCCAGGCGTTCTCGGCGCCCAGGGCGTGCGCGCTGTAGATGCCGGCGGTCCAGAGATGCATCTCCTTGTACTCTTCACCGATGTAGATGACCAGGTCGATCTCGCCGGGGTCGATGCCCGCCCGCTCGATGGCCATGCGGCCCGCCCGCACGCCCATCTCGGCGGTGTGGTCGTCGGGCCCGGGAACGGGCTTCTTGTAAAAGCCGAACTTCTGCTCGATCACGTCCTGGGGGATGCCGGTTTCCTTCGCGATGTACTCCGCCGTGTGCCAGTGTTCGGGGATGTAGATCCCTGTGCTGACCACGCCAACGTAAGGCCGATCCTTCGTCATACGAAGCACCTCTCTTGCCAGATTCTTTCGGGCCGCCGGAGCCGCGCACGCGCGGTCGATCTGCACAGATCTTGCAATTCCATGCTAGAGGCAGGGAGTTGCGCGGCAGTTACACACGGGTTACCCAAAAGACCTCATCCACCGGAATGAGCCCAAGTTGATCCCTTCGTCCATACGTAGGACCTGCTGTACTAGACTTTAGTCGCAGAGCGCGCGCCGGGGGCCCCGGTCTTCCGACCGGGGCCCCCGGAAATGTACCTTATAGTTTACCGACCCGCGCTCTACAGCCCCATGAACGCCACCAGGCGGCGAGCCAGCCGCTCGGGATCCTCCACCGGCGCGGAGTGGCCCACCTCCGGCCACACCTCCAGGATCGAGCCCGGAATCTGTTCATTCGCCCGCTGCATCATCTCCAGCGTGATCAGGGCGTCCTGCTGGCCGTAGAGGATCAGCACCGGGACGGCGATGTTCTTCACCTGCTCCACCAGGTTCATCGTGTCCAGCGCCCGCCCGTTGGGGATGAGCGCGCCGGCCGACTTGGCGACCGACTCCTCCATCACCCGGTGGTAGAACTCGTCCTTCTCGGCGGTGGGCATCATGGCCGCCAGGGCCATCTTCAGCAGTTCGGGCTGCTTGATGGCCACCTCCAGCTGGGCGTAGCGCTCAGGCGGCGTGACCAGGCCGGCCGGCTCCGCCGAGTTCACCAGCACCAGGCGCTCCACCAGCTCCGGGTGGTCCACCGTGAGCTGCTGGGCCACGGCCCCGCCCAGCGAATGCCCGACGACGGTCGCCCGCTGGATGCCGACGGCCTGACAGAACTGGAAGACGTCGTCCCCCAGATCGGCCATGGTCCAGCCGCCCTCGGGCTTGTCGCTGTCGCCGCAGCCCCTGAGGTCCGGCGCCCACGCGGTGACGCCGTCGGGGAGCAGGTCCATCACCTTCTCCCACCAGAGGGATGAGGCGGTGTTCCCGTGGATGAGCAGGAGGTGCCGGTCGCCGGAGCCACGCTTCCGGTAATGCAGGTTCAGGCCCTTTGCGATTCTGACATTCGGCATGCGCGATTCCTCCCTACCTATGTATACGATCCGCGGGTATATACGATCGGCGGGACCGCAACCAGTTCTTACGATAATTGTTGAGGATGCCAGTTGCAAATGAGTTACAAAGACGCTGCGGACCGGCCGCCCCCCGGGGGCAGGCCGGTCCGCAGCGCACGCCGTCAACATCACGGGAGGAAAGGGTTGACGGGCCGGGGCAGGAGTTCGACCGCGACGTCGCTCCGGGGCGTCGCCTTGCAGGCCAGGACCATCCCCTGCGCCCGCTCCGCCGGCGGCAGCACCGCCTCAGAGCTGGGCCCGGTTTCCACCTGGCCGGCCGCGATCCGCAGCTTGCAGACGCCGCAGCCGCCGTTCCGGCAGCCCCGCATGATCAGGCTGGTGTCCAGCCGGCGCAGGGCGTCGAACAGGGTCTCCCCCGGCCGTGCGTCTACTTCTCTGCCGTCAGCCTGCACGTGAACCTTCCAGGTGCTCATGGGCATCAGGTGAACACGGTGGTGAAGGCCTCGTTCAGCTCACGCTGGAAGAAGAAGATACCCCTGCCGATCTCGTCCTCCGTCCAGGTGATCACCGGGCTGTCGGGGAACGGCATGTAGCCGCCGGCGAAGGTCTCGTTCCGGTTGCCGGACGGGTCGAAGAAGTAGATGGTCAGGCCGCGGCTGATGCCGTGGCGGGTCGGGCCGATGTCGATCTTCACGTCGTTCATCGCGATGACGTCGGCCGCCTTGCGGATCTCGTTCCAGTCGTCCAGCAGGAACGAGAAGTGGTGCATCTTGCCCTGCGGGCCGGCGATGATCGCGATGTCGTGCACCGTGTTGGTGCGGAAGAGCCAGGCCGCGATCAGGTCGCCGTTCTTCGTGACCAGCCGCTCGGACATCCAGAAGTCAAGCAGGTGCATGTAGAAGTCGGTGGACTTCTGCGCGTCCTCGGCCGCCAGCAGGATGTGGTCGAGCCGCGGGGCGCCGATGCCCTGCAGACCGGGCGGCCAGGGATCGGGGTTCAGGGCGCCGACCTTGGTGCCGACCTGCTCCATCTCCGCGTACATCTTCACCCAGTGGCCGCCGGGATCCTCGAACCAGAGCGCCTCGCCCATGCCCATCTCGGAGCCCGCGGGCAGGGTCTCGACCTTCACGCCGGCCCCCTCCAGCTTGTTGCGGTAGAAGACCAGGTCGTCGGGCGACTGCACCTTGAGCGAGATGTGCTCCAGACCGGCCCGGTTGCTCGGCGTCAGGGTGAGGCTGTGGTGATCGAACTCGTCCCAGCCCTTCAGGTAGACGTTGCCGTCCTTGTCCTGGCCGGTGACCTCGAAGCCGATGACCTTGGTGTAGTAATCCACCGAGGCCTGCAGGTCAAGACAGCGAATCTTGACGCCGCCAAGTCGCATGATCCCCATTGCTCGGTCCTCCCACATGTGAGATTTCTGCCGGTCAGTTCCGGCCTAGCGCCCGGGAATCTCGCTCACCGGCGTTCCACCGATGCCCCAGTGCGTCTTGGGCACCTCGTAGATCACCACGCGAACGCGCTCCCGCGGCGTATTAAGCACACGCGACGTCGTCTCCGTCAGCTCACGGATGAGCTCCCGCTTCTGCTCGGGGGTGCGGCCCTCCAGCATATCCACCCGAATCAGCGGCATCCCTCTCCCCCCTTTCCGTCCTTGCTTTCTGCGCCGCCACCGGCGCCGGGTCCCGGCCGGCTCACGGCGTCCCGGGGCTAGACCACCCGCAGGCTCACCGAGCCCAGGCTGGCGAACCGGGCTTCGACCACGTCGCCCGGCGCCACGAAGGCGGCGGCCGTGAGGGCCCCTGTGAAGACCAGTTGCCCGGCCTTCAGCTTCTGGCCGCGGCGGCTGAGGTGATTGGCCAGGCGGGCCAGGGCGATTGCGGGATCGCCCAGGACCGCCGCGCCCGCGGCCGTGGTGATGATCTCACCGTTCTTCACGAAGACGACGCCGACGGTTGCCAGGTCCAGGCCCTCGGCGGGGACGGGCCGGGCGCCCGTCACCGCCCGGGCGGTGGAAGTGTTGTCAGCCACCACGTCAGGCAGGGTGAACTTGAAGTCCTGGTAGCGGCTGTCGATGACCTCCAGTGCGGGAAGCACCCAGCGCACGGCGGCAAGCGCCCGGGCCGGCGTGACGTCCGGGCCCTCCAGGTCCTCCCCCATCACCACCGCGATCTCGGGCTCCACGCGGGGGTGGATCAGCTCGCCCGTCTTCACCTCGCACTCCGGCAGCAGGGTGGAGGCGAAGAGGGCGCCGTACACCGGCTCGAAGACGCCCATCGCCTTCTGCTTCTCCCGGCTGGTGAGGCCGAGCTTCCAGCCGATCAGCCGGTCGCCGGCCTCCAGCTTGCGGGCGATGATCTCGTCCTGCACCTGGTAGCCTTCATCTAACGTGAGCTCACCGTGGGTCTTGGCCAGCGACGGCACCTCCCGCCGCTCGGCCTCCGCCGTGAGCAGGTGTTCCGCAATCGCCTCCAGTTCGTCACGGGAAAGGGGCATGTGCGCAATCCTCCTTCCAGCTCCTGCGGGCCACGCCCCCTGAGCGCACGCCTCGCTCCGGGTCAGTCGGGCCAGGCCCTCCGCGCCTGCTCCTCACGCGGTGGGGATGCCGATGGTCTGCAGCTCCGTGTAGAAGTCCAGGCTGTGCATGCCGCCCTCGCGGCCGATGCCCGACTCCTTCATGCCGCCGAAGGGCACCCGCAGATCCCGCACGAACCAGGAGTTGATCCAGACGTTGCCGCTCTGCAGCCGCTGGGCCATCCGGTGCAGGCGGGAGATGTCCTTGCCCTGCACGACCGAGCTGAGGCCGTACCGGCCGGCGTTGATGATCTCGAGCACCCACTCGTCATCCGTAAACGGGGTGACGCTGACCACGGGGCCGAAGACCTCTTCCTGCACGATCTCCACGCTGGGATCGGGGGCGGCGAAGACCGTGGGGGCGATGAAGTAACCGCCATCAAACGGCGCCGGCAGCCCCTCGGCGCGGCCGCCGCCGGTGAGGCACTGCACGCCCTGCGCCTTCGCCCGGTCGATGAAGCCCATCACCCGGTCGAAGTGCTCCTGGGCGATGACCGGCCCCAGGGTGGTGTTCATATCCAGCGGGTCGCCGGGCCGCAGGGCCTTCACCCGCGCCAGCAGGGCCTCCAGGAACTGGTCGTAGAGGGGCTGCTCCACGAAGATGCGGGAGCCCGCCAGGCAGACCTCGCCCTGGTTGTAGAAGGCCGCCCGCATGGTGACGTCCAGGGCCTTCTCCAGGTCGGCGTCGGCGAAGATGATGTTGTTGCCCTTGCCGCCCAGCTCGAAGGAGACCCGCTTCAGGGTGGGCGCGCCGGCCGCCATGATGACCTTGCCGGTCGTGGTCTCGCCGGTGAAGGAGATGAGCTTCACGTCGGGGTGCATGGTGAGGTACGCCCCGGCGCTGTCGGGACCGAAGCCGTGCACCACGTTGAAGACGCCGTCGGGGATGCCCGCCTCCCGGGCCAGCTCCGCCAGCCGGGTGCAGCCCACCGGGGTCAGCTCGGCCGGCTTCAGGATGACCGTGTTGCCCGCCGCCAGGGCCGGGCCGATCTTCCAGGTGGAAAGCATCTGCGGCATGTTCCACGGGGTGATGAGCCCCGCCACGCCCACCGGCTGCCGGTTAGTGTAGAAGGTGTAGCCGGGAAGCACGAAGGCCTCGTCGTAGTACTTCTCAGCCAGGTCGGCGAAGAAGGTGATGTTGTGGGCCATGCGCTCGACGTACCCGGCGATGCCCTCGCGGATGGGCCGGCCGACGTCCATGCACTCCAGGTAGTTCAGCTCGTCCTTGTGCTCGATCATGAGCTGGGCCCAGCGCCGGAGCAGCTTGCCCCGCTCGGCCGGCGCCATGCGGCCCCAGGTCTTGAAGGCCCGCGCCGCGGCCTTCGCGGCCAGGTCGATCTCTTCCTTGCCGCCGAGGGCGCACCGGGTCAGCTCCTGGCCGGTGGCCGGGTTGGGCACCGAGAAGGTCTCGCCGTTTGCGCTGTCGACGAACTTGCCATCGATGAAGTGCTTCAGTCCCTGGCGCATCCAGGCATCCATGCGCTCACGCACCGCGTTGGGAATGACCGCCTCTGCCATCTACTTCCCGCTCCTTTCTGCCGCCAGCTCCTGGGCGACGATGAGAATCAGGTCCTCCTGGCCGCCCACCGCCTTCCGCCGGCCCATCTCCATGAGGATATCGCGGGCGTCAACCCCGAACCGCTCCGCCGCCCGCCGGGCGTGCAGCAGGAAGCTGGAGTAGACCCCGGCGTAGCCGACGGTGAGCGTGTCCTTGTCGATGATGATCGGCCGCGGCAGGATGGGCCGCACCGCCTCCTCGGCCGCGTCCTGCAGCTTGTACAGGTCGATGCCGGTCGCATAGCCGGCCTTGTCGAGCACGGCCGCCAGCACCTCGGTCTGGGCGTTGCCGGCGCCGGCGCCCAGGCCGCACGTGGAGCCGTCCACCTGGTTGGCGCCTTCCTCCAGGGCGGCCAGGGTGTTGCCGATGGCCAGCCCCAGGTTGTTGTGGGCGTGGAAGCCCACCTGGCACTCCAGCCCCTCCACCAGCGCGGAGACCCGGGCCCGCACGTCATCGGGCAGCATGGCGCCGGCGGAGTCGACCACGTAGACGCAGTCGGCCCCGTACGACTCCATCTTGCGGGCCTCTTCCAGCAGGTACTTGGGCTCGATCATGTGGGACATCATCAGGAAAGTGACCACTTCCATGCCATTCTGCTTTGCCCAGTGGATGTGCTCCTCCGAGATGTCGGCCTCGGTGCAGTGGGTGGCCACCCGGGCCACCTCGGCGCCGGCATCCCGGGCCATCTTCAGGTCCTCCACGGTGCCGACCCCGGGCAGGAGCAGCACGGCCAGCTTGGCCCGGGTCATCTCCGCCTTTGCGGCCCGCAGCAGCTTCTCCTCAGGCACGAGGCTGAAGCCGTAGTTCTGGGAGCTGCCCCCCAGCCCGTCGCCGTGGGCGACCTCGATCACAGGCACGCCGGCCCGGTCCAGGCCGCGCACGACGGCGCGCACCTGCTCCTCGGTGAACTGGTGGGAGACCGCGTGGCTGCCGTCGCGCAGGGTGGTATCCGTAATGCGCACGAACCGCTTCTCCATGCTTCCTTACCCCCTCTCCCCGACGCCGAGCAGGTGCCGGGCGGTGACCTCCGCCGCCTGCACGGCCGCGGCGGTCATGATGTCCAGGTTGCCGGCGTACTTGGGGAAGTAATCGCCCCGGCCCTCCACCTCCACGAAGATGGAGACCCTGCGGTCCTCGAAGATCGGCTCGGCGCGCAGCCGGTAGCCCGGCACGTAGGTCTGCACCGTCTGGACCATCTCGTCGATGGAGGCCCGCATCCGGGCGGGATCGTAGGGCTCTGCCGTGTGGCAGAAGATGGTGTCGCGCATCATGATGGGCGGCGACGCCGGGTTCAGGATGATGATCGCCTTGCCCCGCTTCGCCCCGCCGACGACCTCGAGCCCCCGGGCGGTGGTCTGGGTGAACTCGTCGATGTTGGCCCGGGTGCCGGGGCCGGCCGAGAGGCTGGCGATGGTGGCGACGATCTCGGCGTACTCCACGGGCACCACCCGGCTGACGGCCCTGACCATGGGAATTGTGGCCTGGCCGCCGCAGGTGATCATGTTGATGTTCATGGCGTCGGCATGCTCACCCAGGTTGACCGCCGGGCAGACGTAGGGGCCGACGGCCGCCGGGGTCAGGTCAATGGCCCGGATCCCCCTCTCCTGAAGCGCCTTGTAGTTGGCCAGGTGGGCCTTGGCCGACGTGGCGTCGAACACGATGGCCGGCGGGTTCGGATGGTTCAGGATGTACTGGTAGCTCTCGGCGCTGGTCTCGTAGCCCAGCCTTGCCGCCCGCTTCAGGCCTTCCGAATTGGGGTCGATGCCGACCATCATGGCCAGCTCGAGGACCTCGCTCCGTTGAATCTTGTACATCAGGTCGGTGCCGATGTTGCCGGACCCGACGATACCCACGCGCACCTTCTGGGGCACAAGCATCCTCCTTCCTACTCAAACCGGGCGCTGACGCTGCCCAGCCCGCAGCCGAAGCGGGCCGTGAACAGGTCGCCGGGTCTGGCCTCCACGGCGGCGGTCACCGCCCCGGAGAGAATCGCCTCGCCCGCCTTCAACTGGATGTCGAACTGCGCCAGCTTGTTGGCGAGCCACGCCACCGCGGCGGCGGGGTTGCCCAGCACCGCCGCGCCGGCGCCGGACGAGAGCATCTCCCCGTTGCGCTCGAAGACCATGCCCACGAGCGTGAGGTCCAGCTGGTCGGGCCGCACGCCCCGCTCCGCCAGCACCACCCGGCCCGAGGAGGCGTTGTCGGCCACCGTGTCGGGAAGCTTGATCTTCCAGTCGGCGATGCGGCTGTCCACGATCTCCAGAGCGGGCACGACCAGACGGGTGGCCTGCAGCACGTCCAGCACCGTGCACGGCGTGGGCAGGTCCCGATCGAGGATGAAGGCCAGTTCGCCCTCCACCTTGGGCTGGAGCAGCTCGCTCAGCCTCACCGGCTCGCCGGGGGGAACCACCATCGTATCCAGTACATGCCCGTAGTCCGGCTCGAAGACGCCCAACATCGCCTGCATGGCGTGCGACGTGAGGCCGATCTTCTTGCCCACCACCCGCTCGCCGCGCTCCCGGCGCATCGCCATCCAGGCCAGCTGAATCCGGTAGGCGTCATCCGCGCTCAGGTCCGGCTCGCGCTCGGTCAGGGGGCCGATGGGAGCGCGGGTGCGCTCAGCCTGATCCAGCTCAGCGGCGTACGCCGCGATGCGGTCACTCGCCAGGGCCATAAAAACTCCTCCTCTCCGATGGGGGCACAGAAAAAATCAAAGCCCTACCGAGACGCGGGCAGGCAGCGCGGTACGCGGCTACCGCCTGGCGTCTGGTGGGCTGGGTTCCGCCCGCTTCCCCCCGGCGCCTGTGCGGGCGCCGAGGCACAGGCAGACTGCACCTCCATCCATATATGCGGTTTACGGTGTCATATGACGGACAAATCCCCGTACGACTGACAAGCCTGGAATTGCTGGTCTACCAGCCTGTTACGAACCCCGGCGCACCTGCAGCGTCGCGATGCCGGAGCTGTCCCGCTACCACGCCGGCGTTGCCCCGCTGCGATGCCGGAGCTACCCCGCTGCCGTGCCGGAGCTGCCCCGCTGCGATGCCGAAGCTACCCGGCTGCCATGCCGGAGTTGCCCCGCTGCCATGCCGGAGTTGCCCCGCTGCCATGCCGGAGTTGCCCCGCTGCGATGCCGGAGCTACCCCGCCGTGCCCGTGGAGACGCGGGCCGGTCGGCCGTAGCGCTCCCAGTACCGCTGCACGGCAGAACGCATGGCCATGATGAACGCCTGCTGAGATGGGATTACCAGCGACCGGGCCATTTCGCGCAGCAGCGGGTCCAGGCCCTGGGCGAGACAGTACCCCACCACGCGCTCCCGGCAGAAGCGCCGGGCGAGGTCGGTGGTCAGCATGAACTCCGCATCGACAATGGTGTGGGTTGACGTGTCGATCTCGAGAACTACCCCTGCGGTTCCGCCCCGCTCGAAGAGGCACGTTCCGCGCGGGGCCTGTGCATACCCGCTGGTGAGCACCCTCAGCTCCCGCCGGCTATTCACGGACCACACCCCCCAACCGTGCCCTAGTCAAAATGTTAAGTTTGGGTAGCCAATTTGTGCACTGTTGGAAAAGACGGAGAGTAGCCTTTGGATCTATCCGAATCCGCGGGGGCCCCCCAGTCGGTCAGACTCAGGAGGCGCAGGCTGACCTGGGCGTCGAACCGGACCTCCGGATCGTCCAGATCCAGCCCGCCTACCTCGCGGATGCGCTGCAGCCGGTACTTCAGCCCGCTGACCGAGATGTTCAGCTGCTCGGCGGCCGTTTGCAGGCTGCAGGCGTTCTCCAGGTAGACGCGCAGGGTCGGCAGCAACTCCGTCTGGTTCTCCCGGTCATAGGCCATCAGGGAGCCCAGCCGCGCCGCGGCATGGCGGCGCAGCGTCTCGGGCGGGCCGGCCCGGAGCAGGAGCTGCATGGCGCCGAGGTTGTCCACCCGTACCACCTGTCCCGCCGGCCCGTTCTTCTTCATCGCCGCCAGCAGCGTTCGGCACTCCTGGTAGGCCGGCGCGGCCTCGGCAGCGCCCTGGAACTCGCGGCTCACGCCCACGCGCACAGGCTGCCGCTCGGCGGCTGCCCACTCCGACAGGTCGTCGGCCAGCGCGCTCGCCGCCGGAGACGTGCACGCCACAAGCCCCACCAGATGGTCGCTCCGGGTAACGATGAGGCCCCGGATACCGCCGGCGTCGAGCAACTCGTGCAACCGCCAGTGCAGCGCTGCGAGGCGGCCCTGGGGCATGCTCACCGGCCGCCCGACGGGCTCCACCACGAGGATACGGTGCGGCTCCCCCGCCAGGTTCAGCCCCAGGTGGTGTGCCCACCGCTCCAGGAAGCCGGCGTCGCATGCAGACGACAGCAGGTGGTCGACGAAGTCGCCCCGGGCCTGGATGGCGCCCTCCACGGCACACCGAGCCCGCAACAGCTCCAGGCCGCAGGTGAGCGCAGCCCGCTCGGCCACCAGCGCGACCAGGTCGATGGCGAGCCCCCTCACCGCGCTCATGGTGAGGAAGCCCAGCATCTCCTCCCCCAGGATGATGGGGGCCACGATGAGCCCGTCGCTGCGGTCGCCCCATGGCTCACCCGCCGCCTCCCCGGGCAGGCTTTGGCCCGGCACGTCGCCGCCCGACAGGCTGCGGTCGGGCGGGTTGCGGACCGACAGGTTGGGGCCCGGCACGTTGCCGCTCTGCAGGTTGCCGGCGCACGCAGGGAGCACCAGCGCCCTGCGGTCGCGCTGCAGCCGGGCGAGCTGCCGGCGCAGGTCCGGGCGCCGCTCCGCAAGCTCCGCCAGCGACGCAATCCGGCCGAAGCGGGCCAGCGGGCGCAGGTACCGGTCGTCCACGGCCACCCCGCAGCCCAGCAGCCGACCCAGGGCCTCGGCGATGCCGGCCGGCCCGACCCCCCGTGCCACCACGTGGGTGAGCTGTTCGTGCACCGCGAGCACGTGCTGCAGCTGGCCGTGCTCGCTGCGCAGCCGCCGCAGCGCGTGCTCAACCTCCTCGCACAGCGGCGCCAGGTCCCACAGCGGCGCATCCGAAGCGGCCTGCAGCCCCCACTCTTCCGCGGGCAGGCCGACGAACTCGCAGGACTCGTCGCCCATGCCCACGCAGGCGACCTCCCGGAAAAGGATGCGCCTGCCCATCACCGTGGAGGCGTAGCCGCCGGCATAGCCGGTAAGCACCCAGCAGGTGGGCTCTTCCGCAACGCCGAAATGGCGCAGGTGCTCCCGGGCTTCCACGGAGTCCAGCCAACGGCCCTCCATGTGGAACGTGCCCGCCTCCGGGTCCAGCCGCAGCAGGTGCACCTCCACCCCGGCCATGCGGGTGGCGGTGTGCAGGCGCGGGCCGTCGTGAAGCCAGTCCAGCGCAGGCGCGCCTGCGGCGCCTTCCACGCCGCGGGCGGTCGCGGCTTCCTGACCCCATGCCCAGCCAAAGCGCAAAAGGAGCCCCCTGGCCCGGGCCTGGCCCAGCGTGCGAATCAGGTCACGCCGAAACGCTCCTAAAGCCTGTGTGCTCAGTCCCCTGATCACCCCGCCGTCACCGCGATCACCCCTTATGTGCGCGCTGCGCGACTCGCCCCCCTACTCTCTGTACCCCGAACTTCTTTCCCAGCGCGACCGTTCCCTGCCAACAAGTTGCCTGTTTGTACTGAATTCAGTGTATAAAAGTAGCAGGTGTGGGAGCGAGCAAGTAGCAGCAGCCTACTCCGCAATGGTGCTTTTGTGCCATATTCCATCGGGCGCTCGCTCGAAAGGAGTTAGGGGTGGGCGGTGGGTGGCGGGCTGTGGGGACTCTTATACCCTGGCTGTGGGTGAGACCGCGCACCCCTCCCGTCGCCCGCATCCGTTCTGTTCGGATTGACTGTGGGTGAGGCCGCGAGCCCTTCTCATCGCCAGCATCCGTTTCGTTCGGGTCTGCTGTGGGCCGGTGGACAGCGGCTGAGGCAGCCGGCCGGGTCGGGCAACCACTCACCCGCACTGGCGACGCCGGCGCGGTGGTGGCGACGGGCGGATACCGAACGATCCGCTCGATATCCAAAACCGGCGGGGTGATGCGCCAGTTGCCGTGTGGCGATACCCCGAACTGCGAAGGCACCACCGCCGTCGGGACCCGGCTATAGGCGTCCGATGCGGAAGACATGCGCTTCCCCATGGCCAACACCAACAGCATCAGTGAACAGATCGAATACGGCGGACAGGCAGTGGTGGGCCCTGCAACAACAGCCACGGCGAACAGAAAGGATAGGTCAGACAGGCGTGGGGCAGGCACCGGTAACAACAGCCACGGCGAACAGAGTGGATAGGTTGGACAGGCATGGGGCAGGCCCTGCAACAACAGCCACGGCGAACAGAACGGATAGGTCAGACAGGCATGGGGCAGGCCCCTGCAACCAGGCAAGTGGCGGGTAGAAGTGGCTGCTCCCCAGTGCGTTTGTGCTACAGTAGTGGCGACGCCTCAGTCGCAATTCCTCATCCGGGAGTGAACGCGTATGCTCGTGACCGTACTGGGCCGGTATTCCCCGTACGCGCCCGTGGGAGGCGCGGGTCCTGGCTTCGTGGTGCAGACCGGCGGCGTCACGCTCATGCTGGACGGCGGCCAGGGCACCGTCGCCCGCCTGCAGATGCAGGTGCGCACGGCAGACCTGACCGCCGTGCTGGTATCGCACCTGCACCCCGACCACATCGCGGATCTGCACAGCCTGCAGTACCTGATCGCCGACCAGGCGCCTGGGCGGGACCCCCTTCCGGTCTACGCGCCCGACGTCGCCAACCCCGATCGTCACTGGCTGGAGCCCACTACCTTCTGCGCCAGGTTCATGCGGCTGCTCCCCCTTCCGGTGGATGAGGGCATCTCCTTCGGCCCGGTGCGCGTCACCTTCGCCCGGACCGACCACCCGGAGCCGTGCTGGGCCATGCGCATCTGTGACGGCAGCCGCACGCTGGTCTACACCGCGGACACCGGCGCCGGCGTCGACCTCGCCCCGTTTGCCCGGAGCGCGGATCTGCTGATCGCCGAATCCACCTTCGTCGCCGCCAACGGGCAGAACCGGAAGGGGCACATGACCGCCGGCGAGGCCGCCGACCTCGCGCGGCGAGCCGGCGTCAGGCGGCTGCTGCTCACCCACTTCATGCCCTCGACCCCCATCGCCGATGCCGAAGCAGAAGCGCGGGCCGTCTTCCCCGCTTCGGAGGCAGCAGCGGAGATGCGGACGTACCGGGTTTGAGGAATCGGGCCAGTCGTGTCCGCAAGGGTTGAAACACCGCATCAGACGGGCCGGCGCCCACCCGAGCCGCCTACCCGAGGCGGCCTCCCGAGGCGCCGGCCCCAATACGTCACTCCTCGATGGTCGTCAGATCTCCCGGGTCAAGCCCCAGTTCCTGCGCCTTCAGCACCCGGCGCAGGATTTTGCCCGAGCGGGTCTTCGGAAGCGAGGGCACGAAGGCGATCTCCGCCGGTGCGGCAATCGGCCCCAGCTGGTGGCGCACGTGGGAGATGAGGGCGTGGGCCAGCTGGTCGCTGGGCTCCTGCCCCCTGCGGAGGATGACGAAGGCCTTGATCGCCTCGCCCTTCACAGGGTCGGGCTTGCCGATCACCGCCGCTTCACCCACGGCGGGGTGGCTGACCAGGGCCGACTCCACGTCGGCCGTGCCGACTCGGTGGCCGGCCACGTTGAGCACGTCGTCCGCCCTGCCCAGCACGGCGATGTAACCCTCCTCGTCCACGGTGGCCACGTCGCCCGAGGCGTACACCCCGGGGATCGACTGCCAGTAGGCCTCGTATCGCGCCGGGTCGCCCCAGATCGTGCGGAACATGTGGGGCCAGACCCCCCGCAGGCAGAGCAGCCCGCCCTGGTTGGGCGCCACCGGCCGCCCCTCCGGGTCCAGCACCTCGGCCCGGATGCCCGGGAAGGGCCGTCCCGCCCGGCCCGGCTTCACGTCCATGCACGGCAGCGTGCCGATGGTGGGCGCCGCCGTCTCGGTCTGCCACCAGTTGTCCAGCACCGGCCCCCGCCGCTGCATGATGTGCTCGTACGCCCAGAGCTGCGCCTCGGGGTTGAGCGGTTCGCCGGCGCAAACCATCAGCTTCAGGCTGGAGAGGTCGTACCGGCGGGGGTACTCCGCGCCCATCCGCATGAACATGCGCACGGCAGTAGGGGCGGTATAGAGCTTGCTCACCTGCAGCCGCTCCACGACCTCCCAGACGATGCCCGGGTGCGGGTGGTCAGGCGCCCCCTCCCGCACGACGATGGTGGAGCCGTTCACCATCGGCCCGTAGACCATGATGGAATGGCCGACGATCCAGCCGATGTCCGACGTGCACCAGTAAATGTCATTCTCCTGGATGTCGCACGCGATGCGCCAGAGGTGCGTGGCGCCCACCATGTAGCCGCCGTGGGTGTACGCGGTGCCCTTGGGCTTCCCCGTGGAGCCCGAGGTGTAGAGGATGAAGAGCCAGTCCTCGCTCTCCATCACCTCGCAGGGCGTGTCGGGCGAGCCCTGCGCCATCAGGTCGGCGAAGTCGATCTCCCCCTCGGCCAGCTCCACCGCCGGGGTCGTGCGGCGGTGGACCACCACGTGCTCCACCAGCGGGTTCCCCTCCACGGCCTCGTCCACGATGGACTTCAGATCGATCCGCCGGCCCCGCCGGAAGCCGGCGTCGGAGCAGAGCACCACCCGGGCGCCCGCGTCCTCGATGCGCTGCCTCAGGGCCCCGGCGCCCAGGCCGGCGTAGACGACGCTGTGGATCGCCCCGATGCGGGCGCAGGCCAGCATCGCCATGATGCCCTCCGGCGTCAGCGGCATGTAGATGATCACCCGGTCGCCCTTCCGGACACCCAGCCGCTTCAGGCCCCCCGCCAGCCGGGCCACCTCACGGCGGAGCATCCGGTAGGTGAAGATGCGCTCCGCCCCGTCCTCCCCAAGCCAGATCAGAGCCGCCTTGTTCTGGCGGGGACCGTCGGCGTGCCGGTCCAGGGCGTTGTGGCAGATGTTGGTCTGTCCGCCCAGGAACCAGCGGGCGCCGGGGCCGTCCCCCTCCACCACCCGGTCGAAGGGGCGGAACCAGTCCACCTCCTCCCGGGCCACCCGGCCCCAGTAGCCCGCGGGGTCCGCCATCACCGCCTCGTAGTAGGCCTCGTAGTCGGTCACCAGGGCCGACCGGGCCAGCTCAGCGGGAGGGGCGATGCGCCCAACTCCCTGGAGCAGTTGCTCAAACCGTTCGTCCACCGGTCACACCCCCTAGTCGCCCGTGGCCGGGGCGGCCGCGTCGTACGCATGCTTCGGGAAGCGGAGCCGGTCCACCATGTTCTGGATCTCCTGCGTCGGCGGGGCGGTGAGCAGCGAGATGACGATGGTGAGCAGGAAGTTGATGGGCATGCCGAAGATGCCGGCGGCGTTGGGCAGGATGCCGCCGATGTTCCCGCCGGTGACGGAGGACCAGATGATGTAGCCGAGGGTGGTGAGGAGGCCCACGGTCATGCCGGTGATAGCTCCGGCGGTGTTGATGCGCTTCCAGAAGATGCCCAGCACCAGGATCGGGAAGAAGGAGGCAGCCGCCAGGGAGAAGGCCCACGCAACGATGTCCGCGATGATGCTGAGCCGCAGGCTGGCGATCCAGGCGGCGATGGCGGCCACCGTGACCAGCATCACCCGGGAGATGTTCAGCCGGGTCCGGTCGCTCGCATTCTTGTTGATCAGCTTGAAGTAGATGTCGTGGGAGATGGCCGTGGCCACCACCATCAGCAGGCCGTCGGCCGTGGAGAGGGCCGCAGCCAGGCCGCCCGCGGCCACCAGGCCCGCCACCACGTAAGGCAGCCCGGCCATCTCGGGCATGGCCAGCACCACCAGGTCGGCGTCCAGCCCCAGCTCGGCGTACTCCACGAGGCCGTTCAGGTTCGCGTCGTTGATGGTAAGCAGGCCGGTCTTGGTCCAGGCGGCAACCCAGCCGGGCAGCGAGTCGATCGCCTGGCCGACGACGTTGTGCAGCACCTCCCAGCGGGCGAAGGCGGCGTAGGCCGGGATGGTGATGTACATCAGGCCGATGAAGAACAGCGCCCAGCCCACCGAGAAGCGGGTCTCGCGCACACTCGGGGTGGTGTAGAAGCGTACGATGACGTGCGGGAGGCCCGCGGTTCCGCACATCAGACAGACGATGAGCGCCAGGAACTGCGCCTGGGTCCAGTCGTTAAAGGGTGTGAGATATCCCTTGGTGATGCCCAGCGCGGTTTCGGTCGCGGCCACGTCGGTGAGCGCCCGGCCGTACATCAGCTGCGGGAACGGGACGCCCGTGATCATCTTGGACACGAAGATGGTCGGCAGGATGAAGGCGACGATCAGGATGATGTACTGGGCCACCTGGGTCCAGGTAACCGCCTTCATGCCGCCCAGCATGGAACAGACCAGGATGCCGAGCAGGCCGACGAAGCAGGCAATGCGGAAGTCGAGCCCCAGGAAGCGGGACATGATGATGCCCACGCCGGACACCTGCGCGACCAGGTACGTGCCCGACACGATGATGGCTGCGATCACCGCGATGATCCGCGGCAGCCCGCCGGGATAGCGCACGCCGACGAAGTCGGGGATGGTGTAGGCGCCGAGTTTGCGGATGTACGGTGCCATGAACATGGCCAGCAGCACGTAGCCCCCGGTCCAGCCGACGGTGTAAGAGAGCCCCTCCTGGCCCAGCACGTAGAGCGTGCCCGCCAGGGAGATGTAGGAGGCGGCGCTCATCCAGTCGGACGCCGTGGCCATGCCGTTGAAGATGCCCGGCACGGTGCGGCCCGCCACGTAATACTCGTCGAGGTTGCCCGTGCGGGACATGATGCCGATGGTGGCGTAGATGCCCACCGTCAGGACCATGAAGGTCCAGGCGATGCCCCGCTGCCCGATCCAGCCGGCGGCCTCCGCCAGCCAGAGGAAGACCACGAACACGGCGAACGCCAGGGTGTACATGCCCCAGATTCGGCCCAACCGATCTATCTGACTGAACAAGCTCGCTCACCCCCTACTCGTCCACGCCGTACTTCTGGTCGATGGCCCGCATGCGGAAGGCATAGATGAAGATGATGATCACGAAGGTGATCTGCGCCCCCTGGGCTCCCATGTAGTACCCCAGCGGGAAGCCCGTGAGGATCCGGAACTGATCCAGCCACTCAATCGCAGCTGCCGCCCCCACGGAAACCAGGGCCCACACCGCCAGCAGCTTCACCGCAAGCCCGAGGTTCGCCCGGAAGTGTTGTTGATACCGCTCGGCATCTTTGGGACTCATACCCTGTTACCCTCCCCCAAACTTGGTCTTCAGGGTGGTCGCCCCCACCCCAAGACAGATTTTATCCACTATTACGATTCTTTCCTCCATTGATTCACCTTTGTATACAAGTTAATTCATGAACATGCATCAGAGGTCTGGGCGCGGTCAGCCCGCCCCCAACCCCCCGGGATGCATCTTTCGGCGGGGTGCGGCATTCCATGATATCAACCGGTTACAACCAGTGCTGACCTGTTCTTGGAGGTGGCACCGTTGACGGTGAGCCTCTGTGCGGTGAGTCCTGCGGACCGCCGCCCTGCCCGCAAGCCCATCATCGGCATCACGCCCAGCTTCGACCGGGAGAGCGAGCGGCCCCTGCTGAGCGGCAGGCCCCTGCTCTACGTGACCCAGGAGAACGTGCGGGCCATCCGAACCGCTGGCGGGCATGCCGTGATCCTGCCCATGTGCCTGGAGGACGAGGCTGAACTGCTGGACCGGCTGGACGGCCTTCTGGTGACCGGCACCGAGACGCCCCTGCCCCGCCGCCTGCGGGTGCGCGAGCAGCTTCCAGGCCTCCGGGAGCAGAACCCTGAGCGCTACGACTCCGACAGCCGCTGGCTGCACGGGGCGCTGGAACGGAAGATGCCCGTCCTCGCCATCTGTCACGGCATGCAGATGCTGAACGAGATCCTCGGCGGTTCCCTTTGGCCCAGGATTTTCCCCAAAGCCGAGAGCGAGCGCCACGCCCAGACGGCCCCGCCTGACCAGCCCTGGCATCCCCTGCAGGTCCTGCCGGGCTCGCTGCTGGCGGCGTCCCTGGGGGTCACGGAAACCGCGGTCAACAGCTTCCACGTGCAGGCAGTGCGGCGACCGGGCGACGGCGTACAGATCACCGGGTACTCGGCAGACGGCGTGGTCGAGGCGATCGAATGCCCCGCGTATCCCTTCGTGATCGGCGTGCAGTTTCACCCGGAGCGGCTCCTGCGCAGTAATCCCCATATGCTGAACCTGTTCAGGGCGTTTGTCTCCGCCGCTGCCGCATATGCTGAGGATCGAAGCGCAGATGCGGCAGCCTGTAAAGGTTGATAGAGCGGCCGGCACCCCGCCAGGGATGCCGGCCATGTCCGTTTCGTCGGCGACACTGCAGACGATTGATCCTTTCGTGCTATCCCGCATACCTTGACAGATCCAACTCGGAGAATCCATACTATAGGTGATACTTTCACCTAGATGAGCTTACTGCTCTATCAGGGGGGTGCATCCAGTGCGCATCGCGGTCACAGCCACGCAGCCCAGTCCCGACAGCTCCGTCGATCCGCTGCTGGAAAGAGCGCACTACCTGGTAGTGTTCGACACGGCAACCGCCGCCTGGGAGGTGTTGGACAACCGGCAGAATCTGAAGACTCCAGTCTGCCCCGCCGGCGCAGCGGCCGAACTGCTTGCGCAGCACTGGGTCGATGTGGTGCTGACCGGCCGGTACGGTCCCACGGCCTACCAGGCGCTCCAGGAACGGTTCATCCGGGTGCGCGACGGAGCTGCCGGTACGGTGCGCCAGGCAGTCAACCGCTTCCTGCAGCCCGCCCAGTCAGTCAGCTGGTAAGGCCAGCCAAACGGTAAGGGTCAGTCAAACGGTAAGGTCAGTCAAACGATAAGGCCAGCCAAACGGTAAGGGTCAGTCAAACGATAAGGTCAGTCAAACGGTAAGGTCAGCCAAACGGAAAAGCCGGGTCAACCAGTGAGATTCTTGAGAGGGGTATCACCATGCGATTTGCCATCCCCGTACGTGACGGCCGCTTCAGCCCGCACTTCGGCCGCTCACCCGCCTTCGCGTTCGTCGACGTCGATCCGGAAACGCAAGAGGTCACCAACCAGCAGACGTTCGATGTGCCCGCGCACGACCACGAGGCGCTCGTGGAGTTCATCAAGGAAAACGGCGCGAGCGTCGTCATCGCCGGCCACATGGGGCCAGCCATGCGGAAGGCCCTTGACGGCGAGGGGATCGAGGTCGTCCTGGGCTCGCCCGGCATCGCTCCTGCCGAAGTGGTCAGCCAGTACCTGAACGACATCCTGGTCACCGCGGAAGAGCCTCGCGGGTGCGGTCACCACGGTCATGGGCATGACCACGGCCGAGGGCATCACGGGGACAGCCGCTGCCACGACCACGACCATGGGCGCCGCGGGCACCGCCGGGGCCACTGCGGCTGCCACGACCACGACCATGGGCGCCGCGGGCACCGCCGGGGCCACTGCGGCTGCCATCATGACTAGGAAAGCCGGGTGATGCTCTCATGCCCCGCGGACATTGCCGCCACCATGGCCGGGGCCGCAGATGCGGCATGGGCCACATGTACCGATTCGTCGAGCCCGTCGTGCTCTACGCCCTGAAGCTCAAAGGCGAGAGCCACGGGTACGACCTCGCCGGCGTCGTGCAGGAGTGCGCGCTGACGGACGCCGAGATCGAGCGCGCGTCGCTCTACCGCACCCTGAAGCAGCTGGAGGCCCACGGGCATGTGACGTCCCGCTGGGAGGCCGACGAGAGCGGCCCGGCCCGCCGCCTCTACCGGCTCACCCCCAGCGGCGAGCAGTACCTGCGGGACTGGGTGGACATGCTGGAAAGGCTCTCGCAGTCCATGGCGCGCTTTGTGGCCGACGCGCGGAACCTGAAGTAGAAGGCGCGTGAAAGCGCTGCCCCTGTGCCCGAGGTCGGGCGCAGGGGCAGCGCCTGTTCTTGCCCTAGTAGTTCTCCACGAAGATCTCGAAGTAGCTCTGCGGGTACAGGCACGCCGGGCACTTCTGCGGTGCGGCGGTGCCTTCGTGGAGGTAGCCGCAGTTGCGGCACTTCCAGATGTACTTGCCTTCCCGCTTGAAGACCATGCCCTTCTCCAGGTTCTCCACCAGCTTGCGGAAGCGGGTCTCGTGCGAGGTCTCGGCCTTGGCGATCATCCGGAAGGCCGTGGCGATCTCCGGGAACCCTTCCTGCTCCGCGACATCGGCGAACTCCGGGTACATCTCGCTCCACTCATGGTGTTCGCCGGCGGCGGCCGCCTTCAGGTTATCCATGGTGTTCCCGATGGCGATGGGGTAGGAAGCCTGGATCTCGACATCGGCCGGCATCTCGCCCTCCAGGCCGGCCGCGGCCAGCTGGAAGAACCGCTTGCCGTGCTGGACCTCGTGCTCGGCGGTCTCCTCGAAGATCGCCGCGATCTGCTCGAGGCCCTCCTCGCGGGCCTTCTGCGCGTACATCACATACCGGGCCCGGGCCTGGCTCTCTCCAGCGAAGGCCTTCAGGAGATTCTCCAGCGTCTTGGTGCCTTTCAGCTTCATGGGCTCTTCTCCTTTCCACAGCGCGGACGTCGACAGTTGCCGATGCTACCATATTATACCGGACATTGTTCCTAGTTTCACGTGCCGGAAGGAGAATCATCCCAAAGGCCCAGTCCGTGTAGCCATTCCGGCGCCCCGTCATCACCTCAAGCCCGCACGAATGGTCATCCGCCCGTCGGCCAGTTCAACCCCCGTCAGGGTCAGCGGCGAGACCATGGCGCTCAGATCGATGTCCAGCCAGCCTTCCGCCACGATCTCGCGGATGATCCGCTCGGGAACCCGGAACTCGCGCACTTGCAGCCGAGACGGCTCAAATCGCAGCCGGCCGTCGGGGAGCACGAGGAACCCGCCGCTGATCTCCAGCGGCACATCCTCGAACAAGCCCGACAGCACGAAGGCCTCCTCCTCCCCCACCAGGTCGACCCGCAGGTCTGCCAGCTCTTCGTAGTCCCCGAGGAAGTCGTTGAGCCGTTCCTCCGAAATGGTGGCAACCGCCCCCGGCGGGAACAGCGAGTAGCGGATGTCATCGGGCTCGAACCCCGCGGGGCCGATCTCCTGCAGCGCCAGCCCGAGGGCAGCCAGCACCGGCAGGGCGCTCTCCTGCCAGTCCGCCTCCACCGCCGCCAGGGCCTCTTCCACCTGGTCCCGCTCATCGCCCAGGCCCGCCAGGATGGCCTCGCGCTCCGCGATGGCCTCCTCCAGCTCCGCCACCCGCGCCAGCTGTTCGGCGCGCAGCCGGTCGGCCTCGGCCCGGGCCTCGGCCAGCCGCTCGGCCTGGGCCGCCACCGCTCTCTGGGTCTCGCTCAGCTCGCGGGCCAGCCGGGCATCGTGGGCCATGATCTGCTTCAAGGCGTCCAGACGCCACAGGAAGTCGGCCAGCGACCCGGCGCTGAAGAGCAGCACCCAGGGGCCGCGGTTGCCCTGCTCCCGGTAGTACCGCAGGCGGCGGCCGTACTGCTGCCGGCGCCCGGCCAGCTCCGCCTCGAGCCGGTCCAGATCCGCCAGGGCCGTCTCCTCCTGGGCCGCCACCTCAGCCAGGCGGGCCTCCACCGCGGCCAGGGACTCACGCGCCTCCTCCAGCCGGCGGTTGAGCACGAACAGTTCCTGAAGCACCGCCTCGCGGTCGGGGAGTTCGGCAGCGGCGGCCCACGGCCGCAGGCCCGGGACGGAGACCGCGCCCCGCGGCCACGGCCCCGGAGCCGCCACGACCAGTGCGATGAGGCAGAGCAGACCCAGAAGACGCGCCCTCCTCATACACACCCTCCTCTCGCCGCGACGACTTGCGCTCCCCATGTCATTACTACGGCGGGTCTGCCCTCTCCTGCACCTGGCCCCCGCGCGAAAGGGGGCGCCGCGCCCTGCGCAGCGCCCCCGACGGAGTCGACGTGGTCGCCTTATCAGTCATCGCCGGCCTGCGAGCCCGCAGCCACGGGTGCGGCGGGATGCCTCCTCTCCCAGATCTCATCCGCCAGCTTCCCCCAGGCGGCCGCGTAACCGGCCATCTTGTCGGCGAACTGGTCGACCGTCTCGTCGTCGCTCATCTGGGTTCCGCGGGCCCCGGACTCCTTCACCATCTCACGCAACATCTCGGGATGGTCGATGATCGGGCACGGACGGCGCAGGTTCGCCGAGAAGGGCTGCCGCTTCTGGTAGGCCTTGAAGAGCGGGTTCTGCAGGGCCTCGGCCACCGAGACGTCGTGGATGTTGCAGGTGGCGTAGTGTACGAAGGCGCACGGCTCCACGTCGCCGGCCGCGTTGATGTGGAAGTACTTGCGCCCGCCGGCGATGCAGCCCACCGCCGCCTCGCCGTCGTTCCAGAAGTCCACCAGGAAGATGGGTTTGGTGCGGCGGAACTCGGTGATGCGGTCGAACATGTACGCCCGCTGCTCCGGGGTGGCCATGAACTCCAGGTCCACGTCACGCCCGATGGGGATGTAGGTGAAGAACCAGCCGAAGGCGGCTCCCTTCTCCACCATCTTGTCGATGAACGCCTCGCTGCCGAGCTCCTCGGTGTTCTGCCGGGTGTAGGTGGCCGAGAAGCCGAAGATGAGCCCTTCTTCGCGCAGGATGTCCATGGCCGCCATGATCTTCTGGAAGACGCCCCTGCCCCGCCTGGCGTCCGTGGACTCCTCCAGCCCCTCCAGGCTGAGGGCGAAGACCATATTGCCCCGCTCCGCCGCCGCCCGGGCGAACTCCCGGGTCATCAGGGTGCCGTTGGTGTAGATGTGGAACATCTTGTCCGGATGGCGCCTGGCCAGCTCCAGCAGGTCATCCTTGCGGATCAGCGGCTCGCCGCCCGAGATCACGTAGAAATGAATGCCCAGCTCGCCGCCCTCGCGGCAGATGCGGTTCATGGTCTCGAGGCTGAGCTCGGGGCGCAGCTCGTAGTCGCCGGCCCAGCAGCCGGTGCAGCGCAGGTTGCACTTCGCGGTGGGATCCATCAGGATCGCCCACGGCACCTTCACACCCAGCCGCTTTTCCGCCTCCCGCTGCTTCGGGATCCCCAGCAGGCTGGAGTTAATGAAGAAATTGACCGCGGTGCGCCGCCGAACCGTGGGATGCGTCTCGGTGAGCAGGCGCATGGCCAGCTTGTGCCAGTTGCTCTCCTCATCGTCGAGGAACGCCTTGATCTTCCCGGCAATCTCGCGGTGGCTCTCCAGGGGGGCGTTGTCCGTCACCCAGTCCGTCAGGCGCGGCAGGTTCTCCTTCGGGTTCTTCATGACCATCCCGACCACGTGCTCCAGGACTTGGCGGCCCAAATAGGTCTCGGCCAGGTTCATGAACAATCCCTCCTTCAGATCCACGGACGCACCGGTGAGGGCCCGGCTACAGCAACTCCTCCTCGAACGCGGCCTCCTCCCGGGCGACCAGTTCCTCCAACTGCTTCAGCACGTCCTCCGCCGCCTCCGCCACCTCCCCGGGCGCTGCCGCCGCTCCAAGACCCAGCGCAGCCACCACGGTGTCGGCCATGAGCCCGGCGATCTGCTCGTCGGGCATCGCCGCGTGCTCCGGCAGCCACGACGCCGTGACGAAGAAGCCGAGGAAGACCGCGCTCACCAGGAACCCCTGGGCCTGCGGCGTCAGGTCGCGCCGGGCCAGGTTGTGCCGGGTGAGGAAGTCCAGCAGATGGTGAAACAGCTCCTTCCGCTCGGGGGCGGCGTCCTGCACACGCCTGAGCAGGTTGCCCACCACCTCGACGTCGCGGGTGAAGACCGCCCGCACCAGGGGGCGGCGCAGCAGCCCCAGCGCGGCCTGCTTGAAGAGCGCATGCAAGGTGAGCGGCCCCTTGTCGGCGCGGATGCGGTCCAGAAAGCTGCGCGAGAGCAGGATCTGCTCCCGGCGCAGCACCGCGCCGAACAGCTCCTCGCGCGTGTTCCAGTGCAGGTAGAGCGTGCCCTTGGCCACCCCCGCCTCCCGGGCGACGTCGTCCAGGGTGGTCTTGCTGTACCCGTACCGCTCGACCAGGGCCGCGGCCGCATCCAGGATGCGGTGGGCCCGTTCGGCCCGCCTGGATCTGCCGCTCACCTTCCCCGTCCGGCCCGCATCGCCCGCGCCGCCCGCCGTGTGTGTCATTCCCCGGAGACCCCCATTTCAGGTTTTTGACCAGATAAGCTTATTTGGTCACACGTTCATTGATCATCATATCCAATTGCGCTCGATTTCACAAGACCGCAGACGCGTCCGTTTTGGCGGGATTAAGCAGCCATCGGCGCGCAGAAAAAGAGACCCAGTCCATTCGCCCTCGAATGGACTGGATCTCCGCAATCAAGCATCCACAGCGGCAGCCTACAGGCCGATCTTCACCCGGGTGGCGTAGAAGACCACGCGCCCGGCCAGCTCGCCCAGGGCCACCAGCGCCACCAGTGCGCCGGCGAACTGCGGCGTCTGCGCCCACTGCTGCTGCGCGGCCCGGCGCCAGACCAGCGGCATCAGGATGCCCGCCCCGGCGGCCAGGCAGACGATCTGGCCCCAGTAGAGCACCGACCAGTTCTTCATGATCAGCGTGGCGGTCGCCTGCGCCTCGGGTCCGGCCGTGCCCAGGTAGACCCCGTGCAGCGCCAGGGCCACCACCTGCAGGGCCAGCATCGACATGGCCCCCACGACCAGGCCGGTGAGCGCCCGGGGCTCCTCGCCCTCCTTGCGGCAGCAGAGGCCGGCGAAGACCACTGTCGTGCCGATCAGGCCGGCGGTCGCAAAGAAGACCAGGGTGGTCGAAACGTGCGCCCAGGCGGGGAAGGCCGTGGTGCGGTAGATCATCGACATCACGAAGATCAGCCCGACGCCCACGAGGCTCGTCAGCACCGCCCAGCCGTTGCGGGTCTGGACGCTGCCCACCTCCTGCCGCTCCAGAATCACGCTGGCGATGCCGGTCACGCCGAACAGCACGGTCAGCAGGATCTCACGGCTCAGCCACGACGTGCCCAGGTTGTTCATGGTCTTCAGGGCGTTCAGCGGGTAGCCCAGGTGGGTCACCGAGGCCAGCACGCCCACGATGCCCAGGCCCAGGGCCAGGTACAGAAAGCGCATCCGCGCCTCCTTCGACTCCTCATTCCACAGCGCCAGCCGGCTCGCCACGTAGATGCCCACGGCCGACTGCAGGCAGAGCGTGTAGAGAATCAGCGACCAGTCGTGCACGTTCACTTGCCATTCCCTCCATTCGGCGAGCTGATGGCACCGGCCGGCGGGTTGATGACCAGGGACGGGCTCGTGATGCCCGGGTCGGCCAGCCCCTTCACCCGGTCGGTGCCGCCGTGCTTCGCCCGGAGTTCCTCGATATCGCCGAACTCGATGAGCTGGTACGGGCAGGCGTCCACGCAGACGGGGCGCAGGCCGGCCTCCACCCGGTCGATGCAGCCGTCGCACTTGTGCACCCTGCCCGTTTCAGGGTTGTACTGCGGGGCGTCGTACGGGCAGGCCCACACGCAGCTCTGGCAGCCCACACAGTCCTCCGCGTCGTGCAGCACCAGGCCGTTGTCGGTGCGCTTGTACATCGCCCCGGTGGGGCAGGCCTTCACACAGGCCGGGTTGGCGCAGTGGTTGCAGCTGACCGAGAGCCAGTAGGAGGTCACGTTGTTGATCCAGGCGTTCCCCCGCTTCACCCAGCCGCCGTCCTCGTAGTCGTGGACCTTGCGGAACAGCTGGCCAACCTCGAGGTTGCTCCGGTCCTTGCAGGCAACCTGGCAGGTCTTGCACCCCAGGCAGTACTTGGCGTCGATGAAAAATCCGTATTGCATTCCAGGTCACCTCCTCAGAGCTTGGCCACCTGAACCAGGTTGGTGTGCTGCGGGTTGCCCTTGGCACCCGGGGTCGGATGGTACTTGGTCAGCACGTTGATGCAGCCGCGGGTGTCGATGCCCTTCTCGTTGGGCGTGTACCAGGCGCCCTGGGGCAGGTCGACCACGCCGGGCATGATGGCCTTGGAGACCCGGCAGCGCACGTGCACCTCGCCCCGGTCGTTCCAGACCCGCACCATGTCGCCGTCCTGAATGCCCCGCTCAGCGGCGTCGAGCTCGTTGATGGTGAGCACCTGCGGCTCCACCTCGTCCAGCCACGGGTTGTTGTCGTGGGTGGAGTGCACCCGCCGCTTGGTGTGGTGGCCAATGAGCTGCAGCGGGTACTTCTCCGTCAGGGGCGACTCGGGCCCTTCCCAGGCGGGGATGTACTTGGGGATCGGCGGCAGCTCGTCCGCCACGCCCCAGTCCTGCCCCATCGTGGCCAGCCGGTCGGAGTAGATCTCGATCTTGCCGGACGGGGTGGGCAGGGGGTTGTTCTCGGGGTCGGCGATGAAGTCCGCACAGGCCACCACGGGCGGCGTGTCCTTCGACTTGATGAGCGGGTTCTTCTTCAGCTCCTCGAAGGTGGGGAAGTCCGGGTGCTTCTTGCGCAGCTCCTCCACCAGGTACTCCTGCCACTCCTCCATGGTGCGGCCCTCGCTGAACTCCTCCAGCACCCCGAGGCGCTCCGCGAGCCCGAGGCAGATCTCGTAGGCGTCCTTCGTGTCGTAGAGCGGCTCGATGGCGGCGGGGGCGTAGTAGAGCCTGTCGCCCATCGTGGTGCCGTCGCGGCCCATCTCGGTCCGCTCAAAGGAGGACTTGTCGGGCAGCACGATGTCGGAGAACCGGGCGCTGGGCGTCATGAAGATGTCGTGGGTCACGATGAACTCGATCAGCGACTCGTCCTGCAGCAGCTTCGCCGTGCCGTTCACGTCGGAGTGCTGGTTGATCAGGGCGTTGCCCGCGTAGTTCCAGATGAACTTGATGTTGGCGTTCAGCCGCTCGGCGCCGCGCAGGCCGTCCTTCGCGGTCATCTCGGTGCCCCGCACCGCGGCGTCCGGCCAGGTGTAGAAGGAGATGGTGGCCTTCACCGGGTTCTCGCCCAGCGGGAAGTTGAAGCCGGGCACCGACTTGGAGCCCGGGCGGGTGCCGGTGGAGCCGCCGGGGATGCCGATGTTGCCGGTCATCGCGCACAGCGTCGGCAGGGCGCGCACCGCCTGCTCACCATAGGCGTGCCGCTGCCAGCCCAACCCCTGGAACATGGCGCAGGGCTTGGTGGTGGCGATCTCCCGGGCCAGCCGCACGATGGTCTCGCGGGGCACGCCGGTGATGGCCTCGGCCCACTCGGGGGTCTTGGGCACGCCGTCCGACTCGCCCAGGATGTAGCTCTTGTAGTCGGACTTGGGCGGAGCGCCCTCGGGCAGGGTCTTCTCGTCAAAGCCGACGCAGTACTTGTCCAGGAAGGCCTGGTCGTGCAGGTTCTCGGTGATCATCACGTAGGCCAGGGCGCTGATCAGGGCCACGTCGGTGGTGGGCCGGATGGGGATCCACTCGTCGGCGATGGCCTTGGCGGTGTCGGAGAGCCGCGGGTCGACGACGATCACCTTGGCGCCGGCCTTCTTGGCCCGCAGCACCCAGGCGTAGGCGCCGTTGCCGCCGGGCCGGGTCTCGCCCGGGTTGCCTGCGAAGATGACGATCAGCCGGGAGTTGACCAGATCGTCGCCGGTGTTGTTGGCGGTGCTGCCCAGGATGTAGGGCGAGGCAAAGGAGTAGCAGGCCGAGCTGTAGGTGCCGTAGTAGTTGAGGTAGCCGCCCAGGCAGTTGAACAGCCGGTTGACGATGCCCGTGGGCCACGACTTGTAAACCGGGTTCATGATGCCCGTGCCGTAGAGGTAGAAGAGCGCCTCGTTGCCGTAGGTCTTGATGACGTGATCCAGCTTCTCGGCGATGATGTCGAGCGCCTCATCCCACGAGATGGGCTCGAACTTGCCCTCGCCGCGCTTGCCCACCCGCTTCAGCGGCTGCTTCAGCCGGTCGGGATGGTAGAGCTGCTTGCGCATGGCGCGGCCCCGCTGGCAGCCCCGCTGCGCGGGCGACCAGGGCAGGTCGTTCTGGTCGGTGTCGATGCGGGTGACGACGCCGTCCTGCACCTCCAGGTGCAGCACACAGGTGCCGCCGCCGCAGTTCATGGAACAGACGTGGGGCGTGATCTTCACCGGCGCGGGCGTCCCCTCGGCCGACGCCGTCGGCACCAGGAGCCGGCCCGCCCCCTTCGCGCCCACGCCCGCCGCCGCGCCTGCGCCCATGACGGCAGACCACTTCAGGAAACTCCGGCGCGAGCGCTGGCAGTTTCACACGTATCCCTCTCCTTCATAATTGTGAACTCTGTCACGTTTCGCTGCGCACCGCCGTCCGTCTGCGTACGGTACAGGGGGTATCAGACGGGCTGGCAGACCTGCGAGCGGGCGTGGTGCCGCAGCAGCCCCAGCGTCAGCCGGGCCAGTCCGCCGTAGAAGCCGGTCTCCGAGGCCTCCTCCGCCAGCTCGGCGAAGCGGTCCACCCAGCGGAGCAGGTGCTCTTCCAGGCACTCCCGCTGCCCCTCCAGCAGGTGGGCCACGCTGCCCTCATCCCCGGCCTCCAGCAGGGACGCCGTGCGCCGCGCCAGTTCGGCGAGGAACTGAAGCTGCACGCCGATGTGGTCATCGGTGACGGCCAGGGCCGGCCGGGCCGCCAGGTCGTAGCGGTTCATGAGCGCCCGGAACCGGAGCGTCTCCTCGCCCATCAACACCCGCTCCCGGTCCAGGTAGACCGACTGCCACGACGGCGCTGCTGCGGGGCCCAACGTGCCGAACAGGTGCCAGAACTCCCGGCGCAGGGCCTCCACCGACACCTCAGGCAGACAGGCGGCCAGGCGGGCCAGCCCCTGCTCCACCTCCGCCTCGCCTCGGCCCAGGGGCCAGTCGGCCACGAACTCCGGCTGTCGCAGGGCGTGAAGCTGCTGCTCGTCCGGCGGGTTCAGGTACAGGCCTGCCAGCAGGTCGTAAACCTGGGCCCGAACGGTAAAGAGCAGCGGCAAGTCGGTGCTGCTCATCGTCGCAATCCCTCCTTTGCAGACTGGCTGTCGAACATTCGACAGCCAGGGTAACGCTGGTCCCCATCATGAAAGAAACTCATTCCATCCGGAACGCACGTCCGGACAGAGTTCGAGGGGCGATTCAGGACTGTATGAGTCGCGCAGTTTCTAGTAGCGACGCCTGAGTCAGGGTCCAGGCTGCCCGCGAAGGTCTATAGGGCACACGCCCGATCACGCGACGGCGGGCCTGCGTCTGGTCAGACGCAGGCCCGCCTCAGCTGGCGCCGCCCCGGCAGCTATCGTTTCGACCTCCTGTAGCCGGCGGCCTCCGCCTCCTCCGGCGTGGCGAAACAGGCCTCGGCAGAGGTGCGGTCGTAGAACTGTCCGCCGGGCACGTGGTAGATCTTCTCCCCGCCGGAGGAGATGTTGCCCTTGATCAGCCCGCCGCAGTCGCCGTTCACCGGGGCAATCGCCCCGCCGCCTGCTGCCGCCCCGCCGGCCGCCGCGCCGTCGGTCGTCCCGTCGCCATCGCCCTCATCATGCAGGCCCCACAGCCCCACCTCGGCTTCGCGCGCCTCCTGCTGCAGGGCCACGAAGCGCTCGGCGTACTTCACGTTGGGGGGAATGGTCAGCACCTGCGCGTAGCCCTCGCGCACCAGGGTCTCGTTGAACAGCTCGTCGCCGACCCAGACGTAGGCCAGCAGCCGGCCGTACCGGTCCCGCTCCTCCACGTCCAGCTCCAGGCGCACGTCGAGGCCTGTGAGCCGGCTCTTTGTGAAGGCGGAGGCCTCCGCGCCGTAGGGCTCCACCCCGCCGTGGACCTCGGGCGTGTCGACGCCGATCAGGCGCACCCGCTCCTCACGGCCCTCCATCAGCACGTCCAGGGTGTCGCCATCCACCACCCGCCGCACGGTCGCCGCAAGGATTCGTTCCGTTTCCACAACAGCCGCCGGCGCCGGATTCCCTTCCCCGCCGTCCGGCCGGATGCCGAACGCGGCCGCCACCACCACCACTGCCGCCAGGGCCACCGAGCCCCGGGTGCGCCGGCCTTCACGCTTCCGCTTCATCCTCCGCGACCTCCGTGCTGCATCGATTTCCTCATGGCTCAATGTTACGCTGACCGAACCGGTCCGTAAACCGGAACGGGCCATGCATATTCAGGCCTGGTGGCTCATCACCTGTACTACAGGTTACGACCAGTGATGACCTGTACGACCAGGAGGTGGCTCAGGTGACGGAGATTCGTCTGCTCACTCCGACCGGTCATCTCGGCTTCACCATGCTGGAGGCGGAGAGCTTCCGGAGGGGCATGGCGCAGGGCCCCGACTTCGTGGTGGCCGACTCGGGCAGTTCGGACATCGGTCCGCACCCGCTCGGGGCCGACGAGCAGTGCAGCCCGGTGGAGTGGCAGACCCACGACCTCGAGATCATGCTGCTGGCCTGCCGGAAGCAGGGCGTGCCGATGATCATCGGCAGCGCATCCGACACCGGCACGGACCGGGGCGTCGACAGCTACGTGCAGATCATCCGCGATGTGGCCCGCCGTCACGGCCTCCCCCCGTTCCGGCTGGCCTGCATCTACGCACAGGTGAGCCCGGACGAGGTGCGCCGCCGGCTGCGGGCGGGCGCGCGGTGCGAGGGGCTGGACGGCCGGCCCGACCTCACGGAGGCCGACCTGGACCGCACCGACCGCATCGTGGCGGTGATGGGCGCAGAGCCCATCGTCGCGGCACTGGAGGCCGGCGCAGACGTCATCATCTGCGGCCGCTCCTCCGACCCGGCGATCTTCGCCGCCCCGCTGCTCTGGAAGGGGATGGACCCGGCCACGGCCTACTACGCCGGCAAGGTGCTGGAGTGCGCCTCGTTCTGCGCCGAGCCCTTCATGGGCAAGGAGTCCGTCCTCGGGACGGTGCGGCCCGGCGAGGTGGTCGTGGAGCCCATGCACCCGGACCAGCGCTGCACGCCCCTCTCGGTGGCCAGCCACGCCATGTACGAGCGCGCCACCCCGTTCTTCGAGCACGTGCCCGGCGGTGTGCTGGACATGCGGCACTGCCGCTACGAGGCAGTCGACGAGCGCCGCTGCCGTGTAACCGGCTTCGCCTTCCGGCCGGAAACGGCCCCCCGGGTGAAGCTGGAGGGCGCCGGAAAGCGGGGCGAGCGGTGCCTCGCCATCGTCGGCTTCCGGGACCCCGACACGGTGGCCCGCATCGACGAGGTGCTGGACTGGGCCCGCCGGAAGGTGGAGGCGCGCTTCGGCCGGGAGGGGTACGAGCTGCACTACCACGTGTACGGCCGCGACGGCGTGATGCGGGACCTGGAGGTGGCGGACCGGCTGGCGCACGAGCTCTGCGTGATCGTGGAAGGCGTGGCCCCTGACCGGCGGGCGGCCGCTGAGATCACGGCCATGGGCGCCCGGCAGATGTTCTACGCCCGGCTGCCCGGGGTGAAGGGGACCGCAGGGACGGCGGCGCTCATGTCCGATGAGGTCCTGCACGCCCGGCCGGCGTACGAGTGGACCGTCAACCACGCGCTGTCGGTTCAGGATCCTTCTGAACTGTTCCGGCTCCACCTGACCACCGTGCCGTAGAAAGGAGGCAGATGAACGTGAAGCTGCGGGACCTGGCCAGCACCATCCGCAGCAAGAACGCGGGGGTCGATCTGATCACGTTCGACATCCTCTTCCCGTCCCAGGAAGCGTACGAGCGGGCGAAGGCCTGCCCGGCGCTCTCACGGGAGGGCATCGCCCGGCTGTTCCGGATCCCTGAGGAGCGCATCTACAGCTACGTCACCTTCGACCCGGCCCGGGCGATCAAGTTCACCCTGAGGCGGCGGAGGCCCAGCGGCAGCGCCGGCGAGCACGACCTCTTCGGCGCGCAGCAGTACGCCCCGCTCTTCGACGTCGAGGTGACGTAACCGTGCCGGGGGGCGCAGCCACGCACGCCCGGCCCGCGCCGCTGTGGCAGCAGGTGGTCGAGATGATCCAGCGCAACGTGGAAGAGGGCCGCTGGCCCGTCGGCCACCGCATCCCGTCCGAGCGGGAGCTGTGCCAGCAGCACGGCGTCAGCCGGACCACCGTGCGCATCGCGATCGCCGAGGCCGTCAACCGGGGGCTCCTCCACCGGGTGCACGGCAAGGGCACCTTCGTCGCCCGGCCCAAGATCCACCAGCCGCTGGTGCAGGTGACCCCCTTCGCCGCGGCGCTGCGGGCCCAGGGGCTCGTCCCCCGGACCCGGCTGCTGCAGGTGATGACCCAGCCGGCCGACCCGGCCACCGCGCACATGCTGGGCCTGCCCACCGGCCGGGAGGTGATGCGCTTCCGGCTGCTGGGGCTGGGCAGCGGTGAGCCGATGGCCGCCTACCACAGCGTCGTGCCCGCGCCGCTGGGGGCGGCGGTGCGGGAGATGCTTGAGGCCGACGTGGACTCGGACCGGTTCCGCCTGGTGGTGGACGTGCTGGCCGAGACCTTCGCCTGGCCCCACCTCACCGCAGAGCAGACCTTTGAGGCCGCCGGCGCCTCCCCCGAGGAGGCCCGGTTGCTCGGGCTCCCCCGCGGCGCGCCGGTGCTGGTGGTCTCGTCGCTGGTGCGCAACCCGGCGGGCCGCGCGGTGGAGTTCTCCCGGGCGGTGTACCGCGCGGACCAGTACCGGTTCCACCTGACCCGGCAGATTGAGGGGCATGAATCGTGACCCGGCCCCACCGGCCCCATACGGACCGTTACGGCCCGCCCCCCTGCCTGTCCCGAACCTCTGCCGCCTCTGCGACATAGGATGCTGGAGTGACAGCGCGCACAGGCGCAGACGAAGATGCAGGCAGGGGGACTTACCTATGGGCAGACCACTCCGGGTGATGGCAGAGCCGGGCCGAACACGCCCCGTGGTGATCCGGCCGGGACTGGCGGTGGGCGGCGGCACGCCGGTGGTCATCGCCGGGCCCTGCTCCGTGGAGACGCCCGAGCAGATCCGCACCGCCGCGCAGGCCGTTCGCAGGGCGGGCGCTCACCTCTTGCGCGGCGGCGCCTTCAAGCCGCGCACCTCGCCCTACTCGTTCCAGGGGCTGGGCGCAGAGGGGCTGCGGCTCCTGGCCGGGGCAGGGGAGCTGACCGGCCTGCCGGTGGTCACCGAGGTGATGGATCCCGCGGACATCGAGCTGGTTGCCCAGTACGCCGACGTGCTTCAGGTGGGCGCCCGCAACATGCAGAACTTCCGGCTGCTCACGGCGCTGGGCGAGACCCGCAAGCCCATCCTGCTGAAGCGAGGCCCGGGAGCCACCCTGGAGGAATGGCTGAACGCCGCGGAGTACGTCGCCAGCCGGGGGAATGAGCGCATCATCCTGTGCGAGCGGGGCATCCGCACGTTTGAAACCTACACGCGCTATACCTTGGATCTGGCCTCCGCGGTGGCGGCGAAGCAGCTCACCCACCTGCCGGTCATCGCGGACCCCAGCCACGGCTGCGGCCGCCCCGAGCTGGTGCCGCCCATGGCCCTGGCCGCGCTGGCCGCCGGCCTGGACGGCGTGATGCTGGAGGTGCACCCCGACCCCGCCCGGGCCCTGAGCGACGGCCAGCAGGCGCTGACGCCCGCTGAACTGGAACGCTTCATGGCCGCTGCGGGGCTGGCCCCGCACACGAGCGCAGCCGACGGCCCCTGACTGCGGGGCTGTCGGCTCTCGCATGCTGGAAGTGCTCGCCGCCGGTATCCGGTCTGTTCGTGGAGGCTGTGGGTGCCCAGGGGGGAGGCTGTGGGTCTCCATGGGATACTCGCCGACGGTCTCGTGTTGGTGATGCTGCGAAGCAGGATTGCGGGGGGCGCTGTCGCCCGTGTACGCGACGGTGAAGCGAGTCTGAACAGTGGCGACGCTGCCGGCTCGGATACCAGACCGGAGCAGGCAATCGCTATGTTGACCAATACGTTGAAATAGTTACACGCCTCGGTTAGGCTGGGTGACGGGGGAGGGATGAAACATGCAGAGAATCCGTCATCCGCGCTGTTTCCTGGTGTACGCGCTCGCTCCCGACGGGGTTTCACCGTCGGAGGCAAACCGGCTGCTCAACGCGTACGTCGCGGACGAGCGGCGGGGCCTGGCGGTTTTTCATGACCACTTCATCGGTCAACCGGGTGGAGTGGCCGTCGTCTTTGCCGAAACAGCAGAGCAGCGGGCGGCTCTGGGAGACCCCGGGCCGCTGCAGGGGTGGCGGCTGGAGGTGCGGCCACTGATCTACTCCCGCAGCCCCTCCGGGTTCGATGAACAGGCGGCGTACACCCTGCGCGCGTACCGCAGGGCCGACTGGGAACAGCTCCGTCTGGAGCAGCGCCCCCGTTATGGCGACCCGGCCAGGGAAGTCGAGACGGCCGAAGAGGATGTGGACTTATAATTACGGAAGACGCTACAAACAACCGCAGCCGACAGCCCCTTACTCACCGGGACCGTCGGCTGCTTACTGTCTGCTGGCGGTTAACTGATAGCTGGTCAGCCGGGTGTTGGGTGTTGGGTGTTGCCTGCCCTCTGCTGGCTGCTCACTACGAATTGCTCACTGCGCCAGGACCGCCATGCCGGCCTGCGCGACATCCTCGTCCTGCTCGCAGCTGCCGCCGCTTACGCCGATGCCGCCCACGACCTCACCATCCTTGACCAGCGGGAACCCGCCGCCGAAGCTGATGATGCGGCCCACATCGGCAAACTGCATCCCGTAGATATCGGCGCCGGGCTGGGTGCGCTCGCCCACCTCGCGGGTGGTCATCCGCAGGGCGGCCGCGGTGTACGCCTTGCCCTGAGCCACCTTCACGCTGATCAGGAGCGAGCCGTCCATCCGCTTGAACGCCTTCAGCACGCCGCTCTCGTCGACGATGGCGATCACCATCGGCACGCCGATCTCCTCCGCCCTGGCCTCAGCCGCGGCCAGAATCCGGTCACAGTCCTTGGTGGTCAGTTTGCACGACACCGGATACTCCCCCCATTCCGCTTTCTCCCACTTGATTTATTATTGGTCCTTCTATTCGTACATCGCAATATCCTGCCAACGAATCGACCGGGTCTGCGGATGGGAGGGCTGTCGCTTGTTGTCAGGGCGTTTTTTACGGTATACTAAATATAGACGTGCAAAACAATTGTATGCCATGACGGCCTGTGTTGCGCGCGTCGGCTCACCGGAGAAAGAGAAGGGAGAGACCAACGTGCGTGGTAGAGCATCGAACGTGATCGTGAATATGGGCGACGTCCAGACAATTTGGAGGCCTGAAGGCTGGCCGCTCCGCAGGGTCGCCACCGCGCTGGCCCGGGAGTGGCTGCCGCATTTCCGGCCTGACCTCGAGCAGAAGAAGGACCCCTGGTCCGTGCAGCCCGTGGTGGAACGGCCTGCGGATGGCCGGCCGCTGTGGGAGGCCGGCATCTCCACCGAGGAGTACGAGCGCAGACTGGAGGCGCCGGACCTGGCATGGTCGGTGCGGGCGAGATCCGGCCGGGTCAGCGGCATCCTTCTCGCGCACATGACTCCGGTGGAAGACCGGCCGGAGATCTTTCACCTGACCTGTTCCAGGGAAAAGCTGCCGCCCACGCTGTTTGACCCGCAAAAGATGGACCCCTTCCTGGAGACGCACGGCCTGAAGGGGATCGAAGGGCTCATCACGGGCCTGCTGCTGGACCACGGGTTCCGGGTGCTGCCTGAGCCGGAGGCGTAGCCGGAGCTTCAGCCCCTGCCAGAGCCCTGGTCCCCGCCCTGGCCAAAGCAGAACCCGCCCCCGCCTTTCCGCAGGTCGCGGTAAGGCCGGGGGCGGGTTCTCGCGTCTGCCGCATTCGTTTCGTGTAGAGATTTTATGGGGGTAGCTCGATCTCTGGAACAATTCACCATACAGGGCGTCTACTTAATGTAAGTCTTTCCGCCGCCTCCCGTGGCGGCCAGTGCACCGATATGGGGGCGTGTCGTCTTGTCCAAGCCTACTGTGCGCACAGCGGCTGCGCTGTCGACCGGCCTGGTGATCCTGCTGGTCGCCGTATTGTCTTCCGCGTACACACCCGTTGCGGCCCCGTCTGCCGTGCAGCCCTCGGCGGAGCCACCGTCCGCTGCCGAAGCCCGGGCCGCGGCGCAGGGATCGCCGGCCGCCAACGGGTCGTCAGCCACTCAGGGGCCCACCGCAGACGCCAGTTGGGGCGATCCGGATGAGCACGATCCGGCAGCGCACCCTCGCGCCGACGCCCCCGGGCATGCCGCGGAGGGGTCAGCCGATGGGTCGGCCGACGGGGCAGCCGAGGACCCAGCGAACGAGCCAGCGGGTAAGCCAACGCATGAGCCAACGCATGAGCCAACGGATGAGCCGGCGGATGAGCCGGCGCCTGAGACCCCGCTCACCGTCCCGGTGCTCCTCTACCACCACCTCGAGCCCGGGGCCGACGGCTCCAACGGCGCCGTGATCAGCACCGAGGAGTTCGCGGCGCAGATGGCCTGGCTGGCGGACAACGGGTACACAAGCGTCACCACGGCCGATCTCCTGGACTGGCTGAACGGTGCACAGCCCCTGCCCGACCGGCCGGTGATGATCACGTTCGACGACGGCTACCGCTCCAACTACGCCTACGCCTACCCGGTGCTGCAGCAGCACGGCTTCACCGGGGTCGTCTTCATGGTGACCAGCCTCGCCGGGCAGAAGTTCGGCAGCCTGGAGTACCTGGGGTGGGAAGACATGCGCGCGCTGACGGCATCCGGGGTGATCGAGATTCAGGCCCACTCCCACGACGGCCACCGGCTGATCGGCGGCGAGCCCGCGCTCATCGCCTGGTCAGAGGAAGGGATTCTGGAGGACTGGCGGAAGCTGACCGAGGCCATGGCTGCCGAGGGGCTACCGCCCGTGGTGGCGTACGCCTATCCCTTCGGCGCCCATGACGAGGAAGCCGTGAACGCCCTCCGGGCCGCCGGGGTGAGGCTGGGCTTCACGGTCGCAGGGGGCCGAGTGGGCCAGGGGGACGATCCGCTGCTGCTGAACCGGCTGGTGGTCTTCCCGGGGATCGGCGAGTGCGGGTTCGCACGCCTGGTCACCGGCACCGCCGCCTGCGACTGATGTTCGCCGGCGGCGTCCGGTTGCGCTTCTCCGTGCCGGCCTCAGCCCGCTTCACCCGCTTCATTCGTGTACCCCTTCCGCACAAGGAAGACGGGCGCCAGGCCCTGGGACCCGCGGGCGTGGGACGAGATGTGCACGTGGCCCGCGGCGTCTGACCTGATCAGGAGGTTGCGGGTTTCGGGGGTCGCCATCCCCCGCCAAGTTCCGACCCGCAGGTGCGCCTGCTGCAGGGCGAGACCGATCCACAGATGGCCGCCCGACTCCACCTCCAGGGCGAGCGAATCGGGACTCAGGGCCGCGACCGCTTCTGTTTCAATGGCCTCGGCAGACACCGCGCGCACGGCCCGGAGGCTGGTCGCCTGAATCCGGCCCCGCGCCCGGATGACCGATTGCTCTGCCCCCGACCCGTGGATGATCACGTCGCCGTCCGCCCGGACCTCCGACCCGATGAGGACGCGCGCGTGCACCGGCGCATCGACGCCCCCGGCGCCGAGAATGTCCAGGGCGCGCTGCGCGGCCGTGCTCAGGGTGTCGATGAACTCCGTGAACTCGTCCACCGATCGCAGGTTGCCCGCGAAAACCCGGTACTTCAGCACGTTCAGGATGGCCTGGAGGTCGACGTGCGCCTGCAGTTCGGGAAGCTCCGCCAGCATCTGCCCGGCGCGGCAGAGTCGTTCGTGCACTTCAGCGAACTGCTGCCTGGTCAGGAACAGGATGACCTCGCCGAAGGTGCGGACCCTGGCCAATTCCGGGTAGCGCGGGTGGTCGGCGATGAGCCCGGCGTACTCCTTCATCTGCCGCAGGTCCGACTCCACGCTGCTGAACTTCCGCTGAAACTCGGCCAGCCGCCTGCGCGTCGCGTGCGTGGTCAGATGGCTCCACTCGGCCGAGCGCTCCACCCAGATGCCCTGGCCGGCCGTCAGCCTGGCGTGTTCCACCCTGCCGCGCACCCAGATCCAGCCGCCTGCAGAGATGGTCACGCCCCCGCCCAGATTCCCGTTGATCACCACGTCGCCTTCAAAGCGGTATGTATCACCCGGGCCCGCCGGCGGCTCATCCCACTCGGCCACCGGCACCACCGCGGCGCGGTAGGCACCATCGTCCACCTCCAGAAATACCGGCCGCCCGTAAATGGTCGCCACCGCCTCGGTGCCATCTGCCGAAAGCTGTACGCCACTGCCGGCCGTGAGCAGGCAGGTCGGCGGCGGTTCGGGCTCCAGCCGGTTGCCCGACACGTCGTAGCCCGCTTCGCCAGGCTGCGCAGGGGTCAGGCGGGCCAGCGGCTGGCCGGGCTCCACCCGGAGGCGGAGGCTCCTCAGGGTATCCGCCGCCTCCTCGGGCAGCAGCGACTCCACCCGGCCCGGCCTCCCGCCCGAAGCGGGCCTGCCGGCGGCCACCTGCACCGTGCGCGCGACGGGGGAAGCCAGGGCCCGCGCGATAGCCCCCTGGTTCACGCCCATCACGACGCCGGCCTTCCTGAGGGCCTGCTGCACCTCAGCCTCGCCGGGGCTGGCCTGCAGGCCGGGCAGCGGCTCTGCCGCCAGGGTGATGGCATGGGCCGGGCCGGCGTCTGCGATGCGGTACCCCGGCGGCCCCTGCTCCTCCACCTCCAGGTAGGCCGACATGCGGTCACTGGCCACCTCCACCCGGAAACCGCGCACCGGCCTGGCCGGGCGGACTGCCGCCCGAACGCCCGGCCGCTCAGGCCCCTCCAGGCGTGGATGAGCCGCCGGCCCAGGCCGCGCACCCAGACAGGAAACCTGGGCATCACGACCACCTCCCGTACCGGTCGCCGCGGGCTCCGGCGGCGCGCGGGAGGCGCTCAACAGCGCTCACCTGCCGCAGGGCAGCCACCACGTCAGCGTCCAGCCGGCCGCACCGGACCTCCTCAGCGAGCACTTCGAGGGCTTCCTCCCGGCTCAGGGCCCGCCGGTACGGGCGGTCGCTGACCAGCGCATCGTAGACGTCTGCGACGGCGATGATCCTGGCGGCCTGCGAGACGTCCGGTCCCCGCAGCCCGTCGGGGTACCCGCTGCCGTCGAGTCTTTCGTGGTGGTGGCGCACGACGTCGACGACGTCCGGCGTGATCTCGGGCACGACCTGAAGCAGGATCGACTCTCCGGCGGCGGGATGCGCCTCCACCAACCGCCGCTCCTCGGGCAGCAGTCGTCCCGGCTTCCCCAGCACCTCGGCGGGAATCGCACCCTTGCCGATGTCGTGCAGCAGGCCACCGATGTACAGTGTGCGGGTCATCTCCCGCGTCAGACCCAGGGCCTCGCCCAGCGCCGCGCCCAGGCAGGCAACCCGGCCGCAGTGGGCCAGAGTCTCCGCATCCACCAGTCCGCGCAGCCGGCGCGCCAGGGTCGTCAGCAATTCTCGCATGAACTCTCCTCCGTATCGAACGTTGAAACGTGAATTCTGCATTAGCCTAACAATTGTGCCGACCGCCATGCGTCCGACCGGAGGATGATCACGCGGTGTAATTCTGCTTGGGTGTATACAACTTTGGATGTACAAGAATGCCCACGGGCCCGGACAACATCCGGGCCCGTGGGCATGTCATATGTGCGATCAATCCTGCGCCTTCAGCATGAACACGGCCGCCTTGGTGCGGTCCGGCAGACCCAGCTTCTGCAGAATGCGGCTCACATGGGTCTTCACCGTCGCCTCGCTCAGGAACAGGCGATCGGCGATCTCCCGGTTGCTGAGCCCCTGGGCCACGTGCGCCAGCACCTCCCGCTCCCGCTGCGTCAGGAGGCTGAGGTCCGGACCGGGCCCGGCCTCCGGCGCAAGATCGCCGGGCGGCGTCTCAGGTGGGGGCGGCGTCTGAGGAGCGGGCGCCGCCGCAGGGGGCTGCGGCTGCCGGGGAGCACTTGCAGTGTCCGGTACGCCGGCAACGGGCGGAACGAAGGTCATGGTGCTCCAGAACTGGCTCTCCAGGGCAGAGAGCACCAGGGGGTCAAACCGCACGCCCTTCCCCTCTTTCACCCGCTCCAGGGCCGCCGCGGGCGAGGGCAGCCCGTCCCGCGTCCCGGCCTCCAGGGCCGCCGTGAACGCCCTGACCACCGCCAGAATGCGGGCGCTCAGCGGGATCTCGCCCCCGCGCAGACCCAGGGGGCCGCTGCCGTCCCAGCGCTCGTCGAGGGCCTCCAGCACACGGCGCACTCTTTGGAGCCGCGGCGACTCGGCGCCGGCCAGGATGCACCGGTCGGGGCGGCCGTCCTCCGCGTGCGCCAGCAGCGCGGCCAGATAGAGATCCCGCACCTCCTGCTCCGAGAGCCCCATGTTCCCCGCCAGCGCCGCCGCGTAGGCGGCGCAGGTCTGAAGCGGCACCGCCCGCTGACCCTCCCGGCTCTCCAGCACGGCCACCAGGGCTTCCACGGTGTCCTGCCGGGCGGCCTCGATCTCCGTCATCCAGCGGCTGTTCTCCAGGGCCACGCCGGCCAGGCTCGCCCAGGTCGCCAGCGGCGACCGCTCCGAAGCGTCCAGGGGGCTGGCCGCCCGGGTGCCTGCCACCAAGTAGCCCAGAAGCTGCCGGTTTCCGGGCACCCGGTGCAGCACGACGGAGACAAGTCCCAGTCTCCGGAAGCGCTCAGCATCCGGCGTTACGCCGGCGGGAAAGACCAGGCCCGCCGCCACCTCCGCCGTCAGCCCGCGCGCGGCTCTCACCCGCAGGTCGCCTTTGCCGTCGTACATGAGCAGGCAGCAGAGGTCCAGGCGGAACAGGCTCACGGCCGTGTCGATGATCAGCGTCAGCACCGCCTCGGTGTCGAACTCCGCGGTCAGCAGCCGGCTGACCTGCCCGAGGGCGAGCAGCTGCCGCACCTGCTCCCCGGCCGACTCCTGCAGCCGCTCCTTTTCCAGCGCCAGGCCCAGCATGTCCGCCACCGCCTGCAGACCGGCCAGATCCGCGGGGGACAGCGCCTCCTGCCGGGGCCGCACCACCGCGAGGATGCCTGAGGCGCTGCCGCCGCTCATGATGGTCAGCACCGTCGCGGTGCCGGAGGTCAGCCCCCACCGGCGCATCGGCTCCGCCGAGGGGTCCGCGGCCAGGTCCAGACTCACCACAGGGTCCCCCGACGGCAGCAGCAGTTGAGGAATCAACAGGAGATCGCTTGGGGGCCGCGACCGGAGTTCGGCCGCCAGCGGCCCTTCGGCGGCCAGCAGGATGGCGGGCGCACCGCCTCCGTACGCCAGGACGAAGGCGCTGGCGGCCGGTTCCAGACGGGCGGCCTCGGCAGCCGCTTCAGCCGCCTGCCGGACGTCGCTGCTCTCGCGCAGAAGGGCGGCCAGCTGGATCAGCCGCGCGGCCCAGTCCCGGTCAGTTCCCGGAGCCGCAGCCATGCCGCATCACCTCGCCGACGGGGTTTCATCCCAGGCCGGGGCGACGTACGGCTTGCAGTAACGGTACAGCCGCCCCCGGCGCTCCAGGACCTGCAGCTCCACCAGTTGCCCCAGCGCCGGCTCCACCAGGGCCTCGGGCCGGCCCAGGCGCAGCGCCAGGCTCTCGGGCGTCTCCCGCGCGAAAGGATTGCGCTGGAAGTAGAGGGCGGCTTCCAGTCGAATGGCGTTCAGATCTGCCGTCATCTTGCCGAACCCCCTCCCCAGAGCGCCAGATACGGCGGCGTGTCGGTGTACTCGATGACCATCGGCTCCGACACGCGCCCGTTCGGCGCTTTCTGCGCCTGCAGGTATTGATAGCGGCCGTCGAACCAGGTTCGCAGAATGCCCTCCGCGTTGCGCTGGACGAAGGCAGACATGGCAGCGCCCATCTCCTCGAAGTTGCAGATGCCGATGATCGTGTCGCCCCGGTGCCGGGCGTGCGCGATGGCCTCGGCCCACCCCTTCACCACGGCGTCCTGCTTCAGCGTGTGCAGGGCCGTGTTCAGATCGATCGACCAGAGCCAGTGCTCCGGACTGCCCGGACCGCCGATGCCGTGGATCGCGGCGGTCTGGTTCCCGGGGGCCAGGAACAGGTCAAACTCGTTGGGGAGCCGGATGACGTAGGGCTCCAGTTCGGGCGGGACCGGCCGGCCCACGTGCTCGACGTACCGCCATCGGCCCTCGGCCCCCAGCTTCGCGGCGTCGAAGCCGTAGAGCCCCAGCACCATGGCCACCACAGCCGGCGGGCGCACCGCCGAGCGTCCGGCCACGTAGCCGTCGCCCTGCCGCAGGTGCGCGGCGGCGATCGCGCCGAGGAGGTAGCGGTAGTTGCACATGCTGTTCACGTTCAGGACGAAAGTGCTGCCGCGGGGGATGCCGCCTCCCAGGCACTCGTCCAGCCGGTCCAGGCCGATGGGCACCACCTCGCCCACCGTCAGGTCGGGCACGCGGTCCAGCGCCGGCAGCACCCGGATGCCCTGCTGGCTGATGACGAACACGTGCTGGCCGGCCCGGAAGGGCGAACCCCGGTGCTTGCGCACCTCCAGGTGGCGGAGCCGGTTGCCCTCGAAGTCGTCGTAGGTCAGGTGCAGCACGGTGTCCACCATGTACTCCGCCATGGAGGACCCGGCCGCGGGCGCGCTTTCCTCGATGAGGATGGTGGAGAGACCCAGCCTGTGCAGCGCGTTCCGCAGCAGGTAGAGCGTGCGCCGGCTGTCGCCGCGGCCGGCCAGGGCGATCTCCAGCAGGGTGATACTGTCGACGACGACCCGTTGCAGGCCGATGTCGCGCCTCAGCTCCTCCAGCAGCCCGCCCGGGTTCACCGCCTCGTCCAGGAAGGCGGCGGGCTCCATGGTGATCACCTGGAGCTTGCCCGCCTGCTCCAGGGCCGGCAGGTCGAATCCCAGTTCGCGCGCGTCGCGGTAGATCTGCTCGGGAAACTCCTCGAACGAGAAGTAGGCGCCCCCCTCGCCCCGGCGGGCGCCCTCGCAGAGAAACTGAAGCCCCAGCGTCGTCTTGCCCGTCCCCGGCGCGCCGCGCACCAGGGTGGCGCTTCCCGGGAACAGCCCGCCGCAGAGAACACTGTCAAGCCCGTCGACTCCGGTGGAAAGTTTGGCGTGCAGATCGCTCACTGGCTATCCCCACCATTCGTGTGCAGTTCTTGCGGATGCACCTTCTGCCGGCTCCGGGCAGCAGATGCCGCTGGCCAGGGTCACCACAATCATCCCGCCTGCGGCATCCTGAGCAAGAGTTTCGGCGCGCAATAGTTAAATCCTTCGGTTAATCGGTCCGGGTACGGAGGTAAAGAGCACGCCGGACCCACACGACCGCACAGCCGTGTGAGTCCGGCGTTGCCCATTTCGCTCACGTCCGGTGTGATCAGCCTCCGGCCATGGGCGGCAGCAGCATCACCTGGTCGCCGTCCCGGAGCACGGTGTCCAGGTGCTGCAGTGTGAAGTGGTCACGCCCGTTGATGAAGATGCGGGCGCGCAGATCCGGCCAGTCTCCGCCCACGTTCACCTGCCGGTCGAACTCCGGGCCGTACTGCTGGGAGAGCCGCTCCAGGAGATCGGCCAGCCGCGCTCCGGCAGGCATCTCGACCTCAATCTCGCGGCGGCCTATCAACGCCTTGATCGCTCCCAGCGACTGGACCCTGATGATCACGGGCGATCACTCACCGCGAATTCGAGATCGAGTTTCTGCAGCGTCTCGGCGGTGGGAATGCCGCGGCTGTCCCAGCCCCGCACCGCGTAGTACTCATCCAGCATCGTGTCGAGCTCCTCCCGGGTGATCCGCTGCCCGGCGCTGTTGCCCCCCTTCACTTCTTCCTCCATGAACCGCGCCGGCAGGGTGTCATCCTTCCGGTCAAAGCCGCGGCGCACGTTGAACATGCGGGCCAGGGTGTAGAGCCGCTCGCCGGCCTGCCAGATCATCTCGCCTGTGAACGCATAGCCCGTCGCGCCGGTGAGGAGCTTGGCCGTGATCTCGCCGGCCACATGCGGAGTGCCCATCTGGAACGGGAACTCGCAGAAGGTCGCCGTATCGTAGATGCCCGCCAGGTCCTGGTTGAACTTCGTCAGGTCGCCCTTCCCCTCCACGGCGAAGCGGTCCACCCGGCGCGGCACGGGAATGTCGAAGACCTCCTGGATGGCGTAGCCGCGGTTGTGGTCGGCGCCGTTGTACGAGGTCGCGAAGTTCAGGCCGTGCGACTTCAGCCCCCGGGGGTCGTAAGCCGGAATTTCCAGGCCCTTGACCTCCATCGCGTACCTCTCCGAGCCCTTTCCGAGCCGCTGTGCAGCCTTGCGGGTGCCGTCGGCCAGAAGGTCTCCCAGATGCCCCTCTCGGTAGGCTATCCGGCGGAGCAGGGTCAGCACCGTGTCGTCGTTGCCCCAGGAGAGGTCGAGGCCGTCGGTCTCCTCCAGCAGCCCGTTCTCGTGGCACTCCATAGCCCAGGCGATCGTCACGCCCGCAGAGATGGTGTCGAGACCGAGATCGTCGCACAGCTTGTCACCGTAGATGACCGCCTCCTGCGACGTGACTCCGACAACCGATCCCAGCGAGAAGGTGGTCTCGTACTCGGGTCCCTCTGTGGTGGCGCCGCGGTACTTCCCCGACCGCACGATGCGCACCTGGCTGCAGCCGACCGGACAGCGGTAGCACGGGTTGCGGCTGATATTGTAGGCCGCTGTGGCCTCCGTACCCAGGGTCGGCGTGAGGTCAACGGTCCCGGTGTCCCTGAAGTTGTTGATCGGGAAGATTCCCAGCGCAGAGGCGCCGTCTACGGCGAGGTTGGAGCCCGTCTTGCTGAAGACAGGATAGAGCAGGGCGTTCGCCTTCCAGTGCCGGTTGATCTCGGACACGGCCTGGCGGAAGCGCGCTTCGTCGGCAATGGGCACGGGCTGGGTTCCCCTGACGGCAATGGCCTTCAGGTTCTTTGCGCCCATCACGGCCCCGAGCCCCTTCCGGCCACATGCGCGCGCCTCGTTGATGATGCTGGCCAGCAGCGATCCGTTCTCGCCCGCCGGTCCGATGCACGCAATGCGGAAGTTGTGCTCGTGAAGCATCTCCTTCAGGAAGAACTGGGTGTCGAACGTACCCATTCCCCAGAGCCGGGTAGCATCGTGGAACGAAACCTTATCGTCGCGGATCGCCACGAACGTCGGACGCTCCGCCCGGCCCTCGACGATGATGGCATCGTACCCGGCGAACTTCAACTCAGCCGGGAAGAACCCACCTGAGAAGGAGTTGGCGATGGTGTTTGTAAGCGGAGAAAGGGAGGTGACCGACATCCGGCTCGTCGCCGGCGCCGCAGTGCCGGTGAGGGGGCCAACCGCGAAGATCAACTTGTTCTCGGGCCCCAGGGGATCAGCATCGGCCGGGATCTCCTTGTAGGCGATGTAGGTACCCAGCCCCGCTCCCCCCAGGTGCCTGATGGCAACCTCGTCGGGAAGCGGTTCCACTGTGCTGGTCAGGGTGCTCAGATTCAGCCGCAGAATCTTGCCAGTGAAGCCACCGCGAATCACGGGCATGCCCCCCTCGAAAGAATATGTGTCCAACTTATAGATTACAGCGATCTGGGGTTATTCCGATATCCGTAATATGTCCATCGTTTAATAGCCCCTAAGCAGGGGGGTTGATGCACAGGTCTATATTCAAACTGCTGCTGTGCCCAAAAAGTGCGGATTCCAACCCGAGCCTCAACAGCGGGCGCACCCTCCGCTGGAAAGAATGTGCACTTTCCCCAACCCCGCGTCCCACAAGCGTTTCCGAGGCCGCACCCCCTGTACGCCGTCTGCCGCAAGGATTCACGAAAGTGCACATTGTTACCAACGCCAGGGGGTGCCAGCTGCCTTCCTCCGTCGGCGTCCGCGTCCACCCCCTGCGCCGACGGCTGCCCCCAACCCGCGCCTCAACACCGGGCGCACCCTCCCTTGGAACCAATGTGCACTTTCCCCAACCCCGCGTCTCACAAGCGTTTCCAGGGCCGCGACCCGTGCACCCCGTATGCCACAAGGACTTCACGAAAGTGCACATTGTTACCAAGGGTTCACATACAGACCACAACAATGCGGGGGCGTGCGCCCCCGCTGATTGCTGCTCAAACCATGCGAGCCCCCGCTGCTACCGCAGCCAGGCGGAAACCTCCTCCACCTCTCGCGCCAGCTGCGCGGCAACCCCGTCGCTGACCGGAGCGAACAGTTCAGGGCGGACCCGCTCGCCCACGGCCCGCCAGGTGCCGATGACGCGCCCGCCGCTGAGGATCACCGCGGCGACATCGGCTGCGGGACGGAAAACCGCCTTGTAATGCGCCTCATCCAGGTAGAACTTCTCCGCATGCGCAAGGAGGTAGGCGTCGAACTTGGGGAGCAGGCGCACAACCCCCGCATCGGCGGGAGGCTGATCCCCATCCTGAGACTGCCCCTGCTCCCGGGGCTCGGCCTCCTCATCCTCCCGCACCAGCCAGCCGTCGCGCACGATCACCCGCCCGCCCAGGCGGGCCAGGGCCTCCCGGGCGCGCCGGACGGTGACGCCGCTCCAGTGGGCGAAATCCTGAAGCCGCGCGGGGCTGTAGGCCCTGAGGTACCGCTCCAGCAGGACGGCCAGGGCGTCGTCGGGCTCCAGGCCGGAGGCGGGCCGGTCCGCCAAACCCGGCAGGTCCAGCCAGTCCGCCGTCCGCACAAACTGAACCTCCCCCTCCCGCTCGGGGCCGTACACGACCAGGCCGGCGTACGCCAGGTCTTTGAGGACGCCGCCCCACGAGGAGAAAAGGTACGCGACCCACTCATCCCGGCAGCGGAGGATCTCCTGCACGCCGGCCAGGAGTTCAGACCGGGTGGCCGGCCCCTGCGAGAGCACCTCCAGGCAGGCCTCTGCCGCGTCCGCCCGCTGCCGCTGGGTGACGTGCTTGTCCAGGTATTTGCTCCACCGGGATTCCCACTCGGGCCGGAGCGCCTGCCAGAGCAGGGGCAGGTCCTCCGCGGCCACGACGTGCAGCGTGCCCCGCAGGGTCCAGGTCCGCACCAGCCGGCGTGACTGCTCCAGCTCCTGCCGCACATCATCCGGGCCGACGCCCGCGAGCCGCGCCCGCGCGGCAAGCCCGGGCGTCGTGCGGAGCTGGCTCTGGATCCCGACCAGATGGCGGGCGAGCTCCACCACGCCGCCGGTCCGCCGCTCCCTCCCCAGCCACTGGTTGGCCGCGTAGACGGCGCATCGATCTGCTCGGGCGCCCTGCATCCCGAACCAACCTCCTTCTCGACCACTTCCGCCCCACAAGCTGCCTGTGTCCCGCCAACAAGAGAAGCCCCTCGCCGCACTGGCAAGGGGCTGCCGTCTATCCAGAATACGCATCGAGGACAATGGCATGTCGCGAACGTGTCCAGTAGCAAAGCTGGGCCCCTTAAGGTCCCGCCCGCATGATAATAGCTTACCACACAGGTAATTTGCAGTCTAGTCTTTCTCATGCAATTTCTGTACCCTCCCACTGAAAGGGAGGGTGCCGCATGGAGTCGTCTGTTTCCGTCGATCCGCAGCATCAACCGGGGCTGCTCCGCAATCGGGCGTTCCTCCTGGTGCTCGGCGGGATGGCCGTGTCGCAGCTGGGCACATCGCTCTATCAGATGGTGGCCCCGGTCTGGGTCATCCAGACCACGGGCTCGGCAGGCAGCATCGCCGCCATGACCGGCATCAGCACAGTCATCCGTCTCCTGGCGGCGCCGGTTGCGGGCACCGTTGCGGACCGGTCCGACCGCCGCCTGGTGATGGCCTCCGCCAGCCTGGCCCAAGCCCTCATCGTCTCGTCCCTGGCAGCGGCCTTCTGGTCGGGGTTCGACCCGTTCCGGCTGCTGCTGATCGGAAGCGCTTCGCTGGCCCTGGCCGGCGCCTTCTTCTCCCCCGCCTACGCGGCGGCGCAGACCGGCCTCGTCCACCCGCAGGACCTCACCCGGGCGCTGACGATCTGGCAGATGGTGCGCCAGACCATCGCACTCGTCGGGCCGGCCGCTGCCGGCGTGGTGGTGACCGCGTTCGGCCCCGCCTGGGCCCTGGCCGCCAACGGGGTCACCTACCTGGTGTCGGCCCTCTGCGTCCTGGTGATCCGGCTGCACTGGGCCCCCGCTCCTGTGAGGGACCGCCGCCCCTTCTGGCGGGACTTTGCCGACGGCCTCACGGTCATCACGGGCAGCCCGATCGTCCGCAGGACGGTGATCCTGGGGGCGGGCGTCAACCTCGCCGGTTCGGCCTTTGCCGTCCTGCTGCCGGTGATCGCCCTGAGGGAGATGGGGCTGAGCCCCGCCGTGTACGGCCTGTTCCAGGTGGTGAACCCGTCCGGCATCATGGCCGGCATGGTCGCGCTGACCGCCTTCGCCCACCGCATCACCCGCCGGGGCCGGTTCATGCTTCACACCCTGCTGCTGATGGGGCTTTCCAACGTCGCAATGGGATGGACAACCCGGCCTGCGTTCTTCCTCATGCTGCTCTTCGCCGGCGGGGTGCTGTTCGGACTGCAGAACGTGCTGTTTGCGGACCTGTGGCGCCGGCTGGTTCCGCAGGAGCAGCAGGGGCGCTTCTTCGGCATGCAGGGCTCGCTGAACCAGGCGCTGGCCCCGGTTGGGATGGCGGCAGCGGGGTTCCTGGCGGACCGGTTCTCGCCGTACCACATCGCCGGTGGCGCTGGCCTGCTCGTGGTGGCCCTGGCCGTCTGGGGCCTCATGGGGCCGGGGCTGCGGAGCATTCGGTAGCGACTGCGACGATGGCCTCCGCGTGGCGGCTCGCCGCCGTCTGGTCCCCCACGGGCTGCCGCACGCAGACCTTGTCAAACAGTCTAACCTTTGACGTAATAAGCATTAAGGTGTACAGACGCAATAAGCATTTGGGTATACGATGATGTCGGGAGGCAATAACAAGCCGTAAGAGTCCTGATCCCACTGCAGCCCCCAGTCCTGCCCAACACCGTGCCTGAGATCGGCAGTGAGGAGGGCAAATCCGATGTTGGGGTTCTTGATGTCCTGGTCATGGTGGCTCTTGTCCGGGTTTCTCTCCTATTCGGCCTGCCTGGGCGCTCTTGGAACTATCTCGGACGGACCAAACCGCAACCGGCTTGTCCTCCGTGACGTGCTGCTGAGCACCGTCTTGTTGGGTCTTCAGTGGTATGCGCATGGCCACTGGGCGTTCATGGTGACCGCACTGTTGTGCCTCTCCGTCATCCGGCCTGCTGCGCACCAGTTGATGGTCCTTCAGCTGGGCGGACGGGCCCCTGTTGACCCGGATCCCGACATCACACCAGGCGCCGGATGGGCGGCAGCCATCAGGACACAGCGCCCGGAGGAGTGGATGCCGCATCAACCTCGTCGCCTGGCCGGCACACTCCGGAACGAGGCGCTCTTGCAGCGCACCGGTCTCTCACCGGAACAACTCATTCATCTGACAAAGGTTGTCGAGAAGGTTCTGGGCCCGGTCCGGCCCGAGACCATCATCGAGATTGCCCAGCGAGATGAGGTGTTGGAATCCTACAAGCGCTGGGTGCAGAAAAGCGGTTACGGGAATAGGAGCGGATACGAAATCCTGAACTGTGACGGCGGGCCCGAAGCCATACGCCTCGTTGCGGCGATTACGGGGTTCCATTCGTAGACCTACTTACTGATCATGAAGCGCCTCCGCCGGAGAGACGGCAGGGGCGCTTTGCTGAGCCCCGCCTACGGCACTCACCGGAGCCGCAACCAGGCCGCCCACTCACGTTCTACGTCCTTTTCGGTGCTCAGACCGGCAGGACAGAACTCCCGGATACCTTGAAAACGGGCTTGAGAATATGGTCCAGCCCAGAGCATAAGCGAAGAGCTGGAATCCGATCGCTGAGCCGCGTCAGCACACATCCGGCCTGGTGCCCGCCCCGGCTGCCCCGATCGCCTTCTTCACCGTCGTGCTGCGTGCGGAGGCGCATTAACCCGCCCCCCTTTGGCGCTGAGGGTGATCATCGGCCTACCTGTCCGGCACGAGCGGGTCCGCACCAAGGCTGGCGGTTTGGGCCGCCAGCCCTACTGGTTCAACGAATGCCTGAGACCCTCACATCGCAACGGATGGAGGGTCTGCTCATGTTGGATTCAATGCTATGAGGACTCACTATTCAAGAAGCGGTTGCCCCAGCGCACCTGCGCGTCGGCGACAGGAGGCAGGGCCCGTGTTCGGTCTATGGCTCTACGAGGAGGCCGAGTTTCGCACCTTGCACGTACTGAACCCCAGAAGCGCATACAGCCCGCACCAGCCCAGGGCACCAGTCACCAGCATCAGCGCCGCCACCACGTAGAGCACGTAGCTAATCGTCCCGCCAAGCATGTACCCTGCCACAGCCGCCACAACACCTGCTCCAATCCGCAGAATCCGATCGAGACCACCAACGTTTGCTTTCAACTGATTCGGACCTCCTCTACCAGGTGCTCTACACGATTATACCCCTACCCGTACCGGAATGGCATCCGGCGGCCAGGGTATGGTGAGCGCCGTCGAATAGAGCTCGCGCCCTATTTACAACTTTGGGGCAATATAGACGCGGGCGTCCTCTCGTGGCGCTTCCCCGCGCCACCAGGGTAATGCGTGGGCAACGAAAAGCCCGAGCCGCACATAACTACACGACCGGATTCTTACTACTGATCAGCGACCCAGTACCATTCGGAGAGCAGCAGCCGCACATCGTTCACCAGGTCGTGTGCGGCGACGAAGTAGGCTCCTATACCCCGTGATACGGCTCCCAGGGCCAGCGACACGGCCAGGTGGGTCTTGCCGGCGCCTGGAGGGCCCAAGAAGATCACGTTCTCGCCGTTGCTGATGAACCGAAGCGTAACGAGATCACGAACTTGTCGCTTGTCGAGAGTGGGCTGTGCGGTGAGCGCTACTCCGTCGCACTGCCCTGCGAGTCGTGGAGGACAAGAGTGAATACGTACCGGGGGAAACCCCGCGCCGCCTCATTATGGCACTCACCGCTTACCAAGATGTGTACTACCAGAAATGTATGGTTCGCGAAGTTCCAGTGCTGCCTGTCTCTCTACTCCCGTTCGGCGACCTCCTCCCTGCAGTGGGGCGCGCACAAGAAGGCTGCGGGCGCAACGGCGCCCGCAGCCTGCGTTCGGGGGCGCATCTCACGGAGGCATGCCCTGAATGCGCAGCGTGACCTCGGCGATCAGCGCGGCCACGACGATCTTCCAACCGATCTGCTTGAAGTCGTCCAAGTCCTTCCCCATGCCGATACTGGCGAAAGCGATGATGGGGGTGGCGAGGGCCAGGAAGTTCACCTTGCTCACGTAAGCCCCGATCTGCCCGGAAAAGGGTACGCCGGGCATGGTGGAGACCAGGGCGATCGTGGCGATGTACGCGATAGTCGGCACGTAGATGGGAATGATCTTCGTCAGGATGAGGCCGATCAGGACAAACCCCAACAGAATCAACATGCCGGGGAGGGCTTCCAGGGGCGAAACCTTGTACCCTACCCAGTTTCCGATCAGGGTGATCACAGCGATGATCGCCACCAGCGGTAGGGTCTTGACCAGGTTCACATCCTGCCTCTTCTGCATACGACGTCTCCTCCTTACCGAGCTATGTCCGGTCCCTGCTCAACTTCCGGTATACCCAGTTGGCGAAGGGAAGTCCCACCAGCCATGACATGTATAGCCCGGTGACTCCGGTGATGAGGTTGCTCGCCGCGGCGAAGGCGAGGATTTCGTCCTCGAACTGGGGCAGGGCTTGCCCGATCGTGGCCGCGACGGCCGTCATCATACTGGCGCTGCCCACACCGGCAGCCATCGCCAGGGAGTATGGATGGAAGATCGCCGGAGAGAGGGACGCCATCAGGCTGCCAAGGATGCTGTAGAACGCGGCGCCGAGGACCGTCCCCGTGATGTACGTCCCCATCGCCCCTCGTCCCTCGGGGGTGTCCAACCCGTAGACTTCGCTGATCAGGCTGAGGTTGGGCTCACGGCCGACCGAATAGCAGGCGCCGATCACCTCCCGGCGCAGGCCCAGCATCATGGCAATCGGCAGGGCGACGGCAATGGAACCCCAGTTGTTTCCAATCTCCTGCAGAAGCAGCGCTACGCCCGCTTCCAGGATCTTAGGAACGTTGGGCCCCACCAGCGTGCCATACCGGGCCATCAGGGCATACGTAGCCACGACGATCAGGCTCGAGGCGAACTCCATGTCCTTGGTGTTGACCACGCGGCGGAAAGGTGCTGTACGAGCTGATCACCCCGCCCGGGGAGAAGCGAATCGAGGGGATGCTGCTGGTGGTGCAGCCCGGCGCAGGGTCTGGTCCGATGCCCCACGCCCACCGCGGGGTTGAAGTGGGCTATATGCTGCGCGGCCGGCTGCGGTACTGGCTGGGCGATGAGGTCTACGACCTGGAGGAAGGCGACAGCATCACGTACGAGGCCACGATCCCTCACCGCTATGCCAACGCGGGCGATGAAACGTGCGTGAGTCTCTGGGTGGTGGCTCATCAGCCGTTCTGAGTGCAGGAAGATCGCAGAAGGGGGCATGAACACTGTGGCTTCGGAGACAGCGGGAACGCAAAAGGAAAATGGCCCCACACGTGAGGGTGTGGAGCGCTCTTCACGTCGGATTCGGTGACGCCTCAAGTAAGGTTATGGTTTTGGCGGTGTGCTGGCCCTTCGGTTCAGTTCCTCAAATGCCCGCGCTCATGTTGGGCATGACCAGTCTGCGGCGGAGTGAGCGGCTGGCGCTCAGATGGCGAACGAGAAGTGGCGCGAGGAGGCCGGGCCAGCCTGAATTGATCGGGACTTGCTGGTCGATTTCTGGATGCCAAACACCTTCCGCAATGCACCGACAGAAGCCGCGAAGCTCGCTGGCATTCCGAACCTCACGCCGCCTACACGCACGTGGTCGAAGTGAAGAAGCGCCCGGCCGCCAAACTCATCGAGGACATCTTCAACCCGCCGGACACGGAGAAAACCGGATCCGCCGCAGCTGCCGGCGCTGAGGTCCTGACGTGCTAACATTTCTGAGGGGCAAAAGCGGGGTATCCAGCCGTTTGGTTTGCGAATCTGTTAGCAAATCCCGGTCCTAGACAACAGAAAACCCGCACAGCCCTAGAGCCATGCGGGTTCCTGGTGAGAGTCCGGCTATACCCCTGGTTCTGTCCGCCTGCCTTGCGGCAGGCGTGATGATCATTTATCTCACGGCCCGACCAGACCGTGGTCCCGGCTTACGCCAAGGACTGCGTCCTACCCGCGCTCAAAGGCGCCTACTTGGACTTGCACCGTGGCGGAGATTGCCCGTGCCACTCCCCCGTCGCCGGGGGACCTGCGTCTCTCTAGCTCGTTACAGGTACAAGCGACTCGCACACAGACGAGACCGCCTTCCCCATCGTCGGCTCGCGCCGCCAGAGCTTGCGCTCTGCGCCAACTTTCTTCCGGCTACAGGTCCTGATTGCGTCTGCCGGAGGCAGACTCGGACTTCACCGAAAGCGGTGCCAGGAAGTTCCTCACCGGGCCATCCGGGTAATGCGGCATCTGCCTCCCCATCTGCCCGGCGCGATCATCCACCGAACTCTCACGATATGAAGCTGTGGTCGGAAAGCTTAGATTTTCATTGTAACAGAAGACGGTTGTGCCGTCCACCGGAAAAGGTTGGACGGCACAGCATGGTGCGAGAGCCGAGATTCGAACTCGGGACCTCACGGTTATCAGCCGTGTGCTCTGGCCAACTGAGCTACCCTCGCATGATACGACCGCTTCCGGATGCGGAAGCGGCCAGAACATGGAGCTGATGACCGGGCTCGAACCGGTGACCTCGTCCTTACCAAGGACGTGCTCTACCTACTGAGCTACATCAGCATGGATCTGGTGGACCGCGTAGGACTCGAACCTACAACCTGCCGATTAAGAGTCGGATGCTCTACCAATTGAGCTAGCGGTCCATGCTGTGTCGTCGTGCTGTATTTCGTTCGCTGAGCGCAAAGTTATTCTATCCGGTCGACAGCTTCCTGTCAACACCCCGAATCGCGTCGATCGCAGCCCGCGATCGGAAGCAATACGGCGCAGCCTGCCGCAACATCGCATAGCAGGCGCGGATCGCTTCCTCCAAGTTCCAGTGCACCTGCGCCCGGTACAGATAAGGATCCATCTCGCTCTCGTGGCCCAGCCACACCCGGCTGCGGTAAGCCACCTTCCCCGCGAAGCCGCTCACCGGCTCAGCCATCACCATGACCTGCGCCTGATATCCATCCGGCAGATCCAGGAACTGCTCGAACACCTTTCCCGCCTCCACCGGCTGATCCCCCCGGGTCAAGTCTCGTATATCCCTACGTACCGCCTCAGGGTAAAGTTCACATTGGAGCGAAATAAGTACAGCGCCTTTCATCTCTGGAGCATTCAGGTGCTTGTCCCCTAACATTGGATATGCTTATAATGGTGTTATCGTAAACGATGAGGAGGACGAATCGTGGAAGAGATCCTGCGGGGCTATCGCGATCGCGCTTATACGCTGTTGGCCGAGAACCGGGCACAATCCCGCGAGGGAATCGAGGTTCTGGTCCGCGAGAGGCTGCCTCATGTGGCCGCAGCCATGCAGGCCGGCGGAAAGCCGCTGACGACGGCGCAGCTTGACGCCCTTTACCACGAACTGCTGGAGATCTCGTTCACGATGTTCTCCCTGGGCTACACCATGGCCCACACGGTGGATCGTCCCGCCAACACACGTGTATAGCTGACCCGGCCTAACCGGCCGGGTCTTTCTCTTCTTCCGGTCGTTCCCATCGTTCCGGTCCTTCCGGTCCTACCGGTTCCGGGCGGGCCGCCGGCGCGGGCAGGACGGGCAGCGGGTGCACCTCGGTCAGGCGGGCCACCACAAACGCCCAAAGCACCCGCAGCAGCCCGGCGGCGGGCACGGCCAGGATCATCCCCCACGGGCCCGCCAGGTAGCCGCCGGCCAACACGACGAACAGCACCCCGATGGGATGCAGCCCCACGGAGTGGCCCATGATCTTGGGCGAGAGCACCGCGCTCTCCACCTGCTGGATGAGCAGGAACACCAGGGCCACCTGCATGCCCCGCCAGGGCGACTGGGCGAGTCCAGAGAGCACCGCCGGCACTGCGCCCAGCACGGGCCCCACGTAGGGGATAAACTCCGTCAGCCCCGCCCAGATGCCCAGCAGGACGGCAAACCGCAGCCCCAGCAGCGACGAGGCGACCGCCGCCAGGGCGCCCACGGAGAGGCCCAGCAGCACCTGCCCCCGGACGAAGCCGGAGATCACCCGGTCGAGTTCCCGCAGCAGCTGGATGATATCCTGCCGCCACCGGCGGGGCAGCGCCCGCAGGAAGCGGTCCCGGAAGTAGTCCAGATCCTTCAGCAGGTAGAACGCCAGGAACGGGGACAGCAGCAGACTGACCAGGAAGCCGGCGGCCGCCTCCAGCGTCTGGATGTCCAGGAGCCTGCGCAGGGCCGCCACCGAGCGCACCTCGATGTTGGTGATCGACCGGTCCAGGCTCTCCCGGAGCTCCGGCGGCAGCCCCGCGTCCCTGGCCCACCGCTGCAGCCCGTCGGCCAGATCCCGGGCCCGGGCGGAGTAGAGCGGGATGGTCTCGGTCAGCCGGCGCACCTCCGTCAGGGCCGAGGGCACCAGCTTCACCACCACCAGGATCCCGGCGGCGGCCAGGGCGGCGTAGACCGCGAGGATCGCCCAGCCCCTTGGCAGGCCCAGCCCGACCAGCCCGTTGACCAGCGGCGCCAGCAGGTAGGCCAGGACCACCGCCAGGAGAAAGGGCGCCAGCACCGGGCGGATGGTCCAGAGCCCCCAGGCCAGGGCGAGGACCAGTCCGCTCAGCACCAGCGCCGTCAACAGCCGCCGTCCGAGACGCGTCACGGGTCAGTCATCGTCCCCCGGCATGGCGGCCGCCATCGCGTCGACCCCGTCGTTCCACATCCGCCGCATCCCCCTGCCCATCCGGCTCATCCCCTGCATCACCGGCTGGCGGGTCTGAGGCGTGAGGGCGACCACCAGGATGGCCCCCAGGGCCACGCCGGCCAGCACACCGGAAACGAAAGCGCCATTGTACCGCATCGTGTTCATCTCCTATCGACATCTCCTATCGACGACGTTCGTTGGTCGGCCCGCAGGACACGGACGCCTCCGCCTGGTGCTCGGCGGCCGCTATCAGCTCGCCGTCCGAATCCAGGTGGTAGATGCGCACCGCCCCCCGGGCCGTGTTGAACTCCACGCAGCAGTCCCAGCAGTAGTATTGCTCTGTCCCGACCCGGCCGATACTGCGGCTGTCGCAGTTCGGGCACCTCATGTCCACAGCCCCCCTTCGCTCTCGGCTGCGGCATCCAGCAGGATCGCCCCCTCGCCGGTCAGGGCCGGCCCGTCCAGGGGCAGGATCGCCTTCCCGCTCAACAGGTCGTCCACAAAGCCGCGGGAGAGCTGGAGGGCGCGAATCTCACCCGTGCTGGGCTCAAAGTACAGGTCGTCCAGCGTTCCCAGTTCCTCGCCGGAGCCATCCAGCACCGGCAGCCCGGTCAGGGCCGAGCCGCACCGAGTCTCGGCCTCGTCCTCCAGGTAGCGCTCGTCGGCCAGAACGTACGTCGAACCCACGGCCCTCACTGCCTGATAGTCCAGCACCCGGCGGCGGCTCAGCAGCCCGCCGGTCTCCAACACCAGGCCGCAGAGGCGCAGGCCGTCCTGGCTGATCAGCACCTCCTGCACCCGCCCCACCGGCCGCATGTCCGGGCCTGCCAGCACCGGCAGCCCGATGAGATCCCTGGCCCTGGACACTTCCGCATCGATCCCCCGCTCGCGTACTTCAGGATCATCCTGTTGCTACTGCCAGTCTTCCCCGATCGCGGCAACGACAAACGGGTATTTTCGCGGCGGCTTCAGGGCAGAGTCCGGGCTGGTCCCTTTCCGGCCCTGCTGGTCCCTTTCCGGCCCTTACGTTAGCCCGTACTGTTCCCTGGGGGGCCTTTACGGCGGGCCCTTACGGCCGGCCCTTACGTTCTGTTCGCCTGTACTGTTGGATACCGCCGGGCCCGACCACGCCAGTGGAGGGGCGGGCAAGGCGCGGAAGCGGATCGCCGCGGGCCCACGCCCCACTCACCAACAGCCAACCCGAACAGAACGGATACGTGGTTCACGCACCCCACTCACCAACAACACAGACCCCCGGGCCCGCTTCATGCGGACCCGGGGGCAACTATGCGCATCTTCAATTCACCGCACGGTCGATCGTCCCGCCGCCCAGGACCCAGTTGCCGTCGTAGAAAACCACGGCCTGACCCGGGGTGATCGCCCGCTGGGGCCGGTCGAACTCCACCCGGACGGCATCCTCCCCGATGGGATAGATCGTGCAGTCCGCCTCCGGCGCCATGCGTCGGATCTTCGCGCGGCACCGCCGCGGGAAGGTGAGGCCTGTGATGGCGATCCAGTTCAGATCCGAGGCGATGAGCCCGCCCCGGTAGGTCTCCTCGTCCTCCCCCACGATCACGGCGTTGCGCTCCACGTCCAGCTCCGTCACGTAGACCGGGCGGGGGGTCGTGAGCCCCAGACCCTTGCGCTGCCCCACGGTGTAGAGCGGCAGCCCCTTGTGCTGCCCGATCACCTCGCCGCGGGTGTTCAGGATCGGCCCGGGCACGATCGCCTCGGGCACCCGCTCCTTCAGGAACCGGCCGTAGTCGTTGTCGTAGACGAAACAGATCTCCTGCGAGTCGGGCTTGTCGGCGGTGACGAAGCCGTACTTGGCCGCCAGGGCCCGCACCTCCGACTTCTCCATCCCCCCGATGGGGAAGAGCGTGTGGGCCAGGGCGTCCTGCGTCAGGTTGTGCAGCACGTACGTCTGGTCCTTGCGGGCGTCAACCGACTTGCCCAGGAGCCAGCGGCCCGGGAAGCGGTCATCCTTCCCGATCACGGCGTAGTGGCCGGTGGCGACATAGTCGCACTCCAGCTGACGCGCCTTCTCCAGGAAGGCCGAGAACTTCACGTACCGGTTGCAGGCGATGCACGGGTTCGGTGTGCGGCCGCGGACGTACTCCTGAATGAAGTAGTCGATCACGGTGCCGGCGAACTGCCCCTGGAAGTTCATCACGTAGTACGGGATGCCCAGCTTGTGGGCCACGGAGCGGGCGTCCTCCACCGCGGCCAGGGAGCAGCAGCCCGAGTGCTGGTTCATCTGAATCTCTTCCGGAATATCGTCGGTCCAGGTGTTCATGGTGACGCCGATCACCTCGTAGCCCTGCTCCACCAGGAGCGCAGCCGCCACAGAGGAATCGACGCCGCCCGACATGGCCATGAGCACGCGCCCCGCCATCCGTCGCCCACCCCCTTCCTCGTTTCTGCATAGTGTAGCCCGATCGACGCCGTGCCCGGTCACCGGGAGCCCGACCGGCGCCGCGCCCTGTCACCGGGGCGCCGTCAGCCGCCTCAGGAACTCCACCGACTTCGCAAACTGCTCGACTGCGTACTCAATATCCTCGGCCGTATTCTCGTCGCCGAACGAGAACCGCAGCGATGACTGCGCCGCGTCACGGCTGCAGCCCACGGCCAGCAGCACGTGGCTGGGCTCCAGGGCCCCCGACGTGCAGGCCGAGCCCGACGAGGCGTAGACGCCGGCCATGTCCAGCCGGAGCAGCATCGCCTCGCCCTCGACCCCCTCCACCGACACGTTGGCGTTGCCCGGGTGGCGCAGTTCCGGGTGCGCAAACGGGTCGACGCCGTTCAGCTTCACGCCCTCAATGGCCAGGACCCCGCGCAGGAACAGATCCCGCATCTCCCGGGCGTGGGCAGCCCGGCGCTCCAGTTCCCGCGCGGCGATCTCCGCCGCCAGGCCGAAGCCCACGATGCCGGGCACGTTCTCCGTGCCCGCCCGCATCTTCCGCTCCTGGCCGCCGCCGGTGGTCAGTCCCGGGGCGAACCGGAAGCCCTTCCGCACGTACAGGGCCCCCACGCCCTTGGGCCCGTAGATCTTGTGGCTGGAGATCGAGAGCAGGTCCACCCCCAGCGCCTTCACGTCCAGCGGGATGTAGCCGGCCGCCTGCACGGCGTCGGTGTGGAAGATGACCGAAGGATCCTTCTCCTTGGCAGCGGCGCAGAGCCCGGCGATGTCGAGCACGGTGCCGATCTCGTTGTTCACCGCCATGATCGAGATGAGCACGGTGGTGGGGCGCATCGCCGCCAGCAGGGCGTCCGGCGTGATGATGCCGGTATTCGGCTCCACGTCCAGCATCGTCACCTCGTATCCCTCGCGCTCCAGGGCCCGGGCGGTGTCCAGCACCGCGTGGTGCTCGTACGGCGAGATGATCAGGTGATTGCCCTTCGCCCGGTTGGCGGCCATGGCGCCGCGCAGCGCCCAGTTGCCGGCCTCTGTGCCGCCGCTGGTGAAGAAGATCTCGGCAGGCTGGGCTCCGAGCAGGGCGGCCACCTGGGCGCGGGCCTCCTCAACGCCCTTGCGGGCCCGGCGGCCAACTGCGTGGATGGACGAGGGGTTGCCGTAGGTCTCCGTCAGGAACTCATAGACGCGCCGGGCCACCTCCGGGTGACAGCGGGTGGTCGCGGCGTGATCACAGTACACCGTCCGCATGGCTCTCGCGCTCTCCTTCTATAGGGACCTCTTCCTCCTACAAGGACCTCTGCCTCTGCCGCAAGGCCGGCTGCGGGTCAGATGTGGTACATGGGGTTGCCACGGTCGGCCAGGGCCTGCTCCACCAGGTCCTGCAGCGTGATGGAGTCGATCACCTTGATGATCTCCTGCGTCACCCGCTCCCACACCCCGTGAACCGGGCAGGTGCTGGCGCATTCCGGGTCGGGCTCGCCCTCGGTCGAGCAGTCCGTGTAGCCCACCGGTCCCTCAAGCACGCGGATGACATCGCCTACCGTGATCTGGCTCGCCGGGCGGGCCAGCATGTAGCCGCCCTGCGCACCGCGCACCGCGGTGATGATCCCTGCCCTGCGCAGGGGCGCGGCCAGCTGCTCCAGGTAGTGTTCCGAAAGCCCCTGCCGCTCGGCGATGGTCCTGAGCGAGATCGGGCCCGCCCCCTCGTTCATCGCCAGTTCGAACAGGGCCTTGACGCCGTATTTGCCCTTGGTCGAGAGCTTCACGCAACCGCCCCCCAATTCCGAGTAACAATATCGGGATCGCCACCATAAAGTCTATTCGCCGGCAATCCCGACTGTCAAGAGCGGATTTTGGGGTTCAGGGCCGCACGGTGGAGAGCCGTACGGTGGAGAGCCGCACCGTGACCACGCTGCCGGGCGGCACCGCGGTCCCCGGGGCCGGGCTCTGTTCGACCACGAATCCGGCGCCGCCGCCCTGTTTCAGCAGGAGGCCCAGCTCCGCGGAGAGCCGGCCGGCGTCCGCCAGGGTGAGGCCGCTGAAGTCCGGCAAGGCCACCGTGTCCGCGCCCAGCGGGCCGAGCACCAGTTCAACCTCGCTGCCCGGCTCGGCCTCGGCCCCGGGCGCCGGCGACTGCGCCACCACCACCGCGCCCTCTCCGGAGGGCCGGGGCTGCAGCCCCGCGTCGCTCAGCCGCTGCACGGCCCAATCCACCGGCAGGAACCGCGCGTCGGGCAGCACCACCCGCACCGGCTCCTCATCCTCCTCCCCCGACGCCCCTTCCGCCGGGTCGGCCCCCGTCTCCGGGGCCGTGGCCGGGTTGTCGGGCGGCACGCCCAGGGCGCGCAGCACCTCGGGCATCAGCTTGGCGAAGAGCGGCGCGGCGATGGTGCCGCCGTACCCGGGGGGCTTCGGCTCGTCGATCAGGATGAACATCGCCACCCGGGGGTCGCTGGCCGGGGCGAAGCCCAGGAAGTCGCCCAGGCCCCGCTCCTTCTCGCGGCCGCCCTCGTACTTCTGGGCCGTGCCCGTCTTGCCGCCGGCGGTGTAGCCGGGCACCCGGGCCTGGGTGTACGCCTCCTCGATGATGTCCACCATGAGCTGCCGCATCTCGGCCGCCGTCTGCTCGCTGATCACCGTGCGCAGGGGCTCGGTCGGGGCCTTCCACACCGTCTCGCCCGCGGCGTTCTGAATCTCCCGCACCAGGTGCGGCCGCACCAGCTTGCCGCCGTTGGCGAACACGGCCCCTGCCCGCACCATCTGAAGGGGCGTCACCTCCAGGTGCTGGCCGATGTACATGTTGGCCCAGTCCACCGGCCGCTTCTCCTCCCAGCCCGTGAGGCCGTTGGCCGCGGACTCATGGGGGAAGTCCAGCCCGGTGGGCTCGGTGAACCCGAAGGCCTGCAGGTAGCGCTGGAAGGTCTCGTGGGGGATGCGCTGGCCCACGTGGATCAGCCCGACGTTGCTGGAGGTCTGCAGCAGCTGGCCGATGGTCCGCATCTGCGGCTCCACGTGGACCACCCGGTCCCAGTTCCAGATGGTCCAGCCGTCGATCTCGATCTGCCCCGAATCGGGTATCAACGTGCTCAGGTCGAGCAATCCTTCTTCCAGGGCGATGGCCGTGGTCACCGTCTTGAAGCTGGAACCCGGCGGCAGGGGCATCACCGCCCAGTTGGTCAGCCGCTCCACGTCCAGCGTGCCGTCCTCCTTCACCCAGGAGGAACGGTCGCCCAGGTCCGCGCCGGGGCGCATGGCCAGGGCGAGGATCTCGCCGGTGTGCACGTCCAGCGCCACGGCCATGGCCCGCCGGGCGTCTTCCCGCTCGATCACCCCATCCAGCGCCTCTTCGAAGGCGCGCTGCAGGTAGATGTCGATGGTGGAAACGACCGTGAGGCCGTCCTCCGCGGGCATGCTGCTCCGTACCGTGCCCAGGATTGGCGCGTTGTCGTAGGTCAGCTCCGCCCGCACGAAACCGTCCCGCCCGCGCAGCGCCTCCTCGTACTGCGCCTCCAGCCCGTAGGCGCCCTCTCCCTCGCTGTTCAGGTAGCCGATGATCTGGTTGGCGGCGTCCCCCTGGGGGTAGACCCGCTGGCTGGTCTCCTGCAGCGAGATGCCCGGCAGCACCAGCGCGGCGATCTGGTCCGCCGTCGCCAGGTCCACGTTCCGGGCCAGCACCAGGTACTGAGAGTCCTGGTTCTCGTGCAGAAGCTGTTCCAGCTCCGCCGCGTCCTGCCCCAGCAGGGGCGCGAGGCTGGCGGCCACCCGGGCGAAGTTGCGGGCCTCCATGTGGAAGGGCGAGGCGACCACGTTTCGCTGGGGGATGGAGACCGCCAGCGGGCGTCCGTTCCGGTCCAGCAGGGGACCGCGCACGGGCCTGAGGGATGCCTCCTGCAGCCGCCGGGCCTCCTCCCGCGCCAGCACCTCCTCGGCCTGCGTCGCCTGGAACCAGCCGAGGCGGCCGATCATCAACAGCAGCGCCGCCGTCAGCACCAACCGCAGAATCTTGGCGCGTCGCCGCATTGCCGTCACCTCCGCCTAGTGGGACCAGCCGAGCAGGCTGACCAGGAGGCGCGCCCCCTGCTCGAACCGGTGGCGCTGCTCCTGAATCCAGAGGCCGGTCTGCAGCTCGGGCAGGGTCATGTAGCCCTCGCGGGCCTTGAAGCTCAGCATCAGCTCCCGGTCCTCGAGGGCGCTGGCGTGAAACGAGTAGCCGGTGGTCGCCGTGGCCCAGTCCCAGGTCATGGCGAAGCGCCGGTCCAGCATCTCGGCCGGCTCGACGCCCCAGCCCGGGGAGAAGGCCTGCGCCACCAGGTTCAGGGGCCGCCCGTCGCCGGCCTTCAGCCAAGCGGTGAAGCCCACCTCCACGGTGTTCAGCCGGAAGACCTCCGCCTGGGCGAGAATCAGGGCCGCCAGGTTGTGCAGCAGCAGTTCGGGCCTGGCGCCGACGATCTCCAGCCGGAAGCTGTTCAGGCGGATCAGCAGGTTGGACTTGTCCACCCCGCGCAGTTCCAGTTCGTGGTCGAAGATCTCTGCCTCCAGACGCTCCCGCAGGCCGGCGGCCACCAGCTGGGCGCGCACCTGGTCAGCCAGGGGGCGCAGCCGCTCCCGCAGTGCGAAGAGTTCGTCGAACTCGACGTAAAGGCTCTGTTCCTGATCAGACAGCAACCGTTATCGCCTCCATTCCCCTATTCTACCAGAGGCAGACAGGCAGTGACTACGGCTGCCGCACGCCGGGTCCCGAAGGAATTCTTCACACGAGTACCGAAATAATTAATAGATACCCGGATCTGGATACCCGAATTCGAGGGGGTGACGGGTAATGACGAAGGTGCTGCTCGCAACTGACGGTTCCGCCCACAGCGTCCGCGCTGCCCAGACCCTGCGGAAGATGGCCGAACGCGACCCCTGCATCGAGGTCACCGTGTTCCACGTGGCACCGCTTCCCGACCTGACCACCCCTGCCGCGGCCGGCGCACCCATGCCCAATCCGATGCTGCCCGACACCTATGCGCAGGCCCAGGCAGACCGGGCTCTTTCGGTCACGATGGCGGCGCTCGGCCTGCCGCCCGAACGCGCCCGGGGGACGCACGTCATCGGCGTGCCCGGCGAGGCGATTCTGACCGAGGCCCGTGAAGGCGGCTACGACCTGATCGTGCTGGGCCGGCGCGGCCTCTCGCCGCTGAAGGAGCTCTTCCTCGGCAGCGTCAGCCAGGCGGTGCTCCACCGCGCTCCCTGCCCCGTGCTGATCGTGCCCTGATCCGGCCTACTCCACCCGCGCGCCCAGCGAGCGCGCGAGCAGGACAGCCTGACCCACGTCGATGATGGCTCCGCGCACGTCGAGCCCCTTCCAGTCCACGCCTTCCATGATCGCACCCCGCAGGTCGGCCCCGAACAGCCGCGCCTGACCCAGCTGCGCCCGGGTCAGGTCGCTGCTTCGGAGGTCGGCCTTTTCCATGTTGCAGCGGTACAGATCGGCCTCGGCCAGCCGCACCCCCCCAGATCCTGGCCCTTCAGCGACTGCTCCCGCAGGTTGACGTACGACCAGTCCCCTCCCGTGATGCGCCACCCGGCAGTCGCCGCCTCCTCGAAGGTAACGCCGGTCATCTTGCAGTCGGTGAAGTGGGCGGCGAACAGGTGGGCATAGGTGAAACGGCTGCCGACGAAGCTGGTGCGCGCGTGCGTCGACCCGGCGAGGTTGGCCCCCGTGAAGTCGCAGCGCTCGAACAGGCAGCCCGCGGTATCGATGTCGTTCAGCCTGGCGCCGCGAAACGAGCACTCCACAAAGCGGCAGCGCCTCATCACGACATCGGCCAGATCCGCCTGATCGAACGATTCGCCCTTGTGCACCCGCTCGATCCATACCGGCCGCTCAACGTCCACGTTGCCCCCTCCTCCTCGTTGCGCCTCCGCCTGGCGTATCGCTTGGCACGTCCCATCTGCGCCTCGCCGTGCGCACCGCCCCGAGCGCGCAAGCGGACGGCGCCGCGCCACGGGCCGTCCGCTGAATCCGGTTCCGTTCCCCCCGGGTTCCGTTCCCGCCGATCCGGCTACCCCTGGGCCTCCTTCACCGCCTGCACGATCCGCCGGGCCACCGTCTGCGGGTCAGAGCCCTCGATCTGGCTGCGGGGGATCATCGCCACGGCCTTGCCGTCCCTGAGCACGGCGAAGGAAGGCGACGAGGGCGGGTACTCCGGGAACAGGGCGCGCGCCGCGGCAGTCGCCTCCTTATCCTGCCCGGCAAAGACCGTCATCAGGTGATCAGGCCGCACCTCCCGGAGGGCCAGCGCGGCCGCCGGCCGCGCGATGCCGCCGGCACACCCGCACATCGAGTTGATGGCCAGAAGCGTAACGCCCTCAGCAGTCGGCAGCCGCTCCTGCACCTCCTCGGCCGTGCGCAGTTCGGCAAAGCCCAGCCGGGTCAGCTCGTCCCGCATCGCTTGAAAGTCGGGCATGAACATATGGATATCCATGCTGCCCCTCCCCTTTCCCGCTACATTGCTGTTACCTTTGTGCCCTTTGTGACGGTTGCGGAGGGCTGGAAGTTACGGCTATATGGGCGATGGCTGAGACTGCGCCCTCCCTTCCGAACGTTATGCGTTCTGTTCGAGCTGGCTGTTGGTGAGGCCGTACACCGATTCGTGTTCGCCGGTATCGGCTCTGTTCGTGTTGACTGTGGGCCTGTGGGGGAGCGGCGGAGGTTGCCGGCAGGGTCAGGTGAAAAATCACCCTCACGGGTGACCTCTTCGGACTGGACAACGAACCGGTGTTTGGGTAAAATGGCAATACCATCCATTTGTGTGAGGTGGTGCCATTATGGCGCCTGAGTCCCTCGGTCTATCCCACGTTAATTGTTGCCCCGCGTGCGGGGGAGATTCTGTGATCAGGCACGGCAGTTTCCGCATGGCCTCCGGGCGGCGGGTGCAGCGGTATCTCTGTAAGGCCTGCCGGCGAACCTTCAGCCCCAACACCGGCACTCCGGCGTATCGCATCCGCAAGCAGGAGCAGTGGCGCGAGATGATCGAACTGCTGGCAGGCAGCCTGCCGCTGCGCCGGGTCGCATCCCGCCTGGGCATCGCCCTGTCCACGGCCTTCCACTGGCGCCACCGGGCCCTCGCGGTGCTGAGCGCCCAGCCCCGTGAAAAGCTGAGCGGTGACGTCAGGGTTGAAACCTTCCATGTGAAGTACTCCGAAAAGGGCAGCCGGACCACCAACGGCCCGGGCAGCTGGGGCTACTGGAATATCGTGCGCAGGGGAATCGGACCGGGAGGGCCAATCCGCCCAGGCCTGGCCCCCGCCGGCCGGAACCGGTTCCAGTTGCTGATCGACGGCCGGCCGGTGAACGTCATGGTGGCCGAGACCGAAAGCGGATACGAGCTGGGCATCCTGGGGCAGGGCAGGCGTACCCCGGACCTGGTGGGGACAGGCCTCTCCCGGATGGTCCGGCCCGGCTCCCGCGTGTTCGCCTTCGGCGGGCACGAATACCAGAAAGCCTGTGAGACATTGGGATATGTACACCGCGATGGGTTCGCGGCTGTCAGCAGGGGCCGCGGATCCACCGCCGGGGAAGAGCAGGGGGAGACCGGTTTACTGCAGGCGGCGACCGGTGCTGAGGGTGAGGTGAACGCCGGTCCGATCCGCTTCCCGAACCTGCCCGCGTGGTGGCTCCGGCAGTTCCGGGGGGTCGCCACGAAATATCTGGACCATTACCTGGCCTGGTTCCGGGATATCGTGCGGGTCGTGGAGTATCCGGACGGCAACAACATCGCGCCGGTGGATGGCCGCGCCCTGCTACGCAACCCTGCCTAAGACGCCGTGCCCCGTCCTGAGCGCTGAATGTCCGGGACCCCGCTGGCGTTACCCGTGGGCAGGCGTTGACACGCCGACACTGTGCCGCCTCTAAGTACGAAGGACGCGAGGTCACCTGCGGAGACTCTCAAACGCCAGGAGCCAGCGTGGCTACATATGCTGCCGCCACCTGCTTCTGACGCGCCTTCAGCCACACCTGGCCGTCGGCGTGGTTCTGCGCCTTATCGCGGCTGGCTGCCGGCGTGGTCCTGTGCCTTCAGCCACGGCTGGCCGCCGGCTCCGTCCTGCGCCATCACCCGCGGCTGGCTGCCGGCATGGTCCTGCGCCTTCGGCGCGGCTAGCCGCTGGCGTGGTCCTGCGCCTTCAGCCACGGCTTGCTACCTGCGTGATTCGTCGCCTCACCCACAGTCAGCTGCCCTCAGCCCGCCGGGTTCTGGGCACGTTAGCTTTTGCAACGAATGGGGCGCCCCGCCACCAACACCGACGGCGAACAGAACGGATAGGCTGGGCAGGCTGGATGGGCTGGATAGGTCGAACAGCCCCTGCCGGGGAACGGCCCCCCTACAGGGGAACCCGCATGGCCAGCACCGTCAGGGCGGCAAACAGCACGGTCAGGTAAACTTCCGACCAGCCGACCCGGTCGAGCCGGGCCGCCCCCTGGTAGCGGGCCCGCCAGGCGCAGACGATGGCCCAGATGAGCGGCGGCACCAGGGCCAGAGGCAGCAGCGAAGGCGCCCAGCCCAGCGCGGCGGCAGCCACGGCTGCGGCCAGGAAGACCAGATGCACCACCACCGAGACCCGGTGGAAGGCGCGATGCCGGCGCTCCCTGGACATGGTCTTCACACGGAAGATCGAGCCGGCGAAGAAGGCAAAGCAGGCGTAGGTGAGGGCCCATCCTCGCGGGGTCATCGTGCCCGCCGCCGCCAGTTCGTAAAGCGGCGCCCCGGCCATGAGGCCGGTCACGGACAGGAAGCCGGAGAGCAACGAACGGGTCCGGCCCTGCTGCGCCAGCCAGAACACCACAAGAACCAGGAGGAGCGCGCCGCCCAGCAGGTAGAGCACGGCGGGACGGCGAACCACAACCGGCAGCAGGAAAGCTGCGGCCACGGCGGCCAGGGCCAGAAGCCAGAAACGGGCGACCTCAGGCGCCGCGCTGGCCATGCCGGCCCGGCCCGATGCGCCCCTGCCGAGCAGCACCTCCAGGGAGCCGCGCGCGGCGTACGCCGTGAGCCAGCCCACGAGGGCGATGAGGCCCAGCGGATGCGGACCGAGAGCCACAAGTGCGACCAGAGCTGGAGTGAGGAGCATGGCCCACGCGCCGTGCTCCCGGGGCAGCGGTAGAGGTCCAGGTCGAAGTTGCATGCGCGATTGCACCCCCGTTTGAACAGAGTATAACATGAAGAACGGGGCGCGCCGTGTGCGCAATGTCACGTGGAAAGGAGCGGTCCTGACCCAGATGTTCGATTCAGCTGACTTCGCCGCATTGCGGGAGGAGTACCTCCAGGGAGTCGTTGAGCGGTCCGGGCGCCTGCGGGAGGCGGTGGCCGCCCTGCGCCAGGGCAGCCCCGTCGACCTGAAGCAGCTCCGGCAGGAGGTGCACAAGCTGCGGGGCTCGGGGGGCTTCTACGGCTTCAAGGCGCTCTCCGCAGCGGCCGCCCGTGCAGAGGATGCGCTGCTCATGGTCATCGACGGCGAGCAGGACCGGGATGACGCGGCCCTGGCCGACCTGGTGGACCAGGTGCTGGAAGAGATCGACGCCGCGACGCGGTAAGCGCGCGAGGCCGGCCCTGAGGCGCACGGTGCGCTTCAGGGCCGGCCTGTTTTTCGCGTTGTGCGGGATCAGTGCGAGTCCAGCAACTCCCGCACCCGCGCGACGATCTCCTCCTGAATCAGCGGGCCCTTGGTCACGTGGCAGGTCGGGCCCAGCTGCAGCAGGGTCTTCTCACCCTCGGTGAGGTCCAGGGCGGTGAGCACCAGCAGCGGAATCTGCTGCGTCCAGCGCCGCTGCCGGAGCAGCCGGACCAGCTGGAAACCGTCCAGGTTCGGCATCATTAGGTCGAGGATCAGGAGATCGGGCCGTTCGGCCATGATCATGCGGAACGCCTCCTGCCCGTCGTGGGCCGTGCGCACGGCATAGCCGGCCTGCTCCAGCATGACGGTGATGATGCGCCGCACGTCCGGGTCGTCATCCACCACCAGGATCGAGGGCTGAGGCCGCTCCCCGCGCCAGGTGCCCAGGACGCTGCGGATCGTGCTCAGGAGCTCGTTGTCGTCGATGGGCTTGGAGACGATGCCCGAGACCCCCGTCGCCACCAGCTCCATCTCCTTGCCGGCGGAATACGCCGACACCACCACCACAGGGATGTCGCGGGTGGCCGGATCCTGCTTCAGCTGCCGGAGCACGTGGGTGCCGTCGGCGCCGGGCATCCTCAGATCCAGCGTGATCACGTCGACGTGCCGGCTGCGGGCGATCTCCAGGGCCTGCCCACCCGAGGTCGCTCCGACGGCGTGGAACCCCTCCCGCTCCAGCGAGAGCATGATGAGCCGCACGATGTCCGGATCGTCGTCCACCACCAGCACCGTCCGGCTGCTGACGTGGAGCGGAACTGACTGAGACGGCCCGCTGGGCTCCGCCGGCAGCGTGAAGGAGAAGGTGGAGCCCTCGCCCACCGTGGACTCGACCCAGATCTGGCCGCCGTGCTCCTCCACGATCGCCCGGCAGATGGTTAGACCGAGGCCGGTGCCGCCCGTCTTGCGCGCGGCGGCGTTGTCCACCCGGTAGAAGCGGTCGAAGATCGCGGTCTGCTGGTCGGCCGGGATGCCCGGGCCGTGGTCGATGACGTCGAAGCGCACCATGTCGCCGGCCGGGACCGCCCGGATGAGCACCTCACTCCCCTGCGGCGAGAACTTGATCGCGTTGGAGAGCAGGTTGTCCAGCACCTGGTGCACCCGGTCGCCGTCGGCCATCACCCGCGGCAGGCCGTCCGGCAGGTCCGTCTTCAAGGTGATGCTGCGCTGCCGGGCAAAGGCCTGCATCTCCTGCACGGCCCTTCGCACCGCCTCCGCGGCGTTCAGCGGCACCCGCCGGATCTCCATCTTGCCGGCCTCGATGCGGGAGATGTCCAGGATGTCGTTGATCAGCCGGATGAGCCGGTCGGTGTTGTTACGGGCGATCGTGAGCAACTCCCGGGCCTCCTCCGGCAGCTCGCCCGCCACGCCGCCCAGCACCAGCCCCAGCGATCCCTTGATGGAGGTCATCGGCGTCCGCAGCTCGTGGGAGACGGTGGCGATGAACTCCGTCTTCATGCGGTCCAGCTCGGTCTCCTTGGTGATGTCGCGGTAGACGTAGATGCGGCCGATGACCCGGCCCCCGGGATCGGGCACCGGGGCCGCGAACTCGTGGAAGACGCGGGGGCGCTCCTCCCGGGTCTCGATGACGTTGGTCTCCAGCTCGATGGGCGGCCCGCCGTCCGGGCCGGGCTGCCACTCGAAGGCGCGGACGCCCAGGGCCTGCAGGGCCAGCGCGTGGAGCTCGTGCACCGACTTGCCCAGGATCTGCTCGGCCGGCAGCCCCAGCATGCCGCCCACCTGGTGGTTGGCGACCACGCAGATGCCCAGGGTGTCGAACATGATGATGGCCTCGCCCACCGAGTCGAGCAAGGCCCTGAGCCGCGTGGCCTGCGCCTGGGCGAGCTCACGCGCGGACTGGATCTCGACGAGGTTCTGCCGGAGCTGCTGCTCCAGGGCCTTCCGCTGCGTGATGTCCCGGGCAATGCCGACGTAGGCAACCACCGATCCCCCTTCGTCCACGATGCGGGTGATGGACAGGAAGGAGTACCAGAGGTTGCCGTTCTTGTGCCGGTTGATGACTTCGCCGACCCACTTGCCCCGCCGGCCCAGCTGCGTCCACATGTCGCGGAAGACCTCAGGCGGGGTGAGCCCCGAGCGCACGATGTTGGTTTTCTGGCCGATCAGCTCGTCGCGGCTGTAACCAGTCACCGCCTCGTACGCCGGGTTGACGTCGAGGATCACCGTGTCCTTATCGGCGACGACGATGCCGTCCAGGCTGTGCCAGTACACTTCCCGCAGAATATGGGTGACATCCAAACAGAACCGCTCCCTTTCGGCTGGCCGACGGCGGAACTAGGACCGGAGCATCTCCTCCAGCTGGCTGGACAGGGTCATCGGGTCGAACGGCTTCACCAGGTAGCCGATGGCGCCGAGATCCCGTCCCTTCTGGATCTCCGACTGCTGCGCCCGGGCGCTGAGGAAGACGATTGGGATGGAGGCAGTGGCGGGGTTGGCCTTCAGCCGTCGGCAGGTCTCGTAGCCGTCCATCTCCGGCATCATCACATCCAGCAGGATCAGGTCCGGGCGCTCCTGCTCCGCCTTCGCGATCCCCTCCTGCCCCCCGGAGGCGACCATCACTTCGTGCCCTCCTTGAAACTTCAGGGAGAGCTGCACCATACGCTGAATGTCGGGATCGTCCTCAATCAGCAGGATACGAAGTGCCATTCGCCTCCTCCTTTCGCCTATCGAATATCCCTGCTCATATTGTAGGCCCCGGCATCACTTGTGTCTACTCTCTCCAAAGTAGGGGAGGCGCAATCCGCTCGCCCGATCGCGTTTAAGCGTCATTAGACGCCCGAAATCGGCATGTGAATATTGTAACATGACCTTTCCGCCAGGCCAACTTCTCTGACCGATTATGGCCCTTCAGGGGGATATGCCTTCCAAAGCCAGAACAGTACGCTGATTACACGAGGACTCTGTGCGGGAGCAGCGAAAGGAGGGCAGCACTGTGATCGATTCCCTGTTCCGTCCGCGCGGCATCGCCGTCGCCGGCGCATCTCGGCACCCGACCAAGCCCGGTCACCAGGTGCTGCACAACCTTCTGGCCGCGGGATACCCCGGCCAGATCGCTCTGGTCCATCCGGCGGCGCAGTCCATTCTCGGCGTTCCGGCCTACCCCGACCTCGAACAGGTGCCCACCCTGGTGGAGATGCTGATCCTCGCCGTCCCCGCAGCCACCACCCCGGCGATGGCGGAGGCGATCGTCCGCCGCAAGCGGGCGAGAGGCGACCTGGCCGTGGTCGTCAGCCTCGCCGGCGGCTTCGCCGAGGCCGACACGGAAGAGGGCCGTGAGATGCAGGAGATGCTGGCGGCCGCCTGCCGGGAAGCCGGGGTCCGCCTGCTGGGCCCCAACTGTCTGGGCGTGTTGGACGCCCGCAATCGGCTGGACACCACCTTCCTCACCGGGAACCGCCGCGATGCCAGCGGCGTTTCACTGCTTTCCCAGTCCGGCTCCATCGTCTCGTGGATCACGCGGGAGTGCCAGGCACTCCCCTTTCCCATCGGACTCAACAAGTTCGTCTCCGTGGGCAACATGGCCGACCTCTCGCTGGCGGAGCTGGTGGACTGCCTGGGACGCGACCCCTCCACCCGGACCATCGGGCTCTACCTGGAGGCGGTGCCCGCCGCGCAGCCGCTGCTGGAGGCCGCCCGGCGGGTGGCCATCCGCAAACCGGTGGTGGTGCTGAAGTCCGGCCGAACCGCTCCCGGGGCCAGGGCGGCCTTCCGGCACACCGGCGCCGTGAACGACGACTCGCCCCTGGATGATGACGTGGCCCGACAATACGGGATGCTGCCGGTCAGCAGGGTGGACGAGTTCGTCACGACCCTCGCCACCTTCGACCGCCTGCCGCTGCCGCTGGGCAACCGGGTGGCCGTGCTGACCAACTCAGGCGGCGCCGGGGTCTACACGCTAGACGCCCTGGTGAGCCGCGACATCGCGCCGGCCCAGCTCAGCCCGTCGACCGCCGCGGCTCTGCGGTCGCTGCTGCCGCCCTTTGCGGTGGTCGGCGACCCCGACGGCTACGTGGACTCGGGCGGCGGCGTCGGCCCCCGCCAGACCGCACAGGCCGTCGCGGCCCTGCTCCGGGACCCCGGCGTGGACGCGGTGGTGCAGCTCTTCGTCCCCACCCCGTTCAACAGCGCGGAGGACATGGCCCGGGACCTCCTGCGCCTGCTCCCCGGCATCCGGCGCAACAGCCTGGCCAAGCCGCTCTTCCCGGTCTTCCTGGGCGGCCGGGAAGTCCTGCCCGCCCGCCGTTTGCTGGAGGAGAACGGCATGATGACCTTCGCCTCTCCCGAAGGGGTGGCCGCCGCCCTTGCGGCCATGCTGCGATACGCCTGGGCAAGACAGCGCCTTGCGCATGCGCTGATGCGGTGATGCGCCGTGCTTGGTCAAGCCCCCGCTGCCGACGTGCAGCGGGGGCTTCTGGTTGCCCGCCCTACCCTGCAGACTTCCCCTTCCCCTGCTCCTGGCGTTGCACTGGCCCCTGTACCTGTCCCTGACTCCACCGATACTCCAGCGCATAGGGAACCGGTACTTTTTCGCTTCCGTCTTCTGGCCGAAGCGTAAAACTTGCGGTTCCCAACCCGGGGGACCGCCGAGAATCCCAAGTTCCCCGGCTCACCGCATCGTTATGTTAACTAGATAGTCCTCTTATGTTACCTTGGCTGCGCTTGACGTCGGCCAGCTCGCCCTGCTGCCTGCTGCGTTCCGGCCCGGACCCGCCGTCGCCAGCTCGGAACCGCCACTTTTACGCTTCCGTCTTCTGTCCAAAGCGTAAAACTTGCGGTTCCCAACCCGGGGGACCGACCGGAATCCCGTAGTTCCCCGGCTCACCGCATCGTTATGTTAACTAGATAGTCCCCTTATGTTACCTTGGCTGCACTTGACGTCGGCCAGCTCGCCCTGCTGCCTGCTGCGTTCCGACCCGGACCCGCCGTCGCCAGCTCGGAACCGCCACTTTTACGCTTCCGTCTTCTGTCCAAAGCGTAAAACCTGCGGTTCCCGCCGCCGTCGCTGGACAGACGCACAACGAAGCCCCGGCCTCAACCGAGGCCGGGGCAGGCAGAATGTTCACTGTTAGCCCCTGCTGTTCCCATACGGCGCCTTGCCAGCCGCACGCCGGTACTGCGCGGCCTTGCGGTCCAGGAACTCGATGATGTGCCACTGCTCCTCCACATCGTCACGGAAGGGCAAGCGGTGTCCGAGGAGCCGACGAATCCCATCACGGCTCAGGTTCTGTGGCCATACCACAACAAGCTCCAACCCCATCTCCTGACACAGGCCCCGTTTCAGCAAATCACGCCTGCGGAGCGCCTGAAACTCCTCAACATCAGGATACAGTTCCGTCGGCCCGGCATGCTGATACCCATGGAACTCTACGACCAAGTTGTGGTCGGGAAACAACAGGTCACAGTGCATTCGGCCCCCGGTTTCAGCGTTGTCAAGGCCAGTCAACTCAGCATTCTCGATCATGCGGATGCCCGGGGACATCGCCCGAATCATTCGGGCAAGGATGAACTGACCTGCCGAGTACCCGGGCGTTTCCCTGGCCACCCGCAGGCCACGTTCGAGTTCACGCAGCTCGGCCGCCCGCTTCACTGCGTGAGGATTAGCACCTCGAAACACATAGACGGTCTTGTTGGCCCTTCGCTGTGGTCCGCCTACCAGCCAGCGGTGGGCGGTCAGATGCTGAATGTGTCTCCGCAGTTTGTCCGAGCTGTACCCCGTCGCGGTGCGCAGGTCTTGATGCGTAAACTGGCCGCCCAGGCGAAAGATGACTCCCCAGGTCCAGCACGCTCCACGCGGAATCCGGAGGTCGAAAATGACGTCCGAGGGCAGGATGAGGTAGCCGCCGTCTCGCGGAGTATGCAGCGCAACACGAATCGTCCTGAGGGCTGGGCGGTCAAAGGTTAGCCATCCGGCAGCCTGCAGGATGTCCAGGTAGTGATGCAGGCTGTGTCGACTGATGCCCACCATTCTGTAAATTTCCTTCGGCGTGAAGATCGTCCGTGTATGTATTGATGCACAAAGATAGCACCAAACCATTTTGGCGCCCTCGGGTAACGTGTGGTCGGCCCACAGCCGGTCCGGAACGTGAATCAGTCTCAATCGCATGTTCGTTATATTCGCCGCCATCGCCGCGGTTTCCTTTTATTTCCACACAGCAAAATAAGAACCCCGCTGCCGATTGGCTGCGGGGTCCCTTTGCATCGGACTAATACCACCTCATCCGCCTGATCAGCCCGTCCCGGAACTGGAACACGACACACCGGGAGCGGCGCTCACCCTGCGACTCCGCCGTCACTTCGGCGGCGGCCAGGTGCCCGTCCACCAGCACATGTTCAACCCGGAAAATGAGATCCGGATAGCGCTGCCACAGCCAGACCAGGTAGGTGTGCACATCCTCGTGGCCCCTCACCTCGCTCCGGTCGATCAGCTCCACATCGGCGGTCAGCAGGGGGGCGACGTTCCCCGGGCAGTGGGAGTTGCACATATGGAAGAAGCGGGTCACGGCCTCCTCGACGCGCACGCGGTCCATCATGACGCTCTGTGACACGGGGGAGTCCTCCTTTCGCGGGCGCTGGTCGGCGGTTGTACCTGTATTCAGCCTATCATAAACCGCCGCACACCCATATCCGCCGTTGGTGCCATCACCCGTGCCATTCACGTTCGGGCCTTCATCACCAGCCGACGGCCCATGCCCGCTCCGGAGCCACCCCGGCCTCACGCCGAGCGGTTCACGCCAGCGCCTGAACTGCAACTCAGCGCCAGCACCCCAACTGCCGCTCAGTACCACCGCCCCAACTGCCGCTCAGTACCACCGCCCCAACTGCCGCTCAGTACCACCGCCCCAACTGCCGCTCAGCGCCACCGCCCAACTGCCGCTCAGCGCCGCCACCCGAACTGCCGCTCAGCGCCCCCGCCGCTCCCGCAGGGCCCGGGCGATCTCCGCCTCGCGGCCGTGCGCCTTCGGCTCCCAGAACGGGCCGTCCACGCCTTCGGGCAGGTAGCGCTGCTCCACCCAGGCGCCGGGGAAATCGTGGGGGTACTGGTAGCCCTTGCCGTAGCCCAGCCGCTCGTCCGAGCCGTAGCCGGTGTCCTTCAGGTGGTTGGGCACAGGCGGCGTCTTCTCCCGCTCCACCACCGCCAGGGCCCGGTCGATGGCGAGATACGCGCTGTTGGACTTGGGCGCGCAAGCCAGGTAGACCACCGCCTCGGCCAGGGGGATGCGCCCCTCCGGCATGCCGATGAACGCCACGGCGTCGGCGGCCGCCTGGGCGATGACCAGGGCCTGCGGATCGGCGAGGCCGATGTCCTCCGCCGCCGAGATGACCAGCCGCCGGGCGATGAACCGGGGGTCCTCGCCGGCGTAGATCATCCGCGCCAGCCAGTAGAGCGCGGCGTCGGGGTCGGAGCCCCGGATCGACTTGATCAGGGCCGATGCCACGTGATAGTGCTCGTCCCCGTCGCGGTCGTAGACCACCGCCCGCTTCAGCAGGGCCTCCTCGGCCGTCTCCAGGGTCACGACCCGGCGCCCCTCCTCGTCGGGCTGCGTGAGCAGCACAGCCAGCTCCAGGGCGTTGAGCGCCACCCGGGCGTCGCCGCCGGCAGTGCGCACCAGGTGCTCCATCGCCTCGGGCGCCACCGTCGCGTTGTAGTTGCCCAGGCCCCGCCCCGGCGTGCGCAGGGCCCGGTCCAGGAGGTGGGCAACGGCCTCGTCGCTGAGGGGCTTCAGCTCGAAAATGCGGGTACGGCTCACCAGCGGCGCGTTCACCGAGACCAGGGGGTTCTGGGTCGTCGCGCCCACCAGGGTGATCAGCCCCTCCTCCACGTGCGGGAGCAGGGCGTCCTGCTGGTCCTTGCGCCAGCGGTGGATTTCGTCGATGAACACCACGGTCTTCTGGCCGTACTGCCCCATGCGGGCGCGGGCCTCGTCCACCAGGCGGCGGATATCCTGCACCCCCGAGGTCACGGCGTTCAGCTGCTCGAAGTGGGCCTTCACGTAGCCGGCGGCCAGCCGGGCGAGGGTCGTCTTGCCGGTGCCCGGCGGGCCGAAGAGGATGCAGGAGGGCAGATAGCCCGCCTCCAGGGCCCGGCGCAGGAACCGGCCGGGTCCCACCAGGTGCTCCTGGCCCACGTACTCATCCAGGGTCTGCGGGCGCATGCGGGCGGCCAGCGGCGCGCTCTGCGCGGCCTCCTGCGCCGCGGCCCACGAAAACAGATCCACGGGACCACCTCCTGGGGCCCGGCTCAGCCGTCCTCCCCCGTCCCGGGGGCGCGGCGGCCGTGGTACGGCCCCTGGTACTGGTACAGGTCGCACTCGATGCGGCCGTTGTAGAGCTTGCGCTTCCGGTCGGCCCGGCGGCCGAAGAACCGCTCGAACCCCTTGTGCGCGGTGATCACGAAGACCGACCAGTCCTGCAGCCTGCGGGCCAGGCGGCCGATGTCCCGGTAGAGATCCTCCACCGCCTCCCGCTCCCCCATCCGCTCCCCGTAGGGCGGATTGGTGATCAGGTAGCCGTAGGCCGCCTCCCGCTCGATCTCCTGCAGGGGCCGCTGCTCCAGCCGGACCGAGCGGGAGAGGCCCACGGCCCGCAGGTGCTGCTGCGCCAGCTCCAGCGCGGCGCCGTCGATGTCGGAGCCGCAGATGTCCAGCTTCCGGTCGTAGTCGGCCAGGTCGAAGCCCTCCTCCCGGGCCTCCTCCCACAGGCGCGCGGGGATGCACCCCCACGCCTCCGCGTCGAAGGACCGGTGCAGGCCGGGGGCCAGGTTGTGGCCGATGAGCGCGGCCTCGATGGGGATCGTGCCCGAGCCGCAGCAGGGGTCCAGGAAGGGGCGGTCGGGGTGCCAGCGGGAGAGCAGCACCATGGCGGCCGCCAGGGTCTCCTTGATGGGCGCCTCGGTCACCAGCTTCCGGTAGCCCCGCTTGTGCAGCCCCGGCCCGGTGGTGTCGAGGGTGATGGTTGCCACGTCCTTCAGCAGGGAGACCTCAACGCTGTACCGCGCCCCGCTCTTGGGGAACCACTGGAGGGGATGGCGCTGCCGGAGCCGCTCCACCAGCGCCTTCTCGGCCACCTTCTGGCAGGCGGGCACGCTGGAGAGCTGCGACTGGTGGGACCGGCCGTTCACGATGAAGTGGCCGTCCGCCGGAATCCACTCCTCCCAGGGGATGGCCCGCACGCCCTGGAACAGCTCCTCGAAGGTGGTGGCCGGAAACACCGCCATCTCCACCAGCACACGGTCGGCCGTGCGCAGCCACAGGTTGGCCCGGCAGATCGCCCGCTCGTCGGCGCGGAACCTGACCCGGCCGTTCTCCACGGTCTGCTGGTCGTAGCCCAGGCCCCTGAGCTCGCGGGCCACCACCGCCTCCAGCCCCATCGGGGCCGTGGCGATGAGCGTCAGTCTCCCTTCCGTCGCCGGCCCGGCGGCCGGCTCGTGTGTGTCGGACATGCGCTGCGTCCCTTCCTATCTGTCGTGAATCTGCTCCGCCATTATAGCAGAGCGGCCGCGCGGCACGAAACGCGCGGCCCGGGCGGGCGCCGTCCCGCAGGCGACCGGGCAATCCGCCCGGGTCACGGCCCCGCCTTCACCGCGCGGGCCATGGCGTCCAGGGCCAGTTCCACGTCCGCCGCGGTCACGTCCTTGTGGGTCACCAGCCGGATGCGCCGCGGACCGACGTCGTTGCAGCGCACCCCCCACCGCTCAAACGCCTGCACCAGGGTGCGACCCGTAAAGCGAGGGTCGACGATGTCCACCATCACCATGTTGGTCTGCACCGTCGCCATGTCCACCGCCAGACCGGGGATCTCCGCGATCCCCTCCGCCAGGCGGCGGGCGTTGGCGTGGTCGTCGGCCAGCCGGTCGACCATCAGCTCCAGGGCCACCAGCCCGGCGGCCGCCAGCACGCCGGCCTGGCGCATGCCGCCGCCCAGCAGCTTCCGGTAGCGGCGGGCCTCGTCGATGAACTCGCGGCTGCCCACCAGCAGCGAGCCCACAGGGGCCGCGAGCCCCTTGGAGAGACAGAACATGACCGAGTCGACCGGGGCGACCAGTTCGGCGACGGGGCGGCCCAGGGCGACGGCCGCGTTGAAGATGCGGGCGCCGTCCATGTGCACCGGGATCCCGTGCCGGTGGGCGACTTCCGCCACGGCGGCCACGTTCTCCTGGGGCAGCACGCAGCCGCCGGAGCGGTTGTGGGTGTTCTCGATGCAGACAAGCCCGCTGCGGGGGAAGTGCACGTTGACCGGCCGGATGGCCGCCTCCACCGCGGCGGGGTCCATGGCCCCGCGCACGCCGGGCAGCGTCTTCACCTGGCAGCCGGAGAGGGCGGCGATCCCGCCGACCTCGTACAGGTACACGTGGCTCTCTGCCTCCACGATGACCTCCTCGCCCCGTCGGGTATGGGTGAGAACGGCCACCTGGTTGCCCATCGTGCCTGTGGGGACGAAGAGCGCGGCCTCCTTGCCCAGCAGTTCGGCGGCCCGCTCCTCCAGCCGGTTCACCGTGGGATCCTCGCGGTAGACGTCGTCGCCCACTTCAGCCTCGTACATGGCCCGGCGCATCTCAGGCGTCGGCAGCGTCACCGTATCTGAGCGCAAGTCGATTGACTTCATGGTCATCAACTCATCCCTTCATGTGAAACGAGCGACCCGCCAGGGGTCGCCCGCTCTCTCTTCCCGGCCTAGCCCAGGGCCCGGTCGATCTTGGCGGCCAGCTCCTTCTTGGGCTGGAAACCGACGATGCGCTCCACCGGCTCCCCGTTCTTGAACAGCAGCAGCGTCGGGATGGACATGACGCCGAACCGGGCGGCCAGCTCGTTGTTCTCGTCAACGTTCAGCTTTCCAACCTTCAGGCGGCCTTCATAGTCTGCCGCGATCTCCTCCACCACCGGCGCGATCATCCGGCAAGGGCCGCACCAGACGGCCCAGAAATCCACAAGCACCGGCAGATCAGACTGCTCCACCTCGGCAGCCCAGTTGCTGGCAGACAGCGTCAAGACCTTATCGCTGGCCACTTTTGCATCCTCCTTTACGTATGCACCCAACTGACAGTCCCTATTCTAACCAATAGCAAAGTGAGATGTAAAGGCGAGGGTGATTCAGGTTCCCCCGCGCGGGCGCCCGCGGACATGCCAAGAAGGGCGACGTTCCGTCCGGAACGCCGCCCCCTGGTCAGCAAACCCCACCATGCCGTGTGACCGGTAGAGAAATGAACCTGCTCCCAGCAGGTGGGTGCCCGCTCCGATGCTTTCTGAGTCCCCTGACCACGGCCGATGCCGGGGGGGCTTTCAGGCCACAATCGGATAAAGGCTCCCTTACGATTGTGTGTTAGGTCATTTCGTACCGGTGATCACGCACATGGTCGGGAGCGCCAAAGCTTGTGTGCTCTCTTCGTTTCCCATGATACCGTTGCGCAGTCGCAAACACAAGTCTTGACAGCAGAAAACCCCGGCAAACGGCCGGGGTTCACGCCTTCTGCAGCCGCACCTCCAGTTCATCCTCCGCAAGCCACCGCACCTCCGCGACGCCCGGCACCACGGCGCGGGGCAGTGGGAAGGTGCGCCGCACGGCGCGCAGCGAGGAGCTGGCGTGGAAGTAGCCCTCAGCCTCCACCCGCTCTGTGCGGGTCTGGTGGCCGGCCACCGCAACGGCCGTCGGGCCCACGTAGACCTGGATGGACCCGGGGTCCAGGCCGGTGGTGCGCAAGCGGAGCGTGAGGGAGCGCGGGTCCTCCTCCCACTGCGGGGTGAGCTGCAGGCTGTCGTCCAGCGCGGGCCAGGGCTGGCGCAGCATGAGGTCCAGCAGCGAACGATACATGCCGTTCACCCCCATCGATCCATCCTATGCGGGAGGAAATGCGGCTGAACGTCGCCGGCAGGAACTGCGCGCTCGTATAATGAATGGAGCTTTATCGACTTTTGTTTTGAGAAAGACGAATTAATGTGGGGAGGGTGTTCCATGTCTGCACGGACGATCCAGGATCCGCCCTTTGCCCGGTTCCTCTTCGACAACACGGCTTCAGCCTGGATCTGGCTGCTGGCCCGCCTCTACCTGGGGTGGCAGTGGCTGCAGGCGGGCTGGCACAAGGTGACGGACCCGGCCTGGATGAACGGGGGCACGGCCCTGCAGGGCTACTGGACCCGTGCTGTGGCGATCCCGGATCCGCCCGCCAAGCCGGTCATCACCTACGGCTGGTACCGGGACTTCCTCAGCGCCTTGCTGGAAGGCGGCCACTACACCTGGTTCGCCAAACTGGTCGCGGTGGGCGAGGTCGTTGTGGGCGTGGCCCTCCTGCTCGGGCTGCTCACCGGGTTCGCCGCCTTCGCCGGCGCCTTCATGAACTTCAACTTCATGCTGGCCGGCACCGCCAGCACCAACCCCGTGCTCTTCACCCTGGCCATCCTGCTGCTCATGGCCTGGAAGGTCGCCGGCTACTGGGGCCTCGACCGCTACCTGCTGCCCGCCCTGGGCACCCCGTGGGACCGGCCCCCCGCACGGCCGGAGCAGTACGAGCCGGAACCGGTGCCGCGACCGGAGGAGCGGCCACAGGTATAGCCGCTGCCAGGTCCTCTGAACAGGACCTCAATCGACCTCTCTCCTCCGTCGGGGCCAGGTCGCTTCCAGGATGATGCCGTGAGGATCGATGAAGAGCATATTCTCAATCGGCCCGATCGACCCGGTCGGGGTCGCCTGCACGCCGTGCTGTTCCAATCGGGCGCGCAGGGCCGCGGCCGCATCGGCATCCGGGAGGGCGAACGCGATGTGCTGCAGGGCTCCGGGGATGAACCCGCCGTGCCGCAACTCTTCCAGGGTTACCCGGGGGATCTGCGCAGAGGGGTCCTCAAAGAAATGCAGCCCCCAGGTCGCCGCGTCCGCACCGGGGCGGATGAAGCAGTGCCGGCGCGGGATCACGCCTCCGCCGGCGCGGACCTCGCCGACCTGCATGCCGAGCACGTTGCCGTAGAAGTGGATGGTGGTGTCGAGATCCGGCGTGACGAGGGCGATGTGGTGAAAGCCCTCCCAGGGAACCGTGCGGTCCATGCGCCCGCCTCCTCCTCATTCGGATGTCCGCAGGTACTGCGCGACCCGTGCCACCGTCTCCGCCTCGCTCTCCTTCGCCTCCCGGAGCAGCGGGATCAGCGCGGCGGCCTGCTCCGCGGTCACCGGCGTGTCCAGGACGGAGGGGTCAGCCAGGTCCTGCCCCAGCACCTCCATCATGCGCCCGTAGATGGCCGCCGTGCGGCGGAAGGCCTCCGCCGCAGGGGCCAGCGCGCGCTCGGCCTCGGCGAGGTGCTCCACGTACCGGGCGGCGCAGGCCCGGGCTTCGGCGTAGACGAAGGTGGCATAGCGGCAGCCGAACTGGTCGAACCCCTCGCGCTCAAGCCCCCGCATCCAGTTGTCGTAGGCCGAAAGGCCCGCCCGGTAGCCGGGCTCCATGTGGCCCTGCCGCTCCATCAGGTCCACGTAGTACCGCAGGCTGCTGCGGGCCGTCTGCCGCTCGTCGGCAGGCACCCGCTCCAGCACGATCTGGTAGTGCAGTTCGGGCGCGCCCGGGAACGACATGCCCAGGTTCTCGTACGGAATCGGATTCCCCCTGGGGCCGTGGCAGCCGCTGGTGAGCAGCACCCCATCCTCTTCGTCGTAGCCCCACACCACGCCGAACTCCCCGGAATCCACGCCCCAGAGCACGACGCCGATTCCCCTGTCGATCGATTCCCGGATGTGCACCAGCGCCCGCCTGCGGGCGGCGTCGAAAGTGGGCATTTCCGGGTGCGCACCGTAGACCTCGGAGTGGACGCCGATCCGGTTCAGCGCCGCCAGGTGGGTGTTCATCCAGTCGTACGCCGTCACCGAGCTGACGCAGCAGGTCTCGTGCATCACCAGGTGAAACGCCATGCCGGTGTCGCCCATCAGCCGCCAGTACTCCCACGGTCCCATGCCCGCGGCGTTCAGAACGCCCTGCACCGCCCCGATGTAGCTCATCCAGCCCTCAACGAACCGGGCGTCCACCGCCCTGCGCCTCGCTTCCATCTTCCTGCTCCTCTCTGATGTGCTGCCCGGGTTCACCCCGAGCATCGGAGGATCTCCGCCACCGCCCGCCCGACCCCGTCCTCCGCCCGGATAGCCTCACCGAGCGCGGCGGCACGGCGCTGAATATCTTCATCCGTCGTGAGCGTCCCAATCGCCGCCGCCAGCCGCTCGGCCGTCAGCCGCCGGCGGGGAATCGGCGCGGGCCCCACGCCCAGCCGGTGCACCACCCGGCCCCAGAAGGGCTGGTCCGTGGTCGCGGGGCAGACCAGCGTCGGCTTGCCTGCCGCCAGCACCGCCTCGTGGCCGGCTGCGCGGAGCCCCTGGGCCAGGGCCACGAAGGGCTGGACGTCGCCCCGGGTGCCTGTGGCGAGAATGACGAATTTCATGAGCCGTGCCCCCTCGGTTGGTGCGCATCAGGCAAGACCGGTGCCGCGATCAGGATTGCCCCGTAATCACGCACAACAATAGCTTACCATAATGCACCACCCCCATCGGGCCGGTCTCGCCCGGAAGCGTCCAGTCTGTTTGCATTTGCTATGAGTCTCCCGGCCGGTAAGAGACGCGGGCCCAGGCGCCAACCGGCCGCCCGAGCCTTCCGGGCGCTCGGGCGGCCGGCGTCAGCAGCCCTTGCTATTTCTTCACCAGCAGGTCGAAGCGGTCGAGGTTCATCACCTTGGTCCAGGCCTTCACGAAGTCGTTCACGAACTTCTCCTGCCCGTCGTCCGAGGCGTAGACCTCCGCGATGGCCCGGAGCTGGGAGTTCGAGCCGAAGATCAGGTCGACGCGGGTGGCGGTCCACTTCAGCTCGCCCGTGGCCCGATCGCGCCCCTCGAAGACGTTCTCGTCATCGGTGGCGTTCCACTGGTAGCGCATGTCGAGCAGGTTGACGAAGAAGTCGTTGGTGAGCGCCCCCGGACGGTCGGTGAGCACGCCGTGGCGGGAGTTGCCGTGGTTGATCTCCAGCACCCGCAGGCCGCCGATGAGCACCGTCATCTCCGGCGCCGTCAGCGTGAGCAGCTGTGCGCGGTCCACCAGCAGGTGCTCCGCCGGCACCGAGAACTTGCGCTTCAGGTAGTTGCGGAACCCGTCGGCCTCCGGCTCCAGGTAGGCGAACGACTCCACGTCGGTCTGCTCCTGGGTGGCGTCGGTCCGGCCCGGGGTGAAGGGCACGGTGATCTCGAAGCCGGCGTTGCGTGCCGCCTGCTCGATGCCGACGCAGCCGGCGAGCACGATCAGGTCGGCCAGCGAGACCCGCTTGCCGTCCGTCCGCGACCGGTTGAACTCCTGCTGGATGCCCTCCAGCGTCTCCAGCACCGGCCGAAGCTGCTCGGGCTCGTTCACCTCCCAGTCCTTCTGCGGCGCCAGCCGGATGCGCGCGCCGTTGGCGCCGCCGCGCTTGTCGGAGCCGCGGAAGGTGGAGGCCGACGCCCAGGCCGTGGCGACCATCTCCCTGATCGACATCCCCGAGGCCAGGATCCGCTGCTTCAGGGCGGCGATGTCCTCCTCGTCGATGAGTTCGTGGTCGACGGGGGGAACGGGATCCTGCCAGATGAACTCCTCCTCCGGCACCTCCGGCCCCAGGTAGCGCGAGCGGGGACCCAGGTCGCGGTGGGTCAGCTTGAACCAGGCGCGGGCGAAGGCCTTGGCGAACTCATCCGGGTTCTCCAGGAAGCGCCGGGCGATCTTCTCGTAGACCGGGTCGACCTTCAGCGCGATGTCGGTGGTCAGCATGGCCGGCGCGTGCCGCTTGTTGGGGTCGTGCGCGTCCGGAATGGTACCGGCCCCGGCGCCGTGCTTCGGCCGCCACTGCCAGGCGCCGGCCGGGCTCTTGGTCAGCTCCCAGTCATAGCCGAACAGGTTCCAGAGGAAGTTGCTGGTCCACTTGGTGGGGGTCGAGGTCCAGGTAACCTCCAGCCCGCTGCCGATGGTGTCTGCGCCCTTGCCCGTGCCGTAGGTGCTGAACCAGCCCAGGCCCATCTGCTCGATGGGCGCCGCCTCCGGCTCAGGACCCACGTGCGAGGTGGGGCCGGCGCCGTGGGTCTTGCCGAAGGTGTGGCCGCCGGCGATCAGGGCGACCGTCTCCTCGTCGTTCATGCTCATCCGCTTGAAGGTCTCCCGGATCTGCTCGGCTGCCTTCAGCGGATCGGGCTCGCCGCCGGGGCCCTCCGGGTTGACGTAGATCAGGCCCATCTGGGTGGCCGCCAGGGGCTTCTCCAGCTCGCCGTCGCTGTGGCGGGCGTCGCCCAGCCACTCCTGCTCCATGCCCCAGTAGATGTCCTCCTCCGGCTCCCAGACGTCCTCCCGGCCGCCGGCGAAACCGAGCGTCTTGAAGCCCATCGACTCGAGGGCGACGTTGCCGGCAAGGATCATCAGGTCAGCCCACGAGATGCGCTTCCCGTACTTCTGCTTGATGGGCCACAGCAGCCGGCGGGCCTTGTCCAGGTTGACGTTGTCGGGCCAGCTGTTCAGCGGCGCAAAGCGCTGGCTGCCCGACTCCGCGCCGCCCCGGCCGTCCGCGACCCGGTAGGTGCCGGCGCTGTGCCAGGCCATCCGGATGAAGAGCGGCCCGTAGTGCCCGAAGTCCGCCGGCCACCAATCCTGCGAGTCGGTCATCAGCTTGCGCAGGTCCTCCTTCAGGGCCCAGTAGTCCAGCTTCTGGAACTCCTCCCGGTAGTTGAACTCCGGGCCCATCGGGTTGGACAGATCCGAGTGCTGGTGCAGGATCCTGAGGTTGAGCTGGTTGGGCCACCAATCCCGGTTGGTCGGGCCCTGGCCGGCGATGATGCGCTTCTCCTCGTTCATGACGGCTCCTCCTCCCCTTCGGCTCTATTCGTAACTGAGCCACTATCAAGTAAATTCTCCGCTCCGTTGTCGAATCCTGCTGAGATTTATTCTCATTCTAAATAGAAAATGCGCCCCTCACTGCCGCCGGCCGGACGGGCGGCTGAGAAGGGCGCGCTGCACGGCAAACCGATCCGCTCCGCCCGTCGTCTACAGGATGGAAGACGAGGGGCGCGGCACGGGAAGGGGAGCCAGCGGAAGGAATGCCATCGGTGAGAAGGGCGAGCGGTGGGAGGAGGCATCTGCCCTCGGTGCGAGGGCCATCTCATAAGGAGGCGGACGGCTTGCAGATCTATCTGGAGACGGAGCGGCTGTACCTGCGTCGGTTTACCTCTGATGATGTCGACAACCTGGTGGATCTGGACGCCGACCCCGCGGTGATGCGCTACCTCACCGGCGGCAAGCCGACGCCCCGCGGACAGGTGGAGCAGGTGATCCTGCCACGGATCCTGGGCGACTACGACCGCTTCCCCGGCTTCGGCTGCTGGGCAGCCGTCGAGAAGGCGACCGGCGCCTTCGTGGGCTGGTTCCTCCTGCGGCCGCGGGACGCAGGGGCCCACCCGGGCGGGGCAGGCTCGGGCGAAGCTGGCTCAGGTGAAGCCAGCCCTGGCGACGCTGGCTCAGGTGAGGCCAGCTCTGACGGTGTCTGTGCCGTCGAGGCGGAACTGGGCTACCGGCTGCGCCGCTCCGCCTGGGGCAAGGGCTACGCGACGGAAGGGGCCCGTGCGCTCATCCGCAAGGGCTTCACCGAGCTCGGCGTGAGCCGCATCTTCGCGCAGACCATGGCGGTCAACCGGGCCTCCCGCCGGGTGATGGAGAAGTGCGGCCTGAAGCTGGAGCGGGTCTTCTTCCCGGACTGGGACGACCCGATCGCCGGCGCCGACGAGGGCGAGGTCGAGTACGCCCTGACCCGGGAGGAGTGGGAGCGGCTGGGCGCCTTGTGACTCGGGCGCGGGACGCCCGGGCTGCAGACCGGGGCGGCTTGATGGTGGACAGGGGCCTGCCGCTTACGAACGGATCCTCCCCATGACCAGGATGTCTACATACTGACCGTCGCGGAAGACGGCCATCCGCTTGCGCCCCTCCACGACGAAGCCGAAAGACTCGTAAAGCCTGATGGCCCGTTCGTTGTCGGGGTAGACCTCGAGCTCGATGCGCAGGATGTTGAGCCAGCGGTCGGCGGCGTCGACGGCGGCCGCCATCAGCGCTCGGCCGATGCCCCGCCCCTGGTAGGCGTCGTGCACCGCCATGCCCAGGGTGGCGACGTGCAGAATCCGCGGGGCCCGGCTGCGGTGCAGCCCGAGGTTCCCCACCACTTTCCCGTCCACCTGAGCTACCAGCACATAGTCATACCTGGGGTCGTTGCTCTCCAGCCGCTTCCGCCACGGCTCGGGCGTGGTGTGGGGGAGCTGCAGCGTTCCGTGGTACACCTTCGGCTGGGTCATGATCTCCGCGAACGCGTCCGCGTCCGACGGTCTGGCCATTCGGATTTGGATCTGATCCATGGATACCCCTCCATCATGGTCCCCCCGGGCAACCGCCAGGGCCGGACCCGCACGCCCGCTCTGGGGGTCGCCGCGCACGCTGTGTCAGGCCGGGGTAGGGGTACACCATCGCCCCCATCCGTTCTGTTCTCACTGAGTGTGGGTAGTGCCGGCCCGAGAAGTAACGCGGGCGTCCCGTGATACAGCCGCTCGGCGTCACCGGACTGAACGGACCGGCCCACACTGAATGCGAACAGACGATATGTCCGCCCGGGTGGGGAGGTGCCTCCGGGTCCTCCGGTGCGCCCCGACCAGTGAGCTGTGCTGGAACCGGGATATGCAAAGGGGCGGCTTCGCCGGGCGAAGCCGCCCCTTTGTGCTACACCGTCGTCCGGATGTGCAGCTCCTGCAGCTGCTTCGGCGCCACCTCGCTGGGGGCGTCGGTCATCAGGTCCGTGGCCTTGGCCGTCTTCGGGAAGGCGATCACGTCCCGGATCGACTGCCGGCCGGCCAGCAGCATGACGAACCGGTCGAGGCCGAAGGCGATGCCGCCGTGGGGCGGGGCGCCGTACTCGAAGGCGTCCAGCAGGAAGCCGAACTTGGTCTGCGCCTCCTCGGGCGTGAAGCCCAGCAGCTCGAACATCCGGTTCTGCAGCGGCCGCTGGTGAATTCGGATCGACCCGCCGCCCAGCTCGACGCCGTTCAGGACCAGGTCGTAGGCGTTGGCCCGGATGGCCGCCAGCTCCTCCCGGGTGGCCCCTTCCTTGAAGACCTTGTCCAGGTCCTCGGGGTGGGGCGACGTGAACGGGTGGTGCACCGCCACAAAGCGGTTCTCCTCGTCGTCCCACTCCAGCAGCGGGAAGTCGACGACCCACAGCAGGTTGAACTCGCCGGGCTTGCGCAGCCCCAGCCGGTTGCCCATCTCGATCCGCAGGGCGCCGAGCGCGGCGGCCACCACGTCTGGCTGGTCGGCGACGAAGAGCAGCAGGTCGCCGGGCTCGCCCTCCAGTAGGCGGATGATCTCCGCCGTCTCCGCCTCGGTGAGGAACTTGGTGAAGGAGGAGCGCACCTCGCCGTCCTCGCCCAGCGCGATGTAGGCGAGCCCCTTCGCCTTGTATGCCTTCACGAAGCTCGTCAGCTCATCGATCTGCTTGCGGGAGTACCCGCCGCAGCCCTTGGCGTTGATGCCCTTCACCTGACCGCCGGCCTCCACGGCACCCTTGAAGACGCCGAAGCCGCAGCCGGCCGCCACATCGCTCACGTCCACCAGCTCCATGCCGAAGCGCAGGTCGGGCTTGTCGGAGCCGTACCGGGCCATGGCCTCGGCCCAGGTGATCCGCCGGAAGGGGGTTGGCACCTCCACGCCGAGGGCGTCCCGGAAGACCCGGGCCACCATCTGCTCCATCATGGCCAGCACGTCGTCCCGCTCCACGAACGACATCTCCACGTCGATCTGGGTGAACTCCGGCTGCCGGTCGGCCCGCAGGTCCTCGTCCCGGAAACAGCGCACGATCTGCACGTACCGCTCCAGGCCGCTCACCATGCAGAGCTGCTTGAAGATCTGGGGCGACTGGGGCAGGGCGTAAAACTTGCCGGGATTCACCCGGGAGGGCACCAGGTAGTCGCGGGCCCCCTCGGGGGTCGACTTGGTGAGCATCGGCGTCTCGATTTCCAGGAAGCCGTTCTCGTCGAAGAAGTCCCGCACCGCCTTGGTGACCCGGTGCCGGAGGATGAGGTTGCGCTGCATCTCCGGCCGGCGCAGGTCGAGGTAGCGGTACTTCAGCCGCACCGTCTCGTCGACGTCAATGTCATCCTGAATATAGAAGGGCGGCGTCTTGGCCGGGTTGAGGATGCGCATGTCCCGGGCCCGGATCTCGAACCGGCCCGTCGCGATGTTGGGGTTCACCGCCTCCGGCGCCCGGTGGGTCAGCTGGCCCCGCACGGCCAGCACGTACTCGGAGCGCACCTGCTCGGCCTTGCTGAAGACCTCGCCGCCGCACTCCTCCGCGTCGAAGACCACCTGGACCAGGCCCGTGCGGTCGCGCAGGTCCACGAAGATCAGCCCGCCGTGGTCACGGCGCCGCTGCACCCAGCCGTTCACGATGACCTCCTGGTCCACCAGGTGCTCGGCCACCTCGCCGCAGAAGAACGTCCGTTTCATGCCGTGAATCGATTCGCTCATACTTCAGCCCTCCGCACGTGCGAGATAATCTGGTCGAGCGGCACGCTCTCCTGCGTTCCCTCGTCCATGTTCTTCACCGATGCCTCGCCACGCTGGACCTCGTCCTCGCCCAGGATGACGACGTACCGGCTGTTCTGCTTGCCCGCGTACTTCATCTGCGCCTTCAGGCTGCGACCCAGGTAGTCGATGTCCGCGGAGATCCCCGCGTCCCTGAGCTCGTACAGCAGCTTCAGCCCGACGGGCCGGGCGGCCTCGCCCAGGGTGACGACGAAGACATCCAGCCGGGGCCGGTCGGCGAAGGGGGCCGTCAGCCCCTCCTCCTCCAGCACCATCAGCACCCGCTCCATGCCCATGCCGAAGCCGACGCCGGGCGTGGGCTTGCCGCCGACCACCTCGATGAGGCCGTCGTAGCGGCCGCCGCCCCACAGGGCGGACTGCGCGCCCAGCTTGGGGTGCAGCACCTCGAAGACGGTCTTGGTGTAGTAGTCGAGCCCCCGCACGATGCGGGTGTCGATCTGGTACGGAATCCCCATCGCCTCCAGGTGGCTGAGGAGCCCCTCCCAGTGGGTGCGGCAGTCGTCGCAGAGGTAGTCCAGCGTCACCGGGGCGCTCTGCTGCGCCGGGTGGCCGGCGTCCCGCTTGCAGTCGATCAGCCGCAGGGGGTTTCGCTCGAACCGGGTGTTGCAGTCCTCGCAGAGCTCGCCCAGGTGCGGCCGGAAGTGGTTCTGCAGCGCCTCCCGGTACCGCGGCCGGCAGTTCGGGCAGCCGATGGAGTTGACCGAGACCACGAGCCCGGTCAGCCCCAGGCGGGCCACCACGTCAAGCCCCAGCTTGATCACCTCGGCGTCCACCGCCGGGTCCTGCGCGCCGAAGACCTCCACGTCCAGCTGGTGGAAGCCCCGGAACCGGCCCTTCTGCACGTTCTCATACCGGAACGCCGGTCCGTAGGCGAAGATCTTGGTGGGCTGCGGGTTGTTGGGCATGCCGTTCTCCAGGTAGGCCCGCACCAGGCCCGCCGTGAACTCGGGCCGCATCGCCATGCGGCGGGCGTCGGGGTCGTCGCCCCGGGGCGTGATGTTGAACATCTCCTTCGTGACGATATCCGTGGTGGCGCCGACGCCGTGGACGAAGAGGTCCACGTACTCCACCATCGGCGGCCGGAGCTCCTGGTACCCGTAGAGGCGGGCGACCTCCCGGAAGATCTCCTCCAGCCGCTGCCAGCGGTAGGAATCGCGCCACCCGTACTGTTCACCGGGCAGGATGTCGTTGAATCCCCGCGGTGCCTGTATACTCACGCGCCATCCTCTCCTCGCATTGTTCCTATGAGGGGGGCGGGTTCCCCCAGGTAGACCGGATCGATCGGCTCTTCCCGCACGGTCCCGTCCAGGACGTAGACCCAGTAGGCCCGGGCATCGGGCCGGGAACTGACCACCTTCACCAGGTGGTCGCCCACGTAATGCAGGGCCACGCCGTCGTCCGCCGCGATGCCGTCGGCCAGCACCCCCGCCTTCCTGAGCCGGTGGTAGGCCGGGCGGCGCTCGGACTCGCCGTCGTAGTGCGGGCAGTGGCTCCCCTTCAGGAAGCCCAGGCCCGGCAGGGCGGTCAGCTCGCCGGGCACCGAGTCGGTCACCCCCTGCTCAAACCAGCAGATGGCGCCGGCGCTCAGCCCCGCCAGGATGATGCCCTGCTCCCAGGCGGTCCGCAGCACCTGGTCCAGCTCCCACTCCCGCCACAGGGCCAGCATGTTCTTGGTGTTCCCGCCGCCCACGTAGATCACGTCCTGCACCAGCAGGAAAGCGGCCATGTCGCGCACCGTCGGGCGCAGCAGCGAGAGGTGCGTCGGCTCGGCCCCCAGCTGCGTCATCGCGCGGTAGAAGTCGACGATGTAGCCCTCCGCGTCGCCGCTGGCCGTGGGCAGGAAGCAGACCTTGGGCCGCGTCTTGCCGGTGAGGCTCAGCACGTACCGGTCCAGAAGCGGATTGTCGGGTTCCATGGAAAAGCCGCCGCCGCCCATCGCCACAATCTGCTTCATCTCCGCACACCCTCCTTCATCCTGATACAAAAACAGCGCCCGTCCCCCCATGGGACGAGCGCGCCGGCTCGCGTTGCCACCCACGTTGATGCCCACCGGAGGCAGGCATCCCCTCTGCAGGGCCGCACGGGCGTGAGGCCCCCTCCCTCTGCTAACGGCGGGAGTCTCCGGCGCAGCCTACGCAGCCAGGCGGCATCTCGCCGCCCCGGCGGCCCGCCGCCGCCTGCACGGCCTTCGACTGCGCAGCTCGAGGGCTGTCCGGCTCCGCCGCCTTCCCGCCGGCCTTTCAGCCCGAGGGCCGGCTCTCTGCAGGGGGCGCTGCGGAACCCCGTTCCCTGTCATCGCCTTTGAAATTGCATTCTACTGCTAGTTCCACGACCTGTCAATACCCCTAAACCAAAAGCCGCAGGGCCCGGGGGACGGCCGTCAGGGTCACCGGCAGGCTGCCGATCACCTCGCCGTCCACCTGGGTGAGCGGCCTGTGCTCCCCGGCCGCGGTAATGGACACGGTGCGCACCTTGCGGTAGATCACCCCGGGCATGTTCCGGTGCAGCCCCACCAGGGCGGCCGAGACGTACGCCAGGTAGTCTCCCACCGTCTCGGCGGTGAAGATGCAGATATCGAGGCAGGGATCGGTGAGGGCGGCATCCGGCGTGAACTGGAAGCCCCCGCCGTAGGAGCGGGCGTTGCCCGCCACCACGAACCGGCCCTCCACCGGCGGCTCGCCCTCCAGGTGCACCAGGAAGGGCGCCAGGTCCCAGCGCCAGATGAACTGCATGGCCGCCACGAAGAAGGCAGCCTTGCCGAACCGGCGCTTCAGGTCGGGGTCCACCGAGCCGGCCACGGCGGCATCGAGGCCCACACCCGCCATCAGCAGGAACCAGCGGTCGTTGGCCCGGCCCACCGTCACCTCCTCCGTCCGGCCGGCCAGGATGCGCCGGGCCATCTCCTCGGGCCGCTGGGGCAGGTGCAGCTCGGCCGCCAGCACGTTCGCGGTGCCGCCGGGCCAGAAGCCCAGCGCGGCCCCGGTGCCCATCACCCCCTGCAGCGCCTCGTTCATGGTGCCGTCGCCGCCGTGGGCGAGGATCAGGTCATACCCCTCGCCGGCCTTCGCCCGGGCGATGTCGGCCGCGTGGCCCGGCCGCTCGGTGGGGCAGACATGCACCGTGCAGCCCGCCGCCCGCAGGGGCGCCGCCAGCCGCGCCAGCAGGCTCTCCCGCTCGCGGGGCCGGCCGGAGGCGGAGTTGTAGATGACCGCGATGCGCCGAAAGGCCATGCGCGACACCCCCTACTCGCCGTAGAGCAGCCGCAGGTGAGCGACCTTGCGCCGGGCCAGCTCCTCCACCCGTTCCACGTAGGTCTGCGGGTCGTTGGGGTTGGCCGGCGCCTTCAGGAGCCAGCCCCGGTTCTGCCCCAGGGGCTTGAACCACTTGGAGGTGGCGCCGCCGCCCAGGCCGATCACGGTCTGCCGCTCCTCCATCATCTGGATGTTGTAGACCGACTCCTTGCCCGGCAGGGCGTAGCCCACGTTCTCCAGGGCCCCGACCATGAACTTCTGCCGGTAGAGGTAGTAGGGCCGCTGGCCCATCGCCCGGGCCGTCTCCGCCGCGTCCTGCACCAGCGCCTCGGCCTCGGCGGGGGTAAGCGCCCGCAGCACCTGCCCGGCCTCGCCCCCGCCGTGGATACGGGAGCCCCGCTTGACCGCCAGGGTATGCACGGTGAGGTTGTCCGGCGCCAGGCGCCGCATGTCCGCCAGGGTGTGGTGCACCTCGGCGGGCCCCTCGCCCGGCAGCCCGATGATGATGTCGGTGTTGACGGTGAAGCCGGCCGGGTGCGCCCGCACCAGCTCGTAGGCCCGGTAGAACTTCTCCACCGTGTGGATGCGCCCCAGGTGCATGAGGGTGGCCTGCACGGTGGTCTGGGGATTCACGCTCACCCGGTTCACGCCGGCGGCCGCCATCGCGTCCAGCTTCGCCCGGTTGAAGGTCTCGGGCCGGCCCCCCTCCATCGTGTACTCCGCCGGGGCCTGGCCTTTGAGCAGGTGCTCCTCGGCCATGCGGAGCATGTGGGCGAAGTCGTCGTCCCGCGGGCTGGTCGGGGTGCCGCCGCCGAAGTAGATCGACTCCACCCTGAGGCCGAGCGCGCGGATCGCCTCGCCGATGATCGTCATCTCCCGCCCCAGCGCCTGCAGGAAGGGGGAGACCTGCCCCCGGTACTGGTTGATGGGGTAGATGGAGAAGGAGCAGAAGGAGCAGATGGACGGGCAGAACGGGATGCCGATGTAGAGCGACACCGCACGGGGGTCCCGCCCGAGGAACGGCCGCTGCAGCCGGGCCACGCCGGTTAGCAGTTCCGCCTTCTCCGGGGCCAGCCGGTACTCCCCGGTGAGGCGGGTCACGGGGTCGGGCTCGCCCTCGTCCAGCATCTGGTGGACAAGCTTGGTGGGCCGCACGCCGGTGAGGATGCCCCACTTCGGCCGGAAGCCCGCCAGCGGCGCCAGGGCGTCGATCAGGAGCCCCTTGGCCAGCCGGCGCAGCCGGTGCTCGAAGGTGCGGGGGCTCTCCGCGGCATCCTGCAGCAGCCCGCCCTCCGCCCGGCGCTCTCCGCAGGGTCCCCGGGCCGTGACCTCGACCCGCCAGGGGCGGGTGGCTGCTGAAGCGCAGCCTGAAACCGGATCCGGGGTTGCGGTCAGATCCACCTGCCACTCCACGGCGCCCGCCGGGGACGGGGAACTTCCCGGCACCCACACGGCAAAGGCCTCACCGGGGAAGAAGACGTGGCCCATCTGAGTCAGGTCGCCGGCGAAAACGGGGCTGTTGCCCCGAAGTAGGATCGCAGTCATGCTGTACCACCTCAAAGGGGGCCGTGGCTCTCGCCCGGCCCCCGCCCGCAGTTGGAACCCCTATTAACGCTTACCCGCATGGCCGGGCACGTATTCGTCCCAGCCCCACAGCCCCAGGAGCAGGTTGACGAGCCCCAGGGCCATCAGGACATAGCCGGCCGTGCCGCCCACCGCGATGCCGAACATTACGGAGAGGGCGAACACCAGCGGGCTGAGAGCCTTCCACAGGTAGCCCCTGCGTAGCAGCCGCGGCGCCGGGATGCGCAGCCGCACCCTCGGGCCGGCCGGCCTGCCGCCCGTGCGGGCCGCGCTGCGGGCCCGGGCCCTGGAGGCCTCCCGCTCGGCGGCGTCCGCAAACGCCAGCCGGAGGGCCAGCACATTGGGAATGGCCAGGGACACCCCGAGAAGGGCGAGCCCGATCACCGTCAAGACCATATGTGAACCCCCCACAGTTCAGACGATGGTCCCTATATATTCTACTTACTATAGTTCAAGTCCTCCAAAACCTACCCCATGCGGTCGAGGATGTTGCAGAGCTGCTCCAGGTCCGCCTCCGACAGGTTCTTCACCATCTCGCGGAAGGCGGCCCGCCGGCGCTGGACCGCCGCCTCCAGGGCCCGCTCGCCCTCCGGGGTGATCTTCACCCACACCACCCGGCGGTCCCGCTGGTCGCGCTCCCGCTCGGCGAGCCCCGCCTTCACCAGCCGATCCACGAGGCCGGTCGCCGCGCTCAGCGTGACCGTCAGCTCGTTGGCCACCTCGGTCACCTGTAGCGGTCCCCGGCTCCGCAAGGCCCTGAGGACGATCATCTGGCTCATGGACATCTTCGGTCCCGGGGCTACCTCCTGGTAGGCCGTCGTCGCCGCCGTCATGACCCGCACCATGTTGTCGAACGAGGCCTCCAACCGCGGGAGATAGGCCTCGATGCGGGCAGATTCCATTCCACTCACCTCCGGGCCCGAAGTTCACGACGTAAACAGTTAATCGACCAGATTATACCCAAGATAGGAAAGGAATGTCAAGGACAGGCTCCCGGCCGCTACGCCAGGAAGGGGTTGTACGCCTTTTCGTCCCCGATGGTGGTGGCCGGGCCGTGCCCCGGGTAGACGGCGGTGTCCGGCGGCAGGGTGAGCAGCCGCGCCTTGATGGCCGTGATCAGCGTGTGGAAGTCGCCCCCGGGCAGGTCGGTGCGGCCGATGGAGCCGGCGAAGAGGGTGTCGCCGACGAACAGGTGGCCCTGGCGGTACAGGCAGATGCCGCCGGGGCTGTGGCCCGGAGTGTGGATCACCTGGAAGCGCAGGTGGCCGGCCTGCACCTCATCGCCGTCCCGCAGGAGCCGGTCGGCCGGGGCGGCCTTCACCTGCACGCCGAAGTAAAGGCTGCCGTTGAGCGACGGGCTGGTGAGGCAGGCGGCGTCGGCCTCGTGGATGGCCACCGGCGCGCCGCTCCATCCCTTCACCCAGTCCACCCCGCCGATGTGATCGAGGTGGCCGTGCGTGAGGATGATGCCGGCGACCGTCAGGTCGTTTTCCGCAACGCAGGACTGGATCCACGGATCGGGAACGCCGGGGTCAATCACGAGCGCCTGGCGGGTCTCGCTGCAGGCGACGATGTAGCAGTTGGCCCCGAAATCGCCGAGGGCACGGTACCACATGCGCATGGGATTTCCTCCATAAAGAGGCCGGGACGACGAGGTCCCGGCAGATGATCTTGCCGTCTCTACTTCCCAGTATAGGCAGATTGGCCCCCGGCGCAAGTCGCCGGATTCAACCCGGCCCGTGCAGGCTCAGGATGCCCAGCAGGGCCGATACGAGGACGGCCACGGCCGAGAGGAAGGCGCTGATCAGGAGGGTGGCGGTCTCCTTCTTTCCGTCCAGCCGCCCCTCGACGAAGCCCATCCGGGACTTCAGGGGCAGCAGTGCGCTGCGGAGCTCGGCCACCACCTCCCGATGCTCCGCCCAGAGGCGTGCGCTGTCGGCGCGCTGGCGCTCGAGGCCGGCCTCCACGTGGGTCAGTCGGGCGTGGAGGTCGTCAGTCAGCTCGGCCAGGGCCTGAACACGGGACACCAGTTCGTCGGTCCAGGATGCCATACCGATCCACCTCCGCTGTACCCTTTTCCCAATGGTACCGGAGGCGAACCGGACAGGCCAGAGATTTGTAAGGTTTTATCTGACAGTGAGCGGGAGGTTCGGATCGGGCAGATCGGCGCCTCCTCCCCGGCGTCAGAAGGTCTTCTCCGAGTCGATCAGAATCGTCACCGGCCCGTCGTTGACCAGCTCCACCTCCATGTGGGTCTGAAACCGGCCGGTCTCGACCTGGAGCCCCATCTCCCGCAGCCGCCGGACGAACCGCTCATACAGCGGCTCGGCCTGCTCCGGCCGGGCCGCCCGGTCGAAGCCGGGCCGCCGGCCCCTCTTCACGTCACCGTACAGCGTGAACTGGCTGACCGCCAGAATGGCCCCCCCGGCCTCCTGAATCGACCGGTTCATCTTCCCCGCCTCGTCCTCGAACACCCGGAGGCCCGCGATCTTCTCGGCCATGAAGTCGGCGGCGGCCTCGTCGTCCTCCTTTGACACCCCGAGCAGCACCACATACCCCTGGCCGATCTGGCCCACCACCTCACCTGCCACGGTTACCCGAGCGCGGCTCACCCGCTGTACGACAGCCCGCAAGACAACTGCCTCCTCACTTGCTTCATGTCCCGGGGGATACGCCCCCGGCCCGAAGAACTCCTCCACGGGCGCATACTGCACCCTACCACGGCGCACGGTGCAGGCCCGGTCAGTAGACCGTTCAGACTACTCCTCCAATGGTGCGTGCGCCGGATTGGATGAGAATCATTCTCGTTGTACTATCAAGCCAGAAACAGCCGACGCACTCCTGACGGTGCAGACGCCACGCCACCCCACGCCAGAGATAACAGGAGGGATGGCCAGATGACGAACTTCTTCCAGAGCCCTAAGAGCAGCTGGATTTGGCTCGTGATTCGCCTGTACGTCGGTTACCAGTGGATGGTCGCAGGATGGCACAAGATCGTCGACGGATTCGACGCCACCGGCTTCCTGAAGGGGGCCATCGCCAAGTCGATCCCGGCCGCCGAGGGCGCCAAGCCCGTCGTCCAGCCCTGGTGGGGAAGCTTTCTCGAAGGGTTCGCACTCCCCAACGTCGGTCTCTTCAACTTCTTGATTCCCTGGGGCGAGTTCCTCGTCGGCCTGGCGCTGATCTTCGGCTTCGCCACCATCTTCGCAGCAACGATGGGCATGGTCATGAACTTCGCTTTCCTGCTCAGCGGCACCATCAGCAGCAACCCCAACTACCTGATCCTGCAGTTCATCCTCGTCAGCCTTGGCGGCGCCTATGCCGGCTACCTCGGAATCGACTACTACTTCCGGCCCATCTACCGCAAGGCACTTGCACGGATCCTGCCCGGTGAGAGCGGCGCAGCAGCGCAGAGAGCCTGACCCCGCAGCATTCGGACCTGAGCTGAACCTCACGAGCACGCACGCCACACGGAGCATTTCATCAGACTCGATCGCACCAGCACGTACGGCACACGCAGCAGTTCATGCAGCTCAATCTCGCCAGCGAGCACACCGCACGCAGCAGTTCATCCGGCCAAATCTCGCCAGCACGCACGCCGCACGCAGCAGTTCATCCGGCTCAATCTCGCCAGCACGCACGCCGCACGCAGCAGTTCATCAAGCCCGCTCTCGCCCGCCCCTTGGATACCCTGAAAGCCCGCCTCCCCGGCGGGCTTTCAGGCGCGATGGGGCAGGTCAGGGCCGACGGGCCGCCCGCCGATCATGCCATTCCCACACCTCCCGGGAGACGGCGGCGATGTAATAGCTGGCCTCCCGCGCCGTCATCCCGTGCGTCATCACCACCAGCACGTAGGGTCGCCGGGCCAGCACGATGGCCGCATCGTGAAATGACGTCCCCTTGGACCCCGTCTTGTTGGCCACCGGCACATGCGGAGGCAGGCCGCCGGGGATCCGGCTCTTGGAGCGAGACTCCTGCATGAAGGTCAGCAGCTCCGCCCAGGGCTCGGGCGAACGCTGGGCCGCCTCCCAGATGTTGCGCAGGACGATCCCCAGGTCTTCGGGGGCGATGCGGTTGTCCTGCCAGACTTGCTGCGGCGTGTGCAGGCGGGGGCCGCCGTAACGGATGCCCAGGCTGCGGTAGTACCGGACCATCGGCCGGACCCCCAGCGTGCGCATCAGCGCGTTGGCCGCCGTGTTGTCGCTGTGCACCAGCATGATATGGGCAAGCTCCCGCAGCGTAAACCGGGTTCCCTCCGGGGCGCCGTTGAGGATCCCCGACCCGTCCATCCAGTCCACCGCGCGCAGGGCCACCGGCTCGTCCAGCGACAGCTGACCCGTCGCAGCGAGGTGGTAAAGGTACGCGGCGATCAGCACCTTTACCGTGCTGGCCGCCGCATGCACCTCGTCCGCGTTCAGACCGAAGTACTCGTGGGCGGAGAGGTCATAGTACCAGACGCTGATCAAGCCGGGCGCCCACCGCGTCACCTGCTCGATCCGGCGCACCACGTCAGCCGCGCTCTCCGGTGTCCGCAGCTGCGACGGCAACCCCGGGTCTGCCCCTGCGGTGACCGGGGCCAGCGCAAGCAGACCCGCCAGCGCCAGGCACAACCATGCCCGCCGCCGGTGCAATGCCCGCCGTGCCATCTGTCATCACCGCAAGATAGGTTGCCCGTACGAACGGGGCCCCTCTCGTCAGTCGCCGGCCTCGTCCAGCAGCGCCTGCGCCCTGAGCCAGAGCGCGCACTCCACCCGCTTCTTCGTGAGCTCGCACCCGATGGACTCGGGCTTGAAGATGTCGCCGTTCAGCAGGTCCGCGTTGGCGTGGCATCCGCCGCTGCAGTAGTACCGGGCCCAGCAGGTGGGACACGATTCCTTCGTGTAAATGTGGCACCCGGCCAGGCGGGCCTGCAGCTCCTTCTCCACGACGCCTTTTGCCACGTTGCCCAGCCGGAACTGCTCCCGCCCGACGAACTGGTGGCACGGGTAGAGGTCGCCCTCGGGCGTAACCGCCAGGTACTGCACGCCGGCGCCGCAGCCCTGCACCCGGCGGGGCAGGCAGGGGCCGGTCTCCGCCTCCACCGCGAAGTGGTGGAAGGTGATCGGCCGCCCCTCCCGGCGCCGCCGGTCCACCTCCACCGCCAGCCGCTCGTACTCGGCCAGGAGCTGCGGCAGGTGCTCCTGCCGGAGCGCATACGGCTCATCGGGCGTCGCGATGACCGGCTCCAGCGAGAAGTGGGGCGACTTCATCTCGTCCACCATGTAGCGGGCGTCCTCCGCGAAGTCCAGGTTGTCCGCGGTGTAGGTGCCCCGCAGCACCGCGTAGGCTCCCCGGCCCGTCGCGCCCTGGGCCGCGCCGTACTCCCACGCCGGCCGGCCGCCCGGCGCCCTGCGGTCCAGCACCATGCGGATCGCCTGCTCCACCTTCCGGCTGGAGCCCGAACGCTTGGCGTCGTGGACCTCGGGCCGGCCGTCGAGGCTCAGAATCAGGCTGACTTCCTCCCGGTCCAGCTCATCCAGGATCTCCGGCGTCAGCAAGGTCCCGTTGGTGGTCAGCGTGAAGGTGAAGGTCTTGCCGGCCTTTCGCCCGGCCTCCCGGGCGTAGGCAATCGTCTGCCTGACCACGTCCCAGTTCATCAGCGGCTCGCCGCCGAAGAAGTCCACCTCGCAGACGGGCCGGGGCCCGCTCAGCCGGATGAGCAGGTCCACCGCCTGCCGGGCCACCTCAAACGGCATCAGCTTCGCCCGGCCGCCGTAGGTGCCGTCGTCGGCGAAGCAGTAGGTGCACTTCAGATTGCAGGCGTGGGCAATGTTAAGGCAGATCGCCCGCAGCGGGTCGCCGGGCTTGGGCATCACCGGCTCCCAGTCGGGCGGCGGGGCGAACAAGAGCCCCTGGGCCCGGAGCTGAGCGATCTCCGCCATCGCCTCGTCCACCTGGTCGGCGCCGTAGCGCGCCCGCAGCCCCTCCAGGTCAGCCTCGGTGGGGCCCTCCGCCCCGAACTCCAGCAGGTCCCACACCAGGTCGTCCACCTGGTGCAGGCTGCCGCTATGAACATCGAGCACCAGCCTGGTGCCCTGCATCTCAAACCTATGGATTTCACCGTGCTGCACGGCCGATTCCCTCCCAGAAGAAGGGCCGGGCGCTCTGCCCGGCCCCTTTGGCTACCGCCTGGTCGCCTCGTGGATCCGAACCTGCTCGGCCGCAGGGCTCGTCAGGCTGCTGACGGAGCAGACGATATTGCCCACGGTACAGGACGTCTTGCAGGCCGACTGGCAGGAGACCGCGCAGTCCGTGCAACCCGCGAACTGCACCGTCGTCTGCAGGCGCGGCGCCGTCAGGGTGCGGATGTGCCTCGCCACTGAAAACCCTCCAATCGCTTGGATTACACCATTATAGTATAACCCTTCCAGGCGCAAACCTGTGTAGTACTAAAGCGCTATTCTCGTCTAGCGCCGATGTGCCATGCGCGGGCGGGGCGGCGGCCCCGCCCGCGGAGACCGCCGCCCTGGCGCTCAGAACGATGCCTCCAGTTCGTCGATCAGGGAGCCCACGTAGGCGACGGCCTTGCGAATGGCTTCGGGCTTCGTCATGTCGACCCCCGCCCGGGCCATCAGCTCCATGGGCGGCAGGCTGCCGCCGAGCTTCAGGACCTCCAGCCACTGCTCCGCCGCCGGCTGCCCCTCTTCCCGGATCCGCTGCGCCACCGCGGTGCCGCAGGTGAGCCCGGCGGAGTAGGTGTACGGATAGAGCCCCATGTAGTAGTGGGGCTGGCGCATCCAGGTGAGCCGGGCGCCCTCGTCGATGACCACCTCGCCGCCCCAGAACCGCTCCAGGATGGCCCCCTTCGTCTCGGAAAGCAGCTTCGCCGTGATCGGGGTGCCCTGCTCGGCCTGCTCGTAGATGCGGCGCTGCAGCTCCGCCTCCAGCAGGTGGCGGACGAAGTTGTGATGGTAGGTCATCAGGAGCTGCATGATGACCCAGCGGCGCATGCGCCTGTCTTCGGCGCCCTTCAGGATGTGGTCCGCCAGAAGGAGCTCGTTCAACGTGGACGGAGCCTCCACGAAGAACAGGCTGGGCTCGGTGTTGAGCAGCCGCTGGTGCCGGTTCGCGAGCTCGAAGTGGCCGGCGTGGCCCAGCTCGTGGGCCAGGGTGAACGCCGAGCGCAACTGGCCCGTGAAGGTCAGCAGGATGTAGGAGTGCGCGCCGTAAGGCGAGGTGCAGAAGGCGCCGGCCTGCTTGCCCACGTTGTCGGCCCAGTCGATCCAGCGCTCGTTCAGCGCCCGCCCGACGATCGCCCGGTACTCCGGCCCCAGCACGCTGAGGGCCTCCAGCACGAGCCTGCCGGCCTCCTCCCTGGTGACCGGGGGATTGTACTCGGGATCCAGCGGCGCCTCGATGTCGCAGTAGCGCATCTCATCGAGCCCGAGCACCCGCTTGCGCAGCCTGGCGTACCGGCGCATGTGCGGCGCCAGCTCGGACTGGATCACATCCAGCAGGTTGTAGTAGACCGCGTGGTCGATGCGGTGCGGGGCCAGCAGCATGTGCGTGACCGACTCGTAGCCCCGCAGCCGGGCCATGACGACGTTCTTCTTGACCTCGGTCGCGAACGTGGCGGCGAGGGTGTTCTGGTAGGCTGCCAGGCCCCGGGTGAAGGAGTCGAAGGCCGCCCGCCGCACCGCCGTGTCTGCCGAGAGCTCCAGCTCATCCTCGTACAGCGCGCAGGATACGGGCAGTTCCCGCCCGTCGGGGGCCTTGACCGGATCGAAAGTCATGTCGGAGGAGCGGGCCCGCTCGTAGGTGATGAACGGCGCTTCCATGACCTCGCCCAGGGCGGCCAGGGCCTCCTCGGTCTGGGGGTGCAGCATGTACGGCCGCTCGATCAGGATCTGCTCCAGATGGGGCCGGTACACGGCCAGCTCGGGCTCCTCAGCCATCCACGCCTCGACCTGCCCCTCCGGCAGGGCGAGGATCTCGGACTTCAGAAAGGCCGTCGCCGCCATGAACTGGGCCGTCAGGGCGTGGGCCCTGGCCGCCATCGCCTGGTTCTCGGGGTCCGATCCGTCTCCGGTCAGCCGCAGCTCGGCATAGATGGCCCAGCGTTCGCCCCGCTCCAGCAGCGCTTCAAACGCCTTCACCGCAGCGGCGAGCGTGGCCGCCCCCTCGGCCAGGCGGCCCTTGTACTGGGTCACGGTCGGCAGGTCGTTCTCGATCGCCTTCCCCTCGGCCTCCCAGTCGGCGGGCGACGCGAACAGGTCCTCCAGGTTCCAGGTCTGCTCCACGGGCACCTCGTTCCGGCGGAGTCGCATGAGACACTACTCCTTCCTTCGCCGTTGGCGTCGGTTGAAACTGTATTCGACAATGGGGCCCTCCTACCTGCACCGGCTTCCCGGCGTTCCGCGCCACGCGCCCGGGCAGGCTCCCGCCGGGCTTGGGTCCGCCGGCGGGGCGTTTTCGTGGATCCTGCGCCTGGGCATCGGCATCATCTTCATCTACCACGGGGCGGCCAAGCTGTTCCTGACGCCGACCGCCATGGCCGCGTTCTTCGCGTCCATCGGGCTCCCCGGCCCCTTCTCGCTGGTGGTCGGCGCGGTGGAACTGCTCGGCGGCCTGGCGTTGATCACGGGCATAGGGATGCGCATCGCGGCCATCGCCCTCTCCGTCATCCTCCTGGGTGCCACATTCACGGCCAAGTGGGCGCTGGGCTTCGTCACCCCGGAGGGCATGCCCGGCTGGGAGTTCGACTTTGCGCTGCTGGCCGGGACGCTTTCGCTGGCGTTCAGCGGCGTGGGCGCGGTCGAAAGGGCTCCGGCCAATGCTTCCACGGCGCCCGGGGGTGAGGCGGCAGCGCCCGGGGGTGTGACCACCGCAGCCTGGGATGAAGCGGCAGCGCCCGGAAGTGCGACCCCCGCAGCCCGGGATGAGGCCGCCGCGCCCGGGAGTGCGACCACCGCAGCCCGGGATGAGGCCACACCGCCGATGGGTGAGGCCCCTTCGGCCGCGGCTGCCGCGGTGCGCTCAGGGGTCTCGGGCGCGAATCTGCCCAACGCGCCGCGCATCGCCGAGCTGGCGCCCGAGGAGGCCATCGCACAAAACCCGGCATGGAAGGCCTTCCACGAGCAGACGAAGGATGTCCCGACGGCGCAGTTCAGCGACCTGGAGTGGGCAGACGGCATCATCCTGGGAAGCCCGACCCGCTTCGGCACGATTGCTTCGCAGATGAAACAGTTCATCGATACCGCCGGTGGGCTCTGGGCGCAGGGCAAGCTGGCCAACAAGGTGGCAGCGGGCTTTGTGACGGCCTCCAACCCGCACGGCGGCCAGGAAGCGACGATCCTGGCCCTGTACACCACCCTCTACCACTGGGGATCCATCGTGGTGGCGCCGGGGTACACCCACGATGTCGTCTTCCAAGCCGGCGGCAATCCGTACGGCGCCAGCGCCCTGGGCACGGATACCGGCCCGGTCGAGGCGGAGCTGGCCGGGGCCCGCCACCTGGGCAGCCGGGTCGCCGCCATCGCGTCCCGGGTCCTCGCGGGCCGGGCCGTTCCGGTCTAGAGGAAGGGGGACCGGCGCCGCGCGCCGATCCCCCCGTTCAAACTACCGACACTGGAAGAATACGTGTAAGAGTGCGCGCCCCTGGCGAAGGCCGATGCTCTGACTGACGAAGAATGTCGCCTTGCTGCCGGGCGATGCCTCGGGAAGAACCTGGCGGGCGTCTACCGTCTTGAGAACGAGCCACTCCCGCATATACTTGACCTGATCTTCACATGTGGGCTCCGATGGCGTCACGATGTACCCGAGCACCCCGGGTCTGACCTCGACCAATCGCTCACCCCACTTCTCCGCAGATCCTTATGCCTATCCTATCATTAAGCGCTCAACCTGTACGGTGGGATTGATGTCCGCGCTGTGAGGGGAGCTGTCCGATGGCCAGTGGACGGTATGTCTTTCTGTCGGACTGGGCCCGCGTCCGCATCCGCAAGCACCTGGACGAGATCGCCGATGCCGTTCAGCAGACAATCGGGGCGTTTGACTCGGGCGAGACCTGTGACGTCATCCTGGCCAGGGCGACGGATCTGCGGCGCCAGGCACAGAAGGCCGAGGAGGTCATCCTGGAGCACCACCTTCAGACCTGTCTCCCGCCGGAAATGCACGGGCTGGCAGAGATCGGCGCGGGCGTGGCCCGGCTGCGCCTGCGTGTTCCCGCTGGCCGCATCCATGGCCGGCACGTCCCGGAAGTTCGGCACCCGCCACCGCGCGGCGGTGGGGCTCAGCGAGCGCAGCGATGCGCTGGTCATCGTCGTATCCGAAGAGACGGGCACCGTCTCGATCGCCATCCGCGGTCAGCTGTACGCCGTTCAGGACACGCGGCGCCTGGTCGATCAGATCATCACACTGTCGGGCAAGTCCTAGCGGATCTCCGCACAAAGAGAATAACCCCGGGCGCAAGGCCTGGGGTGATCGCCGTGTCAGACCCGGGCTTCCGAGCCGGACTTGACCCAACCCGCCACAGTGGCTACCCGTCTTCCCATGTACCGGGCTCCCGCCAACTCCTGTTCCGTGACGCCGTTGTCCGTTCCGGTCGCACTCGCACCGTAGGGGTTGCCGCCTGCCGCGAACATCACCTGGTCGGTGTAGCCGGGCGCGGCGACGATGCACCCCCAGTGGTAGAACGTGTGGTACATCGACAGGATGGTGGCCTCCTGGCCGCCGTGGGCGTTCGAAGCGGTCACAAACCCTGCGGCGACCTTGTTGGCCAGCTTCCCCTGGAACCAGAGGCCGCCGGTCGTGTCGATGAACTGTTTCAGCTGCGATGCCATCGTGCCAAAGCGGGAGGGCGTTCCGAGGATGATCGCATCCGCCCACTCCAGATCATCCAGCGAAGCCACCGGCACGTTCCTGGTCTGCTCGATGTGGGCCTTCCAGGCAGGGTTCTGGGCGATGGCGGACTCCGGCGCCAGCTCCTGCACCTTGCCGACGCGCACCTCCGCCCCCGCCTCCCGGGCCCCGGCTGCAACCGCCTCCGCCATCTGGTACGTGTTTCCCGTGGAACTGTAGTAGATCACTGCGACTTTGACAGCAGCCATCTCCCTCCTCCTCAGGGGCATGTCTCGAGAAGCAAACTCGCCCGCCAGAGCGGCATCAGATAGTATCCCTCAGGGCCGCGGCGGGATGCACCCTCTCCGCCGGCAGAGCGCGCGGCTTCCGTCATACCCCCGCCGAGACGCGCAACGGGCAGCCCGCGGTCCTCAACCGCCAGCTGCCCCAACACTCATCACGCCCGACGATCCCCATGCCCCGCTGCGCAAGGCCGACTGCGCAAGGCCCACCGCTCACAGCCCACTGCTCACTGCCCACTGCTCACAGCCAGTCTCACAGCTCACCGCTCACCGCCAACCGCTCACAGCCAGCCTCACTTTCCTCCGCCTGCCGCCTTCGACGCACGTTTCCTGCGCCGTTCACGCACCACGCGCTCCACGTGCATGACGTCGCGCACCTTCTGAATCTTATTCATGACGTACTGCAGCTGCTGGGCATCCTTGATCTCCAGCACCAGGTCCAGCGTGGCAATCTTCGACTTGTTGGCCCGGCTGGCCGTGGACAGCATGTTGATCCGGGCGTCGGCAATAATCGACACCACGTCGGCCAGCAGGCCTGCCCGATCCAGCGCGATGACCTGCACCGCAACCGGGCTCGAGGTCTGGTAGTTCTCCTCCCAGGCCACCTCGATCAGCCGGTCGGGGTCCTTGGTCAGATCCTCCATATTCGGGCAGTCCAGCCGGTGCACGGTGACCCCGCGGCCCCGGGTGACGTAGCCGATGATCGGGTCGCCGGGAACCGGCGTGCAGCACCGGGAGAGCCGCACCACCAGGTTGGAGACGCCCTTGACCCGGATCCCGTTGGAGGCCTTCCCGTAGCCGGCCCAGTCCTTCTTCTCGATCTCGACGGGCGGGGCAGGCTCCTTCGCGCGCCGCTCCTTCTCGTACATCTCCCGCAGCCGGGAGACGACGGAACCGGCGTTGAGCGAACCGATGCCGATGGCCACGTACAGGTCGTCGAGGTCCTTCACGCTCACGCGCCGGCAGACCTCGGCCAGCCAGTCGTCCCGCATCAGTTCGTGCGCCTCGATGCCGGTCTTCTGCACCTCGCCCTTCAGGATCTCCTTGCCGCGGGCCAGGTTTTCCTCCCGGCGCTCCCGCCGGAAAAACTGGCGGATCTTGTTCTTGGCCGATGCGGTCTTGACGATCTTCAGCCAGTCGATGGAGGGGCCCGGCGACTGCTTGGAGGTGAGGATCTCCACCACGTCGCCGTTCTTCAGCGGTGTGTCGAGCGGCGTGATCTTGCCGTTCACCTTGGCCCCGACGCACTGGTAGCCGATGTCGGAGTGCACGGCGAAGGCGAAATCGAGCGGGGTGCCTCCCGCCGGCAGGCTGAACACATGCCCCTTCGGCGAGAAGACGAAGACCTGGTCGGAGAAGATGTCGACCTTGACCGACTCGACGAACTCCCGGGCATCGCGGATCTCCTGGTGCCACTCAAGGAGCGACCGCAGCCATTGTAGCTTTCTGTCGAACTCCTTGTCGGTCTTGCCTTCCTTGTACGACCAGTGCGCCGCCACGCCGAACTCGGCGGTGCGGTGCATCTCGTAGGTGCGGATCTGAATCTCGAAGGGCTCGCCGTGCGGACCGATCACCGTCGTGTGCAGCGACTGGTACATGTTGGGCTTCGGCGTCGCGATATAGTCCTTGAACCGTAGCGGCAGGGGTTTCCAGTGGCTGTGGATGATGCCCAGCACGGCGTAGCAGTCCTTGACCTCTTCGACGATGATGCGGATCGCGATGAGGTCGTAGATCTGCGAGATGTCCTTGCCCTGCCGATACATCTTCTTGTAAATGGAGTAAAAGTGCTTTGGACGGCCGGAGATGTCGGCCTTGATGCCCTCCTTCTCCAGCACCTCCTGGAGCTGATCCATCAGGTCCTGGGTGATCGCCATCCGCTCCTGCCGCCGGCGGGCCACCAGGTAGGCCATCTCCTGGTAGCGGTCGGGCTCCAGGATGCGGAAGGAGAGATCCTCCAGCTCCCACTTGATCTCGCTGAGGCCCAGCCGGTGGGCCAGGGGCGCGTAGATGTCCATCGTCTCCTGCGCGATGCGCACCTGCGCGTCCGAAGGCTGGTGCTTCAGGGTGCGCATGTTGTGGAGACGGTCAGACAGCTTGATCAGGATGACGCGCAGGTCCTTGGCCATCGCCAGAAACATCTTGCGCAGGTTTTCCACCTGCGCCTCGTCCCGCGATGTGAACTGGAGCCGGTCCAGCTTGGAGACGCCGTCCACCAGCGTGGCAACCTCCTTGCCGAACCGTTGCTCCAGTTCCGCGAACGTCACCCCGCAGTCCTCCAGCACATCGTGCAGGAGCGCGGCGGCAATGGACTCGGCATCCAGTTCCAGCGAGGCCACGATCTCCGCCACGGCCACCGGGTGCGTGATGTACGGCTCACCCGAGCGGCGGCACTGCCCGTCATGGGCCATGTGTGCAAACTCGAAGGCGTCCTGGATCAGGGCGACATCCGCGGTCGGATGGTAGGCAAGCACCTTGTCGATGAGCGGCTGAATATCGATCACGGCTGTCACCCTCCTTTCCCGCCTTTCGACAAGTTTCAGAACTGCACCAGCGAAATGACTTCGTGGCCCTCCAGCCGCTTCCTCCCGCCGAGCTCCGTCAGTTCGACCAGGAAGGCGACGCCCTCCACCTTGGCGCCCAGCGACTCCACCAGGTCAATCGTGGCCCGGATCGTGCCGCCCGTCGCCAGCAGGTCGTCGACCACCAGCACCTTCTGCCCGGGCTGGAACGCATCCTCGTGTACCTCCAGCGTATCCTCGCCGTACTCCAGTTGATACGAGATGCTGCGAGTCTTCCAGGGCAGCTTGCCCGGCTTGCGGATGGGCACGAACCCGGCCCGGAGCCGGTAGGCCAGCGCCGAGGCAAAAATGTATCCGCGGGCCTCAGGGCCCGTCACCATGTCAATTCCCCTCGGCTCAAAGTGGGCGGCCATGGTCTCGATCGCCGCGTGGAAGGCCTCTCCGTCCTGGAGCAGGGTCGTGATGTCCTTAAAAGAGATCCCGGGCTTCGGGAAATCTTCGACCGTGCGGATCTTGGATTTGAAATCCATGAATCATAGCCCCCTCACATCTCATTATATTGCCTGTTCCGCCATCGGCCAACATTTGCGAATCAGGCACCGGCAAAACCGGGGAACGTGCTCCTGGCCGCGAGCTGCGCCCGGATCTCCTGCCCGCGCCGGTAGCGCGGGCTCGCCTCCAGATCAAACCGGACGCCCCGCGCCGCGCAGATCCGCCCGGCTCCATCCAGCAGTCCGATTTCCCGGAAGACCGCCATCCCGCTCTCGTACCGCAGCCGGTTCCAGGGACCGGGCACCTCGCCCAGCCGCCGCGCCAGGGCCTCGGAACTGGCCTCGCCCGCCTGCAGCAGCCGGTAGAGGTGAACCAGGACATCCCGGTCGGGACAGGGCCAGCCCAGAGCCTCCGCCGCGAGCTCCCAGTCCTCGTCTTCCCAGAGCAGGTGCAGCCGCTCCCCCGGATAGCCCTGGCTCCTGTACGGCGGGTGCCAGAGCACGGCATCGCTGTACGCCCCCCGGGCCACCAGACCGTGGACGGCCACCACCAGCCGCCCCGCCGCCGGCTCCGGCTCCCCCGGCAGCCAGAGGACCGCCGCCCGCCGCATCTCCGGGCCGAACCGCTCCAGCCGCTCGGCCAGCGCCGCCGCCGCCCACGGGCTCCCCGCCAGGACCAGGACCCGGGCGTCCTCCGGCCGGCAGAGCGCCGCCAGGTAAACGAGGCGCGGATCCGCCTCCTCGTCGGCGCTGCCCAGCTCGTCGTCTATTGTCCCTGCGCCCGGAGCCGCGAGGCCCTCACCGGTGGAAGCGACCTCATGCACCGGCGCGGCCGTCGCCGCCAGCAGCTCCGCCAGCCGCCCGCCCCGCCCGTCCACGACCTGCCCGGGCAGGGAGGCCGGCGCCCCGTCTTCCGCGGGCGACGCCGGATCCCACGCCAGGCAGTGGTCCTCGGTCAGGCGGAAGGGGCTGTGGCCGACGGCTGCCTTCATATCCTTCAGCACCAGCTGGATCCGGCTGCGGCCCATGTACGTGTTGATCTCGGGCTGGTAGGCCACCGCGATCTGCTGCCCCCGCTCGGGCATGACCGCGGCCATGTTCCAGCCCACCGCCTCCACAGGGGCCGACGCCCCGCCGTCCTCCGCCCGCAGGAACAGCTTCAGGTGCTGCCCCTCCCGGCCGATCGGACGGCCATCCACCACCTGGAGCATGTCCGTCGCCAGCACCGGCGCGGGGTTCCCCAGGCCGAAGGGCTCCAGGGCCGACAGCTCCGCGATCAGCCGCTCGTCGATGTGGTCCAGCGGCACGAAGGCGTCCACCCGCTGCTCGGGGACCAGGTCCTCCGGCTCCAGCCACTCCGCCGCCAGCCGGTTCAGCCGCCGGCGGAGCTCGGGCACCAGGTCGGGGCTGCGCAGGCTCAGGCCGGCGGCCATCGCGTGCCCGCCGAACCGGCTGAACAGATCGGACATCTGCAGGAGCGCCCGCTGCATGTGAAAGCCCGGAATCGACCGGGCGGAGCCCCGCACCTCATCCCCCTCGATGGAGAGCAGGATCGTCGGCCGGTGGTAGACCTCCAGCACCCGTGAGGCGCAGATGCCGACCACGCCGTGGTGCCAGCCCTCGCCGGCCAGGACCAGTGCGTACTCACGCTCCTCCGGCGGCAGCGCGGCCGCCTGCGCCAGGGCCTCCTCCAGAATCGCCGCCTCGATCTCCTGCCGCGCCCGGTTCTCGTCGTCCAGGCGGCGGGCCAGCTCCTCCGCCCGGGCCGGGTCCTCCGTCAGCAGCAGCTCGACCCCGGCCTCAGCCGTGCTCATGCGCCCCAGCGCGTTGATGCGGGGGCCCAGGGCGAAGCCGACGTGCCCCGCGGTGACCGGCGCCTTGACACCGGCCACCTGCATGAGCGCCCTGAGGCCGGGCCTGTGCGTGGCGCCCAGGCGGGAGAGCCCCTCCCGGGCGATGGCCCGGTTCTCCTCCACCAGCGGCATCAGGTCGGCGATGGTGCCGAGGGTCACGATATCCAGCAGGTCCCAGACGTTGGGCGCCCCGAGGGCGAGCGCCAGCTTGAACGCGACCCCGACCCCGGCGAGCCCCTTGAAGGGATACGTGCAGTCCGGCCGCCTGGGGTTGATCAGGGCCGGCACGTCGGGCAGCGCGGGCCCCGGCTCGTGATGGTCGGTGACGATCAGCGTCATGCCCAGCTCCCGGGCGAGCTGCGCCTCGGCCACCGCCGTCACCCCGGTGTCCACCGTCACCACGAAGTCGTAGCCGCGCTCGCGGATGGCCCGCAGGGCCTGGGCGTGAAGGCCGTAGCCCTCGCTGAACCGGTCGGGAATGTAATACGCGACCTCCGCCCCCAGGGCGCGCAGGGCCAGCACCAGCGTGGCCGTCGCGGTCACCCCGTCGGCGTCGTAGTCGCCGTAGATCATGATCGGACCGCCGTGTGCCAGGCGCGCGCGGATCAGGTCGACGGCCTCGCGCATGCCCTTCAGCCGGAAGGGGTCGTGAATCTGGCCGCGCCCCGGGGTCAGGAAGGCCTGCGCCGCCTCGGGCGTGCGCAGGCCGCGGTTGATCAGTACCTGCGCGGTGACGGGTGAGATCGAGAGCTGCCGGGACAGGAGGCGGGAGCCGGCTGGGTCGGCCAGCTCCGGCCGCCATCGTTTGGGTCGGTAGGGTCGCGCCACCCCGTGCTCACTCCCCGTAAACCATGTACTGCCCCCCGCAGCGAGCGGCTGCCGGGGGGCTCGTCATTGCTTAAGACACTTCTCTTTTCGAGACACCGGTGTGCGATCCCTGCCCCTGTGCGTGAGTTTGCCACCTTCTGCGGCCGCCAGCCTCCCGGCACATCAGCCAGCCTCAGTGCGCGTGCGGGGCCAACCGCTGCCGCTCGTGATGCGCAATGCGGATCAGCGACTCCTCCGAGAGCTCGTCCACCACGTGCAGGGTTCCGCCCGCCTGCTTCGTCAGCTGCTCCAGGTAGCGGCGCGAGGGCTGCAGCCCGATGCAGCTGAACGGAATCCGCTGGGCGCGCAGCCGCCTGGCGGCCTCGATGGCGTCGGCCAGGGGATCCACCGTCCACTTGGGCACGGTGGGAATGCCATCGGTGATGAGCAACAGCAGCGGCCGGCGCACCCGGGCGCTGGCGATCAGCTCCATGGACTGGGTGAGCCCGTGCGCCAGCGGCGTCAGCCCCATCGGCTGGATGCGCGCGAGCCCTTCCTCCACCACCCCGTAGTTGCGGGTGAACGGCACGTACACCCGCACATCGCGCTCCTGGAACGCGATGACGGCGATGCGGTCCCGCGTGGAGACCAGCAGGTGGCGGGCCAGGTGCTTGGCCGCCATGATGCGCCGGCCGGCCATGGAAGCGCTGGCGTCGATGAGCAAGCAGAGGTGCAGCGCCTGCTCCGCCGACCGGAGATGGAGGTGGATGTCCCGGCGCTCCAGCCTGACGCGCACCGGCCCGTCCGCCGGCAGCCCGGCTTCCCGCTGCCGGACCCGCTCCAGGTGGGCCCGCCGGATGGCGGCGGTGACGGTCTCGGGCACCGCCACGTCGTTCAGCCAGGCGCCGGGCTCGGCCGGCGCGGCCCCGCGCACCACGCCGTAACGCACCTCGGGAGAAGGGGCGCCCTGGCCCGGGCGCCGGCGGCGCAGCCCGGCGCTGCGGCCGGGAACCCGGCGGATCAGCTTGCGGAAGCGCAGCTTCACATCCCGCAGCCGGCGCCGCAGGAAGGCCAGGAGCTCCTTCCCCTCCGGCGTCAGCCGCATGCCCCGGATCTCCTTGCGGACCAGGCCGGCCTCCTCCAGCTGCCGCAGGATGAAGGGGGCCTGGTTGCCCCCGCCCTGGTAGAGCGCCGACCAGCCCTGCTCCCGGTTCAGGTCTTCCAGGATGCGCGCCAGGTCGTCCGGCGAGCCCAGCTTGCGGGCGAGCGTCAGGGCCTGCAGCATCCGCTCGGCCTCCCGCGCTTCCTGCAGCGCACGGGCCGCCTGCTCACGGGGGCCCTCCGCCCAGCCGCTGCCCGGGCTCCCGCCGGGGCCGCCGCTCCCCGGTCCCCCGCCGCCTCCGGGTCCTATGCCACCTCCGGATCCTCTGCCACCTCCGGATCCTCTGCCACCTCCGGATCCTCTGCCACCTCCGGGTCCTCCGCCGCCCCCCGGACCACGGCCGCCTGCCGGTTCGGCGGCCGCCCCCGCCTGACCGCTCCACAGGCTGCCGGCGTCGAGCCCTCCGGCGCCCAGCTCGTCAGCGCCGAGCGCGCCGCTCCCCACGCCGCCGCTCCTCAGGCTGCCGGGCCCCAGGTTGCCGGCGCCTCCGTCGTCGCCGAGCCCGCCGCGCCCCAGGCCGCCGTTCCCCAGGCCACCGGTCCCCAGGCGGGCGCCCAGGCTCCCCGCCGGCTGCCCGGTGCGCCCGGACCGGTTTCGATTGATGTAGGAGTCCAGGTTGTCCCCGTAGTAGCGGCTCAGGTCCGAATCCTCGCCGGAGCGGACGCCGCCCCACCGGTGCGCGAGCCGGTCCACGCGCCGGAGCTCCACGCCCTGCGCGAGGATGGCGGCCTCCACCGCCGCCACGATCCGCCAGACCAGCGCCAGGTCCTCGTCGGGCAGCAGCCCCGCCAGGTGGACGTGGTTCCGGTGCGCGGCCTTGGCGGAGCGGTTGACCATGCGGTCCATCCCGCTGGTCACCCGGCCGCCGCCGGTGGCGGTGCCCAGGTCGAAGTAGTCGGCCAGGAGCCGGCCGGGCCCCGCGCCGGGCGGGGCCGGCAGCGCCTCCAGCGCGCGCCGCACCGCCGCGGCCACGGCGCGGTGGTCCACGTCGGCAACGGCATGGAACACGTCGATGTGGACCACCTGCCCCGGATCGGCCAGCCCGTACGCCGCCTGCCCGAAGTCGACCCCGCGCATGATGACCACGCGGCCCGGCTCGCGCAGCTCCACCACGTGCAGCCCCCGGCTCACCACCGCCGCCTCGCCCAGGCGGACGCCCCTGCCCTCCCGCAGGGCGCGGGCGAGCTTTGCCTGCCACCCGTACGCCGGCCCCCCCTGGCTCGGCCGCTGCCCCGGGCCCGTCACGAGCGGCTCAGCTCCTCTTCGGTCCGCACCCACTCCTCGGGCGCCAGGGCGCTGAGCGGCCTGGCCGGGTGGGGCGGCGCCTGCGGCGGCAGCTCAGCCGGATCAGGCAGGGCCGGGGCCAGCCCCAGCTGGGACAGCGCCCGCCGCAGCCACGAGGTCCCGCCTCTGCCCCGCGGCCGCGCCTGGGTTGCGTCGGCGCGGGGCGGAGCCGGAGTTCCGTTACCCGGTCCGCTCCCCTCTCCCACCTGCGATGCGGCCGGATCACTCGCACGGGATCCCGCGCCCGCCCCGGCCTGCACTCCGCCTGCGCCGCCCTGAGGCCCCGCTGCACCAGCCGCCCGGGTCTGGGTAGACCCCGGGACGCCGGCACCGGAGCCGGGCCTCCGCTCACCCCCGCCGGATGCGGCCTGCGCCGGTTCGGCCAGCACACCGCCGAAGGAGAGGCCGGGGAAACGGGGGCGGGGGGCGGCGCCGGCGTGAGCGTGTCCGGCGTTGCCGACGTTAGGAGCACGCGCGGCGTTGTCAGCCTGCGCAGCGTTAGCAGCGTGGGCGGCGGCGGCAGCATGAGCAACGTTGGCAGCATGAGCGACGCTGGCAGAATGAGCAACGTTAGCAGCATGGGCGGCGCCGGCAGCATGGGTCGCCTGAGCGGCTCCGGCGGCTGGCGCCGCCTCCGGCTGGGCCGCCGCCTCGGCCAGATAGCTGGTCACCCGCCGCAGCAGCTCAGGATCCACCCGATGCCGCAGGGCCAGCGGCGCCACCCGCAGCAGGTCCGCCAGCTGCACCTCGGTGCGGCCCTCCAGGCAGGCAGAGAGCCGGACCCCGGCCTGAATCGCCTCCACCGCCCGCAGCGATTCCAGGTCGAACTGGCTGTACAGCCCCGCGACCTGCCGGCGCAGCCCGGACGGCACCGCCACCTTGCGCAACTCGGCCGTGCGCAGGGTGAGCCGGGTGCGCCAGAGTTCCGCCTTCGTCTCGGCGATGCTGCGCCGGGCCGGTTCACCTGCTTCGGCGGCAGCGAGGATCTGCTCCACCACCCCCGGATCGCCCGGCCGGTCGGTGTAAATGGCAAAATCGAAGCGGTCGCTCAGCTGCCGGCGAATCTCTTCCAGCGGCCCCGGCTCCTCGTCGGGATTGGAGGCCGCCCAGACCGAGACCAGCACGGGCAGCTCCACCGGCGGCAGGCCGGTCTCCTCGATCTGCACCCGTCCCGGCCGGGTTCCCATCACGTCCAGGAGCACGTCGGCCAGTTCAGGCGAGGTCTCAGCCAGCCGGTTGATCTCGTCCACGAAGATGATGCCCCGGTGGGCCTGCGGAATGGTTCCGGGCAGCAGGGCGGCCTCGGGGTTGGTGGCGCTCACCAGCCGGCTCAGGTCGATGGAGCCCACCACCGTGCCGATCTTGGCCGCGTGGGAGATCTCCAGGAACGGCATCGGCACCCGCTCCTCGCCCAGCGCGGCCACCTCCTCCGGGCTCAGGTGCCGGTGGACGGGGCAGTGGGGAGCAGACGGGTCGCAGTTGTAGAGGCACCCCCGTATGCGCGGGATGCGGGGCAGCACTCGCCGCACCCGCCGCATGATGGTCGTCTTGCCGGTGCCCCGCAGCCCCTCGGCGTGGATGTGGAGGGGCCTTCCGGCCAGCGTGGAGACCAGCGACATCTCCACGGCCCGGAAGAGCGCATCATTGCCGGGATGCCGCACCAGGCCGAGAACAGATTCCATGTCATACCCCCCGAACGTCGCAGCGATCATGCCTAGTGTAACCAAACCCTGGGAAAAAACTCCCTCGCGGCTTGTCATTGACGCCAGAATATCGCTCGACAACGTGTCGACGTGGGGGCGAACGCACACCGCAGTGCACACACCGGCCATGTCGAAAGGGCGCCCCGGTCAGGGCGCCCTGTGTCTTAATGGTTGTCGGATCCTGTCGGCTCACTCGCCGAGGGGTGCGGGCTGCAGCCGGCCGAAAAGGGGTTCGCCCCAGAGCATGAGGGCGATGAGCGACCGTGCATCCTGAATCTCGCCCGTGCGCACCGCGTCGAGCGCCTCGGCGTAGGAGAGGAACTCCACGGAGAGTTCCTCGGACTCGTCATAGCTCATCGTTCCCGGCACCAGCTGGTCAGAGACGAAGCAGTAGGCCTCTTCGGACGAGTAGCCCGGCGCGGGGAAGAAGCGGCCGATCAACTCCAGGCTCCTGGGCCGGAAGCCGGTCTCGGCCTCCATCTCCCGCCGGGCCGCCTCCTCGGGGCTCTCGCCGGGCCGGATGCGGCCGCCGGGCAGCTCCAGGCTGTCCCGGCCCATGCCCGGCCGGAACTGCCGGACGAAGATCACCCTGTCCTCGGTGGTGAGCCCCAGTACGCAGACCGAGCCCGGGTGCTGCACCACATCCCGCGCAAACTCCTTCCCCCGCACCCTCACCGTCACCGGACGGATCTCATACATCGCCCTCACCCCGGTTCCCGTCGCTGTCGCGTATTTTCCCCACTCGATGACCGTTCGCCGACAGCGTCCGGCATCCTTCCGCCGGCGTTGTGAAAGACGCAGTTTTCAGGCGAACCCTGGTGTTGTGTGCGCTCGCCTTGGGTGTGGTCGGAGCCCGCCAGGCACATGGCCGGGCCGTATCGGCTCTGTTCGCCCTGAGTGTGGGCTACGGCCAGTCTGCTCGCATCACCCTGCCAGCAGACCTACCCGCAGATTCGAATTGCTCGGATCGTGTGGGACCCACCTGCCCACCAGCGGCAACCCACAGCGAAGGCGAACAGAACGCATACCTCGCGAGACATACGCCCACCGGCGGCATCCCACATGCAAGAAGCGGCACCCCGCCGCCGTGGGGGGGTGCCGCCGCCTGCACTATGCCTTCGCCGGCCTGACGCCGGCCGGCCCGGCCGGGCTGCCGTCCCGGGTGCGCTCCCACAGGAACCAGAGCGCGGCCGCGACGGTCACCGAGGAGTAGGTGCCGGCCAGGATGCCCACGAAGAGCGTGGAGGCCAGATCCAGGATGGTCGATCCGCCCAGGAAGATCATCACCAGCAGCATGATCTGCACCGAGACGCCGGTGTAGATGGACCGGGTGATGACCTCCTGAATCGAGCGGGTGGCCATCGCCTCCAGCGACTCGCCCTTCTGCCGGTTCTGCAGGTTCTCCCGCAGCCTGTCCATGACCACGACGGTGTCGTTCATCGAGTAGCCCAGCACCGTCAGAATCGCCGCCACGAAGGTGGAGTTAACCTCCACCTGGAAGATCGCCAGCACCCCCATGGTGATGACGACGTCGTGCAGCAGGGCGATGACCGCGGCCACACCCATGCGGAACTGGAACCGGATCGAGATGTAGATCACCTGCAGCACCGCGGCGATGCCCACGGCCAGCAGGGCCTTGTTCGTCAGCTCCGAGGAGACCGTGCCCGAGACCGCATCCTCACTGATGAGGGTGTACGGCCCCAGATGGTTCAGGCTGTCGTAGAGCGTGGCCTTCTGCTCCTCGCTCAGCTCGGGGGTGCGCACGAGGAATTCGGTGGCCTCGGGGCTCGGCGCCCCCTTGGGCTCCACCTGCTGGATCTGCGCGTCCATTCCCAGGACGCTGCTGATCACGGTGCGCACCTGCTCGATCGAGACCGTCCGCTCGAACTGGAGGTCCAGCAGCAGGCCGCCGGTGAAGTCGATGCCCAGGTTCAGCCCCCGGAAGAGCAGCGCGCCGACGGCGATCAGCACGGTGACCAGGGCGAAGGCCAGGTAATGCTTGGCGTAACGCATGTAGCGAACTCGGGTGAGGCCCATTTACCCGGTCACCTCCTTCACGCCGAACAGGGTGCGCTTGTTGAACCAGCCGGTGTTCACCGCAAGCTTCACCAGCCAGCGGGTGAAGGTGATCGCCGTGAACATCGAGAGCACCGTGCCGACGAACAGCGTAACGGCGAAGCCCTTCACCGGGCCGGTCCCCAGATACCAGAGGATCGCCGCCGCGATCGCCGTGGTCACCTGCGAGTCGAGCACCGTCACGTACGCCCGGTGGAAGCCCGCGTCAATGCCGGAGCGGAGCCCCTTGCCCTTGCGCAGCTCCTCCTTAATCCGCTCGAAGATGATCACGTTGCCGTCCACCGCCATCGCGATGCCCAGCAAGAGCCCCGCGATGCCCGGCAGGGTGAAGACGGCGTCGATGGCCAGGAGGACGATCATGTTCAGGATGGCGTAGACCCCCAGCGCGACGTCGGCCAGGAAGCCAGGAATGCGGAACAGGACGATCATGAAGAGCAGCACCCCGACCATGCCGATCCAGCCCGCCCGCATCGACTTGGCGATGGAGTCCGCGCCCAGGGTCGCGCTGACCATGCGGGCCTCCACCTCCACCAGCTTGATGGGCAGGGCGCCGCCGTTGATCAGGTTGGCGAGCTGGGCGGCCTCCTCCGCCGTGAAGTCGCCGATGATGGTCGCCTCGCCGGTGGGAATCGGCTCCTCGACGATGGGCCACGAGATGACCTCATCGTCCAGCATGATGTAGATCGGCTGCTTGATGAACTTGGAGGTCGCCTCGTAGAACTTCCGCGGCCCCTCGCCCTTCAGCTTCAGGGTGACCAAGAAGCCGCGCCCTGCGGGGTCCTGCGCCACGCCCGCCTCGGCGACGTCGCGCCCGTCCAGCACCACGTTGCCCTCGGGATCGATGAACTGGAGCACCGCCGTCCGCCCGATGACCTCACGGGCCTCGTCGATGTCCGCCGCGCCGGCGATCTCCACGATGATCCGGTTTTGGTTGTCTACCTGAACCACCGGCTCAGAAACGCCCAGGGCGTCGATGCGGTTCTCGATGACCGCCCGGGCCGCCTGAATCGTCTCCGGCGTCACCGGGCCGAGCTCCGAGTCGACTCCCTGAAGCACAATGTGCGCGCCGCCCTGCAGGTCGAGGCCCAGCTTCATGTGATGCAGAATCCGCGCCGACCCCGTCTCCGGGTGCGGCGACAGGAAGAAGCCAATCACGCCTGCGACCAACACCACGATCAAGGCCAGAACCAGGCCGTTCCAGCCGCCCTTCATGGCCTGTCCTCCTCACAAGTGGAATCGCTGCTTCGCAAAGGAAAAGGAGGCCGTGCCTCCCCATTCCCTCGCCTCCACACTCCCTTTGGAATACGCCAGCAATCCAACTGTTCCTGCTTGAAACGGGCCTACAGCAGCCGATTGTCGTTCATCACCAGCTGGAACTGGCAGCCCAGGTAGTCCGCCGCCCGCCGGCACATGATCATGCGGGTGAGGAAGATCTCGAAGTACTCCATGATCGCAATGATAGAGGTGTCAACGGTCAGGCTCAGCCGGATCACCTTCTCGTCCCGGCAGGCGTGGAGGTCGCTGTGGGTCACCGAGTAGTTGACCCGGTCGTGGATGTCGAACGTCGCCACGTCCCGGTTGTAGACACGGGTGCGGTGCACGTCGGACTTGTCGGCCAGGATCAGCGCGGCGGAGACATCGTGCACCGGGTTGCCGATCTCCTCCTCGTGGTTGCCGATGGCCGACATGATGATGGCGATCTCGTCCGGCTCCATCCCCATCCGAGTGAGGATCTGGTGGGCCAGCAGGGCGCTGGTCTGCCCGTGGCCCTGCCGGTTCACGATGTTGCCGATGTCGTGCAGCAGCGACGCGATCCCCGCCAGCTCCTGCACCCGCTCAGGCCGCCCCAGCTCCCGCAGCAGGCCCATCGCCCGGTCGGCCACCAGCCCCACGTGCCGGAGCCCGTGCTCGGTAAAGCCGATGGCCGACAGCATCTCGTTGGCCTTCACGATATAGGCGCGCACCTCTGGATCCTGCTTCACCTGTTCGAAGGTTACCCGAGCCAAGCTGGTTCCTCCCGTTTCACTCGTACTCCCGGGCCGCCGCCGGCGTCTGTTTGCCCCCGTCTCACTCGTACTCCCGGGCCGCCGCCAGCGGCCCGTTCTCCCCGATCCGCCCCGGGGGCCAGAACAGGGCGACCGCGCGCCCCTCCACCCGCTGCACCGGGAGCGGCCCGATAAGCCGCGAATCCAGCGACGCGCCGCGGTTGTCGCCCATCACCCACACGTATCCTTCCGGCACGGTCAGCGGGCCCGCGCTGTAGGTGCCAGGGCTGTCGGGGTGGGTGTAGGGCTCGTCCAGCAGCCGGCCGTTCACCCACACCGCGTCCCCCTGCACCTCCACCTCCTCCCCCGCCACGGCGATCACCCGCTTCACCAGGTGGCGCCCGGGGTGGGCGGGATCGGCCACCACCACCACCTCGCCGGGGACAGGCTGCCGGAACCGGTAGACCAGCTTGTTCACCAGCAGCCGGTCGCCGTGGGCCAGGGTCGGCAGCATCGACTCGCCGTCGACCCGGTAGATCTGCACCCCGAACGTGCGCACCAGCAGCGCGAGCACCAATGCCAGCGCCACGGTCTCCAGAATCTCCCGCACCAGCCCCTTGCCGGCCCGCCGCGGGCCCTCCTGCGGAGGCGCCATCACGCTCGCTCCTTCTCCTTCCACGCTTCAATAAACTGCAGCACCCGCGCCCGCACCTCTTCAATGGTGAGGTCGTCGGTGGGCAGGTACAGGTCGCATTCCTCCCGCGCGTAGCGCAGCCGGTTCCGCTGCTCCTCCAGCCGCTCCGGCCCGTAGGTGATCTCGGGCCGCCGGCGGCGGGTCGTCTCCCACCTGGCGTCCAGCATCACCAGGATGTTGGCGTCCGGGCGGGTGTGCCGCCAGAGCCGCCGCACATACGAGTGCTCCTGCGGCACGCTGTACGCCTTCACGCCGGCCTCGTTCAGGCCGGCTGCCAGCGTAGTCTTCCCTGATGCGCATACACCCACAATCGCCACGACCGGTTCTCGCAATCGCACTCCTCCCCGATCGGGTTCACCACTCCATCGTCACGCTCATGCGGCGGATGCGGTCCTCGCCGCCCTCCGTCACCCCTACGGCGAGCACGGCCATGTCGTCCGCGGGCCGCTGCTCGTCCAGCCGCATCGCCTCGGCCAGGACCCAGTCGGCCAGGGCCTGCATCTCCTCCGGGTCGGCCCCCTGCAGCATGGCCTCCAGCTGCTCGACCGGCCACTGCCGCCCGTGCCGCCGGCCGGCGGAGAAGACGCCGTCCGTCACCGCCAGGGCCACCATCCCCGCCTCCAGCGGGATCTCGGCAATCACCGGCCGCAGGGTCTCCCGGATGCCGATGGGCTCCACCGGCTCGTCCAGCCGCAGGACGCCGCCGTCGGCCCGCCGCACCAGCACCGGCACATGGGTGTTCCGGGTGACCACCAGGGTGCGGGTCCGGGTGTCCACCGAGAGCAGCACCAGTTCGGTGGACACCTTGCCATCGCGCACCGCGTACAGGTAATCGTGCACGCCACGGGCCACCGCGCCGTCGCGCACGCCGTCCGCCACCAGCTGCATCGCCTTGGCCACCACCAACTGGCTCAGCCGCTTCGCCGACCGACCGTGCATCTGCCCGTCGGCCAGGATGGCGGTCACACCCCCGCGGGGCCGCTCCACCAGTTCTACAGAATCCCCACTTTCAATCAGTCCAAACTTCGGCACCTTGGCGACCGCCATCGTCACCTGCACGGCCCATGCCTCCTACGCCTCGTCCCGGTCCGAATCGCCTTCTGCCGCCTTCGCCAGCTCCTGCTGCAGCGCCCGCTCGATGTCGCCCGCCCGGGGGCCGAAGACCACCTGGATCGACGCACCGGCGCGCACCACACCCGCTGCGCCCAGGGCGCGCAGGGCTGCATCGTCCACCGCGTCGGGGGTCTGGACCTCCAGCCGCAGGCGGGTCATACAGGCCGTGAGGCTGCGCACGTTGGCCGGGCCGCCCAGCGCCTCCAGGATGGCCGCGGCCTCGCTGTCGGCGCTCGCAACCCCGGCGCCCGCAGCCGATCCGGACCCGGCAGCGCCAGGTCCCGCCGCACGATGCCCCGCCGCAGCCCCGGCCCTGGCCCCGGCGCCTGCTCCGGCGCCTGCTCCGGCGCCTGCTCCGGCGCCCGCCACGCCGACGGCCACCTCACCGGCCTGCCCGAGGACCGGCGGCCGCCGCCAGCGGATGATCAGCCGGAAGGTGACGTAGTAGAGCAGGGTCCAGACCGCCCCCAGGGGGAGCAGCAGCCAGCCGTTCTGCTGCCGGTGCCAGTTGATCAGCGCCATGGGCAGGGCGTAGCCGCCCAGGTGGATGTCCAGCACGTACCCCAGCAGCGAGGCCACCGCCGAGAAGAGCACGTGCAGCAGGAACAGCAGGGGTGAGGCGAAGATGAACGCAAACTCCACGGGTTCGGTGATGCCGAGCACCATCGCCGTGAGCACGCCGGTCAGCATCATGCCGCTCACCCGCCGGCGCTGCTCGGGCCGGGCCTCGTGCACCATCGCCAGCGCCGCGCCCAGGGGGCCGAAGGCCAGCGTCAGGAAGAAGCCCGAGAGCAGCCGGCCCGCATTGGGATCGCCGTGCAGGAAGCGGATGTACTCGCCCACCACCACCTGGCCGGTGGCCGGGTCGGTCCACGCGCCCATCTGGTAGTCCACCAGCTGCATCAGGATGTGGTGCAGGCCGGTGGGGATGAGGGCCCGGATGGTGCCGCCGTAAACGAAGGCGCCGACGCCGCCGGCGGCGTAGATCCACTCGCCCAGCGCGACGATGCCCCGGTGGAAGCCCGGCCACATGAGGCCGAGGAGCCACCCCAGCACCACCCCGGCCAGGGCCGCGAAGATCGGCCCCATCCGCCTGCCCGAGAAGAGCGCCAGGAACTCGGGCAGCCTGACCCGCTCCGCCGCGTAACCGTACAGCCAGGTGGAGACGGCGCCGATCGCCACGCCGCCCAGCACCCCGAAGTTCACGGAGGGGTCGCCGGCCACACCCGCGGCCACCGCCATCATCGTCAGGTAGCCCGCAGCGGCGGAGAGCACGGCCATTCCCTCGCCCTGGGCAAACCCGACGGCGATGCCCATGGCGAAGAAGAGCGGCAGCCAGGTGCGCAGGAGCTCCAGCCCGGCCGCCTCCAGCGGCCCCAGTCCCAGCACCGTGCCCAGGGCCACCAGCACCGCCGGGAAGGGCAGGAAGGTCAGGGGAATCATCAGGCTCGCCGAGGCCCGCTGGAAAAAAGCAGCCTTGTTTCGCACCACACTTACCCCCTTTTGCGCGCCTTACAGGTCGCCGAAGTGCATCAGCCTGAGCCCCCGCTCCCTCACCCTGTCCCTGGCGGCGGGCGAGGTGAGCGCGGCCAGCTCCACCTCCCGCTGGCCCTGGAGCGAGCTCAGGCCCCGCAGCTGGTCGTCGACCTCGCCGGGGTGCGCGACCAGCTCCGTCACCCCGTCGCCGACCCGGTCCAGCCGGGCCAGCAGGCCGGGAAGGTCGAAGTCGCCTGCCAGGGTGCGGTCGGGTGCGGCCAGGCCGCTCTGCCGGATCATGGCCGTGGTGCGGCGCAGGGCCGCGCCCAGGATGGGACCGGCCGGGCTCCACGGAGCAAAGGTCCCCGGGGGGAAGAAGCCGGGCGGCAGCACCCGCACCGCCCGCACCCCGTACCGGCGGGCCACGTTCAGCATCGCGCGGCAAAGGGGCGGCCAGGCCTGCAGGTACCGGTGCGTGTCCAGATGCGTCGGCGCCCGGCCCAACAGCGCGACGAACCGCTCCACCTGCGCCGACCACTCGGCTTCCGCCTCCGCGGGCCGCAGCCGGCGCAGGAGGCGCAGCAGGTTGCGCCCGAAGCGGCCGTCCGGCCCCACCAGGCTGGGCACATCAGACGGCGGCAGCACCGGCGCGCCGGTGGTCAGGTTCAGGTGGAGCCCCACCCCCAGGTTGGGGGCGTCCCCAAGCAGGGCGGCCATCTCGGCGGCCCAGGGAAAGTTGACCATGAACGTGGTGGAGGTGAGGATGCCCTCCCGGTGGGCCCGCAGGATGCCCCGGCTCACGCCCGGGCTGAGGCCGAAGTCGTCCGCGTTGATGATGAGTCCCCGCATGGCCGCCTCACGCGAACTGCGGCAGGTACTCGCGGTGCGCGGCCAGCAGTTCGTCGACCACCTTTCCAGCCAGGGGCTCCGGCGCCCCCAGGGGGTTGAGTTCTGCTGCCTGCACCGCCAGGCTCCGGTCGCCCTCCAGGGCGGCGCGCACGTTCAGCGTCTCAGACGCCTTGATGCGGGCGATGAGCTCGGCCTCCTTGTGGGGCAGGGCGGGCTGGGGAATGGGCTTCCAGCCGCTGCCGTCCACGATGGCGGGGAACTGGGCCGCCTCGTCCGGCGGGAGGTGGCGCACGGCGCCGCCGCCGCGCTGCTGGATGACGAACCGGGTCGGCCGGTTCGCCGCCATGGCGGCGATCACCTGCGAGGCCAGGTCGGAGTGCGCCGGGTGGCCCCGGTGCTCCCGCAGCACGGGGTGCTCCTGCCCGGCCACCTCCGCGTAATGCCGGTAGAGCCGCTCCAGCCGCTCCATCAGGACCTCGGCGCGGGTCTGTTTCGCCCGCCGCAGCTGCGCGAGGATCCGATCCTTATAGTAGTAATACCGCAGGTAGGGATCGGGCACCATGCCGTGCTCCCGGAAGAGCCGCACCGTGCCCGTCTCTTCGCCCAGCGGCAGCAGCGCCGCCACGGGCCCCAGCACTGCGGCCCAGCGGCGCAGCCGCGGGGTCACGTCGGCGTCGTCCAGCAGCACCCGCGTCACCCAGCCGGCGTGGTTGATGCCGGCGTAGTCCAGGCCAACGCGGTGGACGTCCACCCGCAGCAGCCGGCCGATGGTCCACTGCACGCCGGTGGGCATGTCGCAGAGGCCGATGAACCGGGCATCCGGAAAGCGCCGAATCACCGCCTCGGTCACCATGCCGGCGGGGTTGGCGTAGTTGATGATCCACGCCTCGGGCGCGAGCTTCTGCACCTCCTCCACGATCTCCAGCATCAGCGGGATGGTGCGCCAGGCAAAGGCGAAGCCGCCGAGGCCCAGGGTCTCCTGGCCGATGAGCCCGTGCTTCAGCGGAATCCGCTCGTCCAGCGCGCGGTGCCGAAGGCCGCCGACCCGGGGCTGGGTGAGGATGAACCGGGCGCCGCTGATGGCCTCCGCGCGGTCCTGCGTGGCGGTGACGCGCAGGTCGGCCTTCGCCGCGCGCACCAGCCCGCGGGCGAGCCGCTCGATCAGCCGCAGGTTCTCGGCGTCGATGTCGTGCAGGCAGAGTTCGCCGCCGGCGTACAGGTTGTGGTTCTGCAGGAGTCCCAGAACGATGTCTGGCGTGTACGCACTCGCACCGCCAATGATGGTCAGTTTCATCCGGTCACCTTCCCCTCGTCTGAAGAGTCACGTGCCAACCCTTTCCTGATACTTCGCCTGTGCGCCACCAACTCCCTGTTTCCGGAGGCAAAAGATCAGGGAGGCCCAGCCTCCCCGCAGAGCCTCCCTGACTGCCCTCCTCCAGCCAACCCGCCGGCCGTCTCTCGGGCGCCATTACTGGCCGCTGCCGCCCGAGCCGCCTCCCTTCCCGTTGTCCTTGCCGCCGCTTCCGCCCTTCTGTTCGCCACCGCCACTCTCCTCGCCGGAGCCGCCGCCGGACTTCTCCTCGTCCCCCTTCTCGTCCTCGTCGTCCTTATCCTTCTTCCCTTCCTCCTTCTCGCCATCCTCACCCCCGCCACTTCCCTGCTCTTTCTGCTGCTGCTCCTGCTCGGGCTGCTGCTGCGGGGCGCAGCCAGCCGCCGTCACGAGGCCGAAGACCAGGGCGAGGGCCAGCATCTGCCGCAGCAGCCGCTGCCACGTACGCACGTGCGAATCCCTCCCTCAAATTCATGAACCCGCAGGTTAACGACCATAGCTTGCCCGGGGCCCGCCGCGGGCACGCGCCCGCCCGGGTATAGCGGGGAGGCGTGCGCGGGCACCTTAGACCTGGAAACGGGAGGGGTGCGCGTGAACTTCTGGGACTTGCTGAAACGCTGGCTGAATCCGGGCGCCGCCCTGCCAGACGACGTCTTCACCCTGGCAGGCCAGGACCAGCCGCCGGCCAGCGCGGAGCAGACCGCAGAGATGACGGCCGACGCCCGCATCCACACCTCCGCCCTGATCACGCGCCTCGACCGGCTGGCGCAGGCAGTCCCGCAAGGCAAGGAAGCGCTGGAGAAGGTGGGCGACCTCTCCACGAACCTGGACGAGAACGTGAGCCACCTGAAAGAGCTCTTCCGGCAGCCCCGGAACAAGGACTTCATCGCCCGCGAGATCACCATCGCCACCAAGCCGCCGATCCGGGCGGTGCTCCTCTTCATGGAGGGCATCTCGGACAAGCAGGTCATCAACGGGAACATCATGGAGCCCCTCATGCTGCTCAGCCACGAGCTGCGCCTCCGCCCGGAGCAGGGCCCCTACGCCGTGGACCTGGTGGAGCAGCGGCTGCTCACCGGCAACCAGGTGAGCCGGCACTACGACATGGCCTCCATCGCCGAGGCGCTGCTGGCCGGCGACACCGTGCTGCTGATGGACGGGGTCGCCGTGGGGCTGGCGGTGGAGACGAAAGATCCGCCCGCGCGCAGCGTCAGCGAACCCAAGGCCGAGCAGGTCATCTGGGGTCCGCACGACGCCTTCACCGAGGCGTGGCGGGTCAACGTGGCCCTGGTGCGCCGCCGCCTGAAGGATCCGCGGCTGGTCACCGAGATCCTCACCGTCGGCAGCGTGAGCCGGACCTACGTGGGTATGCTGTACATCGACACCATCGCCCCGCCGCTGCTGGTGGCCGAGGTGAGGCGGCGGGTCGAGGCGATCAAGGTCGACGTGGTGAGCGGCTCGGGCACGCTGCAGCAGTACATCGACGACAGGCCCCGCTCGCTCCTGCCGACCACCATGATCACCGAGCGGCCCGACCGGGCCGCCGCCTACCTCTCGGAGGGGCACGTGGTGCTCTTCGTCGACACCGCCCCCCACGCCATCATCTGCCCGACCACCTTCTGGTCGCTCATGCAGACGGCGGAAGACTACTACCTCCGCTGGCCGTTCGGCTCCATCCTCCGCTACATCCGGCTCGGAGCCCTCATCATCTCGCTGGTGCTGCCCGCCTTCTACATCGGCGCGGTGAACTACCACCCCGAGATGATCCCGACCGAGCTGATGCTCTTCCTCGCCCAGAGCCGCGAGCCGGTGCCGATGCCGGCTGTGGTGGAGCTGCTGGCGATGGACGTGGTCTTCGAGCTCATCCGGGAGGCCGGCGCCCGCATCCCCGGGGTCATCGGTCCCACGGTAGGCCTCGTCGCCTCCCTCGTGCTGGGGCAGGCCGCAGTGGAGGCCCGCATCGTGAGCCCGATCATGATCCTGGTGGTGGCCGTGACCGGGCTGGCCTCCTTCGCCCTGCCCAACTACCTGATGGGCTGGGGGATCCGCACCTTCCGCTTCCTGCTGCTGCTGGCCACCACCGTGCTGGGCTTCCTGGGGCTGGCGGCCGGCCTCTACGCCCTGGTGCTCTACGCCGCCAGCCTGCGCTCCTTCGGCGTCTCCTACCTCGCCCCCGTGGTCGCGTACAAGGGCCGGGCGACGGACGTGGTGTACACGCCCCCGCTCTACCAGCAGGAGGAGCGGCCCGGCTACCTGCATCCCCTGAACCGGCGGCGGCAGCGGGAGATTGTGCGCACCTGGGACCCCAACTCCCCGCAGACCGACTCGCCCGAGGGAGGCTGAACCATGCAACAGGTTGAGGGCCATATCGGCGCCCGCGAGGGCGGCGTGCTCCTGTTCACCATCCTGGGGAGCATGCTCTTCCTCCAGTATCCGCAGTACCTGGTGCGGGTGGGAGGGCCCGCGGCCTGGCAGGTCTGCATACTGATCACCCTCTTCGGCATGATCGCGGTCCTGCCGATGGTGGCCCTGGCCCGGCGCTTTCCCGGCCAGAAGCTGGCGGATATCAGCCAGCAGGCGGCCGGCCCCTTTCTCGGTCCCCTGCTGACCCTCGCCGTCTCCGCCTGGCTCCTGGCCGCGGCCACGGTCACCCTGCGCAACTTCACCGAGACGTTCATCATCACGATCCTGCCCCATACCCCGCCCAGCGTCCTCATCGCGGCGGGGATGATCCTCGCCGTTTTCTCCTCTTACCAGGGGCCCGAGGCGATCGCCCGCACAGCGTACCTGCTGCTGCCCCTGATTGCGGCGGGCGTGCTGCTGGTGCTGCTGTTCAGCCTGCCCCGGATGGATGTGACCCTGCTCTTTCCGCTGTGGGGCTTCGGGGTCGACCGGACCCTGGTGGGCAGCCTCTACTTCACCAGCATGGCGGCGGACGCCATCGCGCTCCTGGCCATCGGCAACGTCTTCCGGGACGCTAGCGACCTGCAGCACAGCAGCCTGCACGGCATCCTGCTGTTCGGCATCTCGGCCACGCTCACGGTCACGGTGCTGGTGGCCACGGCCGGCCCGCCCTTCGCCCGGGAGGATCCCTTCCCCCTTTTCTACCTCGCGCGCCTCATCTACCTCGGCCGCTTCCTGCAGCGAGCGGAGGCGCTCATCGTGATGTTCTGGATCTTCGCGGCGGCCATCCGGCTGTCGGCCCTGTTTCACGCGGGGGTATCCTCCCTGGCGGGAGCCCTGCGCCTGCCGGAGTACCGTCCGCTCGTGCTGCCCATGGCCATCATCATCGCGGCGCTCTCCCTGCTGCCGAAGGATTACGTGGCGGCGCTCCACCTGGATCGGGAGTGGATCCGGCCGATGGGGTTCGGCGCCCTGGCCGTTCCGCTCCTCCTCTGGATGCTGGCGGCGCTGCGCGGCAGGGGGGCGGCAGACCATGCCTCGTAAACTGCTGGCCCTCATCGTGCTGCTGCCCCTGCTGGCCGGCTGCTGGAACAAGATGGAGATCGAGGAGGGGGCCTACGTCCTGGCCGTGGGCATCGACGAGGGGTGGTCCAGCCCCTATGCCATCACGGTGGTCATCGCCAAGCCCCGGGCCCTGGCGGGGAAGGAGGGCGGCGGGGGAGACGAGCCCCCCGTGCTGATCACCACGGTGGAGGCCCCGAGCCTCGCGGCGACCACGACGATTCTGCACGGGTACGTCGGCCGACAGGTGCAGTTTCACCACACGCAGGCCATCTTCGTGCACGAGCGGCTGGCACGGGAGCAGGGACTGCCGTTCTTCGACGGGCTGGCGCGCTTCCGCCAGCTGCGGGAGACGGCCTTCCTGGTCGTCACCCGGGACCGGGCCGCACAATTTCTGCGAGCGTTGAAGCCGGAACTGGACAACAACCCGGCCAAGTTCATCGAGCAGCTCACCTACCACTCCCGCACCAGCGGCACGCTTCCGGCCGCGAGCCAGCTCAGTTCCGTGATGGCCCTGCTGAACGCGCGCTACCAGGAGCCGATCGCCTACTACGCCGCCCTCACCGGCGAGGCAGACGGGGCCGACGCCCGGGCCCCCGAACGGGAAGCGCACGTTGTGGCCGGCGAGCTCCCGCGGCGGGGCGGCCCGCCGGTTGAGATGATGGGCGCCGCCGTCTTCCGGGGCAGCCGGATGGTCGGTGTGCTGAGCGGCGAGGAGGTGCGGGCGCTGCTGGGCCTGCAGAACCGCTTCCAGGGGGCGTACATCGCCTTTGAGGACCCCGGCGAGCCCGACCAGTTCATCACGCTGCACATCAGCCGGGGCCGGCCTTCCCGCATCGTGGTGGAGCGGCTGGGCGAAAAGCCCGCCATCCGGGCCTACCTCACGCTGGAGGCGGAGGTGGTGGCCATGCCCTCGGGCATCGACTACGCCCGGCCCGGCAAGCAGGCGGATCTGGAGCGGGCCATCGAAAAGCACTTCCAGGAGACTGTGACCCGGCTGATCGAGAAGACGCAGCGGTGGGGAAGCGACGTGGCCGGCTTCGGCCGCCACGCGGTGGCCGCCTTCCCCACGGTACAGGCCTGGGAGGCGTACGACTGGCAGAACAAGTATGCCGAAGCCGAAATCACCGCCACCGTGGACGTCAGCCTGCGGCGGTACGGACTCACCCTCGCCCCGACCCACGCCTCTGAGGAGGGGATGCGCAGGTGATCACCGTCCTGATCCTGCTGGGCGCCCTGCTGGTGGCTGTCTCCACCTTCAACTACGCCCGCTGGGCCTGGCAGCGGGGCCTGCGCCTCGGCGCCGTGGGGCTGGCCTTGATCGCCGTGGCCACGGTTGCAGTGCCCGGCTGGGTCATCTGGTACCTGTCATGAAGAAGGGCCAGGCGGTTTCGCCTGGCCCCGTTCATCACTGTATGTCCTTGGCCGGGTCGCGGAACCCTTCGCCGAGCACCTCGTGGACCTCGGCGACCACCACAAACGCCTTGGGATCCTCCGCGTAGACGATCTGCTTGACCTGCGTCAGCTCGGTCCGCTGGGCTACGGTGTACAGGATGGACCGGGGTTCGCCGGTGAAGGCCCCGGTGCCGTTCACGATCGTCACGCCCCGCTCGACCTCCGTCATGATGCGGCGGGCGATCGGGTCGGGGCGGTTGGTGATGATGGTGACGCCGCGGGCGGAATAGAGCCCCACCTGCACGATGTCGACCACCTTGGACGAGATGAACAAGGTGATGACGGCCCACATCGCCGCCTCGGGCGAGAAGGCGATCGCCGCCATGGCGAGGACGACGGCATCCACCGCCAGGACCATGGACCCGACGGAAAAACCCAGCCGCTGCTGCAGCACCAGGGCCAGCACCTCGGTTCCCCCCGTGGTGCCGCCCGACCGCAGCACCAGGCCGAGGCCTACGCCCATGGTCAGGCCGCCGTAGACGATGGCCAGCACCACCTGATCGGTGATGGGCGGGATGTTGGCCGTGACCGCGAGGAAGAACGAGTACGCGGCCACGCCGATCAGCGATCGCCTGAGAAGCCGCCAGCCCTTCACCCTCAGCCCAAGCGCCAGGATGGGGATGTTCACGACCACCTGGGTCACCCACATGGGCACCCCGAGGAGGTGGTAGAGGATGATGCCGATTCCGGTCACGCCGCCCTCGGCCAGCTTCAGGGGCACGAGAAAGACGTTGGCCGAGAGAGACATGAGCAGCGCGCCGGCCAACAGTTGCAAGATCCAGAGCACAGTGGGGCCTCCTCAGGCAGGCAGGCGGTACGAGCAGTTAGTCATCGGTAGTCTGCCCGTTCCTGGTCCTCCTCCTTCTGCCCGTCCATTTTCGCGTATTACGTCCGGTTTCTGCGTCTCGTTTCTGCGTGCGTTGCTATTCCTCGTCCTGCGTCTCGTGCTACGTCACGTGCTGCGTATCGTAGCTGCGTCTCGTGTGGTTCCTACTTCTCGTCCTTGCTCTCTTCCTTGTCCTTGTCTTCGGCCTCGTTTTCGTCCTTCTCATCGTCCTGCTTGACCGCCTTGCGGAACTCCTTGATCGAGTCACCCACTCCGCGCGCCAGCTGCGGCAGCTTGGCGCCGCCAAAGAGCAGGAGGATGACCAATACGATAAGCAGGATCTCCATCGTGCCGAGGCGCCCGAACATTCGCAATTCCTCCCTGCTGCGTGATTTACTGCGTACTCAGCGATGCTTCGGGGCACGGAGCCATTTCTCCTGCAGCGCCCGTCAGCCGTTCTTCACCCGTTCCGGATAGTCCGTGATAATGCCGTCGACGCCGGCGTTGCGCATCATCGCGATGGCCAGGGGTTCATTGGCGGTCCAGCAGTTCACCTTCAGCCCGGCCGCATGCGCCGCCTCCACGTACTCGGGGGTCACCCACGGCCAGGCGGGGTGAATCGCCTCGCAGCCGATCTCCCTGGCCATGCGGACGGGGTCCACCAGGTTGCTCGAGGTGAGCATGCCCAGCGGCAGTTCCGGACAGATCTCCTTCAGCTTGACCAGGGCACGGTGGTCGAAGGAGGAGACTTGCGTGCGCTCCAGCGCCCCCTCCGCCTTCAGCAGATCCACCAGCTCCTGCTCGATCCCCGGGTAGTGGACCGAGCCGGCCTTCAGCTCGAGGTAGAGCCGGACGCCAGGCGGCGTGGCCCGCACCAGCTCCTGCAGGGTGGGCACCCGCTCGCCGGCAAAGCGCGGGTCCTTCCACGAACCGGCGTCGAGGGCCCGAATCTGCTCCAGGGTCATCATCATGATCAGGCCTGAACCATCGGTCGTGCGATCAACCGCCGGGTCGTGGATGACGACCAGGTGCCCGTCGGCCGTGCGGTGCACGTCGAACTCGATCCCATCGACGCCCAGCTCGAAGGCCCTCTGGAACGAAACCATCGTGTTCTCCGGGTGGGTGCCCGCTGCACCCCGATGACCGATCACCTGCGGCATGCGATCTCTCCTCTGCTCGTGACATTAGAGGAAAACAGTTGAAAGGTCTCGAAATGTGCAACCCAATTCCAGCCGGGGGAGAAGGGAGCACCTCGCATGGACCTCAAACTACTGCACACCTTTGTGACGGCAGCGGAGCTGGAGAACTTCCACCAGACCGCCGAGCGGCTCTACCTCGCCCAGCCCACGGTCACGACGCACATCCGCCAGCTGGAGCAGCTGCTGGGATTCCAGCTCTTCGACCGCGTCGGCAAGCGGGTCCGGCTCACGGCGGCCGGGCACCGGTTCCTTCCCCACGCCCGCAGGGTGCTGGCCACGTACGAGCAGGCCGTCAACGACATGACCGCATGGTGGCAGGGTTATGATACCCGGCTGCAGCTTGTCACCTCGCCCCTGGTGGCCACCTCGGTTCTGCCGGGCCGGTTGAAGCAGTTCACCCAGGAGAACCCCCGGGTGGAGGTGATCATCACCACCGAGGTCTCCTCCGCCGTCGGGCAGGTCGTGGCCTCCGGCGCCGCGCACGTGGGGCTGGCCCGGGCGCCCTCCGTCCACCCTGACACGATTTCGACAGTGCTGTACACGGATCCTGTCGTGCTGGTCGCCGCTCCGGAAAATGCTTCCGGCGCCAGCTGGGTCGACCTGGTGGGCCGCCACCTGCTGCTGACCGGCAACCACCCGATCTACTGGGACGCCCTGCTCATGGCGGTCAGCAAGCGGCAGCCCCACCTCCGCACCCTGGCCGTGGACCGGGTCGACATCACCAAGCGGATGCTGGAGGAGGGGCTGGGGGTCTCGTTCCTGCCGCACTCCTCCGTGGTGCGGGAGCTGGCCGAAGGGCGGCTGGTCACCGTGCCGGTGGACATGGAGCTGCCCACGGCCGCCACTTACCTGATCCTGCCCCAGCACCGGGAGCTGCCCGAGGCTGCCCGGCGGTTCGTGGAGCTGCTGCAGCGGTCGTTCCCCGACGGGGTCGTGCCAGGGCTGCAAGGGCGGTGACGGGAAGCTGCCCGATCTCCCCGGGGGCGTGGAGTTCGCCGAATCGCCCGTGGCAGCCGTGGCCAGGGAATTCCTGGAAGAGACGGGGGCAGCGGCCGCGGTCAAAGAGCTGGTCGGCTCGTTCAGCCTCGTTTCTGTCCTTCCTGCGGACACCGGCTCGCACCTGGTGTTACGGCCGGTTGTAGAATCCTCCACGGGGGCCGCATGAAAATTCCCCCGCCCCACCGAATGTGAGACACCAATTCCCTGGCAAGGAGGCGGTGTCTACATCATGGTTGGAGCGAGGGAAATGTTCTATCTCAGGGAGCTGTATGCTAAGGGTTACAGCATTCGAGCTTTCGCCCGCATCACGGGCCACACCGCAAAACGGTCAGCAAGTATATTAAGGCACAATTGTATCCCCGTGACAAGCGTCGGCCCCAGAAACCCTCCAAACTCGAACCCTACAAGGGGTACATCCTGTCCCGCCTGCGGGAAGGCATGTTCAACTGCAACGTGCTGCTGGAGGAGATCCGGGCCCAGGGCTACGCCGGTGGAAAAAGCATCCTCAAGGACTTTGTCGCCCGGCACCGGCCGCTTCAGCGAGCACAGGCCGTGCAGCGCTTCGAGCCCCCTCTGGCTCGCGAGCGACTTGTATGCATTTCCAGCAGGTGATCGCGTATAGCTCTCCGTCAGCGCACACAATAAAGGTGGCAGTGGGGAGAGCGGCTCGAATCGACTCCCACAAACCTTTCCGGAGCCGTTCCCCATCCTCTCGGATGGGCCTCCGCCACTGCCTTCATCGCGTCAGTGGGCAACCAGGCCCCGGCCCCTGCGGCCGGGGTCTTCTCCGCGGCGTGCGGTGGCACGAATGTGCACTTCCACCAGACCCGCGCCCCGTGCGGGTTTCCCAGTTCGCGAACCCGGACACGCTTGCTACGCAAGGACTCGACAGAAGTGCACATTCCTTCCCGCGGTGCCCGTCCCGCAGCAGTGACGCCAGACCGAGAGCCTCGCCTCCGCTTGCCCGGTCCGCGTCACCCACCCCCACGCAGCGCTGCGCCGGCAGACCGTGCGGCCCAAGAGAACGAGAAAACCAGGACGCCAATCCAATGGCTTCCTGGCTGCGCATCGTTCGGGTGTCCTCCTGAGCCGAACACCCCGCACCGTCATCTCCAGGGCGTGATATCGTACCTCATTGGCAGCCCGAGGTAGCGGTAGTGAACGATGATCTTCCGAAACTCCGCGGGAAAGCCCGACGTATCCAGCCTGATTGCATAGCGAGAACGCCCCACGCGCCGCGCCGGCTGCATCTTCCAGCCGTAAACCGGGCCTTTCGTGAGCTTGTGGCCCTCCCTCTCCATGGTGATCGCCGCACTTCCCGCCAACTCGCCATCCGTGAAATTCGCGACTGCGATGGCGTGCGGGGGCAGGATCTCCTGCCCGTCGACCGTCACCGCGACCAGCGTAAGGGGCCAGCGTCCATTGTTGATCAGATCCACGCCGTGGGCCAGCGGCGTGCCCTCGCCATCGTGGCGCGTACTGTAACCGGAACTGCTCAGCGGCGGGTGCGTGTACACCCACCCGATCGCCGTGCCCACAGCCGCCACAATCAAGCATGCCGCGACAACCAGCCGTCGCCTCTGCACGTCGTCACCCTCCAGCCGTCTTCCCCAGTCCTCTTCCGCCGAAACTCCCGATCCCCCGGGACGCAGCGTCCCGGGGGATCGAGCGCTCATCGCTCACGACCCACCGCCCACGGCCACGCTGCTTAGTCCCGCAGCAGAGCCCGCGAGATCACCAGCCGCTGAATCTCGCTGGTGCCCTCGTAGAGCTGCGTGATCTTCGCCTCACGCATCAGCCGCTCCACCCGGTACTCCTGCATGTAGCCGTAACCGCCGTGGATCTGCACGGCCTCCACCGTGTGCTTCATCGCCATCTCCGAGGCAAAGAGCTTGGCCATCGAGATCTCCTTCGTCGCCCGGACCCCCTGCTGCATCAGGAAGGCGGCACGATAGAGCAGCAGGCGGGCGGCCTCCAGGTCCGTGGCCATGTCGGCGATCTTCCAGGCGATGGCCTGGTGCTCCGCGATGGGCTTGCCGAAGGTGTGCCGCTCCTTCGCGAACTTGATCGAGTCCTCCAAAGCCGCCTGCGTGATGCCCACCGCCTGCGCCGCGATGCCGATGCGGCCCCGGTCCAGAATCGCCATGGCGATCTTGAAGCCCTCGCCCTCCCGGCCCAGCAGCTGCGAGGCGGGGATGCGGCAGTCCTCGAAGTGCAGGGTAGTGGTATGCGAGGCGTGCAGCCCCATCTTCTCCATGGGCTTGCCCACGCTGAAGCCGGGGGTGCCGGCCTCCACCAGGAAGGCAGAGATGCCCCGGTGGCCCACCTCCGGGTCGGGATTGGTCCGGGCAAAGACCACGTAGAGCCCGGCCTGGCCGCCGTTAGTGATGAAGGTCTTCTCGCCGTTGAGGATGTACGAGTCGCCATCCTTCACCGCGGAGGTGCGCAGGGCGGCGGCGTCGGAGCCCGCGCCCGGCTCCGTGAGGGCGTAGGCGCCCAGGATCTCGCCCCGGGTCAGCTTGGGCAGGTACTTCTGCTTCTGCTCCTCGCTGCCGAAGTGGAAGATCGCCTCGGAGTGAAGCGAGCAGTGGACCTCGAAGATGACGGAGGTGACGGCGCACGCGCGGGCCAGCTCCTCGATGACGATCGCGTAGCTCACCCAGTCCATGCCGCCCCCGTAAGGCTCGGGCAGGTGCATGTTCAGATAGCCGTTCTCCGCCAGGAGCTTGAAGTTCGGCCAGGGGAACTCGTGGTTCCGGTTGAACTCGGCTGCCCGCGGTGCGATCTCCTTTTCCGCCAGTTCCCGAATCGCCTGCCGTACCATGTTCTGCTCTTCGGTCAGATTGAAGTTCACGGATTCCGCCTCCTCGTGCAGTAGCTCATCGGCCCCAGTGATTGCGCAGAATCTCATCCGCCGCGGTGTACGGATCCAGCCGCCGCTCGGCCACCTGCCGGACCAGCAGCTCCAGATCGCCGGCGGCCCGGGCCCGGTCCAGGGTGGCGCGGGCCGCGCGCTGGCCCACCAGCTCCTGCAGCCGCAGCGCCGCATCCTTTTCCCGGCGGGCCTCCCAGCGGCCGGTCTCCCTCAGGAAGGTCAGGTGCTCGTCCAGCCGGTCCACCACGGCCTCCACGCCCTGCCCGTCCTTGGCGACCGTCTTCAGCACCGGCGGTCGCCACGAGATATCGCCGGGGTTGGCCGTGCCGTGCCGCTCGGCCGCATGCACCGCCGCGCGGGTCATGTAGCCGGCAGCCCGCGCGAGGTCCGCCGCGCTGTGATGCCCGGTGCGGTCCAGCCGGCGCAGGGCCGCATCGGCGCCCGGCGGCAGCGCAGCTCCCGCAGCCGGCGACTGCGCCCCGCCGCCCTCGGCGGGCTCCGCCGGCCAGCGATTGATCCCCGGCTGGCCCATGTGGCCCAGGTCGAGCATCATCTCGATCTCGTTGACCGTCCGGTCGGCGCCGTCCCGGTCCGCCTTGTTGCAGACGAAGACGTCGCCGATCTCGAGAATACCGGCCTTGATCGCCTGGATCTCGTCGCCCAGGCCCGGGACCACCACCACGCAGGTGGTGTGCGCCAGGGCCATGATCTCCACCTCGGACTGGCCGGTCCCCACCGTCTCGACCAGGATCACGTCGAAGCCGAAGGCGTCGAGGACAGACACGACCTCGCCCGTGGCCGGCGAGAGGCCGCCCAGGTGCCCCCGGGCCGCCAGCGAGCGCATGAAGACGCCGGGATCGGTGAGCGTCCGCTGCATGCGGATCCGGTCGCCCAGAATCGCGCCTCCCGAGAAGGGGCTGGTGGGGTCCACCGCCACGATGGCGACAGTCCGGCCGCGGGCGCGCTGCTCGCTGGCCAGCCTGTCCACCAGCGTGGACTTGCCGGCGCCCGGCGGACCGGTGATGCCCACCACGTGGGCCCGGCCCGTGAGCGGGTAGACCAGGCGAAGCAGCGCCGTCGCCTCCTCGGCGCCGTTCTCGATCCAGGTGATCGCCCGCGCCAGGGCCCGCCGGTCACCGGACCTGAGGCGGGCGAAGAGCTCAGCAGCCCGATCTTCCGGCCTCATCGCTTCACGTTCTCCCTCGTGTATTCAATAATCTCCTCCAGGTCCGAGCCCGGCCCGAAGACCCGGGAGACGCCGGCCTCCAGCAGGGCAGGCACCTCATCCTCGGGGATGATGCCGCCGGCCAGAATCAGCACGTCGTCCACCCCCTGCTCCCGGAGCAGCTGGATGAGCTGCGGGATCAGCACCCCGTGCGCCCCGGCCAGCGAGGAAACCGCCACCACGTCCACGTCCTCCTGGATCGCGGCCGCGGCCACGGCCTCCGGCCGCTGGTAGAGGCCGGTGTAGATCACCTCGAACCCCGCATCCCGGTAGGCCCGGGCGACCACCTTCGCCCCCCGGTCGTGGGCGTCGAGCCCCAGCTTGGCCACAAGCACCCTGATCCTGCGTCCCGATGCCGCTTCCACTTCCGCTTCCCCTCCATCGCCCCGTGACTAGTAGACCGACTCCTCCCGGTACTCGCCCCACAGCTCGCGCCAGGCCCCGCAGATCTCCCCCACGGTGCAGTAGCTCCTGACGCACTCGATGATGTAGGGCATCAGGTTCTCATCGGTCTGTGACGCCCGGCGCAGCTCGGCCAGTGCGGCCTCGGCCGCCTTCTGGTCCCGGGTCGCGCGCACCTCCCGGACCCGCTCGATCTGCCGGCGCTGCACCTCCGGGTTCACCTTGAGGATGTTGGTGTGGGGCTTCTCGTCGGGGTCGACGTAGGCGTTGACCCCCACCACCCTGTAGTCGCCGTTCATCACCCGCCGCTGGAATCGGTAGGCCGAATCGGCGATCTGCTGCTGGAACCAGCCCTTCTCGATCGCCGCGACCACGCCGCCCTGAGCCTCGATCTGCTCGAAGTAGGCCCAGGCCTCCTCTTCCAGCTTGTTGGTCAGGTGCTCCACGTAGTAGGAACCCGCCAGCGGGTCGACCACGTTGGCGACGCCGCTCTCCTCGGCGATGATCTGCTGGGTGCGCAGGGCGATGCGCACCGCCTCCTCGCTGGGCAGCGCGAGCGCCTCGTCGTAGGAGTTGGTGTGCAGGGACTGCGTGCCGCCCAGCACCGCGGCCAGGGCCTGCAGGGTCACCCGCACGATGTTGTTCTCCGGCTGCTGCGCCGTCAGGCTGACGCCCGCGGTCTGGGCGTGGGTGCGCAGCATCCAGGAGCGGGGATTCTTGGCGCCGAAGCGCTCCCGCATCACGCGCGCCCAGATCCGCCGGGCCGCGCGGAACTTGGCGATCTCCTCGAAGAAGTCGTTGTGCACATCAAAGAAGAAGGAGAGGCGCGGGGCGAACTCGTCCACGTCGAGCCCCGCCTGAATCCCCGCCTCCACGTAGGCCATGCCGTCGGCCAGGGTAAAGGCCAGCTCCTGCGCGGCCGTGGCCCCGGCTTCCCGGATGTGGTAACCCGAGATGGAGATGGTGTTCCACCGGGGCACGTGCCGGGCGCAGAAGGCCATGACGTCGGTGATCAGCCGCATCGAGGGGGCCGGCGGGTAGATATAGGTCTTCTGGGCGATATAGTCCTTCAGGATGTCGTTCTGGATGGTGCCGCTCACCTGGTCCCAGGAGACGCCCTGCTTCTCGGCCACCACCAGGTACATGGCCAGCATGACGGAAGCCGGCGGGTTGATGGTCATCGAGGTCGAGACCTTGTCCAGGGGAATGCCCTCGAACAGGATCTCGAAGTCCCGCAGCGAGTCGATGGCCACCCCCAGCTTGCCGACCTCGCCGTTGGCGTACGGGTGGTCGGAGTCGTAGCCCAGCAGCGTCGGCATGTCGAAGGCCGTCGAGAGGCCCGTCTGCCCCTGCTCCAGCAGGTAGCGGAACCGGGCGTTGGTTTCCTCCGCCGTGCCGAAGCCCGCGAACTGCCGCATGGTCCAGAGTTTGCCGCGATACATGGTCGGGTGCACGCCCCGGGTGAAGGGGTACTCACCGGGATCCCCCAGGTCCCGGTCGTAGTCAAAGCCGGCAATGTCGTCGGGGCCATAGAACCGCTTCACCGGCCGGTCTGAGACCCCGGCGAACCGCTCCTTTCGCTCTGCTGTGGCCACGGGCCACCCTCCCTCCCAATTCGGTGTCGCTTCACACCCATTCGCCTTTTCTGCCTATTCCTCCTGCTTTCAACCTACGCTCGCCGTTTGTCGCCGAACACCCACCTGCCCTTCCCGGCCCGAACCGCCCCGCCGCCTGTGCCGTCCGGGCGTGCCACCACGCCATCGGGGCCGCCCGAGCGCACCACCACGCCATCCGGTCCGCCTGGACGCACCACCGCACTGCCCGTGCCAGCCGGACGCACCACCACGCCATCCGGTCCGCCCGGGCGCACCACCGCACCGCCCGTGCCGGCCGGGCGCACCGTCAGGCCATCCGCACCGTCGGAGCGCACTGCCACGCCATCCGTGCCGTACGGGCGCAGCACCACATCATCCCTGCCGCCGTGGCGTACCGCCGGGCCACCCCGGCGGCCGAACCGGCGCGGGCTGCGGCGCGAGTAAAGCGGATCCGCGACAAAGGCGACCACCGCCGCCACCGGGTTGATCGCCGGATTGAACAGCACCAGCCCCGGCGCCAGCGCGGCGATGGCGGCCTCCGGGCGCAGAGCGGCCAGCGCGCAGATGGGGCAGAGCGCCGCAAGCTGCACGACCGGATCGAAGAACACGTCGGCCGGTGTCGAGAAATCAAGCCTGCGCCGCATCTGCTTTGCGACCTCCTCCCCGGCGCAGCAAACGGGGGCGGCTCGCCCCCGTCTCTCGCGTTATGGGTGTACATGCCGGCCTGCCCCTCCGGCATCAGCAGCAGCCCTTGAAGGACGGCTTCCCAGAGCCCTTGCCGAACGGCTTGGCGAACGGCTTGCCAAAGAACTTCCCGTCCAGGCCTCCCGTCAGCGCGAGGGTGGGCGCCGCGGCCGGGTTGAAGGCCAGAAGCGCCGCCCGCGGGTTGATGGCCGGGTTGAAGATGGCCAGGGTCGGGCTCTTGGCCGCGAGCGCCGCCGCGGGGCTGAAAGCGGCCAGCGACCCCAGCGGCGTGAACGGAGCCAGCTGCACCGCCGGATTGAAGAAGACCTGATCGGGCGCGTCGAACCCGCCGAAGTTCATGTGGGGTTTTCCCTCCTGACCGGAAGCGGGGGAGCCCTTCGACTCCCCTGCCTGCCGTCCGGTTGGTTATATGCCAAACTTGCCGAAGGGCTTGCCCTTGCCGGTGAGCGCCAGGGTCGGTGCTGCGCCCGGGTTGAATTGCAGGAACGCAGCGGCGGGGTTGATGGCGGGGTTGAAGATGGCCAGGGTCGGGCTCTTCGCCGCCAGCGCCGCGGCCGGGCTGAACGCGGCCAGCGAGGCCAGCTTGTTGAACGGGGCCAGGTCCACGGCCGGGTTGTTGAACACCTGCCCGGGGACGCTCTTGCCGCCAAAGCCGGCGAACGGGAACGGGAAGAACTCCTTCTTGTCGAAGAAGTCCTTCTTATCCAGCTTGTCGGTCACCCCGGCGGTGGCAGTGGGTAACGTCTTCGGGCAGCTTACCGATACCACCGGCCGCGAGACGTCAACGGGGCAGGCGGTCGATGTGACGACCCGCGTTTTCTTGGACACGAAGGGACCTCCTTCCGATCTGTACCGGGATGAGCACCACCGCGAGGGTGGAACGTCTCCACTCTCAGCTTATGTAACCGTTTCCGCGGCGGTTACAGGTCCTTGACGCCAATCAGCCCGGCCGGTTCAAAGCCCCGGCTGAGGGCGAACTCCACCACCGGCCGGTGGTGCAGCCCCGTCCACAGCTTCAGCTTGCGCAGGCCCAGGGCGGCCACCCCGGCTGCCGCGGCGGCCAGCAGCGCGCTGCCCACCCCGCGGCGCCGGTGGGCGGGGTGCACCCAGAGGTCGATCAAGAGGGCCGTGGGCTCCTCTGTGCTGCCGTCCCGCGCCAGCGTGAGCAGCAGGTAGCCCACCGGCTGCGTCCCGTGCTGGGCGATCAGGAAGGCGCTGCCCGGCGCAGAGAGCACCTGCTGGCACTGAATCGCCGCCCGCTGCGCCGCCTGCGCCGGGTGCAGGCGGGCGCGCTCGTCGGGCGCGAGCGACTCCCAGGCCGCGGCAGCCGCTGCCTGCATCAGCCACGGCAGGTCGCCGGCGTGGCCGTGCCGGTACTGGTACATGCGGCTCCCTCCTCCCCTCGTGAGGGCTCCTTCATCTTATGGAAGGCTCCGCTCTCTGGTACCCGCGACCCGGCTGCGGAGGGCCGCGGCCCCTGGTACCTCCCGCCCGGGGTCGGCGTACCGTAATGGGGAGAAAGGGGGGACCACAACGTGGCAGAGGTGCGCTTCTGGCAACCGGGCGACCTGCCCTGGCTCCTGCAGATGGCTGCAGTGACCGACTGGGAGATCATGAACCCCTCGGACCGGGCGGTGGCCAGGCCCGAGGTCGTGCGGGCCAACTCCCACCGCAACCTGCTGGCCACCCTGGCCTCCCCCGGCGGGACGGCGATCGTGACCGCCGACGGCGGCAGGCCGGTGGGCTTCCTGCTCATCGGCATCCGGCCGGACGACCGCACCGGCGAACCCCAGGGATACATGGCCGACATCTACCTGGAGCCCCAGTACCGCGGCAGGGGCCTGGCGAAGCAGATGCACGAGCTGGGCGAGGCGTACTTACGATGGCTGGGCATCCGGCGGGTCACCAACTGGGTCCACGCCTCCAACCCGCTGGGGCAGAAGACCTCCGAGGCCCGGGGCTTCCAGCTTTGGGGCGTGATGATGGAAAAGCTGCTGACCGGTTAGGCGCAGACTAGGCAGGGAGAGCCAGGTGAGGGGCACCGGGCGAAGGGAGGTAGCCCGCATGCGGATGGGCGGGGCGGAGGTGAGGAGCATCGACGAGCTGGCGGCCGTCATGGACGCGCACCTGCGCCGGTTTGAGCGGGACGGCGACCACCGGGCCGCCTTTCTGCGGGTCTACCGGCACATGACCCTGGCCGCGCGCGAGCGCCTCCGCCAGCCCTTCTTCCTCGACCCCTCGTGGGTCGAGCGGGTCGCCATCCGCTTCGGCTGGTACTACTTCGACGCCCTGGAGCGGTTCGAGCAGGGCGAGGAGCCGCCGCCGGCCTGGGCCTACGCCTTCGAGATCGCCGCGCGAAAGCGGGCGTTCCTCCTCCAGGACATCCTCCTGGGGATGAACGCCCACATCAACAACGACCTGCCGCTGGTTGTGGCGGAGATCCTGCGCGCCGAGGGGGATGACCAAGCGCTCTTCAAGACCGTGCGGCGCCGCTTCGACCACGACCAGATCAACCGGGTGCTGCACGATGTCATCCCGGCCGTGCAGGACGAGATCGCCCACCACTACGGCCGGCTGATCCGCCCCCTGGGCCGGCTGCTGGGCGACCTGGACCGGAACCTCACCACCTATGGCCTGAAGACCTGGCGCGACCGGGTCTGGCGCAACGCCCGCTTCCTGCTGGCCGCGGAGGGCGACCGGGAGCAGGAGCTGGTGGTTCACTTCATCGAGCAGGACGCCCTGGCCCTGGCCCGGGAGATCTACCAGTTCGCGCCCCTGCGCCTCCTCCGCCCCCTGGCCCGATGGATGCGCCGGTGGCGGCTCTGCTGAGAAAATCGCGTTATCCACTGTTCAAACATTGCCTAAAGTGAACATGGGGATATCCCGGCCTGGATGATCACCGCGCCAGCCACGCGTGCCGCTGCGGCCGGGAGGCCCAGGTCAGCAGGAGCAGCTCGACCGCGGCGCCGCAGAGCAGCGCGACGATGCCCAGCACGGCGCCGGGCAGCCGCCAGATGAGTGCCCCGGCGTAGACCGCTGCCAGGGTCACCGTGCCGCCGACGATGGCGCCGGCGTTCACGATCAGCGTGCGGCCGTCCTTCATCAGCAGGGCCTGCAGCCAGTTCTGCAGGGCGACGTAGAGCGGAAAGAGCACGCCGAAGCCCAGCGCGGGCAGCGCGGCGTCGGCCACGGTGGAGAGGCCGCCCTTCAGCCCCAGCACCCACTCCATGTACAGCCGGCCCAGCGGGGTGACCGCGAGCAGGGCCATGATGCCGCATGCCGCCACGCCAACGGTCAGGGTGAAGCGGCGCAGCATCAGGTAGGAGCGCCGGTCCTGCAGGAGCGTCAGGGCCACCTGCTGCACCATGCGCACGGAGTTGGCCACCATCAGGATGGTCGACCAGGCCACCGGCCAAGCCGCCAGCCCCAGCTCCGGGTTCACGCTGCGCGCGATGCCGCCGTTGATCAGCGGCCGCACCACCGTGACCAGGATCTGCGTCATGGCCAGGGGCCAGTACCAGCGGGCGATCTGGGCGATGGTGCGCGGGGCCCAGTCGGGAACCTCCGCGTTCGGGTCCGTCACGCCGCCCTTCAGGACAGGCCTGGCCAGCCAGGTGACCGCCACGGCCTCGACGATGACGCTGATCACCAGGGCCACGCCGGCCAGCGTCGCGCCGTGGGCGTTTCCCGCGACCCCCAGGGCCGTCACGGCGGCCAGCGACCCGATGCGGCCGAAGCCCGCATAAGCCACCACGCTGGAGCGCTTGTGCTGGATGAGGATGCCCTGGTAGAAGCGGCGCCACCCGATGGCCGCCGGCCAGAGCAGGAGCGCCTGGAAGGCGGGCCGGGCCGCGTCGGCGATGGCGTCGGGCTGGCCGAGCAAGGTGCGGAAGATGACGTCATACGCCGGGGTGAACGCCAGCAGAGCGTAGAGCACGGTGAGCAGGGCATTCGCCCAGAGCATGAAGTGGCGCAGCGGCTGGTAGGTCTCCCGGTAGCGGCTGAGCAGGTTCGAGGCGTGCAGCAGCATGATGATGGGGCTCTCCAGCAGGATCGCCACGTTCAGGGCCACCGAGTAGGCGGCCAGCGAGGTCTCGGGGTGGGCCAGTTTGGTGAGGCCGATGGTCAGGATCGGCCCGGCGAGCACCATGATGACATCGGAGAGCGACAGCGGCAGGAACAAGCGCAGGATCGTGGTGTAGGTCAGGGCCCCGGCTCCGCCGCGGCCCCTGGCATCGGTTGTATTGGTCAAGACTGCGACATCTCCTCCGGTAGTTCAGATCGACAATCAAGATTGTACCCTGCAGGGCGAAAACATCAAGGCAGCGCCGCCTCAATGGCGGCGCTGAGCCATATCACGCCTGCGATGCAGCGCCGGCAGCGTTCCTTTGCATGACGCTTTCGATGCGGCGTCTGCCGCATTCCGGTGCATCACCCTGCGATGCAGCGCCGGCAGCGTTCCAGTGCATCACGCCTGAGACTTGGGGGGCTGAAGCGGCAGTGCCAGCACCCGCAGGTCCAGGAGCGCGTGGGCCACGATCGGCCAGAGCAGGGACCCGGTGTAGAAGTAGAACAGGCCCAGCACGACGCCCAGCACGCCCGTGGTCACCACCCCGGTCCAGCCCTGGTACAGGTGCGCCATCCCGAAGATGACGCCGGTGATCAGGAGTGCTCCCACGTCCGGCAGCCCGGCCACCAGGGTGGTAAGGTAGGCGATCAGGAACCCGCGGAACAGGATCTCCTCGCATACCCCGGCGGTGACGGAGACGAGGGCGAACCACCACCGCTCATCCCTCCGCTCGGGGAGCATTCCCCGCAGCGGCTCAGTCTGCTGCTGCAGGCCCTTGCGGTAACCGGGCGAAACGGCCCCCAGCACCAGCGGCGCGGCGATCCCCATCAACAGGGCGATGAGCAGCACCAGGGACTGCGAGTCGAACCTGGGCGCACCCAGTCCGATGCTGGCCATCGGCTCGCCGGCCATCCGCAGGGTCAGGAGGACCAGGAAGACCAGGGCCCACTCCAGGATGATGATCTTGCGGTAGAAGCGGACGCGCGCGAACGGGTCCTGACCCAGCGTGGCGAGCAGTCGTTGGTACGCCCGCTTTCCGTACAGCGGCTCGCCGATCACCAGGTACAGCACGATCGCGCTCTGAATCGCCAGTGCCACCCCGGCCAGGGCCTGGTCAGACATGGTTAAGCCCCCTTCTTTTCAAACCCTACGCAGGACTCCGCGCAACTTTCGTCGATTCTGAGTGGCATTCCTGCACCCGAACCGCATAGATTATAGCGAGACCCCCGACAGGCACAGGTCGCACTGGCTGCAAAGCCGACCGACCGCCGCCACCAGGGGGTCTCGTCTTGTATACGCCGGTGTGCCCCCCGTAACGCTGTCCTCCCCCTCCCCGTTGTATGCGGTAAAGGTACGACTTTGCAGGAGGCAACACGACAAGTTTGGGTGAGGTCGTGCGATGACGCTCGACGCGGCAAGGCCACACCACCGGGGTACGAGCATGCAGGATGACCAGGTCGTCACCGCAGGCGCATTCCTTCTCTACGAGGGCCTGTTCGCGTTCGCAGTCGGCCCGACCCCCGCGGGGGATGGGCTGGCCGTGTTCCGCCTGGGGGGCCACCGGGAACCGGGGGAGACCGCTGCCCAGTGCGCCGTGAGAGAAGTGTGGGAAGAGGCGGCGGTTCCGTGCACGCTGGTCGAACCGCCCGCGACCTATCTGATGACCTCCAGCACAGGCGGAGGCCACGACCTGCGGCCTCTGAACACCCGCGGCGAGGACTCGCCCGCGCCGCTGCTGGTCGCACCCAGGAGCGCCGGCCGCTCGGTGACCTACCTCGCCGTCACCGAGCAGCTGCCCGCTCCCTCGGCAGAGGTGGCGGGCATCCTGCTGCTGGACGTGCCCGCGATCCGCCGCCTGACCCAGGCGCCGGTCACGCTGGGCGAGTACTGCGCCTCGGGCGGCCGCGCTGTCCTGCGTCGGCCCCTGGACCCTGCGCTGCCGCTCAAACCCCTCGCCCAGTTGCAGATCCTGCCGCTCCTCCTGGCCCTGCACCCAAACCTCACGAGTCGGGCCTGAGCAAAGCGTTTCACCATATTTTGGCATACAGTCTCCTGCACACCCCGCACTCCGCTGCATAGTAATGTATCGAGACCCCCGAAAGGCACAGGTCGCCCTGGCTGCACAGCCGACTGACCACCGCCACCAGGGGGTCTCGGCGCGTTTGCGGCCGGATTTGCTATACTCATGAAGCATGGTTCCCCAGTGCCTGCGCATCACGCACCGAATCAGGAGGCTTCCGCGATGCACAGTCAGCCCGCCGGCCTGAAGGTTGAACAGCTCCTTCCGTCCGTCACCCTCGTCAGCCGCCAGCTTCCCGGCGGGTATGGCTTTTCCGTGGCCGCCGCGCTTGTGCGGGGAACCCGGCATCGGGTCGTGGTCGACACCCTCATCCAGCCGGCGGACATGGCCCCTTTCACCGGTGCCACCCTGGTCGTCTACACCCACGCCGACTGGGACCACTGCTGGGGAACCGGCGCCTTTCCGGGCGTGCCCGTCATCGCACACCACCTCACCCGGGTGCGGCTGAAGGCCCCTGAGGCGCTGGCGGAGTTGGAGAAAACGCGGGCGGACGAGCCCGCCGACTTCGCAGGAAGCCAGGTCATCCCGCCCGATCTCACCTTCTACGACCGCTTCACCATCGACGCCGGCGGCCTGACCGTCGACCTGCACCACCTGCCAGGGCACACCGCCGACTCTGCGGTGGCGCACGTGCCGGAGCTGGAGCTCCTGCTGGCTGGCGATGCGGTGGAGACGCCCCTGCCGACCCTGAGCGAAGCCGGGCACATCCGGTCCTGGGCCAGTGCGCTGCGTCGGTGGAGTCGCGCCGGGCTGCAGCACGTCGTGCCCAGCCACGGCCGTCCCGGCGGGCCCGAACTGCTGGCGGAGAACGCCGCGTACATCGAGCGGGTCCTCGAAGCCGTCGAGATCGGTCTGGCAAAGGGACAAACGCCTGACGAGATCGCCGCCAGCCTGCCCCTGAACGACGTGGTGCCGGCCCTGGGAACGACCCATATGCCCTCGTATTACCTGGAGCAGCACCAGGCCAATATCGCCGCCGCCTTCGCCGAAGTGCAACAGGCCGCCGAGAGCGCCCCTTAGTGCCAGGCGCCTCCACTCCCATGCTGGGAGCAGGCGCTTTTACGCTTCCGTCTTCGGCCCAAAGCGAAAAACTTGCGGTTCCCACTTCGGGGTGGGCCCCCGGAAACCAGCAACTCCCGTCCCAGCTGCGCGTTACGTCAACTCAGCAGCCACGTTATGTCACATGAACCCGGCTCGGCGGCGACGATCCGGGAGCAGGGGCGACCATACAGCCCCGCCGACCAGCCGCTGCCACCTCGGAACCGGCACTTTTCCGCTTCCGTCTTCGGCCCAAAGCGAAAAACTTGCGGTTCCCACTTCGGGGTGGGCCCCCGGAAACCCGCAACTCCCGTCCCAGCTGCGCGTTACGTCAACTCAGCAGCCATGTTATGTCGCCTGAACCCGGCTCGGCGGCGGCGATCCGGAGGCAGGTGCGGCCACACAGCCCGCCGACCCCGCCGCAGCCATCTCGGAACCGGCACTTTTCCGCTTCCGGCTTCGGCCCAAAGCGAAAAACTTGCGGTTCCCACCGCCGGCCACAAGCATCCAGTACACATGACCCACGCCGACGCGCCAAAGCACAGGCGGAGCCCCATTCGGCTCCGCCTGCGTTGTTCGATCTGGTGTCGGAGGCGGGACTTGAACCCGCACGGTTATCCCATACGCCCCTCAAACGTACGCGTCTGCCAATTCCGCCACTCCGACAACGGGTTTCATGACCGGCGCCCTAGGAAACTCCGGCGGAGTTTCCTACAGGCGCCGTGGTGGGCGGTACTGGGATCGAACCAGTGACCCCTTGCGTGTGAAGCAAGTGCTCTCCCGCTGAGCTAACCGCCCGTATGTTGGTGGGGAGAGGTGGATTCGAACCACCGAAGCGTTACGCAACTGATTTACAGTCAGCCCCCTTTGGCCACTTGGGTATCTCCCCGCTGACAGGATTTTATGATACACGAAGATCGGTCTCGGTTCAAGTGTGAAACTCATGCAGGTGCGGATGAAAAATCCAGACCGGGCTGCAAGAGTTTTGCCCTGCCGCGGCGAAGATTGCGACATCGGAGGTGAATCCGGTGACACTGGGCCCCTGGTTTTTCGGTCAGAGCGATGTGGACTGGCAGGCCTACGAGATGGCCGACGAACTGGCTGACCGGTTCGCACAGACCGCAGCAGAATACGACCGCACCGGAACCTTTCCCTTCGCCCACTTCGAGGCCATGCGGGAGCGCGGCTACCTCGCCCTGACCGTGCCCCGCGAGGACGGCGGCCTCGGCGCCGGCGTGCACGCCATGGTGTTCGCCCAGGAGCGGCTCGCCCGGGGCGATGGCTCGACGGCGCTGGCGGTGGGCTGGCACCTCTACGTGGTGGGAAAGCAGGCGACCAGCCGCACGTGGCCCGAGCCCGTGCGCCGGCGGCTGTTCGGCGAGGTGGTGGCCGACGGCGCGCTGCTGAACGCGTGCGCCTCGGAGCCCGAAACCGGCAGCCCCAGCCGCGGTGGCCTCCCGCGCACCACCGCGCGCCGGCTGCCCGACGGCTCCTGGGTGCTGACCGGCCGCAAGAACTTCACCACCCTGGCCCCGGTCCTGCGCTACTTCCTGGTCTCGGCCACCCTGGCCGGCACCGAGGAGGCCGCGTGGTTCCTGGTGCCGCGGGAATCGCCGGGGCTCCGCGTCGAAGAGACGTGGGATTCGCTGGCCATGCGGGCGACCGGCAGCCACGACCTCTGGCTGGATGAGGTGCACCTGCCCGCCGATGCCCTGCTGGAGTCGGGCCAGGACCGGAGCGGCGCCCGCACCGAGGGCTGGCTGCTCCACGTGCCCGCCGTTTACCTGGGCGTGGCCCAGGCCGCCCGGGACTTCGCCGTACAGTATGCGGTGGCGCGGCGCACGGTCAACCCGCCCGGCCACCCCGAGCCGACGGCCCGGCTGGCCGACAGGCCCCACGTGCAGCGGCTTATCGGCGAGATGGATCTCGCGCTGCTGCCGGCCCGCCACCTGCTGATGGGCCTGGCCCGCCAATGGGACGAACGGCCCGACTGGCGGCCGCACCTGGTGGACGCGGTGGCCGCGTGCAAACCCTTCGTCGTCGAGACGGCGCTCGGCGTGGTGGACCGGGCCATGCGTGCAGCCGGCGGCGCCAGCCTCTCCCGCTCGCTTCCCCTCGAGCGCTTCTACCGGGATGCGCGGGCAGGCCTGCACAACCCGCCAATGGAAGACGTGGTCCTCAGCGCGCTGGCCAGATCTGCGATCGCGCGGGCCCAAGCAGACGGGAACACGCACCCAAAGACCGACCACCAGCCGTAGAGAGGCGTCGCCCGTGGCGCCGACCATCCGGAACCGCAGAGAGGGGGCCTGCGCCCCCTCTCAAACTACGTATTCAGGTCGCTCAGCTCGCCGGTGAGCTGGTAGATCGTCCACTCGCCCAGGTTCGTCGCATGATCGCCGATCCGCTCCAGCCATCCGGCGACGTGCAGCAGGTAAGTCGCCTGCCGCACTACCTGGGGGTTCTGCTCCATCATCTCGACAAGTTCATCAAAGACCGCCTTGTACAGGCCATCCATCTCATGATCCCGGGCGATCATGGCGCGCGCAGCGGCTTCGTCCTGCTGCACGAACGCCTCCAGGGCATCCCGCACCATCTCCTGGGCCAGGGATGCCATACGGGGAATGTCGATCAACGGTTTGATCAGCGGCTCGCCGTTCAGCCTGAGGGTCACCTCGGCGATGTCGGTGGCGTGGTCGGCCACCCGCTCCAGATCGGTGACGACCTTCAGGCTGGTGCCCACGGCGCGCAGGTCGCGGGCCATCGGCTGCTGCAGAGCCATCACCTGCAGGCAACGCATCTCGATGGCTATCAGCAGCCGGTCGATCTCATCATCACTGTCGATCACCTGCTGCGCCAGGGCCAGGTCCTGCTGGGCCAGGGAGCGCACCGCCTTCTCGACCATGTCGCTCACCAGCTGCCCCATACGCAGGACCTCCCGGTTGAGGTCCTTCAGCTGCGTCTCCAAAGTGCTGCGCACGCCAGGATCTCCCCTTTCCGACCGCCCAAACCCTCAGTCCAACTGCTCCAGCCCTGCTGCTTGCAGGATCTCCTCAATGATGTGCTCCTCTGCGTGCACCTGCGTGCACTTGCCGGCAGGACGCTCCGCCTCGGGCGCTGCCGGTCGCTGCTTCTTTGTCTGCATTTCGCTCGCCTCCTATCCAGTTGGAGACAGCCCCCACCAGAGCGGAAAAAAGAATCCCCGGAACGCACCGGGGTCGCTGCAATCATGCTTTACCTGCCCGAACGTCCTCAGATTGCTCTGTCCTGCTTCTGTGCGGCCTCGCCGCTCCTAGTCATATCATTATATGCGGGCGAGGCCCAGACCGCAAGTCTTATTTTCGCCACTTACGGCAACATCCATTCGCTGATCAGCCAGAACGCCAGCGTGAACAGCCCGAAGCCGAGCAGGGTGATGATCAGCCCAACGATACCGGGCGATTGGTACCACTTGTTCCCCTTGGTTCCTGCCACAGCGGCGCCCCCCTAAGCGGTGTCCCACTTCTCTATGATAATAGACGCCGCGCGCCGCCCCAGGGGTATCGCAGGGGCTAGTAGACCAGATCGGAAACTGCCAGACGCGGCCCGGGCCGGAGCTTGGCTTCCATGCGCCCCGCGACGTTCCGGTAGAAGAGCCGGTTGACGACACCGACGGCCATGGCCTCGCGGGCCAGGTCCAGCTGGGCCACCTCGGGGCCGTAGAGGGTGCACATCACGGTGCTCTGGCAGTCGGCCGCGCTGCTCTCCAGGTCTGCGCCCAGGGACCAGTCGAACTCGCCGGCCACCACCGGCTCCCGGCCGGGCATCCGCCGCCACCGGGCCCGGTTGACCAGCCAGGCGGTCAGGGCCCGTCTGGCCGGCGACGGCTCAGTGAGCCGCCGGACGATGCCCTGCCTGAGCCGCTCGCCCACCGGACCGTTGAGCACGGTGACGATGGTCCGCTGGAGTTCCTGAATCGACGCCCGCCCGGCCAGCCTGCGGCACTCCTCGTTGACGGACATCACCAGGTCGACGGCGGGCTCACCATAGCGCAGCATGAGGTTGGTTGCGATGAAGCCGGCGTTCTCCTCCAGCGCGTAGCCGGCCGAGGGCGGGGTCGGATTAGAGGCCCACTGCCAGAAGGCGTCTAGCACCCGCTCGTCGTCCGCATACCGCTCCAGCGACCGCTGCACCAGCTCTCTGACCTCCGCATTCTGCATGGGAAACCCCCCTCGGCCCCCAAGTATTGACCAGATTGCCACACCCCATACCCCGGAGGTGCGGACGGGGTTCTCGCTCTGTCTGTGCGCCATGCTATGCGGGGCGGCCGGCGAGTGTCCCCGCGCGCAGGCCGGAAATCCCTGGGCGGCGGGCGCATCGGGCAGCAGACGCACCGGGCGGCACACACAGAAGAGACCCCGCCGGCGCTCTCCCCCGGCGGGGTCTTTCACTGCGGTCACGTCAGGGCGCGGGCGGCACGTAGCGGGCGTGTGCCCCGGGCCAGCGGATCACGTAAACGGCATCGCCGCCCCAGCCGGCAGGGAGCCCGTCCCCCAGATCCACCCGGCTGCCGTCGGCAAGGGTGTAGACAAAGACCCCCTCCCAGGGCTCCCGGGCACCCAGCACCCGGCCCCCGGTCTCATCCCAGAAAGCCTGGCCGTGCCAGGCATCCTCCAGCGAGATGGCGGGCCCGCCTTCCGCCGGGATGATCCAGGGCGGGCGCCCGCCGCCGTATGCCAGCACGTGGTCGCCGTCCGCGCTCCAGGCCAGGCGGGTGCCCCACGCCAGTACGGGCAGCTCGTCGCTGACCACCTGTCGTTCTCCCTGCGTGAGGTCGTAGACCACCAGGGCGCTCTCGCCCGAGCGGGCCAGAGAATCCAGGGCCGCGATGCGGCTGCCGTCGGGGCTCCAGGCCAGCCACCGGCGGGCGTCCCCCTTGCCCCTGTACCAGTTGCGCACAAAGCCCTCGACAGTCCGCGCCTCGCCCGTCTGCAGATCCACCAGAACCAGCGGCGCCCACGCGGGCTCCGCCTGCTCCGGGTCATCCAGTCCCTCCGCCCCCAGGTAGGCGGCCATCTCCCCGTCGGGCGAGAAGGCCACCGCTCCCGGAACCGGCTCGGCCAGCGGTACGGCCAGCGACGTCGCCGCCTCCCCGGCGGAGAGGTCCCAGACCTGCCAGGCCTGCTCCTCAGCCCACCACGGGGGGCGGTTCACGAGCCTGTCCGCAGCCCAGTGCAGCGTGCCGGCCTGAAACGGCGCCGGCTCCACGCGGTGCGCAGCCAGATCGACGACGTAAGCCCGGTCCTCCCACATCGCCTTGCCGTGGTTCTGCCAGCTCCGCAGGGCGATCCGGGCGCCGTCGGCGGACGGCCAGGCCTCGCTGATCTCCGGCGGAAGCTGGAGCAGCCGCTCGGTCGCTCCCGTCGCCAGATCGACCCGCTCCAGGTAGGGCAGGCCGGCCTCATTCCAGATCGTCAGGGGATAGCGGGCCACGGGCAGCCCGCTGTCGGCGGCGACCACGTTCCGCACGTCGAGGTCGAGGCGAGCCGGCACCTCGTCCATCGTGACGAACCAGCGGCCGCTCTCCACCTGGTCCACCGTCACCGACTGGCCCACGGTCTGCTCCAGGCCGGCCAGCCATCCGGCCAGGCTGCGCGCGTCCACCAGCTGGTCGAAATCCAGCTGCAGCCGCAGCGGGCCCGCGGGCAGAATCGCCTCGTACACCTCCAGCGGGATCATGGCGCCGTCCGCGCCCTGGTAGCTGATGGCCACCGTCGGCTCCGGTTTTCGGATCAGCGTCGTGCGCGAACCGGCGACCCCTTCCAGCCAGGCCGTCCACTGGTCCGGCAGGGGAGGCTCAAACCGGGCCTGAATTACCCCGAGCACGGTGCGCACCTGTACCGGCTCCGCCCCCTCCGTGCGCAGCAGCCCCCGGTAAGAGCTGGCGTCGTGGGTGTCCAGCTGCCAGGTGAGCATGACGTCCCCCGAGCCCACGGCCACCTCGGCCTGCCACGGCTCCAGGTGGATGGCGGTGATGCCGTCCACCACCCTGTCCAGCACCGGCGTGCCCCGGTAGAGAAGTCGGTCGATCAGGCGCGGCGGCGCGCCGACACTCTCGTGGGAGAGGGCTGAGGCGCCGGACGGGCCCGCGAGTTCAGGGGCATCTTCCGCCTCCGGCACCACCGGCGCGGGAGACGGCGCACAGCCCGCCAGCAGCGGCAGGCAGAGGCCCGCGCACAGGATGGCCCACTTCACGCTCCTCATCGCCATCATCCTTCCGTACAAGTCTGACGACGAAAGGCGCTGAGAAGTTCACAGCCGCTTCATCTGCTCAAAGGGCTGCCGGCAGCCGTCGCAGTAGTAGATGGACCGGCAGGCGGTGGGTCCGAACAGGTTCTCCAGGTGCGTGTCGGTGGAGCCGCAGTAGGGGCAGGCGGGCGCCTCCTCCGGCATCAGCAGCCTCCCGGCGCCCGCCGGATCCCGGCCCGACGGCGGCGGCGGGGCGATGCCAAAGCTGCGCAGCCGCTCCCGCCCCTCGGCGGTGATGCGGTCGCTGCTCCAGCGCGGGTCGAAGACGAAGGCAACCTCTACCTCGCCCACGCCGGGGACGGCCCGGAGCCGGTTCACCACGTCGCGCCGGATGATGTCCAGGGCCGGGCACCCCACGAAGGTGGGCATGATCTCCACCCGCACCTGCGACCCTTCCGCCGTCACCCGGTGGACCATCCCCATGTCGACGATGGAGACCGGCGGGATCTCCGGATCCCGCACATCCGCCAGCGCGGCCCAGATGGCCGCCTCGGTCACCATGCTGCGCCGGGGGCGGTCCGGTAGACCTCCCCCATGGTCTCCAGCAGCCCGTCCAGCTCAGGCGTGTGCTGACCCAGCCGGCCGTCCGCACCGGGGGCGGCTGCGGGCGCCGGCCGGCCGGGCCAGGCGAACCCGACCTCGGCGAACAGCGGCTCCAGTTCGGCCGTCCACCGGTCGACCAGCTCCTCCGGGCTGGCGGGGAAGTGCGGCCCCGGGGCCACCTCCCCCAGGGAGAAGAGGCCGCCCAGGTCGGGCCACACCGCGGCCACGCCGGCCTCCAGCCGCCGGCGCGATTCCGCGGTGCCGGTGGCCAGCCGCCGGAACCAGGTGGTGTGGTGAAGGAGGTGGTACCGCTCCTCCCGCAGGATCTTGGCCGCCGCCCGGGCCAGCGGGGCATGGGCCGAGGCGGTGAGCACCTCCAGCCTGATGGCGTCGAACAGGTCGTAGGCCAGCCGGCGGACGATGGTGTAGCCCCAGTCGAACCGGGGCTCTGCCAGGTAGGTTCCCGGACCGTTCGGCCGCTCCAGGAGGACGGCGTTGCGCCGCTGACCGGCCGGACGCAGGAAGGCCAGGTCGTCGGCCCGCCCCTCGCCCAGCTCCTCCAGCAGGCGGTAATAGAGCGCCGCGTGCCCCACCTCATCCTGCGCGATGGACGAGAAGGCGACGTCCTCCTCGATGTGCGGCGCCAGCCCCAGCCATTCCGAATCCCGGTGCCCGACGACCAGCTCGTCGTCGGCCAGTTGATACAGAAGCGCGATCACGCCTCTGGTGTCCACGGCTCACCCCTCCCCGCCGTCGAGGTTCAATCCCGCACGAAATCCCGCTCCAGGTCCAGCAGTTCCCGCCGGTATTTGCGCCAGCGCTCGGCGTTGGCCGCCCGGTACCCGGCCAGGGTGCGGTACCGCTTGTCGGTCTCCCGGGCGAAGAAGTCCCGGTCGGCGTAATCGGTCCGGTGAATCGCTGACTGTTCCACGGCCCAGATCGACACGGCCGGATCCCGACGCAGGAAGGATTCCCGGGCCAACAAGATGGCGTCCTCCGCCGATCCGGCGTCCACCGAGCCCACCCACACGTGCGGGCTCTGGTGATCCTTCTGCACGAAGATCTCGTAGACCCGGAACCGGGGGTGTGCGCCCAGTGCCACGGAACACCACCCCCTCCTATACCGCCTGCGCCGCCGGTGCGAGCAGCGCCTCCCGCACCCAGCGCCCCTGCTCGTAGGAGAGCCGCCGCAGCCCCAGGCGGTACTGCGAAAGCGGACCCTGGTTCCGGGCGATGGCCTTCAGCTTTGACCAGTCGGGCGGGGTGTAGACCCACCGACCGGCTTCCTCGTTGAACCGCAGCTGGGGGTCGGGAATGGTGAGCCCCAGGGCCCAGATGCGGGGCACGTACTTGGTGAGGAACTTCTGCCTCAGCTCCTCGTTGGTCTTGGTCCGGAACCGGTACTTGAAGAGCACGGCGGCCGAAGGCGAGTTGGACTCAGGGGGGCCGAAGAAGAGCAGCAGGGCCTCCCACCAGCGATTCAGGGCGTCCTGCAGCATCCGCCGCTGCGCCGGCGTTCCCTCGGCAAGCGCGAGGCAGATCGACTCGCCGTGCTGAATGTGGAACCCCTCTTCCGCGCACACCCGCTGCAGCACGCGGGCGTAAGGGGCGTACGAGGAGGTCAGCAAGGCCGCCTGCGAGACCACCGCCGCGCCGTCGACCAGCCACCCGATGATCCCGGCATCGGCCCACGTGGGCGCAGGCATGTGGAACACGTTGTGGAACTTGGCCTCGCCGGTGAACAGCTCGGCCACCAACTCCTCCCGGCCCTTGCCCAGCGGGGCCGCCAGGTCCTCCGCCACCCGCAAAATAAGCTGGGCGTGCCCCACCTCGTCCTGCACCTTGGCCATCAGGCTCAGCTTGCGCGCCAGCGTCGGCGCCCGGGGCACCCACTCCTTCTCGGGCAGAGCCCCCATCAACTCGGACAGGGCGTGCATCTGCAGAAACTTGACCATGGCGATGCGGTACTCGTCGGGCATCCAGTCGGTCGCCTCGATCTTCTCCCCGCGCTGCACGCGGTCCAGGAACGCCGCGTGCCGGTCGTCATGGTTAGGCACGGTACTCCCCCTTTCTGGCAGTGAGCGGTGGGTTGCGCGCGGCAGACTGTTGAACATCCGATTCCCGGCAGACCAGGCGCCCGGTGAACGGATCCGGCCGGCACGCCAACGAACAAACAGCTCACCGCTCACGGCCTACCGCTCACTGCTACTCCCCCGCTTACGCACCACCGCTCCGAATCCCCTGACTGATGACCTCATAGAACCGGTCCGCCACCTGCTCGGGGCTGAGCGGGCCGTCCGGCCGGTACCACTGATACGCCCAGTTCACTGCGCTCAAGACCAGCAGCCGGATGAACCGCTGGTCCAGCGGGCGGAACACACCGGACTCCACGCCGTCGCGGATGATCCGGGCCAGAAGCTCTTCATACGCCTCGCGGTGAGCCACCGCCCGGGCCCGGCGGTCGGGCGACAGGGCCTTCCACTCGTGCAGGAAGACGGTGGCTGCGGCCGGCGACTCGGCCACCACCCGGATGTGCGCGGCCATCGCGCGCCGGAGCCGCTCGCCGGCGTGGCCCTTCGACTCCGCGATGGGCGCCACGGCCTTCCGGAAGCGCTCCCACGCCTGCACCACCGCTTCGTAGAGCAGGTCTTCCTTTGCCGCCATGTGCGCGTACAGCGACCCGGGAAGTATGCCTACCGCCTGGGCGATCTCCCGCACCGTGGTCGCGTGGTACCCCTTTTCGCTGAAGAGGGCTATGGCCGCTTCCAGCATGGCCTCCTTGCGCCGGGACCGGGCCATCTCATCCCCCCTAGCAAGCGCTTGATTGGTTCTCAGTATATTCGTCCTAGTCAGAATCCGTCAAGCGAGGACAACCTGGCAGGGCCTCTCAGCAGCGGAGGCAGGAAACCCCGCTGCGGGAGGAGAATCGTATGGAGACTTTCTCCCAGGCAAGTGTAGCTCCAGCCAAATTCGGGAAGTATGTGATAGACGGAGGGATACGCACCATGGCCGACACGGCACCCAAGACCCAGGGTAACGAGGCGTACTACGCAACCGCCCGCACCCTCGGCACGGGCACCACCAGTTCACCGGCGATGATGATCTGGCGTGTTCTGGACGATTACCTTATTAAATACGAACGCGCGGTCAGCGCCTCCGAACTCTCTGCGGAGACGGGGCTTTCCATCGAGGAGATCGAGCAGATCTTCGCCCAGGAATACTACCAGAAGCACTACGGCTTCCGCCGCTTCGACAGCCTGGAGGCCTGGCGCGCCTGGGCGCTGGAGAACGGCGTCCTGTACAACCCCGAACTGCATCGCCCGGATCCCGAGGAGACCGACGCAGAAGGTGCCGAAGGCGAGGACCGGCAGGACGCCGCGGACGGCGCGGGAGCTGCCCAGGCGGCTGGGACCGAGCAGACCCCCGAAACTCCGGAAGCCTGACCGCGCCTGCTGAGCAAACCGCACGCCCAAGTCCCGGAGGGTCAAAAAGGCCCCGGGGGGCCAAAAAGGTCCCGGAGGGCCACCCCCCGGGACCTTTTGTGCTGCCTGGATCCACAGAATGATCCCTATTGACCCTATGCATGCTCCATTCTGTCTATTATCGGCTACCCTTACTAGGAAAATCAAAACATATCGAGAACAGGTAAAGTGGTATTACCAGTTCTCCAGTTGGGAGGCTGCGCCGTTTCATGGTCATCAAACCCGTTAAACATACACGTGCTTACGAGCAGATCGTCGACCAGCTGGCTGAGTTGATTCGGAAGGGTGCGCTGAAACCCGGCGACCGCCTGCCCTCCGAGCGCGACCTCGCCCGCCGCTTCGGCGTCGGCCGTCCCACCCTGCGGCAGGCCATCACGCTTCTCGCGGGCGCAGGCGTCCTGGAGGTGAAGCCGGGATCCGGCATCTACCTGCGCCAGCCGGTTGACGCCTGGGGCAGCCCGAGCAACCCGATGGCGATGATGCTCATCACGGCGGATCCGAACTTCGAGCACATCCTGGAGTTGCGAATCGCCATCGAGTGCGAGGCTGCCTATCTTGCCGCGCAGAGGCGCAAACCGCAGCACATCGAGCAGCTGCGCACGGCCTTCGAAAACCTGGAGAAGGCGTTCCGGGAGCGGCAGGAGGCCGCTCGGGAAGACTTCCTTTTCCACTGGGCGGTGGCTGAAGCCACCTGCAACCCCGTCTTCGTGAAAGTCATGGTGTCGGTGGCCGACCTCTTTCTGCAGGGCTTCGTGGAGTCCAACCGCACCTTTTACCGGGAGCCGGGCCGCATCGAGGCCAACATCCGCGAGCACCGGGCCATCATGGAAGCCATCATCGCGCAGAACCCTGTCGCCGCACGGGAGGCGATGTCCCACCACCTGCGGCGCATCTTCGCGCGGCTGGAACAGGTGCAGCAGACGCAATAGCAGCCAACAGCAGGGCAGGAGTCGCAGAAAGCGTGATTGCAGCAAAGGAGGTTCTCACGCGATGACCGAGCACGCGCGCGTTCCACCGGATCGACTGGAAGCGTGGGCCTTGGAGCTCCTGAAGGCCGCGGGCCTGCCGGAGGACGAGGCCGCCGAAGTGGCCCGGCACCTGGTTTTTGCCGATCTCCGCGGCATCGACACCCATGGCACCAGCCGCCTGAAGATTTACCTGACCCGCCTGGAGGCCGGGGTCATGGCCCCCACCGCCCGGATCCAGGTGCTGCGGGAAACCCCCGTGAGCGCCCTGCTGGACGGCGGGAACGGCTTCGGTCACGTGATCTCCCGGCGAGCCACCGACCTCGCGATTGAGAAGGCCCGCGCGCAGGGCGTGGGCCTGGTCGGCGTGCGCAACTCCAACCACAACGGCTGTATGGCCTACTACACCCTGCTCATGGCCGAGGCGGGCCTGATCGGCTTCGCCTGCACCAACTCGGTGGCCAACATGCCGCCCTGGGGCGGCCGCCAGATGTTCTTCGGCACCAACCCCATGTCGATGGCGGCCCCGGCCGGCGAGAACCCGCCCTTCGTGTATGACATGGCGACCAGCCAGGTCGCCCGCGGCAAGATCATCAACGCCGCCAGGGAGGGCAGGCCCATCCCCGAGGGCTGGGCCATGACCCGGGAAGGCCTGCCCACCACCGACGCGCAGGAGGCCATGAAGGGCTTCCTCCTGCCGATGGCCGGTCCCAAGGGTTCGGCGCTGGCCTACGCGGTGGAGATCCTCGCCGGTGTTCTGACCGGCGCCCTGATCGGCCCGGAGCTGCCCCGCATGTACGAGCAGCTGGACCAGCCCCAGCAGGTCGGCCACTTCTTCATGGCCTTCCGGCCTGACCTCTTCCGGCCGCAAGAGGAGTTCGCCAGGCGGATGGACGAGACGATGGCCGGCGTGCGTGCGGTGGAACCGGTCCCCGGCGTCGACCGGGTGCTGGTGCCCGGCGACCTGGAGCGCATGCAGGAGGCGGAGCGCCGCCGGTCGGGCATTCCGGTCCCGCCCGGTGTGAGAAAAGAGTTCCATGAGCTGTCCGAGCGCTACGGCGTCCCGCTGCCGGCGGAGCTGCGCTGACCACCCCGGAAAGGAGCGTACGGCATGCCTGTCTTCGATGATCGCTTCTCAGACCTGCTGAAGGAGAACCGGCCCCTGCTCGGCATGTTCATCGGCTTCAACTGCCCCGCGCTGGTGGAGATGGCCGGTTTCGCCGGCTTCGACTTCATCATCATCGACAACGAGCACGGCCCCTGCTCCATCGAGACCACCGAGAACCTGGTCCGGGCCGCGCGGGCGGCGGGCATCCCGCCCATCGTGCGGGTCTCGGGGGCCAACCCCAAGGAGATCCTGCGCACCCTGGACATTGGCGCCGCGGGCATTCAGGTCCCGCAGATCAACACCGCCGACGAGGCCCGCGTGGCGGTGGACGCCGCCAAGTACCCGCCCGTGGGCAGCCGGGGCGTCGCCTTCTCCAACCGCGCCGCCGGATTCGGCTTCTTCGGCGGGGCGGAGCACCTGAAGGCTTCCAATGAGAAGACGGTCGTGGTCACGCATATCGAAACTGCGGAGGCGGTGAAGAACCTGGACGAGATGCTGGCCGTCCCGGGCATCGACGTGATGTTCATCGGGCCCAACGACCTTTCGGTCTCCATGGGCTACGAGGGCAACTACAACCACCCGGACATGCAGAAGGTCATCGTCGACTGCATCCGGCGCATCGCCGCGGCCGGCGTCACGCCCGGCGTTCTCGCCACCAACCCCGAAGACTTCCACAAGTACGCGGCCCTGGGGGCGCGCTACATGCCGTGCGTCGCCAGCGGCCTCATCGCCGGCGCCATGAAGCGCATGGTTGCCGGCTGCAAGCAGTAGCACAACCTGTGCGGGAGGTTCTGCCGTGAAGATCGTGATTGCCCCCGACTCCTACAAGGGCTCCCTGACCGCAGCCGAGGTGGCTGAGGCAATGGCCGCCGGGGTCCGGCGCGTGTGGCCTGACGCCGAAGTGGCACTGGTTCCCATGGCCGACGGCGGCGAGGGTACGGTTCAGGCGCTCGTGGACGCCACGGGCGGCCGGCTGATCACGGCCACCGTGCGGGGCCCGCTGGGCGATCCCGTGGAGGCCACCTTCGGCATGATGGGCGACGGGGAAACCGCCGTCATCGAGATGGCCCAGGCCTCCGGCCTTCCCCTGGTTCCCAGAGACCGGCGGAACCCCCTGGTCACCACCACGTACGGCACAGGCGAACTGATCCTCCGGGCCCTGGATGAAGGCGCCAGGCGGCTCATCATCGGCATCGGCGGCAGCGCCACCAATGACGGCGGCGCGGGGATGGCCCAGGCCCTGGGCGCCCGGCTGCTGGACGCCGAAGGCCGGGAGCTGGAACCCGGCGGTGCGGCGCTCGCCAGGCTCGAGCGCATCGACCTCTCCGGCCTCGACCCCCGGGTGCGGTCCCTGCAAATCACGGTCGCCTGCGACGTCGACAACCCCCTGACCGGTCCCCGCGGGGCCTCGGCGGTCTTCGGGCCGCAAAAGGGCGCCACGCCCGAGATGGTGGCCCAGCTCGATGCCGCCCTGAAGCGGTGGGCTGAGGTCATCAAGCGGGACCTCGGCAAGGATGTGGACGCGATTCCCGGCGCCGGGGCCGCCGGCGGCCTGGGCGCGGGCCTGATGGCGCTGCTGGACGCGCAGCTCCGGCGCGGCGTAGAGATCGTCGTGGAGGCCACCGGCCTCGAGCGCCACCTGGACGGCGCCGACCTGTGCCTCACCGGAGAGGGAAACACCGACTTCCAGACCGCACATGGCAAGACCCCCATGGGTGTGGCCGCCGCGGCGCGCCGACGCGGCGTGCCGGTCATCTGCCTGTCGGGGGGCCTGGGACGGGATTACCAGCAGATCTACGACGTTGGCATCGATGCAGCTCTCCCCATCGTGCCGGGTCCGGTGGACCTGGACACCGCCATCCAGGAAGCCGCGCGCTTCGTGGCGGACGCGGCCGAGCGCGCCCTGCGGCTCGTGGCCCTGGGGCAGCGGATGGGGAGGGCCTGATCATGTAAGGGAGGATGTGCCAGATGCGGGAGAACCGGATCAAGCGCGCCCTGAAGCGCGGAGAAGTGGTCATCGGCACGATGGTCTCCGAGCTGCGGGGACCGGGCCTCATGACCATGCTGGACACGGCCGGGTTCGACTTCGTCCTGATCGACATGGAGCACTCCACGTACAGTCTCGAAACCGTAGGCGACATGATCACCGCTGCCAAGTCGACCAACCTGCACACCGTCGTCCGCACCCCCGGGCTCTCCCGCCTGGCCCTCCAGCAACCGCTCGACGCCGGGGCCGACGGCATCCTTGTGCCGCAGGTGGACACGGTGGACGAGGTCAGGCAGATCGTCGCCTGGACCAAGTACCACCCCCTGGGCGAGCGGGGCATGGCCATGCGCCGCGGACACTCCAACTTCGCTCCGGTCAAGGCCGCCGAGTACACCCAGCACGCGAACGAGGAGACCCTCGTGGTCGTGCAGATTGAGTCGAAGCAGGCCATCGAGGACATCGACAACATGGTCAGCGTTCCCGGCGTAGACGCCGCCTTCATCGGGCCGGCGGACCTCTCGCAGTCCTACGGCATGCCGGGCCGGTCGGAGGATCCGGTGATCATGGAAGGGCTCATGAAGTTCATCGCCGCCTGCAACAAGCACGGCGTCGCACCGGGCATTCACGTTTACAACATGGAGAAGGCCAAGTGGTGGATCGATCAGGGGATGCGCTTCATCGCCTTCGGCAACGACATCTCCATGATCGTCGACACCGGCCGCGCCCACACCGCTGAACTGAAGGAGTATCTGGCCAGCCGCTAGAGGAGTGGAAGAGATGCGCAGGGTCCTGATCGTCCAGCCGATTCACGAAAGCGGCGTCGCCCTCCTGCAGGAGTACTTTGACGTCGCGGTGGCGTCCGATCCCTCTGTGGAAACCGTGATTCGCGAGATCCAGGGGGTCGAGGGCGTGGTGGTCCGCACAGCGCCCTTCACCCGGGAGATCATGGAGGCGGCCCCTGAGCTGAAGGTGATCGCCCGGCACGGGGTCGGCGTCGACAACATCGACGTGAAAGCTGCCACAGAACGCGGCATCGTCGTCTGTTACACGCCTGAGGCCAACGCCGTATCGGTCGCCGAACACACCCTGATCGCCATGGGAGCCCTGGCCAAGCGGGTTCTGCAGCACGACCGCGCCACGCGCGAGGGCCGGTGGGAGGTGCGCAACGAGTACAGGGCCTTCGACCTCAGCGGCAAGACGCTGGGGCTGGTCGGCATCGGCCGCATCGGCTCCCAGGTGGCCCGCAAGGCCCAGGCGGCCTTCGACATGGAGGTCATCGCCTACGATCCGTACGCCAGGCCCGAGGCGGCGGAAGCGCTGGGCATCGCGCTGGAGGACGACCTCGATCGCCTCCTGAGCCGGGCCGATGTGCTCTCGCTGCACACGCCGCTGACGCCGGAGACGCGCGGTCTCATCGACCAGCGGCGGCTGTCGCTCATGAAACCGTCGGCGCTGCTGATCAACTTCGCCCGCGGCGGCATCGTGGACGAGCAGGCGCTGTACGAGGCCCTGAAGCAGGGCACCATCGCCGGCGCGGCCCTGGACGTCTTCGAGCAGGAGCCGCCCCCGGCCGACCATCCGCTCTACGCGCTGGACAACGTGCTGCTCTCGCCTCACAGCGCGGCGCTGACCGCCGAATGCGTGGTGCGAATGGCCACCGGCGCCGCGGAGGGCGTGCGCGACGTCCTGCTGGGCCGTACCCCGCGGTGGGTGGTCAATCCGGAAGTACTCACGCCGCAGGGGGAAGCCTTGAAGCCCGGAACGAGGTGAGACCATGAAGCGCCACAATCGCCTCGCGGCCGTGGTCATCATCGCGATCGGTCTTGCCTGCGTGTACTACGGGATCTTCTGCCTGCGCCTGGGCACCATGGCCAATCCGGACTGCGGCTTCATGCCCGCCCTCGCCGGCTTCTGCATGGCCGTCTTCGGCGCCGGGTTGTTCATCACCAACCTGGGGCCGGACGAGAAGCCGCAGCCGTTCTGGAAAGGGAAGGAGTGGAAGGGCCCGGTCTTCAGCCTGATCCTGATGATCCTGTACGCCGTGACCATGGAGCGGATCGGCTACATCCTCTCCACCCTGCTCTTCATGCTGGGCTGGCAGTTTCTCGTCGTACACGAGAAGTGGTGGAAGGGCACGATCATCTCGGTGCTCTCCACCGTGGGAGTCTACATCATCTTCGTCTACCTGCTGCGGGTGCCTGTACCTGTAGGCAGCCTGTTCCGGTGAGGGGAGGCAGGCGCAGATGGAAATTTTCCAGGGATTGCTCTCCGGCTTCGCGATCACGCTCACTCCCGTCAATCTCCTCTTCGCCTTCCTGGGCTGCCTGCTCGGCACCATGGTGGGCGTGCTGCCGGGCCTGGGGCCGGCGGCCACCATCTCGCTGCTGCTGCCGGTGGTGTACCGGATGGGCTCGCCTGCCACCGCGATCATCTTCCTGGCCGGCATCTACTACGGCGCCATGTACGGCGGCTCCACCACCTCCATCCTCCTGAACCTGCCCGGTGAGGCCGCCTCGGTGGTGACCGCCATCGACGGCTACAAGATGGCGCAGAAGGGCCGCGCGGGCGCGGCGCTGGCCATCGCCGCCATCGGGTCGTTCATCGCCGGCACGCTGGCCGTGGTGGGCCTCACCCTGGTGGCGCCTCCCATCGCCGAGTTCGCCCTCAGGTTCGGCCCGCCGGAGTACTTCTCGCTCTGCCTGGTCGGCCTGCTGCTGGCGGTCTTCCTGTCGGGCAGTTCGCCCCTGAAGGGCCTGATCGTGCTCTGCCTCGGCCTCCTGCTGGCCAGCGTGGGCATGGATCCGGTCACGGGAAAGCTGCGCTTCACGTTCGGAACCATCGGCCTCATGGGCGGCTTCGACTTCGTGACGCTGGCGATGGGCGTCTTCGGCCTGGGTGAGATCTTCTACAACCTGGAGCAGACGGAAGAAGCGCAGCTTGTCACGACCAAGATCGGGCGCATTTGGCCCACCGCCGCTGACTGGGCCCGCTCCAAGTGGGCCATCCTGCGGGGCACGGTGCTGGGCTTCTTCATCGGCGTGCTCCCCGGCGGTGGCGCGGTCGTCTCCTCGCTGGCCTCGTACGCCGTGGAGAAGCGCATGACCAAGTACCCGGAGGAGTTCGGCAAGGGCGCCATCGAGGCCGTGGCGGGACCGGAATCGGCCAACAACGCCGCTTCCAGCGCCTCCTTCATCCCGCTGCTCACGCTGGGCATTCCGGCCAACGCCTCGATCGCGGTGATCTTCGCCGCCCTGCTCATTCAGGGGGTCACCCCGGGCCCGTTCCTGCTGGTGGAGCACCCCGACGTCTTCTGGGGCGTCACCGCCTCCATGTACGTCGGCAACGTCATGCTCCTGGCCCTGAACCTGCCGCTGGTGGGCCTCTGGGTCCAACTCCTGCGGGTGCCGTTCTCCATTCTCGGGCCGATCGTGGCGCTGTTCACGGTGATCGGCGTGTACAGCACCACCAACAGCATCTTCCAGGTCTACACTCTGATCTTCTTCGGGATTCTGGGCTATCTGCTGCGCAAGTTCGACTTCGAGGTGGGTCCGCTGCCGCTGGCCTTCGTGCTGGCGCCACTGATTGAGAACGCGGCCCGTCAGTCGCTGCTGATGTCGGGCGGGAGCCTCGCGATCTTCGTCACCCGTCCCATCTCGGCGGCGCTGCTCGGCATCTTCGCCCTGCTGGTGCTCAGCCAGGCCGTCCGTTCCCTGCGGTCCGCCAGACAGGCCCGGCGCCAGAGCGCATAGCAACGGTGTCCCTCCCGCCGCTTTGCCTGACGCGACGGGGCGGGGCGGCGGGTCAACCCAAAGCGTGGTCACACACTGAAAGGGGGATCCCGAATGCGTCGCAGCCGCACCGTAGTTGCACTGGCCCTGACTCTGCTGCTCATGATCGTGGCCGGATGCGGAGGAACCCAGTCAACCGACCAGACCCCACCGACGCAGACCCCGCAGACAGAGACCCCGTCAACCCCCGAACCCACGCCGGAACCCGATCCGCAACCCGAACCCGACCCTGAACCCGCCGCCTGGAAGCCCACGAAGCAGATTGAGATGGTCGTGCCGTACTCGGCCGGCGGCTCCACCGACCTGCTGGCCCGCGCCATCGAGAAGGTATGGCACAAGTACGTTGACCAGCCCATCGTCATCGTCAACAAGACCGGCGCCGGCGCCATGGAAGGCCGGCAGTACGTCATCAACAGCCCGGCTGACGGCCACATCCTCATGATGGGCTACGGCTCGGGCGAGGACCTGGTGACGCCGCACATCCGCAACCTGCCCATCAAGACCTTCGAGGACCTCATCCCCGTCTGCCGGCTCTCGATCCACTCGGTGATCGTGGCGGTTCCGGCCGATTCGCCGCACGACAGCATCGCCGACCTGGTCAACTGGTCCAGGGAGACCGGTCAGCCGATCACCGCGGCCGTCTCCACCGCGGCGGGCTCGGTCGACCTGGTGATGCGGGGCATCGGCGCCGCGGCCGGCGTTGAGGTCACCCCGATTCCGCACGCCGGCGGTTCGCAGGCGGTCACCACGCTCGTCGGCGGCCAGACCCACATGGGCGGCGGCCACCCGTCCGAGATCATGCCGCACGTGAAGGCCGGCCGGCTGAAGGCGATCGCCGTGGCCACCCCCGAGCGCGACCCGGTCCTGCCCGACACCCCGACCCTCATCGAGGAAGGCATCGACTTCTACACCTGGGGCTCGGTGAAGGGCATCGCCGTGGCCAAGGGTACCCCGCCTGAGGCCATCGCGTACTGGGAGGAGATCTTCCGGCAGATCTCCGAGGACGAGGAGTTCAAGGCCGCCATGGCCGAGCTGCTCCAGCCGATTCAGTACCTGAACAGCGCGGACTACGCCAAGTTCATGCAGGAGGCCCACGCCGACTACGGCAAGATCATCGAGCGGCTGGGGATTGAGACCGAGAAGTAGCGCCAACACCTGATCCAGGAGGGATGGTAAACGTGCCCAAGTTCGCCGCGAACCTGACCATGCTCTTCACGGAAGTGCCGTTCCTGGAGCGGTTTGCCGCCGCGGAGAAGGCGGGCTTCCGCAGCGTTGAGTTCCTGTTCCCCTATCCCTATTCCATCAGCGAACTCAAGTCGTTGATCGATAAGCACAACCTGGAGATTGTCCTGTTCAACCTGCCCGCCGGCAACTGGTCTGCCGGAGACCGCGGCATCGCGATCGATCCCAACCGGGTGGAGGAGTTCCGGGCCGGCGTGAAGCGGGCAATCACGTATGCCAAGGCCCTGGGCGTTTCCCGCCTGAACTGCCTGGCCGGCAAGCGGGTGTCGGGAGTCTCGCACGAGGAGCACTGGAAGACGCTGGTCGCGAACGTCAGGTTCGCGGCGAACGCTCTGGGCGAGGAGGGCATCAACCTGACCGTGGAGGCCCTCAACCACTTCGACACCCCCGGCTTCTTCCTCACCAGGACCGAGCAGGTGGTTGCCCTGTTGGCCGAGGTCGACCTGCCGAACGTCTTCGTGCAGTACGACGTCTACCACGCCCAGCGGACGGAGGGCAACATCGTTCCCACGCTGCGGGAGCACCTGGCCAAGATCGGCCACATCCAGATCGCGGACAACCCCGGACGTCATCAGCCGGGGACGGGTGAGCTCAATTACCCGTTCGTGCTGAGCGAACTGGACCGGCTGGGCTACCAGGGGTACGTGTCGCTGGAGTACATCCCCGAGCCGGACACGGTGGGCTCGCTGGGCTGGATTAAGGAGTATGGCTATCAACTCTGAGCAGGAGGGATCACGGATATGGCCAAGATCGGTTTCATCGGTCTCGGCATTATGGGCAAGCCCATGAGCAAGAACCTGTTGAAGGCCGGCCACGAGCTGGTGGTTCACGACATCGTGCCTGAGGCGGTGCAGGAGGTGGTCGCCGCCGGCGCCACCGCCGCCCAGAGTGCGAAGGAAGTGGCCGCCCAGTGCAGGACCATCATCACGATGCTGCCCAACTCCCCCCACGTCAAGGCCGTGGTCCTGGGTGAGAACGGCATCATCGAGGGGGCCGAAGCGGGCAGCCTCGTCATCGACATGTCCTCCATCGACCCGATGGTCTCCCGTGAGGTCGCGGCGGAGCTGGCCAAGAAGGGCATCCGCTTCCTCGACGCCCCGGTGAGCGGCGGCGAGCCCAAGGCGATCGACGGCACGCTGTCGGTCATGGTGGGCGGCAAGCAGGAGGACTTCGATGAGGCGCTGCCGATCCTGAAGTGCATGGCCGCCTCCGTGGTGCGCACGGGCGACGTGGGCGCCGGCAACGTGACCAAGCTGGCCAACCAGGTCATCGTCGCCCTCAACATCGCCGCCATGAGCGAGGCGCTGGTGCTGGCCACCAAGGCCGGCGTCGACCCCGAGCTGGTCTACCAGGCGATCCGCGGCGGCCTGGCGGGCTCGACCGTGCTGGATGCCAAGGCGCCGCTGGCCCTGGCCCGCAAGTTCGACCCGGGCTTCCGCATCAACCTGCACATCAAGGACCTGAACAACGCCCTCAGCGCCGCCCACGAGGCCGGGGTGCCCCTGCCCCTGACGGCGGCGGTGATGGAGATCCTGCAGGCCCTGAAGGTGGACGGGATGGGCGACCTGGACCACGGGGCGATCATCCGGTTCTACGAGAAGCTGGCTCAGGTGGAGGTCAAGAAGGCCTGATCTCCTCCTGGCTGACTATGCCGAAGGCGCCGCGAGGCTCTGGCCCCCGCGGCGCCTTCGTATTGCCCGCTAACCGCCCTCGGGCATCATCCCTGCCCACCTTCAGGCATCGTCCCTGCCCGCCCCGTGGGAGGCTCGACCGGAAGAGCTTGTCTGCTGCCTGAGTCACGGCGGCGGGTGTTTCGACTGCGGCCCAGCGGCCCTCTCACCTGCTCCCGATAAACATCTGCGTCCAGCCGTACTCGTAGAAACCGACGCCGATGGTGTCGAAGTCCGGGTTCAGGATGTTCCGTCGATGACCCGGGCTGTTCATCCAGGACTCGTGCACCTCATCCGGCGTCCGCTGGCCCATGGCGATGTTCTCCCCGGCGCTCCGGTAGCTGAACCCGTACTGCTTCATCATCTCAAAGGGGCTCCCGTAGGTGGGGCTCTGGTGGCTGAAGTAGCCGCCGGTCACGAAGTCCTGCGACTTCAGTCGGGCGACCCGGCTGAGCTCGGGGTCCAGGCGGAGAGGCTGCAGACCCGCCGCCGCCCGCGCGGCGTTGACCAGCTCGGCCACCCGGAGCTCGAACTCGTGAAGCCCCGCCTCCTCCGTCTGCGGCTGCTCGGGCGGCAGCCCCGGCTGTTCATCCGGCCCGCCTGGCTCCTGGGGCGCGGGGCCATCCTGCGTCAGACGCACCGCACGGGCGATCATCACCGCGGCCTGCGCCCGCGTGGCAGTGTGCTCGGGCGCAAAGCTGCCGTCGCCCATGCCGAGGATGATCCCGCAGCCCGCAGCCTGCGCGATGTGCGGCCCACACGGAAGCTGCTCCGGATCCACGTCCCAGAACGAGACATTCGATGCACCGCCAGGGCAGGGCCCGACCGCCCGGGCGACCATCCGGGCCAGTTCTGCACGGGTGATCGGCCGGTTGGGGTGGAATCGGCTGCCGAAGTCGCCGGAGCGGATCACGCCCGCCCGAACGGCCTGGGTGACCGGCTCCTCGTACCACGCCCCCCAGATGTCGCTGAAGGGCACCCGCACGGTGGGGTCGGCCTCCAGCGGGAAGGCACGCATGATCACGGCGGCCACCTCGGCCCGGGTAATCTGATCGTTGGGCCGGAAGGCGCCGGTGTCGGCATCGCCCCTGAAGATGCCGGCCTCAGTGGTGAAGGCCACATCGGCCGCGGCCCACGCCGGAATTTCCGCCTGGTCGGCATAGGTTACGGAGGCGGCCAGGGCGCCGGGTGCACTCATCGTGAGCCCCATCACGGTGGCAATTGTAACGACGGCGGTTCTGGTGGCTGGCGTGGCTGCAACGTCGCTCGCTGCGGCGAAAACGGCCCGGCTCACTGCGGTGGCTGAGGCGCGCACGGCCAGCGCGACAGCGGCGGCGAAGCTGCGCAGGGTGATGTGCTGCGGCATCGTACTCCTCCTGCCATATCGGAATGTGTAAGTTTCTGTATTTCATACCTTCAACTTACCACAAGCGTATAAGCGCCCACAACCGGTGGATCAAGTTCCCAGCCGCAGTTTTTCTAAGACCCGTCCCAGGCACGGCTTACATGCCAATCCAGCCCGCTGCCCGTCACCCGGTACACATCGGGCGTGGTCATGCGTGCCCAGTCGCCGAAACCGATCGCGGGATCCAACTCCCGCAGCACGAGCGTGATCAGGCACCCGTGCGAGACCAGGGCGAACGGGCGACCCCCGGCCGCAGCCAGGGCTTCCTCCAGCACGGCCATCCCCCGGGCCGCGGCCTGACGGCTCGACTCGCCGCCGGGGTAGCAAAGATCCGGATCGCGGAACGTCTGCTCCAGCTTCTCACGCCAGTCCGGCAGGTTCTCCCCGGCCAGAACCCGTTCGATGAGGCGCTCGTCCGTCTCCAGCGGCAGCCCCAGGCGGCGGGCCAGCGGGGCGGCGGAGTCGACCGCCCGGCGAAACGGGCTGGCGATGATCCGCCGGATTCCCAGCCCTGCCAGCCGCTCCGCGAGCTGCACCGCCTGCGCCCGCCCAGTCTCGGTCAGCGGAGCATCCGCCGCCTGCCCTGCAGCTTCACAGTGCCGAATCAGATAGAACACACCCATAGCGCTCCCCCTCGCGCCGGAGCGGGGCCAGGGCCCCGCTCCGGTTATGGTTCCGGTTCCAGCAACCACCCTCCCGGACCGGGCCGGGAACGGAAGGTCGTAAGACGGCCGTTGGGCTCCTCGGCCGTGACCCGCAGGCCGCCGGCGGCGGGTAGCCGTCCACCGGTGCACCCAGCGCCGCTGCAAGCGCAGTGGCGTCGGCAGATGCAGCCGCGCGCCCTTCCCCCCCGACCGACTTCCGGAGACGGCCCGCGCCGACCGCTGCCACGAATCGCAGGCAGAGTTCCACCGTGTTCATAACCTCACTGTACTCCAGAGAGCCGTTGGGATAGCGAATCTCCACGGTCCCGAAGTCGAACCAGGCCGCGACGTTGATGCCGCAGCGGTGCGACTGGGGCCGCCCCCGGTGAACCAGCGCCGAACGCTCTGGATGCGTCAGGTAGCGGCTGCGCATCGCCGGCACCACGGGCGGGCAGTAAATCATCCGGTCTTCGGCTGTCCGCAGGAGTCGGCGCAACGCGTCCTGGTGCGCCAGGGCGGCGTCGACCAGCGGAAGCACCATATCCTGCCCCCAGGGCTGCAGCCCCACGTGCACATGCAGGCCGCAGCTCCAGTTCGCCCGGGCGTCGGTGGCCCTCAAGCGCTGCAGCATCTCCCGGACCAGCTCGCGATCGCGCCACAGCATGGGCGGGGGCTTCAGCTCAGCGCCCGAATCCTCGCCGGCGTCGTCCACCTGCCGCTCGTCCAGGGACATGACCCACCCGGGGAGCAGTTCCACGCCCTCTGGATCGCCCTCCACGAACTCAATCTCAACCCCGAACCTGAGTTCCTGCCAGTCAACCGACTTCGGCCACATCCAGACCATCCCTCTCCTTCCCGGTGCTGGTCAGAACGGCATCCGAGAAGGCGGACCCCTGGCCTAAAGGGGCACCTGCGCGAGCGCCATATTGTGCTTCACCCCGTCTTTCTTAATTGTATAGACGTTATTGCGAACAGAGGTGGCTCCTTCGCACAGACTGCGCCCGAACGGCGGCCCTGCTGGGGACCCCTGCGTGGTGAGTGCCCCTCACGGGCAGAAGCGCCCGCGCCCGGCCTGGGAACCGCAACTTTTTCACTTCGCCGTCTGCGCCGAAGTGAAAAAATGTCTGCTCCCACCGCTGCGGTCGGACGGCGTGAAGGCGCTTGACCCGAGGCGAAGCACCACGCCGCTCCCGGGAAGCAAAAAAAAACAGGACGCCGCACGAGAGGCGTCCTGGATTCGCATGATGAACGCTGACTGGCCGTCATCGCTTCGGCAATCACCGCTCACCGCTCACCGCCCACAGCTTACAGCCCACGACACAGCCCGCCGTTCAAAGCATCCCCCGCGCCAGCAGCAAGATGATCATCAGTGCCGCCACCAGCCCCCGGTACCAGGCGAAGACCAGGTAGGTCCCCCGCTGCAGGTACTGCAACAGCACGGCGATCACCGCGTACCCGCTCACCGCCGCAGCCGCGACGCCGGCGAAGAACGACCCGTTCAGCATGGCCGGATCCATGTCGGGAATCACCAGCACCGCACCGCCCAGGATGATCGGCCAGCCCAGCAGGAACGAGACCTTCGCCGCCGTCTCCCGCTTCAGCCCCAGGGCCAGGGCGGCGGTGATGGTCGCACCCGACCGGGAGACGCCGGGGATCACCGCCAGAGCCTGCGCCAGGCCGATCCAGATCACATCGACGACCCGGATCTCCTCCAGCGACCGCCGCTTCGGCCCGAACCGGTCGGCCAGGTACAGGATGACGCCCACCACCGCCAGCAGGATGGCGATGGTGAGGATCGACTGGCGGACGACCGCCTCCACCACGTCCTCCATCAACAGGCCGAAGATCGCCCCGGGCACCGTGCCCAGCACGATCCCCCAGGCCAGCTTGCCCGTCGGGGTCTTCGTCCCCTTCGTCAGCCCCTCCACCGCCAGCTGCAGCAGGTCGCGCCAGAAGTAGACGGTGACGGCGATCAGGGTGCCCACGTGCAGGGCCACGTCGAAGGCCAGCCCCGAGGGCGGCCAGCCCAGGACCCACGGGACCAGGATCAGGTGCGCCGAACTGGAGATGGGCAGGAACTCCGCGAGCCCCTGCACGATGCCGAGGATGATGGCCTGAAGGACGGTCACGGGGGATCCCTCCGTTATCTTTCCAGTAAACAGCAACAGTGTACCACATGCGGTGCCGGTGGGCCACGTCAGGTGTGCCGTGGCGGGCAGGCGGCGCAGCGGCCGCAGCCCTCAGTCCGCCGACGCGGGCGCCCACGCCGGCAGGCCCGGCCGGTCGCCCAGTGCCTCGGCCAGGAACTGCGAGGGGGTGGTGATCACCATCCCGCCCCGCTGCCACCGCACGCGGGCGCCGGTGAGGCAGAGTTCCTCCCGGGCCCGGGTGATGGCGACGTAACAGAGCCGCCGCTCCTCCTCCAGGTTGCCCTCGTCCAGGGCCCGCTGGTTGGGCAACAGCCCCTGCTCCATGCCCACCACGAAGACCACCGGGTACTCCAGCCCCTTCGCCGAGTGGATCGTCTGGAGCTTCACCACGTCGCCGCCATCCTCGTCCTCCTGCCCTTCCAGCAGGGCCAGGTGGTCCAGGTAGCCGCCCAGGCCGCCGCCGGGCGAGCGCCGCTCAAAGTCGTACATGGCGGCGATGAGGCTCTCCACCACCTCCGACCGGCGCTCCTCCTTGCGCCGGTCCTCATCCCTGAGGTACGCCAGGTAGCCCGACTCCTCCAGCAGCCGCTCCATCGCCGCGGCGAAGCGGCCCGGCTGCCGGGCGAGGGCTTCCCGGGCCCGCCTGAGGTGCTCGTGGAGCTGCCGGGCCCCCTCCGCCGCCTCCTCCTGCAGCAGCCCCTCGGCCGCCGCCAGATCCAGCGCCGCGATCAGATCCACCTCACGCTGCGCGGCCAGGGCCAGGATCCGCTGCAGCCCCCGCTCCCCGATGCCCCGGCGCGGGGCGTTCAGCGCACGCTCCAGGCTGACCGAGTCCCGGGGGTTGTGCAGGAGGCGCAGGTAGGCCAGCGACTCCTGCACCTCCCGCCGGTCGTAGAAACGGGGGCCTCCCACCACCTGGTAGGGGATGGACGCCTCCCGCAGCTCCTCCTCGAAGGGGCGCCCCTGGATGCTGGTGCGGTACAGGATGGCGAAGTCGCCGAAGCGCCGGCCGGCCGCCACGCCCTCCTGGATGCGCCGGACGACCCACTGCGCCTCCGCCACCTCGGTTTCGGCGTCGAACGCGACCACCGGCCGGCCCTCCGCGGCTGCGGTGAAGAGCCGCTTGGGCCGCTGGCCGGTGTTGTGGGCGATCAGGCGGTTGGCGGCCCGGATGATGGCCCCGGTGGAGCGGTAGTTCTGCTCCAGCAGGATGGTCTTCGCCCCGGGGAAGTGCCGCTCGAACTCCAGGATGCAGCGGATGTCAGCCGAGCGCCACGAGTAGATGGACTGCGCGTCGTCGCCCACCGCCATCACGTTCTGCCCGTCCCCCGCCAGCAGCTTGACCATGTGCAGCTGGGCGATGTTGGTATCCTGGAACTCGTCCACCTGCAGGAAGGCGAAGCGCCGCTGCACCTCGGCGCGGATATCCGGCTTCTCCCGCAGCATCTGTGTAAACAGGTTGATCAGGTCGTCGAAGTCGACCATGTCGTTGCGCCGCAGCTTCTCCTCGTAGCGCTTCCAGATCTCCGCCGTGAGCCGGTTGACGTACCGGTCGGTGCTGCGGATCATCTGCAGCACCCGGGGCCAGTCCATCAGGTCGTTGGACGGCTGTCGCGCGAGCAGCGACTCGGGATCCGCCATCTCGTTCTTGTAGCGCCCGATGCGCCAGAGGAACGATTCGGGCCGGTTGGCCTTCAGGTCGAAGTTGCGCTCGGCGATGGCCTCCTTCAGGAGCGCCAGCTGGACCGTGGGATCGGCGATGGAAAAGGCCGGTGTCCGGCCGCTTTCGGGAAAGTCGCCGATGTACTGCCTGAGAAGCACCATGGCGGCGGAGTGGAAGGTGCGGATCATCACCCGGCGGGCATCCGCCCCCACCAGAGCGATGGCCCGGTCCCGCATCTCCCGGGCCGCCTTGTTGGTGAACGTGATGCACATGATCGCCTCCGGCGGCACGCCCCTGGCCAGCAGGCAGGCCAGGCGGTGGGTCGCCGTGCGGGTCTTGCCGGCGCCGGCGCCGGCGATAACGAGAAGGGGGCCGTCCTGATGCAGGGCGGCCGCCCGCTGTGCCGGATTGAGACCGTGTACGATCGCTTCGAGCTTGGACAAGTCGGGTCTGCCCCCCTATCTGACACGGGGCATTGTAACAACTCCCGGCAGACAGAGGTAGACTTGACATTTCTCACCCCGCCACATGGGTCAGCCAGCCGTCGTACATCACGTCGTGCGCCCGGGCCAGCGCGTCCAGTTCGTCCGAGACCGCCAGCAGCCGCCTCTCCTCCAGGAGCTCGAGCCGAACCGCGACCAGCCGCCAGGCCCGGTCGCGGCTCTCGGGATCGTAGACCAGGCTCTCCACCTTGAACCCCCGTTCCTCCAGGGCTGCCGCCAGGCCATCGATGTCGCCGCCTTCCCCGGCGAAGAAGTGCTGCTCCAGCACGAACGGCTCCCGCGGGGGATGGGCAGGGTCCACCAGAGCGCGGAACGCGCGGATCGTCGCGGCGTGGCGCGCCGCCCGCTCGGCCTCGGTCTCAGGTCTCACGGCACGCTCCTCCTTTCGTGCTCACGCCCGCTTCGGTTTCGCCGCTCACGGCAGGTCAAGGCCGTGCCCCGCCGGGGCGCTCACGGCAGGCTGAGGCCATGCCCCGCCGGGTAGTGGCCGGGGATGGCCACCGGCAGCCGCCCCCGGGCCTGCGCCCGTCCGAACAGCAGCGGCCCGATGCCCTTCAGGTTGGCATCCCGGAAGCCGTAGGCGGCGACGTAGGTTTCGATCTCCGGCACCGCCGTCAGCTCGTAGGGCATGCCCAGCCCGACCACGATGACCGGTTTGCCCGCGGCGATGAGTTCGGCCATCAGGGCCCGGTGCGCCGGCGCGTCGTGGCCGTCGCTCACGGCGTAGACAACCACCGCGGCCCCCTCCGCCAGCGACCGGGCGCGGCCCACGGCCTCCGGGTCGGGGTCCCAGCCCAGCGCCACCTCTGCAGTGTTGGCGTGCAGATCCCTGATACTGGCGCCCAGGGCGGTGACGACGCCCTCTGGCCCGTCCAGCGGGCGGGCGTAGGCGGGGCCGATCACCACGATCTGCTCATCGGGGGTGAGCGACAGTGGCAGGTGCGCATTGCGCACCAGGGTGAGGGCGTCTGCGCCGATCTGCTCCGCCAGGGCCTGGTGCGCCGGGGCTCCGATCTGCTCCGCCAGGGTCTGGTGCGCCGGAACCCCGATCTGCTCCGCCAGGGCCTGATGCGCAGGTGCAACAAGAGCAGCGCCGGGATCCCCGTCTCCCGCCGCCGTATGCGCCCCACCGGCGCCGGCGGCCCCCGGCAGCGGTGGCAGGAGCCCCCGCCGCTCCTTCAGGGCGAGCACCCGCCCGGCGGCGTCGTCGATCCGGCTCTCCGGAATCCGCCCCTCTTGCACCGCCTGCAGGAGGTGCTCGTACAGGGCCTGCTGCCCGCCGAAGGACTCGGTGACCATCACCACGTCGGCGCCGGCCTGCACGGCCAGCACCAGCCCCTCGTCCACACCATAGTAATCCGTGATCGCCGCCATGCCGTTCATGGCGTCGGTCATCGCCACCCCGGCGAAGCCAAGCTCCTCCTTCAGGAGGCCGGTGAGCACGTCGGGCGACAGGCTGCCGGGCCGGCCGTCCTGCGCCACAGCGGGGAAGACGATGTGCGCGGCCATGATGGCATCGATGCCGGCGTCGATGGCCGCCCGGAAGGGAACCAGCTCCACCCGGTCCAGCCGCTCGCGGTCATGGGAGATGACGGGCAGGTCCAGGTGGCTGTCCACCGCCGTGTCGCCGTGGCCGGGGAAGTGCTTGGCGACCGCGCTGACCCCCTCCTCCTGCATGCCCGCCGCCAGGGCAGCGGCCATCTCCGCGACGAGCCCCGGCTCCTCGCCGAAGGAGCGGGTGCCGATCACGGGGTTCGCCGGGTTGTTGTTGACATCGGCTACAGGGGCCAGGTTCATATTTACCCCCACCGCCCTGAGCTCCCGGGCCATGGCCCGGCCCATCGCCTCGGCGTAGGCGGCCGATCCGGCGGCGCCCAGCGTCATGGCCCCGGGCCACTGGGTGAACGGGGGACCGAAGCGCTGCACCAGGCCGCCCTCATGGTCCACTGCAATGACGAGCCCGGGGGCCGCCCGGTCGCGGGCCGCGGCCGCCGCCTGTAGCTCTCCGGTCAGCCGGCGCAGCACCTCGGGGTCGCTCCCCTGCCGGCCGAAAAAGATGAAGCCCCCCACCTTCCCCTCAGCCAGAAGCTGCCGGCTCTCCTCCGTTAGTTCGGTGCCCGGCAGCCCCACCCAGAAGAGCTGGCCGAGCTTCTCCTCCAGGGTCAGGTACGCCAGCCAGCCGGGCACGGCCGACGCCGGCGGCGGCTCAGTGGGATCCGGCCTATCGCCCGGTTCGGTCCCGACGCCCGGGGGCTCACCGCCAGGCGCCGCGTCGTCGGGCGGCCCGCCCCGGCCGCAGGCTGTCAGGAGACTCAGCACGAGCGAACAGATGAGCAGTGCGGCGAGCCGCCGGGCGGCCGCCGGAACCGGAGACGCGGACATGTGGCTTTCCCTCCCAGGTGTGCTGGATCCTGCTGCAGACCTGGTATTTGCCTGCAGCCGGGGCGCTATGCGCCGATCCTACCGCCTCGGGAAGTTCAGCGCCTCCATGAAGATCTCCTCGAAGTCCGGATGCGTGGCCAGCTCCACGAACCGGACGCCCCGCGCCAGGGCCTCCGCCCGCGCCCGGGCCCCGCGGGAGAGCAGAACCAGCTTGGCGCCTGCGGCTGCTGCGTTGCCGACGGGCTGGATGCGCGCCGGGTCCACCGGGGGCAGCAGGCCGGTGGCGACTGCGCTCTCCCGGCGCAGGTAGTTGCCGAACGCGCCCGCCAGCAGCACCGCATCCAGGGCCTCCGGGCCGATCCCCGCGGTGCGCAGCAGCACCTCCACCCCCGACCGGATGGCTCCCTTGGCCAGCTGGAACGCCCGGAGGTCCTTCTGGGTCAGCGCCACCCCCGGGGCCAGGGCCACGGCCCGGCCGCCGTCCACCACACGGTGTGCGGCGGGGCCGGTTGCCTTCAGCCTGCCCGTCCAGTCCAGCAGCCCGGCGTCCAGCAGGGCGGCGGCGGCATCCAGCAGTCCGGAGCCGCAGATCCCCCGGGCCGCCGTCCGACCGCCCGTGGTACCATCGCCCGTAGTCCCACCGCCCGTGGTCCCATCGCCCGTAGTCCCATCGCCCGTAGTCCCATCGCCCGTAGTCCCATCGCCCGCCGTCTCATCGCCGGTCGTGCGGTCGCCCCCCCTGCGCCCCGGGCCGCCGGGAATCACCGTCACCGACAGTTCGGTCCCGTCGAACCGCACCGCCTCGATGGCGCCGGGACCTGCCCGCATCCCCTGGCTGATCTCGCCCCCCTCAAAGGCGGGACCCGCGGGCGCCGAGCAGGCGTAGACCTGCCCTCGGTGCCTGAGCAGCGCCTCACCGTTGGTGCCGACGTCAACCAGCAGCGCCGTCTCCTCTCCCTGGTCGAGCCCGGCGGCCACGGCCGCGGCCACCGCGTCCGCGCCGACGAAGCCGGCGATGTTGGGCAGGGCGTACAGCGTCGGAAACCCGGGGATGTCAAAGATCCGCCCCTCCAGCACCGCCGGGGTGTAGGGAGCGACCGCCAGATCCCGGACGGGCAGCCCCAGGAACAGATGATGCATGGCCGTGTTGCCCACCAGCGTGGCGGCCGCCACCTCGTCGTACCGGGCCCCGGCCTTGCTGAGCAGCCGCTTCAGGAGTGCCTGAGCAGCCTCACGCACCGCCCGGGTCAGCTCCGCCTGCTGCTCGCCACCCCGGATGGCGTGGGCCAGGCGGCTCATCAGATCGGCGCCGTAGGCGGCCTGTGGGTTCGCGACCGCGTGCACCGCCAGCTCCTCGCCGGTGCGCAGGTCCAGCAGGGCGCCGGCCATGCCCGTCGTGCCGACGTCGAGGGCGAAACCCAGCGAGCGGCCCGACGGGTTCAGCGGCGCCCAGGGATCCACCTCCACCGGCCCGGTCAGGGCGCCCAGGCGCGCCTTGCGGGGATCCAGGGCCGCCGCGGGCACCACGGCCACCTCCAGGTCCTGCGCCACCCGGAGCTGGCACGACAGGCGGAAGCCCTGCTCCAGCTCGGCCCGGGTGAGCTGCTCCCGGTCGGCGGGGGTCGGCGCGGGGGCCTCCCCCAGCACCCGCACCAGGCACGTGCGGCACTGTCCCCGTCCGCCGCAGGGGGTCTCCACGAAGGGCTCATGCTGGTTCAGGGCGTGCGAAAGCACCGATCCCGCGGGCACTGAGAACTCCCGGCCCGCAGCCGTCACCCGATACTGCACCGTAGCCCCCCTTTTCAGCCCGCTCCCGGGGGCTGGGCTGCGACTAAGCATCCGGTCTCGCGCCCCGCCGCTCCTTCAACACCTCCAGGGCGAGGGCCACGGCCTCCTGCGCGTCCCGCCCGTGCCCCCGGGCGCCGATCTGCTCGGCGAACGCCTTCGTTGTGGCCGCGCCGCCCACCAGCACCGGGCAGTCGAAGCCCTCCCGGGCGAAGAGGTCGATCACCCGCTTCATCTGGGGCATGGTGGTGGTCATCAGGGCAGAGAGGCCGACCATGTCCGCCCCGACCCGGCAGGCCTCCTCCAGCACCACCTCGTTCTTCACATCGCGCCCCAGGTCGACGACCTTGAAGCCGTAGTTCTCCAGCAGCACGGCGACGATGTTCTTGCCGATGTCGTGGATGTCGCCCTGCACCGTGGCCAGCACCACCGTGCCGATCTCGCTCTGGCCCACCTTCGCCTTCTGGATCTCGGGCTTCAGCCGGGAGAAGGCCTTCTTCATCGCCTGGGCGGAGAGCATAAGCTGGGGCAGGAAGTAGACGCCCTCGCCGAACAGCCGGCCAACCTCCTCGATCGCCGGGATGAGGTGCCGGTTGAGCATGGCCATGGGATCGCGCCCCTCGGCAAGCCCCTGCTCCACGAGGGGCAGGATGGCGTCCCGGTCGCCCTCCAGGATGGCGTCGTAGAGCCGGCGGCCGAGCGCATCGGTTTCCGCCGTCCTGGCTTCCGTTGCGATACCTTCCGCTGAGGTGCTTTCCGCTGGGGTACCATCCGTTGTGGCACCTTCCGTTGCGGAACCTTCTGTTGCCGCACCGCCCGCTTTGGCGCCTACCGCCGGGGCGGACCCGGCAGCTGCAGGCGCCTTTGCCTGCGGCACAGCGCCCGCCGCCGCCTCCTGCACGGGCGTGGCTGGCGCGATCGCCCCCGCTTTCGCGGCGACCTTCAGCGCCTCCTCCACCGTGTGGGCCAGCCGCTTCGGCCCCACCACCTGCATGTAGACCGCAGCGTTGCGGTCCCGGTTGAGGAAGAGCCGCAGGGCCCGCACGGTGTCCATCATCCGCTCGTCCAGGGGGTTCATGATCGCCATGGCGAGCCCCTGGGTCACCGCCATGTTCAGATAGACGGCGTTGAGGAAGTGCCGGTTGGGCAGCCCGAACGAGATGTTGGACACCCCCAGGGAGGTCTGCACCCCCAGCTCCTCCGTAATCCAGCGGATCGCCTTCAGCGTCTCCTTCGCCTCCGCCTGCTGGGCGCCGGCGGTGAGCGCCAGGGGATCGATGACCACGTCGTGGCGTGGAATGCCGTGCGCCTCGGCTGCCGCCACCAGCCGCCGGGCGATCGCCAGCCGCTGCTCGGCGGAGGCGGGAATGCCCTGCTCGTCGATGGTCAGGCCCAGCACCGCGGCGCCGTAGCGCTTCGCCAGCGGCAGCACCGCCTCGGCCCGCCCCTCCTCCAGGCTGAAGGAGTTGAGCAGGGGCTTGCCCACACAGGCCTTCAGCCCCGCCTCCAGGGCGGCGGGGTCTGGCGAGTCGAGGCAGAGGGGCACATCCACGGCATCCTGGATCACCCGCACGGCCTGGGCCATGGCCGCCGCCTCGTCGATGAGCGGCACACCCACGTTCACGTCCAGCACCGCGGAGCCGGCGGCCACCTGCCGCTTCGCCTCGGTTCTTACACGCGCGAAGATGCCTTCCTTAATATCCTTGGTCAGTAGCTTCCGGCCTGTGGGATTGATGCGCTCGCCGATCACCACCGGCAGGTTCTGCTCGACGAAGAAGAGCGACCGGGTGCGGGAGGCCAGGCCCAGGGTATGGGCGAGGGGGCCCTGGCGGCCCGGCGGCTTCAGCCCGTCCACCGCGGCCCGCAGCTGCCGGATGTGCTCCGGCGTCGTGCCGCAGCACCCGCCCACCAGCGATGCCCCGGCCGCGACCAGCTTCGGCCCGTACGCCGCGAACTCCTCAGGCCCCATCGGGAACCGGGTGGAGCCGTCCGGCTGGAGCAGCGGCAGCCCGGCGTTGGGCAGCACCGAGATCGGCACCCGGGCGACCCGGGCCATGCGGGCCACGGCGTCCACCAGCACGTCGGGTCCCACCGAACAGTTGAAGCCGATGACATCGGCCCCCAGCGACTGCAGCACCAGCGCGGCGGTCTCGGGGTCGGTGCCGGTGAACGCCCGGCCGCTGGGGTCGACGGTGATCTGCGCGATGATCCGGATGCCCGGGGCGTGATCCTTACAGGCCAGCACCGCCGCCCGCAGTTCGTTCAGGTCGGCGATGGTCTCGATGATGATGAAGTCCGGCTGCGCCTCGGCGAACGCCCGGGCCTGGGCGGCGAACTGGGCGTAGGCCTCGTCGAAGGGCAGCTCGCCGAGGGGCTCCACCAGGGCCCCCAGCGGCCCCATCGAACCGGCGACCCAGGCGCGCCCGGCGGCGGCCTCCCGGGCGCAGCGCACCCCGGCGACCGTGATCTCATGGCACCGGTCCTGCAGGCCGTAGTGGCTGAGCCGCAACGGGGTGGCGCCGAAGGTGTTGGTCTCGATGATCTGCGCCCCGGCCTCGACGTATTCCCGGTGCACGGCGATCACTTCATCCGGGCGCTCGATGTTCCACAGGTCCGGGCACGCCCCTGCGGGCAGCCCCCGGGCCTGGAGCATCGTGCCCATGGCGCCGTCGAAAACCAGGATCTCGCGGCCCAGCATCTCGTCCAGCTTCATTGTCTTGCTCCTCCTCCTGGCTCGTTCCCCGACGCCGGCGATCGCCCCGGTTTCTGACTGTGCCGCCAGTAGCAGCGTTCCCCTCGCCACTCCGGCGCCTCGTCGCAACCGCCGCTTTTTCGCTTCCGCCTTCGGACCAAAGCGTAAAACTTGCGGTTCCCACTCGGGAGCGGCCCCCAGAAACCTGTGGCCCACGCCCCAACGACGCATTACGTCAACCTAGCAGCCATCTTATGTCGCCTAGCGGTCGATCCGCAGCGGCGCACTGGAGCCACGAACGAGTACGCAGGCATCCAACCCCGCCGGGGCCATCCCGGAACCGCCACTTTTTCGCTTCCGCCTTCGGACCAAAGCGTAAAACTTGCGGTTCCCACTCGGGGGAGCCTCCAGAAGCACCTTGCCCGCCGCTACACTGGTGCCTTCCGCCATCGGCGAGCCCTGGGCCGGGTCGCCGACCCGTTTAGAAGTCGAGCGACGCGTGCGAAGTGCGACGGATTTCCACTTGGCCAGCGGGCGAAGTCGAAATTGGACGCACTTGGTCCGCAACGACGAGCCATGGCCCGAGTCGCTGGCCCGTGTAGAAGTCGAGCGACGCGTGCGAAGTGCGACGGATTTCCACTTGGCCAGCGGGCGAAGTCGAGATTGGACGCACTTGGTCCGCAACGACGAGCCATGGCCCGAGTCGCTAGCCCGTGTAGAAGTCGGGCGAAGCGTGCGAACTGCGGTGGATTTCCACTTGGCCGGCGGGCGAAGTCGCAACTCGCCGCAGTTCGTCCGCGGCACGGCCGAGGGTAGTTACGGCGTGCATGCTAAGTCCGGAGTCCGATTCAACGAGCAGCGCCACCCCCGGGGCACGGGCAGCCGGAACGGCGGCAAACCCGAGGTGGATCTACCGTCTCCCCACCCGGTACGCACAGTCCACCAGCGTGCAGCGGGTGCAGCCCACCGGCGACCAGTCCCGCCCTTCCGGAGGCAGCCACCCGATCAGACCCACCAGCGACTTCTGCGGCACCAGGTAACACGTCGGCGTGCAACTAAGGCCGATCTGCGGGCCGCCCGCCAGGGTCACCAGCCCGATCTGCTCCTCCACCGGCCAGTCGCCGTAGCCGGGGCCGTACAGCGGCGTCAGCTTCACGCCGACCTGACCGGCGCCGGCGTGTGCAAGACCAGCCCGGTGCAGCAGCGCCTCCCGCACCCACTCCGCGAGCCCCTGCACCAGGACCGAGCCCGCCGCATCCACCACCGCGGCGAGGGCGTACTCGTCCCGTGCGAACAGATCCCGAGTCAGTTCGTCCACGCCCGGACCCAGGGTGGCCGCCACCAGCGAGACGCCGTCGGCCCCGGCCAGCAGCCGGGCCAGGCTGCGGGAGCGCCACCCGATCCCCGGCACGCCGGCGCGGACCCCATCCCCCTCCACGGTGACGGCGCAGTAGGCCACACTGGCGGCCGGCGTCGCCGCCTCCCGCGCCAGGGCGAGGCCTCGCTCCACCAGGGCCAGATCACGCTGGGAAAGCCGCGTGCGCCCTTGCCGGTAGCCCAGCAGGCGGAGCACCTCGGGAAGCGGAGCCGCAAGCTCGTCCACGGCCGGGCGCAGAATCGTGTGCTGCAGCTTGCCTACACCCCCGCGCGGGCCGACTGGCGCAGTCCCAGTTCGTCGATGATATCCAGGACCGCCACGACCCGCTTTGCGCTGTTCATCGGGAAGATGTGCACCCCGTGAACGTGGGGCCCGATCTCCCGCAGCAGCTCGGCGACGAGCCGCAGCCCCTCCTCCTCGCCCTTGCCCCGCATCCGCTCCAGGGCCCAGTCGGGGATGACGATGCCCGGCACGGTCCGGTTCAGCCGGTCGGCAAACTCATAGCTCTTCAGCGGCAGGATGCCGTAGAGGATCGGGATCTTCACCCGGCCCGCCAGCTTCGCCTGGAACCGCTCCAGCTGACGGGGGTCGTAAATGGGCTGGGTCTGCGCAAAGTGTGCCCCGGCCTCCACCTTCTGCTCGAGCCGGGAGACCTCGGCCTCCAGGTCCTCCGCCGCCGGATTGCAGGCGCAGCCGATGGCGAAGTCGGTGCCCTGCTCCAGGGCGCCACCCGCGAGCGTCTGCCCCCGGTTCAGCGTGGCCGCCAGCCGGATCAGCCCGATGGTGTCCACCTCGAACACGCCCCGGGCGCCGGGGTGGTCGCCCTGCTCCGGGTTGTCGCCGCGCAGGGCCAGGATGTTGCGGACCCCCAGCCCCGCCGCGCCCAGCAGTTCGGCCTGCAGGCCGATGACGTTGCGGTCCCGGGTGGTCAGGTGGAAGATGGCCTCCACCTGGCCGTCCCGCTGCAGCAGGTGGGCCAGGGTGATGGGGCTCATCCGCACGTTGGCCATCGGGCAGTCCGCCACGTTCACCGCATCGACCCGGTCGCCGAAGCGCCGTACCCGCTCCAATGTCTTCGTGACGCTCGCCCCCTTGGGCGGGTCGATCTCCACCGTGACGCAGAACGCGCCCTGCTGCAGCCTGTGCATCAAGCGGGCCATGGCGCTCCCTCCTTATCTCTTTAGACATAAAGAACCCTTCGAGAACGAAGGGTTCGCAGACAGCCGACTGCTGCGCACGCTTCATCTCTCGGACCTGACGTCCGCTGGACTTGGCACCGTTCTCCAGACCGGAGCGGTTGCCGTGGCATCATGGGGCCAGTCCCTCCGCCACTCTCGATGAATCGAGCGGGTATTGAATTGTTTGGGGACAGTATAGCAACCCCCACTCCCTAGGGCAAGCCCGCCAGGTTCGCGAGGCGCAGGGGATCCACCGGCTCGCCGCCCTGCCACAGCTCAAAGTGCAGGTGCGGGCCCGTCACCTGACCGGTCGCGCCGATGCGCCCCACCTCGTCGCCGCGCTGCAGCCGGTCGCCCTCCTCCACGGCGATCGCCGACAGGTGGGCGTAGACGCTGGCCAGCCCCCCACCGTGGTCCAGCACGACGACCTGCCCGTAAGCCGGGAGCTCTGCTGCGGCGATCACGACGCCGTCGAAGCACGCGACCGCAGCCGCCCCCTCGGGTGCGCCGATGTCGACGCCTGCGTGCAGCCGGAGCCGCTTCAGCACCGGGTGCAGCCGGAAGCCGTAGTCCGACGTGATCTCGGTGTGCCCGGGAGCCGGCCAGGCGAAAGGAGACTGCGGGGCGGGCGCCGCCGGATCCTGCCGGTCCCGGATCCAGCGGCCGATCGCCTGCACGTCCCGCCCAGGATCCACCGCCGCGGTCGGCAGCGCACCCCAGACGGTGAGTGGGAGAGCAAGCAACAGGAGCAGCGGAAGCAGCCATCTGCGACTGTACACCAGGGGTATCCTCCATCCAGCTTGATACCCCTACCGTACCGCAGGGACCTTGCTTCCTGTTCACCTATATCTTACGAGTTCCTTAAGGTTACAGAAGCCGGCATACCGCGGCGCCGCAGCCCGCCCCGCATCCCGCGCCAGGCGAACCCGCCGCCGTACGGGCGGGCGCACGCCAGAGACCTGGTATTGCCAATTCCGCCTCGTAACAATATTATGCTGTTATGTCACGCGGGTGCCACCGCCACGAAGGAGGTGCCACGATGAACCGCCGGTACCTGATCCTCTCCCCGATCCTCATCATCGCCGCCTGCCACGTCGCCGCCCGGGTTGCGCTGCGCGCGCTGGGCCCCTGGGGCTGGGCGCCGACGGTCCTGCTCTACTGGGGCCTCCTTGGGGGCGCCATCGCCCTGGGCCGTGAGCCCGGATCCCTGAGACGCTGGACCGCCCTCGCCCGCGGGGCCCGGGGCTGGACGGCGCTGGCCCTGCTCGTCGGCCTCATCCCCCTGCCGATCCTGCTGCAGAACCTGCACCTGCTGGCGGATCCCACCATCCTGGTCGCCTGGCTGCTGTTCGCCCTCATGAACCCGTGGTTCGAGGAGTTCTACTGGCGGGGGCTCCTGCTGGACGCGACCGCCCACTGGCCCGCGTGGGCCGGGGCGGCTTACTCCACTGCGCTCTTCGTGGCGTTTCACCCGCTGGTGGCCGGCGTCTTCTCGGTTGCCAACCGCGACGGGGCGGCCCTGGCCGCCCTCCTGCTCATGGGCGCCGCCTGGGCCGCCGCCTACCGCCGGACCGGGACGCTCCGGTGGGCCCTGGCGTCCCACGTCCTCGTCGACCTGGGCAACCTGGCGGTGCCGGTCTTCCTGGGGCTCTATATCCCTCCGCACCTGGGCTAGCCGGGCCCTGCAAGCCCCGCCGGCGCCCCCATCGGCAGCCGCACCTCGAAAACCGTGCGGTCAGTCTCGTTAATCGCCCGCACGGTGCCGCCATGCAGCGTGACGATGTTCTTCACGATGGCCAGCCCCAGCCCGGCGCCGCCGGTGCGGCCCGAGCGGGAGCGCTCGCCCCGGTAGAAGCTGTCGAAGATGTGCTCCAGCTGGTGCGCCGGAATCGGACTGCCCCGGTTTGCCACGCGCAGGAGCGCCGCCCGCTCGGCCCGGCGCACCTCCAGCTCCAGCTCCACCACCTTGCCCTCCCGCCCGTAGCGGATGGCGTTGGAGATCAGGTTCTCCAACACCCGCACCAGCAGGTCGGGGTCGGCGTGGATCGTCGCCCGCTCCTCCGGCAGCCGGAGCCGGTACTCCATGTCCGCCTCACGCAGCGCGGGCACGAACTCCTCCGCCACCTGCTCCAGCAGCTCCGCCGGGTTGATGGCCACCGGGCGGAGCACGATGCCCCCGTGGCTGGTGCGGGTGAACTCGAAGAGCTGGTCGATCAGCCGCTTGAGCTGCTTGGACTTCTCGTAGGCCATGTCCACGTAGTAGCGCAGCTCCACCTCATCGCGGTAGCGGTCCTCGTCGATGAGCTGCAGGTAGCCCAGCACCGAGGTGAGCGGCGTCCGCAAGTCGTGGGAGACGGCGGTGATGAGCTCGTACCGGGCCTGGTTCGCCTGCCGCTCCCGGACGAGGGAGAGCTTCACCTGTTCCGCCATGGCCGTCAGGTTCTGCCCCAGGATGCCCAGCTCATCAGCGCCCCGGGGCGGCAGCGTTACATCGTACTTGCCCTGCGCGACCTCGTTCGTCGCCCGGCTCAATGCCTCGATGTAGCGGATCATCGGCTGGCTGAGCAGCAGGTACCAGACGAAGAGCAGCACGACGGTGACCGCGAAGATTACCGGCCAGACGCCCACCGTGCTCGCCAGGAAATTCAACATGAAGTTGAGCGGCTGGAGCATGCTGCCCACCGTCGCCGCCATGAAGAGCAGCACGACGGTCGTGCCGACCGCCAGGACGCCGCTGGCCAAAAACGTCAGGACGATCTGCCAGCGAAGGCTCAGGGCGTTTCTAGCTCTCAATCTTGTAGCCAACCCCCCAGACGGTCCGGATGAGGGTGGGATGGCTGGGGTCGTCCTCGACCTTCTCCCGGAGCCGGCGGATGTGGACCATCACCGTGTTGTTGGACTGAAAGTAGCGCTCCTTCCAGACCCGCTCGAAGATCTCCTCCGAGCTGAAGACCCGCCCCGGGTGCGACGCCAGCAGCACCAGGATGTCGTACTCCGTGGGCGTGAGGGCGATCTCGCGCCCGTCTTTCGTAACGGACCGGCCCCGCTGGTCAATGCGAAGGCCGCCGACGGCGATGACCCCCGCCTCCCTGGCCATGGCTGACGCCGGGTTCAGGGCGAGGTACCGCCTGAGCTGCGCCTTCACCCGGGCCGTCAGCTCCAGCGGGTTGAACGGCTTGGTCAGGTAGTCGTCGGCGCCGGTCTTCAGGCCGAGGATCTTGTCCACGTCCTCCGACTTGGCGCTCAGCATCAGGATCGGCACGTTGCGCTCCCGCCGAATCGCCCGGCAGACCTCCAGGCCGTCCATGCCGGGCATCATGATGTCCAGCACCACCAGGTCGGGATCCTCCTCGGCCACGATGCGCAGGGCATCTGCGCCATTGTCGGCCTTGCGCACCCGGTAGCCCTCAGCGAGCAGGTGGATCTCAATCAGGTCGGCAATCGCCTGCTCGTCGTCCACCACCAGAATCAGCGGATCCGCCATCGACCGTCACCCCATCCTGCCTCCAGCCTACCGCCTGGTTCTTACAGCGGGCGCAACGTAAATCTTACGGCTTCCTTAAGATTTTCTCCCTGCCCTGCTCCAGCAGCTTCCGGGCGGCCTCGATCGGCTGGTTCTCAACGTAGTAGGCCACCGCGGCCTGCCCGAGGGCGTAGGTGCCCCAGTAGGCCACGCCGGCCGAGATCAGGGAGCCGCCGCCGGGCAGCAGCCACTTGGAGAGCCCCCGGGCCAGCTCGCGCAGGGCGAAGCCCGCGCCCACGTTCACCCCCAGGGCGCCGATGAACTCCAGGGCCGCCTCCCGCGAGAGCCGCCGCCCCGCCAGGTAGGCGATGCCGGTGACCATCAGCACCTGCATGCCCGTGAGGATGGGCATGTCTGCCAGGGGAATCGGCGTCGCCGCCAGGGCGCCGGCCGCCGAGGCGGTGGACTGGATGAGGGCCGCGGCGATCTTGGTCTGGGCCTGCCTGACCCCGGCCACCCGCCCCATGGTGAGCTGCGCCTCGCCGGGCAGGGTCTCCACCAGGTAGGTCACCAGCTCGTCGATCCCCCACCGGCGGTCCACCACCAGCTCGCCGTCCCGGTAGCGCATGTACGCGGAGGTGGCGAAGACCCGGATCGGCCGGTCCAACGCCCGCGCCATCCGCTCCGCCAGCTTCTCCCGGGCCAGCGCGATGTTGGCCTGCTTCTCCGGATCGTCGTACGGAGGCTCCGCCACGTCGGCCGGGGCCAGCAGGTCCACCTGGGTCAGCACGCCGATCACCGGCGGCTCGAACCCGTGCCGCCGGGAGATGGCCCCCCGCAGGGCGGCCACCCGCTCCAGGTCCTCGTTGATCCATACGTCGACGTCGGCCGCCTTGATCAGGAAGAGGATCGCGTCGGGGCAGCGGTCGCGCACCGCCTTCAGGTTCTCGGCCACCGCGTCTTCCTCGGTGGCGCCCTCCGGGCGTTCCCCCTCGCCCAGGCCGCGGGTGTCCAGCACCTCCAGCGACCCGTTCGGCCCCTCGTACTGGTACCAGGTGCCCGCCGTCGTGGTGGAGAGGACCGCACCGGTCTCGGCCAGGGGCTCGCCGAAGACGGCGTTGACCAGGCTGGACTTGCCCGAGCCCCGCCTGCCCACAAGGGCAATCCGGGGCGCTCTGGCATTGACGATGTATTGCTCAATGATGGCCAGTTCCGCCTCCAGGCTGTTCAGCACGGCCCGGGGCACGTGGCTGCGGATGAACTGCAGCACTTCTTTCAGTCGTTCGCGGTCGATCTGGTCCATCGGGGGCCTCCTTCTGCGACGGAATCTGTGTCGTCCCCGAAATTTCTTGGTTGAAACCCACGATCCCTGCCCGGATGCGGAAAGCCCGCCCGCAGCTGCACATGAAACGCATGCGAAACGCCCGGCCACAGCTGCACGTGGACGGTATGCGGAACGCCCGGCCCGCGACTGTACGCGGACCGGGCGCAGAGACGGCCCGAGCGGCAGCGCATGCAGGGGCGACGCGTGCCGGGACTGCGCTACTCGGCAAACCCCAGCAGCGCGTCGATCTCCTTCAGGTCCTCCTCCGGCAGCTTCACGCCGGCGGCCTTCACGTTCTCCACCACCTGCTCCGGGCGGCTGGCGCCGATCAGGGCCGAGGTCACCTCGGGCCGGCGCAGCACCCAGGCCAGGGCCAGCTGCGCCATGGTCAGCCCGTTCCGCTCGGCGATGGGTCGAAGCTGCTGGATGCGCTCCAGCAGTTCATTGTCCGAGAGGTAGCGGCGCTGCATGCCCTTGCCGAGCTCGGGATCGGCGCCCCGGCTGCCCTCAGGCAGCGGCATGCCCGGCTTGTACTTGCCGGTCAGCACGCCCTGGGCCAGGGGGGAGTACACGACCTGCCCGATGCCCTCCCGGGCGCAGATCGGCATGATCTCCTTCTCGATGCTCCGGTCCAGCATGTTGTACAGCGGCTGGCTCACCACCGGACGCCGCAGGTTCCGCTTGTCCACGATGGCGGCCGCGCGCTCGATCTGGGCCGCCGACCACATCGAGAAGCCGTAGTAGAGGATCTTCCCCTGGGCCACCAAGTCGTCAAAGGCCCGCAGGGTCTCCTCCAGGTCGGTGTCCGGATCGAAACGGTGTGCATAGTATATGTCGATATAGTCCAGCTTCATCGCCTTCAGGCTCATCTCGACCCGCTCGATGAGATGCTTGCGGGAGAGCCCCTGGTCGTAAGTGGAAGGGCCGACCTTCCAGAACACCTTGGAGGTCACGGTGTAGGTATGACGCGGAAATTCGCGGAGGGCCTCGCCCACGACCTCCTCGGCCTGGTGCGGCTCTGCTCCGTAGACCACGGCGCAGTCGAAGTGGTTGATGCCATGCTCGTAAGCTGTTCGGATGCAGGCCTTGGCGGCCTCCGCCTCCACCCGGGTGCCGTAGGTCAGCCAGCTGCCCAGGGAGATCTCGCTCAGCTTCAGGCCGCTCGATCCCAGTCGGCGGTACTCCATAGCTCGCACCACACCTTTCCCGTGGGATTTGTTTACAGGGCCATGCTCAGTATAACACAAGCCGGCCTATTCAATCTCCGGATCAGACGCGCATTTGGCCGGCCCTGGCTTGACGTTTTTCTCTTTATATCTTCAATATTGTTTAAGAGGGGTGAACGCGCGGCGGCACACCGGGGGGACAAGCAGTTGCGAAGGATGGGTGATGTATGAGCAAGAGCAACCCTTGGCAGATCGGTCGGCGCATCGCCGCCCTGCGGGCGGCGCACGGCGACTCGCTGCGTCAGGCCGCTGCCCGCACCGGCGTCAGCCACACGACCATCGGCCGGCTGGAATCCGGGCAAGCCAGCGCCAGCCTGAACTCAACCCTGCGCAAGATCGCGGACGGGTACGGTGTCACCGTGGAGTACCTGCTCACCGGCCGCGACCCGCACCGCGAGTTCGAGGGGGCCCTGCGCAGGCTTCCGCCCGAAGATCGGGGCCGCCTCTACTTCGCCTCACCGCTCACCCGCCTTCGCCTGGTGCTCCAATTTCTGATGTCCGAGTACCCCGCGGAGTTCCCCCCGGAAACCCTGGCCGACCGGCTCTCGCTCTCCGTCGAGGAGCTGCGCCGGCTGGCGGGCCCGGGCGACCTGGCGCTGACCGATGACCAGGTGGCGGCCATGGCCGAGCGGCTGGAGCAGCTCACCGCCATCCCCGCCCACTGGTTCATGGCCGGCTACGTCGGTCAGCTGACGGCCAGCATCCCGCCGGCGCGCCTGGCCGCCTACGCCCGGATCATCGAAAAGGCCGCCGCCGCCGGCATCCGGCCCGACGTGCTGGAGATGGCCATCGACCTGCTCATCCTGCAGCACGGCGAGCTGGCGGCAGATGGCCCGGCCGCCGCCAAACGTGACGGCTGAGGTGCGCAGAGGCCCCCGCATCCAAACACCACGGCTGAGGGGCGGACAGGCCCCCGCATCCAAACACCACGGCTGAGGGGCGGACAGACCGCCCGCATTCAAACGGAACATCTGCAGAACGGTGCGCCGCCCCAGTGCGGCGCATCAGCGCGCCAGCACGGCGGCAAAGCGCTCACGGGCCTCGGCGAAGACCGGCCGGTCCACGTCCATCCCCCGCCGGGGCGCGCCGGCGGGCTCCCGGGCCTTCTGCCGCTCCATCGCCGCGAGCAGCCGCTGGCCGCTCTCGGCCAGCAGGACCGCGGCCTCGCGATCGCCGGCCCCTTCGGCCGCGTCCATATAGGTGAGGTGAGCAGCGATCGCCTCAGCGTACGCCTCCGCCTCCCACGGCCAGAGCCGCACGTATTCGGCCCACGCCGCGGCCGCCTCGGCCCACCGTCCCTGCTTCCCCAGCTCCAGCGCGGCCAGCTGCGCGTACCAGGGCTCGTTGGGACCGAGCTCACGGGCCCGTGCCAGCGCGGCGAGCGCCTCGTGGCCCCGGCCCAGCTGCGAGAGGGCCGCTCCCCGCCAGGCGTGAGCCGCGTCATTCCACGGCGTGAGGGCAGCGGCCGCGCCCGCGTGCCGAAGGGCCGCCCCCGGCGCCCCCTGCCGGAGGCTGCGGGCAGCCAGCTCCGTCAGCCCGTCGCCGGCCCCCAGCAGGACCGCCCCGGCCAGGACAATGCCCGCCAGAAACACGGTCAGCGCCCGGGGCCAGGGAAGCCGGGGTTGCGCCCGCTGCCCACCGGACGGTTGGCCTGCCTGGCCCGGCGGGATGCCCTGCAGTCCCGTCCCCCCGGACGGATCGCCCGCAAGACCGAAGCCGAACCACAGCGGGAAGGCAAAGAGGGCGTAGCTCAGATCCCAGTCCACCAGCGCGTGTACGACCAGCGCCCCCAGGCCCCCGTGCAGAGCGGTTTGCGCCCAGCTCCAGCGCCGGGCGAAGCGCAGTCCCAGGAGAAAGCGCGCCGCGAGCAGCGCAAAGCCCGCCGCGCCGGCCCAGCCGAAAGAGAGTGCGATGTCCAGCAGGGCCGAGTGGACCTCGGCCGAGTAGTAACCGTAGCTGGCCGCCTGCAGGTGCAGGGCCGCCCACGCCCGGTAGCCCGCGCCCCAGGGCAGGTCCGCGGCCAGCGAGAGGCCGTCCCGCAGAAACGCCATCCGCTCGGCCGACGACGTGTCGGTCAGCGGCACGGTGGAGGCGCGGCCCCAGAGCCAGCCCCAGCCGGGGGCGGTCAGCAGGGCCGCCGCAACGGCCACCGCGAATCCCCGGCGCACGGCCCGCACATGTTGAAACTGTTCGCTCACAAGGACCGTCAATAGGGCGGGCAGAACCACGAGCCACAATCGGACTGCGTCGTGCGCCTCCACCTCCGGGACCGCCCAGACCGTTGCCGCCAGCGCCGCGCCAAGCACCCGTCCGGTCCGGGGCAGCGAGGCGAGCACAAGCGGCCGGGCCGCCCACCAGAGGAAGGCGGCCAGCAGCAGCGCGGCCAGCCAGACTCCCCGGGACCCCGAAAGCAGCAGCCCCAGGCCACATCCCAGGGCAAGCGCCGCGGCCCAGGTGCGGCCGGCGGCCAGATCGGGCAGCGATCCGGCCAGCCCCAGCAGCCCCAGCATGCCCACGGCGATGGGATATCCCAGGAACGAGGCCAGCCGGCCCGAGTGGTGCGGCGGGGTGAAGGAGATGAGCAGCAGGCCGCCGAAAGCCATGAGGGCGCCTGTCACCGCCCAGAAGCGGCTGAGCGCCGCCTCGGCTTCACCGGGCCGGCGCATCCGGCAGGCCCGGCCGGCCACCAGCGCGAGGATCCAGCCCAGGGCCACGACGGGCCCGTGCGCCGCGGCCCCGGCGGCCGCCGGGCGCGCGAGGCTGCCGGCGGCCCCGGCCAGCATCAGCAGCAGGGCCGCCCACTCGGTCCGCTCCAGCGCGACGGCCGGGGCAGCCAGGGCGAACAGCGCAGCCAGGGCCGCGGCCAGCATCTGCTGGCCGGGGGCGTAGAGGCCGTCCCAGAACGCGCCCGCCCCCAGGCCGATCAGAACGACCAACCCAAGAACGTCTCTTCTCACCATGCATTCTCCATTCGCCGCGGCGGCCCGCAACGCCTACGGCTCTACAAGAAACGGAGGGAGCGGTTTTGTACCAGCACGCTCATCGCCCCGAACCGCCCGCGCCCCGGAGCCTGCCTCGGTGGGCGGTGTGGGCCTTCGCGCCGGCCGCGCTGGCGCTGGGGCTGGTCGTCGGGGTCGCTGCCTCCGCCTACGGGCCGTGGGCCGCCCCCGCTGAGGAGATCGTGGTCCCCGCCCCACCGGAGCAGGAGCCCTCGGCGCCCGCCGACGCCCCGTCGCAGCCGTCCCCCTGGCAGGGTCCGGGCCCGGGCGACCCGTCCGATCCGGACGCGTCAACCGTCGCCGAAACCGCGGTCCTGCTGCCGCCTCCGGTGGACGACGCCACCTACACGGTGCCCGCCCCTTCAGCGGCCGGCCCGGCGGTGGCGGAGGTCAGGACCCTGGTCGAGGCCCGCACGGTGCTGGCGAGCGAGTTCAGCACGTTCACGGCCGGCGGGCGCGAGTGGTTTCACGTGGACTATCAGCTGGCCCGCGACATCAACTACGACACCATGCTGGTGGGCATCATCAAGATCGCCGAGTACAACAACTGGCTCACCGCGGCGCAGGACTACGAGGACGAGCTGACCCGCTGGCTCACCGCCGCAGCCCGGCGGGTGCGCGACGCCGCTGCCAGCGAGGGCTTCAAGCTGAGCTGGGCGCTGTTCGAGGTGGTGCCGGACAGGCCGTTCGGCTTCCTGGCCAGCGAGGTGACCCCGCTGCCCCGTGGGGAGGGCTACCTGGTCACCCGGCCGCTGGCCGCCGTCTCGGACTTCGCCGGCCCCAGCGTCACCATCGCCGCGTTCGTCGGCACCGGGACCGGCCCGGTCACGAACCCGAGCCCCGCCATGGTCTATGGCCCCGTGCTGCGGTTCGATCCCACCGACCTGTACCGTCCCCCGATGGCCCCGTCCCGCTGAGGCGGAGCTGCCCCGACCACAACGCCCCGGCACCCGGCAACCCGGGTCCGGGGCGTTCGACTTCCCGTCGGCCGCAGGTGCGCCGCGGCCGCGTGCGAACCTGCCGTCGCACCCTCCTCGTCCTAAGCATAGGGGCAGGGCACCGCCCCCCGCTTCCGGCAGGACCGGGCGGCCACAGCTGCAAGAGTACCCGCAACGAAGCGGCGAGGTGAAGCAAGAGAGATGACTAGGGATCAGAAGGGGGAGCAGTCTCCCGCGCAGGAGCGGGCGCGCCGCTTCCGCGTGGTGCGCCGCGTGCCGCGAAAGCGCATCGAGACGTGGTCGGAGCGGGAGCTCCGGGAACTGGAGGAGATGGGGGACGACGCCGACCGGGGCACGCCTGAACAGGACGCGGCGCTGCGCTCCGGCTGTATGTCCATGGTCTGGGTGGTGGGCTTCTTTTTTGTGGTGATGATCTTCTCCATCATCGCGACGATGATGATGCGCTGACGGACGCCCGCCAGCGCTCCAGGGAGGGGTTTCGTGCGAGGGGGACGGCGCGCGCAGCACATTCTTCTGTTCACACTGTTCCAGGTGATGCTGGGCTTCGGCATCATGGTCCCGATTCTGCCCTTCTTCGCGCGGGACCTGGGCGCCAGCTCCGTGCACATGGGGCTGCTGGTCACGGTGTGGGCAGGGGCCCAGTTCCTGTTTGCGCCGCTGTGGGGCACGCTCAGCGACCGGATCGGGCGGCGGCCCGTCCTGCTTTTGGGCCTCTTGGGCAACGCCCTGCACTTCGGCATGATCGCGCTCGCGCAGAACATCTGGCTGGCCCTGGGGGCCCGCTTTCTGGGCGGGGTGCTGTCAGCGGCCACCATCCCCACTGCCCAGGCGTACATCGCCGACACCACCCCCGCCGAGGAGCGGACCGGGCGCATGGCGCTGGTGGGCGTGGCCATCAACCTGGGGTTCATCGGCGGCCCCACGGCCGGCGGCATGCTGGCCGCGGCCGGTCTGAACTACCGGGAGGCGATTCTGGTGGCGGCGGCGGTGGCCGGCTTCAACTGGATCGTCGCACTCCTGGCGCTGCCCGAGCCGCCGCACCGCAGCCGCCGCGAGGGCCGCGAAAAGGGCTTTTCGGGCGTCCAGGCCGTGCGCATGGCCCTGGGCGGCCCCCACGCGCTGCTCTTCCTGCTGGCCTTCGCAGGCACTTTCGGCGGCTCCACCATGTTCTCGATGCTCGGCTACTTCCTGATGGACCGGCTCGGGGTCGACTCCGAGGCGGTCACCTCGCTGGCGTTCACCGTCCAGGGCCTCGCGGGCATCCTCTTTCAGGGGCTGCTGGTGAACTGGGCCAGCCGGCGCTTCGGCGATGAGCGGCCGGTGCGGTGGGCGCTCATCGCCGGCATGGCGGGCATGGCCGCCTTCATCGTGGCCCGCTCGCTGGGCGCCGTCTTCCTGGGCATGATCCTGATCACCCTGGCGATCTCGTTGATCCGCCCGTTGATCACGGCGCTCCTCTCCCGGCGCACCCGCATGGAGCAGGGCATCACCATGGGCATCCAGAGCGCGTTTGACGCCCTGGGGCGCACCGTCGCCCCGGCGTGGGCGGGCCTGGTCTACCTGTGGCAGGACTGGGCCCCCTTCGCCTCGGCCCTGGCGGTCTACCTGCTGTTCTACCTCTGGACCCGCCGGGCCTGGGGCGAGCCATCGCCGCACCCCAGCGCGGAGACGGCGTAACCGCGCGGCGGGCGGCTCCCAGCCCTCACAGGCAGGAGCCGCCCGCTGTCTCGTTTCTGCTTCAGTTGGAAGCGATGACCTCGTGGTCCACGTGCCGGGCGCCCTTGACCGCGCTGACCAGGTTGATGGCCACCCGCGCCCCGTCGCCGGCGGTGATGATGGTGTGCACGCTGACGCCGGCGCAGGTGCCGGCGGCCCAGAGGCCCTCGACCCTGGTCCGGCCCTCCCGGTCCACGGCGACGACCTCCTTGATGCGGGGCTCCGGCCCCTCGACGATCTCCGCCCCCGCCTGCCGGGCCAGCTCGCAGTTGGCGCCCAGGCAGAGGATCACCTGACGGGCCTCATAGGTCTCCCCGCCCTCGGTCTCCAGGCGGAACCCCTCGCCCTCGCGGCGGACGGCCGTCACCTTGGCCTTCACCAGGTTGGCCCCGGCGGTCTGGGCCTGCTGCTTGCCCAGGTCCACCAGATCGGGGCCCGACACCCCATCGGGGAAGCCCAGGTGGTTGGGAATCCAGGCACGGCGGGTCATGGACTGGTCGGCATCCAGGAGCAGCGTCTGCAGCCCGGCCCGGGCGGTGAACGTCGCAGCGCTCGCACCGGCGGGCCCTCCACCCACAATCGCGACATCGTACACTTCTGCATCCTCCTTTAGACCAATGTTCCATTTGTATGGACGATCATCGCCCCGCGATGGGAGCGGTTCAACCGACCAAAAGTTCGCCCGCCGTTGCCCGGCCACGAACCCCGCATCACCTGGACTTGCGGGGAAGCGGCTTCTCCATCTGATAGCGGGTGGTCTCGTAGCCCAGCGACCTGTAGAGCGACAGCGCGGCCTGGTTGGTGGCGGTCACCATGAGCATCACGGACTGGCACCCGCAGGACCGCAGGTGCTCCTCGCCGGCCTCCATCAACTGGCGGCCGACGCCCCGGCCCCGCGCCCGGGGGTGCACGTAAATGGCGCTCACCTCGCCCCGGCGGCGCCGGCTGAACTCCTGCTCCATGACCAGCCAGATGAAGCCGCACACACCGAGGCTGTCCTCGGCCACCAGCACCTTCTGGGAAGGGTCGCGGACCGCCGCCCGCAGCTGGCTGCGCCTGCGGGCCATGAACTCGACGTCCACGACGCACCCGGGGAAGTTCGTCTCGTAGAGTTCGGGCATGAAGGAGAGGAGCGCTCCGGTGTCCGTCACGTAGTCGAACGGGCGGATGCGGACCGCTGCCCCTTCGCTACCCTTCGCGGGGTTTGGTTCCCACATGAATCGCCACCGTCCCCAGCATCAGGAGCTGGTAATCCGTTTCCACGAAGCCGGCCTCCCGGAAGAGATCCTCCAGCTGGTCCGGGAAGGGGTAGTTGTCCAGCGACCGGGAGAGGTAGGTGTACGGGCGCATTTTGGCCTGGCGGCCCGCCTTCACCACGAACCAGTCGATGAGGGGCAGGAACGTCTTCCAGTACACAAAGAAGCCGAAGCGGATGACCCGGCTGAAGGGCTTGGCGGCCTCCAGGCAGATGAAGCGGCCGCCGGGCTTCAGGACGCGGTGGATCTCCGCCAGGGTCCGGGGAATCGATGCGACGTTGCGCATCGCCCAGCCCATGGTCACCCCGTCGAAGGTGTTGTCGGGAAACGGCAGGTCCATGGCGTTGCCGAGCTGCAGGGTGATGATGTCTTTATACGGCGAGGCCGCCACCCGGCGCCGGCCCACCTCCAGCATCCCCTCGGAGATGTCCACCCCGACGACCTTGCCGTCGGGGGCAACCTGCGCGGCGTCAAGAAGGGTCAGATCGCCGGTGCCGCAGGCCACGTCCAGGATGGTGTCGCCGGGCCGGAACTGGGTGTGGCCGACGAACTCCCGGTGCCACCGCTCCCACTGGCCGGCCGACATCACCTGGTTCATCGCGTCGTAGTTCTCCGCGATCTTGTCGAAGAGCTCGCGGACGTATTGCTCCTTCTCCTCCGGGGCCGGAGGCTGGTAGCCTGGGGCCATCAAAACGCCTCCTCAACTTGTGTACGTGGAACCTGTCTGCATCAACCTATCTGCATCAACGGTGCGGCTGCGCACCGCCGTTAGCGAACACCACCGCTGCTGCGGCTGCACAGCAGCAGGCGAACATCACCCCTGTTGCGGCTGCACAGCCGTAGGCGAACATTGCCGCCGTTGCGGCCGCACATCAGCAGGTGAACATTACCGCTGCTTCTCCGCCCACGGGCAGAGGAGTCGCTCCGCGACATCCAGCAGCACGTAGAAGCCAAAACCCATCAGCGCCATCGCCATGACGCCGGCGAACATCTTACCGTACGCGTGCATCGACCAGGTATCCCACACGAACGAACCCAGCCCCACCCGGGTGGCGTAGGTCTCGGCGAAGAACAGGACGGCCACGGCCGTGCCCGTGCTCAACCGGAGAGCGGTGAAGATCGCGGGCAGCGCGGCCGGCAGGATGACGTGCCGGTAGATCTGCCACTCGCTGCCGCCCAGCGACTGCACCGAGCGGATCAGCCCGCGCGGGACGTTGGCGGCGGCATCCTTCACCGTCACGAGGATCTGGAAGAAGATCACCAGCGTGATCAGGAAGATCTTCGATGTATCACCGATCCCCAGCACGACCATGATCACCGGCAGGAAGACCACCTTGGGCACCGGATAGGTCAGGTAGAGCAGCACCGACCCGATGGGGCCGCCCGCGCGGCCCAGATAGAGCCCAAGCGGCACCCCGACGGCCAGGGAGATCAGGGTTGAGGCGGCCACGCGGTAGGCCGAGATGAGGAAGTGCTCCACCAGCTCCCCGCCGGGCCCGACCCCCTTGATGAAGGCGCTGAGCGCCGCTCCCAGCCTGGGGAAGGCGGCGATGTCGAGCCAGATGGCCAGACCCTCCCACAGCAGGGCGAGGATCGCCAGGGAGATGGCGTAGTGATACCAGCGGTACTTAGGCACCGCCGTTCACCCCCTTCTCCAGGGCGTCGCGCACCTGGTTGACCATGCTGTGGAAGGCGGCGGCCCGCCGGTCGCCCACAGCGGGGTTTTCGAACAGGCCGACAACGCGCCCGGGGCGGGGCGAAAGCACCATGATCTGCTGGCCCAGGTAGACCGCCTCGGTGATGGAGTGGGTGACGAGCACCAGGCTGGTCTTCCGCTTGCGCCAGATAGCCAGCAGCAGGTCCTGCATCTCCTCCCGCGTGAGGGCGTCCAGCGCGGAGAAGGGCTCGTCCATGAGCAGGAGGTCGGGCCCCAGCGCCAGCGAGCGGGCGATGGCCACCCGCTGCTGCTGGCCGCCCGAGAGCTGGTGCGGCCAGCGGCTGGCCAGGTCGGCGATGCCCACCTCCCGCAGGGCCTGGTCCGCCCCGTCCGGCGGCAGCCGGCGGATGCGCAGGCCCAGCGCGGCGTTCTCACGAACGGTTTTCCAGGGAAGCAGCCCATAATCCTGCAGGATCAGCGCAGTTCCCGGGCGGCGGGGCTGTACCGGCGCCCCGTCCACCAGGAGCTCCCCGCCGGTGATGGGCATGAGCCCGGCGATGAGCCCCAGCAGAGTGGTCTTGCCGCAGCCGGAGGGCCCTACCACCGCCAGTGTTTCTCCCTGAGGCAGGTCAAAGGAGACGTCGCGTAACGCGACCGTCTCCCCATAAGCATAACTCACGTTGCGTGCTTTGATCATATTTGGCTCCTCCAACCGGGCGTCGGTGTCGCACACCGCGCCCGGCTCTCCTCGACGTTCCGTGCCTCCGCCCGGGGGTCGCCGGCACACGCCGTCCGGTGCTCCTGTAGGCGCCTCCACACAGGCGTCGCCCGCTCACATTCACGTCTGGAGGCTATGTCCGTCGTGCAGGGCGTTACTGCCCCTGAGGATAGAGCGTGGTGTTGACGATCTCCTCGTACGACACCGGCTTGGAGATGAACCCCTTCTCCAGCAGCCAGTCCACGACGTCCTCGACCTCAGCCCGGCCCGGAGCCTGTGCGGGCGAGAAGGTGATCACCTTCCAGGAGTCCTTGATCTCGGGCGGCAGGTTGGCCTCGGTGGCCAGCAGCTCCTTGTACGCCTCGGGATCCTCCTTGATGTCGATCACCGCCATGTTGTAGGCCACGAAAAAGCGCTTGATCGCGTCGGCCTTCTCCCGCACCGCGTCCTCCCGGAACACGATGACGGACTGCGAGTAGTTCCGCTTGGCCTCGGCGTCGTTCAGCACCACGGTGCCGCCCTTGGCCACCGCCAGGGAGAGCAGCGGTTCGGGAAGAGTGGCTGCCTTGATGGTGCCGTTGATCAGGTTTTCAAACCGCAGCGGGATCTGCGGGATGGAAATGGTCTTGATCTCCTCCGGGGCGAAGCCGTTCTCCAGCAGCAGCTTCTCGGTGACGTAGTGGATGATGGTGTTGGTCGCGATCGCGATCTCGACATCCTTCAGCTGCTCGGCCTTGGTGATGCCCGATCCGGGGGCGGAGATGATGGCGAACGGCCCCTCCTCGATGGTGGCCCCCAGGTTGATGGAGGTGATCTGCACCGGCGTGCCGTTGTCGTGCAGGGTCACGGCGCCCATGATGTCGGTGAGCGTGCCGTCGATCTGCCCGCTGGCCAGGGCGGCGTCACGCTCGGTGGCCGACTTGAACCGGACCAGTTCGACCTCGACGCCCTGCTGCCGGTAGTAGTCCTTGCTCTGAGCTACCCAGAAGGGCAGGCCGTCGATCGTCGGGATCTGCCCGATCTTCAGCGTGGCCACGGGCTCCGGCGCAGACGGCGTGGCAGGTTCTTTCTGGTATGCATCCTGCGGTCTCCCGCCGCAGCCCGCCAGTAGACCGATGGTGAGCACTGCGGCCAGAACCCGCACGAGGTTGGTTTTCATAGAGCTGTCGTCCTCCAATCGCCGCTGTAGGCAGTCTATCTTTGGATCCCTCAATATGGCTATAGCCAAAATCCTTACCCAATGTAGCAATGGGCTATACACGTGTCAACAAACGGCCCAGACGGTGTCCGAATCCGGACAGGCCTTTGCCGTGTAGACCCCTCTTGCTTCGTCTAGGCTTGGGCGGCGGCACATGCCTGGGCCCGACACACGCCTGGGTGTGCACTGCTCACCGAAAGGACCGCTTGCCAAGCCGCTCCGCCCACCGGCGATACTTTGCCGCTTCGGCCTCAATGGCATCCACCAGGTGCCTCTGATCGTCCAGATGGGCTCTGAGCGGGACGTTGTGTCGCCGCAGCAGGGCGGCGATGCTCTCAATACTCAGGTCGGCGGCTGTAACCTCAATATGGGCGATTCCGCGGGTCTGGCTGAACCCCCGCTTGACTTCGTCGCGCATCTGCTGCTCCCGCAAGTCCTTTTCCGACGGGTACCGCTCCGTGGTCCGATAGTGCTGCGGCCCCTGGAATTCCAAGGCCACTCGGGAGGCGGGAAGGAGCAGGTCGTAATGCAACCGGCCACCCGTGAAGGGATTGACAAGCCCGAGCAACTCCCCGTGCTCAATCAGCAGTTCGTCTACCACAAGGGTGGCCACGATGCACTTCAGGATGTACTGGCCAACCGAGTACCGTTCCTTACTCCTGGCGATGCGCAAGCCCTCATAGAAATCCTGGACGTCTGCGTGGCGGTTTTCCTCGACGATGTTCAGGGTCTCGAACTTGAATACTTTCCTGGGACCGGATCGACGCACCTCTCCCACCAGCCATCCGCACTGGATCAGGCACTGAATGTACTTGGTCAGGCTCTTTCTGGAGCACCTCATCACTTGCTGGACCTTGGGGTAATCGAACTCGCCCAGCTCCCGAATTTGAACCCAAAGCCACTTGGCGCCATGGGGAACACGCCGGTCCAGGACCAGGTCCACCGGGATCGTAAAGGCGCGGGTGCCACGCCAAGAAGCGTGGCACTCGAACTCTCTGACTCCCAGGGGGTCGAACTGGATCCAACGGAGTTCATCCAGGTTGATCATGTGCTGCTTCAGGCGGTATTGCGGCATGCCGGTCGCTCGTCGCAGTTCCGCCCAGGTCGGGCGCGGCTGATGTTTCCTGATCGCTCTCAGGTAGCACCATAGCATCCTGGCGCTGTCCGTCAACTCTTTGTCATTCAGGAGTTGGAAGGGCACGGCCACCTCAGTGAGCCTCACCATCCATCACCTCACCGGGGTCTGTTTTCCTGTTCCTCCCAGTTCGCTCCGCTTCGATGAAATCCTGTTTGGCCCGGTTCCCGGACACCAGCTGCCGTCCCACTCGGCCGCCCAGCCCCAACGTCATCGCCTGTCCATCCGCCCCCACCCGCCGGCGTAGTCCCCATCGTCGTCGCCTGCCCATCCACCCACGCCCACCGGTGCTGCCCCAACACCACCGGCGCCACTGGAAAGAATGTGCACTTTCCTCAAATCCCCGCACCGCAAGCATTTCCGGGTGCTCGGCCGCTGTATCCCGCAGGCCGCAAGGACTTCACGAAAGTGCACATTGTTACCAACGCCTGGGCCACGGGGCACCCCCCAGGGTCATCGCCAGCCCTGCACCCCCACCCATCGACGCGTCCCCATCGTCGGTCGCCTGCCCATCCACCCACGCCCACCGGTGCTGCCCCAACACCACCGGCGCCACTGGAAAGAATGTGCACTTTCCTCAAATCCCCGCACCGCAAGCATTAGCGGGTGCGCGACCGCTGTATCCCGCAGGCCGCAAGGACTTCACGAAAGTGCACATTGTTACCAACGCCTGGGCCACGGGGCATCCCCCAGGGTCATCGCCAGCCCTGCACCCCCACCCATCGACGCGTCCCCATCGTCGTCGCCTGCCCATCCACCCACGCCCACCGGTGCTGCCCCAACACCACCGGCGCCACTGGAAAGAATGTGCACTTTCCTCAAGTCCCCGCACCGCAAGCATTTCCGAGCGCGCGACCGCTGCACCCCCTCTGCCGCAAGGACTTCACGAAAGTGCACAATGTTACCAACGCCTTGGACCCGGGGCATCCCCCCAGGTCAGCGCCGGCCCTACACCCCCGCCCCGCGGCGCCGCCCCCGGCAGCGCCGGGAGCCCGAAGCAGTTCCCCAACGTGCCCCCGCCCACCGGACCCAGATCGCCCAAACAAGGGCCCCGCCGTCCCGGCAGGGGCGGCGGGGGTAAGATTCACTCACTGCACCGGCGTGCGCATGATGCTGGCGAAGTGCTCGACTCCCGCCCGAATCACCCGCAGCGCACGGCTGAACACCGGCTTGAACGCATCAGGGGGATCGAACAGCATCTCCACCGAGGCCCAGACATTATCGGCCACCGGGTAAACCTTCACCACCTTGATCTCGGCGTTCACCCGGCAGGCAGCGACCAGCGCCCGCTGCCTCTCCTCATCGCTCTCGATCTTCCAGAAGTTAGGCAGACTCAGCCGGAAGTACTCGTCGTCATCTTCGGAGGGGAAGAGCACATATGACATTCCCTCGACCTTGAACACAATGTCACCGTCGGCGTCGTAGCGGGGTACGTAACCCTCTTCCTTCAAGAACTCGTAATACATCTGCGCCTTGTTCAACAGGATACCTCCTCGGGGCTCTGCGGGCTCGACCTTGTGTTACAGGTCTGCCCTTCGACCCCCGAGGAGGTATCTCCTGCCAGAACGATCAATGACAGCAGCTGCCGTCGCCCTCCAGCCCTTCATCCGTCAGCTTCAGGGTGCCGGCCAGGTAGTCCTGCAGAACCTGACTGGCCTCACCCGTGCAGCCGGCGATGAACTCCACGCCGTGCTGCTGGAACAGCTGGCGGGCGTGCTGGGGTATGCCCCAGGCCAGAACCATCTTCACGCCCTGGTTGGCGAGAAAGACGGGCGGCGGACCGCCGGGGCCGTGACCCGGATTCGCCACCTCTTCCGTGCGGACGACCTTTCCATCCTCCACGTCTGCGATGAGGTAGCTCTTGCAGTGGCCCACGTGCGGCGCGACGTTTCCGTCAGCCAGCGGAATGGCAATACGCATAAACTCGTCCTCCTTGCCGATAGTGTGTCGGGTGTGACCTGACTTCCTTCCACCCCTGCGAAGGTGGATCCCCGGTAATTTTACCCGATCCTCGTTCCAACAGAGGTGACGCAGGTCACCATTCAGCCGTTCACCCCGCATGGGGTGCAGCCACCGACACCCCGGCCGCCGCCAGCTCCTCCCTGATCCGGCGCAGCAGCAGAACCGCTTTCGGGTGATCGCCGTGCACACAGATCGTGCCGGCGGGCACCGGCACAGCCTCGCCCGTGTGCGCCGTCACCGTGCGGGCACACGCGAGCTGGCGGGCCTGGGCGGCGGCCACCTCCGGATCAAACAGCACCGACCCCGGGTGCGACCGCGGCAGCAGCGTCCCGTCCGCTGCGTAACCCCGGTCCGCGAAGCCCTCCCGCACGACGCGCAGCCCGGCCTCAAGGCCCGCCCGCTCCAGGGCCGAGCCCGGCGGGGCGTAGAGCGCCAGCGACCGGTCGAAGGCCGCCACCGCCCCCGCAATGGCCCCCGCCGTTGCGGGGTCCGACGCAGCCGTATTGTACAGGGCCCCGTGCGGCTTCACGTGCCGCAGCTGAACCCCCTCCGCCCGGCAGAAGGCAGCGAGCGCCCCGATCTGATAGAGCACGTCAGCAAAGACCTCGTCGGGGGCGCAGACCAACGGCCGCCGGCCAAAGCCCGCCAGGTCCCGGTACCCGGGGTGCGCCCCGACCGCCACCCCGTGCTTGCGGGCCAGCCGCACCGTGCGCCGCATCACCTGCGGGTCGCCCCCGTGAAAACCACAGGCGATGTTGGCCGACGTGATCAGGGGCATGATCTCCTCATCCGCCCCCAGCCTGTACACCCCAAAGGATTCCCCCATGTCACAGTTCAGGTCGATCTGCCTGACCGACCCACGGGTCTCGCCCACGCCGCCGCCCCTCCCCACATTACAGCCCGGGCCGCAACCGCCGCCCGGCGGGAACAGTCACCGGACCGCAATCTCCATCCGGCTAGAACCACCGCCTGGCCAGAACCGCGCCCAGCCGCAACCGCCACTCAGCCAGAACCGCCGCCGCGGCAACAGGCGGGCCATCACAGATCCCGGTCAAACCCCTTGAACCAGGTCCCCTGCGACTGCAGGGTGCCGATGTCACCCTCGGCCAGGAGGCCGTACTGATCGCCCCTCACCGAGAACTCCTCCCGGCTGCCGTCATCGAACTCGAAAGTGACGAAGTACGCCGTGTGCACCGAGCTGTGGTGGTGGTCGCCGTGGTGATGATGGTGCGTGGAATGGCGCATGCGCTTTGCGACTACCCGCGCACGCCGGGTGAGGAGCGGTTGTTGGACGTTGGTTACCGCCCTGTAGATGATGGAGCCGAAAACGAAGATAACGCCGCCGATCACGATAATGGGCACGATCGTAAACAATACGTTGAACAGTCCGCCGCCAAATGGCCCGAAGACGGGATCACTGTACACCTGCGGAACCCCCCCTTCCCCTGCATCGTGTCTCCGGCATGCAAGACGCGGATGTGCACGCCGGAAGTTCACCCCCGCCTGCACAGCCCCGCCGCAGCCCCCCTACTTCAGCGCCTCCTGCGTCGTAAACGTACGGTTCAGCGCCAGGGCCCCCAGCACCTCCTGGTCCCCGGGCGCCAGGCTCCCAGTCACCATGCGTGCGAGCAGTTCCCCCAGGCCGGGGCTGAGCATGAAGCCCTGGCCGCACATCCCCACGGCGTGGAGCAGCCCCTCCACCTCCGGCGCCCAGTCCACGATGGGGGAGCCGTCCGGCGTCATCGGGTACATGCCCCGCCAGGTGCGGCGGACCCGCAGCGAGGCCAGCCGGGGCATCAGGCCCAGCAGACGCGGCGCCGCCAGCGGCAGGAAGCTGCTGGTCTCGCCCCGGTCGTCGCCCCAGATGGGCGGGTCGGGCGTGATGCAGAAGATCACCTGGCCGGTCTTGTGCTGGCAAAAGTAGACGCTGGCCGAGCCCGGGCCCGGGCGGATGTCCACCACCATCGGCCGCAGGAACGGGGCCACCGGTTCGGTGATCGCCGCCTCGTGCAGATCCGGCCTCACCGGCACATCGCTGCCGGCGAGTCGGGCCACCTGCCGGGCCAGGGCGCCGGCCGCATTCACCACCACCGGGGCGAAGTACTCGCCGCCGTCCGTGCGGACCCCCGTCACCCGGCCGCCGGCCTGCAGGATCGCCAACGGCCGCTCCCGGAAGCGGAAGTCGGCCCCCAGGCGCGCCGCCTCCCTCCAGAAGGCGTGTGCGCTGAGCAGGGGCGAGGCCGAGCCGTCCTCAGGCGAGAAGGTGCCGCCGATCAGGCCGTCGGCCCGGAGGTCGGGGACGATCTCCAGCACGGCGTCCCGGCCATACCAGTCGACGCTCAGCCCGTGTGCCTTCTGCGTGGCGAGCAACTCTTTCAGCAGCGCCTCCTCCCGGGGCGTGTACGCCACGAAGAGGTAGCCCCCCTGCTGCCAGCCGATGTCCTGGCCGTGCTGCTCTTCCCAGGTCGCGAAGATCTCCAGGCTGCGCCGGCAGAGCCGGATCTTGGCCGGGTCGGAGTGGGTGGCCCGGATGCCGCCAATGGCCGCCTTGTTGGAGCCCTGCCCCGGACTGGGGACCGGGTCGATCACCAGGGTCCGCAGCCCCTGCCGGGCCATGGCCCACGCCGCCGGGGTGCCCACGCTGCCCGCGCCCAGGATGATCACATCGTAGGACTTACGCATCGCCATCCCCCTCCCGCGCCCCGGCGAACCGGGCCAGCTCGACCTCGACGAACAGCGGCCGCAGGGTCGGGGGCGCCACCTCTTCGGGCGCCACGCCCTCTTCCCGGTTCACCGCCAAGTCAGCGCCCATGCCGGGCGCACATGAAAACCCTGCGGCCTGGGCCGCAGGGCAGTCGTCTCAGCTTCACTCAAATTGGCAGCGTCATCTGCACGGACCGGAGGCGCGGGTCTTTGAGCAGCTGATCCAGCTCGGCGATGGAGCGGGCGTCCTCGGGCAGGATGGTGAGCACCCGGTACTGCAGCCCCGCCTCCGCGCAGACCGCGGCGGCCATCCCCTCGGGCACCAGCCGCTCGACCTGCTGCGCCACCCACGCATCCGCCGGCGCGCCGTCCGCGTCGACAAACGGATAGAGGTCGCCCAGGTAAGAAGCGATGGCGTTCCTGGCCTCCGCCAGCTGGGCCGCGACCGCCGCCTGCTGCTCGGGCGAGCGCAGGTCCGCCGCCAGCTGCCGCTCCCGGGCCGCGAAGATGCCCGGCCACTCCTGCTCCAGGAAGTAGCGGGGAACCAGGTACTGGCCGTTCCACTCCAGCCCCCGCTCGGCCAGGATCGCGTCCAGCTCCTCCTTGGCCCGGCTGACCGGGTCCAGCCGGAAGAGCGTCACGTCCATCGGGCGCAGGCGGACGTTGCCCAGCGACAGCGCACCAAAGTCCCGGGGATCCAGCCTGCGGCTCCGCCGGGTGCCGTGCGCGCTCACCCGCACGAACGCGCCGAGCCGGGCGATCTCCGACCCGACCCGCAGCGCGCTCCGCCGCAGCCCCACCCGCTCCTCCAGCGCCTCCCACTCCTGCGGCGAGAGCCGGCGGGCCGACTCCCACCACATCTCGAGGTCGGCGATCACCGGAGCGGCTTCGGGCAGATGCACGCCGTACTGGTGCGGGCCATCCAGCCCGGCGACGGTCAGGGGGCCGCTGCCCACCAGGGCGCCGCCCTCGTCGGCGGCGTAGACGCAGGCGCCCAGGTCCGGCTGCCACCGCACCTCACAGCCCTCCAGCCGGCGCAGGCGCTGCAGCGCGGTCAGCTCGACCCGACCCTCGCCGATGGCCTGATACGACAGGTCGGTCAGCACCCGGATCTTTGCCCCTTCCCGCTCCAGCTCCGGGAGCAGCCCCTGAAGGGCCGAAAAGTGCAGACCGGGGGAGACGAGCCAGAGTTGCCGCCACGGGCCGCGCACCAGCGCGTGCAAGGCCGTGCGCAGAATCGGGACCGGTTGCCCTGCCATCATCTCCACCCCTCCTGACGTTCCTTATGCGCCCGCCACGCCCGAGGCGCTCTCGGCCCCGGCGCCGCCGCCGACCTCGAGCAGGGCGCGCATGTTCTTCTCCGCCAGGGCGCAGTAGCCAGGGTCGATGTCGACGCCGATCCAGCGCCGCCCCAGGAGCGCAGCCGCCTGGCAGGTGGTGCCGCTGCCGTTGAAGGGATCGAGCACCACGTCACCCTTATAAGTGTAGAGCTTGATGAGACGACTTGGCAACTCCAGCGGGAACGGCGGGCCTGTCAAGCCAAAGTGGGTACGTCTCACTTCCAAAAGTGTTCTGTATAAAGCTGGTTCTTGAACGGACGCTGACTACCGTTCTCGTTTTTTACCTGGTCACCAGACCCGCAAACCCCCTGAACGTCTTGGAGTATCCTCCGCTGTTGTTGCGACCGGCGTTCAGGATCGGCATGCGTGCATGCCGGGCAGCATCGACTCCCCGGCCTACGGTCTCACGAACCCGATGGCGCACTTTCTCCGCAGCCGCGTTCACAGATTCAAGCCCCAACGCACGCTCAACGTACTGTACGGCCCCCCGTAAAGCGCCGCGATAATATGCTGCCATCACCTGCAGCATTGCCATCAGGCCACTTTCCGACCAGCTCCGCCCCACCTTCCGCAGCCGTGCCGAATACCGCTCCACCGCCCCTTCCGCGGCGCCCACGCCGCGTAACCCCTCAACGTTGACGCCCCGCTCTTGCAGCCGAATACGGTAATCTCGAATTGACTCCGGCATCGTCCTGAGGTCGGCCAGCAGCCGGCGCATCTTCCCACGACGATCCGTGTCGGTCTCGGCTTTATGCGCTTCATCCAGCACCGCCAGCAACCGTCCAGCATCGTTTGCTTCAAGTGCAGCGTGTGCCTGCTCTAAGCGCTGGGGCCGGTGGCGCAGCACATGGTTTAACTCCCGCTTCAGGTGGAACCGATCGATCTGGTACAGCGCCTTGGGAAACCACGTCACGCCCTCCCGGATCCACAACGCCCGGTCCCCGTTGATGATCACCCAGGTCTCGCTTAGGTCGTACTCGCTCTCCAGAAGCTCGCTCAACTGCTCCCAGCTATCCCTGCCCGGTTCGGGCACGAAATCGCGCCGGTTCACCAGGCTGTACTCCTTACTACCTGGGCCTCGCTGGATCCAACCCTCATGAATCACAAACAGCCGGACTTCTGCCTTCTTGCCACGCTGACGAGCTGGCCAGAACCCGTCTGCCTCGATGAACAAGACCCGCACACGTCGGGTACCGGCCAACGTCATCTGCTGCTGTTTTTCCGCCGCTGCAAGCGCCCTTCCGGTCTGCAGGTTCCACTGCCGAATCGCTTCATGGCTGACAAACACCTGGCAATCCCGCCGCTCCAGCTCTGCCGCAGCACCCCGGTACGATCCAGCTGTCACAGACGCTTCAACCGCATCTGCCCTTACCGAGTCACTCACCCGCTGCCGTTTCGCTATTCCCAACACCTCATCCAGCAGGAACACGAAACGCTCTTCCTCGCGGTCCCAGTAGTAGCGGCGCTGGAACGTGATCGGCCCGAACTTGGTGACGACGTTTCGGGACCGCATTTCCTTGTACACATACCGACTCGGGTCTCGGCTCTCGTACAGCGCCGTGTCAATCGCAGAGAGCGCCTCGACCAAAGCCTCGCGGAAGCAGTCGAGTGTCTGTTGCCAAGCCAAACGTTCAATCTCCTGAAAGGAGAAATCCACCGCAGCACGAATTTGTTCCATGACGAGAGATGACCCTCCTCGTGTTGTTGTTGGCCAATCTCAACACTTTGGAAGGGCACATCTCTCGTCCTGCTATTTCAGGAGAAAAAATGTGTTGTACCCACGAAAACTTTACTCACACGGGAACGGCGCCGGGTGGCCCACCTTCTTGGCCGAGACCGTGGGGAACTCCCAGATCGACTTGGTGTACGTCACGAACTCATCGGGCACCAGGTCGGTCTCGCCCTTGTGCCTGAGACGCCAGTCCTCCTTGGAGAAGACCAGGATGTACTCGTGCAGGTCGCGCAGGGTCGGGTTGGAAGGGCTGCACCACGAGCCCCAGGCGGTGGAAACGCCCACCGACGCCCCCTTGTTCCAGATGATCTCGCCCCGCATGTGGAACCCCAGCCGGTTCATCTGCAGGGTGATGTACGCATGCAGGGGCAGGTAGGGCTTGCGGTCGACCCCCGCCACGTTGATGGCGATGCGGCCCCCTGGCGCCATGACCCGGTAGCACTCCCGCCACACCTGCTCCAGCAGGTCCAGGTACTCCTCCATCGACAGGCAGTCGTCGTGGGTGGCGTACTTCTTTCCGACGTTGTAGGGTGGTGAGGTCACCACCAGGTCCACCACCCCGTCGGGGATGAAGCTCATGTCTCGGGCGTCAGCGTTGTAGATGCGATTGGCGAACATTCACCGGCCTCCCGTCATCCTCCGACCGGCGGGTCGGGGCTCGATGGCAATGATCACGTCTGCAATGGTTCTGTCTGGTATTATTTCGCGCCGGGGCGCGAAATTCCTCCTAATCATTGGCGCGTTTTCCTTAGGATATGCAGACATACATCCCACAGAGCCGAGCCCCGCCACCCCTCAGCCAAGAAAAAAGACCGGGGGATCGCTCCCCCGGTCCCGTGCCGGATACAGAGGTTACACCAGGATCTCGCCGATGTCGCCGTCCTTCAGGCCGGCGGCGTTGGCCTCGTCGGTGTCGATGTGCATCTCCAGGGCCATATCGTCCCGCACCCGGATGACGACGTCGTCAAAGGTGAGCGGGCGGGTGCCGCGGGTCTTCACCCGGACCACCTGGCCGTCGGTCACGCCGTACTTCTCGGCGTCGGCCGGGGTCATGTGGATGTGCCGCTGGGCGATGATCACGCCTTCCTCGAGCTCCACCCGGCCCTTCGGCCCTTCCAGGATGACCCCCGGCGTGCCGGCGACGTTCCCGCTCAGCCGCACCATTGCGGGCACCCCGAGGGTGCGCGCGTCGGTGGCCGAGACCTCCACCTGGGACTTGCCCCGCGCGGGGCCAAGCACCCGGACGCGCGGGAACGAGCCCTTCGGCCCGATAACGGCAACGGTCTCCTCCGCCGCAAACTGCCCGGGCTGCATCAGTTCCTTCCTCACCGTCAACTGGTAGCCCGGCCCGAAGAGGGCCTCGAGGTGCTCGGGGCTGAGGTGAACGTGCCGGGCGCTGACGTTGATGACCGTTGTGCGTGCTTCAGACATGAATGAATCTCTACCTCCTACGTTACCTCGATCCGTGCTCGGGGTCGGATGGTCATTGGTTCGCCACTCGCCCCCACTCTCCTGCCCCACTCAGGTTCCCCGGCAACACGCGCTTCCACCCGTGCGGCGCCCTGCGTCCCCTGCGCAACAGAAAGGGCGGCCCCTCGCGCCTTCGGCGAGGGGACCGCCCTGCTCAGCTCTGCTCCGTCACTGACCCGACGAGTCCTCGTGCACCAGCGCGCCCACGTAGCGTGCGACCGGCGCGCCCTGCGCGTTGGTGCCGAGCACCCGCCAGGCCGGCTGCAGGTAGACCGTGCCGTCGCCCACGCTGCGCACCCAGACCAGTTCGGCCCCCTGGAAGCTGCCGCCCCGCTCCGCGGCCAGCTGCACAGCCTCCTGCTCGCTGACGAACTCCGTATAGGTGGCGTGCAGGGTGACGCCCGACGGCACGAACGCCCGCGCCCGCACCACCGTGCCGGCCTGGTTCACGGCGATCTCCGTGCGGGCGTTGACCACCGGCCGCCCGTCCACGTGCTCCGTGTAGACGACCATGAAGCCGTCTTCCCGGGGCGAGATGTCGGGCTGGCTGTGCACCGGCAGCGCCGCCTGATCCAGGAACCGTTGCGCAGCCTGGCCGGCCGCCTGCGCGTCCACCGGCGCGGCGTCGGCGTCCGGCTCAGACAGGTCGGCGTACTGCACCGTCCCGTCCGTCGTCATGGTCAGAGACCGGTCCTCGTCGGCCACCACCCAGCCCCGGTCGGTGCGGCGGCTCTCGCCGCGGAAGCCCAGCCGGCTGGCCATCGCCCGGAAGTCGGCCTCGCCCGGGCGGGCGGTCAGCCGCATGAGCTGCACGCTCCCGACCACCGCGGTGCTCGCAGGCGCCAGCAGCTGCCTGTCCAGGCGGGTGCGCTCGTCGGCCAGGCGCACCTCCGGCAGATCCGCCGGCAGGTGGACCAGGTACGAGGTAGGTTCATCGCCGGTCACCGAGGGCGGCGCCGGGGCCTCGGGTGCCGCGGGCTGCTCCTCCGCGACCTGCTCAGGCCCCTGCGCGGCGGGCGGCCGGGCCATCTGCAGGCCGATTGCCAGAGCCACGGCGGCGGCCACCGCCGCCAGGCCGGGGCCGACCACGGCCGGTCGGCCGTACCAGGGGCGCAGGCGCCGGCGGGCCGCGCGCAGCAGCTCCTGTCGCAGTTCCGCCTTGAACTTGGGCCGGTAGGGCACCGGCCGCTCCAGTTCGTGCGCAACCCGGCGGGCCACCGCCTCCAGCGCTTTCTGCTCGGTGGAATCAGCAGCCTGCTCTGCAATCAGTTCCGTGACGTCGGCGTAGCGCCTCACGGCTGCACCCCGCTTTCGCTCAGCTTCCTGCGCAGCGTGCCCAGGGCCCGGAACAGGAGCGCCTTCACCGCTCCCTCGGTCTTGCCCAGGGCCGCTGCGATCTCCTTCAACTTCATATCTCCACCGAACCGCATGATGATGACATCCTGCTGGTCGGGTGAGAGCGCCTGCATCGCCAGGCTGACCGCCTGCCGGTCGTCGAGGGCCAGCGCGGCCTCCTCGGGCTCAGGGCCCCCGAACGCCGCCGACAGCCCTTCGTCGAGCTGCACGGTGGGCCGGCGCACCCGGTAGTAGTCGATGACGACGTTGGCGGCGATGCGGTAGAGCCAGGCGGCGAACGGCTGCCCTGTGTAACGATAGCTCTGGATGTGAGCGAGTGCCTTCAGGAAGGTGTCGGCGGTGAGGTCCTCCGCCACCTGGCGATCCCCGGTCTTCCGATGTATATACGCATAGATACGATCAAAATGCATATCGTACAGCTCTCCAAAGGCTTCGGGATCGCGCTGCGCCCGCTGGACCAGGCGCTGCTCATCGCTGTACGTCTCCACTATCTCTGGGCGATGCGTAGGCGGTCCCTCCCGTCGGTACCGCACCTCCCGGTACTCGCTCCACACCGATTAACGGAGCGGGCATGCAAAAGGTTACGCGGTCCTGTCAATTTTTCGGCACGGGCCCGGGCGTCAGGCCTGACCCCGGAACCCACTAAAGTCGAATTCCACATCCGGGCCGAAGAGCCGGCGGAACCGGTCCACCACCGTCTCGGACGGGCGCCGGGTGATCACCGCCACCTTCGGCGGCTCCGGCTGCGGGCGGGTGAGCAGGCCCCGGCGCAGCAGGTGGTGCACCGCGACGTCGGCGGGGGGCATCGAGTAGCCGATGATGACGATGCGCCGGGCCCGTCGCACCGCCTCCAGGGCGTGCTCGAAGACCCGGGTGAGCCGGCCGGGCGAGTAGCGCTTCAGCCACGTCGGTGAGATCACCACCCCGGCCAGCCGCCGGCTGCCGCACCGGCCGCAGGCGAGGCCCGCGGACCGGGGCAGCAGGTGGGCCACCTGCTCCCGGAGGACGGCGATCTGATCGCAGGCCGGGCAGTGAACCCAGTTCAAGGAGCCGTGCAGCTTCAGCAGCAGGGGGCCCGCCGGGCTCTCCCCCGGCTCCAGCCCGTAGTCGGGGGAGAGCCCGGCGGCCCGCAGTGCGTCATCCAGCAGCGTGTCGTAGTTGAGTGAGAGCAGGGCGTAACTCCCCGGGGACCTGGCTGCCAGGGCGCGCGCAAACCGGGCGTGCGGGCCATCGGCGGGCCGCCGGCGGTCGCGCACCGCGTCCAGCACGCTGCACACCAGGTGCTCCAGGGCCTGCCGGATGCGGTAGAGCCGGTGCGGGTCGTACTCCGGCCCCAGCCCCTGGTCCACGTGGAGGGACCAGTCAACGAGGCTGATCACCTCATCGAGGGAGGGCAGGTGCTGAAACGCGTCCGGCCCGTCCACCGGCCGCTGGAAGACGGCCTCGAGGAACTCCCAGACCTCCGCTACGCGCGGGTCGAACCGGGGCCCCAGGTCCCGGTAGGCCATGGGGAAGAGATCGCGCGTGGCCGGCGCGCCCTCGGCGGCGGAGGCGCCGGCGCCGAAAAGATAGAGATCCATGGGGCATAGTCTGCCCCGCGCGGGGTAATCCTGCCAGTGGAGGTGCTTGCGATGCCGCGTCCATTCGAACGCGCCCTCGCGGTTCTGCCTTACACCGGGGCCATCAGGCTTCCCCTCACGCTCTGGGTGGTGCCGGACTGGCTCTACACGGTGCCTGCGGGGCTCCTGCTGGCCGGTCTGCTCTGGCTCGCCGCCCGGGGCCGTTCGCCGTTCGTGGCTGCCCACGCGCGCACCGGCCTGCTCTGGGCCGTGCAGGTAAACGGACTGCTGCTGGCGCTCTCCCTGCTGGCAGAAGTGTGGTACAGGGCCTGGTACCACACCGGCATCCCCCTGCTGAACCAGGCCTGGCACCTGAACGCCGAACTCTTCCGCTGGGCCGCCCTGCTGGGCACCCTGCTCACCGTTCTGGCCATGGTGCGTGCGGTCAAAGGGCAGACCGGCGATCCGCTCGGCCTGCCCCACCCGTCACTCCTCCGCGGGCACGATGTGCATCTGGAAGGCCCTGAAGAAAGCCGGTGTTGACATGCCCTCCAGGTAGATGAGGTCCTTCTCCTCCTCGATCTTCCTGACCTTCACAACCTCGCCGGCGCGGATCAGATGCCGCAGCGTCCCGGTCTCCTGATCGTGGATCTCGAAATTGCGCACGAGCCTGTACTGACGTCCGACCTCGGGTTTGAGCATCTGACACTGGTCCCTCCTCGTCGTACGCGTCACATGCACCATTTCACGTTATAAATTCTACCGCATCAGCCCAATCTCCTGGCAACCGGCCCGGCCGCCCTTCGGAACGCAAAAAGGGCAGCAGCCAGAGCGCTGCTGCCCCGCAGGTGCACGATCGGCGAACTCCTCCACTACTTCAGCGCATCGCGCACCAGGTCGGGGATCTCCCACGGAAGGGCGGCCACCTTCACGCCGGCGGCGGTGAGGGCCTCCACCTTGGACTCGTAGGTGCCCCGGTTCCCCTCGATGATGGCGCCGGCGTGGCCCATGCGCTTCCCGGGCGGTGCGGACTTGCCGGCCAGGTAGGCCACCACCGGCTTGCGCACGTGCTCCTTGATGTACTCGGCGGCCAGTTCCTCCTGAATGCCGCCGATCTCGCCCACCATGACGATAGCCTCGGTCGCGGGATCGGCGTTGAAGAGTTCGAGCGCGTCGACGAAGTTCGTGCCGATCACCCGGTCGCCGCCCATGCCGATGACCGTGGTCTGGCCCAGGCCGCTGTTGGACAGGTTATAGGCGATCTCGTAGGAGAGGGTGCCCGAGCGGGCGACGATGCCCACCGGCCCGGGCTTGTAGATGTGGTTGGGCATGATGCCCATCTTCACCTTCTCGCCCGGCGAGATGATGCCGAAGGTGTTGGGCCCGATGACCCTCACGCCGTGCCGCTCGGCGTAGGCCATGATCTCCATGGTCTCCTGGGTCGGCACGTGCTCGGGGATGAGCACCAGCACCTTGATGCCCGCGTGGATGGCCTCGAAGGCGGCGTCCTTGACCCCGGGCGCGGGGACGAACATGACGGACGCGTTGGCGCCGGTCTTCTCGACGGCCTCGTGCACGGTGGCGAAGACCGGCACGCCGTGGACCTCCTGCCCGGCCTTCCGAAAGTTGACCCCACCGACGATGTTGGTGCCGAAGGCCAGCATCTGGCCGGTGTGGAACTGCCCCTGCGAACCTGTAATGCCCTGTACAATAACGCGCGTGTTCCGATCGATGATGACAGCCATATTGTTCTTACGCCCCCTTGCCGTAAGCGGCCTCGACCGCGGCCTTCGCCGCCTCGCCCATGTCGGTGTACGCCTGAATGCCCGCCTCGGCCAGGATCTCCCGGCCGCGCACGTCATTGGTGCCCACCATGCGGACGACCAGCGGGACGTCGATCCCCTTGGCCTTCTTCACCTGCACGATGGCCTCTGCCACCAGATCGCAGCGGGTGATGCCGCCGAAAATGTTGACGAAGATGGCCTTGGGCCGCGTGCCCAGGAGCGCGTCGAAGGCCTGGGCCGTGGGCTCCACGCCGGAGCCGCCGCCGGCATCCAGGAAGTTGGCCGGCCGGCCGCCGTAGTAGGCCAGGGTATCGAGGGTGCCCATCGCCATGCCGGCGCCGTTGGCCATGACGGCGATGTCGCCGTCCAGCTGGACGAAGGCGAGGCCGATGGCGCGCACCTTCTTCTCCAGCTCGGTCCCCTCCTCCACGCGCGGGAACTCGGGGTGGCGGAAGAGCGCGTCATCCTCCACGTTGAAGCGGCCGTCGGCGGCGATGAGCCGCGTGCCGTTGTCCGTAAGCGCCAGCGGGTTGATCTCCACCAGCTCGGCGTCGTACTTGCGGAACGCCCTGTACAGCCCGACCAGGATCTTGGTGAACTGGTCGGCCAGGTCGCCCGTGAGGCCGATCTTGCGGGCGATCTCGCGGGCCTGGAACGGCATGAGCCCCGTGGCGATGTCGACGTGTTCGAAGACGATCTTGTCGTGCGGGACCGACTCAATCTCCACGCCGCCGTACGCGGAAGCCATGATCAGCGGCTTCTTGGCCATGCCATCGAGGGTGATCGAGACGTAGTACTCCTTCTCGATCTTGATCTGGGGGTCCACCAGGACCTTGTCCACGATGTACCCCTTCAGGTTCATGCCCAGGATCTCCTCAGCCCGCGCCCTGGCCTCCTCGGGCGTGTCGGCCAGCTTGATGCCGCCGGCCTTGCCGCGGCCCCCCACGAGAACCTGCGCCTTGACGGCGCACGGGCCAATCTTGCGCGCGGCCTCCTCCACCTCCTCCGGCGTGGTGCAGACGATGCCGTTCCCCGTGGGAACCCCATGCTCGGCGAACATCTGCTTGGCCAGGTACTCGTACAGCTTCATCCGTCCACCTCCACGTGATTGCGGTCCGTCGATGGCGTGCCGGAACCGGGAACGCTCCAACGAATTCTACCACACATAATATCTCTTTGGAAATCATTTGGAGCGTCGAATCTATGGGTAAAATGTGTGTTTACGCAGGCATCTGGCAGCGACCTCCTCGGGCGGGCGCGGGCTGCGGACGACGCCGCTCCGGACGGCGGCCTCGGCCACCGCTGCGGCCACGGCCGGCGCCACGCGGGAATCGAGGGGCGCGGGGATGATGTACTCCGCCGACAGCTCGCCCGGCGCGACCAGATCGGCGATGGCGGAGACCGCGGCGCGCTTCATCGCTTCATTAATTATCCGTGCCCGTACGTCCAGGGCGCCGCGGAAGAGGCCGGGGAACGCGAGGACGTTGTTGAGCTGGTTGGGATAGTCGGAGCGGCCCGTGGCGACCACCGCCGCGCCGGCCGCCTTCGCGTCCTCCGGCCAGATGGCCGGGTCGGGGTTGGCCAGGGCGAGGATGACCGGGTCGGCGGCCATGGCGCGCACCATCCCCCGGGTCATGCTGCCGCCCCGGGCCAGCCCGATGGCCACGTCGGCGCCGGCCAGGGCCTCCGCCAGCCCGCCCCGCACCCGGCGGGGGTTGGTGCGCCGGGCCAGCTCGGCCTTGAAGGGGTTCATCCCCTCCTGGCGTTCGGGGTAGAGGGTCCCCCGGGAGTCCACCAGCGTCAGATCGGTGACGCCCAGGTCCAGGAGCAGCGCGGCCGTGGCCAGGCCGCCGGCCCCCGCCCCCTCCACCACCACGCGGACATCCTCCAGCCGCTTGCCGACCACCTTCAGGGCGTTCTGCAGCCCGGCCGCCACCACGATGGCCGTGCCGTGCTGGTCGTCGTGGAAGACCGGAATGTCGACCGCAGCCTGCAGCTGCCGCTCCACGGCGAAGCAGCGCGGGGCCGCGATGTCCTCCAGGTTGATCCCGCCGAAGGTGGGGGCGAGGCGCGCCACCGTGCGGACGAGCTCATCCACGTCCCGCTCCGCCAGCACCAGCGGCACCGCGTCAATGTCGGCGAACGCCTTGAACAGCAGGGCCTTGCCCTCCATGACCGGCAGGGCGGCCTCCGGACCGATGTCGCCCAGCCCCAGGACCGCGCTGCCGTCCGAGACCACCGCCACCAGATTGCCCCGGGCGGTGTACCGGAAGACGGCCTCGCGGTCGGCGGCGATCGCCCGGCAGGGCTCGGCAACCCCCGGCGAGTAGGCCAGGGAGAGGTCATCCTGGGTGGCCAGCGGCACCTTGGACACCGTCGCCCACTTGCCCTGGTTGTCTGCGTGCAGGCGCAGGGCGGCATCCTTCATATCCATCGCACCAGGCCTCCTGACGTAGGTGGTTTCCTCCCGGTAGCATGCCCGCGCGCCCGCCTCTTCGCACGCCCGCGGCCCGGACGCCTGCTCCCTGGCACGCCTGCCCCTCACACACCCGCCCCTTCGTTCGCCTGCCGCTCCGCACGCCAGCTCCCTGGCACGCCCGCTCCTCCGCACGCACAGGCCCCGGCGGCTCCGACTGCTGCCGGGGCCTGGCTGTTGGCGCCTGCGCACGGCGGCCGTTCGCCGGACTGCTTTCTGCGTCCCTTACTCGCTGGCGACCGGCGGCTTCGGCTTCACCATGGCGTCCGGCTTCACCCACTGCGACTGCCCGGCGAAGTACTGGTCGCCGCCGTGGACATCGTTGATGCAGATGGTGGGGAACTCCCGCACCCGCAGGCGGCGGATCGCCTCCGCGCCCAGGTCCTCGTATGCGATGACCTCTGCCTCCTCGATCCTGCGGGCCAGCAGGGCCCCCGCCCCGCCGGTGGCGACCAGGTAGGCGCCGCCGTACTCCTGCAGCGCGGCCTTCACCTCATCGCTGCGGTAGCCCTTGCCGATCACGAGCCGCACCCCGTGGCGCAGCATCGTCGGCGTGTACTTGTCCATGCGGTAGGACGTCGTGGGACCGGCCGAGCCGATCACCTGGCCCGGCTTGGGCGGGGTCGGTCCGACGTAGTAGATGACCGCCCCCTCCGGGTCGAAGGGCAGCGGCCGCCCGGCCGCCAGGTCCTCCACCATGCGCTTGTGCGCGGCATCGCGGGCCGTGTAGATCTCGCCGGTGATGAGCACCTCGTCTCCCGCCCTGATCTGGCGCACCTGCTCGGGGGTGATGGGCGTGGTCACGTGGATCCGGGCCATCAGAGCGTCACCTCCTTGTGCCGGTGGCTGTGGCATTCGATGTTGACGGCAACTGGCAGTGCGGTGATGTGGCAGCCCATGACCTCGATGTGCACGGCGAGCGCGGTGACGACCCCGCCGAGCCCCATCGGGCCGACGCCCAGCTTGTTGATCTCCTCCAGCAGCTCCTGCTCCCGGGCGGCCCACTCAGGATCGGGATGAGGCGAGCCCACCTCGCGCAGCAGGGCCTTCTTCGCAAGCAGGGCGCACTTGTCGAAGTTTCCGCCAATGCCCACGCCGACAAGCAGCGGCGGGCAGGCGTTGGGGCCGGCCGCGGCCACGGTCTCCACGATGAACTGCTTCGCGCCCTCCCACCCGGCCGACGGCGGCAGCATCTTCAGCTGGCTCATGTTCTCCGAGCCGCCGCCCTTGGTGTCGACCTTGATCTTCAGGCGGTCGCCGGGCACGATGTCGACATAGATCATCGCCGGGGTATTGTCCCGGGTGTTCACCCGCTGAATCGGATCGTTCAGCATCGACATGCGCAGGCGGCCCTCGGTGTAACCCCTGGCGACGCCCCGGTTGATGGCCTCGTACAGGTCGCCGCCCACCAGATGCACGTCCTGCCCGATCTCCAGGAAGACCAGCGCGACGCCGGTATCCTGGCACATCGGCACCTGTTCGGTCTCTGCGATGGTGTAGTTCTCCACGATCTGCATGAGCACCGTCTGCCCCACCGGGGCCTCCTCCAGCGACTGCGCCTGCGACAGGGCCCGGACCACGTCGTCCGACAGCTTGAAGTTCGCCTCCTGCACCAGGCGGGCGACGGCGTCGGCCACCTGGTCCACGTGAATCTCCCGCACAGCTTTCGCCTCCTCGAGCGCCCGGGTCTACCCCAGCATATACAGGGGTGAATTTCACCTATCTCCACTGTAGCAAATCAGGTGACACAAGTCAGCCCTAAAGTACCATATCCCTAGTTATTTTGGTATAGAAAGACGCTCTGCGTTAGGTCAAAAGGTCTCGTAATCGTGGCGGAGCATCGGCCTCAGCTGCTGCGGGGGCTCCACCTCCATGGTGCCGTGCTGCAGCTCCCGCCCGTTCTGGTCCCGGATCAGGTACTTGATGACCACTCGCTGCGTATCCGGGTGCAGCTCCACGATCTCCATCTCGGCGGTAACCTCGTCGCCGATGCGGGGCGGGTGCAGGAGCCGGTAGCTGTGCGCGTGGGTAACCGACCCCAGCCCCGGCAGCACGGCGGCCACGGCCCCCATCGCAAAGCCCGCCAGCATGTTTGCGGGAACGATCGGGTGGCCGTAGGTGGTGCGCCCGGCGTAGGTGGCATCGCCGTACAGCGGGTTGAGGTCCCCCGACAGGCTCATATACTGCAGCACGTCCTGCTTGCTCACCTTGCGGCTGTACGTGGCCTTCTGCCCGACGTAGAGTTCGCTGAAGCTCATCCCCAGCTCGTCCCAGAACAGGCTCATGCCATCACCCCTTTGCCAACTTCATGACTAATCATACCACGGCGAATTGCCCCATGCAGCCTATGTTGGATCCCGGCGTGTGTCACAGCGCTTCGCCCGGCAGCGCGCAGAAAAGCGGGGCCATGCCTCCACGGCATGGCCCCGCTTTCACTGATCCAGCTACAACTTCATCCCGATGGCCCGGGCCGTCGCCTGCACGGCGCGGCTGAACAGGGCCACCCGCTCCTCGTCGAACCGGCTCACCGGACCCGAGATGGCCAGCGCAGCCGCGCAGCGGCCTGCGCGGTCGATGATCGGCGCCGCCACAGAGGCCACGCCCTCCTCCCGCTCCTCCAGGCTCAGGGCCCAGCCCTGCTCCCGGGCTTCTTCCAGCCGGGCCTCCAGCCCGGCCCGGTCGAACCCTGGAGGAAGCTGCTCATCGAGGATGCGCGCCCGCTCCTCCGGCGGGCACCAGGCCAGCAGGATCTTGCCCGACGCGCCCAGGTAGAGCGGCAGCCGCTCGCCCAGTCCGACCACCCGGCGCACCGTCAGCGGGCCCTCCGCCCGCTGCACGCGCACGCGCTCGGCGCCGTCGCGCACGTAGAGGCTCACGGTCTCCTGGGCCAGGTCCCGCAGCTGCAGCATCTCGCCCAGGGCGATCGTCGGCAGGTCGCCGGAGGAGAGGTAGACCTGGGCCAGTTCCAGCGCCTTCAGCCCCAGGTGGTACCGGCCCGTCTCCGGCTCACGCCGCACGAAGCCGCGCGACTCCAGGGCCGCCAGAATCCGGTGCACGGTCGACTTGTACAGTCCGACCTTCTCCGCAATTTGGGTCACGCCCAGGCCGCCCCGCTCGCCGGCGAAGCAGAGCAGGACGTCCAGGGCGCGCTCGACAGACCGGATCGTTTGTCCTTCTTCCTTCAGCCATCTCCCTCCCCTCTGAGGGAGTCGCCCCGGCTGCGGCACAGGGCCAGCCCACCCCGGCCGCTTCCGGGTCCGACTGAATGCCTCCGGCGGGCGCGGGTCTCCAGCCTCCCGCCCCCGCCCCATTGGGACAGTGACCTCGGCCCCATTCTACCACAGGCCGTTCCGCCAGAGGGAACGGCGTTCTGCAACATTTGATTGAATAATCGTTGGGTGTTGATCGCGGTTCGCGATCAATCACCGCACCTGCCCTGACCCGAGCACCACGTACTTGTACGTCGTCAGTTCAGCCAGCCCCATGGGACCCCGGGCGTGCAGCTTCTGGGTGGAGATGCCGATCTCCGCGCCGAAGCCGAACTCTCCGCCGTCGGTGAAGCGCGTGGAGGCGTTGTGGTAGACGGTCGCGGCGTCCACGGAGCGCAGGAAGCGGTCGGCCACCGCGGCGTCGGCGGTGACGATCGCCTCCGAGTGGCCGGTGCCGTAGCGGGCGATGTGCGCCAGGGCCTCGTCCAGGCCGGCCACCACCTTCACCGCCAGGGTGAGGCCCAGGTACTCCGCCGCCCAGTCATCCTCCCGGGCCGGCTCCACCGCAGCGCCGGCGGCTGCACCTTCGCCAGCGCCCACACCCGCGCGAACCCCAACGCCGGCACCAGCCCCAGCACCAGCACTTGCGCCAACGCCCGCCTCCGCCAGCAGCGCCAGGGCCTCCGGGCATGCCCGGAGGCGCACCCCCGCGGCCAGGAGCGCCGGGCCCACGTCGGCCAGGAAGCGACCGGCCACCTCCCGGTCCACCAGCAAGGTCTCAGCCGCGTTGCAGACCGCCGGGTTGGAGAGCTTGGCGTTGAGGACGATCTCCCGGGCCATGCCCAGGTCCGCCGCGGCGTGCACGTACACGTGGCACACCCCCGTGCCCGTCTCGATCACCGGCACCCGCGACTGCTCCACCGTGGCCCGGATGAGCCCCGCCCCGCCGCGGGGGATCAACACGTCCACCAGCCCGTGGGCCGCCATCAGCTCCGCCGCCGCCTCCCGGGAGGAGGGCAGCACCTGCGCCAGCTCCACCGGCAGCCCCGCGTCCCGCAGCCCCGCCGCCATCGCCTCGCCCAGGGCCGCGTTGGAACGGGCCGCCTCCTTGCCGCCCTTCAGCAGCACGGCGTTGCCCGCCTTCAGACACAGGACGGCGGCGTCCACCGTGACGCCGGGGCGCGACTCGTAGATGATGCCGATGACCCCCAGGGGCACCCGCACCCGCTGGATGCGCAGCCCGTTGGGACGCACCCAGGCCTCGGGCTCCGCCGCCAGCGGGTCGGGCAGCTCGGCCACCGCCCGCACGCCGCGGATCACCCCCGCCAGCTTCGCCTCATCCAGCCTGAGCCGGGCGATCATCGGGCCGGAGAGGCCGGCCTCCTCCGCAGCGGCCAGGTCAGCCGCGTTGGCCGCCACGATTCTCTCCGCGTGCGCCTCCAGCGCCCGGGCGATCGCCTCCAGGGCCGCGTTCCGCTCCTCCGTCGTCGTCAGCTCCAGCCGCCGCTGGGCCGCCCGGGCCTGCCGGGCCATGCTCCGCACATCCATCGCCATGGCGTTACCCCTCCCGAATAAACAGTGTGCCGATCTCCTCGCCGGCCATGATCTGCCTGAGCACATCCTGCCGCTCGCCCCTGGCCAGGACCATCGGGATGCCGTGCTCCGCGCAGATGCGGGCGGCCGCCACCTTGGTCACCATCCCCCCCGTGCCGTTGGCGCTGCCGGCCCCGCCGGCCATGCTGTCGAGGTCGTCGTCGGGCGAGACCACCGAGAGCGGCGAGAGCCCCGGGTGCAGTTGCGGATCGGCGGGGTAGAGCCCCTCCACATCCGAGAGCAGGATCAGCAGATCGGCGCCCACCAGCGCGGCCACCCGGGCGGACAGCGTGTCGTTGTCGCCCACCCGGATCTCCTCGCTGGTCACCGTGTCGTTCTCGTTGACGATGGGGACGACCCCCCATTCGAGCAGCCGCTCCATCACCTGGGCCGAGGACTCCCGCCGGCCGGGATCCTCCAGGTCCTCCCGGGTAAGCAGCACCTGCCCCACCACCAGCCCGTACTCGCCGAAGAGCCCTTCGTACCGCTGCATCAGGAGCCCCTGGCCCACCGCCGCCAGGGCCTGCTTGGCGGCCACCTCCGCCGGCCGCTCGGTGAGGCCCAGCTTGCCCAGGCCGGCGCCCACCGCCCCCGAGGTCACCAGGATCACCTGGCGCCCCTCGAAGTGCAGGTCGGCGATCTGCCGGACCAGCGCCTCCATGCGGCCCAGGTGCAGGTGGCCGCCGGGATGGGTCAGCGTCGATGTACCCACCTTAATAATGATCCGCTTACATTGCCGTAGACGCGCACGCAAACCCGCCGCCTCCCTCGTCGTTGATCCGAAAAATAATAACCCCGTCCATGCCGGACGGGGTTTTCTCCCGTGGTACCACCAGCCTGAGCCGCGGACCTCTGCCCGCGCGCCCACTCATTGCGCAGCGCCCAACCAAGGCGCCCCCGGGGATAACGGGCCGGGCTTCCCGGGACGACTCTTCGCCGCCAGCTCCGGGATGGGTTCAAAGGCCAGCGCCCAGCCGGGCTTGCACCACAAGGCCCGGCTCTCTGTGTAGGGCTGGTGCCCTTCTACTGGTTCCCTTCATCGCGTGAAGTATTAGCCACGATTATAGAAGGGTTTGCGCCGGGTGTCAACTCCAGCAGGGCCTCCGCCTCTTCGCCTTCCAGCCGTTCCCGCTCCAGCAGGGCCGCGGCCAGCCGCTCCAGGGCCGGCATGCGGGCCTCCAGCAGCGCCCGGGCGGCGCGCCCGGCCTCCTCCACCAGGGCCCGCATCGCCCGGTCCGCCTGCCTTTGGCTCTCCTCCCCCTCCACCTCGTGCCGGAGTCGCACCGGGCCGATCTCCGGGTCCATGCCCCAGCGCGTCACCATCGCGCGGGCGAGCCGGGTGGCCCGCTCCAGGTCGTCGGCCGCTCCGGCGCTGGGCTCGCCCAGGGCCAGCTCCTCCGCCGCCCGGCCGGCCATGAGCTCGGTCAGGCGATCGAGCGCGTGGCGCCGGCTGTGCAGGTACCGCTCCTCATCGTCGTCCCGGAAGAGCGTGTGGCCCAGGGCGCGCCCGTGGGGCAGCACCGACACCCTGACCAGGCGGCCGGGGCCCCGCAGGCAGACGCCCGCCAGCGCGTGGCCGGCCTCGTGGTAGGCGGCCCGCACCCGGTCGGCCGCGGCGCCGCGCACCCGGCGCGGCGGCCCGCCGCTCACCACCCGCTCCAGCGCCATCGCCACCTGGGACCAGCCGATCTCCCGCTCCCCTGCCCGCACAGCCAGCAGGGCCGCCTCGTTGAGCAGGTTGGCCAGATCGGCGCCGGTGAAGCCCGGGGTGAGCCGGGCCACCTCTGCCAGGGCCACCGTCTGGCTCAGCCGCTTCGCGCGGGCGTGCACCGCCAGGATCTGCTCCCGCCCCTTCCGGTCAGGCGGATCCACGGTCAGGTGCCGGTCAAAGCGGCCGGGGCGGAGGATCGCCGGGTCCAGCACGTCTGGCCGGTTGGTCGCGGCCACCACCAGGACGCCGTCGCCGCCCTCGAAGCCATCCATCTCCACCAGCAGCTGGTTGATGGTCTGCTCCCGCTCCTCGGCGCCGCCGCCCACGCTGACCCCGCGCCGGCGGGCCAGGGCGTCGATCTCGTCGATGAACACGATGCAGGGGGCCGACTCCCGGGCCCGGGCAAAGAGCGCCCGCACCCGGGCAGCGCCGGTGCCGGCGAACATCTCCACGAAGTCGGAGCCGGAGGCCGAGAAGAAGGGCACGTCCGCCTCGCCGGCCAGGGCCCGGGCCAGCAGCGTCTTCCCCGTGCCCGGCGGGCCCGAGAGCAGGATGCCCCGGGGGATGCGGGCGCCCAGGGCCGCGTAGCGCTCCGGCTCGCGCAGGAAGTCGACGACCTCCTGCAGCTCCGCCTTCACCTCGTCGAGTCCGGCCACGTCCGCCAGCGTCACGCTGCCCTCCCCGGCCCGGAAGAGGCGCGCCGGGCTCTGCTCCATGGTCAGCAGCCCGCCGCTGCCGCCCGCGGAACGGCGGCTCAGCCACAGGATCGCGCCCAGGATGAGGAGCGGGGGCACCAGGCGCAGCAGGGTTCGGAACGCGACCGGATCCGCCTGCCGGATGTACTCCACCCGCACCCCGTACTGCATCAGCAGGCCCGGCAGGCGCACGTCGCCGGGCGGCAGGATGACGACCTTCGCGGCGCCGTCCCGGTAGGCCGCCTCCAGCCGCTGTCCCGATATGCGGGCGTGGGCCACCCGGCGCGCCTGCACGTCCTGGACGAACTGGCTGTACGGCACCTCCTGAACCTCCTGTGCCGCGGCCGGCCGACCAAGCAGCATGGCCGCGATGAGCAGGACCGCGCCCGCCCACCACCGCACAACCGCCGGCATCGACACACCTCCTGCACGGCTCCATCCCATCTATACACGCAAAAAGCCGCCCTCAGGTTCGGTCTGCAGCCCATCTGCTCTCCGAATCCTATTCCGCCGGCCCGTCCGGGGTGCCTGCGCACGCCTGAAACAAGAAAAGCCGGGAGGAAACGCACCGTGCATCTCCTCCCGGAGCTTGGGCACACTAACCCTCGCTACTTGCGGCCTCCGGCCGCCCCCCACTCCTCCAGCATGTCGGTGGTGACCGACTTCGGCCGTTCGATCGGGTAACCCAGGGCCCGGTCCCACGTGATGTTGGCCATGACCCCCAGGGCCCGGCCCACGCCGAACAGAACGGTGTAGAAGTCCCACTCCCGCACGCCGTAGTGCCACTGGATGACGCCGGACTGGGCGTCGACGTTCGGCCAGGGGTTCTTGGCCTTGCCGTGCTCCATCAGCACGCCCGGGGCGACCTCGTAGATCATGCTGACCAGCTTGAACAGCGGGTCGTCGGGCAGGTGCTTCAGGCAGAACTCCCGCTGTGCGGTGTAGCGCGGGTCGGTCTTGCGCAGCACGGCGTGGCCGTAGCCCGGAATGACCTGGCCGGCGTTGAGCGTATCCCACAGCGCCTGCGTGACGTTCTCCCGGGTCGGCTCCACGCCCTCGCCCAGCTTCTGCTGGAACTGCATGATCCAGCGCAGGACCTCCTGGTTGGCCAGCCCGTGCAGGGGGCCGGCCAGCCCGTTCAGGGCCGCCGAGTACGCATAGTACGCGTCCGACAGCGCCGAGGCCACCAGGTGGCCGGTGTGGGCGGAGACGTTGCCCGACTCGTGGTCGGAGTGCAGGATGAAGTACATGCGGGAGACATCGTCGTACGGTTTCGGCACGCCCATCATGTGGGCGAAGTTGGCGCCCATGTCCAGATCGCGGTCGGGCGGAATATGGACGTCATCCTTGTACTTGTAGCGGTAGATATAGGCGGCGATCATCGGGATGCGGGCCACCAGGTCGCTCGCGTCCTCGTACATGTACTCCCAGGCCCGTTGCTTGTTGTACTCGCCCGAGTGGTAGTACTGCGCGAACTTGGACTCCCGCTGCATCGCGAGGATGCCCGCGGAGAGCATGGTCATCGGGTGGCTGTCCTTGGGCAGGGCCCGGATCACGTCGTAGACGTACGCAGGCACCACCCGCCGCTGCTTCCACTCGGCGACGACCTCATCCGCCTGCTCCGGGGTCGGCACCTCGCCGGTGAGCAGGAAGTACCAGAACGCCTCCACCGTCGGGTACTCGCCGCCCGGCGCCTTGGGCAGCGCCTCGAACGTCTCGGCGATGGTCTTGCCGCGGAACCGGATCCCCTCCAGCGGATCCAGGTAGGAGATGTCGGTGACCAGGCAGCGGACATCCCGCGCCCCGCCGATGGCCTGCGCGATCGTCACCTCATCGATGACCACGTGGCCGTACTCTTTCAGCAGGCGCTGTGTCCGAACGCGATGCTCTTCGACCTTCCGCGCCAGGGTCGCCTTCAACTGTGACACGATCTCCTTCCCTCCCCGGTTCGATGTCCTCGGCCGGCTACTGCGCCAGGACGCCCGCCTTCAGCATCTCGATGAGCTGCTTCACGCCCCGGGCGCCCTTGTCCAGCGCAGCCTTCTCCTCATCCGTCAGGTCGATCTCGATCACCCGCTCCAAACCGTTGCCGCCGAGCAGGGTCATCACGCCCAGGCACATGTCGTTGTACCCGTACTCGCCCTCCAGGTAGGCGATGGAGGGCAGAATGCGCTTGCGGTCCTTCAGGATCGCCTCGATCATCTCGACCAGGGCCATGCCCGGGGCGTAGCCGGCGGAGGTGCCCATGAGGTTGACGATCTCGCCGCCGCCCTTGCGGGTGCGCTCGACGATGGCGTCGATGGTCTCCTTCGGCAGCAGCTTCTCCACCGGGATGCCGCCGGCAGAGGTGTACCGCACCAGGGGCACCATATCGTCGCCGTGGCCGCCGAGGACGCAGCCGACGACGTCCTGGAAGGAGCAGCCGATGGCCTCAGCCAGGAAGGTCCGGAAGCGCGCGGTGTCCAGCACGCCGGACTGGCCGATCACCCGGTTCTTGGGGAAGCCCGAGGCCTTCAGGGCCACGTAGGTCATGGAGTCGACGGGGTTCGAGAGGACGATGATCACCGAGTTGGGCGCATATTTCGCCACCTTCTCGGCTACATCCTTCACGATGGCGGCGTTGGTGTTGACCAGGTCCTCGCGGCTCATGCCGGGCTTGCGCGGCACGCCGGCGGTGATCACGACCACGTCTGCCCCGGCGATGTCAGCGTAGTCGGCGGTGCCCGTCAGGCGGGTGTCGCTGCCGTAGACGGGCATGGCCTCCATCAGGTCCAGGGCGACGCCCTTGGCAAAGTTCTCCTTGACCGGCAGGTCGACCAGCACGATGTCCCCCAGGTCGCGGGCAGCCGCGAACAGGGCAGTTCCCTGACCGGTGAAGCCAGAGCCAATAATCGCGATCTTGTTCCGCTTCATCAAAATCCCTGCCCCTTTCCCTGCTGCAGTTGAACTACATATTTTCGATGATCAGCCTGCCGAACTCCGAGCACTTCACCTCAGTGGCGCCTTCGGTGAGCCGGGCGAAGTCGTAGGTCACCGTCTTCTGGGCGATCGTGGCGCTCAGCCCCTTGATGATGAGGTCAGCGGCCTCGTGCCAGCCCATGTAGCGGAGCATCATCTCGCCGGAGAGGATCACCGAGCCGGGGTTGACCTTGTCGAGCCCGGCGTACTTGGGCGCGGTGCCGTGGGTGGCCTCGAACAGGCCGTAGCCCTCGCTGTAGGAGATGTTGGCGCCGGGGGCGATGCCGATGCCGCCCACCATGGCCGCGACGTGGTCCGAGAGGTAGTCGCCGTTCAGGTTGAGCGTGGCGATGACGTCCCACTCGTCGGGCCGCAGCAGGAGCTGCTGGAAGGTGATGTCGGCAATGCGGTCGCGGATCAGGATCTTGCCCTCGGGCATCTTGCCCTTGTACTCGTCGGACCAGAGCTCGTCCTCGGTGATGACGTACGGGCGGAACTCCTCGACGGCCACCTGGTAGCCCCAGTCACGGAAGGCGCCCTCGGTGAACTTCTGGATGTTGCCCTTGTGAACAAGCGTAACGGACTTACGCCGATTGTCGATAGCGTATTGAATGGCAGCGCGGATGAGCCGCTTGGAGCCGAACTCCGAGACGGGCTTGATGCCCACGCCGATCATGTCGGACCGGTCGCTGTTGGGGAACTTCACGCCCATCTCCTCGGCCAGCAGGGCCTGGACCTTGCGGGCCTCGGCGGTGCCGGCCTTCCACTCGATGCCGGCGTAGATATCCTCGGTGTTCTCCCGGAAGATGACCACGTCGGTCTTGTGCGGCTCCTTCACGGGGCTGGGCACGCCGGGGAACCAGCGCACGGGCCGGACGCACGCGTACAGGTCCAGCATCTGCCGCAGGGTGACGTTGAGGGACCGGATGCCGCCGCCCACCGGCGTCGTCAGGGGACCCTTGATGGCGACGCGGTACTCGCGGATGGCCTCCACCGTGTCGTCGATCAGCCACTCACCGAACTTGTTCAGGCACTTCTCGCCGGCGTAGACCTCGAACCAGACGATCTTGCGCTTGCCTCCGTACGCCTTTTCCACAGCGGCGTCGAGCACCGGCTGCGCGGCCGCCCAGATGTCGGGGCCCGTGCCGTCGCCCTCGATGAACGGGATGATGGGGTTGTCCGGAACGACCAACCGGCCGTCTACCATGGTGATCTTCTGGCCTTCGGGCGGGGTCAGCTTGGTAAACTTCGCCACATCAGCACCTCCATCGTCCTTTACGGCCTTCAGGGCCGCGTGGAGGGCGCAGGCAGCCTGCTGGAGACGGCCCCGGTGAGGCGCGGGGCAAGGGAAGCCTGATCCCTCCGATTATCGCCATTTGGCCAGAGGGCGGTGGGCTGCCCGCCCTGGCCAAAGCTCGTGAAAACTATCACAGAATGAGCACAGGGGAGGATGGCCTGTGCACATCGGTACTATTAGGATGGTCGTCCTCATGCACTATAGTACCAACTCTTCAGCCTGTGTGGAAGTGTCATTGACGTTTCGAAGATAAAAATGTCGGATTTGGCTCCACCGCGCGAACAGCCCGGGGGCTCCGCGCCTGCGGAGCCCCCGGGTATGTGCCAGATGGACCCGTTCAGCCCCGGGTCGAATAACCGCCCCCGAGGCCTCTGGTCGAGTAGGCACCGGCTCTCAGCCGACGCTGTGTGGAAGGGGCAGGGGCCGGCGCGTCGGGCTCCGGCGCGGCTGTCTCAGATGCCCCAAAGGCCTGGTCCGCCATACCGGGCAGCATCGCCGCCAAGGCCGCCTGCTGCTGAACCGCCTGCTGCGCCAGGAGTTGCTGGGCCAGCGCCTGCCGCTGCGCCCAGAACGGATCGGCGCCCGGGAATGCGCCTGCGGGAGCCGGCGCAGTGCCCGCAGCAGTGGAGGTCGTGCCCGCAGCAGTCGAGGCCGTGCCCGCATCAGTCGAGGCCGTGCCGGCCGAGGCCGCTTCAGCCGCGAAGGCCTCGGCGGAGGACGCCGGAAGGCCGAAGAGGTCCTGCGAGCCGGGTGCAGCCTGCTGCGAAAGACCCGGGAAGCCTTGCGCCATCATGCCGGGAACGCCTTGCGGCGCCATGCCCCCAAAGCCCGGCGGCATCGGGAAGCCCTGCGCGCCCGGGCTCGGAATGCCTTGGGGAGCCGTGCCGGCAAGCGGGGTCGGAAGCGCCTGGACGGGTAAACCCGGGAGGCCCTGCGCCGGCGCACCCGGGAGCCCATTCGGCGCCGGCCCGGAGACACCCTGAACCGGCACGCCCGGCACACCCTGCAGCGCCAACCCCGGAACGCCCGACGCCGGCATGCCCGGGAAGCCCTGCGCCGTCAGCGGCGGAAACCCCTGGGTCGGATCTGCGGGAGCCCCCGGTGAAACCGATCCGGCCGGCCCGGGCTGTGCAGCAGAGGGCCCGGCGAGCTGGGAGGACTGCGAGGCGGCGGGGGGCAGGGGCATGTGGACGGGCAAAGGAGGCATCGCGGGCGGGGGACCGGGTATTCGCATTCCGCCCGGCGGGATGAAGGGCGGCGCGGCGATGAAACCGTGTCGCATCGGTCAACCACCTCTCAGGGCGCATTTCGCATGACTGACGCCATCTTATGGAGGTGCGGCCGAATCGGTCCCTGGGACGGATCTGCCCCGTGTGAATATGCTGAGGTCCGGGGGGTGCAGTCCTGTGGATGGCGAAAAGGCGCGGCTGGCCATGGGGTACTCGCGCACGTCGGCGCTGTATGACCTGCTGGCCGGACAGAGTTACCTGGCCGCGATCCGCCGAGTGCTGCCCTATGTGCGGGTGGGGCCGCGGCCGGCCATCCTCGACGTCGGCTGCGGCACTGGACTCAACCTCTTCGAAGCCGCCCGCTGGTTCGCTCCCACAGGCCCTCTGGTCGGCATCGACATCTCCCCGGGCATGGTCGCGGTGGCCACCGCGAAGGCCCGGCAGCTGGGAATCCCCGCGACCATCCTCCTGGGCGACGCGGAGCAGCTGCCATTCCCCGATGCCGCCTTTGATCTGGTGATCTGCAATTCCGTCTTCCACTGGTTCCGGGACCGGCCGTCCGCCATGCGCGGACTGGCCCGCGTGCTGAAGCCAGGCGGGCAGTTGGTGCTCATCACCGCCACCGCTCCGGGCTTCCGCGAGTGGTTTCTGCTCATCGACGCCGTCATCCGCGCCGTGCTGGGCCCGGACCGTGCGCCGCCGATCCCCGAACTGCCCACCCCCGGCGAGCTGGCCGGCCTGATGCAGCAGGCCGGGTTCGTCGTCGAACGGCTGCAGAACCGTATACAGCGCGAGCAGATCACCGAACCGGTCCCCTTCGTGCAGCTCATGTCGGTCATCGCCCCCACCTGGCCCGGCGACCTCACCGAGGCCGAGGTCAGCCGGGTGCAAAGCGCCGCGGCGCAGCTCATGGCCATGGCCTGGCCCACGGGCTTTCCCTTCACCTGGTCGGCCGTGGAGGCCGTCGCCACGAAGATACTTTAGGGACTTGATATCTCACCCTCGCATGTTAAACTTGATGTGCAAAATGACGGTGCACAGGAAATGTATGAAGGGGCGACGACTTGGTGCTGGAGTCCTATACCATTCGTGACATCCGCCAACTGAAAGCGCTCAGCCACGCGACGCGCGTGCGCATCCTCGCCACGCTGACCGAGAAGCCCATGACCGCCAAGCAGCTGGCTGACCTGTTCGGCGAGGAGCCGGCCAAGACCAGCTACCACGTGAAGCAGCTGCTGAAGGTCGGCCTGGTGGAACTGAAGTTCACCCGCGAGACCCAGAACGGCATCGTGGAGAAGTACTACCAGGCCATCGCGAAGGAGTTCCAGACGGACCCCCTGCTGGCGGCCCAGTCCGGGGGCCGCAGCCAGCTGGAGGCCGGCCTGGTGCGCGAGCTGAACCAGATTCAGTCGGACTTCCTGCGGGCCTGCCAAACCAGCCGGGATCAAACCGGAAAGGACGGCGAGGGCGCCGGCACGACCCATCACGGGCTGTACCGCCTGAGGCTCGGCGCCGTACGGCGCGAGGCGTTCCTGAAGGAGCTTCGGGCGCTCGTCGCCCGCTACGAAGATGCCGAGGGCGACTACGCCTTCCACTTCCTGGCGTACCCGCATCCGGGCGGGTCCGGGGCAGGCTAGCGCTGTCACCTCGACCCGTGGCCTCACATAGTGTGGGAGCAAGGCCCCTCTCCATGAGGACCCCGCAGGTCACGAGTCGAAAGGAGCGCAAGCGGATGAACTTTGGTGGATTCGGCACCGACATCGCCGCCTTCTCCCCGTTCATTGGCGCCCAGGCCGGCGCCAATGACCTGGCGATCTGGCCGGGGGCGGCCACCTACCCCGCCGCCAACGCAACGGTCTACCGCGTCTACGAGTACGCCGTCCCGGTCACCACCGTGGCCACGGTACCATCCGCGTACCCCACCACTGCGGGCATCCCGGGCATTGCCGGGTACCCGGGCTGGTTCGGCATCTGATCCTTCCCTACATTGCGAGACCAAATGGGTCCGGCAGGACCCAGCCGCCTGCGCTGAAATCGCGCAAGGGCCGTGGGAGACACCCACGGCCCTTTGATCTTTATCGGGTTCGGCGCGGATCACTCGATGTGGCTGTCACGCACATCCAGCAGGTAGCCTGCCAGCAGCGTCCAGCCTGCGGCGAGGAAGTAGAGATTTGCCTGCCGGTTGAGCGCTGCGACGTACAGCCCCATGGCGTAAATCAGGGTGGAAAGCAGGGTCAACAGCACCGCCTGTGAGACGCGGCGGCCCGCCACCTGCCGCAGCGCGTGCACGTAGACGGACCCGCCGCCAACGACCTGGACCAGGGTTCCCCACACGGCCTGCAGTTTCGGATCGGCCAGGTAGAACACCTCGTAGCCCAGGCCCTGCGCCACCAGGTCGGCCAGGAGCGGCAGGGAGAAGAGCGCGGTGATCACCACGGGGGCCCATCGCTGTGCCCGCCCCCGCCTTCGCGCCTCCTTCCCGCTCATTTCACAAACCGCCTCAGCACTTCCATGAGTTCGGCCACCGCCTCATCGCCCTCGCCACGCCGCACGGCGGCCGCCATGCAGCCCTTCACATGCCCCTCCAGCAGCATCAGGCCCACCCGGTTCAGGGCCGCCTCCACCGCCGCCACCTGGTTGAGGATGTCGACGCAGTACCGGTCCTCCTCCACCATGCGCTGCAGGCCCCGCACCTGGCCCTCGATCTTCTTCAGCCGGGAGAGGATCCCATCCTTGTCCCGCACCAGCGGCACGCGCACGCTGGGCCGCTTCTCCGCCATGGGGATGACCTCCTCCTCCTTCCTCACCCGTGGACCCGCCGCCCGTGAGATAGGGACTGCGCCACCAGGAACAGCCCCCAGATGAGCGACAGCGTGCCCGCCACACCCCGGGCAAACCCGAACTCCGCCTGGTACGGCAGCGTCGGGTGCGTCATCCACAGGCGGTAGTCCACCGCATCCTGCACGATCATCCACACCAGGGCCAGCGCGGCCGCGGGCGGCCCGGGCCGGTAGTGGCGCGCGAACAACATCCCCTGCGCCCACATGGCCAGGTGTGACAGGGTCAGGTGGACAAACTCGAACTCCCACCCATACTTGATGCCGGCCTGGGGCAGCACGATGGCGGTCCACAGGCCATACTTCATATTCGAGACGAAGGCCACCGCTCCCAGGAGCTGCATGCCGGGCCTGCGCCAGTCTGCACCGGCGAGCAGGAGCCCCAGCCAGATGGTGAAGAGGAAGGTCGCGCCCGGGCTGTCGGGCACGATGAACCACCGGGCCGGCGGCGTCTGCGAGAGCTGTGGCCAGTACCAGTAGAAACCGTAGAGCGAACCCAGGAAGTTTACGGTGAGGAGCGCCCACCACCATCGCCGGTCGTGGGCGACGCTCCGCAGAAAGCCCAGTAACCAGGTCATTCCCCGATATTAGCCCCTCGCGGTGGGATTACGGATCTGCCGATTCTTCAGGCTCTGCCGACCCGGCCGGCTCCGCTGCCTCTGCCGGATCTGCCGGTTCGGCCGGTTCGTCCGCATCTGCCGGTTCCTCTGAATCAGCTTGATCCTCTGCTGGGTTCGAGGCCAGTTCCGCGTACTCCTTCATCTGCTCCAGGGAGAGCTGGCCCATGTACCGCACCTGAATCACGCCGTCGGCGTCGATGAAGAAGGAGGTCGGCAGCCCCGTGACCCGGTAGGCCCTGGCCGCGCTCCCGCCGTCGTGCGCCACGCTGAACGTGAGGCCCATCGCCTCCGCAAAGGCGGCGATCTTCTGCGGCGAGTCGGAGGGATCGCCGCTCACCGCCACCACGCGGACCTCATCGCCCATCTGCTGGTGGAACTCCTCCATCTCGGGCATCTCGTCCTTGCACGGGGGGCACCAGGTCGCCCAGAAGTTCAGAAAGACCGGTGTGCCCTTCAGGTCGGAGAGGGTGATGACCTCGCCGGTGAACACGTCCTTCACCCGGAAGTCCGCCGCCAGGTAGCCGGGCAGCGGCTTCACCTCCAGGACCTCAGCGGGCGCCTGCTCAGCCGCCGGGTCGCCGCCGGCGCCGGCGGGCTGTGCTGGAGAATCCCCAACCTCCACATTCGCCCGCACCCCGCCGCAGCCCGCGAGCAGCAGCACGAGGGCCAGCAGGGAAAGGGCACTCCGTCGCACGGCACGCAACTCCGCCAGTCTGAACATGATGAGCACACCCCATTCCTCACACACATCACATTATCGCCAGTATACCACAGCAGTTTGGGTCACAACTCCCCCCTGACATTCTTCTTGTTCACACCGAACATTACTTGCTCTTCTGACGTATTGACATTGTGAGCATCTTGCGCGGCACGCCGTCCCCTCGGGGCCGGCCGTCCGGTATCGGATTCCACCGAAGGAGAGGTTGTCCTTGAAGGCCAGCGAGGCGCTGTCCCGAGTCACCCAGAACATCGAGCGGGCGGTCGTCGGGAAGCGGCGCGAGATCCAGTACGTCCTGGTCGCCCTCCTTTGCCAGGGGCACGTGCTGATCGAGGACGTGCCCGGCGTGGGCAAGACCACCCTGGTCCGCAGCCTGGCCCGGTCGCTGGGCTGCGACTTCCGCCGCATCCAGTTTACCCCCGACCTGCTTCCCTCCGATGTCACGGGGGTTTCCGTCTACAACCAGAAGACCGGCGAGTTCGAGTTCCGGCCCGGTCCCATCATGAGCCAGATCGTCCTGGCGGATGAGATCAACCGCACGTCGCCCAAGACCCAGTCCGCGCTCCTGGAGTGCATGGAGGAGGGGCAGCTGACCGTCGACGGCGTCACCCGGCGCCTGCCGCGCCCCTTCCTGGTGCTGGCCACCCAGAACCCCATCGAGTACGAGGGCACCTTCCCCCTGCCCGAGGCGCAGCTCGACCGCTTCCTGATCAAGCTGCGGCTGGGCTACCCCTCGCTCCGGGAGGAGATAACCGTCGTCGAGCGCTCCCGGCGGCCGCCGCTGGAGGAGCTGGGCCAGGTGCTCACGGCCGACGAGGTGCTCCACCTGCAACAGGTGGTGAAGGACGTGCACGTGGATGAATCGGTTCTGGAGTACATCGTGCGGCTCGTGCAGGCCACGCGCGAGCACCCGGACGTCTACCTGGGCGCCTCGCCCCGCGGCTCCATCGCGCTGTACCGCACCAGCCAGGCGATCGCCCTGACCCGGGGCCGCAATTACGTCACGCCCGACGACGTGAAGGAGATGGCGCCGCTGGTGCTGGCGCACCGGATCATCCTGCGGCCCGAAGCGCAGCTGCGGGGCGGCGGCGCGGAGGCGCTGGTGGAGGACCTGCTGGCCCAGGTGCCCGTGCCTGCGGGACTGAGGAGCCATGCGGCGCGGCGGGCGTGAGTGGCGGCTGCCGGCCCTGATCGCGGTCGCCTATCTGGTGGCCCGGCTCAGCGGCGGCAGCCTCCCGTACTTCGTCCTCTACCTGCTGCTCCTGCTGTGGGCCGGCGCCTGGGCGTATACGCAGTACGCCTCGCGCCGCATCGCCGGATCCGTGGCCGTCGACCGGCGGCGGATCGAGGTGGGCGAGGCGATCCAGGTCAAACTCCGGCTGGAGAACGAGGGCTGGGTGCCGGTTCCCTGGGTGGAGGTTGAGGACGGAACGCCGCCGCACCTGCTCGCCGGCGACCGGCCCCGTCTGGCCACCTCCCTGCCGCTGGTGGGCAGCCACGTCGTGCAGCTCACCCTCACCGCCCGCCGCCGGGGGCAGTGCCTGGTGGGGCCCTACCGCATCCGCACCGGGGACGCGCTGGGGCTCTTCACGCGCGAAACGGTCCTGCGCCCAGACGCGCAGATCACCATCTACCCCCGGGTGCATCCCATCGAGGACCTGCCCGTGCCGCTGGCCCAGCCCTTCGGCCCGGTGCGCACCCAGGAGCGCGCGTTCGAGGACCCCTCCAACCACGCCGAGATCCGCCGCTACGTGCCCGGCGACAACCCCCGCCACATCCACTGGCGGACCTCCGCCCGCATGGGCACCCTCATGACCCGCCAGCACGAGTTGAACGCGACCACGCAGCTCATCCTCCTCGCGGACTTCCACCGGGAGGTGCACGTGGACGGAACGGCCGCCGGGGGCCACTCCACCGCGGAGATGGCCGCGGAGATCGCAGCCTCTCTGGCCGCCCTGGGCATCCGCCGCAAGATGGAAACCGGGCTCTTATGCACGGGACAGGCCCGCTTCGCCGTGGGCCCCGGCAGGGGCGAGCGGGCCTTCCGGGAGATCATGGAGGCCCTGGCGCAGGTGGAGCCTGCCGGCGACGTCATGCTGGAGCAGCTCCTCGAAACCGAGACCGGCCACCTGGCCCACAGGGCGACGCTGGTCATCATCACCCCGCGGCTGACGCCGCGCCTCTGCGACCGGCTCGCGGCCCTGCGGGCCCGGCACCGGGTGGCCCTGATCCTGCTGGATGCCGCCACCTTCGCACCGCAGGGCCTCGCGCGGCGGCAGATCGGCGCCGCGGACCCGCGGCTGATCGACCTGCTGGCCCGGAGGGGGCTGTGGGTCTACGTGGTGCCGGCCGGCGCGGACCTGCGCCGGCTGGCCGACCTGCGCGTGCACGTGGGAGAGGGGGTGCGCCCATGGCGACCGCGCGCCCATCCGTCGGCTACCAGCTAGCCCTGGCGCTGGTCTCGGCCGGGCTGGTGGCCCTGGTGCTGCAGTCGCTCAACCAGTTCTGGCACATGGATCTGCCCCTGGAGCAGGCGCTGCTTCTGGCTCTGGTCAGCGTGCTCTGGGGCTGGCTCTGGTGGCAGAGCCGCAGGCTGGGGCTCCTCAGCACGGCGGCGGTCGGGCTCGCCGCGCTGGTGGCGGTCCGCCGGCTGCCGGAGTTCTCCCGCTGGGCGCTGCGCGCCGCAGTCGAGGGGGCCGATCTGGCCCGGGAGCTGGCCGGCGGCAACCTGGGCGCTTCCTTCGGCCCCAACCTGGGCGCCGTGCTGATCGCCCTGGCCGGGCTCGGCAGCGCACTCGTCGTCACGGGCGAGGCCTTTCGCCGCGGCCGGACCGTCTGGACCCTCGCGCTGGGCTTCCTGCTTTTCGGCACCCAGTGGGGCTGGTACTTCGAACCCGCGGCGGGCTACTTTCAGGCCTACGCCGTGCTGGCGCTGCTGCTCTGGGTGCTGGGCCAGGCCGCCCTGCGGGAGGCCCGCTGGCGGGCCGAGGGGCGCCACCTGGGCCGCCGCTCCCCGCTGACCCCGGCGGTCGCCGCCATCCTGGGCATCGTGCTGGTGGCCGCCGTGCTGCCCTCCGACTTCCGGCCGGTCAGCCTGGGCGAGCTGGGCCGCCGGTTGCAGACTGCGATCCCCGCCCTGCAGGACTTCCGCGGGGGCGGCGTCCGAACCATCGCGGACTTCTCGCTGGCCTCCACCGGTTTCACGCCGGACCTCGGCCGGCTCGGCGGCGCCGTGTCCCTGGACGACCGGGTCGCCCTGCGCATCGCCGTGAACGGGCCGGTTTCGCAGGCCCTGTACGTGCGGGGAGCCGCCTTCCTCACGTACACCGGCTCCACCTGGGAACCGGGCGAGTCGCCCGAGGTCAGAATGGAGGGCGGCATGCTGCCCTCGCAGATGGGTGAGGAGACCCTGAGGCGCAACCTGGTGGCAGAGGTCACGCCCGTGCTCGGCTTCGGGCGGACGGTTTTCCACATGCTGGAGCCGGTCCGCATCGACGGGCTGCCCGGGTACAGCGCGGACGCGGAGGCCAACCTGCGCGCGGCCCGGCCCATCGCCCCGGGCGAGACCTACGCCGTCACCGCCCGCATCCCGCTGTACAGCGCCGTCCAGATCCGCGAGTCACCCGCCTACAGCCCCGGTCCGGAGGGGCAGATGCCGTCGCCGGATGAGTCCGTCCCCGACCTGGAGCGGTATCTGCAGCTCCCCAGGGTTCCGCCCCGGGTGGGCGCGCTGGCCAGGCGCATCACTGCGGACTGGGAGCACCCCTTCGACCAGGCGGTGGCCATCGAATCCTACCTGCGGACGATGCACTACACGCTGACCCCGCCGCCCACCCCGCGGGGGCGCGATTTCGTGGACTTCTTCCTTTTTGACCTGCAGGAGGGCTACTGCACCTACTACGCCTCGGCCATGGTGGTGATGCTGCGCGAGCTGGGCATTCCCGCCCGCTTCGTGGAGGGATTCGCCATTCCGTCATCGGCGCCGTTCACCCTCGACTCCCGCGGCTGGTACGTGTACGAGGCCCGCAACTCGCAGGCCCACGCCTGGGTGGAGGCCTACTTCCCCGGCTACGGCTGGGTGACCTTCGACCCCACACCTCGGGCCGACCTGCCCGTCATCTCCCGCAGCGCCTCCCCCACCCCCCCGGCAGCCGACGAGCCGCCTGTGCCCGAGGCGCCCGATGAGCCCGGCGCCGAAGCCGCTTCAGACCTGCCGCTCCCCCCGTCCGAGGAACAGGAGAGGCCGGAGCCCATGGACTTCAGCGGGCTGACGCCGGCCGGGGCAGGGCGCGACTGGACCTGGCTCGCCGCCCCGCTGGCCGTGCTGATCGCCATCGTGCTGCTGGTCGCCCGGGTGCTCCGTGGACAGGAGCGCTTCCGCTACCGCGACCCCCGCTCGGTGGTGCAGGAGGCGTGGGAGAAGGCCGCCTGGCTGCTGGCCCGGTTCGGCCTGCGCCGCCAGCCCCACCAGACGGCCCACGAGTACGCGGCGCGCGTGGCAGAGAGTCTGCCCTCGCTGCGGGAAGAGGTCCTGCAGGCCGCGTCCGACTACAGTGCCGCCCGCTACGGCCCGCCGGGCCGGCCGGTGCCCGCGGAGCACGCGCAGCGGGCCCGCGCCTTCTGGCAGCGGGCCAAGGATGCGCTGTTTGACCGGTACGGCTGGCGCACGTACCTCCTGCGCCGGCTCGGGCTGCGGCGGGGGCCACGCACGAGGCCCGGCTGACATCGTCACCGTTCAACCCTCAAGAAGTGCCCGCCGTCGATCCGTCATTAACGCCCGCGACTCCGACAGCCCTGCCGCCTGCGACCCGGAGCCCCCGCCGTAACGGCGCATAAGAGAAAGAGCCCGCGCCTGCTGGCGACGGGCCTTGCAAACAGACCAGGAACGCCATCATCCCCAGTGTGGCGGGCGATCGAGCATGTCCCGCTCGCGGCCGGGCCCCGCCAGCACGCGGGCCCCGTCCCGGGCCAGGTCCATCGTGAGCGAACGGGCGTCGCTGCCCGACCACTGGAACGCGGCCTCCATGGCCAGCGCCACCGGTTCTGCGGACTCGGCCACCAGTGCCAGGACGCTGGGCCCGGCGCCCGAGAGCGCCACGCCCAGGGCCCCGGCGCTGAGGGCCGCCTGGAAGACCGACCGCATCCCGGGAACTAGGGCCGCCCGGTAAGGCTGGTGGAGCCGGTCCTGCATCGCCACGGTCAGCAGGTCGGTGCGCCCCTGCGCCAGCGCCGCTACCAGGAGGGCGGCGCGGTTCAGGTTGTAGACCGCGTCCTGCAGGCTCACCTCCCCGGGCAGCACGCCCCGGGACTGCTCGGTTTTCTTTCCCTTAATCTGCACCTCGGGCATCACCACCACCGCACGCAGCCCCCGGGGCGGCGGGAAGCGCAGGTAGAGCGGCCCCCGCTCGGGATCCATGCACGACACGGTGAAGCCGCCGACCATGGCCGGGGTCACGTTGTCGGGGTGGCCCTCGATCGCCACCGCCATGCGCAGGAGCTCATCACGGCTGAGGCCCGGCCGTCCGGTGCGCTTTTCCACCAGGGCATTGGCGGCCACCAGCCCGCCGACGATCGCGGCGGCAGAGGAGCCCATCCCCCGCGCCACGGGAATGTGGACCTGTTCACGAATCAGCAGACCGTTGGGCTCGAACCCCAGCCGCTCGAAGACCCGGCGGGCGGCCTGGTAGACCATGTTCTGCTCCGGATCCTCCAGGGCGCCGGCGCCGGCCCCCTCCACCTCGATGACCACGTCGTCGATGCCGGTCTCGTCCATCTCGATCACGTTGCGAAGCTCCAGGGCCACGCCCAGGGTGTCGAAGCCCGGGCCCAGGTTGGCGCTGGTCGCCGGCACACTGACCCTGACCATGGCGGGCTCAGCTCCCCAGGATCAGCCGCTCCAGCCGCCCGTAATCGGCAGGCAGCTTCTCAGGCGGAGACGAGACCTGAATGGCGGTGTCGGGATCCTTCAGCCCGTTCCCGGTGAGCACGGCCACGACCTTCGGCCGGCCGCCCCGGCCGGTGAAGGGCCGGTGCTGCGGCGGGGGAGCCGGCTGGCCGTCGATGAAGCCGCCGGCCTGCCCCTCGAAGTAGCCGCTTTCGCTCAGCTTGATCAGCCCGGCCACCGAGGCACAGGATGCCGGCTCCGCGAAGATGCCCTCGGTCGCGGCCAGCCGCCGGTAGGCCGCCAGCATCTCCTCGTCGGTCACGGCCCAGAAGGCCCCGCCCGACTCCCGGGCCGCATTCAGCGCGCCTTCCCGGGTGGCCGGGCGCCCGATCTTGATGGCCGTTCCCACCGTCTGCGGGTCGTCCACCTCGCCTCCGTTGACCAGCGGCGCCGCCCCCGCAGCCTGGATGCCCAGCATGCGGGGCAGCACCGCCCCGGCCGGCGCCCCGCTGCAGCTGCAGGACTCGACGACGCCGACGCCGGCCGCGGCGTACTCCTTGAAGCCCATCCAGTAGGCCGTGATGTTGCCCGCGTTCCCCACGGGAATCGCCAGGAAGTCGGGATAGCCGCCCAGGGCGTCCACCACCTCGAACGCGGCGGTCTTCTGCCCCTGCAGCCGGTACGGGTTGACCGAGTTGACCAGGGCGATCTCAGGGTGCTCCTGGGCGAGCCGGCGCACCAGCCGGAGGCCGTCGTCGAAGTTGCCCTCGATCTGGATCGTGCGGGCGCCGTACATCAGGGCCTGGGCCAGCTTGCCCATGGCCACCGCGCCGTCGGGGATGACCACGTAACAGGGCAGCCCCGCCCGGGCGGCGTAGGCCGCCGCCGAGGCGCTCGTGTTGCCGGTGGAGGCGCAGATCACCGCCTTCGCCCCCGCCTCGACCGCCTTGGACATCGCCATGGTCATGCCCCGGTCCTTGAAGGAACCGGTGGGGTTGAGCCCCTCAAACTTCAGGTAGAGATCGAGCCCCAGTTCCGCCCCCAGCCGGGGAGCGGGGATCAGCGGGGTGTTGCCCTCCAGCAGCGTCACCACGGGGGTCGCTTCACTGACTGGCAGAAACCGCTGATACTGCCGGATGACACCTTGCCAGCGGGCCATGCTCACACCTCCAAGATGAAACGCTCCGTGCCCGACAAGTACACTTCGCAGCCTCTGCCGCGCTTACGCCCAGTCCCGCCGCAGCAGCGCGCACACGATGTGATCCGTGAGGCCCGGGCCGGGCCGCAGCGCCCGGCCCGGGCCCATTCGCACGCACCCTCCGTGCGCTACTCCTTCTTCCCAGAGGCAGCCTTCCGGCAGGCCTCGTCCATCGCCTTCGCTGCCACCTCGCCCACAGCCAGCTCGATAAACTCCGCCAGCGGCATGGGCCCCAGGTCCTTCATGCCCCGGCGGCGCACCGCCACGGCGCCGGCGGCGGCCTCCTTGTCGCCGACCACCAGGATGAACGGGATCTTCTGCAGCTCCGCCTCGCGGATCTTGTAGCCGACCTTCTCGTTGCGCAGGTCGCTCTCCACCCGCAGGCCGGCCTCCTGCAGCTTCGCCACCACCTCGCCCGCGTAGTCGTGGTGCCGGTCGGTGATGGGCAGTACCCGCACCTGCACAGGGGCCATCCAGACCGGGAAGTTGCCGGCGTAGTGCTCGGTCAGGATTCCGATGAACCGCTCCAGGGTGCCCATGATCGCCCGGTGGATCATCACCGGCCGGTGCTCCTTGCCGTCCTCGCCGATGTAGGTGAGGTCGAACTTGATGGGCAGCTGGAAGTCGAGCTGCACCGTGGCGCACTGCCACTTCCGGCCCAGGGCGTCGGTCACGTCGAAATCCAGCTTCGGGCCGTAGAAGGCGCCGTCGCCGGGGTTCAGCTTGTAACTGCGGCCCATCCCCTCCAGGGCCCGGGCCAGGGCGGCCTCGGCCTCATCCCACAGCTCGATCTCGCCCATGAAGTCCTCGGGCCGGGTGGAGAGCTTGATCTCGTACTCCAGGCCCAGGGTGCCGTAGATGGTGTCGACCAGGCTGATGACGTCGCGGATCTGCTCCTCGATCTGGTCGGGCCGCACGAAGAGGTGGGCGTCGTCCTGATGGAAGCCCCGCACCCGGAGCAGGCCGTGGAGCGTGCCGGAGGCCTCGTAGCGGGAGAGCGGGCCGTACTCGGCGATCTTCAGGGGCAGGTCCCGGTAGGAGCGCAGCTCGGCCTTGTACAGCACGCAGTGGCAGGGACAGTTCATCGGCTTAGTGGCGAAGTCCTGATCCTCGGACCTGATCTCGAACATGTTGTGCCGGTAATGCTGCCAGTGGCCCGAGGTCTCATACAGCCGGGACGAGACGATCCAGGGCGTGCTGACCTCCTCGTAGCCCTGCGCCTCCTGCAGGCTGCGGCTCCAGTTCTCCAGCTCCCGGTAGAGCCGGTAGCCCTTGTCGAGCCAGAAGGCGAAGCCCGGCGCCACGTCCTCGAAGCGGAACAGCCCCAGCTCCGGGCCCAGCTTGCGGTGGTCCCGCCGCTTGGCCTCCTCCAGCTGGAACAGGTACTGCTCCAGGTCTTTCTTCGACTCGAAGGAGGTGCCGTACACCCGCTGCAGCTGCTTGTTGGCCTGGTTCCCCTCCCAGTAGGCGCCGGCGACGCTCAGCAGCTTGAACGCCTTCACTCGGCCGGTGGAGGGCAGGTGGGGACCCATGCAGAGGTCAATGAACTCCCCCTGGCTGTAGACCGAGACGACCTCGTCCTCGGGGATCTTGTCGACCAGAAGCGGCTTGTAGTCCTCGCCCCGCTCGGCGAAGAACTTCTTGGCCTCCTCCCGGTCCATCTCCCGGCGCTCGATCGGGTAGTCGGCCTTGACGATCTCAGCCATCTCCGCCTCGATCTTCTCGAGATCGTCGGGCGTGAGCGGCCGTGGAAGGTCGAAGTCGTAGAAGAAGCCGTTCTCCAGCGGCGGGCCGACGGTCAGCTTGGCCTCGGGGAAGAGCCGCTTCACCGCCTGGGCCATGATGTGGGTGGAGGTGTGGCGGAAGACCTCCCGGCCCTCCTCGTCCTTGAAGGTCAGCACCTGCAAGGTGCAGTCCCTCTCCAGTTTGGCGGAGAGGTCGACGACCTTGCCGTCCACCTTGGCGGCCAGGGCGGCCTTGGCCAGCCCCCGGCCGATCTGCGCCACCGCCTCAGCGATGGTAATCCCCTGCGGGTACTCCCGCACGCTGCCGTCAGGCAGCGTCACGTGCACGACGCTGGACATGGTGTTGAGCCCCTTTCGCGAAAATTGGTCGGAAAATGAAAAACCTCCCGTCCCGCAAGGGACGAGAGGCATGGCTCCCGTGGTTCCACCCTTATTGCCGGCTACTTCACGCCGGCGCTCGTGTGCGCTGTAGAGGGCGCTCCCTCCCCCCTTATCCGGACTTCGCCGGCTTCGGCGGGCAGCTCTGGGGTGGTTTCCCACGCACAGGGCCCCGGGGCGCTCTCAGCCTGCGGCGCTCCCTCTCTGCAGGGGATGAACGTGGTCTTGTCCCCGGTCATCGCTGTTCGGATTTGTGCTTTAACATACCACGGGGGCAGAAAGGTGTCAAGCGCGTTCGGACCAACCCCCCGCCCGGTACGGGCGAGGGGTTGTCTGCACGTCGTACGCTAGTCCTTGTCGAGGAACTTGGCCACCCGCTCCTCATCCATCGGGGCGAAGATGCCCCGGGCCCGGGCCACCTGGTTCCCCTCGGCATCCCGGGCTTCGGCCCTGGCCGCGATGATGCGGGTGTTCTGCTTCACGATCCACGCGCTGAAGTAGTAGGTCTGCCCCACGCGAAGCGGGCGGCGGTAGGTGACCTCGATCTTGCGGGTAACCGCAAGCTGGAGCTGCGCGTAGATGAGCTGGCTCATCACCTCGTCGAGCACCGTCGCGATGATCCCGCTGTGGGTCACCCCCGGCGGGCCCTGAAACTCGGGGATCGGCGTGAAGGTGCACTCGGTCCTGTCGCCGACCAGCCGTATGTTGAGGCGCAGTCCCAGCCGGTTCTCCTGACCGCAGCCGAAGCACTGCCAATGTAAACCCTGTAGGTGATCACGTTCCGAAACAAACGATTCGCTCATAGACACCGGCCCCTTTCGGCAGGAGATCCTCGCGGTCATATTCTACCACGGATCCGCGGGCGGCGGCGATGCCGGGGTGGACGGGCCGGCGTTGTCCGCCACCCACTGCAGCAGGTGCAGCTCGGCCACCGGACCCGGCAGCCCGATTTCATCGTTCAGGATGAAATACGGGACAGTGCTCACCCCGAACTGCTCCACCAAATCCGGGTGCTGAAGCAGGTCGACGGCGATGGCCGTCACGCGCCCCCGGCTCTCCAGGGCGACCTCGTGGGCCAGGCGCACGGCCTGGACGCACCGCGGTCAGGCCGGGGTGGTCAGCACCTGGAGGCGTGTGCCCGCCGGCAGCCCGGCGGCCTGATGCCGCCCGAGCGGGGAGAGCACGGATCCACCCCGGGAGGCCGCCAGAATCGCCTCGACCAGGGCGACCAGCTCCTGCCCCACCGGCAGGTCGCGGAAGACCATGCCCGTCTCCCGCCCGTACCCGTCCAGCAGCGTGAGCCCCTCGCCGGACCACGCCTCCGCCGTCAGCAGTTCGCCGTCGGCCAAAGCCTCTGCGAGGGCCCGCATCTCTGCATCACCCTCCGGCACCCGCAGCGCCACGGGGCCCACCATCCGGGTCAGCCGGGCGCGCGCCTGCGCCAGCGCCGCCTGAGAAATTTTCCTCTCCATACACTTTCACCCTCGGTCAGGAACCTTTCGCCATCGTGGGCCGCGATACCTGTCTGGGAAATCCCAGATCCGCCCCCCCGGCGCGCGCCCCTGTCCGGCACGGGAGTCCTGCCTGGAAAAACAGACGGCCGCCCCGATGGGGCGGCCTGTCGGTATCGGGTTTAGAAGGGCAGGAGCCCGCTGCCGAACGTGGCGGCGAAGACCAGCGACACGATGGTCATCAGCTTGATCAGGATGTTCATGGACGGGCCGGAGGTGTCCTTGAACGGGTCGCCGACGGTGTCGCCGACGACGGCCGCCTTATGCGGCTCGGAGCCCTTGCCGCCGTGGGCGCCGCCCTCGATGTACTTCTTGGCGTTGTCCCAGGCGCCGCCGGCGTTGGCCATCATGATGGCCATCATGACGCCGGTGACCAGCGCGCCCGCCAGCAGGCCCGCCAGGGCGGTGACGCCCAGCAGCCAGCCCATGAGCAGCGGCGCGGCGACGGCCATCAGCCCGGGGATGATCATCTCCTTGAGCGCGGCGCCGGTGGAGATGTCCACGCAGCGGGCGTAGTCGGGCTTGGCCTTCTCCTCCATGATGCCCGGAATCTCCCGGAACTGCCGGCGGACCTCCTCCACCATCTGCATGGCGGCCCGACCGACGGCGTTCATGGTCAGGGCGCCGAACAGGAAGGGCAGCATGCCACCGATGAAGAGGCCGACGATCAGCTTCGGATCGGTCATCGAGACGTCGCCCAGGCCCGCCGCGGTGGCGAAGGCGCCGAAGAGCGACAGGGCGGTCAGCGCGGCGGAGCCGATCGCGAAGCCCTTGCCGATGGCGGCGGTGGTGTTGCCCACAGAGTCAAGGGTGTCGGTGGTCTGGCGCACCTTCGGATCGAGGTGGCTCATCTCGGCGATGCCGCCGGCGTTGTCGGCGATGGGGCCGTACGCGTCAACCGCGACGGTCATGCCGGTGGTGGAGAGCATGCCCACGGCCGCCAGGGCGATGGTGAAGAGCCCCTGACCGCTGGGCTGACCCACCAGGTAGCCGACCAGGGTGGCAATGCCGATGACCACGATCGGCAGGGCGGTGGACATCATGCCCACGCCCAGGCCTGCGATGATGTTGGTGGCCGGACCGGTCTGCGAAGCCTCGGCGATGGACTTGACGGGGTTGTAGTCACCGGAGGTGTAGTACTCGGTCAGCTGGCCGATGACGATACCGGCGATCAGGCCGGCGACCACGGCGGTGAAGTACACGTGGGTGCCGTAGCCCAGGAACGAGATGAGGCCGGCGATGATCAGGGTGATGATGCCCGATGCATAAGTGCCCGCGTTGAGGGCCTTGGCCGGGTTGGCGCCCTCCTTGCCGCGCACGAACTGCGTGCCGATGATGGAGGCGATGATGCCGCCCGCGGCGATGAGGAGCGGCAGCGCGGCCAGGTTGGGGTCGATGTCCTGGTCGACGACGGCGATCGCCATCGCCGCGATGACCGCACCCACGTAGGACTCAAACAGGTCGGCGCCCATGCCGGCCACGTCGCCCACGTTGTCACCGACGTTGTCGGCGATGACGGCCGGGTTGCGGGGGTCGTCCTCCGGAATGCCGGCCTCCACCTTGCCCACCAGATCGGCGCCGACGTCCGCGGCCTTCGTGTAGATGCCGCCGCCGACGCGGGCGAACAGGGCGATGGAGGAGGCGCCCAGGGCGAAGCCGTTCACGATGTCAGGGTCACGGAAGATCAAGTAGACCACACCTACGCCCAGCATACCCAGGCCGACGACGGAAAGGCCCATCACGGCGCCGCCGGAGAAGGCGATGTCGAGCGCCTTGTTCAGGCCGTGCTGCGCGGCGTTGGCCGTGCGCACGTTGGCCAGGGTGGCCACGCGCATGCCGAAGTTGCCGGCGAGCACCGAGCAGAGTGCGCCCGCCACGAAGGCGATGGCGGTCTGCCACTGCATGGCGTCGGTGGTGAAGCCCGCGATCAGGATAATGATAGCGAGGGCAATCACAAAGACAACGAGGGTCCGATATTCCCGGTTGAGGAACGCCATGGCGCCGTCGTGAATGGCGGCGGCAATTTCCTGCATGCGCGGGGTGCCCGGATCCTGCCGGCGGATCTTGTTGGCGAGCAGCACAGCCACGACGAGAGCCAGCGCGCCGGCCACCGGGGCAGTCCAGGCCAGACTTGCCATGTTCACTGGGATCCGATCTCCTTTCCAAACGCTAGCATAGACTGACCCAATGCTAGTTATCCAGAGGAGGGGGTAATTCCTCCTATGTCACACGCAACAAATGTACGCTGCAATCGGGCAACGAGTCAATCCCAACGGACTAGTCGGCAAAAACCAGGAGGAGGGCATTTCGCCCTCCTCATGCGCAACGTGGGTACCGCACCTAGTGGTGCAGCGTAGCCTGGGAAGGTTCGCAGGCCTGAGCCTGAGATGGACTGCAGAGCTGGCAGCCCTCGCACCGCACAGTGCGGTCGCCGAACACGCCGAGGATGGTTTCCAGGGCCTCATCCCGGCCCGGCGGCCGGTCGGACACGTGGACCGTGAGGGCGCGGGGCGCCAGCGTGATCAGCGCCGAAATGAGCAGGTCTTCATAGCTGACCTCGCTCTCCACCATCTCCACGACGAACTCCTCCAGGGCCTCGCTGCGGATGGCGCCCCCGTCGTCATCGAGCAGCCGGAAGGAGTTGCCGGGGCCCAACAACACGTGGACATGCTGAATGCGGGGTTCCTGGATCTCGACAAAGTGCCTGAGGAGCCTGATGAACTCCCGGTGTTCCCGCTCCATCAGAAACTCGTCAACCGCCCGATCCACGGCGTCTTCCAGCTCCTCGATGTAATCGCGCAGCCGGAAGTTCACAAAGCCCTCCAGCACCAGCTCGTCAGCGGTATCGAAGTAATCCCGCAACCGGTGCAGGATCTGGCTCTTGCGGTTGACCTTGTATCCGTGGGGGGAGTCACTGCCGCCGCTGAGGGTGCGTCCGGTGTAATCGGCGATGAGATCCTGCTCGTCCCGAGAAAAGTAGGAGTACGAGCCGCGGATGATCTTCCGGATGAGATCGCTCTCCCACTTCTCCACGATCACGTCGGACAGGGCGTTGGCGACATAGTGGCGCAAGAGGGCATCCATCTGAGACGACCGGTCCGCCGCGTCGCCGTCGACCTTGCAGTCGAGAAAGGCGAAGGCGCCCCTGTGCGACTGGCCAATGCGGACCTTCACGCCCTCCTCCTGGAGGAACCGGAACTCGTCGTCCAGACGCTGGCGAATCTCGTCGATTCCTGCCGCAGTCCCTATCGTGATCGCTTGCACGGCCGTTTCACCCCTCTTTGCAGGAAATCGGCTCCGAGGGATCGCATGAAGCGTCTCGAAGCCGAGGGTATCTGCCGTAGTAGTATATGACCGGCCGCGAAAAAGCTATACAGCCTCCTGATAGCGCCGCCACGTCATGACGGCAAGGATAAACAGGAAAACCTGAATCACCGCCGAGACTGCGCACCAGAGACAGATCGCGTGGATGACGAACAGCTCCAGGTAGGTCAGGTATGCCGAGAACAGCAGCCCGACCAGGGCCGTGCCGAACAAGGCCAGCACGGTCCACTCGGCCGGCTGCAGGCCGCGCAGTCCCAGCGCCGCCAGCGCCAGCACCAACAGGTACGCGCCGGCGCCCAGCGTGGGAATCGGGATCCCCATGATCCAGGCGTAGGGACTGTGCTGCACGGTCTCACAGCCGCCGCTGCCCAGGCAGACCGCCACCTGATCCGTCGTATAGACCCAGGTCAGGTAGAGCGATATGGCCAGCCCGAGCAGGGCGAGCACGCCGATGGCCTGAAGCAGCCGTCGCAGATTCACTCGCGGTTCAACTCCTCTCGCACCGCCTTCAGGAGGTCGTTCCAGGAATCGAGCGCAAGCGGCTCGCCGTTGACGACGAACGTCGGCGTCCCCCGGATTCCCAGGGCCTCCGACGCCGCGATCTGTTCGTTCACCCGGTCGATGTAGCCCTGCAGCTTATCCTCCGAGGCCAGGCACTGGCGGAACGCGTCCATATCCAGCCCGAGATCGGCCGCGTACCCCGTCAGCAGCGCGCCCAGATCTTCGAAGGTCTTCTGCGCGCGGATCCCGTTCGTCTGATTCTCCAGGATAAGGCTGTGCATCGCCCACCAGAAGCCCTGCTCGCCGGCGCACTCCACCGCAAAGATCGCCGGGCCGGTGACGTCGAAGATCGGCAGGAAGTGCACCTCGAAGCGCACGTCGCCCGCCGCGGCCATCTCCGCCAGCTCCGGAACCACGACCGAATGCGCGGTGGCGCAGGCCGGACAGGCGTAGTCCATGTACTCGATAACCGTGACCGGCGCATCCGCCGGGCCGATGGCGTTGCGCACCGCCCCCAGCTCGGCGTCGCTCAACGCAGCGCCGCCGGCGGTGCCCTGCCCCCCGCCCCGGGCCGACCACACGCTGGCCCCGATCAGCCCGGCCACAACGATGACGGCCACCGCAGAGACCACCCAGATCGCAGAGGAACGTCCCTTGCCGCGCTTTTTCGCGTTCACTGCTGTAGCACACCCTTTGACTCGTGGTTGATGCCTGCGCTCGTAACCTCATATTTTAGCCGCGTCGACCGCTTCTCCTCCCGCCGTGCGCCAGAATCACCCGCGCAGCGGGCGGGCCAGTCTGCAGGCCCGCCCTTCATTAGTTTATATGCCCCAGGGAGACTTGAAGAACTTCCAGTAAGGCGTCTTGAAGAAGGGCTTGCCAAACTTGCCAAAGGGCTTGCCAAACATGCCGAACAGCACACGCCCCACCTCCGGTCCATGGTATGTGGCCGCGTGCAGTTATGTTAACCAGTCGCCACAAAGACGAAGCGCCCGGCGGGTTTCGACCAGCCGGGCGCAGCGCACCTGGAGGTGGGTGTGGGATTTGAACCCACGGATAACGGTTTTGCAGACCGCCGCGTTACCACTTCGCCAACCCACCGTTCGGAGGCACCGCTCATTCTATCACAGACCGCTCGGCAGCGTCAACCGTTGGAACGGAAGGCCCAAAGAGCCCGCCTCGTTCCCCCTTTCGGACTAGACCATACCGAAACTTTCGTCTATAATTAGGCAGCGGCAACCATCTCTTGTCATGATTTCACCTTTCGACGGGGGAGGCGCTCCGATGAGTGTCAGCGAGCTCATCCTGTGGTGGGTCCTGTTCTTGATCGCCAACGGCATCCTGGCCGTGGCCACCGGTCTGCTGGCCCGGGTGGGACCTTTTGCCCGGACGCGGGTCCCGGCGCTCTTCAGCACGTTCCTGTTCATCTGCGGCATGACCCTCTTCCTGGTCGCCGGCAAGCAGAATCTGCTGCAGGCAACGCTCGGCGCAATCTTCGGCAATTAGCCCCGGCGCGGCCCGCCGGGGGAGCAGGGGTGGCAAAGCGGGCCCGGCCTGGGTTACAGTAGAGGAAAAGAGGCCATTCGTCGAGGACTGATTGCAGTTGAAGTATCGGGCCGGCAAGATCAAGCGGGAGCACAGCGTGATCGAGAACCTGTGGCCGGTGCTGGAGCAGATCGCCGAGTGCGACCTGGTCACCAGCATCATTCCCGGGCCGATCCGCCCGCTGAGCACCCAGAACCCGGAAGTCACCTTCCAACGGTTTACCGACACAGGCCTCCGGCTGCTGGCGAAGAACGGCACGGCAGTTCAGGAGGTCTACATCGTTGCGCCCGAAAAGCAGGCGGCCCTGGAATGGCTGGCCGCCGAGGGCATCGTCGACTGGAAGCCCAAGTGCAAGGCCGCGCCCGCACGGCGGCAGGCGCCGGAGCCGCTGAAAACGGTCACGCTGCCTTCCGACATGACCTGCTCCGTCTGCGGGCGGGTGATGCGCGCCGGCACCCGGGCCGCGCAGCTGGGCCGGAAGCGCTTTGTCTACGCCCACACGCGCTGTGCGCGCAAGTGATCGGCTGCGACAGGGATGATCGGGGGAGCGAGTGCGCAGACTACCGCTGAGACCACGGTCTAAATCCGATGGATTCGGCACAGGAGGTCAGCGTGAACATGGATAACATCTCCCCGAACACCCCGATCCTGGAGTCATTCGACCAGTGGAAACAGTTCCTCTCGGAACGCGTGAAGGAGGCAAAGCGCACCGGGGCCTCGCAGGAGACCATCGCCAACGCCGCGGCCGGCATCGGCGCCTTCCTGGCGGAGAAGGTCGACCCCCGCAACCGGGAGCAGCGGCTGCTGAAGGAGTTGTGGGACGTCGGCACGGAGGAAGAGCAGAAGGCCCTGGCAAGCATGCTCACGAAGATGGTGTCAGACGGAAAGGTACACTAGAATTTCGAAGGGGCTGTGCCCGAGTCATCCCGGATTCATCCCGGATGACCCGCGGAACAGCCCCTTCTGATGCTTCCGGAGAATCGCGCCGGCGCCGCTCAAACCCCCAGGCCCCGCAGCCGCTGCCCGATGGTCCTGGCCTCCGCCAGCATCCGGTCGAAGAGTTCGGCCACGGTGGGGATGTCGTGGATGAGGCCCACCCCCTGGCCGGCGTAGACGAACCCCTCCTCCATGTCCCCCTCCAGCGCGGCCCTGGCGTTGACCCTGCCGGAGATGAGGGGCAGCAGCTCCTCCAGGGTGGCGCCCCGGGCCTCGGCCTCGAGCACCCGCTGCGCCCCGCCGGTCTTCAGCACCCGGGCCGGGCGGCCGATGGAGCGCTCCATAATGACGGTCTCGTTCTCCCGGGTCTCCAGCAGCAGCTTCTTGTAGTTCTCGTGAGCCGGGCACTCCCTCACCGCGACGAAGCGGGTGCCCATCTCGATGCCATCGGCGCCCAGGGCCAGGGCGGCCACGAGCCCGCGGCCGTCGACAATGCCGCCGCTGGCCGCCACGGGAATCTTCACCGAGTCCACGATCCGGGGGATCAGGGCCATGGTGCCCACGTCGTCGCGCCCCAGGTGGCCGCCGCCATCGTACCCGACGGCGATGACCGCATCTGCCCCCAGGGACTCCGCCTTCAGCGCGGCCCGCACCCCGGCCACCAGGATGATCTTCTTCACGCCGGGCACGCGGGCGTCAATATACTTCATATAAGGCTCGGGGTTGCCGCCGGTGATGGTGACGATGCGCACCCCTTCCTCCAGGGCCGCGTCGATGTAGGGCTCCAGCGACCGGTAGCCCATCGCGAAGTTGACGCCGAAGGGCTTGGCGGTGCGGGCCTTCACCTGGCGGATCTCCTCCCGGAGCGCCTCTGGATCCGGGAGCGTCGCGGCGGTAATCTGTCCCAGGCCGCCGGCCTCCGACACCGCCGCGCACAGTTCGGCCCGGGCGAGGTACGCCAGGCCGCCCTGGATGATCGGGTACTCAATCGAAAGCAGCTCGCACAGTCGGGTACGCAACATGTCCGCTCAACCTCCTCCCCCCAAGTATTAACCCGGTGCGGAAGGGAATCCTTCTGACAGGATCGCCTATCTTCAGGGAGAGGAGGCAACCGCATGCCCTCGTACCGTCTAGCCCAGCTTACAGACCAGCAGTTCCGGCAGATCGAGGCCCTCGAGAACAACCTCGGCCTGACGCTGATCGCCTGGGAGCCGGTACCGGGTTCCGAGTCCGGGCCCACCAGCAGCACAGCCGGTCAGACGCAGTCCTTCACAGGGGCCACCGGGGATTCCTTCCGGAACCAGCGGTAACCCATTTGGCGCCGCCAGCACGCCCGTGCGCGCAAAACCCTCCTCCCGTTGCGGAGGAGGGCGATTTTTTGGGTGCAGGGAACCGTCACCCGGTACGCACAGCAGAGCGGCTTCCACCGGGTGATTACAGCGACGCAGGAGGCCAACGCGGCCATGCGCGCGGTGAACCGCCGCCTCGACTTTGCGGTGGCATATAACCACCTGCGCCTGGAGCTCCGCCCTGGGCACTCCCTCCACCTGACGGACGTATGATGGGCTGAGCGCGGCCCCTTTCACCAGCCGCCTCCCGCATCCATAGACTGTGTGGGAGAGGAGGTGCACCGCTTTGCATTACGGTGGCTTTGGCAAGATCCCGGCTTTCTCTCCGTTTATTGGCGCGCAGGCCGGCGCCGACGACCTGTTCATCGCCCCGGGCGCAGCCGCGTACCCGGCCGCGAACGCGACGGTCTACCGCGTCTACGAGTACGCCGTTCCGGTGACGACCGTCGCGACCGTTCCCTCCGCGTACCCAACCACTGCCGGCATCCCGGGAATCGCAGCCTACCCGGCGGGCAAGGGCTTCGGCATCTAGACCTCCTGCGCCGCACAGCAGCGAGACGAGCGGGGCTCCCGTCAGGGAGGACCCGCTCGCTCTGCATCTTGGATCATCTCAGGCCAGGCCCTGGGCCCCGCCCATCTCAGGCCAGGGGCTCGGGCCGCCGACGCCGCCCCTCGAACCGCACGGTGTGGGTGAAACCGGTCCGCAGGGCGAGGTCACGGGCCTGCTCAAAGCCCCAGCCCACCTCGCCCGGCGCGTGGGCGTCCGACGAGATGACCAGGGGCACCCCCCGGTCACAGCAGGCCTTCAGCAGGGCCGGTGCGGGGTAGGGCTCGCCCACCGGCTTGCGCAGCCCGGCGGTCGACAGCTCGATGGCCGCGCCGGCCCCGGCGATGGCGTCCGCCAGTGCCGCGTAGGCCTGGCTCAGATCCTTATCGGGGCGGTGGCCGAACTTCTTGATCAGGTCGATATGGGCTAGAATGTCAAACAGGCCGCTCTCGGCCGCCATCCGCTCCAGGGCGAAGAACCGGTCGTACAGCTCGCCGATATCCCACTCGGCATAGCGGTGCACCAGATCCGGGTGGTCAAAGTTCCAGTCGCCCAGGAAGTGGACCGAACCGATGACGTAGTCCCAGGGGTACGGCTCCAGCAGCCTGACCAGCGCCTCCTCATGCCCCGGGATGAAATCGGCTTCGATCCCGAGCCGGATGGGAATCTCGGGGTAGCGCTCCCTGAGGCGCAGAACGTCGGACACGTACGCCTCCATCTCCCCCATGGACATGGCCCCGGTGGGATCGCGCTGCTCCTCCGGCAGCCAGTACATGGGCACGTGCTCCGAAAAGCCGATCTCGGCCAGGCCCCGGGCAATGGCGGTCTCGACGTACTCCTCCATGGTGCCCACGGCATGGCCGCAGCGCACCGTGTGCATGTGGTAATCCGCGAGCCGGTTCAACACGGCGGACTCTCCCTCCTCCCGCCGTGGTGTTCGCCTCCGGCGCCGCGGTCTCCTTCCGGCCCGAAGTTTTCATCACACGGCTTCCGATAAGGGCCGAGATGCGCTAGGATGGAGGGAGAATGAGATCCAGTAGGGGGCTTCATATTGATCAAACTGAAGTCGCAGCGGGAGATTGCGATTATGCGGGATGCGGGCCGCATCGTGGCCGAGTGCCACGCCGCCCTGGCGGAGAAGATCGAGCCCGGCATCACCACGCGGGAGCTGGACGAGTTCGTCGAACAGTTCCTGCTCCGGCACAACGCCACACCGAGCTTCAAGGGATACAACGGCTTCCCGGCGTCCATCTGCGCGTCGGTCGACGACGTCATCTGCCACGGATTCCCCAGCCGGAAGCGGCTGAAGGCCGGCCAGGTGGTCACCATCGACATCGGCGCGTACTACAAGGGGTACCACGGCGACTCGGCGTGGACGTACGCGGTGGGTGAGGTCTCGCCCTCGGTCCAGGAGCTGATGAGGGTGACCGAGGAGGCGCTGTACGCCGCGATTGCGGTCGCGCTGCCGGGGAACCGCATGGGCGACATCGGGCATGCGATCCAGAGCCTGGCCGAGAGCCACGGCTTCGGCGTGGTCCGCGACTACATCGGCCACGGTGTGGGCCAGGACCTGCACGAGCCCCCGGAGGTGCCCCACTACGGCCAGCCGGACACGGGCCTCGTGCTGCGATCGGGTATGACCATCGCCATCGAGCCGATGATCACCCTGGGGGACTGGCGGGCGAAGCTGGACCCCGACGGCTGGACGGCCCGGACGGTGGACGGTTCGATCTGCGTGCAGTATGAGCACACCATCGCGATCACGGACGATGGGCCGGAGATTCTGACGAAGTTGTAATACATGGGAGGCCCGCAGGCGCTGATCACCTGCGGGCCTTTTCTTCCGCCGGCGCACCGGGCGCCGGTGGGTTCTCTTGTCAAGCCCTCCGCCATGAGAGGTCAATGTGTAGATCGTTCAAGGGACCAGGGCCGGGTGCCGTTCGGTATTCTTGCTGCCCCTGTCCTTCTCAAGGAGTCGGTTGACTTGCCGGAACAGATCGCCCCGCTCGGAGCCTGCCGCCCCGGCACGGATGACCTGTTTCACAACGTGGAGTTCGTTGGATTTTCCGTACCGGAACTCCCTCCGGGCGCGCTCGATCAGACGCTCACTCTTCGTCACCATGGCGCGCCACCTCCTCTGTGGAGTATTTTACCAGAAGTTCGACTTGACGTAAAACGGCTGTGTATCGTGCCAATACGTGCAGCAGGTTGATGTCGTCGTTGGAGAAGGCATCGGGGGGAACCGCGTCGACCTGCAAGATTCCGAGAGTCTTTCCCCGGGCACGAATCGGGACGCACACGAATGAGCGGTATGTATGCGTGCTGTGCGGGTTCCGCTGGAAATGGCGGTCTTTCTCGGTGTCCCGGCAGTAGTACAGCTCTCCCGAGCTGAAAACCCTGCCGGGGATCGAGTTGCCGTCGAACTTCAAGTTCTGCCGGGCCGAGGCCGAGAAGTGGAGCGACCACGTGAGTCCCAGCGGGGGCGTTCCGCCCTGTCCTTCCGGAAAGAGAATCGCGACACGGTGGTAGCCCGGTGACCGCAGGACCTGCGTCGCGCCGGCCAGGACGGCGTTGTAGAGTTTCGTGATCTGCCCGCTGGTGGAGTCGGGGCGGTCACCCAGATCGGCGATCAGGTCGGCCAGCTCGGCGTTGAAGAAGCTGAACAGGGGGACGAGAGCCGACAGCGCAACGGCTTCCTGGTTGACCTTCTCCAGGAGGGTGCGCAGGCGCTGGTCTCGCCTGGTCTTGACGACGCCCCAGAAGAACTCGCTCTGCTCAGACCGGAGGATCTGCACGAAGGAGAGAACCGTGTAGCCCATCACGATGCCCGCAACAAAGGTGAGGATCACGACAACCGGAATCGTGGCCAGCGAACTGAGGAACAGGTCCTTCATCGCATCCTCGACAGGTTGGATCATCCGCTCTGCCGCCCCCGTGAGGTGGATCTACCGTATCGTCTATATTATCATAAGAATCGGACAGAGACTAACGGAGATTGGCAGCCGCCGTAGCCCGGGCTGTGGGCGGGCCGTGGCCGCGGGGATTGGCCTGGGCGGCGCAGCCACAGGCGCCATTCTGCTCGGCCTCGGTACCGTGATTGACCGGCTGGATCTCCTTACAGGCCAAACCCGCCAGCGTGTGGTAGAGCCCGAACCGCCACCCGTCGTGGCCGTGACCTGCCCGTCCTGCGGGGAACGGCAGGACGCCCCGGCGGACAAGCCGCACTACGACTGCGCGAGGTGCGGTGCGCCGGTCATCCGCGATTGGGTACAGCTCGATCGAGAAATATGAGCCGCCCCAGGCTGACAGCACTTGCGGGCGCGGGGAACATCCCCGTGCCCGCTCGCTTATTCCTGCTCAGGAAGCCGGCCAGGATTGATCTCCGGCTCCACGCCGGGCGGCAGCCGCTCCCCCGTCCTGGGGTCGTACCGAGTGCGGCGACGACCCTTGGTCCGGCTCAGGGCGTCCTTCCATGGTCAGTCACAGCCTGCTCGGATTCTCCGGCGCATATGCGCATGCGGGGGCATCGTTGAGGGGAACGAATGTGCAGTTTGTCCAGGAGCTTGTGTCACAGGCATTTCCATCCGGACAGCGCCGGCGAAACAGCCCTGGGGGGGCTGGCGGGTGGCTCACTTTCGCTGATCACAGTGGTTCACGATCCCTTGCACGAACGGGTCTGCATCGGTTTGAACCTCCTCCTGCACGATAGGATGCCATCTACAGAAACAATTGCGAGCAATGCCATTGAGAGATGAATTGTGTTAAATCCGCGACACATTACTCGGGTTGGGATCGTCCAAATGAATGGATCTTGGAAGCAGGTCCTCTATGTGAACAAGCAGTTGTGCCTATGTCTGGTCTTGTGCATGGGGCTTCTTCTTTCCGGTTGCGCAAGGACAGAGCCGGTTGACAGTCGGGCTACGTTCGCTCCGCTTCCCTAACGGACACTCGACCGGCCTGCACTGCCTAAGCAGGAGGAGGTGAGGACGTTGCCACAGGATGCCAGGACTCTCGGAAGTCTCGCGGTTCAGCTGGCCTCTGAGGGCCGTTGGCGGGAGGCCCTGCAGGCAGCCCATGCATGCCTGCGCATGGCCGAACCTGACAGCGTCCTCTACCTCTGGGCCCTGCACATGCTGGCATGTACCTACGTGGATGCGGGGCTACCGCGCCGAGCTCGGCCCTACGCTCGTGCCTATCTGCGCCAGGCGGCCGCCCACCCGCAGCTGGAACCCTACACGCCATATGTCGTTCGTGCTATGGGCCACATTGCCTACCAGGAGCGCCGTTTCCATGATGCGTTCCGGTGGTTCAGGAAGGCACATACGCTCTTCTGCCGTCTGGAGAACTCCGTCCAGGCTGTGGTCACGAGCCACAACATGGCTTGGGCCCTGATACGGGCTGGGCGCCCACAAAGGGCCCGGGCGGTTCTGTCGCCTCGGGAAGCCTTCCCTGTAGAGTTGGCTTACCTGTTCGATGGCGCAATGGCCGGCGTTCTGATTGCAGAGGGCCGGCTCAACGATGCCATCCAGTTCGGTCGTGCAGCCTTATCAGCTCCCGGCCGCCGGACCCATGACTTCGTAGACGCAGCAGAGGTAGCTCTGCTCTTGGCCAGCGCTTACCAGCGCCTCCAACAGGACGGGGCTGCCTCGGCTCTAATCAGCTACGCCGCAGGTTTTGCAGCCCTCCAAGAGTGGGAACTTCTCGACATCCTGCTCCTGAGTGAACGGGCAGGAGGAGGTGATCCTCCTGAACGTGCGGCGTCTTCTCGTGGCAGCGCTAATCTGCTTCACCGCGGCTGCTTCACTACTGGCGTTGCCTAGCCAGGTAAGTGCATGCAACGGCGGTAACGGCAACGGCGGACCGCCTCCAAGCGAGTCCGGCTGCTAGATTAGCCACCGTCCAAACGCCAAAGGCCGGGGGGCTCGCACACCCCCGGCCCAGGCGGGACGGCACCACGAGGAGCCGCCCTGGCGAAGTATCCCGACTGCGCATCTAGATACTATCACCCTTCGTCGGGGCCTCCCACAAAGGAGGTCTCAAACCGTGACCCAGAAAGCGTCCGAATCCACCGCTGAGGAGAGAGAGCAGTTTCTCCTTGCCTTCGCTTTGAAGTTCGCGGAATTAAGCCTTAAGGATCGAATTGCCGTGGCTTTGGCGGTAGCGGACCGTTTCATAGCCAAAGGGGATCTGGACTTGGCCAGAAGGTGGGTCGCCTGGGCCTTGGAAATGGAGCGGGAACTGAAGGCGGGAAGCATGCCACCACCCTCAAGGCGGCCGGCGGAATCAGACCGCGGATCAAACTGCGGTTCCTGATGCCACGTTTACCCGGTCCGCTCTACGTGTTTCGTAGAGCAAGGCGCCAACTCTACGAAATTCGTGTACTTGGAGGTGGGGGTATCAGTCTAACTGAACCCCCTCCTCTACCATTTTCTCGGCTATGGGAAATTGGTTCAACGCAGGATGTCGGGGAAGCCGACACCATTCAACGGCAGATCCGCGCGGTCCCAGGAGGGACGCGAGGCCGCCGGCCTACCCCGCATCCGCTTCGACGATCTGCGCCACTCCTGCGCCACCTTCCTGGCCTTCGAAGGCGTCTCGGATACGGTGATGCAGAAGGTCCCGGGTCACTCGACCGTCACGATCACGAAGAGTTTGTATGTCCACGTGCTGGAAAGACAAAAAGAAAAAGCCGCCCAGAAGGTCGATGCCTTCTTCCAGGCGGCCAACAGAGAGGACCGGTGAAGGGCCCGCAGACACCGAAACCGGTCGGGGCGCAAGCCCCGGCCTAAACATTTGTGGCCGGTTCCCCGCACGTTCCCCACATTCAGGGTGTTGTGTGGGGAGCCAATCCCGCCAACCCTTGTGACAGTTGGTGGTCGCTGAGGGACTCGAACCCCCGACCCCATGCGTGTAAAGCACGTGCTCTACCAACTGAGCTAAGCGACCGATATGCAAGCAAGAGGTATTTTAGCATGCCGCCGGAACGGTGTCCAGTGCCGCAAAGTGCCATGAGGCCCGCACAGCAACCCTGCGCAGCCAAAGCGCACACACGCATCCCGCCCCCTCATCCCTCTCCCACCTCCACCCACAGCCGATCCATCCCCACACCCCGCACCGCCGTGCCCGCGACCGTCCATGCCGTCGGCGCGCCCCCGTCCGCAGCCGCCGACTCACAGGCCTCCTGCCGCACAGGCAGCACGATGTTGGAAAGCCCGTCGGCCTTCCGCACCAGACAACGCAGGCCACCCACACAGGGCACCGCATCCAGCACCCAGCGCGCCGGCTCCCCCAGCGCGTGCCACTGGCCAGAGGCCGCCATCCGGGGAAGCCGCACCTCCACGCCACCATCCGGGCCGCCATGCGCCAGCCGCCTGACCAGCAGCTCGGCCTGAGCCCCCAAGCCGGCCAGGCTCACCTGCGCATCCATGCCGCCGGGCAGTTCCAGCCGGGCTGCCGCAGGGCCTGAGCCCGCTGCCGCAGCCCCGGCGCCCCCCGCACCGTAGGGCTCCCCGCGCACCTCCAGCACAGCCCGGCCACCGGCGCGGCGGATGCGGGCCTGCAAGGCCGTCCAGGGTCCCGCCAGCCCGTGGTCCGGCCGAACCTCCCGCCACGGATCCGCCGGCGCAGGCGGCTCCCCCCGGGGAAACAGCGGCTCGTCCACCTCCGCCGTCGCCACCGCCTGCCCTACCACCTGCGCCATCCGGTACCAGGCGCCGCCGATCTCCCGGTGCACCGGCCGCAGGGCGGTCAGTCCGACCCCCAGCAGCAGAAAGGCCCACTCGTCCGCGCCTGCTCCCACCCGGTTCACCCGCTCCACCTGCGCCACCGGCTTCAGCCTGTCCCCCTCGCTGAGCCCGGGGATCTCCATCAGGGCGCTGAAGGGCACCTCCCGGGATGTCCAGCGACCCCTGCCGGACCGGTCCGCCCAGGCGACGTCCAGCTCCACGGCGCCGGAGACCAGGGCCAGCCCATCGCGGATGACCTCTGCATCGAGCCGGGCGACCGCGGCGTCCACCCGGCGCACCGCCGCCGGATCCCTCAGCGCCGCTCCGGAAGCACCCCCGTCGTCGCGGCCGGGCTCCCCCTGGCACACCACCGCCACGTGCAGCCAGCCCTCCACCGCGCCGCCCGGACCCACCCTCACGTCGAGCCCCTCCACCGCCGCGCGGGCGCGCCAGCGCAGGTGGAGGTTCAGGTCAACGGCCAGCCGCCGGCAGAAGGAGACGACCCGCACCAGCCGGTCCGCCGGCGTCTCCAGGACCACCACGGCACGGCCGCGCAGCAGCAGGACCCCGGGCCGGACGGACGGAACGCAGAACAGCTCAACCCGCACGCCCGCCACCGCCTCGACGCCCCAGGCCGTAAGCCGGAAGGGCAGGCGGAAGCGGTCCGTGAGCCGCTCCCGCCCGGCCCGCATGGGTACGGCCCCAAGCGAGAGCAGCAGGGCGTCTCCATCAGACTGGCAACCCGCCAGCCGCAACCGCCGGCCCGGCGGCAGGTCGGTGTGGAGCCAGCCCCGGTGCACCCCCACAGGTCCCGACGCGGGGCCGTACCGCGCCACCACCCGCACCCGCCCCCCGAGGCCGGCCGCCGCCGCAGGGGAGGCAGGACGGACCGGGCTCAGCGATACCTGCAGGGCCGCTGCGGGCCTGTCCAGGCGTGCGCGGTAGAAGAGCACCTGTCCCACCTCAGGCCACCTATACGACTGAGCGCCTGGCCCTAGAACTGCCTTTCCGCCGCAACGCCCCTATCCTGCCAACCGCACTTGCGCCCCAGCGCTGGCCGCCAGAACCGCGTTCGCCCCACTGCATTTCATCATTCCTCCTGAAGAGGAAAAAGAAGGAAGTCAGTAGAATTACTCTCCATCCGAAACCCGACGATCGAGGTGAACGGGATGGAGCCGTTCGCAGAACACCTCTTTCAGCGCCTGGCGGAGGGGCTCCTGCTGGCCGAGTGCCCCCGGCTGGAGGAGGCCTACGTCCTCTCCCTCTACGTGGATTTCGACGACGGCCCCCACCGCATGAAGCTCTGGCTCTACTACAACACCCCCTGGCACCTGCGGCAGGCCATCAGCCAGGGCGAGGCGCCCGGCGAGGCCCGGTGGTACTTTGCCCTGTGGGAGCCGGAGTTCATCACCGCCGTGGGCCTTTCCGCTCAGGAGTGCGACCGGCTGGCCGACGTCCGCACCCACCGGATGCTGGCCCGCTGGCTCGCCCGGAAGGGGCTCTACCGCAGCCCGGGCGAGATCGCCGCCCTGCTGGAGGACCCGGGCCTGTACGACGCCTGGGAGAGCGCCGCCCGACAGGCGCTGATGGAGCTGGTGGTCCGGGTGGCCCGGCGGCTGCACGACGCCGGGGTGATCCTGAGCCGGTTCGGCCGGGTGATTCCGCTCCTGGTGCACCAGTGGGAATACGACCACTGGTGCCTGGAGGCCACCCGCAGGGTCAACCCGCCCGGGCTCGTTGCCGAGTTCGAGCGCTGGTGGTGGCTGGAGTGGTCCTGCGGCTGAGCGCGCGGAGGGAGGCGCCCCACTGCGGGGTGCCTCCCTCCTTCCGCCCCCGGCGCCAGGACTGCTGTACAGCCCACCCGGCGCCCTGGCCCCGGTGAGCGGGGCCGGGCCTCAGCCGGCGGCCAGCGGCAGACCGCTCAGGGGCGCCTGTGCGATGCGGATGGGGTGCTCCTGGCTGCCGATGACGCAGAGCAGAATCACCGTGCGCTGCAGCAGCCGCCTGAAGACCGGGCGCCCCTCGTCGTCGTCGCAGTCGTCGCCGTGGGGGCCCACCCAAACCTTGTCGAGCAGGTCGAAGCCCACGTGCTCCACCACCGGGGTGACGGAGATCTCGTCGCCGGGGCTCACCCCGGGCAGGTCGACGAAGGTGGTGAACGGGATGTCCTCGCCCTGGTGGCGCACGATGTCGTCCTCGCCGACGAAGAAGATCTGCTTGTGGAGCGTGCCGGTGATGATCACCTTGTTGGGGATGACCTCCACGGCCACGTCCTCCACCCGGGCCTGGATCTCCTGGATCTTCTGTGCCGGCTTGTTGAGGTCGGCCACGTTCTCCACCAGCACCTGCCGCTCGCCGGTGGCGATGACCCGGGAGGCCATCACCTGCGGGCCGGTGGGGTCCTCGGCGACGTTGAGCTCGCAGGTGCGGGTAACCTTGATGAACAGCGAGAGCACCACCCGCTGCCTGAGCTCCACGCCGTCTGAGAGCACTTTGTCAACCCGGACGATCTGCGCCTGCAGGGTGACGTTGTCGCCCGGCTCGGCGCCGCAGACGTCGGCGATGCCCGAGAAGGGGATGCGCTCCTCCTGGAAGAGCTCGACATCCTCGTCCGAGATGTAGAAGATATTCTTCACCAGGGTACCCTGGAACATCACCTGGTCGCTGGTGGCCTCAGCCTTCACATCCTCCAGCATAACCTGGAGGTCACGGATCTTGATGGCCCGCCGGTCCAGCTCCACGCAGTTCTCGATGGTGACCGCCTTCGTGGCCTCGCCCACCACGCATTCCGCCTTGACCAGCGGCCCCCGGGGGTTCAGGCGCACGTTGACCTGGCAGTCCTCCGAGACCCTGACGACGAACTGGACGATCACCCGCTGTACAACTTCCTGACCCCACTCCAGGTTAAAGCTCACCTTGGCGATGTTCGCCTTGACCTCCGCAATGTCGCCCGCCTTCGCCCCCGGGCAGTTCACGAAGGTGGTGAACGGCACGTCCTCAGGAACGTGATGTACATGGTGATCCTCGCCGACAAAGAAGATCTGCTTGTGGACCACGCCCGAGATGCAGACCTGGTCGTCGATCACGTCGGCTTCCAGGTCGACGATGCGGGCCTGGATCTCGGCGATCTTCTTCGCCTTGCGCGGCAGCTTGAAACGCGACTCGATGCAGGCCTCGCCGGTATTCTCGCACACCAGACACTGAAGCTTCAGAAGCTGGGTGCTGAGCAAGTCGGCCACGCTCGACTTCCCCCTTCCATAGCGTTGACCCCAGGGGCGGCGCCGCGAAGGGAAGCTATGTGGCGGACCGCACTCGGGGGTGGAATGGCGGGAACGCGCCCGCCTCCTGCTGGTTATGATATGAACCCTCGCGGCAACCGGTGCGAACGGCCGCGAAAAAGCGCCCGCGCCGCCCTGCATGCCCGGGTCCTCCGGCAAGCAGACTGTGTATGAGGCGCCCGCCCTACCTCTGCCTGGTGCACACTTTATGCCAAAGAGCCTCTAGGAATCTTTATCGTTTCCCGCTATGATTGAGAACGGACGAACAAAGTTCTTGTCGGTGGGTAAGGAGTGTGACTATGTCGGTTCGAACATGGGGAATCGTCGGCACCGGCGCCAGCGGCCGCGGCATCGCGCAGCTGGTGGCCACGCAGGGCCTGGAAGTGATCATGCTTGGGCAGTCGCCCGAGGATCTGGAGCAGGCCCGCCGGCAGATTGAGCTTTCGCTGCAGCACGAGATCGAGCGTTGGGCGCTCACCGAGTCCGAGAAGCGGGCGATCCTGGCCCGCATCAGCATGACCACCGATATGACGGAGATGTCCAAGGCGGACTTCGTCATCGCCACGCTGGTGGTGGACATCGAGGAGGACAAGGAGATCTTCCGCACGCTGGACCAGGTCTGCCGGCGCGAGGTCATCCTGGCCTCCAACACCTCGACCCTCTCCATCACCGAGATGGCGTCGGCCACCAACCGGCCCGACCGCGTCATCGGCTGCCACTTCCTGCAGCCGATCCCCCGCACCAAGGTGGTGCAGGTGGTGCGCGGCCTGAAGACCAGCGACGAGACCGTCGCCGAGGTCATGGCGCTCATGGAGCGGCTCGGCCGCACCGGCGTGGAGGTCTTCGAGTCGCCGGGTTACATCACCACCCGGCTCATCGTGCCGCTCATCAACGAAGCCTGCCAGGTGCTGATGGAGGGCGTCGCCTCGGCCGAGGACATCGACACCGCCATGCGCCTGGGCTTCGAGATGCCCCGGGGCCCCCTGGAGATCGCAGACCGCATCGGTCTGGACACGGTGTTGGTCATGGCCGAGCGGCTCTGGCGCGAGTACGGCGACATGAAGTACCGGCCGGCCCCCATCCTGAAGAAGCTGGTGCGCGCCGGTAACCTGGGCGTGGAGACCGGCGAGGGCTTCTTCAAGTACGACGCCGACGGCGACCGGATCAAGAACGGGGGGGCTGTCCGATGAAAATCCTGGTGCTCAACTGCGGCTCGTCATCGATCAAGTACCAGCTGCTGGACATGGAGACCGAGTCCGTCCTGGCCATCGGCAAGGTCGAGCGGGTCGGCATGGAGGACGCGATCTTCGAGTACAAGGGCAGCGGCGAGAAGATCAAGGAGATCGGCACCATCCTCGACCACACCGCCGGCGTGCGCAAGGTGCTGAAGGCGCTGACGGACCCCGCCCACGGCGTCATCAAGGCGCCTGAGGAGATCGCGGCGGTGGGCCACCGGGTGGTCCACGGCGGCGAGGCCTTCGTGCAGTCGGTGATCATCGACGACGAGGTGAAGCGCACCCTGCGGGACCTCTTCGACCTGGCCCCGCTGCACAACCCGGCCAACCTCACGGGCATCCTGGCGGCCGAGGCCGCCCTGCCCCACGCCCCCGGCGTCGCGGTCTTCGACACCGCCTTCCACGCCACCATGCCCCGCAAGGCGTTCCTGTACGCCCTGCCGTACGTCATGTACAAGCGGCACAAGGTGCGCCGCTACGGCTTCCACGGCACCTCCCACAAGTACGTGTCGCAGCGGGCCGCGGCCATGCTGGGCCGGCCGCTGGAGGAGGTCAACATCATCACCTGCCACCTGGGCAACGGCTCCTCCGTCGCGGCCGTGCAGGGCGGCAAGTCGGTGGACACCTCCATGGGCTTCACGCCGCTTGCGGGCCTGATCATGGGCACCCGCTCCGGCGACCTCGATCCCGGCGTCATTCCCTACATCATGGCCCGGGAGGAGATCGGCATCTCCGAGGTCAACTCCATGCTCAACAAGCACAGCGGCATGCTGGGCATCTCCGGCATCTCCAGCGACATGCGGCAGATCGAGGAGGAGATGGAGAAGGGCGACCAGCGGGCCATCGAGACCTTCGAGATGATGGAGTACCGGCTGCGCAAGTACATCGGCGCCTACACCGCGGCCCTGGGCCGGGTGGACGCCATCGTGTTCACCGGCGGCATCGGCGAGAACTCCCCGATCTTCCGCAAGGCGGTCTGCGAAAACCTGGGCTTCCTGGGCGTCACGTTCGACGAGGAGGCCAACAACTGCCGGGGCGAGGAGAAGATCATCTCCGGGCCCGACTCGAAGGTGGCGGTCATGGTCATCCCCACCAACGAGGAGCTGATGATCGCCCGGGAGACGGCGGAGCTGGTGGCAGCGGCCAAGTAGCGCCCGTCAGGCAGCGATGCCCTGCCAGGCAACCCGGCAACATACATTCCGGCGGTGCACCTCGGTGCACCGCCTTTCCTCATGCCTTCACACCCAGGTTCAGCAGCACCGGCCCGGGAAACACGCATCTCGTTCAGACGCATGGGAAAAGGCCAGGGTGTGCGCCCTGGCCTCCATGATCTCGATTTAGCCACTACCGGTTAAAGAACCCGTGTATCCACAGCCGCAGCGAGTCCCAGAGCCGCTTGAACAGGCCGCCCTGCGCCACGTCCTCGGCGGCCACCAGGTCCAGCCGGGCGACCTCCTGGCCGTCCGCGGCGAAGATCACCTCGCCCAGCTTCTGCCCCTTCGCCACCGGGGCGGTGACCGACTCCTCCTGGCGCACCGAGGCCGTCAGCGACGTCTCCAGCCCCTTCTCCAGCACCAGGGTCGGCGCGCCGCCGGCGGGTTCCAGGGTGAGCTCGTTGGCGGCGCCCTTCCAGACCCGCACCGGCTTCAGCTCGGGCATCTGCGGCTTCACGGTGACGAAGTTGTTGAAGCCCCAGCTCAGGAGCGCCGCCCCTTCCGCCTCCCGCTTGGCCGAGCCCTCGGGAATCGAATCGGCCTGGATGCCCAGCAGCACACCGATCAAACGCATGCCGCCGCGCTGGGCGGTCACCGCCAGGTTGAAGCCGGCCTCGTCCACGAAGCCGGTCTTCAGGCCGTCCACGCCCTCGTAGGTCCAGAGCAGGCCGTTGCGGTTCTCCTGCGTAATCGGCACGTGCGCCTCCGGCGAGGTCACGGCCTTGCGGGCCTCCGAAAGGTTCTCATATTGAGGATAGGCATAGGATTTCTGGCTGTGCAGCGTCTCCAGCGACTCCGGGTGAAGCTGAATGTACAGCCGGGCAAACTCAGCGAACTCGCCGGCCGTCACCTGGTTCTCGGGCGAGAGGCCGTGCGGGTCGACGAAGCGGAACGTCTTGAACCCCAGGGCCTGCGCCTCGGCGTTCATCATCTCCACGAAGGAGCCGACCGTGCCGCCGATATGCTCCGCCAGAGCCACCGCGGCGTCGTTGCCCGACAGGATGGCGATGCCCTTCATGAGCTCGCCCACCGTCACGTTGTCGCCGGGCTCCAGGAACATCAGCGACGAGTCGGGGAAGTTGGCCGCCCAGGCGTTCTCGCTCACCTGCACCGGATCGTCGGGGCTCAGCTGGCCCGCCTCGATCCGCTTGAAGGCCAGGTGGAGCGTCATCAGCTTGGTCAGCGAGGCCGGGGAGATGACCTCATCCGGGTTCTTCTCGTACAGCACCTGGCCCGTGGCAAAGTCCAGCAGCACCGCGGCCCGCGCCTCCAGGTCCAGGGCGGGTGCTGCCTGCGCGGGTGCGGTGAGCGTTCCGGTCAGCAGCACGGCCAGCAGGGCCACCAGCGCGATGGCCCATGCCGGGCGAAGTCGCTTGCGATCCAACAATGGGCACCCTCCTAGTGCGAGACTCGCGAAGCAGCGGTCTCGCCGGCCCCTGCGTGTCGCCAGACCCCCTCGCCAGTGGTATTCTCCTCACCCATCGCCAGCGCCCGCAGCACCCCGGGCCCCGCCGCGGCGATTGCCGCCGGCACCACGTGGGCGGGCAGCCCCGCGTCCGCCAGGCGCCGGTGGAGCTCGTCGCGCGCCTCGGCCAGCACCTCGGAGACCGCGCGCACCGCAGCCTCCACGGTCCGCTCGTCGCCCTGCACCACCGGGCCCATGTCGGCCAGCAGCCCGGCCAGCAGGTCGGCCTCGGCAGGCTCGACCTTGTCGAGGACGACGACGCCCGGCGCGCCCAGCTCCAGCTCCCGGGGATGGCCGATGACCTTGGCGGCGGCCACGCGCAGCCCGTCATCCTCCAGATCCGCCGTCGGCAGGTCGGCGGCCATGTTGACCACCAGGCCGTCGGCCGAGAGGTGCGGCCGGATGTCCGCCACCGTCTGCGCCACCTCGGGGGTAGGCACGGCCAGGAAGACCACCCGGCAGCCGCGCACGGCGCTGACCTGGTCAGAGGCGACGCCGCCGACCTCATCGGCCAGGGCAACCGCGGACGCCTTCGGGCGCCCAATGATCACCTTGCGGGCGGAGGTGGGAATGCGATGCGCCAGAATCGACGCCAGCGGTCCGGCGCCGATGATCGCGATCTTGTCGTTCACCGCGCTGCCTCCTCGCAGAATGGGTACAAGACACTTAAAGTCTGCCCATCCTTTCCCGGAGGCAACCGCAGCGCCGCGCGAGGACGCGGTCGGGTGAGGAGCCGTCTGACCTGTGGGTCGGCGTCCGCAACGGACCGGACAGACAGCACACCTGCTTCAACGGCTATCATTATACACGAGTAAGACGACCGCAGGTGCAGGGAGGTCGCGGAAAACGGGAGCGGACGCGGCCGCTCCCGCCGATTCCCATCCAGACCGGCGCCCGGGTCCTACAGGTAGATGGCCCGGTGCACCCAGCCCTCCTCCAGCGGCACCTCATCCACCAGCCGGCGGACCAGGTCGGGCCCGTACTTCACCAGGTACGGGAAGATGCTGAAGGCCCGCTCCTGCAGCCCCTGGGGCGTGATGTTGGCCCGCAGCCGGTCGAACTGCCTGAGGGACGTCTCGCAGTTCTTCCGGTGCTGCTGCCTCGCCTTCTCCTCCAGCCGGTTGATCTGGTGCTCGATCTGCCGCCGGTTCTCTTCCACCATCTGGCTGAGCCCCGGGTCCAGCTGCAACACCAGGCCGGCCAGGTCGGCATGCCGACGGGCGAACTCTGCCCGGAAGGCCGCAAACGCCCCCGCGATCCCCAGCCGGTCCTCCCGCTCCAGCAGTTCCTGCTTGCGCTCTTCCAGCCTGTGGAAGACATCGTCCAGCGTGAGCCCCTGCTTCTGCAGGATGCGGGCGATGGGCGGCTCCACCAGGGTGAACCCCTCCCGCGGCACCACGATGGGCATCTGCTGGCCCATCGCCCGGTATACGTCGCGCAGGAGGCCGAAGTAGCTGATCTCGCCCGGCCCGCCCACGTAGAACAGGTCGGGCAGGAGGAACGACTGAATCACCGGCCTGAGCACTACATTGGTGGAGAACCGCTCCGGGCTCTGCCACGCCAGCTCCACCAGCTCAGCCCGGCTCCAGGAGAGTTCAGGATTGCCCCGCACCCAGACCCGGTCCCTCTCCCCCACCAGGGGCAGCCGGTCGCCGTCCATATAGATGAAGAGGTTGAGGCTGTCGGCCGACTGTTCGACCGTACACGCAAACCCCAGCTGCCGCTCCCAGCGGGCCATGCCCGCGCTGCAGGCCGCCTGCACCTCCGCCTGCCGCTCCAGGGCGCGGGCGAAGAACGGGGCCTCAATGCGCCTGAGGGCCGGGTCGGCCGAGTTGAGGAACACCAGGCCGGTGCCCCGGAAGAGCCAGGCCATGAGCCGGCCGAACCAGTCGGCCAGCGACGGCGCGCCGCCTGTGACCGCCGGCTCGAGCGCGGGTCCCGCAGCCGCCGCCTCCCGGAGGCGCGCCATGACCTCCTCCTTGAACTCGGTGTCCGGCATCAGCGCCGCAAACTCGTCGATCACGTCGGCCACGGAGGGCGGCATCGGCGCCAGGGCGACCGAGCGCCGCTCGCCGTCGAACCGCTCGGCCAGGGCGAGCCTGCGGACCTCGGCCCCCGCGGGCACCATCACCCAGCTCACCTCTTGCCAGTCGTGGTCCTCGCCGGCGATCCAGAACACGGGCACGACCGGCCTTCCCAGCCGCTCGCTCTGCTGCCGGGCCAGCCGGATGGTGGTCATGGCCTTGTAGATGCTGTAGGCCGGGCCGGTGAGAATCCCGGCCTGCTGGCCGGTCACCGCCGCCAGGGTGCCCGGCTGCCCCAGAAGCCGGGCACCCTCCAGCGCCGCCTCGTCGGCGCCCAGGGCCCGGTTGTACCGCTCCAGGGCCGCGGCCACCGCGGCCCGGTCGCCTGTGTATCCGCCGCCAATCAGGTGCGCGGCCCGCCGTTCAAAGCTCTCCTGCCGGCTCCAGTCATACTCGTACGCAGGCGCCACGCGCGCCCAGTCGCTCAGGTACGCCGAGACGGCGCCGCCAGTGCTCAGGGCGATGCCCGGCACCCGTTCGATCTGCATCAGTCTATCACCATAATCTTCCCGGGATGCTCCGTCACCGCCTCGCCAATGAGGGCGGCGGTCAGCGTCCCGTGTGCTGTGAGGGCCGCGGCCAGCTCGTCTGCCCGCTCCGCCTCCACGGCGATCAGGAGACCGCCGGAGGTAACCGCGTCGCAGAGCACCAGCCGCTGGAGTTCAGGCACCGACTCGGCGAACTCCACGTGCCCCTCGCCGGTCAGGAACCGGAAGTTGGCCTTGGAGCCGCCGGGGAAGGCGCCCTGTTCCGCATAGTCGTAGGTGGAGGCCAGCACCGGCACAGCCCCGGCCGAGATCCGGATGCCCACGCCACTGGTGCGGGCCATCTCGGAGGCGTGGCCGAGGAGGCCGAAGCCGGTGATATCCGTCATGCCGCGGACGTCGAAGGGGGCCAGCACATCCACGACGTTGTTCAGCTTCGCCATCACCTGCGTCACTTCATCAATGTCTGCCGGCCGTGCGAGACCCCGCTTGATGGCCGTGGTGACGACGCCGACCCCAATGGGCTTGGTGAGGATCAGCCGGTCGCCCGGCCGCACGCCGGCCTTGGCCCCCACCCGGTCCGGATGGACCAGCCCCGTTACCGCCAGCCCGTAGGTGGGCTCGGGGCCGTCGATGGAGTGGCCGCCGATGAGCACCGCACCGGCCTCGGCCACCTTCTCGGCGCCGCCCCGCAGGATCTCGGCGAGGATGCGCTTATCCAGTTTGCTGACGGGGAAGCTGACCAGGTTGAGCGCCGTGATCGGCCGGCCGCCCATCGCGTAGATGTCGGAGAGGCTGTTGGCCGCTGCGATGGCGCCGAACCAGTACGGGTCGTCGACGATGGGCGTGAAGAAGTCCGCCGTCTGCACCAGGGCCAGGTCGTCGGTGATGCGGTAGACCCCGGCGTCATCCGGCGTGTCGAGCCCGACGATGACGTCGGCGTGAGGAAGCGAGGGAGGTAGGTGCCGGAGCACCTCGGATAGGTCCGCCGGACCTATCTTGCACCCTCAGCCGGACTTGGCGGTGTACTGGGTCAGCCGGACTGCGTCTTCAGGACCGGAGAGCCTCATCGCGTTCACCTCCTCAGCAAGTTAGACGATGGCAGACCTGAGGGCAGATACCACCAGATCGAACTCGTCGTCCCAGAGCGTGCGGGGGTCGAGCAGGAGCAGCCCCGCCTGAATGCGCACCATCACCGGCGGATCGCAGCCCCTGAGCCGCTCCTCCGCCTCCTGCGGCGCAGGATGCGGGACCGCCACCAGCCGCGTGGGCAGATCCACCCCGGGCAGGGCGCCGCCCCCGGCCCGGGAGACGCCGTCGATCACCTCGCACGCGATGCCGGCGGCCCGCAGCTTCCCGGCCAGGGCCTCGGCCCGGGGGGCGATCTGCTCCCGGGAGGCCGTCAGCATGCGCACCGCCGGGATCCGCTCCGCGGCCCGCTCCGGCTCCAGGTAGAGCTTCAGCGTGGCCTCGATGCCCGCGAGCGTCAGCTTGTCCACCCGCACGGCCCGGGTCAGCGGGTGGCGCCGACACTGCTCCACCAGCTCCCGCCGCCCGACGATGAAGCCGCCCTGGGGCGCCCCGAGCAGCTTGTCCCCCGAGAAGGTGACCAGGTCGGCGCCATCCGCGATGAGCTCCGGCATGGTCGCCTCGTGGGGCAGGCCGAAGCGGGAGAGGTCCAGCATGACCCCCGAGCCCCAGTCCACCAGGCAGGGCAGCCCGTGCCGGTGGGCAATCTCCGCGAGCTCGGCCACCGAGACCTCGGCGGTGAACCCCTCCAGCCGGAAGTTGGACCGGTGCACCTTCAGCAGCGCCCCGGTCTCCGGCCCGATGGCCTGCTCGTAGTCCCGGGGGTGGGTCTTGTTGGTGGTGCCCACCTCCACCAGCCGGGCGCCGCCCTGCTTCATCACGTCCGGCACCCGGAAGGAGCCGCCGATCTCCACCAGCTCGCCCCGGGAGACCACGACCTCCTTGCCCGCGGCCAGGGCCGAGAGCATCAGCAGGACCGCGGCGGCGTTGTTGTTCACCACCAGGGCAGCCTCGGCGCCGGTGAGCTCGGCCAGGAGCCCCTCCACGTGGGCGTAGCGGGAGCCCCGCTCGCCGGTGGAGAGATCCAGCTCCAGGTTGTTGTAGCGCCCGGCGATCTGGGCGATGGCCGCCACCGCCTCCTCCGCCAGGGGCGCCCGGCCCATGTTGGTGTGAATCACCACGCCGGTCGCGTTGATCACCCGGCGCAGCCGGGGCCGGAGCCGGCGCGTGAGCAGCGCCGCGGCCTGGGCGGCCAGCCCTTCGGGGGAGCGGTCCAGGGCGGCCAGCTCCTCCTCGCTGACAGCGGCTGCGATCCTGCGGCGCAGGGCGTCCAGCGCTTCGCCCACCGCATCCACCACCAGCGGACGGGCGCGCTCGGCGAGCAGCCGCCGCCCCGCGGGCGTATCCAGAATCTCGTTGACCGGCGGGATCGCTCTGAGCGCCGCCTGCTGCCACGATTTCATATTTCGTTCCTCCGATCGCCCGGAATCTGAACTTCAAATCGCTCTTATTATAAGCCTCCTGGATTCGCCGGGCCAAGTCCGGGATGGAAAGAGGAAGTAAGCCGCATGATCAGGAATATCCAATACTAGATGATTCAGGGGGAGGTAGGCTCCATGTCCACCCTCAGACCACGGCGCCCGACCACGCCGTTCTGGACCAGCCTGGTCAAATACTACCGCAGTTGCCTCGGTCGAGAGCAGGAGCTGGGCATTCAGGTCCCTGCCGACCCGAACGCGCGGGTGATCCTACAAGGGCTGCAGGAGCACCTGATCACCCGCAAGGCCACCACCACCATCATCAGCGAGCCGGAGCACACGCGCCCCATTCTGGCCTACCTGAACCGGCGGGGGCGGGGCATCGGGGGCACCTTCTACTACGGCTACCCGCTCGCCCGCGACGGCGAGCAACTCGTTCCCATCTGCTGTACAGAGGTCACCCTGGGGCCCGGTTCCGCGCCGCAGACGGTGGTACTGACACGGGGCGTGAGCGAACTGCTCTTCAACCGCCGCTTCCTGCGGCTGGCCGCCGGCCTCACCGACGCGGAGATCGCCGAGCTGCAGCGGCTCTGGCTGAGCAGCCGCGGCCCCGAACCGGCGGAGCTTCTGGAGCAGTACCTGGCCGGCGTCGACCTGCAGTACGATGCGGTTCTCTTCGGGTCAGAGGGCATCGTCCAGGTCCGGGGGCCGGCCCGGGAGCTGCAGCTCATGGAGCAGCTGCGCCGGGACCGGCTGCCCGACACCATCCGCATCTTCACCGGGGAGCAGGGGCTGCCGGCGGCTCGTGAGGCCGACGACTACCTCTCCATCCTGCCCGCCGACGCCCACCAGGTGCAGGTCCTCAAGCGATGGCGGGCGCCGTTCATGGCCGTGGCCGGCCCCGCCGGCTCCGGCAGGAGCCGCACCGCGGCCAACCTCATCGCCTGCGCGGCCGCGGCGGGACAGCGGGTTCTCTTCGTAACCCCTGACGGCCGGCTGCCTGAGGAGTTCCTCCAGGCCTTCCCCGGAGTGATCCACATCGGCAGCCAGGAGGCGTGGCTCTCGTCGCTCCGCCGCGCCCTGGAGGTGCTGCAGTCGCTGAAGGAACAGGGTGAGCAGGGGCAGCGTGACCAGGAGCAGGGCGGCGCCTCCCAGCGCGATGATGCCGCCCTGCGCGATGGTACCGCCCTAGCCGATAACGCGGCCCTGGTTGATGACGCCGCCCTGGCGGCCGAGAGCCGGGCGCTCGCCCAGGAGCTGGACCGGCTCCAGGCCGAGCACCTGGAGGCCGCCTCCCTGGCCGAGCTGGGCGAGGCGATGGAGCCCGTCGCGGCCCGGGTGGAGGCGGGCCTCACCCACCACCCGCGCCGGGCGTGGATGGATTCGCTAGCGCAGCGCATCACCCCCGCCAACGCCCCGCAGTTCCGGCCCGAGCAGCTCGTCGCGCTGCGGGAGCTGCACGTGCGCGCCCTGGCCTGGGAGGACGAGGGCGGCCTCGCCGGCCGGCTGGCCCAGATGCGCCGCACCGGCCAGATCAAGAACGCCCTCCGGCAGGCGGGGATCCCGGAGTTCTGCCACCCCGAGGGCGACCTGCGGGAGCAGGTCGAGGGCCTGGGGCTGCTGATACAGGCCTACCCCCTGCTGCTGGCCCGCGCCCGCCGGCTGCTGGCGGCCAGCGCCACCGCCGACCGCCGGCAGGAGACCGCCGCCCGGGCTTCCGCCGCGGCCGAAAAGAAGGCCCAGGCGGACCGCCGGCGGCTCCGCGCCGCCTGGCTGCGGAAGGCCGCAGAGATCCGGCCCGACCTGGACAAGATCATCGAGTCGGTCACCGGCGAGATCGAGTCGCTGGAGAAGGGCGGCCCGCGCCGGTCCGTCCTCAGCCGGCAGCGGTTCACCGACCTGCTCCGGGCCTTCCCGGTGGTGGTCAGCCCCACCCTGGCGGTCGCGGGCATCGTGCCCAACGAGCCGGAGTTGTTCGACCTCTTCGTGCTCGACGACGCCGAGCGGGTCCCGATTCCGCACTTCCTGCCGGTCCTCTACCGGGCGAAGCGGGCGGTGCTGCTGGGCGATGAGGAAGGCGTCATGCCGCCCTCGAGCCTGGGGCCCGACGAGGACTCGCGCCTGCTCGGCCAGGTGGAGGAACACAACCTGGCCGCGTTCGCCTACACCGAGGTATCGCCGCTGCACCGGGCCCTGGCCGTGAGCGGCGCCCAGACCCGGCGGCTGCACGGGGCGTATTACGCCCGGGAGGCTGTGCAGTTCATCAACGTGGACGACGGGCAGACGCTGTTCCCGTCGCCGGCCGCGATCAGCCAGGCCCAGAACCCGCTGGAGGCGCGCTCCGCCGTGCTGCAGGCCACGCGGCTGCTCGACGCGGGCCTCGGCGACATCGCGCTCTGCAGCCCGTTCAGCGGGCAGGCCCGCCTGCTCCGCCAGCTCCTGACCCGGCTGGCCGATGCCGAGCGCGACCCCGGGCGGTCGTCCGCCCTGCGGCGCATCCCGGTCTACACGCTGGAGGCGCCCCTGCGCCGGCACGAGGCGGTGGTGCTCTCGCTCGTGCTGGGCACCGGCGCCACGCTCGAGAGCCTGCAGTGGCTGGGCGAGCGGCGCCGCGCCGTCCTGCGGTCTTTGGCCTGCGCCGCCCGGCGGGCCGTCGTTGTGGGGCGCCGGGCGACGCTGGCGGAGGTCGCCGGGCTGGGCGATCTGCTGAACGGCGACCAGGCGGACGACGCGGCGCAAGCCGCGGGCCTCCGGCCCGAGGCGCTGGGTCTCCTGGCGTCAGAACGGCCGGAGCACCAGGCCTGTCTCACCGTTCGCGACGCCATCGCCGAGGGGCTGGCGGGCGAGGGGCGCGAGCTCTACAACCGGCTGTCGGCCCTGCTGCGGCAGCAGCAGCCGCTGCTGGCACCGCGCCTGCCCCTCACCTGGACGCTGGGTCCGGAGCGGCTCGCCGCCCTTCCGGGGCATCTGCAGCAGGAGGCCGCCTCCGCCTACCCGCTCATCACCGTGCTCGACGGCGACAGCTTCCGGCCGCTGGCCGTGGTCGAGCTGGAGTCGGCCGAGCCGGGCCCGGCGGCGGAGATCTGCGTGCAGGCCGGCCTCAGGTACCTGGCCGTGCCGCCCGGCGACTGGGAGCAGTTGCGGGAGTTGCTGACGGGATAGCTGCGGGTCTATAGTCCCGGCGGCTCTGCATGCCGCCTGGCGCTGCATGTCTCTCGGCGCTTCACACTTCTTGGCGACGCACGCCTCTTGGCGACGCACGCCTCTTGGCGACGCACGCCTCTTGGCGACGCACGCCTCTTGGCGACGCACGCCTCTTGGCGACGCATGCCTCTTGGCGACGCATGCCTCTTGGCGACGCATGCCTCCTGGCGGTGCATTCCTCCTGGCCTGCCTTATGCTCCCCCAGGCCAGCGCAGACGGGCCTCCGCGGTCGCCTGCTCCCACTCCACCACCAGTCCCAGGGCCTCGGCCAGGGCTCGCAGGGGAACGACGGTGGTGTTCTCCTCCAGCCAGCCGGAGCAGAGCAGCCGGCCGGCCGGATCACGCACCGGAACCTGGCGCCGCGACTCGGAAAGCTGCGCCGCCACGGCGCTGAGAAACGCTTCCCACCCCCCGGGTCTGCCCCGCAGCACCCGGGGGCAGTCTTTTCCGGACCAGCGGTTGTGCTGCACAACGCACTCGGGGAAAGGCAGCAGGCTCGGTTGGGTGCGGATGAGGTGGGCCACCAGGGCGGCGGCGTTGCTCTCAGCCTTGGCCCGATCGCCGTCGGCGTTCTCGCAGATCTCGATGGCGATGGACTGCCTGTTGCCGGTGCCGTACCAGCCGTCTCCGGCGTGCCAGCCGTTGCGGTTCAGCGGGAGGTGCTGCCGGATCTCCCGGTCGTCGACGGTGAAGTGCCACATCACTTCGCGGTCGATGGCCGCCTGGCTGCGCATATAGCGGCCATGCATCTCGGCATTGGCACCGGGCGCAGGGTTGGCGGTGTCGTGGATGGTGATATAGCGCGGGGTCATGGGCAGGCTCTCCAGCGGGTGATTCTCCGGCAGCATGTCGGGGATGATGGTGATCACCTGGCCTCGCCTCCTCTCAGCGCCGTCCGGATCACGACAGAATATGTAAACTTCGGACGCGTTGTGACCTGAGGGTGAGGCTGTTGGATGGCTGGGAGGGCGCTTCCACCCCCTCACCTGGCCAAACACTGGCCTTCAAGTTGACGTAACGCCCGAGCGAAGCGGGGCTCTGCGGTTACCCGCGGCGCACCCCGGGTGGGAACCGCAAGTTTTGCGCTTTGGCATCCAGGCCGAAGCGGAAAAGTGACGGTTCCCAGTTCACCTCGGAGGGGTTGAGAGCGGTTGCGCTGCGGATTCGCCCCCGCCGGATGCGGCCAGGGCAACATAACGCGGCCTTCAAGTTGACGTAATGCCCGAGCGAAGCAGGGGTCTGCGGTTTCCCGGCCCTCGCCCCGGGTGGGAACCGCAAGTTTTTCGCTTTGGCGTCCAAGCCGAAGCGGAAAAGTGACGGTTCCCAGTTCACCTCGGAGGGGTTGAGAGCGGTTGCGCTGCGGATTCGCCGCCGCCGGATGCGGCCAGGGCAACATAACGCGCCCTTCAAGTTGACGTAATGCCCGAGCGAAGCAGGGGTCTGCGGTTTCCTCCGGCGCACCCGGAGTGGGAACCGCAAGTTTTACGCTTTGGCATCCAAGCCGAAGCGGAAAAGTGACGGTTCCCAGTTCGCCTCGGAGGGGTTGAGAGCGGTTGCGCTGCGGATTCGCCGCCGCCGGATGCGGCCAGGGCAACATAACGCGGCCTTCAAGTTGACGTAATGCCCGAGCGCAGCGGGGGTCTGAGGCTTCCCGGCCCTCGCCCCGGGTGGGAACCGCAAGTTTTTCGCTTTGGCGTCCACGCCGAAGCGAAAAAGTGCCGGGGCCGAGGCCCGGGGACCGGCTTGAAGCAGCAGGCCATCCAGAGCCGGGGGAACGACGCCTTCGTGTCTTGCTTTCCACACCATCGCAGCGTCCGGCCTGGCGTGGTCGCATACCGGATGCGCCGGAACGGCGGTGGGAACCGCGTGTTCTCGACTTGTCGGGGAAAACGGAAGCAAAAAAGGCGCCGGCTCCCGGCGCTGGTGTGGAGACCCGGGAGCCGTGCGTCAGCCAGAATGCGAACTGGTCAGCTTCATGTGCACCCAGGCAAGGGCGGGCGCGAGCTCAGGGGGCATCTCGGCGACCGGCATTCCCAGCTGCTCCGCCACCCTGCCCAGGAACTCATGGGCGCCACGCTGAACCAGCCCGGCGACTCGAACCACTTCGGCATCGGGGGCACTGCCGAGCTCGCGCCAGCCCAGGATGAGGGTCAACGCTTCGGCCAGCGGGCCGCCGCCGAAGCGCTCGATGTACCACGCAGCCGCGTCCTCCTTCGACAGCATGTCGCCCGCCATCACAGAGTACAGATGCCGGGCGCACCAGAGCGGTTCCGTCATGATCCCTTCTGCGCCCCATTCCCGGGCGGCTTTTGCGACATCCGGGCCATACGGACCCACCTGCGCCGAAACGGCACGGATGAGTTGCTCCAGACGTTCGCGCAGGTAAACGACCGGCCAGTCGTCCGGAACCTCCGGCAAATCCGACCGCACGTCCCGCCCGGCCAGAACCGCCCCGTAGCGCCGCAGGCTCACGGTATCCGGGAGCGAGAGCGGGTAGCCCTCCATCCAGCGCGCCTTGTGCCGGTACACACGCAAGGACGACGGCTGACCCGGAACGCCCCCGCCGGCAACGTTCATCGGGCCGCCCAGCACCGTCATGGGCGCTACATACAGATAGAGGAGGGTCCCCAGCGGCCTCTCCGCCAGGTGGTTCCAAAGATACAGCGCCCGCTCCCGCAGGTGTGGCGTCACCTCGCCCGGGTTGACCCAGACGATCAGGTCCACGTCGCTCCAGTTTGGGGAAAACGCGCCCAGGGTGATCCCGCCGAAGAGCACGGCCGACTCCGACTCCGGGATCTAATTCGGCAGCTCGGCGCAAAAGGTGTCCAGGAGCCGGGCCAGGGCAGGGAACTCGCGAAGGACCCGATCAACGCTCATGGTGCTGCACCTCACCATCGTGCCAGAACACACAGCTAATCCGACACGTGAAGCAGGAAGAGACGCCTGCTGAAGCCGCCCCGGGCCTCCCGCTTCTCCCGCCGGATCTGTTCAAACTGCTCCAGGGTGATCCCCTTGAACTCCAGAATCGCGTGCACCACCTCAACCAGGTCCGCCAGCTCCTCGACGCCCGGGTTCGCGCGGTACTCCTCCACCTCCTCCCCCAGCTTCTGGTTGAGGCTAAGCAGGTACTCCTCGTCACCCAGCACCCTGACCGCACACCGCTTGCCGGAAGCGGCGATGATGTCCGGAATCCGGTCTCTGACCAGCTTGTTGTAGACCCTCATCGGTTGTCCCAACTCCTCACTGCAGGAATCCGAGGCGGTCCAGCGGCCACAGCCGGACGACCGGAAAGCCCCTGACGCTGTCAGCGGGGATGGGGCCAAACCCACGGCTGTCCAGACTGTTCGGCCGGTTGTCTCCGATCACGTAGAGGTGTCCCGGCGGCACGGCCACAGGCCCGAGGTCTTCAGGGTGCGGCTGAACGGTGGGGGCCTCGGGCAAGGGCACTTCGTTGACCAGCACCACGCCGCGGCGGATCTCCACGGTATCCCCCGGCAGGCCCACCACCCGCTTCACGAGAAGGCCTTCCACACCCCTGGGATCGGTGAAGACGACGATCTCCCCCCGCTCGGGCAGGCGGTACCTGGGCGACAGAACGTTGATCAGGATGCGCTCTCCGGGAGCCAGAGTCGGGGACATCGAACTCTGGTGGACATAGCCGAACTGGAGGAGATAGTGGAAGATCAGCCACGCCAGGATGGCCGCAACCGCCAGGGTCATGATGTTCTCCCACAGGCTCTCTCTGACCCAGTCCGGTCTCGGAAGCGGCCAGCCCTTCTTGGGGGGCGTCGTGAAGTTCAAGGTGACATGTCCCCTCTGCACGCGAGCACGAATGGTATATTCCAAAATATCACGACTTGTGTCCAAAAGCGAGGGCCCGTTCCCTCCGACAACCCTGACGGCCAGGCCGCCAGGGTTTTTCTGTTTCCATACGCCCCAAACGCCCTGCGCGTGGATTATCATGAAAGAAGGAGGTTGCTGCTGTGGATGATTTCTGCATCGTGGATATCCCGCTGACGGAAGCTGTACGCCAATTGGAGGAGATGGGCTACATCTACCTCCTCACGCCGGTGAGCTGCCGCCGGACGGCCGATTTCCTGGCTGACGTTCAGGGCAGCGGCGAGGAGACCAGCGTCGCCGCCTTCCCCACCGGAGAGGACACGGCTGCGATCTGGGCCTGGGAGGAGGGCGGCTGCTGCGTTTCCGACCCGCCCATGCTCGGGCTGTCCAAGACCGAGCCGGAGTTCGGCCTGGGCAACCTGGGCTACGGTGAGGTCTGCATGCCGGACTTCGGCCCGGCCTCCCACTTCATCGCGTGCACGGTCTACGCCGTGGCCGGCGAGGAGCGCACTCCCGTCATCACGGTTTTCGATCCGATCCCGCGCGTCGGGGCCGATGTCCTGGGCGAGGACTCGTGGACGTTTGGAGAGGAGTTGGAGTTCACCGAAGCCATACACACCATCGCCGCCGGGTGGGTGGACGGCGACTACGCGGTCGTGTGGTGTCCCGACACAGATGGTCCGGTGGAGGAGTTGGTGCGGAAGCCGCCGCGCGACCGCACACCTCCCGGCCAGTGAGGGGTCGTCACTGCAGCCGCTCCGGCCATCCGGCCGGAGCGGCTTTCGCGCAGGCAAGCAGGAACCGGAGGACGTCGCCTCCGGTTCCCCTGCGGTGTTTACTTGGCCCTCAGGTTCCAGTTGCTCGCCTCGAACCTGTCGCCGAGGCTGTAATTCCCCCAGTAGCCCCAATCGACCCAGATCCAGATCTGGTACTTTGCGGGCCAGTCGCGGGGGACGCGGGGATCCTCCGGACCGTCTGCCCCCACCCAGTCCACCTTCGCGCCGAAGGCCTCGGCGATGAACCGCAGAGGCACCAGCGTCCGGTTATCCTTCAGGATGGTGGGCTGGTCCATTTCCACGACCCGTCCGTTGACCGTCGCCGTGTCCTCGCCAATCAGGAAGTGGATCCTGAGACCTTCGCGCTCGATCAGCACATCCCGCGGCTTATCCGGCGTCCAGGTCACCTTCGCACCCAGCGCCTCCGCCACAAAGCGGATCGGCACCAGTGTGCGTCCGGTTTCAGGGTTAATCCAGGGTTTCACATCGTCGAACACGACCTGCTTCCGGTCCACCGCCACCACGGGATGCAGCGGCGTTCCGCTGGTTGTCCGCGGCATATCCGCCCGCGTCTGATCAACCAGTTCTGTATCGTGGAGCCAGCCACTGCTGTCGTCCGTCCCGTGGTCGATACCATCTGTGATGATCTCGCCGCAGTACTCCGGCGCCTCGTCACAGATGTTCAGGGCGACAGCGGAAGCAGGATTCAGCATCCCTACGCTTGCCAGCGTCAGTACTGCCACCAGGACGGCGGCGACTTTGGTCAGGCTCTTCCGATGCCACCCTTTCACCGTCACTTCGTCCCTCCTGCTCTTCGTTTACACTATAATAGTTTCACTCATAGACGCATTCCCCTGCCGGCCTCTCCGCTCTGCAGCCTCAAACCGTGGCAGCAGACACGGAAGGCCCGGTCACGCGCAGAAAGCCGCCCCGGCCCAACGGCCGGAGCGGCTCACTTCATGGCTCTGGCGGGAGTATGTGGGAATCGAACCCACCAGCCGCAGGATCACTACGGCTCAAGCGGTTTTGAAGACCGTGCGGGCCACCAGGACCCGATCTACTCCCATCCGCACCATGACTATACCACAGCCGAAGCAACCCTGCAACGGCTCCCTCAGCCCCGGTTCAGCCGCACCGGAGGCAGCACCAGGGTGAGCAGCAGGGCCGGCACGACCAGCGCCGCGATGGACCGCATCACCACGAGCACCCCGAAGTGGTCGGCCACCACCCCGAGCACGGAGGTGCCCACGCCGCCCATGCCGAAGGCCAGGCCCAGGTTCAGTCCCGAGGCCAGCCCCAGGCTGCGGGGCATGTACTCCTGGGTCATCACCAGGGTGGTCGTGAAGGTGGAGACCACCAGGAAACCGGCGCCGAAGAGGCACAGCAGGAGCGGCCAGCCCTCCAGGCTGGAGAGAATAGCCTGCAGAGGCAGAAGCAGGCCGAAGGAGGCGACCAGCACCGGCTTCGTGCCGAAGCGGTCCGCGAGCGGCGCGCCCAGCAGCGTGCCCAGGACCCCGGCCAGCAGGTAGGTCATCTGCACCAGGCCGGCCGTCGCCCGGTCGTTGCCCAGCACATCGATCCAGAAGAAGGGCACGTAGGTCGTCATGCCCAGGTGGATGACCGACCGCAGAATCACCACCAGCGTGATCAGCACCGTGCCCCGCCAGTTGGTCTCGCCGGGCTCCGCCTCCTCCCGACTCCGGGCGACGGCCTCCTGCTCGTGCGCCCGCCAGCGGGGCAGCAGCCGGACCAGCACGGCGGCGAGCAGGACCGGCAGCAAGGCGGCCAGCCCCGTCCCCCTGAGGCCGAAGGCAGCCAGCAGCCCGGCGGCGAAGGCCGGCCCCAGGGCGTAGCCCAGGTTGCCGCCCACGCTGTAGATCGCCATGCCCAGCGCCCGGCGGTCTCCGGCCAGGTTGTGGGCCGCGTGCGCCCCCTCGGGATGGAACGCCGCGTTGCCCAGGGCGCTGATCACCACCGCGGCCAGCACCAGCCAGTAGTTGGTGAGGTAGCCCACCGCCGCCAGCCCCAGGCCGGCCAGGACCAGGCTGAAGGGCAGCAGCCACCGCATCTCCGAACGGTCGCTGATGATGCCGAAGATCGGCTGGGTGAAGGTCGAGGTCAGATTGGCGAACAGCGGAATGAGGCCGACCATGGCGTACGAGAGCGAGTAGGCCTCGCGCATGGCCGGCAGGAGCGCGATGATGGCGCCGGAGGTCAGGTCAATCACGGCGTGCGTCAGGCTCAGCACCAGCAGAAAAGAAAAGACCGGCCGGCCTGCCGACATCGTCTGATTCAAGAGCGCAGTTCCCCCTCGCACGACGGTTATCCAATGAGTTACCGCTGACTGGCTTTCGCCCCACGGCCCCGCAGATCCTTCCCGGGGCCGGTGGAGGAGTCTGCACCGATGAGTCGAAACAGAGCGGAATGGAACCCCTGACACGCAGCAATCGCTACGACGGAAGTGGTGAACCGGTGAAGAAGACGTATTGGGCACTGGGGCTGGTGATGCTGTTTCTTGGCCTCATGTTGACCACGCAGTTCCGCATCACCAGCGAACAGAATATCGACCCGACCCGGCTCCGGGTCGACGAGCTGATCGCCGCCCTCACGGACCGCGAGGCGGAGCTGGCGACCGCGGAGGAGCGCATCCGCGCCCTGGAGCGGGAGGTCGCCGAGCTGCGCCGGTCGCTGGAATCGCCCTCGCAGGCGGCGGAGATGGAGCGGCTGCGGCTGCTGGCCGGCACCACCGCGGTCACGGGGCCCGGCGTGGTCGTCACCCTGTCGGAAACGCCGGAGGCGGTCACCGCGGCGAACCGGGTGGCGGATGAAGACATCTGGCGGGTGGTCAACGAACTGTTCACCGCCGGCGCGGAGGCCATCGCCGTGGGCGGCGTGCGGCTCACGTCGGTGAGCGGCATCCGCAACGTCGGCGAGCGCATCCTCGTCAACGAGACGATGATCGCCCCGCCGGTGGAGATTCACGCGATCGGCGACCCGGCGGTGCTGGACGCCTCCCTGAAGCTGCGCGGGGGCGTCATCGATCTGCTCGCCCGGTGGGGCATCAAGGTCACAGTCGTAAAGAGCGACAGCCTGACGCTGCCGCCCCTGAAGATGTCGCCTTCGTTCATGTACGCCAAGCCGGCCGAGTCGCCGGGAACCTGAGGTCCGCCGCTAAGGCAGCAGCCGGCCGCTGCGGGTGTAGACCACCATGTGCTTCGGGCTGCGGGCGTAGCCCACCAGATCCATGCCCAGGTGGGTCGCGAGCCGCACCGCCTGGTCGGTGGCGGCCGTGAGCGTCGCGCCCACGGCGATCTGGGCCCGGCCCAGCTTGGTGGCCGCCTCGTAGCTGATGCGGCCGGAGCTCACCGCCACCACCTGCGTGAAGTCCCAGCCGGCCCGGAAGGCGGCGCCGATGGCCTTGTCCAGGGCGTTGTGCCGGCCGATGTCCTCGCGCACGATCATCTCGCCGGTCGCCAGGTTCTTCAGCCCCGCGCCGTGCACGCCTCCGGTCGCCGCGTAGAGCGGCGTGTTCCGCTGCATCTCCTTCACCCAGTCCAGCAGGTCGGCCACCCGCACCTTCAGCGGGTGGTCCACCTTTTTCAGCATCAGCGCGTCCTTCAGGGAGCTGAACGTCACCCCCTTGCCGCAGCCCGCGGTGAGGTAGCGCTTGCGGGTGCTGGCGTCCGGCAGGTCGGCAAGGCCGGGCAGGTCGGCCCAGATCATGCCCCGGTCCTCGTCCACCGAGAGCCGGGCCACCTCGCCCAGGTCCCGGATGATCCCTTCCCCAAAAAGAAAACCGATCGCCCAGTCATCGAGATGGCTGGGCGTCGTCTGCAATGTCACGACCTCCTGGTCGTTGATGTACAGGGTGGCCGGCCGCTCCACCGGCATGGGCGGCATTTGGTCGAGTGCGATCATGCAACCCCCTCCTCCGTCAGCTCGCGTCAGCCAGCAGCCCCTTCGTGGCCACCAGCGCGGAGCGCAGGATCTCCCCGGGGCGTTCGCGCCAGACCCGCTGGCAGGTGCCCAGGAGGTCCGCGATCCCGATGCCGCCCCGCCGCCTGCGCGGCGGCAGGTCAGCCAGGAACCGGGCCGCCTCGGGCCCCAGCCGGCGGAGCGCGGCCTCCTCGCCGTCCGAGAAGATCGCCCCCACGCCGCGGCGGTACGCGATCTCCGTGAGAAGTTCGATGGGCTCGGGCAGCATCCCTGCCTGGATCAGCGCCTCGGCCAGGGCGACCAGCCGCTCCGCCGTCGGGGCGTCCAGCCCCAGGTCGCCGGCCCGCCCGGCGTTGGGGGAAAGCTTCGCCGCGCAGGCAATGTTGCAGCCCGTGCAGCGGGAGGGGATGGCCATCGTGTCCCGCACCATCACCGCCTTGACCCGCTTGCGCCCCAGCGCGGCCGCGACGCCGCTGCCGCCGGCGAAGTGGCCCTCGTGCACCATCGTGGAGAAGGGCACGTTGTAGTCCGCCGCCGGCCCCAGCACCATGTTCGCCCAGTAGGGACCCGCCTCCAGGTAGAGCTCCCGGGCCACGTCGGGCACCTCCAGGCCCCACAGGTGGCCGGCATCCAGGAGTCGCACCCCGTCCGGCTCCAGCACCAGCACGCCGGGCCGGTCCAGCCTGCCGTCGATCACGACGGCGTCGTAGCCCGATCCCTTCAGGGCCGCCGCCATCCGGCCGCCCATGGAAGAGAAGACCGTCCGCCCGCCGGCGGCCGCGCCCATGGCCAGCCGCCCGGCCATGGCGTCGGAGAGGGGACCGGTGGCCAGGGCGACCCGCGTGGCCGCCCCGGCCTCCCGCGCCGACGGGGCCTCTGCGAGCAGACTCGCGACGAACCCCGCGCCGCCGATATAGCCCCGCTTCAGGGCGGTCGGCGTGCTCTCCACTCGGGCGGTGCGCCGCGTGAGGTCCACGTACAGGATCTGCTCCGCATAGGCCCACGTCGTCACGGGCGTTCCCTCCTCCGTTGCCGCAGCAGCCTAGTCCCCCACTGCCTCCAGCCCCTCGGTCTCCTGCTTGCGCGGCCCGAGGATGGAGGGCAAGGTCTCCACGAACCAGGTGTAGATGACCACCGTGCCTGCGGTCGCGCCGACGGTGAACAGGATCTCCGGAATGGTCGGCGTGTACTGGGCGTTCAGGGCACCCATCAGGGCGGTGAAGCCGACGTTCAGCCGCAGGGCGATCATGCCCAGCACGGTCAGCAGGCCGCCGGCCATCAGGCCCTTCTGGGTGAACCGCGCCCTCGAGAAGAGGATCGCGATCGGGGCCACGTAGCCCAGCAGGATCTCACCCCACCAGAGCGCCGTCTCAACCCGGGGCACGAAGATCTGGTGGATCTGCCCCTCGGCCGCCATCGCGCCCAGCCGCCAGATGAGCACCACGCTCAGGATGCCGGCGACCCAGGGCGCCAGCCGGGCCAGCAGGCCGGTCTCGAACTTGAGCTTGTAGTACCGGCTGGTCAGCGTCTCCAGGACCATCATCATGGCCATGCCGGTGGCGATCGAGGTCAGCAGGTAGACGTAGTTGAGCCAGGGGTGGTACCACAGCGGATCCATGCGCTTGCCGGTGATCATGAACAGGGTGCCCAGCGAGGAGTGGTGCATCGTCGAGAGCAGCACGCCCACCAGCACGAACCCCGGCAGGATCTTGTGGAGAAGGTGGTCGGCCCGCTTCACCCAGGGCCGCTTCTGCTCTTCGGCCACCCGGCTGATGTTTTCAAAGAACAGCACGATCAGGTAGAGCGCCACGCACCAGGCGATCTCGAACAGCGGCGAGTGCAGGTTGCCGCCGAAGACGATCGGGTTGATGATGCGCCACGGAATGCCGATGTCAAAGGCCAGCCGGACGCCCATGGAGAGGTACATGATGGCCGCCCAGATCACCGCCCGGCGGTTCAGGTACTCGTACCGCTCACCGCCCGGGGTGAAGTAGCGGATGAAGGCCATCACGAACCCGGTGGCGCCCAGGGGCACCACGACGACGACGTCGAAGATCTTCCACAGACCCCACGGCATCGAGTCGTTCAGCCCCGTGGTGGCCCCCAGGCCCAGGAAGAGCCGGATCACGGCGACGACCGCCGCTGCGGCGAAGAGGGCGAGCAGCAGCCCCTTGCCCGGCGTCATCCGCCAGCGCCACCACTCCATCCTGAGGAGCTTGGTCGGCTTCGGGGTCGCGTTCATCGTGCTCATGCCTCACCGCCCCCCTTCTGCTCCGCCTCCAGCCTGGCCCGCCGGTTCGAGTAGGCCATGAGCCCCAGCGAGAGCACCGCCGCGCCGCCCACCAGGGCCGGCAGCTGCCGCATGGCCTTCCAGGTGAAGCCGGGCACCGACTCGGTGGTGACGCCGGTGTTCAGGGTGGTCAGGTCCAGCGGCACGGAGGAGATGTACATGACGGCGGTTCCGCCGGCCTCGTGCTCGCCGTAGACGTGGTCGACGTACCTGCCGTTGCCCTCGGCGATGCGCTGCTTGGCCAGGGCCAGGAGCTCCTCCCGCTCGCCGAAGAGGATGGCGCCGCTGGGGCAGGTGGCCGCGCACGCCGGCTCCAGCCCCTCCGAGATGCGGTCGTAGCAGAGGGTGCACTTCTGCATGCGGGGCACCGGCTTGTCGTACTCGTACTTGGGCACGCCGAAGGGGCAGCCCAGCTGGCAGTAGCGGCAGCCGATGCACTTGTCGTGATCGATGGTGACCGCGCCGTTCTCCTGCCGCTTGATGGCCCCCGCGATGCAGACCGACTCGCAGGCGGGCTCCAGGCAGTGCATGCAGCCCGACTTGGTGAAGGTGGCCACGGTGCGGCCGTTCACCTCGGCGGTCAGGAAGTCGATGGTGGTCCAGGTGTAGGCCGAGCGCTTCTGGGGGTTGGTGAAGTCGGTCCCCAGGCTCGTCTCCTCTCCGGGCAGGTCGTTCCACTGCTTGCAGGCCACCTGGCAGCCCCGGCAGCCCATGCACTTGGAGAGGTCGATCAGCATCCCGTACGTCATGAGCTTACCCCCTTACCGGGCCGGAGCCGCCGGCCTTCTTCACATTGCACAGGAACGCCTTGTACTCGGGGATCTGGGTGTTGGCGTCGCCCACGTGCGGCGTGAGCACGTTGGCCGAGGCGCCGGTGAACTGGCCCATGAAGCCCCAGTGCCAGGGCATGCCGACGATCTCGACCTCCCGGCCGTGCACCCGCACGGGCCGCATGCGGGGCGTGACCATCGCCGGGGCGACCAGGGAGCCGCGTACGGTGGTCACTTCCACCCGGTCGCCGGGCTGCACGCCCAGCTTGGCGGCCAGGCTCGGCGAGATCTCCACGAACATATCGGGCATCATCTCGCCCAGCCACGGCAGCGAGCGGGTCATCGCGCCGGACTGCCAGTGCTCGGTCACCCGGTAGGTGGTGCAGATGTACGGGAAGTTGGGGTCCTCGGCCCGGGTCAGCTGTCCGAATTCGCCCTTCCCGGAGATGATGGTGACGGGGTTGAACTGCCGCTTGTTCAGCCGGTTCGTCACGGGCGACTCCACCGGCTCGTAGTGCTCGGGGATGGGGCCGTCCTTCATGCCGGACGGGGACCACAGTGCGCCCACGCCCTCCTGCATCATGATGAACGGGTTCTGCGCCGAGACCTCCGGCGGGTTGGTGGCGACGAAGTCGGGCACGTCCTGCGCGATGAACTTCTCGCCGTCCCACCGGAAGAGCGGCCGCTCCGGATCCCACGGCTGCCCGTGCTCGTCCACCGAGCAGCGGTTGTAGAGGATGCGCCGGTTGACCGGCCAGGCCCAGGCCCAGCCCAGGTGGGTGCCCAGGGTGCCCGGCTCGTCCTTCACCCGGCTGCGGCACTTCGGGGTCTCGAAGTTGTCGAAGTAGCCGGAGTAGATCCAGCAGCCGCAGGCGGTGGAGCCGTCGTCCTGCAGGTTGCCGAAGGTGGTGAGCCCGACGCGGTCGTCCCAGGTGTAGCCGTTGATCTCGAAGGCCACCTTCTCCGCCGACGGGTGGTCGCCGTCGTCGTAGTCCCAGTGCAGCTTCAGGATGGGATCGGGGAAGGCGCCGCCCTCGGTGGCGTAGAGCTCACGCAGTTTCTTGTAGAGCCGGTCCGCGATCCAGAGGTCGTCGTGCGCGTCGCCCATGGGCTCCACGGCCTTGTCGCGCCACTGGATCCAGCGGCCGGAGTTGGTGACGGTGCCGCACTTCTCGTAGGAGGCTGCGGCAGGCAGCAGGAAGACCTCGGTCTGAATCTCTTCCGGGTTCATGCCCGGGCCCTTCCAGAAGGCCGCCGTCTCCGTCTCGAAGAGGTCCACCACCACCAGCCAGTCCAGGTTGGCCAGGGCCGAACGCTCCCTGGTGACGTTGGGCCCGCCCACGGCGAAGTTCTGGCCCCAGGCGAAGAGGCCCTTCAGTTCGCCGCGGCCCATGGCCTCGAAGATGGACATGTGGGAATGATCCCGGTGGTCCAGCTTCGGCAGGTAGTCGTAGGCGAAGTCGTTCTCGGCCGTCGCGTTCTCGCCCCACCAGGCCTTCAGCAGCGACACCATGAACTTGCGCCGGTTCGACCAGTAGCCCGACTTCGGGGTGGTCGCCTGGTACGCCTCCAGGGTCGGATGCGCCGCCGCGGACGGCATGGGCAGGTAGCCGGGCAGGTTGTTCCAGAGCATGGCCATGTCGGTGGAGCCCTGTACGTTGGACTCGCCCCGGTGGGCGTTCACGCCGCCGCCCGGAATGCCGATGTTGCCCAGGAGCAGCTGCAACATGGCCACCGCCCGCACGTTCTGCGAGCCGTGGGACGACTGGGTGATGCCCATGGCGTACATGATGTTGCCCGCCTTGTCGGGCCGGCCGGTGGAGGTGAAGAGCTCCGCGACTTCGATGAACTCCTCGACCGACATGCCGCAGGTCTCGGCGACCATCTCGGGCGTGTACCGCGCGTAGTGCTTCTTCATGAGCTGGAAGACGCACTGCGGGTGCGTGAGGGTCGGGTCCTTCCTGACGTTGCCCTCCTCATCCCGCTGGTACTGCCAGGTGGTGGTGTCGTACTTCACCTGGCCGTCCTCGCCCACCTGGGCGCCGGAGAAGAGGCCGTCCTCGAACTTGAAGTCAGGGTGGATGAGGTAGCTGGCGTTGGTGTACTTGGCCACGTACTCGTGGAAGTAGCGGCCGTGGGTCATGGCGTAGTTCATCAGCCCGCCCAGGAAGGCGATGTCGGTGCCCGGGCGGATCTGCACGTACAGGTCGGCCTTGGCGGCCGTGCGGTTGAACTTGGGGTCAACCACAATGAGCTTGGCACCCCGGGTCTCCCGCGCCTTGTCGATCCAGCGCATCGAGATGGGGTGGTTCTCCGCCGGGTTGGTGCCCAGCACCATGAACACGTCGGTGTTCTGGTAGTCGTTCCAGTGGTTCGTCATCGCGCCGCGTCCAAACGTAGGGGCCAGACCGGCCACCGTGGAGCTGTGTCAGAGACGGGCGTGATGTTCGAGGCGGACAATACCCAGGCCGCGCATCAGCTTGGCCAGGACGTAGTTCTCCTCGTTGTCGAGCGCCGCCGACCCGATGTGGGCCATGGCGAACGTGCGGTTGACGGTGACGCCGTTTTCGTCCACCCGCTCGAACGTGGCGTCGCGGGCCGCCTTCACGTTGCGGGCAATGCGCTCAATCGCCCAGTCCCAGTCCTTCTCCTCCCAGTCGGTGGCGCCAGGGGCCCGGTAGAGCACCTTGGTCAGCCGGCGCGGGTTGGGCTTGTACTGGTTGTTCTTGTCGGCGATCACGCGCAGGTTCGCGATGGACGCGCCCTTGGGGCACAGCGTGCCCTCGTTGATCGGGTGGTCGGGGTCGCCGTTGACGTGGACGACCTCGCCGTCCTTCACCCAGACCTGGATGCCGCAGCCCACCGAGCAGTAGCAACAGATCGTACGGTAATCCTTCGCGCCCTCGATCTTCAGCTCGCCCCGCGGTTTGGCCTCCGCGGCGTTGCCGAGCTCCAGCAGAGAGAGGGCGCCCCTACCGCCAACGAGCTCTTCAAGAGATCGCGTCGGGTTAGGGTCAAGCTTTCCACCCCCATATGCGACGTCCGTCACGTCCACGACTTAGGTGCCATATCGCGCCATCCGGTGAGACGTACGGTTTAGTTCTCATCATACCTTTGGCTACAGCGGCGGGAAATAGCGCAGGAAGGAGGTTTCGCAATAGCACAGTTGGCCCCTGGGTCTAATTGTTAGGAAGATAACAAACCCCCGCAGGGGATGTGACATCCTTCACAAGTCGGTTGTGCGAATCTTGTGCATCACTTTCGGACTAGTGCTTTGGTCTATCTCGGTCATTGTCAAGTATCTTTTCGGCTCTGATATCTTACGTTTTGGCAACGATGCGCCGGCGGCGGGCGGCAGGGCTCCGCCGACAGGCCGCCGCCCACCAGCCATATGGCCGTGTCCGTTCGGGGCATGCGTCAGCGCGTGTATAGCACGTCGGTACTGGTCCCCATGTGTCACTCTCGGGCTAGACTCTGTTTGTGAAGACTATCACGAACGTGGTACCAGTTTCCCATAACGATCCGTCCCTTTGCAGTTTACACGTCCGAACACCCCGCCGCGGGACCCGGCGGAAGACAGGCGCTGCCTTCCGGTGCGTGAATCTTGCAGGAATGTAAGATAGATCCGCGTTTCTGTAAGGCAATTTGCGGGCAGGCCGGAGCCGCAGTTGCTACGCTGAAGGCAGGAACAACCACATCTGAGGAGGTTCATGCCTGATGCGCACCTTCCTGAAACGCGCAGCCCGGCTGCTGACACGCGCCGCCTGGCTGCTGGTCACGTGCGCGACCCTGACCGGGCTGGCCGTGCCGACGGCAACCGCCGCTTCGCCCGCAACCGCTTCTTCATCCGCACCCGCTTCTTCGTCCGCAGCGGCCGCTTCTCCGGCCAGCGCCGAGCCCGTCCCCATCGATCTCCCCCGTTTCCCGACCAAGCCCACAGAGGTCGTGATCATCGGCACCATGCACTCGGCCCAGCTGGAGTTCGAGGCGCACAGCCCGGCGCGGATCCGGGCACTGCTGAACCGCATCGACCCCGCGGCCGTGGGCGTGGAGACGCCCCCCGAGTGGTACGCGGAAGGCATCTACTTCGAAATCGCCTACGAGTCGTACGGAGTGGCCGTGCCCTGGGCCATGGAGAAGGGGAAAGAGGTCCGGCCCATCGACTGGATGGCTCCGGCGCTGGAGCAGATCGGAGCCCTCGCGTGGCCGTCCGTGCAGCCGGAGCCGGCGGCCGCCGATGAGGACGAGCGGCTCCCCACCTATACCGAGCTCCTCGAGTCCTGGGATGTGCCGCCCCTGCTCTTCGCCGACACGCCCGAGTGGCACGGGGCAGTCAACCGGGCCTACGCCAACGCCGACGCCAGCCCCAACCCGTACAGCGAGGCCGGACGGCGCTACATGCTTTACCGCAACCTGATCATCGCGCGGCACATCGTCAACATGGCGGCCGACCACGAAGGACAGCGGGTGGCCGTCCTGATCGGCGCCGCGCACAAGCCGGACCTGGATCTCTTCCTGTCCGCGGTGCCCAACATCGTCGTCCGCCAGGCCTCCGAATGGGCCGGTCCGACCGCGGCGGAGGTGGCCGCGGAGGAGCGGCGGGCGGACCACCTGGCCATCCTCTGGTACAACCTGGCCGGCAGCCGGGTGCAGCCTGAGGACGTCGATCTCGCCCGCATGGACCGGCTGCTGGCCGGATTGGAGCGGGAAACGCCCCTCGATCCCGAGGTGCGCTTCCTGCGGGCCCGCTGGCACCATCTCCGGGGCGACACGGTGCGTGCGGTGGCCCTGTACACCGCCCTGGCCTGGGGTGCGCAGTGGGAGGACCGCCCCTTCACCTTCCCTGACCGCAGCCTGTACCAGCGCATGATCGACTGGGGGAACGCCGCCGACCCGTGGGGCCCGCCGGTGGAATACGGCCTCGACAACGTCTTCTCGTCGGTGGGCAACCTGACCGTCCGGCAGCGGGTGCTCTACGAACTGGCCCTGCAGCAGCAGAATCCGGCGGCCCGCGAGCGGGCCCGGTCCGAGCTGGTCAAGGAGCAACTGACCGACAGGCAGCGCGGGCAGCTCCAGGCGCTGCTGGACCCCCCGGCTGCGGAATCGCCCTGATCCCCCACCGCGGGTGGCATCGAAACCGCCGGGCGCCTGCAGGTCTCACCTCGCAGGCGCCCGGCGCGCGGGTAGGGACTGGCCCGGCGTATGCAGAAGCTATTACGTGCACGAACGGTGGGAGGGACCCCGACTTGCTGCATCTGCTGGAAAGCTTCTGTGCCGCGGCCGAGACCGGCAGCCTGAACAAGGCCGCCGAGATGCTGCACCTGTCTCAGCCCGCCATCACGCGGCAGATCAAGTCTCTGGAGGCCCAGCTCGGGGCCGTGCTGCTGAACCGCACGCCCCGGGGGGTGGAACTGACGCCGGCCGGACAGGCCGTGCTGCCCCACGCCCGCGCGGCCCTGGCCGCCGTGGCCGCGTGCCGCCACGCGGCCGCCCAGGCCTCCGGCGTCGGCCCGGGCCGGCTCCGCATCGCCGCGGGGCTGATCATCACCCTCTACACCCTGCCCCCGGTCATCACCGCCTTCCGCGAGGCCTACCCCGCCATCCCCGTCGACCTGCGGCCCGGGCACAACCGGGACGTGCTCAACCAGCTCCTCGAATACGAGGTCGACGTCGCCTTCCTCCTCTCCCGCGTGTCAGCGCCGGGGGTCAAGGCGATCAAGCTCTTCTCCGATCCCATGCTGCTGGTCAGCCATCCGGAGGCCGAGCCGCTCCACCGGCTGCGCGACCTGGCCGGCCGGACCCTGCTGGTGCTGCAGCCGGGCGCGGGCATGCGCGGCGAGGTGGAGCAGGCCCTGGCGGAGCAGGGCGTTTCTTGCCGGCTGGTGGAGCACCCTACCGTGGAGACCATCAAGACCGCGGTGATGCTCCAGATGGGCGTCACCGTTCTGCCGGCCTCCGCGGTACGGGAGGAAGTGCGCGACGGGCGCCTGGCCGCCCGGCCCATCGCGGACTGGCCGGGGCCCGGCCGCACCGTGCGCGCCTACGTGCGCGCCGAGGGCGTGCTGCCCGAGCAGGTGCGGACCTTCATTCACATGGTGAAGCAGCACTACCGCGACGGCTGACCGCCCTTTGACGGCGGGATGCCGGTGCGTTATTCTTTCGTTTGGTAACAGATATTTTTCGGCTGTTGACCTCGGCCGACAGCCCGGGAAAGCAGGTGGATCCATGCGCTCCCCAACACCGTCTGAAGGACTGCTGGCAGACGAGTACGCCCTCGAAATGATGCGCGCTTACTGGCTGGCGGGCCAGCACCGACGCCAGGTCGTGAAGGAGGTCTTCTTCCGCAAAGCCCCCTTCGGCGGTCGGCTGGCCCTCGCGGTGGGCATCAACCAGGTGGCTGAGTACCTGTCGCAGCTGAAGCTCAGCGAGGAGGACCTGGCCTACATCGCCAGCCTGGGGTTCGAACCGGAGTTCGTCGAGCACCTGCGCGGCCTGCGCTTCACCGGCACCATGCGGGCCGTGGCCGAGGGCACTTTCGTCTTCCCCGGCGAACCGATCATCACCCTGGTGGGCCCCATCGAGGAACTGACCTACGTGGAGGCCCGCATCCTGAACATCGTCAACCCGCAGACCCTGGTGGCCACGAAGGCGTTCCGGGTGGTGGAGGCCGCCCAGGGCGACACGGTCATCGAGATGGGCCTGCGCCGGGCCCAGGGCGGCGACGCCTCCATCTACCACAGCCGGGCCTCCTACATCGCCGGAGTGGCCTCCACCTCGAACCTGGAGGCAGGCCGCCTCTTCGGCATCCCCGCCCGGGGCACCCACGCCCACGCGCTGGTTATGCTGGGCGGCGACGAGAAGGAGGCCTTCCGACTCTGGGCGCAGTCGCAGATCAAGCTGGGCCGCAACCCGACCTTCCTGGTCGACACCTACGACTCGCTCCGGTCCGGGCTGCCCAACGCCATCGCCGTCGCGCAGGAGATGGGCATCCGCATCGGCGCCATCCGGCTGGACTCCGGCGACCTGGCCTACCTCTCCAAGAAGTGCCGCAGGATGCTGGACGAGGCGGGGTTCAAGGACGCCAAGATCGTCGCCTCGGGCGACCTGGACGAGTACGTGATCCGCGACCTGAAGCTGCAGAAGGCCCCCATCGATATGTGGGGCGTGGGCACCAACATGGTGGTGGCCGCGGACCAGCCCGCCCTGGGCGGCGTCTACAAGCTGTCCGCGGTGGAGGAGAACGGGGCCTGGTCGCCCCGCATCAAGGTCTCGGAGAACCCCGAGAAGGTGACCCACCCGGGCGGCCCCAAGCAGCTCATCCGCTTCCGGTGCAGGGAGACGGGCTATTACCTGGCCGACCTGCTGATGCTGCCCGACGAGCCGCTGCCCAAGCCCGATGAGCCCTTCCTCATCTTCGACCCGGTGCACACCTGGAAGCGCACCTGCCTGCGCAACTTCACCGTGGAGGACCTGCTGCTCACCTATATCCAGGACGGCAAGCCGCTCCTGCCCAACCAGCCGCCCGACCGGGTGACGGCGGAGGCCAGGGAGCGGGTCGCGGTGCAGCGGCAGCGCTTCTACGAGGAGATCCAACGGCTGACCAACCCGGCCGCCTATAAGGTGGACCTCTCCGAGCCCCTGTGGAAGCTGAAGATGCAGATGCTCGAGAGCACGACCCGGCACTGATGCTGAGGCCCCCCGCAGCCTGAGCGGCAGCGGGGGACACACTTCTTTCTATGGAGGGTGACCATGCAGAACCAACCGCTCACACTTGACCTGCTTCCCCAGGCCGTGGACCTGTGGAACCGCGCTCTGGGCGATCGGTTCCCCATGCGCCCGGAGCTGATGGCGGCCAACCTGTGGAACGAGCCCAACTTCGACCCTGAGGGCAGCCGGGCGATGATGGCCGGGGACCGCATGGTGGCCCTGGTGGCCGTGAAGCGGCGGCAGCACCCCATGGACAACGTGCCCGCCGACCAGAAGGGCTGGATTTCCGTCCTGGTCGTGGATCCCGCCTTCCAGGGCCGGGGCCTCGGCAGCGCGCTGCTCCGGGACGCCCTCACGCACCTGCGGCGGTACTCCGCCGAGCCCGTGGCCCTGGGGTCCGACACCGGCCACTTCTTCCCCGGCATCCCCCTGGACTGCCGCCACGCCCTGGACTGGTTCGCCCGCAGGGGGGCCGCCCTGGGCGCGATGGAATGCGACCTGGCGAACACCGAAATGGCCACATACGAGCACCCCGAGGCGGCCCGGCGAGCGTTCGCCCGGGAACCGGGCATCGTCTACCGGCCCATGGCCCCGGGCGAGGAGGAGGCCGCCCTCGCCTTCATGCGCCGGGCTTTCCCCGGCCGCTGGGCGTGGGAGCTGGAGCAGCACCTGGCCGGGGGCGGCCTCCGGGAGGACGTGATGCTGGCCCTGGAAGGCGGCGCGGTCGTGGGCTTCGCCCGCATCGCCGGGCCCTGGTCGCGCCATTTCGCCCCGGGCACCTACTGGGCGCAGCGCTTCCCCGGCCCCCACGGCAGCCTGGGGCCCATCGGGGTGGCGGAAGAGGCCCGGGGCCGCGGCATCGGCCTCGCCCTGCTCTCCGCCTCCCTGGCCGAACTGCGGGACCGGGGGGTGCAGAGCGCGGTCATCGACTGGACCCAGTTGGTGCGCTTCTACGGGATGGTGGGCTTCCGGCCGTGGATATGGTACCTGCGGGCTGCGATGCCTGCGGCCCCCGTCCGTTCTGGCCCCGGAACGAGCGAGATCTGGTTGAGGGTCCCGGGGCGACGTCAGGTGATGAAATGAGCCAGGCCCACCCGAGGTGGTGGCTCAGATGTTCACCATTCCCACCGGCTTGCCCGCATGACGCAGCGCATCCAAAGAGGCCGGGGCATCGCAGGCCCCGGCCTCTGCGCGCCTCACACCGGCTTCGGCTGGTAAATCTGATACGCCACCCGCACACTGCGCACGACCGTCAGTTGTCCCGGCAGCACCGGCAGCCCCTCAGCGGCCATGCGGGTCACGAAGGGCGCAGGCCCCGGCACCCCTTCTGCCTCCACCTCCCGTACGGGTCCCAGGGCCACCCCCAGCGACTGCGCCAGCACCGCCGCCTGCCGCTGCGCATCCTGCACCGCCTGCGCCAGGGCGGCCGCCTCCGCCCGCGCCCGATCCTGCACCATGAACTGCACCCCGTCGACCCGGTTGGCCCCGGCGGAGACCGCCAGGTCGATCACCGCCCCCACCCGCGCCAGATCCCGCAAGGTGACGGCGAGGGTCGCCGTTGCCTCGTAGCCCAAGAGCTTGCTCTCCCCCTCCTCGCGGAGCCGCTCGTACACCGGATTCAGCGCGACCTCCTGCGTCTGCATCTGCTCGGCGCCAAGCCCCGCCTGCATCAGCGCCTGCACCACCCGGTTCAGCGCAGCCGCGGTCTGCTCGTACGCCGCGGCCGCCTGCGGCGCCCGCGTCGTGAAGCCCAGGGTGATGCGGGCGGTGTCCGGCGCCACCTCCGCCTCGCCCACCCCCGTCACCCGGAGCGTCGGCGGCTCCGCCGCCCCCGGCGCGGCGCCAAAGCCTGCGGGATATCCCATGAACGTGCCCATGGTGCCCTCTCCCCTTCCCAGGCGCGTCTGTACCAACAGTTTATCGCGCCACGAGCCGCGGTAGGTGGCCCACCGCCGCTTCGAGCCAATCGTACGATAGACGAAGGGTCCATGCCGTCACCCGATCGGGTAGCTCGGCGGCGCCGCGGCCGCCGGGGCAAATCCGCCCGATCGGGTAACTTCGTCGCCCGGAAGGTTCCGGTATTGTGAATGCAGACACAAAGCGGGAGGGGTGAACGGTCGATGATCACCCTGGAGCAGGTGGCTGATGCCCTGTCGGAGATACGGGCCGTCCACATCGATGCCCGCCGCTGCCTGCCCTGCCGCTCGCCCCGGGTGCGCTGCACAGCCTGCGCCGACGTCTGCCCGGAGCGCGCGATCTCGCTGGGCCGTGCGGGAAGGGCTGATCCGCCCCTGACGGGGCGCGATCCGATGCAGGGCGGGGTCCGCCGACAAGGCGGAGTTACCCCGCCCTCAAATATTGCCAGAGCTGCTTCAGGGTCGGCCGGGTGCCGAAGCTCAGCAGGGCGGCGCGATAAATGCGGCCGCTGGCCCACCAGAGCAGCGCGGTGGTGCCCGCGAGCAGCGCCAGCGAGACGGCCACCTGCACGGTCGGCACGTCGGCCATCATCACCCGCAGCAGCATGACGATGGGCGTCCAGATCGGGATAAAGGAGAGCACCGTCGCCAGTGTTCCGTTGGGGTCGGTCAGCACAGGCGTGATGAGGAACATCGGCAGCATCATGAGGATCATCACCGGCGAGACCACGGTCTGGCTGTCCTCCATCCGGCTGATGGTGGCGCCCAGGGCCGCCAGCACCGAGGCGTTCATCGCGTAGCTGAGCACCACGAAGGCCGCAAGCAGGAGCGCGACCCCCGGCGTGATGCCGCCCATCGGCACGCCCATCGCCTGCACGGTGAGGATGCTCCCGCCCAACCAGGCGGCCATCATGGCGACGTACTGGATGACGCCCAGAAGCCCCAGGCCGAGGATCTTGCCCAGCATCATCTCGGAGGGCCGGACGGCGGCGGCCATCACCTCCACCACCCGCGAGACCTTCTCCTCCAGCACCCCCTGGAAGACAAACTGGCTGTTGATCATGCTGATCATGTAGACCGACATGATGGCGCCCATGGCCAGGAAGAGGGTGCCGACGAACTGGTCGGAGGTGCCCTCCTCGGCCGACTTCAGCTGCAGCGTTTCCAGGGTGAGGGGCTGCAGCACCTCCAGGGCCACCTCCGGCGGCAGCCCCCGCTGGTCGAGCCGGGCGGCCCGGACCAGCTGCGTGAGGGGATCGGTGACCAGGGATGAACTGGTGAGGTCGCCCATGCTGTTGTAGAGCAGGCGCGCCTGCACATCATCGGGATACGTGCCGTCGATGATCAAGAGGACCGCGCCCTCCGCGCGGGCCTCGGCGATCAGGTCCCGCTCATCGCCCTCGACGGGCGCCAGCGTCACCTGCCGGCCGCCCTCGGCGGCGGCCACCGCCTCCTGCAGGGGCGCCAGAAGCTGGCCGGTGCGGTCCAGCACCATGACCGACAGCGGGTCGCTGGTGCGGCCCATGAGGAGCGGGAGCGCAGAGGCCGCCACCACGACGATCATCATGATCAGGGTGGAGGCGATGAAGGCCCCTGACTTGATGCGGCTGAGAAACTCGCGCCGGGTGACCAGCCAGAGGTTACGCATCGGCCCCACCCACCTTCTCAATGTAGATCTCCCGCAGGGAGGGATCCCCCAGCGAGTACTCGGTCACCGTGCCGGCCGCCATCGCCCGGGCAAGCAGCCGGTTCGGGTCCAGCGTGTCGGGCACGGCGATTTCGATGGCGCCGCCCGGGGCCGACTGGGTGCGGATGCCGGGGAACTCCCGCAGGAAGCCGTAGTCGCCCGACTCCACCCGGAGCCGCACCGTCTGCCGGCGGGCGGCCCGTTTCACTTCCCGCAGGCTGCCGGCGAGGACTACCCGGGACCGGTGGATCAGCACCACGTCATCGCAGAGGGCCTCCACCTGGTCCATGTTGTGGGACGAGAAGAGGATGGTCGTCCCCTCCCGGGCCAGCGTGCGGAAGGCCTGCTCCATCACGAGGGTGTTCATCGGGTCCAGCCCCGTAAACGGCTCGTCGAGGATGCACAGCTCCGGCCGGCTGGCGGCGGCCGCCGCGAACTGCACCTTCTGCTGGTTGCCCTTGGAGAGCTGCTCCACCCTGCGCAGGGCGTACTCGCCCAGCTCGAGCCGGTCGATCCAGAGATCCACCTGCCGGGCCGCCTCCGCGCGGTCCAGCCCCTTCAGCTGGGTGAGGTAGATGAGCTGCTCCCGCACCTGCATCTTGGGGTAAAGCCCCCGTTCCTCGGGCAGATAGCCGAACGTCGCGCGCACCGCGTCGGTCACCGGCTCGCCCTTCCAGCGAATCTCGCCCCGGTCGGGCAGGAAGATGCGCACGATCATGCGCATGGTCGTCGTCTTGCCCGCGCCGTTGGAGCCCAGGAGGCCGCATACCCGCCCGGCCGGCACCTCAAAGCTGACGCCCTGAACCGCTCTCACCGGGCCGAAGGACTTATAAACGTCCATCACCTGAAGCGTCACATAACCCCTCCGTACTGCGCAAGATCCAACACCGTATAGACGCCCCCGACAGCCAATTCGTTCACCTTCAAGCCCGGTGGGTTTCCGCGCCTACCCGCGCCAGAGTGTGCAAACTATACTTGACTGCACACGCAAGCGATGGTACATTTGATTTGCATGGCAACGCAATTGAAGGAGTGAGACCGCTTGACCGACCACGACCGGCTCAGGCAGTTGATTCAGTTCCGCTATTCGCCCCTGCTGGACCTGGCGCTCTCCCTCCTGGTGATCCACAACCCCGAGCGGTTCGGCACCGCCGCTCCCTGGGAGCAGCGGGTGCTGGACCGGATGGCCCCGGGCCTGCTGGAGCGTTTGCATGAACACGCCCAGCGGACCGACCTCTTTGCCCTGGCCCTGGAGCTGGAGGAGACGGAACCGCTGCCCACGCCCGAGGCCCTGCGCCGGCTGGAGGAGCGGGACCCCGAGCTTGCCGCCGACCTGCTGGCGTACTGGGAGGCCATCTCGCCGGAGATCGGCGCCCGGGTGGGGCTGCTCACCGAGTCGATCCAGCGGGAGGCGGCCCTGCTGGCGCAGGTGGACCCCGTCTCCTTCATCTCCCGGTTCTCAGACCGGGTCGGCGTGGCCGGCGACGGCGACGCCCTGATCCTCCACTGGGGCAAGGGCATGCGGGTGCCGCTGGGCGACCTCAGCCGCATCCTCTTCGTCCCCTCCGCCTTCAGCCCCCGCCGCCTGATGTTCTACCGGCTGGACCGGACGCAGATCTTCTTCTACAGCCCGCACGTTGAGGCGGCCAGCCAGCCGGAGGAAGCCCCCGAGAGCCTGCTCCTGGGCTTCTCCGCGCTGGCGGACCCGACCCGCTTCAAACTGCTCCGGCTCATCGCGCAGGAGCGGCTTCCGGCGCAGGAGATGGCCAGGCGCCTCGGGCTCAACCAGTCCACCGTCTCCCGCCACCTGCGGCTCCTGGTCGAGGCCGGGCTGGTGGGCCGGGCCGGCCAGGAGGGCAAGTTCATCCTCTACGACCTCAACCTGGAGCGCATCGACCAGCTGGCCGCGCAGGCCAAAGCGTACCTCGGGAGGGATTCCGATGACCGCGACGACGGTGATCTGGCCTTCAAGAGCCGCAAGCGAACCCTGGAGCCGTGACCGCAGCCTGGCGGACCTGGCCGCCCGCACCCTCTCGCTGGGAGGCCGCGCCGCCCTCGGGGAGCGGGATGGCGCATACGTTCACGGCGAGCGGCACGACCTCTGGTGGGAGTTCACCCTCGAGGCCTCGTTCCGGTGGCAGGCCCACCTCTGCCGGCTCCGCCCGGACGTCTACCAGCGCCGGCTGCGCCACCTGACCCGCGCGCTGGGGCTGGACGGGGTGCTCCAGCGGGAGGTGGCCTCCCTCACCCACGGAACCCGGGCCCTCGCGGACCTGGCGGTGGCCCTGCTGCCGGAGCCCCGGCTCCTGCTCTGGGAGGAGCCCTTCTACTATATGAGCCACGACGAGGCGGCGCGCGCCGTGCGGCTGGTGGAGGACGAGTGGCTGTCCGGGATGGCCCTCGTGGCGGTGGCCCGTGAGACGCCTGGCCTCGCCGACCTGCCCGACGCGCCCCGGCGGCTCCAGCTCCGCCCGCGGCTCGCCGCGCAGTGAGGGGGGAGTGTCGCCCGTGAAGCCTGAAAGCCGCCTGGCCCTCGCCGCGCTGGGCGCGTCCCTGGTGATCGGGATTCTAGGCGATGTGCTCATCCTGCGCGCTGCATATTTCGGCCTCGGCGCCTTCCTGTGGGTGGCGGCGCTCGCGGCGGCCACGGTGGCCCTGGCCCGCCGGCTGCAGGAGGAAGGGGCCTTGCAGGGCGAGGGGCGCTGGCTGCTGGCCGGCGCGGTGGTGTTCGCCGCCTGCCTCGCCTGGCGGGCCTCGCCGCTCCTCCAGTTCCTCGACATCCTCGCCATCGGCCTCTGCCTGGGGCTGGCCGCCCTCACCCTGCGCAAGGGCAGCATCAGCCGGGCCGGGGTTCTCAGCTATCCCCTGGGGCTGGCCGTCTCCGGAGCGCACCATGCGATTGGCCCGTTCAGCCTGCTCTTCGCCGACGTCGAGTGGAAGGAGCTTTCCCGGGCCGCCGGCACCCTCCACGCCGCCGCAGCAGCGCGCGGGCTCATCATCGCCATCCCCCTGCTGCTGCTCTTCGGCAGCCTGCTGGCCGCTGCCGACGCCGTGTTCGCGGAGCTGCTGGGCCGGATCTTCGTCTGGGAGTTCACCGAGTGGATCGGCCGGGTTTTCGGCACCCTGTTCTTCGGGTTCCTGGCCGCGGGCTTCCTGCGCACCGTGCTGATCCGCGAGCCCGAAGGGCTGCCCCGGTTGAACCGTCCCGGCGGGTCGCCCCGAGACGCCGCCGGCCCCGAATCCAGCGCCGGCGGCGGATTCGCCCTGGGCCCGATCGAGACCGGCGTGGTGCTGGGCCTGCTCAACCTGCTCTTCCTGGCCTTCGTGCTGGTGCAGGTGCGGTATCTGTTCGGCGGCGCGGAGCTGGTCATGGGCACGGCCGACCTCACCTACGCCGAGTATGCCCGCAGCGGCTTCTTCGAACTGCTGCAGGTGACCGCCCTGGTGCTGCCGGTCATGCTGGCCCTGCACTGGGCCCTGCCTGAGGCGGACCCCACCGCCCACCGGCTCTACCGCCTTCTCGGCACCCCGCTGGTCGGCCTGCTCTTCATCGTGATGGCCTCCGCCGCGCAGCGGATGTACCTCTACGTGCTGGAGTTCGGCCTGACCGAGCTGCGGTTGTACAGCACGGCCTTCATGCTCTGGATGGCCTGGCTCTTCGGCTGGTTCCTGGCCACGGTCATGCGGGGGGCGCGCGACCGCTTCGCGGTCGGCGCCCTGGCCGGCGGGCTGGCCGTGCTGCTCCTCCTGCACGGCGTGAATCCCGATGCCCTCATCGTCCGCACCAACGTGGCGCGGGCCCTCACCACCGGCCGGTTCGACGCCGAATACGCCGCCTCGCTGGGGCCCGACGCCCTGCCGGCGCTGGCGGCGGCCCTGGACCGGCTTCCCGGCCCGGCACGGGACGAACTGGCCGAGAGCCTGCGCGAGCGGTTCGACCGGCCGCCGTCGGCCGACTGGCGGGCCTGGAACTGGGGGCGGGCGCGGGCAGAACAGACCATGTCAGCGCTGGGAACTAAATAGGAGAGACTAAGGGGGCGCCGCCGGGCGCCCCATTCTATCTATTTTCCCCTGTGCGCGAACCTTTGCCCGGCACCGACGACTCTACAATTGAAATTGCAACCCGGAGGGCCCTATTGGCGGAAACATCCCTGCAGTCCCTGCAACAGAGGAGGCGGAATGATGGAACGAACCGACTGGCACACACTTGCAACTGCTGAAGTGATCGAACAGTTGAAGGTCGTTCCCGCGCAGGGCCTGACTGCGGCAGAGGCCGCAGAGCGGCTCGCCCGGCACGGCCCGAACCAGCTGGCCGAAGAGAAGAAGCGCAGTATGCTGTCTGCATTCATCGATCAGTTCCGGGATCCTCTGGTCATCATCCTCCTCGTGGCGGCGCTTCTCGCCCTGCTCCTGAGGGAGTTTCTGGACGGCGGCGCCATTCTCGCCATCGTCATCCTCAACGCCGTGCTCGGCCTCATACAGGAGTTCAAGGCCGACCAGGCCCTGGAGGCGCTGAAGGAGCTGAGCGCTCCCCACTGCAAGGTGCGGCGGGAGGGCCGTGTCATGGAGATCGACACCCGGGAGCTGGTGCCGGGCGACGTCGTGATCCTGGAGGCCGGCGACCCCGTGCCCGCCGACCTGCGCCTCACCCGGTCGGTCATGCTGCAGATCGACGAGTCGCTGCTGACCGGGGAATCGGTGCCGGTGGACAAGGACGCGTCCAAGACCCCGGAGGCCAACGCCCCGCTGGGCGACCGGATGAACATGGCCTTCATGTCGACGGCGGTCACCTACGGCCACGGCGAGGGCGTGGTCGTCAGCACCGGCATGAACACCGAGGTGGGCCGCATCGCCGGCAAGCTGCAGGAGGAGACCGAAGAGGCGACCCCCCTGCAGAAGCGGCTCTCGCACTTCGCCCGGCTGCTCGGCGCCGCGATGCTGGTCATCGTCGTGCTGCTCGGCGCCCTCGGCCTGTGGCGGGGCATGCCCTGGCTGGAGGTGCTGATGGTCGCGGTCTCCCTGGCAGTGGCCACGATTCCGGAGGGGCTGCCGGCGGTCACCACCATCGTGCTCGCCCTGGGCATGCAGCGCATGGCCAAGCGCAACGCCGTCATCCGGCGGCTCTCGGCCGTGGAGACCCTGGGCTCCGCCACCTTCATCTGCTCCGACAAGACCGGTACGCTCACGCAGAACAAGATGACCGTCACCCGGCTCTGGCTGCCTGACGAGTGGGTGGAGCCGGATCGGCCCCATCCCCTGGAGAGCCGCGCCGGCCTGCTGCTGGCCGCAGGCGCGCTCTGCACCGACGCGAGCCTCTCCGAGGAGAACGGCGAGTACCGGTCCATCGGCGACCCCACGGAGACCGCCCTGGTCCTGGGCGCGGCGAAGGCCGGGCTCGACAAGCGGGAGCTGGAGGCGGCGCACCCGCGGGTCGCGGAGGTGCCCTTCTCGTCGGCCCGGAAGCGGATGACCACCTTCCACGCGCTCGGAGAGCCTGACGAGGGCTACACCGGCATCGTCAAGGGCGGGCCGGACGTGGTGCTCGCCCGCTGCGCGCGCATCCGCACGGCGGAAGGCACCGCAGAGCTGACTCCCGAGCGCCGCCGTGCGGTCGAGGAGGCCAACCGGGCGATGGCCGAGGAGGGCATCCGGGTCCTGGCGGTGGCGTTCACGGCCCCGCAGACCGAGCTTCCCGAGGACCCCGCGTCCCTGGAGGAGAACCTGGAGCTGATCGGCCTGATCGGCATGACCGACCCGCCGCGCCCCGAGAGCGCCGACGCGGTGCTGGAGGCGCAGGAGGCCGGCATCCGCACGATGATGATCACCGGCGACCACGCCACCACCGCCCTGGCCATCGCCAGGCAGGTGAACATCGCGGACGACAGCAGCCGGGTCCTCAGCGGTCCTGAACTGGAGGAGATGGACGACGCCGCCCTGGAAAAGGCCGTGCTCGAGGTGCCGGTGTACGCCCGGGTCTCGCCGGAGCACAAGCTGCGCATCGTCGAGGCGCTTCGGCGGCAGGGCCACGTGGTGGCCATGACCGGCGACGGCGTCAACGACGCCCCGGCCCTGAAGCGGGCCGACATCGGCGTCGCCATGGGCGTGGTGGGCACCGGCGTGGCCCGCGGCGCCTCCGACATGGTCCTGATGGACGACAACTTCGCCACCATCGTCTCGGCCGTGGAAGAGGGGCGCACCATCTACGCCAACATCCAGAAGGCGACCTTCTTCCTGCTCTCGGCCAACGTCGCCGAGCTGCTGATCATGACCGTGGCCATGCTGGCCGACTGGCCGGTGCCGCTGCAGCCGATCCACCTGCTCTGGATCAACCTGGTCACCGACTCGCTGCCGGCCATCGCCCTGGGCATCGAGCCCGCCGAGCCCGGAATTATGAGGCAGAAGCCCCGCGATCCCGCGGAGCCGGTGCTGACCTCCCACCTCATCACCCTGATGAGCATCCAGTCGGTCCTCCTGACCATCGCGGTGCTGTCCGCCCTGTTCCTGGGCATGCGGGCCGGGTCCGCCAACCCGGTCGCGATGGGCTCCACCTACGCCTTTGCCACGCTGGCGATCGGCGAGCTCTGGTGGGCCCACAGCTGCCGGAGCATCACCAAGGCCCCGTGGAGCATCGGCCTCTTCCGCAACCGGGTGGCCTGGGTAGCCACCGCGGTGGGCCTGATCCTGATGATCGGGGTCATGACCGTGCCCTTCCTGCAGCCGCTGTTCAAGGTGACGCCCATCAGCCTGCAGGGCTGGCTGACGATCCTGGTCCTGTCGTTCCTCCCGACCTTGCTGATGGAGCCGGTGAAGGCGATCCTCGCCCGCCGGAAGAAGTAAGGCTGCTGAGCCCCGGGCCCGGTGCGGGCCCGGGGTTTCTTGTTGTTGCGCAGGAGATTCCCGTGAGAAATGCCAACCTGACGACGTAGTACCAGGTGAAGAACGCAACACGGCCATCTTGGACCGTGAGGCCATCTGAAGGAGGGTGCCCATGCCGGAGTGGGATGAGCAGACGATACACAGGCAGCTCCTGGCCCGGGATCCGACCGGGCTGGATGCCTTGGCAGACGGACTCGCGCACAAACTCTACCGGCTGGCGGAGCTGGCCCTGGGCGGGCTGGGAACTGCGCAGGACGTGGAAGAGGTGGTCAGCGACGCCCTGGCTGCCGCCTGGGAGCGGGCCGCCGAGTTCGATCCGGAGCGGTCCACCCTCGCCAACTGGGTCCTGATGCTCGCCAAATACGCCGCGCTGGACCGGCGCCGGTCGCTGCGCCGTCGCACCCTGGACGATATGGGCCGGGCGAAGGTCATCCCCCTCACCGCCGCGCCTGAAGCGACAGCGCCGGAGGCAACCGCCCCGCCCAGCGATGCGGCGGTGCTGGCCCAGGAGCAGCGGGCCGCCGTGCACGCCGCCCTGCGCCGCCTGCCGCCGGCGGAGCGGGAGTTGCTGATCCGTCGGTATTTCTTCGAAGAATCCGTGGCCGAAATGGCCCGGGATCTGGGCCTCAGCCGCGGCGCTCTGGACACCCGCCTCTGGCGGGCCAGGCAGAACCTCAGGCGGCTGCTGAGCGACGAAAGCGAGGTGCGCACCCATGACCGATAGGCAGTTCACGCCGGATGAGCAGGCGTTTCTGGCAGAGACCGGGCTGAAGGCCGACGACCTCGCCCCCCTGGTGGCGGACGCACCGCCGCTCCCGGCTGACACGCTCGAGCGCATCCGCAGCCGGGCGCGTGAGAAGGCAGGGCTTGCGCCGGCCGCTGCGGCCGCTGCCCCGGCTGCGGCGACCCCTGCGCTGCCCAGCCGCCGGCCCGACCGTCGGCCCCGCCGCTGGCTGGCCGCTGCCGCCGCGGCTCTCCTGCTGGTGGGCGGAACGGTGGTGCTGAGCAACCCCGAAGGGGCCCTGGCCGCCATCCAGCGGCTGGTGCGCCTCGTGCCGGGCATCGGGTTGACCGAGACCGACGGCGAGACGTGGATCCTGCCCGAGCCCGTGTCGGTGGAGCAGGACGGCGTGCGGGTGACCGTAACCGGTGCCATCAGCAACCTCGACGGGACGCAGGTGCGGTACCGCGTGGACTGGCCCGCAGATGAGCCCCTCGACAAGGTCGAGTTCGCGTCTGCCCGCGAGAGTGCGTTTCCTGAACTACGTCTTCCGGATGGAACCGTGATCCGGAGGTGGGGCGGTTCCCTGGCCGGGGGCACGCGGGACATGGTCGGCCAGTACAACTTCGGTCCGCTGCCGCCCGGAACCAGCGAGGTCACCCTGGTGTTGCCTTACCTCTCCGGGGTCGCCGAACCGGTGGAGATTCCCGTCACCCTGGTCAACGCGGAAGAGGCCGGGCTGGCCGGGGCACACCCCGGAAACTGGTCGGAGGAGCGGCTGGGTGTGCAGGTCGGCGTGCCGTACTGGACGGCGGTGGATGATCGCATCGTCGTCTCCCTTGACACCCGACTGCCTGACGGCACCCGGGTCATCGACTACCGTGACTGGATCGAGCCGCACGGCTTCGTGGAGCCCGTCCTCATCGACGACCAGGGGCACACCTATCCCCTCATTATCGATGAGGCCGACCGCTCGGGGCCCTGGAGGCGCGCCGTCTTCCAGGGGCCGCTGGCGCCGGACGCCCGACAGCTGACGCTCACGGTTCCCTACCTGATACTGGCGGATTACACCGCCGAAGCCCGACTCACCGTACCCCTGGAGCAACTCGCCGAAGGAAAGCCGCTCCGGCTGAACGAGGAACTGCAGATCGGCAGCCACCGCTTCACCGTCGAGACGGTAACCCGGATCGATGCCGACACCTTCGGCTTCACTCTGGACCTCGGGCCGGAGGAGGGCGGCGTCCTCCTTCAGAAAGTGGGGATCCGTCACCGCATGTTCGGTGGACCGCGCGCCTGGAGCGCCCATGGGGAAAACGGCCAGTTCACGAGCATGGAGGTCGACTTCCGCAGCGCGCCGCGGCGGAACCTGGTGATCGTCTTCGCTGACCCGGGGTACCGCGTGCACGGCGAATGGCAGGTGGAGTTGCCGGTGCCGGCCGGCCGGTCTGATGCGGAGTAGAGAGGCAGGGTGCCGCCCAACTGGCGGCACCCTGCCTCGCACGTATGGGGGCTCCGTGGTGAAGTAACAGCGCATCACTCCTCCACCACGAGCCAGCCCCTCACCCCGAACTTGCCCGGATCGCCGATCGCGTAGCGCCCCGGCACGGTCGGGGTGAACTCCACGACCGCCGTGCGGCCCGGCGAGACGTAGATCGCCACATCCGCGCCGGCCCCGTGCATGTGCAGCTCAGGGTCGAAGCGCACCATCTTCAGGAACCGGTGCGGCACCTCCTGAATGGTGAAGTTGTGGATCACGTCCGGATGCTCGTTGGTGAGCGAAACCCGCACCTGCTGGCCCGCCTTCACCGTCAGCTCCACCGGCAGTTCCATCTCCCGGATGGTGAGGTCGTACCGCACCGTGTTGAAGGGCTGGGTGTAGAAGAAGGCCAGCCAGATGGCAAAGGCCATGACCCCGGCCGCGGCCGCCTTCACCAGGGCGTCGCCCCGGATGCCGCCGCGGCTGCGGGGGTTGTACCGCTTCAGCAGCAGCGAGTTGGAGACCACCGAGACCGACGAGAAGGCCATCGCCCCGCCTGCGATCATCGGGTTCAGCAGCCCGAAGGCCGCCATGGGGATGCCGATCACGTTGTAGATGAACGCCCAGAACAGGTTCTCCTTGATGGTCCGCATCGTCTGCCGGCTCAGCCGCAGGGCCTGGGCGATGCCCTTGAGGTCGCCGTTCATCAGTGTAACCGAGGCGGTCTCAATGGCCACATCGGTGCCAGTGCCGATGGCGATCCCCAGATCGGCGGTGGCCAGGGCCGGCGCGTCGTTGATGCCGTCGCCCACCATCGCGACGACCTTCCGCCCGCCCTCCTTCAGCTGCTCCACGTGCTGCGCCTTGTCCCCGGGCAGCACCTCGGCCAGGACCCGGTCCACCCCGACCTGCCGGCCGATGGCCCCCGCCGTCCGCCGGTTGTCGCCGGTGATCATCACGACCTCCAGCCCCAGTTCGTGCAGCTCGGCGATGGCCTCCGCCGACGTGGGCTTCACCGTGTCCGCCACGGCGATGATCCCGGCCAGGGCGCCGTCCACCGCTACGAGCATGGCGGTCTTGCCCATCGCCTCCAGCGCCGCCATCCGCTCCTCCGCCTGCGCCGTGTCGATCCCACGCTCGGCCATCAGCCGCCGGGTGCCCACCAGCACCTCACGCCCGGCCACCCGGGCCACCAGGCCGGCGCCGGGGATGGCCTCAAAGGACTCCACCTCGGGCAGGGCGATGTCCCGCTCCTTCGCGCCCGACACGATGGCCTGGCCCAGCGGGTGCTCCGACCGGGACTCCGCCGCGGCCACCAGGGCGAGGAGCTCCTCCGCCGCGGCCTCCTCCACCGCGCCCTCCTCGGCCATGGCGGTCAGCGGGATGACGTCCGTCAGCTCGGGCCGGCCCCAGGTGATGGTGCCGGTCTTGTCCAGCACCACCACGTCCACCTTGTGGGCCCGCTCCAGGTGCTCGCCGCCCTTGAAGAGGATGCCCACCTCCGCCCCCTTGCCGGTGCCCACCATCACCGCTGTCGGCGTGGCCAGGCCGAGGGCGCACGGGCAGGCGATGACCAGCACGGAGATGGCCGCGTGCAGGGCGCTGTTCCAGTCGCCGGCGATGAGCCCCCACGCCACCAGGGTGACGGCGGCAATGCCGACCACCACGGGCACGAAGATGCCCGAGATCTGGTCCGCCAGCTTCTGAATGGGCGCCTTGGAGCCCTGGGCGTCCTCCACCATCTTCACGATCTGCGCAAGCACGGTGTCCTTGCCCACCCGGGTCGCACGCATCGTGAGCGAGCCGTTCTTGTTCAGGGTGGCGCCGGTGACGGTGTCGCCCGGCTTCTTGTCCACCGGGATCGGCTCGCCGGTCAGCATCGACTCGTCCACGGCCGACTCGCCGGAGAGGACCACCCCATCCACCGGGATCTTCTCGCCCGGGCGGACGATGATGGTGTCGCCCACCAGCACGTCCTCGATGGGTACGTTGCGCTCCACGCCGTCGCGGACCACCCGCGCGGTCCGGGCCTGCAGCGAGAGGAGCTTGCGGATCGCATCGGACGTCCGCCCCTTGGCGATGGCCTCGAAGGTCTTGCCCAGCAGGATCAGGGTCAGGATCGTCGCGCTGGACTCGTAGTAGTTCTCGCCGCCCAGGAAGAAGGAGAGGGCGACGGAGTACACGTAGGCCGCCGTGGTGCCCAGGGCCACCAGCACGTCCATGTTGGCCGAGCCATGGCGCAGGTTCAGCCAGGCGCCGCGATAGAAGCGCCAGCCGACCACCACCTGGATGATGGTCGCCAGGACGAACTGGAACCACTTGTTCATCAGGATGGGGTGGTCGATGCGCAGCGGCATCAGGATCATGTTGGCGATGAAGAGCGGCAGCGTGAGGACCGCCGAGAAGATCAGGAGGGCGATCTGCTTCCGCATCTCCTTCTGCCGCCGCTCCCGGTCGGCGTCGGCTGCGTCGGCGGCCAGCCGGGCATCGTAGCCCAGGTCCTTGATCAGGCGGATCAGGTCCTCCGCCTGCACGCCGGTGGCCTCCACCGTCGCCTTTTCGCTGCTCAGGTTGACGCTGGCCTGGAGCACGCCGGGGACCCTGGCCAGCTTCCGCTCGATCTTCGTCGAGCACGCCGCGCAGGTCATGCCCGAGATATCAAAGGTGAACTTATCCTTCACCACCCCGTAGCCCAGGTCCGTCACCAAGTCAAAGAGCTTGTCGGGGGTGACGACGGCGGGGTCGTAGTAGACCGTGGCCTTCTCGGTGGTCAGGTTGACGTTGGCCTCCTGCACGCCCTCCGCCTTCCCCAACCGGCGCTGGACGCGGCTGGAGCAGGCGGCGCAGGTCATGCCCGTCACGCCGAACTCCAGCTTGACGCCGGTTCGGGACTCAGCGCCCTCTGCGATGTTCATGGCTTCGCTCATAGTCGTGCCCTCCAGACGAGTTGAGCTGTATCGTATCCCGTCGGAGCGCTCGCAATGAGTACCCCTACGGGGTATGGGTTTCTCCTTCTATCGTAGTGCGGGAACGACCGCTTCGTCAAGGGTCCAGATCGCGTTTGGCGTCTGCTCGCCCGGTCCGGGCATCGCCTTCCAGCAGGTCATCCGGCGTCAGGCGCATCAGGTACTCAGGCGTAGGCTCCCCCGGAACCATGGCCTCCTTCCAGAAGCGGAACCCGGCCTTTTCGTACGCACGGATGGCCGCCCCGTTGGCCACCTCCGGACCGATCACGCACTCCCGCGCGCCGAACGAGCCGAAGACCACCTGCCGCATGAAGGCGCGGATGGCGGCCGGCCCCAGCCCCCGGCCGATCAGCTCCGGCTCGCCGATGAACAGGTCCACGCCGGCGGTATCGTCGTCGACGCCGATGTGGCGCGCGTAGTCTGGCCAGTCGTTGATCCGGTAGGTCTGGATGTACCCGATGGGGGTATCCCCGCACATGATCAGGTAGGGTTCGGTGGGCTTCTCCCCGCGGATGTAGGGAAGGTATTCCTCCGCCACCCTCGCCCGCGTGCGTCCGCCGGGGCTGTACCAGCGCATCACGTGGGGGGTGTTGAGCCAGCGGTGCATCAGATCCAGGTCGTCCTCCGTCAGTCGGCGGAAGCGGATCTCGTGCGGCACAGTGTGCGTCCTCCTCTCGCGCGTGCGTCAAATCGCGGGAACTGGGAAAGGGAATGGTCACCCTCCGTTGAACTATTATCCAGAATTATGTGTTATGGAGGAATTGCACGATGAAGGCGCTGCGCGCGGTTTCGCTGGCCAATGCGGTGGTGATGCTCCTGGCGGTGCTCTGGGGCGCGTGGGTGACGTCCAGCGATTCCGGCGACGGCTGCGGGGCCTCCTGGCCCCTGTGCAAGGGGACCTTCATGCCCGAGTGGGACTACGCCGCCATCGTCGAGTTCGGCCACCGGGTCGTCTCCGCCCTGGCCGGGCTGCTCTCGGTGATCGTGCTGGTCTGGATCTTCCGGGCCCTGCCGGCCCAACTCCGCCTGAAGCGTCTCGCGTTCGGCACCTTCTTTTTCGTCGTCCTGCAGGGGGCGCTGGGCGCGGCCGCGGTCCTGTGGCCGCAGCCTGACCTGGTGATGGCCCTCCACTTCGGCTTCTCGCTGCTCTGCTTCACCTTCGCCCTGTTGGTGACGGTGGCGCTCGGGCGGCTCGACGAGGCCGCCCGGCCGGCGCCTGGCCCTGTCTCCGGCCCGTCGGGGCTCTCAGCCGGCGGCGCTCCCCTGCCGGCTGCCCCGGGTCTGCGCGCGCAGATCTGGGGCCTGGCCGTCTACACCTACCTCGTCATCTACCTGGGCGCCTACGTGCGCCATCTCGGTGCCTCCCTGGCCTGCACGGGCTGGCCGCTGTGCAACGGCGAGCTGATCCCGACGCTCTACGGCCCGGTGGGGGCGAACTTCGCGCACCGCCTCGGCGCCGCTCTGGCCGTAATCCTGATCGTGCGACTGTGGTGGACCGCCCGGCAGGCGGCCGATCGCCCCGACCTGCGGCGCGGCGCTGCGTGGGCCCTGGTGCTGATGCTGGCCCAGGTGGCCAGCGGCGCCCTCTTCCCCCTGGGTTACCTCAACCTGCTGACGCAACTCCTGCACACCGGCGTGATCGCCGGCTTCTGGGGCGTGCTCAGCTACCTCTGCTACCTGACGCTGCCGGAGGAAAGGGAGGCCGTGGCCGTGAGCGCGTGAGCGGCTCCGGCCGCGGAAAGCAAAGCCCCTGCCCGCCGCATCGTCCTCCCGTACGAGTCGGTCGACCGGAAGGCCGACCCCTGAAGCGTCCGCAAGAACGCCCCGTATACCGCCCGCGGCCGATCCGGCATCACCCCCGGGGTCGACCTGTGCCATTCCCCAAAGGCGGCCCCCAAGACTTCCCCGCGAACCGATTTCGCCGCCGCCCTTTCCGGGTACGCTGAAACCGTAAGGCAACGGAGCGACCCGGAAGGAGGACCGGACCATGGCGCTTCTGATTATCCTTGGCCTCCTCGCCTGCGCCCTCTTCCCCCCGACCCCGGCGGAGGTGCACCGGTGGGAAAGGCAGCATAACTCCCCCTTCATGCAGTAAGCCCACCCGGGTTCCTCCGGGTGGGCTGCCACCGTCACTTCCAGTCGCTGCGGGCCTGCTTGCGCCCCCGCAGCCGCTTCTCCGCCTGCACCGCCGCCAGGGCGCCGTCGGCCGCGGCGATCACCGCCTGCTTCACCTCGCCGCCCAGCAGGTCGCCGACGGCGAAGACCATCGGCACCCGGGTCTCGTAGGTCCGGCGGTCGACGATCACGGTGCCGTCCTCGTTGGTGGGCACGGTGCCCATCAGGTAGTCCGTCACCGGCTTGTTGCCCTGCATGAAGATGAAGACGCCCGGCACCTCGATCACCCGCTCCCCCTCGGGCCCGGTGATCCTGATGCCCTCCACCTTCTGCTCGCCCAGCACCTCCAAGAGCCGGCCAGAGACCCGCTCGATCTTCGGGTTCTTCTCCAGCTCTTCCATGAGGTGCGGTGACGCCTTGGGCTGCCTGCCCGTATGGACCAGGATGACCTGCGAGGCGAAGCTGCTCAGGTAGAGCGACTCCTCCACCGCCTCCTCGCCGCTGCCCACAACGGCCACGGGCTGGTCCCGGAAGAAGGCGGCGTCACACGTGGCGCAGTAGCTCACGCCCCGCCCCACCAGCCGCTCCTCGCCGGGCACGTAATTCGAGCGGCCCATGGCGCCGGTGGCCAGGATCACCGCCCGGCCCCTGTAGGTGCCGTTGCCGGTGTAGACCTCCTTCACCTCGCCGTCGAGGCTGGCGCCGATCACCTGGTCCTGCACGAACTCGGCCCCGAATGACTCCGCCTGCCTGCGAATGGTCCGGACGATCTCGGGCCCCGTCGCGTTCGGCATGCCCGGATAGTTGTCCACCTTCTGCGTCATCCCCAGCGCGCCGGCGCCCAGGCTCTTATCGATGACGAGGGTCTTCAGGTCCGCCCGCGCCCCGTAGAGCGCCGCCGTCGCGCCCGCGGGCCCCCCGCCGATGATCAGGAGGTCGTACACTTGCTCAGTCTGCGTGCTGCCCATAATCGCTGCCATGTCTGCAACTTCCCCTTTCACGACTCGGTTTCGGCAAAGAACGCCGCCCGGCCAACGCCTGCGGCCGCCGTCACTTCCTTAGACTCCGGAAAGGGGCCGAGAGATACCCCATAGGGTATATCAAACCCCCGCCCCGATCTGCCGCCCGGGGCGGGGGTTGGCGCTAAAGAATCGCGTTCAGGAACGCCGCCGTGCGGGGATGCTGCGGGTTGCTGAAAAGCTGCTTCGGCGCGCCCTGCTCCACGAGCTGGCCCTCGTCCATGAAGAGCACACGGTCGCATACCTCCCGGGCGAAGCCCATCTCGTGGGTGACCACCATCATCGTCATGCCGTCGAGCGCCAGCCGCTTCATCACCTCCAGCACCTCCTTGACCATCTCCGGGTCCAGGGCGGAGGTGGGCTCGTCGAAAAGCATGACCTCGGGGTTCATGGCCAGGGCCCGGGCGATGGCCACCCGCTGCTTCTGCCCGCCGGAGAGGCTGTCGGGGTAGGCGGCGGCCTTGTCCCGGAGCCCGACGCGGGCCAGAAGCTCCAGGGCGCGGTCCTCGGCGTCCTTCGCCGAAAGGCGGCCGGTCAGCACGGGCGCCAGCGTCACGTTGCGGAGCACCGTCATGTGCGGGAAGAGGTTGAAGTGCTGAAAGACCATCCCCACGCGCTGCCGAAGGCGGTTGACGTCGAAGCCCGGCGCCGTGATCTCCTCCCCGTCCACCACGATGGAGCCCGCGGTGGGCTGCTCCAGCAGGTTGACGCAACGCAGCAGGGTCGACTTGCCCGAGCCGGACGGGCCGATGAGCGCGACCACCTCGCCCCGGGCCACCTCCAGGTCGATGCCCCGCAGCACTTCCAGCTTGCCGAAGGACTTCTGCAGGTTGCTAATGCGAATCACTGTGGCCCAGCCTCCTCTCCATCAGCCGGACGAGCTGCGAGGTGATGCCGGTGAGCACCAGGTAGTACACGGCCGCCACCAGCAGCGCGGGGAAGACGGCGAAGTGCGCCGTGCCCACCGTCTTCGCCTTGAACATGATGTCGGCGATGCCCAGCACCGAGATGACCGACGACTCCTTGATGAGCGACGCGAACTCATTCGCCAGCGGCGGCAGGGCGCGGCGGAAGGCCTGGGGCAGGATGATGTGGCGCATGGTCTGCACGAAGGTGAGCCCCAGGGAGCGGCCCGCCTCCATCTGCCCCCGGTCGATGGACTCGATGGCGCCGCGGGCGATCTCGGCCACGTACGCGCCGCTGTTCAGCGAGAGCGCGATGATGCCGGCGGTCATGGCAGGCAGGTCGAGGCGGAAGAGGTAGATGGGCCCGTAGTACATGAGGTAAAGCTGCACCAGGAACGGCGTGCCGCGGATGACCTCCACGTAGAGGGTGGCCAGGCCGTAGAGCAGGCGCAGCACAGGGTTCGCCGGTTTCTGGCTGCGCACCAGCCCCACGACCAGGCCGATCATGGTGCCGAAGAGAATGCCCAGGGCCGAGATCTGGAGGGTGATCTTGACCCCCTGGAAGATGATCGGAACGAACACGGGTATGATGTCCCAGCGCATCGCGGATCTCCCTTCAAAAGGCCCCCAGACCGCCGTTCCCCTGGCGGCCCGGGGGCCCCGTTCGTCTTCGGAGCAGGCCTCTACTCCTCTGCCTTGGCCTCAGGCGGCGGCGCCACCTCGTACTTCTCAATCAGCTGATCGATGGTACCGTTCGCCTGCAGCTTGGCGAGGATATCATTGACGGCTTCCCGGAGTTCGTCGTCGCCCTTCTTGAAGGCCACGGCGTTCTCTTCCTTGGTGAGTTCGAAGGCCACGGTCAGCTCCGGCCGGGAGGCAGCGTAGTTCTTGACCACGGCGTAATCGCCCACCACGGCATCGACGCGGCCCGCGACCAGGTCGAGCACGGCGGCCTCAAAGAGTTCATAGGAGCGCACCTCGGCCCCCTCGATCTCCTTCGCCGCGATCTCGCCGGTAGTGCCCAGCTGCACGCCGATGGTCTTTCCGCTCAGGTCCTCCGCGGCCGCGATGCTCCCCTCGCTGCCGGCGGGGACCATCACCGACTGGGCGGTCATCCAGTACGGGTCGGAGAAGTCCACCGACTCCAGCCGGTCAGGCGTGATGGTCATGGCGGAGATCACCATGTCCGCCTTGCCGGCGTCCAGGTCGAGCAGCAGCGTGTCGAAGATGCCCTCCTTGATCTCCAGCTTTACGCCCAGTTCGGTGGCGATGGCCTCGGCCAGCTCCATCTCCCAGCCGACAATCTTATCTTGACCGTCGATGATGGCGTGGTACTCAAACGGCGGGTAATCCGCGCTGGTGGCCACGACGATCTTGCCGCTCTGCTTGATCTGCTCGAGGCGGCTCGCCGGGGCCTCGGCCTGCTGGCCGTTGTCAGGAGGGGCGGCCTGCTGATCGCCGGGCTGCGCGCCGCCGCAGGCGGCCAGGATCAGGGTAAGCAGGGTTCCCAGGGCAAGGGTGCGGATCTTCTTCATGATCATCTTCTCCTTAAAGGCATGTCCTCAACAGTGTTGAGAGAGAATATACACCCCGCCGCATAAATATGCAAGGGCGAAGCCCGAACACGCACACTTCCGAATTGACGCGTCTGCGGACAAAATGGCGCAGGGGGCGAGACTCGTGTCTCGCCCCCTGCATGTGCGACGGAGGGCCACCACTCCTCCGCCTGGCAAAACCATGCTGGATCGGGGGCCGCCACTCCCCCTACCAGCGCCGGCCGGGTCACCACTCCGGCCGGGAATCGTGGCCGTCTCAGGCTCACCGCACCGCTACAGTCAGCCCGCTACGACCACAGGTCGCCTACAGTGGCGACTACCAGAGATTATACCATGTCCACCTTCACAGCGCGAGAATCATTTTTCGCTATGTATTCTTTATCAACAGTCCCATCTAAGGATAGCTATGGATAAGCGCGCATCTCACCGATAAACGGCATAAATCGCAGCGATAGAGAGTTCCCCTTGGACACCGGCAGCGCCGATCGGTTACTTTATTGCTAGAAAGGGGTGTCAATTCCATGAACCGACCGCGCGTCTGCGTCTGGTGTGGCTCGGCCATCGCAGATGAGCAGGACGAACACCGCAGACTGTGCCCGGAGTGCAGCCAGGTAGACGAGTTGGAGTCCGCGACTCCACTGTATCCCGTCGGTGAAAGACAACCCTTCCAGGACTAAATCCAAAGGCCCCCGACGGCGCCGGTGCGCCGCGGGGGCCTGGCTCATTCCGCGTCAAGACTCAGCGATGGTCACCGACTCGATCCGGATCTCCTCCTGCGGCTTCGACCGCTCACCGCCAAAGCTGGGGCCCACCGGCACCGAAGCCAGGGCCTCCACCACGTCCATCCCCTCCACCACCCGGCCGAACTGGGTGTAGTGGGGGTACTGGTTCAGGCCGGCCGCCTGCGGACCGGAGCAGATGAAGAACTGGCTGCCGTTGGTGTTGGGGCCGGCGTTGGCCATGGCCACGATACCCGGTTCGTAGGGATGCTTCGGCGGAAGCTCGTCCGGGAACTGGTAGCCGGGGCCGCCGCGCCCGGTGCCCGTCGGGTCGCCGGTCTGGATCATGAAGGGCTTGATGACCCGGTGAAACTTCACCCCGTCGTAGAAGCCCTGCCGGGCCAGGAAGACGAAGTTGTTGACGGTGAGGGGCGCCTCATCCGCCCACAGCTCGATGACGATCTCACCTTTCGTGGTCTTCAGGGTCGCGCGGTACTCCTTCTCCGGGTCGATCTGCATCGGGGGAGGGGAGCTCCACTGCTTGGCCAAGGGAATCCTCCTTTTGCTGGATATGGATATCCTGTGCGGGAATGGCGATCTTGATGCCATTCTCCCGGAAGGCCTTCAGAATCTGCATGTTCAGCTCATCCGTCGTGCGGAACCGGTTCGTATAGGAATCGACCCAGCAACTCATGAAGAGGTCCAGGGAGTAGGTATTGAAGGCGCTGAGCCAGACCCCCGGGGCCGGGTCCTTCAAGACCGCCGGATGGCTCTCGAGCACTTCCCGCAGCACCCGCTTGGCCTTCTCGATGTCGGTGTCGTAGGTCACGCGGATGGTCTGCCGAATCGCCGCCTCGGGCGTGGGCAGCGCGTAGTTGATCACGCGCGTGTTGGCCATGTCCCGGTTGGGCACGACGATGGCGGTGCCGTCAAACTGCCGGATGCGGGTGGTGCGCAGACCGATCTCCACCACCACGCCCACCTTGCCGTCGCTCAGTTCGATCCAGTCGTTCACACGGAACGGCCGGTCGATCAGGATGGCCAGGCCTCCCAGCAGGTTGGAGAGCGTCTCCTGCGACGCGAGGGCGATGGCCGCCGTGGCGACGCCGGCGGTCGCAACCAGGGCCGAGATGGAGACGCCGAACAGCTCCAGCACGATGGAGAGCGCGAAGAAGTAGATGACGATCGCCACCAGCTTCCTCACCATCGGCCCCAGTTCCTGGTCCCACGTGCCGCCGCTGCGCCCGGCCAGCTCGTGCAGGTACCAGTCGATCGCGGCCATCAGCAGGGCGTTGACCAGCACAGCCACCGCCAGCACCACCAGCGCCTCGACCAGATTGCCGACGACCGCGAACTGCGCGGCGTACCGTCCCCCCGCCCCGAACGCAGGGATGGCGCTGCCAAGGGACATCAGCGCGAGGCGGAAACCCAGCGCGAGGATGACCCAGCGCACCGCCGGCGCGCCGGCCTCCACCAGGCGGTCGTCCAGGGTGTTGTTGGAGCGGCTGACCACCCGTTCCGCGATCCAGCGCAGGATCCGCTTCGCCAGCCCGGCCACGAACCAGGTCACCACCAGATGGAGGGCGAAGACGGCCCAGGCCAGCCAGTACTGCTCAAACGCTGCACGCACGTTCTGTAGCCATAGTTCCACGATGATTCCCCCGCATGTCAACGTCGTCGTTTACATATTAGGTGTAAGCGGCGGCAGGAAGCAAGGGCTCGCCGTGAGCTGTGGGACGTAAGCAGATGCCACCTGACCCGGCGGGTCAGGTGGCAGTCCTGTTGTCGGCGATACGGCTGGCTATTCCACGATGCCCACGCTCTTCAGGAAGTCGCGGGCCACCTGATCAACGGGCTCCTCGAGAGAGTCCACCCGGTAGTTCAGCTCCTGCATCGTCTCGTCCGTCAAGGTTCCGGCCAGTTCGTTGAGGGCCTCCATGAGCTCGGGGTGGGCCTCCACGGCGTCCATGCGCACCAGGTAGCCGCCGTTGTAGGGCGGGAAGAACTGCTTGTCGTCCTCCAGGATCACCATGTCGAACTCCTTCAGCTTGCCGTCGGTTGCGTACGCATCGATGATGTCGACGTCGCCGTTCTCCACAGCCTTGTAACGCAGCCCGATCTGCATGGTGGCCACATCCTTGAACTGGAACCCATAGGTCGCCACGAGGGGCTCGTAACCGTCCACCGTACGGGCCATGAACTCATTGCTGGTGCCGAAGACCAGCTGGTCATCGACCTCCAGCAGGTCGGAGAAGGTCTTCAGGCTGTACTGCTCCGCGATCTCGCGGGGAACGGCCAGGGTATAGGTGTTGTTCATGCCCAGGGGCTCCGACCAGGTCAGCCCGAACTTCTCCTCGGTCTCCTTCTTCACCAGCTCGTACAGACCGGCGGGGTCGGTAATCGGGTCCGTCTTCTGCAGGTGGGCGCTGTATGCCGTACCGTCATATTCGGCGTAGAGCGTCAGGTCGCCGGTCTTCAGGCCATTGAAGGTCACCGTGGTGCCGCCGAGGTTGAGCTTGCGCTCCACCTGCAGGTCGGTCTTGGCCTCGATCACCTGTGCGGCGATCTCGCCCAGGAGAATGGACTCGGTAAAGTCCTTCGAACCCACGATCACCTTGCCGCTGCCCGCGGCATTGGACCCGCCGGAGCCGCCGCACCCGGCGAGCAGCGTCACGGAGAGCAGAAGACCGGTAAGCATATAAACTATTCGACGCTTAGACATATCTGAAGCGGATCCTCCTTAACTCTGATTGGTATGCGGGACCAGGGTTGTCAACCGGCCTGTCGCAGGCCTCGCGGCGTCAGCCGCCGCTCCAGGGCGCTCATGCCCAGATCGGCGATCACCGCCAGAAGCGCCGCCGGCAGGGCGCCGGCCAGGATCATCTTGTCCTGCACCCGGTCAATGCCCGCAAAGATCTCGGAACCCAGACCGCCCGCACCGGCCAGCGACATGATGGACGCCGTGCCGATGGCGATAACGGTGGCCAGCCGCACCCCCACCGCCGCGATCGGCAGGGCCAGCGGCAGCTGCACCATGCGCAGAATCTGCCAGCGGGTCATGCCCATTCCGGTAGCCGCCTCGATGAGCGCCGGATCGATGGAGATGATGGCCGTATAGGTCGACCGGATGATCGGCATCAGCGTGTACAAGAACAGGCAGAAGATGCCGGTCGCGGGGCTGAGGCCGAGAAACAGCATCACGAAGCCGATCATGGCCAGCGCAGGGATGGTCTGCAGCGCGTTGGCCACCCAGAGCACCGGCTCGGCCAGCCTCCGGAAGCGGGTGATGAGATAGCCAGCGGGCACGCCGACCAGTACGCCGTAGAACACGGCCAGCAGAGCCAGCTTCAGGTGCTGCCCCGTCAGGCTCAGCAGGCGCGGCCACTGTGCCTCCACATACAATATCAAGTCATGAAGCAGTTCCATTGCTCGTCTGCCCCCTCCCTAAACCCGGAGTCCACGCGGGATCACCCTGCGCTCCAGGCGTCCCAGAAGGAAGTCAGCCAGCAGCGCCATGATCGTGACCGGAAGGGCGCCGGCGAGGATCAGCTTGGGCGAGACCATGGCAAAACCGCTCAGAATAGGCTCTCCCAGGCCGCCGGCCCCCACGAACGCGGCGAGGGTCGCCCAGCCGATAATGAGCACAGTCGAGGTGCGGATGCCGCTCATGATAACCCGGAAGGCGAGGGGCAGTTCGACCATGAACAGCATCTGCCGGGCCGTCATCCCCATTCCCCGGGCGGCCTCCTTGACGGACGGATCCACACCCATCAGGCCCTTGTAGGTGTTGCTCAGAATCGGCAGCAGCGCGTAGAGAAACAGCGCCGTCAGCGCAGGCCTCGCGCCGATGCCGAGAACCGGAATCATGAAGGCCAGCAGCGCCACGGCCGGCAGCGTCTGAAACAGACCCACCACGGTGATGACCGGGTCGGCCACGCGCCGGTTCCGGCTCAGCAGAATGCCCAGGGGCACCGCCACCGCGATCGCCAGCAGAACAGCCGAGAGGGAAAGCGACAGGTGCTCGCCGGTGAGGCGGAGCAGCTTCTCCCACGTGATCATGCCGTCGCCCCCCCGGCCCCTGCGGTGCGGGAGAGGGTGCCGACCAGCGACGTGTTGGTCACCAGCCCCTGCAGCCGGCCCTGCTCATCCACCACCGGCAGCAACTCCAGCCGCTCCAGCAGCATCCGCTGCACCGCGTGGGTGACCGGCTGGTGCGGCTGAACCGTGGTCAGCCGGGTCGCCATGACCTCGCCCAGGGTACGGTGCAAGGCCATGCCCTGCTCGATGGCCCGGGCGGTGACGATGCCCAGCAGCTTGCCGTCCTCGTCCACCACCAGCACCGAGTTGACCCGCCGCTTCCGCATGGTGGCCACCGCCTCCGCGAGGCCGTACCCCGGCGGGGCCGAGACCGGATCCTTGATCATGATGTCGCCCACGGTGAGGGACTCCGCCGACGCCACCATCCGGTCGCGGCCGACGAACTGCGCCACGAACTCGTCCTTGGGGTTCCGCAGCAGCTCCTCGGGGGTGGCCACCTGGTGGATCCGGCCGTCCTTCATCACCACGATCCGGTCGGCCAGCTTCAGGGCCTCGTCCATGTCGTGGGTGACGAAGACCACCGTCTTCTTCAGCTTCGCCTGGAGCCGCTTCAGCTCGTCCTGCAGCGTCTCCCGGGTGATCGGGTCGAGCGCGCCGAAGGGCTCGTCCATCAGGATCAGGTCGGGCTCGGCGGCCAGGGCCCTGAGCACGCCCACCCGCTGCTGCTGCCCGCCGGAGAGCTCCCGCGGGTAGCGGTCGCGGTAAGTGGCGGGGTCGAGGCCCACCATCTCCAGCAGTTCATCGACCCGCGCCGCCCGCCGGGCCGCGTCCCAGCCCAGCAGCCTGGGCACCAGCTCGATGTTCTGGGCGATGGTGAGATGCGGAAAGAGGCCGACCTGCTGAATCACGTAGCCGATGTTGCGCCTGAGCTCCACGGGGTTGACCGTGGCGATGTCGCGCCCGTCCACATAAATCGTGCCGGACGTCGGCTCGTGCAGCCGGTTGATCATCTTCATCGTGGTCGTCTTGCCGCAGCCGGAGGGGCCGATCAGGCAGACGAACTCACCGCGCGCAACGTGCAGGTTCAGCTCCTGGACCGCCTTCGTGCCGTCGGGGTAGACCTTGGATACGTTCTCAAAGCGAACCATGTACGCAATTACCCCCTTCTGTCACTACAGCGCAGAGCTGGCAGCAAACCAACAACCCTACCATAGCGGATGGGTTGGCAGTTGTCAACCCCGTTAACTATTTGCGCGTGCATATCCGCCGCGCAGGAAGGACAAAAAACAGGGAAGCCCATCCGCCAGGCGCCTGGCGATGGGCTTCGCCGATTAATGCGGGACCGCAGGATAGAGCTTAGGACTCCAGCGCGGGAACCGCGGTAGCGGACAGCAGTTCACGACAGCGGGCGCGGGCTGCATCGGAGCCCACGATGGTCAGCACGTCGCCGGCCTTCAGCTCCATGTCAGCCAGGGGCGAGAAGTACTCCTCATCGCCGCGGATGATGGCCACGGCGGTCACCCCCGTCGAGGTGCGCAGCCGGATCTCGCCCAGCGAGCGGCCGACGGCCCAGGAATCGCCCGAGAGCACGAGCTCCTCCACGTGGCGGGTGCCCACGGCTCCGGCCGTGTGCTTCAGCAGGCGGTCAAGGGCCATCTCGATCTGCTCGTCGAGGCGTCTGCGCTCACGCAGCAGTTTGCGGAGCTCCCGGATCTCCTGCTCCACCCGGAACTGGATGCCCACGGAGTCCACATACTCCTGCGCAGCCACCTGGGAGAGGATGCGAATGCCGGAGCCGGCCACCGCCTTCACCACACCGCGCTCGTGCAGGATCGCCACAGCCCGGCGGATGGTCTCGGGCGATACCTGATAGGTGCCGGCCAGGGTGGAACGCCCCAGGAGCCGGCTGCCCTCCGCCAGCTCTCCGCACGCGATGCGCCGCGCCAGGTCCAGTGCAATGGCCTCGTACCTCGGCAGACCGGTCTGCTCCCGCTTCACATACGTCAGCTCCCCTGTTACTTGTCACATTTCTATCGTATCACAGGTCTGAAAAGGTGCAAGGGGAGCCCCATCCTCAGGCCGCTTCCTGCGGGCGGTAGAGCGCCCTGCAGGTCCGCACGCTCAGCAGGTAATACGCGCCGTAAACGACCCCGAAGATGGCCAGGGTGAGCAGGGCCGCTGGGCCCACCGTGTCGTACATGGCCTCCCTGAGCAGCGCCCGGTTCAGCGCGGTCAGGGCTACGCCCGAGTGGAGCAGGGCCACCGCGACCGGCGTCAGGAACCAGAGCCCCACCTGCCGGATGATGAGGCCCCGCATCATGGCGTCATCCACGCCCAGCTTGTGCAGCACCGTGAACCGCTGTCGGTGCTCCAGGGCGTCGGTCACCTGTTGAAGGGCCAGCAGCGTGGCGGAGATGAGGATGAACATGATGCCCACGTAGAAGGAGAAGAACACCAGGATGCCCTCGATCATGTAGACGCTCCCCATCGTCTCGGCCCGGGAGGCAAACGAGATCCACCCGTCCTCCGGCCAGTGCTGCCTCACCCAGATCCTGGCCGCCTCCTCCAGGTCGGGGGGCGCCACGCCCGGCGCCTCGGCCACCAGGTGCCGTTCGAACAGGTGCAGATCGTCCTCGGGCGCCGCGTCCAGCAGGGCCTCCAGCACCGCATCCGGCACCACCAGCAGCGGGCCGGCGAAGACCAGTTGGGCGCCCAGGGGCTCGGTGAAGACCTGCGGGGCGGCAGGCCGCAGCGTGACCCCGGCCAGCTCCACGGGCTGTCCCGCCGCCACCGCCCGCTCCCAGGCGTCGAGGCTGGTGGCCGCAGCCGGGTGGCCGCTGCTGAACGCGTGCACCAGGTAGCCGTCCCCGGCCGGGGGCGCACCCGTGCCGCCGTCCCCTGTCGGGAGCACGTCCGGGTAGCCCTTCAGGGCCCGCAGGGCCCGGTAGGCGGAGTAGGGTATCGCCCGGGCGTGCACAAAGGCCGGGTAGCCCCCCTCCTCGTCCGCCCGGAACCGCTCTGCGTCATCCGGCAGCATCAGGTCGGCCCCCTGCACCTCAGTGTAGGCCGCCACGAACTCGGCCACCTGCCCATCCGCAACGCCGTGCTCAGCCAGAATCGCCCGCAGCCCGCTGTAGTCCTGGTCGAGTTCGGTGCTGACCACCATGTAGCTGAAGGGCACTTCGCCCTCCACCCCCTGGCGGATCGCCGCGCCGATGCCCAGGCCGGTGGACATGGCGCAGATCGTGAAGGTGAGCATGAGGGAGATGGTGGCCAGCATCGCCGCGTGGGTATTGATCTTGCTGGTCACCTGCCGGTAGAGGAAGAGGTTGAACCCCCGGGCCAGCCAGCCCGAGGCGGCCCGGCGGACGCCGGTCAGGAGCCCCGCCAGCGCCGCGAAGAGCAGGTACGTGCCCACCACCCCGAGCACGATCCCCAGCGAGACGCGCGGGTCGGTGGGGTCGAGCCCGGTGGTGCGGCTCACCCGGTCGGCCAGCCAGTAGGCCGTCCCCAGGGTCCCGGCGCCGAGCAGCCCGGCGGTGATGGCCAGCGGCCGGCTCCGCAGCCGGATCTCCTCGTTCTTCCGCACGCCGTTGATCAGCTCGATCAGCCGCTGCCGGTAGACCGCCGCCGCCTGCCAGAGCGCCACGGCCAGGAACATGGCGCCGTAGAGGATGAGGGTACGGAGGGCGGCCCCGGCCGAGTAGACGACGCCCCGCTCCGCAACCTGCGCGTGCAGCACCTGCTCCACGATGAGGCCGAAGCCCTGCGACAGCGCCACACCCAGGGCCAGGCCCACCCCCAGGGCCGCCGCGCCGATGGCGGCGACCTCGGCCAGGAGCAGCAGCGCCAGCCGCCCCTGCTCCATGCCCAGCAGCATGTAGGTGCCCAGCTCCCGGCTCCGCTTCCGTACGATGACCCGGTTGGCGTAGAGCACCAGCAGGGCCACCACCCCGGTCATGATGGTGGTCATCCACTCCAGGGCCGCCACCGCGCCCCGGGCCATGCGCCGCTGGCTCTCGGAGAGACTCAGGAAGGCGGGCTGATCCGGCACAGAATTGAACACGTAGAAAATAGCGACTGCGAACACGAGGGTCATGAAGTAGATGGCGTAGTCCCGGAGGCTGCGCCGCAGGTTCCGCCAGGCAAGCCTAAAGTACATCCGTCCCGCCTCCCCCCAGCTCGGCCAGCACGCCGAGGATCCGGTCGAAGAAGCGCTTCCTGGGCGCGTCGCCCCGCACCAGCTCGGTGAAGAGCCTGCCGTCCTTGATGAAGAGGATGCGCCTGCAGTAGCTCGCGGCCACGGGGTCGTGGGTGACCAGCAGGATGGTGGCCTGCAGCTCGCCGTTCAGGTCGGCGAGCGCCTCCAGCAGGTCCCGGGCCGCACGGGAGTCCAGGTTGCCGGTGGGCTCGTCCGCCAGCACCAGGTCCGGCTCGGTGATGAGCGCGCGGGCGGCCGCGGCCCGCTGCTTCTGGCCGCCCGAGACCTGGTACGGGAACCGGTCCAGGGCCTCTTCCAGCCCCAGCCGCCGCGCCATGGCGTCCACCCGGCGGTCGATCTCCCGGGCCGGCGCCCCGGCGATGGAGAGGGCGAGGCCGATGTTCTCACGGAGGGTCAGGGTGTCCAGCAGGTTGAAGTCCTGGAAGATGAAGCCCAGCCGCTCCCTGCGGAAGCGGGCCAGCTCCCGGCGCCCCAGGGCGGTCACCTCCCGGCCGCCGATCCAGACCCGGCCGGACGTGGGCGTGTCAATCGTGGAGATCACGTTCAGCAGCGTCGTCTTCCCGGAGCCGGAGGGGCCCATCACCCCCACGAACTCCCCCCGGTCGACGGCCAGGCTGACGCCGCGCAGGGCATGGGTGACGCTCCCGCGCGTCCCGTACTGCTTGGTGAGGTCGACGACCTCCAGAGTCCTTTCTGCACCAGGCACAGCCGTATCCCTCCATGCACTGAGTTCCTGCGCACAAGCATAGACGGCGCGGCTTGCGAACCCCGGTGCAGAGGGCTTAAGGTTGGCATGCGAAAACCTTACGGTTTCTTTAGGAGGTGCGGCACCCGCCTTTCGGTCTATGATGCCCGCTACTCAAGGTGATCGGCCCGGTCGGGGTGTCCGACCGGGCCTGATCTCTGCCGGCTGCATTACCACAGACCGATGATCTTCCACCAGACGCTGCCGGCGCCCAGCCAGACCACCAGGTTGATCAGGCTGGTGATGAAGCCGTTCTTCCACCACGTGGCCTGGTCGATGTACCCGGCGCCGAAGTAGATGGGCGCAGGGCCGGTGCCGTAGTGGGTCATGGAGGCGTTCAGCGAGTTGAAGAAACCCAGCACCAGGATGACCAGCTCCAGCGGCGCGCCTGCGCTGATGGCGACCAGGGCCAGCGGCACGAAGAAGGCCGTGGCGTGCGCCGTCATGGAGGCGATGAAGTAGTGCGCGTACTTGTAGGCGATGACCACCAGGATGAAGGCCAGGAACCAGGAGCCGATGCTGCCCAGGGCGGACTCCAGGGCGGTGGCCAGCCAGCCGATGAGGCCGACCTTGGAGAGACCGGCGGCCAGGCCGACCAGGCCGCCGAACCAGATCAGCGCATCCCAGCCGCCCTTCTCGGCCAGCACGTCCTGCCAGTCTATGACCCCCAGGATGAGCAGGATGGCCACGCCGAGCAGGGCGATCGCGGTGGCGTTGAGCCCCGTCCACTGGGCGGTCGCCCACAGCAGCAGGACCAGGATGAAGACGGTCAGCATCCCCTTCTCCGCCGTGGTCATCGGGCCCATCTTCGCCAGCTCCCTCTCCGCCAGGACCGGCGCCTCGGGCGAGTGCTTCAGTTCGGGGTTGAACAGCTTGTAGAAGATGTATGGCAGGATGGCGATGGAGATAATACCAGGTACCAGGGAGGCCCACAGCCAGCCCAGCCAGGTGACCTCGTAGCCGAAGTTCTCCTTGGCCAGGGTGGCGATCAGGGAATTGGGGGCCACGCCCGTCAGGAAGATGGCAGAGGTGACGACGCAGATCTGGAAGGAATTGAACATCAGGTACTGGCCGATCCGCCTCGCCGTGGGGCCGGGTTCCGAATCCATGGACGAGCAGAGCGACCGCACGATCGGGAAGAGAATGCCCCCGGCCCGGGCCGTATTGGACGGCGTCGCCGGCGCCAGCACCGTGTCAGAGAGCGCCAGGGCATAGCCCAGACCCAGCGTGGACTTCCCGAACGCCTTCACCAGCATGAAGGAGATGCGGCGGCCCAGCCCCGTCTTGATCAGACCCCGGGCGAAGAGGAACGCCGAGACGATCAGCCACACGGTGGAATCCTTGAATCCGTTCAGCGCATCGCCGATGGGGAGCGTCTTCGTGATCGCGGTGATCGCCACAGCCGTGATGACGACGGCGCCCTGGGGCATCGGCTGCAGAATCAGTCCGAGGATGGTCGCGATGAAGATGCCCAGCAGGTGCATGGCCACAGGTTCCAGGTCTCCGGGGGGCGGCAGCAGCCAGATGATCAGGCCCACTGCAACACAGATCAGACCACGGACGAGCTTGGAGCGGCTCTCGTTGCTCACACGAATCCCTCCTGTGCATCACGAGTGCATGCCGTTGTCCCGTGGTGGCACGTGGCCTGCCTTATGCGCTGCAAGATGGACGTCCAGTCGCCACACTTGCCTGTTAACTGCACGAATGCAAAGACCCAGGTCCTTGTGACTAATATCACACAATGGATTTGGTTGAGTCGTGCGATCATCAAATTATAACTATAAATTGCCTCAATGGTTCATTCGGGTAGTCGTTAGTGTCGGGTCCGAACTCGGTACGAAAGTCGACCATGTAGCCGTAATGATCATTTCATGGCTATATGCCTTGCAACCAATTGCAACCCGGCCTGCGACCGGGTTCCATTGAAGTTGAGATTCTCGAAAGGGGTGAGAGCATGGCGAAGGTTGATTCCGCGTCGAACCGGCCCGTGCGCAACTACGGGGACCTGAACCCGCGGTACTTCCGCACCGGCATGTGGTCGTTCGTCCTTCATCGGATCAGCGGCATTGCGATTTCCGTGTTCCTCCTGCTGCACATCTGGGAGATTACCTCGGTAGTGCGGGGCGGCGCGGAGGGCTTCACCAGTCAGATGGCCAGCATGGCCGCGAAACTCTGGGTCGTCGGCGAGTGGCTCCTGTTCCTGGCGCTTACCTTCCACGGCATCAACGGCATCCGGCTGATCCTCCTCGACCTGGGTTGGGGCGTACGCGAACACAAGCGCGGCTTCTGGACGGTCTTCGTGATCTCGGCAATCATCATCGCCGTTGGAAGCTACTTCTTCGTGATGCGCTTCCTGGCGTACCCGTGGGCCCGGTAAGCGGCGCCTGGTAGGAGGTGATTCAGGTGAAAGGAAGCCTGTGGGCTTGGATCTTCCACCGCATCACCGCCATTCTGTTGGTGGTGCTGGTGGCGATTCATTTTGGCATCATGCACTTCGTGGACCCCACTGCCGTGATTACCTTCGCCGACAGCCAGGTGCGGCTCCAGTCGGCGCTCTACATGCTGGTGGACGTGGGGCTGCTCGTCCTGGGCCTGTACCACGGCCTCAACGGCATCCGCAACGTCGTGCTGGACTACTGGCCGCGCGCCGGCAAGGCCGTCGGGTGGATCCTGACGCTCGTGGGCATCGTCGCCGTCGGCTACGGGTCCCTGGCCCTGAAAGCGTTTCTGACCCAGTAGTGACGCACCGGGAGGTGTACCTGTTATGAAAATGAGACATCGCGTCGCCATCGTCGGCGGTGGCCTGGCCGGTCTGCGGGCGGCCATCGCGGTCCACGACGGCGGCGTTGAAGATGTGGCGATCATCTCCCAGTTGCCTCCGGTCCGGTCGCATTCGGTGGCTGCCGCGGGCGGCATCAACGGCTCGCTGGCCAACCACCCCGACGGGAAGGACGACAATTGGGAGAAGCACGCCTTTGACACGATCAAGGGCTCCGACTACCTGGCCGACCAGGACGCCGCGGAGATGCTGGCGAAGGAAGCGGTGAACGTGATCGTCGAGACGGAGCACTGGGGCTGCCCGTACTCCCGCAACCCCGACGGCACCATCGCCCAGCGGCCCTTCGGCGGCGCCGGCTTCCCCCGCACCTGTTTCGCGGCCGACAAGACCGGCCACGCCCTGCTGCACACCCTGTACCAGCAGGTGCTGAAGCGGGGCATCAAGATCTACCAGGAGTACCTGGTGCTCTCGCTCGCGGTGCAGGACGGCCGGGCCGTGGGCGCCGTCGTGATGGACATCGTCAGCGGCGAGGTCGGCACCGTGCAGGCCGACGCCCTGCTGTTTGCCACGGGCGGGGCCGGGAAGATCTACGCGCACTCCACCAACAATCTCCTCAACACCGGCCTGGGCATGGCCATCGCCTTCTGGGCCGGGGTGCCGCTGAAGGACATGGAGTTCATCCAGTTCCATCCCACCGGCCTCTGGGGAACCAACATCCTCATGACCGAGGGCTGCCGGGGTGAGGGCGGCTACCTGATCAACAACCAGGGCGAGCGGTTCATGTCCAAGTACGCGCCGAAGGCGATGGAGCTGGGCCCCCGCGACATCGTCGCCCGCTCGATCCTCACCGAGATCCTGGAGGGTCGCGGCTTCAACCAAGGCGGCCCCGGAGGCGGCTACGTCCACCTCGACCTGCGCCACCTGGGCGAGGCCAAGATCAACGAGCGGCTGCCTGAGGTGCGGGAGATCTGTAAGAACTTCGCCGGCATCGACCCGGTCTACGATCCCATCCCCGTGCAGCCCAGCCAGCACTACACCATGGGCGGCATCGACGTCAACATCCACGGCGCCTCCCGGCTGAAGGGGCTCTACGCTGCCGGCGAGTGCTGCTGCGTCAGCGTGCACGGCGCCAACCGGCTGGGCGGCAACTCGCTCCTGGACACCATCGTCTGGGGCAAGCTGGCCGGCAACCACATGGCCCAGTTCGTGCAGGACGAGCCGGTGAAGGGCTCCGTCGATGCCGCGCTCGCTGAGGCGCAGGCCAAGGTGGAGAAGCGGTTCCGGGAGCTGTTCGACGCCCCGGGCACCGAGAGCGAGGCCGTCCTGCGGGTCGAGCTGCAGGAGAACATGTTCAACAACATCGGCATCTTCCGCGAGGAAGAGTCGATGAAGGCCGGTCTGGAGAAGGTGCGGGAGCTGCGGCAGCGCTACCGCAACGTGAAGGTGCGGAACACAGGCCGCGTCTACAACATGGAGCTGATTCGGGCCTACGAGCTGGCCGGCATGATCGACGTGGCCGAGGCCATCGCGGCGGGGGCGCTCGCCCGGAAGGAGAGCCGCGGCTCGCATGCCCGGCGCGACTACCCCGAGCGCGACGACGAAAACTTCCTGAAGCACACCCTGGCCTACTACTCGCCGGAGGGCGTGCGGCTGGATTACAGCCCGGTCACCATCACCCGCTACCAGCCGCAGGCGCGGAAGTACTAGAGGGGGGTGTGACAAGAGTCATGAAAGAGTTCAAGCTGCGGGTCTTCCGCTATGACCCTGAAAAGGATGCGCAGCATCACTATCAGACCTGGACGGTGGACTACCGCGAGGGCATGACCGTGCTCGAAGCCCTGCTCTGGGTCTTCGAGAAGAAGGACCCCTCGCTGGCCTTCCGTTACAGCTGCCGCGAGGCGATCTGCGGCTCCTGCGCCATGTACATCTCGGGCCGGTACGCGCTGGCCTGCAAGGTGCAGGTGAAGGACGCCCTCGAGGGCGACACGGTCACGGTCTCACCCCTGCCCCACATGCGGGTGATCAAGGACCTGGTGGTGGACCAGACCAAGTTCTGGGAGAACTACGCCCGGGTGAAGCCCTGGCTGATCAACGACGACCCGGCGCCCGAGCGTGAGCGGCTGCAGAGCCCGGAGGATCGGGCCCGGTACAACATGGAGATCGACTGCATCCTCTGCGGTTCCTGCTTCGCCTCGTGCCCCAGCGGCGTCACCAACGAGGAGTACCTGGGGCCCCACGCCCTGGTCTGGGCAGCCCGGTTCTTCCGGGACAGCCGCGACAAGGGGGACCGGGAGCGGCTGGAGATCGTCGCCAACGAGTACGGCGTGTTCCGCTGCCATACCGTCTTCAACTGCGTCGAGGCCTGCCCCAAGCATCTGAACCCCACCGAGTCGATTCAGGAACTGAAGAAGGCCGCGATGGCTTACAAGCTGGGCCTGATCAAGTAACACGTCTACACCGCCCGCGACGCCGCGCACAAGCGCCCGGCAGAGGGCCAGGAACCAGGCCCACCGCTGCCCCGTTGGCAGTTGGCTGTGGGTCGTGAGCAGTGAGCGGTGAAGCAAGTATTGCGCGGTGAACGGTCGGTAGTGTGTCGTGCGAAAATAGGTGAGGACCGCCGGCGACTTGCTGGCGGTCCTTGTCGCGCGCTCCCCTCGCGGACCCCACGCAGCCCTCCTGACTACAACAGCACCGCCGGCGCCGGCCGGCGGTGCTTGTGTTGATCAACAGGTTCGAGGATTCATCCCCCGTCCATTTCCATACGTACGAGCCTCTCCGCGATGCGCAGGGCCCGGAGCCGGTTGCGCTGCAGGCTGTGTTGCGCGGTTCCGGGGGCGAACCCCGCCTGCGCCTTCTCGGCCTTGCCGATCATCGATGCCAGTGCGCGGAGGGCGTCCTGCAAATCGTCCCGTGTAAGCTGGTTCAGGTCTTGCACGGGAACCCCCTGCATGCCTTCACGTGCGTCCTCGGTCTCCCTGATCATGAGCGCAACCGCAAGGCGGAGCGCTTTGAGGTTGTCACGCAGCATCGTGTCCTGCCAGGATCCCGGCTTCAGCTTCTGCTGCGCTTTCTCCGACTTGCTGATGAGCGAAACGATCGGTCGCAGCGCCTCGTGCAAGTCTTCAGGTGTATATTCGCCCACAGCATCCATCTCCCAGAGGGGGCGTGGGTCCCGCCATCCTGCCGGCCGGCCCCGCCGCCGAAATGAAGTCCCAGTGCAGCCCGATCCTCCGAAACCCGGTAATCAGTCGGCTGCGCCACCTGCCCCGCCGGTCTGCGCACCCTCCAGCGCCAGCCGCAGGGTGTCGCCCCGCAACCCGCAGCGCAGCGCCTCCAGGGCGATCACCTCATCCGGGGCGACGTTCCCCAGGTTCACGTTGGGTCCGAAGCGGGCGATCAGCTCCTGCTGCTGCGCCTTCAGCGGCGCCTCCCACATGACCGCGCCGGGATCCGGCAGTCCAGCGACCAGTTCTTCCAAGATCCCCGGCCTCAGCCGGCCCTCGCCGTCGTAGACGCCGGCGCCCTTCCCCGACTCGCGCCCCTCCAGGATGACCTTGGCGGCCCCCGCTGCCAGGTCCGCCTCGACCTGAGCCCGGGCCGCGGCGGGGTCCAGCTCCCGGGCGCCGTCTTTCTTCCCCACCTCGGTGATCACGGTGAAGCCGAGGGCCCGGGCCGTGCGAATCGCCTGCTCCCGCTCCCGGGGGCAGAGGTCGATGGTGCCGTCGCTCACCTCCACCGTGCGGAAGCCCAGCTCCCACGTGGCCACCAGGAAGGCTTCCAGCCGGCCCTGGAGCACGGCCACCTCGAAAAACGTCCCGCCGGGATAGGGTTCCACGCCCCGGCCGCGAATGAGGGCCACCTTCTCCCGGAGGAGCCGCTCCGGGTAGAGGGCGGCCGTGCCGAAACCCAGCTTGATGAAGTCGATGTACTCACCTGCCAGCTCCAGCAGGGCGCGGGTCTGGCTGAGGCCCAGCCCCTTGTCGATGACCATGGTCTGCCCCGTGCTCCGGGGCTTCCGCGCCCGCTCCTGCAGCGGGGGACGGATCACGCCCGCGTACGCGCGCACCTCCCGACTCACATGCGGCCTCCTCTCCCTGCACGATACGGCCGCGCCGGCAGCCGGCCTGATCCAGTGCAGGGTATGTGCAAGGCGGACCGGGTGTGAGTATGCAGCAGGCAGCGGCCCGGGCCGGGTGCGGACACGCAGCGGGCGGCGGACCGCCGCGGGGCCGGCGCTACCGCCCTGGCGGCCAGGAGCCCTGCATCCTGCGGATCAGGACGATCTGCCCCGTGTGGTAGGCGTCGTGCATCGCCCACGCGGTCAGCGACGCCGCCACCGAACCGATGTCCTTGAGCGGCCGGTCCAGGTCCGCCTCAGACAGGTTCGCAACGGCAGCCTGCAGGTCCTCGGCCACCTGCCGCGCCCTGGCGACGGCGGCCCGCCACCCTTCCTCGTCGTTCGGATCGCCTGCAGGGCCGAAGGTCGCGTCGTTCGCCACAGGCGGCCCGTCCGCCGGAACGCCCGTGATGCGGCCCAGCATGAACGCATTCCAGTAGTTGAGATGGTTCAGGGTCTGCCAGATCGTGTTCCCACCGCCCGGCGGCTGCCAGGCCGCCTCCCTGGCCGTCAGCCCCTGCAGCGCCTGCTCCAGCGGCACGAACCAGGCCTCCCGGTTCCAGCCAAACTCCCGCATCAGCCCCAGCAGTTCCACGCGCCCCTGCATCCCGAACCACTCCCCCCATCAAGGCGACGACGCAGAACGCCGTCACCGCATGCGCCTCTTGAACTCCGCCACGAACCGCTCATCCTCCTCCGGCGTGATGCCGATCGTCCGGCCATCCCGCAGGTGCAGCAGGACAAGCGGCTTCATTCTCGTGCAGTAAAGATGAAGGTTGGGTCCCGCGGCCGGCCAGCGGAAGCGGCCCCAGAGCAGGCTGCCCACCGCGGTGCCGTACAGCCGGATCGGGTAGCCGCTCGGCGAGGCCACCTCCACCCGCTCCACCTCGGAATAGGCGACGTGCACCGGCCGGAAACCGGTGCGGATCGCCAGCCCCTCGGGCCCCAGCTCATAGCGCAGCTTCTGCGGAAAGCCGCCCGCGATACCCGTGGCATACAGCGTCACCACCGCGGCGACCACGACCACCAGAATCGGGATCAGCATGGAGGCGGAGGCCCGTCCCGTGCCGCCCAGGGGCTCGAAGGTGGCCGGCGCCCGCGCCTCCAGCGCGGCGATGAACGCCTCGGGGTCCTCAGGGGTCACGCCGTAGCGGCGGCCGCCGGCGTCAATGACCACCAGCGTGTCCAGCCGGGTCGCGAAGAGCGTGATATCCCCGGTCTCCCTGAAGCTCCAGCGCCCGGTGCGCAGGTTCGACGTGGCCGTGCCGAACTTGCGCACGGCGCCGGAGAGCGTCTCTGGCCTCCAGACCGCGGTGACCGCGTCCAGCGCGATCTCCTCCGTGCTGAAGCCGCTGCGGATCCGCAGGGCATCTGGGGTCACCTGGTACTGCATGTTCATGGCCGACAGCATGCTGCTGCCCACCGCCAGAACGGCCAGCAGCAGCGCCGCCAGGGTGACGAAGTTGATCCCTTTCAGGCCGTGCGAGCGTGCGGGGCGGGGCGGGTAGAACGTCTCGTGCTCCATCATCATCATCCTGCCTCTTCGTGAGTTGACATCGGCTGCCGACGGCTCCGGGACCAGGGAGGCGCAAGACGCTGAAAGAGGTAGCGCTCCAGGTACACATCCCGGAAGCCCAGGCGCAGGTAGAGCCTGCGGCCCATGGCCGTGGGCGTCAGCCCCACGTGGTCGCAGCCCAGCGCCAGCGCGTCGGCGATGCACGACCGCACCACCGCGGTGGCCACGCCCCGGCGCTGAAACGCCGGAAGCGTGCAGAGGTTATAGATGCCGCCCATCTTCCCGCGCGGGTAGAGGGTGCCTCCCCCCACCGGCTGCTGCCCCAGGAAGGCCACGTAGTGCCAGGCCCCCAGGGCGTCGGCCACCTCCACGCCCTTCCGGCCGGCTGCCAGGTAGTCGCCGTCGGTGCCCGGAAAGAAGACCTGGCGCATCACCTGCCAGAACAGCTCGTACTGGCCAGGCAGCAGGCGCACCACCCGCAGGTCCGGACTCTGCGGGGCGGGCAGCGGCGTGCCGTCCCAGACCATCACCGGCACCGTCTCCATGCGGTAGCCCTGTTGCAGCAGGCGATCGGCCAGATCGGCGGGCCGGGTGGCCGGGGTGATCAGGAAGGCCACCTGGGGCAGGCCGTGCTCCTGGAAGAAGGCGCGGGCCGCGGCGACCAGGTCGTCCACCTGGTCGCCGCCCACACGGATGCAGCCGACGTGATTGAAGCGCGGGTAGGGCGCGGAGGGCATGAGGACCCAGCGGGCGCCGAACTGCTCAGAGGTCGACTCCCCCAGGTGCTGCTTCAGGTGCTCCTGGTTCTCCTCCCAGAGTTCGGCCAGAAGGGCGACGTCCATGCGGCTCCCCCCACGGTTGGCACTTTCCGTAAGCAATTCGCCCTCCGCCGCCCGGTTCCCTGGTAGCCCGGACCAACTGCGGATCAGTGCAGGGGTGCGCGGGTTCCCAGCGGCACGTCAGCCGGCGGCTCCCAGGCCGGAATCGTCGCCCCGGTCCGGCCGCCGCCCCCCTCCCGCCGGTCGGGGCCGCGCCCGGCAGCCCCCGCCTCACCCTCCTCCTCGATCAGCCGGTCCGGCCGGATGAGGATGAGCGTCGCCGCCAGCGATGAGGCCAGCATGCCGGCGGAGAACCAGAAGGGCAGGGCCTCGCCGCCCCGCATCAGCGCGCCGTAAAGCGGCGGGCCGAAGGCCACGCCGATGAAGCGCACGGCGCCGTACACCGAGGTGATCATCGCCCGCTGCTCCGACCGCGCTGCCGAGGTGATCAGGTTGTTGAGGCCCGGCAGCTGCAGGCCGGTGCCGATGCCGGCAACGACCAGGCCGGTGTAGAAGGCCCAGTCCACCTGGATAAAGGCGATGAGCACCGTTCCGGCGATGCCCATGATCAGCCCGGTGACCACCGCCGGCTTCAGCAGGGCCTCGTGATTCTGCAGGTAGAGGCCGGCCGAGAAGGACGTGACCGACATGGCCAGCACCGGCCACATGATGCGAACGCCCTTGGGCACGCCGTCGATGCCGTGCACGGTCTCCAGGTGCTCCGACAGGAAGAAGAGGACGCCGAAGAGGACGAACAGGGCCACGGTGCCCGCCCAGAAGCATGCCACCAGGGGCACCCCCTTCCGCCGGAAGATGCCGAGCACCTGCCTGAAGTACTCCCGGGCCGGCGGCGCCTTCTCCCGCCCCGGCTCCCGGGTCAGAAACCAGACTGCGAGGGCGAAGGGGATGGCGAGGACGGCGTAGGCGAAGAAGACAGCCCACCAGACGAAGACCTGGCCGATCAGCGCCCCGATGATCGGCGAGATGACCTTCCCCAGGCCGTTGGAGGCCTCGAAGATTCCCAGGGCCGTCACCCGGCTGCCGCCCCGGAACAGATCGCCGACGAAGGCCATGGCCACCGGGGCCGTTCCGGCCGCGCCGATGCCCTGGATCACCCGGCCGGCCATCACCACCGCAAACCCGCCCGGCCCGAGCAACCAGCCGGCCAGGCCGGAGACGACGCCCCCGATCCCGTAGATGATGAGGCTGGGCACCACCACCAGCTTCCGCCCGTACCGGTCGGCCAGGAAGCCGGCCACGGCGATGGCGATACCCGCCGAAAGCGAGAAAGCGGTGACCGCCAGCCCCGTGGTCGCCTTGCTGAGGCCCATCACCCTGCCCATGTCGGGCAGCACCGGGATGAGCATGGAGTTGCCCAGAACCATGATCAGCGGAACGGTGCAGAGCGCCGCCAGCTGGAGCCAGCGGTTCGGCCCGGCTGGCACGCTCTGCTGCGGGCGGTTCGGCCCCGCCGGCGCGTTCGACTGCCCCACCGCAAAATCCCTCCCTGTGCCGTTCAGGCTTAGCGTCCCCGAACCGCCTGCGTGTGACACCCCCCAGGCATTTTTGGCCCGGGCGGTCGATAGAATCGCAACGGGAGGGATGTCCATGCCGGGCGATCGGGTAATCCTCCTCAGCCTGATGGCCCTGGGGGTGGCGGCGCGCAACTCGCTCATCGTCACCTCGGCGGGCGTCGTGCTCATCATGCGCGTCCTGGGCCTCGACCGCTTCTTCCCGCTGCTGGAGCGGCGCGGCCTCGAGGCGGGGCTGATCTTTCTCCTGATCGCCGTCCTCGTGCCCTTTGCCACCGGCGAGGTAGGCTGGGCCGAGATCCGGCAATCCTTCACGTCGTGGAGCGGGCTGGCGGCCATTCTGGGCGGCATCATCGCCGCGGTGCTCAGCGGCTACGGCGTGACCCTGCTGCAGGTGAAGCCCGAGATCATCGTCGGCATGGTGGTGGGCACGATTTTGGGCGTCGTGCTTTTCAAGGGCATCCCGGTCGGGCCCTTGGCGGCCGCGGGCTTCACCGCCATCCTGCTGGCGCTGGTGCGCTGGCACTGAGGGGGCGCGGAGGTGGAAGAAAGGCTCATCTGGGGGATGCGGCTGGCCCGGATGCTCTCGGCCTGCATCGAGGTCTTCGCCGCGCTGATGCTGCTCCGCATGGCCGACCCCAGGGCGATGCTCCGGCTCAACTCGCTACTGGGGCTGGTAGGGCCCGCCATCTTCATCACCGTCAGCGCGCTGGGGCTGGCCGCCAGCCTCGGCCGGCTGCAGCCCGGCCGCGTGCTGGTGGTGCTTCTGGGCATCGCGCTGGTGGTCTGGGGGACGCGGTGAGGAGTCGGTGAAGGAATCCGCCCGCGGGCGACGTCAAACCGGGTGAACGGTCCGGGCTGAGACGCACGCGAAGGAGGATTCCCCGCATGAACACACAGCCCCGCAGGGTCGGCCGCATCACCGTGGCCATCGGCTTCGTGGCCGTCGGCTCTGCCCTTCTCGTAGATAACCTGGGGGCCGCAGGCCCCGTTTACACGAACCTGCTCCTGCGGCTCTGGCCTCTGTTCCTGGTTGGCTTCGGCCTGGAGTTCCTGATCACCGCGCTGCTGGACCGGGCTGGCGAAGGCCGGCCCGTGCGGTTTGAGGCCGGCGGCGCCCTACTCCTGGGCGGCGCCCTCGCCCTGGCATCGGTGGTCAGCGCGTTCTCCGGGTTCGGCCCCGGCGGCGGGCAGCCCAGCAACGTGCCGCCCGAGACGGCGGTCCGGTCGGTGCCGGCGGCGGGCGCCCGGGCCCTCACCGTCAACGTCGACGTGGGGCGGGTGCACCTCACCGCGCACGACGCTCCTGAAGTGCGGGTGGAGGCCGAGTACGGGTTCCTCGGCGTGGTGCCGCCCGCCTGGGCCGGGCTCGCAGGCGAGTTCGATCTCACCGTTGAGGGCGGCGAAACGATCCGGGTCATCGGCCGGGCGCCGGCGGAGAACCCGCCCATGGGGCTCAGCCTCGGCACGCTGCAGGCCGGCTACCGGATCTACGCCCCGGCCGGGCTTGCTGTGCACGTGCGCTCGGGCGTGGGTTCCATCAACGTCGAGAACTACGACGGCGACCTGGAGCTCAGCACCAACGCCGGCGGCATCGTCGTGGAGGACAGCGCCGGCACCCTGAAGGCCGAGACCGGCTCAGGCAGCGTTCATATCGCCCGCTTCACCGGCGCTGTCACGGCCGCCACCAACGCCGGACCCGTCACCGCGAAGGCGGTGGCCGGCGACCTGACGATCCGCAGCGGCACCGGCGTCATCACGGTGGAGGAGCACCTGGGCCCCGGCCTCACCGCCGAGACCCGCACCGGCTCCATCCACGCCCGGGTGGAGGAGCCCCCGCAGGGGCCCATCGTCATGCGCACGGGCGCGGGCTCCGTGACCCTCTCGCTGCCCGATGAGTCCGACGTCACCATCACCGCCACCACCCGCTCGGGCTCGATCACCGGCCTGGGCGCGAGCGACAGGCCGGGACCGGCCCGCACGGCCTCGCGCACCCTCGGCGCCGGCACCCACCCAGTCAGGCTGGAGGCCAGCACCGGCTCCATTCATGTAAGTACGCACTAGGTTTCCGCCGCCCCGCCAGAGGGTCAACGGCCCCGCGCACCCCGCTCGTGCCAGCGGTCCTGCAGCCGCATCCCGGTGAGCAGGGTCCCGGCCACGGCGAAGCGCAGCGGCTCCGGCGGCGCCGGCACGGCCCGCCGGTCCACGAAGAAGACGTCGGTCAGGTCCGTCTGCCGCCCGAGGGCCAGGTCGGCCAGGGTCGCCCCGTTCAGGTTGGCGAGCGAGACGCCGTGGCCCATGCAGCCCACGCTGAAGAGCATGTTGGGGCCGACCCGGCCGATCAGCGGCGCCAGATCCAGGGTCGCGGAGATCGGCCCGCCCCAGTGGTGTGTGAAGCGGATCCCCGCGAGCGCCGGGAAGATCCGCTTCACGGCTTCCTGCAGGCGCTGCTGCACGGCTGTGTTCCGGTCGCGGCCGTCCTGGCTGCCCCAGTAGTAGAGCGCGTCGTGGCCGCCCATGAGCAGCCGGTTGTCGCGGGTGAGCCGGAAGTAGTGGATGAGGTTCCGGCCGTCCTCGAGTCCCTGCCGCCGCTGCCAGCCGATGGCGGCGATCTGCTCCGGCGAGAGGGGCTCGGTGAGGACGATGTACGTGTGGACGGGCAGCTGCCTGCTGCGCAGGGGTCGGAGCCGGGCCGAGTAGGCGTTGGTGGCGAAGATGACCTTCTCGGCGGCGACCGCGCCGCCGGGGGTGCGGACCCGCACCCGGGGGCCGGGCACGACCTCCAAGACCGGCGACCGCTCGTAGATCTCGGCCCCGGCCTGCTGAGCCGCCCGGGCGAGCCCCCGCACCAGCTTGGCCGGGTTCAGCAGCGCGCAATGCCGGTCCAGCCGGCCGCCGCAGAACAGCGGCGAGTTCACCTGCGCCCGCACCTCGTCGGCCTCCAGCCACTCGGTCTCGTGGAGGCCGGCCCTGCGGGCCAGTTCCATCTCCCGGAGCAGCCGGCGCCGCTGGGCCGGATTTGTCGCCACGGTGAGGAGGCCGTTCTCCTCGTAGTCGCAGTCGATCTGGTGCTCGGCCACCCTGCGCCGGACCAGGTCCACCGCCCGCACCATGTACTCGTCCGCCTCCCTGAGCCGGGCCGCGCCGAACCGCCACAGGGTCACCTCCGGCGCAAGGCCGAACAGCGTCATGCTGAACCCCGCGTTGCGGCCGCTGGCGCCGAAACCCACGACCTCAGACTCCAGCACCAGCGCCCGCAGGCCGGGTGCCTTTTCCTTTAAGTGGAGCGCGGCCGAAACGCCGGTGAAGCCGCCGCCGACGATGCAGACATCCGCCGTATGCTCGCCCTCCAGGGGCGGCCGCTCCTGGTACTCCCCGGCCGTCTCCAGCCAGAAGCTCTTCTCCCGGTAGCCCACGGCCCCGCCTCCCTGCAGCCAGATTAGTATGAAGATATTATAAACCACCGCAGCTTATTTGCGGTGTTCAGTTGATCAGGGCCGCATGCGGGACCGGGGCGCAGAAGATGGGCGCGCCACGGAGAAACTGAGAGGTAGCCGTCGGGGAACGCGCGCCGTATCGCTGTCCAAATGGTTGCAGCGGATATTTGGGTATAGAAATTTGCCGGGTTCTACGGCATAATAACCCACTGATGGGTGGCTGCATTCCCGAGTTACCCGATCAGGCTATCGGGAATCGGCCGCCTGAGATCCCAAAACCCGGAACGCAAGCGAGGTGCCATGACGTTGAAGAAGAGAGTGCTTCCGCTCCTGCTGGCGCTCAGCCTGGCCGTGCTCTCCGCCTGCGGCGGCGGCGCCAACAATCAGAACCAGAATCAGAACCAGCAGAACGGCGGGCAGACGGCGGCGCCTGAGCAGGTGATCACCATCGCCCACAGCGGCGACCCCACCACCCTCGACCCCCACAAGAGCTTCAACGGGTACGTCTTCACCGTGACCAACCAGATCTACGAGACGCTGCTCTACCGCGCGGCCGACGGCTCCCTGCAGCCGCGGCTCGCCACCGAGTGGACCCCCGTGGACGAGACGACCTGGGAGTTCAAGCTCCGGGAGGGCGTCAAGTTCAGCGACGGCACCCCGTTCAATGCTGAGGCGGTCAAGTTCAGCCTGGAGCGGCTGGCCGACCCCGAGACCAAGGGCCCCGGTGCGTTCATCGTCAACATGATCGAGGAGATCACCGTGGTCGATGACCACACCGTGCACATCCGCACCGAGGTGCCCTTCACCCCGCTCCTGGCCCACCTCTCGCACCCCGTCACCGCCATCGTGAGCCCGACGGCGGCGGCCGGCGACCTCGCCAAGGAGCCCGCGGGCACCGGCCCCTTCCTCCTGGAGGACTGGAAGGCCGGCGACTCCGTGACCCTGAAGGCCAACCCCGATTACTGGGGCGGCAAGCCCAGGCTGGAGCGGGTCGTCCTGCGGGTGATCCCCGAGGCCGGCACCCAGCTCACCGAACTGAAGGCCGGCACCGTCGACCTGATCACCGGCGTGCAGCCCGAGCGCTTCGACGAGATCGAGAGCGACCCGCAGCTCTCGGCCACCAAGTTCCTGGGCTGGGGCTCCATGTTCCTGGGCTTCAACATGAAGGAGGGCCCGCTCGCCACGCCTGAGGTGCGGCAGGCCATCGCCATGGCCATCGACCGGCAGGGCATCGTCGACACCCTGCGGCAGGGCATGGCCCAGTTCGGCAACTCCCTGGTGCCCCCCACCGTCTTCGGCTCGGTCGAGAACCTGAATGGTCCGGAGTACGACCCCGAAGGCGCGAAGGCCCTCCTGGCCGAGGCCGGCGTGACCACCCCGCTGAAGCTGACCCTGAACACCTTCGAGGGGGCGGAGACCCAGCAGATCGCCCAGGCGATTCAGGCGCAGCTCAGCCAGATCGGCATCGACCTTGAGGTGGTCGTCACCGACTACGGCGCGTTCGCGGAGGCCATCGCGCAGGACGACCACGGGCTGTGGCTCTCCTCCTGGGGCACCGTCACCATGGACGCCGACTACACCCTGTGGGCCCTGCTGCACTCGCAGCAGCACGGGGCCGACAACAAGGCCTTCTACGCCAACCCGCAGGTGGACCAGTGGCTGGAGGAGGCCCGCCTGACCCCGGACGACGCCCAGCGGCAGGCGCTCTACCGGCAGATTCAGGAGCAGGTGATGGCGGACCTGCCCTACCTGAACCTGTACTACCCGCTCTCCTCCTACGCCAAGAATGACCGCCTGCAGGGCGAGGTCTTCCCCTTCGCCGCCATCAACCTCGATCTGCGCCAGGCCGAGGTGAAGTAGCGCCCATGCTGCGCTATGCGGCACGCCGGCTCCTGCTGGTGCTGCCCGTGCTGCTGGGGGTGACCCTGCTGGTCTTCCTCCTCTTCTACCTGACCCCCGGCGACCCGACCCGCGCGATTCTGGGCCAGGAGGCGCAGGGGCTCTCGGTGGAAGACATCGAGCAGCTGCGGCACCAGCTGGGGCTCGACCGCCCCTGGTATGAGCAGTACCTGGACTTCCTGGGCAACGCGGTGCGGGGCGACCTGGGCCGCACGTTCCGGGGCGACCGGCCGGTGGCCGGCGAGATCGCGGCCCGCTTTCCCACCACCCTGCGGCTCACGGTGATCTCCCTCACCGTGGCCGCGGTGGTGGGCATTCCGCTGGGCGTCGTCGGGGCGGTCCGGCGGAACCGGTGGGCCGACCACCTGGTCATGCTCATCGCCCTGCTGGGGGTCAGCATGCCCACCTTCTGGGTGGGCATCATGCTGATGCAGCTCTTCGCCCTGGAGCTCCGGCTCCTGCCCCCCTCGGGCACCGGCACCTGGCGGCACATGGTGCTGCCGGCGGCCACGGTGGCGCTGGCCTCCATCGCCTTCATCGCCCGCATGACCCGCTCATCGCTCATCGAGGCCCTGCGGGAGGACTACATCCGCACGGCCCGCGCCAAGGGCGTGGCAGAGCGGATGGTGGTGTTCCGCCACGCCCTGCGCAACGCCTTCATCCCGGTGCTCACCACCCTGGGGCTGGAGTTCGGCAGCCTGCTGGGCGGCGCCGTGGTGGTGGAGTCGGTCTTCAGCCTGCCCGGCCTCGGCCGGCTGACGGTGGACGCCATCAAGGGGCGGGACCTGCCGCTGATCCAGGGGTCCATCCTGTTCGTGGCGGTGGTCTTCAGCCTGGTGAACCTGATCGTCGACTTGGGGTACGCGGGGCTGGACCCGCGGATACGCTATGACTAGTTGGCGGCGCTTCGCGCGCAACCGGCTGGCCGTGGCCGGGCTGGCGGTTTTCCTCCTGCTCGTGCTCTCGGCCCTGTTGGCTCCCTACCTGGCCCCCCACGACCCGAACCTGCAGGACTGGAAGATTCGCCTGCAGCCGCCCTCCGCCGAGCACCCCTTCGGCACCGACGAGTTCGGCCGCGACCTGCTCTCCCGCACGCTCTACGGCGGCCGGGTGAGCCTGGTGGCGGGCATCGTGCCGGTGGTCATCGGCGCCAGCGCCGGCACCCTGATCGGCCTGGTGGCCGGCTACATGGGCGGCCGGTGGGACCAGGTCCTGATGCGGCTCCTGGACGTACTGCTGGCCTTCCCGATGATCTTCCTGGCCCTGGCCATCGTGGGCACCCTGGGCCCCGGCCTGCTCAACGCCATGCTGGCCGTGGCGGTGGTCTCGCTGCCAGGCTACGCCCGGCTGGTGCGGGGGCAGGTGCTCACCTTGCGGGAGCGGGACTACGTGGTGGCCGCGCAGGCGGCCGGCGCCACGCACGGGCGCGTGCTGCTGCGCCACCTGCTGCCCAACATCCTGAGCCCCCTGCTGGTGCAGGCGACGCTGTCGGTGGGCTCGGCGATCCTCACCACGGCCTCGCTCTCCTTCCTGGGCCTCGGCACCCAGCCGCCCACGTCGGACTGGGGCGAGATGCTCGCCTCGGGCCGGCAGTACCTGCCGGAGGCCTGGTGGCTGGGGGTCTTCCCCGGCCTCTTCGTGATGCTGGCGGTGCTCTCGGTGAACCTGCTGGGCGACGGGCTCCGGGACTACTTTGATCCGAAGGCGAAGAACGAACGATAGGCCAGATATGTCGAGCGGGGCTGTCCACCGGTGAACCCGGGGCAGCCCCGCCGAATTCTGCCCTGACCGCGCTCCGCTGCGCGTCAACACTGCTGGGCGCTACGTCGAATGGTACGGGAGTTCGTCGCCCGGGGCGCTCCTCCTGCACCGCCGGCCGGAAAGAGCCCGCGGCCACGAAGCTGGCAGGGCAGGCCCCCGGGTATCTGTGTCAGGAAAGGAAAGATGTCCATGCGCTTTGATGGAAGGGTCGTCGCCGTGACCGGCGCAGCCCGTGGCATCGGCCGGGCCATCGCCCGGGCCTTCGCCGCTGAAGGGGCCCGGGTGCTGGGGGCCGACGTGGATCCGTCGCCCGTGGAGGGCGTCGAAATGCACCGCTGCGACGTGTCGGACGAGGGGCAGGTGCGGCGCTTCTTGGATCACGTGGGCCCCGTGCTGCACGTGCTGGTGAACAACGCCGGCATCTCGGAGTTCGGCGACCTGGAATCCACCCCGGTGGCCCTCTTCGACCGGGTGATCGCAGTCAACTTACGGGGAACCTACCTCATGTCCCGGTTCGCCGCGCCCCTCCTCCGCGCGGCCGGCCAGGGGGCGATCATCAACATCGCCTCCACCCGCGCCCTCATGTCCGAGCCCAACACCGAGGCCTACTCTGCCAGCAAGGGCGGCATCCTGGCCCTCACCCACGCCCTGGCGATCACGCTGGGGCCCGCGGTGCGGGTGAACGCCATCCTGCCGGGCTGGATCGACGTCGACGGCGAGGAACTCCGGCCGGAAGATCCCGCCCAACACCCGGTGGGGCGGGTGGGGCGGCCCGAGGACGTCGCCCAGGCGGCGCTCTTCCTGGCCGACCCGGCCCGGTCGGGGTTCATGACCGGGCAGCAGCTGGTGCTGGACGGGGGCATGACGCGGAAGATGATCTACGTGGACTAGAGCGGCCGGCGGCTCACCGGCGCCGGCGCAGGTGCAGGACGCCGGGTTTGGCGGGGAAGGGAACAAATTTTCTCCATTGGCGAGCAGGAGTTCGCCTCTGCCTGGAGAATATACCCAGCGACTCCAGACGATGGTCGGTCCCGACACAGCCCGAGCCGTCCCGCCGGGGAACGAGGCCGTGCCCGCCGACCACCCCGCCACCCATGAGGAAAGGGAGGAGTGTCCCCGATGACCAGACACCGGTGCACCTGGGCCACCACCCCGCTGCTGGTCGCCTACCACGACGCCGAGTGGGGCGTGCCCGCCCGCGATGACCGGACCCTGTTTGAGTTCCTGGTGCTGGAGACCGCTCAGGCCGGCCTGAGCTGGTCCACCATCCTGCAGCGGCGTGAGGGCTATCGCCGGGCCTTCGCCGGGTTTGACCCGGAGCGGGTGGCCCGCTTCGGCCCCCGGGAGATCGCGGCCCTTCTGGAGGACGCGTCCATCATCCGCAACCGGCGCAAGATTGAGGCGGCGGTCCAGAACGCCCGGGCCTTCCTCCAGGTTCAGGCTGAGTTTGGCACCTTTGCCGCGTACATCTGGGGTTTCGTGGACGGGGAACCCCGGGTCAACCACTGGCGCTCGCCGGCGGACGTCCCGTCCAGCAGCCCCGAGTCGGTGGCGATGAGCCGCGACCTGCGGCAGCGGGGCTTCACCTTCGTGGGCCCCACGATCTGCTACGCCTACATGCAGGCCGTCGGCATGGTCAACGACCACCTGGTGGACTGCTTCCGGCACGCGGAACTGGCAGGGTCCCTGACCGGAGCGGCCCCCCGCCCGTGAGGCAATAGAAAATCCCCCTGGACACACGTCGCCAGGGGGCACAGTTCCCTTTGCACGTCGCCAGGGGGCACAGTTCCCTTTGCACGTCGCCAGGGGGCACAGTTCCCTTTACACGTCGCCAGGGGGCACAGTTCCCTTTACACGTCGCCAGGGGGCGCAGTTCCCTTACGATTTCGCCGTGGGGATCAGGGTGCCCTTCGGCCCGATGGCCAGCTTCAGCTCCTTCAGCCGTCGGTTCAGGATGCCACCGACCCTGCCTGACTCGGCGGCGGTCAGTTCGGCCCAGCCGGCCCGGGCGATCTTCTCGGCCAGCCCCAGCTCCTGCGCGATCTCCAGTTTCAACCTGTCCAGCGGGGTCAGCTCCTTCGGCTTCTTCTGCCGGCCCTTGCCCGCCGGGGCCTTCGCTTTCTTCTGCATGTCGCTCCCTCCCGCCCCTAGCTTGAGCGCAGATGGCTTTTCATAAACGAACGAGAAGGAATCTCAGCAGGCGAACCCGAATATGCACAGATGCATATACCGAAATGAATAGACTTTCGTGAGCATTGGGGGCAGAATGACGCGATGACCATACATCTGCTTGGCTTCCCCACCACGCTGGGGCTGCCGCGCAACGCCGTCCGACACGCACCGGAAGCCCTGCGCGCGTCGGGGCTGCTGGCCTACCTCAGGCAGCTGGACAGCCAGGTGATCGACCACGGCGACATGGCCTTGCCGCCCGGACTCCAGTCTGATCCCGTTCCCGCGCGCATCGCGAAAGTGGTGGACGCCGCCCGCCGTCAGCAGGCGCACTGGCAGCGCGTCGCCCGCCCGGGCGATCTGCTGCTGACCATCGGGGGCGACCACTCCACCTCCCTTGGAACCATCATGGCCCTCGCCGCGATGGGCCACGACTTCGATGTGGTCTGGGTCGACGCCCACGGCGACTTCAACACCATCGCCACATCGCCCTCGGGCAACCCGCACGGCATGGTGCTTTCCCTGGCTGCCGGCCTCCTGCCCGAGGCGCTCCCCCGGATCATCCGGCCGGAGCAGCTCCGCCTGTGGGGCATCCGCGACCTGGATCCCGGCGAGCGGCGGCTGCTCACCGAGGCGCGGGTCGAGGTGCTCTCTCCCGCCGAGGTCCGCGCGCGGCGCGCGGAACTCCTCGCCGGCCTGAAGCCCAACCTGTTCCTCTCGTTTGACATTGACTCGGTGGACCCCGCGGAGGCCCCCGGCACCATGACGCCCGTTCCCGGCGGCTTCAGCCGGGATGAGGCCGTCGCGCTGGTGGCCGACATCGTGCGGGGGCGCAACCTGCTGGCCCTGGACGTGGTGGAGTATCACCCCGACCGCGACGCGGGCGGCGTAACCGAGCGGCTGGCCCACGCGGTGCTGCGGGCGGCGCTGGACGCGTGGCGCTGTCAGCCCTCGAACTGCTCAGGCAGCCCGTATTCCTCCAGGTCGGCGGCGGACAGCAGCCCTTCGGCCTGCGCCTCCCGCACCAGCCGGTTGTACTCCCCCTGAAAGCGGCTCAGGTCCCTGTCGTAGTTGAGGGACTGGGGCTCGATCTCCATCGGCAGCCGCTCAGGCAGGTGCGCCATCCGCTCCGCGGTCTGGTGCACCTGGTCGTGGAGCATCTGCAACCGCGCCAGGATCTCCTTCCGTCTCACGTGCATCGCCTCCTTGCCTTGGAGGCTATTCTGCCCACCGAAGACCAACGGGCTGCGGTCGCCGCGAAGGCGACTGCAGCCCGTTCATCTCTGCGAGCAGACTCAGGGAGCGCACAGGTAGCCGTCTTCCGGGACGCCATCGCTGCACGGGGAAGCCACGCCCTCGAGCCACTGCGGAAAGCCCCGGTCGTCGGTCCGGGCCACCCGGGTCTCCCAGCGCTTGATCCCGTCCTCCCCGATCGTCACCGTCAGGACCCAGCTGGTGCGCGACGGCTCATCCAGCTCCGGGCCCACGTCCACAAAGTCGTCGAAGACGAAGTTGCCGAGGCTGTACGCGATCAGCCGGTCGTTGTAAATTTCCACCGGCTGGGTGACGTGCGGGTGCGTGCCCACCACCAAGTCGGCGCCGTTGTCGATGGCCACCCGGGCGATCTCGGCCTGGTCCTCCGCGTGCCAGAACGCGTAGTCGTAGCCCCAGTGCGGGTAGACCACCACGATGTCCGCCTGCTCCCGGGCCGCCCGCACATCCGCGGCCAGCTGGTCCAGCTCGATCCAGGCCAACCCCGGCGTGTCGGGCCCGGCCTCGTAGCTGCGCAGCTCGACGTTGTTGTAGCCGAGGATGGCGATCTTCAGGCCGTTCCGCTCCAGGATCAGCGGCTGGTGGGCTTCGGCGAAGTTCATGCCGCCCCCGAAGTAGGGCACACCGTGCTCCTTCAGGATCTGAAGCTGCTCGGCGAAGGCCTCCTTACCGAAGTCGCCGGAGTGGTTGTTGGCCACCGAGACGGCATCGATGTACCGGGCCAGCACGGGCACCACCTGGGGATCGCAGCGGAAATTCCACCACTTGGGAACCGGTTCGCCCACCGTCGACACAACGCACTCCAGGTTGCCGATGGTCAGGTCGGCCGCGGTCAGCACGTCGGCCACGCCGGCGAACGGATCCTCCCCTCTGGCCAGGTGCTCACCCGGCAGCCGGGTCAGCATGATGTCGCCGACGAAGGTGATCGTCACCTCCCGGGGCTCCTGCTCCACGGCGCCGCCGTTGGCGCCGCCCGGCCCGGTCCCGGGCTCCGCTCCCGGCAGTTGGCCGGGTTCCTCCCCCGGCTGTTCAGGTGCGCCCCCGCCCCCGCTCCCCTGCGGCACCTCCAAACCCGTTTCGTCCGCGGGCGCGGGCCCGGGAACCGGCGCGTCGGGGCCGGCCGAAAGTGCGGTGCAGCCGGCCAGGAGGAGTATCAGCAAGGGGATGAACAGAAAACGCTTCACCATCATATCTCCTTATCTTAAACATAAGAATACTTTACGTGAGGTCACATCCGCTCTAGCCCTGTTTCGGCGGCCCGACACTTGCTTCCTGCCGCAATTCCTTTCCACTGCCTGGGACGGGCCGTTCAACGCGTGTTGGCGAGATCAGCAGCGCGTGTCCCGCGGCCGCATCCGGTCTGTTCGGGTTGCATGTGGGCGAGACCCGGCGCACCTCTCTCGCAGCCCGCATCTGTTCTATTAGACCGTATACCTTCCATTCGTCGTCGCGGTTAAATGGGAATCGAGTGGCCGGGGTTGCATACCCCTGCCTCTCAGCTTCGCTGCCCGTTCGCTATCACCGCTCCTTAGATATCACCACCGCCCCTTGGCTACCGCTGCCCCGGAGCCATCGCTGCCCCTTAGCTACCGCCGCCCCTGAGCCATCGCTGCCCACAGCGCCTGCGAATAGAGCGAATGGGCGGACAGGGATGGGGCCCCGGCATCCCGTCCGCCCATTCGGACGCTGGACGGCATGAAGCCAATGTGCTACGATACTGACCGATGGTACATAATACCGCTACACTTTAGTACTACTGAAAGGGGAGCGACCCGTGGCTTGGATGACCATCCTCGGCCTTGACTGGAAGGGCGGTCGGTTCGCCCACCCCCTGGACATTGTGGATGTGCCGCAGAAGCCCGGTGTGTTCAAGCTGCACGCCCGCCGCGAGAGCGGTGAATGGGAGGTCTTCTACGTGGGCCAGGCCGAGAACCTGTACAGCATGCTGCTGGCCTACCTGGGCACCATCGTGGAGGGCGATGCGCAGGCCGCGGGGATCAACGCGTGTGCCAAGGCCCGGATCGAGACGGATGAGGTGGCCTACTCCTACGCCGTGGTTGCCAACGAGACCGACCGGCAGGGATGCCTCCGCAGCCTGTACGAGTACTACCGGCCCGCCTGCAATTCCCCGGAGCAGATCCCGGCCGTCGACAACGTGGCGTGCAACCCGTACTGAAGCAACACGTCCAGCAAGACCCGAAAGGCCGCCGGCAGCGCTGCCGGCGGCCCAGCTTTATATCCCTTCCTGGTAAATTCGGGCAATGATGCCCTCGATCTCCGGCTCCTCCACCGTCAGGTCCCTGATCGCGCAGCGGGCCGAAACCCGGGCGATCAGCTCGCTGGCCGAGAGTTCGTCCCGGTTGAACCGGAGCCAGATGCGGCGGCCCTCCCGGCGCACCAGCTCGGCCCCCTCCACCGCGATATCCCCCTCGCACCCGTTGGGCTCCAGGTCCACCACCAGGGTCCGGTGCTTGCCAAAGCGCTCCTTGATCTGCGCGACCGGCCCGTCGTAGATCACCCGGCCGTGGTCGATGAGGATCATGCGGGCACAGATCTTCTCGATGTCCTGCATGTCGTGGGTGGTCAGGATCACCGTCACACCCCGCTCGCGGTTGATGGTCCGGATGAACTCCCGGATTCGCTCCTTCGCCACCACGTCCAGGCCGATGGTCGGTTCATCCAGGTAGACGATCTCCGGATCGTGCAGCAGGGCCGCCGCCAGGTCGGCGCGCATCCGCTGCCCCAGCGAAAGCTGGCGGACGGGGGTGTTCAAAAACTCATCCAGCCCCAGCAGGTCCCGGAAGAGCGCCATGTTCTGCTCGTACCGCTCCCTGGGCACCTTATAGATGTGCCGGAGGAGCTCAAACGACTCGATGGTGGGCAGGTCCCACCAGAGCTGCGTCCGCTGGCCGAAGACCACGCCGATCTGCCGGGCGTTCTCCACCCGCCGCTGATACGGCACGAGCCCCCGCACCCGCACCTCGCCGGCTGTGGGCACCAGAATGCCGGTCAGCATCTTGATGGTCGTCGACTTGCCCGCGCCGTTGGGCCCGATGTAGCCCACCAGCTCGCCCCGCTCGATGGTGAAGGAGACATCGTCGACGGCCACCCGGGTGTCGAACTCACGGGAGAAGAGCGTGCGCAACGCGGCAAACGGGCCTTCCTTGCGCCGGGCCACCTTGAACTCCTTGCGCAGTTCACTGACCTCGATCACTGCACCCACGTCAGATGCCACCTCTCCAGGATGGTTACCACACAAGTTTCGACGTTTCAGATGCAGCAGCAGATTCACGCGCGCGGAGGTACTCGCCGTACTGCCTGAGCAGCCGGCGCCGCTCCCGCCAGTCAGGACAGGCCCGCTCCACCAGGGCCCAGAACCGGGGGCTGTGGTTCAGCTCCCCCAGGTGGGCGATCTCGTGGATCAGCACGTACTCCAGCAGCTCGTGCGGGCCGCCCCGCAGCCGGTGGCTGATATTGATGTTGCGCGTGCGGCCGCTGCAGGAGCCCCAGCGGGACTCCTGTTTGCGAAACCGCACCTGGCCCATGGCGAAGCCGTAGTGGCGCTCGTTGATCTCCCGCGCCCAGCGGGCCAGCGCGGCGTCGTCCGCCACGGGGGAGGGGGTGAGCCCCATGAGCGGATCCGCGCCGACCAGGTGGAGCTGGCGCGCCCGCTCCAGGCGGGGCGTCAGCCGCCGGGTCAGCTCCTCGATGTGCCGGAGCTGCTCCGCCCGGGAGAGCCGGCTGGAGATGTAGAGCACGATCTCGCCGTCCTTGATGGTGCCCGACGAGTGCTTCTTATCCTTAAAGACGATCCGCACGGACACCCCTCCTGATGCGGGTTCGCGGCTAAGCAACATCCACCCGCGCGCAGAGATCCGCAAGCGGGCACTCGCCGCAGCGCGGCGCCCGCTTGCGGCAGAGCCGGCTGCCCAGCGTGTCGATCAGGGCGTGGTACTCGCCCCGCAGGGCGGCGTCTGCCGGTGTATGCGCGTGGAAAAAGGCCTGCATGTCGTGGTACCGAATGTCCGGGGAGAACAGCCCCAGGCGGGCGAAGATGCGGCGGGTGTAGGCGTCCATCGCCATCACCGGCCGGTCGGCGGCGTAGCACAGAATGCAGTCAGCCGTCTCCGGCCCGATGCCGCTGAGGGAGAGCAGTTCCGCCCGCAGATCGGGGGTCGGCCGGGCCAGCATCGCCGCCAGGTCGCCCCCGTACCGCTCCGAGACGTAAGCGGCAAAACCCTTCAGCCGCCCGGTCTTCTGCCGGAAGTAGCCGGCCGGGCGGATCAGCCGCTCCACCGCCTCCGCAGGCGCCGCGGCCATCGCCGCCACATCCAGCAGCCCGGCCTCCGCCAGCGCCCGCACCGCCTTCGCCGCGTTGCTCCAGGCCACGTTCTGCACCAGGATGGCGCCGGCGATCATCTCGAAAGGCTCCGCCCGGGCGGGCGCCGGCGCCAGGGCCGAGGGCCACCAGTGGCGCGGCCCGAACGCGCTCAGCAGCCGCCGGAAGAGCCCATCCAGCCAGGCGGCCCAGCCCTCAGCAGGCTCAGGTATCAGGAGCCGCGGGGGCCCCGCCCGATCCTGGCCGGGAGCGCGCCGCTCCTCACTCCGCGTCATGCTCTTCGATGGTCACCCGCTGGATGACCGGCGGATCGACCGGAGTCGAGGGGACGGGATCGATGGCGTTGCCCCGCTTCACCTCCACCGACTCCAGCTCGCTCAGCACGTCGCCGCCCTCGATCAGCTGGCCGAAGATCACGTAGTGCGGCTGCTGGTCGAGGCCGCCACAGGTCTCGCCGGTGCAGATGAAAAACTGGCTGCCGGCCGAGTTGGGCGCAGCGGTGCGGGCCATGGCCAGGGTGCCCCGCGTGTAGGCGCGGGTGACCGGATACTCATCCGGGATCGTGTACCCGGGCCCGCCCGTGCCGGTGCCCGTCGGGTCGCCGCCCTGAATCATGAAGTCCTTGATGATCCGGTGGAAGGTGACCCCGTCGTAGAAGCCCTCGCGGGACAGGAACACGAAGTTGTTGACCGTCTGCGGCACCTCGTCGGCGAAGAGCTCGAACTTCATGGTGCCCAGGCTGGTCTCCATCGTGGCGGTGTAGCGCCTGGCGGGATCGATGACCATCTCGGGAGGCTTGTCCCACTGCTTGAAGCCGTCCTGCCCGGCGTCGTCCTGCCCGGTATTGTCCTTCCCGGCCCCGTCCTGCTGACCCGCCGGGTTCTTGTACACATCCTGCGGCCCGCCTGCGCCGCCGCATCCCGCCAGCATGGTCAGGAGCAGGAGCGCCGCCGCGGCCGCCTTCCAGCCTCTGCTGTGCATCCGTCGTTCCCTCCAGTAGTCAGTGCGGTGTGCTCCCGAACAGGATAACCCGTCCCGCCGGGGCCGGGCAAGCCGGACTTGGTCCGCCCGGGGTCCACGCCTACTCCGGCCGCCAGCCGGGCAGGAAGACCCACTGAAACTCCTTCGCCCGGGTCCGCTTCGTCAGCTTCGACATGCAGTTCTCGCAGGCCGTGGCCGCGGTGCGGTAGCCCGGCATCCGCTCCTTTGACTGTACGATCAGCACCGGCTGACCGCACCAGGAGCACGCGCTCGATTCGTACGTGTAGCGGTCGAAGTCAGGCTCCACGCCGAACTTGCGGATCTCCGCGGCATCCATCATGCAGTTCACACCTCCGCAAAGCTTCTCCCCTGCCCAGAACATCCCTGTTATGTAGACTCCTCCAGCGCGCAGACTATCGCGGACCAGACTGCGCGATTGGGGGGAGTCTGCGCCGTGAGTCTGTCAACGGTGACCCACAGCCTCGGGCTTCCACCGGCCCCCAGCATCTTCGCCGGCAACGAGTGGGGCGCACAGAGCCCGGACGCACCCCTCCAGTTTTTTGACCTGCCGGCGCCGCCTGAGGGTGCGGCGCCCGACCCCGATGCCCTCTACGCCCCGCCGGGCGAGGAGCTCTATGACTACCAGGTGGACGGCGCCAACTTCCTGCTGGAGCATCCCGTGGCGCTGCTGGGGGATGAGATGGGGCTCGGCAAGTCGATTCAGGCCATCGCCGCCCTCCGGCTGCTCATCCGCCGGGGCGAGGTGGCGAGGGCCCTCATCCTCTGCCCCAAGACGCTCATCTTCGACTGGTATTACAAGCTGCGCCGGTGGGCCCCGGACCTGCGGGTGGTGCCGGTGGAGGGCCCCCGCCGGCGGCGGCAGTGGTACTGGCGCTGCCAGGTGCACGTGCACCTGGTCGGATACGAGAGCTGGCGCGAGGACCTGAAGGCCGGCCTGGCCGCTCCCGACGCCTACGACCTGATCGTGCTGGACGAGGTCCAGCGCATCAAGAACCCCAATACCGCCATCCACCGGGCCGTGGCCCAGGTGGCGGCCCAGCGGCGCTGGGGGCTCTCGGGCACGCCGCTGGAAAACCGGGTGGAGGAGCTTCTGGCCATCTTCGCCTACCTGAAGCCGGGCCTGCTGCCTGACCGGAAGGGCTGCCCGGTCGAGGAGATTCACCGGCGCATCGCGCCTTACGTCCTCCGCCGCCGCAAGGCGGACGTGCTCTGTCACCTGCCGCCCAAGGAGCACCGCACGGTCTGGCTGGAGCTGACCCCGGCCCAGCGCATGGCCTACGAGGCGGCTGAGCGCGCGGGCGTGATGGCCATCCGGCAGGCCGGCCACGCCGCCGCCCCCATGATCGCCCTGACCCTGCTCAACAAGCTGAAGCAGCTCTGCAACCTGGATCCCGCCACCGGGTCCTCCTGCAAGATGGCCTTCCTGGAGCAGGAGCTGGCTGCGCTCATCGAGCGCGGGGAGAAGGTGCTGATCTTCTCCCAGTACCCCAAGGTCACCCTGGAGCCGCTCCTTCCCCGGCTGGAGCCCTTCGGGGCCGTCCTGTTCGACGGGTCGCTCAGCGACTGGAACCGGCAGCTGATCGTCCACCACTTCCAGCACAAGGAGATGCCCCGGGTGCTGGCGATGTCGCTGAAAGCCGGGGGCGTGGGCATCACCCTCACCCGGGCCAACCACGTCTACCACCTGGACCACTGGTGGAACCCCACGGTTGCCCAGCAGGCCGAGGACCGCACCCACCGCATCGGCCAGCGGCGGCCGGTCTACGTCACCACCCTGCTCACCCGGGGCACCGTAGAGGAGCGCGTTGCCGAGCTGGTGGAGCAGAAGCGGGCCCTGTTCCACCAGGTGATGGATCCCCTGACGGAGATGAGCGAAGACCAGGAGCAGCAGTTCCTCCTGCAGCGGCTCACCCGCGAGGAGATCCTCTCGCTGTTCGGCGTGCACTGAAAGAGTCCGGAGCCACCGCGCGGCTCCGGACTCCGTTGCGCAGGCTAGGCGGGCTCGGCGGCCTCGCCGGCCTCAGGCTCCTCGTCCCCCGGCGGGAACTTGGCCAGCTCGGCCTCGGCCTGGTCCCGGTAGAGGAAGACAGCATCCCCCGTGCTGCCCACCCGGTGGACGGCCTTCTTCAGCCCCTCCCGCTCGAAGGGTTCCCGCTCGATGAGGTAGTAATACTTGGTACCGTTGGGATGGTTCATGACCCAGATCATCAAGTCTTTCTGGGTCAGTCCGCCCTTTGCCATGTCCCCGACCTCCTAATCTACGCTCATGGCAGACTATTCGGCGGGCAGGCGGCGAACCCCTCCTGCCGGGCCGGCGCACGGCGAAGGGTCAGGGCGCTCCCCTCCCGCCCTGACCCCCGGATCGCTACGGCGTCGCCATGTCGTCCAGCTGGTCGATCTCCATCTGGCCCCGGATCAGGTCGACCCTGGGCGGAGGGGCCTCCGGCCCGGTCACGGCGCCCTCCACCGGCACCTGGCGGGCCCTGGGGATGTTCATGGTGGACTCCCTCCTGCGGGTCGAGCCGCTGGGGCGGTCATCGCCGACGGGGGCCGCGCGGCCCAGCGGCCCTTCGATCCGCGCCCCGTAGAACACGCCTGGGCGAATCAGCCCAGGCCCCTCCTGGAACTGCTCCTCCTCCCGATCCATCCGCCTTCACCTCCCTCGATAGGATGCCCCTTCCAGCGAACGGCCTATGCGCATCCAGGGGCGGTGCGAAGCGATGCATCGACATCCGCAGGCTCCAGCGCGGCGCCGAGTCTGTGGGCCACCACCGAGCCCGTTCAGGGGAGGTGACCGAGTGCAGGCCTTCCGGCTGAACCGTGACAGTTGTGTTCCCGTCAAGCAGCAGCTGCAGGCCCAGATCCGGTACCAGATCGCCGCAGGGCTCCTCCATCCCGGCGACCAGCTGCCCTCGCTCCGGGACCTGGCTGCCGGGCTGGCCATCAACGTCAACACCGTGGCCCGGGCGGTGGAGGAGCTGGTCCGTGAGGGATACCTGACATCGCACCAGGGCAAGGGGATCTTCGTGGCCGATGACCCCCCGGGGCCGGCGCCGGGGGCCGCCCTGCGCTCCCTTCTGGCCGGCGTGCTGGCCACCGCTGATGACTGGGGCATGGACGCCGAGGAGCTGGCCCTGGATCTGCTCTCGCAGGCGCTGCTCGCCCGCGGTCCGCAGGCCGCCTCGGGCCGCGTGATCCTGGTGGGCACCGCCCGGGCGGACCTGCGGCGGCTGCAGCGGCAGCTGGAGTCGCAGCTGCCCGGCGCGCAGGTGGCCCCTGCCCTGCCGGAAGAGCTGGGCCAGATCCCGCCCTCCGCCCCCGTCGCCGCCACCCTGTTCCACGCGCCCGCCCTGCGGGACCGGCAGCCGGTGGTCCTGGCCGGACCCGATGCCCGGGCCGCGCTGCAGCGGCTCCAGGGCCTGCCTGCCGGATCCTGCGTTGCGGTGGCCGCAGCGGACCGGGTGCAGGCGGCGCGCGTCCAGCAGAGCCTGGAGCAGGGCGGCCTCGGCCACCTGCGCTTCCGCGCGGCCACGGACCCCGAGGGGCTCCTCCCCCTCCTGAGCGAGGCCGCCTGCCTGCTGGCGGCGCCCAGCGGCTACCCCCTGGCGGACGCCGCCCGGGCGGCCAGGCCGGACATCCCCTGCATCCGCGAGCCTCTGGTCACGCCCCCAGAGGCCGTGGCCAGCCTGCGCCGGGTCCTGGGCAGCCCGGCCCGCCCGCCACGCGTGGCGGTGCGCTCCTCCTGGGTGTAGATGCCGTTCGCAGGCGGCGTTCATCGGCCGCGTCCTGCATTTCACCACGTTTCTGCACTTCATCGGCTGCGTCCCGCATTTCATCACGTTTCGTACTACTCCGACCCCCTGTGCGGTATAATAGGCGGTAACGACAGCCGGTGGGGGTGATTGCGGGTGAGCCAGGCGACGATGAGCCCGGCGAAGATGCGCCAGGTCTACCTGGACATCCTCGAGCGGGCGGAAGATCCGATGGCCTTGCGTGTGGCCATCATCTGCTCCGATCAGTTTCCGGAGGCGCTGAAGGAGCAGGCGCGGCTGGCCCCCTCGCTGGAGGCCCTGCGGAGCTTGCTGGCCGAGCACCGCCGCCGGTTCGTTGCGGCAACACGCTGAGCCGGGCGAGGGGGAATCCCCGCCCGGCTCGGTCGTCCGTGCCCGGCCCGCGCTGGCGGCCGGCTTCCGGCGGTCGCTAGCTCAGGTTGTTCTTCAGCCGCGCCACCGTCTCTGCGTCCAGCTTCTTGATGACCGCCGCCAGCAGCTTGGCGGCGTTCTCCATGTCGTCCCGGTGGATCAGCCCCGCGTGGCTGTGGATGTACCGGGTGGCGAAGCCCACCACCAGGGAAGGTACGCCCCGGCCCTGGATGTGGATCCGCCCTGCGTCGGTGCCGCCCCCGGCCATGGCCTGGAACTGGATGGGGATCTCGAGCTCCTCGGCCGTGTCGATCACCAGGTCCCTCAGCCCCCGGTGAGGCACCATGGAGGCGTCGTAGACCATGATCAGCGGCCCCTCGCCCAGCTTGCCCTCGACCTGCCCGTCGCCGCCGGGAACGTCCGTCGCCAGGCCGACGTCCAGCGCAAACGCGATGTCGGGCTCGATGGTGTTGGCCATGGTGGTCGCGCCCCGCAGGCCGACCTCCTCCTGCACCGTACCCACCGCGTAGACCTCGTTGGGATGGTCCTGGCCCTTCAGCTCCTCCAGCACCATGATCGCCACGGCGCAGCCGGCCCGGTTGTCCCAGGCCTTGTTCATCAGGATCTTCGGGTTCGGCATCACGTGGAAGTCGCAGTGCGGCACAATCGGGTCGCCCGGCCGCACGCCCCACTCCTTGGCCTCATCCCGGGAGCTGGCGCCGATGTCGATGAACATATCCTTGATCTGGACGACCTTGTTCCGCTCTTCCTGGGTCAGGATGTGGGGCGGCTTCGAGCCGACCACACCCATCAGTTCGCCCTTGCGGGTCAGCACCTTCACCCGCTGGGCCAGCAGCACCTGGCTCCACCAACCGCCCACGGGCTGGAACTTCAGGAACCCCTTTTCCGTGATCTGGGTGACCATCCAGCCAACCTCGTCCAGGTGGCCGGCCAGCATGATGCGGGGGCCGCCCGCCTGTCCCTTCTTGATGCCGGCGATGGATCCCAGATTGTCGCTGATGATCTCGTCGCACAGCGGCTCCAGGTACTTGCGCATCACCTGCCGCACGGGCTCCTCAAAACCGGAGATCCCGCTCACGCTGGTGAGCTCCTCATACATTTTCAGACGTTGATCCACCAGTTGGGCCTCCCTCTTCATCGATATACTTGACGAGGCTTGTGGTTAATTCAACCATCTGTTGCGAATCCCCTGCCAACTCCCTAGGTCGAATAGGACTTTGGTCTATTGCCCCTCCCCTTCAGTACGCCTAATCTGGTCATAAGCAGGCCTTCTGGCCCTGCCACAGCTTAACACCGAGGGGGACCCGCCACCATGCTGTTGTCGTACCTCCGGGTATACTGCGACATCATCGAAACCCGCAGCTTCTCCAAGGCTGCTGCGCGCAATTTCATCTCGCAGCCCGCCGTGAGCCAGCAGGTGAAGGCCATGGAGGAGCACTTTCAGCAGCGGCTGATCGAGCGGTCGCCCCAGGGCATCTATCCGACGGAGGCCGGACGGATCTTCTACGAGGGCGCCCGCGAGATCGTGGAACGCTACGAGGCACTGGAGCAACAGATGGCGAACCTCAGCAAGACCGTCTCCGGGACCATCCGGGTGGCCACCGTCTATACTGTGGGCCTGCACGACCTGCCGCCATACATCAAGAAATTCATCCAGGCGTACCCCCAGGCCCGGATACACCTGGAGTACAGCCGTACCAACAAGATTTACGAGGCCGTGCGGCAGAACCAGGTGGACATCGGCATCGTCGCCTACCCCCAGGAAGGGCGGCAGATGGGCGTGATCCCGCTGCCCTCCGATGAGCTGGTGGTCATCGTCAGCCCCAACCATCCGCTGGCCCGGGAAGGCAAGCCGGTTGCGCTGCAGCAGTTGCACCGCATGCCCTTCATCGCCTTCGATCCCGACATCCCCACCCGGAAGGCCACCGACCGGGTGCTGAACGACCACGGTGTGGATGTGGATGTGATCCACGAGTTCGACAACGTCGAGACGATCAAGCGGTCGGTGGAGGCCGAACTGGGCGTTTCGATCATCCCCCGGCGGTGTGCCCGCTGGGAGGTCAAGTCCGGCTCGCTGGTCGCCCTGCCCATCGCCGACATGCGCATCGAGCGGCCGGTCGGGGTGATCTACAAGCGGGGCAAGAACTTCAGCAATACCCTGCAGAAGTTCATCGCCATCCTCACAGGGCGCGATGAGGAGGAAGACTGATCCGCAGCCAACGCCGAGCGCCGTTCTGAGCGATCAGCAACGGCGGCCAACAGCGACTAGAGGTGCCAAATTCAGCGGTGCTGCCCAATTGGGCGGCACCGCTGCGGTCATATATGCGCTTACACCTGCGAAGCTTTATACCATGAGAAAGTGAAAAACTCGAAGGGTAGCCCGTAACCTTCAGCGTCCAATCTCGTTAGTAAGGGCGAAAGCAGATAAAACGAAGCACAAGTCGACGCAGCTCGGGGCGGCTCTGGACAGTGTTGACGGGAGGGACTCTCTGGAATGCAATTGTTGACGGATGAGCAATTGGTGGAACGGGCACAGGAAGGCGATCGCTGCGCGCTGGGCGAGTTGATCGGCCGTTACGAGCAGCGCACCTATAATCTGGCCTATCGGTTAATGGGAAATCATGCCGATGCGTGCGACGCGGCCCAGGAGGCCCTGGTGCGCGTCTGCGTGCGGTTGCACAATTTCCGAGGCGACTCCCAGTTCTCCACCTGGCTCTACCGGGTGGTGACCAATACCTGCCTGGACGAACTGCGGCGCAGGGGGCGCACCCGCTGTACATCGCTGGACGAGGCGCTTCCCCTGGATGAGGGCTCCGTCCCCCGCCAGGCGGCAGACGACGCCGACGGCCCCGTGGAGTACGCGGAGCGCCACGAGGTGCAGGCCGCCGTGCAGCGGGCCATCATGCGGCTGCCGTACGACTACCGCGTCGTCGTGATCCTCCGCGATCTCCACGACCTGAGCTACCAGGAGATCGCCACCGCCCTGGGCACCACCCTGGGCACCATCAAGTCGCGGCTGCACAGGGCCCGGCAGGCGCTGCGCGGCATCATCGAGGATACCGAGGGCAAGCGGCTCGACATCGCCGGATAAGCGAAACTTTTGTTCGTATGATTCTTTCAGAAAAGTAACCCCTCGTTCGCTGTTCGTGGGGCAAATGAACATGTTAAACTGAAATTGCAAGGGGCGCAGGGGATGGCTCAGATTCCGAAGCCCGCCGATTCGAGATCGTTGGATCCCAGAATGGCGACCCGGCCCGGTAGAACCCGTTGTTCCGAAATCCTCTGGCGCTCCTTTTAGGTGCCCGGATGGTTGTTTAGGCAGGAACAGAGCAGGAGAGCCGGGCACCGCAACCCCCTGAAGGCGGAAGCCTCCAGGGGGTTGTTCGCGCGGGCAGGGATCGCGCCGACGCAACTCGAAGAGACTGGGGACTGCTCCCCGGCGGCGCAAAACGCCCGGGCTTTCGGCCCCAGGCGGGTTGTCCCACTCCCAGGCGGGTTATCCCGCTCCCAGGCGGGTTATCCCGCTCCCAGGCGGGTTATCCGGCTCCCACGCGGGCTATTCAAAGGTCCCAGGCTGATCGTAGGTCCCGGGCTGGTCGTACTTCTCGGCCTCGAAGTTCTCGGGCAGCCAGCCCGGCCCCTCGGTCCGGGGCCTGGTTCCCGTCGCATGTGCCGATACCTGAGGCGCCCCGTCCGCACTGGCGGTGCCGTCGGCGTCCGCGGTAGCGGCCGCGTTTGCGGTCGCGCCAGCATTCGCGGTGGCATCGACATCCGCGATGGCGGTGGCGTCGGCATCCGCGGTGGCGTCGACGTTGGCGGTGGTGGTGGCGTCGGCATCCGCAGCTGGGCGGTCGCCATCCAGCGGCAGCGCGGTTTCGTTCTCGCCGGCCCGGGGTACGAAGAGGAACCAGGCAATCCCGAGTACAGCTAGGAAGAGCAAGAACCAGACCATCCTGACTTCCCCCCTGTCCCGCGTAGTCTGCCCCGCCCTGCCGAAATCCTTTCCGGAAAGGGTCGATCACCATTCATTCCATGCTTCTTGTTGACGGCGGTCTCCTGTTCCGTGCATTCTTTGCGCTTCCGCCCATGACGGACCCACGCGGACGTCCCGTGGGCGGCGTGTACGGCTTCATGAGCATGCTCCTGAGGCTGCTCGCGGCGGTGCGGCCCAGCCACCTGGCGGTGGCCACCGACGTTCCGATCGCAGAAAACCGGCGCACCGCTCTCTATCCGGAGTACAAAGCCAACCGGCCCGAATGCCCGCCCGACCTGGCGCCCCAGTTCGACCTGCTGCGCGAGGTCCTCACGGCGCTGAACATCACCGTTCTGGAAGCGCCGGGCTACGAGGCCGATGATCTTATGGGCACCATGGCCCGCAAGGCGGAAGAGTCAGGGATGGAGGTCACCCTGCTCACAGGCGACCGCGACGCCTTCCAGCTGCTCTCCGGTCGAACGACGGTGGAGTACGTGAAGCGGCTGAACCAGACCGTCACCTACGACGTCCCTCGCTTCGTCGAGGAATGGGGCATCCTCCCGTCCCAGGTGGCCGACCTGAAGGGCCTGGCAGGCGACGCCTCCGACAACATCCCCGGAATCCGTGGCATCGGGCCCAAGACGGCCATCAAGCTGCTGCAGCAGTACGACACACTGGAAGCGGTCCTCGCCCACGCCCACACCCAGTGCGGACGGCTCAGGGAAAGGCTGGAGGAAGGCCGGGAGATCGCCCTCCTCTCCAAGCAACTCGCCACCATCGACAGGCACGCCCCGGTCTCGTGCACCCCGGAGGACTGCGCTTTGCGACTGGACCCGGGCACCTGCGCTGCCGTCTTCGAGGAACTGCGCTTCCGCTCGCTGCTGGGCGCCCTTCAGCAGGCGCTGGCCTAAGGCCGGGGCACCCGGCGCCCCACCATCGCCGGCCCTTAAGCGCTGTTCTTGTTGCGTGTGGGTACCGCCCACGGCCATGCGGGAGAAGCAGAGCAGGACGAGCTCGCATGCCCACAAACTCCCCGGGGCAGGCAAACCTGTGCTCGGTCGCGGGCGCGCGGGAACAGACCGGTGCCGGCGGTGCCCCATCCGGTCAGCCAGCGCCAGGCGGCCATCGGCAGCATGCCTGCGCCTACCGGACCGACAGCATCACAGCGCCACAGGGCCAGGCCCACGTCGGCGCATCAGCACCCGTGGCCAGGCGCGGGCAGGCCTGCTTCACGGAGCACGTGGCAGCAGAGAGCAAGCGGCAGCAGGCCACCATCCCCGGCCGGCGCGACCTGGGCCGCTTCACTGCTCATGCGTCGGCACGCCAGGATCGGATCATATGTCGTGGACGCATCATGCGTGGGAGTCATGAGGGAATCGGGCGTGAGCATCGTGTATGAGCATCATGCGGTCGCCTTCAGCAGCTCCAGTTCCGGCAGATCGCGGTGGGTCCGCTGATTGCGGATCACCTTGCGCACAATGTCGCAATACCAGGCCATATAGTGCTCCAAGTATCGGGTGGCGATGCCGTTGAACTGGCGGAACCACCCGTACGCATATTCAGGCACAGCCGGGAGACCCGCCCAGTAGTCCTCCGCCTCCGTGTTCCCTTCATAGAGCAGGCCGAGGGCCCGGGATGCGTCCCGAAACCGGAGGTTGCTCTGCTGGCAGGCGACTTTGAAGTGCCGCTGTTCGTATGCGTAGACCACCGAATCCGGCCGGACCAGGGCTTTCAGCCCCATCGCCAGCCGCTCCGGGGTGACGCGCCCCTGCCCGAGATCGAACAGCCGATATCCGTCTTCATTCTGGGCCACCATGATGACGCTGGGCCGCCCGTCGGTCAGCAGGCGGAATCGCTGACCCGTTCGAGTAGGATCCAGAACCCTCCTGCGCAGCCAGTTGAAATAGCCCCAGCTTCCCGGCCCGTTGCAGGTGCGACTGCCCTTTTCGGAATAACGAATGACGAAGTAACCCACGCAGACACGGCCTTCCAGTTGGGGGCGCGGCTGCTGAGCCAGCGCGGCCAGGGCGCGGTGGCGCCATCGGAAGGCGGTAGATAAGCTCACCTTCAGCCGAGCCGCCATCTTGCGCAGCGGCAGGTAATCGGTTAGCAGGTGCACCATCTCGTTCCATTCCTTCCGCTTGCGCAGCCGGCAGGCCGGAGTCCCCGTAGCCTCACTGAACGTCCGGCCACATGCACGGCACAGGTATCGTTTCAGGCAGGTGCCGTCCCGGCGCTTGTAGGAACCGTGCCCCTGCACGGCGGTAGCCTGACAGTGATGACAGGTTGCAGGCCGAGTCACGCTGCCGCTCATGGGTTTCCACGACCCCTCCCGCGTTCGGTTTCTGTTCCCATCTTACCCGAACTTAGGTTTGCTGTCAATCTTTTCCGTTAACTCGGCAGGTGCAGCTGGGCCGGCTGCCCTGGAAAACTGTCAGTCAGCCCAGGGGTCCCGTGGTCCGGCACGGCCCGTGGTCTCGGCGATCCCGCCACGCCCCTTCGTCCCACCGTCACCCACACATAATGCGAACAGCGCGCGTAAGGTCCGGCCGTGCCCCCCCATGGGCCTCCCTGGTCCTCTCGCCAGCAGGCCCCGCGGCCCCGGCGGCCACCCACACATAATGCGAACAGCACGTAAGGTCCGGCCGTTCCCCCCCATGGGCCTCCCCGGTCCCCTCGCCCGCAGGCCCGCGGCCCCGGCGGACCCACACATAATGCGAACAGCACGTAAGGTCCGGCCGTTCCCCCCCATGGGCCTCCCCGGTCCCCTCACCGACAGGCCTCTCGGCCCCGGCGGTCACCCACACATCATGCGAACAGCGCGCAAGGACCGGAGCCCTCCCCCCCATGGGTGGCTCCGGTCCTCCCATATCTAAGCAACTTTATACGTTAGCTTTCACGGCTTCCTTATACAGGCACCGGTCCTGCACCGTCAGCAGGCCCATCCTCTCTGCCTCGGCGACCGCCTGGTCGTTGACCACGCCTTCCTGCATCCACAGCACCTTCGGCTTCACGGTCATCTCGGCGATCTCCCGCACTACATCCAGGGCGTACTGCGGCGCGCGGAAGACCTGCACCACGTCGACCGGGAACGGGATCTCCGTCAGCGAGGCGTACACCTTCTCGCCCAGAATCTCGCCGCCCTTGGGGTTGACCGGCACGATGCGGTAGCCGCGGCGCTGCATCTCCTGGCTCACGTGGTAGCTCGGGCGCGCGGGGTTGTCGGAAAGCCCCACCACCGCCAGCACCTTCGGGCCGTTCAGCACCCACGCGATCGTATTCGGATCATTCGCCGCCACGCCAATCGCCCTCCCTTTCATACATCTCACATTTGAGACGTACACACAGCGGTGAAAGGGATGGTTCCTGGCGGCCGAGCAAGCTCACGCACCCGCCATGGCCCGCTCCAGCGCCTGCTCCAGGTCGGCGATCAGATCCGACACCGCCTCGAAGCCCACCGAAACCCGAATCAGATCATCACCCACGCCTGCGGCCTCCCGCTGGGCCGGCGTCAGCTGGCTGTGGGTCGTGGAGGCAGGGTGAATCACCAGCGACCGGGCGTCCCCGACGTTGGCCACGTGGGAGAAGAGCCGCACCGAGTCGATGAAGCGCGCGCCCGCCTGCAGGCCGCCCTTCAGCCCGAAGACCAGCATGCCACCGTAGCCCCCGCTCAGGTAGCGCCGCGCCAGGGCATGGTCCGGATGGCTGGGCAGGCCGGGGTACCGCACCCAGGCCACCGCCGGGTGCTCCGCGAGGTACCGGGCGATCTCCATGGCGTTCTCGCTGATGGCCCGCATGCGCAGGGCAAGGGTGTCGAGGCCCAGGAGCAGCAGGAAGGAGTTGAACGGCGACTGGCAGCCGCCCAGATCGCGCAGCATCTGGGCGCGCACCTTGGTGATGAAGCCGGCGCGGCCGAAGTCGACGGCGTAGCGCACGCCGTGGTAGGACGGGTCCGGCTCGGTGAACCCGGGGAAGCGGGGCGAGTTCCAGTCGAAGTTGCCTGAATCCACCACCACACCGCCCATCGCCACGCCGTGGCCCCCGAGCCACTTGGTGGCCGAATGGATGACCAGGTCGGCCCCGTGCTCGAAGGGCCGACAGAGGATCGGCGTCGCGAAGGTGTTGTCGATGACCAGCGGCAGCCCGTGCTCGTGCGCGATCGCGGCCACCCCGGCGATGTCGAACAAGTCCAGCCGGGGGTTGCCGATCACCTCGCCGAAGATCAGGCGGGTCCGGGGGGTGATGGCCCGCCGGAATCCCTCCAGGTCGCCCGCCTCCACAAACCGGGCGGTGATGCCCCACTTGGGGAGGGTGGTCGCGAACAGGTTGTACGTGCCCCCGTAGAGGCTGGAGGAGGTGACGATCTCATCGCCGGCGTTGCAGATCGCCATCACGGTGGCCACCAGCGCGGCGTGACCGGAGGCGAAGGCCACGGCGCCCACCCCGCCCTCCAGCGCCGCGATGCGCGCCTCGAACGCCGCGGTGGTGGGGTTGTTGATGCGGGTGTAGATGTTGCCCTCCGCCTCCAGCGAGAAGAGCTGCCGCGCATGCTCGGTCGACTGGAAGGCATAGGCAGTGGTCTGGTAGATGGGCACCGCCTGGGCACCCGTCACGGGATCGGCCTCGCAGCCGGCGTGAATCGCCAGGGTCTCCGGCCGGTACCTGCGGTCAGACATCGTCGTCAACCTCCATCTCCTGCATGATCTCCGGCGGCAGCACCGGGCGTGCGCCCACCCGGGTCACCACCTCAGCCCCCAGCCGGTTCGCCCGCAGCGCCGCCCGGTACGGATCGAGCCCCCGGCGGAGGCCGTCGATCAGGGCGGCGCCCCAGGCATCGCCGCTGCCTGTGCCGTCCACCGGCGGGGCCGAAGGCGCCACCGGGGGGACATAGGTTAGCTCCACCGCCGTGCCGGCGGTGCCTGCAGCCCCTGCACCCGTCTGAGCGGCCCCAGCACCCATCTGAGCGGCCCCGGCGCGCATCTGGGCCGGCCCGGCGCCATCGGGTACGGCCTGCGCCAGCAGCGCCCCCTCGGGCCCCAGTTTCACCGCCACCAACTCGGCACGGCGGGCCAGCTCGCGGGCGGCCGCCTCCACGTCGGCGCAGCCCGTGAGCGCCCGGGCCTCGTCCCGGTTGGGCATGAGCACCTTGATGCCCTCTGGCAGGTCCAGCCCGTGCCTGCGGATGAACCCGGCCGAGGAAGGGTCGAACGAGGTGGGCACCCCGGCCTCACGGGCCACCGTGAGAGCCCGGTCCAGGGCCCGGCGGGTCGCCTCCCAGAAGAAGGCGTAGCCGGTGGCGTGCAGCCAGCCGGCCGTGCGGATGCGCTCCTCGGGCAGGTCGCCGGGTCCGAAGAAGTGGTTCGCCCCCCGGGGCACCATCATGTGCCGCTGCACGCCATCGCTGAACAACACCAGGACCGCGGTGGGGTGGACCGGATCCGCCGCCGCGTGCACCTCGACGCCCTCCTCCCGCATGTCTGCCACCAGGGCCCGGCCCAGCAGGTCGTCGCCGACCCGGGTGGCAAAGCAGACGGGACTGCCGAGGCGGCGCGTCCAGACCGCAAAGTTGGCCGCCGACCCGCCGGGGGCGGAGCGCACCTCTCCCGGCGTGTCCGTGTCGGCTTCCAGGCCCGATTCCGCCGTGGCCACCACGTCCAGGACCAGGTCGCCGAAGGTGAACAGATGCCGCATGCCGTGTGTCCTCCTCGAAAAGAACGATCGCCGTTGGGTAGGTTTCCCCAGCGGCGATCGTTTTTCCTGGCAGAACCCCTCACGCCCTGCCCGCGCAGCAGGCGGGCCGGATCTCACGCCTTCCCGGCGCACCCGAAAAGCTTCATCTTCTCCTTGATGTGCTCCTTCAGCACGTCCCGGGCCGGGGCGAAGATCTTGCGGGGGTCGATCTCGTTGGGCTTCTCTGCCAGCTGCCGGCGCACCTCGCCCAGGAAGGCCTGGCGCAGCTCCGTATCGATGTTCACCTTGCGGATGCCCAGAGCGATGCCCTTCTTCACATCCTCCTCGGGCACGCCGGAGCCGCCGTGCATCACCAGGTAGGCGCCGGTCTTCTCGTGCACCGCGGCGATGCGGTCCAGGTCCAGCTTGGGCGGCAGCTTGTACGGGCCGTGGGCGGTGCCGAAGGACATGGCCAGGGCATCCACCCCGGTGGCCTCGTAGAACTCGATGGCGTCGGGAACGGGCGTGAGCATCGCGTCCCGCTCGTCGACGACGATGTCGTCCTCCACGCCACCGATCTTGCCGATCTCGCCCTCGACCGAGACGCCCACCGCATGGGCGATCTTGACGACCTCCCGGGTGCGGGCGATGTTCTCTTCCTTCTCGTACTGCGACCCGTCGAACATCACCGACGTGAAGCCCGCCCGGATGCAGGCGACGATGGTGTTGAAGTCGGTACCGTGGTCCAGGTGCAGGGCAATGGGCACCGTGGCCTTCTCGGCCGCGGCCTTCACCATGGCGACGATGTAATCGAGGCCGGCGTACTTGATCGCCCCCTGGCTCGCCTGCAGAACCACCGGAGAACGGGCCTCCTCCGCGGCCGCGGCGATGGCCTGGACGATCTCCAGGTTATTACAATTGAACGCACCGACCGCGTACTTGCCCTCCTGTGCTGCATCCAAGATCGTCCTCAGTGAGACCAGAGTCATCGTGTTGCCTCCCACCGCGCCCCCGGGGCGCCTTTGCTTCTAAGTGGAGTGTTATGCCAGCCGGACGGTTGCTTCCTATCGGACGAGGTATCGATTCTTTCAATAACACTTATAGGGTTCGTCTATAGGCGCGGCGGTTATACATCGCACTACTTTCCGGGCCGGCTCAGCAGGGCTTCCGTATTGGCCCCGCCGGGCGGCACGATGGGGAAGACGTTCTCCTCCTCGTGCACCACGACCTCCAGGAGCACCGGGCCGTCGTGCGCCCGGGTCTCGGCCATGGCGTCGGCCAGCTCGCCGAGCTGCCGCACCCTGAGGCCCCTGATGCCGTAAGCCTCAGCCAGCTTCACGAAGTCCGGCATGCCCGGCCGCAGGTCGACCTCCTTGTACCGGCCCTTGTAGAACATCTCCTGCCACTGGCGCACCATGCCCAGGTAGCCGTTGTTGATCAGCACGATCTTGACGGGCAGGTTTTCCTGCACCACGGTGGCCAGCTCCTGGATGCACATCTGGATCGAGCCGTCGCCGGTAATGACCACCACATCCCGGTCCGGCCGGCCGATGGCGGCGCCGATGGCTGCGGGCAGGCCGAAGCCCATGGTGCCGAGCCCGCTGGACGAGAGCCAGGTGCGGGGCTCCGTGCGGGTGCAGTAATGCGCGGCCCACATCTGGTGCTGGCCGACGTCGGTGGCTACGATGGCCTTCGGCCCGAAGGCCTCCTGCACCGCCTGGATCACCTGCTGCGGCTTCGGCACCCCGGCCGGATCGGTCGGGATCTCCTCGCCGCGGCGCACGCCCCAGAGCGGATGCTGCTCGTGCCAGGCCTGCACCTGCGCCCGCCACTCGGGCAGGGTCTGCGACCAGTCGCCCAGGGCCTCGTTGATCTGGGCCAGCACCAGGCCGCAGTCGCCCACCAGCTGGATGTGCGAGTGCAGGTTCTTGGACATCTCCGCCGGGTCGATGTCGATGTGGATCACCCGCGCCTTGGGCGCAAACCGGGAGGCCATGCCGGTCACCCGGTCGTCGAACCGCATGCCGCAGGCGATCAGGAGGTCGGAGTTGGCCACGGCCCGGTTGGCGGCGAAGGTGCCGTGCATGCCGACCAGGCCCAGGCACAGCGGGTGGTCCATCGGGAAGCCGCCGAGGCCCATCAGCGTCTCCACCACCGGGGCGTCCATCCGCTCCGCCAGCTCCCGGAAGGGTCGCGCGGCGTCCTCGGACGAGACGACGCCCCCGCCGCAGATCAGCACCGGCCGCTGCGCAGAGCGGATCGCCTCCACGGCCTCCGCCACCGCCTCCGGGCGGGCCTCACGGGGGATCCGATACCCAGGCAGGTGGATCGCGGGCGGGTACTCCCAGCGGATCTGCGCGTTGGTCACATCCTTCGGGATGTCGATCAGGACGGGACCCGGACGGCCGGTGCTGGCGATGTGGAAGGCCTCACGGACGATTCGCAGCAGGTCGTCGGGGTCGGTCACCAGGTAGTTGTGCTTCGTCACCGGCATGGTGATGCCCGTGACGTCGGCCTCCTGAAAGGCGTCCCGCCCGATGAGCGAGCGGACCACCTGCCCGGTGATCGCCACGATGGGCGTCGAGTCCATCATGGCGTCGCAGAGGCCGGTCACCAGGTTGGTCGCGCCGGGGCCGGAGGTGGCCAGCACCACCCCCACCTTGCCCGTCGCCCGGGCGTAACCCTCGGCCGCGTGGATGGCCCCCTGCTCGTGACGGGTCAGCACGTGGTGAATGGGGCTGTCGTAGAGGGCGTCGTAGATGTACAGACTCGCCCCACCGGGGTAGCCGAAGATGACCTCGACCCCCTCCGCCTCCAACGCCCTCAGCAGGGCGCGAGCCGCCTGCATCTCCATCTCAACGTCCTCCTTTGCTCACTCCTCCGGCGTGCGCAGCACCGCACCCGTGTTGGCCGATGTCACCATGGCGGCGTAGCGCCCCAGCCAGCCCCGCCGCACCTTCGGCGCCGGCTTCACCCAGGCCGCCCGGCGCCGCTCCAGCTCCTCCTCGGGCACATCCAGCCAGAGCCGGCGGCCGGGGATGTCGATCGTGATCGGGTCGCCGTCCTGAACCAGGGCGATGGGACCGCCCTCGGCAGCCTCGGGGGAAATGTGGCCCAGGCAGATGCCCCGGGTGCCGCCCGAGAAGCGCCCGTCGGTGATCAGGGCGACCTCCGTGCCGAGCCCCATCCCCACGATGGCCGACGTCGGGGCCAGCATCTCCGGCATGCCGGGACCGCCCCTGGGCCCCTCGTAGCGGATCACCACCACGTGGCCCGGCTGCACCTTGCCGCCGAAGATCCCCTGCAGGGCCTCGTCCTGCGAATCGAAGCAGATCGCCCGGCCGGTGAAGGTGGTAATGGACGGATCTACCGCCCCCACCTTCAGGGCCGCTCCGTTGGGCGCCAGGTTGCCGAAAAGCATGGCCAGGCCGCCGGTCTCGGCGTACGGGTCCTCCACCGGGCGGATGACCTCGCGGTTGCGGTTCTCGGCCTCCGCCCAGAGCTCGCCGATGGTCTTGCCCGTCACCGTGAGGCAGTCGGGGTGCAGCGTCCCCTCCTTGCGGGAGAGCTCCTTAAGGATGGCCATCACGCCGCCGGCCGCGTGCACGTCCTCGATGTGCACCTCGTAGGTGGCCGGCGAGACCTTGCAGAGATAAGGTACCCGGGCGGAGAGCTCGTTGATCCGTTCCAGCGGGTAGTCGATCCCCGCCTCGGTGGCGATGGCCAGGGTGTGCAGCACGGTGTTGGTGGAGCCGCCCATGGCGATGTCCAGCGCGAAGGCGTTGTCGATGGCCTCCAGGGTGACGATCTCCCGGGGCTTTGGCCCGCCGGCGATCGCCATCTCCACGATGCGCCGGGCCGCCGCCCGGGCCAGCTCCTCCCGCTCCGCCGACTTGGCCAGGGCAGTGCCGTTGCCCGGCAGGGCCAGCCCCAGGGCCTCGCAGAGGCAGTTCATCGAGTTGGCGGTGAACATGCCCGAGCAGGAGCCGCAGGTGGGGCAGGCCAGGTCCTCGAGCTCCTTCAGCTCCTCATCGCTGATCATGCCCCGGCTGTGGGCGCCGACCCCCTCGAAGATGTTGATGAGGTCCGCCTTGCGGCCGTCCTTCAGCCGCCCGGCCGCCATGGGGCCGCCGGAGATGAAGATCGTGGGCACGTTCACCCGCATGGCCGCCATGAGCATGCCCGGGGTGATCTTGTCGCAGTTGGGGATGCAGATCATCGCATCCAGCTGGTGCGCCTCGATCACCGTCTCCACCGCGTCGGCAATCAGCTCCCGGCTGGGCAGGCTGTAGCGCATGCCGATGTGGCCCATGGCGATGCCGTCGTCCACGCCGATGGTGTTGAAGATGAAGGGCACGCCGCCGGCCTCCCGCACGGCTTCCTTCACCAGGTCGCCGAACTCCTTCAGGTGGACGTGCCCCGGCACAATATCAATGTAGCTGTTCGCAATGCCGATGAAGGGCTTTCCCATGTCGGCGTCGGTCACACCGGTCGCCTTCAGCAGCGCTCGATGCGGAGCCCGGTCGGGCCCTTTCTTGATCATGTCGCTGCGCACCGTCTATCCCTCCATCGTTGAGTAATACAGTGGTTCCCCGGGCAACCGGCGCTGGCCGGCGCCTGCGCTCGCCTCTACCAGATGGGCGTGCCCTCCTCCTGCACCCGCCGGCGGAACTCGTCGATGAGCTGCCGGGTGATCTCGCCGGGCTCGCCGGTGCCAATCTTGCGGGCGTCGCACTCAACCACCGGCACGATCTCGGCGGCGGTGCCTGTCAGGAAGCACTCGTCCGCGGTGTACAGGTCGTAGAGGGTGAAGGTCCCCTCCTCCACCTCGTAGCCCAGCTCCCGGGCGTACTCCATCACCGCCGCCCGGGTAATGCCGGGCAGGATGCCCAGGTGGACCGCCGGCGTGATCAGCCGGCCCTTCTTCACGATGAAGATGTTGTCGCCGGTGCCCTCGCAGACGTAACCTTCCTTGTTCAGCATGACCACCTCGGGGTAGCCCTGGGTGGCCGCGCTGATCTTCGCGGTGATGCTGGTCAGGTAGTTGAGGCTCTTCACCTGCGGCCAGACGGTATCCGGCGGATTCCGCCGGGTGGAGACCGAGATCACCTGCATCCCCCGGGTGTAGACCTCCTCGGGGTAGAGCTGGATGGAGTCGGCGATGCAGACCACCGTCGGCCGGGGGCACTTGCGGGGGTCAAGCCCCAGGTCGCCCTTGCCCCGGGAGACCACCAGCCGGATGTACCCATCCCGCAGATTCGACCGGCGCAGGGTCTCCAGCACGACCTCCTCCATCTCCCGCCAGGTGAGCGGGATCTCCAGCCAGATCGCCTTGGCGGAGTCGTAGAGCCGTTCCAGGTGCTCCGTCAGCCGGAAGACCCGGCCCCCGTAGGCCCGAATGCCCTCGAAGACGCCGTCGCCGTAAAGGAAGCCGTGGTCGAATACAGACACCTTGGCCTCTTCCCGCGGATACCACTCACCATCCACATAAACCTGGATCGACACGTTAACCCCTCCCCAACGTGTGATCAGTCTCCGCCACCAGTCCCCAGGGTTGGTCCCCGCAGGCCCGCACTTGCCGGCCTGGTCGGCTCGTCGCCGTACGGCCGCACTTGCCGGCCTGGTCGGCTAGTCGCCGTAGGCCCGCATCTGCCAGCCGGGCGCGGGATCGTCCGATACGGCCAGCGCGGCCCCGGAGAGGATCTTGTTCATGGCGTTCATGTAGGCCCGGGCCGAGGCCTCGATGACGTCCGTGGAGGTGCCCCGGCCGGAGGCCACCCGGTCGCCGGCCCGCACCCGCACCGTGACCTCGCCCAGGGCGTCCTGCCCCTCGGTCACGGCGTTGAGCCGGTAGTCCAGCAGCTGCCCCTCGAAGCGGGCCGCCCGGTCAATGGCGTGGTAGAGCGCGTTGATGGGTCCATCGCCCGAAGCGGCCTCCTGGACCACCTGGCCGTCACGCACCAGCCGGACCGACGCGGTGGCAATCTGCTCGTTCCCCGACACCACCTGGAAGGACTCCAGACGGCAGACCTCCGCCACCGTGCGATGCGCCTGCTCGTCGCCGACGATGGCCACCAGGTCGTGGTCGCTGATGGTGCGCTTGCGGTCGGCCAGCTCCTTGAACCGCTGGAAGGCGGAGTCGATCTCGGCGTCGGTGAGCTGATAGCCCAGGTGCTCCAGCCGGGCACGGAAGGCGGCCCGCCCGGAGTGCTTGCCGAGCACCAGGGCCGACTCCGGCACGCCCACATCCTCGGGCTTCATGATCTCGTAGGTGTCCCGGTGCTTCAGCATGCCGTCCTGGTGGATGCCGGACTCGTGGGCGAAGGCGTTGGCCCCGACGATCGCCTTGTTGGGCTGAACCGGGACGCCGGTGACGCTCTGCAGCAGCCGGGAGGTGCGGTAGATCTCGCGGGCATTGATGCCGGTGGAGACACCCCACTGGTCCCGCCGGACCTGCAGGGCCATCACGATCTCCTCCAGGGCCGCGTTGCCCGCCCGCTCGCCGATGCCGTTGATGGTGCACTCCACCTGCGTGGCGCCGGCCTCGATGGCGGCCAGGGTGTTGGCCACCGCCAGACCCAGGTCGTCGTGGCAGTGTACCGAGAACTGGACCCCCTCAGGGGCGTCCACGTGCTCGATGAGGTGGCGGATGAGGTCGTAGTACTCCTTCGGCGTGGTGTAGCCGACGGTGTCGGGCACGTTGAGGATCGTCGCGCCCGCCCGGGCGGCCACGGTGAAAATCTGGACGAGGAAGTTCCAGTCGGAGCGGGTCGCGTCCTCGGCCGAGAACTCGACCTCCGGCCCCAGCGACCGGGCCAGGGCGACGGCCTCCCGTGCGGCCCGCACCACCTCTTCCGGCTTCTTGCGGAGCTTGTATTGCATGTGAATCGGCGAAGTGGCGATGAAGGTGTGGATGCGGGGCTTCTCCGCGTGCTTCACGGCCTCGTAACAGCGCCGGATGTCCGCTTCGTTGGCCCGGGCCAGGCCGGCAATCGTGGGTCCCTTGATGGTCTCGGCGATCGTGCGCACGGCCTCAAAGTCGCCGGGCGAGGCGGCGGGAAAACCGGCCTCCATCACGTCGACGCCCAGCCTGCTAAGCTGGCGGGCCACCTCCAGCTTGGCCTCCGCCGTCATGCCGAACCCAGGAGCCTGCTCACCATCCCGCAGGGTGGTGTCGAAGATCCGAATCCGCCGCGTCATCGCCGTCACCATCCTTTTCCTTTATGTTCGTACTGTCTGTGTCCATAGGGGGGTGTGATCCACACCGCTTCCACGCTGTTCGCATCCGCTGTGGGTCCACACCCGTGGGGGCCTATCACCGGAGCATCCGCTCTGTTCGCCTTCGCTGTGGGGCCGCCCCCGTGGGGGCCCATCCCCGGAGCATCCGCTCTGTTCGCATCCGCTGTGGGTCCCCCTGGTGGGGGTCAGTCCCCGGAGCTTCCGCTCTGTTCGCCTTCGCTGTGGGTTCGCCCCCTGTGGGGGCCCATCCCCGGAGCATCCGCTCTGTTCGCTTTCGCTGTGGGTCCACACCCGTGGGGGCCCATCCCCGAAGCATCCGGTCTGTTCGCCTTCGCTGTGGGTTCGCCCCCTGTGGGGCCTATCCACGGCGCATCCGCTGTGTTGGCATTCAGTGCGGGGCCATCACTCCCCGAGGGCTACCCACACGCAACGAGAACAAAGCTTAAGGTTTGGGGCAAGCCCTCCACCAAGTCCGGATAGGGACCCACCACACCCGCGGCTACCCACCACACCCGCAGGGTACCGGCCACACCCGCAAGGCACCCACACGGAGCGAGAACAGACCTTAAGGTCCGGGCGGACACCCAGCCGGGTCCGGATGGGACCCCCCTGGCGGGGCCACCCACAACAGCCCGGCTACTCCTTGCCCACGGAGCCGACCGGCTTCGGCAGCCAGGGCATCATCGCCCGCAGGCGGGCGCCGACCTGCTCCACCGCATGCTCGGCGTTCTGCCGCCGGAGGGCGGTAAACTTCGGCCGGCCGACCTGGTTCTCCAGGATCCAGTCCTTGGCGAAGGAGCCATCCTGAATCTCGGCCAGAATCTGCTTCATCCGCTCCTTCACCTCGGGGCCGATGACCCGGGGGCCGCTGACGTAGTCGCCGTACTCAGCGGTGTCGCTGATGGAGTAGCGCATGGCCGCCATGCCGCCCTCGTACATCAGGTCGACGATCAGCTTCAGCTCGTGCAGGCACTCGAAGTAGGCGATCTCGGGAGCGTAGCCCGCCTCGGTGAGCACCTCGAAGCCGTACTTCACCAGCTGGGTCATGCCGCCGCACAGCACGGCCTGCTCGCCGAAGAGGTCGGACTCGCACTCCTCCCTGAAGGTGGTCTCGATGACGCCGGCCCGGGTGCCGCCGATGCCCTTCGCCCAGGCAAGGGCCACATCCTTACAGCGACCGGTGGCGTCCTGGTGAATCGCCATCAGACAGGGCACGCCCCGCCCCTCCTGGTACTGCCGCCGGACCAGATGGCCGGGGCCCTTGGGAGCGATCATGAAGACGTCCACGTCTGCCGGCGGCCGCACCTGGCCGAAGTGGATCGCGAACCCGTGGCCGAAACCGAGGGCCTTGCCCGCCTTCAGGTGGGGCTTGATCTGCTCCTCGTAAACCCGCCCCTGGTGCTCGTCGTTGATCAGCAGCATGATCACGTCGGCCATCTCAGCCGCCGCCGACACGGTGGCCACCTTCAGGCCCGCCTCTTCGGCCCGGGCCCAGCTGGGGCTGCCCTCCCGCAGGCCTACGGTCACGTCAAGGCCCGAATCGTGCAGGTTGAGGGCGTGAGCGTGGCCCTGGCTGCCAAAACCGATGACCGCGATCCTCTTCCCCTGAAGGGCCGCCAGACTCGCATCAGACTCGTAGTACAGCCGCGTCATCGTACCGATCCTCCCTGTATGCCGTCATCGACTGCGCTCCCCGCGCCAGGGCGATGATCCCCGTGCGGGCCACCTCCTGGACCCCGAACTCCCGGGCCAGGCTGATCAGGGCGTCCACCTTGTCCTGGGTGCCCGTGACTTCGAGAATGACCGCCTCGTGGCCCACATCCACCACGTTGGCCCGGAAGACCGAAGCAAGCTGCAGGACCTGGGGCCGGCGCTCCGGGTCGACGCTGACCTTGATCAGGGCCAGCTCGCGGGCCACGCTGTGATCCGCGTCCAGGTCGGTTACCTGGATCACCTCGATCAGCTTGTCGAGCTGCTTCGAGACCTGGTTCAGCGTGGGCTCGTCGCCCTCCACCACCAACGTCATCCGGGAGATGGCCGGGTTGTCTGTCACCCCGACAGCCAGGCTCTCAATATTAAACCCCCGCCGCCGAATGAGCCCCGCCACCCGGGCCAGCACGCCCGGATGATTCTCCACCAACACCGCCAGGATGCGCTTCACCCGATCACACCTCCTCAATCTTGCCTCTCCGGAAAAGAGAAAATCCCCATCGCTCAGGTCTTGCACCTTCGCGATAGGGACGATCTGACCGTCGTGGTACCACCCTACTTCGCCCTCCCCCGCGGAGAGAAGGGCCTCAACTCATCATAACGGCCTTGCGGCCGGCGCCCGCCTACTGACTGTGCACCGCACGCTGTGCGCCGCACAGAGGTTCAGCGGGGCAGCTACGGGGTGAGGTTCAGACCGGGACGAGTACGGCCTTCCCAGCGCCGGCCGCTCTCTGGAACCCGTGGCTCCGGTCCTACTGGCCCCGTCATTGCTTTGTGCGCTATTCCCGACGCTGGCCGAGCACACTTTACTGTACTAACGTACCAGCGTATTGATTGCGATTGTACCCACGCCTTCACGCCGTGTCAACACCCCTTGCACACTTTTTCACATTTTCCCGGACCGGGCGGCGCCCCCGCCCGCGAAAAAGGCACAAAAAAAGGCAGCGGCCACCGGGCGAACCGCGCGCTAGATCGCGTACAGCTCCCGTGTGACCTCTTCCTCCAGGGCCTGGTGGATCAGCCCGTCCTCGTACAGCCGGACGAACTCGGGCACAAGGGCGGGGTCAAACTGCGTGCCGGCGCAGCGGCGGATCTCGGCGATGGCCGCATCCATGCTCATCGGCGCGCGGTAGACGCGTGCGGTGGTCATGGCGTCGAAGGCGTCTACGATCGCGAGAAGGCGCCCCTCAACGGGAATCGCCTCGCCGGCCAGCTGGTGCGGGTAGCCCTTGCCGTCCCACCGCTCGTGGTGGTTCAACACGAACGGAATCGCCGGCACCAGGGCGTCGATGCCCTGCAGGATCTGCGCCCCGATGATGGTGTGCTGCTTCATCAGCTCGTACTCCTCGGCGTTGAGCCGCCCCGGCTTGCGCAGGATGGCGTCGGGCACGCCGATCTTCCCGATGTCGTGGAGCAAGGCCCCCATGCGGGCGATGGAGAGCCGCTCCCGCTCCCATCCCAGTCGGTCGCAGAAGGCCAGGGTGATGCGGGCCACCCGGTCGGTGTGACCCCGCGTGTACGGATCCCGGGCTTCAATGGAGTTCGCCAGCGCGCCCACAGTGGCCACGAGCAGCCGCTCCAGCTCGATGGTCCGCTGCCGCACCAGCTGGTACTCCCGGTTCAGGTCCTCCGCGTAAGAGAGCAGCTGGGCGCGGAGCAGCTCCACCTCTGCGACATGGCGTGACAGCTCCGACCGCACCCCGCCGAAATCCTCGGCGAGAAGCAGGCTCTGGGCACGCCAGTAGCGGACCTCCCGTTCCAGCTCTTCCCGTGTCAGCCCGGAGATCTCGTCATACATGTGCTCAGTCCTCCGCCCGGGTGAGCAGCTTCTCGACGGCGCCCAGCAGGCGCAGCGGGCTGTAAGGCTTGGGCAGGAAGACGTCGGGCCCGGCCTCGCCGACCTCCGGCTGCCGATCCTGCTCGGTCAGCAGGATGACCGGGGTGCTGCCGGATCCCAGATCCTGCTTGATCGCTCGGCAAACCTCCACACCGCTGACACCCGGCATCGACTCGTCGAGGATGACCAAGTCTGGCTTGTGCTTCTCGCGCAGTGCGAGAGCCTGGACGCCGCCTGAAGCTTCGATGATCTGGTAGCGTGGATCCTGAAGGGTGGCACGAAGCAAGTCACGTCGCGAATGGTCTGCGTCGGCGATGAGGATTTTCTTGATCAATCGGCTTTCCTCCTTGCCGGGGTTGCGCCACCTGTGCTCATTCGCTCCTGTGACTACGAACTCCTGCTAGGCTCAGGCGGTCGCCCGCCTGAAAGAGCCCAACACCTTGCAATAGTTTGCGTACTTCGCCAGTTCTGCAAGCGCCGCCCGCACGTGCGGATCGTCGCGATGGCCCTCGAAGTCCAGGTAGAAGACGTACTCCCAGGGCTGGTTGCGCGAGGGCCGCGACTCCAGCTTCAGCAGGTTGATGTTCCGCCTGGCCAGGGCCGAGAGCGCCATGTAGAGCGAGCCCGGCTGGTGGGCCAGCGCGAGGAAGAGCATCGTCTTCTGCGGCCCCTCCTCCCGCGGGGCCGGATCCCGCTGGAGCTGGACGAACCGGGTGACGTTGTCCTTGATGGTCTGGATCGACTCGGCCAGCACCGTCAGCCCGTACCGCTCCGCGGCGCCCAGGCCCGCCACCGCCGCTACGCCCGTGAGTTCCTGCTCCCGGATCATCTTGGCCGACCCGGCGGTGTCGTATGTGGCCACCACCTCCACCCCCAGCTCACGCAGGAAGCGGTCGCACTGTGCGAGCGCCTGGGGATGCGAGATGACCCGGCGGATGTCCTCCAGGCTCTGCCCCGGCAGCGCCAGCAGGGCGTGGTTCACCGGATGCAGCACCTCACCGGCCACGTACAGGTCGTACTGGCGCAGCAGGTCGTACACGTCGTTGATGGACCCGGCCTGGGAGTTCTCCACCGGCGCGAGCCCGTAGTCCACCGTGCCGCTGGCCACCGCCTCGAAGAGATCGGCGAAGGACTTGCACGGATACGGCTCCGCCGACGGGCCGAACCGGGCGCGCACCGCCTCGTCCCCGTAGGCCCCCAACTCCCCCTGAAAGGCGACGACCGGCATGCTCGTTCACTCCCGAACACGATTTGCGGTCATTCTACCATACATCCGCATTTTGGGCGAGCAGGCGCGGTATCGGAATTGGCGCGGGAGAATATGTATGAGTATACGGTAAATGGGAACCATAGTGATGACAGAGCGAAGAGTCCCATGTGAACCTGCCCTGCGGGAAATGAGGAAAAGAGAGCAGTTTCACGTTCTCCCTTTATTGATAATATTTGGGTTACATGGGATAATTGGTTCTGCAGATGCGATGGACCGGCCGGCGGCCTCCTGGTCAAGGCCGTGCCACCGACAAAGGGAAAGGCTGGTGAAAGGCTTGAAACAACAGGCCGATACGGCCCCGGCGGATCGTTTTACGCCTGAGAACATTCTTCCCCTTCTTCAGACCATCGCCGACCTGGTGGAGAAGCGGTGCCACCGGTTCCTCAGCCGCAACTACGGGCTCACCATGCCCCAGTACCAACTGCTCCTCGCGGCGATGTACGGCGGTGCGACCACCCTGGGCAGCCTGGCGGATCAGCTGAACTGCTCGCGGGGCAACCTGACCGGAGTGGCCGACCGGCTGGAGCGGGACGGCTGGCTGGTGCGTGAGCGCAGCACCGAGGACCGGCGGGTGGTGAACATCCGCCTGACTGAGAAGGGCAAGAAGGTGTGGGAGATCAGGAACGCGCTGGCCGAGGAGATGGCCGAGATCGCGAAGATCTGGTCCCCCGACGAGATGGCCATCATGCTGCGTGCCCTCGAACGGCTGTATGGCGAGTTGAAGGGAGAAGCGCCGAGGCCCGCCGGCGAGAAGCCGGCAACCGAAGCGATGTAGACAGGGACCACCTGGTGGCGGCCAGGTGGTCTCTGCGCGTCAGCTCCACGGCCAGAGGATCGCCAGCCACCGCTCCAGGCGCGGAGCGAAGGGGCCCGCCATCGCCAGCAGCTCCGTCCGGGTGATGCTGCGGGTGGCGATCAGGGTGCCGCCGTACAAAACCGGCGCCACCACCATCGCTGCGGCCAGCGCCTCCGTCCGGCTCGCGGTGCCCCAGAAGGAGGCGATGAGCCCCGCCAGGCCCAGGCCCATCACCAGCGAGGCGACCATCGGGCCCATCAGGATGCGCCCCCAGGGCACCGGCTCCTCCAGCAGCCGCTCCAGCTCCCGGGCGTTGAACCAGAGGGCGGTGAAGAACATGACCACCGAGGCCGTGGCGACGCCGTTGACGTCGATGCCCCGGATCGGCGCCAGCAAGAAGTCCAGGGCCAGCTTCAGCACCATGGCCAGGGTGAGGTTGCGCATCGGCGCGCCGGTCTCCCCCAGGGCCTGGAGCTGCGCAACGGTCATCCAGGTGAGCGGCCCGAGCAAAGCCACGGGCCCCAGGTGGCGGAGCGGGTCGGCAGCCAGCGGCTCCCCGAAGAGCAGCGCGATGGGGGCCGAGAGCACCATGGCGCCAATCGCCACCGGCAGGCAGATCAGGCTGGCGGTCCTGAGGCCCAGCACCACCCGCTGCCGCACCGCCTCCATGTCGCCCCGGGCCTTGGCGGCGGTGAGGGTCGGGACCGTGGCGTTGGCCACCGCGTTGGTGAGCACGAAGGGGAACCAGACCACCTGCACGGCGATGCCGGCGAACGCGCCGTAGAGCGCGGTGGCCGCGGCGGGCGGGTAGCCCGCCTTCAGAAAGCCCCGCTGGACGATGGAGACATCCAGCACGTTGAGCAGGGGCATGGTGACCGAGCCCAGGGTGACGGGCCACGCCAGCCGCAGCATGCGCAGGCCGAGCCCCCTTGGCATGGGGCGCTCTGCTGCGAGCTCCTCCTGCTCGGCTTCGAGCTCCGCCTGCTCCCGGCGCACCCGCCAGAGCATGAAGAGCACCGAGGCCAGGGCCCCGACCGTGATCCCCAGGGCGGCCCCCGCCGCGGCGTACTCCAAGCCCAGGGGCAGGAGCAGGACGGCGGCGCCCATCGTGACGGCGATCTTCGTCCCCTGCTCCAGCACCGAGGCGACGGCGCTGGGGGTCATCTGCTTCTGCCCCTGCATGTAGTGCCGGAAGACAGAGTCCAGGCCGTTGAGGATGACCGCCGGGGCCAGGGCCACCAGCGGCCAGTAGGAGCGGGCGTCGCCCAGGGCCCGTGCCAGGAACGGGGCGCCGATGAGGAGCAGGCAGGCGGCCGCGCCGCCGGCGAGGAGGCCGTAGGTGAGGGCCAGGCGCAGGACCCGGTGCATCACATCCCGCCGGCCCCGCTCGTTGTACTCGGCCACCAGGTTCTGGACGGCCACCGGCACGCCGCCCACGGCCAGGTGCAGCAGCGCGTTGTAGGCCGGCAGGGCCATCTGGTAGATCCCCAGGCCCTCCGAGCCCACCATGCGGGTGAGGGGAAGCCGGACCAGCAGGTTGCCCACCTTGATGATGAGCCCCGCCAGCGCAAGGGCAGCCGCGCCCCTGAGCAAGGACTCTCTCCGGCTCATGCTCGTCCCCCCTCCGAAGCAAGTTATGCACGGGGCGGGGGGGACATGCCAGGCCCGTCCGGCAGGACACGCCGGGCCTGGCCGGCGGCAGGAGATCGCCTCCCCGTGACTAATTCAGTCACTATTCGGGGAGGCGAATTAGTTGCTATGGATCAAGCGCAGCGGAACCTTTACGTACTCTGGCTGGGCAACTTTCTCACGGCGTGCAGCTTCTCGCTCGTGATGCCGTTTCTGCCCCGATTCATCGCCGAGCTGGGTGTGACGAAGAACCTCTACACCTGGTCCGGCCTGATCTTCTCGATCACCTTTCTCTCCAGCTCCATCATGGCGCCCATCTGGGGCAACCTGGCCGACCGGTACGGGCGCAAGCCGATGCTGATCCGCGCGGGGGTCGCGATCAGCACCGTCTACCTGCTGATGAGCTTCGTGACCACCCACGTGCAGCTCTTCTGGCTGCGGCTCCTCAACGGCGCCTTCTCCGGGTTCATCCCGTCGGCCATCGCCCTGGTGGCCACCAACACGCCCGAGGACCGGGTGGGCCGCTACCTGGCCATCCTGCAGACGGGCATGGCCACCGGCACGATCCTGGGGCCACTGCTGGGCGGCACCCTGGCGGAGTTCGTGGGCATCCGCTGGACGATGCGGGTCGCCTCCGTGCTGGTCTCCGTCTCCGTCCTGCTGGTGATCTTCCTGGTCAGGGAGCGGATCATCGGCGCCGGCAAGGCCCGCACCAGCGTGATCTCGGACCTGAAGATCGCCGTCTCCAACCGGCGGCTCCTGGCGCTCATGGTCTCGGCCCTGCTCATCCAGGCGTCGCTGCAGTCGCTGCAGCCGATTCTCTCCAACTTCATCCCCACCCTGGCCCGCGAGGGCTGGATCGCCGCCGCCACGGGCCTGCTCTTCGGCGAGGGCGAGGCGGCCGACTTCATCGTGGGCTTCGTCTTCTCGCTGCCGGCCGTTGCGACGGTGCTCACGGCCCCCCGTCTGGCCCGGGTAGGCGAACGGGTCGGCTTCGCGAGGCTGCTCTCCGCGGGCCTGCTGGCCGCCGGCCTGCTGGTGCTGCCGCAGTCGCTGGTGCAGACCGTGGGCTGGCTGATCCTGCTGCGCTTCGTGTTCGGCATCGCCACCGCGGCGGTGCAGCCGTCGGTCCACGCCGCCCTGGCCGAGGTGGTGCACCCCTCGTTCCGGGGCCGGGCGTACGGCATCAACACCAGCGCGACCAACCTGGGGTCAGTGGTGGGACCGTCGCTAGGTGGCTGGGTGGCCGACGCCTTCGGCCCCCGGGCGGTCTTCGTGGTGACGGGGCTGGTGATGCTGGCCGCCTCGGCCTGGGTGCAGCGGATGCTGGTGGGCCGGGTGACGGACGAGCCCCTGGTGGGCGCGCCGGAGGAGTGATACGGCATGGTTCTGCGGCTCGGCGTGATCGGCCAGTCCGGGCCGATCGGCGAGGATCTTCGTGCGGCCGCCTTCGCGGTGGGGAAGGCCGTAGGCGCCAGGGGCGCGCTGCTCTTCACCGGCGGGCGGGACGGCGTGATGGCCGCCGCCTGCCACGGCGCGCAGTCCGCTGGCGGGGTGACGGTGGGCATCCTGCCCGGCGACGACCTGTCGCAGGCGAACCCGCACGTGACGGTGCCCGTCACCACCGGCCTGACGATGGTGGGACGCAGCGAGGTGCTGGTGCACGCGGTGGACGCCTGCATCATCGTGGGCGGCGGCGCGGGCACCCTGGCGGAAATCGCCGTCGCCTATCTCTACCGCAAGCCGCTGGTGGCCCTGCGCGGCACGGGCGGCTGGGGCGACGAGCTGGCGCCGGCCCTGGTGGACGGGCGCTTCCTGGACCACCGGCGGCTGGTGCCGATCCACTACGTGGATGACCCCGAGGCTGCCGTCGCGCTGGCCGTGCAGCTGGCGGAGCCGGCGCGGGGCCTGCCGAAGCGGCCCGTGCAGGGGCTGGGGGATGTGCCGGGGTAGGGGGTTCCCGAGGCTTGTGAGGGCTGGGCCCGGTGGCACCCGGTTGCACCCGGTTGCACCAGGCGATTGTGAAGGTCGACGGCCTGATAGTTTAGGTTAGGGCCGGGGGTACACTGTCACCCCCGGCACATGCGCGCTGTTCTTATTGAGTGTGGGTGACCGGGTTTCCCCTGCTCTCCCCGGCGCATGCACGTTGTTCTCGTTGCGTGTGGGCGGAAGGGCTCATCTATGCTCTCGCCCTGCAGGTATGCTCTGTTCTAGAAGCGTGTGGGCGGCGCTCAGGGAGCGGAAGCAGGCCTTGCGCCGGTTAACATTGCCAGGCCGCCCCACACTGAATGCGAACAGCGCAGAAGGGCGGGGCGGAACGCACGAGTGCGTCCCCCCCGCCTATCGCTTCACCCTACCTCTACCCACTCACCCGTCCGCACCGACTCCTGCACCGCGGCCAGCACCCGTTGCACCTGCAGTCCCGTGCCGAAGTTGGGCTCGGCCTCCGTCCGCCCGTCCCGGATGGCCATGAGGAACGCCGCCTGTGCGGCCACGCTCAGCGGCACCGGGTTCCGGCCGCCGGTGTTGATCGTCTCCCACCCGCCGAGGCCGGGCACCTTCTCCTGCTTCAGGTAGAGGTTCAGCTCGTTGTGGTTGGTGAACCCGTTGAACGCCACGGATCCGCGGGTGCCGTAGATCGTCAGGTCAGGCCCCCGGCGCACGCCGGTGGCGAGGCGGGTCGCCTCCAGGACTCCGACGCATCCTGCCTCCATCTCCATCGTCACCAGGGCCACGTCGTCCACCTTGACCGGCACCCGCTGGTCGCTGCCCTTCGCCACCGGGCGCTCCTTGATGAAGGTCCGGGTCAGCCCCACCAGCCGGCGGGGGCGGCCCAGCAGGAAGGTCAGCAGGTCGATGGCATGGGAGCCCAGGTCGTACAGCACACCGCCGCCGGTGCGGGTATGGTCCAGCCGCCAGGTGAGGGGACGGTCGGGATCCTCGTAGCCCGAGTGCAGGTAGGTCAGCCGGAAGCTGGTGATCTCGCCCAGGGTGCCGTCCCGGATCAGCCGCCGGGCCGCCTGGACGGCCGAGCCGTATCGCATCTGGAAGGCGATCTGCGCCACCCTGCCCGATGCCCGGGCCCGGGCGTGGAGGTCCTCGGCCTCGGCCACTGTGCGGGCCAGGGGCTTCTCGCAGTAGACGTGCTTGCCCGCCGCCAGGGCTGCGCTGGCGATGGGGTGGTGCAGGTCGTCCGGCGTGCACACGTGGATGATGTCAACCCCGGGTGAGGCCACAAGTTCGCGCCAGTCGGTAGTGGCCAGGGCGAAGCCGGCCTCGGCCTGCGCCTGCCGTGCGGTCTCGGAGCGGCTGGTCGCCACCCCTGCCAGTTCGATCGGTGCTCCGACATCCGTGTAGAACGGGATCTGGCGATAGGCCTCTGCATGCACGCGCCCGAATCCGTAGCCGACGATACCGATGCGGTAGGGTTTCACGGAGCATCCTCCCTTCTCGGCGCACCACCGCGATGACCCGTCGAATCATCCCCCTCGCGGTCCGGCGGGTGACCGGGGCGATCCGCAGTCGAAATGAGCAAACCGTCTTTCCAGGCAGAGTCTCCCTCTTGTATTCCGTACTTATCAGGGCATGTCCTGTGCCATACTTCGCCAGGGGGCGCAGGCCCCCCGGCCGTGTGGGTGGGACGTCAGGCCGTAGCTGGAGCGCATCAGGTCCGGACCCAAGCCCGGCGTCCACGTGGCCGCTGAAGCCTGGGCGCAACGACCCGTGCCTCTGCGGCAGCGGGAAGTAGTACAAGAAGTGCTGCGGCCGGCCGTAAGACCAAAACGCGGCCCAACATATGGCAGGAGCCCCGCCACTTACGGCGGGACTCCTTGTGGAGCGAGGCCCTCAGCGCCGCTGGGCTTCTTGCGCCGGGAAACTCATTCCGGCGGGGAGCCTCAAACCTCAGCTCCCCCAGTCCCTCCAGCAGCCGCTTCAGCGCCACGACCGCCTCCAGCCGGGTGGCGTCGGCCAGCGGCTCGTAGGCGGAATCGCTCCTGCCCTTCAGCATCCCCAGGTGGTAGGCCAGGGCCACGTCGGCCTCCGCCCAGGGGGCGATGTCCGTCCGGTCGGACAGGCGGGACAGCATCGCCTCAACTGTCTCGGGCACCAGGCCGGTGCGCAGCGCCTCGGCGGTCTCAGCAGGCCTCCTGCACGTGCGTGCTGTTCGGCAGCCGGTCTCTGTACCTGTACCTCATGGAACGCGAAAACCCCCATCCGGGGCGAATCTACCCGGATGGGGGCTATTCGAGGCTTAGTACGGATCAACCAGCCGCACCAGCACGGCCATCGGCGCCTGGGGCCCCGGTGCCGCTGCTGCGCCAGTAGTCCGCGAACAGCACGACTCCTACGCCCACCATGAGCCCCAGTACGGCGGCTACGGCTACATTCATTTTCGTCCGGGGCGCCACCGGCCGGGAGGGCACTGAGGCCGAATTCACCGTCGTGATCTTGGTTTCGAATATCCGGGCGGCCTCGCTCACGCTGACCTCCCGGTACTTCTCCGAGAGGGTGCGCATCGCGGCAGCAGCCTGGTCCACCTGGTACTGCAGCTCCCGCTGCACCGTCTGCTTCTCCAGAAGGGCAACGCGAATCGGGCCCAGCTCCTGCTCCACAGAAGCGATGGCCCCATCGAGAGCCTCCAGCTCGGCCTCCACCCGAGAGAGCTCCACCTGCTTCAGCGTCAGCAGCTTCGTGGCCTCCACCCAGGCCTCGTTGACCGCTTCGGATTCCACCCGAAGTCCTGCGGCTCCGGAGTCGCCGGACCTCTCCTCGGCCAACTCATGCAGGGCAGCGTCATCTGCGACCACACGGGTCGTGGTCAGCTTGGCGGGCAGGCTGTTCACAAGCTGTTCTGCCTGTGCCACCTCGGCCCGAATCGCGTCTCGCTCCACCTGCAGGTTTGTCTTTCGGGCCGCATACTCGCTGAGCAGGGTTAGCTTGGCCGACAGCTCCCGCTCCAGTTCATCGATGCCGCCAGGCTGCTGGAGGAAGTCCTTCAACTCCGCCGTCGCCTGCGCGAGCCGCTGCTGCTCGACGGCCATCTGCTCCTCCAGGAATTGCGTGACCCCCTGGGCCTGCTCCTCATTCAGGCGATCGACCTGCTCGACGAATACGTCGATCAGCGTGTTGGCGACCTCAGCCGCCATCACCGGATCGCTGTCTTTCACGGTAATCTGCAGGGAGGTCGTGTCCTTCGGCACCTGCGCAGTCACCTTGCCAGCCAGCCGCCCCGGCGTCATGTCCAGCTGCAGCCTTTCGACGACGGCAGACAGCACATCCGTACTGGTCGCCAGGACCCGCAGGGTCTCCATGCTCGTCTCCGGCCTGGCAGTGGCCTGTTCCACCACGGCGTTCCATCCGGTGCCGCCGGCCTCCCGGGCGCGCTGCGGCAGAGTGACCACCACCGTGGCTCTGGCTTCGTATGTGGGCTCGATCACAACGAAGCTCACCACGCCGGCCACCAGCATGGCGACGATGGTGATGCCCGCGATAACCCATTTCCCGCGCAGGAGCGCCTCGATTAACTGCCTAAGATCAATCGTGTCGTCCATGATGTGCCGCTATCCACCCTTCGTGATTGCCGGCCATTCTATCGGTACCAAAAGGTTTAGGGCTTATTGTCTGGTGGGGTATATTCTTCAAGGTGCGAATTAGTTCCTGCCCTTCGGGGGCTGCGCCTTCAGTTCCCGGCAGGGGAGAGCCCATCCAACCAAGAATCTCCTTATGAATGAACAGATGAGCGTTGGAGGACGTTATGCATAAGTCGTTTACCCTCTCCCGGCTAGGGCTCGCCGTAGTCATGTTAACAATCGTGATCGGACCGTTCTTCCAGGGTTACTTCTTCCCAAACCCCACCCTGGTGGCCATGGCCGCCGTGGCGGGCGGGTTCATCCTCTGGGCCGTCGGCCGGCGCCAACAGGGTCATGGTCTGAACCTTACCGGCGATTGGACCGGAAGGCTGCTCATCGGCCTCACGGTGTGGATCCTGCTGGCCACCGCCTGGGCGGTGTACGCGCGGGATAATCTGGCGCTACTGCTTCAGACTTTCACCGCTTTCCTGGCGTTTACCCTCGTGCGAGCGGAGAACTCGGAGGGTGTACGGCGCGCCTTCGTTGGGCTCCTGAGCCTGAGCGCCGTCGTCGTGGCCGTTCTCGGCCTGCTGGAGTATGCCGGCTTTTTCATGGAACACATGGCCCTCGGCGAACTGCTCCGGATTGAGCCGCAACAAGGCCGACTGTTTACCGTCTTCCAGTACCCCAACTCCGCAGCCATCTTCTTCCTCGCCGCCATTCTATTGCAGAACGCCAGGTTGATCATTTCGGAGTCGTGGGTGGAGAAGATCGCTCTCGCCACCGGTTCGGCGGTCATCGCTACAGCTCTAGTCCTGACTCTTTCCCGCGGCGCCGTCATCATCGCGCCGGTAGCTGTCGTGCTACTCTGGGTGGGACTTCCCATTCGTCAAGTCGTTCCTTCACTACTGCATTTCATCGCTGCTGTCGTGCTGCCCGCCGCCCTTTCTGTGTTCCCAATCACGCAGGCCGCGTCAGCAGATGACTGGCAGCGGGTGTTGTTATGGGCACTGGCCGCGGCTCTGGTGGGCGCCCTCGTCACCGGGCTTGTGCACACGCTGCACCGGCTTCCTGGACGCGCACAGACCGCCGTCGCGGCAGGGCTGTTGGTGATATTACTGGCAGCCGGCATCGCTGCTGCCCCACGAGCGGCAGATCAACTGCCCAGGGTTTTCGCTCGCATTACACAGATGAACCCACAAACGCTTACCGAGAGTGCCCGGTTTGAGTACCTGCGGGACGCCGGCCGCCTCGCCGCCCGGCGCCCCTGGGGTTACGGCGGCGGCGGGTGGCTACGTACCTATGCCCAGGTACAACAGCTAAACTACGTTGCACGCGACCCCCACAGCCACTACGCCCTCACCCTGGTGGAGGCGGGCGTACCGGGTGTGATTCTCCTGTTAGGCGCCATCGCCACTGCCTCCTGGTCCGCATTCCGAGTCCGTAGGGGAGACCCCCTTCGCTGGGCCATGTCCGCGGCGGCCTTGGCGGTGGCTGGGCATGCCTCCATGGATATCGACCTGTCGTACTACGCGCTTTGGCTGCTAGTCTGGCTGCTACTCGCGCTGGCACAACCAGTTGAGAAGCCGCTTCCACTCAAGAAGGAACCCCGTTTCATCTTCCCGGGGGCAATCTCGGCGGCCTTGGTGGCACTCCTTATGGCCAGCAGTTTCGCTGCAGCGGGGTTCTCCTACGATCGGGCCACGGTGGCCGTCCTCCTTGGCGACAACGAGACTGCCATCCAGCTGGGGGAACGGGCCATAACCCTTGACCCATGGAACAGTCAATTCCGGACCCTGATTCCCACAACGGCCAACATCAATAGAGCCTTGCAACTGGATCCGCAGAACGAGGAACTTTGGCGCTTTGTCGCCCAGCTCAGCCGGGAGAATGGCGACCACCCCGGAGCCATCGCTGCCCTGAAGAAAGCTCTCGATCTCCGCCCGATGTCCGTAACCCGCTATGAGGAACTGGCCAGCTTGCTGTCGGATCAGATGACCGCAGCGTTAGAGAATGGTGCCCAAGATGAGGCCGTGGAATATGCACAAGATCTGCTTGCCTTGGGAGAGGCTGTCATGGAGCTCGGCCCCCCCACTCTGGAACGGCAGAAACAGCTATTCCGATATTACCCGTCGCTCACCATGACCCCGCCACTCAATCTGGCGGTGGGCCAAGCAGAGCTAATCCTGGGAGACACAGAGGCCGCGGTGGCGAAGCTGTCCATTGCGTTGCAGAACCCTGCGTCGGCCAGCGAAGCCGCTCTCTGGCTGCACGCCCTGTACACCCGTACTGATAATACTGAAGCACTGGCTTCGTTGGAACCGCAGCCCGACCAAGATAGCCTGAAATCCGCTCTATATCGAACCCTGCTTAATATACAGTAACCTACGCCGGGCCGCTTTGGTCTGGCGCCACGGCCGCTGAAACAGAATGGGAGGGAGGTTCCTGGGAAATCAGGGAACCTCCCTCTGTTTCGGAAAGGAGTGAAGAACGGCCGTCTGCACGACACTGGATGCATGCCAGCCAAGGGAAACCTGACGTATCTTCAGGATGGTGTGCATAGAGGACGAGGCGGTTAGTACCATCCACGAGTTGCATTTCGACGAGAACAGACCAATCTGTTTAGCCATAGTAATATTTTTGAGAAATCGGCCTAGACCCGAATCAGATGGCTCGTCTATTACTGATGCCGGGCACCCTTAGGCACTGATTACAGGTCGACCAAATGCCAACCCGAACTGCGCTCGGCAACCACCCTGGCCGGCACCCCTACTGCCGTGGTGTTCGGTGGAACATCATTTATCGCAACTGCTCCAGCCCCCAGTATGCACCAGGAGCCAACGTTTCTGCCCGGGATCACTGCGGCGTTCACGCCCAGTTCCGCGCCGACACCGACGCGGACATTACCCGGGATCCGCACGCCCGGAGCTAAAGTAGCGTAGTCCTCGAGCACTGAGTCATGGCTCACTGAACAGCCCACGTTAACGATCACGTGGCGGCCGATCCGAACGTCCGTAGTGACCACTGTCCCAGCACAGATCATTGTTCCCGGACCAATCTCTACCCGATTCCCCACCCAGGCCGCAGGATGAATCAGTGTTGCGAACAACTCGTGGCCGAAAGCGGTCAGACGTTCGACAATCCTCATACGAGATGCAGGGTTACCCACCGCGATCACCAGGGCCGTCTGTGGATGCTTAGACAGCCAGCATTCGTCCCCGAGCACTGGAAATCCATGTACGCTCTCGCCATGCACATCTCTATTACTGTCCAGGAAACCAACGAAGTTCCAGCGCAGCTTATCTCGATTGATATCTTCTACTAATTGGTGAACCTCTCGGGCATGTCCGCCGGACCCAAAGATGGCCAGATCACGCAAGCTGTTCACCTCACGCTACCTTCACCACTAGACCCAGTGTGGCGTGTCCCCACAAAACGCGGCATGGTGGCATGCCCCTCGGCGCTGACGCCGCGTCGGGTGAACACAGCTAACACCGTCAGACATAGGATCTTCACATCTAGCCAGAGCGACCAGTTGTCAACGTACCATGTATCCAGCGCAAACTTCTCCTCCCACGTCAAGGCGTTTCTCCCGTTGACCTGAGCCCATCCTGTAATTCCGGGCGGCACCAAATGACGCCGAGCCTGTTCAGGTGTGTAAAGATCAAGATACTCCATGAGTAGCGGCCGCGGACCCACCAGGCTCATCTCGCCCCTCAGCACATTCCAGAGCTCCGGTAACTCGTCCAGGCTGGTACTTCGGAGAAAGCGCCCTAGCGGCGTCAGGCGCTCGTGGTCGGGTAGTGGGGTTCCACTACTGTCATAGGCTTCTCTCATGGTGCGAAACTTGTACATACGGAAGGGTTTGCCGTGAAGCCCGGGGCGCTCCTGAATGAACAACACCGGTCGACCAAGCGATAGGGCCACAGCCACTGCTATGATCACCATCAGGGGTGAGAGGAGGATCAGGCCGGGAATCGTCAGTGCCAGGTCCATCAGCCTTTTTGCGGCCAGCTTCATGGTTCATCTCCCCGCGCAACTTCGAATCACTTCGACGACTCGTTGCAAGTCTCCCTCGGTCAGGTTTGTCCCCGAGGGCAGACAGAGCCCCCGGTCGAAGAGATCCTCCGCTACCTCTCCACCGACACGCTCGTATTCACGAAACACGGGCTGTAGATGCATCGGCTTCCAGACTGGGCGAGACTCTATGTTCTCAGCCTCAAGAGCAAGCCTCACCGTCTCCCGGTCTGCCCCGAACTCCTCAGGATCGATAAGAATACAGGTCAGCCAGCGCGTGTGGCGACCCCACGGGGCTTCTGGCTGAAACTCTATGCCGGCGACGTCGCTGAGCGCCTGTCTATAGAACTCGAAGTTCCTGCGCCGGGCTTGGACCCGTTCCTCTAACACCTCAAGTTGAGCCCGACCTATACCGGCCACGACATTACTCATTCGGTAATTGTAACCGATCTCAGAGTGCTGATAGTGGGGTGCAGGATCGCGAGCCTGCGTTGCAAGCTTTCGAGCATGGGCAACTAGAGCGCCATCGTGAGACACGAGCATGCCGCCGCCGGACGTAGTAATGATCTTATTGCCGTTAAATGAGTAAATTCCGGCAAAGCCAAACGTACCCGGCACACGTCCCTTATAGGTCGCACCAAGAGCCTCTGCGGCGTCTTCTATCAGGGGCACGTCGAAGTACTCGCACGCGGCCAGTATGGGGTCCAAGTCAGCACTTTGCCCATACAAATGTACAACAACAACGGCCTTGGGTAACTGGCGCCACCGGGCTCGCCTCTCGAGCTCCTCAGCCAACAACAGGGGATCCATGTTCCACGAGATGCGTTCACTATCAACGAATACTGGTCTTGCTCCCTGGTACACGATGGGGTTGACCGATGCGGCAAAGGTAAGGGTCGACACCAGCACCTCATCGCCCGGGCCGACGCCGGCTTCGATCAAAGCGAGGTGGAGCGCGGCGGTGCCGGAGCTGACTGCAAGAGCATACTTCGCCCCCACAACATCGGCAAACTCCTGCTCGAAGGCATCCACATTGGGCCCCAGCGGCGCGATCCAATTGCTTTCAAATGCGTCCTGGACATACTTGATCTCCCGGCCTGACATGTGCGGAGCTGAAAGATAAACCCGTGTCCGGTTTGCCTTGACCTTCACTGGGTTCCCACCACCCTTAGGTAAAGAAAAATGGACGGGCACACTCGCTCCATCAGCGAAGGACCTCAACCAAACGGTCCACCAGTCGTTCGCGGCTGAAACGCTCCGCCAAGTACGCTCTTCCCTGCTCCCCGAACGACTGGCGCACATCCGCGGGCAAGGAAACCAGATCCCGCACAGCGCGCGCCAGTGCTTCAGGGTCCTCAGGAGGCACCGCAATTCCTGCCCCCGCCTCCTGGACCATCCGAGCCATATCCCCAGGAACAGCACATACGATCGGTCGCGCCGCAGCCATGTAGTCAAACAGCTTGTTCGGGCTGATACCGTAAGCGAAGGCCGCCGCGTTTTTCAAGGTGATGATGGCCGCATCAGCTGCTGACAGCAAGTCCGGAATGTCGCCCTTCGCCACAGGCGGCAGGAAACGGACGTTGCTGGTACCGACATCAATGGCTCGCCGCTCCAGTTCTTGTTTTGCAGGACCATCTCCCACCAAGACAAACTCAATCGGCAGATCCTTAACCAATCGCGCCGCCGCTATGATCGTCCCCAACGCATTCGCCGGACCATGCGCTCCGGCATACACTATGGTGAACTGCGTGAACCCAAATCGCTTCCTGCTCGCATTGCGATCCTCTCTCGGGGAAAAGTGCCCGAGATGCACCCCGTTGGGCACGAACACGATTCGAGATGCTTCAACACCTCGGTCCCGCAGGTAGCGCTCGGAGCCTTGTGCCAGTATGATGAACTTCTCCGCTTGTGCATATAGGTACTGTTCAATGCCCCTCATCAATCGCACAGCAGGATGGCTTTCCCGCAGGCCACCCATATCCACGAGGGCCTGCGGCCACAAGTCGCGCAGTTCGAGGTAAAATCGAGCCCCCGTGTTGCGGGCGATTCGCGTTGCCGCGAGGGCACCGAAAGGGTGGGGAGAAGATCCGATGATCACATCAGGCCGGGCATCCACGGCGAGCGTGCGGGCAACCCTCAGTAGGTTCAGTGAGAAGCTGAGCATGTTCCAAGCCCGTCGCCAATCGTTTCTCTGGTACTCGGCCGACGCAATCCACACAAACTGTACGCCGTCGCGTTCCTCAATAGAAAACAGTTGATCCGGCCGCAGCTTAGTTCGCTTGCGAAGCGACAGACTGAGATCGGATGCGAAGATCTTGACGCGATGGCCCCGCTTTGCCAGTTCAACACCAAAATCGTAGTGCCTGGTGCCTCCTGGAAGATCTGGGGTGATCGCGTATTGATTTACCCACCAAATCTCACTCACGGTCGACCACCCTCGCAGCAGCCTCAGGGCCGCCAAGCTGGCGCACGGTAAACCCAGCCGCCTGCCAACGCGCAGGATCCAGTTGACCTCGTGTATCAAGGAGCAGCGGACTTGACATTAAGTCTCTAATCCGGACGGGGTCGAGATCGTTGTACACCCGATGATCAGTCAGCAACAAGAGGGCACCTGCATCAGACACCACGTCTTCGAGCGGGTTGTTGAATTCCTCGATATAGGGATCGTGTATTGTCACGACAAACCCCTTCGCCCGAAGGAGGCGAGCAACTTCCAAGGCAGGGCTCTCCCGAATATCACCAACATCGGCCTTGTAGGAAGCCCCCAGAATTGCTAACTTGGTCGTGTTTGTCCCGGCAACAAGCTGCTCAACCAATCTGACGGTGTGAACCGGCATGTCTGAGTTAACCTTACGAGCCGTCTGAATCAAGGGGGTAAGGTTCGGAGCAGCTTGAATTAAGAAGTATGGGTCGACGCTGATACAGTGACCACCCACACCCGGTCCTGGGCGCAAAATGTTCACTCTGGGATGCAGGTTCGCCAGTTGGATAGCTTCCCATATGCTCACACCCAGGTGCTCGCTCACAAGAGCAAACTCGTTGGCCAACGCGATGTTAACATCTCGAAACGTATTCTCCATTAGCTTCACAAGTTCGGCTGTCGTAGCATCGGTGGCGACTACATCACCCTTGACGAAGGATCGGTAAAAATCACACGCGGCTTCTGTCGCTTCTGCTGTCAACCCACCAACAATCCTGTTGTTGTGAATCAGCTCATAGACGATGTTACCCGGCAATACACGCTCTGGTGCGTGGGCCATCAGGATCTTGGCAGTATCTACGCCCTGACGTTCGAGAATCTCAGCCAAGACAGTGCGGGTAGTACCGGGAGGCACGGTGGATTCCAGGATGACAAGATTCCCTGGACGGAGGTGGGGGGCGATCGACCTTGCCGCGGCTTCGACATAACTGAGGTCAGCGGTGGGAAGACCGGGCTCGGCACAGCCGGCACGGCTCTCCCGAAACGGGGTCGGCACTGCGATAACGTACACATCTGCTTGACTCGGTGTCGTGGCGACCTCCAGAGAACCGTTTGAAAGAACTTCTCGCACGATATCAACAAGCCCATCCTCGTTTACAATCGAAACGACGCCTCGTTGGAGCCGCTGGATCAGTTGAACATCGACATCAACACCAACAACGCTATGCCCAGCTCTTGCAATCAAGGCCGCCGTCGGCAGGCCGATGTACCCCAATCCTATGACACACACTCTCACAATGTAGGCCTCCACGCTAATTGGCCAGGTTGGCGAGTTGACTGAACTCACCAGAGCCAACTAGTTGTATGACAGATTCTGCGTTCCAGGAACAGTGCTCGAGAAAGGCCCGGACTGTCGCAACGGGACCGATGCACGTCACGAACCGCACTGTCTTGCCGCTAACCGTACTTGCCAGCGACCAGACCGGGCTCCGTTGGCCATAGTACAGTGAATGCCAGCCGCGGGGCGACTCTTCATCTCCATAGGCCCAGTCGAGTTCGTGATCTCCGGTACATAAAACCTCTATCCTGATCTGGTGGGCGATCGCACCTGGCAAGGTCACGGTCGCGCCAGATTGGTCCCGCTCCATCGGAAGATCGCCGAGGAGCCAGTGAAGCCGATATGTGTGTTCCGTATTTCCTTCGTTATTCAGGTGGTCGATCACAACGTATAAGTCGTCCACCAAGACGACCTGCCGTCGGTGCACGACCGGCCTATAGCCGTAATGCTCACCCACAAACCTAGCGTGGCCCGGTCCGCTCGTGAACTCGAGACACCTGGCCTTCGTCCACCCCATCCACATGAAGCGGGGCCCCTTCTGCATCTGATCCTTGCCGTCCACGGAAACAGTGTTGTGCGCTTGCGTTCCGACGAAATAGCCAGCCCATGGTGGACGAAGGTTGTAGGAGAACGTGCCGGGGTCAAGCAGCAGGTTCTGTCCGTGGTACCAGACATCCAGATGAAGCATGTCTGCCTGCGCCGGTCGATGTTTGTGTGTGGTGCAACGGACAAAGGCATGGGTGGATGTGCCCCGCATGGTGTAATAGCCCCCGTCGGGAAACGCCTTTCCCTCAACCCAGGCATCTCGTAATGGCGAATACGGCTGTTCGAGAGCAGCCGTTCCCAACAGCCACATCGCCTCTTCATCCCAGGGTCCTGGTTCGTACAGGCGTCCCTCCCCCAGCGCCAGGCTCAACGCCTGAAGTGCTGGGCGATAATCGAGGTAATCACAAGATGACAACGGCAGAATCAGAGCACCGTCGTTGGGTCCATAGTTAGGTAACCTTCCTGTCGAAGGGTCTTGAAGGGCAACCAGGAGCCCCAATAGTCTGCGGGCCCGGTCCATAACCACGACAGGCAGGGTAAGCTTGTTCGCCCGGGCGACGGCAATCGTCCAGGTGAGCAATTGAACGACAAGCCTGGCATAATTCGTTGAGTTCTGGACATAGGCCCCGTCGTCGTATACCTGCCAACGGAGTTCGTGTTCAAGCCAACGAAGCCCGAGTTTCTGCCACCGTTTGGAATGGGGAAGATACGGAAACAGAGTACCTACCGTAAACAGAGCAACGGCTTCGCTGATCGCATGATTGTTGCGGACGCACTCCGCAGCATACCAGTGGACTTTCTCTACATGGTAAGCGTGGTACCACAGTTGGGTGATCAAACGCGCAATACGTTCGGGGGTTGTCACCGAGCTGTTCCGAAAGGAATAGAGTCCAAAGATCCAGGCCAGGCAGCGCAGAGACATCTCCTGCGCGCAGCGCCAATTGGGCCCGAGTTCTGGGGGATTGCAGTTGACCCAATCGTCAACTTGACTCCAGAACGTCTCGCCAAAAACATCGTCGCCGGTGATGGCGTAGGCTCGACACAAAGTAAATGCATGTCCGAAACGAGACGGTTCCCAAACCTCTTTGACGTCTCCCATATGGGGCGAAAGGTCTGGAATGGCGGACCAGTGCCGATCCGCTGGCCATCTTACTCCATCCTGCCCGTGTAGCCAATCTGGCGGATGTCCTACGTGTACCCACCTGGCGTTGAAGAACCGTATCTCGCCGCGTAGAATCCGCTGCGCATCTTCCAGAATCGATTCCCGGCTGTTGAGAAGACACACATCCTTTGCTTCTGGAAAGCGTCCGCTCTCGGCATTCCACTTCTCCACCAACCACTCCTGAAGCAGTCCAGTATCCAGCCCACACGACTTGGCCAGCATCTCCTGCAAGTCAACAACGGGAGGTAGACTGCGCCGGAATCCATACCGGAGTTGAACTTCATACCAGAAGCGGTAGGCTGCCCAACGCAAACCGCTTTCGCCAAGGATGGACACAATATCTCGGACTCGCAAGGCCATCCCACCTATTGACTTCGAATGGCGTCCACGACATCAAAGCTAACCCGTGTCACTTCGACAATCTGTTCAAAAGGAATGGGAGACTCTTGGCCTTCCTGGATTGCTCTAGTAAAAGCAGCAACCCCCGCGACATGCCCCTTATCCTGCGTCCACAAGGTCATCTTCCGAAAGCCGGGCCAGCCGTATCCCGTCATTCGGCGGAAATTGTCGAGTTGAAGTACCCGGCTGGCACAGAAGACCTCCAGACGCTCCTTGGGGTATGACTTGTGGCCGTTAGCGAGGTAATGCACTGTCCCAAAGGAACCGTCGGCAAACTGCAACGTAAAGCTCACTTTATCCTCCGGGTTGCTCACACCAGGGGCCCGGCCCATCATGGTCGCCTGCACACCCGTGATGGGATGCCCGACCAGGAAGCGCAAGAGGTCTATGAAATGACATCCCTCTCCGATGATCCTGCCGCCACCCACTGTTGGATCCTGAGTCCAGTGTTCCGGTGGTATGTAGCCTGCATTCACCGTCATGATGAGAGTTTTCGGTTCGCTTACGGCTGAGAGCAGGGCTTTCATCTTCAATACGTGAGGCGCAAAGCGACGGTTAAACCCAATACTCAATATGGGAGGGTTCTTCATACTTCGCGTCATCTCATGAACGCGCACAACTTGCTCAAGTTGTTCCCGGTTAATTGCCAACGGCTTCTCAACAAACACATGCTTCCCAGCTTCAAGCGCCTTGCAGACAAGATGAGCGTGACTATCATGCCGGGTGGTGATCACGATGGTGTTTATGTCCGGATTCGTGAACAGGCTATCGGTATCGGTAGTGGTCTCACGGAAGCCGGCCTTGCGGCCAAGATGGAATCCGCTCACACCTCCGGTTGAGGCAATCGTGTGGAGATCAGCAGAGGTCTTCTGAAAAGCGGGGACAAGAATCTGGCTGGCAAAGTTACCAGCCCCGATGAATCCGACGACCGGCTGAGAGGATTTCGCTCGTGGTCGGACAGAGAGTTGTACATGAGTCTGCCGAAGCACTGACTCGGGCCTTTCCGCCGCGGTCGGATATTGCAGCAATACCCCCAGAGAAGGCTCATTGCTGGTGATCAACGCATAGGCTTCTGCAGCTTGCTCAAAGGGAAAGCGATGTGTAATCAGGGGTTTAACATCAAGCCGGCCAGAGGCCAGCATATCCAACACAGCTTCAAAATTACGCTGCTCTGTCCACCGCACGAAGCCGATGGGATAGTCCTGCCCTCCTTCTTCGTAGGTTGGATCGTAACGACCCGGACCATAAGAACACGAAACTTGGAAGGAAAGCTCTTTTTCATAGAAGTCCGCACGGGAAAGTTCTAGTCCGGTGACGCCGACGAGAACGATGCGGCCGCGCTTTCGGCACATTACCGCAGCCTGGTGAACGGGCTCGCTGCTCTTGGTGGCGGCCGTAATAATCACACCATCTACACCGCGACCACGGGAAAATGTACGGGCGCGCTCAATCGGGTCTTCACCCGCTGATAGGTCAACTGTCTCGACGCCGAAGCGCTGAGCCAGGGCTAGCTTCTGGGAGTCGAAGTCAATCCCAAGTACCCGACAGCCGTGAGCGCGCAACAGTTGAGCGGTAATCAGGCCGATTAGGCCCATACCAGTGACTACGAAAGCTTCGCCTAGCGTGGGTTCTGCCAGGCGGATGCCCTGCAAGCCAACGGCTGCTACTACGGTAAATGCAGCCTCCTCGGGATCAACTCCGCTGGGAACCTTGGCACAGAGATTCTTGGGCACAGAAACAACTTCGGCATGACCACCATTCGATACCACAAGGTCTCCCACTGTGAACTCGGTTACACCGGGTCCAACGTCAAGAACCGTTCCGACGTTGGAGTAACCCATCGGAATCGGTTGGTCAAGTTTGTTGAAAACTGCATTGACGGTCGGTATTACTCCATCGGTCTTAATCTTGTCTATTACCTGTCGCACCTTGTCTGGTTGCTGTGCGGCCTTTGAGAGATAGTTCGATCTACCGAACTCCACCAACATCCGCTCTGTGCCAGCTGAAATGAGGCTGGTTATCGAGCGAACTTGGATATAGCCAGGCCTAGTCCTGGGAATCGGAACCTCGGCGATTTCGGTTTTCCCTGTTCTAAGAGATTGCAGCAGTTGGCGCACGAGTCATCCCCCTTATCTCACGGAGTCGACTGGAGGAGTTCGATACAGTTAAGATCCTCAACAGCCCAACACAGACACGATTCAGACTTCACACACTCGCCAGCACTTCCGGTAAATCTACAGGCAAACACCTATGGCTCAGGGACGATCGTAGTTCTTCGCGGAACCGCGGGCAAACTCAACACTACCGCCACCATAATAAAGAGGAGTAGGTTGTATGAAAGTACTTTGTGTACAGCAAAGAAGAGGCTATACACAAACAAGCTGACTAGTAAACTGGCGTACGCGTTATACAGATCATTCCCCGTCATGTCGGAGTAGCGCAAGAACCCCCTGAACAGGGAATAGTACAGAGCGCCGGAAACCCCAACGCCCAGGATCCCGGTATATACCAGCAGATAGACCACGACGTTATGTATGTACGTTCTCAGATCTCCTGCCGCTGTCACAAACGGATAGCCCGATCCTATCCCGAATATGAAGTCAAACACTCCTCCATCTAGCCACTGATGTATGGCCGGAACCCACTCGCTAAGTATACGGCCGTTATCTGCGGACAAGCGTGTCCGCACAATCATAGCCTGAGACAAAGCTCTAACGTGAGGAATAGAAAAAAGGAGGCAGAGTAACGTGGTTAGAGGCACCACAACTTGCTTAACAATCCTACCGGTCTCGAAACGCCCGTGAACCCGAGACCGCAGAATCAAGTACGTAGTTATGCCAACAAAGATAGCCAACACCTGCGCTCGTGTTTGTGTGCTAAAAGCTGCTACTATCGAAACGAGTGAAGCCGCCGCGCCAAAGACACGCAGCATCAACCTCTCGCGCGAAAACACGATGGGTAGGGGCAACACTGCGGACGCCAGGAACAACGGAAGAACAAGTCTTAGGTCATTCCACGTCGTTCTATTCATAAGCAGGGCATCTACTCTTGCAATCGGCGTTTTTGCAAGAAACAGGTATAACATATAGGCCGCCTGCAACAGCCCTATAATCATCAAGATTATGGAACACTGTTTTGCTTTGCCGCGAAAAGCCAATCCCACTGAGACTAGTGGTAAGAAAACTAGGTATGGTATGATCGACCTGAAAACGCTTTGAGGGCTTGCTCCTTTGACTAGCCCTACAAGGGCGGAAATGATCCAAACTATTGCATACAACCAAACTAATATCAGGACGTGAGACGTGTTGTCGTTCCGGGTAATCTTTCCCTTACGGAGAATTACCACCACTGACAACCCTGTAATTGCGGCAACGACAAGAACCATAGTCATTTCGATAGGTCCTATGCCGTCCGGAGCAGGCTGCCCCACGAGTGTGAGCCCACCTAGTAGCGTCAACAGGCCCGTGATCAAGAAATTCACGATGACTCCTCCTGGGTAAACTGATTGCAAGCCATCGCCAGTATGCGACTTTGCACCAGGGGACGTAGAACCATCCATATCCATAAGCCCAGCAATACTCTTAGTCGTACCGTGACAAACAACACAATCGCAAACACCAAGTCCGTCAACCCGAAAAGGAATACTGTTCGAGTAGGTTGAGACAAAGTGTTAAGTCTGTAATACAATACTCTAACTCGAGACTCAACGGCAAAGCCGACAAGAAACATAGCTGCAAATTGTCCAAGAACCACCTTCTGATCTTTAACTTCAAGAAGGCACATAAAGAACCCGATCAACGCTATAACTGGAACGAAACCACTGGACACCAACGATTGCTTGGGGCCCCAGCCTTCTTTGGCCCATTTTTCCAACTGAGACCCAATATATGTATCTACGAAGATCCCCTTCAGAGATCTAAACACGCGCGTCAATAACGCAAACGCCGACAGGTATCCCTCTCCAAGCGCGAGAAATGCCGATCGCAATATAATTTCGGCTAGTTGCACACCGAGAGTGGACATCAAGTGTCTCAAGAGCATAAGCACGTTAGTATGAGATTCCGAATACCCAGGTGGTCTTGCCGTTTCGGTTTGATCCTTGATCCAGAGAAGAGACACCAACTGTAAACCTGGGACAGCGGAAAACATCAAGACAATAATTCTAATCGGATCTGATGGTGCGAATAAATTAATGAGCATAATCCCCGGGATATAGATTATGTTCGGAAGCACACCAACAAGATGGGCAGGCAGGAATCTGCCAGCCCTCTGCTTATAAGTGATCACAAATGACAATAGGACCTGGCAGATCCCCCCTGCCAGCGACAGAATAAATAAATGTAAGTCAACAACCTCAAATGCCCACCACAACACTCCACCAACTACCAGGGAAAAGGCCGCTGATGCGCTCGCCAAAAAGATGAGAACCTGTTTGAAACTCGCATGTCGGACCAGGCTGAGTCCAGTTAGTCGGGCGGTTTCACTCAACAGCGACACAGTAAAGATGGTTGACAGGTACACTTGCAGTCGATCGTTCACCGCAGTTAGTCCAAAGAGGCCGACTAGGAGAAACTCCCTAAGAACTCCCAATATCACACTGGCACTTGATAGGATAACTGCCAGCGAATATACGCGACTGATTCCTCTCGACTTTCTCACAAATAGCTTGCCTCGCTTAGCGCACGCTGGTTTCAGAATACGACCACTATCATATCACACTGCAGGAATTTCCCGGTTCAATCCTCCAGTGTGATTCACACTCGGTGAATCGGTGCTGACACTGCAGTTCGGTCACCTACACGTGATGTCGCCTCGTTGACGAAATGCCGTACCCTGCGCCTGAGCTCATCGGCACTAATCGTCCGGCACGTCACATCACATTCGAGTCTTCGGACGACCTCTGACACTTCGTCATACGGCAACACATCGGGGCGTACGACGTAAATCCGCTCATGCCGAGTCGCCTCTGCCCCTTCCTCTGCCGTCAGGAGTTCCTCCAACAGCTTTTCCCCGGGCCGAATCCCTGTAAACACGATCGGAATGTCCACATCAGGTTCGAACCCGGATAGGCGAATTAGGTCTCTTGCCAGATCGACAATCCTCACAGGCTCCCCCATGTCCAGCACAAATACCTCCCCACCCTCGCCCATGGAGGCCGCCTGAATCACGAGTTGGACTGCCTCAGGAATGGTCATAAAATATCGCATCATCTCCGGGTGTGTCACGGTCACCGGCCCACCGGCAGCGATCTGTCGCCGGAACAGTGGAATCACGCTCCCACGGCTACCTAGCACGTTACCAAAACGCACCGCAACAAAAGCTGTTTCGCTTTGCGCATTGAGCGACTGAATGATACACTCCGCCGCCCGCTTGGTCGCGCCCATCACCGACGTGGGATTGACGGCTTTATCCGTCGATATGAGGACGAAGCGCTTCGCACCGAACTCATCAGCTGACTTGGCTACGTGCAAAGTGCCAAAGATGTTATTCTTGATTGCCTCCGCTGGGTTCTCCTCCATCAGCGGCACATGCTTATGCGCCGCCGCGTGGAAGACGACCCCCGGACGGAACTGCTCGAACACCTGGCGAATACGGGTCTCATCCTGAATATCAGCGATGATCGGCCTCAACTCTAACTCCGGATGCGTCTCCCGCAACTCCAGGTGAATGTCATATATCGAGTTCTCCCCGTGCCCCAACAGTAAGAGTTGCCGGGGTTGAAAGCGCGCAACTTGCCGACACAGTTCGGACCCAATAGAACCTCCGGCTCCCGTAACAAGAACGACCTCGTTCGTCAGGTAAGCCGCAATGGCCTCCAGGTCGAGCTTCACCTCTTCGCGTCCTAGCAGATCCTCAATTTGCACGTCCCGGATCTGGCTCACCGACACTGAGCCGCTTACCAGTTCGTAGATACCCGGCACTGTCTTCACATGCAGGCCAAGCTTCCGTCCAGCTTCTACCAGCTCTCGTACAACGCGACCACCAGCGCTGGGCATGGCGATAACCATATGGGTCACCCTATAGCGCCTTACCACCCAGTCCAAGTCCCCCCGAGTGCCCAGCACCGGTTTCCCGGCCACCCGCAGATTCTGCTTAGCGAGGTCGTCATCAAGAAAACCTACCAGGGTTGCATCCAGCTCAGGGTGCTTGGCATATTCCTTAGCCAGCAGCACGCCCGCATCTCCAGCGCCCACGATCAGGGTACGCCGCCTCGCCTGCTCAGCCCGCCGGGCGAGCACAAGCAAATCATGCCGTAACCGGACAGCCAGCCGCACCATACCGAGCCCGGCCACGTTTAGGAACCAACTGATGACAAAGACACTACGAGGAAATCCCTGGTTCGGCAGCAGATAGATAATTGTAGCCCACGCGACGGAGTCCAGGGATACGGCTCCCAGCAGGCGACCCAACTCCGGAATCGAGGCATAACGCCAGAGTTGGCTGTAGAGACCACAGGCCCAATAAATCAAGAGGCGCGCCGAAATGATCAAGGGCAGCGCGCGGACCAGCGTCGCCACATACTGCGCTGGCACTTCGCGCCCATCCAGGGCAAAGCGAATTACGAACGCAATAAACGGCGTGCCCACGGTAATGATCACATCGATGACCCGTAGCAATACGGTGCGCCAATAACTCTTCATAATCTCATCTCCTGCGGTCTGCGGCCAGCAACTCGCCCCTCAACCCGCCTCGCCTTCCTCGTAAGCATGCCAACAGCGCCGCAGCCGGCCTCAAACTTGTCTAGGAGAGGCGGAAACTGTGCACTTAACAGCATTCAACATTTTGGCTCTCCTTTGCCGGCGCGGGCCAGTGCTGGCCGCGCAAGTCTGAAGGAGAGCGTTCCGGTTGACATTATGGGAACAGTCACGACCGAGCTTGGTGACGGCGCTTGGCTGCTGGAAGGTAGTAATGACTCATGCTTGTACCATAGCTTTAGTATTACGCCGAGCCGTTATCTTTGTCCTGCCGTAGTAGCAACGCTGCGCCATCAACGCTTGGACAATTAACTGGATCTCGAAACCGTTTGAGCCTCTTGCATCGGCTACACCCTGGCAAACGATGCGGCCCCCCGATGGAAGAGCAGTTCCTCGGGGGGCAGTTCCATATTCGTAAGGCGTGCAAGCGACCTAGCCAACCCCCTCCCACTGCCCCCGATACATCCTCGCATACCTCCCCCCCAGGGCCAGCAGCTCCGCGTGCCGCCCCTCCTCCACCACCTGCCCGTCCTCGATGTAGTAGATCCGGTCCGCCGACCGAATCGTCGACAGCCGGTGCGCGATTACAAACGCCGTCCGCCCCCGCAGCAAGGTCTGCAGGGCCTCCTGAATCACCGACTCCGTGTGCGTGTCAATGTTCGACGTGGCCTCATCCAGAATGAGCACCGCCGGGTTGGCGCAGAGCGCCCGGGCGAAGGCGATCAGTTGCCGCTGCCCCACCGAGAGCTTCGCCCCCCGCTCGTGCACCTCCGTGTCGTAGCCCCGCTCCATCCGCACGATGAAGTCGTGGGCCCCCACCGCCCGGGCGGCGGCCTCCACCTCTTCATCGGTGGCGTCCGGTCGGCCGTAGCGGATGTTCTCCCTGATGGTGCCCGAGAACAGGAAGGTGTCCTGCAGCACGATGCCCAGCTGCGACCGCCAGGAGCGCTGGGTCACGGTGCTCAGGTCCACCCCGTCCACCAGCACCTGCCCCTCCTGCGGCTCGTAGAACCGGGCCAGCAGGTTGATGATGGACGACTTCCCCGCGCCGGTCGGTCCCACCAAGGCGACCGTCTCACCGGGCTCCGCCCGCAGATTGATGCCCTTCAGCACCACCTGACCGGGCTCGTAGCCGAAGACCACGTTCCGGAACTCCACCCTGCCGGCGACCCGGGGCAGGTCCCGGGCGCCGGGCCGGTCGGCGATCTCCGGCTGCTGGTCCAGGAGCTCGGCCACTCGCTCGGCCGAGACCACCGCCGCCTGGAACACGTTGAACACCTGCGACAGGTCGCGGATGGGCATGAAGAAACGGTTCAGGTAGAGGATGAAGGCTGCCACCTGGCCCACCGTCACGTCGGCCGTGCCGCCCCGCAGCAGGACGCCGCCGTACCAGAGCACCAGGGTCACGCCGAAGGCCGAGACCACCTCGATCGATGGCATCATGCTCGCCCAGACCCGCACGGCCCCCAGGTTGGCCTGGCGGAACCGTTCGTTGATATCGTCGAACTCCTGCTGGTTGCGGGCCTCCCGCCCGTAGGCCTGGGTGACCCGGATGCCGGCGATGGCCTCCGCCAGGTGGGCGTTCAGGTCCGCCGCCCGGCGGCGCATGGTCATGAAGGCGTCCCGCATCCAGCCCCGGAAGATCCGCAGCACGACGAGCAGGGTCGGGATGGTGATGAAGGAGACCAGGGCCAGCCGCCAGTTCATCCAGAGCATCGTGCCCATGATGGTCACCAGCACCAGCGAGTCGGCGAACAGGCTCACCAGGCCCGAGGAGACCAGCTGGTTGATGGCATCCACGTCGGACATGAGCCGCGACATGATGCGGCCGGTGGCCATGCTGTCGAAAAACCGGAAGGAGAGCCGCTGCAGGTGGCGGAACATGCGGTCCCGCAGGTCGTAGATGATGGACTGTCCCACGAAGGAGACGATGTAGGTCTGCCCGTAGCTGGACCACCAGTTGAGCAGGGCGGTGGCCAGAAAGGCCAGGGCGACCAGGTCGAGCCCGGCGGGATCGCCGTCGGCGACGAAGCGGTCGATGGCCACCTGCGTGAGGTAGGGCCCCACCAGCCCGGTGAGGGCGGTGATCACCATGAGCAGGACGCCCAGGCCGAGCTTGGGGAGATAGGGCCGGATAAGGGAGCCGAGCATCCGGTAGACCCGGGGGTCCACCTCGCTCAGCTTCACATCGTAGTCGTCGAGCCGGAAAGCGCCGGGGCCGCCGCGCATCGCCACCTAGACCACCTCCTCCACGGGCCGGAGCTGCAGCTCGTAGATGCGCCGGTAGAGCCCGTCCCGCCGGATCAGCTCATCGTGGGTGCCCCTGGCCGCGATGCGGCCGTCCTCCAGCACCAGCACCAGGTCGGCCTTCATCACGGTGGAGAGGCGCGAGGCGATGATGAAGGTGGTCCGGCCCGCCATCAGCCGGTCCAGGGCCTGCTGGATCAGCCGCTCGGTGGCCACGTCCACGGCTGAGGTGGACTCGTCCAGGAGCAGGATCGGAGCATCGGTGAGCAGGGCCCTGGCGATGGCGATGCGCTGCTTCTGCCCGCCGGAGAGCCCCACGCCCCGCTCCCCCACCACGGTCTCGTAGCCCTCGGGCAGGCTCTGGATGAAGTCGTGGATCTGCGCCGCCCGGGCCGCCGCCTCGATCTCCTCCCGGCTGGCGTCGGGCCGGCCGTAGGCGATGTTCTCCCGCAGCGTGGTGGAGAAGAGGAAGGTCTCCTGCGGCACGATGGCGACCTGCCGCCTGAGGGAGGCGAGGGTCACGGCGCGCACGTCCACGCCGTCGATGAGCACCCGCCCGGCCGTGGGGTCGTAGAAGCGGGGGATCAGGCGCAGTAGGGTGGATTTGCCGGATCCGGTCAGCCCCAGCACCGCCACCTTCGTGCCGGGGGAGACGTCCAGGTCGATGTCCTGCAACACGGTCACGCCGCCGGCGTAGCGGAAGGAAACGCCCTCGAAGGTGACCCGTCCTGCCACGCGGCCGGGGCGGGCTCCCGCCGCCGCGCTGCCGGCGCAGTCCCCCTCGGTTGAGGCCGCCGCCTCGGCGATGTCCACCGCCCCGGGCCGGTCCGCGATCTCGACCGGCGTGTCCAGCAGGGCGAAGATCCGCTGCAGCGCCGCCGCCGCCCGGGTGAAGTGCGAGATGGCCATCCCCAGCATCCGCACCGGGCCAACGAGCTGCGTCACGTAGGCGTTGAAGGCCACGAGCGTGCCCACCGAGATCGCGCCGTCAATCGCCCGCCGGCCCCCGTACCAGAGCACCGCCACGGCGCCGACGGCGGTGAGGAAGTTCATGTAGTTGGTCCAGAAAGCGCTCAGCCGGATCGCCCGCAGGTTGGCCGCCTGGAAGGACTCGTTGGCTTCCCGGAAGCGGGCGATCTCCCCCTCCTCCCGGGCGAAGGCCTTCACGACCCTCACGCCGGAGATGTTCTCCTGCAGGGTGGCCGAGAGGTGGGCGGTCTTGGCCTGCACCTCGCCCCAGGCCGCCCGCGATCCCGCCTGGAACCGGGCGATGGCGTGGACCAGCAGGGGCAGGAAGAGCAGCGACACGACGGCCAGCCGCCAGTCCATGAGGAACATGGCGACCACCACCGCGGTGATGGAGCCCAGGTGCGTCAGCCCGTTGACCAGGGCCATCCCGGCGGCCATGCGCACCGCGTCCACATCGGCCGTGGCCCGGGACATCAGCTCACCGGTCTGCGCCTGGTCGTAGAAGGCGAAGGAGAGCCGCTGCAGGTGGCTGTACACCTGCGCCCGCAGCCGGGCGACGACCCGCGTGGAGACGAGCTCCATGGTGTAGCGCTGGCCGAAGCGCAGCCCCCCCTGCACCACGGCCACGCCGATCACGGCCAGGGCCCCGGGCACCAGGTACTGCCACTGCCCGTCCTCCAGCACAAGGTCGGTGACGAACCGGATGATCTGCGGCTGCGCCGTGCTGAGGAACGAGACCAGCGCGATCTGGACCAGGCTCAGCACAACCAGGGGCAGACCGGGCCGGTACAGGGGCCAGAGCCGCTTGAACAAGTGCATGCCCGCTCACCTCTAATGAGAGTTAACAGCACTTAGGAGAAACTATCACCTAAGGCGGAATCCCACCTAAGCCGCACAGTCTTAGTATAGCCGCGGCGGAGAATGATGGGCAATATCAATAACACACACCACTGACTGTTTTTTGCGTGAAGTGCTGAGGCGCCCGCAGCGACACGATCTGGCGCTGCGCAGCCAGGACCTTCCCGGCAACTGCCCGGCCCGATCACCTGGTCGCGCTCGGAACCTCGTGGCGCTAAGAAGTTTCTGTATAGTGATATTTCACCCATATCCAGTCTCACAGGTTGCATCTGGCTCGTGACCGTGGTATCATACTAACCAAAGAGCGCCTTCAGGGCAGGGTGAGGCGGCAGTGCCGCCAATTCCCGACCGGCGGTGATGCTCCCCGCAACGCGGAGGAGACGAGCGCCGCGAGCACCGCGCTGCCGCAGGCGGTGCGGATGCAGACTCCGGTGAGATCCCGGGGCCGACGGTATAGTCCGGATGGGAGAAGGCGAGAGAGGCAGCCCTGCGTCCGCAGGGGGGCTCTTTCTTGCTGTGCCCGCAACCAACACCCCGGAAGGCCTCCGGGGTGTTTCTGTTTGCCCCGGGGAGGGGTGGGTTGCGGCTCTCCAGGGCGCAGATCAAGAAGGAGTGGATGGGAGATGCGCAACGAACGTCTGCACCGGCTCGTGATGATCGGCATGTTGGGCGCCATGGCTTTCCTGCTGATGTTCTTCGGCCAGATCTACGTCCCGCCATTTGCGGAGTTCCTCCGCTACGACCCCGGCGACGTCCCGGCCGTGGTGGCGACCTACACGCTCGGTCCCGGCGCCGGTGTAGCCATCCAGGGGATCAAGATCGCCCTGTTCATGCTGTCCGGCAAGAGCAGCGCCGGCTGGGTCGGCGGGCTGGCCAACTTCGTGGCCGGCGCGTCCCTGGTCATCGCCGCCGGGATCTCGCACCGGCTGTTCGACCGGGCGGGACTGAAGCACTGGGGCTGGACCTTCCTCTCCGCCGTCATCGGCACGGTGATCATGGCGGCCATCTTGATTCCGGCCAACGCACTCTTCATCTACCCGCTGTGGGGGATGCAGGGCGCCGCTGCCTGGGCCGGTGCGCTCACGCTGTCTACCCCATTTAACCTGTTCAAGGGCATGCTGTCTACGAGCATCAGCCTGGTCTTCTACCGGCGTCTGGAGCCCTTCCTCCTGGGCCGTGCGGCAGATCGAGTGGCATAGTGAAACAGGGGGCTGTCCCAAGCAGAATCATCTGCTTTTGGGACAGCCCCTTTTTTGGCGCCCTTGCGGGCGCCGGCCCGCCCCCACCGGCCCCGAGCGGGCCGGTGGAGGCGGTTGACTGTTTTCCTTACTAGATCGACCTGGCACCAGCTCCGCCTTTCCGGCCATGACCACACCTCTGCCTCGTTCCCTGGTCCAACCCGTTGCCATCCAGTTCCGGGCAAAATGTGCACCCACCGCCCGCAGTCTACTGCACATTCTGCCTCCTCACCGCTCCCCACGACCTCCCAACCGAACCCCGCACCGGCTCAACCGCCCGTCTCAGACTGCCCCCGGACCAGTTCCGGGCAAAATGTGCACCCACCGCCCGCAGTCTACTGCACATTCCGCCTCCTCACCGCCCCCCACGACCTCCCAACCCAACCCCGCACCGGCTCAACCGCCCGTCTCAGACTGCCCCCAGACCAGTTCCGGGCAAAATGTGCACCCACCGCCCGCAGTCTACTGCACATTCTGCCTCCTCACCGCCCCCCACGACCTCCCAACCCAACCCCGCACCGGCTCAACCGCCCGTCTCAGACTGCCCCCAGACCAGTTCCGGGCAAAATGTGCACCCACCGCCCGCGGCCTACTGCACATTCCGCCTCCTCATCGCCCCCCACGACCTCCCAGCCAAACCCCGCACCGGCTCAACCGCCCGTCTCAGACTGCCCCCGGACCAGTTCCGGGCAAAATGTGCACCCACCGCCCGCGGTCTACTGCACATTCTGCCTCTCGCCGCCCCCCCACGACCTCCCAGCCGAACCCCGCGCCGGCTCAACCGCCCGTCTCAGCCTGCCCCCAGACCAGTTCCGGGCAAAATGTGCACCGATCGCCCACGGCCTGCTGCACATTCTGCCTCCTCGCCGCTCCCGGAGACCTGCCAACCGGCCCCTCGAACGGAATGAGGGGATTCTAGTCAGGGATGGCAGGAATTCCCAGGAAAAGGGTCGAACTCGTATTCGGGTGATGTGAATGGGTATGCTGTATCGCCCGAGCCAGATCAAGGTGCCGGGTCTCATCCTCCTTCACGACCAGTTGTCTGCGTCGGCCAAGGTGTTATGGGCAGCGCTCCAGTTGCACCCGAACAGTCAGCAGGAACTCCAGGACCTGTCCGGTCTTTCCCGCAACAGCATCAAGCCTGGTCGAGATCAGCTTCAGCGACTCTCCCTGCTCAAGCCCCTGGTATGGACCAAAGGCGGGTATGCCTTCCTCCCGGTCGACCTTCTCAGCAGTCGTGGGGTTAACGCCCAGGCGAAGATAACGTACGGCGCCATCCAACTCTGCCCCGTTTTCTTCGACAATCGAGTGGAGACCACGGTTGACCAACTGGCTCAACTGACAGGCCGGGACCACAAGACGATTCGAAGAGCCCTGCGAAGTCTGGTCGAAGGGGGCTGGATCGAGATCCACCGCCCCAGGAGGACGGGCCCGTTTCGCATCATCGTCCGCAACCCCCACCTCGAAGCCCAGCGGCATGCCATCGCCGCGATCAACCGCCGGCTGCAGAAGGCCCGCCATCGCGGCGAGGCCCTCATGCGAGAGTGGCTCACCCTGCTTATCGACCTCGACAACTTCGAAGACGACGCCTCTCCGGGTTTTCTCGTCAACCCCTACACGGCCGAAGAGCTGCAGATCGACCGCCTCTACCCGCCCAACGTCGGCTTCGAGTTCAACGGCCCGCAGCATTACGGCCCCACGGCGCTCTACCCCGATGAAGAAGAGGCACGCAAGCAAATGGGCCGGGACCTGATCAAGCAGGCCATCTGCATGAATCGGGGCATTCACCTGGTTATTGTGCACGCCGCAGATCTGTCGCTGGAGGGCATCCTTCGGCTGATCCCCGACTGCCTGCCCCTCCGCAACCTCAACGGCCAGGAACTGGTCATCGCCCACTTAGAATCCCTGAGCAGGCCCTACAGGCAAAGAGCCCTCCTTCCCTTGCCCATGCCCAAGAAGAACTCCCCCGGGGCCTGAAACCCCGAGGGATCCCCGCTACACCAACTTATTCTGCAGCGCATATATCGCCAGCTGCGTCCGGTCCTGCAGGTGCAGCTTTTCCAGCAGGTGCGACACGTGCGTTTTCACCGTGCGCTCACCGATGAAAAGCCGCTCCCCGATCTCCTTGTTCGACAGCCCCTGCGCGATCAGCCGGAGGACCTCCATCTCCCGCGGCGTGATCTCATCCACCCCCGGCTTGGGCCTGGGCGGCGCCGTCAGTTCCTGCATCATCCGCTGGGCGGCGACCGGGTGCAGCGTGGGCTGGCCCGAAACCGCCTTCTTAATGGTCTCCGCCAGCTCCTCCGCGGCGATGTCCTTCAGCACGTAGGAGAGCGCCCCGGCCCGGATCGCCGGCACCACCAGCTCATCGTCGGGCATCGAGGTCAGGACGATCACCTTCGCCTCCGGATGCGCCGCCAGGCAGCGCTTCGTTCCCTCGATGCCGTCCACCCCCGGCATGATCAGGTCCATCAGGATCACGTCCGGCTTCAACTCGGCCGTGAGCCGTGCCGCCTCCTCGCCGTTCTCCGCCTCGCCGACGATCACGATCTCCGGCTCCGTCGAGAGGTAGATCTTCAGCCCCTCGCGCACCATCTTATGATCATCCACGATCAACAGGCGAATCACCCGGTGCCACCTCCTGACCGTCCTGCGCCTGTCGCTGCTCTTCCGTGCCGCCCTCACCCTCAGGCCGCGCCGGCGGCAGGATTGCCAGCACTTCCGTTCCCTCCCCCGGCGCGCTGCGCACCTGAAGCCGGCCGCCCAGGGCGCTCATTCGCTCTCTCATCCCCAGGAGCCCCACCGCCGTGGGTCGGATGCCCGCGCGCTTGTCGAACCCGACCCCGTCGTCGGCCAGCAGCAGCCGCACCTCGCCGTCGTCCCCCCGCTCCAGCACCACCCGGACCCGCTTCGCCCGGGCGTGCTTGGCGATGTTGTTCAGGGCCTCCTGGGCCACCCGGAAGAGCGCCTCGCCCTGCGGGCCACGCAGCCGGAGGGCCTGGTCGATCTCGTCCTCCACTGCCCACGACTCCCGCTCCGCCACCCTCTTCACGTACTCCGCCAGGGCCGGCCCCAGCCCCTGCTGCTCCAGGGTCGTAGGCCGCAGCTGCAGGATCAGCTCCCGGATCTGGCTGTGGGCCGTACGGGCCAGCTCCTCCAGTGCGGCGAGCTCGCTGGCCAGCGCCGGATCCACCCCGGCGGCCCCGCCAGAACCACCGCCACCGCTGCCTGCACCGGCGCCACCGCCACCCGCAGCGTCACCACCGCTGCCCGCACCGGCGCCACTGCCACCCACAGCGTCACCCCGCACCGTTGCAGCCACCGCCCGCTTCCGCGCTGCCGCCGCACGCAGCGACAGCACGAAGAGCTGCTGATTCACCGTATCGTGCAGGTCCCGCGCAATCCGGGCCCGCTCCTCCAGCGCGGCGCCCCGGCCCGCCTCCTCGGCCAGCAGCCGGTTCTGCTCCGCCAGGCGGGAGAGCTGGCCCACCGCCTGCTCCAGGTAGGCGGCCATCTGGTTGAGCTGCGCCTCCAGCTCGCCCAGCTCGTCCAGTTCGACCACGGGCAGCCGGGCCGAAAGGTCCCCGCGGCTGATCCGCATGGCCAGGTCGCCGGCGTTCCAGAGCCGGTGCTTGATCTCCCGGGCCAGCCGGAACCCCCAGACCGACGCGATCAGCCCGCCCACCAGCCCCGTGCCCACGCCCGCGAGCAAGGCCCGCTGCAGGGGCAGACCGTAGGCCGTGGCGGCCCAGACGCCCGTGGCGGCAAGTATGCTGCTGAGGAGCCCTGCGGCGAGGTTGATGGCAGACAACCGCCACTGCATCCCGATCGATCGCCGCTCTTCCATGTCAGAAAACCTCGAAGTCCGATGTCGGCACCCGCTCGATGGTCACGGAGCCGATGCGCACCGACGCGTCGATGATCAGCTCCGCGTGCGAACCGGGCACGTATGCCTCCCGCTCCAGGTGGATGAAGCCCACCCCGCCTCGCTCTTCGCCCAGCACCTCCACGGTCCCGATGGTCGCCCCCGCCCGTGCGCGCACCGTCACCGTATCGGGCACCTTCACCACCGTATCCCCGATGCCCTGGCTCACCTCGATGCGGTGCGTGCCCGGCGCGATGACCGCGGTGGTGAGGTCAATCTTCAGGTCGCCCACGAAGGTGTGCAGGGTGATGTCCCCCTCCAGGCTCCAGGGGTCCCGGCCATAAGAAAGGTCGCCGACCATGTGGGACTCCATCCGCCGCCTGGTCGACCCCGTGTGCACCTTCACGCCGCGCCCCACCAGCATGGAGAGGCCCAGCGCCACCAGCAGGAGGGGCCAGCCCTTCCCGGCGATGTCGCCGCCGGTGACGGTGGTGACGCCCGACCGCGAGAGGATGGAGAAGGCGCCGATCGCCGCCAGCCAGAGCCCCAGGGCCAGGTTGAAGAGATCGGGCCTCCGGCGCGACAGGCCGTCGCCGGCAATGGTCAGCCCGCCCAGCACCGCCACCACCGACCAGAACGAGAAGCCGGTGGCCACGCCCAACGACTGCAGCAGAAACAGCGTCCCCAGCCCGACAAGCAGCAGTCCCCATCCGTACTGCCGCATGTGCATCCACTCCTTCCGCTTACCCTGGCTCCATCCTACCGCAGACGGCAGAAGGCGGGCAGGTACGGGAGTGCGAAAAAGGGCATCGTACCTGAGTACGATCTGCACTCAGGCCCAATGCCCCTGCGCGCATGGTCCCGCACATACGCACAACGCCCCTGCGCGGATGGCCCCGCACACACGCACAACGCCCCTGTGCGGATGGTCTCGCACGTACGCACGACGCCCGTGCGCGGATGGTCCCGCACGCACGCTCCTGCAGCAAAACGCCCGCACGCCGCTGCCCGAATGTGCCCCATCGCTACGCCCGCACGCCCCGGGCCTCCTCCCGGGCCCGGCTCTGCAGGGCGGCCACGGCCTCGGCAACGTCGCCCCGCCAGGTGGTCGGGTGCTGCACCTCCAGCTCGGTCTCCTGCCCCTTGCCGGCGATGAGCACGATGTCGCCGGTGCGGGCCATGCGAATCGCCTCGTGAATGGCCTCCACCCTGTCCTCGATCAGGAGGATCTCCACCTCGTCCCGCGTCACGCCCGAGGCGATCTGCCGGGCGATCTCCAGGGCGTCCTCGGTGCGGGGGTCCTCCTCGGTCAGCACCAGGACGTCGCAGTATTCGCCGGCGATCCGCCCCATGTCGGGCCGCTTGGTCGGATCCCGGTGGCCTGCCGAGCCGAACACCATGATGATCCGGGAGCCCGGCTCCTTCACCCTGACCACGTCGGAGAGCAGCTTCTCGAAGCCGTCCGGTGTGTGGGCGTAGTCCACCACCACCGTGAAGTCCTGCCCCTCGTCAATCCGCTCGAAGCGGCCGGGGGCCCCCTTGGCGGTGCGCAGGGCCTCCGTGGCGGCCTTCAGGCCGAAGCCCAGGGCCAGCCCGGCGCCCACGGCCGCCATGGCGTTGGCGATGTTGTAAGTACCGAAGAGATGCGGCGCCTCCACGTCGGCCTGGCCGAAGGGCGTGATCAGCCGGTAGCGGGAGCCGCCGGGGGTGAGCTGCACATCCACCGCCCGGACGTCTGCCCCCTCGCTGAATCCGTACGTATAGAGGCGGACGCCGGCGGGCAGATCCTCGATCAGCCGGCGGCCGTAGGGGTCATCGATGTTGACCACGGCGGTCGCGCCGGGCCGCAGCTGGCGGAAGAGCCGGGCCTTGGCCGCGTAGTAGCCCTCCATGTCGCCGTGGTAGTCCAGGTGCTCGTGGGTGAGGTTGGTGAAGACGGCCACGTCGAACCGGCAGTGGTCGGTCCGCCGCTGCTCCAGGGCGTGGCTCGAGACCTCCAGCACCGCGCCGTGGGCCCCGCGCCGCAGCATCGCGGCCAGCAGCCGGTGAATCGTGTGCGGCTCGGGGGTGGTGTAGCCCGCCTTGTCCTCCAGCAGCTCCCCGCCCAGCATCGTGCCTGCGGTGCCCATCACGCCCATGGTCCGGCCGGCCGCCCGTGCGATGGCCTCCACCAGGAAGGCGGTGGTCGTCTTGCCGTTGGTGCCGGTGATGCCCACCATCTTCAGGGTGCAGGAGGGGTAATCGTAGAAGCGGTCCGCCAGGGCGCTGAGGGCCCGCCGGGCGTCGGGCACCACGGCCGCGCCGATGCCGTCCGGCACCGGACAGGGGCGCTGGGTGACCACGGCGACCGCCCCGCGCCGGATGGCATCGGGGATGAACTGGTGCGCATCCACCTGCGCGCCGGGAATGGAGACGAACAGGTCGCCGGGCTTCACCTCGCGCGAATCCGCGGTGATGCCGGTAACGGTGACGTCGGGGGCCGCCAGGACCTGGGCCGAATCCAGGGCCGACAGCAAATTGACGAGTTTCAACGGTAGTCCCTCCTGCACATTGAAGCCCTGATTATCTAAGCCTCTTTCGACATAACGACGGCGCATCCTGTCGATCGAGGCCGGCAAATGGGGGACGTACCGGGATTGTATCCAGCGGCAACATAAAACATACCGCCGAAAACGCCCGCCCGGCATCTGCCGGACGGGCGCCTCGGCGGTTTCTTGCACCTGCTAGACGTTGAGCCGATCGACGAACGCGCCGATCACCGGGTAGGTGTACTCCTCCCCCTTCTGTGCCCGCAGCAGGCCCATCACGGCGCAGACGATCGCGCCGATGCCGACCACGAGGCCGATGAGGCCGAACAGTCCGGCGATGGCCACCGCACCCCCCAGGGCCCCGAGAGAGCCGGTCGCCGCCGCGCCTACGGTGAACATCGCCGTAATGAGGAACAGCACGAAGGAAAAGGCAAAGAGGAAGACCTGCAGCCCCGCCGCCTGCTTGGCGTGGCGCACCACGAACGGACTCTTCGATTTCCAGACGAAGTAGAGCACCACCGACGCAATGGCCGCCACCCACCCCAGGTAGCTCAGCGGCCCCAGAAACGCCGAGAGGCCGGTAAACAGCACGAGGCCGTGGGCGATCATGCCGTAGGTGCGGTCCTCCGAACCCGAACTCATCCCGATCCCCCCTGCCGACTGTTAGCGAGAACGCACCCGCCAGAGTCCATCATCCGACCCCGCCGGCCCGCGCTCAAGCTCATTTTTCTATCATTATTCTTTAGTCAGCAGATTCACCACTCCTGCCACCGAGCCCCATTTGCGCCAGCGCATCGGCCATCACCCGGTCCCGCAGGGCGGCGGCCTCGGCCTCGCCCGACCCCACCACCGAGACGTAGACCTTCAGCTTCGGCTCGGTGCCCGACGGGCGGACCATCACGAAGCCGCCGTCGGCGAAGCGGTAGTGCAGCACGTCCGCCCGCCCCAGGCGGAGCGGGTAGGTGCGGCCGGTGGCCACCTCGACACCCGTGCCCGCGGCGTAATCGTCCCGACAGGCCACGGGCACGCCGCCGAACGCCGTGGGCGGATCGGCCCGCAGGGCCGCCATCAGGGCCGCGATCCGGGCCTGGCCGTCCCGGCCCGGCAGCGTCACGTTGTGGAGCCCTTCCTGGAAATAGCCGTACCGGCGCCAGATCTCCTCCAGCGCCTCGAACAGGGTGCGGCCCCCGGCCTTGTGGCGGGCGGCGGCGTCCGCCACCAGCAGGGCGGCCATCACCGCGTCCTTGTCCCGCACGAAGGTCGCGCCCAGGTAGCCGTAGCTCTCCTCGAAGCCGAAGAGGAACTCGTGGCTGCCGGTCTCCTCGAACTCCCTGATCTTGTCGCCGATGAACTTGAACCCGATGTGCGTCTCCAGCAGGGTCACCCCGTACGCCCGGCAGAGCGGCGCGACCAGGTTGGTGGTGGCCAGGCTCTTGATCACGGCGCCGTTCTCCGGCAGGGTGCCGGATTCCGCCCGTGACCGCAGGATCTGGTCGACCAGAATCGCCCCGATCTGGTTGCCGGTGAGGGCCCGGTAGCCGCCGGCCCGGTCCCGGACCAGCACACCGAGCCGGTCGGCATCGGGGTCGGTGGCCAGGATCAGATCGGGCTTGCCGGCCGCGGCGTGGCGCAGCGCGATCTCGTAGACCTGCGGCTCCTCCGGGTTGGGCTGCGCCACGGTGGAGAAGTCGGGATCCGGCGCCGCCTGCTCCGCCACCACCTCCGCCGGGAAGCCGGCCCGCTCCAGCACGGTCCGCACCGGCCGGAGCCCCGTGCCGTGCAGCGGCGTGAACAGGACGCGCAGGGCCTGCCGCTCGGCCGGCCCTTCTGCCACCAGGTCCAGGAGCCGCCTGTAATACGCCTCGTCCACCTCCGGCGGCACGGGCAGCAGGAGCCCCCGGGACCGGGCCGCGGCCTCCGCCATCGGCCGGATCGCGCGGATGTCGCCCACCGCCTGCATGGCGGCCCGGATCTTCTCCGCCCGCTCGGGCGGGACCTGGCCGCCGTCCTCCCAGTAGACCTTGTAGCCGTTGTATTGGGGCGGGTTGTGGCTCGCCGTGATGACGATGCCGGCGATCGCCCCCAGCTCCCGCACGGCGAAGGAGAGCATCGGGGTGGGCCGCAGTTCGTCCCACAGCCGGGCGACGATGCCGTTGGCCGCCAGGGTGAGGGCCGCCTCCCGCGCGAACTCGGCGGAGCCGCGGCGCGAGTCGTAAGCGATGACCACCCCCCGGGCCTGCGCCCCGGGGCCCGACGCGCGGATAAGGTCCGCCAGCCCCTGCGTGGCCAGGCGGACCGTGTAGCGGTTGATGCGGTTGGTCCCGGCCCCGATGACCCCCCGCAGCCCGGCGGTGCCGAACGACAGCATGCTGCCGAACCGGTCCTCGATCTCCCCGGAGTCGCCCGCGATGGAGGCCAGTTCCCGGCGAGTCTCCTCATCGAAGTAAGGATCCTGACTCCAAAGCTCGTAGCGTTCGCTGGCGGTGGACATGAGAGAAGTCCTCCCTGTTCCATAAGTTGCCCCGTTTGCCGGGTGCGCCCGCTCTAGCAGACTACGCCCGTGAGCGGCGCCTAGTCACGCTGGCTCGTCCGGATCCGCTCGTAAAGCTGCCGGGTGGCCGGCATCGGCTCGATGCCCAGCTCCTCCTGCAGGTTCTGCACGCAGCGGTCGTAGACCCGCAGGGCCATCGAGCGGTTGCCCAGCCGGTAGTAGCTGAACATGAGCAGCCGGTAGGCCTCCTCCCAGCCCCGGTCGCGGGAGATGATGCGGTCGCACAGGTGGATGGCGGCCTCGTAGTCGCCCTGCTCCACGGCGTGGTGCGCCAGGGCCTCGGACGCGCGCAGGTAGAGCACCTGCAGCCGCTCCCGCTCCTCCGTGCACCAGTCCTCGTAGCGCAGCGCCTCCAGGTAGTCGCCCCGGTACAGGTCGAGGCCCCTGCGGAGGGCGCGGGCGCCGTCCTCGTGCTGGCCCCGGGCCATCAGGCTGAGGCCGCGGTTGACCTGATTCGCGAACTCGTCGGCATCCAGCCAGAAGCCGGACGTGAGGTTGAGCCCGTAGGCCGAGCCCTGCCGGAGCACGAAGAACGAGCCTGACCGGGCCGCCCGGTTCGGCTCCAGGGCGGACCACAGGGCGTTCATCGCCACCTTGAAGTCGCGGTACGCGGTGGCCGGTTCGGCCCCGGGCCAGAGCATCTCGACGATCTGCTCCCGCTGCAGGAGCTGCGTGCGATGCGTGACCAGCAGCTGGAAGAGCTGCTTCGCCTTCTCCCGCTGCCACTCCTTCGCGGTGATCTCGTGCCGCCCCCGGTACACCGTGAACGTGCCCAGGGTGCGGATGCGCAGGGTGTAGCCCGGGTGGAGCTCGGGGTTGGCAATTCCCATCTCCGAGAGGAGCCAGCCTGCGTAGTCGGCCTGCACCCCCCGCTGCCGCGCCTCGGCCAGCAGGGGGATCAGCGCCTGCTGGTCCCGCACGCCCCACAGCGTCGCCCGCTGGAACAGGAAGCCGTAGCCGTTGCCCTCGGCGGCCGAGAGGGCCAGCCCGAAGTGCCGGTCGAAGGCGTCCCAGTCGCCCTGGCGCCGGGCCAGCACGGCCCGCCAGATGCGCGCGGTCGAGAGGCCGCAGGCGTCGCCCGCCTGCTGCAGGGTCTCCTCCGCCTTGGTCAGGTAGCGGTCCGCCTCGCCCGGGTGATCGGTGACCAGGGCGGAACTGCCCAGGGCGAGCAGCAGGTAGCCGTAAAGCCACTGATCGCCGGCCGCGTGGGCGATCTCGGCCCCTTCCTGGCCGTACCGCCGGGACTGGGCCCAGTCGCCCGCCCGGTGGCCCATGAGCAGGGAGAGCCCCGCCAGCGATTCGGCCTTGCCCCGCACCACGTTCAGCCGGTCCATCATCGCGATGGAGGTGCGGTAGGACTCCGCCGCCTCCTCCACCGGGGCGATCGGGTTGAGCTGCAGCGCGTGCCCCCGCCGGATGTAGCCCACGGCTTCCACGAAGGGGGAGCGCTTTGCCCGACCCAGCGCGATGCCCTCCTCGGCGGTGGAAAGCGCCCGCTCGTGGTCGCCCATGATGGCCGCGTAGAGGGAGAGCAGGAGCGGCGCCTCCCGGTGGCTGCGGGCCGGGCTGCCGGGGTCGCCCCTGGCCACCCGCTCCAGGATCCCGAGCCCGGCCGCGAGCCGGCCGGTGCGCAGGTGGGCCCGGATCTCGAACTCATCCCGCAGGGGCCGCTGCTGCGCCGCCATCTGCGCGAACCGGGCCGCGTGCTCGGGCCGGCCCAGGTTGGTCTCGTTCTCGGCAATGAGCACCATGAGCGTCGCCCGCTCGGCGTCGCTGACGCCATCGGCCAGCGCCAGGGCCTGGCGGAGCAGCCCGTCCGCCTTGCCCGGCTGGATCGTATCCAGGTAGACCTGCCCCTGGCCGGCCAGGGCGCGGCAGAGCCCCACTCGGTCGCCCTGCTGCCGGAAGGCCTCGGCCGCCCGCTCGTAGTAGGCCAGGGCCTCGTCGAACCGGCTGGTGAGCCGCAGGCCGTCGCCCCAGTAGAGCAGCAGGGTGGGGCGTTCGGCGACGGCGGCCTCCGGCAGCCGGCTCAGGAGGCCCAGCAGCTGCTCGATGCGGCCCGAGTCCAGCAGCCCCCGCGCGGCCGCCAGCAGGGCCTCCGCCGCCGCGTCGGCGTCTCCCGCCGCCAGGTAGTGGACGGCGGCGTCCTCGCGCGCGCCGGCCGCCTGGAAGTGGGCGGCCGCCTTCAGGTGGTTGTCCCGCCAGCCTGCCTCGTCCTTCCGGGCCTGCTCCTGCAGGAACTGGTGGAAGAGCTGGTGGTAGCGGTAGCCGCGCTCCGGCACCTGGGCGATAAAGAGCCCGTTCTCCTCCAGCTCGGCCAGCACCTGGGCGCTGTTCTCCACCTCCATCAGGGCGTTGCAGGCCTCCGGGGTGAGCCGCTCCAGCACCGAGGTGGTCAGGAGGAACCGGCGCACGAAGGGCTTCTGCCGGTCGAGCACCTCCTTCGCCAGGTAGCCGAACAGGGCGTCCTGCGAGCCGCCCTGTTCGCTCCAGACCTCCCCCAGCGGGGAGCCCTTCTTCAGGCCCTGCCAGACCAGCTGCAGCGCGATGATCCAGCCCTCCGTCCGCCGCGTCAAGGCCTCCACCTGGTCGGCAGTCAGGTCCCAGCCGTAGTGGTCGCGGAAGAGCTCCTCCACCTCGCTGGGCGTGAAGAGCAGGTCGTCCTGGGTGATCTCCAAAAGGTCCGCCCGGGCCCGCCACCGGGCCAGCCCCGGCAGCGGCGGGCGGCGGCGGCTGGAGATGATGACGTGCACCTGCGGCGGCAGGTGGTCCACCATGTGCTCCACCATGGAGCAGATCTGGGACACCTGGTCGACCAGGTGAAAGTCGTCCAGCACCACCAGCGTCTCGGGTTGGGCGGAGAAGACCATGTCGTTGATCAGGGCCTCGACGGCCAGGTCCCACGGCCGGCTGGGGCCCTCGCCCTCCTGCAGGATGCTCAGGGCCTTCTCGCCGATCAGCGGGTTGACCCTGCGCAGGGCGTGGACAAGGTGAAGCAGGAAGGGCAGCGGATCGGCGTCCTCCTCGCCGATGCTGTACCATGCCTGGGCGTGGGGCTGCTCTGCGAGAAACGAGGCCAGCGCGGTGGTCTTCCCGTAGCCGGGACCTGCCTGAATGATCGTCAGCGGCACCTCCCACACCTCGCGCAGGCGTTCCTGCAGCCGCCGGCGCACGAGCGTGTGCCGGCGGGCACGGGGCGGGAGCAGTTTCGCGGTCAGGACACGGTCGGCGGCATGCACGGATTTATCACCGTCCTCACACAAAAGGCACCAGGGAGAGGTTCAACACCTCTCCCGGCCTTTCCTCCGTATGTGCGGACGGCCCCCGCCGCGCTACGGGACCTCCACCTTCACCGGCCCCACCGTGCGCGGCTCGATGAGGGTGGGCTGGCTCTTGCCCGGCTCCTGCACCACCGTCACCGCCTCCAGCCGGACGGTGACCTCGTAGGTGCCGGGCTCGACCCGGTTTCCCTCCTCGTCCCGGTAAGTCCACGCCACCACGTACTCCTTCGAGACGCCAGGCGACAGGTTCAGGATCGAAGGATCGCCCTCCTGCCGGATGTCAAACGGCTGGACGAACACCTCCTCGCCGCCCTTCGTGACGATCAGGGTGTAGCGGGCGTCGGCGATGTACTCTATGACCTGCACCTTGTCGGTGGGGTTGGTGAGCACCATCCGGGCCGTCCAGTGCTTCTCGTTCTGCTGCACGTTCTCCAGGGTGAGCTTCAGGTTGCCCCACTCGGGCCCCTGCGCCCGGCCGCAGCCGGCCAGCACGAGCACGAGCGAGAAGACGATCAGTACGGGAAACAGGACACGCCGCATCTCTGCACCTCTTCTGCGATGGTCTCGCGTTTAGTCTTGCCCTAAGCAAGACGCATACGACACACGCAAGGTTCCTCCTTCCGGGCCTGGGAAACGGAAATCCGGATATTGGCGTGAAACATCGCGGGGTTAAACTGCGTCGAAGTTGACAGAGCCTCTGTATCCTGTTCACTCACGGAGGTATGTCAACGATGCGAACCCGAAACTGGCTGGCCGCGGCAGCCGGCCTGGCCCTGCTCACGTCCTTGCTGCCTGCGCCTGCGGTCCTGGCTGCGCCGCCCGTTCACGTGGTGCTGGACGGCCGTCAGCTGAACCTGAGTCCGGCCGCCTTCATCGAGGGCGACCGCACCCTGGCCCCGGTGCGGGGCATCGTGGAGGCGCTGGGCGCCGAGCCCGTCTGGAATGCGCAGGAGCGCACGGTCGTCGTGCAGCGCGGCGACCGCTACCTGAAGCTGACCATAGATGACCACGTGGCGTGCCTCAACCCGGCCTGCACCGAGACCATGGAGCTGGACGTGCCGGCTCGGATCGTCGGCGGCGGCCGCACCTTCATCCCCGTGCGCGCCCTGGCGGATGCCATGGGGCTCCACATCGAGTGGGACAACGCCGCCCGCACCGTCTACCTGGGCTCCGCGCCTTCCACCTCCCCGGTGGTGCTGGAGGGCGTGGCGCAGGGGCAGGTGATCACCGGACCCGTCTCGCTGCAGGCCCGGGGCATGAGCGGTACCTACGCGTACTTCTACCTGGTGGACCCGGTCACGCGCAGGGGCAGGATCGTCGCCGCCGGCGCGGACGTCGGGAAGGCCTACACCTTCACCCCCGACCCGGCGCAGGCCGGCGAGCAGCAGCTCATGGCGGCGGTGCGCCGGGCGGACGGCACCCTGGTCTACTCCGCCCCGGTCACCGTGAAGGTGGCGCCGGACACCACCGTCCGGCCGGTGGGCATCGACTACGGCGGGGTCATCGACGGGCCGTTCACGTTCAGGCACGAGCTGAACTTCGCGGCGACCCACGTCATCTACCAGCTGGTCGACCTGACCGACGGCTCCTGGCACAACCTGGCCACGGTGGGCCCGGGCGAGAGCTATACCTGGTACCCGCCGACCACGTTCAACGGCCCGAAGGAGCTCTACATCTACGCCTACGACCGGGCGGGGAACTGGTACGTCTCCGATCCGGTGCGGGTGACCGTGAACACCGGCCCCCGCACGGCCTTCTCCTCGGTGCAGGAGGGCGAGACCGTCACCGGCCGGGCCCGCACCCTCTCGGTCTCGGCCAACTATCCCATCCAGTCGGTGCGCTTCTTCCTGGACGGCCGCCTGCTGGCCTCGGAGAACAACTACTGGTGGACCTACGGCCCGGACGATAACGGCACCCACACCCTGCGGGTGGAGGTGACGGACACGGACGGGAGGGTGCACACGGTCGGGCCGATCACCTTCCGGATCGACACCCGGCCCGGCCTCTGGCTCTACGGGGTCGGCCCCGGGCAGGTGATCACGGGCGAGGTCGAGCTGATGGCGATGCCCAACGTGCCCGCCGATGAGATCCGCTTCTACGCCGTGCAGGGCGGGGAGCGCACCACCATCGGCACCGCCAGGCCCGGCCAGAAGGTGCCCTGGACCCCGCCGCGCTCCGGCGAGCTGATGATCTACGCCGACGCCTTCAACCAGGGCCGGCTCACCGTCTCCACGGAGCCCATCTACCTGCGGGCCTACATGGAGCCCACCTACGGGCCGCAGCCCATCGTGGAGAAGTCGCGCTTCAAGGACTTCGCCGCCGAGATGGCGGTGCGGTCGTACCGCGAGACCGGCATGTCCGCCGCGCTGCAGGTCGCACAGGCGATCCTGGAGACCGGCTGGGGCCAGTACGTGCCGGTGGACAAGTACACCGGCCAGCGCTCCAACAACCTCTTCGGCATCAAGGGCGAGGGCCGCGCCGGCTCCATCATCTCCACCACGTGGGAAGTGTACAACGGCCAGAGCTACACCGTGGATGACTACTTCCGGGCCTACCACGATGTGGAGGAGAGCTGGCAGGACCACAAGGACCTGCTGCTCACCAGACCGTGGTACGACGTCTTCCGGGAAGTGATGAGCGACCCGGTGCTCGGGGCCTGGGGCCTGCGCAAGGGCGGCTACGCCACCGACCCCCAGTACCCGGTGAAGCTGATCAACATCATGAAGGAGAACAACCTGTTCGAGCTGGACGAGATCCAGTTCTAGCGTGCAAGGCGGTCCCGCCGTGTGTCGGCGGGACCGCCTTGTTGGCGGGACTGCCTTGTTCCCGTTCGGGTCACCTGACGCGTCCGGGACTCCCAACGCGTGAGGCCCAGAAGACCAGCAACTCTCCGCCTCCGGCCGCCATCAGGCCCACGACATGAAGGAAAGTGTGCTCCGGCCAGGCGAGCGCAACGCCCCAGTACCCCAGCGCCATGGAAAGCAGGAGCGCTGCCACCGTGAACGCGCCGGGTGGAAGGACGCGCCTCATCGCTTCCCGAAACAGCGTCATGGCGGCGGAGCCGGTGATGGCCATCGGCAGGCTTAACAGCAGCGTCACCACCAACGTCCCGCCAATCTGGGCGAGGGGCGAGTCCCGGGGGTTCCACGGGAATCCCGCGGACATCACCCAGACCGTCCACAGCACCGACCCGAGGAGCCAGGTTCCCAGGAGCCAGACCAGAAATGACCTGAAGGCCGTTTTCAGCGTGACGGACATGCTACCCCCCCTGGGCTCTTATGTCGCCCCGGCCAGTTTCCTCCCACAGCAGCAGGAGAAGCCATCGAGATAAGGAGTACGACTCCACAGCCTCGATGGCTTCTTCATTCCAGGATCTTGGCCGATTCCGGACACGACTAGTCCCGCAGCCCCAGCTCACGCAGCACCTTCACCGCCCGGTCGGGGTAGTCGGTGATGATGCCGTGGGCGCCCAGGGCGTACAGCCGCCGCATCTCGTCCTCGTCGTTGATGGTCCAGTAGTGGACCGCGATGTTCAGCCGATCCGCCATGGCCAGGAACCGCTCGGTGTCGAAGCGCACGGTGATCGGCCCGGCGCTCTCGGCCACCGGCAGCTGGAAGGCGTCGTAGACGGGAGCGTAGAGCCGGTCCAGGTGGGTCAGGTAGTGCGCCGCCACCACGTACATGTGCTGCACGGGTGCCGAGGTGGCCACCCGGTCGCCGGCCAGCTCCCGCCACCGCTTCGCCACGGTTCCGTGGAACGACGCGACCAGCACCCGGTCCTCCGCCTCATAGCGCTGAATCAGCTCCCACACCTGCGCCTCCATGGGCGGGTCCGCCTGCTTGATCTCGATGTTGACGGGCACGTCGGGGAAAGCCAGGAAGACCTCTTCCAGGGTGGGGATCGTCACCCCCTGCCCGCGGTAAGGATTGGTCAGCCCGCCGTCGGGTGTGAACCGGTAGCCGAAGTCGTACTGGCGCAGCTCGGCCAGGGTCATCTCCTTGATGAGCCCCGACCCGTCGGTCATGCGGTCGATGGTCTCGTCGTGGCTCACCACCACCACGCCGTCCCGGGTCATGTGCACGTCCAGCTCCAGGATGTCCGCCCCCTGCTCCAGGGCGAGCCGGAAGGCCTCCATGGTGTTGGACGGCGCGTGGCCCGACGCCCCCTGGTGGGCGAGCACCACCGGTCTGCGGGCCGTGTACGGCCGCTCGGGCAGCGGCTGGATGGTGAAGGCCCGGATGACGCCGAGCACGACGAGCGCCAGGGCAAGGCCCAGGAGCACGCGTGGCCACCGGCGGGGGCGCCGGCGGGTCCTGCGAAGCAGCACAGCGGACATGTCCATGCCTCCCGTCCGTCACGCTGAGAGCAGCGCGAACAGTAGTTGCAGAGCCACTCCCCACATGATCACCGCCGAGGCCCGGATCAGCCACCGCTGCAGGTTGGCCCCCGCCGCGAAGACGCCCATCAGGTGGCCGGCCAGCGAGAGGCCGAAGAACCAGATCCAGGACACCCCGATGCTGGGGGTTGAGCAGCGAGGCCGATGCGGCAAAGGCGATCTGCCGCCGTGCGGGCCACGCCTCGTCCGCCACGCCCCGAGCCGCATCCGACCCGGTCGTGCCCGTACCCGCCCCTGCTGCCATCCCCGCCGCCCCTCCCCTGGCCGAGTCCGTTCCCGCCCCGGCGCTGTGTCCCGCGTCACCGGCGGACCGCCAGGTGGACCAGCCCATGTAGACGAGGAAGAGCACGCCGGCCCACTGCAGGGTCGACTGGAGCCACGGAACGGTGAGCAGCACCAGAGAGAGTCCTGAGACGGCGAGGGTGATGAGCAGCGTGTCGCTGAGCGCGGCGGTCAGCACCGCCGGGAAGGCCCCGGACCAGCGCCGGTGCAGCGCGCCCTGCGTAAGCACGAAGGTGTTCTGCGCGCCCAGCGGGAGGATGAGGCCGAAGGCGAGCAACATTCCGTGCAGCAACGCCGCTGCCAATGACTACCCCTCCACGCGGATGACGTTGTCCACGCTGAGCACCGTGTCCGGCATCGCCTTCAGGTCCCGGACCACCGCCTGCAGGTTGGCGTCCTGCACGGTGTGGGTCACCAGCACCAGCTCGGCGTTGCCGGCGCCGTTGGGCTTGTCCGGACCGCCCGAAACCTGCACCACCTCGGCCAGGGAGACACCGTGGTCGCCGAACCGCTCGGCGATGCGGGCGAGGCTGCCGGGGGCGTCCACGGCGTGCAGCCGCAGATAGTACCGGCTTCGGGTCTCCGAGATGGGCAGGACCCGCTTCTCGAAGTAGACGGTGTGGGCGTCGCCCGCCCGCCGGCCCGGGGTGCGCTTGGAGAGGGCGGCGGCGATGAGGTCGGACACCACGGCCGAGGCGGTCGGGCCCGCGCCGGCGCCCCGCCCGTAGAACATGGTCTCGCCCACGGGCTCGCCCACGGTAAAGATGGCGTTCAGCGACCCGGCCACGCTGGCGAGGGGATGGTCCTGTGGGATGAAGGTCGGGTGCACCCGCGCCTCGATCTCCCCGTCGACCTCCTTGCCGATGGCCAGCAGCTTCAGCACCCAGCCGAACCGGCGCCCGTACTCGATGTCCCGCGGCGTGACCCGCGTGATGCCCTCGGTGTAGATCATGCCCGGCTTCACCCGGGAGAGGAAGCAGATGGTGCAGAGGATGGCCAGCTTGCGGGCGGCGTCGTACCCCTGCACGTCATTGGTGGGGTCGGGCTCGGCGTAGCCCAGCGCCTGCGCCTCCCGCAGGGCCTCCTCGTAGCTCTTGCCGTACTGGCTCATCTGGGTGAGGATATAGTTGGTCGTGCCGTTGACGATGCCCATCACCTGGTGCATCGTGTTAGCCGCCAGCGACTCTTTGAGCGGCCGGATGATGGGAATCCCGCCGCCGACGGACGCCTCGAAGTAGATCTCGGCGTCGCCGATTTCGCCGGCGTCGTAAAGGTCCTTGTCGTAGTCCGCCATCACGTCCTTGTTGGCGGTCACGATGGTCTTGCCGCGCTTCAGCGCTTCGACCAGGTAGGTACGGGCCGGCTCGATGCCGCCCATCAGCTCCACCACGATGCGGATGGAGGGATCGTCGAGGATCTCGTTCACGTCCTCCGTCAGCGGAAGTCCCTCGAAGCCGGGCCGCGGTTTGGAGGCGTCGCGCACCAGCACCTTCGCCAGCTCCAGGTTGAGGCCGGTCTTCAGGTGCAGCATCTCGCGGCTCTCCTGCAGGAGCTTCACCACGCCGCTCCCCACAGTGCCGAGCCCCAAAATGGCAATCCGCATGGTCTGTTTCTCCAACCACAGCCCCTCCTTTAACGCTGTACCGTAACACTGAATTCGAGTTCCGCCGACGACCCTCCTGCTCCTCCACGGCGGCGGCGCCTGCGGCCGTGTGCACCTGCGGCCGTGTGCACCTGCGGCTGTGTACACCTGCGGCTGTGTACACCTGCGGCTGTGCGGCGCCTCCGGCTGCGCGGCCCCATCGTCGACCCGGCAACGCCGTCGGCAGTTCGGCGGCATTCCGCATCTTTGACCCGAGGAGGCTGCTCCATGAACTACGCCGCGCTATACGAGCACGCTCTGGACCACCTCCGGGCGACGGACCCCGACCCCGAAGCCCGGCTGCACGAGTGGCGGTCGGAACGGCCCGAGAACCGGACAGACAGCGACCTGCTGGCCGAGTACGCCTGGGTCGTCGTCTCGTGCGGCATGACCGCGCACGTGACCGGGCGGCTCTGGCCGCGGCTGACCTCCGCCTTCCGGGGCTGGAACCCCGCCGCCGTCGCCGCATCCCCGCTGGACGTGCAGGTGGAGGCGCTTTCGGTCCTGAAGCATCCCCGCAAGATCGGGGCCATCCTCTCACTGGCCGACTCGCTGGACCGCCAGCCCGGCCAGATGCAGCGCCTGGCGGGCATGCCGACCAGCGAGGCCCTGGCCTGGATGCAGACCCTGCCCTGGGTGGGACCGGTCAGCCGGTACCACCTGGCCCGCAACCTGGGCTGGGACGTGGTGGTAAGAAGCGGCCCCGTGGTCAGGCTGGCCGCCTGCCTGGGTTGCACCCCGGATGAGCTTGTCCACGAGACGGCCGCCCGGGTCGGCGAGCGGATCAGGGTGGTGGACCTGGTGCTCTGGAACTGGGCCCACCAGGTGGGCGACCGGCGGATGAAGGAGATGGCCTCGCTGTTCCGCCTGATGTAGGTCACGCACCGGCGCCGCCGGCCAGGAACGCCTCCACCGCCGCCAGGTCCGTGACCCGCTCCGCGTCTTCGGGGCAGGCGGCCTCCACCTCATCGGCCCAGTCGGTGCCCCGGTAGGAGAGGTCCAGCAGGGCGATGACCCCCCGGTCCTCGGCGGTCCGGATCAGCCGGCCCACCCCCTGCTTCAGCTTGATCAGCATCTCGGGCAGGTCGACGGCCCGGAAGGGATCCTGCCCGGCCGCCTGCGCCTGCTCCCGCCGCTCCCGGATGAGCGGGTCGTGCTCGGGGAAGGGCAGATACGGGATCAGGACGCACGAGAGCGCCTCGCCGCGCACGTCGACGCCCTCCCAGAAGCTTGCGCCGATCAGGACCGAATCCACCTCCGCCCGGAACCGCTCCAGCTGCGCCCCCCGGTCACCGTCGCCCTCGTAGATCAGCGGCCAGGGGAGGTCGTAAGCCGCCAACGCCTCCCGCCAGCGGCGGACCTCCGCCAGCGAGCGCAGCAGGATCAGGGTGCGACCCCGGGTGGCGCGCATGACGCGGACTGCCTCGGCCACGACGTCCTCAACGCGGTGGGCGCCGTCGCCCACCGGCAGGTAGACCAGCGACTGCCGGCCCAGGTCGAAGGGCACCCCGACGCGGCTCTGGTCGAACCGGCTGAGCCCCAGCACCCGGGCCTGGTACTCCGGCTCCAGGGTGGCGGAGGAGAAGATCACTGGCGTGCCGGGCTGCAGGTGATCACGGCCGAAGAGCGGCTTCGGCTTGTCGGGCACCACCCAGAGTTCGTCCCCTTCGCGCCAGACCACCGCTTCGGGCCTGCGGAAGAGCCGCAGCGCGGCCCGGATCTCGTCGATGCGGTTCTGGTAGGCGTTCAGCTCGGCCTCGCCGGACTGCCCCTCGCTCATGGCCTCTTCGGTGACCAGTTCGGTCTGAAGTAGGTCCAGCGCCCGGTCGAGCCGGGACGCGGCCTGCAGGAGCATATCGGTGCGGTCGACGTCCCGCTTGCCCTCGCCGGGTTTGGTGTGCATGTCGAGCGCCCGCATGAAGTTCTCCGCCGCGACCAGGGCCGCCTCCAGCCGCCAGGCCAGCTGCTCCCGGGCGTGCCAGAGCTCCAGCCGCTCCAGGGTGCGCTGCAGCCGGTGCTGGCTCAGGGCCCAGCCCTGTGCGCGCTGCCACGTCTCGGGGAAGTAGTGCCCCTCGTCGAAGATGACGGCGGAGTAACTTGGCAGAATCGGGATCAGGCCGCCCTCCAGCAGATCTGCCCGGGTGAGCAGATCCTGCGCGAAGAGCCGTTGATCGCAGACCACCAGATCGGCGGCTTCCCGGTGATGCCTGCGGGCGGCCACCATGAGGCAGTGGCCGCGCCGGGGGCAGGTATCGCAGCTCAGCGACGGATCCCAGCCCACGAGCTCCCAGAGGTCGTCGGGCACGCCGGGCACCTCGGAGCGGGCCCCGGTGGCCGTGCGCCTGGCCCAGTGGATCAGGTCGGACCACCCTTCGGGCTCCTCACCGGGGCCGAAGTCGCCGGCCTCGACCTTCAGTTCGCACAGATAGTCGGCGGGATTGCCGGCCACCCGCACGTCGATGTTCAGGTTCAGCAGCCGGGAGAGCGTCTGGATGTCGCCGCCTGGGCCGGTGAGCTGCGCCTTGAGCACGCTGGAGGCGCTGGCCACGACCACCGGCTTGCCGCGCATGCGGGCGTGGCAGACGGCGGGCAGCAGGTAGGCGAAGGTCTTGCCGGTGCCCGGCCCGGCCTCCGCCATCAGGGTGGCCCCCTCGTTCAGGGCCCGGGCGATGCGGAAGGCGGTGTAGATCTGCTCCTCCCGCACTTCGAAGCCGTGCTCCGGAAGTACATCGTAGAAGACCTGCCCCAGCCAGTCGTTCAACCCCTGCCGGTACGCGGACTCGTTTTGTGCAGCAAACGGCAGCTTGGTCCAGCGAATCTGCAAACAGGACCCCTCCTGGCGGTGCTCTGATAGCCTAAGGATACCCGAGAAGACAGGCATTGGAAAGGGGAGGGGCCGCCACCCCCTCCTCCTGTGTGCGACCTATCTCGTCTGTTCGTGCTGGGTGTTGGTGCCAGTCAGCCAATACGGTCTCTGCCTGACCTGCACCTCTTGTTTGGTCACGATTGTTGCTGCCCATGCGCCGCAGTTCTTCGGGAACGACCGCTCCTGGATCCGTACGGCTGTCCTGCGGTCGAGGGCGCCAGGTTCCGAGGGCAGCAAGTCGCGACTGATGACACGCCAGAAGCCGACCGATGGCAGCTAGTCGCGACTGATGCCACGCCAGAAGGCGACCGATGGCAGCTAGTCGCGACTGATGCCACGCCAGAAGGCGACCGACAGCAGGCCGTGCCGCCAGATCGCTGGTGGCGCTCGCTGGTTCGTGACAGCGGCTCCCAAGAGACGCGGGCTCGGGACCTCAGCATGTGGGACGGCTCGGGTCCTCAGCAAGTGGGACCGCACGCGGGGCGTTATGCGGGACTACGCAGGAGGGCGCGGCCATCCACCGGCGCGATGTTGGCGCCGTCCGGATACTGCACGATCCGCACGATGTCCCGGAACCAGGCCAGGTAATGGTCCAGATATTTCGTGGCGACACCCCGGAACCGGCGGAGCCACCAGGTCGGCAGGTTGGGAAACCGGATCGGACCGGCGCTCTCCTCGCTCCCGGCACCGATCTCCGCGGCATCGGTCACCCCGAGCCCGGTCACCTCGGCCCCGGTCTCCCCGGCCGCGGTCTCCCCTGCGATGGAGCCGGCGCGCTTGCTCACAGCAGCGATCCCATCGCGGTGTTCATATCCCAGCATCTCGCAGGCTTTTTCGTATTCCTTCCCGCCGAAGGCAAACACGCGGGAACCCGGCCGGACCGTCCGGGCGAGGCCCGAGCCGATCAGTTCCGCGGTGCGCCTGCCCTGCCCCAGGATGTCCAGCTCGTACCCGTTGTCGGTCTCGGCCACCATGACGTTCACCGGCCGGCCGTCGATCAGCAGCCGGAACCCATTTCGGCCGGCGGGGGCCAGGCCGGGGCGAATGGGCCCTCCCGGTCCGATTCCCCGGCGCACGATGTTCCAGTAGCCCCAGCTACCGGGGCCGTTGGTGGTCCTGCTTCCTTTCTCTGAGTACTTCACGTGGAAGGTCTCGACCCTGACGTCACCGCTCAGCTTTCCCCGGGCCTGGGCGCTCAGCGGCGCCAGGGCGCGATGGCGCCAGTGGAAGGCCGTGGACAGGGCGATGCCCAGGCGGGAAGCGACCTGGCGCAGCGGCAGGTTGTCCGCAAGCAGTTCGATCATATCGCGCCACTGCTCCTGCTTGCGGATCCGGTACGCCGGGGTGCCGGTGTTGGGGCTGAAGGTCCGCCGGCAGGTCTTGCACAGATACCGCTGCACCCGCTGCCCGGAGGCCATGCGAAAACTGCCGTGCCTGATCACCTGCGCTCCTCCGCAGCCGGGACAGCGCCTGGGACAGCGCCTGTGCTCTGCCCGAACTGCACCCGGGGTAGCCTCCTGGACCGCCCCCTGCACCACTCCCGGGGCCGCACCCTCCACACAGGGCTCACACGAACAAGTGCGCGCCTCCGGTGTGGCGACATCCTTCGCAATAGGACCGGGCGGTGCGATGGGAGCGGAAACCGCGTGGGTCAGGCAGATGGGCTCCGGCTGCATGATGGCAGCACCTCTCATGTCTGGCTGATGCTGCCATTTTACACGAACGTCGGTTCGTTGTCCAGCCCTGCGCGGTCACCCGCGCGGGTGATTTTGGCGCCTGATCCGGCGGGCACCCGTCCCCTACCCACAGCGAGCACGAACAGAGCGGATATGTGCGACCAAGGGGGTCTCCCCGGCTCCCCCGGCCCGGGTGCCACCTGGCTCAAGTAACTACGGCCGCCTACAGTTTCTCGCTCACCGCCTTGGCCTGCGTCAGAAGCAGCAGGTAGTCCCGCCCGCCGGTCTTGGAGTCGGTGCCGCTCATGTTGAAGCCGCCGAATGGGTGCACCCCTACCAGCGCGCCGGTGGACTTCCGGTTGAGGTAGAGGTTGCCCACGAAGAAGTGGCGCCGGGCGTACTCCAGGTTGGCCCGGTTGCGGGAGTAAACCGACCCCGTGAGGCCGTACTCGGTGTCGTTGGCGATCCGGATCGCGTCCTTGAAGTCCCTGGCCTTCATGATCGCCAGCACCGGTCCGAAGATCTCCTCCTGCCCGATGCGGGCCCGGGACTCGACGTCCGCGAAGATCGTCGGCTCGATGAAGTAGCCGCCGGTCTCCTTCGCCAGCGGAGACGGGCCTCCGCCCAGCACCAGCCTGCCCTCGGTCTTGCCGATCTCGATGTAGTTCAGGATCGACTCGAAGGCCGCCTTATCGGCCACGGGACCCTGGTGGACCTCCGGGTTGCGGGGATCGCCCTGCAGCAGCTTCTGGGTCCGCTCCACGATGCGCTCGATCATGACATCGTAGACATCCTGGTGGATGATCGCCCGGGAGCACGCAGAGCACTTCTGCCCCTGGAACCCGTAGGCCGACGTCACAATGCCGTCCGCGGCCTCATCCAGGTCGGCATCCCTGTCGACCACGATGGCATCCTTGCCGCCCATCTCCGCGATGACCCGCTTGATCCACTTCTGGCCCGGCGCGATCTCGGCCGCGACCTTGTTGATGCGCAGGCCGACCTCCTTGGAGCCGGTGAAGCTGATGAACCGGGTCTGCGGGTGGCCCACCAGGTAGTCGCCCACCGAGCCGCCGGGGCCGGGCAGGTAGTTGAGCACACCGGGCGGCAGGCCGGCCTCCTCCATTACCTCCGCGAACATCGCGGCCACCACCGGGGTGAGCGAGGCGGGCTTCAGGACGACGGTGTTGCCGGCGACGATGGCCGATGAGGTCATGCCCACCATGATGGCGCACGGGAAGTTCCAGGGCGGGATGATCAGCCCGACGCCCAGCGGCACGTAGTACAGCTCGTTGTCCTCGCCGGGAATCCGGGTCAGGGGCTGGGGTTCGCTGAGCCGGTACATCTCACGGGCGTAGTACTCGAGGAAGTCGATGGCCTCGGCGGTGTCGGCGTCGGCCTCGACCCAGCTCTTGCCGATCTCCACCACCATGGTCGCCGAGAACTCGTGCTTACGGCGGCGCATGATGGCGGCGGCCTTCATGAGCACCCGGGCCCGCGCCTTCGGGCTCACCCGGCTCCAGTCCTCGAAGGCCGCAAGGGCCGCGGCCATGGCCTTGTCTGCCAGCTCCCTGTCAGCCTTGGCCACGGAACCGATGACCTCGCTGGGATTGGCCGGATTGGTCGAGAGGATCCGCTCCCGGGTCATGATCCGTTCCCCGCCGATGATCAGCGGGTACTCCCGGCCGAAGCGGCTCTGTACCAGCTCCAGCGCCTGACGGAATGCATCGCGGTTCTGGGGGAGGGAGAAGTCGGTCAGCGGCTCATTCTGGAACGGCACCACAGCCATGCGCTGCAACCTCCTTCGCACCAAGGGTATTCAATAATGCATATTCCCTGGCAAAGACAAAGCTTCCTGCAAGCGCAGGAAGCCCGTTTGCCGGAGAGGTGGTGCTCACTAGGGAAGCGCACGGATCTGCTTTACGCGGAAGAGCCCCATGTAGACGATCCAGGCCAGTGAAATCACGGCGTTCAACGTCAGGGCCAGCGACGGTCCGAGCCGGTCGAACGCCATCCCCAGCGGCCCCTGGCCCAGCGGCATCATCGCCAGTGCCGTCATGGTGTACGCCGACATGACCCGCCCGCGCATGTCGTCCTCCACGTTCGTCTGCAGCAGGGTGTTCAGGGTCGTCTGCCAGGTCATGTTCAGTCCCCCGACGACCACCAGCAGCGCCAGCGACAGGTAGAGGTTGGACGACCAGCTGAAGGCGATGAGCCCGATCGAAAAGAGGATGCCGGAGCCCAGGAGCAGTTTCCCCTTCCACTGGATGTTGGTCGCCGAGGCGATCACCAGCATGAAGATAACGGTGCCGAGCGCCGGCGCGGCCTGCATGAGGCCGGCGGTGCCCACATCGCCCTGCACCACATCGCGGGCGAAGACCGTGATGAACTGCTGATAGGGCCGGGCAAAGAATGAGGTGACCGCGGCCATGGAGATGAGCGCCAGGATCACCGGGCTGTGCCGGATGAAGGAGAGCCCCGCCATGAGGTCCTGCAGCATCGAGGTCTTGCCCCCGCCGGGGTTATGGGGCGGAAACTCCATGAGGGCCAGTGCGATGAAGACGGCGGCAAAGCTGATCGCATTCACGTAGAAGCAGCCGGCAAAGTCGATGAGCGGCACCAGCACGCCGGTCAGCGACGGACCGAACAGTGCGGCGCCGTTGAAGGCAATGGAGTTGAAGGAGATGGCCGCGTGCAGGTTGTATTTCGGCACCAGCTGCGGAACCAGCGAGTGGCGGGCCGGCTGGTCAAACGCCTGTGCACAGGCGGACACAGCGGACACCAGCACCACATGCCACACCTCAATATGGCCCATCAGCGTCAGCGTGCCCAGAATCGCCGCGCTGAGCATCTGAACCGTCTGGGTGACGTAGAGGATGCGCCGCTTCGGGAGCCGGTCAGCCACCGTGCCGCCGATCAGGGACAGGATGATGAGCGGAAACGCCCGCACGAATCCCACGGTGCCCAGCCAGGCTGCGCTGTTGGAGATGTCGTAGACCAGCCAGCCCTGGGCGACCGCCTGAATCCAGGCCCCGGCGTTGGAAACAAGGAAGCCGAACCAGTAAAGCATGTAGTTCCGATTGCGCAGCAGGGCGATGACCCCGCGTTCTGCATTCATAAATCAAACCTCCAGCAGGGCCGCCGCGTTTGCAGAGGAGCCAGCCGTACGCGTCGGCTGGCTCACATGGTCAATCTTTTCGACTCAGTCCGCCGCGCCCCCGCCATCCTGGGCCCCGTAGGCCGCCCGGAGGATCGCCTCCAGGTCGCTCACCCGCGGGAGCCGCGGGTTGGTGAGCGTGCACTGATCGGCGAAGGCGATTTCGGCCATGGCCGGCACCTCACGCTCGAAGGCGGCCCGGTCGATGCCGCATTCGGCAAAGCTGCGCGGCAGGTTCAGCCGGTCCATCAGGACCCGAATGGCCTCAATCAGGCTCGCCACGCCCTGTTCGGGGGTCTCTGCCGGCAGGCCCAGCAGGCGCGCAATCTCGGCATAGCGCTCCGGCGCCCGGTACCTGTCGTACTCCGGGTGGGCGCCCGGATTTGCGGGCTCGGTCGCGTTGTAGGCGATGACATGAGGCATCAGCACGGCGTTGGCCCGGCCGTGCGGCACCCCGAACTTGGCGCCAATGACGTGGGCCAGGGAGTGGTTGATGCCCAGGAAGGCGTTGGTGAACGCCAGGCCGGCGATGGTCGAGGCGTTGTGCATCTTCTCACGCGCCAGCTTGTCGCTGCCGTTCTCGTAGGCGGCCGGCAGGTACTTGAAGACCAGCTCGATGGCCTTGGCGGCGAGCGCATCGGTGTAGTCGGAGGCCATCGCGCTCACGTAGGCCTCGATGGCGTGGGTCAGCACGTCGATGCCGGTGTCGGCCGTCACACCCTTTGGCAGGGTGTAAACCAGTTCGGGATCGACGATGGCGATGTCGGGCGTGAGCTCGTAGTCGGCCAGCGGGTACTTGATGTCCCGCCTCTTGTCGGTGATGACGGCGAAGGCGCTGACCTCCGAGCCGGTGCCGGATGTGGTGGGTATCGCCACGAAGGTCGCCTTCATGCCGAGCCGGGGGAACTTGAAGATCCGCTTGCGGTGGTCCATGAACTTCAGCCGGAGCCCGTCGAAGCTGACCTCGGGGTGCTCGTACATCAGCCACATGGCCTTCGCCGCGTCGATCGGCGAACCCCCGCCCAGGGCGATGATCACATCGGGCTGGAAGCGGTTCATCGCCTCGACGCCCTTCATCACCGTGTCCACCGACGGATCGGGTTCGACCTCGCTGAAAACCTCAGCCTTGATGCCCCGCCGCTCCAGGTGGTACATCGCGGTAGCCACGTACCCGAGCTTCACCATCGTCCCTTCGGTAACGATGAACGCCCGGGTGCCGTGCAGCTTGCCCAGGTAGCCGAGGCTGCCGGGCTCAAAGTAGATGCGGGAGGGCACCCTGAACCACTTCATCGGGTCCTGTCGCACGTTGATCCGCCGGATGTTCAGGAGGTTCAGCACCGAGGCGGCGGGCCGGTAGGGAGTGTCACCCCGGGACCTGTCCGCTTCGTCATGATCCACGACGTGCAGGCAGAGGACAGACGCCAGCCTCGCCCGGCAAAGCGGGTACTCCGGGCCCACTCCCTCCAGCCGGGCGACCAGCAGCTTCGTCTCAGGCGGCACGGTGATGCCCGCCATCGCCGCGACCTTGGCGGCCGGCTGGCCCACCGCATCGGGATGGGCCGCCCGGCGGGATGCGTCCGTGACCGCAGCCTCCAGCCTGACCGTCTCCTCGGGGCTCAGGATGTAGGCGCCCTGGGCCTGCAGCGTCGCGAGCACCTGGTCGAGGTTGGCGCGGCGGCAGACGATCGCATGGTCGGATACGCGGATCAGCCCGTGGTCCGCGGTCTCAGACAGGATGAGCGCCACGTCGGGGTGGGTCATCAGGGCGTTCGTGGCCTCCGCGGTCGGCGTCTCAATCCAGCCGATGCAGCCCGCGGGGGCGCCGGCGCTGACCGCCGCGTCGTGCATGACCTTGGCCGCCGCGGCCAGCTCCGCTGCGCCCTCGGGTGGAAGCTGAAGACGATGGCGTTGCGCGTCTTCAGCGCGGTCAGCGACTTGATCATGACCGCGGCCGTCGGGTTGGCGATCGGCGAAATGCAGGCAATGATGCCCAACGGCTCGGCCACCTCAATGTAGCCGTCCTCGTAATTCTCGTTTACGATGCCGACCGTCTTGACGTACTTGATGTCGTGGTAGAGATGCTCCGTCGCCAGCAGGTTCTGGATCGCCAGATCTTCATACCCGCCCGTCTGCGTCTCCTCTGCGGCCATACGGGCGAGTTCCATATGCTTATCGATGCCGGCCAGGGCCATGGCTCTGACGATAGCGTCGACCTGTTCCTGACTCAGTTCGGCGAGGCGGGCCTGAGCCTGCTTGGCAGCCTCGATCAGGCGGTTGATCTCCGCTCCTGACTCGGGCACAAATCTCTGGGTGCTTATGGCAAGCCCCTCCTTACCTTGTTAACCACTTCTTGTACGTTTACATGATATCAAGTTAACGGGTATGTGAACAGCCTCATCGCCTAAGTTGGGAGATAGGGATTGTGGCAAGTTCGTACGGACGGAGGAGGGCGGCTCCTCCATCGGTAGGAGAAGCCCTGGACGGCTGACGGTGATCGTGGGGGGCCGACAGGACACGCCGGGTCAATATGAACCTTTCATCCCCTTATGTATAGGGACGTTCCGAAGCAGGCTTTCGTTCAGGGTATGAAAAAAGGACGTGCGGTACACGTCCCTTCTCCTTAGGTATTGGTCGGGGTGACAGGATTTGAACCTGCGACCTCACGGTCCCGAACCGTGCGCTCTACCAAGCTGAGCCACACCCCGATTCAGTTGCGAGCAGTGAGTGGTTGGGCGGCGAGTCTGCTTCGCAAAGCCGTGCCGGGTTTCCCGTCTGAATAGCAGACGTGCTGGCGCACGTCTGCTATTCAAATGGTCGGGCTGACAGGATTTGAACCTGCGACCTCTTCCACCCCAAGGAAGCGCGCTACCAAGCTGCGCCACAGCCCGATGAAACTGGTGGAGCTGAGGGGAATCGAACCCCTGACCTCTTGAATGCCATTCAAGCGCTCTCCCAACTGAGCTACAGCCCCATCCTCTGGGCAGACCGACCGGAGTCGAACCGGCGACCTCCAGAGCCACAATCTGGCGCTCTAACCAACTGAGCTACGGTCTGCGTGTGGATGGCAGGGGCAGTAGGACTCGAACCCACAACCTACGGTTTTGGAGACCGTTGCTCTACCAATTGAGCTATGCCCCTAAAAAACTGGCGCGCCCGGCAGGACTCGAACCTACGACCTCTTGCTCCGGAGGCAAGCGCTCTATCCACTGAGCTACGGGCGCAGTATTGGCGCGCCGGGCAGGATTCGAACCTGCGACCGCCTGATTCGTAGTCAGGTACTCTATCCAGCTGAGCTACCGGCGCAAAGGCTGTGCGGCGAGCGGTGACTCGCCGCTGCTGGAGCTGATGACCGGACTCGAACCGGTGACCTCGTCCTTACCAAGGACGCGCTCTACCTCCTGAGCTACATCAGCGGGGAACAGGAGTGGTGCAGATGGGGAGACTCGAACTCCCACCGGGAGTGGTTACCCGACACGGTCCTGAGCCGTGCGCGTCTGCCAATTCCGCCACATCTGCATTAGCAGCCTCAGGAGGGAGAACCCTCCGTGAGGCGCCCTGGTGTCGGAGGCGGGACTTGAACCCGCACGGTTATCCCATACGCCCCTCAAACGTACGCGTCTGCCAATTCCGCCACTCCGACACTAACAATATGGTGACCCCAACGGGATTCGAACCCGTGTCTCCGCCGTGAGAGGGCGGTATCCTAGGCCGCTAGACGATGGGGCCAGCTTGGTTGGGGATCCTGGATTCGAACCAGGACTACCTGATCCAGAGTCAGGCGGGCTACCGTTACCCCAATCCCCAGTATACACGCAAATGGCCTTCTCGTGAAGTCCGCACTTGCAGGCACGTCCCCGTGCCGGTCTGCCGGTCGACCTTCCCCCGGCGACTTGCCATCGCCGGGGGAGGCTTTCCGTCAAACTAGTTTGGGCAGCGACCTATTCTCCCCCTTGTGGAGTACCTTCGGCCCTGGAGGGCTTAACTTCCGTGTTCGGTATGGGAACGGGTGATCCCCTCCGGTATCGCCACCCAAAAACGCTGAGGTCTTACCCTCAAAACTGTACAGTGAGGCGTCTGCAGGGGGCGCAGCCCCCGAAGACGCCCGGCGCCAGCAGGTGCTGCGCAGCAGCGCCCCTGTATACGCCGACATGCTTTGCGAAATCAAGCCCTCGGCCGATTAGTACCGGTCTGCTCCACGACTTACGCCGCTTCCACTCCCGGCCTATCTACCTGGTCATCTTCCAGGGGCCTTACTCCCTTCACGGGATGGGAGATCTCATCTTCGGGTCGGCTTCGCACTTAGATGCTTTCAGCGCTTATCCGTTCCGGCCTTGGCTACCCAGCGGTGCCCCTGGCGGGACAACTGGTACACCAGCGGGCCGTCCACCCCGGTCCTCTCGTACTAGGGGCAGATCCCGTCAAATCTCCTGCGCCTGCGATGGATAGGGACCGAACTGTCTCACGACGTTCTGAACCCAGCTCGCGTACCGCTTTAATCGGCGAACAGCCGAACCCTTCGGACCGACTTCAGCCCGAGGATGCGATGAGCCGACATCGAGGTGCCAAACCTCCCCGTCGATGTGGACTCTTGGGGGAGATCAGCCTGTTATCCCCAGGGTAGCTTTTATCCGTTGAGCGACGGCCCTTCCACTCGGTACCGCCGGATCACTAAGCCCGTCTTTCGACCCTGCTCGACCTGTCTGTCTCGCAGTCAAGCCCGCTTCTGCCTTTACACTCCCCGGATGATTTCCAACCATCCTGAGCGGACCTTTGGGCGCCTCCGTTACCTTTTGGGAGGCGACCGCCCCAGTCAAACTGCCCACCTGGCACGGTCCACTACCCCGATCCAGGGGTCCGTGTTAGAACTCCGATGCTGCGAGGGTGGTATCCCAACGGCGCCTCCACTGAATCTGGCGACCCAGTTTCCAAGGCTCCCACCTATCCTGTACACGCACCACCAAAGTCCAATGCCAAGCTACAGTAAAGCTCCATGGGGTCTTTCTGTCCAATCGCAGGTAACCTGCATCTTCACAGGTATTTCAATTTCACCGGGTCCCTCGCTGAGACAGTGCCCAAGTCGTTACGCCATTCGTGCGGGTCGGAACTTACCCGACAAGGAATTTCGCTACCTTAGGACCGTTATAGTTACGGCCGCCGTTTACTGGGGCTTCGGTTCAAAGCTTCGGCCTTGCGGCCTGACCTCTCCCCTTAACCTTCCAGCACCGGGCAGGCGTCAGCCAGTATACGTCGCCTTCCGGCTTAGCACTGACCTGTGTTTGTGGTAAACAGTCGCTTGGGCCTCTCCTCTGCAACCTCCCCCAGCTTTGAGGCGTCTCTCCTCTCACCAGGGAAGGCCATCCTTCTCCCGAAGTTACGGATGCATTTTGCCGAGTTCCTTAGCGAGGGTTCTCCCGCGCACCTGAGGATTCTCTCCCCGCCTACCTGTGTCGGTTTGCGGTACGGGCACCCCGGGTCTCCCTAGCGGCTTTTCTCGGCAGTGTGGCGTCAGGGGCTTCCCTACTTCAATTCGGTCGGCGTCACGGCTCACGTTTAGTCCGACGGACTTCCCTGCCGGACCACGCTTCCCGCTTACCCCGGCACGACCAACGGCCGGGTCCCCCTAGCCTCCTGCGTCCCCGCATCGGTCAAGCGACCCGTAGGTGGTACAGGAATGTCGACCTGTTTCCCATCGCCTACGCCATTCGGCCTCGGCTTAGGTCCCGACTGACCCTGAGCGGACGAGCCTTGCTCAGGAATCCTTAGGCTTTCGGTGGACAGGATTCTCACCTGTCTTTTCGCTACTCATACCGGCATTCTCACTTCCATGCAGTCCACATGTCCTTCCGGTCATGCTTCTGCCCGCATGGAACGCTCCCCTACCGCGTGAGCAGTGAGATGTGAGTAGTGAGTAGTGGGTCACTGCAGTCTTTGCATCAACGTGTAGATCTGCTTCCCGAGCTGTTCGTACCCGGATATGACTTTGTCCATCGCAGCGATCTCGTAACCGAGATCCCTGGCCAGACTCAGAAGGACGTACATCTCGTTGGCAGACCCCAACGCAATCCGCAAAAAGTGTCGGAAGTCAGCGGCTGAATCGCGCCGACCGAATCCCTCGGCGATGTTCGCCGGGATGGACACGGCCGCTCGACGCAACTGCTGTCCCAACTCAAACTGTTCGTGGGCCGGAAATCTACGGGTCAGCCGGTGCACCGTCAGCGCCAGTTCGTAGCCCTGCTGGTACACCCGCAGATCCTGAAAACTCCGGACCCCACTCACTGCTCACCACTCACCTCTCACCGCTCACACCCGCAGCTTCGGTGTCCTGCTTAGCCCCGAGTATTTATGGCGCAGCGTCATTCGACCAGTGAGCTATTACGCACTCTTTCAATGATGGCTGCTTCTAAGCCAACATCCTGGTTGTCTCTACAACGCCACATCCTTGACCACTTAGCAGGAACTTGGGGACCTTAGCTGGCGGTCTGGGCTCTTTCCCTCTCGACGACGGACCTTAGCGCTCGCCGTCTGACTGCCGGCCATACTTGCTGGCATTCGGAGTTTGACTGAGTTCGGTAACCGGTGTAGGCCCCTAGCCCAATCAGTGCTCTACCTCCAGCAAGCTCACATGCCGACGCTAGCCCTAAAGCTATTTCGGGGAGAACCAGCTATCTCCCGGTTCGTTTGGCTTTTCACCCCTATCCACAGCTCATCCGGTAGCTTTTCAACGCTAATCGGTTCGGGCCTCCACGGGGTCTTACCCCCGCTTCACCCTGGCCATGGATAGATCACCGGGTTTCGGGTCTACAGCCACTGACTACGCCCTCTTCAGACTCGCTTTCGCTTCGGCTCCGGGCCTGAGGCCCTTAACCATGCCAGTGACCGTAACTCGCCGGTTCATTCTGCAAAAGGCACGCACTCACGCTCTTATGGCGCTCGTACTGCTTGTAGGCACACGGTTTCAGGGTCTCTTTCACTCCGCTCCCGCGGTGCTTTTCACCTTTCCCTCACGGTACTGGTTCACTATCGGTCGCCAGGCGTATTTAGCCTTGGAGGGTGGTCCCCCCGGATTCCCACGGGATTCCTCGTGTCCCGTGGTACTTGGGATCCGCCTTGCGGCCCCTCGCCTTTCGCCTACAGGGCTTTTACCTTCTGTGGCCGGCCTTTCCAGACCGGTTCGGCTAGACTCCGGGCATCGCATTCTCGGCGTCCCGCAACCCCAGCGCCGATTGCTCGGCGCTGGTTTAGGCTCCTCCCCGTTCGCTCGCCGCTACTGAGGGAATCTCGGTTGATTTCTTTTCCTCGTCCTACTGAGATGTTTCAGTTCGGACGGTGCCCTCCACACAGCCTATGGATTCAGCTGTGGGTGACTGGCCATTACGCCAGCCGGGTTGCCCCATTCGGAGATCCCCGGATCTACGCCTGCTTGCGGCTCCCCGAGGCTTATCGCAGCTTTCCACGTCCTTCATCGGCACCTGGCGCCAAGGCATCCACCGTGTGCCCTTCCTAGCTTGATTTCGCTAAGAATCGCATGTTCACTGTGCAGTTTTCAAGGTACGACCCCGCTGCAGGGAACCACAGGCTCCCGCAGGCACGGGTGTTTTCCCGTGACCAGGAGTTATGAGTATAACGGCTCCGCCGCCTACCCACAACCCACAAGTCCTGGAAATTGAGGCGTTCATAGAAGTAGCCGCCGTTGAGTCTGCAAATCGTGGGCCACAGCCATTCAGCCAGCAGCCCACTGCTCACCGCTCAACGAGCAGCTTACCGATCAGCGAGCCTGATCTGTTGCAGCTCTCACTGCCCACAGCTCACAGCCCACCGCTCATCTTCTCGAACCCTCAAAACTAAACAGTGCAGAATCGGTCCGCCAAACGGCCGTCAGTTCCCCTCAGCCCGTTTTGATGGGCTGAGTATCGACCTGGGAGTCTTCCCCCTGCTCAGGAGGAAAGCTCCTTAGAAAGGAGGTGATCCAGCCGCACCTTCCGATACGGCTACCTTGTTACGACTTCACCCCAGTCACCAGCCCCACCTTCGGCGGCTGCCTCCCCTTGCGGGGTTAGCTCACCGACTTCGGGTGTTGCCAGCTCCCATGGTGTGACGGGCGGTGTGTACAAGGCCCGGGAACGCATTCACCGCGGCATGCTGATCCGCGATTACTAGCAACTCCGACTTCACGCAGGCGAGTTGCAGCCTGCGATCCGAACTGAGACCGCCTTTCAGCGATTGCCTCCCCCTCGCGGGTTCGGGGCGCTCTGTGACGGCCATTGTAGCACGTGTGTAGCCCAGGACATAAGGGGCATGATGATTTGACGTCATCCCCACCTTCCTCCGGTTTGTCACCGGCAGTCTCGCATGAGTCCCCACCTTTACGTGCTGGCAACATGCGACAGGGGTTGCGCTCGTTGCGGGACTTAACCCAACATCTCACGACACGAGCTGACGACAACCATGCACCACCTGTCTCGCCGTTCTCCCGAAGGAGCACTCCCGCATTTCTGCAGGATTCGGCGGATGTCAAGCCCTGGTAAGGTTCTACGCGTTGCTTCGAATTAAACCACATGCTCCGCTGCTTGTGCGGGCCCCCGTCAATTCCTTTGAGTTTCAGCCTTGCGGCCGTACTCCCCAGGCGGAGTGCTTATTGCGTTAACTACTGCACGAGGGGGGTCGATACCCCTCACACATAGCACTCATCGTTTACGGCTAGGACTACCAGGGTATCTAATCCTGTTTGCTCCCCTAGCTTTCGCGCCTCAGCGTCAGTTACTCCCCAGGCAGCCGCCTTCGCCACTGGTGTTCCTCCCGATCTCTACGCATTTCACTGCTACACCGGGAATTCCACTGCCCTCTAGAGCACTCAAGCCCATCAGTTTCAGAGGCACGCCCGGGGTTGAGCCCCGGAGTTTCACCCCTGACTTAACAGGCCGCCTACACGCCCTTTACGCCCAGTAATTCCGGACAACGCTCGCCCCCTACGTATTACCGCGGCTGCTGGCACGTAGTTAGCCGGGGCTTCCTCGCCTGCTACCGTCAAACCCTGCCCATTTCCTGACAGGGCCCTTCTTCGCAGGCAACAGAGCTTTACAACCCGAAGGCCTTCCTCGCTCACGCGGCGTTGCTGCATCAGCCTTTCGGCCATTGTGCAAAATTCCCGACTGCTGCCTCCCGTAGGAGTCTGGGCCGTGTCTCAGTCCCAGTGTGGCCGGTCGCCCTCTCAGGCCGGCTACCCATCGTCGCCTTGGTGAGCCGTTACCTCACCAACTAGCTAATGGGCCGCGGACCCCTCCTCTGCCAGCGCCAATCGCTCTAGCGCCTTTTCTCCCAGCCCCATGCGAGGCCGTGAGCTTATCCGGTATTAGCAGGCCTTTCGGCCTGTTATCCCAGAGCAAAGGGCAGGTTATCCACGTGTTACTCACCCGTCCGCCGCTAGGCTTTGAGGCCGAAGCCTCAAAGCCCCGCTCGACTTGCATGTCTTAGGCACGCCGCCAGCGTTCGTCCTGAGCCAGGATCAAACTCTCCGTGGAAAAGTTCGATTGGCTCGTTTGAAGTACTCGGCTCGCTTGGCTTTTCCTCTTCTGCACTGTCTAGTTTTCAAGGTTCGAGACCGCCGCCGCCGTCAGGCGACAGCTTTATCAGTTTAACAAGCTCTCGGCTTCGTGTCAACCGGCCAGTTCGTTCCAGCCGTTCGTTTCCACCGGCCGCTTCCGGCCCGGCCGCTCCAGCCGAGCCCGCCGCCATCCGGCGGCAAGAAGTCATTCTATCAGGCAGACCGATCGGCGTCAACCGACCAAATCCGTCCAATCGAATGGCCGCATCCTGAAGTGGCGGCCTGTGCATCTTAACACGCGACGCCGCCCGCGGGCAAGCCCTGACCCCGGACCGACAATTTCTACTTCAGCCGGAAACATCACATCAATCGCGACCCGCCCGATCTCAAGGTCCTGACCGAGTGCAGGCCGACCCCCGTTGCAGCCGCGGATCCAGGGCCTCCCGCAACCCCTCGCCCACCAGGTTGACCGCCAGGATCGCCACGAAGATGAGCAGCCCCGGCGGCAGCCAGATCCACGGCTGCAGGAGCAGCACCTTCAATGATATCGCCGCGGACAGCATGTTTCCCCAGGAGGGCGTCGGTTGCTGCACCCCAAAGCCCAGGAACGAGAGGCCGGCCTCGCTGAGGATCGCTGACCCGACCCCAAGCGTCGCGGCCACCATCACCGGGGCCATGGCGTTGGGCAGGATGTGGCGGAAGATGATCTGCCCGTCCGGCACGCCGATCGCCCGGGCGGCCTCCACGTACTCCCGGCTGCGCAAGGTAAGGAACTGTCCCCGCACCAGGCGGCAGATCCCGGTCCAGCCCAGAAGGCCGATCACGACCATCGTATTGTATACCGACGGCCGCAGGACCGCGGCCATCGTGAGCGCCAGGGGGAAGAACGGCACGATCATCACCACGTCCGTGATTCGCATGATCACGCTGTCCACCGCGCCGCCGTAATACCCGGCGATGGCCCCCAGGGTCACGCCGATCACCATATAGATCGAAACGGCGACCAGCCCCACCGTCAGCGAGACCCGCCCGCCGTAGAGCAGCCTGGTGTAGACGTCGCGTCCCAGCTCGTCCGTGCCCAGCCAGTGCTCCCGGGAGGGCGGCTGTTCCGCGCGCCGGATGTCCGGCAGATCCCGGTCGTGCCGGGCGAGCTGCGGCGCGAACACCGAGGCGAGGACGAGCACGATGAGCACGTACAGCCCCAGCATCGCCCGCCGGTTGGCGCGAAAGCGGCGCCAGGCCACCGTCACTCCCCCCAACTGCTCAGTCGTAACGCACCCGGGGATCGACCACGGCGTAGCCCACATCCGCCAGCAGACTGCCCAGCAGCGTCAGCCCCGCGAACAGCAGGTTCAGGGCCATCAGCACCGGGTAGTCCCGCTCCAGCAGGGCGGTATACATCAGCCGGCCGATCCCCGGCCACTGGAAGACCGACTCGGTGATGATCGCCCCGCCCAACAGGGCCGGCAGGTTGAGGCCCAGCAGCGTGATCACCGGCATGAGGGCGTTGCGCAGAGCGTGCCGGTAGAGCACCACCCGCTCCGGCAGCCCTTTGGCCCGGGCGGTGCGCAGGTAGTCCTGCCCGAGCACCTCCAGCATCGCAGAGCGCACATGGCTCATCAGCCCGGCGATGCCGGTCACCCCCAGGGCCGTCGCCGGCAGGATGAGGTGGCGGGCGGCATCCAGGAAGAGCGCGGCGCCGGTGAACTGGGCGCCCGGGGTCGTGAAGCCCGCCGACGGCAGGATCTGCAGGCCGCCCAGCGAGAGCCAGCGCAGGAGCAGGAGGCCGAGGAAAAAGGCCGGGATGGCCAGGCCGGCCAGCGAGCAGGTTGTCACCACCGTGTCGACCCAGGTGCCCCGCCGCACCGCGGCCAGGATGCCGAACGGGATGCCCGCCAGCAGCACGATGGACTCGGCCGCCACGCCCAGGGCGATGCTGGGCCCCAGCCGGTCGCCGATCAGCTCGGTGACGGGAATGCGGAACCGGATGGAGGTGCCCAGGTCGCCCCGCACGGCGCCCGTCAGCCAGCGCAAGTACTGCTGCGGCATGGGGCAGTTCAGGCAGTGGCGCCGGCGCAGCTCGGCCACCTTCGCCGGGTCGGCCCGGGGATCGATGAGCCCGCTGTACGGATCGCCCGGAGCCAGCCGGATCACGGCGAAGATCAGGAGAGAGGCGCCCAGCAGCATCGGCAGGAGCTGAGCCAGGCGCCGCAGGATGAACCCGGTCACCGCCCTTCCCTCCTTGATGCGGTTGCCGCATTCAACGCCGTTCCGGGGGAATCCAGAGCTCCCAGATGTTCCAGAGGATGCCCCGGGCGTCCGGCCGCAGGCCCCGCACCCGGTCCAGCCGCACCGCCTCGATCTGATCCTGGCTGTAGAGGAAGATCACCGGCAGTTCGTCGGCCAGCAGCCGGGCCCACTCCCGGTAGAACGGCCGCCGCGCCTCCGGATCCAGCCGACCCGCCCCGAGGCGCAGCAGCATCTGGCTGCGGGCGCTCTGCCAGCCCGTCGCCCGCCCCCAGCGGCTGTCGGGGTCGAAGACGGGCCCCGGGTCAGGATCCAGCCCCACGCCCCAGCCCATCAGCCAGGCGTCCACCTGCCCCCCGCCGAAGACCATCGCCGCGAGAGTGGAGAACTCCATCATCTGCAGGTCGACCTGGATGCCCACCGCCTTCAAGTCGGCCTGGATCAGCGGGGCCGACGCAGCCCGCACGGCGTTGCCGGAAGGATAGAGCAGAGTGAACCGGAAGCGGCGCCCGTCCCGGACCAGATAGCCCTCCGCGTCCCGCTCGGTCCAGCCCGCCTCGGCCAGCAGGCGGGTGGCGGTGGCCACGTCGCGGCTGCGGGCCGGGACCGCCTCCGGATCGTGGTACGGGTGGCCATGGGGCAGATGGCTCTCCGCGAGATGACCATACCCCTTCAGCAGGTGGTCGACCATGGCCGGCCGGTCGATGGCCAGCAGGATGGCCTGCCGCACCCGCCGGTCGGCAAAGAGCGGGTTGCGGTGGTTGAGCCCCAGGTACTGGTAGCCCAGGTCGGGCCGTGCAAAGACGCCGATGTTCGGGTCGCCCTCCACCAGCGCCACGTCCCCCGGTTTGAGCGGAACGTAGTCCAGCTCGCCGGCCTTCAGCTGGCCGGTGGCCACGTCCTGGTTGGCGATGCGGTAGATGATCCGCTCGATGTGGGGCCGGCCGCGGTGGTAGGCGTCGTGGCGCACCAGCTCGACGTACTGGTCCGGCACGTACCGCACGAACCGGTACGGCCCGGTGCCCACCGGCGCCCGCGTGGCGGGGTGCTCGGCCAGGTCGCCCGGCGGCGTGCCGGCGAAGACGTGCGCCGGGATCAGCGGGATGGCCAGGTTCTGCAGGAGCGGGGCGTGCGGCCGGTCGGCGGTGAAGACGACGGTGTGGTCATCGACCACCCGGATCGCCTCCCGCCCCTCTCCCTCCAGCCAGGCCTGCCATCCCGCCCGCTTCCGGTCGGCCGCCTCACGGGCGGTGATGCGCCCGGCGGCCTGCTCCCGGTCCGCCGCCGCACGCTCGGCCAGCATGGACCCGACGCCGCGCAGGGCCGCGTATTCCCCGGTGAGCACGCCGGGGTAGTCGGGGTGCAGGATGGCCCGGAAGGTGTACGCCACGTCGTGGGCGGTGAAGGGGCGGCCGTCGTGCCAGGTGACATCCCGCCTCAGCCGGAAGGTGAACTGCCGGTGATCAGGCGAGACGGAGAAGCTCTCGCACAGGTCGCACACCAGCGCCAGCCGCTCGTCCCGGGTCAGCAGGCCGGCAAAGACCAGGCCGACGACGTTGGCGTCGTAGCCGTCCTCCATCAGGATCGGGTTGAAGACGCCCCTGGGCGCGGAGAACATGGAGAGGTACAGCGTGCCGCCGTCCACGGGCTCCTCGGCGTGCGCCGCCCGGGTGCATCCGATTGCGAGAAGCACGATGACGACGGCGCTAATGAAGCGCTTGAAACCAGGCATTCCCAGCCTCCAGGACACAGCGCCCGGGACAGCCCCTCTCAAGCAGATGCGCGGACAGGCGCGAATATGCCTGGGGCGGCCCCGGGCGCGGTGAGTTCTGGGGATAGTATGCCGCTCGCGCCCTCAGCCCATTTCGGTGATGTTTTCGGCCTATCCATCTCGTCCGGCCTATACGTTCTGTTCGTCCTGGCTGTGGGTCCCAGGCCTCACCCACAGCCAGGACGAACAAAAACGGCGGGCATCCTGCCCGCCGCTTCGGTCCCGGGCCTTCACACCACCGGCCCGCTGATGGGCGCCGCCTCGCCGCCCGCCGCCGCCTCCTCCCGGAGCAGTCGCTCGACGGCCCGGGCCAGCCGCTGAATGCCGGGCCCGATTTCCTCAGGCCGGGGGTACGAGAAGCTGAGCCTGAGGCCCCGCCGGGCCATCTGGCCAGCCCCGTAGAAGTCCCCCGGCACGAACGCCACCCCCTCGCGGCCCGCCTCGGCCAGGAGGCGCCGGGCCGTCAGCGGCCGGGGGAGGCGGCACCAGATGTGGTAGCCGCCCTCGGGCACATACCAGCTCACCCCGGCGGGCATGTGCTCGGCGAGCGCCTCCAGCATCAGGTCGCGCCGCTCCTTCAACGCCGGTCTGAGCGCTGCCAGGTGCTCGGCCAGGCGTCCCTCCCGCAGGAAGGCCTCCATCACCCGCTGGTTGAGCAGGGCCGCGCGAAAGTCGAGATTGCCCCTGGCGCGGGCAATGCGCTCCACCACCGGCGGGGCGGCCACGATCCAGGCCAGCCGCAGTGCCGGGCTGACCGCCTTGCTCGCGCTGCTGATGTAGATGACGTAGCCGCCGGGGTCCAGCGACTTTAGCGTGGGCACCGGCTGTTCGCTGAAGTGGAGCGGCCCGTAGGGGTCGTCCTCCACGATGCCCACCTGGTGGCGTGCGGCCAGCTGAATCAGCCGCCGCCGGCGATCCAGGGTGAGCGTCACGCCGAGCGGGTTGTGGAACGTGGGCAGGGTGAACAGCAGCTTCGGCTGATAGCGCAGCATCAACTCCTCCAGCCCCTCCACCACCAAGCCGTGCTGATCCACCGAAACGGGGACCACCCGGACACCGGCGGAGTCGAAGATACCCAGGCTGTTGATGTAGGAGGGCATCTCGACCAGCACCGTGTCGCCCGGCTGCAGGAGCACCCTGCTGATCAGGTAGAGCGCGATCTGCGACCCCGCGAGGATGAGCACCTCGTCGGCTGCGACGCCCATGGTGCCGGCGATCGCCTGCCGGAGCGGCGCGTAGCCGGCGATGGGCCCGTAGCCCAGGGCGGCGCTGTCCTGCAGGGCCTGCTGCATGAGCCCGGCCAGGGCGGCGGCCGGATAGAGTTCGGGCGACATCTCGCCGTGCGCGAAGGAGATGGCCCCGGGCCGCCGGATGATGGCGTTGATATCCGCCACCAGGGGCTCCTCGGCCTCGGTGGGGCCGGCCCAGGGCATCGGGCGGATGACGTCCTCCCCCGGCGCCTCGGGCGGCCCGATCACCACCGTGCCGTGACCGACCCGCCCCTCCACCAGCCCCTCCGCCGCCAGCTCGCGATAGGCGTTGACGACGGTGGTGCGGTTGACACCGAGCCGGCGGGCCAGGGTGCGCTCCGGCGGAAGCCGGGTCCCGGGGGGCAGCGCGCCGGTGAGGATGCGCTCCCGTGCCTGTTCGTAGATCTGACGGTAGAGCGGTGTGGCGCTGTTGCGATCCACCTTGAACACGCCCGGTTCCCCCTTCCCATGCTCAACCCACCGTACTGCTGATTTTAACACATGGAAAGGGAAGCGCCGACCCCGCAGCATGCAGGATCGGCGGTGCCGCCGTCAGTGTGCGATTTCGCAGGGACCGTGGGCGATCACCTGGCAGCAGAGGCGGTAGCCCTGGTCCACCTTGTCGCCCAGCATCTCCCGCTCGGCGTCGTTCACCGGGCTCAGGTTCTCCATGCCCTTCAGCACCTTGATCTGACAGGTGTCGCAGACGCCGCTCTTGCAGTCCCACTTCACGTCGACGCCCTTGTCGTTGACGCCGTCCAGCAGGTTCTCGTCCTTGGGGATCTCGACCTCGTACTCCTGCCCCCCCAGGAGCACCTTGACCCGGATCATCTCCTTCGGCTTCTCCTCCGCCGGAGCCGCCTCCACCTGCGGCTCCTCCTCGAAGGGGAAGACCTGGCGGGTGATCTCCACCCGGCTGGAGGTGTGGTGCACCAGCCCGTGGTTCAGGTGGCAGGTGGTCTGGAAGGTATCGCGCAGGATGGCCCGCCAGGCGTCCAGATGGTTTCTGGCCCCGTCGCGCGTGAGGTCGTGAGGCACGACCGCCTTCAGCGTGGCCCAGCACTCGAACACGCCGGGATCCTCCTTGCGCGGCGCCGGCTCCTCCAGCTCCAGCCGCAGATCCTTCACGCCTGGGGCAGCCCGGCGCAGGCGGCCGACGAAGTCCTGGTAAACCCGGGCAGCCGTCGGGCCGGCCGTCTCGGCCTCGGCCAGCACGCCCAGGTAGATCCGCGATCCATACTTGGTCTCAGGCACTGCCGGACCCTCCTCCTCCCACGGAAGCTCAAACATGAATCACATGCCTCTTATTATACGGAAGTTTCGGTGATGACTCAATCAAAAAAAGCGGCGGCTCTTCACGCGCCGCCGTAAGTCTGAAACACACAGAGGGGGTCAACACACTTTCATGTTACCCCACTCGCGTTACAATTCCGTGACACGAATGTAACGATTTGACCACAGGTGTGCTAGCCGCTGCTCGCACCAGCCGCGGCCAGGGCCTCGAAGGTGACCAGGTAGCCGGCGAACTTGGGCACGTTGAGCACCCCGGTGTCGAGCACCAGGTAGCTGCCCTTCATCCCGAGCAGCACGCCCTCCGCATCGCCCTTCTCCAGGTCGTGCGACTTGATCTTCTCGGGCGGCGCCTCCAGGGGGTAGGCAAAGCTGCGCAGGTCTTCATCGGGCAGGACGTAGGGCCGGTACTCCTCCGGGATCAGCTCCAGGATGCGCGCCCGCTCGGCCAGCAGGTCGGTGTCGGCCACCTCCCCCTTCAGCATGCGGCGCCAGTTGGTCTTGTCCCCCACGAACCGGGTCAGGTACGCCTCCAGCTCGCCCGCCATCTTGCGGTTCGGCACCCGGGCGATGGGCACCGCCTCCACGGCCCCCTGGTCCAGCCACCGGCCGGGCAGGTTGCGGGTGATGCCCACCTTCACGTCGCTGGACTTGGCCAGGTAGACGTAGGTGGGAATCATGCAGTGGGCGTCGCCCCACTCGGGCTCCCGGCAGGTCTCGTAGTGGCAGAGCGTGGGCTTCACCTGGCAGAGGTCGTTCACGGCCAGCCGCCTGAAGCAAGGCCAGCAGGAGCCGTTGTTGAACAGCTTGTTCGACTTGCGGCCACAGTAGATGCAGCGGCGCTCTCCGGTAAAGCGTATGGCCACCCGCTCGCCGATGAGCGGGTTCAGCGCGATCTCCTGCTCGTCCAGCAGCAGGTGGTAGTCCACCACCGCATCGCCGATGCGCAGCAGCAGGTCGCGGATCATCCCTGTGTACACGATTCCACCCCGATTCTGAGAGGGTTGCGAAACCTCCCTCCCTCGGTTCGGGGCGCGCGGTCCTTTCTCCTCCCCAGGGCGCACGGCGCGACAGGCGCGCCGCAGTGCGGTGCCGCGGCGGCGCATACGCGCATACTACAGCGGGAGCGGAGAGGAGGGATGCGGCATGGTGCGCTTCGAGCACGTGAGCAAGGTCTACCCCGGCGGGCAAAAGGCCGTGGACGACCTGAACCTGGAGGCGAGGAAGGGCGAGTTCGTCTGCCTCATCGGCCCGTCGGGCTGCGGCAAGACCACGACGATGAAGATGATCAACCGGCTGCACGAGCCCACCTCCGGCCGCATCTACGTGAACGGCCGGGACATCATGCAGATGAATCCGGTCACCCTGCGGCGTCAGATCGGGTACGTCATCCAGCAGATCGGCCTCATGCCCCACATGACCATCGCGGAGAACGTTGCCCTGGTGCCCAGGCTGCTGGGCTGGGACCGGGCGCGGCAGGAGAAGCGGGTGAACGAGCTGCTGCCGCTGGTGGGGCTCGACCCGGCCACCTACCGCGACCGCTACCCCAGCGAGCTCTCGGGGGGTCAGCAGCAGCGGGTCGGGATTGCGCGGGCCATGGCGGCCATGCCGGAGCTGATCCTGATGGACGAGCCCTTCAGCGCGCTGGACCCCATCACCCGGGAGACGCTGCAGGACGAGATGAAGCGGCTGCAGCACAAGTACAAGCTCACGGTGGTCTTCGTGACCCACGACATGGACGAGGCGCTGAAGCTCGGCGACACCATCGTGGTGATGCGGAGCGGGAAGATCGTCCAGGCGGCCTCGCCCGATGAGCTGCTGCGCAACCCGAAGGATGACTTCGTGGCCCAGTTCGTGGGCCGGGACCGGACGCGGGATGTCAGCCTGCTGAAGGTGGCCGACGTCATGATCCGGCCCGTCACCATCGGCCCCGAGCACGGCCTGGCCGAGGCGCTGGTGCTGATGAAGAAGCGGAGGGTCAGTTCGCTCATGGTGGTGGACGAGGACGACCGGCTGCTGGGGTTCGTCACCCCTCGCATGATCGAGAAGGTGCGGCGGGGCCGGGTGGCCGACGTGATGCGGCCGGACATCATCACCGCATCGCCGGAGACCCCGCTGCAGGAGGCCTTCGAGCGGATGTTCCTGGCGCACCTGGACTACCTGCCGGCGGTGGACGAGGAAGGCCGGCTGGTGGGGCTGATCACCAGCACGACCATGGTCGACGCGCTCTCGCAGGCGCTCTGGTCTGACGAGGGGGAGTCGGAATGAACGACCTCTTCGCGGTGCTGGGCGATCCGGCCCTCCAGCAGAACCTGCTCCGCCAGACGGGCGAGCACATCACCCTCTCGCTGGCGGCGGTGGGGCTGGCCATCCTGGCGGCCGTTCCGCTGGGCATCGTGCTGACCCGGCTGGAGCGCTTCGCCGAACCGGTGATGGCGGCGGTGAGCGTGCTGCAGACCCTGCCCTCGCTGGCCCTGCTGGCCTTCATGATCCCGCTCCTGGGCATCGGCCGCACGCCCGCCCTGGTGGCGCTCTTCCTCTACGCCCTGCTGCCGATCCTGCGCAACACCTACACCGGCCTGCGCGAGGTGCCCGCGAACCTGCGGGAGGCAGGCCGGGGCATGGGGATGAGCAACCTCCAGCTCCTCAGGATGGTCGAGCTGCCGGTGGCGTTTCCGGTAATCCTCACCGGCATCCGCACCAGCGCCGTCATGGTCATCGGATGGGCCACCCTGGCGGCCTTCGTGGGCGGCGGGGGTCTGGGCGACACCATCCTCACCGGGTTCGCCATGGTCTCCACGCCGCACATCCTGGCCGGCGGCATCCCCGTGACGCTGCTGGCCCTGCTCACCGACTTCCTGCTGGGCCGGCTGGAGCGGGCGGGGACCCGCCAGGCCCGCACCTGACGCGGCGGGCGCCCGGCGGTGCCGCCACCGGCACCGCCTGTGCCTGACTCTGTGCCTGACCCTGTGCCCGATCCTGTGCCTGACCCTGCGCCTGTGCCCGACCCTTCCCGACCCTTCCCGACCCTTGATGTTTGGAGGCGACCGCCATCGAGACCCTGCGCTACATGGCCGAGAACTGGCGCCACCTGCTGGAACTCACGGGCCAGCATCTGCAGATCGCCCTGATCGCGGTGCTGGGGGCCCTGGTGGTGGGCGTCGTCCTGGGCATCCTCGCCAGCCGGTACCCCGCCGTGGCCGGTCCGCTGGTCGGTACCACCGCAGTCTTCCAGACCATCCCGGCGCTGGCCTTCATCGGCTTCGTCATGATCTTCCTGGGGCTCACCCGCTGGACGGGCATCACGGTGCTCTTCTTCTACTGCCTGCTGCCCATCGTGCGGGGCACCTACACGGGCATCTCCCAGGTGCAGCCCGGGGTAATCGAGGCCGCCCGCGGCATGGGCATGACCGGGTGGCAGATCCTGACCCGGGTGGAGATCCCCCTGGCCCTGCCGGTAATCCTGGTCGGGGTGCGCCTGGCCACGGTGGTCGCGGTGGGCACGGCCACGATGATGTCGCTGGCCGGGGCCGGCGGACTGGGGCAGGAGATCTTCGCGGGCATCGACCGGGTCCAGAACAAGATGATCCTGGCCGGCGCGGTCCCGGCGGCGGTGCTGGCGGTCCTGGCCGACCGGGCCATCGGCGCGCTGGAGGTGCTGCTCACCCCCGCCGGGCTCATGCCCGGCGGAGCCCGGCGGGGCGGCCGGCGGTTGCGCCAGTGGGCGACCATCGGCGCCTTCGCGGCAGTGTCGCTGGTGGCCATGTCGGCCGCCGGCGGCGCCGGCCCACGGGAGGGCGTGGTTACGATCGGCTCAAAGGACTTCACGGAGTCGATCCTGCTGAGCGAGATGGTCGCGCAGACCATCGAGGCCCGCACCGACATCCGGGTGGTGCGGAAGCTGAACCTGGGCGGCACGAAGGTGAACTTCGACGGGCTGCGCAGCGGCAGCCTCGACATGTACCCGGAGTACGACGGCACCGCCTACGCCATCCACCTGGGCCACACCGAGCCCGTCACCGACCCGGCGGCGGTGTACGACCAGGTCAGGCGGGAGTTTGAGGAGAAGTTCGGGCTCACCTGGTCTGAGCCGTTCGGTTTCAACAACACCTACGCCCTGGCCATGCCCGAGGACCTGGCGGCGCAGTACGGCATCCGCACCGCGTCCGACCTTGCCCCGCACAGCCCCCGGTTCGTCTTCGGCACCACCAACGAGTTCATGGGCCGGGCGGTGGACGGCTACCAGCCGATGGTGGAGACCTACGGGTACCAGTTCAAGAGCGTCAGCACCATGACCGCCGGGCTGCGCTACACCGCGATTCAGTCGGGCGAGATCCACGTGATGGACGCCTACGCGACCGACGGAAAGCTGCGCGCGTTCGGCCTGGTGATCTTGGAGGACGACAAGCGCTTCTTCCCGCCCTACAACGGCGGGATGATCATCCGGCAGGACACCGTGGCGAAGAACCCGGGGCTCATGGAGGCGGTGAACCTGCTCGCCGGCACGCTCTCGGACGAGGCGATGCGGGAGCTGAACTACCGGGTGGAGGTGCTGGGGGAGAGCGTGCAGGAGGTGGCGCGGGACTTCTTGCGGAGTCAAGGGATCGTGCAGTGAGTTTTGGGATATGGGTGGTGGTGGCAGGACGGGTGCTGTGGCGACATGGCATCAGGCAGCGTGCGGGGCGGCTAATACGATGGACCTCACGACAATGTCACCGGCAGGGGCTGCGGTCACGGAACGGGCAAAATGTGCGCTGGGGCGGGGGCTGAGGGTGCACATTCTGCCCGGAACGGGACCCGAGACGCGCCAGATCGGCGGGTAGGGCGGCGCCAAGGGCCCCGCGGCGAGACTGGCAACTGCCCTCGGGACCGGTGAGCGGGCAAGATGTGCACCGAGGGGGCAGGAGCGAGTGCACATTCTTCCCGGAGGCGTGACGGAATCGGGCACAGGGCGCGAAGTGCGGCCGAATTCCACTTGCTCTCGGGGCGAAATCGAAATCCGCCGCAACTCGCCGGCGCCGCGGACCGCTGCCGTGTGGTTGAAGGCTGAGGGAGTCGGCTGTGGGGCACGAAGTGCGGCCGATTTCCACTTGGTACGCAAGCGAAGTCGAAACCCGCCGCAGTTCGCCGGCGCCGCGGACCGCTGCCGTGTGGTTGAAGGCTGGGGGAGTCGGCCGCGGGGCGCGAAGTGCGGCCGAATTCCACTTGGTACGCAAGCGAAATCGAAATCCGCCGCAACTCGCCGGCGCCGCGGACCGCTGCCGTGTGGTTGAAGGCTGAGGGAGTCGGCTGTGGGGCACGAAGTGCGGCCGATTTCCACTTGGTACGCAAGCGAAGTCGAAATCCGCCGCAACTCGCCGGCGCCGCGGACCGCTGCCATGTGGTTGAGGTCTGAAGGAGACGGCCGCGGGACACGAAGTGCGGCCGATTTCCACTTCGCCCGATAGCGAAGTCGAAATCGGCCGTAGTTGGCGGACGCCACGCCTCTGCGCGGGGTGGTTGAAGCGTTGAAAGAGCGCACCATCCGCCCTTGCAGGCATTCATGCGGCAGCACGAGGTGAGGCGCCGCATGGTCTTCACGGTCATCAACATCACGATCCTGCTCTTCAACCTGTGTGCTGCCATATGGGTGTGGCGGGACGGCCACCGGAGACGGGATCCCTGGGCGCCGACCTGGGCCCTGGCGACTTACCTGTTCTCCTTCCTGGGCCTTCTGGCATACCTGCTGCACCGGCGCGGACGCCCGGCGCCGTCATCGTAACCCCGCGTGTACAGTCGTTGCTCCGAACAAGCTGTGGAGCAGTTCCAACTGCCGCTGGAGCTGCTCCACCTTTGCTTCGCCTACTCCCACGCGAAGGGATTCAGTGACCAGCCGCGTGTTCCAGACTTCAAACTCACCCCTGTACTCGGATTCACCGAGGTGGGACACCGCCTCACGGATGACCTCCTCCGTGACCACCGCTGGATCGATTGGATGCGGTTCCCACAGAGCGACGCCGGAATCGTGGTCGGCCCTGGGCGATGCATCTCGCCCAGGGCCGACATGCAGCAACGAACCTTCCGATTGGCCCCCTTCACCGCTCGGCGGGATTCTCGTTGGGCCTCGGCTGCGAGCCAAACGCATGGAGCACCCCAACAGCGATGAGGAACGCGCCGAACATGCGAAGGGCGGCTCCCGAGGCCAGCGGGCTCAGCCAGTGCCCTGCCGCCGACAGTCCCGCCCTGTACAGCGCCACCTGAAGGGGCAGTGCGCTCACCAGCAGGAGCCCAGCGGCCAGGTACAGGATGGTCAGCCCCCACTGCGGCCGAGCGAAGTCCTGTCTCCGCAGCCGCGCCCAGAGGATCGGCGCCAGGACCAGGAGGCCGGCCAGCACCTGGAGGGCGCCTGCCAGGAAGAAGTAGCCCCACGAGTGTGTGAGGGTGCGCGGATTGACGACCAGCTGCTGGAGCGACCCCGCCACGCAAACCAGGGCCACCCCGCCACAGATGACGAGGAGATGAAGTCCCCACGAACGCATTCCCTTCGCCTCCCTTCCCCTTACGGGTCTGTGCAGCCATCCCTCTCACACTCTTAGACCGCCCAGAGGCGCCGGAAGGTTCGATCAATTACGGCCATGGCGACAGACTTCGCCCCGCCTGCCGCTTCCAGGCCGCCACACAAGGCAAGCAGCGCGGGCGATTACCGGCCAACCCGAGGCGGGGCGATCGGTTCGTAATGGTCGGCAGGCATATCCAGCGGCGCGCCGCAGCCCATCCAGAGCTGCAGGATCCGGCCATCCTCGTTCAGAACGGCTGCCTTGGCTCCATGATCGTGGCGGTACTCCGCAAACTGCACGAAATAGGCCCAGTCGCCGATGCCGTGCACCCGGTAGGCGGCGTAAAGCCACCGGGATCCCCCCACCCAGTTCTCCGCGAGGCTGCGGACGGTATCCCGGCCCGTCCAGGTGTTGTTGACCTGGCACGATCCCCACGTCACACGCGGTGCCAGCGCGCCTTCTGCGTCTTCTTCACATTCCAGCATATCGCAGGACACCAGGCGGTCGACATCCTTCGCCAGGAACGCATCGATGACGGCGTCGACTTCGGCGATCTGCGTGCGAAAATCGGGCGGGTAGACGTCGGGAGGAGTCGATGCCGCCTCGTCCTCCCCGCCGGGGCCGCTCAGCAGCGCAGTCGGCGACATGGATTCGGCGATGGCGAACAGGTCCTCCTGGGTCAAGTGCGGCCCGGACAGCGCGATGTAGGCCCCGTCCTCGTTCCACCACACGATGTTCCCCCCGAACTCCGGCTGGTTGGGGATGAAGCGCGCCTCACGGCCGTCGCGGATGGGCGTGCCACCGCCGACCATCTTGCGCGGATCGGCATCGATGCAGCACCCTGCCGGGCCGGCGGCAACGCTCAACTCCGCCTGAAGGTCATCGTCGACGTAGACGATCCTCACCAGCCGGTCCTGGTGAGTCGGCATGAGCGGATGTAGTCCTTCCGGAACCTGCGTGGGGACAAAGATGGGGTAGCTCAGCTCCTGGCGCAGCTCGGCCAGCCGCTCGTCCGCCCTGCGCGCCCGTTCATCCCAGTCGCGCCCCGGCGCGGCACCGGCGGCCCCCCCGGGCGAGTCCGGCCCATCCGCGTCAGCGACCCCGGCCGGGGGTTCCGGCGTCCGTTCACCGATCGGGCCAGCGGGTTGATTCACCGCCGCAGACTCGTCTGCAACTTCCCCACCGGGCAAGCGGCTGGGCGAACTGCAGCCCACCAGCACGACCAGCGCAAGCAAGAGCGCTGCGATTCTCATGGGAGGCCCCCTCCTCTGTTCAAACCTGCATCTGGACACCTTCACCTGCCATAACGCCGGCCAACGCACCGAAGTTGCGGGCAGTAAGGACCAGCAGCCGGTGTTGAGTAGTACTCGGGTAGCCCTATCGGTGGGTTCGCACAACTGCACCCGCCATGTTACAATCAGAGAGGCAATGCTTTTGATGCGAACAATTCATACCCTGAGATACTGAGCCGGTGCGCCTGTGTGACCGTTCTCGGAAAACACGACCACCTTTTTATATTTCTGGCGTGATGCTGAACGGAGCATCGCGGCAGAGGAGGCGCGTATGATCATCCGTCAGACATCTCCCAGGATAGCCGGTAAGCTGCTGCTCATTCTGGGCCCCCTGCTGTGCATCCTCCTCACGCTGTTCGTCGGGCGCTACGCGGTCAGCTTCAGCGGGGTGTGGGGCGCCCTGCTGGGCCGCGGATCCATCGAGGTGCTCACCGTCATCTGGTACCTGCGCCTCCCCCGCGCCGTCGCGGCGGCCTTTGTGGGCGCGTCGCTGGCCGTAGCCGGCACCGCGTTCCAGGGGGTTTTCCGGAACCCGCTGGTCAACTCCGGCATCCTGGGCGTCAACAACGGCGCGGCCTTCGGCGCCGCGCTGGCCATCGTGCTGATGGGCGGCGGGGTTTACAGCTACATCTTTGCCTTCGCCTTCGCCATCCTGGCTGTGGTGATGAGCGCCCTGGCCGGGCGGGTGTACGGCTCATCGCCCACGGTGACGCTCGTGCTCGGCGGCGTGATCATCTCCTCGCTCTTCGGGTCCCTGACCTCGCTGCTGAAGTACCTCGCCAACCCCTACACCCAGTTGCCGGCCATCACCTTCTGGATGATGGGCTCCCTGGCCTCGGTGGGCTACACCCACCTGGTCGCCGTGCTCCCCATGGCGGCAGGTATGTTCCTGGTCTGGCTCTGCCGTTGGAAGATCAACGCCCTGTCCATGGGTGAGCGCGAGGCGCTGGCCCTGGGCGTGGACACCAGGCTCTACAAGTTCCTGATCATCGGCGGCGCCACGCTGAGCACCGCGTCAGCGGTGTGCATCAGCGGCTCGATCGGCTGGATCGGCCTGGTGATTCCCCACATCGGCCGCATGCTCGTGGGCAACAACAACACCCGACTGGTGCCCGTGAGCATGTCGCTCGGGGCCTGCTTCCTGGTCCTCACTGACCTGATCTCGCGCAACATCACGACGTCCGAGGTCCCGCTGAGCATCCTGACGTCGCTGGTGGGCACGCCCTTCTTCATCTACTTGCTGAAGAAGACGAAGGGGGGCGCCTGGCGATGAGCGAGCTCCTGCGAGTGGAAAACCTGGCGTTCTCCTACGGCAGGCGGCAGGTCTTCCGGGACGTGAGCTTTTCGGTTCCGGCAGGACAGATCGTCTGCCTGATGGGGCCCAACGGCTGCGGCAAGACCACGCTGCTGGACAACATCATGGCGATTCACAGGCCGGACCAGGGCTCGATCACCCTGCTGGGCAAGCCGCTGCACGCCTACAAGCGGCACGAGATCGCGTCCGAGATCGCTTACGTCCCGCAGATCCACGACGTCCACTTCCCCTACACGGTCCGCGAGGTGGTCATGCTGGGGCGCACGGCCTACACCGGCCTGTTCGGCGAGCCTGACGAGGAGGACGAAGCGGTCTGCCTGGCCGCGATGCGGCGGGTGGGCGTCGATCGCTTCGCCGACCAGCCCTACTCCCGCCTGTCCGGCGGCGAGATCAAGCTGGTGCTGCTGGCCCGGGCGCTCGGGCAGCAGACCCGGCTCATCCTCATGGACGAGCCCACCGCACACCTGGACTACCGGAACGAACTGCTCTTCCTGGAGACCATCGCCTCGCTGGTGGCCAAGGAGCGGATCTCGGTGCTGATGGCGACCCACTCGCCGGAACACGCTTTCTACTTCGCCGGCCTGGGCACCGAGACCCGGGCAGCCATGTTCAAGGACGGAACCATCTTCGCCTACGGCGATCCGGAGGAGGTGATTACCGAGGCCGCGCTGGAGCAGGTGTACGGGGTGAAGGCACGCATCGTGACCGACATCGATGAACAGGGGCGGGCCATCCGCTCCATCTCGCTGCGGAGGACGATAAAGTGAGAAAGAAACTGATTGCTCTGCTGCTGCTCTGCTGCCTGGCGGTCCCGCTCGCCGCCTGCGGCGGAAAGTCCCCCGCCGGCAGCGACACGCGCACCGTCGTGGACACGCTCGGCCGCAGCGTGGAGGTTCCGGCCGAACCGAAGGCCGTGGCCACCCTGAGCCCCTTCGCCGGGCCCATGGTGGTGCTCTACGGATGGGGCGACCGGATGCCGGCCACCACCAACGCGGTCAAGCGCGACCTCTTGATCCATGCCATGGAGCCCGCGCTGGAGAACTCCGTGAGTGTGAAGAGCAGCGGCTCCATGAACGCGGAGGAAATCCTGCGGCTGAACGTGGACCTCATCTTCGTCGACCCGGAGATCTACCACAATCCTGACGAACGGGCCAAGCTGGAAGCGCTGGACATCCCCTACGTGGTCATCGCCTTCACGGACATGGCCGGCCAGATGGCGGCCGCCCGCGTGATCGGCGAGGCCCTGGGTGAGACAGAGGAAGCCGAGGCCTATGTCGCCTGGTATCAGGAGGCTATTGACCGGGTGGCCGGGGGCGTGGCCGACATCCCCGGGGACGAGCTGCCCCGTCTCTACCATTCCGTGAACGAGGCGGTGCGCACCGACTATCCCGGCAGCGTGCCGGCGGACTGGATCGCCGTCACCCGCGCCATCAACGTCTCGCTGGATGCAGAGTTGGAGATGAAAGGCGACCACGCCTACACCACGCTGGAGCAGATCTACGTGTGGGATCCCGACGTGATCATCGCCAACGAGCCGGGGGTCGACGACTACATCCTGACCGACGAGAAGTGGGCCGGACTGCGCGCCGTGCGGGACGGCCGGGTGTACCAGATTCCCGTGGGCGTGACCCGGTGGGGCCACCCCAACAGCGTCGAAACGCCGCTGGCCATCCTCTGGCTGGCCGAGCTGCTGTACCCGGACCGGTTCGACATCGACATCGTGGCGGAGATGAAGCACTTCTACGAGACGTTCTTCGACTACGACATGGATGACGCGACCGCCCGGGCCGTGCTGCAGGGCGACGGCATCCGCACGCCCAAGAAGAACCGCCCCGATAAGTAAGGAGCGACGTACAGATGAGGGCCTATCTCTGTATTGACGACACGGACAATCTGGAAAGCATCGGCACGGGAAAGCTCCTGGAGAACCTGTGCGCCGCGCTGAAGGCGGCGGGGCTGGGCACGGGGAGCTTCGTCACGCGGCACCAGCTCTTCGTTCACGAGGACATCCCCTATACCTCGCACAACAGCGCCATGTGCACCGAGGTCGCGCTAGATGACCCCGAGGCCGTCGCCCGCTTTGCCGGCGACTACCTGAGCCACCATGCCGCCCAGGGCTCCGATCCGGGCCTGTGCCTGCTGCTGCCCGATGAGCTCCAGGACGCCGGCCCACTGATGGAGTACGGCCGCCGGGCGAAGGCGGAGGTCCTGACGAAGGAGGCCGCCTGGCAGACAGCCGCCCGCTATCCCGGCAAGGTCTGGCTTTCAGAACACGGTGGGACGGGCATCGGCATCATCGGCGCCCTGGCCGGGGCGGCCCTGCGCCTGGACGGCAGCGACGGCCGGGTAAAGGGCAAGATCCACCCCGAGACGCCGGGCGAGCGGCTGACGGTGGGCGAGTTCTGCCGCAAGTACGGCTTCGGCCAGGCGGTGCGGGAGGCGGACGGCGAGCCCGTGGCCGACGACGAGCCGCTGATCTTCCGGGAGCAGACCAAGGCGGTGTACCGGAACCACAAGGTCACGGCGCTGCTCATCTGGCACGGGGACCACTGGGAGCCGAAGCCGAAGCTGCGCCGGGAGAAGACGAAGAAGTGAGGTTAGACCCCATGTGGGAAAACATGGCGGACGGCACGAGGCATTTCCGGCACGGCGATGAGGCGCCGGAGCTGGCCGCCCGGGCGGCCCTGGCCTGCGGCCGGTTTCAGCGTGATGACGAGGAGGAGTGCTTCTTCGACGAGCCGGTGACCTGCTACAACTGCCGCTGGCGCCGGTGGACGGCGGACAGCTTTACATGCCTCCGAAGGGATGGATGAACGTGAACAGATGGCTCTCGGTGATCATCGCACTGGCCCTGATGCTGGGAGGCTCCGCCCTCGCCATGGCCGGAAACGGCTCCGGTGGCGGCTCGGGTTCCGGCGAAAACCGCAGTGACCCGATTACCGTGGTGAACAGTTCGCTGGCGGACGGGGCGGTGATCGAAGGTGATACGCTCACCGTCCACCTCGAGTTCAACAAGAACGTGGTCCATTTCTCCGTGCGTCAGAACAACATGGGCCGCTTCTCCCTGTACGACGAGAGCGGCGAGCGCCATCCCCTGGAGGTCCACATGGGGGACGACCAGGTGGATCCGACCTGCAAGCGGCTGGTCGACCTGACAGCGTCCGGCCTGCAGCCGGGGGACTACACGCTGGTGATCGAAAGCGGCCTCACGGCCAAGAACGGCACCTCCCTGGACCGGGACATCGCCATTCGCTTCACCGTGGCCGGCGAGGCATCTGCGGCTGGGGCGGATGAACCTCCCGAGGATGAGGCTGCGACGGAACAGCAGCCAGCCGGGGAGACCCCTGCGGATGAGGCCGCGATGAACGAACCGCGTGGGGAAGAGGGTGAGGAAGGGGCTTCTGCGGAAGAACCGGCTACGGATGCATCTCCGGCGGAGACGCCCGCAGGTGAGCCGGCAGATGAGCCCGAGCCCGGTTCCGACGCGTCCCCGTTCGAGTCGGCCTCAGCCGGCGCGGCGCCGCCGGCTCTGAGCGCGAGTGAGGCCGCAGGCGTGGCAGGTAACGCTGTGAGCCGGCAGAACCGCGTTGCCGTGTATGCGGTCGTCGGCGCCGCAGTGGTGGGTGTGGCCGCGATCGCTTTGATACGCAAAAAGGATAGGGCTTGATGAGTTTTCCCTGCTATAATTAGTCCGTAGACTATATTCAAAGGAGTGGTACGGTTGAGGAAGAGCAGACTGTCGTTCCGGTTTCTGCTGTCGCTGTTGATGGTTCTGGCCCTTTCCACCACGGCGTTCGCCGCCGGCGAAGGTGGCGGCGGCGGTGGTGGCGGTGGCAAGAGCCCGCTCAGCGTCGTGTCGGTTCAGGTGGACGGCATGGATCTGGACGGCGCCACGGTGGCCCCCGAGGCTGTTATCGAGATCACCTTCGACCGCGGCATGACGGACAACTTCGAAGCCAACGCGGCGCTGATCAAGCTGTACGCGGGTGAGACCGAAGTCGACGCCGCCGTGGCGCAGGCCGACAAGTCGGTCTACACCGTCACGCCGAGCGAAGCGCTGGCCGAGGGCGACTATGAACTCGTCATCGGCGCCGACGTCACGGCCAACAACGGCAGCACCCTGGGGGACGAGGTCCGGGTCAGTTTCGCCGTAGCGGCCCCTGCTGCTGAGGAGGAGGCTGTCGAGGAGGAGCCTGCTGCTGAGGAGGAGGCCGCCGAGGACGAGGTCATCCAGCCTGCCGACACTCCCGAGTTTGAGTACTGCGTCCTCTCCGACTGGGTCCTGATCGTCAACGGCAAGCAGGTGGACGCCCAGGCGTACAACGTGGATGGGTACAACTACTACAAGCTGCGGGATATCGCGATGGCCCTGAACGGCACGGCGAACCAGTTCTCCGTGGCCTGGGACGAGGAGAAGGGTCTGGTCACGGCCGTTGCCGGCGAGCCGTATGAGCCGGTGGGCGGCGAGCTGGAGAAGAGCGATGAGGACCTGAGCGACACTTGCGTGCCGTCCCCCCATCCGGCCCTGTTCAACGGCACTCCCTCCACCGCCTACACCTACAACATCGGCGGCTACAACTACTTCAAGCTGCGCGACCTGGCCGATGTGTTCGGCTTCGCTGTTGACTTCGACGCCGAATCCCGCACGGTTCTGGTGACCACCTCCGATTACGTGGCCCCTGCCGACGAGGAGGCTGCTGTTGACGAGGAGGCCGCCGAGAAGGAGCCTGCTGCTGACGAGGAGGCCGACGCTGAGGAGGAGGCTGCTGCTGACGAGGAGGCACCTGCTGAGGACGAGGTCCCCGGCGAGGAGTAGGATAGGCAGTGCAGAAGGGCTGTCCCGGGAGCTGATCGCTCCGGCGGGACAGCCCTTTGTCCGTTCCGGATGTGCCGCCGCACCCGGCAGGGCCGAATGGTCTCGGCGGGGTTCGCGTCCGGTCAGGGTATTGCCCATATCGACGTTACAGCGTGTCGCAAGGGCAGACCAAGGTATCGGTAGTAGATGATGACTTCGGTCTGTTCCGAAGGCATACCCTCCCAGTCCAGACGAAGTCCGTAGCTTCCTTCTCCTTTTTCCAGAACGCGCTGCCGGGGCTCTATCTCCCATCCCCTTACCGGCCCTGTCTTCAGCTTGTGGCCGTTCGCATCGAGATCGATCGCCGCGTTTCCGGCGAGGTGGGTATCGGTGAAATTGGCCACAGCCATCGCTCGGGGGTACTCCCAGTTTTCACCGTTGACGCGAACTCCGGTCAGCCGGAGAGACCACCGCCCCGTGTTCTGCAGGTCGATGCCGTAGGCCAGCGTCTTGTCTCCTGTGTATCGCTCCGACAAGCCGGTGCTGCGCAGGGGCGGATGTGTATAGATCCATCCTATCCCCGTTCCAACGGCGACCGCGATCAAGACGACCATCCAGAATCGCAATCCTAACCGCACGCGTCATCCCCCTCAACGGTTCTCGCCAGAACCCGCCCAAGTTTGCAGAAGGGCGAGGCACCGCTAACCCTCCCAGTCGCAACAGTATTGCGATCTTTTCACGAAAAGGACGATCCGGGGCCGGCTCAGGTTCCATGAAGTCCATGCGAGCCATAGGACGCGACTCTGAACGGATCGGTGAGCGGCAGCAACTCCGGTCCCAGTACCGACCAGGCGTCGGGTAATGCGTCACCAGTGCTTGCGACCAAACAGACGGCCCGGCACCAGCGCCGGGCCGTTGTTCCCACATACGTCCTATGAGACTAGCTGCACTTGGAATACCCGCAGTTGTGGCAGGTGGCGCAGCCCTCCCCGATGGCCAGGGCGAAGGAGCCGCACTCCGGGCACGGATCGACCGGGGTATCTACCTGGGCGCCCATCATCTGCGCCTGAGGCGGCGGAGCCTGCTCGGCGGGGACCTGTGCGAGCTTGCCGTTGGCGTCCTTCCAGGCCAGGAAGCGCTGCAGCCCCTTGGCGATGGCGGAGGCCAGGGAAGTGACCCGGTTCGGGCCGAACCCGTACGAGCCGGAGCCGCCGATGTTCTTCAGCGTGTCAATGACGATCTCGATGCGCTCCCGCACCGGCACGTCAGATCGCAGGCGGAGCATCTTGGAGACCAGCATGCCCATGCCGACGGCGTCGGCCATCAGGTCGGAGCCCACGGCGCCCACGTTCACGATGATCTCGAAGGGCTCGCCCTCGTCGTCCATGTGCACGTCGAGCGTCATCTTGCCGAAGTGCGTGGGCACGACAAACATCTTGCCCACCGCCTCGGTCGGACGGGGCCGGATCGACGGACCCTGCGGGGCGGCCTGGGCCTGCCCGGCCTCCTGCTGCTTGCCGGTCTTGTCGCCGGTGGTGAGCACCTGCGACGCCCGGGAGCCGTCGCGGTAGACGGTGAGCCCCTTCAGCCCCAGCTTCCAGGCCAGGTCGTACGCCTTGGCCACGTCCTCCACGGTGGCGTGGTGCGGGAAGTTGATCGTCTTCGACACCGCCGCGTCCACCGGCTGCCGGTGCACCGGGACGTCGTCGCCTCCCTGGAAGGCCGCCTGCATGCGCACGTGCCACTCCGGGGCGATGTCGTGGGAGGTGGCGAAGATCCGCTGCCACTTCTCCGGCACCCCGGCAACGCCCCGGGCGGTGCCCCGCTCCGCCACCTGCTGCATCAGCTCATCGGAGTACCAGCCCTCCTGACGGGCGATCGAGGCGAACTGGCCGTCGACGTCCAGCATCAGGGCGCCCGCCTGGTTGCGGGTGAACACCAGCGCGTACTTCGGCTCGATGCCGCCGGAGCAGGGCAGGTCCGGCCGGGCGGCCATAAGCGAGGTCGTGCCGGTGGGGGCCACCGTGGTCAGCGTGGCGTTGCGCACCTTCAGCCCGGCCTTGTGCCACTGGCTGCCCTCCCACTCCGGGTAGGCGCCCCGCTTCTCGGCCAGCGCCATGGACTCCTCCAGCGCCTTCTGCTTGACGAAGGTCATCACCTGGTTGCCCAGGGCCACCGCCTCTTCGGAATCGTAGGGCAGGCCCATCTGCACCAGCATCTCCGCCCAGCCCATCACCCCCAGGCCGATGCGCCGGTCGCGCTGGGCCTTGTCGGCGATCTCGGGCAGCGGGTACTTGTTGGCGTCGATGACGTTGTCCAGGAAGTGGGTGGCGGCGCGGACGACCTCGCCCAGCCGCTCCCAGTCCACCTCCGGCTCGGCGGTATACGGGTTCTTCACGAAGTTGGCCAGGTTGACGTGGCCCAGATTGCAGGAGCCGTAGGGCGGAAGCGGCTGTTCGCCGCACGGGTTAGTTGCTTCTATAACTTCCACATGATTGTTGGGATTACGCCTGTTAATTCTATCGATGAACACGATGCCGGGCTCGCCCGTCTTCCACGCGTTCTCCACCAGCTTGTCCCAGACCAGCTTGGCGGAGAGCTTCCCGGTAACCTCGCCGTTGCGCGGGTTGATCAGCTCGTACTCGGTGCCGGCCTCCAGGGCGGCCATGAAGGCATCGGTGATGCCCACCGAGATGTTGAAGTTGGTGATCTGGCTGGTATCGGCCTTCGACTCGATGAACTCCAGGATGTCCGGGTGGTCCACCCGCAGGATGCCCATGTTGGCGCCGCGGCGGGTGCCGCCCTGCTTGATCGCCTCGGTGGAGGCGTTGTAGACCCGCAGGAAGGACACAGGCCCCGAGGCGACGCCCTGGCTGGAGCGCACCTTGTCGCCGGCCGGGCGCAGGCGGGAGAAGGCAAAGCCAGTGCCCCCACCTGTCTGGTGGATCAGGGCGGCGTGTTTCATCGTCTCGTAGATCTCCGGCAGGGAGTCCCCCACAGGCAGGACAAAACAGGCCGACAGCTGGCCCAGGGCCGTCCCGGCGCCGGTGAACGTCGGGCTGTTGGGCATGAAGTCCTGGCGGTCCATCAGCTCATAGAACCGCTGCTCAACCGCCCGAACCTCTTTCTTGCTCGCACCGTACTTTGCCTCGATAGCGGCGATGACGCCGGCCACACGGCGCAGCATCTCATCCGGCGTCTCCCGGGTGCCGTCTTCCTTCATCCGCAGGTACCGCTTTTCCAGTACGGTCTTCGCAATATGAGTCAGTTCCAAGTCGGGGCCCCCCCTAGGTAGATTGCCGCGGGCCGCGCGCGAACCCTCGGCGCGGCGCAGGCCCGCCTCAGCGGGACGTCAACAGCTGTTCCAGCTGCTCCCGGAACTCGTTGATGTCCTTGAACTCCCTGTAGACCGAGGCAAACCTCACATAGGCAACGCCATCGATGTGGCGCAGCTTCTCCATCACCCGCTCGCCGATGACCACCGAAGGGACCTCCTGGTCCAGCGAGGAGCGCAGATCCCGCTCGATGTCGTCGGCCAGCTTCTCGATCACTTCCAGCGGCACCGGCCGCTTCTCGCAGGCTTTCAGGACGCCGGTGAGCAGCTTGTCCCGGTTGAAGCGCTCTCGGCGGCCGTCCTTCTTCACCACGATCAGCGGCGGCACTTCCACCCGCTCCATGGTGGTAAAGCGCCGCCCGCAGGCAAGGCACTCCCTGCGCCTTCGCACGGCCTCCTCATCGGCAGCGGGGCGTGATTCGATGACGCGTGACTCACCTCCGCAGAACGGACACTTCATGGTGCAACCCCCATATCTAGTGATTGCACGTCATACTTTACCACCATATCTGGTGTCTGACAACTATGTTGGGCTGCCAAAATTGCACCTTTGCCGCGCGCTGCTCCCGCTACTTCCCTCTTGCTTTGAATTTCGACCTCATACCGAGATCCCCAACTCCTCCGCGAGCGCGGTCAATGCCTGCCCCGCCTTCTCCCGGAAGATCCAGCGCGCCCGCGAGTCCAGGAAGGTGGGCGTGAGGTTGAAGATCGCGAGATCCCCGCCCTGCTGCACGGCCACCGCCGGAAGCTGGTTGGCCGGCCCCACCTCCAGCGAGGAGCCCACCACCAGGAACAGGTCGGCCTTCATGGCGGCGTCAAACGCCTCTTCAATCGCATCCGGGGGCAGGGCCTCCTCGAACAGGACCACGCCGGGCTTCAGGATGCCGCCACATTCCGGACAGCGGGGAATGTCTTCCGCCGTCTCCACCGGTACGTCGATCAGCTGGCTGGGGAACGTGCGGCCGCAGCTCAGGCACGCACACTCCCGGAGCGAGCCGTGCAGTTCGATGACGTCCGGCGAACCTGCAGCCTGGTGCAGGCCGTCCACGTTTTGCGTGATCAGCCGCTTCAGCAGCCCCTCCCGCTGCAGCGCGGCCAGAACCTTGTGAACGGGGTTGGGCTGGGCGCCCCACAGGTGCGAAAAGCGCATCCGGTAGAACTGGTAGAACTCCACCGGCCGCTGCCTGAGGGCGCTCATCGAGATGAGCGACACCGGGTCGATTCCCTTCCAGAGCCCGGTCTTGGACCGGAAGTCCGGCAGTCCGGACTCGGTGGAGGCGCCGGCCCCGGTCAGGGCCACCGCATAGCGCGACGCCTTCAGTGCGCGAGCGAACTCCCGAATCCCTTCCAACATATGCTTCACCCCTTCACCTTTCTTTTCTTCGCCATGAAGAAACGGCCACCTTTTCCGGTGGCCGTCTGCAAAGGATGCCGGCAACGGTTCAGGCGTGGGTGAAGTTGTACGTCGGGCACACGTCGATGTCAGGCCCGTGGACATCCTCCGCTGGCCAGCAGCCGGCAGCGAGGAAGTCGACGGTCACGCCCAGGAGGGCGCTGTTCACCCGCATCATGTAGGGCGAGATGGGGTACTCTCCCGCCACCATCTCGTCGATCTCTGCGTCGGTATGCTCCAGGTACCGCAGCCACAGCCGCCACACCTCCGACGACCAGGCCGACCGCAGCGTGTCGATCACGAGTGCAAACCGGTCGACCGTGCCGGCCTCCGCCAGGCGGCGCCGCTCGTGCGGGGGCGTGCGCATCCAGCGCTCCTGAAACGCCCGCCGCGCCCTGCGCAGATTCACCTCATCCAGCCCGCTGCGGTCCATCAGCTTGCCGTCCATCAGGGTGCGCCTCAGGCGCAGGCCCCTCCCCCACGTCACCGGGCTCTGCAACACCTGCTTGGTCCCCCTTCCGCTTCCCTGTGACTCATTGCCTTAAACGGACAAAAGTCGCGGCGGGTTCTCCGTCCGCGACATTTCGTTGTCGGGAAAGCGCGGTGGCTTTGGCGAATCTTGCGGACCGGGATCCGCCCGGCCGCTGGACAGCCCCGATGCGGCGGGCTACGATGTTTGCGAAAGCCCGCGAGGAGGTGAGGGGCATGCTGCCCGCCCTGCTGCTGCACGGAGTGCAGTGGTTCCTGGCGTACCTCTCCCTGGACCTCCTGTTTCGCACAGCCGACGTTCGCCCTGCCTCACTCGCCCGGAGCCGGGTCCGGTACATGCTGCTCTACGGCCTGCAGACTGCAGCCGCGACCCTGCTGATCGGTGCGCTGCAGCTGCGGCTGGTCCAGGCAGCCTCGGCGCCCGGCGGAGGCCCGGCGGCGTCCGCGCCGGGCGCGGTTCTGGCCGTCCTGGGCGTGCTGCCCTGGTGGCTCCTGTGGCGCTTCGGCTGGCGCAAGCAGTTTCCGCACCTTTACCAAAGGCCGCCCCGCGGGCGCGCTTGAGGCCCGACTCACACGGTCGGGCCCCCGTATCCGCTCTCGCCGATGATGAAGGTGTTCCGGTAGTAGTAGTCGCGCCCGTCGTCCTCCTCGACCTCCAGCTGCCTGCCGTCATAGCGGAGCTTCGTGGTGCCGGTGGGCGTAGTGGTGTGCCATTCGCCTGTTGCCTGCAGATAGTCGAAGGCGTCGGCGGCCAGGCTGACCAGCTCCTCCTCGTCCGCGTGGCGGCAGGACGGGGCAAAGGTGAGCACCTGCCAGATCTGGTCGAAGAGGGGATAGTCCTCCGGGTCCCGGTTCAGGCTGCTGTAGAGCTGCTTCAGGTCCAAACGGCTCTCTCCTCTCAGCGCCGCTTTTCCGGTAGTATACCCAGATTTTGCTGTACGCCTGCGACCAGCGCGTCGGCCCGCTGTTCGGCTTCCCGGATGGCGCGTGAGAACCAGTCTGCCTCGGCGAGCTCGCCCGCGGTGCCAGTATTCTGGTGAGCGAGGCGCGTCGCCTCTTCCACCGCCTTCACCAGCTCCGCCATCTCGCCGGCCGTGGCCTCTGCCTGCTCGCCGAAACCCTCCACCGTCAGGGTCAGCCCCTCGAACGACTGGAGGACCTGCACGATCGCCTCGCGGGTCGACTCCACCGTGGAGGCGCCCCGGTTCACCTCGTCCTGCGACTCCTGCATGGCCGTCATCGCCGCGGCAGTGCCGACCTGAATCTTGGCCACCAGCTCCTGGATCTGCCGTGTGGCGTTCCTGGAGCGGTCGGCCAGAGCACGCACCTCAGAGGCCACCACGGCAAAGCCGCGCCCGGCCTCGCCGGCCCTGGCCGCCTCAATGGCCGCATTGAGGGAGAGCAGGTTGGTCTGGTCGGCCACGTCCTGAATCAGCTTCACGATATCGCCGATCTCGCCGGACTGCCCGTCCAGATCCCGCAGCGCCCGGGCAGAAGCGTCCGTGGCCGCCCGAATGCCCTCCATTCCCTCACCGATCTGGCCCAGGGCCCGCTGCACCTCTTCCGCCGCCTGCCTGTGGCGCGCCGCCTCCTCCCGGGCCGCGCGGGCCGCCGAGGTCATCTGCTCGAACACCGTGACCACCTGGTGGGCCAGTCCCCTGGTGCGGTCCAGGTCGTCCAGCTGGTCGCGTGAGGCCTGGTGCAGCTGCTGGAGCAGGTCGTTGACCCGGCCGGTGAGGCGGTAGATCTCGTGCACCGCCTCCTGGGTGCGCCGCGCCTCGGTCACCAGGTACTCGCAGGCGCGGGCCAGGTCCGGCTGCGCAGACTCGCCCTCCTCCGCGGCGGCGTCTGCCCCGACGCGGGTGTCTGCCGAAGCGGCTTCGCCCGCCCCACGGTCTGCTTCCGCCTCGGCATCGGCGGACGCCGCAACCGGTGCGTCCGTCCGGGCCGGAGTCATCGCGGCCGCCGTGCGCCGCACCCACAGCCCGCCCAGCACGGAGGCGATCAGTGCGGCGGCCAGCAGGGAATAGAGGCCGAAGGGTGTGTTGCTGAGAAACGCTGCTGCCACGATGCCGCCGGTGACCAGGCTGCTGGCCCAGGCCCGCCAGAACACACGAACCCCTCCTCATATAATGCCGTTGATATTGCGCGAGATGAATGTTTATTGATTCAGCACGGTGCAGGGATGTTCCTGCACCCACTCTTGTTTCATCTGTTGTGTTAAAATGGTGCCGGATCAGTGAGATCTGAAGGGTGATGCCTGGTGCGCACGGTAAAGCTGTTTCAGGCAGATGCATACCGCACTGAGTTCGAAGGACGCGTCGTCTCCTGTACACCCGTCGGTGACGCCTGGGCAGTGGTACTGAACCAGACCTGTTTCTACCCCGCGTCGGGAGGACAGCCAAGCGACGCCGGGACGCTGGGCGGAGCGCCCGTGCTGGATGTGCGCGCAGAGCCGGACGGCGCCATCGTCCACGTGGTGGGCGCGCCGATCTCCGGCACCGTTGTCGGCCAGGTGGACTGGAACCGCCGGCTCGACCACATGGAGCAGCACACCGGCCAGCACCTCCTCTCCGCCGCCTTCATGCACCTGTTCGAGGCGGAGACCATCAGCTGGCACCTGGGAGCCGAGGCAAGCACGGTGGATGTGTCCATGGACAGCCTGAGCGCAGATCAGGCGGAGGAGCTGGAGCTGACCTGCAACCAGATGATCCGCTCCGGGCTGCCGGTTCACGCCCACCTGGTCGCGCCGGAGGATGTGCAGCGGTATCCCCTGCGCAAGCCGCCGACCGTGGAAGGACCCATCCGCATCATCGAGATCGAGGGCTACGACTGGTCCCCCTGCGGCGGCACGCACGTGCGGAACATCGGAGAGCTCGGCCTCATCAAGATCAAGAACTGGGAGAGGTACAAGCGCGGCGTGCGGGTCACCTTCCTGGCCGGCCAGCGGGCGCTGCGCGACTATCTCGCGCTGGACCGGATGACCCGCGAGCTGAGTCGCCGCCTCTCCATCGGGGTGGCCGATCTGCCCCGGTGGACCGACCGCACGCAGGAGGAGCTGAACAGCCTGCGGAAGCGGGTCCGGACCCAGCAGGAGGCCCTGCTGACCGAGGAAGCCGAGCGGTTGCTGGCCGACGCCCGCCGGGTCGGCCCGGCCCGGGTGGTCCGCCAGAGCTTCGGCGGCCGGCCGGTGGACGAGCTCAGGCTGCTCGCGGCCAAGGTCGCGGCGGCGCCGGGCTGCGTGGCCGTGTTCGGCACCCGCGGCGCCCTGCCGCAGCTCATCCTGCACCGTGCCACCGATCTGCGCCTGGACGTGGGCCAGATCCTGAAGGAGGTCCTGCCTATCCTCGACGGCAAGGGCGGCGGCTCGCCCATCCAGGCCCAGGGCGGCGGCAGCCGGCCCGACCGGCTGGAGGAGGCGCTGGATGCGGCCGTGGCGCGCATCGCTGAGGCGTTGCGGCAGTAGTTGATTGCGCCTCGACCGGCAGCTTGCTGACATGTGGCCGCAGTTTGCCGGGGCCCAGCCTCCGCTCCGGGGGCGGCCCACAGCGCCAACGACGTCAAGAGGGGCCGGGAGCACACGCTCCCGGCCCCTCTTGCACCTCGATCTACTGCAGCAGCGCGGCCGACTGGGCGGTCCACTGCACGAACGGGTTGGCGAAGATGGTGAACGCCACGACGCCGATCAGGGAGAGCACCACGGTGGCGGAGATGCCGCTGCTGCGCTGCAGGGACGGGTAATCGGACGGGTCGAGGAACATGACCTTGACCACCCGGTAGTAGTAGCCGACAGAGATGACGGAGTTGACCGCCATGAGCACCGCCAGCCACAGGTAGCCCGCCGCGGACGCGGCCCGGAACAGGAAGACCTTGCCCAGGAAGCCCACCGTCGGCGGGATGCCGATCAGCGAGACGAAGAACAGCAGCATGGCCCACGCGTACAGGGGGTTCCGCTTGGCCAGGCCGGCGTAGTTCTCCACGTCCACCCAGCCGCCCTCCTGGTCCATGTGGGTGAGGACGGCGAAGATGCCGAGGTTGGTCACGGCGTAGGCCATCACGTAGAAGAGCACCGAGGAGATGCCTTCTGCCGTCTGCAGCCCCGAAGCCGCCACGCCCACGAGGATGTAGCCGGCCTGGGCGATGGAGGAGTACGCCATCATCCGCTTGATGTTCGTCTGCTGCAGGGCCACCAGGTTGCCGATGGTCATGGAGAGCGCCGCGGCCGCGGCCCACATCAGGGTCCACTTGTCGGTGAACGGGGCCACGCCCAGCCCGCCCACGAAGACCCGCAGGATGGCGGCCATGGCGGCGCCCTTGGGGCCGGCCGAGAAGAAGGCCGTCACCGGGGTCGGCGCGCCCTCGTACACGTCGGGCGCCCACAGGTGCATCGGCACCGCCGCCACCTTGAAGGCAAAGCCCACGATCATGAAGGCCATTCCCGCCACCAGGAGGGGCGTCAGCGCCGGACCGGCCGCCGCCACCACGTGGCTGCCGCCGGCGAGGGCGGCCGCGATCTCGGGCAGACGGGTCGTGCCCGTCGCGCCGAAGATCAGCGAAAGGCCGAAGAGCAGCACTGCGGACGCGACGGCGCCGGTGAGGAAGTACTTCAGACCCGCCTCGTTGGACCTGGCGTCCTTGCGGAGGACGCCCGCCAGCACATACGAGGAGATCGACGTGAGCTCGAGCCCGATGTAGATGGTCAGCAGATCGCGAGAGGAGACCATGAACATCATGCCCAGCGTGGTGGCCAGGATGATCTCATAGAACTCCATGTGCGCCCCGCGCAGGAACTTCGCGACGTAGTCGGTCGACAGCAAGATGATCAGGGCGGCTATGCCCAGCAGCACCCCGTTCATGAAGAACGTGAAGCCGTCGGCGATGATCATATCGCCCCAGAACTCCAGCGGCTGCCCGCCGGCGATGGCCGCCTGAATCTTCGGGTCGCTGGCGGTGTACCAGATGGAGAGCATCGCCAGCACCACGCCGGCCAGCGTCACCCAGACCAGGCTCCGCTTTTCCTTGAAGTAGACGTCGAGGACGATGACGACCAGGAGGGTTGCGGTGATGATCAGGTGCGGAAGAATGGCCACGTAACTCGGGTTGACGAGCTGGCTCCAACTGAGGACACCCGGCAACCTACATCCCTCCCAGCCCCATCACCTGCGTCAGCACTTCAACAGAGCTCCTGAGAACCTCCATGACCGGCCTGGGATAGACGCCGAAGAACACGATGAGCACGGCCAGCGGGGCGAAGATGATCTTCTCCTTCAGGGTGATGTCCGCCAGGCCGCTGTACTCAGGCTTGGCCTCACCCAGCAGCACATTCCGCATGGTGACCAGGTGCCAGGCGGCGGTGATGACCATGCCAAGACCGGCCACCAGCACCCACAGGCCAAACGCCGGGTAGGAGCCGGTGAGCGAGATGAACTCGCCGATGAAGCCGGCCAGGCCCGGGAGCCCCAGGTTGGCGAACGCGACGAAGGCGGTGGCGAAGGAGATGACGGGAACCGTCAGGAACATGCCGCCCAGCTTGGTGAGGTCACGGGTGTGCGTGCGCTCGTAGAACATGCCGACGGCGAAGAAGAACAGGGGCGAGATCAGCCCGTGGGCAATGGTGACGAAGTACCCGCCCTGCAGGGCCACCTGCGCCAGCTCGGGGCTCTGGGGAGCCAGCTTGCTGGCGGCGGCCAGGGCCATGATGAAGAAGCCCATGTGGTTGACCGACGAGTAGGCCACCTGCTTCTTGAAGTCCTTCTGGGCCATGGCGGCCAGGGCCGCGTAGAGAATGCCGATGACGCCGAAGACGAAGATGAGGTTGGCGTACTGCTCCGCCACCTGCGGCAGCAGCGGGTGGCTGATGCGCACCATGGCGTAGGAGCCCAGCTTCAGCAGGATGCCGGCCAGCAGCATCGAGATCGGCGTGGGCGCCTCGACGTGGGCGTCAGGCAGCCAGGTGTGGAACGGGAACATCGGCACCTTCACCGCGAAGCCGATCAGCAGGGCGAAGAACGCAAACGTGGTGAGCGGGGTGATCGGCAGCAGGGTGGTCTCGGCGGCCATCTGCAGCAGGTTGAACGTGCCGACGCCGGTGACGACGTACAGGTAGATGGCGCCGACCAGCATGATGGTCGAACCGATCAGGGTGTAGAGGAAGAACTTGATCGCCGCGTACTCGCGCCGCTCGCCGCCCCAGATGCCGATCAGGAAGTACATCGGCAGCAGGACGATCTCCCAGAACACGTAGAACAGCATGAAGTCCAGCGTGGCGAAAACGCCGTTGGTGCCGGTAGCCAGGATGAGGAGCAGGATCAGGTAGTCCTTCACCCGATCGTTGATGTACTTGTAGGAGGCCAGAACAGCGAGTGGAAAGAGCAGCGTGGAGAGCAGGATCATGGTGAAGCCGAAGCCGTCGACGCCCAGCGTGTAGTGAACGCCGATGGCCTCAATCCACGGCACATGGGTAACGAAGCGCATACCTTCGGCGTAGGGGGCCGTGGAGACCTCCGCGGTGGGCCACTGCGCGGCAAGCACCAGGGCCAGCGCGAACGGAATGAGGGTACCGATTCCCGCGAGCCAGTACAGGAGCCGCTCCTGAGTCTTCGGCACAAAAAGCATCACGAGGGCGAAGACCAGGGGTACAAAGATGATGAGCGACAGCATCCCCGACAGCCTCCTATCTAATCACCTGGACGAGGACCACACTGGCCACCAGCATCACCAGGAACGTAAACATGTACTGCTGCACGTACCCGGTGGAGAGCCGGCGGAAGAAGGCGCCCAAGCCGCGGGCGATGTCAGCCCACATGGTCACCAGCGCGTCCACGACATGCTTGTCGAACCAGGCTGCAGCTTCCGACGCGTACACAGAGATGGTTCCCGTCAGATTGACCAGGCCATCCACGACATTGATGTCGAACCAGTTGACCGCGCGGGACACCGCCTGCGTGGTCCTGATCGCCACCAAGTCATAGAACTCATCGACATAATACTTGTTCCGGATCAAAGTGTAAACCGGCTTCAGACGAGCAATCCAGGAAGCGCGGGTCTCCGGACGGACCACCGCGTACATGTACCAGCCCAGGAAGATGCCGAGCAGCCCTGCGGCCGTGGCCATTCCGGTGATCATGACCTCGGTGCTGAAGTCAACGTGGTGGTCCAGCCCCGGCAGGTGCAGGAAGTTCTGGATGAAGACCATCCAGTCTGCGCTCGGGGCGAAGTGGTGGAAGAGCGGCGTGCCCAGCCAGCCGAAGAGCGCGGCCGGCACCGCCAGGATCACCAGCGGAATCGTCATCGCCCGCGGCGACTCGTGGGCCTGCTCGTAGAGCTCAGCATCCCGGGGCTGCCCGAAGAACGCCAGGTAGGTGGCCCGGGTCATGTAGTAGGCGGTGAGGAACGCCGTCGTCAGGGCCATGATGAACGGCAGCTTCAGGGCCCATGCGGGCACGGCGGGGTTGGACCACACCCAGGCGTCGGCCAGCAGCCCGTCCTTGGAGAAGAAGCCGGAGAAGCCCGGTACGCCGGCCAGCGCCGCGTAGCCCACCATCCAGGTCCAGAAGGTGATGGGGATCTTCTTGCGCAGGCCGCCCATCTTGTGCAGCAGCTGGTTGTGATGATGGGCGTGGATCACCGAGCCCGCCGCCAGGAAGAGCAGCGCCTTGAAGAAGGCGTGGGTCAGCAGGTGGAAGTTGCCGGACGTCCAGCCGCCCAGGCCGATCGCCATGATCATGTAGCCCAGCTGGGAGATGGTGGAGTACGCGAGGACCTCCTTGATGTCCCAGCGGAGCGTGGCAATGGAGGCGGCAAAGAGCGACGTGAAGGCGCCGACGAAGGCCACCACCGCCAGCACCCAGGCGGGCACGTTGCCGTAGATCATGAAGGCGCGGCCCACCAGGTAGACGCCTGCGGCGACCATCGTCGCGGCGTGGATGATGGCGGAGCCCGGCGTGGGGCCGGCCATCGCGTCGGGCAGCCAGGTGTGCAGCGGGAACTGCGCCGACTTGCCGATGGCGCCGGTGAAGATCAGGAACGCGCCCAGGGCCAGAAGGCCGGCCATGGCCGGATCCTGCACCAGCGCCGGCACCTTCTCCGCCAGGCCCGCCCAGGTCAGGTCGCGGGCGGCGAAGAAGACGATGAAGATACCGACCATCATGCCGATATCGCCGACGCGGGTCGTGAGGAAGGCCTTGATCTGGCCGTAGCGGGGCCAGGCCTGCTCATACCAGTGACCGATCAGCAGGTAGGAGCAGAGGCCCATGATCTCCCAGGCCACCAGCAGCAGGAAGAGGTTGTCGGCGAGGACCAGCACCAGCATGCCCATGGTGAACAGGTTAAGGGCGCTGTAGAAGCGGGGGATCCGCTTGTCGCCGTGCATGTAGGCGCTGGAGTACAGCTGGACGGCGAAGGAGACCAGGGTGATCATCGGCAGCATGAGGGCCGTCAGGTTGTCAACCTGGAAGCCCATGTGCATCTCGTAGGGCCCGAAGTCGGCCCAGTGGAACGAGGCCTTCCAGGCCGGCACCGTGTTGAACATCACGTCGCCGGCGGCAGACGGCTGCGCGATCACCGCTGCAAGGACGCCCACCGACCACAGGAACGTGATCAGCATGCCGATGGTGCCCGGGATCCAGGCCCGGTCGCGCAGAACGCCGGCGAACATGGCGATCAGTGCGGAGACGGCCAGGGGGAGCGCAGCGATGACCCAGGCTGTGTTCAGAAAGAAGTCCACGCTGTCAACCCTCCTAACCCTTCAACAGTGTCGCCTTGTCGACCTCGACAACGCCGCGGTTGCGCACCATCGAGAGGATGATGGCGAGGCCGACCGACGCCTCCGCAGCCGCCACGGTCATCACGAAGAGCGTGAGAATGGGTGCGCGGGCTGCCGTCTCCGGATTGGTCTGCCAGTAGTAGCGGCTGAAGGTGATGAGGTTCAGATTGACCCCGTTCAGCATGATCTCGATGAACATCAGGATCCGGACGGCGTTCTTCTGGGTCAGTGCGCCCCACAGGCCCAGGCCGAACAGGAGGGCGCCGAGACCGAGTGGATAGTAAATTGGCAGCTCCACTACGACTCCGCCTCCTTCGCCGTCAGGATGATGGCGCCGATCATGGCGATCAGCAGCAGAACCGAAGCGATCTCAAACGGAATCACGTACGTCGTGAACAGGTCCGTTCCGATCGCCCTGACCGTGATCACCTGCCGCTCGCCGCCGCCGGCCGGCAGGTTGGCGGCGTAGTACAGGTACAGCATGAAGGCGGCGAAGACGGCGCCTACCACCAGCACGGCGGGGTTGGAGCGCCACAGCTTCACCCGCTCCTTCTGCTGCTGCTTGATGTCACGCAGCCCTGAAAGCATGATGGCGAAGATGATCATCGTCGTGATGGCGCCGGCGTAGACCAGCACCTGAATGGCGGCGATGAACTCCGCCTGCATCAGCAGGAAGATGCCGGCCACGGCTGTGAACGAGAGTGCCATGAACAGAGCGGCGTGCGTGATGAGCGGTGTGGTAACCATGCGGTAGGTCGAGACCAGGGTGACCACCGCCAGGATGATGAAGGTCCAGAACTGGCCGCTCATGAGCAGATCTGTTGTCACGGCTGCCCGGCCTCCTCCCTGTCTGTGCTGCCCGCTTGCGCTGCCGGAGCGGCTGCAGGCTTGGCCTCAGCCGCAGGCTTGGCAGCCGGCTCGGGTTCAACGGTCGCAGCCGTCTCATCCTCTGCCTGCTTCTGCTGGAACTGCGGCTTCAGCTCGGGCTCATAGCCCTTCGGCAGGGGCGGGCGCCCCAGGTATCCCCTGACGTCCTGAATATCGTCTTCCGTGGCGTTGGTCAGGCCGTGGAACACCCATGGCGGCGTCTCAGAGCGCTTGGCCTTGGGGCCGGGCTCCTCGGCACTGGAGTACTTCAGCCCGAGCCGCAGGAGATCCTCGAACTCGAAGACGAGGTTCTCGGGATCGACCTTGCAGAGCTCGTAGTCGTAGCCCATCACCAGGGAGTCAAACGGACACGCCTCCACGCAGAAGTTGCACAGCATGCAGCGTGACATGTCGATGGCGAACCGGTCGCAGACCTTCTTTCTGGTCTCCGGATCCTGGTGCCACTCGATCGTAATCACGTTAACCGGGCAGGCCTGCGCACACTGCATGCAGGACGTGCACTTGTACTCGCCGGTGCGCAGGTCGGTCTTCAGCACCGGTATGCCCCGGAACCAGGGCGGCACCTCGTCCCGCTGGTCGGGGTAGAACACGGTGATGGCCGGGCGGAACATCATCTCCCGGAATGTGATCTTCAATCCGGTGGCGATGGACTTCCCGGTGCGCCAGGCCTCCCCGACGAAGTTGGTAACGCCCATGCAGGTCACACCTCCCTACTAGAGCCACCAGCCCAGGAGCCGCATGGTGAAGGATCCGATGGAGATCGGCAGGCCGTCGAAGGTGACGGCAACATACCGGAGCGTTCCCGTCAGGAAGATGTTGAACAGCGAGACCGGCAGCAGGAACTTCCAGCCGAGGTCCATGAGCTGGTCGATGCGCACCCGGGGCAGGGTCCACCGGATCCACATCGCCAGGAAGATGAAGAAGTAGGTCTTCAGGACCAGCCAGAAGACGCCGGCGATCCAGTTCAGCACGGTGCTGCCCATGATCGACATGCCCCAGTCGGCGACGGCGGTGCCCACCGGGTTGACGAACGCGCCGAAGCCGTTGAGCACGTTGCCGAGACCGGCCGCCACCTGGCCCAGGGTCGGGCCGCTCCAGCCGCCCAGGAAGAGCGTCGCGGCGATGGCCGACCAGGCCGCGAGGTGGATGTACTCGGCCAGCATGAACATGGCCCAGCGCATACCCGAGTACTCGGTGTGGTGACCGGCGACGAGCTCCTGCTCGGCCTCCGCCAGGTCGAACGGGGCGCGGTTCAGCTCCGCCAGCGAGGCGATCAGGTAGACGATGAAGCCGATCGCCTGCGGGAAGAGGAACCAGCCCAGGAAGCCCCGCTCCTGCTGCGCCAGGACGATGTCCGACAGCCGCAGCGAGCCGGCCATCATGACCACGCCGATGAGCGACATGACCATGGTGATCTCGTAAGAGATCAGCTGCGCGGCGCCGCGCATGGCCCCGAGCAGGGAGTACTTGTTGTTGGACCCCCAGCCGGCCATGAACGTGGCGATCACGTCGTAACCGGTGACCGCGGCGATGAAGATGATGCCGATTTCCAGATCGGTGGCGATGAACTTGTCGCCAAAGGGAACAATGAGCCAGACGAGATTGGCGGTGACAAAGCCGATGAATGGCGCGATGAGGTAGAGCCACTTGTCGACGTTGTTGGGGTGAATATACTCCTTGACCCAGAGCTTGATCAGGTCGGCGATCGGCTGAATCCAGCCCCACAGGCCGACCCGCCAGGGCCCGACGCGGTTCTGAATCCAGGCGGAGATCTTGCGCTCGAGCATGAGGCAGATTGCGAAGTTGAGCAGGCCCCACACCAGGATCAGGCTGCCCTTCAGAATGCCGCCGAGCCACACCTGCGCGGTGGGCGGGAGGCTGTTCCACCACTCCATCACTACCGGTCCACCTCCCCGAGCACAACGTCGATGGAGCCCAGGATTGCGATGATGTCGGCGACCTTATGGCCGGGGCACAGGAGGGGCATCAGCTGCAGATGGGTGAACGCCGGCGACCGCCACTTCACCTTGTAGGGGTTGGTGCCGCCGTCCGAGACCACGTAGCACGCGACCTCGCCCCGGGCCCCCTCGATGCGGTGGTAGATCTCGCCCTTCGGGGGCTTCAGGACGCGGGGGACCTTGGCCATGACCGGGCCGGGGTTCTCGGCCAGCCAGGCCAGGCACTGCTTGACGATGCGCGACGACTGGAACATCTCCTCCTGCCGGACCCACCAGCGGTCGAAGCAGTCGCCGTTCTTGCCGACGGGGATGTCGAACTCGAGCCGGTCGTAGATGGAGTACGGCAGGTTCTTGCGCAGATCCCACTTCACGCCCGAGCCCCGCAGCACCGCGCCGGAAGCCGCGTACGCGATGGCCTGTTCGGCCGTGAGCACGCCGATCTTCTGCGTGCGGTACTGGAAGATGCGGTTGCCCGTCACCAGTTCCTTCCACTGCGGGTAGACGTAGGCGTCAAAATAATTGATGAAGCCCCAGATGGTCTTGTCGGCCTTGTCCTCGCCGTCCTGCGGGGTGCCGATGATGCCCTCCGGCAGGTCATTGCGGACGCCGCCGATGCGCAGGTAGTTGTAGAGCATGCGCCCGCCGGTGATGCGCTCGAAGAGGGAGTAGATCTTCTCGCGGTCCCGCCAGCAATACAGGAACGGCGTGACCGCCCCGAGGTCCATCGCCATCGAGCCCAGGGCGAGCAGGTGAGAGGTGATCCGCTGCAGCTCCGCCATCATCACCCGGATGTACTGCGCCCGCTCCGGCACCACGATGGCATCGCCGAACAGTTTCTCGACCGCCTCCACGTAGCACATCTCGTTGAGCAGCGCGGCCAGGTAATCCGTCCGGTCGGTGAACGGAATGACCTGCGGGTAGGTCTTCTGCTCCGAGAGCTTCTCAAAGCAGCGGTGCAGGTAGCCAATGTCGGGCTCGCACCAGGTCACCTGCTCCCCGTCCAGCTTCACCATGAGGCGGAGCACGCCGTGGGTCGAGGGGTGCTGCGGGCCCATGTTGACCAGTAGCTCTTGCGTCCGTTCCACGTTCACACCTCCGCACCGGGCTATTCAGCGAAGCGGTGCCGCACAAGCCGCGGGCGCTTGGGTCGCCGATCGGTGAAGTCCTTCAGCAGCGGGTGGCCGCCCTGCCAGTTGTCGGGAAGCAGGATGCGGCGATGGTTCGGATGCCCGTCAAACCGAATGCCGTACATGTCGTACGTCTCCCGCTCGTGCCAGTTGGCGCCGGGGTACAGGTTGGCGATCGACCAGATGCGCGCGCCCTGCCGGGGCAGGTCGACCTTGATGTGCAGGTTGGGGACCCCCACCTCTTCCGGGTTGATGCGCGCGAGGCTGGTCACGAGGGTCAGGCGATCCTGCCAGTCGATCGCCGTAACGCAGCTACAATAAGTAAAACCCGCGTCATAGCAGGCACGGACCGCCTCCTCGTACCGCTCGGCCGGCACGAGGACCTCCGTGTCGCCATTGACGTGGGTTTCAAACTGGGCTTCCGGAAAACGCTCCTTCAAGAAGTCCAAGCGGACTCACCCCCTGGAGTACTCTAGACGGCGAATGCTGGGCAACGCGAGATCGCGTCCGGACATCAGACCCAGTGCAGCACGCCCTTCTTGTACGCGTAGAAAAGCCCAGTCGCCAAAACCCAGAGGAAGAGGAACATCTCGAGCAGGGCTCCGGCACCGAGCGTGTCAAAGACGAGGGCCCAGGGGTAAAGGAAGATGGCTTCCATATCAAACACAAAAAAGGTGAGTGCGAAGACGTAGTAGCGGATGTTGAAGTTGACCAGTGCATCGTCGAAGGGCAGTTCACCGCACTCGTAGGTCTCGAGCTTTTCACCCTGTTTCGGGTTCCGCGGCGCGAAGAGCGCTACGATGCCGTAATTCATGAAGACGAAGCCGACGGCGACGATGATGACCGCCACCAGGTCCACGTAGGAATAGCTCACCGGGCAATATCCCCTTTCCGAGAGCGACGTCGGAGGCCGCATGGGACCGGCCTCCGGTCAAAGGGCAGGGCAATCCGGCCCTGCCCCTACAGCCGCACAGATCGCTAACCCTTCGTGATCAGGCCGCGCTTGCCGGTCTTGAGCATCTCCTGGATCTCCATGAGTCCCTGCAGCAAGGCCTCCGGCCGGGGCGGGCACCCCGGCACATAAACATCGACCGGCACGACCTTATGCACACCATCGACGACGTTATACGTATCCCAGTACGGACCGCCGTTGGATGCGCAGGCGCCCATGGCAATCACAAATTTAGGCTCCGACATCTGGTCGTAGAGCCGCCTCACAACGACTGCCATCTTCTCGTTCACCGTGCCGGCCACGATCATCACGTCGGCCTGGCGCGGCGACATGCGCATCGCCTCGGAGCCAAAGCGGGCGATATCGTACTTGGAGCTGGAAGCCGCCATCATCTCGATAGCACAACAGGCGATGCCGAAGCCCAGGGGCCAGGTCGAGTTGCCGTAACCCCAGCCCAACACCTTCTTGATGACGTTGGGCAGCTTGCCGGCAATGACGTTCTCGTTGACGACGTCGACCTCCGAGACCACTACCTCGTCGTTGAGCCAATCCAACTCATGGCGGGCCTGGCTCAAGGTGTCACCCCCCCTACTTTGGGAAGAGTCTCTTCGTACTAGGCGACCCCATGCACCATCCGTCACACACTACTGCTCATTATACTGTCAGGTTTCTTTAAGAGTCAACGTGGGCAGGGTGCGAAAGGGCTAGACGCAAGAGCCTTCAGTATGAAAAAGAGTTATAGACCAGATGCAGGGGAGGCATGTTGCCGGGCGGGAGCGCCGCGCTCGGCTACAGCCCGTCAGCCAGGCGCTCCCGGAACGAGGCCAGCGAGCCCGACCGGTCGGGCGGCAGCTTGCGCCCCTCCCGGTCGATCAGGAAGTCCGTGACGAAGAAGACATCGATCCCCACCCGGGCGGCCGCTCCGTCCTCCTGGATGTCGTTGCCGACCATGAGGCACTCCTCAGGCCGCCGCCCGATGCGCGCCAGCACCTCCTCGTAGTACTGGGGCCGGGGCTTGCAGGCGTGCATGTCCTCATAGGCCGTCACCAGCAGCCAGGGCAGGTCGTCCACCTCGATCCAGCGCATGCGCTCCTCGATGGCAAGGCGCGGGAAGAGCGGGTTGGTGGCGAGCACGACCTCGTACCCCTTCTCCAGCGCGGTCTCCACCACCGAGCGGGCGATGCCCGGCAGCCCCGAACACGCCGAGCGCAGCGCAGGGAACCGGGTGCGGTAGAACTCGTCAAACACGGGCATCAAGTCAGCCTCATCCCGTCCCACGGCGGGGAAGAAGGCGCGGGCGAAGACCTCGGCGTTGGTGAGCTGAGGATCGGTGTTGCGGATCATCTCGCCGGTGGCGGCCCACACCTCCTTCACCAACTGCTCCGGGGGTACGATGTGGCCGGCGTACTCGGCCAGCGCCTGAAAGTAGCCCCTGACAAAAGCGTCGGTGTCGATGGGGAGAAGTGTGCCGTCCAGATCAAACAGAATCGTCCTGATCAACAGATCACCCCGTCCATAATGCTTACGTCGTGCAGTATTGGGCATTGCAGGGCCAACTCCCTGCTGCCATTCGCTGCCGCAAGGGCGGTTGTCGAATTCGTGTCGAACGATTCTGTCTAATTCGGCACATATTCCTCTTGCACTCGACGCCCTCAATCGCTAACATAGGGATAGACAGAATGAACTGATGTTTCTGTAAAACGTTCCGGGGGGGAATGCCGTTGCCGCTGTCACGCCTGGGTCGCCTTCTCGAACAGGAACGCTACCGCGAGGCGCAGTTTGAAGGAGAGCGGCTCATCCACGCGGGCACGCTGACGGCCGAGGAGCTCGCGCACGCCTACAAGGGCACCGCGATGGCCAGCTATTTCCGGCGGGAGGTCTACGCCGCCATCAAGCTGGGCGAGTACGCGGTCGCGGTCGCCGAGCGCACGACAAACTGGGAGCTGATCAACAAGTGCCGCTACGACCTCGGCGAGTACTACCTGACCCTCGGCGACTACCCCCGGGCATTTGATCACCTCCTGCAGTGCCTGAACGACCTGCACCGAACGCCGCACCTGGTGGACGTGGAGGCCGGCACGCACCATAAGCTGGCCCTGCTCTTCCGCTATCGCCGGCAGTACGCAGACGCGATCGGCTCGCACCACCTGTCCCTGGACCTGCTCCGGCGGTGCGGCAACTGGCCTCTCCTCATGGAGGCGCTGCGGGGCCTGGTCTACTGCCATCTGGCCCTGGACCAGCCCGACGAGGCCCTCCCTTACCTCCAGCAACTGGAGCACCTCCTGGACGAACACCCCAACGAGCAGATCGCCGCCAGCCTGCTCACCGACTGGGCCTACTACTATCAGAAGATCGGCGACATCCGTCAGTCGATGGCCTTCTGCACCCGGGCGATGGCCCCCGGCCTGCCCGGCCAGGACGAGAACGTCCTCTCCACCGCGTCGGTCATCGCGGGCGAGAACGCCCTGGCCCTGGGGCGTTACGACGAGGCCCAGCTATTCTCTAACCTGGCGATGCAGTACGCTCTGGAGTCCCGGCAGTCGGCACTGATGAACCGCGCGGCGGCGCTCCGGCGAAAGTTATATGAGCTGGGCCAAATCCGCCCCTGAGAGCGACTGCGAGGTTCGGGCAAAGATAAAAAACCGGTACCGCGTACCGGGAGCCCGACTGGTTACTGATACCATGCTGCGGAAAGGGGAGAGTAGAATGCGCCGGATCCTCATCAGCCTGTTCGTGATGGCCAGCATGCTCGCCATCGCGGCCACCGCTTTGGCCGAGCCGCGCAGCGGCGGTCCTTCCTCCTTCTAGTCGCAGACTGAACCGGGATAATCAGCCGCTCCAACATAATCAGCGGGCCCGTCCTCGTCAAACGAGGACGGGCCTCACTCTTGCTGCCCCTGTGAGGCGCCCCGGATGAGCAGCACCAGCTCTTCCGGCGTGATCTGCGCCTCCGCGGCCATCGAGATGGCCTCCGCATACTGAATCATCTGGGCCGGCGAGATGTCCACCGGCGCCGTCTCCATCCGGCCCCGGGCGTAGAACGAGAGCGGGATGCCGGTGATGGAGACCATCTGGCTCAGCACCATCGGCCCCACCTCGCAGTGCCGGTCCATGATGTCATTCAGGGCCCGCACGGAGAGGCCGAGCTGATACGCCACCACCGGCCGGGTGAAGGTCTCGGGAAACTGCTGGCACAGGAAGTCCACCACCCGGGCGAAGCGCTGCTCCACCGTCTCCAGCTCGATCTGCCGCCGCTCCGCGTCGGAGAGCTGCTCGTAGTAGCGGGCAAACCGCTGGCCCACCGTCCAGGCCTGACCGCCGATCAGCAGGGAGGCCCGGTCATCGTACGGCGGCGCGTGCACCTCCCCCAGGATGAACGCGATGCTCACCCCCAGAGCCTTGGCCAGGCGACCCAGGGCATCGATGGTCGGGTTGGCCTTGGCCCCCTTCTCCAGTTGTGAGATGTACCCGACCGCGAGGCCGCTTTTCTCGCTCACCTGCTGAAGAATCAACCCCTGCTGGTTGCGTGCCCAGGCCAGCCTCTCACCCATGGAACTGTGCATGGTCGCCCCCCCTTCGCCACACACGCTCGCCACATCGGGAGTTTGGGACCTTCATTTTACCAGCCCGTGAGATTCCCAGTCAACCGTTTACAGATTATTTTGCGTTCACATACAGAGACGACGGGAGGGGCGTGCCGGTTTCACACCGGCACCCTTCCCCTCCCGTTCAGACCGCTGTCTAGGCGGTCGCCCGCTCCAGCGCCCGGGCCACATCCGCGATGATGTCGTCGACGTGCTCCGTGCCCACCGAGAGCCGCACCATCTCAGGCGTGACGCCGGCCGCCCGCCGCTCCTCGTCCGTGAGCTGCTCGTGGGTCGTGGAGGCCGGGTGAATCGCCAGCGACTTGGAATCGCCCACGTTGGCCAGGTGAGAGAAGAGCCTGAGCGACTCGATGAATCGCCGCCCGGCCTCCAGGCCGCCGCGGATGCCAAAGGCGAGGATGGCCCCCTGCCCGCGGGGCAGGTACCGCCTGGCCAGCTCGTAGTAAGGGCTCGACTCCAGCCCGGGGTAGGTCACCCACTCCACCTGCGGGTGCGCCTCCAGGAACCGGGCCACCGCCAGGGCGTTCTCCGAGTGGCGCTCCATGCGCAGGTGCAGGGTCTCCAGCCCCTGCAGGAACAGGAAGGCGTTGAACGGCGACAGCGCACCGCCCAGGTCCCGCAGCAGGCTGACCCTCGCCCGCAGGATGTAGGCCTGCTCGCCCAGGTCGGCATAACGCAGGCCGTGGTAGGCCGGGTCGGGCTCCGTGAACAGGGGGTGCTTCCCGGCGCTCCAGTCGAACCGGCCGCTGTCGACGATGACGCCGCCGATCGCCGTGCCGTGGCCACCGATGAACTTGGTGGCCGAGTGGATCACGATGTCCGCGCCGTGCTCGATGGGCCGGCACAGGTACGGCGATGCGAAGGTATTGTCGACGATCAGCGGCAGCCCGTTCTCGTGGGCGACGGCGGCAATCGCCGCGATGTCCGGCACGTCGCACCGCGGGTTCCCGATGGTCTCGATGTAGAGGGCCCGCGTGCGGTCGGTGATGGCCCTCCGGAAGTTCTCCGGGTCGGAGGGCTCCACGAACTTCACCGTAATGCCCATGCGGGGCAGGTTGTGGGCGAACAGGGCATACGTTCCCCCGTACAGGCTCGTGGCCGCGACGATCTCGTCGCCCGCCCGGGCCAGGTTGAGAATGGCGTAGAGCTCCGCATTCTGCCCCGAGGCCACCGCCAGGGCCCCCACGCCCCCCTCCAGGGCGGCTATCCGCTTCTCAAACACGTCGGTGGTCGGATTCATGATGCGGGTATAAATGTTGCCCGGCTCCTGCAGGCTGAACAGCCGGGCGGCATGCCCGGTGTCCCGGAACACGTAGGAGGTCGTCATGTAGAGCGGGACCGCCCGCGCCCCCGTCGGATCCACCTCATGACCGGCATGAATGGCCAGGGTCTCCAGCCGGTACCCCTGTTCTGCCAACGCCACCACTCCCCCATTTCCCGTAGTCGTGATGGCTGTATCCTAGCACGGCCCGCCCGGGGGATTCCAGCAACTGTACTCCTCAATGCGTACAGTTGCTACCAAACTGTCAGGGCCCCTCCCCCGAAGGGAAGGGGCCCGCATCCCTACATCCGCACATCCAGGAGCATGCCCCGGATCTCGTCGACGGCGGCCAGGATGGCCAGCCGGTCCTGCTCCTGCTCTAGCACCAGGCGGGCGAGCTCCTCCAGCCGCTGGTCCACCCGCTGGATGGTGATCATCGTCCGCTGCTCCCAGGCGTAGGAGTCCCACTCCAGGTTCTGCCGGACCTCCATCATGTGGTGGGTCAGGTCGCGGAAGAGCCGGCCGATGGCCTCCCGGTACAGGCGCAGGTCGTGCTGGCTCAGCGACTCCGTCAGCCGGCGGCCCAGTTCGTCGATCTCTGCCAGCGCGCGGTCGATCCGCTCGTTGAAGTGCAGGGCGTGGGTGCGCGCCAGCTGCTCCCGGAAAGGCACCCGGGTCGCGGGCACGGCCCGCTCGCCGTTTCCCGTGGTCGCAATGCGGGTCAGGCCGGTGGTCAGCCGTACCCTGTCCATCGGCATCCCCCTTTCAGGCCTGCTCCTCCAGCGCGTCCACGGCGGCCAGGATCTCCTCGGTGGAGGGCATCCCCTGCTGCGCCCAGCGGACCACGCCGCTCCGGTCCACCAGGAAGACCGTCCGCTGAATGCCTCCGCTGGGCTTCAGCGCGCCGTAGGCCGTCGCCACCCGCTTCCCCTCATCCACGCAGATCGGGAAGTTGAACTGGTTCTTCTCCGCCCACCGCTGGTGCGAGGCCAGGCTGCCGGGGTTCACGGCCACCACCTGAACGTCGCGGGCGGCGTACCGGTCGAGTGCGTCGCGCGCGGCCGCAAGCTGCCGGTTGCAGCCCGGGGTGTTGTCCCTCGGGTAGAAGATGATGAGCGCGCGCTTCAGACCCCGCAGCGCAGAGAGCGTAAACGGCCCCTCCGTGGACTCCAGGGTGAAATCCGGTGCCATCTCGCCGGGTTGAATCATCGGCGCCTTCACTCCCGTTCCCTTTTGAACGGCTATTCGCCCGCAGCCTGCCTCATTCCTCCAACGGGGGCTCAGTGCCGCACCGGATGGCCGAGGAAGGCGGCAATGGGTTCGGCCAGACGGTGGGCCTCCAGCAGCGCCGCGCGGTGCCCGGCCAGGGAGTCCAGCACGCGGACCTCTGCGCGGCCGCCGTAGGCGCGGACCAGGTCCGCAAACTCGTGGCTGCCCGAGGGCGGAAACAGGATGTCGCTGGAGACGGGGATCAGGAGCAGCTCCGCGGCAATCTTCTGCACCGCCACGTGCAGGTCCCGGTTGCCGTGGGCGATGTTGTGCAGGAGGGCCATGCGGGCGGTCGCAGCGAAGTGCTCGGGGTCGAGGATCGCCGCGAGCCGCTCAGCCTCGGCCTCCACCTCGGCCTGAAAGGCATAGCGCCCCTCGGGGCCCATCCAGGGATGCGGCGAGGCCGGCGCCGTGCGCCTCCCCCAGACGACGTCCAGCCAGTCGTTGGAGGAGGAGAGCGTCAGAAACAGCCGCAGGGCGTGCAGCAGCCCCCCGGCCGGGTCGCTGCGGATGGCGTCGATGGCCGCCTGGCAGACTGCCAGCGCAAAGAGCGGGCTCGCCTGGTGACCGCTGGCCACCGCGATCACCTGCCGCACCCGCCGGGGGTAGGTCACGGCCCATTCCAGGGCCTGAAAGCCCCCCGTCGACGGGCCTGCCACGCAGGCCAGCCGCTCGATGCCCAGCGAGGCCAGGAGCTGCCGCTGCAGCCTGACGTTGTCGCGCACCGTGATCTGCGGAAACGCCTCGCCGTAGCGGGCGCCCGTCGCCGGATCCACCGTCCGGGGACCCGTGGTCTCCGCGCTGGCGTCCCTCACGTTGGGGCTGCACAGGGTGTCGGCCGCCACCACGAAGTACTGATCGGTATCAAACGCCTTGCCGGGCCCGACCAGCGGCTCCCACCATCCGGGGCGGGGATCGGCCGGGCTGCTGGCCGCGTGGCTGCTCTCCGCCAGGGGGTGGCAGAGCAGCACCGCGTTGTCCCGCTGAGCGTTGAGCCGCCCGTAGGTCTCGTAGCCCACGGCGGCCGAAATGGTCTCCCCCACCTCCAGCTTCAACTGGTCGGTGAAGAAGAGCTGTTTGGTGTTGGTCACGCGCTTTGTCGCCTCCTGAGCGCGCAGGAAGGGAACGCAGGCATGCCCCCTACTGCGCCGGTCCTCAGGATTTCGTCGAACACAAGCGGATTCTCCTGTCGGAACGCCTCGGGGAATGCTGGAATCCGGCCCGGTCACCGGTCGGCCGCACGCCGGGCCGTCTCCGCCGACTTCGCACGCCGCCCCGCCGGCCTCGTTCCCCGCCCGGCGGGCTTGTCGCCCTGCTGCCCGAACTTGCAGTGGGGCAGCAGCGGGCACTGGCTGCACTGGGGATTGCGGGCGTGGCACACCTGGCGGCCGTGGTGAATGAGCCAGTGGTGGGCCGGCGACCAGAGTTCCCGCGGGATGCGCGCCATCAGCTGCCGCTCGGTCTCCTCCGGCGTCTTGGCGTCCGCCAGCCCGAGCCGGTTGGCCACGCGGAGCACGTGGGTGTCCACCGCGATCGCCGGGATCCCGAAAGCGTTGGAGAGCACCACGTTGGCCGTCTTGCGGCCGACGCCGGGCAGCTGGGTCAGCTCCTCCATCGTCGACGGCACCTGACCGCCGTGCTTCTCCAGCAGCATGCGGCTGAGCCCCTGAATGCTCCTGGCCTTGCTGCGCCACAGCCCGCAGTCGCGGATCATCTCGCCGATCTCCTCCACCGACAACTCGGCGAAGTGCTCGGGCCGGTTGTAGCGCGGGAAGATGCGCGCGGTGACGATGTTGACCCGGGCATCGGTGCACTGGGCCGAGAGCACGGTCGCGACCAGGAGCTCGAACGCATTGCTGTGGTTCAGCGCGCACTTGGCGTCGGGGTACATCTCCTGCAGCTTCTCCAGGATCGCCTCGGTTTCCACGGGCCTGGGTGCCATACTGTCACTCCTGTCTCGGTCTCATCGGTTTCGACGGCGCACGCGTTCCGCGGCGCCGCCGGGCGACGTCGAAAACAAAGGAACGCCAATGTTCCCAAAGGGGGTCGGGTGATGAACGCCTCGGTGGCACAGATCCGCGCCGGGCTGGCGTCGCCGGACGGACCGGAGCGGCTGCAGGCCGCCCGGCAGTTGGAGGCCTGGCTCGCGGCCCGGTTGGAGGCAGGCGGGAGCGACTGGACCCCGGTGGTCGGGGCCCTGCTGCCCCACATGGTCGCGGGGCTGGGCGACGCCGAGAAGGGGGTGCAGGTGCACTGCGCCGAATGCCTGCAATTCCTCGCCTACCAGTCGGAGGCGGTGATTCCGGCGCTCAGGGCGGCGCTCACGCCGCCGGGTCAGCGGCGCGCCTGGGGGGCCGCCTTCGTGTTGGCCCGGCTCGGCCTCTGGTCGGAGAAGGTGGGCGAGGCCCTGGCATCGGCCATGGGCGCCCCGGACCGGGACATCCGGTGGGCGGCCGCCGGCTTCGCCCTGGCCCTGGGCCGGTCGCACCCCGAATGCGTGCAAATGGTGAAGCGGGCCTTGCATGCGCCCGAGCCCCGCGCCCGCAAGATGGCCGCGTACTGCCTCGGCGCCATGGGAGAGTACGCCGACGTGGCCGAGGCGCTGGCCGGCCGCCTGGCGGATCCCGATCGGGATGTCCGCCGGGCCGCCATCCTCGCCCTGAACCGGCTGCCCCGCGTGGACGCCGGGGTGCAGCAGGCCGTCGCCAGGCTGCGGCACGATCCGGACAAGTTCGTGCGCCGGGCAGCCGACGCCGTGGTCAGTCGCTGGAGCCGAGCATACCGGCCACCAGATCCGCAAACGACCGGGTGAGCTGCGACTTGGTCACCACCCGGGCGCCGGCGGCCTCGGCGGCCCGCCGCGCCTCCACAGCCACGTGGGGTCCGAAGGCCAGGACGGGGATGCCCCGCTGCCGGGCGGCCCGGATGGCAGAGAGGGCCGCCGCGCCGGCCTCCAGGTCGATGATCGCCAGGCCGGCGCCCGGGTCAGGCGCCGCCTCCCCGGCCGCGCCCTCCCCGCCCGCACTCAGGTCCACCACCAACGGCGTGTGTCCGAGCTCGCGCAAAGCGCGCTCCAGCCGCTCCGCGAAGAAGAGATCCGCCGCCACCGCGTAGACGGTTGCCATGTACCGTTCCCCCTCGATGAACCTTACGTTATTTGGTCGCCGGAGGCCTGCCAGGCGGCGCGCCGGCGGAAGAAGCCATTACCCAGGAGGATGCCCGATGACAGCAAGGTATGAACAGTCCGCGGCCCTGTACGAACGAGCCCTGGCCCGCATCGTCGGCGGCGTGAACTCGCCCGCCCGGTCCTTCAAGTCGGTGGGCGGAGGACCGCCGGTCTTCATGATGCGCGGACAGGGCCCTTACCTGTATGATGCGGACGGAAACCGGTACATCGACTACATCGGGGCGTTCGGGGCGGGGATGTTCGGCCACGGCCACCCCGAGATCGCCGCAGCCATCGCCCGGGCCGCGGAGAGGGGCACCATCTACGGCACCCCCAACCCCTGGGAGGTCGAACTGGCGGAGCGGATTCACGCGGCGCTCCCCTCCATGGAGCGGGTCCGCTTCGTCACCACGGGCACCGAGGCCGTCATGTCGGCCGTGCGGGTCGCCCGCGCCTTCACGGGGCGGCCGAAGATCATCAAGATGGAGGGCTGCTACCACGGCCACTCCGACTTCGCCCTGATCGCCGCCGGCTCCGGCCCGTCACAGCTGGGCACCCCCGATTCCGCCGGGGTCACCGAGGGGGTCGCGCGGGACGTCATCACCGTTCCCTACAACGACCTCAGGAGCCTGGAAGAGGCCCTGGACGCCTGGGGGCCGCAGGTGGCGGCGGTGCTGTTGGAGCCCATCGTCGGCAACTTCGGCGTGGCGCACCCCCGGCCGGGCTACCTGGACGGGGTCAGGCGGCTGGCGCACCAGCACGGCGCCCTGCTGATCTTCGACGAGATCATCACCGGCTTCCGGGTGGCCTACGGCGGCGCGCAGACCCTGCTGGGGGTCGAGCCCGACCTGACCACCCTGGGCAAGATCATCGGCGGCGGCCTGCCACTGGCGGCCTACGGCGGCCGGGCGGAGATCATGGACTGGGTGGCCCCCCTGGGGCCCGCCTACCAGGCCGGCACCCTCGCCGGCAACCCGCTCTCCATGCAGGCGGCCCTGGCCGCCCTGGAGGTGCTGGCCCGCCCCGGCGTCTACGAGCAGCTGGAGGCCGACGCGGCCTACCTGGCCGACGGGCTGGTCGCCTCGGCCCGCAGGCACGGCCACGCGGTGCAGCTGGGCCGCGCCGGCTCCATGTTCACCCTCTTTTTCTGCGATGAGCCCGTGGTCGACTACAGGACGGCCCAGCGGTCGGACCCCGAGAGGTTCGCCGCCATGTTCCGGGGGCTGCTGGACCGGGGCATCGCGCTGGCCCCGAGCCGGTTCGAGGCCTGGATGCTCTCGGTGCAGCACACCCGGGCCGACCTGGAGGAGACGCTTCAGATCGCAGATGAGGTCTTTGCGGAGATGTAAATGGCATGGCAGAAGAGGCAGCGACCCGCTCGCTGCCTCTTCTTCTTTCCGGTCACAAGGGCCGGGCTAGGGCATCGGGATCTGGCTCGCCATGCTGATGATGGCGATGAACAAGCCCACGCCCACGAGCACCGCCATCGCAATGCCCACGCCCACGGGGATCAGGAAGACCACGATGGCCCGCCCGGTCTCCACGCGCAGGGCGGCCCGAATGGCCAGCACCGTCAGGATCAGCATCCAGACCCAGAACACGAGCCCCACGAAGGACGCCAGCCAGGGCAGGCCGAGCCGGCTCAGCATGAGGTTCACCGGAGCCTGGAGCAGGGCCGGCAGTCCGGCAAACCCCAGAGTGGCCAGCATCGCCCGGCCGTCGCGCTCGGCACCCATCAACTCGCCGATCAGCCCGTAGATCGCGGCCCGGGCAAACCACCACAGTACGCTGCCCACGATCCCGAAAATGGCGCCGAACACCGCGGCCGACCCCATCACCGCGCTGACCGCATCGACGAGCTCCGGGGGGATTTCGGCAAGGAACAGGTCGGGATCCAGCACCATGGCGTCCCGCGTGATGGCCAGCCCCAGGATGCCGGTGAAGACCGCAAGCCCGGTCACCAGCAGCGCGGCAGGCCCCACGGGCCGCTCGTCGGCGATCCTGGCCATCGCCTTGCCCGGCGCGATGAAAACGTCCAGAATCAGGTCCCATACCGAGGTCCGGCCGTTCTGCGAGGGCCGGTCGTTCTGCACAAACTGGTCCGTCATATGCTTACCCTCCACCAGCGTTAACGTACACTTACCGCCCCCGGCTCAAGCGCGTACAGGCCGCTGGGCAGCCCCAGGGAAGCCGGCGGCGTGAACACCCGGCCCAACAGGCCGCCGAACGGCCAAGCCGACCTGTTCATCTCCCGCACGCCGGGCTCCCCGGGCAGCCCGGCCAGCTCGGCGGCCACCTCAATCGCCCGCTTCAGGTCGCCCAGCTCATCCACAAGCCCCAGCGCCAGGGCCTTCCGGCCGGTCAGGATCCGCCCGTCGGCAACCTCCAGCACCTCGGCCCGCGTCATACCGCGGCCCTCCGCCACCACCTGGACGAACGCCTCGAAGGTCTCCTCGACCAGCTGCTGCAGGAGGACCCCCTCCGCATCCGTCATTTCCCGGGCTGGGTTGCCGATGTCCTTGTAGGGCCCGCTCGTGAAAGTGTACGTCTTGACGCCGATCTTCTCGTAAGTCTCCGTCAGATTCGTAACCTGGTAAATAACCCCGATGGAGCCGGTCAGCGTATCAGGGCTGGCGATGATCCGGTCAGCCCCGGCCGAGATCCAGTACCCGCCCGAGGCGGCGGCCTCGCCCATCGAGACCACGACCGGCTTCCCGGCCGCCTGCACCCGCCTGATGGCCTCTGCGATCTCCCAGGAGGCAACCACGCTCCCGCCCGGGCTGTTGACCCGGAGGACGACGGCCTTCAGCGTCGGGTCCTCCGCCGCCCTGTCCAGGTGCTTCACGATGGTCTCCGAACCCGCACCGGAGCCGCTGAACAGGCTGCCGCTGCCCTCACCCGACACAATGGCCCCTTCTACACGCACCACGGCCACCTGCCCGCCCGCAGTCCCCTTCGACCTGCCGGCGTCCCGGTTCGGTCCCTGCCAAAAGGCCACGGCGAGCGACAGCACCGTGATGGCGATGATCACGCCGGCCGCAATCCAACGCTTCATAGTGTTTATTCACTCCTTCTGATTGGTGTGCAAGCCTCCGCCTAGTCTTCTCTCGCGATGCGCTTTATCCACGGACCCATGGTCAGGCCCAGGCCGCCGAGGGCCAGGCTGACCGAGAGGAACGAGCCCACATACCGCACGTAGGGAAGGCGGGTGAGCAGGGTGAGGCAGACCAGCCCCAGCAGGAAGGCCCCCAACCGGGGGACCCGCCCGTCGCCCCGCACCCGGGCCAGAATCCCGTAGCCCAGCCAGCCGGCAACGAAGATCTGCCCCAGGTAGATGGCCGCCGTATACAGCGGCAGCAGGACCATGAGCGCGGCGGGGATTCCGCCCACGGTGAGCATCAACACCAACGCCAGCAGCGGGATGCCGGCCAGCAGCCCCACGCCGGCGCCCAGGGTGGCCCAGAAGTGGCCGGTGAGCCGGCGGTGGAACGAGCTCAGGAGCCCCGGCGCCAGCCACGTGACCAGCAGTCCGACCGCTGCAAAGCCGGCCAGCCGCCCCAGCGCAAAGCCATCCATGCTCAGCCGGGGGCGCACCTCCGCCTGCGACGGCGTGAAGCGCACCTCGCCGACGCTCGCCCCGTCGTCGATGACCGGCGGCTCGGCGCCCGTGGCCACGACGTCCCCGCGCACCACGGCGCCCGGGAGCACCCGGGCCTTCTCGTAAGCATGGATGCTGAGGTCGCCCCCCACCTCACCCGCGACCGTGAAGGTGGTGGCCGCGGCGAACAGGCTCCGGCGGACCGTGCCGCTCAGCTCCGCGTGGCCGCTCAGGGCAATCCACGTCGTCCCGATCTCCGCCCCCGGGCTCAGGACCGCCCGCTGACTCACCGTGAGGGCGCTGCGGCCGACCCGGCCCTCGATGACCACCGAGTCCAGGGACAGCACGCGCACGTCTCCCAGGACCTGACCCGAGATCCGCACACGCTCGCTGATGCCGATCACGTCGCCCTCCACCGTGCCGGTAATCACCGCCTCGGGGCCCAGGAGGATGAGGTCGCCGGCCAGGGTGCCGTGCACCGCCACCTCCTGGTCCGTGGTGACGATCAGGTCATCCTCCAGCGTCTCGCCCGCCGGGATGATGACCGGTTCCGGGCCCGCGGCGATGGGAGGTCGGCCCGCCCCGGGCCGACCGGCGGAGGCGGCCGCCCAGGCGCCCGACGCAGCGACGGCGAGCAAGGCCGCGGTCAGTACAACCAGGATTCTCCATCGGCGCATACCATTCACCTGCCTTCAGTGGTGGAAAGGAGACAGCCCGCGCCGGCGCTGCCACAGATTGAGGAGGATGATGACCAGGCCGGCCGCCAGCAGGGGGACGAGGATATCAAGCTGCGACTCCGGGGGCGACCAGAGAAGCGAACGGGCCCACCGGAAGAGGCGGCTGGTGAGCTGGGGCGCCCAGTGGCCGGCGCTCATCCACCCTCCCAGAGGTAAGCCCTGCAGCCACGGGAGCACCGCCCCCTGCAGCCCGGCCGCGGCCGCGAGGCCCAGGCCCACCAGGCCCGAAGCCAGCCCCCAGGCCCCGCGCCGGCCGCCGCTGACCTGGGCGGCCAGCCGATCCGGCAGGTCCGCGGCCATCAGGACGTCCGCCTCCTCCCGCGTCAGTGCGAGGGCGGCCTCCAGGCGCAGGTCCTCCAGATCGAGCGCGCCCAGGCGGGCCTGACAGGTCGGGCAGCCCTGCACATGGCTGCGCACCGCCTCGGCCTCTGCTGCCTCCAGGAGCCCCATGCGGAAGAAGTCCAGCGTCATGTCGTCCCAGCAGCCCTTTCCGTTCACGTGGCCACCTCCTGTTCCACCAGACGTTTCCGGAGGAGCCGCTTGGCACGGTACAGGTGCGTGCCGACAGTTCCCACCGGGATGTTCAGGGCCTCGCTGATCTCCTGGTACGAAAGCTGGTTGAAGTAGTGCAGGGTTACGGTGGTTCGGTAGGGCTCGGGCAGCTCGGCCACCGCCTGCCGCACGGCGGCCCGGTCGTGCGCCGCGAGCACCTGGCCGGGCGGCGGGGGGTCAGAATCCGGCAGGTCGGCCAGCACCGCGTCTTCAACGGGGGTGGGACGCTTCTGCCTGGCCTGCAGGTGGTCGCGGCAGAGGTTGGCGGCGATGCGCAGGAGCCAGGGGCGGAAGGGCTGGGTGACGTCGAATCCGGCCAGCGAACGGTAGGCCCGGAGGAAGGCTTCGCTGGTGAGGTCCAGCGCGTCTTCCCGCCTGCCCGTCATCCGCAGGCAGAATCCGTAGACGCCGTTCTGGTGCAGCCGGACCAGCGCACCGAAGGCTTCGGCATCGCCGCCCTGGGCCCGCCGGATCCACTCCCGTTCGGTCACCCCGCTCCCCCCTTCCACTCTTATCTACCGGCGTCAACGCGCTTTTCTTTCACCGTACCGAACAATTTTATATATACAACAAGAAGCCGCCCCGACTGCCCCGGGCAGGGAGCGGCTCGTCCTATTTTTGGTTCGCATTGTGATTCGCAGGTGGCGGCGCTGTCCACTGGCGCTGGACGTTCTTCGCCATCTTGGTCTTGTACGCCGCCTCCAGGTCGATCCCCGCGTTGTTGGCCAGCTTAAATATGTAGGCGAGGCAGTCGGCCAACTCGAAGCCCAGGTCCTGCCGGTATTCGGCCAGGGCGGCCTCCCAGGCGGCAGCCTCCCCCAGCTCGGGCTCCAGCAGGCTCTGCCGCCAGAAGATGTTGCGCAGCTCGTTGGCCACCTCGCCCACCTCACCGGCCAGCAGGACCATGTTCAGCTTCAGATCAGGGCCCCAACCTTTCTGCTCGTCCAGCCACCGGTGGAAGGCCTGGAAATCGGAAATCGTACGCATCGCATTCGGGAACATGGTTGGCCTCCTCTTCGGTGGTTCTGCAAAGCTTATCGGACGGCCGCCCCGGTCAGCCGGCCGCCGGCGCCAGCCCGTGCTCACTCAGCCAGGCCAGAATCTCCGCAAAAACCTCCTCGTAGCCCGGGTCGTTGAAGATCTCGTGATACTTCTCCGGGTACAGCCGGAACCGCTTGTCCGCGTGCCCGATGCGGTCGAACACTGCCCGGGTGGCGTCCGGGTCCACCAGCTGGTCCGCGCCGGCCACCAGGAAGAGCGCCGGCAGCCCGTCGGGGAAGGTGACGGTGGTGCGGCACTCTGCTGCCGCGCGGGTGCACTCCACGAACCAGCGGGGCGTGGCCGTCTGGCAGCGGAGGGGATCCTGCCTGTCCAGCGCGATGCGCTCAGTGTTCCGGGTGCAGACCTCAGGCGGAATGCCGGACTTCACCTGCAGCCGCGGGGCGATGACGGCCAGGAGCGGCGCCAGGGCCTGCTCCACCCGGCTCACCTTCGCCCGGCTCAGGAACCAGGGCGACGAGAGCACGAGGGCCGAGATCGTATCGGGGTGAACCGCCGCATACCGGTAGGCGATGAGCCCGCCCATGGAGTGGCCGATCATCACCGGCCGGCCGTGGGCCCCGGCCGCCAGCTTCACGAACTCCGCCAGGTCCACCAGGTAGTCGGCGAACCGGTCCACATGCATCCGGGTGCCCTCAGAGCGGCCGTGCCCCCGGTGGTCCATCGCCCAGACGGCGAAGCCCCGGGACGCGAACCACGACGCGACGTGCTCGTACCGCCCGGCGTGCTCCCCCGCGCCGTGTACCAGCACCAGGCTGCCCTCTGCACGCTCGGGCTCCCAGCAGCGCCAGTGGAGCTTCAGGCCGCCGAGGCCCGACAGGGTGCCGCTTCTCTCCCTCATGGCTTCTCCTCCGTTCGGCTCTGTATGGAACCAAAATTCGTTAACCTGTCGCACATTTCCTCTTGGCAGGGATTCTCTGACAGCGGAACGAATCTTTGAGACAATAGCGAACGGAGGCGAGCACGGCGATGACACAACTGAGACTGAACTGGAAGAATACCTTCATCATCGGACTCGGCTTCTTCGGTGTGGGTTTGGTCTGGCCTCTTTACAATGCGTACATGCCCATTCTCTACTCCAAGTTCATCGAGTCCAAGACCGTCATCGGTTACCTCATGACCATCGACAACTGGCTCGCGCTCACCCTCACGCCGCTGATCGGCTTCCTCAGCGACCGCACGCGCACCCGCTTCGGGCGCCGGATTCCTTACCTGCTGGTCTTCGCCCCCCTCTCCGCCCTCTTCCTCATGCTGATCCCCGTCGGGTGGGAGACCAGCCTCTGGCTCCTGCTCGGGGCGGCCATCATGATGAACCTCGCCATGGCCTCGTGGCGCTCGCCGATCGTGGCGCTCATGCCCGACGTCACCCCGCCGCCCCTGCGCTCCAAGGCCAACGGCATCATCAACTTCATGGGCGGCCTGGCCTACATCGTGGCCATGTTCGGCGGGGCGATCCTCTACCGCATCTACCCCGGCCTGCCCTTCGTCGGCTCGGCCCTGCTCCTGCTGGTGATCACGGCAATCTTCTACTTCTGGATCCGCGAGCCCGAGCACAGCACGGAGAAGTCCGAACGGTTCCAGTTGGCCTTCATCAAGGACCGCAGTGCCATCTTCATGCTCCTGGCCATCTTCTGCTGGTTTGTGGCTTACAACTCCCTGGAAACCTGGGTGACCACCTACGGGCGGGACTTCCTCGGCCTGCACGAGGCCGACGTCGCCAAGCAGCTCACCTTCTCGGGCGGCGCATTCCTCCTGTTCGCCATCCCGTCGGGCTTCCTGGCCGACGGTTTCAGCCGCTTCAAGGGGCTCGGCCGGAAGCGGACCATCATCGGCGGCCTCCTCATGATGATCCTGGCCTTCTTCCTGCTGGACATGCAGTCTGACCTCACTTCGGTCTGGTACCTGTTCGCCTTCGTCGGCTTCGCCTGGGCGTGGGTGAACATCAACTCCTACCCGATGATCACCCAGATGGCCGGGCCCGGGCAGATCGGCGCCTACACCGGCATGTACTACCTGTTCTCCTCGCTGGCGAACATCGCCGGGCCGCCCCTATTCGGCTGGGTCTTCGACAACTTCGGCTACCGCTTCTTCTTCCCGCTGGGCATCCTCTTCATGGCCCTGGCCGTCCTGTGCATGCTCATGGTGACCAAGGGGGAGAAGGACTCCCGGCCGGCGGCGGCTTAGGCGCCCGCGAGGATCTCCTCCGCCAGCCGCTGCGTGGCCAGGGCCTCGGCCGCAGAGGTCTCGGGTGCGCGCCCCTCCCGCAGGCAGGCGAGGAAGTGTTCCAGCTCGGGCGCGATGCCCCGCTTCTCCAGGGTCGAGGTCCACGAGCCGAAGAGCGGCTCCACCCGCTCGCGGCCGTCCTCCCGCACGATGACCCGCTCCATCTCCTCCACGATCACCGTCAGCCCGCCCCCCTGCAGCTCGACCCGCTCGGTCACGGCACCGGCGCTGAAGCACTGGGCCAGCTGCACCAGGGTGCCGGACGCCGACTCCATCTGCGCGGCCACCAGCCCGGTGCGGGCGCAGACCGTGCGCAGCTGCAGGTCGCCGGCGAAGAAGCGGGCGAGGTCGATGATGTGGATCACGTCATCGGTCACGTAATGGCGGAGCGGCCATTTCGCGCCGCCGCCGGTGCGGTGCTTCTGGACCAGGATGTACTCGATCTTCTTCCCCGCCTCGGCAAACAGGGCCTTCGCCCTGCGGTAGGCGGGGGCGTAGCGGCGGTTGAAGCCGACCATCAGCAGCCGGCCCGTGCGGCCGGCTGCTTCCGCGATCGCCTCCGCCTCGGGCAGCGTCTGGGCGAGCGGCTTCTCCATGAACACGTCGATGCCGGCCGTGAGCAGCGCCACCGCCTGTTCCCTGTGCGCCGCCGTGGCGCTGAGCAGGTACGCCGCACGGGGCCGCACGGCCAGGACCTCCTCGAAGGTGCGGGCGCGGAGGCGCAGCCGGTACTGGGCGGCCAGTTCGTCCACTTTCCGCCCGGTGCGGCTGGCCAGGCCGATGATCTCCACCTCCGGGTGGCTGGTGAGCACCGGCAGATGGGCCTTGCGGGCGATGTTTCCCAGCCCGACCACGGCCAGGGTGATGGGAGCCTGCATGAAATCCCTCCTCAAAAACCGGCGGCGGAGATCACTCCGCCGCCGTCGTGCTTCCGGTCCGCTACTGGCTGGTCTGCGCTCCGCCCGTCTGACCGCCCATCTGCGCGATCTGCGGGCTCGGGGGGAACGGGAACTGCGTCTGGTACTGCACGAACTGCTGGAACGTGTGCTGCACCATCTGCGCGTCGGCCACGGGCAGCTTGTACCAGCCTTTCTTGAACATGAGGTTGAAAATCTGCCGCTGCATCTGGTAGCTGGCGTCGCAGTTCTGCTTGATCACGTCGAAGAGCGCGTCGTGGCTGGCCTCGATGAGGGCCATGTTGTACCCGCTGGTCAGGTACTTCTCCTGTGCCAGCAGATCCTGCAGGCGGTCGCGGTCGTTCATGGACGCGTCCTTCACCTTCGGCAGGTTGGTCTGCGCCTGGTGCGTCATGATCAGGTGGCCGCCCTGCATCTTGAACTGGGGCTGAATCCCCTGCTGCTGCATGGCTCACCCTCCTCACATGACGGTGGTCGGGTTCTGAGCACCCGACACGGTGATCTGCGTGGCCTGGTTCACGTGCTCCTGAAGGTGCATGAGCAGCCGCTCCAGATTGCGCTGGTGCTGCTCGGCGATCTGGAACATCGCCTGCCGGCACTCCGCGTCCTGGGTCTCGTTGGCGTAGTGATAGGCCTTCTTGGCCGCCAGCAACTCCCAGGACATCATGTCCTTCATGTACGCCAGGTCTTTCTCGGTGAGCGGCGTCATTCCGCCTGTCTGATACTGCACTCTGGCCATCCTCCTCTCGACAGGGCGCGTACATATGTTGCCCCTGTGCCGGGAGGTGCATGCCGCGGCGGCCACACCGCAACCTGCTGATAATTCCCTAGATGCCAAGGTAATGGTTGGCCAGCCAGCCGATGCCAAGCAGGATCACAATGGCCAGCAGTTCCACGCCGGCGCGCTCCCCCAGTTCCAGCCGGTCCCTGCTGCGATCGCGCCCGCGCATGATGGCCAGGGTCGGCCCGATGGTCAGCACGCTCAGCATGTAGGTCACCGTAATCGGCCACTTCAGGAGGAGCGCGGCGACGACGCCGATCGCCACCGAGCCCAGAAAACTCCAGCCGACGATGGCCAGGGTCTCGTGCAGAATTGGGTTCATGATCAAGCCTCCAGGTCAACCCCGAGTCGTCTGAGGGCGGCCTTGCCCGCCGGGGTGAGCGCCAGCCCGTCCGGCGTGCGCGCCAGCCAGCCCGCCTCCAGCAGGTGCCGGTGCAGGAGGAAGCCCAGGTGGGCGCCGATGTGCCCCCCGCACATCGCCACGGGCTTGCGGCGACCCGCCGTCAGCGGGGAGAGGTCCAGGCCGAGCTCTGCAAGGCCCGTCCAGCCCTGCGGCGTCACTCCCGGGGCAGGCTCCCCCGTCACCCAGCCCAGCTCCAGCAGCCGCCGGGCCAGCCGCTCGCCCAGGAGACCGCCGAGATGATCATAACATGAGGATGCGATCGCGGGGCCTTCGTTCAAACCAAGCTCACCTCGCGCCTTAGTGTGGCCCGTTTGATGTGTGCGCGCAGGCTCTACCTGCCCATCGGCAGGGTCGGCTGGGCCGCGCGGTCGCTGGTGAGCACGACCAGCAGATTGGCGACGAGGTCGGCCTTGCGCTCCGGGGTCAGTTCCACCTTCTGCTGCTGGTCCAGCATGTCCAGCGCCATCTCCACCATGGAGACCGCACCCTCCACGATCTTCTGCCGGGCTGCGATGATCGCCGCCGCCTGCTGCCTCTGCAGCATCGCCCCTGCGATCTCGGGGCTGTAGGCCAGGTGCGAGATGCGGGCCTCGATGACCTCGATGCCGGCCATATCCAGCCGCTCCTGCAGCTCCTTTTGCAGGGCCAGGGCGACCTCCTCGGCCGAACCTCGCAGCGAGGGTTCCCCCTCGTTCTGGCCGTCGTCGTACGGATACTGGCTGGCCAGGTGGCGAATGGCCGTCTCTGACTGCACCTCGACAAAGGCGTTGTAATCCTCAACGCTGAAGATCGCCTTCGCCGTGTCGACCACCCGCCAGACCACCACGGCGGCGATCTCGATGGGGTTGCCGTTGGCATCGTTCACCTTCAGCTGGGGCGAGGTGAAGTTGTGCACCCGCAGGCTGATCTGCTTCTTGGAGGCCAGCGGGTTGACGAAGTACCACCCGTCCGACTTCACCGTGCCCAGGTAGCGGCCGAAGAGGATCAGCACCCGCGCCTGGTTGGGCTGCACGACGAAGAGGCCGTTCAACAAGATCAGGGATGCGACAAAGAGAACCGACCCGGTAACCAGAAGAAACGGCGACGGCTCTTCCCAGACATCAAGGGGAAGCCCCGCTACGAAGAGCCAGATGGAAAGCCCCATCAGCACCAGTGCGATCATCAGACCCAGCCAGCCCGGCAGCGCGCGCACGCTGCGCTCCGGGATGGCGGTTACAGGTTCATGCTGACGCTCTGCCAATCCCGATACCCCCTTTCAGTTCTTCACGCATCCGCCACACGGCGCAGCCGGTCCAGGTCGAGGAGACGCACGGTGCGGCTGCCCACCTGCTCCACCAGCCCCTGCTGCACCAGGGCCTTCAGGCGGCGGCTCAGGCTCTCCGGCGTCGTGCCCAGCTGCACGGCGAGCTCCGCCCAGGGCACCGGCAGTTGCAACTCCACCATGTCCTCCGCCTCCGGCCCGGCCAGCCGCAGGAGCTCGGCGGCGAGCCGCTGGCCCACGTCCCGCAGGCCCAGGTCGCCGATCAGCCGCTCGGCCTCGGCCAGTCGCCAGGCCAGGGCCTCGACGACGGCCACCGCCACGGCGGGGTGGTTCCGCAAAATCGCCTGCACGCCCTCACGGGCGATCATGCAGGCGTGGGTCTCCTCCATGGCAATCAGGTCGCCTTCGTGGTGCGCCTCGGTGAAGAGCGCCATCTCGCCGAGGAACTCGCCCGGTCCGAGCTGGCGCACCACCTGCTCGCGGCCCCTGCTCGTGGTGTGCACCAGCTTCAGCCGGCCGCTGGCCACCACGATCAGGTGGGTGACCGGGTCGCCGGCGGAGACCACCAGCTCGCCCCGCTCAAAAGCGCGGTGGTGCATCGCCCTGCCCAGCTCCTCCATCCCCGCGGCCGACAGGGCCTGGAAGATCGGCACGCCTGCTGCGCAGGCCGGGATGTTCGGCACGTGCGCTCACCTTCCTCACGGTAAGTTGGCCTATCCTTTCATTCTCCACCAGATCGCCAAATCCCGTCACGGTCCGGGCAAAAAAAGCGAGGGCCGCCCCTGCGGCAGGAGGCGCCGCAGGAGCAGCCCTTTATTCTGCACCAATCCGACCGTCTACCCGGCGGCTGCCCGCCGCAGGGTGCGGGCCGGCGCCCGCAGCAGCCCCCGCATCCTGAGGGCCTCGGCGATGCGGTGGATGGCGTGCATATAGGCGGCCGTCCGGGTGTGGGCGCCGTGCCGCTCGGCCGTGGCCACCACCTGGCGGAACGAGGCCACCAGGCGCTGCTCCAGCCGGGCGGCCACCTCCTCCTCGGTCCAGTAGTACTGGTTCCGGTTCTGCACCCACTCAAAATAGGAGACGGTCACCCCGCCGGCGTTGGCCAGGATGTCGGGGATGACGAAGATCTTGCGCTGCGCCAGCACGTGGTCGCCGTCGGGCGTCGTCGGGCCGTTGGCCGCCTCGGCAATCACCCGCGCCCGCACCGACCGGGCCACCTCGCCGTCGATCTGGTTCTCCAGGGCCGCGGGCACCAGGATATCGCAGTCGGCCGTCAGCACCCCGAACTGGTCCGTGGTCCGGCTCCCCGGGAATCCCACGACGCTGCCGGTGGCCTGCTTGTAGGCGATCAGGTCGGCCACCCGGGCGCCGCCGGGACAGAGGATGCCGCCGCGGCTGTCGCTGACGGCCACCACCACGGCCCCGTGCTCCTCCAGCAGGCGCGCGGCGTGCTGCCCCGCGTTGCCGAAGCCCTGGATCGCCACCCGGGCGCCGGCCAACGGCAGGCCCAGGTACGCCATCGCCTCGCGGACGGCGATGACCGTGCCCCGGCCGGTGGCCTCGCTGCGGCCCAGCGACCCGCCCAGCGCGACCGGCTTTCCGGTGAACACGGCGGGGCAGCTGGCGCCCACGATGGTCTCGTACTCGTCGACCATCCAGCCCATGACCTGCGCGTTGGTGTTCACGTCTGGGGCGGGAATGTCCTTGTCGGGCCCCAGGAAGGGCCAGATCGCACGGACGTAGCCGCGGGAGAGCCGCTCCAGCTCACCCGGGCTGAGCTTGCGCGGGTCGACGGCGACGCCGCCCTTGCCGCCGCCGTAAGGCAGGCCCACCACGGATGTCTTGAAGGTCATCCACATGGAGAGGGCCTTCACCTCGTCGGCCGTGACCGCCGGGTGGAACCGGATGCCGCCCTTCGCCGGCCCGAGGGTGGTGAGGTGCTGGCTGCGGTACCCGGTGAAGACGCGCAGACTGCCGTCATCCATGCGCACCGGGATCTGCACCTCGACGAAATGGGCCGGCGCCTTGAGGAGCTCGTACAGCTCCTCGCTCTCACCCAACGCCACCACCGCGTTCCGAACCTGCTGCTGCGCAATAACAAACGGATTCTGAGCGCCGCCCATCTCTTCTCCCCCCATTCGTGACCTTGCTCTCTTTACGCCTTTAGGCAGTTAGTATAAGGCGGTGGGCCGGCGGGTGCCAAGACAAAAATCAGAATCAAACCGATATGGACGATGAATAAGGAGAACAAGTCCAGCCCCCGCTGCGGGGGCTGGACTTGTCATCAGGATCGGATCGCTCTCGACTTCAGGTACGTCCAGATCCCGGCCGCCAGGATGAGCAGGCCGGAGAGCACAGCGAAGACGCCGAAGCCTGAGGGCGGAAGCAGTCCGGAGGCCGCCAGGGTCAAACCGATGCCGACGAACGACAGGGTGATCATTCCCAGCCGGTCGCGGCTGCCTCCCCACACGCCCAGCAGCAGCGAGGAGCCCAGCATGCCGCCGGCAAAGGCAAACTCAACCAGACTGGCCTGCCACGCAGGCCTGACCTGTCCAGATGGTCAGGAATACAAGCTTCCAACGGTTAGGGCCAATCACAATAAACGCTCCTCTTCACGTTGAGTTAGGGCAACACAAAGAGACCCGTCCAGCTGCGGGTCTGTTTCAGTGTGCAGCGCCTACCTCAAGCGAAGAGAAGCAGTTGGCATCGCAAAGCCTCCCTGCGAGAACGTATGCAGAGACGACGTCAATTCTGCTATGGGCTACACGTATGTGCAAGGGCATATACGGCAGGCCGTCAGGCGAGCGCCCCGCAGTTGTCGCCTGACCCGGGCGGATGCCGCACCGGCTGGCAGGCCGGGGGCCGATGCCCCGGTTCTGGTGCTCCGGAGGGTGACCCACGCGCTCGCCGTTCAGTTCTGCCACCAGCGACAGCTCCCGGTCCGCCTGGGCCTCGGCGCGTATCACGAGCATGGTCGTAATCCCCTCAGCGGATCTCGGTCTGCACGGTCCCGAACCCCTGCGCCAGGGCCTGAATCTCCCCATGCAGGGCGTCCAGAATCGCATAGGCCTCGGCCGCCTTTCCGTCGGCGATCAGCCGGTACGCCTCCCGCACCCGGGCCTCCATCTCGTCGGGCCGGAGCGCCAGCTCCCGTACCCGGGCCAGGGCGCCCTTTTCGTTCATCAGGTAGCGGCCGTTGAGGGCGAACAGCACCTGCACCCAGGCGCAGACCGTCCGGAAGAGCGACCCTTCGGCGTAGTGGAAGTCGCCCTTGTGGGCCGCCGTGCGGGCGCACGCCAGGGAGAACCAGGCCTCCCAGAGGAAGCGCCCCACCGTGGTCTCCCGCATGCGGGGCGGGTACGGGCCATCAGAATGGAGCAGGGACTTCAGCCGGTCCAGAGGCGCCGCGGTCGACTGCCACAGCGGCCGGCAGTAGTGCGTCTCGGCGGCGTAGATGGTGTTGACGAACCCGAAGGGATGGCCCGACTGAAAGTCGATCGTCACCTTTCCGGCCAGGCAGTCGCGAATCGTCTGCTCCACCTTCCCGATCTCCCGGAGCAGGATGTCGACCGGCACGCCGCCCACCGTAAGCCAGGCCCCGCCGTTGATCCAGGGACCCCAGGCCCCCGGCGGGTGGAGCAGCCCGGTGCGGTGGTCATCGTCCAGGGCGGTGAGGGCCTGCTCGAGCGCGGTAAGGTCGAGATCTGCTTCGTCGTAATAGATGCCGAAGTCGTAATCGGAGTGAGGGCCCGCCTCGCCACGGCTGTGGGAGCCGCCGAGCGCGATGGCCTGAACGCCCCTCACGGCAGAAAGGGCTTCGGTAACTCTGGCCTGCGGCATGGGAGTGATCGGCTCCTTCCTCGTGTACGCTGTGTCTCTTCGGCGCCGCATCCCGTGTGACCTGCCGATCCTGCAGTCACGGGGTGCGTACCTGCAGTCCTGGCAGCCGCTGTGATGTTGTGCTGGAGACCGAAGCCGCCGGCAAGGGTTCGCGGCTGAATAATGGGCCCCCGCTCCAGCGCGGAGCGGGGGTTTCGGTGTCAATCCTCAGACCGCCCGAAGAGAAAGTAGGCGATGATCGCAATCGGCCCCAGAGCCAGCACCGCGAGGGCCCAGAGACAGCCGATGTTCTTCCCGTGCCTTCGCGTGGCATCGTCCCAAATCCACAGGAAAATCAGGATGGAGGCGATCCAAAGCGCCACCACGATGAGCCCGCCCAATCCGTCACCCCCCGGTGGGCCCGGGAGCCCAGCCCAGGCCACCCATGAACACACCTGACTACGATAATGGAATAGCACAACTTAATCTGTCAAGGTTAGCTAGTCCAAAAATAGAGACACACACCGGGGGCATTCGTGCCATTCTTCAATGGAATCGTTGACCTGCCACGCCCCCGTTTACCCCGTATATACTCGTATACTATACTCGTATTGCGGGGCGATGAAAGGGGGGAACCAGCCTGGCGGTCAAACACGGCATCCTCGGCATCCTGGCCGAGCAGCCCTGCCACGGCTACGAACTGAAGACCCGGTTCGAGAGCCTGACGGGCGGACTCTGGGAGCTGAACGTGGGGCAGATCTACTCAACCCTGGACCGCATGCTGAAAGACGGCCTGGTGGAGCTGGCCGGGGCGGAAGGGGCCGATGAAGAGCGCAAGACGTACCGGATCACGGAAGCCGGGCTGGCCGAACTGGAGCGCTGGCTGGCACGCCCGCCCCTGAAGGCCCGCCCCATGCGCAACGAGATCTACGTCCGGCTCGGCCTGCTGGTGGAGAAGGACCTGCGCCGGGCCCTGGACCTCCTGGAGTCGCAGCGCCGGGTCTACCACCTGCAGATGGCGGAACTGACCCGGGCCAAGATCCAGCTGGCAAAGGAGCGGGGCCCGGAGCGCCTCCGGCAGGAGATGATGCTGGACGCGGCGCTGCTCCACGTGGAGGCGGAGCTCAAGTGGCTGGACAACTGTGAGGCCCGTCTGCGGGCGAGGGGAGGCATGGAAGCGTGACCAGAGAGATGATCCGTCTGGACCAGGTTGTCAAGGAGTTCCGGCGGGGCGGCGCCACCGTCCGGGCGGTGGACGGGGTGAGCCTCAGCGTTGCCCAGGGCGAGTTCGTGGCCGTCATGGGCAAGTCGGGCTCCGGCAAATCGACCCTGCTCCACCTCATGAGCGGGCTCCAGCAGCCCTCCTCCGGGAAGGTACACCTTCTGGGCCGCGACCTCTCCCGACTTTCGGATGACGAGCTGACCCTGCTCCGCCGGGAGCAGGTGGGCTTTGTCTTTCAGTTCTTCAACCTGCTGCCGACCCTGACCGCGCTGGAGAACGTGGCCCTGCCGCTTCTGCTGGCCAGGGTGAAGCGCAGCGCGGCCGAGGCGCGGGCCCGGGAGGCCCTGGCGACTGTCGGTCTCAGCGACCGGGAAGGCCACAAGCCCGAGGAGCTGTCAGGCGGCCAGATGCAGCGGGTGGCCCTCGCCCGGGCGCTGGTCACCGACCCGCCCCTCCTCTTCGCGGACGAACCTACCGGCAACCTGGACTCCCATTCGGGCGAGGAGGTGCTGCTCCTCCTGAAGCAGATGCAGGCGGAGCGGGGCCAGACCATCGTCATGGTGACCCACGACCCCAAGGCTGCGGCCTACGGGGACCGGCTCATCCGGATGCAGGACGGCCGGGTGATCGACGACCAGGTGACAGGGGAGGGAGCCTGATGCGCACCCCACTCGGCTCTGTGTCCCAGCCCCTCCAGATGGCCCGCCACTACCTGTGGGGCCGGAAGGGCCGCGCCTTCATGACCCTCGCGGGCATCGCGCTGGGCGTGACCATGGTGGTGGCCGTCCTCCTCCTCAACAAGGCGATCCTGGGCAGCTACGAGAACCTGCTCACCGCCGCGGCCGGGCGGGCCGACCTGCAGGTGTCGGCCACCACCGGCTTCGGCTTCGACGAGCGGCTGCTGGCCGCGGTCCGGGAGACCGCCGGCGTCGGCGCGGCGGCCCCGGTCATCTCCTCCGGCGCGCCGGTCTTCGCCGGCGATCGGCAGGCGGGGGCCACCTTCTACGGCATCGATGTGGAGCTGGACCAGAAGGTGCGGGACTACCGGCTCACCGCCGGGCGGCTGCCGGCCGCGGACGGCGAGGCCGCCGTCACCACGGACCTGGCCGAGGGCCTGGGCCTCGCCGAGGGCGACAGCTTCCGCCTCCTGACGACGCAAGGGTTGAAGGAATTCCGGGTGGTGGGCGTATTCGACGCGCGGGGCACGGTGCGCGGCGCGCTGGGCCCCTTCGGCGTGCTCACGCTGGAGGCGGCGCAGGAGGCGTTCGGCAAGGCGGGGAGGCTCGACGTCATCGACGTGATCGCGGCCCCGGGCGAATCGTTGGCCGCCCTGCGCGAGCGGCTGGCGGACGCCCTGGACCCCCAGGTGCGGGTGACCACCCCTGCGGAGCGCTCCCGCGACATGGAGAAGCTGCTGGACGCCGTCGTCTTCCTGCTCACCGTGGCCGGCTCGGTCTCGCTCTTCGCGGGCACCTTCATCATCTACACCAACGTCTCGATGAGCGTGGCCGAGCGGCGGCGCGAGCTTTCGATCCTGCGGGCCCTGGGCATGAGGCGGGGCGAGGTCATGGCCGTCGTGCTGACCGAGGCGGGTCTCCTCGGCTGCCTGGGCGCGCTCGCGGGCCTCGCCAACGGCTTCGGCATGGCCTGGGTGATGGCAGAGCAGATGACCGATCAGTTCCTGAACGCCTACGGCGTGCAGCGGGCCGCCGTCACCATGGACCCCGCCGCCCTGGCCGCGGCGCTGGCGGTCGGGATCGGGGCTGCCCTGGTTGCGGCGTTCGGCCCCGCGCGGGAGACGGTGATGGTCAGCCCCATGGAGGCGATGCGCCCGGCGGAGAGTCCCGGAATTGACCGCGCCCGGCTCGACTGGCGCCGCGGGGCCGCCGGGCTGGCGCTCATGCTGGCAGGAAGCCTGACCATCTGGCTCACCTGGCCGCAGAACGAGATGGTCTCGCCGCCGGTGCTCCGCCTCTGGGGACTGATGCTGGCGGTGCTGCTGCTCGGGGCTGTGCTCCTGTTGCCGCTCCTGCTGAACCTGCTCACCCGGGCGGTGCTTCGGCCCCTGCTCACGGGCGTGCTGGGGGTGACGGGCCGCCTGGCCGCCGACAATCTGATTCGCATGCCCCGGCGCACCGCGGCCACCGTCAGCGCGCTGATGGTCGCCCTCACCTACATGGTCGCCATGGGCGGTGTGGAGGCCAGCCAGATGGCCGCCTTCAACCGGTGGTTCGAGAAGAACATCGGGTGGGATATGAACGTCTCCAGTTCCTACTCGGGCATCGGCGCACTGGTGGAGATGGACGACGGCTTCGTGCAGCAGCTGGCGGAGGTGGAAGGCGTCCGGCTGGTCAGCCCCCAGAAGATGATGCGGGTGATCCTCAGCGACGGCGAGCAGGCCTTCATGCAGGTCTTCGACCATCGCCTGCTGCGCCAGTACTCCGAGACGCCGCTGGAGGAAGGCAGCTGGCCCGAGGCCGCGGACCTCATGGAGCAGGGAGGCCACGTGATCATCTCCCCGGCCGTCGCCGCGCGCCTGGGGCTGGACCTGGGCGACACGCTGGAGCTGCCCTCTCCCGGCGGCACGCTCACGCTCACGGTCGCCGGCATCATGACCGACATCACCCCGTACGGCGGCACGCTCAACATCGACCGGCGGGACTACCTGCGCTACTGGAACGACGCGACCAGTTCCAACGTGGCGGTGCTGGTGGAGCCGGGCCACTCGCCGGAGGCAGTCAGGCAGCGCATCCTGGACCGGTGGGGCGACACGATGCCGCTCGCCATCAGGCTGAACCACGAGTTCTGGCAGGAACTGAAGGTCTCATACGACAGCTTCTACGGGCTGAACGAGGCGCTGACCTGGATCGCCGTCCTGGTCTCGGGCCTGGCCATCGCCAACACGCTTTTCGCCGCGATTCTGGAGCGCAAGCGGGAGATCGGCGTGCTGCGGGCCGTGGGCACCCGTCGCGGCGAGGTGCTGCAGGTGGTGCTGGGCGAGGCCCTGAGCATCGGCCTGGTGGGCGGCCTGATCGGCTCTGTGGCCGGGCTCACGCTCCAGCGGGTGATGGTGGCGGCCAGCCAGTATATCAACGGCGCCGCCACCGAGTGGGTGGTGGACTGGGGCTCGCTGGCCATGGCCGCCGCGGTGGCCCTGCTGCTGGCGCCGCTGGCCGGGCTGCTGCCGGCCCGCTGGGCCGCACGGCTGGATGTGGTGGATGCGCTGCGGTACGAGTGACTTGCGACACCGCCTAAATCGTCCACTGATCACCGATCACGCCGACCAGGTACCACTGGCCGCCGACCTCTTCGAACACCAGGCGCAGGCTGGACCAGTCCATCCCGTCCATCTCCGGCGTCCCCGGGAAGTGGTACTCGACAAAGTGTCCCTCGGGGTACGCTTCACGGATGTTGTTGATCGTGTTGCCCCTGCCCAGCACCTGGTCGAAGGCCACCTCGGGCGCGTTCATGTAGTCCCGGCCGTACACGAACTCGCTTCGCAGGTACTCCGGAAAAGTCATCTCGATCGGGTGCCCGCTGCCGTCGTAGTACCCCCACAGGAAGACCTGCGCGGGGTCCAGTTCCCGCAACTGCTCCGGCAGGAGGACCTGGTCGCGGTCCACGTCCACGAACGCGTACGGGGAGAAGCGCACCCCCTTCTCCGGGTGCACCAGGTCTGCCAGACGCACCGGGTCGGCCTGCTCCAGGGCGTGGAGCACGGCGGCGGCACGCGGCCCGATCGCCCTTTCCATCCGGGCCCCTTCGTCCAGATGGGTCAGCGCCCGGTAGAGCATCTGGACGGCCATCTCGCGGGTCATCTCCAGGCTGCCTGCGAAAGTGTTGTCGCCCATGCCGACGATGAGCCCTTTCGCCTGCGCCAGGGCCACGTAGCCCCTGGCCCAGGGCGAAAACTGGTGGGCATCGGCAAAGCTGGGCGCGGCCTGGGGATCCACCAGCGGCTCCAGGCCGGCGACCCGCACGATGGTGGCGACGGCCTGCTCCCGGCTGATGGGCCGGCCCACCCCGAAGGTGCTGTCGTCGAGTCCAATCATGAGGCCGTGCGCCCATGCGGTGTTCACGGCGCCGTAGTACCACGCGGCCGGGTCGGCGTTGTCCGTGAACGGCCCGACTTGGGTGGCCTCTTCGAGGCCCATGACCCGCACCAGAATCGCCGCAAACTGCTCACGGGTCATCTGTGCCCGGGGCGCGAACAGGCCGTCGCCCACCCCCTGCACCTTGCCCTCTGCGTGGAGGGCCAGGATCGCCTCGCGGGCGTAGCTGTCTGCGATGTCGGTGAAGGGATCTGCGGCCAGGGCCGCCGGCATCGCACAAAGGCAGACGAGGAGGACGCTCAGCATGCCCGCGGTCAGGCGGGCAGCCAATCTCAGCATTCGTCATCCCACCTTTTCGAGGTGACTCTCGCCATCTCGGTTGCTACCTCAACCTTAGCATGAAACAGACCTGGTGCGGTGGGTCGACTTCCGGTCGGCGCCGCAGGGCTGCGCGAAGCAGGAGTACCTCCCTTGCCGGAAGGTACTCCTGTTCCCATCGCAGCACGACTGTGGGCCTCTCCCCGCTACTCGGCATCGGCCTTCGTCCTGTGGACGGTGCCGCGCGGGTGCTCCGGCGGCGCGTAGATCACGTACACCTTCAGCGGCCGGTTGCCCGTGTTGGTAACGTTGTGCCACATCCCCGCCGGAATCATGACGGCGGAACCGGGGTACGCCATCTGCTCAAACTCCAGGCGGTCCCGGCCGGGCCCCATCTGCACGAGCCCCTGCCCCTCTTCGATCCGGATGAACTGGTCCGTCGTCGGGTGGACCTCTAGGCCGATGTCCTCGCCCGCCGGGATGCTCATCAAGGTGACCTGGAAGTGCTCGCCGGTCCAGAGCGCGGTGCGGAAGTTGCGGTTCTGCCTGGCCGCCTGTGCGATGTTCACGACATACGGCCGGGGTCCGTGATCCCGGATCGCGGGCCCGGGGCCGGGCGCACTCCACGGGCTGCCGTACTGAGGCGTGCCGCTCCACGGGCTGCCGGTCCCGCGGCCGCCCGGCCACCCGTACTGCGGTGTCACATACCAGGGATAGGGGTATGGCGCCTGACTGTACACACCCATACTCCTTTCAGCGCTTTCCCCCATCTTATGTTCACCGGGCCGCCGACGGTCTCCCGTCCGCCGCCGGACGGGCCCGGCCTATGCTTCCACCGCCGGCTCCAGGATCGTCAGCGCGGGGGCCTCCGCATCCAGCCGGGCCCGCACGCCCAGCGGCAGCGTCGCCCGGTGGGACCCGTGTCCGCAGGGGAAGCCGTACAGGACGGGGATGCCCAGCGGGCCCAGGAGCTCGGCCAGGACCTCCGGCAGCGTCAGCGAGGGCCGGTTCGGCGGCCCCTGCAGGCAGGTGGGCGAGTCGCCGATGAGGATGCCTGCCGCCCGCTGCAGCTTCCCCGCCAGCAGCAGCTGGACCAGCATCCGGTCGATCCGGTACGGGGCCTCGTCCACATCCTCCAGGAGCACGATCCGCCCGGTGAAGTCCGGCTCCCACGGGGTGCCCAGCAGCGCGACGATCATCGCGCCGTAGCCGCCCCGGGCGCAGATGACCGCGTTCACCGCCGGATCGGCCCACACCCGGTTGAAGTCCGCGGCCCGCTCAGCGTCGGTTCCGGCGAGGTAGCCCCGCCGCGACAGCACCGCATCGCCTACAACCGCACGATACCCCCACGATTGCAGCCGCTGCAGCCCCGCCTCAAGCTCCTCCGGCGGCACCGGGCCCGCAGGGGCCACGACGCCGATGGTGGCGCCGGGCCACACGGGCCGGGGCCTCAGCACCGCTCTGACGGTCATCCCGCCTCTCCTCCCCGTGCCGCTGCATCCAGGCGTCAGCCTGCCTTCAGGCCGTCGATCGCAAACCGGCCCATGCGGCCGTAGGTGCCGCGATGCACGTTCTCAACGTACCGCACCAGCAGGTAACTGAGCACGACGCTCTCGGCCAGCGCCGTCGGCGCCACGCCCAGCAGAAGCCCCGCGGGCCCCGCGACGATCCGTGTCAGCAGCCACGCGACGACCTCCCCAAGCACGGAGATCAGGATGAACATCCCGTTGGCCGCCAGGGCCTCCTGCCAGCGCTCCGTCAGCACCCCGACGCTGTCGCCCACCGCCTCCATCGCCGTGCCGTCCTCCACCACCAAGGCAAAATCGGCGTACAGAACGGCGCTGGTGGCAGCGAAGAACACGGCCAGGGCAGCAACGGAGGTCAGCCACCCCGCCAGCGCGAACCCGGCCAGCACATGCGCCAGGAGTGCGACCAGCCCGCCCGCGGCCAGCACCAGACTGCACAGCACCCGGACCACGAGCAGACGGCCGGTGTACCGTCTTATGCCCTCGATGAAGTCCGCCATTTTCGGCGGTCGCCCGTCGGGCAGGCCAGAAAGAGCCCCCGCCAGTGCCGCCGCCAGAGCGCAATTCCGCGTTCCATGAGGCTCCCCAAGCCGCTCCCACCTTTCAGGTCGTGTCGATGCGGTTTCTGATAGCGGTAAGGATGAATTCTGTGAAAAGCCGCAAGGGTCCTTCCGACTGCGAAAGGACCCTTGCGCGGTCTGCCCCGGCAGGAAGGATACCCCTCGGGGTAGAATTGCCGTACGTATCTGCCACAGGAGGAGGAGCTGGGGATGATCCGAGAGCGGGAAACCGAGGCGGTGCGGCAGAAGTTCGACCGGAACGCCCGCTGGTTCGATGTGGGGGAGCGGGCCGGAAAGGCCCCGTGGCGGGAGAGGCTGATCCGCCAGGCGAGGGGCCATGTGCTGGAGATCGGGGTCGGAACAGGCAGGAACCTGCCGCTCTACGACCCGGCGATCACCACGGAACTGGTGGGGATTGATCTCAGCCCCCGGATGCTGGACCGCGCCCGCTCCAGGCCCTGCCGGGTGCCCGTCACACTGCTGGAGATGGACGCCCAGAAACTGGCGTTCCCCGACGCCACCTTCGACACGGTCGTGGCCAGCTACGTCTTCTGCACCATCCCCGATCCGATCGCGGCGCTGCGGGAGGCCGCACGGGTCTGCCGCCCCGGCGGGCGCATCCTGCTCCTGGAGCACGTGCGCATCGACCGGCCCGTTGTCGGGACCCTCATGGACCTGGCGGCCCCCGTGATCGCGGGTTTGGTCGGCTGCAACATCAACCGCCGGACGGTGGAGAACGTCCGCCTGGCCGGCCTGACGGTAGAGCGGGTGGAGTCGGTGAAGGGCGACCTGCTGAAGCTGATCACCGCCTATCCCGGCACGAGCCCCACGTAGACGCCCACCGGATCCTGAATGACCGCATACACGTGCGCGCCTTCCTTATCCCTCACTTCCTTGATCACCTTGCCGCCCTCCGCCTCCACCCGGCGGAGGCTTTCCGCGATGTCGCCAACAGTGAGGTAGAGCAGCCAGACCGGCGGCAGGTCCGCGTTCACGCCGCGGGCGTGACAGATGCCCGCCGCGGCGTTCCCGTCGCCGCCCAGCATGGCGTAGTCGGCGTAGCGCTCGTCGCCGTCCTCCATCGGGACCTCCTGCACCGACCAGCCGATGACCTGCTGGTAGAAGTCGCGGGTCGCTGCCGCGTCGGGAACCGTCAGGTCGAGCCAGGCGATGCGGCCGACCGGATCCGCAGCGGCCCCGCCCGGAGCAGCACCGCCGCCGGAAGCGGCCTCGCCTTCCGGGGGAACCGGGGGGATCGCCTCCTGCGGAATGACCGGGATGATCCCGAAGGCCGCCCCGTTCGGATCCATCAGCACGGCCCACTGGCTGTTGCCGTTTTCGTCCTTCTGGTGCATGATCTCGCGCCCGCCCAGCTCCACGGCGCGCCGGGCGCTGGCCCCTACGTCCGCAACCTGGATGTGGGGCATCCACTGGAGCGGCAGATTGGCGAATTCCGGGGTTCGCTGTCCCAGGCCGATGATGGGTAAGCCGAGGTTGTTCGTCCCGTCTTCGCGCCAGAGCGGCGGGTCGCCTGTGCGGAGCACCTGCGAGTAGAACCGTAGCTCTCGTTCGTGTTCGGGAACCGCGATGTCTGCGCTGACGACTCCGCCGATGCGTGGGGCAAACAGTTCGTTCATCATTTTCCTCCGGATGGCTGGTGATGGGGCCAGTATAGCACAGCATACCACCGCTGGCCGAGCCTCAGTAGGCCTGCAGCGGGTGTGGGCGATCAGGACGGGGATGTGCCCCGCCGTGCGTCAGGTATTCCCCCCGAACCGGGCCTTCAGCCGCTCCACTTCCGCGGCGTCCATGCGACGGAACAGCGGGGGAATGGGTTCGAACGGGCGCCCGGGAGCCAGCGCAGACAGATTGACGGCTCTGCTCAGCGGAACCTTCCGTTCCTCCGGCGCCATCTTCAGCGCATCGAACACGCGCTGTGCCGTGAAGGGAAGGATCGGCTCCGCGGCCAGCGCATAGAGCCGGATCAGGTTGACGGCCCTGCCCCGGAACGCAAATAGCCTCGTCCCCGGAAAGGGACGAGGCATGCACCCCGTGGTACCACCCTTTTTCGCCCGGCGCGCGCCGGGCCTCTCGCGGATACGGGCCTGTGGCCGATATCCTGGCCCTGTAACGGGAGCCCCCCGTCCCAGCCTACGCAGTCCGGACGGACCTTCAGCCGGCCGCTCCAGAGCCATGTTCAGGCCGTCTCGGTCGCCGCCGGCTCGCACCGCACCCGGCTCGCTGTGGGGACCTCAGGCCCTACTCATCTCTTTCATCGCGTTTGATTGGAACACAGTATAGGCAACTCGGAAATCGGCGTCAAGAGGTGGCGGCGCGGGCCGGTCCCGCTCGAAGCCGCCCCGTCAAGCCCGCCGTCGCGATTTGGGCGGGAGGAAAGTGGCCGGCAAAGCGGAACACTCTTCACGATCGGGCCGCAGGGGGCGGCGGTCGACAGAAGGGAGGAAAGGGGATGGAAAAAGGACAGGTCCGTCAGTGGGTGTGGGATGAACTGACCCAGCGGGGCCAGGCAGCCTTCCCGAAGCCGGTCCACGGGCGGATCCCGAACTTCGTAGGCAGCGCCGCGGCCGCGGCGCGGCTGCGGGAGCTGGAGGTCTACCGGAAGGCCAGGGTGGTCAAGGTCGGGCCGGACTCCCCCCTCCACCCCATCCGGGCGATGGTCCTGCGGGACGGCAAGAGGCTCTACATGCCGACGCCGCGGCTGACGGCGGGCTTCGTCGTGCTGGAGAACGTGGAACCGGGACGGGAGCGGGAGGCGACCAGCCTGGCCAACTTCCGGCGGTTCGGCCGGGAGGTGCGGCTGGAGGAGATCGACCCGATCGATCTCGTCGTCGCCGGGACGGTGGCCGTCAGCCAGTCTACGGGGGTGCGGATCGGCAAGGGGGCCGGGTATGGCGACATGGAGTTCGCCCTGCTCTGCCGGCTGGGCAAGCTCCAGCCCGACACCCCGGTGGTGACCGCCGTCCACGACCTCCAGGTGGTGGATGCGCCGGATCACCCGCTGGGGGTGGCGCTTCCGTGGGACCCGCACGACATCTCGGTGGACTACATCGTCACCCCCACCCGGACCATCGCCGTGCGCAGGGCTCACCCGCAGCCGACCGAAATCGACTGGTCGCTGTTGGAGCCGGAGCGGCTGCGCGCGCTTCAGCCCTTGCTGGAGTTTCGGCGGATGCAGGGCGGCAACCCATAACCGGGAGGTAACCTCACAGATGCAGTCGCTGCTCTTCTTCTGGCTGGCCGTCCTCATCGTCGGAGCCAGCCTGGCCAAGCTTCTGGAAGGGCTCTACGCCATCCGAGCGGTGCCCAGCCTGGCCCGCGCCGTGCCCATCGACGCCTCTCCCGGACCCAACCCGCCCAAGGTTTCTGCGATCGTTCCGGCATGCAACAAGGCCCGATCCATCGAGGGCGCCGTCCGCTCCCTGCTCCGGCAGGACTACCCGAATCTGGAGGTGGTGCTGGTCAACGACCGCTCCACCGATGAGACCGGCGAGATCATGGAGGGGGGCTATCCCTCCCGCTCCACCCGCGCCACGCACTCCACGTGCGCCGTGTGCGGGAACATGTCCACCGGTTGCACTTCCACGGTGCGGTACCCCATCCCGGCCAGCCGGCCCAGGTCCCGGGCCAGGCTGGCCGGGTTGCACGACACGTAGACCACCCGCCGCGGCGCCACCTGTGCGATCGCCTCCAGCACCTGCTCGTCGCAGCCCTTGCGGGGCGGGTCCAGCACGATCACGTCAGCCCGCACCCCCTCGTCCACCAGCCGGGGCATCTCCACCGCCGCGTCGCCGGCGATGAAGCGCGCGTTCCCGATGCCGTTGCGGGCCGCGTTCTCCCGGGCGTCCGCCACCGCCTCCTCCACCCACTCGATGCCGATGACCTCCCGGCACTGGCGCGCCAGGAACAGCGAGATCGTGCCGATGCCGCAGTAGAGGTCGATCACCGTCTCCGAACCGGTGAGGCCGGCGTACTCCAGGGCCTTGCCGTACAGCACCTCGGTCTGCGCCGGGTTCACCTGGAAGAAGGAGACCGGCGAGATGCTGAACTGCAGGTCGCCGATGTAGTCGGTGATCGCATCCCGCCCCGCGAGCACGCGGCTCTCCCGGCCCAGCACCACGTTGGTGCGGGCCGGGTTGATGTTCTGCACCACGCTGACCAGCTCAGGGATGCGGGCCATCAGCTCCCGGGCGATCTCCTTGCCGTGGGGAAAGCGGGGCCCGTTGGTCACCAGCACCGCCATCGCCTCGCCGGTACCCCGCCCCACCCGGGCCAGCACGTGGCGCAGCACCCCCGTGTGGCTGCGCTCGTCGTAGATGCGCACGCCGTAGCGCCGGGCGAGCTCCTTCACCTCGGCCATGATCCGGTTGGCCAGCGGATGCTGGATAGCGCACCGCTCGATATCGATGATCCGGTGGGTCCCCGGGGCGAAGAAGCCGGCGATCACCCGGCCCGAGCGCCAGCCCACCGGAAACTGCGCCTTGTTCCGGTAGCCCCAGGGCTCCGCCATCCCCAGGGTCGGATGGACCGTCACCCCGGTCAGCTTCCCCAGCCGCTCCAGGGCGTCGACCACCTGCTGCCGCTTCAGCCTGAGCTGCGCCTCGTAGGCGATGTGCTGCAGCTGGCAGCCGCCGCACTCCCCCGCCGCGGGGCAGGCAGGCTCCACGCGGTCCGGGGATGGGGCCTCCACCGCCACGACGGCAGCCCGGGCGTAGTTCCGCTTCACCTCCTGCACGCGCGCCAACAGGCGGTCGCCGGGGGCGCCGCCGGGTACGAATATGGTCAGTCCCTCATAACGGGCCACGCCCTCGCCGCTGCTGCCGAGGCCGTGCACCGTCACCGAAATCTCCTGCCCCGGGCGAACCGGGGGCTTCACCATCTCCTGCGTGCTCATAGGCAGAGTGTACCACACACGGGCCAGGGGCGCACAAGTCCGCGCCCAGGCAGGACGGCGTTCAGCCGCAGCCGCGGCGGCCGGCATCACGCCACCGGCGCCGCCTCACGCTTCGCGCGCGGCCCCCGCTTCCGCCTGGCCCGCCTTGTACGCCTGCAGCCACTGCAGGGTCTCGCGGAAGGCGGCGGCGGTGTCGGTAGGCACCAGCCCCAGCTCCCGCCGGGCCTTGTCGTCGCTGACGATCCACGGCGCGGTCCAGTTGCGGATCTGGTTGGGGTGCACCAGCGAGCGCCGCCGGAGCGCCAGCCGCGCGCCGGCCGTGACGAGGCGCGCGGCGCCTATCAGCACCGGCACCGGCATCCCCCAGCGGGGAGAGCGACCGCCGCTCACGTGCGCCAGCAGGCCGATGAGCTGCTCCTGGGTCAGGTTCGGCCCCACCAGGTTGTAGATCTCGCCCGACCGCCCCCGCTCCATGGCTGCGACGGTGCCGCGCACCACGTCCTTCACGAAGACCAGGTTGGCCACCGTCTGGGCGGAGCCCAGGTAGAAGGGCAGCCGGCCCGTCTTCACCATCCAGATCAGGGTGTTCATGCCGTCGGGGTCGCCCGGGCCGAAGACCGCGCTGGGGCGCACCGCCACCACCTCCAGCCCCCTGTCCCGATAGGAAAGCGCCAGCCGCTCCTGCTCCAGCTTGGTGATGCCGTATGCGTCGGGCAGCGGCGCCGGCTCGTCCTCCTCCGTGCGGGCGCGGTAGCGGCCGTTCTCGTCCATGACCGCCGGCCCACCAGCCGCGATGGAGGACATGTGCACCACCCGCTTCACGCCGGCTGCGACGCAGGCGTCCAGCAGCCGGCGGGTGCCCTCCACGTTGATCGCGCGCATCCGCTTCAGCGACCCCTGGAAGTTGATCCGCGAGGCCAGGTGGTATACCCGCTCCACCCCGGCAGCCGCCCGCGCCAGGGAGGCCGCGTCGCCCAGGTCGCCCTCGGCTACATCCAGCGATTCGCAGAGCGTGCCGAACACCGCCTCTGCCTTCTGCGGGGAACGAACCAGGATGCGCACCTTCTGGCCCGACTCCAGAAGGTGGCGCACCAGCTGCGCGCCGATGAAGCCGGTGGCGCCGGTTACCAGGTCCACGGACCACGCCTCCCTTCATGCTTTAACCCAATAAATTAGACGCCCCCGCCGCAGTTCCTACGGCGGGGGACAGGTTTTACTTCTGGGCCTGCTCTTCGAGCGCCTGGGTCACCAGCTTCAGGGCCAGCTGCGGGTTGGCCCGGCCGCGGGTCCGCTTCATGATCTGGCCCACGAACCACTGGGCGGCCGACTGCTTGCCGGACTTCCAGTCCTCGAAGACCTTCGGGTTGGCGGCCACCACTTCCCGGGCGATGGCCAGCAGTTCGCCCTCGTCGGCCACCTGGGTGAGCCCCTCGTCCTTCACGATGGTCTCGGCGTCCTTGCCGGTCTCCACCATCTTGTCGAAGACGGTCTTGGCGATCTTGCCGGTGATGGTGCCCTTCTCCATCAGCTTCAGCATGCCCACCAGCTGCTCGGGGGTGAGGGGGATCTGGTCCGGGCCCAGCTCCTTCTCGTTCATCACCCGGTAGAGCTCGTTGATCTGCCAGTTGGCGACGGCCTTCGCCTGGTCCGCGCCGGCCAGCTCCACGGCCTGCAGGAACCACTGGGCGAACTCCCGCTCGGCGACGATGACCGAGGCGTCGTAGGCCGAGAGGCCGTACTCGGTCATGAGCCGCTGCATGAGGGCGTCGGGCAGCTCGGGCAGCGTGGCCCGGATCCGCTCGATCTCCTCCGTCGTCACCTCGACCGGCGGCAGGTCGGGCTCGGGGAAGTAGCGGTAGTCCTCCGCGTCCTCCTTCGAGCGCAGCAGGACCGAAATGCCCTGGGCATCGCGCCAGGAGCGGGTCTCCTGCTCGACCTGGCCCCCCTCCTCCAGGATGCGGATGTGCCGCTTCTGCTCGTACTCGATGCCCCGCACGGCAGCCGAGAAGGAGTTGACGTTCTTCAGTTCCGACCGCACGCCGAACTCGGTGGAGCCCGCAGGCCGCACCGATACGTTGACGTCGCAGCGCATGGAGCCCTCTTCCATCTTCACGTCGCTCACACCGGAGTACTTCAGGATGGAGCGCAGCTTCTCCAGGAAGAGGCCGGCCTCCTCGGCCGAGCGCAGGTCGGGCTCGGTGACGATCTCAATCAGCGGCACCCCGGCCCGGTTGAAGTCGACCAGGGAGAAGTCCGCCGCGGCCACGTCGTCGCCCGCGTGGACCAGCTTGCCCGCGTCGGTCTCCAGGTGGATCCGCTGGATGCGGATGCGCCGCGTGGTGCCGTCCTTCAGGGTGATGTCCACGTAGCCGTCGTAGCAGAGGGGCAGGTCGAACTGGCTGATCTGGTAGCCCGACGGCAGGTCCGCGTAGAAGTAGTTTTTGCGGTCGAACTTGGAGCGGCGCTGGATCTTGCAGTTGAGGGCCAGCCCCGCCTTGATGGTGTACTCCAGGGCCCTGGCGTTCAGCACCGGCAGCGAGCCGGGCAGGGCCAGGCAGACCGGGCAGACGTTGGTGTTCGGCTCGGCCCCGAACTCATTCTTGCAGGAGCACCAGACCTTCGTCTCGGTGGCCAGCTCCACGTGCACCTCGAGGCCGATAACGGTTTCCCACTTGGTGGACACGGCTACCGACCTCCTTCCTCAGTCAGGACCGGACGGGACTCATGATGCTTGGTCACCTTCTGGTAGGCCCAGGCCATCTGCAGCAGCTGGGCGTCCGCGAAGTGCTTCCCGATGAGCTGCATCCCCACCGGCAGCCCGTCCACGAACCCACAGGGCACGGAGATCGCCGGCAGGCCGGCCAGGTTGACCGGGATGGTGCAGATGTCGCCCAGGTACATGGCCATAGGGTCGTCGATCTTCTCCCCGATCCGCCAGGCGGTGAACGGCGTGGTGGGGGTGACCAGGGCGTCGAACCGCTCGAAGGCCCGCTCGAAGTCCCGCACGACCAGGGTGCGCACCTGCTGGGCCTTGCGGTAGTAAGCATCATAGTGCCCGCTGGAGAGCACATAGGTACCCAACATGATGCGGCGCTTCACCTCGGCGCCGAAGCCCTCGCCGCGAGTCTTGCTGTACATCTCCGTCAGACCGCCGGTCTGCGCGGCGCGGAATCCGTAGCGCACGCCGTCGTACCGCGCGAGGTTGGACGAGGCCTCAGCCAGGGCGATGACGTAGTAGGCGGACAGGGCGTACTCGGTGGAGGGCAGCGAGCACTCCTCCACGGTCGCCCCCAGGTCCTCCAGCTGCCTGATCGCCTCCTCGACCCGGGCCTTCACCCCGGAATCGATGCCCTGGCCGAACAGCTCCCGCGGAACCCCGAGGCGCACGCCGGCCAGCGACGGGTCGCCGCCGAACTTCAGCTCAGGCGGGGTGCGGCCGGCGTTGGTTGCGTCGCGCCGATCGGGCCCGGCGATCACCTCGAAGAGGCGAGCCACGTCTTCCACGTCGTGACCCAGGGGGCCCACCTGATCCAGCGATGAGGCGAAGGAGACCACCCCGTAACGGCTGACGTAGCCGTAGGTGGGCTTCAGCCCGACGACGCCGGTGAACGCGGCCGGCTGCCGGATGGACCCGCCGGTGTCCGTGCCCAGGGCCAGGGGAACCTCACCGGCAGCCACGGCCGCGGCCGAACCGGAGGAGGAGCCGCCGGGCACGCGCTCCAGGTCCCACGGATTGCGGGTCGTCTGGAAGGCAGAGGCCTCGCCTGAGGAGCCCATGGCGAACTCGTCCATGTTGGTCTTGCCGATGATCATGGCGCCCGAGGCCCGCAGCCGCTCCACCACCGTCGCGTCGTACGGCGACACATAGCCCTTCAGCATGCGGGACGCGCAGGTGGTCTCCATCCCGCAGGTGCAGATGTTGTCCTTCACCGCGATGGGCACGCCGGCCAGCGGGCCGAACTCGTTGTCGCCGGCCCTGCGCCGGGCGTCCAGCTTCTTTGCCCGGTCCAGGACGTGCTCCGCCGCCACGTGAAGGAACGCGCCCACCTGGGGCTCCACCTTTGCGATGCGGCTCAGCGCAGACTCGGCAATCTCCACCGCCGACAGCTCACCGGCCAGAAAGAGTCTGTTCAGCCGGGCGGCGCTCAGTATATGCGTCATCCCTGACATCACTTAGCCCTCCGTGATCTTCGGTACCTTGTAGCAGCCGGCCTCCGACTCCGGGGCCAGGGCCAGAACCGTCTCCCGCTCCAGCGAGGGCTGAGGCTCGTCCTCGCGGAGCACATTCTGCAAGGTGACCGCGTGATAGGTTGGAGGCACATCCGTCACGTCTACCTGGTTGATGCGCTCCACATGTTCCAGAATGCGGCTGAGTTGTTCCGCGAAGCCCTCGATCTCCTCCTCGGAGAGGCTCAGACGCGCCATGTGGGCCACGCGCGCAATCTCATCCCGCGTCAGTGCCACTGTCGATCACCACCATCCGTAATTTGGCATAGCCAATTGGACCAGAGCGTAACTACCTGATTCTAACACATGGCGTCCCAGCCCGGCAATGTCGCTGGCAGGGCAGCGAACAAATGGCAGGCCCTCATGGTCTTATTAGTGATGTTGCATGAGGAGGAGTTCCATGGCACAGACGATGGTAAAGATACTGTTCCACAACTCCCACCGCTCGCTCCAGGACCAGTTGAACGCGTGGCTGACGGAGATTGCGGGGACGGCGACCATCACCGGGGTCACGATGGATTCGAACAACTACGGCCACTGCATCGCGATTCTGTACCAGCAGGACGGCCAGGGGCGACTCTACCGCGGGCACGTGTTCTTCCACAACTCGCACAGCAGCCTGGAGCAGGCGGCCAACGCCGGGCTGGAGGCCGCACAGGCGGAATGGGGGCGCTTCGTCGCCATCGGATCCAACGAGTACGGGCACTGCCTCTGCATCATTGAGGAGCAGTAAGGGGCGCGAAAACCCCGCCCTGAGGTGGGCGGGGCGTTTCTCTCGCCTTTACTTGGTGCGCATGTGGCAGGCGACCCAGTGGTCGTTGCCCACGTCCACCAGCGGCGGCTCCTCCTCCTTGCAGATGTCACCGACCTGGGCCTGGTAGCGGCAGCGGGTGTGGAACCGGCAGCCCGAGGGCGGGTTGACCGGAGAGGGCACGTCGCCCTCCAGCACGATGCGCTCCCGCTTCAGGGTCGGATCGGGAATCGGGATGGCCGACATTAGCGCCTCGGTATACGGGTGCAGCGGGTTGCTGTACAGCTCGTTGGCGGGCGAGATCTCCATCATCTTGCCCAGGTACATCACGCCGACCCGGTCGGAGACGTGCTTCACCACGGAAAGGCCGTGGGCGATGAAGAGGTACGTCAGACCGAACTCCTTCTGCAGGTCCTCCAGCAGGTTGAGCACCTGCGACTGAATCGACACGTCCAGGGCCGAGACCGGCTCGTCGCAGACGATCAGCTTCGGATTCAGCGCCAGGGCGCGGGCGATGCCGATGCGCTGCCGCTGACCGCCGGAGAACTCGTGGGGGTACCGCCGGGCGTGGAACGACGCGAGCCCCACCACATCCAGCAGTTCGTGCACCTTCTTGGTCTTGGCCTGACCCCGGGCGACGCCGTGAATCTCCAGCGGCTCGCCGATGATGTCGCCCACCGTCATGCGGGGGTTGAGCGACGCGTAGGGGTCCTGGAAGATGATCTGCATCTCACGCCGGAGACGGCGCATCTCCTCGCGGTTGAGATCGTAGATGTTTTTACCTTCGAAGTAGACCTGGCCTTCCGTGGGCTCCTGCAGCCGCAGCAGGACCTTGCCCATGGTGGTCTTGCCGCAGCCGGACTCGCCCACCAGACCCATGGTCTCGCCGCGGCGAATCTGGAAGGAAACGCCGTCCACGGCCTTGACGTAGCCCACCGTGCGGGCGATGATGCCACCGCCCGAGACGGGGAAGTACTTCTTCAAGTTGCGCACATCGACCAGGACGTCGCCCTGCCGGGCCTCGGTGCCAACCGCAGTGCTCATCAGGCCGTAACCCCCTTCGTGAGGCGTTCTTCAGCGAGGAAGCAGGCAACGTACCGCCCGGGAGCCACCTGCTTCAGGGCCGGCTGTTCGGCCCGGCACCGGTCCACGGCCACGGGGCAGCGCGGGGCGAACCGGCAGCCCTCGGGCAGGTTCAGCGGGTTCGGCACCACGCCCTCGATCACATGCAGCTTCTCGACCTCCTGATCGAGGCGCGGAATCGACTTCAGAAGCCCCTCCGTGTACGGGTGGATGGGGTGCTTGAAGAGCGAGACCGCATCGGCCTCCTCCACCACCTTGCCCGCGTACATCACGACCACGCGCTCGCACATCTCGGCCACAACGCCCAGGTCGTGGGTGATCAGCATGATCGCCATGCCCAGCTCCTTCTTCAGCTTCTTCATCAGCTCGAGGATCTGGGCCTGAATCGTCACGTCCAGGGCGGTGGTGGGCTCGTCGGCGATGAGCAGCTTCGGGTTGCAGGAGAGCGCCATCGCGATCATGACGCGCTGCCGCATGCCGCCGGAGAGCTGGTGCGGATACTCCTTCACCCGCTGTTCCGGCAGCGGAATGCCGACCAACCGGAGCATCTCGATGGCCTTTTCAATCGCTTCCTTGTGCGACAGGCCCTGGTGGAGCTCGATGGCCTCCGCGATCTGGTCGCCGATGGTATAGACCGGGTTCAGCGAGGTCATGGGCTCCTGGAAGATCATCGAAATATCGTTGCCCCGGATCTTGCGCATTTCGGCCTCGGACTTCTTCAGGAGATCCTCGCCCTCGAAGAGGATCTCACCGGCCACAATCTTGCCCGGGGGGTTGGGAATGAGCCGCATGATGGAGAGAGAGGTCACACTCTTGCCGCAGCCGGATTCACCCACTACGCCCAGGGTTTCACCGCGCTTGATGTAAAGATCCACCCCGTCAACGGCCCTGACGACGCCGTCTTCGGTAAAATAGTGGGTCTGAAGGTTTCGGATTTCGACCAGCTTCTCGCTCACAGGCTCACTCCTCTTCTCCTTCACTACGCATGTTGCAGCAGGGCGCTTCACACCCGCCTCACGAGAGCAGCCCTTTGTGCTCATGAGACGCAGAATCGCGCGTGTTGGTTTGGACTTTTTCGCTCAGAAAGCGCGGTATTCCTTCCGGCTCGATACGCATCTTTCTGAAAACGGAGCGGTTGGGGGGCACGCACCTCGCCCGCGGTGAGGTGCACACCCCCCCGAAAACCGTTCACTGATGGCTTGATGATACCACACGCGCCACCACGATCCAACGTTAAAGCTTTCCGCTTTGGCCACATCGCGCCAGCGCTGCCGCGCTAACCCTGCACGTAGCGCACGTAGAACTCGTCTTCGGTGAGCACGGGGATGCCCAGCTCCTGGGCCTTCTTCAGCTTGGAGCCCGCAGCCTCCCCCGCGACGACGAAGCTGGTCTTCCGGCTGACCGAGCCGGCGGCCTTTCCGCCCAGCTCCTGAATCAGGGCCTCGATCTCCTTGCGCCCCCAGCGGGCAAGCGTGCCGGTGACCACCACGGTCATGCCGGCCAGCGGCCCTTCCGCCGGCCCTGTCTTCTTCTCGCCGACCATGTTCACCCCGGCCGCCCTCAGCTTGGCCAGCAACTGGTGCGAGCGCGGCGAGGCAAAGTAGGACCGCACAGACTCGGCGATCTTCGGCCCCAGGCCGGGGATCGCCGTCAGTTCGTCCAGGCCCGCCTGCTCGATGGCCTCCATCGAGCCGAAGTGGTCGGCCAGCAGCCGGGCGGCCCGCTCGCCGACATGGCGGATGCCCAGCGCGAAGATCAGCCGGTGCAGCGGGTTCTGCCGGGTGGCGTCGATGGCCGCCAGCAGGTTCTCCACCGACTTCTCGCCCATGCGCTCCAGGCTGAGCAGGGCGTCACGCTTCTCACGGAGCCGGTAGAGGTCGGCCGCGTCCTCGATGAGCCCGTGCTCCAGCAAGGACTGGACCAGGGCCTCGCCCAGGCCTTCGATGTTCATGGCGTCGCGCGAGGCGAAGTGCAGGATGGCCCGGTACTGTTGGGCCGGGCAGAGGCTGTTGGTGCAGCGCACCGCCGCCTCGCCCTCAGGCCGAACCAGCTCGGCGCCACAGGCCGGGCACTCCGCAGGGAAGCTCCAGGGCTGCGCGTCGGGCGGGCGCTTCTCCAGCACGACCCGGACCACCTCGGGGATGATCTCGCCGGCCTTGCGGACGATGACCGTGTCGCCGATGCGGATGTCCTTCTCGCGGATGTAGTCCTCGTTGTGCAGGGTGGCCCGCTTCACCGTCGTGCCGGCAATGCGCACGGGAGCCAGTTCCGCCGCCGGCGTGACCACGCCGGTGCGCCCCACTTCTAGGCTGATGCCCACCACCGTCGTCTCCCGCTCCTCCGCGGGGAACTTGTAGGCAATGGCCCAACGGGGGAACTTCGAGGTGAAGCCCAGCCGCCGCTGCTGGCTGAGGTCGTTCACCTTGATCACCAGGCCGTCGATCTCATACGGCAGGTCGTGCCGCCGCTCCTGCCAGCCCTTGATCCAGTCGATGACCTCGTCGATGGACCCGGCCAGGCGCCTGTGCGGGTTTACCTTGAAGCGCCAGGCCGCGAGCCGCTCCAGCGCGGACCAGTGATCGCTGAAGCCCAGCTGGTCGGCCTCCGCCACCTGGTAGAGGAAGGCGTCGAGACGGCGCTCCCGGGTCTTGCGGGGATCCTTCTGCCTGAGGCCGCCCGCGGCGGCGTTGCGGGGGTTCTGCAGCAGCGGCTTCCCCTCCGCGGCCAGGGCGGCGTTGAGCTCCTCCAGCACCTGCTTGGTCATGAAGACCTCGCCCCGCACGATGAGCCGGGGCGGGACCGGGGCCTCCGACCCGTCCAGCCGGAGCGGAATCGAGCCGATGGTGCGCAAGTTCTCCGTGACATCCTCGCCGATCTCGCCGTCGCCCCGGGTCGCGCCCTGCACGAACAGACCATCCTCGTACCGCAGCGAGATCGAGAGCCCGTCAATCTTCAGTTCGCACACGTAGGCCACCGGCTCGCCGCCCAGCCCCTCCCGCACCCGCCGGTCGAAGTCCCGCAGGTCCGCCTCGCTGAAGGCGTTGTCCAGCGAGTACATGGGCGGCTGGTGGGGCACCTTGGCAAAGTCGGGCGCGGCGGCGCCGCCCACCCGCTGCGTGGGCGAGTCCGGCCGCCGGAGGTCCGGGAAGGCCGCCTCCAGCCGCTTCAGCTCCTCCATGAGCCCGTCGAAGGCGGCATCGCTGATTTCCGGTTCATTTCTTACATAATAAAGGTACTCATGATGGCGTATGGTCGCGGTCAGCTCCGCAATCCGACGCTCCGCCCAGGACCGATCCATCCAACTCCCCTCCACCTGTCACTCCGCGTCAGCCGCGGCCGGCCGCAGGTAGCTGGCCACCAGCACCCGCTGCCCGGCCGCCCCGGCGAACTGAACGGTGACCGTATCGCCAATGACGGTCTTTACCACGCCCTCGCCGAACCGGTCATGGCGCACCCGGTCGCCGGGCGCGAACCGGGGCGTCTCCTCCGCAGGCGGTTCCAGCGCCGCCTGCAGCCGGCGCGCCTGCACCGTCCTGCCCCAGCCCGCCGCTCCGATGGCCGGCGAGAAGTCATCGTCATCCGGTGCGGCCGTTCCCCGGGCGGACCGGCGGGTCCCTTCGTATCCGCCGGGGCGCTCGTAGCCGCGTCCGCGGTCATACCCGCCGGAACCCGGGCCGCGGCCAAAACTGCTGCCCGCCGACCAGTTGCCCGCCGACCAGTTGCCCGCCGACCGGCTGCCAGCCGACCCGCGGCCTGCCGACCAGCCGCCCGCCGGCAGCACCGTCTCCACCAGCTCCGCGGGGATCTCCCGCAGGAACCGGCTCGGCGTGTTGTAGTTCTGCTGGCCCCAGAGGTTGCGGCTCACGGCGTTGGTAAGGTAGAGCCGGTAGCGGGCGCGGGTCATGCCCACGTAGCAGAGCCGGCGCTCCTCCTCCATCTGCCCCTCATCCGCCAGGGCCCGGTTGTGGGGGAAGACCCCCTCCTCCAAACCGACCAGGAAGACCACCGGGAACTCCAGCCCCTTGGCCGAGTGGAGCGTCATCAGGGTCACCTTGTTCTGCCCCTCGCCCACCTGGTCGGCATCGGTCAGCAGGGCCACCGTGGCCAGGAAGCTGTCCAGGTCCCTCAGGCCGTCCAGCTCCTCGCCGGCCGGCGGCTCGAACTCGGCGGCCATCGAGCGCAGCTCCTGCACGTTCTCCACCCGGGCCGCCGCCTCCAGCGAGGTGTCGGCACGCAGCTCCTCCAGGATCCCCGTGCGCTCCAGCACCGCGTCGATCAGCTCGCCCACCGTGCAGCGCCCGCTCAGATTGGTCAGCTCCTCAATGAGCGCGCCGAACTCCTCCATGCGCCGCTGGTAGACGCCCGAGAGGCCCGGAACCATGGAGCAGTCGAGCGCGGCCATGGCCACAGGCACCTGCCACTGCTCGGCGTGGTCCACCAGCTTGTCCACCGAGGCGGGGCCGATGCCCCGCTTGGGCACCCCCACCGCGCGGCGGAACGAGACGGTGTCGGACGGGTTGGCGATGATGCGCAGGTAGGCCAGCACGTCCTTGATCTCCTTGCGCTCGAAGAACCGCAGGCCGCCGTAGATGCCGTAGGGAATGGAGCGGCGCACCATGGCCTCCTCCAGCGCACGGGACTGGGCGTGGGTGCGGTAGAGGACGGCGAAGTCCTGGTAGTCCAGCCGGGTGCCGTCGGGCAGCCCCTCGGCCACCAGCCTCTCCACCTCCCGCGCCACGAAGGCGGCCTCGTCCCGCTCGTCGGCGCCGGTGAAGTGGTACACCGGGTCGCCGTCGCCCGCCGCTGTCCAGAGCCGCTTCTCCTTGCGGCCGGTGTTGTGCCGCACCACCGCGTGGGCAGCCGAGAGGATGTTCTGCGTGGAGCGGTAGTTCTGCTCCAGCTTGATCGACCGGCAGTGCGGGAACTGCGCCTCGAACTCGAGGATGTTGCTGATGTCCGCCCCCCGCCACGAGTAGATGCCCTGGTCGTCGTCGCCGACGACGGCCAGGTTCTGCCGCTCTCCGGCCAGCAGGAAGACCCAGCGGTTCTGCACGTGGTTGGTGTCCTGGTACTCATCCACCAGGATGAACTCGAACTTCCGCTGGTAGTACTCCCGCACGTCGTCGAACCGCTCCAGGAGTTCCACGGCCTTCAGCAGGAGGTCGTCGAAGTCCAGGGCGTTGTTGATCTTCAGCTGCTCCTGGTAGAGGCTGTAGACCTTCGCGACCTGCTGGCGCCAGTAGTCGCCGGCCCTGGCGGCAAACTGCCGGGGATCCAGCATCGCGTTCTTGGCGCCCGAGATGGTGCCCACCACCGCCCCCGGCTGGAACTGCCGGTCGGAGAGGCCCAGCCGCTTCAGGCAGTCCTTCACGACCGCCTGCTGGTCCTCGGCATCGAGGATGACGAAGTTGCGGCCGTAGCCCAGCCGCTCGATGTCCCGCCGGAGCATGCGGACGCAGGTGGAATGGAACGTGGCGGCCCACACATCGCGGGCCTTCGGACCCACCAGCTGCTCCACCCGCTCCCGCATCTCGGCGGCGGCCTTGTTGGTAAAGGTGATGGCCAGGATGCGCCAGGGGGGAACCCCCCCGCCCAGCAGGTGGGCGATCGCGGCGGTATCGATGGGCCCCGGGCCCTCGACCGCGGCCCGCAGGGCCGTGAGGTCGTCCGCCGTCATGTCGGGGGGCGGCGGCGCATCGGGGTCGTACTCCGGCCCGAAGAGGATGAGGTGGGCGATGCGGTGGGCGATCACGCGGGTCTTGCCGCTGCCCGCCCCGGCCAGGATGAGCAGCGGCCCCTCGCCGTGCAGCACCGCCTGCCGCTGCTGCTCGTTGAGGCCGGAAAGCAAGGCGCTGCGCACCGCTTCGCGCAGACGCTGGTATTCACGAACCGACGAAGGGTCAAGCATGACTCTCGGTCACCTTCCTCACGTCAGGGGGATTCTCGCCCGTCTGCCGCTCCTCCTTCCTCCCGTCTTTTTCGTAACTTGCGACAATGGGTCCCTGCCTGCCAATACATGGCAGCAAGTGTTGACAGCCGCCTTCCAGTCCTGATAAAGTGGGTTCCGTTGCCAGGGGAGAACATACGATAGTTCTCGCTATTCAGATATATCTATGGTGTTACGTCCAAAGGAGGAACCCAAAGTGTTCGCACGTATCCGCCGGCGCCGCTCCATCTGGGCGGCTCTGGCGCTGGGTGTGGCAGCTGTGCCCACCATGTTCGCCGGAACGGCGGCCGCCCCTGCGGAAGGCCCGGAACCGGCGCTGCCCGAACCCGAACTGGACCCGGTGGCGGAGCTGCCGCCGGATCCTGCAGAGCTGGAGCGGGCCCGCCTGCAGGCGTTAACTGAGTCGATCGCCGACCTCGCCCCTGAGCCGTACCGCCCCTTGGTGGCGGAGGTCGCGGACCGGTACGGGGTCGATCCCCGGCTGATCGCGGCCGTCATCACCGTCGAGACCCGCTGGGATCCGGATGCGGTCGGCGCCCATGGCGAGCGCGGCCTCATGCAGATCCTGCCCTCCACCGGCGAGTGGCTGGCCGGCGTGATGGGGCTGGAGACCTACGATCTGAGCGATCCCGCCACCTCGGTGGAGATGGGCACCTTCTACCTCTCCGCCCTGATTGACGAGTACGGCTCCGAGGACATCGCACTGGCCGTCTACAACGGCGGCCCCCGCGCGGCCGCCGGCTGGGAGACCAACCCCTACCGGCAGCGGGTTCTGGCTGCCTACGGCGAGCCCCCCGCGCGACGGTACCCCGATCTGCTGGAGAAAGCGTCCTGATGCAGGCGCGCCCTGGCCCCCGGCCGCACAGTCGGCCGGGGGCCTCCGTTTTGACCCGGCTGCGGCTACTCGACCCGGCTGCGGCTACTCGCCCCCACCGCCGCCGCTGCCGCCACCACCACCGCTGCCGCCCTGCTGGCCGCCACCTTGCTGGCCTCCGCCCTGGCCGCCGCCACCCTGGCCGCCCTGGGTCCCCTTCGACAGGATGTCCTGCAACGTCTCGCGGATGGCCTGCTGCAGTTGCTGCTGGATCATCGGGTCTTTCAGCATCTCGGCAAACTTCTTCTGAATCGCCTGCTCACCCACAGGCGAACTGATGGCGCTCTTCACGGCATCGTTGAGCGCATCCTTCCCCTCCTGCGTGTCCAGGGCCATCTCCAGCATCTCCACCCCGGCCTGCTCCTTGACCTGGGTGCGGATGTAGTCCTTCATCTCCTGCTGGCTCAGGCTCTCCCTGACCGCCTTCTTCACCTGCTCTGAACTGGGTTCCGGCGACTGCTGCGGCTGCGGCTGCGCCATACAGCCGTGCAGGAGCAGGGCGCAGAGCACCATGGCTGCCCACCGTGCGCGCACCGTACCAATTCCCCCTCCAACTGCCCTTTACACGCGTTTGCCCCTAGCGTTCGCCAGGCGGGGGGTGTTGATTCGGCGTGACGCCCTTTTGGATGGCTATGCGGCATGCGCGCGTGGATCAAAGGCACTATGCGGCTCTCCCGTGGGACTGGTTTCCCGGCACCTTGGGGCCGTTTCCAGCCAGCGGGCGGGAATCCACCGGCCAACTCCCGAATGTGTGAAGCAGAATGGTCAGATTGGGGGTTGGATTCAGTGTACGATCTCCTGCTCAAAGGCGGACACGTCGTCGACCCCGCCAACAACCGCAACGGACGCTTTGACATCGCCATCCGCGACGGTCGCATCGCGCGGATTTCCCCCGACATCGCCCGTTCCGAGGCAGCCGAGGTGCTGGATGTCTCCGGCCTCCTGGTGCTGCCCGGACTGGTGGACATCCATGTACACGCTTCCTCCGAGTTTCAGGGGCCCGTGGCCCACCGCATGCTGGCTCTGGCGGGCGTGACCACCGCCATGGATATGGCCGGCCCCATCGACGACGTGCTGGCCATCGCACGGGAGCACGGCGCCGGCATCAACCTCGCCTGCCTCAACCGGGTGAAGCCCGGTGAGATGGTGGACTCCGCAGACCCCTCGGCCAAGGAGCTGCGGGACGGGATCGCCGCCGCGCTGGACCGGGGCGCCCTGGGCGTCAAGATCATGGGCGGTCACTTCCCCCTCACGCCCGAGGCCAACGGGCGCGTCTTCGAGATCGCCAACGAGCTGGGCGCGTGGGCCGCGATCCACTGCGGCAGCACCGAGAACCGCAGCGATCTGACGGGCCTCAGGGAGGCCCTGGACCTGAAGGGCCGGAACCACGTCCACATCGCCCACATCAACAGCTACTGCCGCGGCGCCGTGAAGGATCCCCAGCTCGAGGCCATCCAGGCCATCGAGTGGCTCACGGAGGCCGAGAACCTCGTCACCGAGTCGTACCTGGCGGTGATCAACGGCACCTCCGGCATCTGCATCGATGGCATCCCGGAGAGCGACCGCACCCGGGCCTGCCTGCAGCAGGGCGGCTATCCTGCGACCGAGGAGGGGCTGCGCCGGGCAATTCTTGAGGGCTTCGGCCGGGTCAACGTGATCGAGGGCGACCGGGCCGTGCTCCGCACCGGTCCCGAGGCCGTTGCCGTCTGGGAGGCCGCGGGCACCAACGTGGGCATCAGCTTCCCGGTCAACCCCCCGATGCCGCGGCTCATGCTGGCCGCAGCCCGCGACCGCGCCGGCCGCTTCGTCGTGGACGCACTGGCCACCGACGGCGGCGGCATCCCGCGCAACTTCACCATCTCCGCCGGCCTCCGCCTGGTCGAGCTCGAGGTGCTCACGATGGCGGACTTCGTGCTGAAGGCATGCACCGTGCCGGCGCGCCTCCTGGGGCTCACCGCAAAGGGCCACCTGGGCGAGGGCGCCGACGCCGACGTAGCCGTCGTCGACGCCGCCGCTGCGGAGGTGCGCACGACGATCGCGGCGGGGCAGGTCGTCGCGCACCACGGGGTCGTGACGGGCCGTTCCACCCGCATCATCACGCTGGAGCGGGGACGGAAGGCCGTGGAGGCCGCCGGCCTCCAGCCGATCGTCACGGATCTCGCGGAGAGCGGTTTCTACAAGCCCCACACCGCCTAGCCGCCGGGCGGAAGTGGGCCTCTGGCCGAGCTCCGGGCCAAAGCACCGCCCGGGCGTGCCGCTCCAGCGCTGAGCCAGGGTGGAAAGAAGGGCCCCCTGGGTGGAAAGAAGGGCCCTCGGGGCGGACCGATCCCGGTCTGCCCCGAGGGCTCAGCATTTGTGCGGGGCGATTCATCCAAAGTGGTTCGCCGGGGCCTCTTCGTCCGAATCTGTCGGCTCCGGCTCGCGCGCTCAGTCGAGAGCTGCCCGTACAGCGGCCTCCGCCAGGATGCGGGTCGGGTCGATCACCGGGACCGGCAGGTCGCCGTCACGGAGCACCAGCGGCAGCTCGGTGCAGCCGGCGATGACCGCCCCGGCGCCGCGGGCGATCAAGGTCTCGGCCACCTTGACGAGCCGCGCCGTCACCTCGGGTCCCGTGTGGCCGGCCTTCACCCCGCGCTCGCCGTAGATGCAGTCCATGACCACCTCCTGGCCCCCGTCGTCGGGAAGCAAGGTGCGCAGCGACTGCGCCTCGAGGAAGCGCTGGTAGAGCCCGGTGCGCACGGTGCCGGTGGTGGCGAGCAGGCCCACGTCGCGCAGTTCGGGATACCGCTCCCGCAGGTACGCGGCGGTCTCCTTCATGATGTGCAGCACCGGCACCTGCACGCTTGCCTGCACCTCGTCGCAGAAGTAATGCGCGGTGTTGCAGGGGATGACGATCAGGTCGGCGCCCCAGCGCTCCAGAAGCTGTGCCGTGCGGGTGAGCAGGGGCACGGGATCGGGACCTTCGCCCAGGATGGCGGCTGTGCGGTCGGGGATGGCGGGGTTGCTGTCGATCAGTACTCTGAGGTGTTCCTGGTCGGTGTGGGCGGGCGTGGACCGGATGATCTTCAAAAACAGGTCTGCCGTGGCCTCCGGCCCCATCCCGCCGAGGATTCCGATGGTTTTGCCTGGCATGGCTCCATCGCCTCCCGTAAGCGCAGCGTCAATTTTTGAACTACTTCCGCTCCGGAGAGGCGCATCCCTGTAAACCGTGTATAGCTCAAATGTATCGAATCCCGACGACCCGGAACTGGTCACAGTGCACCAGTTGAGGTGCAAAGGGGCTAAAAGTGGCTATAAGAAATCGACGGTGGGCCGTGCGCTTGCACTTCCCACCGTCGATTCTTGCTGGCGGAGAGAGTGGGATTTGAACCCACGCGGGGCTTGCGCCCCCTACAGCTTTAGCAAAGCCGCCCCTTCAGCCACTTGGGTATCTCTCCACAGCTGTGTGGCTCCACCGCCTTCGGGCGGTGCACAAGATAATATACCATGTCCGATCCCGTCGTGCAACAGGGTCGGACGAAGCGGAAGGCGGACGCGGCGCCCGCGGCTGCAGAGACACAATAAAATGCCGTGCTCGTATGAGCACGGCTTCTGGCGGAGAGAGTGGGATTTGAACCCACGCGGGGCTTGCGCCCCCTACAGCTTTAGCAAAGCCGCCCCTTCAGCCACTTGGGTATCTCTCCACGACTGCATGGCTTGGCCGCCTCAGCAGCGGCGCATGAGTTACTATACCACGTTCACGACTTCAGCGCAACAGGAATTCCTTGCACTTGGTGGCGGGGCACATGGTGCCGGGCCCGCACAACTGGGCAGGGCCATTGTTGGCGAGATCGGACCCTTACGCGTGACCCGCATTCTTTCTGTTCGGCTTGACTGTGGGCTCGTGGCGAGCAACTGAGACTGCCATCCCGTTTCCTCATCATAATCGTTGCTCAGCACACCGCCCCAGCTCATCACATCGCAACGCCGGCGGTTACAGGCGCAAAAAATCACCCGCGCGGGTGACCACATCCGACTGGACAACGAACCAACGTTCGGCTAGACTTCCATTAGACTCCAGATGTGCGAGGTGCTTCCATCGTGGCGCCCGAGTCCATCTCCGTATCCGACGTTTCGGAAGGGCAAAGGCGGTGCCCCACCTGCGAAGGCGCGCAGGTGGTCAGGCACGGCTCTTTCCGCATGGCCTCCGGGCAGCGGGTGCAGCGATATCTGTGCAAGACCTGCCGGCGGACCTTCAGCCCCAACACCGGCAGCCCGGCGTATCGCATCCGAAAGCAGGAGCAGTGGCGCGAGATGATCGAGCTGCTTGCGGACAACCTGCCGCTGCGCCAGGTCGCATCCCGCCTGGGCATCGCCCTGTCCACGGCCTTCCACTGGCGCCACCGGGCCCTGGCGGCGCTCAGTGCCCAGCCCCGGGGGAAGCTGAGCGGTGACGTCAGGGTTGAAACCTTCCGTGTGAAGTACTCAGAGAAGGGGAGCAGGACCACCAACGGCCCCGGCAGCTGGGGCTATTGGAACATCGTGCGCCGGGGAATCGGACCGGGAGGGCCCACCCGCCCCGGCCTGGCCCCCGCCGGCCGCAACCGGTTCCAGCTGCTGATCGACGGCCGGCCGGTGAACGTCATGGTGGCCGAGACCGACAGCGGATACGACCTCGCCGTCCTTGGGCAGGGCAGGCGCACCCCGGAACTGATCGGCCCGGGCCTTTCGCAGATGGTCCGGCCGGGTTCCCGCGTGTATGCCTTCGGCGGGAGCGAATACAAGAAGGCCTGCGAGATGTTGGGATATGAACACCACGATGGGATCGCCGCTGTGAGCAGGCGCGCCGGATCCGCCGCCGGGGAACCGCAGGTTGGGGAATTGCAGGCCGGGAAAGCGTTGCACGCGGAAGCGCCCCACGGGCCAAGGCAGGGGGCGGCCGATGCCAGGGAGGCCGATGCCAGGGAGGCCGATGCCAGGGAGGCCGTTGTCCGGGAGATCGGTGCCAGAGAGACCGATACCGGGGCGACCGGTGCCGAAGAGACCAATGCCGGGGCAATCGCCGGGGCAATCGGTGCTGGGGAGACCGGTGCCGGGGGCGAGGCGAGCGGCGGCCCGATCCGGTTTCCCAATCTGCCGACGTGGTGGCTCCGCCGGTTCCGGGGCGTCGCCACGAAATATCTGGACCATTACCTGGCCTGGTTCCGGGACATCGTGCGGATCGCGCAGTATCCGGACGGTTCCAACATCGCGCCGGTGGATGCCCGCTCCCTGCTGCGCAGTCCCGCATGCTGAGGTCCCAGGTGCCAGGGATCCTGAAGCTCACGCACTCGCGGGTGTTGCCCGTGGGGCGGCTTTAGCGCGCCGGCGGGAGCCGCCTTTCGCCAACTGGCCATGCCGGTACGCCATCACCCTCGGGAACTGGCGCATGTTAGAAGGCGGTGTGCCCGCAAGTACTGCTTCCCGTATATTCTTGGCGCTCTTCCGGCCACGCCTCGCTGGCCGCACCGGCGTGCTAGTCTGGCTGCGGATTGCTGCACCTTGCCCGTCGGGACCGCACCATGCCCGTCGGGATTGCACCCCGCCCGTCGGGCTCAGGAATCGGCGAAGTGGGAGGCACCCTGCGGACCAGGTCAGACAGGTAGGGGGTGCCCCCTCGACATCAACAGCCAAGGCGAACAGAACGGATAAGGTCGGAGAGGTAGCGATGCCCCCTGGCATCAACAGCCTATGCTGTGCCAGCCGCGTTATCTGCGTGTGAAAGCGAACGTGAAGTAGCTGGTCGTTTCGATCAGATCGTCCCGCAGGATCTCGCCGGAGTTGGTGTGGCCCAGCACGGTCGGCCCCTCGGCGCCCACGGCGTCCATCGCCATCAGCAGCACGGACACGGCCTCCGGCGAATCCAGGTGATCGGGCCCCATCCGCAGGAGCCGGTCGAGGTCGCCCGCCATGACGGCGGCCAGGGTCTCTGCATCTCGGGCTTCGGCCTCTGCACGGGTGAGGTAGTGGGAGAAGTCCACGGATGCCACCAGGATCCGGCCGGGTCCAAGCAACTGGGCAAGGGCGCCCGCGAGCCGCTCAAGTTCCGGCAGGGTGAGCCCGCGATGGAGCACGAGCGGCACGACCCGCGCCTCCGGCGCGTGATATTTGATGTAAGGCATCAGCGTGCCCATCGCGTGCTCCCGCGACAGCACCTCTTCCTCCACCTCGGCGATGCCGGCGGCCAGCAGGGCGTCCACCGCGTCCAGGTCCGCCTCCACCTGGCCGAAGTCGGTCTGCCAGGCGCGCCGGCCGGTGACGACCGGCGGCCCCGCGGCCTCGTGGTTCGGCCCCACCAGGAAGATGACCTCAGGCGGCTGCGCCTCCAGCACCAAGAAGAAGCCCGACAGTAGTTCCGCCGCCAGGTCGTGGTGCGGCACCAGCCCGCCGGCCAGGGGCGGGGCAGCCGTCAACGCCGACCGGCCGGCCGCTTCCAGACCGCCGTAGAACAAGCGGGCGTTGAAGAAGGCGTTGGGCTGTGCAGGCCGGGGCCTGGGACGAGGCGGCGCTGCCTCGCGCGGGGCCTTCCCGCCGGACACGGCACCGCCCGACACGGCACCGCCCGACACGGCACCGCCCGACACGGCACCGCCCGGTGCTTCCCCGCCCGACACAACCCCACCCTGCGCCGCCCCGCCCGGCGGGCCCCAGGCCAGCCCCAGCAGCCACGCCACTGCCACCACGGCCGCTGCTGCCGCCAGCCACCGCCGCGCTACCATCCGATGCTCACCGCCTCCGCCGCGCTCATGCCGTAGACCAGGCCGCTGCCCTGATGCTGCAGCACGGCCTCCTCAGCCCGGTACTGGCCGGCCGAAACCACCCGGGCGTGATACTGAATCGGCTTCCCCTTCTTCTCCGCCCAGAAGGTCACCCGCTGTCCGTCCACGTGCAGGGTCCAGCTGCTGTACACCGACCAGTCGACGCGCTGGCCGTAGGCCCAGGGCCGCTCCAGGTAGCGCAGGCCGGAGGGCAGGGTGTCGGTCAGTTCGTAGGCCCCTTCGGGCGCGTCGTTCGGCAGGCTGTAGGTCAGGGTGACGGTGACGATGTCGCCCGGCTTCCAGGTCTCAGGCGCCGGCGAATAGCTGCGCACCACCGAGCCCCCGGCCATCGTCACCGTGGGGCGCCCCGGCGCGGTGTAGGTAACCACCGCGGCCACGCTCCCCTCTACGTCCGTAATCTGCAGCGAGGCCAGCTCATCGGGCAGCAGGGCCATGGCCAGCCGCTCTCCGGGCTGCAGGGTCTTCTCGAACACCTCACCCTTCAGCCGGTAGGTGAGGCCCACCGGCGCGCCTTTCAGGCCCTCCAGCCCGCTGCGGGCAGCCAGGACCAGTTCCAGGTTGATCAGGCTCTCCCCGGGCTGATTCTGCGCCAGGTAGCCGAGCATGGGGAGCGCCTCCGGCTCGCCCAGCCTGGCGGCGAGAACGGCCGTCAGCGCCGTCGCCTGCAGCTGCTCGTCCCGGTCCCCGTCCACTGCGATCCGCAGATCCAGGGCGACCTCCTCGCCGTAAGCCGCCACGAAGCTCCGGTAGTGCGGACGCACCGCCTCCAGATCGCCCAGTGCGGCGGCGGCCAGCATGGCATAGAGCTGCTCCGAAGGCGTCAGTTCCGGCTCGGCCAGCAACTGATGGGCGGCCAGGAGCACCGGCTCACCCAGGCCGGCCAGGCCGTAGATGGCCATGGCCTTCCGCTCCCGGCTCTCCCCCTCGTCCTCCAGCACCCGGCGGAAGTGCAGGGCCAGGGCCGCCCGGTCGAACCGCTCCGGCGCCAGATCTGCGACCAGGGCAGAGAGCTTCAGGTCGCCGTCGCTGTACGGCAGGATGGCGATGGAGCCGTCGGCGGTCTGATAGCGGAACGTCTCCAGCTCCGGCTCGGGCCAGGGATCCTCCCACCCGGCGTGCTCCTGCAGCAGCTCCGCGGCCAGCGCCCGCGCCAGCTTCTTCTCGAAGCGGCTGCCCGAGGCCCAGCGGCTGCGGTGGAGCAGGTCCAGGTACCGGCCCCGCTCCCAGTCCACGAAGGTGACGTGAGTAAGCCCCTCATCGGCCCCATCCAGCCTGGCCCCGGGCTCCAGCAGCCGGAAGTCGACCCGGTTCTGCACCAGATGGGTCTCCCGAACCGCAATGGTGCGCTCCAGCGCATCCGACAGGCCGCCGGCCGTGGCCGTCACCTTGACGGTATATGTCCCCTCAGCCGCCAGCGGCGCCAGCGGCACCGAAACGGGGTCGAAGGGGCGGCCGGTCAGCTCCAGCCGGTGCCGGTAATCCGACGGGCCCTCCACCTCAACCCGGAAGCTCACCCGGGCGTCCGGCTCCAGGGCGTCGCCGTAGGCGCGCACCTGGAACACGGGCCTCTCGCCCAACAGGAAGGTCTCGCCCATCACCAGGTCGGCGAAGAAGGGCAGCCTGACCGGGATCTTGATCGCGCCGCTCCCCGCCTCCATCGTGTCGGGCAGGACCGCCTGGTAGGTCAGCCGCCAGCTGGTCAGGTTGTCGGGCACGCGGAAGCGTACGCTGGCCTCGCCGGCGCCGTCGGTCGTGACGCGGGTGAAGAGGACGGCATCCTTGAAATCGCGCCGGACGCCGCCGCCCTCGCCGCCCTTCTCCGCGCCCCCGCTCAGGGGCGGCGGCTCGTGGGAGCTGCGGCTCCGCAGGACGCCGGAGCTGACGTAGTCGCCGTAGAGATCGCCCAGGGTGTCGACGTACTGCTCCCGCACCGCAAAGACCGCCTCATCCACCAGGTTCAGGTTGACCACCGCCCCGGGTGCGGGCCGTCCCGCGGCATCCCGCACCGCGACCTGCACCTGCACCTGATCGCCGGGGCGGTACGCCTCCCGGTCGGGGGCAACCGTCACCTGGAGGCGCCGCTCCTCCGGGTCCACGGCCACGTACCGCGCGGCTTCGAGGTATCTGCGGCCGTCGAAGGCGACGCCGTACAGCATGATGTTGGGCAGGTCCGCGGCCTGCAGCGCCACGGTGCGCCCGGGCGAATCCTGCACGATGTGCTCCCGGATTCCCCTGCGCGCGGTGAAGAAGAGGAAGCCGTCCGGCCGGTCATCCAGCCTGCTTTCTCCCTTGTGGAACACGTACTCCACCGGCTCGCCGACGGCCACCCGGTAGCGGTCCTGATCGGTCGGCACCAGCTGCGGCCAGCCCCAGTCTTCACGGTATCCGTACCGCTGGCCCGAGACCCAGGCGCTGCCGTACATCCACAGGCCGCGGGAATCCTGGACCCCGTAGCGCACCTCGTACTGCTTCTCGGGATCGACGGTGAGCACAAAGGTCGCGCGCCCATCGGCATCGGTCTCCGCCGTCGCCCGGCCGACCTCGCGGGACGCCTGCTCATACCGGTACCGCTTCCGCACCACCTTTTCAATGAAGTCGTAGTACTCCCCCACCTCAATGCGGTTCCACGTGTACTCGAACAGGGTGAACTCCACCGCCCGGTCCGCCAGCGCAGGACCCTTCACGTCCGTCCCCGTGCCGGCGAGAAGCTCATCCAGCACCACCTGGTTGACCTGGACGGTCACGGTGGCCTGGTCGCCGCTCCAGGCCGTATCGGTCTCGGCCATCACGTCCCGGTGGAAGAGCGGGATCCACCGCTCCTCGGTCACCTCCCCCAACTCGGGTTCGCCGCCGGTGACGTACAGGGGGAGGGAACCCCCCCAGCCCCAGCTCTCCGGGACGTGGGGCGGCGTGTAGGAGATGACGGCCTCACCGTTCACATCGGTGGTCACGCTGCCCGCTTCGCCGTAGATGCGGTAGTTGAGCTTCATGCCGGGCACCGGCGTTCCCTCGAAGAAGGTCGCCCGCACCCGGAAGTTCACCGTCTCGCCGGTGAACAGGGCCTCTCGGTCCGCCGTCACCGCAATCTCATAGGCGGGCTTGGCGTAAGTCGCCACCTCGAACCACCGGCTGGCGAAAACCTCGCCGTCCACCAGGAGGTTGACCTGGTAGTATCCGGGGGTGAGGTTGGGCAGCGGCAGGCTGCCGATGAAGCTGGAGCGCTCCACCGGAAGCGTGGCGCTGGCCAGGATCACCGGCCCGCCTTCCCCGCTCCAGTAGTACCCGCGGGTCAGCTCCACCCGCACCGCATCCACCGGCCCTGCCTCAGGCTCACGCGGGTGAAGAATGCCCCAGATGTGCACCGTGTCCGCGGGCTTGTAGACGGCCCGGTCGATGTAGAGGTAGCGCCAGTAAAGCTGCGACCGTGTTTCCTCCCCGCTCAGGTACCCATAGCGGCCGATTGTGTGCACCACGGCCTCCTTCTCCCCGTGCCGGGCGATCCAGAAACCAGCCGGGGCAGAGCCCTCTCCGTCCGGGCTCCCAGGGGCATCCACCCGTGCCACGCCATCCGGGCCGGCGGTGGCCGCGGGCGAGCCGTCCGCCAGGTAGAGCGCCGCGCCTGCGGCCGGGCTGCCGGTCTCCAGGTCGTTCAGCCAGATCAGGCCGCCCGTCCGGCTCTCGGCGATGTAGTACGAGAGGTCGTTCACCTGGAAACGCACCTGCCGCACCTGCTCGCCGCGCTGCACCTCGGCGAGGTAGTATCCCGGCGGCAGGGGCTCGGGAAACACCAGGTAGCGATCGTACTCCTGATCCACCGGCGTGGCGGAGAACGTCGCGACCGAGGCCAGGTCGTCGGTGGCCTCCCTGTAGCGATCGCGCGCCGCGCTGCTCCACGCAGGCAGCGCAAGGGCGTCGCGCAGGGCCGCGATGTAGGCGGCGGCGCCGGGGTAGCGGTAGACCGAAATCGTATAGGCGTCGCCTCCGCCGGAATCCCAGATGCGGATGTAGGGCGTCGTGTCGGTCGGGAACTCCGCGGCCTCATCGTACACGTGGAACGCCCTGTGCGGGCCCGGCGCACCGGGATCGGCGGTCTCGAACGAGAAGGTGTGCGCGCCCAGCCGCCCCTCACCCCGGGTACGGCCCAGCCCCTCCTTCAGGGTGACGGTGTAGATGGTGCCCGGCTCCAGCGGATCGGCAGGCACGAAGACCGCCGTCTTCTTGTGCCGCTCCCACCGCCCCTTCACCGGGGGGCTGATGCTGAAGTAATTGGCCGGGTCGGCGTAGTCCTCGTGGCTGAAAGTGAGCTCGATCCCCGTGTTCACCGGCACCCCGGTCGACTGGTTGGCCGGCAGGGTGCCCAGCAACCGGAATTCGGCGCGGGTCTGGAAGGACCACTGGTAGTCGCGGCCGAGCCCGGCTGCCTGACTGAGCCGGAAGCGGTAGATCCGGTCAGGCTCCAGCGCGGCGGCGGGAGCGATGATGAAGCGCGTCCCCGCATCGTCGGCCTGCTCGACCCGCAGGTCCACGGCGGGCTCCGCGGCGAGAGCCGCCTGTACCATGGCCAGCGTGAGCGGCCTGCTGCTGGACAGGAGCAGCGGGCCAGCGGGGTCGATCCCCGCCGGGTCAAACTCCGCCGGGGCGAGCGTCACCTCGGCTACGTCCTCCTCCGGCGTCGGCGGTGTGGACGGCGACGGGCCCCGCCCGGGGCGCATCACCGCGACCACCGCCACCATCAATGCAAGCACGGCCACCATAGCGATGACTCTCTGTCGGGTGCGCATGGGGCATCACTCCCGGTGCAGAATTCTGCCAACTCGCACGTTGGACGAAATCGCGGGACCAGAAGTTTCGGGCGGCAGCTGTCTGCCGGCGCCGTTTCGCGGCGCGCACAAGGGGCGGGAGACGCCTGCCGGCATCTCCCGCCCCTTTACGGGTATCTCCCACCCGGGTTCCACCGCATCAATCGCCCTTCAGCACCGCCTCCAGGGCCTCCACAAACCGCCGGTTCTCCTCCGCCGTCCCCACCGTCACGCGCAGGTGGTTCGGCAGGCCGAAGGAGGCGCAGGGGCGCACCAGCACCCCGCGCCGGAGGAGCCGGTCGAAGACCTCGGCCGCGGGCCGCCCCGCGTCAAACAGGATGAAGTTGGCCTCGCTGGGCACGCACGCCAGCCCCAGCCGCTCAAAGGCCGCATAGAGGTACGCCTTCCCCTCCCGGGTGACGGCCAGGGTCCGCGCCAGGTGCTCCGTGTCGTCCAGGGCGGCCAGACCGGCCGCCACGGCGAGGCCGTTCACGCTGAAAGGATCCCGGGCCGTCCAGATCGGCGCCAGCAGCTCCGGCCGCATGATGCCGTAGCCCAGCCGGAAGCCGGCCATGCCGTAGATCTTGCTGAACGTCCGGGTGACGACGACGTTGGGGTAGTCCCGCACCAGCGCCCGGCTGTCGAACGGGGTGGCGTCGAACTCCCGGTAGGCCTCGTCCACCACCACGAGGGTCGACGGCGGCACGCGCTCCATCGCCGCCCGCAGGTCGGCCTCGGCGAAGACCGCGCCCGTGGGGTTGTTGGGCCGGCAGAGGAAGAGCAGCTTCGCGCCGCTCTCGGCCGCCGCGTCCGCCATCGCCGGGAGGTCCATGGTCCAGCCCGCGAGGGGCACATCGACGACCTCCGCGCCCATCAGCTCCGCCACGAACCGGTACGCGGCGAACGAGGGCACGGGCACCACCACGCGGTCGCCGGGCTCCAGGTAGACCTCCGCCAGCAGCCGGAAGACCTCGTCGGAACCGTTGCCGACCAGGAACCAGTCCACCGGCAGGTCCCACATCTCTGCGAGCCGGTTCCTGAGCCTGCGGGCGGTCCCCTCCGGATAGGTGTGAACCTCGGCCATGGCCGCCTGGGCGGCCGCGACCGCCCGCGGAGACGGACCCAGCGGGTTCTCGTTCTGATTGAGCTTCACCAGGTCGCTGAGCCCCAGCTCCCGCTGCACATCCTCCACGGGCTTGCCCGGAACATACGGTTTCATCGACTGGACTGCTGCACGCACACCGGGCATGCCCTACTCCTCCTTACGCTGCTCCCGCCGCCTCCCCCGCCGGCTGGCCAGTTGATCCGCCACGTCGGCGGGGTCCAGCCCCTGGTCCACCAGTGCGACCAGGGTGTGGAACCAGAGGTCGGCCACCTCAAAGGCCAGGTTCTCCCGATCCCGGTTCTTCACGGCGAGCACCACCTCGGTGGCCTCCTCGCCGATCTTCTTGCAGTAGGCGTCAGGTCCCTTGCGAAACAGCTTGCTCGTATAGCTGTCCGGATCGGGATGGGCCCGCCGCTCCAGCAGGACGGCGGTCACCTCCCTGAGGATCGATCCGATGTCGTAGGGCACCGTCTCGTCGGGCTGGACGGGCCAGAAGGCAGTGCCGATCAGCGCCTTGGGCGAGCCGTCGACCCGGCGGGTGAAGCAGGAGTAGCTGCCCTCGTGGCAGGCCACCCCCTCCTGCTCCACCAGGAGCAGCAGCGAGTCGCCGTCGCAGTCGGTGCGGATCTCGCGGACCCGCTGCACGTGGCCCGAGGTCGCCCCCTTCTGCCACAGCTCCTGCCGGCTGCGGGACCAGTACCACGCCACGCCGGTCTCCAGGGTGAGCCTGAGCGAGTCGGCGTTCATGTAGGCCTGCATCAGCACCTGGCCGGTCCGCACATCCTGCACGATGGCCGGAATCAGCCCGTCGGGGCCCCACTTCAGCTTCAGGGTCTCCGTCATGACCGTACCTGCACCCCTCTCTCCCGGAGGAAGGCCTTCACCCCTCCCACCGTCTGCTCGCCGCTGTGGAAGATCGAGGCGGCCAGGGCGGCGTCCGCCCGGCCCACGGTCAGAACTTCGAGGATATCGTCCACGCTCCCTGCCCCGCCGGAGGCGATGACCGGTATGGTCACCGCGTCGGCCAGGGCCTGGTGCAGGGGGATGTCGTACCCCTCCCGGGTGCCGTCGGCGTCCATCGAGGTTACCAGCAGCTCGCCCGCGCCGCGCCGCTCGGCCTCCTGCGCCCAGGCGACGGCGTCCAGCCCGGTCGGCGTCCGGCCGCCGTGCAGGTAGACCTCCCAGCCGCCTTCCGGCCGCCGCTTGCAGTCGATGGCCACCACCAGCGCACCGGGGCCGAACTCCGCGGCCACTTCATTAATGAAGTCGGGGCGCCGCACGGCCGCGGTGTTCACCGAGACCTTGTCCGCGCCGGCCGCGAGGCAGGCCCGCACGTGCTCGACGGCGCTCACCCCGCCGCCGACGGTCACCGGCGCCGAGACCTGCTCCGCCGCCCGCCGGAGCACCTCCAGCGTGGCCGAGCGCCCCTCATACGAGGCGTTGATGTCCAGGAAGACGATCTCGTCCGCCCCCTGCCGGTCGTATTCGGCCGCCAGCGCGGCCGGGTCGCCGACCACCCGGGGGCTGAGGTGGAACTTGACGTTCTTCACCACCTGCCCGCCCTTGATGTCGAGGCAGGGGATGATGCGCTTCACCCCAGGCATGCCGCCACCGCCTCCTTCAGGTCGACGGCGCCGGTGTAGAGGGCCCTGCCCACGATGGCCCCGACCACCCCGGGGATCTCCCGGAGCCGCAGAATGTCCTCCAGCGAGGAGACCCCGCCGCTGGCGATCACGTCCAGGCCGGTCCGGCCCATCGCCGCCATCTCGGCGAAGTTGGGGCCCTGCAGCATGCCGTCGGTGGCGATGTCGGTGTAGATGATGGTCCGCACCCCGGCCGCCTTCACCCGCCCGGCCAGGTCCACCGCCCGGACCTCGGTCACCTCCACCCAGCCCCTGGTGGCCACCATGCCCCCCCGGGCGTCGATGCCCACCGCCACCCGCTCGGGGCCGAAGCGCTCCACCGCGCGGGCCACCAGATCGCCCTCCAGGGCTGCGGTGCCGATGATGGCGCGGGCCACCCCCAGCTCCAGCGCGGCCGCGACCGCGTCCAGGCTGCGCAGCCCGCCGCCCAGCTGAACCCGGACTCCGGGGGCAGCCTCCAGGATGGCCCGCACCGCCCCGGTGTTCTGGCCCCGGCCGGCGAAGGCGCCGTCCAGGTCGACCACGTGGATCCAGCGGGCGCCGGCTTCCGCCCAGCAGGCCGCCACCCGGGCCGGGTCGGTCTCGTAGACCGTCGCCTCGTCCAGGCGGCCCTGCCGCAGCCGCACCACCTGGCCCGCTTTCAGATCGATCGCCGGGTAGAGTTCGAAACTCGCCTTCATCAGAGCAGCGCCCCCTTCGTCGAGGGGATGTCCGTCACCCGCGGATCGAGGGCCACCGCCTCGCCCAGCGCCCGGGCGAAGGCCTTGAACAGCGCCTCGATCATGTGGTGGGTGTTCTGGCCGTAGTGCACCTTCAGGTGCAGGGTGATGCCGGCGTTGAAGGCCAGCGCCCGGAAGAACTCCTGCACCAGTTCACTGTCGAAGTTGCCCACCTTCTGGGCCGGCAGCGCGGCGTCGAAGACCAGGTAGGGCCGGCCGCTGATGTCGATGGCCGCAAACGCCAGCGTCTCATCGAAGGGGACGAAGGCCGAGCCGTAGCGGCGGATGGACCGGCCGTCGCCCAGCGCCAGGCGCAGGGCCTGCCCCAGGGCGATGCCGGTGTCCTCCACCGTGTGGTGCGCATCGATGTGCAGGTCGCCCACCGTCCTCACCGTCAGGTCGGTCAGCCCGTGGCGGGCGATCTGGTCCAGCATGTGGTCGAAAAACGGAACCCCCGTGTCGATCTCCGCCCGACCGGCGCCGTCCAGCCGCCAGGTGACGGCGACGTCGGTCTCGCGGGTCTTCCGGGTCACCTGGCCGATTCGCGCTGCCATTCCGATTACCTCCCTCGTTCGCCGCCGGCGCGCGCCCCCGAACCCGGCGCCGGCCCGTCCTGCGCCTTCAGCCGGATCTGCATCGACGCGGCGTGGGCCTGCAGCTCCTCCGTCAGGGCCAGCCTGACGGCGTGGGGCGCCTGGGCCCGGAACGCCGCCTCGCTGTAGCAGGTGACCGCGGACCGCTTGATGAACGTCTCGACGTTCACCGGCGAGGCATACCGGGCGGTGCCCTCGGTGGGGATCACGTTGGACGGCCCGGCGATATAGTCGCCGATGGCCTCCGGGGTCCACCGGCCCATGAAGATGGAGCCGGCGTGCCGCACCATCGGCAGGAAGGCCCAGGGGTCTGCGAGGTTGACTTCCAGATGCTCGGGGCCGACGGCGTTGACCAGGTCGGCCGCCTCCTCCAGCGAACCGACCACCAGCGCCGCGCCCAGCTCCGCCACCGACTGGCGGATGGTCTCCGCCCGGGGCAGGGCCTCCGTCTGCCGCTCCATCGCGGTCCCGATGGCCGCGACCCGCTGCTCGCCGGCCACCGTCACCAGGATCACCATCCCGTTGGGGTGCTCGGCCTGGCTAAGCAGGTCAGCCGCCAGCCACTCGGGGTCGGCGCTGCCGTCGTCCACGGCCAGCACCTCGGTCGGCCCGGCCAGCATGTCGATGCCGACGGGGCCGAAGACCAGCTTCTTGGCCAGAGTCACGTAGTAGTTGCCCGGCCCGGCGATCGTATCGACCCGGGGCACGGTGGCGGTGCCGTAGGCCATCGCCCCGATGGCCTGGGCGCCGCCTACCTTATATACGTCCTTCACGCCCGCGGCCCGGGCGGCCACCAGCATGTGCGGGTCGATCTTCCCGCTCCGGTCGGGCGGCGTGCAGACGATCACTTCCCGCACCCCCGCCACGACGGCGGGGATCGCGGTCATGAGCAGGCATGAGAAGAGCGGCGCAGACCCGCCGGGCACGTACACCCCCGCCCGGTCCACCGCGGTGACCTGCTGGCCCATGATCGTGCCGTCCGGCCGGGTCATGAACCACGACGCGGGCACCTGCGGCCGGTGGAAGGCGGTGATGTTGTCGACGGCGACCTGCAGGGCCGCCCGGAACTCGTCCGTCACGGCGGCCTCGGCCTCCCGGTACTCCGCCTCGGTCACCCGCAGGCCGGTCGCCTCCAGGTCCGCGCCGTCGAACTGGCGGGTCAGGGCATACAGCGCCGCGTCGCCTTCCCGGCGCACCCGCTCCAGAATGGCACGCACCTGCGCCTCGATATCCGGGTAGAACTCGGTGCGGCGTCGGCTCAGAAACTCCAGGAACGCCTGCGGCTCCCATACTTTCAACATGGCGTACTCCTCCTCAGCGTTCTGCGACCGCAGGCTGCGGCTTCCCGGCCAGGTCCCGCCCGGCAACCATCTCCCGGAGGCGCTGGACGATGGGCCCGATGCGCTCGGCCTGGAGCCGGTAGGCAGCGCGGTTGGCGATCAGCCGCATGGATGAGGTCCACAGATCCTCAATCACGACCAGGTTGTTCTCCCGCAGGGTGCGGCCGGTCTCCACGATGTCGACGATCAGGTCCGCCAGCCCCACCTTCGGCGCCACCTCAATGGAACCGTGCAGGTAGATGGTCTCCACCTGAAGCCCCCGGCTGTTGAAGTAGGCTTCGGTCATGCGGGGGTACTTCGTGGCCACCCGCTGCGTGGAGCGACCGTTCAGGAACTGCCGGGGGTCCACCCCCGCCGGGGCTGCCAGCACGAAGCGGCACTTGCTGTAACCCAGGTCCAGCAGCTCGTACACCTGGGGCTCGGCCTCCATGAGCACGTTCTTGCCCACGATGCCCAGGTCCGCGGCCCCGTACTCCACGTAGGTGGGCACGTCGGAATCGCGGGCGATGATGAAGCGCGTGCCCTGCTCCGGGCACTCCACGTACAGGCTGCGCCCCTCCTCGGGCTCCAGCTCCGGCCCGGCCAGGCCGGCCTCCCGCAGGAAGCGGACCGTTGCCGCGTATGGCCGGCCCTTGGGTATGGCGATGGTGAGTGGTGACATGCGATATGGCTCCTTCCCGGAACGCGTGGTGGACTTCACTGCGCTAATGAATCGACGGCAACCCGGGGCTCAGCACCCGTGCGGCGCCCCGGGAGCGGGCGTAGGCCGCCAGCTCCTCCCCCGTCCGGCCCAGGAGGTCCACCTCCACGGCCAGCCCCTGCGCCCGGAGCCGCGCCGCCCAGGCCATGGCCTTCGCCTCCTGCCCGGGCGGACACGCGATCACGGCGTCCAGCCCCGCCTCCCCGGTCGGCACGCCCTGCTGTTCCTGGGCCATCAGCAGCCGGTCCACCTCCAGGGCGAAGCCGGTGGCCGCCAGCGGCCGGCCGAACTCCGCCACCAGGTTGTCGTACCGCCCGCCGCCCATGACGGGCAGCCCGACCCCCGGCAGGTAGCCCTCGAAGACGACGCCCGTGTAGTAGCCCAGGGAACGCACCAGCCCCAGGTCCAGGCTCACCTGTTCGGCCACACCCAGGGCCTCCAGCACCTCCAGCACCCGGCCCAGGTGCTCCAGGGCTTCGGCCACCCGGCCGCCGACGCGGCCGAACCGCGCCTTGGCCTCGGTGAAGCCGCCGTGGAAGTGGACGAGCCCCAGCAGCAGTTCAGCCCGCTCGCCTGAGAGGCCGGCCTGGGCGACCCCGTACTCGAAGGCCACCAGATCCCGGGCGACCATGGCCTCCTTGAGCCCAGCGGCCGCGTCGGGGGACACACCGGCGCTCTCAAACAGCCCCTCCACGATGCCCACGTGGCCCAGGCCAATCCGGAAGCCCTCCAGCTCCGCCGCCTTCACCGCGGCGCAGGCCAGGCTGATCACCTCGGCATCCGCCACCTCCCCCGGCGCGCCCACCAGCTCCACCCCGGCCTGCCAGATCTCGCTGGTTGCGCCGGCCCTGAGCTCGCGGTGCCGGAAAACCGGGGAAAAATAAGAAAGCCGGAGCGGCAGGGGCTCGTCGGCCAGGCGGGTGGCCACCAGGCGGGCGATCGGGGTGGTCATGTCCGGCCGCAGGGCCAGGGTGCGCCCTTTCCGGTCAAAGAGCTGGTACAGGTCCTCCCGGCGTCCCCAGCTGGCCGCCCCGACGGAAACCGCCTCCAGGTACTCGATAACCGGCGGGGAGACCTCCCGGTAACCCCAGGCCCGGAAGACGCCGTCCAGCCGTGCGGAGAGGCGGCGCATCGCGGCGGCCTCGGCGGGCAGGCGGTCGCGCGCCCCGTCTGGCACCTGTGTGCGAGTTACCGGTGTGTTCAAGGCCATCGCCTCCGTGCTTTAGTCGGCTAATGTGGTAAACAACTAAAACGAAGCTACCATAACTGCCGGGTTTGGTCAAGAGGGCGCGAAAAACCCGACCGGAAATTCGGTCGGGTCAGTCGAAGGGGCTACATACCGCCCTGGCGTGCCTGCGCCTCGTTGACCGTGAGGGGCCGGCCTCCGTACTCGTAGTTGTGCAGTTCGGCGATGGCTCTCCGTGCGGCCTCTTCCTCCGTCATGTCCACGAAGCCGAAACCGCGGGAGCGGCCGGTCTCACGGTCGGTGATGATGCGGGCGTTCTCCACCTCGCCGTAGGGCTCGAAGAGTGCCCGCAGGTCCTCGGGTGTGGTACTCCAGGGCAGGTTTCCCACGTAGATGCTGAATGGCACGATCCGTTGCCTCCTCCTGTTGGGGCGCCGATCCGATCGGATAGTCAGGGCCCTGTTGCCGGTGTAGCCTCATTGTGCGCGACCCTGCCCGGTTCACGCGGGAGAAAATCTGGCGCGTCCGCCGCCCGCAATCTGCCTGATGGTCATGCAAAATGCGCATGAAACGATTACAGGTGGTTGTGGCGTATCTGGCACGCATGGTATCGTCGTGATATACTGCGAAGATCCTACGTATTTACGAAAGGGTGGACTGCATGCCCCATCACGGTCCCGCGCTGGGCAGCCTGGTCCTGGTCGCGGTCCTCGCCTTCGTGGTGCCGCTCCTGCTCAACCGGCTGAAGGGCGTTCGCATTCCCATCGCCGCCGGCGAGATCCTGGCCGGCATGCTGGTCGGCAAGAGCGGCCTCGGCCTGGTCCAGAGCGACGAGCTGCTCTCGATCTTCAACTTCCTGGGCATTGGCGCCCTGATGTTCCTCGCCGGCCTGGAAATCGACCTGGCCGCGCTCGTGGGCGGAGGGGCCCGGCCGAAAGGGAGGCCGGCCTGGCTCGCGCGCCTGCACCACCCGCTGGGCCTGGGCGTGGTGCTCTTCTTGCTGACGACCTACGGCGCCTGGTGGTTTGCCGGCCTGCTGCAGCGGCGCGGCCTGGTGGAGGAGCCGCTCTTCCTCACCCTCATCATCGCCACGTGCGGGCTTTCCATCATCATGCCTGTGCTGAAGGACCGCCAGATGCTCACGGACCCCTTCGGCCAGGTGCTGTTCTCCACCGCGGTGATCGCCGACTTCCTGCCGATGCTGGGTCTGTCGGTGCTCGCGGCGGTGAAGGTGAGCGGCTCCGCGCTGGAGGCGCTCTGGATCGTGGCCCTGATCGCCTTCGGCGCCGTCGTCTACCTGGCCTCCCGGTGGCTCGGGCGGTTCAACCTGCTGGAGGGGCTGACCGGAGGCACGGCGCAGATCGGGGTGCGGGCGGCCTGGGCCCTCATGCTGGTCTTTCTGGCCCTGGCGCAGACCGTGGGGGTTGAGGCCATCCTCGGCTCCTTCCTGGCAGGCCTCCTGCTCTCGATGCTGGCCGGCTCCCACCGGGAGGAGATCACCCACAAGCTGGACGCCCTGGGCTTCGGCTTCCTGATCCCCATCTTCTTCGTCATGGTGGGCGTGGAGTTCGATCTGCGCGCCCTGCTGGGAGACCCCGGCGCCCTGGCCCTGGTGCCGCTGCTTCTGGCCGGCACCCTGGTGGTCAAGGCGCTGCCCGGCGTGCTGCTGGCCCTGTGGCATCCCCCCCGCAAGACCGTGGCGGGCATGGTGCTGCTGACGACGCAGATGTCGGTGACCATCGCCGCCTCGGCCGTGGCCTACACGGTGGGAGCGTACGGCGCATCCACCCACGCCGCGGTGGTGCTGGTGGCCATCGCCACCGCCATCCTGGGCCCCATCCTCTTCAACCGCATCCTGGGCGATCCGGAAGAAGGTCCGGCGCGCCAGTCGGTGGTGCTGGCCGGCATGAACCGGCTGTCGCTGCATCTCGGCCGCCGGCTGCTGGCGCAGGGGGTGCCGGTCTTCGCGGTGGACGAGCACCCCGACCGCGTGGAGGAGTTTCAGGCCGCCGGCATTCAGGCGGTGCTGGCCGACCCTTCCTCCGCGGAAGGGCTGCGGCAGGCCGAGGCCGAGAGCGCCCGCGCGCTGGTCGCGCTCACCGGGGACGAGCGCTCCAACCTGGCCGCCGCACGCCTGGGGCGCAGCGAGTTCGGCATTCCCCGCGCCATCCTCTTCGCCACCACCCAGTCCGCGCTCGCCGAGGCCCGGCAGGAGGGGCTGGAGGCGGTGAACCCCGACCTCGCGTCCGCCCTGCTGGTGGAGAGCCTGCTGACCAACCCGGCCGCGACCGCGCTCTTTACCGGCGAGGATCAGGATCTGCAGATCCAGGACTTCCCCCTCCTAGGCGGCCCGCTGGTGGGTACGGCCCTGCGGGAGGCGCCGCTGCCTGCCGGCGTGCTGGTGGTGTCGGTGAAGCGCGGGGCCGAGAAGATCGTGCCCCACGGCCACACCGTGCTGCAGCAGGGCGACCTGCTCACCGTCGTCGGTCCGCCGGAGGCCTGGGAGGACATGCGGAGCCTCACCAGCTGAGGCGCCGCCGGTGCGCGCCTTGACCCTCAATGTGTGCCATCGTTACAATGTACGTGAGTTCACTTGTGGCAACGGCACTTGATCGGAGGGGGGGCGTGCATGTCCGTCCGTATCCTGGTCGCAGACGATGAGGACCACATCCGCCAGCTGATCCGCATGTATCTGACCCGTGAGGGCTGGACGGTCGACGAGGCCGCGGACGGGCGGGCGGCCCTGGACCTCCTCGACCGTGAGAAGTACGATGCCATCATTCTCGACCTGATGCTGCCCGAGGTGGACGGGTGGACGGTGTGCCAGGAGGTCCGACGCCGGGGAAACACCCCCGTCATCATGCTGTCCGCCCGCAATGAGGAGTACGACCGCATTCTGGGCTTTCAGCTCGGCGCGGATGATTACGTGGGCAAGCCCTTCAGCCCGCGCGAGCTGGTGCTGCGCATCAAGTCGGTGCTGCGGCGCACCAACGCCGCCGCCGCGCAGCCGCAACAGACCGTCTCCGTCGGAAACCTGGTCCTGGACGAGGCCGCCTGCCGCATTGCGGTGGGAGACCGGGACCTGAACCTCACGCCCAAGGAATACCAGTTGCTGGCGCTGATGATGCGGCGGCCGGGGCAGGTCTTCACCCGCGAGGCGCTGCTGGAGCAGGTCTGGGGGTACGAATTCACAGGCGGGCGGCGCACGGTTGACAGCCACGTGCAGCACCTGCGTGAGAAGATGAGTGCCGCCGGCGCCGACGTCCAGATTGAAACGGTCTGGGGCTTCGGCTACAAGCTGCTGCCGCCGCAGTCGCCATGAAGGGCAGCGTCGTCCTCCGGCTCTGGCTGTCGATCTCCCTGCTCTCGGTAGCCGGCCTGCTCGTGATGGGCGTGGTCGTGCCGCGCCAGATGGAGAGCATCTACGACTCGCACCTCTCCGCCCTGCTGCTGGAGCAGGCGAGGGGGCTCGTCGTACAGTACAGCCCCGATCCCCATAATCCCGGCACCCGCCCCTGGAAATCGCAGGAGCGGGTGATTGGCGCGCAAATCGACACGCTGACGGCCGGCGAGCTGGCGACCATGGCCGACACCGACCTCTGCCCGGCGCCGGTCTACCTGCCCCCGCACGCGGCCAACCGGGTGCTGGCCGGGGAGGCCGTCTATTTCCGCGCCACCCACGCGCAGCGTTTCCCGGAAGAGCAGGGCGACCGCATCGCCGCCCTGGCCCCGGAGTACTTCATCGTCGCCGTGCCCCTGTACAGCCACAACGTGGTGAACGGCGCCCTGGTGCTGACGCAGCCGGTCACGGCAGTGCTGGAGACCATCAGCCAGTTCCGCAGGCTGCTGGGCGTCACCGCGCTGGTCATGCTGGGCGGCGTGAGCCTCATCGCGCTTTACCTGTCGGGGCGGCTGGCCCTGCCGCTCCGCAAGATGGAGGGCATGGCGAGAGCGATGGCAGCCGGCAACTTCCAGCAGCGGGTGGCCGTGATCGGCAACGATGAGGTCGCGCGGCTCGGGCGCTCCATCAACCGGCTGGCGGACGAGCTGGACTCCACCATCGCACAGCTCAGGGAGCGGAACGCCCGGCTTTCGGGAATCCTCTGCAGCATGAGCGACGCCGTGATGCTGGCGGAGGCGGGCGGTCACTTCGCACTACTGAACCGGCCTGCCGCGGTGCTGCTGGAGGAGGCAGGCCTGAAGCCCGCCGGCGAGGACGAGCCGCTGGACTGGGGCGTACTGGAGTCCCTGGGCGTTGCAGACCAGGTGCGGCAGGTGCTGCACGAGGGAACCAGCCGCGCCGAGAGGGTGAGCCTGGGGGAGAAGATCTACACGGTGTATTTCTCACCGGTTCCCGGCGTGCACGGCGAGGACCAGGTCGACGGCGTGGTGATGGTGTGGCAGGACATCACCCAGGGGGAGCGGCTGGAGGAGATGCGGCGCGCCTTCGTCGCCAACGTCTCCCACGAGCTGCGCACGCCCATCGGCCTGGTGCGGGGCTACGCAGAGGCGCTTCTGGACGGGCTGGCCGAGTCGCCCGAGGAGCGGGAAGAGGCCCTGCGGATCATGCAGCACGAGCTGGACCGCATGGCGGCCCTGGTGCAGGACCTGCTGCAGCTTGCCCGCATGGACGCCGGCCAGCTGCCCGTGGACCTGACGCCGGTGAACCTGCGCCACCAGATCTCGCACGTGCTGAAGCGGGTGAGCCGCATGGCCCGGGAGGCGGGGGTCGACATCGAGACGGCCATGCCTCACGGGCTGCCCATCGTGATGGCGGATGCCGACCGGCTGGAGCAGGTGCTCCTGAACCTGCTGGACAACGCCCTGCAGTACAGCCCTGAGGGCGGCAGGGTGACCATCGGCGCCCACCGCCAGGGCGGCTGGGTGACCGTGTTCGTCGAGGACCAGGGGCCCGGCATTCCCGTGAAGGAGCGCAGCCTGGTGTGGGAGCGGTTCTACCGGCGCGATCCGGCGCACTCCCGCAAGAAGGGCGGCACGGGCCTTGGCCTTGCCATCGTGCGGGGCATCGTCGCCGCGCACGGCGGCGAAACCTGGGTGGAAGACGGCACAAACGGGGGCAGCCGCTTCTGCTTCACGCTGCCCGTCGCGTGAGCCGCACCCGAAAAAGGGCAAAAAAAGACCTACCCGTTCCACATGGAGGTGCGGCAACATGTGGAACGAGTAGTGAACCCGTTTCTGACGAGACATGGCCTGAGAGTGGAGTGGAGGCCCTGCCGAGTCAGGTCATATGTGGTTCTGGCTGCATGATACACCACGGCCTACGAGAAACGATCGCAAATGTGTTAAGGTTTCACGGAAAAAGTGTGGAGAATTTGTGGAGGAGGCAAATCCTTTCCCTCTGTTTAGCGTTGCTGTTTTATTTAATTAAAGTTGCTTGTTCTGCCCGTTCGCTGACTCCTATACTGGTCTTGGAGCAGAGTACGCACCGAGCCGGACAGGAGGTATGATCCATGCAGCGACCGGTGGCGGAACCGTATAAGATCAAGGCGGTGGAGCCCCTCCGCATGACGACCCGCGAGGAGCGTGAGCGGGCCATCCGGGAGGCCGGGTACAACACCTTCCTTCTGAGGAGCGAGGACGTCTACATCGACCTGCTGACGGACTCGGGGACCAACGCGATGTCTGACCGGCAGTGGAGCGCCCTGATGATGGGCGACGAGGCCTACGCCGGCGCCCGCTCCTTCTACCGCCTGGAGGAAGCGGTGCGGGAGATCTACGGGTTCAAGTACGTAGTGCCCACACACCAGGGGCGCGGCGCCGAGCACCTGATCTCCCGCATCCTCATCAAGCCCGGCCACTACGTGCCCGGCAACATGTACTTCACCACCACGCGGGCCCACCAGGAGATGCAGGGGGCCACGTTCGTCGACGTGATCATCGACGAGGCCCACGACCCCCACTCCACCCACCCCTTCAAGGGGAACGTGGATATTGCCAAGTTCGAGGCGCTCATCGACCGGGTCGGGGCCGAGAACATTCCCTACATCAATGTAGCCCTCACGGTGAACATGGCCGGCGGGCAGCCCGTCTCCATGGCCAACCTGCGGGCGGTGCGGGAGGTCTGCGACCGGCACGGCATCCGCATGTGGTGCGACGCGACCCGTGCCGTGGAGAACGCCTACTTCATCAAGGAGCGGGAGGAGGGCTACCAGCACAAGCCGGTTCGGGAGATCCTGAAGGAGATGATGTCCTACTACGACGGCTGCACAATGTCGGGGAAGAAGGACTGCCTGGTCAACATCGGCGGGTTCCTGGCCATGAACGAGGAGTGGATCCTGCAGAAGGCCCGTGAGCAGGTGGTCATCTTCGAAGGCATGCCGACCTACGGCGGCCTGGCCGGCCGCGACATGGAGGCCATCGCGCAGGGCATCTACGAGATGGTGGACGACGCCTACATCGCCCACCGCATCCACCAGGTGCGCTACCTGGGCGAGCAGCTCCTGGCGGCGGGCATCCCCATCGTGCAGCCCATCGGCGGCCACGCGGTCTTCCTGGACGCGAAGGCCTTCCTGCCCCACCTCACGCAGGACCAGTTCCCGGCCCAGGCCCTGGCGGCCGCGCTCTACGTGGACTCCGGGGTGCGGGCCATGGAGCGGGGCATCGTCAGCGCCGGGCGGGACCCCAAGACCGGGGAGAACATCTACCCGAAGCTGGAGCTGGTGCGCCTCACGATCCCGCGGCGGGTCTACACCGACCGGCACATGGACGTGGTCGCCTGGTCGGTGAAGCAGCTGTGGCAGCACCGGGAGTCGATTCCGGGGCTGCGCATGGTCTACGAGCCTCCCACCCTGCGCTTCTTCACCGCGCGGTTCGAGCCGATCCGGTGACCGCGGGCAGGCGCCGGCAGCGCCCCGGGAACAAGCCAACAGATGAGGCCCGGCAGCACACCTGCTGGGCCTGATCGCGTAACCAAATGGGCCGCTCATACATACGCTGGACCTGAACTCGTGTGCGCGAAAGGAGAGGAAAGAACATGCAACAGCCCGGCATGGCCACCTACGGCCCGCAGGCGCCGGTTCAGGCCCAGCCGCAGGCAGCGATGGCAGCGCCTGTCCCCTTCTCGGCCGGCCCGTTCGGCGGCGCGCCGTCCCACCCCCAGGCCGGTCTGCCGGCGCAGGCCCAGCAGCCGCCCAATCCGGCCCAGTTGCTCACCCAGCAGCTGGTGCAGACGGCCCGTTCGCTGGAGCAGCTGTTCCCCGGCTACCAGGCCCTGCTCTCGCTCCTCATGGAGGCCAGCAGCACCGCCCCCTCGCCGGCCCTGCAAGAGGCCATCCGCAACGTGGAAGAGGGGCTCTACTACCACGGTGCCACGCTGGGAGCGATCCGGCGGATCCTCTGCGGCGAGGCCACCCCAAGCGTACTTATGAATCTGGCCGCCGGCTTCCACGGGCTCAGCCGCACGCAGCCCCGGGTGCGGGCGGCGGCGGAGCAGGTGCTCGCCCTGATGCCCTCCGCCCGGCAGAGCCTGACCGGCAGCCTGGTTCAGTCCATCGCCGCGGCGGACGGCGTGCTCGGACCGGTGGGCAACTCCATCCAGACCCTCGTGGGACCCCAGGCGTGGGAAGCGGCCAGGGCCACCTGAGGCGAGCCATGGCAAAACGGCACAGGGGGAACGCCCCTGTGCCGTTTTCGCCGCTTCTCACCGCTTGTGCTCGTTCTTGGTCCGCTCCAGCACGATGCGGTATCCGTCAGCCCCGTAGTTGAGGCACTTCTTCACACGACTGATGGTGGCCGTGCTGGCGCCCGTTGCCGCAACGATGTCCTCATAGGTCATGCCCGCATCCAGCATCTTGGCCACCTCGAGCCGTTGTGCCAGAGCCTTGATTTCCCCGATGGTTGCGATGTCTTCAAAGAAGCGGTAGAACTCCTCCACGGTTTTCAGGGTGAGCATCGCCTCAAACAGCTTGTCAGTCAGTTCATCGCGCAGCTTTTCGTTGACCGGCATGCACGGGTTCCCTCCCAGCACAGCGCATCTAGAATAAGCTATTCGCTTTCGCAGGCGAAAACCCCTTTTGTCCGGCGATGGGCTGCCGCGATAAACCCGAGGCTACTCCTCCACGACGATCTGGCCGACCATCGCGGCGTGGCCCAGCCCGCAGAACATGCTGCAGCGGAAGCGGTACACCCCGGCGTCCTGCGCCCAGATGATCACTTCCTCCGGCTTGCCCGGCCGCACCTCCACGTTGGCGATGCCGTCCACCTGGAACCCGTGGACCACGTCCTTGGCGATCAGCTGCAGCCGCAGCTGCTCGCCCTTCTTCACACGAATCTCCGCGGGACGGTACTCCCACTGCATCATCTCGAGCGTGACGACGCGCGTCTCGCGATGATTCTGGTACGCCAGGGCGGCTGCCGGGAGCCCGATCAGGCAGGCCGCCACGAGAATTCCTGCTACGATCTCCTGCCAGCGCATGCGCCATTCCCCCCTGTCGGTCTAGCCAACCAGCAGCCAGGTAAACAGTCCGGTCACGCCAGCGAGGAAGATCACTGGCGGGATGGTGGCCAGCGAGGCCTTCCGGTCGTCGCCCAGCGTCTGCCTGGCGATCTTCCAGGCCACGTCGATGCTGAAGGCGAGTCCGAACAGCAGCGCCGCCACCTGCAGGATCGGCATCACCCGCATGCCGACCGGGTTCCACTCCACGCCCGCGGTGCCGAACAGGTCCCAGCCCCAGCCGAAGGGGTCGGAGATGACCCTGGGGATGTAGGCCCAGTTGGGGAGGATGATCGCGAAGCTGAAGGCGATCCAGGCGAGCATCCCGATCGGCACCAGGCTGTAGGACAGGTTGGTGAAGAGCCTGACGAACGGAACGTCGGCGCCGCTGAGCTTACGGCCCAGCCAGACGAAGGCGCCCCACACCGCCGGAACCACGACCATGACCGTGAGCGCCAGGCTGGAGGCGTAGACCAGGTAGCCGCCCACGCTGGTCATGTTGGCCCAGTCCTTCAGGGTGCCCCAGGGGCCCATCATCACGGCCGCGTAGATGGCGGCCGCCCCGAGCATGATGAACGCCTTCCAGGCCTCGTCGAGCCCGCGGTTCTTGTTCACCAGCAGGTCGGTGCCCGGGGGGCGCAGCCGGACGGACATGTTGTCCTTGGAGCACGTGCGGAAGCACTCGAAGCAGAACCCGCAGTAGGTGTTGCGGGCCATGGTGGTCGGCGCCTCCATCCACGGACAGGCGTACGCCTCGTTGGTGCCCACCACGCACTCCTTGTGCTTGTGGTCCCGGCAGACCGAGTAGACGTTGTGGCGGATCTCCATGGTGGCCATGTTGCTGTACAGCCCCAGGAACCCGCCCACCGGGCACAGGTACCGGCAGAAGGTGCGCCGCTCGAAGATCAGCGAGATCACGATCGCCCCGAGGACCATGCCCAGCAGGAGCCACGCGGTCACCGTCGTCCGGGTGGTCAGGATGCCGGAGAACAGGGCCATGCCCAGGAAGATCAGGTTGACGGGCCACATGTTGCGAAGGGCGGCCGGCCACCGCTTGCCCAGGGTGAGCCCCTTGCCCTGCCGCTTCTTCACGAAGGCGCGCCGCTGCAGCCATTCGCCCGCGCTGGGCAGCGGGCAGAGCGCACACCAGATGCGGGAGAAGAACGGCACCATGATCAGCATCAGGGCCGACCACCAGAAAATCCAGACCAGTACGACCAGCAGGTTGGCGTTGCCCACCGGCGTGCCGATGAAGCCGGCCACCAGGGCCACGGCGAACACCGACGCCGTGATCAGCTGAAGCAGGAAGGAGGTCCAGCGGCTGCGGAGCACGCGCCGCAGACCCGGGAACCGCTCAGTCAGGTCGTAACGCCAGTCCACGGGAATGAACCCCAGGAACTTGGATCCCTCCGGAATGCCGGTCATGCCGCGCACTGCACGCTCCGCGCGGTCCTGCCGGGGCTTCTGCACTGCACTCATGACTTCACCACCTTCAGAAGGAATCCGCCGATGGTACCGGCAGCCAGCAGCGCCACGCCGATCAGCGAGGACCGGGCGTACCAGTTGGGGCTCACCCGCAGCCAGCCGATCATGTACGGGTGGAAGGGGCCGCAGACCTCGGAGCAGCGGAACATCCAGCGGCCCGGCTTGTCCGCGACAAACTCGATGGTAACAGGCTGGCCCGCCACCAGGGCCTCGTCAATGCCGTAGCCGTCCAGATAAAAGCCGTGAACCACATCAAGAGACATCAGGTTGAGCCGCACCAGGTCCCCCTGGTTCACCTCAATCACACCCGGCTCCCATGCCCACTGCCGGGCCGCAACGTTGACCTCGACAACGTTGGGCTCCCGGCCGGACGCCGAGGCGACTCCGGTGAGGGCCAGTGCGGCGTACACACCCAGGGCCAGGAGCGCTCCGACCGCCAATAGGGCGGTGCCATAGCGCCGCTTGTTCTGTCTCATCTCCACTCTCTTCCTTTCTCCTGCGGGGCTGATCCGCACCTCAGGCGGCGCCGATTCAGCCCGCCCGCACCTCTACCTCGATGGGGATCTCTCCAGCCTTCTCCAGTATCAGCACAGCCTGGAAGCGATCTCCGGGAACCAGATGCCGGGTGACGCCCAGCAGCATCACGTGGAGGCCGCCCCGCTTCAGCTCAACCGTTTCGCCGGCGGGCAGGTCGATGCGGTCGATCGGCAGCATCCGCGCCACCTCGCCCTCCACGACGGTCTCGTGCAGCTTGCAGCTCATGGCCACATCCGTCTGCACGCCCACCAGGGCATCCGGCTCCGCACCTGTGTTCTCCAGCCGGAAGTAGATGACGCTGTTGGTGCCGCTGGCCAGGCGCTGGCCCTCCCGCAGGGCCGTATGCTGCGCCCAGGCCCCCTCCACCCGGATCGGCAGGTTCCCGGCGGGCTCCTGTGCCGTGCCCGGTTCCTCCGGGGCCGATCCGCACCCGGCGGCCAGCAGGCTGCACAGAAGCGCCCCGATCACAGCCAGGGCGAGAGTTCGTCTGGGCACGACGACACTCCCCTCGCGTTTATCTGCTTTCATGCAGCAACACCCGCACGTCGTTGGCCACGACCTCCGGGGCTGTGCCCGTCGCGAACTTCACCCGGATGAACCCCTGCGAATCAATCAGGAACGAGGTCGCCGTGTGGCCGATCAGGTACCCCTCCTCGCTCCCGGGCACCGGGGTCTTCTCGATGTAGATGCGGTAGGCGTCTGCCACCGCCGCGATCTCTTCCGGGGTGCCGGTCAGGCCGATGATCCCGGGGTCGTACAGGGCCAGGTAGTCCTTCAGCCGTTCGGGTGTATCGCGTTCCGGATCAACTGATACGTACACAAACCGAACCCGGTCCCGGTACCGCCTGAGGCCGCTCATCGCCTCGCGCCAGGTCACCATGGTCGCGGGGCAGACGTCGGGACAGTAGGTGTAGCCGAAGAAGAGCACGGTGGCCTCCGCATCGCTCGCACGAAACGTATACGGCTGGCCGTCCTGATCCGTCAGGGTAAAGTCGGGCGCGTAGCGCAGGGTGGTCATCACCTGACCCCGGAACTCCAGGGGCTGCTGGTTCAGCATCATCAGGCCCACGACACCCACGCCTGCGGTGAGCAGAATGGCGAGAGCGATCAGTACGATCATGCGTGTCTTCACAGCGGCTCCCCCTCGTCATGGGTTCGGTTTGCGACTGCTGCCTCGATCACTGCTCCTCCTGAAGCGACCGCAGGTAGAGGACGATCGCCATCAGGTCGTCATCGTTCAGGGACGGGTTGCCGCCCCTGGGGGGCATGTCCACCTTGGTGGTGTTCAGCGGATCCGCCGCCGTCCGGCCCACCTTCAGGAACTGCACCAGTGACTCGTCATCCTGCTCCAGGAACCACTCTGACGGTGTCACCAGATCCTTGCCCAGACCCGGGAGACCGTGACCGTCCATGCCGTGGCAGGCAGCGCAGACCTCCTCGTACGCCCGCTGCCCCCTGGCGATGCTGACGTCGCCCTCGGATGCCCCGGGTTCAGGCACGGCCGATGCGGAGATGCCGCCCCCGGCCAGGATGATCACCTGCGGTTCCTTCACTGCGCCGCAGGCGACCAGCAGCGCCGCCAGAACGGCCCCGGCCAGGGCGTAACGCCACCTGTGAAACGGAAATCCAGGCCGCATAGCTAGAGCCTCCTCAACGTTGCTCTCTCACCTGCGCGAGGCGGTCAGGGATCGGGATACGGCTGGAGGGTCGGCTCCAGGTCCAGCTCCTTCACCTGATCCCACCGCAGCACCTCACCGGGGCCCGCCCGGGACCTCGCCTCCTCCTCGCCGGCGAAGGCGACGAGGTCAAAGTGGATGCCGCCAAGCCCTCCGCCGTAGACGAACCAGGCCTCGTCCGCGCGAATCCACTCCCTGGTCTCGCGGTCGTGCACCCAGGCCACCGGTTCGATGCCGTACCTGCGCAGGTAACGCACCATGTCGCCGATGTCGTCAAACAGCACGGGTTCACCTGTATCCGGATCCATGTAGCCCGCGGCGAAGCGGACTTCCACAATCGCCATGCCGCACTCCGGGCAGACGTCGAGCCGCGGGCGCAGCTCAGGCGGTCCCTCGGGGTCCGCCCTCTCCCCCCCGCACCCGGCCAGGAGCGTCAGCAGGGCTGCGGCGAGCAGGCCGACGACCGCCCGCCAGGGCCACCGACGACTCATGCCATGTCCCCCCTTCGGAAGATCCAGAAGGCCAGAACCAGGGGAACGATCACCCAGGCGACCAGCAGGGCGACGAGCAGCGGCACCAGGGCGCTGCCCAGCACGGCCATCACGTACAGCCCTGCCGGCCCCAGCACCTCAAGCCTGGGAGACAGCACGGCAATGGTCGCGAGACGGTACACCTGTAAAGGGTTGATCAGGGACCAGAACAGCAGGCTCTCCACCCGCATGCGGGTCACCAGCATGGAGCCCATCACGCCCAGGTCGCCCAGAAACACCAGGACGAACCACACGAACAGGGAGACTCCCTGGGCCTGCGCGACCCGGCTGGCGGCGCTGGAGATGAGGACGCCGAAGCCGAGTCCCACCAGGGCCAGCAGGATGGTCAGGCCGGAGAAGCCGGCAAAGTCCGCTGCGTTCATCGGCGCGCCCCGGGTGCCGAGCAACACGCCCACCACGCCGAAGCTGAGGAGCAGGCTGGTCGCCATGGCGGCCGCAAGCCCGGCCACCTTGCCGAGGAAGAGCTCCCCGGCCGAGATGGGCTGCGACATCATGTAGCCCAGCGTCTTCCGCTCCCGCTCGCCCGCCAGGGTCAGGGCCCCGGCAATCAGCCCCATGAGGGGCACTACCAGCAGCATCAGGTTGACCAGTCCGGCAGAGGCCCGGCTGAACCCCTGCAGGCCCGCGTAGCCCGAGTACACCGTGTTGATGTAGGTCAGGCCCCCGGCCAGCACCATGAGGGCCAGGGAGTAGAGGGCGAACCAGCGGGTGCGGAGGGCGTCCCGCAGTTCCCGCACGGCCAGCGCACCGATCACCACCAGGCGGGACTGGCTCTTCACCACTGCCTGCACGTCACTCCGCCTCCCTCATCTGCGATCGTTCCAGCCCGGCCCGCTGTCGGCGTACGAACTCCTGTACGCCCAGGCGGGCGGCGACGCGCCCCTGGTCGAGGATGACCACCTCATCGGCCAGGGCCGCGACCTCCTCGGGCCGGTGAGAGGCGAACAGCAGGGTCTTGCCCGACGACCGGCAGCGGTTGAGCAGATCCACCAGTTCGGCGCGCGCCTGCTCGTCCAGGTTGGCGGTGGGTTCGTCGAGGAGCAGAACCGGCGGGTCGGCCAGGAGTGCCAGAGCCAGCGACAGGCGCTGGCGCATGCCGCCGGAGAGGGCCCCTACCTGCTTGCCTGTCTCCCCCTCCAGCCCCACGCTTTCCAGGGCCGTAAGGGCCTGGTCCCTGCCCACCCCCTTCAAGGTGGCGAAAAACCTGAGAGTCGCTCCCACCGTCATGTCGTAGTAGGCGAGATCCTGCGGCACGTACCCCATGCGGCTGCGGACTGCCCGGGGGTTGCGCCTCACATCCACGCCGTCTACCTGAATGCGGCCCGTGTAGCGCACGAGCCCCAGGATGCACTTCAGCGTCGTGCTCTTGCCGGCGCCGTTGTGCCCCCAGAGGGCCACGGAGCGGCCTGCGGGAATGTGCAGCGTGACGTCGTCGAGTGCGATCATGCGTCCGTAGCGCTTACCGACAGATTCCAGGTTGATCACGTCGTATCCCCTCCCCGCCTGAGCTTGGGGCCCAGCGAGGCCTGCGGAAGCAGGAGCCGTCCGGCCAGCAGCAGGGCGCCGGCCAGGTAGCCCAATCCCACGCCCACCAACCCCCGGGGCTGATCGCCGGCGTCGGGAACGGGTGCGTGCAGCTGCGGCGCCATTCGCGGCGCCTCATCCTCCACCAGCGGCTGCGGCGCCACCGCCGGAAACGCCCGGGCGGCGAAGTCCACGGCCGAGGCCGCCGGCGTGAAACGGAACCAGCGCAGCTTCGGCTCCCGATCCATCAGCCGTTCGAACAGCCCTTCCTCCCGGTGCGGCCAGTCGCCGACGCCGTCGGCATCGGCATCGAAGCCGCTGTAGTTGCTCCAGTAGTTGCCGTTGCCGTCCGGGGTCCAGTCGTTCTGGCCGAGGCGGCCGCCCCCGGTCAGGCTGACCTGCGTGAAGTTGTCGATCAGGTCGTTTTCACCGATGAAGTTGCCGTTGGTCACGGGTGTGAAGAGCATGCCGGTCTCGTTGTTCAGGATCACGTTGCGGCGGATGTAGTTGGGCACCTCGCGGTACATGGGGGAGTTGTCGAAGTAGATGCCCACGCGGTTGCGGGCGATCCAGTTCTCCTCCAGCACCACGTCGTTCATCTCCTTGAGGCCGATGCCGTAGCCGGAGGGGCCCCCGTTGTCAACGGAGATGTTGTGGCGTGCAATCGCTCCGGTGCCGAACATCAGGTAGATCCCCACGGAGTTCTCGTAGGTGTAGTTGCTCTCCACGACCACGTCCCAGGTGCGCATCACGTGGAGGCCGATGAGGCCGTGGTGCACCACGTTGTTGCGGATGACCGCTTCCTTCGTGAAGTCGATCAGGCAGTCCCGAAAGTAGCCGACTTCGTTGTTCAGCACCTGGGCGCCGTCGCTGTACCAGACCCGGATGCCGTCGCCGACCTCCCCTTCCGGAAGGTCGCGCTTGGCCTCGATCCGGTTGCCGGTGATGACAACGTCCCGCGCATGCTTGGCCACGATGCCGAACAGCACGTCCGAGACGTCGTTGTGGGCCACCGTAATGCCTTCGCCCTCTACCCAGATGCCGGCATCCTCGGTGTTCATGCTCCGGCCGCTGTTCGTCACCTTGAAGCCGGCGATGCTGGCGCCCGGCGCGAGGATGCGCACCACCGTGCCGGACCCGTTGCCCGTGATCTCGGGCCAGCCGCGGCCGACCAGGTTGACGGATTTCTCCACCACCACGGGGCCCTGGTAGAGGCCCCCGTCGACAAAGATGGTGTCTCCGTCCCGGGCGGCCGCGAGGGCAGCCTCCAGCGAGGGGTACTCCCCTTCCGGCCCGACGGTGAGCGTGCGGCTGGCCGCTGCCGCCCACGTCTGCCCCCCTGCCAGCACGAGGGCCGCCGTCACCAGGGCCATCGCCCACCGCAAGAGCTTCATGCGGCCTTTCCCTTCCGGCGCAGCGGAATCAGGGTGAGGAGGGTCAGCACCGCCGCGGCCAGAGCCAGCCAGAAGCCCGCCTGCAGCCACCCGTAGGTGTGGAACTGCGCGACCTTGCCCCAGCCGAGCGCGGTGGGCGTGAACGCGCTGATGGTGCTGCTCAGGGCGGCTGAGGGGTCCAGGTTATTTCCGGCGTACCAGAGCCAGAACTTCAGGTCGGCCAGGAAGAACACCGGGAAGATCACGGCGGGCAGGCGCAGGACCCACCTCAGCCAGTTCCGCGGCCAGATGGAGATGACCAGCGCCGCCGCCATCGCGATCACCATGGGAATCGAGATGGAACGCTCAAACTGCGCCGCCTCGTTGAGGGGCATCATGCCGATGTAGTGGTTCAGTTCGTCGATCTCGGGTACGTCCTCGCCGACGATGGCCGTCAGCGTCGCCGTGGCGGTGAGACCCTGGGGGTACTGCGGCGCCCACATGGTGATGCTCCACCAGGGCAGCCGCATCGACGCGATCAGGAGTGCGGCCGAGGCCACGAGCAGAACGACGATCAGAGGCGAAACCCGACGCGTAGTAGCCTGCTGGACCGTTTCAGAAGCAGAGGGAGCGTTGGCTGTCTCAGTCATATTATCGAACTCCTTTGATAGCCGAAGGAATGGCCGGGAAAGGCGGTGGAGCGCCCTTTCGGGCACTCCACCCGCCCTCCACAAGGGGCCGCGGTAACTACGGCTCCACGTGCAGGTAGCCCATCATCTCGAGGTGCAGTGCCGAGCAGAACTCGGTGCAGTAGAACGGGAAGACGCCTTCCTTGTCTGCGACGAAGGTGAAGTCGGCGTGCTCACCCGGCTCGAGGGAGAGGGCCACGTTGTACGCTGCCAGTCCGAAGCCGTGGACGGCGTCCTTGGCCCGGTCGATATTGGTGATGTGCCAGTGGACCTTGTCGCCCTTCTTCACGACGATGTTCTCAGGCGTGAAGTGGCTGCGGATGGCGGTCATGTAGATGTGGACCTCGTTGCCGTTCCGCTCGATGCGCTCCTCGCCCGCGGCAACGGCGTACGGGCTCACGCTGTGGGTCATGGGATCCCAGCCGTTCTCCGGGTAGACGCTCCAGCTCTGCAGGCGGTCGGCCTTGATGATCTGGGCGTAGTGCGGCTCACCGATGCCCATCGGCATGTCGTAGATGACCTGCATGGTGTCGCCGGAGATGTCGATCAGCTGCAGGTTCTGCGGCAGCAGCGGGCCGGTGCCCGGGAACTCGCCCTTCTCGGCGTCGCCGGAGAACCGGTCGAGCGACCACTTGTTCAGCGCCACGAGATACTTGCCGCCGGGCTTCACCGTGTCGCCCTCCAGGGCCGCCAGGTGGCCGACGTTGTACTGCACCGGGACCTTCTCGATCAGCTTCCAGCCGTCCTCGGGCCGCTCGCTGCCGATGCTCCACTTGGCCACGGCGCTGTCGATGAACAGCGAGGTGTAAGCGTAGCCCCGGTCGTCAAACACGGTGTGCAGCGGTCCGATGCCGAGCTCGATCTGCGCCTCCAGGGCGACGTCGAACGGGATGATCGGCACGCCGTAGGGGTCGGTGCCCTCGAAGTTGCCGCTGGCAATCGCTTCCTCGATCTTCTTGATGCTGTAGATCGACACGTGCGGGTCGAGCTTGCCGCCGACGACGATGTGCTCGCCCTTCGGGGTCACGTCGACGCCGTGCGGGCTCTTGGGCTCAGGCGTGAAGAACAGGATGCCTTCCTTCACGGCCGTTTCGATCGGGATCACGGGGAAGTCGTTGATCCGCACGAAGTTGCCCGCCTTGAAGACCTCCTCGGCCTTCCTCCAGTTGACGATGTGGAGGTAGTCCTTGTCCCGGGCCGCCGTGCTGGTCTCGAAGTACGGATCGTCCTCGGTCAGCTTACCGGTGGCCATCTCGGTGTTGATCGAGTTACAGAACACCCACCCGTCCGACGGGCCCTTGCCGGCGTCGCACAGGTCCTGCCAGTACGGGGGCAGCTCGATCGCAAAGGACTGTTCCACATCGATGCGGCCCTTGGCGCGGTCGAACTTCCATGCCGTCAGCGAACCGCGGAACTTCTCCTGGTACTCGTCCATCCAGGCGTACTCGCCGGTCCACGGCATGGCGTACTGGGAAGCCTCAAAGATGTAGTTGGTGTTCGGATCGATGAAGGTCGCACCGTGGTTGCTCAGGGTCAGCGGGTTCTTGACGATCTGCTTGGTCTCCCAGTCCTTCAGGTCGACGACCGCAATACGGGCGTTGGCCTTGTCGTTGATGAACAGGTACTCGCCGTCGTACTCACCGTTGGTCTCAGAGATGTTCGGATGGTGCGTGTCGCCCCAGGTGAGCAGCTGCCCCTCCACGGAGCCCTCTTCCAGAACCGCCCGCGTTTCATCGCTGTAGCCCCAGCCCTGCCAGGACTCCGGCGTGAAGACGCCGATGTTCTTCAGGATCCGCATAGAGGGGATGCCGATGGCGATCACCTGGCCGCTGTGCCCGCCGGAGGCGAACATGACGGCCTCGTCCAGCTTGCCGCTGGGGACGTAGGTCTTCAGGGCAGCCGCGACATCCGCCGGGCTCAGGCCGCGCTCGGAGGCAATCGCGGCGGCGTCGGCGCTCAGTCCGGTGACCGTTCCGCTTGCCGGCGAAGGCGACTCGAAGCTCGGCGGTGAGGTGGGCTTGCTACAGGCCGACAGAACCAATGCCGCGGACAACAGGAAACACAGCAATCTGGGTCCTCTACGCATTCTCCGCACCTCCATGTGATCTATCTCGACGGGCGGATGGCAGGGCCACCGCCCGACGAGTGCGTAGATGAACGGCCGCCTATCGCCCCCGGCGGGCTGCTTCCAGGGGATCCATGCGCGCTGCCCGGATGGCCGGGCCTAGCGTGGCCAGGAGGGCCATCGCCACGGTGGCCACCAGAGACCCGACCCCGTACCGCAGCCACTCCCCCTGCGGCACGTGGGTCAAGGTGTCACCGGCGAGCAGCAGCATCAGAAACAGCCCTGCCACGACGCCCAGGAGGGCGCCGCCGATCGACAGGAGACCGGATTCAGCAAGTGTCAGACGAAGAAGGAACGACTGCGACGCGCCCATGGCCCGCATCATGCCGAGTACGGTCCGCCGCTCCGCCACCCGGACGGAGGTGATCAGGCCCGTCAACAGCACCGTCGCCAGCATGGCCACGCCGGCGCCGATGAAGAGGTAACGCAGGATGGGCTCGAGCTGCCGTGCGACCTGGCGCACCGTCTGCTCGGCCACCACCACTTCGGCCTCGGGAATCAGCAGCTCGATCTCAGCCACCGCGAACGCGGGGGTAGCCCACTGCTCCAGGTGCACCAGCAGCACCGAGGCCCGCTCGGCCGCCGGGGCGCCCGCGCCGCCCTCGCTCAGGTCGAGCCCCTCCACCGCCACGACGCCGACCACCCCGCCCTCCCGCATGCGCCGCTCCCAGTCGGCGACGGGGATGGTGGGCTCCAGCGGCGGGGCCGACCCCGTGGTCAGGAGCTGCGCAGCAGCCGCAGCGCCGCCCCTCTGGGTGAGCAGCAGCTCCGCCCGCAGCTTGCTGAGGCTGGCGTCGAGGGCGGTCTGCATCCCCGAGAAGAGCATGAGGGCGCTGAAGAGCGTTCCGGCAGCGATCAGCGAAACCAGGGCGCCTGCGGCGCTCCGCCACCTGGACCGGCGGATCCCTGCCCGGAGCAGGGTCGCCATGGTCAGCCTTCCGCGCTCACGGGGCACTTTGCACCCGCCCCCCCGAGAGAATGAGGTGCCGACTGCCCAGACTGGCAAGCTCCGCGGAGTGCGTGACCATCACGATGGTCATCCCGTCCCGGTTGAGGGACTGGAACAGCGCCATGAGCTCCTGCTCGGTCTGCTCGTCCAGGTCTGCGGTCGGCTCGTCGGCCAGCAGGATCCGCGGCCGGTTGAGCAGCGCCCTGGCCACCGCCACGCGCTTCTGCTGACCGCCCGAAAGCTGCCACGGCATGCGGTCGCCATATCCCGCCAGCCCCACCTGCTCCAGGAGTTCCAGGGCCCGCTGCTTCGGCGGCGCTTCGCCCGCCGGCAGGAAGGCCGTCGGCAGCATGACGTTCTCAGCGACGGTCAGGGTGGGAATCAGGCTGGCAAACTGGAAGACGAAGCCCGTGGTGCGGCAGCGCATCAGGGAGCGTTCGGCGTCGGAAAGCTGCCAGATGTCCTGGCCATCGATGAGCACCCTTCCGGAATCGGGCCGAATCAGCCCGCCGATGAGCGAGAGGAAGGTGGACTTTCCGGCTCCGGAGCGCCCGGTCACCACCACAAACTCACCATCTTCCACCGTGCCGGTGTACTCGGCGAGCGCTTCGACGACCTGGCCCCCGGCCTGGTAACGTTTGGCGACCCCTTCCAGTTGAATCATGTGTTGCCTCCGTGAATGCTGTAGTGTGGCTCCAGCCTGGCCAGGCGCCATGCCGGCCACGCGGCCGCCAGGGCGCCGAGAGCGCCGGCCCCCAGCACCACCAGGACGGCGAAGAGGGCCTGCTGTACCAGGGATGGCCAGAGGAACGGCAGGGTGAAACTGTAGAGGATGAGGTCCTGGAACAGGCCGTACACGCCCACGCCGATCGCCACGCCCAGCAGGGCGCCGATCAGACACAGCAGGATCGCCTCGCCCGCCAGGGTCAGCACCGTCTGACGGGCAGTGGCGCCCATCGCCCGGAGGATGCCGATCTCCCTCGCCCGCTCCATCGTGGCGGCGGAGAAGAGCACCAAGAGGAGGATCAGCGAGACGAGGAAGACGCCAACCGAGATGGGGATCAGGCCCGCCATCAGGCTGCTCACGTTGCGGGTGACGCCCTGGGTCACCTGACCGGCGGTGAGCACGGAGACCCCGGGAATGGTCTCCTCGATCGCACGGGCCACCTCCTCGACTTTGTCGGGCCCTGCCGTGCGCACCATCACCGTCGAGACGCTGCCCGGGGGAATCTCCAGGGGCTTCTCGGCCAGGGTGCGCGACCGCTCCACCATGTCGGGCACCGACGTCAGGGGGATGAAGACCGTCTCGTCCATCCCCATGCCCGTCGGGTCCAGCCGGCCGACGACGGTGTACTCCGACCCGTAGAGCCGGAGGGGCTCAGACGGGGTCATGAGCACGTGGTTGCCCGCCACCACCTCGTTGGGCCCCAGATCCCGGTTCAGGGCCTCGTAGAGCCACGGCCGCACCGTGAAATCGGTCTCGGGATCGAAGCCGACCACCAGCAGCCGGCCGGTGCAGCAGGCCGCCGAGGCGAGCGTCTCCACAAATACCTGCGGGGAAGCGGCCTCTACGCCGGGGATGGCGCGCACCCGATCGACGACGCTGCCGTCCATGTAGAACGCAATCGGCTCGCCCATCACCAGGGCCGTATGCGTTCCGTCCACCGCGCCCCGGGGCACGACCATCAGGTCGGCGCCCAGGCGGGCCATGCCCACGCCCACCGCGTGGTTCACGCCCATTGTGATCAGGCCGCCGGCGAAGGTGATGCCCGCAGCCAACAACACGGAGAGGATGGCCACAGCGCTTCGGCCCGGATTGCGCATCAGGTTGAAGATCGAAAGTCGCAGCAGTGCGCCTGCAGCCCTCCCCGTCCTCATACCGATTGCTCCACCCGCTTCCACTGGATCATGCCCAGGACCCCGGCGATTACGACCAGGGCGCCCAGCAGAATCGCCCCGGGCTTGAAGCTCAGGTTGCAGATCATGGAAGGCATCATACAGGTTGGCAGCAGCCAGAGGGGCTGGAGAATCATGAGCAGCCCCGCGAGGGCGGCCACCGCGCTCAGGGCCCGCTGCGCTTCAGCTCTTGCGAGCAGCATGACCACGCCGATCCCGGCCACCAGCCCGCCTACGCCCTTCAGGGCCTGCTCAGACCAGTGGCACCGCATGGGCACCATCGTCCCCTTGGTGGTCTCCAGCATGTGGCCCGCGTCAGTGCACACCTGCAGGAGGAACTGCGCAGCCAAGATCGTGACGAGGCCCAGGACCAGCACGAGGAGGCCACGCCAGTTCCGCGAGAGAAATGTCACTTGGCACCCTCCTTCACCATGCCACGCTCGCAAGTATGCGTCCTATGTTAAGGGTATTCAGTCCACTCTCGAATGTATATAGACATATCGTACAAGTCCTTTGGTCCTTGTAGTCTAAGGAACCATTCCTGCAACTTATTTCCAGCCGAATTGGTCTGGCAACAAAGAGCAGGATCCTCACCCTAGTACAGGGAGAGGATCCTGCTCGTTTCAAAGACCAGTACTTTCTGTCCATCACGCAGAACGCCTTCGCCGAGCACGCCCCTTTCACCGTGCGAGCGCCAGCAGCCCCGCGACGATCACGAGCCCCATGCCCACCGCCGAACAGACCTGAAATGAAAGGAGAAATGCGTCGGAAAGGTAACGGTTGCGGCGCACCACCGCCACCGACAGCGGCGCCATGACCAGAATGCCCAGAGCCAGGTCGACCATGCCCAGTCCCAGAACCGAACCCACCGTATCCGCCCCCCATTTGTACTACTTTTTCGTCTTATTTGTTATTTGTCTGTCGCCCTGCGATTCCCCTGCCGATCTGCCCCAACCGCCATAGCCCAAAGTGCCCACGCGCGGCAAAAGCGCCCCCTCCAAATGGGACCAGCGCCGGGGCGCGGCAAGGCCGGGGGCCTGGCCCCCGGCCTTGCCTCCGGCTGCACTACTGCAGCTCAAACGTCACCGAAACCGTCGCCGTGAAGGTGCTGGTGCCGCTGTACACGGGCACGGGCGCCGCGGCGGCCATCCCGTCCATCGCCATCTCGGCCTCGGCCCTCACTCTGACCAGGGAGGAACCCTGATCCTGCACGCTGACAGACTGAACCCGGGCCACCTTGGCGCCGAACTCGCCGGCCACCAGCTCAGCCTTGGCCTTGGCGTCCGCGACCGCCAGCTTCAGGGCCTCCTCAAGCAGCTTGTCGGAGTTCTTCACCGAGAAGTTGATGCCCCTGAGATCGTTGACACCGGCCTCCACCGCCTTCTGGATCAGCTCCGGCACCTTGTCCAGATCCTGTGTGGTGATGGAAAGGGTGTTGGTTGCCCGGTAGCCGACCAGCTCCTGGCCGCGGTCCTGCGTCCAGTTGTACTCGGGGGAGAGGTGGAAGACGCTGGTCTGAATGTCGTCCTCCTTCACGCCCATGGCCTTCATGGCCTCGGCCACCTTGTTGATGCTCTCGCTGAGCGCGTTGTACGCCTCGTTCGGCGTCGGCTTCACCTCGCTCACGCCCAGCGTGATGACAGCGGTGTCGGGTTTCACCTCAAGCTGTCCCCTGCCCACCACCGAAAGCGTTCGCGCGGGGGAATCGTCCTCCGCCGCGTGGACCGGGGCAGCCTGCGGCGCGAATGCGGCAAGTCCGAGGACCAGGAGGCCGGCGAGGATAACCGAAAAAAGACCGCCTCTGAGCTTCATACGGGTCCCTCCTAATCATGATCTCCGCCAGTTAGACGGGAGGAGACCGCGTTTTGGATTCATCCTTTGCCAACATCTGCAGGAAATCCTCGCACTTAAAGGCGGCAGGTATAAGGGGGCATGATCGCGTACGCCGGCCACTCACCTCTCACTGAACAACCGGCGGCGCTCCTGAACCACTTCCTGCGCCGCCCGGGGCAGCCGCGAACCCGGGCCTGGCGGAACCCGGGCGGAGCCACTCGATGCCCGGCCGGCCGACCAGGTAGCCCTGCGCGTAATCCACGCCGAACTCCCCCAAGAGCCTCAGGGTCTCCGCGCGGTCCACGAACTCGGCGATGGTCTCCTGCCCCTGCGACCGGGCCATGGCCACCATGGCCCGGACCAGGTGCTGGTCGGCCGATTCGGTGGGCAGATTGCGGATGAACGCCCCATCGATCTTCAGGTAGTCCACGGGCAGATGCTTCAGGAGGTGCAGGCTGGAAAAGCCCGAGCCCACGTCGTCGAGCGCGAAGCGGCAGCCAAGCCTGCGCATGGCGGTGATGAACCGGCGGGCCTGCTCCAGGTCGCCGATGGCCGCGGTCTCGGTGATCTCCAGCACCAGCCTGGCCGGGTCCGCCCCGTGGGCTTCCAGCTCCTCCTGAATCATGCGTGCCAGACCGGGATCGGAGATGGTCTTGCCCGAAAGGTTCACCTCGAACGCCTCGATCTCGCTGTCCGGTTCCTGGGCCGCGATCAGCCGGATGGCCTCCCGCAGCACCCAGCGGTCGATCTCCTGAATGAGACCGAAGCGCTCCGCCCCGGCCAGGAACTCGCCCGGCAGGATCAGGGTCCCGTCCTCTTCCACCAGGCGGAGCAGCAGCTCCACCCGGGTGATCTTGCCCAGCTTCAGGTCCAGGATGGGCTGGGCGTGCAGCACGAACCGGTTGTCCCGCAGGGCCTCGCGCAGCCGCCGGTCCCACGAGAGCTTGGCGGCCATTTCGTCGCGCCGCGCGTCGGTCTCGTCGAAAACCGCCACCGCATTGCGCCCGGACTCCTTCGCCTTGTACATGGCCATGTCGGCCTGGGCCAGCAGCGCCTCCACGGTCAGCCCGTGGTCGGGGAAGAACGTAACGCCGATGGAGGCGCTCATTGTGACGCTGCGGCCCTTCACGGCGAAGTCTGTCTGGTGCACAGCCCTGAGGATCGCTTCGGCGACGGAGACGGCCTCCCGCCCCGTGTACGGCATGAGGATCGCAAACTCGTCGCCGCCGTGGCGCGCCGCGATGTCGGTGGGCCGCAGGTGCGCCTGGATGATCTCCGCGACGCGCACCAGCACCTGGTCGCCGGCCTGGTGGCCGAGCGTGTCGTTCACGTACTTGAACAGGTCGAGATCCATGAACAGCAGGGCCCCGCGCACCCGGTGGTTGCGCGCCAGTTCCAGGTGGCGCGCCAGCTCGGCCTGGAAGGTGCGGCGGTTATACAACCCGGTCAGGGCGTCGCGGCGGGCGAGCTTCCTGAGCACGGCCTGGACCCGCTTGCGGCCGGCAATGTCCTGCACGGTGGCGATGCGGAACTGTTCGGATCCGGCGCGGGCGACGGCGACGGACACCTCGACCGGGAACGCCTCGCCGTCCTTGCGCCGGGCCATCAGCTCGAACGCCTCGGCCCCGCCGCGGGCCTCCCCCCTGCCGGCGGCCGGACGGCCCGCCGTCTCTCCCGGGCCGCTCGCCCGCTCTTCACGGCCGCACTCCGGCAGGTCGGAAAAGAGCATGCTGAGGGGCCTTCCCAGCACCTCCTGCTCGGTATACCCGAAGATCTCCGCCGCGCGGTGGTTGAACAGGACGATGCGCTGCTTCCCGTCGGTCGCAATCAGGGCGCTGGGGGCCATGCCCACAATAGTCGACAACCACTGCTCCGACGGGCGGAGCAGTGGCCGCAACAACCAGGGCATGGCGAACAGATAGAGGTTGGCGCTGCCGAAGAAGAGCGCACCCACCCACCAGCGCGTCCAGACCGCCAGCGCGGCGCAGAACCCGCCGGGCAGCGCGGCCAGCACGGCGAGCAGCGTCCGCCAGGGGCGGGAGCGCGGCGTGCGCTCCAGCGTGAGCAGCGCTGCCCCGCTCATGGCAAAGGCCAGGGCAATGAGCGCCGTGTAGGGCAGCCCGACCTCGCGCAGCGGAACCGCGAAGTGTTCGGGAGCGGACAAGATCAGCAGACCCTGCAGCAGCTGGGCACCGACCGCAAACCGGGTCAGGCGCCTGGCATCATAGCTTAGCATCGGTAGTCCCCCATGCACCCCTGCGTACATCCCGTATCATCGACCTTTCCCTCAGGCCGGGACCGCCCGCCGCGTCACAGCGCCTGCCAGCCGATGTCCCTCCTGAAGGTCTTCCCTTCAAACTCTATCCGGGCCACCCCGGCGTAGGCGAGGTCCAGCGCTTCCCGCAAGGTGGGCCCCATCGCCATCACCCCGAGCACCCGGCCGCCGGCGGTGACCACCTGACCTTCGTCGTCGAAGGCCGTGCCGGCGTGGAAGACGGTGACGCCGACCTGGTCGGCCTCCACCAGCCCGCTGATCGGCAGTCCCTTCGTGTACGGCCCCGGATAGCCTGCCGAGGCGAGCACGACGTTGGCGGCCGCGCCGGGGCGGAACCGCAGTTCCACCTCGTGCAGGCGCCCCTCCAGGCAGGCCTGGATCACTTCGAGCAGGTCGTTCTCCAGCAAGGGCAGCACCACCTGCGTCTCCGGGTCGCCGAACCGGGCGTTGAACTCGATCACCCTTGGTCCCTCGGCGGTGAGCATCAGGCCGGCGAAGAGGCAGCCCACGAAGGGCGTGCCCCGCCGGGCCAGTTCGGCGATGGTCGGCTCCAGGATGCGCCGCTGCACCTCATCGGCCACGGCAGGGGTGTAGGCCGGCACCGGCGCGTAGGCACCCATCCCCCCGGTGTTGGGTCCGGTGTCGCCCTCGCCGATGCGCTTGTGGTCCTGCGCGGCCACCATCTGCCTCACCGTGCGGCCGTCGCTGAAGGCCAGCACCGAGACCTCCTGCCCCTCCAGGACCTCCTCGATCACCACCCGGCTGCCCGCCTGGGCGAAGGCGCCCTCCACCATGCCCGCCCGCAGGGCCAACCGGGCCTCATCCAGGCTGGAGCACACCTGCACACCCTTGCCCGCCGCCAGCCCGTCGGCCTTGATGACGATGGGCCCGGGATGGGCCTCCAGGTAGGCCAGGGCGCGCTCGTAATCACTGAAGTCGGCGTAGGCGGCCGTCGGCACGCCGGCCGCGGTCATGACCTCCTTCGCGAACGCCTTGGAGGCCTCGATGCGGGCCGCCGCCGCCGTGGGGCCGAAGGCGCGGATGCCCGCGTCGGCCAGCGCATCCACCAGCCCCGCCGCCAGCGGGGCCTCGGGACCCACGATCACCAGATCGATCCCCAGCCGGCGGGCCAGATCCACCTGTCCGTCGACATCGGTGGCCTCCACGTCGGGATGGCACCACGCGAACCGGCCGATGCCCGGGTTGCCCGGCGCCGCATGGAGCTCGTCGATGTGCCGGCTCTGAATCGCCTTCCAGGCGAGGGCGTGCTCCCGCCCTCCCCCGCCGACGATTAGGACCTTCATTTCACAGCCTCCTCCCGGATCCCTGCCTGGACGGTTGTTCCTGGCATATCCGGCATTTTTCCCATAGTTGCCACCCGGCCTGATCGCCAGGTTCCACGAAGGGCCTAGTGCCGGAAATGCCGCACCCCCGTGAACACCATCGCGATCCCCAGCTCGTCCGCCTTCGCAATCGACTCGTCGTCCCGAACAGACCCGCCGGGCTGCACGATGGCGGCGATGCCCGCCTCTCCGGCCGCCTCGACCACGTCGGGGAAGGGGAAGAAGGCGTCGGAGGCCAGCACGGCCCCGCGGGCCTCGTCCCCGGCCTGCTTGATGGCGAACCGGGCGGCGTCGATGCGGTTCATCTGGCCCGCCCCCACGCCCAGGGTCTGCCCGTTCTTCGCCACCACGATGGCGTTGGACTTCACGTGCTTGCACACCTTCATGGCGAAGGCCAGGTCCCGCAGCTGCTCAGGCGTGGGCTCGGCCTTCGTCACCGGCTTCCACGCGGCCGGGTCCTCCGCGATCGCATCCCAGCCCTGCAGGAGCAGCCCGCCACCGACCCGCTTCATATCAAACCCGGCCGGCGGGTTCCGGTCGATGGGGCCCACCTCCAGGAGGCGCAGGTTCTTCTTCTTCGTGAGCACCTTCAGGGCGTCGGGCTCAAACTCCGGGGCGATCACGATCTCCAGGAAGATCTTGCTGAGCGCCTCGGCCGTCTCCCGGTCGCAGGGCCGGTTCAGGGCGACGATGCCGCCGAAGATCGAGACGGTGTCGGCCTCGTAGGCCTTGCGGTAGGCCTCGGCGATGGTCGGGGCCACGGCCACGCCGCAGGGGTTGGCGTGCTTGATCGCCACCGCGGCCGGCTCCTCGAACTCCTTCACCAGCTCCAAGGCCGCGTGGGCGTCGTTGATGTTGTTGAACGAGAGCCCCTTGCCGTGGAGCTGCTTCGCCCGGGCGATGACCGTGCCCGAGGCGGAGCCGTCGCTGTAGAACGCGGCCACCTGGTGCGGGTTCTCGCCGTAGCGCAGCTCCTGCACCTTGGTGAAGGAGAGGGTAAGCGCAGCGGGGAACTCTGATGCCCTGGCGGCCGGCGGCTCCTCGCCCGCGACCCGGGCCGCGACGATCTCCTTGCCCCGAGTGGCGAGCCAGCCGGCGATGGCGTTGTCGTACGCCGCCGTGTGCTGGAACGCCTCCAGCATCAGACTGAACCGGGTCTGAAGCGACAGGTCGCCCGTCTCCCGCAGCTCGGCCAGCACGGAGGCGTACCGCCCGGGGTTGACGATGACGCCCACGTCCTGGTAGTTCTTCGCCGCCGCCCGCACCATCGTGGGGCCGCCGATGTCGATCTTCTCGATGGCGTCCTCCAGGCTCACGCCGGGGTTGGCCACCGTCTCCTGGAAGGGGTAGAGGTTGACGACCACCAGGTCGATGGGCGCCACCCCGTGCTCGGCCAGCTGGGCCATGTGGGCCGGGTTGGACCGGATCGCCAGGATGCCCGCGTGGATCTGCGGCTGCAGGGTCTTCACCCGCCCGTCCAGGATCTCGGGGAAACCGGCCACCTCGGCCACCTCACGGACGGGCACCCCCGCGGCCTCCAGCGTCCTGTATGTACCGCCTGTGGAGATGATCTCCACCCCCAGGGCCGCCAGCCCCTGCGCGAACTCCACGATCCCCTGCTTGTCGTAGACGCTGATCAAGGCACGCTTCACTGCCATCTCTACTCCTCCTTCAATCTCGGGTCCGGCCCCTTCCCCTGCTCCGGGCGGTACCCGTCGCGATCCAGCCAGTAGCGCCGCTCGTGGCCGGCCAGGTAGGCCAGCAGCGGGTCCCGGTAGGTGGGCCAGGTGATGTACCGGGCCACCTCGTCCCGCTTCACCCAGCGGGCGTCCACCACATACTCGTCCTCCTCCGGCACCCGGAGCGGACCGGCCACGAGGCGGCAGGAGAAAACGTGGACCAGGAAGTGCTGGTCGTGCACCAGGTTGTGCGTGTCGAGCACGTAGGCCAGCTCCACGGGGGCCACCAGCAGCCCGGTCTCCTCCTGCACCTCCCGCACCACGCAGTCGGTGAGCGACTCGCCCACCTCCAGCTGGCCGCCGGGCAGCGACCAGACCTCGCCGATGGGCCAGCGGTTGCGCACCACCACCAGCCGGTCCTCCTCCTCCACCAGCCCCAGGCCCAGGACGAACTGACGCGCCACCTAAGACTCCCCCCGCACCGGATCCAGAATCCGCACCCGCCGCCCCTCAACGGCCAGGCGCCCCTCCGCGAACAGACGCACCGCCTCCGGGTAGATGCGGTGCTCCTCGGCCTGAATGCGGGCCCGCAGGTCCTCCACCGTGTCCCCCTCCAGCACCGGAACGGCGGCCTGCAGCACGATCGGCCCCTCGTCCACCCCCGCGGTGACGAAGTGGACCGTGCAGCCCGCCACCTTCACCCCGTACTCCAGGGCCTGCCGCTGGGCGTCGAGCCCCGGGAAGGCTGGCAGCAGCGAGGGGTGGATGTTGAGGATGCGGTTCGGGAAGGCCGTGAGCATCGGCCTGCGCACCAGCCGCATGTAGCCGGCCAGGCAGACCAGGTCGACCGCGTGCGCCTGCAGCCGCTCCACGAGGGCCTCGTCGAAGGCCGTGCGGGTGGGGTAGGCGGCCGGATCGATGTGCACCGCCTCCACCCCGGCCCGGCGGGCCCGCTCCAGCCCGAAGGCGTCGGCCCGGTCGGAGATCACCACCGCCACCTGGCCGGGAATGCGCCCTTCCCTGCAGGCGTCCAGGATCGCCTGCAGGTTGGTGCCGGCGCCCGATATCAGCACGCCGATGCGAATCATCGCCGCACCACCACCCTCGGCTTGCCGGCCTCCGCCGCGACCACCTCGCCCACGACCCAGGCCTCATCGCCCAGCTCCCGCGCGGCGGCCGCCACCGCCTCGGCCTCGTCCGCCGGCACCGCCAGCACCATCCCGAGGCCCAGGTTGAAGGTGGCCTCCATCTCCGCCGGCTCCACCGGCCCGAGCCGCTGGATCAGGTCGAAGATCGGCGGCACCTTCCAGGCGTCCCACAGCAGCACCGCGGCGGTGCCGTCGGGGAGCATGCGGGGCAGATTCTCGTGCAGCCCCCCGCCGGTGATGTTGGCGATGCCGTGCACCTCAAACCGCTCCAGCAGGTTGAGCACCGTGCGCACGTAGATGCGGGTCGGGGCGAGCATGGCCTCAACGACCGTCTGCCCGTTCAGCTCCGGCGGCCGGTCCTCCAGCTCGAAGGCGCCGCCGTCCACCCTCAGCAGCACCCGGCGGGCCAGCGAGTACCCGTTGGAGTGCAGCCCACTGGAGGCCAGGCCCACCAGCACGTCCCCAGGCGCCACCTTCTCTCCGGTGAGGATCCGGTCGCGGTTGACAACGCCCACGGCGAAACCCGCCAGGTCGTACTCGCCCGGGGCGTACATGCCCGGCAGCTCGGCGGTCTCGCCGCCGATGAGCGCGCAGCCCGCCTGCAGGCAGCCGTCCGCGATGCCCTTCACCACCTGCTCCAGCACCGCCAGGTCCTTCTGCCCGGTGCCGATGTAGTCCAGGAAGAAGAGCGGCTCCGCCCCCTGGCAGAGGATGTCGTTCACCGACATGGCCACCAGGTCGATGCCCACCGTCTCGTGCCGGCCGCTCAGAAACGCCAGCCGGAGCTTCGTGCCCACCCCGTCGGTGCCGCTCACCAGCACCGGGTCGGGGTACCTGGCCAGGTCAAGCTGAAACAGGCCGCCGAACGCCCCGATGTTCCCCAGCACCCCGGGGCGCTGCAGGGTGCGGGCCGTGTGGGCGGCGATCCGCTCCACCAGCTGGTAATGCCGCTCCCGGTTGACCCCCGCGTCGGCGTACGTCAGCCCCTTCTCCGTCATCGCCCCTTTCCCCCCTCCAGCATGTACTTGTCGAGATCCTCCGGAATGGGAACCGGGTAGTCGCCGGTGAAGCAGGCCACGCAGAAGCCGCCGGGCCCGTCCACCGGCAGGCCGGTGGCCTTCACCATACCTTCGAGCGAGAGGTAGGCCAGGGAGTCGGCGCCGATGGCGTCGCGGACCTCATCCACCTCCCGCCCCCGGGCGATCAGCTCGCCGGACTGGGCGGTGTCGATGCCGTAGGGGCAGCTGTACCGGTAGGGCGGCGAGGCGATGCGCATGTGCACCTCGCGCGCCCCGGCCTCCCGGAGCAGCTTCACCAGGTGGCGGGACGTGGTGCCCCGCACGATCGAATCGTCCACCAGCACCACCCGCTTGCCCTCCATCACCTTGCGCAGGGGGTTCAGCTTCAGCTTCAGGGCCGACTCGCGCCCGGTCTGCGTCGGCATGATGAAGGTGCGGGCGATGTACCGGTTCTTGATCAGCCCCATCTCGTAGGGGATGCCCGACTCCTCGGCGTAGCCGGTGGCCGCCGAGATGGAGGAGTCCGGCACGCCGATGACGATGTCCGCGTCGGCCGGCGCCTCCCGCGCGAGCTCACGTCCCATCGCCTTGCGCACGCTGTGCACGTTCACCCCGGCCAGGTTCGAGTCGGGCCGGGCGAAGTAGATGAACTCGAAGATGCACGGGCGGGGGCGCGCCGGCTCCTTCACCACAGACTGCGACCGCAGCTTGCCGTGCTCGCTGATGGTGATCATCTCGCCGGGGGCGACCTCACGGACGAACTCCGCGCCGATGGTGTCGAAGGCGCAGGTCTCGGAGGCCAGCACCCAGCTCCCATTCAGCCGGCCCAGCTGCAGCGGCCGGATGCCGTGAGGGTCGCGGATGCCGACGAGCCGGTCCTCGGTCAGGATGAGCAGGGCGTAGCCGCCGTGCACCTGGTTGATGGCGTCGACGATGGCCTCCTCGATGCTGGCGGCCCGGGAGCGCACGATCAGGTGGGCCAGCACCTCTGTGTCGATGGCGGTGGTGAAGATCGCCCCCCCCTCCTCCAGCCGGTGCCGGATGACCGGGGCGTCCACCAGGTTGCCGTTGTGGGCCAGGGCCAGCCCGCCGCGCCGGGTGTTCACCACCACCGGCTGGGCGTTCCCCAGCCGGGAGGCGCCGTAAGTGGCGTACCGCACGTGGCCGATGCCGATCTCGCCCACCAGCCGGGCCATTGACTCGGGCTTCTCGAAGACGTCGCTCACCAGGCCCAGGCCCCGGTGCGTGTACAGGTTGGCGCCGTCCGCGGTCACGATGCCCGCAGACTCCTGCCCCCGGTGCTGCAGCGCGATCAGGGCGTGGTAGACCACCCGGGCGGCCTCGGGGTGGCCGTAGATGCCGAAGACGCCGCACTCGTCCACCGGCCCCTTGGCCGGATGGGTGGCCCACCCTTCCCGGTAGGGGTGCACGGCGAGCCGCAGGGTCGGGTCGCCGGAACGAGTCATGCGCCCATCCACCGGGGAATCGCCTCCTCAAACGCCTTCTGCAGCTCGTCCACGGAGAGGTCGATCAGCTCCTGCCGCCGGAAGACGTCGTCAGACCCCGCACCGGGGGCCAGCGCCGCCAGCCGGAAGCGCCCGTCGCCGGTCACGTCCCCCAGCAGCTTGAACGGCACGTCTTCCACCATGAGCAGCGCCTGCAGCCGGGCCACGTCCTCCCGCCGGGCGGTGAGCACGATGCGCGACTGCGACTCGCCGAAGACCTGCCCATCTACACGGCCACGCCCCAGGAACAGGCTCACCTGGCAGCCCCGGGCCTCGGGCTCCGCCGCGATGGCCATCTCGGCCAGGGCGACGGCCACGCCGCCCTCGGCCACGTCATGGGCCGCAGTCACCAGCCCCTCGTGAATCGCCCGCAGCACCACCTGCTGCAGCTTCCTCTCAAAGGCCAGGTCCAGGGCCGGGGCGTCGCCGGCCAGCACCCCGTGCACCAGGCGGGCGTACTCCGACCCGCCCAGCTCGTCCCGGGTCTCCCCCAGGAGCAAGATCACGTCGCCGGCCTGCTTGAAGCCGGGGGTGGTCAGCCGCTCCAGGTTCTCGTGGACGGCGACCATGCCGATGGTGGGCGTGGGGTGGATGGCCTCGCCGCTGGTCTCGTTGTAGAAGGAGACGTTCCCGCCGGTCACCGGTGTGCCCAGGGCCTCGCAGGCCTCGACCATGCCGCTGATCGCCTCGTCGAAGGTCCAGAAGATCTCCGGCTTTTCCGGGTTGCCGAAGTTGCAGTTGTTGGTGATGGCCACCGGCTGCGCGCCGATCACGACACAGTTGCGCGCCGCCTCGGCCACGGCGATGGCGGTGCCCCGCCGGGGGTTCAGGTAGACGTAGCGGCCGTTGCAGTCGACGCTGGCTGCGATGCCCTTCCGGCCGTCTGGGCCCAGCCGGATGACCCCCGCGTCGCCGCCGGGACCCAGGGCCGTGCGGTCACCCGCTGCGTGGTCGAACTGCCGGAAGATCCACGCCTTCGAGCCGATGTTGGGCGAGCGGAGCAACTGCAGCAGGGTCGCGTTCCAGTCCTCGGGCTCGGGGAGCCGCGACCAGTCAAAGGCCCGCAGCTCCGCCAGGTAGGCCGGCTCCGCCTTCGCGGGGTGGTAGACCGGCGCGTCCGCCAGAGCCCGGGCCGGCACCTCGGCCACCACCTGGCCGCCGTCCAGCACCCGCACCATGCCGTCGTCGGTCACCCGGCCGATCACCGCCGCGAGCACGTCCCACTTCCGGCAGATCGCCGCCACCTCGTCCTCCCGGCCCTGCTTCACACAGACCAGCATGCGCTCCTGCGACTCGGAGAGCAGGAACTCCCAGGCCTCCATGCCCTCCTCCTTCGCCGGCACCTTCCGGACGTCGATCTCGACGCCCACGCCGCCCCGGGCGGCCATCTCCGAGGACGAGGAGATGAGGCCGGCCGCGCCCATGTCCTGAATGCCGACCACCGCGTCGGTCTCAAACAGCTCCAGGCAGGCCTCCATCAGCCGCCTCTCCAGCTCCGGGTCGCCCACGGGCACGGTGGACGGCGGCTCCGCCTCCTCATCGGTAAACTCGGCCGAGGCCAGGAGCGACGCGGCGTGAATGCCGTCGCGCCCGGTGAGGCCCCCCACCAGCATGAGCGCGTTGCCCGGGCCGGCGGCGACGCCCTTGTGGATCCGGTCAGGCCGCACAACGCCGAGCACCATCGCGTTCACGAGGCAGTTGCCCCGGTACGACTCGTCGAAGTAGACCTCTCCGCCGATGGCGGGCACGCCCATGGTGTTGCCGTAGTGGGCGATGCCCTCCACCGCGCCCTTCAGGAGCTCGCGCTGCTTCGGGTCGTCCAGCGGGCCGAAGCGCAGCGAGTTCAGGCTGGCCACCGGCCGTGCGCCCATCGTGAAGACGTCCCGCAGGATGCCGCCCACTCCCGTGGCCGCGCCGTTGAAGGGATCCACGAAGGAAGGATGGTTGTGCGATTCGATCTTGAAGGCAACGGCCAGGTCCTCGTCGATCCGGACGACGCCCGCGTTCTCACCCGGCCCCTGGAGCACCCGCTCCCCTTTCGTGGGGAGTCGCTTCAGGGCCGCCTTCGAGTGCTTGTAGGAGCAGTGTTCGGACCACATGACCCCGAACATGTGCAGCTCCACATGGTTGGGCGCCCGGCCCAGAATCTCCACCACCCGGCGGTACTCCGCCTCCGTCAGCCCCACCTCGCTCCAGGGCTCGCGTGCATCAGACATGGCTGGTCCTCCCCGTCACGTAGTCGACCGCTTGAGGCGCATCTTGGGGTTAGCTTTTCCATCCGGCGGTAACCGGCGAAACGCCTTCCACGCACGCGCAGCATGCGGGGAAGGCCCTCACCCGGCATGCAGCACCTGCCTCAGCCGCTCCAGCACGTCCGCATAGCGGCGGGCGGTCTCCTGAATCAGCTCCTCAGGCAGCTCAGGCGCCGGCGGCTGCTTGTTCCACCCGATCCGCTCCACGTAGTCCCGCACCGGCTGCTTATCCAGGCTGTCCACCGGCTCGCCTTCCCGGTGCCGGTCCGCCGGCCAGTAGCGGCTGGAATCGGGGGTGAACACCTCGTCGATCAGCACGATCCGGTCGCCGTCGAAGCCGAACTCGAACTTGGTGTCGGCCAGGATGATGCCCGCCTTCTCCGCCTGCTCGGCCGCAAAGCCGTACAGCGCCAGCGACCGCTCCTTGATGAAGTCGGTCACCTCGTCGCCGAACCGCCTGCGCACCTCCGCCTCCGGCACGTTCTCGTCGTGGCCGAGGTCGTTCTTCAGAGCCGGCGTAAAGATCGGCTCCGGCAGCCGGCTGGAAAGCTTCAGCCCCTGCGGCAGCGGCACACCGCAGACCGTGCCGCCTGCCTGGTACTCCTTCCAGCCCGATCCGGCGAGGTACCCCCGCACCACGCACTCCACGTCGATGCGCCGCGCCCGGCGCACCACCATCGACCGCCCAGCAAGGAGCGGCCGGGCCTCCTCCGGCAGGTCCAGGCCGCTGAGATCGGTGGTGATCAGGTGGTTGGGCACGAGGTGCCGGGTCGCGGCAAACCAGAGCGCGCTCATCTGGGTGAGCACCCGCCCCTTGCCGGGGATGCCCTGGGGAAACACGACGTCGAAGGCGGAAAGCCGGTCCGTGGCCACCATCAGGAGCCGGTCGTCGTCGATCTCGAACATCTCCCGCACCTTGCCCCTGTGCAGCCGCCGGAGTCCCAGATCCGGCACCGTCAGCAAGACATCCATACTCAATCGCCTCCCAGGAGCGCTGCTACCTCGTTCATGTCATCGGATCCCAGGCGGCACTCCAGCGGGTTGATCACCTGCATCAGGCAGGCGCCCTCGTCCGTCAGGCCGAAGCGCATCCGGAGCGCCAGGCGCTGCACGCCGCGCAGGCTGAGGTGCGCCCTGAGGGACCGGGCCGCATGCAAAGCGGCGTCCTCCACCCGGTCCATCCGCTGTGGCGTCAGGCTGGCCTCGGCCTCCGCCCGGCTGATCTCCCGCCCGCCCTCCAGGAAGGTCAGGTTTACCTCGCCGGGCGCCGCCTCGGCCGCCACCTCCACCGTGAGGGGCGTCACCTTTTGAATGAGGAAGCAACGACCCGTGAGGCGCTCCTCGAAGCTGGTGGCCAGGGCGTGCCGCCGGAGCAACTCCTGAATGCGGAAGGCCGCCTCGCCCGCGGTCTCGTCGGCAAACTCCAGAATCAGCCGGTCGGCCCGGTCAGTGGCGTAGACCGCCACCCCCTCGCCCGCCCAGAGCCGCTCTCCTTTCAGAACCGGATCCGTCATCGCGCCCGCGCCCCCGCTAGATCTCGATCTGGGTCATGACCACCAGGGCCACGGCGAAGCCCAGGAGGGCCGCGACCATGGCGCCCAGGTGCCGGTTTCGGCTCCGGGGCCAGAGGTACATGACCAGTACGGTGATGACCAGGCCACCCAGGGCCCCCAGGATGATGCTGCCCGCGCTCATCATTCGATCAGCCCCAGTCGCTTCATGATGGTGTCGACGTGGCGGAGGTGGTGCCGAAGGTCGAAGGCGGCGTCCAGTTCCGCAGGCGTGAGCAGGGCCTGCACCGTCGCGTCCTGCTCCAGCAGCCGGCGCAGGTGCGTGCCCTCGGCCCAGGCCTGCATGGCCTTCTCCTGCACGATGGCGTAGGCCTGCTCCCGCGAGAGCCCCTTCTCCACCAGGGCCAGGAGCACCGACCCCGAGGAGGTGAGCCCGTAGGAGGCCTGCATGGAGCGGCGCATGTTCTCAGGGTAGACGTGCAGGTTCTCGATCACCCAGGTCATCTTGGCCAGCAGGTAGTCGGCCAGCGTGGTCGAGTCGGGCAGGATCACCCGCTCCACCGAGGAGTGCGAGATGTCCCGCTCGTGCCAGAGCGGCACGTTCTCCAGCGCCGCGATGGCGTTGGCCCGCAGGATCCGGCTGAGGCCAGAGATCTGCTCCAGGGTCACGGGGTTCCGCTTGTGGGGCATGGCGCTGGAGCCCTTCTGACCCCTGGCAAAGGGCTCCTCCACCTCGCGGGTCTCGGTCTTCTGCAGGAGCCTGAGCTCGGTGGCCAGGGCGTCCAGCGAGGACCCGAGGATGGCGAGCGTCGTGAGCAGGTGCGCGTGCCGATCGCGCTGCAGCACCTGCGTGGAGATGTCGGCCACCTCGAGCCCCAGTTTCTCACAGACGTACTGCTCCACGAAGGGGTCGATGTTGCCGTAATTTCCCACGGCGCCGGAGAGCTTGCCGACGGCGATGGACCGGCGCGCCTGCTCCAGCCGGGCGGCGTCCCGTTTGAACTGGGCGTAGAAGACGGCCAGCTTCAGCCCGAACGAGGTGGGCTCGGCGTGCACCCCGTGGGTGCGCCCCATGATGGGCGTGTCCTTGTACCGCACCGCCTGGCGGCCCAGCGCGGCGATGAGGCCGTCGAGCCCCTTCTGCACCTCCTGCACCGCCTCGTTGAGCACCGCCGACAGCGCGGTGTCCACCACGTCGGTGGAGGTGAGTCCGTAGTGGATGTACCGGGCCGACGGGTGGTCGATGCGCTCGGCGCAGGCGGTGGTGAAGGCGATCACGTCGTGCCGGGTCGTCTCCTCGATCTCGGCGACGCGGCGGACGAAGGCATCGTCCACGGTGAACGCGCGGGCCCGCAGCTCCGCTGCGGCCTCCGCCGGGATGACCCCCAGCTTCGCCCAGGCCTCGCAGGCGAGCAGTTCCACCTCCAGCCACTTCTGAAACCGGTTGTTTGCAGACCAGAGCTGCGCCATGCGCGGCCGGGTATAGCGTTCAATCATGGGCATCATCTCCCTTTTGCGACAGGTCTTCCCGCCCCCAGCGTAGCTTTCCCGCGGTCAGGGCGCAAGAGCAGGCAAAAAGGGGGCCCGGGGTCTGACCCGAGCCCCGCTGAGTCGTCTGCGAGGTTGTGCAGGGTTATCCCTGTAAGGTTTGTGCGATGAAGTGGACGACGAAGAAGACGGAGAGCACCCACATCATCCAGTGGACCTTCCTGGCCCTGCCGGTGAACAGGGCGATCACGGCGTAGGCGACGAAGCCCATAGCCAGGCCTTCGGCGATGGAGTAGGCGAAGGGCATCATCAGGGCCGTGATGATGGCCGGGAGGGCGATGCCGAAGTCGTTCAGGTCGATCTCCGTGATGGAGGAGGCCATCATGACGCCCACGATGATGAGGGCCGGGGCCGTCGCGGCGCTGGGGATGGCCAGGAACAGGCCGGAGAAGAAGGAGGACAGCAGGAACAGGACGGCTACCGTGACGGCGGTGAGGCCCGTGCGGCCGCCCACCGACACGCCCGCGGCGGACTCGACGTAGGTGGTGGTGTTCGAGGTGCCCAGCAGCGAGCCGATGATGGTGCCGAGGGAGTCCATGATCAGGGCCTTGCTGCCGCCCTTCATGTTGCCCTGCTCATCCATCAGTTCCGCCTTGGAGGCGACGCCGACGAAGGTGCCGATGGTGTCGAAGAGGTCGGTGAAGAACATCGCGAAGATCACCGTGATCATGCCGACGCTGAACAGGCCGTCAAAGGTGAACTTGAACAAGGTGGGCGCCAGCGACGGCGGGGCGGAGACCACGGAGGCGGGCAGCTGCGTCACGCCCATGGGGATGCCGATGATCGTCGTGATGAGGATGCCCAGCAGGATGCCGCCGGTGACCTTGCGCGCGACCAGCACGCCGGTGATCACCAGGCCGATAAGCGCGAGCAGCGTGGCGGGATTGCTGAAGTCGCCCAGCGCAATCGTGGTTGCCTCGCTGGCCACCACCACGCCGGCATTCATCAGGCCGATCAGCATGATGAAGAAGCCGATGCCTGCTGAAACCGCGTGCCGGAGCGACATCGGGATGGCCCTGATCATCAGCTCACGCAGGCCGGTCAGGGTAACGATGAGCGCCAGGAAGCCCGAGATGAGGACCGCCCCCAGGGCCTGCTGCCACGTAAGGCCCAGGGCTCCACAGAGTGTGAAGGCGAAGAACGCGTTGAGGCCCATACCCGGCGCCAGCGCCACCGGCCAGTTGGCCACCAGGCCCATCACCAGGGTCGAGAGCGCAGCCGCCAGGATGGTGGCCATGAAGATGGCCGATTCATCCATGCCCGTACCTGTGGACAGGATGTCGGGGTTGACCGCGATGATGTACGACATGGTCACAAAGGTGGTCAGGCCGGCCAGGATCTCCGTCTTGACGTTGGTGCCGTTCTCCGTGAGCTTGAACACACGGTCGAGCACCCCCTGCGACGCTTCGTTCGGACGAACCGCCTCACGCGCAGCCACAGCCAAACGCCTCCCCAGAACAAATGATGGAATCGATGATGCCTGCCTCGGATCCGGAACGATGGGCGGGCAGGTGCACTCCCGCCTGGAGTGAAACCTGCCCGCCCGGGTTTTTCGCCCACCGGTGTAGCCGGACCCCGTCCGGCCTGTGCCGCTCGGTCGCAGGCCGGCGCCTGCTGAGGCGCCGCGGAACCCTAGGCACACTTTCCTCCGTCGCCGGCCGTGAGGCCGGCCTCTACTTTCACTCTACGGATCGGGCAGGCCGGTGTCAACCATGAACCCGAACTTTTTTTGGTTCGAGACGTAAAACGTTCGGGCTTTTCGCCGCGCGCCAGTCCGTTCAGTCTGCCCGTGAGGCTGCCGGACGATTCCCCGCCCGAACACCCGGGCCTCCAATCGACGCCACCGGCCATCTGCTGCCCAATTGGCCCCATCCAATTCCCGCATTCAGTGGATGTTGACGAATTGGCTGGGTCGGGGCACCATAGCCAGCAGAACACAGAAGGTGGGAGGGAGCGGGATTGTACAAGGCACTCACCATCGCCGGGTCTGACACCAGCGGCGGCGCGGGGATTCAGGCGGACCTGAAGACCTTCCAGGAGCTGGGCGTGTACGGCATGTCGGCCCTGAACGTTATTGTGGCCATGGATCCCAACGGCTGGAGCCACCAGGTCTTTCCGCTGGATCTGGAGCTTCTCGAGCGGCAGCTCACCACCGTCTTCGAAGGCGTCGGCGTGGACGCCCTGAAGACCGGCATGCTGGCCTCGGCCGCCGTGGTGGAGCTGGTCGCGCGCAAGCTTGACCAGTACGGCGCCGAGCGGGTGGTCATCGATCCGGTCATGGTCTGCAAGGGGACCGACGAGGTGCTGATGCCCGACCACGCGGCTGCCATCCGGGAGCTCCTGGTCCCGCGGGCCCTGGTCGTCACCCCGAACCTCTTCGAGGCGGCGCAGCTGGCGCAGCGGCCGCCCATCCGCACCCTCGACGACATGCGGGAGGCGGCGGCGCGCATCGCCGAGGCCGGGGCGAAGAACGTGCTGATCAAGGGCGGCGGCAAGCTGGAGGGCGTTGAGAAAGCAGTGGACCTGTTCTACGACGGACGGGAGTTCACGCTGCTGGAGTCCGAGAAGATCACCCACGGCTACACCCACGGCGCAGGCTGCACCACCGCGGCCGCAATCACGGCCGAGCTGGCCAAGGGCGCCCAGGTGGCCGATGCCGTCCGCACCGCCAAGCGCTTCGTCAGCGCGGCCATCCGGCACGGCTTCCGCCTCAACCAGTACGTGGGTTCCGTCAAGCACGGCGCCCTGCGGCTGCACGGCGACGCGTAAGCGCCGGACCAGGAGAAGCGTCACAGGCCCCACCCTGCTGTAACAGGGTGGGGCCTTGCTGCAACACGGTGGGGCCTTACCGCAACACGGTGGGGCCTTACCGCAACACGGTGGGGCCTTACCGCAACACGGTGGGGCTTACCGCAACACGGTGGGGCTTACCGCAACACGGTGGGGCCTTTACGGCAACTGCGTGGCGCTGGTGCATCGCGCTCAGCGCGTGAGCACCAGCTTCATCCCGCCGATGATCAGGAGCACGCCGACCACCTGCGGCCAGCGAATCGGAATCTGCCCGGCCGTTCCCAGTCCCGCGGCGTCGATCAACAGGGCCGCAATAAGCTGTACGCCGGTCAGCAGGCTGAGCGTGGCATTGGCGCCGTGGGAGCCGGTGCCCACGATCACCGCGGTGACCACCACCGCACCGCACAGGCCGCCCAGCAGGCTCCAGGGGGGCGCGCCGGCCAGGCCCGCGCCGAGGCCGGAAAGTCCCTGCCCCCGCAGTGTGACCACCGTCAGCACCAGCAAGGCAAGCCCGCCGACGATGAACGAGACCAGCGACGCCGGAATGGGCCGGATATGCTGGGCCAGCGTCGCGTTGATCGGCGCCTGCAGCGCGCCGGCCACGCCGCCCAGGACCACGAGCAGCCAGATCAGCCAGGGAGCCATCCCGCCGCCTCCTTAAGCAACCAAGTTCCGAACCCGGTAGCCCTTCTTCTGTTCGGCGGCGGCGGGAGAACCTCCTTTAGGCTTTGACCGGCATGTGCCCCGTAACCCAGTCTTCCAGGTGGTTGAAGTCCTCGGTCAAGGTGGCCAGTGGGATGCCCCTGTGGAAGATCTGCACGGCCGGCACGTCGAAGATGCCCAGCCGGGTGGCCGTGCGGGACGACTTGTAGCAGTCGATGCGGGCCAGCCGCACCTGGCCGCCCAGGCGGGCGACGATCTTCTCGGCCTCCTGGAGCACGTGCAGCGACAGCTGGTTGAGCGGGCTCCAGAACACCACCAGCACGGGCTCCTCCGGCGACAGGATCTCCCGGTGGACCTGCTCCTCCTCGGCCAGGAACTTGGCGGCGGCCGAAGCGGCGATGGCGCCGTCGGCGGCGGCCGTCACGATCTGCCTCAGCCACTTGCGGCGGGCGTCGCCTGCGGCGAAGACGCCGGGGAGGCTGGTCTCCATCGTGTCAGGGTCAGCGATGATGTAGCCCCTGCCGTCCAGGTCAATGCCGGCGCCCCGGAGGAAATCGGTCCGGGGGGTGGTGCCCACAAAGATGAAGATGCCGTCGGCGGGCAGTTCTGACCGCTCCCCGGTGCCCAGGTGGCGGAGCATGACCCGCTCCACCCGCCCGTCGCCCTGAATCTCCTCCACCACGGTCTGCCAGACGACCTCGATGTTGGGGGTGGCGAAGAGCCGCTCCTGGCTGGCCTTGTTGGCGTCCATGATGCCTTCGGGGTGGATGCAGATGAGGGTCACCTTCCGGGCGAAGCGGGCCAGGTAGATGGCCTCCTCCACGGCGGTGTCGCTGTTGCCCACCACCACGGCGTCCCGGCCGGTACAGATGTCGACATCGGAGGTGGCGCAATATGAAACGCCCCTGCCGTGAAGCCGGCCCTCGCCCTTCACCCCGAGCCTGCGAGGCTCGGCGCCGGGGCAGAGGATGACCGCGCGCGCCTCGTACACCTCGCCCTTCTTCGTGCGGATCGTCTTGATGGGCCCTTCCAGATCCACGGCGCAGACCTCGCCGCAGACGAGTCTCGCCCCGAGGGATTCGGCGTGGTCGCGGAACTCGCTCATCAGCTTCGATCCGGTGGTGCGGCCGGCGCCAGGGTAGTTCTCAATCTCCTCAGTGGTTGCCGCCTGGCCTCCCGGCCCTCCCTGCGCAATGACGAGGGTCGACAGCCGGTAGCGCGCTCCGTAAACCGCAGCCGTGAGCCCAGCAGGGCCACCGCCTATGATGACGAGATCCCAGCGCTCAGCCATGGTTTCCCCTCCCAGAACGGTGTTGGTGTGCCATGTGAAAAAAGGAACGAACCGGCGAGCGGATCGTTCCGGTTTCTCCCGGCTTTCCACAAATCTGGGGCGCGGGTGTGCGCCTCGGGGGCGGCGCCGTGCCAATTCCGCGCCTTTGGCCCATGAATTCGCAATTCAGTTATCTACATTCAGGTTATCCGGTCTGAAATTGTCGGTCAACTGCCCAGTATGCCCCATTCGCATGATCTGAATTGTTATGGTCTGATCGTCTGAGTCGCCTGACACCGAAAGGCTACCCGGATCTATCGCGGCGGCCTGGGCGGAACTTGAAGCCCAGCCCATCCAGCACCAGGAACATCACGCCGGTGAAGAGGAAGAGCCAGCGGAACTGCTTGGGCAGGTGGAGCCAGCGGGGAATCAGGCTGAGGAAGCCCAGCGGCACCGAGAAGCGGAAGAGGGCGGAGGCCAGGGCGGGCAGGAAGGGCCGGCCGGCAATGCGGAGGGCGACGGCCGCTGCAGGCACGCTGAGCGGCGAGAGCCCGCCCAGGATCCAGATGGGATCGAAAGTGTCGAGCAGCCGCCGGGCCCGGAGCACCTGCGGAATGATGGTGAGCAGGGCCACCATCGAAATGTGCGCCCACGAGACGACGGCGAACCCGGCGCCGACGATGAACTGGATCCCCGGCTTCACCTCGGGCTCCAGCAGGATGGCCATCTGGAGAAAGGCCCAGGCCAGGAGCGCCGCCACCAGCCCACCCGTGAAGTAGGGCAGGTGGTAGGGATACTGAAGCGTGTAGACCGGGGTGACATAGGCCGCCAGCGCGCAGAGCACGGTCAGCAAGAGCCGGTAGTAGACCCGGGCCAACGGCGTCACCCCCTGTCGGAACCTTACGGTTTCCAGAACTTCACACTTCCATGTTCGCCTCCCGAAGCGGCTTTCCTGCCCTGAACGCGCCACGCCGCCCCTCCCCCGGGGCGGCGTGGCAGGCGATTATCCAGCGGTTTATGCCTTCTTCTGTACGGCGGCGTAGACCTTGGTGGGCAAGCCGAAGATATCGATGAAGCCCTTGGCCGCCTTGTGGTCGAACTTATCCGCCTTGTCGTAGGTGGCGAGGTCGTAGGAGTACAAGGTGTACGGCGAGGTGCGGCCCACGCAGAAGGCCGATCCCTTGAAGAGCTTCACCCGCACCTTTCCGGTCACGGTCTCCTGCGACTTCTTAATGAAGGCATCCAGGGCCTCCTTCAGGGGGTGGAACCACAGGCCGTTGTAGACCAGTTCGGCGTACTTCTGCTCCAGGCCCAGCTTGAAATGGTGCAGTTCCCGGGGCAGGGTGATGGTCTCCAGCTCCTTGTGTGCGAGGGTGAGCACCACCGCGGCCGGCATCTCGTAGACCTCCCGGGACTTGATGCCGACCAGCCGGTTCTCCACGTGGTCGATGCGGCCCACGCCGTGGGCCCCGGCGATGGTGTGCAGCCGCTCGATCAGCGCCACCAGATCGAGCTGCTCGCCGTTGAGCGAGACGGGCACGCCCTGCTCGAAGCCGATCTCCACGTACTCGGGCTCGTCTGGGGCATCCTTCGGGTTCACGGTCCACTCGAAGGCCTCTTCGGGGGCCTCCACCCAGGGATCCTCCAGGACCCCCGCCTCACAGGAGCGGCCCCACAGGTTCACGTCGATGGAGAAGGGGTTCTCCTTGCCCACCGGCACCGGGATGTCGTGCTTCAGGGCGTAGTCGATCTCCTCCTCCCGGCTCCAGCCCCACTCCCGCACCGGGGCCAGCACCTCCAGGTTCGGGTTGAGGGCGGCGACCGAGACCTCGAACCGCACCTGATCGTTGCCCTTGCCCGTGCACCCGTGTGCGACGAAGTCGGCCCCCTCCTGCTCGGCCACCTGCACCAGCAGCTTGGAGATCAGCGGCCGGGAGAGCGCGGCCGAGAGGAAGTACTTGGACTCGTAGCAGGCGTTGGCCTGCAGGGTCGGCAGGATAAAGTCGTAGGCGAACTCCTTCCTGGCGTCGTAGACGTAGCTCTTCACGGCGCCGATGGAGAGCGCCTTCTGCCGGATGAAGTCGAGGTCCTTGTCATTGGCCCCCACGTCCACCGCCAGCGCGATGACGTCCGCGTCGTAGTTCTCCTTGATCCAGTGGATCGCAACCGAGGTATCCAGCCCGCCTGAGTAGGCCAGCACGCACTTCTTCTTCGCCATTGCATCGGCGCCTCCCCCGAAACTCTCTTGGTGCATGATTATACCCGTAGGTGAATAAGTATGCAATAGGGGTTGAAAAGATTTCGGGAGGCGCCGCCCCCAGCAGCGCCTCCCGCTCCGCGTCGGTTCTGCAGCCCCCGCATCGGTTGTGCACCCGTCGCCTCAGTACTGGTACCCCCGGGCCGCCTGCTGCAGCCCGCGCACCGGCGCCGGCAGGGGCCGACGCCGTCCGGCCAGAAGAAGCCGCAGGCCGTTGACGGCGACCAGAATCGTGGACCCCTCGTGCCCCACCACCGCCAGCGGCAGGGTCAGGCTGCCCATCAGGCTGAGCGTCGCCAGCATGGCGATGACGCTGACGGCGAATGCCAGGTTCTGGGCCACCACTTTCCGGGCCAGGCGGCCCAGCCGGAAGGCATCGGTCAGACGGGCGAGGTCGTCGGACATGAGCACCACGTCCGCGCTCTCCAGCGCCGCGTCGTTGCCTGCGCCGCCCATGGCCACGCCCAGGCTCGCCCGGGCCAGGGCGGGCGCGTCGTTGATGCCGTCTCCCACCATCGCCACGGGGCCGTAGGCCCGCTCCAGCTCTTCGATTGCCTTCAGCTTGTCTGCGGGCAGCAGGTTCGCCCGGAACTCGTCCACCCCGGCCTCTGCCGCCACGGCGGCCGCCACCCGCTCGTTGTCGCCGGTCAGCATCACGATCCGCCGGATGCCCTGCGCCCGCAGGGCCTCGACCACCGCGCGGGCCTGGGGCCGGATCCGGTCCGCGACGCCCAGCACGCCCAGGGGCCGCCCGTCGGCCATCACCAGCACGGCAGTCTCACCCTGATCTTCCACCCGCTCGGCCTGCCGGTTCATCCAGCCGTCCAGCTCCTCTTCCAGCAGGCGCCGGCTGCCCACCAGCACCCGCCTTCCCTCCACCAGCGCCGAAACGCCCAATCCGGGCTGCTCCTCCACCTCAACGGGCTGCGGCAGCCCTCCCACCCGCCTCCGGGCGGCGGCGACGATGGCCTGGCCCAGCGGGTGGCCGGAGCGGAGCTCAGCCGAAGCCGCCAGCCGCAGCAGCTCCTCCTCTGAGACACCCTCCGCGGGGATGACGGACGCGAGCTCCGGCCGGCCCTCGGTCAGGGTGCCTGTCTTATCGAAGGCGACCACGCGGATGGTCCCCGCCTGCTCCAGGTGGATGCCACCCTTGAACAGGATGCCCTGCCGGGCGCCGGCGGCGATGCCCGAGAGCAGCGCCGCAGGCGTGGCGATCACCAGGGCGCAGGGGGACATGACCACCAGGAGCTGCATGGCCAGATAGAAGCTGTCTGACCAGGACCACCCGGCCAGGAGCGGCGGCAGCGTCCAGGTGAGCACGGCCACCGCCACCACGATCAGCGTATAGTAGCGGTCGATCCAGTCGACGACCCGCTGGGAGCGGGCCTTCTGCTCCTGCGCCTCCTCCACCAGCCGGATCACCCGGGCCAGGGTGGAGTCGGTCGCGGGCCTCGTCACCCGCACCAGCAGGCTGCCGGTAGTGTTCAGGCTGCCGGCGTAGACCTGCGAACCGGGCGCTTTGGCCACGGGCACCGATTCCCCGGTGATGGCCGCCTGATCGACAGCCGACCGGCCTTCCACCACGACGCCGTCCACGCCCAGCCGCTCCGCCGGCCGGACCACCACCAGGTCGCCCACCTGCACCTGCCCGAGGGGCACAACGCGCTCCTCGCCGTCGGCTGAGCGCACCAGCGCCTCGTCAGGCCGCAGCGTGACCAACGCCTCAATCGCCCGCCGGGTGCGGCCCGAGGCGAACTCCTCCAGCGCGTTGGAGAGGGCGAAGAGGAAGATCAGCACGGCACCCTCGCCCCAGCGACCCAGGGCCGCTGCGCCCATGGCGCCGAGAGCCATCAGCATGTCGATGTTCAGGCTGCCCCGCCGCAGCGCGGCCAACCCGTCCCTGACCCGCAGATAGCCGCCGAAGACATACGCAGCCGCATACGCCGCAGCCGCCCAATTGTGCAGGCCCGGTGCCAGCCGCTCCCACATCCAGCCGAGCGCCAGGAACAAACCGCTCAGCACGGTCGCCCTGACCAGCGGCCGCAGCTCTTCGTCCATCAGGCCCATGCGCACCTGTAACACCGAGCCACCTCCTAGTTTAGAACGGTTCTAATCTAGAACCATTCTAACTTAGGTGGCTGGGGTTGGCAAGGGGGTGCGAGCGGATTTCTTCGTGAGTTGAGTCGACGCCGGGCAAGGAACGCTTGCCCCGGCCACAAGTGTCCCGGGCAAGCGTCCTCCCGCTCAACCTCGCCTCCCCGGCTAAGCTGCGGGAACGAATGTGCACTTTTCCCAACTGCTTGTGCCACAAGCGTTTCCGGGGCCGCGGTCCCTGTACCTCTTGCCGCGCCTGGACTTCACGAAAGTGCACATTTTTTCCAACGCCCGGGGCGAGCCCTCCAGGGACCCCCAACTGGCCAAAACTCGCCGGCAAGGTGCCCGCCCAACGCCACCAAAGCCCCGGCACTTCTTCTATTGGAACCAATGTGCACTTTCCCCAAGTGCTTGCGCGGCAAGCGTTCCAGGAATCGTATCCTCCAGATCCCGCTTGGCACAAGGACTTCACGAAAGTGCACATTTTTACCAACATGGCCGCCCCCATTGGGCGTCGCCTCGATGGCTTCCCCGGCCGCTGCCCTCACAGCTGCCCTGGACCTGCAAGACCCACCGATGCGTCATTCCGCACGGCCAGCTGACCAGGTCACCCTCCTGCTTGCCGTCGTACCGGTCCGCCCCGGGGCCCCGGTCCGACTTCCGCGGGAACGAATGTTCACTTTCCGCGAGCGCTTGTTCCACCAGCGTTACCCGGGCCGCGACCCCTGTAGCCCTTGTGGCGCCTGGACATCAGGAAAGTGCACATGCTTACCAGCGTCGACGTCTCATTCGGGCACAACCCCCACGTCTGTCCCTGCCCTGCGGCACCCACGACGGCGGGTATCCGCATCGGCTACCCAGGCCAAAGCAACCCACCGCAAGCCCTCCTGCAGACACACCAACAGGCGCCTCATGTTGCCGCTGTGCGGCCACACGAGGCGCCTGTGTGCGCAAACTGCAAGTTGACCAGACGGGACGATCAATCTGCGCCGCCGTTGCGGGCGCAGGCGGGGCAGACGCCGTAGTAGAGCATCTGCGCGCCGACCAGCTGGAAGCCGGTCTCGGCCTCCACCACTTCCTCCAGGCCGGTGGAGATGTGGTGCAGGTCGATCACCTGCTTGCAGCGGATGCAGACCACGTTGACGTGTGTATCAACGTCCAGCTCGTAGTGGACGGCGCCGGCCGAGTCGGGGCCCAGCTCGTAGAGGAGCCCGCGCTCCTTCAGGACGGTGAGGGTGTTGTACACAGTGGCCAGACTGACGCCGGGGTGATGCTCTCGCGCGGCCTCAAAGATCTCCTGCACGGTAGGGTGCTTCTTCCCCGCCATGCCGGCCAGGGCGGTGCAGATGGCGGCGCGCTGTGCCGTGACCTTCAGCCCCGCGGCGCGCAGGCCCGCCGTGAACGGATCTTCGTGGCGCTGTTCAGCAGCTTGATGCCCGGTCGGGGTCATGGCGTTCACCTCCGGCAGTAAGAATCATTCCAGATAACAGTATATCAGATCAGATGTTACTGCAATAGCCTTTTGGCCAAAACCGCCGAAATCTAGTTTGCGCCATCCCGGCCCTGATCATGGCAGGACTTGTCCTCCGGCAGGAGAAGCGAACAACGAGGTGATTTTCCGATGACCGAGATGAACAGCCGACCGCCCCAGGCGCTCCTGCGCGTGCAGGATCTTGCACGGGCCACCGCCTACTACAACCGGCTTCCCGGGTTCCGCACCGCCGCCGCCGGACCGAAGACGGCCCTGGTCACCGCTCCGGAGGGGGAAACGCTGGTGCTGCAGCAGGCCGGAACGTCTCCCCCGCCATCGCTCACCGCGCCGCAAGCAGGTCCCGGCGCGTGGGTCTACCTGCACCGCGCGAACCTGCCCGAACTGGCCGCGCGCCTGCGCGCTTCCGGCCTCACCCCCGATGGCCCCACCGTCACCTACCCCGGATGGAGGCAGTTGCTGCTCACCGATCCCGACGGCTACGTGCTGGCCTTCTGGGAGGAGCAGCCCGTCACCGACGCACAGATCCTCGAACTCTACCAGTCCGCGCCGGCCCGCCTGGCAGACGTGGTCGCGCGCCTGGGTGAGGACGGGCTTGATGTGGAGCGCGCCCCGGGTAAGTGGACGGCCCGGCAGATCGTGCACCACATAGCTGACTCGAACGTGGAGACCTTCCACGTCGTGCGCATCGCGCTTGCGTTGCCGGGCAAGCGCATACACACCACCGTCTGGGACAACGACGACTGGATGCGGGGGCTGGCCTGCCACCGGCGGGCGGTGGAGCCCGCGATCGCCCTGTTCGCCGCCTCGCGCGCCTGGGTGCTGGAGGCCCTTTCGCACCTGCCGGACGGCCTGGAGCACACGGTCACCTGGCCCAGCGGCTATACGGCCAGCGTGCGCGACCTGCTCAGGCAGCAGGGGGGCCATGCAATCCACCACATCCTGCAGCTTGAGGAAATCGCGCAGCGTTTGGGGAAGTAGTTCCACGAAAGCTTCCGGATTCAGAACCAAACGATGCCCGTGGCGGGTCATATAGTCGAAACCAGCACCCGTCCCCGCAAGGAGGTGTGCCCCCATGACATCGCTATTCCTTTATACCTTTTGGGTTGGTTTCGGACTGACGCTGATCTCCGTCATCCTCGGCTTTGTGGATCTGGGCGGCGACGCCGGCGACCTCTCCCACGGGGGCGATCTGTCGCACGGGGGGGACCTCAGCGCAGACCTGAGCGGTGACCTGGGCGGCGACCTGGGCACGGATCTGGTCCCGGCCGGCGACGCCTCTGGCGCCATAGAGGCGGGAAAGGCGGCGGCCGTCTCGCCCGTCAACTTCCAGACCCTGGTCGCCGCGCTGATGGGCTTCGGCGGCATCGGCTACCTGACCTCGGCCTACGGCCCCCCGATCGCGGCCGTGGCCCTGGCCGGAGCGGCCGGCGGCGCCTTCGCCACCGGCTGGCTGATCTACCGGTTCCAGCGCTTCCTGATCCGCGGGGAACGGCCGCTCCCGCCCACCAGCTATACCGGCCTCGTCGGCCGGCTGACCGTGCCCATCCGGGAAGGGGGCACCGGCGAGGTGGTCTACCGGCAGCACGGCTCCCGCATGGTGTCGGCGGCCCGCTCGCTGGACGGGCGCCCGATCCCGAAGGGCGAGGAGGTCGTCATCCTTCGCTACGAGCGGGGCATCGCGTACGTCCAGCCGTGGCGTGAATTCATGAGTGAAGAAAACGAGAAGGGGGTTTGAAACTCGGATGGGTCCTTTGATTTATGCCGCGCTCACGATACTGGGCATCCTGCTCCTGCTGGGCCTGCTGGCCTCCATGTACCGGAAGGTTCCGCCCAACCGCGCGCTGATCGTCTACGGCTTCGGCGGCCCGCGCGTCACCAAGGGCGGCGGCCTGGTCGTATGGCCGCTGATCCAGTCGGCGCAGGAGCTCTCACTCGAACTGATGTCGTTTGACGTCGTTCCGCAGCAGGACTTCTACACCGTACAGGGCGTGTCCGTCACCGTGGAGGCGGTCACCCAGATCAAGGTAAAGTCTGACACCGAGTCGATCCTGACCGCAGCCGAGCAGTTCCTCTCGAAGTCCATCAAGGAGCAGCACGAGATCCTGAAGCTGGTCATGGAGGGCCACCTGCGGGGCATCATCGGCCAGCTCACCGTGGAGCAGATCGTGAAGGAGCCCGAGATGGTGGCCGACCGCATGCGGGCCAACGTCGCCGACGATATGGCGAAGATGGGCCTGGAGGTCATCTCTTTCACGGTCAAGGAAATCAAGGATAAGAATGATTACATCAACAACATGGGCCGGCCGGACACCGAGCGCATCAAGCGGGCGGCGGAGATCGCCGCAGCCGAGGCCCTGCGCGACACCGAGATCAAGCGGGCCGAGGCCATGCGCGAGGCGGCCATCGCCAAGGCGCAGGCCGAGCAGGAGACGGTGCTGGCCCAGTCCGCCTCGCTGGCCAAGCAGGCCGAGGCGCAGCGCGACCTCGAGCTGAAGCGGGCGGCGTTCGACGCCGAGGTCAAGCGGGCGCAGGCCCAGGCTGACAAGGCCTACGATATCGAGGCCAACGTCATGCAGCAGAAGGTCATCGCGGAGCAGGTCCGCGTGCAGCAGGTCGAGCGCCAGGAGCAGGTGAAGGTCCAGGAGGCCGAGATCCTGCGGCGCGAGAAGGAACTGATCGCGACCGTGCTGAAGGCCGCCGAGATCGAGCGGCAGAAGCAGGAGGCCCTGGCCGCAGCCCAGGCCCGCAAGGTGGAGATCGAGGCCGAGGGTCAGGCCAAGGCTATCCGGATGTCCGGTGAGGCCGAGGCCGATGTCGTCCGGCAGAAGGGTCTCGCGGAGGCCGAGGTCATCCTGGCCAAGGGCCGGGCCGAGGCCGAGGCCATGCGCATCAAGGCCGAGGCGTACAAGGAGTACGGCCAGGCGGCCATCCTCGACAAGCTCATGCCGGTGCTGCCCGAGCTGATGCGGGCCGCCGCCGAGCCGCTCTCCCGCATCGACAAGGTCACCATCCTCTCCCAGGGCCAGGGGGCCGAGGTGGGCGTCAATAAGTTCATGAGCGACGTCGCCAAGCTGGTGGCCACCGCCCCCACGGTGCTGGAGGGGCTGACCGGGCTCTCGATTCAGGACATGATGAAGCAGATTCCGGGCCTCGACGCCAAGGTCAGGGAGATCACGGCAGAGGTAACGAAGGTCGAGACTGAGCCGGAGCCGGCGCCCGTCGCGGCGGCTGCCGAGCCAGAGGCGGAGGCGGAGGCCGAGGCGAAGAGCGAGGCAGAGGCGTAGACGTAGCCTAGACGTAGCGTAGACGTAGCGTAGGCGTAGGCGCAGCGTACCCGTTGGCGTTGCCGTATCCGCAGTCGTCTATGCACAAGCCGCAGACAGAATCGCAAGGGGACCTGCGAGCAAACCCGCAGGTCCCCTTGTGTTACGTCTTGGCGGCCGCCTTGTTGATCAAAACGGAAGGAAGGCATGCGCACACTTGAAGAGTTGTGCCTCTGGCTCCAACTCATTGTGCTCATACTGAAACTCCTATCCCTCTACTTGTAAGGGGTAGGTGCGTGATCCTACCCTGTGTCGCAGCCAGATAGCGGCAGCCGCCGGCCCGGTGTGCATCACCGGGCCTCAACTATTCTGCCCAACCGCACCGCACCTATGCGTCCTTCGCCACCGCCCTCAGCGCCTGATCCAGGATCTCCAGCGCCCGGTCGCAGTCCGCCTCGGTGATGATGTACGGCGGCAGGAGCCGCACCACGGTATCGGCCGTCACGTTGACCAGCAGCCCCAGTTCGTGGCACTTCTCCAGCACCGGCCTGGCCGGCCGGGTCAGCTCCATCCCCAGCATCAGCCCCATTCCCCGAACCTCCTTCACCAGGCCCGGGTGCTTCGCCTGCAGCCGCCTGAGCCCCGCCAGCAGGTACTCGCCCATCGTTCCGGCGCGGGCCGGAAGCTCCTCCGCCAACAGCGTCTTCACCGTGGCCAGCGCCGCGGCGCACGCCAGGGGGTTTCCGCCGAAGGTGGTGCCGTGGTCGCCCGGCGCGAAGCCCCGGGCGGCCTCCTCCGTGGCGCACACGGCCCCGATGGGCACGCCGCCGCCCAGCCCCTTCGCCAGGGTGATGATGTCGGGCTTCACCCCGAAGGCCTGGTAGGCGAACAGGTGTCCCACCCGGCCCATGCCGCACTGGATCTCGTCGAAGATCAGCAGGGCGCCGTACTCGTCGCAGAGGGCCCGGGCAGCCTCCAGATACTCCCGGGACAGAGGATGCACACCGCCCTCTCCCTGCACCGGCTCCAGGATCACGGCGGCGGTCCGCTCGGTCACTGCGGCCTTCAGGGCCGCGACGTCGCCTGCCTCCGCGTAGTCGAATCCCTCCGGCAGCGGGCCGAAGCCCTCCTGAATCGCCGGCTTCGCCGTGGCCGTCACCGTGGCCAGGGTGCGGCCGTGGAAGGAGTGCGTGAGGGAGACGATGCGGTTCTTCTCCTTCAGCCCCTTGCGCCACTGGTACTTCCGGGCCAGCTTGATGGCGCCCTCGTTGGCCTCGGCCCCCGAGTTGCAGAAGAACACCCGGTCGAGCCCGCCGTTCTGCGTCAGCAGCTCGGCCAACTCGGCCATCGGGGCGCTGTAGTAAAGATTGGAGCAGTGGATCAGGGTGGCCGCCTGGGCGGCGATCGCCGACACCAACTCGGGGTGGGCGTGGCCCAGCACGTTGACGGCGATGCCCCCGAGGAAGTCCAGGTACTCCTTTCCGTCGGCATCCCAGCAGCGCACCCCCTCCCCCCGCACCAGGACGATCGGATACCGCCCGTAGGTCTGCATCGTGTGCCGGTCTGCCCGGGCCATCAGGGCCGCGCTCTCGGTTCCGGTCTTGCCCGCCATCGCCATCCCCTCCGCTACTTGATCACCATGGTGCCAACGCCCTCGTCGGTGAAGATTTCCAGGAGCAGGCTGTGAGGCACCCGTCCGTCGATGATGTGCACGCGGTTGACGCCGCCCTCCAGCGCGGTGAGGCAGCACTGGAGCTTGGGGATCATCCCGCCCTCCAGTTTGCCCCTGGCCATCCAGGCCTGCACCTCCTGCGCCGTCACCCGGCTCAGCAGGCTGGAGGGGTCGTCCTTGTCGGCCCGGACCCCCTCCACGTCGGTCAACAGCACCAGCTTCTCCGCCTTCATGGCGGCGGCGATGGCGCCGGCCACCGTGTCCGCGTTGATATTGTACGGCTGCCCCCCGGGCCCCACGCCGATGGGAGCGATGACCGGCACGAAGCCCGCGGCGGTGAGGGCGGAGAGCACCTCGGTGTCCACCGCCGCGACGTCGCCCACGAAGCCCAGGTCCACCATCTCGCCGGTCTGGGCCGAGCGGTGCAGGTGGCGCACGGCCCGGATCAGACCGGCATCCTGCCCCGAGAGGCCCACCGCCTTCACGCCCTGGGCGCACAGGTGGGTGACGATCTCCCGGTTGGTCTTGCCCACCAGCACCATCTGCGCGATCTCCATGGTGGCCGCGTCGGTCACCCGCAGCCCGTCCACGAACTGGGACTCGATGCCCATCTTCCGGGCCATCTGCGAGACCTCGGGCCCGCCGCCGTGCACCACGATGGGGTGCATGCCCACGTATTTCATCAGGGCGATATCCTGCATGACGGCAGCCTTCAGGTCGGCGGCCGCCATCGCCGCGCCGCCGTACTTGATGACCACCGTCTTGCCCGAAAACTGCCGGATGTACGGCAGCGCCTCCGCGAGCACCGCCGCCTTGTCGAGCGCCTGCTGATCCACGGATCCCGCCTCCTGCGGTGTGATTGCATAATTATACTTCAACATGCATTCATATGCAAGGGGAGCCGCCCGCCCTCACATGGGCAGCGGCTCCCTTCCCTGCAGGCCGTGGCCCGCTTCCTGCGCCTCATAGCGCGCTCTGTGCTGGCACCGGTCGCAGATGTGTACGGCTCCCGGCCCCGGACTTCCCCGCGCAGGCCGGCCGCAGAGGGCACAACGGAGGTACCCCTCCGGAACGACCAGGTCGGCCGTCGTGTCGCCGGCTGCCTGCACGCCGGTCGCCTGTGCGGCGGTCGCTGCACCGGCCGCCCGTGCGCCGGTCGCACGTGCCGCAGCGGAAACTGCGGCGCCGGACCAGCTTCAGGGCGGGATACCGGGGGTCATCCAGGTGGAGCAGGACCTGCCTCCGCCCGATCGGCTCAACCGACCGGATGCGATCCAGCGGAACCTGATACATCGGACCCTGGTTGCTCAGGAACCAGAGGGTGCGGTCGCAAAGCACGAGGGTCGTGCCGGCGAAAATGCGATCGTGAAACCAGTAGAGCACCGGAACCCCGAACAGCAACCCCGGGTGATCCAGCCATACGCTGAGGAGAACCAGGAGCACGATGACGAGCACAAAGCCCGCCGCACGGGTCCGTGCCGCCGTGCGGAGCAGGCATGGCACGGCCTGCACGGCCTCCCGGGGCGTGCGCGGCACTTCGCCGGGAAGAGCCGCCCCGGCCTGCTCCGCTGCCCGCTCCACGGCCTCCTGGAACGCACGCGGGGTGACCACGGACAGCCGCCTGACGGCGCGGCCGTCATTCCACCGGATCTGCCAGCCTGTCGTGAGCGGCTTCACCTCGGCGGCGGCCAGCGGAATCACGTCCTCACCCAGCCAGCGCCCCAGGCGGAGCACCGGACCCGTCAGCACCGTGAGGCGGCTCCGCCGCTCCACCACCAGGCCAAGAAAACCAAGGAATATCAGGATATTGATGTAGTCGACTTCCCTCGCATTCGCTGCCCACAGCACGTACTGCTGCAGGACCGGCACTGCAGCCAGCGCCGCCAGCACCCACCTCTCCCACCAGCGGGCGCGCAGAACCTGAACCGGCACCCCAGTTGCCCTCCTCTGCGAGGCGATCCGCCGCTACTTCTGCGCCGCCCGGCGGGGAATGGGCGGCGGCAGCCGGCGCCGCCGGCGGGGCTCGAAGCCCAGCACCCGCGCCACCTGCGGCAGGTTCCGGCGCCCCCAGCCGCCGCAGCGGCCCGGATCGGTCAGGTCCACCCACTCCAGGGCCCCGATGGAATCGTTGGTTGCCGGGTCTGACCCCACCCGCGGGCGGCCGTTCTTGATGCGGCACCGGAAGAAGTAGCGGACGTAGTCCCGGCCGGGCGGGGCCTCCTTCAGGACCATCGGTCCCACCTCAACCTCTACCGAGCACTCCTCCATCAGCTCCCGCCGCAGGGCCTCCTCCAGGGTCTCCCCCGGCTCCAGGGTGCCCCCCGGGAAGTTCCAGTACCAGGCGTCCTCGTCGGGGTAGTAGTACCGGACCAGCAGCAGGCGGCCATTTTCCACGATGAGGGCGTACGCTTTCTGACGCTTGGTCACGCTCTCTCCCTCCCGCTCAGCCGATTCTCTATGATTTCTGCCTTTGGTCATGCCTTCCTGCCCGCGCCGTAGTCTTACATAGATAAAAAGTATAGATCGGATCAACTCGGACCATTTTTGGGCATTAGGCACAGGGAGACGGGAAAGGAGGGCGAAGGATGTAGGTGAGAGCGTGCGCTCCGCCTGCACGTGATGCGCCTGCCTGAGGCGCAGGCTCTTCTCCCTGCACCCCGGGAGCGTTTGCGCTTCCGGGGTTACGCATCGGAGTGGACGGGGCGGACTTCTTGGGGAGGTGGGGAGATGCGCTCGTCGATCCAGGACGCCGAAGCCCCGGTGGACACGGGCCCCGGTCCCGACCCGTTCGCCGAAATGGTCGGACGCGACCCGGCCTGGCTGCGGGTGCTGGAGATCGCCCGGCGGGGGGCCCGGACCTCGGCCCCCGTGCTGATCACCGGCGAGACGGGCACCGGCAAGGAGCTGGTGGCCCGCGCCATCCACGCGGCCAGCAACCGCGCGAAGGGCCCCTTCGTCGCGATCAACTCCGGCACGCTGCTGCCCCATCTCCTGACCAGCGAGCTGTTCGGATACGAGCCCGGCATGTTCACGGGCGGCAACCCGAAGGGCCGCACCGGGCTGATCCAGTCGGCCGACGGCGGCACCCTGTTCTTCGATGAGGTCAGCGAACTGCCCTACGAGGCGCAGGTGGCCCTGCTGCGCACCCTGCAGGAGGGCGAGGTGGTGCGCGTGGGCGGGCACAAGCCGATTCCCGTCGACGTGCGGATCGTGGCCGCGACCAACCGCGACCTCCGGGAGATGGTGCGTCAGGGCAAGTTCCGGCAGGACCTGTTCTACCGGCTGAGCGTCATCCCGGTCCACCTGCCGCCTCTCAGGGAGCGGCCCCGCGACATCATTCCGCTGATCGTGCACGGCTACCGGCACCTGGGCCGTCCGGTGCCGCGCCTGCCCCTCAGCTCCTGGAGGCAGCTGTTCCGGTACGACTGGCCGGGGAACGTGCGGGAGCTGCTCAACCTGGTGCAGCTGGCCGTCACCCTCGACGAGGACCCGGCCGAACTCCTGCCCCTCCCGCCGCTGCCCAAGTCCAAGGCCGAACCCGGGCCGGCGGGCGAGGAGACCGCCATCCGGGACGCGCTGGACGCCTGCGGCGGCAACGTCTCGGCCGCGGCCCGCACCCTGGGGATGGGCCGGTCGACCCTGTACCGGAAGCTCGAGCTGTACGGCATCCGGCTCAAGCGGCAGGTGGAGTGAGACAGGTGTCTCATACAGGTGTCCCGCGCGGGACACCTTTCTTGCCCCCAGGCACGCCGCAAACTCCGCATCTTCGTTGGCACCGAACTTGCATTTACCCCATGGATGGATCGCAAAAATGCTCGGAGATGGAGGGACTGCCTATGACCTTAGGTGGATACGCACACCGCATCGCACGCATCGACCTGACCAGCGGCAACATCGAGTACGGTCCCGTGGAGAAGGAACAGCTCCGCAAGTACATCGGCGGCCGCGGCCTCGGCGTGAAGTTCGTGTTTGACAACGGGCCCAAAGTCGACCCCCTCTCCCCCGACAACCTCATGGCGATCATGATCGGCCCCGTCACCGGCTCCGCCGTTCCCATGTCGGGCCGCCTGGCCATTGTGACCAAGTCGCCGCTCACCGGCACCATCACCGACTCGCACATGGGCGGCTTCACCGCGGCGCGCCTGCGCTGGGCGGGCTTTGACGGCCTCTTGATCAAGGGCCGCGCCTGGAAGCCGGTCTACCTGGTGGTGAAGGACGGCACCGTCACCATCGAGGATGCCACCCACCTGTGGGGGCTGGGCGTCCGGGCCACTGTGCGCGCCCTGCAGGAGAAGTACGGCAAGGAGAACACCTCCGTCATGGCCATCGGCCCCGCGGGCGAGCGGCTGGTGCGCTTCGCGGGCTGGCTGAACGAGCACGACCGGGCCTCGGGCCGCGGCGGCACCGGCGCCGTGGGCGGCTCGAAGAACCTGAAGGCCATCGTCATCATCGGCGACCGCTCCGGTCAGCCGCAGCCGGCGCCCGAGCGGAAGGAGGCCTTCCAGGAGGCCGTGCGCGCCGGTCAGAAGGCGATCAACGCGGGCGCGCTCACGGCGCCCAACAAGGGCGGCCTCTCGATCTACGGCACCAACGTGCTGATGAACATCCTCAACGAGGCCGGCTCCCTGCCCACCCGCAACGCGAAGGAGAGCCACTTCGAGCACGGTGAGGCCATCAGCGGTGAGGCCTTCCGCGAGTTCAACCACGTGTCCGACCCCGTCTGCCACGCCTGCCCGGTTCACTGCAAGAAGGAGGTCGAGGTCAAGGAGGGCCGCTGGAAGGCCAAGACCGAGTCGATGGAGTACGAGACCGCCTGGGCCCTGGGCGCGCAGTGCGGGCTGGGCGACCGCGAGCCGCTGATCTACATGCTCGACCAGTGCAACGACTACGGTCTCGACACCATCGAGATGGGCGTGACCCTCGGCATGGCCATGGAGGCCTCCGAGAAGGGGCTGACGCCGGAGGTCATCAACTGGGGCGACGCCGAGAAGATGTCGGAGCTGATCCGCAAGACCGCCTACCGCGAGGGCTTCGGCGACATCCTGGCCAACGGCGCGGCAAAGGCTGCGGAAATCCTGGGCGACCCCGACATGGCGCTGTCGGTCAAGGGCCAGGCCATGCCGGCCTACGACCCGCGCGGCGTGCAGGGCATCGGCCTGGGCTACGCGACCTCCAACCGCGGCGCCTGCCACCTGCGGGGCTACACCATCGCCTCGGAGATCGCCGGCATTCCGTTCGCCACCGACCGCACGGTCACCGAGGGCAAGGCCGAGCTGCTGAAGACGTTCCAGGATCTGTTCGGCTTCATGGATTCCATGGACGTCTGCAAGTTCGCCAGCTTCGCGCAGGGCGCCGAGGAGTTCTCCGCCCAGGTGCGTGAGCTCACGGGCATGGACGACATCACGCCTGAGGAGGCCATGCGCATCGGCGAGCGGGTCTATAACCTGGAGCGCTACTACAACAACCTGAACGGGTTCACCGGCGAGGACGACACGCTGCCCAAGCGGTTCTTCACCGAGCCCGCCACCCACAACTCGGCCGGCATGCTGTCGCAGCTGCCCGTCATGCTGGAGGAGTACTACAAGCTGCGGGGCTGGAAGGACGGCGTGGTGACCGAGGAGAAGCTGAAGGAACTGGAGATCATCTAAGTGATCGTGAAGCTGTTCGGTAACCTGCGCCAGTACGGCGGAGGCAGCCGGGTCGAGGTGGACCTGGGCGAGGGGCGCACGATCGCCGACCTGCTGGAGCGGCTCTTCGCGCTTCGCCCTGCCCTCAGGCCCCACGTGGTAACGCCGGAGGGGGACGCGCTCCTCCCCCACGTGAACATTATGCTGAACGGCCGGCTGATCCGCGACCTGCAGGACCTGCAGACGCCGGTAACCGAGCAGGACAGCGTCGCCATCTTCCCGCCGTCTGCAGGGGGGTAGGCCAATGGTCCTGGACCTGCGGGGCAGTACGCCTGAGCAGGTGCGGGCGTACTTGGTGAGCCTGGGCGGCACGCCCAGGCCGGACGGCACGGTGGCCGGCCCGGGCTGGACGGCCCGGCTGGAGGCCGGCGAGCACCACGCCCTGGGGGCGGTGTGGCCCCGGGTGGTGGTGACCTTCACCGGCGACGCCGCCGCGGTGGCGGCGGTGGAGAAAGGCCTCCGCCTGCGTGCCATGCGGGCGGGCGGATAGTGGGGATCGCGTGTGGAAAGGCCCCGGAAGCGCATGCCGCTTCCGGGGCCTGTGTGTTGCTGCGCGCCGATCGCCCGGAATGCCCGCCCCTTGGTGAGCCCGCGGGCCGGTCAGCCCGGCATCGCCGGCCCGGCCGGGGCCGCCTGGGTGTAGGTCACCGAAAAGCGGGTCGGCTCCGACTCCGGCGTGAGCGCCAGCTCCCGCCCGGGCCACGCCAGGCGCAGCCTACCGGCCGCGGGGTCGTACTCCGCCGAGTAGAGCGTGCCGAAGTGTTCCAGGTACCGCTGCTGATACAGCGGCGGCCGCAGGAAGTCGGCCAGGGTGAGGGCGCCGTCGTGCGCCTGCAGGTAGGCCAGCCGCTCCTCCGTGCGGGTGAAGGCCCCGTGCTGGGGGACCTCAACCCGGCCCTGGTGGTTCGTGCAGCCCACGAGCCCCCGCTCCACCACCATCTCCCGATCGGGCGAGAGGTAGACCACCGCATGCGCGCCGGAGCGGTCGAGCAGGACGAGATTCTGCGCCATGCGGTGCGGAATCGCCGCTTCGGCCAGCCGCAGGAGCGCCTCGTCCACCGAGGCGCACGCCTGCAGGAGCCAGCGGATGACCAGGATAACCGTGAAGCCGGGACCGGTGACGAACCGGCCGCCGAAGGTCAGGGCCACGGCGAGCCCACGGTCGTTCATCCCGTCCAGATAGCCCCAGCCCCCCTCGGCGGAACCGAGGATCCAGCCGCCCCCGGCCAGTTCCTCGAAGCGGAAGGCGCAGGGGCAGTCATCCACCCCGAGGTCGTAGTTCCGCAGCAGGGTGCTGCCTTCGGAACGGCGGTCCACCTGCACCGAGCAGCCCGACCAGAAGGGCCGCTGGTTGTAGAGCGCCAGCCCCTGGGCGGCGCCCGGCTGATCGTCGTAAAGGGGCAGCAGGGCATCGAAGTCCGGGAGCAGCTCAGGCATGTGGCGGCCCAGCAACGCGCGCACTTCGGCGGTTCCCAGGAAGGGCGGTTCGGACCGGTTGATCCGCAGCGACCAGTGGCGGGAGATGTGGGGTTGCCAGGCCCCGGGGCTGCGCTGCGGCGAGGGCAGACGCTCAAACGAGACCTCTTTGGTAAACCGCTGCACGTACATCACCTTTCCAATCGCAGGATGGGGATCAGGATCTCGACGTAGAGGTCGGGCGGACCGACCGGGTAGCGCTCCAGGGCCGGCCCCGCGGCCTGCCAGCCGTGCTCCGCCATGAACGCGTGGATCCTGCTGTAGCTGCCCTCGACCTCGGTTATGGGGCCGCGGTGCTCCAGCGACAGCGCGAGGAGCGAGGGCCGTTCTTCGAGCTCGCCGCCCTCAGGCAGGCGGGCGCCCAGGCCGCTGACGCTGAAGCCGACCTTGCCCCTTACGCGCCCCGGTGCCACGTCGGCCACGTACTGGAAGTAGGCGCTGTGCAGCGTGAAGCCGGCCGCGGTCAGCTCGCGCTGGCGGCGGTCGTAATGCGGCGCAAAGCCGCCCACCGGCCCGTCATGGAGGAACCAGGCGACCTGCTCGCGCGGGATGACCTGCAGGGTCACGACCTCGGAGCCGCCGCGCCTCAGGCTCTCGATATACCTGCGGGCCAGTTCCAGCCAGGCGATGCGCTCGCCCAGCTCGTCGTACCAGCGGGAGAGCGCCGCCTGCTGCTGCTGCGCATCCCCCTGCCGGAAGGCGCGCACCTCCTCCACCGGCACCGCGGCCAGCCGGAGGCTGTAGAGAAACTTGGCGGGCAGCACCTGGTCGGCCCCGTACAGCCGGTAGCCGTTCTCGCCCCGCTGCTCGGGCCGCAGGACGGCCTGCGCATCGTAGTAGCGCAGGGTGGACTCCGGAATGCCGGTGATCCGGCTGAACTGCTTGATCGTCAGCACCTGCCGCTCGACCTCCTGGCCACCATGATAAACCTTCAAGTAACTTTAGGGTCAACCCTCCGCGGCGGCTCATCGCTCGCTACTTCCGTGAGCGACGCGGTGTCCGGGATCCTCGCCCGCGAGCCGTTTCGGGAGGCCCTCCGAAGCGCCCTGGAGCAGGACGAGATCGGCTCGCCGGCCTCGCTGGATCTGGATGGAGTTGGGGAGATCAACGCCAGGGCGGGCCGGGAGGTCGGCGACCAGCTGATCGCGATGCTTGCGGAGGGGCGGAGCGAGCGCGCCGCTCGCGCCGACTTCGCCGCGAGGGCCGCGGCGGCCTCAGGCCATGTTTCAGGCCAAGGAGGCCGGGCAAAACAGCGTCGGGCTGCCCGGCCGGGAGGAGATGGTCCTGCGCTCCTGCTACTACACCACCTCCCAGGTGGCCCGTCTGAAGAAGCTGGCGGAAAAACTGAAGAAGAAGGAGTCGGTGCTGCTGCGGGAGGCGCTGGACGACCTGCTGCGGAAGTACGATATCATGTAAGTCTGGGAAGACGGTTCGACCGCCGGGGAGGCGGCTGGCGGGCGGTGGGCTTCCATCACAGAAAGCCCCGGAAGCAGCGTCGGCTTCCGGGGCTCGGTTGTTGCTTTGGATGGGGCATCCTTGTTGCGCGGTCACGTCCTGTAACTGCCGTTGATCTTCACGTAGTCGTACGTCAGGTCGCAGCCCCAGGCCGTGGCTTCGGCCTCGCCGGCGTGCAGATCGGCGGTGAGGACGACTTCCTTCCCGCTCAGCACCCGCGCCGCGGCCGCCTCGTCGAAGGACAGCGGTTCGCCGGCGCGCATCATCTGCACGTCGCCCAGCCACAGGTCCACCTTCCCGGGGTCGAACTGCGCCCCCGAATAGCCCAGGGCGGCCAAGACCCGGCCCCAGTTGGCGTCCTCGCCGAACACCGCGGCCTTCACCAGGCTGGAGCCGCACACCGCCCGGGCCGCCATCCGGGCGTCGGCCGTGCTGCGGGCCCCCCTCACCCGCACCTCGATCAGCTTGGTCGCGCCCTCGCCGTCCCGGGCAATTTCCTTCGCCAGGTGGGTGAGCACGGCGGTCAGCGCTTCGGCAAACGCCCGGTAGAGATCGGTTCCCGGCGTGACCCGCGGGTTGCCCGCGAGGCCGTTGGCCAGCACCAGGACCATGTCGTTGGTCGAGGTGTCGCCGTCGACCGTGATCATGTTGAACGAGGCTTCCGTGGCTTCCTTCAAAGCGGCGCGCAGGGCCGCGGCGTCCACGTCGGCGTCGGTGGTGACGAAGCCGAGCATCGTCGCCATGTTGGGGTGGATCATGCCGGAGCCCTTGGCCATCGCCCCGATGGTGACGTCCGCCCCGCCCAGGCGCAGCCGCACTGCGGTCTGCTTCGGATAGGTGTCGGTGGTCATGATGGCGAGGGCCGCGTCGTCGCCGCCCGCCTCCGAGAGCGCAGCCGCCGCGGCGGCGATGCCCGCCGCCACCCGGTCCATCGGCAGCGGCACGCCGATCACGCCGGTGGAGGCCACGCCCACCAGCTCGGGGCGGATGTCCAGGGCCTCCGCGGCCAGCCGAGCCATCTCGGCCGCGTCCTTCAACCCCCGCTCACCCGTGCAGGCGTTCGCGTTGCCCGAGTTGATCACAACGGCCTGCAGCCGGCCCGTCTCCGTGCGCTCCCGCGTCAGCGCCACCGGCGCCGCCTTCACCAGATTGGTGGTGTAGACGCCGGCTGCCGTGCAGGGCACCCGCGAGGCGAGCAGGGCCACGTCCTTCTTGTCGCCGCCGTTCCCCTTGATGTCCGCGCGCACGCCGGCGGCCACAAAGCCGGCCGGCGCCGTCACGCCGCCCGCCACGTTCCGCATCTCCTCACCTACCCCTTCACCCAGTTGGGCCGGGCCACCAGCGGGATCTCGAACGTCTCCTCGTCCAGCTCCTCCGGCGGCACCAGCAGCCGCATCATCGCGATCTCATCGCAGTTGTGGAACTTGTCGCAGTACACACATTCCTTCCAGACTTTCTGCGGGAGCCGCTCTTTCGGCACGACCTCGAAGCCGCACTTCGCGAAGAAGCCCGGCTGGTAGGTGAGCGCGAAGATCCGCTTCAGCCCCAGCTGGCGCGCCTCTTCCAGCAGGTGCTCCACCAGGCCGCGGCCCACCCCCTGCCCGGTGAGGCCCGGCCGCACGGCGAGGGAGCGGATCTCGGCCAGATCACGCCACATGATGTGCAGGCCGGCCACGCCCAGCACGCGCCCGTCGTCGTCCACCGCCACCGTGAAGTCGCGCACAGATTCGTAGAGCATCATCAGCGGCCGCCGGAGCATGAGCCCCTGTGCCGCGTAGCCGTTGATGATCTCGTGGGCCGCGGGAATGTCGGCCATGACGGCCTTCCGAAACTGCATGAGAACCCCTCCCCGGGGGAGATGGATGGGAGCCTTCCGGCTCAGGGATAGACCGGCCCGGTAGGCTGCAGACCGGCGGTCTCGGGAAGACCGAACAGCAGGTTCATGTTCTGGACGGCCTGACCGGCCGCACCCTTCACCAGGTTGTCGATGACGCTGATGACCAGCACCCGACCCGTGCGCGGGTCCACCCGCAGGCCGATGTCGCAGTAGTTGGAGCCCCAGACCTGCTTGGTGGTCGGCAGCTCTCCCGCCGGGCGCACCCGCACGAAGGGCTCGCCGGCGTAGAACTCCCGGAACAGGTCCACCAGCTGCTCGGTGGTGCGGTCGGCCTTCAGCGTGAAGTAGCCGGTGGCCATGATGCCCCGGGTCATGGGCACCAGATGCGGCGTGAAGCTGACCACCACCGGCTCGCCGGCCAGATCGGTGAGGGTCTGCTCGATCTCGGGCGTATGCCGGTGGGTGCCGGCGATGTTGTAGGCCTTGAAGTTCTCGTTGACCTCGGAGAAATGCACGCCGAGGCTCACCCCGCGCCCGGCGCCGGAGACGCCGGACTTGGCGTCGAAGATGATGCCCGAGGACTCCACCACACCAGCCTTCAGCAGCGGCGCCGCCGCCAGCGCGCACGCCGTGGGGTAGCAGCCGGGGTTGCCCACCAGCCGTGCGCCCCGAATCTGCCCCCGGTAGAGTTCCGGCAGGCCGTAGACCGCCTCGGCCATGAGGTCAGGGGCCGTGTGCGCCTTCCTGTACCACTGCTCGTAAATGGCCACGTCCCGCAGCCGGAAGTCGGCCCCCAGGTCGATCAGGCGCTGGCCGGCCGCCAGCACCGCCTGTGCCAGGCCCATGGTGAGGCCGTGGGGCAACGAGGTGAAGACCACGTCGCACGCCGCCAGGGCCTCAGGCGTCGCCTCCTGCCCGACCAGGTCCGCACGCCCGGCAAGGTGGGGGTAGACCTCGGCCAGGCGCTGCCCCTGGTAGCTCTCGGTGCCGGCCAGCACCACCTCGACCTCGGGGTGCAAGGTCAGCAGCCGGATCAGCTCGACGCCGGCGTACCCCGTGGCTCCGGCGACTCCCACACGTATCGTCATCGTTCCGGCCTCCCTGCCCCTGTTCTTGTTGCATAATCATAACTCTATGTGTATAAAGATGCAATCCCCGGAATGCGCCGCCGGCGCGCGGCAGACCCCTTCATCTTAAACCAATCCCGGGCTCTGGTGGACAGAGCCCGGGAGCAATCTTGCTGGAAACCGGCCGTCACGCGCGATCGGGCGCGTCCCGCTTCATCCGGATGACCAGCTCGACCTCATCGCCGACCCGCACGCCCGGCATCACCTCAGCGGGGTGATCCTCCAGGGCAGCGCGCAGCCGGTCGGCCAGCTGGGCAGCCTCCGCGGGGCTGCAGCGGATGGAGATCGCCTCCTCATCGCGGCTGCCGTCTTCGCGGGTCGCGTAAGGCAGGGCCCGGCGCCGGCTGGCCGCCTCCACCAGGCCCGCCACCCGGTCCGGCACCGGCCGGCGGACGAGCGGCGCGGCCGAGGGGTCCCCCTCGGCCGCAGTGGGGAACGCCAGGCGGACCAGCCCACGGGCGAAGAAGTATATCGTGCCGCACTGCATCGCCAGGCTGAGCACGGCCTCGCCGGAGCCGGCCAGGGGGACCAGCAGCCAGCGCACCGCCAGCAGCGGTACGGCGTAGGCGTACAGGCTTGCGCCCGCGCCCCGTCCCAGCGCACGGCCGAGCAGCGCGAGCAGGATCCCCGCCGCGAGGCTAACCCAGGCGCCCGGACCACCCGGGCCGATCTGGATGAGACCCAGGGCCAGCAGGCCTACAATCAGCAGAGCCGGCTCCGGCAGGCGCCGTGCGGCCAGGTTGGCCAGGGCATAAAGCGCGACGAAGGCCAGGGCCATCAGGAAGCCGATGCTGAGAAGCGGCCATGCGGGGGGCCGGCCTGAGAGCCAGGGAAACCCCACGGCCGCGAAGAGCGCAGTCAGCACCAGAAGCAGCAGTTCAGCGATCAGCAGCCTCGCCATCTTCTTCCCCCACCTGGGCGCCGCCCACTCCCGCAGCAGGGCCAGCAGCCGCGGCGACGGCCGCAGGGCAACCGCACGCGGCCGGCCGGTCTGGTCGCAACCCATCACGACCCAGAACCCGGTGCGCACCAGCGCAAGCGGCGGGTACCACTCCACCTCCGGGACGCCCAGATCGGCGGCCGCCGAGCCGCTCCCTTCCCAGCGGTGGAGCCAGCGGTGCAGCCGGATGGGCTGCAGGAGGTCGAACACCACCATCCGGCGCCCCTGCGCCACCCTGAGCTGCTGCTCGCCGAGCACATAGTGTACGGTGAGCAGTTCGTAAGCGAGCAGCCCGAGGTATGCCGCCAGGGCCAGCAGCAGGAAGAGGCCGGTGAACTCCAGCGGATGCGCTGCGCCGGGGGTGGCCCGGATGCGCGCGACCAGCCAGCCGGCGGTCAGGAAGACGGCCAGCAGCAGGGCACCGACCAGGTACCGCTCCACACGAGTCTCAGGCTGCTCCTGGTAGTGACCGTCCACCCGAATCCCTCCCGCCCGGGAATGGTTTAGCATTAAACGTTCGGCCATTCGCTCATCATTTCCTCTCTCGTGGCGGTCACCCGCCCCCGCAGCCGGTACGTAAGGCGTGCGGAAAATCACGACGAATGTGCTATTAGAATTGTCCAAGAATGGTTCTGAACTGGCATTTTCGGACACCCGACCCAATGGTAAGGTGAAGGTGAGGGAGGAAACCGCTTCTCCACGGAAGGGGGGCTGATCGTATGACGAACATCGTCCGTCCGCGCCCTGCGGCAACCCCGCACGAACCGTTTGCGCAGCGCACCGCCGACGGCCTGTTCGCCGCTCCCTGGACCGGCAGGCCGCCTGCGGACGACATCGGCAATGTCGAAGACCTGTCGGCCCGCCTGAAGGAGGAACCCGCACACCGGGAGGACATCACCTTGGCGCTCGGTCACCTGCTGGCCGTGCGCGCCCACTGCCAGCGAGCGGCCACAGCCCGGGACTACCTGACCTGCCGGCGGCACTACGCGGATGCCCTGAAGGAGTGTGAGTCGGCCCTGTTCCGGCTGCACAGCTGCGAGGGCGCCGAGGCCGCAGCCCTCACGGGATGGGCCCTGGGGGTGCATGCCCTGATCCGCGCCCAGATGGTCATCGCGGAAGACCCGGCGGAAGCCCGGGGCCTGGCTTCCGAGGCCCTGGGGAGGCTGAGCGGCCCGCAGTCTGCCCTGACCCTGGGCGCCGAGGCCGACGCCCTGTCCGCCCTGAAGCTCCAGCGGGAGACGGCGGAGTTGGAGAACCGACTCCTGCGTCTGCCCGATGAGGTGCGCGCAGTGACCGATTCGGCAGAGCAGGCCGCGGAGAGCCAGCTGAAGACGCTCAACCTCGCGGTGGCGGCCCTGCGGCAGCGGTACACGCAGGCGTTTGCCTGGGTGGTGGGCTGGGGCGTCCTGAACCTGCTGCTCATGGCGGCAGCGCCGCTCAACGCCCTCTGGCTGTCCAGCGTTCCCTGGTCGATCCCCTTCATCGTGCTGCTCCCCGTAATCTGGTGGGCGACGTGGGCCCTGCCCTTCCGCGACGGGCTGCCGTTCTTCGGCTACGTGCGCCGGCTGCGGCTCGAGGCCATCGCCGACCTGCGTGAGGCCGCTGGAGACCTGAAGGCCCCCGGCGAGCGGCTCGCGGCAGAGCTGGAGCCGCTGCTCGTTGCAGGCGAGGCGGCCGAGCGGCGCCTGCGCCAGTTCTACCTCTACCGGCTGCCTGAGCAGTACGAGACCGTCTGGAAGGCCCGGGCCATCGGCGAGGGCGCGCGCGAGCGGCTGCGGGGCGCCTGGATGGCCGACATGATCGACGCCCCGCCGGCTCCCCTGGCCGAGGTGCTGCAGACCACGGAGCGGGTTGCGGCGATCATCGGCGTGCGCCTGGCGGAGTCCTGAAGGCCCTTTACTGTAACTCCGAGAGCCACGGCAGCAGAACCGACAGATCTGTACATTCGAGGTCGGCCGGGTAACGTTCATCGCGCGCCCGGCCGCCCCGCTGCACCCATACGGTGCGCAGGCCGGCGGCCCGCCCGCCGGCCACGTCGCGCCCGGGGTTGTCGCCCACCATGACCGCCTCCTGCGGCTTCACGCCCAGTTCGCGGCAGATGTGGTGGAAGATCCCCGGATCGGGCTTGCCGCAGTCGATCTCCCCCGAAATCACCACGGCGTCGAACTCGGCCTCCAGGCCGGAGCCGGCCAGCTTGGTGCGCTGCAGGTCGGGCACGCCGTTGGTCACGATGCCCAGCAGGTAGCCCCGCTCCCGCAGGGCGGCCAGCAGCGGGTCGACCTCGGGGTAGCGCGGATACCGCCGGCGCGCCGCCGCGAAGCGCTCGGCCATCGCCTCGGCCAGGGCGTCGTCCCGCACCCCCTGCTCCGCCAGCGCATTCCACCAGACGGCCACGCGGTAGCCCGGCGCCCACGCCCTGAGCCCCAGGATCTCCGGGTGCTCTCCCCGGTCGTACCGGGCCCAGAGCCCCTCCCCCGCGCTGTGGCCGATGCGCTCACAGTAGGCGGCGTGCGGCCCCTCAGCCCACAGGCGACGGGCCTCTTCCCAGGCCCGGGCCGCCAGCCGGTCGGCATCCGCGCGCGGCCCGGCCAGCGCTGCGGCAGCCGCCAGGGCCTCCCGTGTGACGGGTTCGTCGAGGATCAGCGTCTCGTCCAGATCGAAGACGACAGCCCTGACCAAATGTTCCACCTCCTGCTATTTGCGTCATCTTACCATACTACGAGCGAAAAAAGACCCCCCGGCCTCATGCCAGGGGGTCGATCTGCCGCTCGGTGGAACTACATCATGTCCATGGCCGGGTTCGGAGCGTTGTTCTCCTTCTTCTCCGGCTTCTCGGTGACCAGGGCCTCGGTGGTCAGGATGAGCGCAGCGATGGACGCGGCGTTCTGGAGGGCAGTACGGGCCACCTTGACCGGGTCGATGATGCCGGCGGCGATCATGTCCACGTACTCCTCGTTCAGGGCGTCGAAGCCGTGGCCGGAGGGCAGGTTGCGCACCTTCTCGACGACGACGGAACCCTCGAGGCCGCCGTTCTCGACAATGCAGCGCAGCGGCTCCTCCACCGCACGCCGGACGATCTGGGCGCCGACCTTCTCGTCGCCCTCGAGCGTCTGGATGAGCTCGTCGATGGCCTTCTGGGTCTGGAGCAGAGCCACGCCGCCACCGGCGACGATGCCCTCCTCAACGGCCGCCCGGGTGGCGTTCAGGGCGTCCTCGATGCGCAGCTTCTTCTCCTTCAGCTCGACCTCGGTCGCCGCGCCGACCTTGATGACGGCCACGCCGCCGGCCAGCTTGGCGAGCCGCTCCTGCAGCTTCTCGCGGTCGAAGTCAGAGGTGGTCTCCTCGATCTGCCGCTTGATAGAGGCAACCCGGTTCTTGATCGCCTCGGCGGAGCCGGCGCCGTCGATGATGGTGGTCTGCTCCTTCTCGACGCGGACCTGGCGGGCCTGGCCGAGCATCTCGACGGTGGCGTTCTCCAGCTTGCGGCCCAGCTCCTCGGAGATGACCTCGCCGCCGGTCAGGATGGCGATGTCCTCCAGCATGGCCTTGCGGCGATCGCCGAAGCCCGGAGCCTTGACGGCCGCGACCTGCAGGGTGCCGCGCAGCTTGTTGACGACCAGGGTGGCCAGGGCCTCGCCCTCGACGTCCTCAGCGATGATCAGCAGGGGCTTGCCACGCTGCACGACCTTCTCCAGCACCGGCAGCAGGTCCTGAACCGCGGAGATCTTCTTATCAGTGATGAGGATGTACGGCTCGTTCAGAACGGCCTCCATCTTCTCGGTGTCGGTGACCATGTAGGCCGAGACGTAGCCCCGGTCGAACTGCATGCCCTCGACGGTCTCCAGCTCGGTCTGGATGGTCTTGGACTCCTCGACCGTGATCACGCCGTCCTTGCCGACGGTGTCCATGGCCTTGGCGACCAGGTCGCCGATCTCCTTATCGTTATTGGCGGAGATGGCCGCGACCTCGGCGATGGCCTTGTTGGTCTCGACCGGGATGGCCTGCTTGCGCAGCTCCTCAACCGCCACCTCGACGGCCTTCTCGATGCCCCGCTTCAGGATCATCGGGTTGGCGCCGCCGGTGACGTTCTTCAGGCCCTCCTTCACGATGGCCTGGGCCAGCACAGTGGAGGTGGTGGTGCCGTCGCCCGCGACGTCGTTGGTCTTGGTGGCGACCTCCTTCACAAGCTGGGCGCCCATGTTCTCGTAGGGATCCTCCAGTTCGATCTCACGAGCGATCGTCACACCGTCGTTCGCGACGGCAGGGGCGCCGAACTTCTTGTCGAGCACGACGTTCCGGCCGCGGGGACCGAGGGTGACCTTCACGGTATTGGCCAGCGCATCCACACCGGTCTGCAGCTTACGCCGGGCGGACTCGTCGAAGATAATCTGCTTCGCAGTCATCTATTTACAGACCTCCCCTTAGCCCTGAACGATCGCGAGAATGTCGCGCTCGCCGTCCAGGATGATGTACTCCTCGCCGTCGATCTTGACCTCGGTTCCCGCGTACTTGGAGAAGATAACGGTGTCGCCCTCCTTGACCTCGAGCTCCACCTTCGTCCCGGACTCCAGGGTGCGGCCGGGGCCCACGGCGACGACCTTACCCTGCTGGGGCTTCTCCTTCGCGGTGTCGGGCAGCACAATGCCGCTCTTGGTACGCTCTTCCTTCTCGAGCGCCTTGATGACGACCCGAGCGCCCAACGGCTTGATGTTCATCTTGAAGGTCCCTCCTCAGTGCTGAATCTGTTAGCACTCATTCCGCCCGAGTGCTAACACCATGACCTATGATAGAAAAGGAACCGGAGGGAGTCAAGTCCCTCCGAACGCTTTTTTTGCCCTCGCCGCTGCCGCTGCGAACCAGCCCTGGGGCGCGCCTGGATCCTGCCGGCTGTCCGGGCCGGCTCTTCTCTGCCGCTGTTCCTCCGGGCGCCGCTTCGGGTAGAATGAGCGGGGAGGTGGGACGGTGGACAACCTGACCGTGGCAGAAGCCCTCTACGAGATCGCAGACCTGCTGGAATTCACCGGCGGCGACCCGTTCAAGGTCCGCGCCTACCGCAGGGCGGCAGAGGCCCTGGGCCTCCTGCCCGAACAGGTGGCCGACCTGGTGCGGGAGGGCCGGCTCACGCGCGTCCCCGGCGTCGGCAAGGCCATCGCCGCGAAGGTCGCGGAGATGGTGGAGACGGGCCGAATCGGCTACCTGGAGGAGCTGCGCCAGGCGGTTCCCCCCGGCGTGCTGGACCTCACCCGGGTGCCCGGCCTCGGCGCCCGGACCGCCATGCTGCTCTACCGGCGGCTCGGCATCGACAGCCTCGAGGCCCTGGAACTGGCCGCTCGGGAGGGCCGGTTGCGGGACCTGCCGGGATTCGGGCCCCGCAAGGAGTCTGCGCTCCTCGCGGCCGTAGCCCAGGCGCGCCGCCGGCCGGACCGGCTCTCCATCGGCGCCGCCGTGCCCATCGCGGAGGCAGTGGCTGCTCGGCTCCGGGCACACCCCGCCGTGCAGCAGGTCGCCGTGGCGGGCTCCATCCGCCGGCGTGCGGAGACCGTCGCGGACATCGACCTCGTCATCGCCACGCGGGACCCCGCTGCGGTCAGCGCCTTCCTGGACGGCCTGCCCCCGCTGCCCCTGCCCCTGGATCCGCTGGTGGTGGCGCCGGAGGATTTCGCCGCGGCGCTGTTCGAGCGGACGGGATCGGCGGCCCACGTGGCCGAGGTCGCCAGGATGGCAACAGCGCCCGTGACCCTGACGGAATCCGGTGCGGACGTTCCGGCAGATCCCGGTGCGAGCGTTCCGGCGGATCGCGGCCCGGGCGAATCCGACGAGGCCGACGCCGAGGTCTATCGCGCCCGGGGGCTCCTCTTCATCCCGCCGGAGCTGCGGGAGGGACGCGGCGAGATCGCCGCCGCCCTGGCCCGCCGCCTCCCCCGCCTGATTGCACGCGCCGACCTGAAGGGCGACCTGCACGTGCACACCTCCGCCTCTGACGGCACGGCGACCCTGGCCGAGATGGCCGAGGCGGCCCGGGCGATGGGCCACCAGTACCTGGCCATCTGCGATCACTCCCAGTCGCTGCGCATCGCCCGCGGCCTGAGCCCAGAGAGGCTGCGGGAGCACGTGGCGGCGATCCGCCGCCTGGACCAGTGGTCGGACTTCCGGCTGCTGGCGGGAGCCGAGGTGGACATCCTGCGGGACGGCACGCTCGACTACCCCGATGAGATCCTGGCCGAACTGGACGTGGTGGTGGCCTCCATCCACAGCCACATGGGCCTTTCCGAGGCAGAGCAGACCGAGCGGCTGCTCCGGGCCATCGAAAATCCCCACGTCGACATCATCGGCCACCCCTTCGGCCGGGTCATCGGTCGCCGGGAGCCCATGGCCCTGGACTTCCCGCGCATCCTGGAGGCCTGCGCCCGCACCGGCACCGCCCTGGAGATCTCGGCCAGCCCCTCACGGCTCGACCTCTCCGCCGAGCATGCCCGCATGGCGAAGGAGGCGGGGGTGAAGCTGGTCATCAACACCGACGCCCACTCGGTGCGGGAGCTGGAGCTGCTCCCCTACGGCGTAGGCCAGGCCCGCCGGGGCTGGATCGAGCCGGGGGACGTGGTCAACGCCTGGGATCTGCCCGAACTGCTCGAGTGGCTGGGGCGGTCCAGCCCGGCCTGACCGTCACGCCGTCACCCGGGTCAGCAGGCCGCTCCTAGGCGGCGCCCCCCGGGGGCCCACGCCCAGCGTCATCCGGTTGTTGTCCACTACCGTGAGGTCGAAGAGCATCCGGAGGCTGCCCTCCACCTCCATCCAGTAGAACCGGTGCCCCTGGGGCTTCATGACGCGGTCACACCGGGGAAACCGGGCGCCCTCCTGGAACAATTTCAGCCGGAAGAGCCCCTGGGGCGCAGGGCGGATCTCGACCCGCACGTCCCCGTCGGGCAGTCTCCCGGCGTATGTGCCGACCCACGCGTAGTTCATCTGGCCCACGTGCCGGTCGGCCAGGGCATCGAAGGGCCGCGAGACCGGATCGAGCTCAGGGTGGAAGGTCATGACCACCAGGACGTCGGCCTGCCGGTGCAGCCAGACCTCGGAGCAGCTGACCGTCACCGCCTGGCCGGGGCCGATGATCGCCGGATTGCCCGTGCCCACCAGGCGCGCATTCTCGGCCGTGACCGGAAGGCCGGCGGGCACGCTGTAGAACTCGGTGGTGGCCACGACCTCCCGGGAGCCCAGGTTGCACACGACCGCCCGCGGGCGCCCGTCCGGCCCCACCGTGATGTCGGGTGAGGCAAAGGGCGCCGCGAGGGGCCGGACCCCGGCGTCCCCCGGCCGGGACCGCAGCAACAGGAACGCTGGACGGTTCACTCTTCTCTCCCTGCGCAGCACACGAATCCCCCCCATCTGAACATGGAGGGGAATTCTCCGGAGCCAAAGGTCCATCCTTTTCCCTTACAGATTATTCGCACAAAATTTCGGCCGTTTGACAACCTGTGCGCACATTCGACATCCAGGATCTGTGCCGATGTCGCTCCGCCCGCTGCGATCAGCGGACCTTTACGCCTCGCTTCTGCACGTCCGCCAGCCGACGCGCCGGCACCCACTCCCCGGGCCTGGCGGGCGCGGCCGGAGCCGGCGGAGGTCCCTCGGCCTTCGCAGCGCGGGCGAACAGCAGGATGATGAGGGCGGCAGACGCCCAGAGCCAGGGGGCGACCGCCTGGCCGACCCCGGGCCAGTACCGCTCCAGCAAGGCCGATATGGGCAGGAAGGCCCCCTGCCAGAGCGAGTGAATCCAGTCCGGCGCCCAGTAATGCAACAGGAGCAGGCCCGGAAGCTGTGAGAGCAGCGCGGTCCACGCCGCCATCGACGTGCGGTACCGCCGGGTGCGCCGCTCGGCCTCCTCCCGGAAGACGATGCCCAGTCTCCAGACGAACCAGAGGAGCACCAGGGCCGCGGGCAGCCCGACCCAGGGGAACCGGCCGGAGAAGAACCAGCCCAGGCCTCCCAGCAGGATCTGTCCCAGGAACAGCAGGAGCGCCGTCTGAAGCCGCAGCTGCAGCATGATGATCACCTCAAAGGGGTTTCACCTCTACAGTACGCGGCCTGACTACGGTTTTCCTGCTGGTGAATTATCGAGCGGTTAGAGGAACTGGATCGCGCCACCGTCCCGCCACCCGGATCAACCCTGCCCACGCCGCCTACACCCGCTCACTCGCCGCGAAGGGTGAATATCCGGCCGGTGGTCAGCCGTTGGGCTCCGGGCCGGGCAGCTCAAACACCCACGGCCCCTCCACCGCCACCGCCGCCCGCGTGGCCCGGACGGCCACGGGCTCCACCCCCTCGGAGAGACCGGAAGCGTACCGCTGATGGCGCACGCCCTCGCTCACGAAATTGGCCGTGCTTGCCCACGACGCCTGTCCCTGCGGCCCCAGCGGATGCGCCTGCCCCTCTGCATCGATGACCTCGAACCCGGCGATCCCCCGGAGCGGCTCAACGTCCGGCATTTCCCAGCGGAAGCCAACGCCATCGGGGGTCTGCTCAAACGCCACCAGCGTGATCGGCACGCCCATCACCTCAGCCACGGCACCCTCCTCCAGGGGCCAGACGGCCTCAATCGGAACACCCTTGACCCGGGGCCTCAGGACAAGCCTGGACGGCCCCTCCATCGGCGGAAAGGCGATGTGGTAGACATCGTCGACCCCGATGCTGCTCTTGCTCGACTCAGGATACCGCCGGCCGTCCACCTCCAGGTAGTTGTACTCCACCTCAGGATCCCATCTCAGCGAACCCTGGAAATGCTCCTTCTCCTCCCGGTACCGGACCACGGTCTCGGCCGGGGTGTAGATCACGCTCTCCACCGTCACCCGCACGCCGTCGTGCTCCAGCGTCTGGTTCACGGCCACCTCCCGGGAGAACTTGTCGGTCTCCTGGCGAGAGGCAGGTACGGTCAGCCGGATCTCCTCATCGCCCACCCGGAACGTCAAACCGAGTTCGGCTTCCTCCGTCTCCAGCGGCAGCGTGGACAGGACGCCGAAATGGCCGAGAGGCGTCTCCTCCGGGTACATGAAGCTGCTGGTGGCACCCTGGCCGTTCACGGTGTCGATAAACCCAACCACAGGCTCCACCGTCCGCGGAGGGATCACGAGCGAATCCACCGGCCGCGGAGGGGTGATGAGTGAATCCACCGGCACGGGCGCCCCATCCCGGTGCGGGCTGCCAGGCGCGCCCAACACCCGGTAGAGCACCGTCGTGCGCCGGGCGTCCGCCACCACGCCCAGGATGCGTACCGTGACGCCGTTCTGCGTGACCTCGGCCACGTTTCCGTCGATCAGCCCCCTGTCGTACGCCCACTTCAGCCCGGCGTCCTCGAGGATGATCCGGGTGATGACGGGGCCCACCAGCGGCAGCTCGGCCGCCGCCCCTGCCCAGCGGGGGAAGGTGAGACCCAGTGCCAGGGCGACTGCCGCCGCGGCGGCCGCGCCTCCCAGCCATGACCACCGCCGGCGGGTGCGGCGCACCGCATCCCCCCGAACATAAGCCTCGAGGTCCATGCTCGGCTCACCGGCCTGCGCCCAGCGCTTCAGCCCCTGGCTCAGGCGGTGCTCAAAGTCGTCGCGGCCCGTCATCGCGCCGCCCTCCTCTCCGCTTCCTCCATCTCCCGCAGCAGGGCCAGCGCCTTGCCCAGGCGCGATTTCACCGTGCCCACGGGGATGCCCAGGGCCTCGGCCACCTCCTGCTGCGACATGTCCAGCATGTAGCGCAACACCACCACCGGGCGCAGGTGGTCGCTGAGGCGCGCGACCATCTCCCAGATCGCCGTCGCCTCGGCATCCGGCCCCGGGGCCGTATCGGGCAAGTATGCCGCCAGGTCCTCCACCGGGAAGGATCGCCGGCGGCGCTCCAGGATCTGCCGGCACTGCCGGATCAGGATCCGCCGCATCCAGGCGCCGAAGGCGTGCTCGTCCCGCAGCTGGCCGAAGTGCCGGTAGCCGGCCAGCGCCGCCTCCTGCAGGGCGTCCTCGGCGTCGGCGCGGTTCCCCAGCATCGCCAGCGCGATCCGCTCCAGGTAGCCCTGGTGGGCGCGCAGCAGCTGAAAGTAGTCCATGGTGCAGTCCTTCCCTGAGTGATCTCACACAGATAGAGGGCGGAAGAGCAACTTCCGTTCGCGGCCCTCGCACCGTCGCCGGTACATCAAAACCCCCGCGCCGAAACTCGGCGCGGGGGCGTCTGCACTCATTCCACATCCTCACCGGGGCGGATGTACGTCCCGCTCTTGCCGCCGCTCTTCTTCACCAGCCGGACGGCCCCGATCACCATGTCTTTGTCCACGGCCTTGGCCATGTCATAGATGGTGAGCGCCGCCATCGAGCAGGCGGTGAGCGCCTCCATCTCCACGCCGGTCTTGCCGACGGTGGAGACCCGGGCCTCAATCAGCACCCGGCTGCCAGCCTCGTCGAAGGCGAAGTCGACGCTGGCCTGCGTGATGGGCAGCGGGTGGCAGAGGGGGATCAGTTCCCCGGTGCGCTTGGCGGCCATGATGCCCGCCACCCGGGCCACGCCGATCACGTCGCCCTTGGGCACCCCGCCCGACTGAATCAGGGCCAGGGTCCCGGGGCGCATCTTCACCTCCGCCCGGGCGACGGCCACCCGCTCGGTCTCCGGCTTCGCGCCGACGTCGACCATGCGGGCGCGGCCGTGCTCGTCCAGATGGGTCAGTTCAGCCATGTTCTCCGTTCCCTCCAGCCGCCCGGCTACCCGCCGATGCCGTGCATCACCCGCAGGGTGTGGTCAGACTCCGCGTCGTCGAAGTTGTGCTCCCGCGGCTTCCTGAGGATGGCATCGGCCAGGGCGTTCTTCAGGTCCTCGTCCGTCTTCGCAGGATCGCGGATGACCGACTTCAGGTCCACCTCGTGCACGTGGCCCAGGCAGGGGTTGATCTTGCCGTCGGCCGAGAGGCGGATCCGGTTGCAGTCGGCGCAGAAGCACTCGGTCACGGCCGAGATGAAGCCCACCGTGCCCTTCGCGCCGGGCAGCCGCCAGTACTTGGCCGGGCCGTTGCCCTTCACGCCCTCACGTACCGGCTCCAGGTCGCCGAAAGCATCCATCAGCCGCTCCCGCATCTCGGCGGCGGGCACCAGGTTGTCCCAGGTGAACGTGTATGCCTCCGAGAACGGCATGACCTCGATGTAGCGCATGTGAATCGGCCGGTCGATGGTCAGCCGGGCCATGTCGGCGATCTCGTCGTCGTTCCAGCCGCGGATGACCACCATGTTCAGCTTCACCGGCTCCATGCCCAGATCGAGGGCCGTCTCCACCGCCTCCAGCACCTGCGCGGGGCTGCCGTTCAGCCGGGCGATCTTCGTGAACCGGTCCGGACGCAGGGTGTCCAGCGAGATGTTCAGCCGGTCGACCCCCGCGGCCTTCAGTTCCTTCGCCATGGGGGTGAAGAGCAGACCGTTGGTCGAGAGCGAAAGGTCGGTCACGCCCAGCGGCTTCAGCTGCGCCAGGAACTCGACGATATTCTTGCGCACCAGCGGCTCGCCGCCGGTCACACGGATGCGGTCGATTCCCAGGCTCACCGCGGCCTTCACGACCCGCAGAAGCTCCTCGTACGTGAGGTACTCGCTGTGCGGTCCCAGCTTCACACCGGTCAGGGGCATGCAGTACACGCAGCGAAGGTTGCAGCGGTCGGTCACAGAGATGCGCATGTAGTTGATCTTTCGGCCCCACTGGTCAATCACGGGCAACGCCCCCTTTCTGTTCGGTCAGACCTGGCAGACGCGGGCCCGAATCGGTCAGACCCGACGGATCCGGCCCGAGTCGGAGCAGTCGTACCCGCCCAGCGACTCCACGGCCGCGAGGAACTCGGGATCGCGCAGCAGGCTCAGCACCGCCTGAACGCCCGGGTGCTCCTCCAGTTCGGCCGGAATGCAGAGCTCGTACTCCTCCCAGGCCACGGGTACGAAGTCCAGATCCAGCGCCTGCGCGGCGGAGCGGATGCCCAGCCCCGCGTCGGCGTCGCCCGCCTTCACGGCGGCGGCCACATTCAGGTGCGTGAACAGCTCCCAGCGGTAGCCCTGCACCTGCGCCGGCGAGATGCCCTCCTGCTTCAGGTGGTAGTCCAGCAGGAGCCGGGTGCCGGCCCCGCGCTGCCGGTTGACGAAGCGCACATCGGGCCGGGCCAGGTCGCGGAACGACGTGATCCCCTTCGGGTTGCCCTTGGGCACGATGAAGCCCTGCTCCCGCCGGGCCAGCAGCACCAGGAGCGCCGACTTGCCCAGATACTTGTGTACGTATGAGGTATTGTAGTCGCCAGTCGCCTCATCCAGCAGGTGGACGCCGGCCATGTGCGCCTCGCCGCGCCTGAGGGCCAGCAGTCCGCCCTGGGAGCCGACATGGGCGCTGGAGAGGTAGTATCCGCCCTTGCGCCGCAGATAAGAGCCCATCAGATCCAGCGAGGTGTCGTGGGAGCCAATGGTCACCACCGTCTCCTGGATGTCGCTGAACGGCCGCAGCAGCTCCACCGTCACCTCGGTGCCCTCGCCGATGCCCTCGCGGTCGGCGGGGACCGTCAGCAGCCCGTCGGCCCGCACCAGCGAGGTGATCACCGCGGCCCCGCGGCTGATCGGCGTGGCTACCAGCCGGTCGCCCACCCGGCCCAGCTTCACCCGCACGTACTCCTCCACCCCCATGGGCGAGGTGATCCGGCGGGCGAGCGACGCCTGCACGGTCTCACGCTGGGGCACGGGCTGGCCCAGGGCCCGGTAGACCAGCGGCTTGACGAAGAGGTCCGCCGTCAGCCAGGTGGAGACCGGGTACCCGGGCAGTCCGACGAAAGGCTTGCCGTCAATGAGGCCCAGCATGACGGGCTTGCCTGGCCGGATGGCGACGCCGTGGGCGAGCACCTGCCCCAGCTCCTTCAGCACGTGAACGGTATAGTCCTCGCTGCCGGCGGAGGAACCGGCGTTGACGATGACGATGTCGGACTGGGCGACGGCCTCCTGCACCGCCCGGCGGATCAGGTCGTAGTCGTCGCGCACGATCGGGCTCCGCCGCGGCCGGCCGCCCCACTCCCGCACCATGGAGAGGATGACCCGGGAGTTGAACTCGATGATCTCGCCCAGAGCCGGATCAGGGGTGGGCTCCACGATCTCCGAGCCCGTCGGAATGAACGTGACCACGGGCTTCCGCACAACGGGCACCTCCAGGATGCCCGCCGCCAGCAGGGCCCCGAGGTCCTGCGGGCGGATGACGTGCCCCTCGGGCAGCAGGATCTCCGTGGCCACCACATCCTCGCCGATCTGGCGCACGTCCTGCCACGGGGCCACCGGCGCCAGGATCTCGCAGCGGGCGCCGCTGTGGTGGCCGTCGTCCAGCAGGTTCACGTGCTCCACCATGATCACCGCGTCGCACCCGGGCGGCAGCGGGTCGCCGGTGTCGACCCAGAAGGCCTGCTCGCCGATGGTCAGCACCCGCGGCGAGGTCTCCGTGGCGCCGAAGGTGTCGCTGGCCTTCACGGCCACGCCGTCGACGGCCGAGGCGTTGTAGTGGGGGGCCGAGATGCGGGCCCGCACAGGTTCGAAGGTGATGCGGCCCAGGGCCTCGTCGGTGGGGATGACCTCCCGCTGCGGCCTCCATCCGGCCTGGTCGAGCGCCTGGAGCAGCCGGTTCAGCGCCTCATCGCGGGGCAGCGATTCCAGGTAGATCTTGCGCGTGCTCATGCCAGGACCTCCACTTCCACCATGTCGCCCGCCAGCAGCCCCTCTCGGGCTGAAGGGATGATCACGATGCCGTCGGCCCGCACCAGGGTCGAGATCAGACCGGACTTGCCGTGCACCGGCTCTGCCCGGACTTCGCCGTCCTGCCGGAAGAGCCGCACCCGCACGACGTCGGTGCGCCCGGCGGTCGACGCGATGTTCTTGGTAAGCCTCGCCCGCACCGTCGGTCGGAACTCCGGCTCGGGCGTGAGCCCCTGCATCTGCCGGAGCAGCGGGGCGACGAACAGGCCGTAGACCACCTGGGCCGACACGGGGTGGCCGGGCAGTCCGACAACCGGCACGCCGTCGGCCACCGCCAGGATGGTGGGCTTTCCGGGCTTCAGCTTCACGCCGTGCACCAGCACGCCGGGGCTGCCCAGCCGTTCGATGAGCTCGGACGTGAGGTCCCGGGTGCCGACGCTGGACCCGCCGGAGATCAAGATCAAATCGTAGGTCATGCCCTGCTGCAGCAGCGAGAGGATCTGCCGCTCATCGTCGCCGGCAATGCCCAGATATGTAGGCTCGCCGCCGTCCCGCAGCACCAGGGCTTGGAGGGCCTGGCCGTTGGACTCGCGGATCTGGCCCGGCGCCGGGGACGCTTCCGGCGGCACGAGCTCGTCGCCCGTGGAGATGATGGCGACCCGCGGCCGCCGCACCACCTCCACCTCCCGCACGCCGGCGTGCGCAAGCAGGGCCGCCTCCTGCGCCCGGATCAGCCGTCCCGCCGGCAGCAGCGGCTCGCCGGCGAGGCAGTCCTCGCCCCGCTGCATTACGTTCTCGCCGGGCGAGACGGGGCGGAGCGCCGCGATCTCATCCGGCGCCGACTGCTCGGTGTGCTCGACCATGATGACGGCATCGGCCCTCTCGGGCAGGGCGCCGCCGGTGGAGATCTTCTGCGCCTCGCCGGGATTCAGCGGCACCGACGGGACCTGGCCCATGGGAATCTCGGCGGTGACGGTGAGGTAGGCCGGCAGCCCCTCGGACGCGCCGAAAGTGTCGGCCGATGCAACGGCGTACCCGTCCACCGTGCTGCGGGGAAAGGGCGGCAGATCCTCAGGCGAGAGCACCGGTGCGGCGGTGATGCGCCCCAGGGCCGCCTCCCGGGCCACTCGCTCTGCGGCCATGCGGCGTGTGACCGCTTCCAGGAACTCAGCTCGGGCCTCCTCCACAGACTTCAGCGCAAAAAAATCCATATACTCACCCGCTTCGCCGATATCTGCCTAGAGCGAAAAAGCTATCTTCCCGAAGGAAGATAGCAGAACGACGCGGGCACAGCCCGCAGTTCCGCCCCTTTCCAACGGGAGGCCGCCGGGTTTCCCCGACAACCCTTGCCCGGCAGCGCCGGGACCGGTCAGGCGACCATTCAGGTGCAGGTCGCAAGACTCGGGACGCCGTCATGCAGTTGCTGGATCCATTATACGGCCTACCACAGGGACAGAGCAAGCAAACTCCGTCCCATTTCGACATATGCTTGGTTGACCGAGGACAAACCTGAGTTTTCTGCACGCGGCGGGACCTCGTGTTACCGGGCCGCGGGCGGTGCTGTCTGCGAACCCCGCGGGGGTGGAACGGCGGCGGAGGCCCGGCGGAGAGCGGCGGAGAGAGGAGTGGTCCAGATGGCGACTGGGCGCGGCGCACAGATCTTCCGCGTGGCCACCACGTATATCGGCACGGTCGTGGGCGCGGGTTTTGCGTCGGGCCAGGAGACCCTGCGCTTCTTCGCCGCGTACGGCCCGGCGGGGCTGGCCGGCATTGTTCTTTCCACGGTGCTCTTCTGCGCGCTCGGCATCATCGCGATGAACCTGGGCACGAGGCTGCGGGCCGAGACCCACCGGGAAATCCTCCATCACGTCCTGGGCGTGCCCCTCGGCCGCGTCATGGACGGCGCCATCACCCTCTTCCTCGGCATCACCCTCACCGTGATGGTCGCCGGGGGCGGCGCCATCTTCGCCCAGCAGTTCGCGGCGCCGTTCTCGCTGGGCACCCTGTTCACCGCGGTGGTGGCCGGCGCGACCATCCTCGCCGGCATGCGCGGGGTCATGGCCGCCAACACCGTCGTGGTGCCGCTGCTCACCATCGCCGTCCTGGGGCTCGTCGGCGCCTCGCTGCAGCACCACGGCTTCGGCGCGGCCCTGAGCTCCCTGGCCCCGGATTCGGCCCTGGCCCCTGTGCGCTCCTGGTGGATGTCAGCCCTGCTTTACGTCAGCTACAACCTGGTGCTCTCGCTTTCGGTGCTGGGCCCGCTGGGGGCGGAGGTGAACGATCGCGCCACGCTCATGTGGGGCGGCCTCCTGGGCGGGCTTGCGCTCGGCCTCATGGCGGCGGGGATGACGCTGGCGATCAGCGCGCACCTGCCCGAGGCCGCCGTGGAGATCCCCATGCTCTACCTGACCCGCTTCCACGGCCGCTTCGTGCAGTGGTTCTACGCGCTGGTCCTCTGGGCCGAGATCTACACAACGGCCGTGGCCTGCGCGTACGGCTTCGCCGGACGGCTGGGCCAGGTCTGGCGGTACCGGGAGGCCGTCGTCGCCAGCATCTGCCTCGCGCTGGTGGGCAGCAGCTTCGGGTTCAGCCAGCTGCTGGCCCTGTTCTATCCGCTGTTCGGCCTCGTGGCCCTGGTGGTGCTGGCCGGGCTGGTGCGGGAGCCGATCCGGGGTACGCCGCGGGGGTAATACCCGGGGCAGTTCTCGCGCTCCGCCCGACGACTTCGCACGACCCGGCAGCGGGCCTCTGCGCACCTCCACCACCCCGCAGCGGGCCCCCTGAGCCCCTCAACCACCCCGCATCGGGCCCCGCGCGCCGCTGAACTCCGGCCGATTTCCACTTCGCCACCCGGGCCGAGTCGAAATCCGCCGCACTTCACGCCCGGCACCCCATTCCTTCGCACCTCCGCCACCCCGCAGCTGACCCCGGCGCCGCTCAACTACGGCCGATTTCCACTTCGCTCCCGGGCCAAGTCGAAATCCGCCGCACTTCACGCACGGCACCCCACTCCTTCGCACCTCAACCACCCCGCAGCTGACCCCGGCGCCGCTCAACTACGGCCGATTTCCACTTCGCTCCCGGGCCAAGTCGAAATCCGCCGCACTTCACGCCCGACACCCCATTCCTTCGCACCTCCGCCACCCCGCAGCTGACCCCGGCGCCGCTCAACTACGGCCGATTTCCACTTCGCTCCCGGGCCAAGTCGAAATCCGCCGCACTTCACGCCCGGCACCCCATTCCTTCGCACCTCCGCCACCCCGCAGCTGACCCCGGCGCCGCTGAACTCCGGCCGATTTCCACTTCGCTCCCGGGCCAAGTCGAAATCCGCCGCACTTCACGCACGGCACCCCACTCCTTCGCACCTCAACCACCCCGCAGCTGACCCCTGCGCCGCTCAACTACGGCCGATTTCCACTTCGCTCCCGGGCCAAGTCGAAATCCGCCGCACTTCACGCCCGGCACCCCACTCCTTCGCACCTCAACCACCCCGCAGCTGACCCCTGCGCCGCTCAACTACGGCCGATTTCCACTTCGCTCCCGGGCCAAGTCGAAATCCGCCGCACTCCGCGGCCTGCGTGCGCTCCCCAAGCGCCACAAGCCGACCCTCAACTCCCCAGCCCGGCGTGGTCGTGCCTCGTGAACATCGCAATCCCAACGCCGGTTAGGAAGGAATTCCCATTCTTTCCTAGAATTCTCTACCTGGTGAGCAGTATGAAACCGGTCGAATTCAGCGTGCCTGATGCGCTCTGGAAAGACAGGGCGATTACCGAGACGGCCAAGACCCTCTGGTGTTTCCTGCGTGCCTTTCAGCCGGAATCAACGTTTACTCTGGGCAAGCTTCACAAGCTGACTGGCCTCTCCCACCACACATTGCACAACTCGTTCCGCCAACTTCAGCAAAACGGCTGGATTGCGTACCGCAGGCTGGGGCTGCGGACGGTCTGGTGCCAGGTAAGAACCGACGACGGCCTGCGGCTGCCATCTGACATCCTGCTGCAGCCACTGCCGCGTCCTGCGAAATGGGTCTGGGCTGTGCTTCGCACGCTGGACAGGCCTGTCACATATCGGGAGCTGCAGGCGCTTACCGGGTACGGCCCGGATGCCGTTCGCGAGTCCATACGAAGGCTGCTGGATGCGGACTGGTTAATCATGGAGGGAACTGCAAGCCGCCCGGTCATCCTCAGGGCCGTCAATCCCGTCGAGGCCCGGCGCCAGGCCGAAATCAGACAGTGGGAACAGCAACTGGCCGAGGGACTCAGGAGCGGCCTCTCACGGGGCCAGTGCATCCTGTATCTCATGGTCCGGATGGCCCTGCCCGATGCCAAGATCCTCGTGAATGCCAGGTTGCCCGCACTCACCAACCCGCTGACCGACGCAGAGTTGGAGATCGACATCTACCTGCCCGATTATCGGCTGGGGCTCGAGTTCAACGGGCCCCAGCACTACACACCGACCGAGTGGTTCTCGGAAGAGGAGCAGTTCCGGTCACAGCGGGCCCGTGATCTGATGAAGCTGGGACTCTGCCAGGAGAAGGACATCGACCTGCTCGTGGTGACGGTGGCGGACCTGTGGCCCAGTCGGATCTGGCGGAAGCTCGCCGAAAAAACCCCCGTTCGAGAGATTCCCGATGAGGAGTGGCATCTGGTTCGGTGGCTGTACAAGCAGGCGCGCCGGTACCGGGAGGCCGTGAATCGTGAACATGGCGCAGTATGGTGATGCCAGTCAGAGGATCGCAAAACCGGGCGGCACCCCAGGCGGCGCCGTCCTCCGACTCCTATCTCCGTCCGCCGACGGCCTCCCCCTCGCGGCGCTCCCGTCAAGCGCCTCCTACACCTGTCGCCCCGCCGACCGCCCCGACTCGTACTCCTCAGTCTGCAGCCTGCGACTCGGGCCGCCTGGGCCAGATGAAGTACGAGACGGAAATCAGCAGATCGATGATCACGGACAGCGTCCAGATCCCCAGAACCCGCACCAACGCCTGGGTGCGGTCAAAGTCGCCTACCAGGTAGATGAGCAGCGCCAGGTAGCCGCCGCCGAGGAGATACGCCAGCAGGTAGAGCATGCTGCCGCCGAAGTTGTAACGGGCGTGCTCGCGGCCGTACAGCTGACGGGGACGGGGGCCCCGCTTCAGGACGTAGTACCGGAACCGCTCATCGGCCCAGCGGATGAGGCGCTTGCCGAACGTAACCGATACGGCGAGGTAGACCGCGGCGACGCCGTGCGCAAGGGTCGCCGTCGCGCCGCTCACCAGCACATCTCGCGTGGTGACCACCAGCAGGACGAGGTCCAGGACGGGGGTCATGGCCAGCAGCGCCAGGCCCAGGCGCGGACGATTCAGCAGGTAGCGAGCGGCCAGGCCCGCGACCACAAAGAGCCAGAAACCAATCTCAACACCGATGATGAGATAGGCAATGGGACTCAACGGCTTGCCTCCTTTTTCGCACAAGTGTATTGCCAAACGGGAGTCTACCACGGCCCGGTGGTTTTTGCAATACACTTGTGCTATAATACGGCCATGCCAAAGATTGTCGATCATGAGGAGCAGCGGAAGCACATTGCGGAGGCGATGTGGCGGGTCATCCTGCGAGACGGCATGGAAGGGGCGACAGTGCGCAGAGTCGCCGCGGAGGCGGGCATGTCGGCCGGCGCCCTGCGGCACTACTTCAAACGCCAGGATGACCTGCTGGTCTACGCCATGCGTCTCGTGAACGAGCGGGTGGAACAGCGCATCATGGGGCTCGTCCGGGAGAGCCTCCCGCCGGTCGAAAAGGCGGTCCGGCTGCTGCTGGAGGTCATTCCCCTGGATGAGGAACGCCGGGCGGAGATGGACGTCTGGTTCTCCTTCATGGAGCACGTCCGCCACCGCCCGGATCTGGAAGGAGTCCCCGAGAACCGGCTCCATTTCTTCATCTCGCAGGTCGTTGCCTACCTCCACCACGAAGGGCTGCTGCAGGAGGGGCTGGACCTGCAGCTGGAGGCCGAGCGGCTCTACGCCCTCATCGACGGCCTGGCCGTCCACGCGCTCCTGGAGTCTGAGCGCCTCGGGCCGGAGACGGTGGAGCGGGTCGTGCGCACCTCCGTGGAGCGGCTGTGCCGCCACGCCCAGTAGAGCGCATCGCGCTACGACGGAACGGCCTCCCAGGTTGAAACCCACAACAAAGACGGCCGCCCCCGCCGCGCTCGTCGCGGCAGGGGCGGCCCCGTCGTATTCATGTTACCGCTTCATCGGCGTGGCGTTCCCGTTCTGATCGTAGATGTAGAACCCGCGCCCGCTCTTGCGGCCCAGGTAGCCCGCCTGCACCATCTGCACCAGGAGCGGGCAGGGCCGGTACTTGGGATCCTTGAAGCCCTCGTAGAGCACGTTCAGAATGGACAGGCAGGTGTCCAGCCCGATGAAGTCCGCCAGGGTGAGGGGGCCCATCGGGTGGTTCATGCCCAGCTTCATCACCGTGTCGACCTCTTCGACCCCGGCGATGCCCTCGTAAACGCAGAACATGGCCTCGTTCAGCATGGGCAGCAGGACCCGGTTGGAGACGAAACCCGGGAAGTCGTTGACCTCCACCGGCGTCTTGCCCATGGCCACGGCCAGGTCACGGATCGTCGCGAACGTCTCATCCGACGTCGCGATGCCCCGGATGACCTCCACCAGCTTCATGACCGGCACCGGGTTCATGAAGTGCATGCCGATGAAACGGTCCGGCCGGCGGGTCACCGCTGCCAGCTGTGTGATGGGCAGGCTGGAGGTGTTGGAGGCGAAGAGGGTGGCCTCCGGGCAGATCTCGTCCAGCTCCTTGAAGAGCGCCAGCTTGGCGTCCAGATTCTCCACGATCGCCTCGATCACCAGGTCGCATTCGGCGGCGGGCCTCAGCTCCGTGGTGCCGGTGATGCGGCCCAGAATGGCCGCCTTCTCGTCCTCGGTGCGCCGGCCCTTCGCCACGTCGCGCGCCAGGTTCTTCTCGATCACCCCGAGGCCCCGGTCGACGAAGCGCTGCTCGATGTCCCGCAGCCAGACCTGCAGCCCCGCCTGCGCCGCCACCTGGGCGATGCCCGAGCCCATCTGGCCTGCGCCCACCACCATGACCCGCTGGATCATCGGCATTCCCTCCTGGCAAGCTCGTCAGACTCCTCTAGTCCACCCGAATCAGGGTCGCCTCGCCCTGGCCGCCGCCGGAGCAGATGGCCGCCAGGCCGTAGCCGCCGCCCCGCCGGCGCAGCTCGTAGACCAGGTGCATCAGGATGCGGCCGCCGCTGGCCCCGATGGGATGCCCCAGGGCGATGGCACCGCCGTTGACGTTGACGATCTCGGGGTCGACCTCCAGCAGCCGGGTCGAGACCAGGGTCACCGCGGCGAACGCCTCGTTGATCTCCACCAGGTGCAGGTCCTTCGCGGTGAGGCCGGCCCGCTTCAGCGCCATCTGCCCGGCACGGGCCGGCACAGTGTGCAGGGTGTGGGGCTCATCCGAGTACTGCCCCTGCGCCACGATGGTGGCCAGGACCTCCAGCCCCAGGGCCTCGGCCTTCTCCCGCGACATGACCACCAGCGCCGAGGCGCCGTCGGAGAGGCCGGGGGCGTTGCCGGCGGTAATGGGACCGTCGGGCTCGAAAGCCGGCCGCAGGGCCGCCAGCTTCTCCAGCGAGGTGTCCCGCCGGATGGGCTCGTCCTCCAGCACCACCGTCTCGCCCTTCTTCTGCGGGATCACCACCTGCACGACCTCCTCCGCGAAGAAGCCCCGGTCCCAGGCGGACGCCGCCCGCATGTGGCTGCGGTAGGCCCACGCATCCTGCTCCTCGCGGGAAATGCCGTACTCGCGCGCGCCGCGCCCGCCGTACGTGCCCATGTGCACGTCGCCGAAGGCGCACCACAGGCCGTCGTGGATGACGCCGTCGATCAGCCGGCCGTGGCCCATCCGGTAGCCCCGGCGCACCTCGGGCAGCATGTACGGCGCGTTGCTCATCGACTCCATGCCGCCCGCCACCACGACCTGGGCGTCGCCGGCCCGGATCAACGTGTCGGCCAGGTTTACCGCCCAGAGGCTCGATGCGCAGACCTTGTTCACCGTCGCCGACACGACCCCGAACGGCAGCCCGGCCTTGTGCGCGGCCTGCCGAGAGGGAATCTGCCCCGCGCCGGCCTGCACCACCTGGCCCATCAACACCTGGTCCACCTCTTCCGGCTGCTCCAGCAGCTCCGCCCGGCGCACGGCCTCACGTATGGCCACGGCGCCCAGGTCGGTCGCCGACAGTTCCCGCAAGGCCCCCTGAAACGCGCCGAACGGCGTGCGAGCGGCGCTTACGATGACGGCTTCCCGGCCCATCCGCGCTCCTCCCTCTCGATTTGCAATGGTGTAATTCTTCTTACGGCCATCATTATAGCAGATGAGGACCCAGAACGGATGCGCAAACAGAAAAAAGCCCCTGCACATGCAGGGGCTCAGACGCGCCGCGGCACTCGCTTCCGGGGGCCGGGCGTATACTTCCGGTGTCCAGGCGTTTCCTTCGGGGGTCCGGGCGGCGTCTGCGCCCGCGGCTCCGCCGCCGGCAGCCGGCTGACGGAGAGCAGCAGGCCGGCGCCGATCATCAGCGCCAGCAGCGAGGAGCCCCCCGAGGAGAGGAAGGGCAGCGGGATGCCGGTGTTGGGCAGGGTGCCGGTGACCACGCCCAGGTTAAGCACCGCCTGGCCGGCCACCCAGGTGGTCACACCCCCGGCCAGGAGCATGCTGTAGCGGTCGCGGGCCCGCAGGGCGATGGAGAATCCGCGCCACGTGAAGAGCAGGAAGAGCAGGATGACGAAGATGCCGCCGGCCAGGCCCAGCTCTTCCACGATGACGGCGAAGATGAAGTCGGTCTCCGCCTCGGGCAGCCGGTTGCCCAGCTTCTGCAGCGACTCGCCCAGGCCCACGCCCCACAGCCCGCCACGTGCCATCGCCGTCCACGACTGGATGACCTGGTGGCCGATGGTGTCCTGGTAGGCCCAGGGGTTGCGCCAGGAGAGCAGCCGCTCCATCTGGTGCTCCTTGCGCGTGGCGAGGTAGAATCCGGCGCTGACTGCCCCGAAGCCCAGCAGGCCGACCCCGAACCAGTGGGCGCGCGCCAGCCAGAGCATGCAGATCGCAATGCCGCCGATGACGGCGGCCGTGCCCAGGTCGGGCTCTTTGTAGATGAGGTACGCCAAGCCGCCTACCACGCCCAGGTAGACGGCCCAGTGGTCAAGGCGCAGGCGCCTTCCGTTGCGTTCCAGAAAGCTGGCGGCGAACAGGATGAACGCCAGCTTGGCGAACTCAGACGGCTGTATGCTGGCTGGCCCCACGTCGAGCCAGCGGGTAGCCCCCAGCCGGCTGATGGCCAGGGGGTTGCCCGGTATCAGCAGCGAGAGCAGCGCCGCGGCGGCCGCAAGCAGGATCAACGGCGTCAGCCTGCGCCACCACGAAAGGGGTATCACCATGCCGGCAAGCAGGCCCGCCAGGCCCACGCCGAACTGCACGGACAGCTCCCGCACCACCTCGGCGGGAGTGCCCTCGTGAACGGTGGCGCTGTAGATCATCACCATGCCCAGGCTGACGAGACCGATCAGGGCGACGATCAGCAGGCCGTCGGGCAGACCCGGGGCAGGCGGCCGCTCAGCAGGCGCAGGCGGGCGCCGGGCAGAGGGAACCGTTCGTGCCACCAGCCTCCCCCCTCTTCCTTACACAAATTAGGCGGGGAGCCGCCATTCCCTGCCGCGTTCGCCCAGCTCACCGCCCAACATCGGCACCCTTTCGCTCACGGCCCACCGCCCACTGCCACTCTCACCGCTCACAACCCACAGCTCACCGCCCACACCCCACAGCCTACCGCCACTCTCACTTCTCACAGCCATTGTCCACGCGCCGGATGTCGGCCCCCAGCGCGGACAGCTTCTCCTCCATGCGCGTGTAGCCCCGGTCGATGTAGCGCACCCCTGAGACCTCGGTGACTCCCTCGGCCGCCAGGGCCGCGGTGACCAGCGCGGCGCCGCCCCGGATGTCCCGGGCCTCCACCGGCGCGCCGGTGTACCGCGGAACGCCGCGGATGATGCCGGTGTTCCGGTCCACCTTGATCTTGGCGCCCATGCGGATCAGCTCGTTGGTAAAGCCGAACCGGTTCTCGAAGATCGTCTCTTGCACCACCGAGATGCCGTCGGCCAGGCCCATCAGCGCGACCCAGGGCGACTGCAGGTCGGTGGGGAAGCCCGGGTAGACCTGCGTCTCCACATCCACCGCCCGAATGGGGCGCGCCTTCACGCGGATGGTGTCGCCGTGCTCCTCCACCTCCTGTCCGGCCTCCACCAGCTTGGCGATGACCGTGCCCAGGTGCTCGGGAATCACGTTCTCCAGCACGACCTCGCCGCCGGCGGCGGCGGTCATCAGCATGTACGTGCCGGCCTCGATGCGGTCGGGGATGATCTCGTGACGCGCCCCGCAGAGCCGGTCGACCCCCTCGATGCGCACCGTGTTGGTGCCGGCGCCCCGCACCCGGCCGCCCATGGCGTTGATGAAATTGGCCAGGTCCACGATCTCGGGCTCGCAGGCCGCATTCTCCAGCACCGTGACGCCCGGCGTCAGCGCGGCGGTGATGATCATGTTCACCGTCGTGCCCACGCTGGCCCGGTCCACGTAAAAGCGGCCCCCGCGCAGGTTCACCTTCTGGCTCACCATCGCGCCGTGCTCCACCACCACGTCGGCCCCGAGCGCCCTGAAGCCTTTCAGGTGAAAGTCCACCGGGCGGGCCCCGATCTCGCACCCTCCGGGGCAGGCGACCTCGCCCCTGCCCAGGCGCGCGAGCAGGAGCCCCATCACGTAGGTGGAGCCCCTGAGCCGGCGGGCCAGGTGGTATGGCGCCACGTGGTTCTCCAGGTGCTGAGCCTGGATGCGCAGGGTGGTCTCGGCGACCCGCTCCACGCGGCACCCCAGCGCTTCCAGTATCTTACAGAGATGTTGTATGTCAGAGTTATCAGGTACGTTCTCAAGGATGGATTCGCCCTCGGCTGCCAGTGCGGCAGCTGTCACGATGGGCAGGGCGCTGTTCTTGGCACCGCCGATGGTGACGGTGCCGGAGAGCCGGTTGCCGCCGCGGACGACGAACTTCGCTGCCAATATCGGTCTCCCCTCATACTTCGCGCGTTGCAATCTAGTATGCGCTGATTGAGCACTCAGCCGGTCATACGTAGTCACTTTAACAGAAAGCCGAACCCTCGTCCATAAAGGCGGCGAAAATGCCAACGAAAGGGCCCGGGCGGCGCTGCCCGGGCCTCGGCTTTCCTTTGTGACTTCCTTGCGGTCTTTCTTTATGAAACTATGAGACGCTGTAGTTGGGCGCCTCCTTGGTGATCATCACGTCGTGCGGGTGGCTCTCCCGCAGCCCCGCGGCGGTGATGCGGCGGAACTTGCCGTTCTTCCGCAGGTCCTCGATGGTCGGCGTGCCGCAGTAGCCCATGCCGGCCCGCAGGCCGCCCACCAGCTGGAACACCATCTCCGCCAGCGGCCCCCGGTAGGGCACCCGGCCCTCGATGCCTTCCGGCACCAGCTTGGGCGCACCCTGCTGGAAGTACCGGTCGCCGGAGCCGTGCTTCATGGCGCCGAGGGAGCCCATCCCGCGGTAGACCTTGAAGGAGCGGCCCTGGTAGATCTCCATCTCGCCGGGGGACTCGTCGGTGCCGGCGAACAGCGAGCCGATCATCACCGCCGAGGCGCCGGCTGCGATGGCCTTGGTGATGTCGCCCGAGTACTTGATGCCGCCGTCGGCGATGATGGGCACGCCCAGCTCATCGGCGGCTCTGGCCGACTCGTAGATGGCCGTCACCTGCGGAACGCCGATGCCGGCCACCACCCGGGTGGTGCAGATGGACCCCGGCCCGATGCCGACCTTGACGGCGTCGGCCCCCGCCTCGATCAGATCGCGGGTGCCCTCATAGGTGGCCACATTGCCCGCGATTACCTCAACGCCCGGGAAGTTCGCCTTCACCTTCCGCAGCGCTTCCATGATGCCCGCCGAGTGGCCGTGTGCCGAGTCGAGCACCAGCACGTCCACGCCCGCGTCCACCAGGGCGCCGGCCCGCTCCAGCAGGTCGTCGGACACGCCAATGGCCGCGCCGCAGAGCAGCCGGCCGCGCTCGTCCTTCGCGGAGTTGGGGTACTTCTTGGCCTTCTCGATGTCCTTGATGGTGATGAGCCCCTTCAGCACCCCGTGGTCGTCCACCAGCGGCAGCTTCTCCACCTTGGCGTGCCGCAGGATCTCCTTGGCCTGCTCCAGGGTGGTGCCCACCGGCGCGGTGATCAGGTTCTCCCTGGTCATCACGTTGGCGACGGGCTGGTCCCAGTTGTCCTCGAAGCGCAGGTCGCGGTTGGTGAGGATGCCCACCAGCTTGTGCGTGCCCCGCTCCACAACCGGCGTGCCGGAGATGCGGTAGCGGGCCATGAGCTGCAGGGCCACGTCGATCATGTCGTCCGGGTGGACGAAGACCGGGTCGACAATGATGCCGTGTTCGGAGCGCTTGACCTTGTCGACCTCCTCGGCCTGCTGCTCGATGGACATCGACTTGTGTACGATGCCGATGCCGCCCTCCCGGGCCATCGCAATCGCCATGCGAGCTTCCGTCACCGTGTCCATCGCTGCCGACAACAGGGGGATGTTGAGCCGTATCTTGCGAGTAAGCCGGGTTGAGACGTCGACGTCGCGCGGGAGCACCTCGGAGCGCCCCGGAACCAGCAGCACGTCATCGAAAGTCAAAGCCTCCGGCCCGAACTTGGCGTTCATGATCTGACCTCCGACTGAGCCTCTTGCTCGGAATTTGAAGCATTATACCATAGCGCATAACCCGCGGCAACCGCCGATCGGAGGAGGTTGGAGGTATTGGCCGCTCCGTCACCGAAGCATAGGGGCAAACAACCGCAGCGAAGGTGGACGGAGATGATCTACACAGGCGAACCCACGGAACTGGACCGCATCCCCACCATGGAGGCCCTGGCCGAAACCGTGCGCAGCTGCAACCGCTGCGGCCTCAGGGCGGGCTGCACGCAGGTCGTCTTCGGCGAGGGCGTGTGGCCCTCTGCCCTGATGTGCATCGGCGAGGGGCCGGGCTTCGACGAGGACCGGCTCGGCCGTCCCTTCGTCGGCAGGGCCGGCCAGCTCCTCGACCGCATCCTCGAAGTCTCCGGCTTCGACCGGAAGCGGAACTGCTACATCGCCAACGTGGTGAAGTGCCGGCCGCCGGGCAACCGGGCGCCGGATCCCGCCGAGCGCCAGGCCTGCTGGCCCAACCTGCGGGCGCAGATCCGGCTGGTGCAGCCCAAGATCATCGTTCTCCTGGGCGCCACGGCGCTGCAGGGGCTGATCGACCCGCAGGGGCGCATCACCCGCATGCGCGGGCAGTGGATCGAGCGGGAGGGCATCCACTTCATGCCCACTTACCACCCGGCCGCCCTCCTCAGGGATCCCTCGAAGAAGCGGGACGTGTGGAACGACATGAAACAGGTCATCGCCCGCTACCGGGAGCTGGTGGACCCGAATCACTACTCGCCGTACGCGTAGGCACCCGCGCCTTCAGGGCCGTCGCCAGCTCGCGGGCAACCTTCCAGATGTCGCCGGCGCCCATGGTGAGCACCGTATCGCCGGGGCGGACCTCCTCCTGCAGGAACCGCAGGATCTCCCGGTGGTCGGAGAGCACCGTCACCGGGCGCCCGGTGTTGGCCTCGATGCGGGCGGCCAGGGCCTCGGCCGAGACGCCGGGGATCGGCCGCTCGCCCGGCGGGCTGTAGATGCGGGTGAGCACCAGGACGTCGGCGTCCTGAAAGGCCGTGGCAAACTGGTCCATCAGCCAGTGGGTGCGGGAGTACCGCTGGGGCTGGAAGACCGCCACCACCCGGCCCCCGCCGTGCTCCCGGGCAGCGGCCAGCGTGGCGCGGATCTCGGTGGGGTGGTGGGCGTAGTCGTCCACCACCCGAATGCCGTCCACGTCCGCCCACACCTCGTAGCGGCGCCTGGCGTTGCCGAAGCCGAGCAGGCTCTCCCGCATCTGGGCGAAGGAGAGGCCGGCGTACGTCCCGGCCACCAGCGCGCCCAGTGAGTTCAGGGCGTTGTGCCGCCCCGGGACCGGCAGCCGCACCTCGCCCAGGGGCTGGCCGTCCCGGTAGCAGTCGTAGGCGACGCCCTTCTCCCACGGGCGGATGTTCTGCGCGCGCCAGTCGGCCTCCGGGCCGGTTCCGTAGAAGACCACCTGCGCCGCCCCGGGCTGCGCCCTGAGCTCCCGCCCCATGCTGAGGAGCGTCGGGTCATCGGCGCAGAGCGCTGCGAGGCCGCCGGGCTGCACCTGGCGCAGAAACTGGCGGAAGCCCTCCTTGATGCGCTCGAACGACCCTTCCCAGAACTCCAGGTGCTCCGGCTCCACGTTGGTCACCACCGCCACCCGCGGGTGGTAGCGCAGGAAGGAGCGGTCCGATTCGTCGGCCTCAGCCACGACCCAGGGCCCGCGGCCGGCCTTGCCGGTGCCGCCGATGGCCTCCATCTCGCCGCCCAGCAGGATGGTGGGGTCGAGGCCGCCCTTCTCCAGCAGGAAGGCCACCATCGACGAGGTGGTGGTCTTGCCGTGCGTCCCCGCCACCGCGATGGACTGCCCGTTGACGAACTGGGCCAGCAGCTCCGAGCGGTGCAGCACCCGGAGTCCCCGGGCCCGGGCGGCCGCCAATTCGGGATTGTCTTCGGGAACCTGTGTCGAGTAGACGACGACGTCCGCCCCCTCAATGTAGGCGGCGTCGTGGGCGCCGATGTGGATCTCCACCCCCGCCTCCGCCAGCCACCGCGTGCGGTCAGAGGCGGCCACGTCGGAGCCTGAAACCTGCGTTCCGCGTTGCTTCAGCACCATGGCCAGCGCGCTCATGCCGTAGCCGCCGACTCCGATGAAATGCACCTTCCGGGCCTCTAGCACCCAGGCTTCCCCCTCGTGGGACGACGTTTTCTACAGGTGATGCGCCTTCTCCGCCTGCACCGCAGGTGGGCGGGCGATGAACCGTTTGAAGACCCACGGCGCCGCGAGCGTCGCGGTGAGCGCCACCAGCCAGTACCGCACCATGTCGCCGACGCCGCTGTCGGGCAGCACCAGCTTCATGCCCTCCTTCACCGCCAGCACCAGGACCAGCCCGACGGCGATCTTCAGGAGGTGCTGAATCGGCGTGCCGGCGCGCGGGTCGAACCGCACCCACTCCTCCTCCACGGCCGAACCCAGGAGCAGGCCGCCGTACGCGCCGACGATGACCCAGGCGATCGCGTCTACGGGACCGAACAGCGCCAGGATGCCGAGCGCCGCGCCGGGCAGCAGGAAGGAAAGGAGGACCCGGAGGGCGAGCCCCTGCCGCTCGCCGGTCCAGAACGCCCGGCTGCGCACCAGGAGATAGAGGACGACCAGGCCGATCGCCCAGCCGCCGATGACGTCAAGCGGCCAGTGGACGCCGATGTAGAGCCGTGAGAATCCGATCAGGAAGACGAGGACCACGACGAACCAGGTGAACCAGCGCCGCTGCAGGTGGTGGGCAATGGCCCCCCAGAAGACCAGGGGCGTCTGCGAGTGGCCGCTGGGAAAGGCGTAGCCGCCTCCCGTCTCGGCCAGGATCACCCGCACCTGGCTCGGGTCGGGGCGAGGTGTGCGGAAGACTTCCTTCAACACGCCATTCGACCAGAATCCGATGACGAACACCGAGAACATGTAACGACCGAAACGTTTATCATAGAGCCAGTAAATGAGTGGAAGGATCAGGATGTAGACTGTTTCGTGGTGCAGGTTGGTGATGAACCCGAAGATCCGATCCAACAGCGGGGACTGGATGGTCTGAATCGCCTGCAGGATCTCCACGCCCGACATGTCACCCACCCTTTCACCTGTCCTGTCATTCTATGGGATCGCGAAAGCCGCGATTACTCCGCCGCGCGCAGTACCCTGGCGGGGACGCCGCCCGCCATCGCCCCCGGGGGGATATCCCGGTTCACCAGGCTCATGGCGGAGACGGTCGCGCCGTCGCCGATGTGCACCCCGGGCAGGATGGTGGAGTTGGCCCCCACCAGCACGTCGCGCCCGATGTGCACCGGGCCGGTGTAGGCCTCCTTCACGCGGAAATCGTGGCAGAGGATCACCGAGTTGTAGCCGATGACGCTGTTGTCGTCGATGCGGATGAGGTGCGGGTAGAAGATATCAAACACCACGGCCAGGCCGATGGAAACGTTGCGGCCGATCTTCGCCCCCGTGAGCCGGTAGAGCCAGCACTTCAGCGCGAGCGAAGGGGTGTACTTGGCGAGGTAGATGCAGACGAAGTTCCAGACCACCCGCAGGGGGTTCACATGCCGGTACCAGTACTGGAGCGGATTGTGCGGTCCGTAGTCGGGCAGGCGGGTCAGCCGGCGCTGCACGGCGGCATCACCCCCCGAGTCCGAGCCCCAGGCCGGGCACGGCGTTCAGGTCAAGATCGTGGCGCACTCCGGCGCGCCACAGGTGGTACCCGGCGGCGGCGATCATGGCGGCGTTGTCGGTGCAGAGCACAGGCGGCGGATAGCCCAGGGCGATGCCGTGGGGCTCCAGGGCCGCGCGCATCTCCTGCCGCAGCGCGCCGTTGGCGGCCACGCCGCCGGCCAGGATGACCTGCCGCACGCCCTTCTCCTGCGCCGCCTTCACCGTCCGCTCCACCAGGACTGATGTCACCGCCCGCTGGAACGACGCGGCCAGGTCGGCCCGCTGCTGGTCGTTCAGGGGGCCCGTCCGCTGGACGTACTGCAGCACCGCCGTCTTCAGCCCGGAGAAGGAGAAGTCGTACGGCCCCTCCGTCTGGGCCCGGGGCAGCGGCACCGCCTCCGGATCGCCGGACCGGGCCAGCCGCTCCACCTGCGGGCCGCCGGGGTAGCCCAGCCCCACGGAGCGGGCCACCTTGTCGAAGGCCTCGCCGGCCGCATCGTCGAGAGTCCGGCCCAGCAGCTCCATCCGGCCATGGCCGGCCATGTAAATGAGGTCGGTGTGGCCGCCCGAGACCACCAGGCAGACCAGCGGAAACTCGGGCTCGGGCTCCGCCAGAAAGTTCGCGTAGATGTGCCCCTGCAGGTGGTTGACGCCGATCAGGGGCTTGTCCAGCCCGAAGGCCAGCGCCTTGGCCGCCGACAGCCCCACGAGCAGCGTGCCCACCAGGCCGGGGCCGTAGGTGACGGCGATGGCGTCGATCTGCTGGAGCGTGACGCCGGCGGTCTGCAGCGCCTCACGGATGACGGGCAGGATCAGCTCCAGATGCCTGCGCGAGGCAATCTCCGGAACGACGCCTCCGTACTTCTCAAAGAGGTCCACCTGGCTCGCGATCGTGTTCGACAGCACCCGGCGCCCGCCCGCGACCACCGCCGCGGCCGTCTCGTCGCATGACGACTCAACGCCCAGAATAAGCCCCTCCGACACCCATTTCACCTCCCAGGGCCCTCGGCCCTGCCTGCCGGCTTCGATGGCTGTGTGCCGGCCTCGATGGCCGCGCGCGCCAGCTCGTCACAGCGGTTGTTCTCCACATTGTCGGCGTGCCCCTTCACCTTCATCCACTCCACCCGGTGGGGTCGGGCCGCCTCCAGCAACTCCTGCCAGAGGTCCTGGTTCTCCACCGGCTGCTTCTTGCTGTTCACCCAGCCGTTCCGCTGCCAGTTCTCCAGCCAGTTCTGCCGGAAGGCGTTGACCAGGTAGGCGCTGTCGGAGTAGAGCGTGACCTTGCACGGGTACTTCAGGGCCCGCAGGGCCTCGATCGCCGCCTGGATTTCCATGCGGTTGTTGGTGGTGTGGGGGTGGAAACCCGACAGCTCTTTGCGGTGCGGCCCGGCGATCAGCACCGCGCCCCAGCCCCCCGGGCCCGGGTTGCCGGAACAGGCGCCGTCGGTGTAGATGATCACTTCCCGCACGGTCAGATCGCCTCCTCGACCAGCGGATCCTTCCACATGATGATGGCGTCCTCGCCGGTGTCCGTGTAGTAGCCCTTGCGCACCGCCCCGGGCTCCGTGACGAAGCCCAGCTTCCGGTACAGCGCCTGGGCCGGCGCGTTGCCGACGCGCACCTCGAGGGTCATCCGCACGGCGCCGCGCCGCCTGGCGATGCGGATCAGCTCCCGCATGAGCCGCTCGCCGATGCCCCGGCCCCGGCACTGCGGGTGTACGGCAATGTTGGTGACGTGCGCAAGCTCCCACATCACGTGCATGCCGGCGTAGCCCACCACCCGGTCGTCCGCGCGCGCCACCAGGTAGACGGTGTAGCGCTGCAGCAGCTCCGACGCGAAGGCCTCGCGCGACCAGGGGGTGAGGTAGGAAAGCCGCTCCACCTCCATCACCTGGTCGAGGTCTGCCGGGGTCATGGGGTGGATCGTGATCTCCGGGACTCCCATAGGGTCTCCGCCTCGCTTTTCCGCAGATAGAGGGGCGTCAGGGCGTCCGGGCTCACCGCGCCCCCCCGCTCCAGCAGGCTCAGCCCGAGCGCCGCCACGCTGGCGGCCCGGGGCAGCAGGCTCCCGGCAGGGGCCAGCCGCACCACGTCACCCAGGCCGGACCGGGACGCGTGCGCCTCTGCGCCGCCGCTCAGGCCGAACCGGGGTGCGTGCTGTTCGGCCGCGTCGCCGCACAGGGTGACGAACTGCCAGGTGTGCTGCAGCCCGGTCCTGAGCTCGCGCACCCGTTCGACCAGCTCGTCGATGTGCACGTTCACGGGGCCCAGCACCTCGACCCAGGTGGCGGGGTCCCGGTCCCCGGCGGCGTAGATCCCGGCGAAGACCCGGTCCCGCTTGGCGTCCAGCAGCGGCACCACCAGCCCGATCTGCGCGCCGGTGCCGTAGGCGGTGGCCGCCAGCGTGGAGACCGGAACCACAGGCTTCTCCAGAGCGAACGCCAGCCCCTTGGCCGTGGCCAGGCCGATCCGCAGGCCGGTGAAGGAGCCCGGTCCCACCCCGACGGCGATCGCATCGATCTCCCGTCTGTCCACCCCGGCTTCCTCGAGGGCCTGGGCGATCAGCGGCATCAGCCGGGTAGAATGCGCCCGGGGCACCTGCAAGGTCAGTTCGGAACGCACCCGCCCCTCCGCCATCACCGCGACGGTGCAGGCGGAGGTGGCGGTGTCAAAGGCCAAAACCCGCATGCGCCAACTCCTCCAGGAGCGGCCGGTAGCGTCCGGTGCCGGTCAGCGCCAGCACCCGCTCCTGCTCGCCGCTCCCATAACTCAGAGCGATCTCCAGGACCTCGTCGGGCCAGAGCGGCCGCACCCGGTCGGCCCACTCGACGAGGTTCACGCCATGGTCGCTGAAGAAGTACTCCTCGAAGCCCAGGTCCTCCAGCTCCCCGGGGTCCTCCAGCCGGTAGACGTCCCAGTGGAACACCGGGATGCGCCCCTCGTACTCCCACAGCAGGGTGAAGGTGGGGCTCCCGCCGGTGCGGGTGACCCCGAGGCCGGCCAGGATCCCGGTGGAGAGGGCGGTCTTGCCGGTGCCCAGGTCGCCCACCAGCGCGACGAAGTCGCCGGGCTGCAGCCGCTCGCCCAGCCACCGGCCCAGCGCGTGCGTTTCGGCGGGGCTCCTGCTGATCATGCGAACCATGCGTTCATCCTCCCAAGACCGATCAAGACCTATTCTGGGCGTCTCTTTCCATCAGGTCAAGGAAAAAGCCCCGGGCACACCTGGCGCCCGGGGCCTGTGGCCGGCCGCCGGCCGGTCACACGCCCATGATGTGAAAGCCGTTGTCGGCGTAGATTGTCTCGCCGGTGATGCACCGGGACAGCGGCGAGGCCAGGAACAGGCCGACGTCGCCCACCTCTTCCACGGTCACGTTGCGCCGAAGCGGCGCCCGCTCCTCCACGATGTCCCGGATGGTGCTGAGCCCCTTCACGGCGCTGGCGGCCAGGGTCTTCAGGGGCCCGGCCGAGATCGCGTTGACCCGGATGTTGCTGGAGCCCAGCTCGTGGGCCAGGTACCGCACGTTGCACTCCAGGGCCGCCTTGGCCGGCGCCATGATGTTGTACCGGTCCACCACCCGCTCGGCGGCCAGGTAGGTGAGTGTCATGATCGACCCGCCCCCGGCGGCCTCCATGAGGGGCTTGGCCCCGCGGGCGGCGGCGATCAGCGACCAGGCGGAGACCTCCTGGGCGATGCGCCAGCCCTCCCGGGTGGTCTCCACGAAGTCGCGCTGCAGATCCTCGGTCCGGGCGAAGGCGATGGAGTGCACCAGCACATCCAGCTTCCCCCAGCGCTGGGCCAGCTCCGCGAACACCGCCTCCATCTGCCCCTCCTGCATGACGTCGCAGGGCAGGATCGGCATCCGCTCGTGCCCCTCAAGGGTCTGGACCAGTTCCACCAGGTTCTCCTTCAGCCGGTCGTTCACGTAGGTAAACGCCAGCTCCGCTCCCTCCCGGTGCAGGGCCCGGGCAATCCCCCAGGCGATGGAGCGCTTGTTGGCCACGCCCATCACCAGGCACTTCTTCCCCGTCATCAGTCCCACGGCACACGTCTCCCCCTTACCCGCCGGGTTAATACCTGGTACTAATAATAGCCTATCAGACGGAAGTTTACCATCCCCTATGCGTGGGGATTGGGCGCGACACGGAACCTGACGGTTCGACGGCGGTTGGTGGGGACCTGCATGGCTGGTGGGCCGGGCGTTGTTCGGCGCATCGCAGCTGCTGGCCTGAAGTGCGGCGGATTGCGACTTCGTCTGTGAGTGAAGTGGAAAATGGCCGCAGTTGGGCTGCGCCCACGCCCGCTGCCCGGCGGCGCCCCGGCCCGCTATCCGGTGGTTGAAGCATGAAGCAACAGGCTGCGCGGCCTGAAGTGCGGCGGATTGCGACTCCGTCTCCGAGCAAAGTGGAACACGGCCGCAGGTCAGACGCGCCCAGGCCCACTGCCCGGTGGCGTAGTAGCCCGCTGCCCGGTGGCGTAGTAGCCCGCTGCCCGGTGGCGTAGTAGCCCGCTACCCGGCGGTTGAAGCCTATAACAGCCGGCTGCGGGGCCTGAGGTGCGGTGGATTGCGACTTCGCCTCCGAGGGAAGTGGAAATCGGCCGCAGTTGGGCGGCGCCCACGCCCGCTGTCCGGTAGTCGAACCCTAAGACAGCCGGCTGGGGGGCCTCAAGTACGACAGATTGCGACTTCGCCTCCGAGCAAAGTGGAAATCTGCCGCAGCTCAGTGGCGCCCCGGCCCGCTGTCCGGCGGTTGAAGCCTGAAGCAGTCGGCTGCGGGGCCTCAAGTGCGCCGGATTGCAACTTCCCCTCCGAGCAAAGTGGAAATCGGCCGCAGTTGGGCGGCGCCCACGCCCGCTGCCCGGCGGCGTAGCAGCCCACTGCCCGGTGGTTGAACCCTGGAGTAGCGGCTGCGGGGCATGAAGTGCGGCCGATTGCGACTTCGCCTCCGAGCAAAGTGGAAATCTGCCGCAGGTCAGGTGCGCCCACGCCCGCTGCTCGGCTGCGCCTAGGCCCGCTGTCCGGTAGTCGAAGCCTAAAGCAGCCGGCTGGGGGACACGAAGTGCGGCCGATTGCGACTTCGCCTCCGAGCAAAGTGGAAATCTGCCGCAGGTCAGGTGCGCCCACGCCCGCTGCTCGGCTGCGCCTAGGCCCGCTGTCCGGTAGTCGAAGCCTAAAGCAGCCGGCTGGGGGACACGAAGTGCGGCGGATTGCGACTTTGCCTCCGAGCAAAGTGGAAATCGACCGCAGTTGGGCGGCGCCCACGCCCGCCGCCCGGCGGCGTAGCAGCCCACTTAGGCTGCGGAGCACCAAGGAGCCCGAAGAAGAAGCCGGGTGCAGGGCTGCGCGGCGGCCCGCCGCCAGGATCTGAAGGAGACACACAAGCAGGGGCGGGATCACCCGCCCCCATGATCTCACAGCCGCTTGAACTTCTCCTGCAGCAGCTTCAGCTGCTCCTCCAGGCTGGTCGCCCGCTCCTGCAGCTTCCCCTGCAGGTCGCCGGGCCGGCCGCGGCCCTGGCCGCGGCTGCGCCGGGCGCCCCGGGGCTTCTCCTCCGCGGGCGGGTCCCCCAGCTTCATGGTAAGGCCGATGCGCTGCCGCTTCAGGTCCACCTCAATGACCCTCACCCGGACGACGTCGCCGACTGCTACAACGTCGGAAGGGTGCTTGACGTACTTGTGAGAGAGCTGGGAGACGTGGACCAGCCCGTCCTCGTGCACGCCGATGTCGACGAAGGCGCCGAAGTCCACCACGTTGCGCACGGTGCCCATCAGCTCCATGCCCACCTTCAGGTCCTCCAGCTTCAGCACCTCGGTGTGGAAGATGGGCTTCGGCAGCTCGTCGCGGGGGTCGCGCCCCGGCTTCCCCAGGGCCTCGATGATGTCCCGCACCGTGGGCACGCCGGCCCCCAGCTCCGCCGCCACCTGCTCGGGCGAGAGCTTCTTCAGCGCATCCCTGAGCCCCGCCGACCCGTGGCCGATGAGCTGCTCCCGGGTGGCGCCCACGGCTTTCAGGATCGCCTCGGCCACGGCATACGACTCGGGGTGCACCGCCGTGTTGTCAAGCGGCTCCACGCCGTCGGTTACCCGGAGAAAGCCCGCGCACTGCTCGAAGGCCTTGGGGCCCAGGCCCGAGACCTTCAGCAGCTCCTGCCGGCTCCGGAACTTGCCGTTCTTCTCACGGTACTCCACGATCGCCCGGGCGACGGAGGCCTTGATGCCGGCCACGTACTGCAGCAGCGACGGCGAGGCCGTGTTCAGGTCGACGCCGACGGCGTTGACCACCGATTCCACCACGGCCCCCAGCTGCTCGGCCAGCCGCTTCTGGTTGACGTCGTGCTGGTAGAGGCCGACGCCGATGGACTTGGGGTCGATCTTGACCAGTTCGGCCAGCGGGTCCTGGGCGCGCCGGGCGATGGAGACCGCCGAGCGCTGCGTCACGTCGAAGTCGGGGAACTCCTCCTGGGCGACCTTCGACGCAGAGTAAACCGAGGCGCCGGCCTCGTTGACGATCATGTACGCTGTGGGGTGGCTGCAGCGGGGGATGATGCCCGCCACCACCTGCTCGGTCTCCCGGGAGGCCGTACCGTTGCCGATGGCGATGAGGTCCACCTTGTGCTTGTCGACCAGCCGCACCAGGACCTCCTCGCCCTGCTGCCGCTGCCGCTCGCCCAGGGTCACGTAGATCACGTCGGTCTCCAGCACCCGGCCGGTCTCATCGACCACCGCCAGCTTACACCCGGTGCGGTAGCCGGGGTCGATGCCCATCACCGTCATCCCCTTGATCGGGGGCTGGAGCAGCAGGTTGCGCAGGTTCACGGCGAAGAGGCGGATGGCGTGCTCCTCCGCCTTCTCGGTCAGCTCATTGTGGATCTCCGTTTCAATAGAAGGCGCGATCAGGCGCTTGTAGGCGTCGGCGATCGCCTCCCGCAGGTGGTCTGCCCAGATGGAGCGGCCGGTGATGTACTGCCGCTCGATGCGCGCGACGATCTCCTCCGCCGGCGCCTCCAAGGTCACCTTCAAGCACTCGAGCCGGCGGCCCCGGTTAAGGGCCAGGATGCGGTGCGGCGGCAGGGTGCGCACGGGCTCCTGGAAGTCGAAGTACATCTCGAACTCCCGGGCCTTCTCGGGATCGCCCTTCTCGTTCTCCGTCGACCGGATCACGCCGCGGGCGGCCGTCAGCTCGCGGACCATCTTCCGCACCGCCGCGTCATCCGAGACGATTTCCGCCACGATGTCCCGGGCGCCAGCCAGGGCATCCGCCGCCGTCTCGACCTGCAGTTCCGCATTCACGTAGGCGGCTGCAATCTCCTCGGGCGAGCCGGCGGTCTCCGCCTGCGCGAGCATCTGCTGTGCGAGCGGCTCCAGCCCCCGCTCCCGGGCGATCATGGCCCGGGTGCGCCGCTTGGGCCTGTAGGGCCGGTAGAGGTCCTCCACCTCCTGCAGCTTCTCCGCCTGGCGGATGGCCTGCTCCAGCTCCGGCGTCAGCTTGCCCTGCTCGGCGATGACCCGCAGCACCTTCTCCTTTTCGGCCTCGAGGTTGCGCAGGTAGGCCAGCCGCTCCTGCAGGGTGCGGATCTGCGTCTCATCCATCTCGCCCGTGGCCTCTTTCCGGTACCGGGCGATGAAGGGCACGGTGTTCCCTTCATCCAGGAGCGCGATGCAGCGCTCCACCTGACCTGCCGACAGCCCCAGTTCCCGGGCCAGCCTGGCCTGAATCACATCGTGGCTCATCTCATTCACCTTCCTGCGCGGGCGGCCCCCCGGGCAGCGCGAGCCGCTCCATATCGCGCCACATCTCTCCGTCCCAGAGCATCACGGTCATGATCGGCGGCTCTTCGTCCCACTGCCAGACGAAGCGTAGGTCGCCGTCCTGCACCATGTGCGGGAAGTCGTCGGGTCCGCTGGATTCCAGCTCGCCCCAGACCGACTGGGCGAGCGCCGCGGCCCGCCCGTCGTCGTAGGCGGGGCCGCCGTGGTGGCGGATGGCCTCCGCCAGCCGCCGAAGGAAGCCGGCCTGGCCGGCGCTAGCTGCGGACATAGCGCACGATCCTCTCGCCGTCGAAGGTGTACAGGTACGGGCTCACCGGAAAGCCCGCCTCCCGGTGCTCCAGCGCCACCCGGCGCGCCACCACCTTCAGCAGTTCCTCGTCGGCGTCGCCCACCGCCACCAGCCAGTTGCGGTGAGGCACGCCGAGCACCAGATTGCCCGGCACCGCCTCCGCGAAGTCGTGCAGCCACTCGGGCAGCAGGATCCGGGCCGCATCATAGCCGTCCTGCAGGGCCCAGATGAACATGGGCCTGCCGCCCTCCGGGGCGTCGAGCTTCGTCACCCGCTTCCCCTCGGTCAGCCGCTTCAGGTTCTGCACCGCGGTGACGTGCACGGTGGTGTGGCTCACGCCCCAGTCGCGCAGGTCCTGGTAGGTGACATACCGGATCTTGTCGCCCGGCTCCTCGATGCCGTAGATGACAAACAGCCCGTCGGCGATCTGGCCGCTCACCATCTGCCCCTGGCCCTTCGCCTGAATCTGCACCGGATCCATCATGAGCGGGTAGAGCCGACTGCGCACGTCGGCAAACTCCTGCTCCATCAGCTTCATCGTACATCCCTCCCGGGGCTCTGCGGGCCCGCCGCCGGACGGCGTTTAGACCGCCCGGTCCTGGTCGATACTCTCCGGTAGTGCGATGGAGGTGACCCCCGATGAAGGCCCGCGAGGCCATCGACCTGTATGCCACCCTTGCCGACATGAAGGCGGTCGACTACCGGTCCGTCCTGGCCCTGAGCGCCCTGATCGATCTCCTGGTGGCGAAGGGGATCATCACCCGGGAAGAGGTGGCAGAGCGGGCCGGTCAGCTTGACGCCGCAGGCGAGAAGAGTTTACCAATCGGCGGGTAGTACGTCAAGAAAAGCCGGGAAGGGGGGCCTGTCAAGCCAAAGTGGGTACGTCTCACTTCCAAAAGTGTTCTGTATAAAGCTGGTTCTTGAACGGACGCTGACTACCGTTCTCGTTTTTTACCTGGTCACCAGACCCGCAAACCCCCTGAACGTCTTGGAGTATCCTCCGCTGTTGTTGCGACCGGCGTTCAGGATCGGCATGCGTGCATGCCGGGCAGCATCGACTCCCCGGCCTACGGTCTCACGAACCCGATGGCGCACTTTCTCCGCAGCCGCGTTCACAGATTCAAGCCCCAACGCACGCTCAACGTACTGTACGGCCCCCCGTAAAGCGCCGCGATAATATGCTGCCATCACCTGCAGCATTGCCATCAGGCCACTTTCCGACCAGCTCCGCCCCACCTTCCGCAGCCGTGCCGAATACCGCTCCACCGCCCCTTCCGCGGCGCCCACGCCGCGTAACCCCTCAACGTTGACGCCCCGCTCTTGCAGCCGAATACGGTAATCTCGAATTGACTCCGGCATCGTCCTGAGGTCGGCCAGCAGCCGGCGCATCTTCCCACGACGATCCGTGTCGGTCTCGGCTTTATGCGCTTCATCCAGCACCGCCAGCAACCGTCCAGCATCGTTTGCTTCAAGTGCAGCGTGTGCCTGCTCTAAGCGCTGGGGCCGGTGGCGCAGCACATGGTTTAACTCCCGCTTCAGGTGGAACCGATCGATCTGGTACAGCGCCTTGGGAAACCACGTCACGCCCTCCCGGATCCACAACGCCCGGTCCCCGTTGATGATCACCCAGGTCTCGCTTAGGTCGTACTCGCTCTCCAGAAGCTCGCTCAACTGCTCCCAGCTATCCCTGCCCGGTTCGGGCACGAAATCGCGCCGGTTCACCAGGCTGTACTCCTTACTACCTGGGCCTCGCTGGATCCAACCCTCATGAATCACAAACAGCCGGACTTCTGCCTTCTTGCCACGCTGACGAGCTGGCCAGAACCCGTCTGCCTCGATGAACAAGACCCGCACACGTCGGGTACCGGCCAACGTCATCTGCTGCTGTTTTTCCGCCGCTGCAAGCGCCCTTCCGGTCTGCAGGTTCCACTGCCGAATCGCTTCATGGCTGACAAACACCTGGCAATCCCGCCGCTCCAGCTCTGCCGCAGCACCCCGGTACGATCCAGCTGTCACAGACGCTTCAACCGCATCTGCCCTTACCGAGTCACTCACCCGCTGCCGTTTCGCTATTCCCAACACCTCATCCAGCAGGAACACGAAACGCTCTTCCTCGCGGTCCCAGTAGTAGCGGCGCTGGAACGTGATCGGCCCGAACTTGGTGACGACGTTTCGGGACCGCATTTCCTTGTACACATACCGACTCGGGTCTCGGCTCTCGTACAGCGCCGTGTCAATCGCAGAGAGCGCCTCGACCAAAGCCTCGCGGAAGCAGTCGAGTGTCTGTTGCCAAGCCAAACGTTCAATCTCCTGAAAGGAGAAATCCACCGCAGCACGAATTTGTTCCATGACGAGAGATGACCCTCCTCGTGTTGTTGTTGGCCAATCTCAACACTTTGGAAGGGCACATCTCTCGTCCTGCTATTTCAGGAGAAAAAATGTGTTGTACCCACGAAAACTTTACTCACACCGGGAAGGGGGCCGGAGCCCCCTTCCCGCATTTCCCGGAGGAGTCAGTCAGCCATGAGGCCAGTTACCGCACGGTACCGCCGTTCAGCTGCTGCTCGGCCAGGGCGATCATCTTCTTCACCATGTACCCGCCGACGGAGCCGTTCACACGGCTGGGCAGGTCGCCCTTGTACTGCTGGGCGTAGTTCGGGATGCCGAGCTCGGCGGCCGTCTCGAACTTCAGCTGCTCCAGGGCGTTGCGAGCCGAGGAAACCACGAGTTCGTTGTTATTGTTGTTGTTCGCCATTTCGTCTCTCACCTCCTGACGGTCTTATGTTTCCGCCGGAGGTGCCGCGTTATGTGACCAGTTGTTGGCGCGTTTATGATGACCGGTTGTCGATGCGGCGGCGCGCCGCGTCGACAAACGCGTCGAAGAGGGGATCGAAATTGCAGGGCCGCCCCTGGTGGTTCTCGGGGTGCCACTGCACCGAGAGGACGAAGCGCCTACCCGGATGCTCCATCGCCTCGATGACGCCGTCGGGCGCGTGCGCGCTGGCCACCCAGCCCTCCGGCACCTTCTTCACCGCCTGATGGTGCCGGCTGTTGACCAGCCGCTCCGTGCCAAGCAGGCGGCTCAGTCGCGTGCCCGGCGCAATGGCCACCGGATGGGTGGGGTAGTCCGCAGGCGCCTGCTGCCGGTGCTTGATGGCGCCGCTCACCTGCGAGGGGATGTCCTGCCAGAGCGTGCCGCCGAAGGCCACCGCCAGCACCTGGTGGCCCCGGCAGATTCCCAGGGTGGGCACGTCGCGGCCCACCGCCAGCCGCGCGTAGGCCAGCTCCGCGGCGTCCCGCTCCGGGTCGATGCGGCCGGTGGCGGGCAGCGGCAGCTCGCCGTAGAGCATGGGATCCAGGTCGTCGCCGCCGGAGAGCAACAGGCCGTCCAGCCGCTCCAGCACCTGCGCCGCCTCTTCCTCATCCGCGACGAAGGGCAGCATGACGGGCAGCCCGCCCGCCCGCCAGATGGCGCGGAAGTAGTCGTGCGGAGTGTAGAGCCAGTCGCGCCCCGGCTCCTCGCTCGCCCGGTTGCATGCGGTCACGCCGATCACAGGCCTCATGGCATCCCACTCCTCCTTATGTAAGTGAACCCGGGGTCCGCACTAGTTTGGACTCCCGGGTTCGCCGCGGAGGTGCCCCGGCGGCGCCTCAAAACTCTTTCAGTCCAAGGCTGATCATCAGGGCATCGTCCACCTGGCGCATGATGTCGCGCCCCAGGTGCGTCACCCGCTCGCGCAGCCGCCGCTTGTCGATCGTGCGAACCTGCTCCAGCAGGATGACAGAATCCCGCTCGAGACCGTAGGTTTCCCCGTCAAGTTCCACGTGAATCGGCAGCTTGGCCTTCTCGATCTGGCTGGTGATCGCCGAGACGATGACCGTGGGACTGTACTTATTGCCGACGTCATTCTGGAGGATCAGAACGGGCCGCACGCCCCCCTGCTCCGAGCCGATGACCGGGCTCAGGTCAGCGTAGAAGACGTCGCCCCGCCGAATCTGAAGTGGTTTGCTCATACGCCCGGGACCGCTCAGGGCAAACTGCCGATCCGCTCGAAGATCGGCCCTTCCTCCGCAAGAGTCAGGTTGATGCGGGACATCTCGCGATAGCCCCGCCTCATCTGCTCCCGCATGTCCCGTTTCTTCCTTTCTTCCACATAGATTCGCACGGCCTCTCGGATCAGGGCGTCCCGGTCGGTCCGCTCCAGGGCCGCGAGGCCGTCCACCTGCTCGAGCAGCGATGCAGGCACGGTGACCACAATGCGCCTGACGGCGGCCATGGAGCACCTCCTCCCGATACGACCCTCTTTCCAGTCTATACGCGGCCGGGTTCAGACGTTCTCCGGCGGGTAGAAGCGGGGCACCCGCCGGGAGATGCCGCAGACGATCTCGTAGTTGATCGTCTCGGCGAGCCCGGCCAGTTCCGTCGCCGTGACCTCCTCGTCTCCCTGGCGCCCGATCAGCACCACCTCGTCGCCCACCTGGACCGGGACGTCGTCCGGCACCCGGACCATTGTCTGGTCCATGGTCACCACCCCGACCACGGGGCAGCGCCGCCCGCGAATCAGGACCTCCGCCCGGTTGGAAAGCTTCCGGGAAAACCCGTCCGCGTAACCCACGGGAAGGGTCGCGATCTGCTCCCGGGCGGCCGTGGTGTAGGTGCAGTTGTAGGAGACCGACCGCCCGGCCTCCAGCCACTTCACCAGCCCCACGCGGGTCTTCCAGGTGAGCGCGGGCGTCAGCTTCACGGGCCAGTCCACGCCCGGCGCCGGGGGGAGCCCGACGACGGCGATGCCGCTGCGCACCATGTCGTAGTGCGCCTCAGGGTGGAGCATGAGCCCCGCGCTGTTGGCCACGTGCCGGATGGCGGGCCGCACGCCCACCGCCTCCAGCTCGGCCAGGGCCGCCTCGAAACGGTCCAGCTGCGCCCGGGTGTACGGGTTCTCCGGTTCGTCCGCCGTCGCCAGGTGGGTGAAGACCCCCTCCACCTCCACGTGGCTCAGTCCGGCGAGCGTGCGGCCGACGGCGGCCACCTCGGCCGGCTGCAGGCCGATGCGGCCCATGCCGGTGTCCACCTTCAGGTGGACCCGCGCCTTCCGCCCCAGCCTGCGCCCCGCGCGGTGCAGGGCCAGCCCCAGCTCGCCGTCGAACAGGGCGACCCGCAGCCCCTCGGTCAGCACCGCGTCGGCCTGGCCGGGCGACACATAGCCCAGCACCAGGATCGGGGCCGTGATGCCGTGGCGGCGCAGGGTCACGCCCTCCTCCACCGTGGCCACGCCCAGCCAGTCGGCCCCGCTTTCTATCGCCGCGGTGGCCACGGGCACGGCGCCGTGCCCGTACGCGTTGGCCTTCACCACCGCCATCAGCCGAGGAGCCCGTATGATCTGCTTCAGTGCTGCGATGTTGGCCTGAACTGCTCGTAGATTGATCTCCGCCCAGGTCGGGCGCATTCGGTCTAGATCCATCCCGGCTCCTCCCGTCGCTGGACTCTGTTAGCCCTGGAACTCCTCAATCAGGTCCGGCAGCCCGTGCCGCAGGGCGTGCTGGGCCGCCGGCAGCTCGGCCGCGATCTCGCCGGCCAGGATGCCGTCGTGCCCCGTCCGCGCCGCGAGCCGGTCGCCGGCCAGGCCGTGCAGGAAGGCCCCCGCCGCGGCCGCCTCCGGCGCCCCCAGCCCCTGGGCCATCAGCGCGGCGATAATGCCGGTCAGCACGTCGCCGGATCCCGCCGTGCCCAGGGCCCGGCTGCCGGTGGGATTGATGAAGACCTGGCCGCCCGGCTCCGCGATCAGGGTGTAGGCGCCCTTCAGGAGCACCACCGCCTTCGTCAGGCTTGCCGCCCGGCGGACGGCGGCGAACCGGTCGGCCTGCACGGACTCCACCGACACCCCGAGCAGGTGAGCCATCTCCCCCGGGTGCGGGGTGATCACCAGGGGCATCGGGCACTCGGCCAGCAGCTCGGGCCGGCCGGCAAACGCCTTGATGGCGTCCGCGTCCAGCACCAGCGGCGCCGTGGCCTCGGCCACCACCCGGCGGGTGAAGAGCTGCGCCTCGGCGTCGGTGCCCAGGCCGGGGCCCACGGCCAGGGCGTCCGCCCGGGCGGCCCGCTGCAGGAACAGCTCGGCGCCGTCGGCCAGGAAGCCGCCGGCCGCCGACTCCGGCAAGGCCAGGGTCATGAGCTCGGGCCGCATCGACGCGAGGATCGGCTGCGAGTGCTCCGGCGCCGCCACGGTGACCAGCCCGGCCCCCGTGCGCAGGGCAGCCACGGCCGCCAGGGCGCCGGCCCCGACCATGCCGTGGGAGCCCGCCGCCACGAAGACCCGGCCGCGGGTGCCCTTGTGGGCGTCGCGGCTGTAGGTGGGCAGCCACTCCCGCACCATCGCGGACCGGGTCAGCTCCACCTGGATGTTCTCGGCCTCCACCGCCTTTTCGTCCAGGCCGATGTCCACCACCACCACCCGGCCGACCAGGTCGGCCCCCGGGTAGAGGAAGAGGCCCAGCTTGGGGAGGCCGAAGGTGACGGTGACGTCGGCCCGCACGGCCGGCCCGTCCACCCTCCCGGTGTTGGTGCCGATGCCCGAGGGGATGTCCACCGCCAGCACCATCCGGCTGGCCCCGTTGATAAGCTTGATCGCCTCGGCGGCCTGACCCCTGGCGGAGCCGACCGCGCCGGTGCCCAGCACGGCGTCAATGATCAGGTCGGCGCCCTGCAGCGCGTCGTGCGCCTGCGCCGGCATGAGGATCGGGACCCCGGCCATGCGGGCGGAGTAGAGCGCCGCCGCGGCGTCAGCCGGCAGGTCGTCCAGCGACGCCCAGACCACCGCCGAGACCTGGAACCCCCAGTGGCGCAGCCAGCGGGCGGCCACCAGGCCATCGCCGCCATTGTTCCCCTTTCCGCAGACCGCGACGATGGGTCCCGACCGCCCCTCCATCATCCGCCGGGCAATCAGGGCGACCTGGCGCCCGGCCAGTTCCATCAGGATCGCGGAGGTGAAGCCGTACTGATCGAAGAGGCGCGCCTCGATGTTCCGCATCTGCTCGCCCGAAACCACCTTCATCCTTCGATCACCACCTGTGCAACGGCGTACTCCTGTGTATGAGACAGCGACAGATGAATCCGAGTTGCACCCCGCGCGGCGGCGATCTCGGCGAGCCGGCCGGAAAGGCGCATCGTCGGGCGGCCGAGTTCGTCACGGCAGACCTCCGCGTCGGTCCAGCGCACCTGGCGCAGCCCGATCCCCAGGGCCTTCAGCACGGCCTCCTTCGCGGCGAACCGGGCCGCAAGGCGCGCAGCCCGGTGAGCTTCGCTGGACTCGCAATAGGCGATCTCCGCAGGGGTGAAGAGCCGCCGGAGGAGCCGCTCGCCGTGGCGGTCGACCGCGCGGGCCAGCCGCTCCACCGCCACGATGTCAACGCCGGTGCCCACAATCACGCCGAGCACCTCCTTTCCACCTGCCTGCAGCGCGCCATGCGCCTCGTCCCGGGCTTAGAGCAGGCGGTCAAGCCCGGCGTCGTCCTCCGCCAGCCTGAGCACCACACTGCCGTCGGCCCCGCGCTCCACCCGTAGGACCACCCGCTGGCCTTCCTGCAGAGGCGCCCGAGCCGCGACCTCGAGCCGCACGCCCTCGCCGAAGGCGAGGATGGCGCGGCCCCGGTAGACCGAGACCACCTCAGCCACCAGCCGCCGGCCTGTTGAAAAGAGGCGGGAGCGCATGGCCACCCCTCCTGCCGCGCACAACTTGCAGGTAGGTTTCTCCAGCGCGCCGCCGATCCCCTTCAGAACGCCCCTTCGTCATTCCCCGATGGGGGTGATGAGCTCCGCCAGGTCCAGGTACTCGTATACGTCCACCCCCTGCGCGGCCAGGGCCCTGGCCAGTTCACTGACCGCTGTCCAGCCGCCGGCCTGAAGGTGCAAGGCCAACAGGTCCGCCGCCCGGCGCTCCAGGCGGCCCATGCCGCCTGCCGCCGCGGTGGTCCGGGCGGCCAGGGCGAAGGCCAGCGCCTCCACCAGGCGGCCGGTCGCCGCCGCCACCCGGCTCAGAAACAGCTGAGCCCGCACCTGAAGGGGGCTCAGGGGTTCCGCATGTTGCAAGGCTCGAAATGCCTCGTCGGCCGCCTGCTGGGGGCGGCCCGCCGCCCGGAGCATGCCGGCGCTGATCAGCCGGAGCCGACAGCTGGACACCTGGCGCACGGACCCTGTGGCCAGTCTGCAGCGCTGCACCAGCACCAGCACCCGCAGCCGCTCGCCGGGGGTGAGCCCGCCGGCCCTGAGCAGCCTGCGCCCGTGAAGCAGGCAGCGCCGATACTCGCCTTTCCGGAAGAGGCGTTCCAACCATGAGGTCATCCCTTCACCGCCTCTCTCCCAGATTTGGGCATAGTCTACCCACCCGGGTGCGGAAAGGAAACAGCCCCGGGCGAGGGGCTGTCTGATGGACACTACTGCAGATCCCGCCTGAGCAGCGGCACGGTCGGCATCTCCTCGGGGAAGTGGGCGGTCGCTTGGTAGGCGGCGTCGAGGTAGCGCAGGATCTGCACCCCTTCCCGCTCCACCAGCTCTTCGAGCGCTTCGGCGGCCAGGTGCTCCAGTTCCGGCAGGCCGGCCGTCACCGCCTCGCTCAGGGCCGCCAGGACGAAGCTGAGCGCCTGGCGGCCTTCGCCCCGCTCCTGCTCGCATCGCGCCAGCAGCAGGTAGCAGTGACAGGCGTGGGCCGGATCGCCGCGGTACACGTTCAGGGCGCGCGCGGCCGCCACCGCGGCCCGTCCGGGGTACCCGCCCCCCAACAGCCAGGCCGCGAGATCCAAAAGGTAGGTGCCCGCGTAGTAGGGTTCGGCGGGATGCCGCGCCGCGACGGCCCGCTGCTCCAGGAGCAGCCGGCGGGCCGGGCGCCGCTGGCGGTCGTCCTCCCGGGCCAGGTAGAGGTAGACGTTGATCAGGTCATGGGTGGTGGTGAAGACGCCGTGCTCCATCTGGTGGCCGGCGAACCAGGCCCGCGCCGCTTCCAGCGCGTGCACGGCCTGCTCCGGCTGCAGCAGCCGCTGGTAGGTGATGCCGAGCGACTTCCACGCCGCTCCCTCCAGCCGGCCGGCCTCGCGGTAATAGGCCCGGTACGTGAAGTAACCGTGGAAGCAGTTCAGAGCCTGTTCGTGCTGGTGCAGCGCGGCGTGGGCGGCCCCGAGCGCAAGCAGGGCCCGGCCCAGCAGGTCGAATTCCTGCCCCTGCTCGGCCAGCCTTACGGCAGTCAGCGCGGACCGCACCGCGCCGGGTGCGTCCTGGAGGAGCAGCCGGCAGCGGCTGCTGATCAGGTGAATGCCGGCCAGCTCGGCGGGCGGCAGGCCGCCCTGTTCCAGGATCTGCTCCGCCGCGAAGAGACAGCGGGCGTACCTGCCCTCCTCCAGGAGGCGTACTAACGCGTCGACCATGAAGACCCATCCCCTTCTTTCCTGGGGTGATTCTACAGGATGCGACTACGTCTGCACATTTTCGCCTGCAGCTAAAAGGCCGCCCCTTTTGCTGACTTCATGCTTCAACCTGTTCGATCTGATTGGATTTCGTTTTCAACCTGATTGGATCCCGTTTTTCACTCTCTTATACGTACACCGTGCTGAAAAGGTTCACACCATAACGGATAGATTTGTGATAAGTTACTGATCGTTTCGCTTCAGCCACAACAATACCTGCTCCACCGGCAGCGCGTGCGCCACGTGCCCGTCGCGCCCGGTCACCGTGCTGGCGGTGAACAGCGCGTTGATCACGGCCTCCTCCACCGTCTCGACGGCGGCGCGGAAGAGGTCGTTCATGATCGCGCTGTCGTCCCGGAGCAGGGTCTCCGCCCTCACGGGGTAGTTGGCCTGATGCGGCACGCGGTTCGCGGTGGAGAAGGCCAGCACGAAGTCGCCGCTGCCGTTCATCGCGCTGCCGCCCACCCGGGCGAGCCCCAGCGCGCCCCGCTTGGCGAGCCGGGTCAGCTGGCGCGCGTCCAGCGGCGCATCAGTGGCCAGCACGATCATCACCGAGCCAGGCGGCGGCTCGTCGGGTGTGAACTCGGATCCCGAATCCGCTGCGGGCTGCTGCGGCGCCGACTCCTGTTCAGGCTGCGGCGCCGGCGCAGTTTCTGACACGGGCGCCGCCTTCTCCGGGTAGTCCAGGAGCCGGCGGCCCACCGGCACCCCGTGAATCAGCAGGTCGGGGCGGCGGCCGAAATTGGCGAGGACCAGAGCGCCAAGCACGTATCGGTCCACCCGGCGAGACGAGGAACCGATGCCGCCCTTGAAGCCGAAGCAGACCATGCCGGTGCCCGCGCCCACGGCCCCCTGGGCGACCGGCCCGCCCGAGGCGCCGTCCAGCGCGGCCCGCACCATCTCCGCGGTGACGTGTCTTCCCTGCACATCATTGAGGAAGCTGTCGTTGCACTCCCCCACCACGGGGTTGACCGTGCCGGTGGTCACGCCGATCTCCGGGTTCTGCTCCAGCATGTAGCTCACCAGCGCGTCGGCTGCGCGGAAGGCGCTGAGGGTGTTGGTCAGGAGAATGGGCGTCTCGATGGTGCCCAGTTCGGCTACCTGGGCAAGCCCCGTCGCCTTGCCGAAGCCGTTGAGCACGAAGAGGCCCGCCGGCACCTTCTGCTTGAACAGGTTGCCGCCGTGGGGCAGGATGGCCGTCACGCCGGTGCGGACCGGCCCCCGGCCGGGCACCAGCGGCCCCTCGCCCTCCACCCGGGTCGCGTGGCCGACGCGCACCCCCGGCACGTCACAGATGTCATTCTGCGGCCCCGGCGGCAGGTGGCCGGTGATCAGGCCCAGGGCACGGGCCGTGGGACGGGACGGATACGGGCTCGTGAAGGACATGGGCGCTACCTCCTCACTGGTTGCATCGGGCGGCTCATCCGGCACCAGGCGGATCACCGGCACCGGGCCGCGCCACTCGACCTCGATGTGGCGGCCCAGCAGCAGCGTCGACAGGATGTTGTGGATGCTGTGGCCGATCGCCGGCGCCCACAAGTCGCCGGTCAGAGCGTAGGCGCCGCCGAAGATGGCCCCCGAGGCCGCGGCGACGGCCGCATAGGCCCAGTTGTCCCGCATCCAGCCGCCGTGGCTGAATCCGAACAGAAAGGCTGCGGGCAGCAGGCCCACCAGCGGCTGCAGGCCGCCGCGGAACAGCAGTTCCTCGCCGAGCGCCGAGGTCGTGACGAGGACCAGCATCATCGGATACCCGGCGGACCGCAGCGCCTCCTCGCCCGCGCGGGTGGCCGTCTTCCGCAGGGCATCCTCCAGCGGGCCCCACCGGGAGAGCAGCCCGATCAGGCCCAGGGAGGTCCCGCCCGCGACCAGGCCGGCCAGCACGGCCTGCCCGGACGGCAGCCGCAGCAGGTCGGGGAACTGCCCCGTGGCCAGCCGGGCCAGGAGCAGCCCGACCGCCCCCATCGCCGCCGGCGCCAGCACGCCGATCAGCAGGAACAGCCGCCAGCGCGTCCGCCGATCCACCCCACCACCCCCCGCGTCATGAACAAGCAGGCCAGGAGGCTGCCCCCTGGCCCGATCTCGGCGCTCACTCCGAGAGCGTGTTGGTGATCTGGGCGTTCTGCCGCAGCTCGCTGAGCCAGCCGCTCATCCGCTCGTTCACCTTCTCGCTCAGGTACTGCTCCCGAATGGTCTCCTTCTCCTGCTCGAAGTCGAGCGCGTTGACCTGGATGATGTGCCAGCCGAACTGGCTCTGCACCGGCTCCGAGATCTCGCCGTCGCCCAGGGCGAAGGCCGCCGCCTCAAACTCGGGTACGGTGTCGCCCCTGGCGATCAGCCCCAGGTCGCCGCCCCGTGCGCCGCTCACCGTGTCGGCCGACTCCGCCTGGGCCAGCTGGGCGAAATCGGCACCGGCGTCCAGCTGGGCCCGGATGTCGTTGGCCTTCTCCTCGGTATCTACGAGGATGTGGCGGGCCTTGATCCGCCGGGTCTCGTCGGAGCCCTGCATCGCGTCAAAGTACTCCCGCAGCGTGGCATCGTCGGGCTCGAGCTCCTGCCTGAGCACCCGGGTGGCGTTCATGTTGCGCCGCAGAAAATCGCGGAACTGCGCCTCCGTCATGCCGTACTGCTGAAGGGTAAGGCTGAAGAGCAGATCGCCCCCGGAGGCGGCCTTGAAGGCCTCGACCTCCGACTCGAGCTCGGCATCGGTCACGGTAACGCCGGCCTTCGCGGCTTCCTGCTCCACCAGGCGGGTCAGGATCATGTCGTCAACGGTCACCGTACCGTAATACTCCATCAACTTCTCGTGCACTTCCATACGGGTGATCTGATCGCCGTTGACCGTCGCCACCACATCGCTGTCCGCGCCGGGGCGCTGCGTGCTGCTGCCCACGAAGTAGCCGCCGAGCCCGGCCACCACCAGGGTGGCCACCACAAACAGGACGATCGTCGCCCGGTTACTCTCGCTTGCCAACGTGCCACGCTCCTTCAGTGCATGCTTCAAACAGAGCCACCATTCGTATGGTAACGCAGTTCACGCCCGCTGCCAACCGCGGATGCGGCTCACTGCCAGCCGAGCTGCCGCTTGGCCTCGGACGACATGTGGTGCGGCGTCCAGGGCGGATCGAAGGTGACGTCGACCTTGACGTCTGCGAAATCGAGCACGCTCAGGGCCTCGTAGACCTCGTTCACCAGGTGGCCCCCGACAGGGCAGCCGGCGGTGGTGAAGGTCATGAGCACGCGGCACCGGTTCTGCTCATCCACCTTTATTTCGTAAACGAGGCCCAGGTCCACGATGTTGATGCCGATCTCGGGGTCGAAGACGTTGCGCAGCAGGGTCCGTGCGAGTGCGGCCTTGTCGGCTTCGTTGTTGGCTCCGTTCAGGTTTCCCATCCCGAATCGCTCCCTTCAGTCCAGCGGCCTGGCCCGGAGCACCTGGAGGATGGTGCCGGTGAACAGCAGGCTGCCGATCAGGTTTAGTATGGCGCTCCCCCGCGCCAGATACCGGGCCTCCCACCAGCCCGGGGCGTCCCACCATCCCAGGGCGCCGCCCAGCAGCACGAGCCCGGTGAGCAGCACCCCGGCCGTCCATGAGAGGTATCCGGCTTTCGCGGCCCCCTGCGAGAACATCTCGTCCAGCTTGGGCAGCCGCTGGGTCTTCGTGCGCCGGTGTTTCATCAGGAAGTGCCAGACGAGGAACGGCACGATCTTGTAGAGCATGCCCAGGATCATCGTGGCCACGAAGCCCATCAGGAACAGCCAGGCCCCGGGCACGGCGAGGGGACGGTGCCAGACGCTGAGGAGCAGCAGGGCTGCGGCCGGCGCCAGAAAGGCCAGGGCCGTCACCCCGTAGCGCATGGAGAGGTCGAGTTCCGGGCGCCGGCGCTGCCGCATCATGCCGAAGAAGTCGGCGGCGTAGCGCACCGTACCGGCTGCGGCGACCAGCAGGCAGGCGGCGGTCACCGGCGCCGGCAGGTGCAGGAGCAGGGCCAGGAACGCGCTCCAGAGCCCGGCAGCCAGTAGCCCCAGCACGATGTGGCCCGAGGCGCCCCCGGGCCGGTTGGTCAGCGCGAACATGGGGAACAACTGGTAGGAGACGCCGAAGATCGTCAGCATAAACCAGCCGCCCAGGCCGACCAGCACGTGCGCCCCCAGCGGCGAGTAGTCGAGGCTGTTGGGCAGGAAGCCGAACCGCAGGTTGAAGGCCAGAACCAGGCCCCAGATCGCCGTGCCCAGCACGAACGACAGAGCCATCGCCATAAAGCGGCCAGCGACGGTCCACTGTGTGGCAGACCGCATTGCCCTGACGACCAGCAAGGCGAAGACGAGCAGGGCGAGCACCACCAGCGTGCCGCCCGCTGTGATCCACGGCCCCGCGGAGTGGTAGAACCCCCACACCAGTGACCAGCTGCCGGCCAGGTAAGCGGCGCCCTGCAGCAGGGCCCACCGGCCCTCCACCGGACGCCCCAGCAGCATTACCGGGGTGATCTGGTGGAAGGCGCCGACCATCACGCTGGTGGCAAAGCCCAGGGTGAACAGGTGCACGGCCGCCAGCGCCGCAGGGTTGAACCGGAAGGGCCCGAAGATCATGGGCGCCTTGTAGATGATCAGCGCCTGAAGTGCGAGCAGCCCCACAAGCCCGGCGAGCACCATGCCGATGGGCACATAGAGCGGCGGCGACTTGGCAGGATCTATGATCTGGGGCGCGCCCGGGCTGGCCGCGCGCTTCCGGGGCCCGCTCATGGCCGCGGCGCGTAGGTGGCCAGCACGGTGGCCGGCTCATCGGTGGCCCGCACGCCGAACGGCTCGCCCGGCGGGTAGAACCAGATGGTGCCGGCCCCGGCCTTGACCCACTCGCAACCGGCGACCAGCTCGCAGCGGCCGCTCACCACTTGCAGGCTGACGCTGGATGAACTGGTGGCGGCGGGCACCTCGCCGCCCGGGCACAACTGAAGCAGCATGACCCGCATATCCTGGCAGCTGTGAATCATCTCCACGGAAACCCCGCCGGCCGTCGGCTTCCGGGGCCGGATCAGCTGCACCTGCATGCCCGATCCCTCCTCTTGGTGGTTTCCTCTAGTCTACCCGCGCCCGCGCGGGCGCGCCCGTGCCGCATCGCGCTCGTTCGGTGTGACATCCGTCACCAAAGCGGGAGCGGGCGGCGCATCCACGCCGCCCGCTCGCTCAGTCGCACCGCTCACTCCGTCGCGCCGCTCCCTCTGTCACGCCATTCACTCTGACACGCCATTCACTCTGTCACGCCGTTCAGTCTGACACGCCGTTCACTCAGTGGCGCCGCTCGCCTGTCTGCGGCGCTCACTTATGTTTCGCCCATCCACTCCCGCAACTTGCGCTCATCCTGGATGATCACCGACTCCCCATGCACCACGATGCACCGGGTGCGCCGGAAGTCCCCCAGCACCCGGGTGACGGTCTCGCGGCTCGTGCCGATCATCCCGGCGATCTCCTGATGGGTCATGCCGAGGGTGATGACGTTGCTGCCCTGCTCCTCCGCCATGCGGAGCAGCAGGTTAGCCAGCCGCCCGTGGGTGTTGTGCACGGCCAGGTCGTGGGCCGTGTCGCGGGCCAGCCGGAGCCGCCGCCCCACCAGACAAAAGGCATTGGAAGCCAGCTTGCGGCTCTCGGGCATGATCCGGACCAGGTCGTCCACCCTGAAGACGATCAGCACCGAGTCCTCGGTGACCTGCGCGGTGGCCGGGTACGGCGCCTTGTCGGCCAGGACCACCAGGCCGACCTCGTGGCCCGGCCCCCAGATCCGGAGCACCTGCTCCTGGCCGTTGGCCGCCAGCCGCGACACCCGGACGCGGCCTTTCTTGATGAAGTAAATGGCCTCACCGGGATCGCCCTCGTTGAACAGGATGGTTCCCTTGCGGTAGTGGCGCTCGCGTGCGATCGCGGCGATCCGGGCCAGCTCCTCGTCCGACAATCCTTCGAAGAGCGCAAGGCTCCGCAGGAAGTCCAGATCGGTCACGCAGGGATCACCTCCTGAGGAAAGGGCCAGATTGACGAAGTACGACAGCGGGCGGACTTTCCCCTTCCACCCGCAATTGCAGCCTCAATCCCCATCCATTATAATCGTTAAGGTGTCTGCAAGAGGAGGGCTTTCCATGGGACTCTCGATCGGCATTGTGGGCCTGCCCAACGTCGGCAAATCGACGTTGTTTAATGCAATTACCCGGGCTGGCGCGGAGGCTGCCAACTACCCATTCTGCACCATTGAACCCAACGTGGGCGTTGTCGAGGTGCCGGACGCCCGCCTGCCCGTGCTGGCGAAGATGTTCAACTCGGCACGCATCGTGCCCACCAACATCAAGTTCATCGACATTGCCGGCATCGTGAAGGGCGCGTCCAAGGGCGAGGGGCTGGGCAACAAGTTCCTGCATCACATCCGCGAGGTCGACGCCATCGCGCATGTGGTGCGCTGCTTCGAGGATCCCAACGTCACCCACGTCAGCGGCCGGGTCGACCCGATCTCCGATATTGAGGTGATCAACCTGGAGCTGATTCTGGCCGACCTGGAGACGGTGGACAGGCGGTACGAGCGCGCCGGAAAGGCGGCGAAGGCCGGCGAAAAGGAGGCCCGGGTGGAGTACGGCCTGCTGACCCGGCTGAAGGAGGCCCTGGAGGCCGGCCGGCCGGCCCGCAGCGTGGCCATCGAAAACGACGAGGAGGCGAAGGTGCTGCGCGAGCTGCACCTCATCACCGCCAAGCCGGTGATGTACATCGCCAACGTGGCGGAGGAGCAAGTGGCAGATCCCTTCGTCGTGCCGGCCGTGGCGCGGGTAAAGGAGCTCGCCGACCGGGAGGGCAGCGAGGTCGTGCCGATCTCCGCCAAGATCGAGGCGGAGCTGGCCGAGATGCCCGACGAGGAGCGGGACGCTTTCCTCGCCGATCTGGGCCTTGCGGAGTCCGGGCTTGACCGGGTCATCAAGCACGGTTACCACCTGCTCAACCTGATCTCGTTCCTCACCGCCGGCGAGACGGAGGCGCGGGCCTGGACCATCCGCCGCGGCACCAAGGCGCCGCAGGCGGCCGGGGAGATCCACTCCGACATGGAGCGGGGGTTCATCCGCGCCGAGGTGGTCTCCTACGAGGACCTGGTCGCCGCCGGCTCCATGGCCGCGGCCCGGGAGGCGGGCAAGGTGCGCCTGGAGGGCAAGGAGTACGTGATGCAGGACGGCGACGTGGTCAACTTCCGCTTTAACGTGTAGGCTTGCTTGGGGCCAGGTGCAGTCACGTCATCGGTGTCGTGCGTGTTTTCATAACGGCGTATAGGAAGGGGCTGCCACGGAGTCAACTCTTGACTCTCTGGGCAGCCCCGATAGCGTTGCCGTCACGAAATCGGCCGCCGGACCGCTCTTCGGCAACGGCCGCCGTTTAGGACTGCTTGGTGGCCTCCAGGTGCAGCTCGATCTTCACCTGCTCACCCACGAGAACGCCGCCCGTCTCCAGCGCCGCGTTCCACGTGAGGCCGAAGTCCTTGCGGTTGATCTTCGCGGTTGCCGAGAAGCCGATGCGCTCGTTGCCCCACGGGTCCTTGCCGGTGCCCTCGAACTCCAGGTCGAAGGTGACCGGCTTGGTGACGCCGCGGATGGTCATGTCGCCGGTCATCTTATAGCCGTCACCGTCCCGCTCCACCTTCGTGCTCTTGAAGGTCAGGGTCGGGTGATTCTCGGCATCGAAGAAGTCGGCCGAACGCAGGTGGTCGTCGCGGGCCGAGTCGGCGGTGTTGATGGATGCGACCGCCACGCTGCCCTCAAAGACGGCGCCGGTGATGTCCTCCGGGTCGACCTCAATGCGGCCCTCCACCTGCGTGAAGCGGCCCTTCACCGTCGCGATCATCATGTGCTTCACCGAAAACTCAGCCAGGCTGTGCGAATTGTCAATTACCCAGACGCTCTTTCCCATAAGCTGTCTCCTCCCCAAAAATTCGGCCGGTGTGCGCCCGTGCCTTTTATATTGTTAGTTGGTGACGAAGGGTAAGTAGGTACGGGTAAGTTGGCGAATCTGGTCGGAGGATTTGCAGGCGGCGCGCAGAAGAACCCGCTGGGGGTTTCGCGACGGCCCACATTCCTGCCAGGAGAGGAGCACAGAGTTCAATGCGCTACATTCGCTTTGTGACTGACGATGCCGCGCCCCGCTGGGGCCGCCAGGTGGATGAGGTCGTTCACGAACTGGACGGCGCCCCGTACGAGGGCGGCCGGCCCACCGGCCGGACAGTGCCTATGGGATCGGTCCAGCTCCTGGCGCCGGTGGCGCCCTCCAAGATCGTCTGCATCGGCCGCAACTACCACGAGCACGCCGCCGAACTGGGCAACGCCGCCCCGGAGCGCCCCATGTTCTTCCTGAAGGCGCCCTCGGCGCTCATCGGACCCGGTGAGGCGATTCAGGTCCCGGACCGGGAGGCCACCGTCCACTGGGAGGCCGAACTGGCCGTGGTGATCGGGAAGCGGATGAAAAACGCCGCCGAGGAAGAGGCTCTTTCCTATGTATTCGGCTATACCATCGCCAACGACGTATCCAACCGCGACGCGCAGAAGGCGGACGGCGCCTTCGGGTTCGGCCGGGGCAAATCATACGACACCTTCTGCCCCTGCGGGCCGGCCCTGGTGACGGAAGGCATCGATCCGTCCGACGTGCACATCACCCTCACCTGCAACGACGAGGTCCGCCAATCAGACTCCACCCGGCTGATGATCCACCCGGTGCCCAAGCTGCTCAGCTACCTCTCGCAGATCATGACGCTCATGCCCGGCGACATGGTGCTGACCGGCACCCCGAAGGGCGTCGGCGCCATGAAGCCCGGCGACCTCATCGAAATCCACATCCCGGGCATCGGGACCCTCGCCAACCCCGTGATCTGAACCCACGCCCCTCCGGGCCTGATCTCGCACCACCTGGCGTGAGCCCACACCCCTACGGGTCTGAGCTCGCACCACCCCGCGTGAGCCCACACCCCTGCGGCGGGTCGCTCCATAGTATGAGGCAGACCCCCGAGGAAGGTGTGAAGCCGATGTCCCATTTCTATCCACCGCCGATGGGCCGCCCCGCCTGGCATCCCCCTGCCGGCATGCCGCCAGGCCTGACTTGGCAGCTCCCTGCCGGTCCCCCGCCAGGCCCGGCTTGGCAGCCACCCTCTCCGGTCCTGCACCCCTCCGCGCCGCACGGCCTGTACGTATCGCCTGGCTGGGGTCCAGCCCCCGAACCGGTCGTGGTGGAATGGATGGCGGTCATCGAGCCCGCCCTGAACAGCGTGGTGCCTGCCATCCAAGGCCTCCTGCAGATCTCCGGGATGCTCCTTCGGGAGCTGCCCATCGCCATCGACCTGCCGGGACCCGAGCCCGCTGAGGCCCACCCGGCGGAACCCTCGTCGATGAGATCCGGGCTCGGCCACGCGGGGATGTTCGGCCCCGCCGAGCCCAGGGCGGAAGTGCTCGACGTGGCAGAGCAATCCGGCGCGTCGGAGGCCGGCACCGCCGAAGCCGACGCAGGTGAAGCCGGTGAAGAGCGCGCCTGAACGTGTGACTGCAAGGCACAGCCGAGGGCCTGCCCCTGGACGGGCGGGCCCTCGGCCTTTCCGCGGCACCGCCGGGGCCGTGAGCATGTTTCTGTTTGCCCTATTCGCTCTGTTCGCAGTGGCTGTTGCTGCCGGGGGACCGCCCTCACCTGTCCGATCTTATCGGTTATGATCGCAGAGAGTGTTAGTGGTGGGACACCATCGTTCTGCGAAAACTGACGCTCCCAAGATCCCGCCGGGCTGGGAGCAACAAGTCGCGTGTGAACCCGCGCTGCAAACGGATCGATAGCAGCACGTGCAGCCACATCTGCTTTTTTGGCTCGTCACTTCCCCGAGGCGACGTAGTGCCGGCGCGTCAGTGCCCACCCACGGGCAACAGCCGTGAGTCTGCGAGTTCCGCGGACCTCAGTACGTGGGACCGTACGTGGGGCGTTATACGGGATTACGCAGGAGGACGCGGCCATCCACCGGCGCGATGTTGGCGCCGTCCGGATACTCCACGATCCTCACGATGTCCCGGAACCAAGCCAGGTAACGGTCCAGATATTTCGTGGCGACGCCCCGGAACCGGCGGAGCCACCAGGTCGGTAGATTGGGGAACCGGATCGGGCCGACGCTCGCCTCGCCCCCGGCACCGGTCTCCCCGGCATCGGGCTCGCCGGCATCGGTCTCCCCGGCACCGGGCTCCCCGGTACCGGTCCGCCGGGCATGGGCCTCCCCCAACTCTGGCCCGTGCAGCGCTTCCCCGGCCCACGCTTCCCCGGCCCACGCTTCCCCAGGTTGCGCTTCCGTGGCGGTGAATTTCCTCACAGCGGCGAACCCATCGCAGTGTGCATATCCCAACATCGCGCAGGCTTTTTCGTACTCCTTCCCGCCGAAGGCGAACACGCGAGAACCCGGCCGGACCATCCCGGAAAGACCCGGGCCGATCAGTTCCGGGGTGCGCCTGCCCTGCCCCAAGATGCCCAACTCGTATCCGCTGTCGGTCTCGGCCACCATGACGTTCACCGGCCTGCCGTCGATCAGCAACTGGAACCGGTTGCGGCCGGCAGGGGCCAGGCCAGGGCGGGTGGGCCCTCCCGGGCCAATTCCCCTGCGCACAATGTTCCAGTAACCCCAACTGCCGGGGCCGTTGGTGGTCCTGCTGCCCTTTTCGGAGTACTTTACGTGAAAGGTCTCAACCCTGACGTCGCCGCTCAGCTTCTCACGTGGCCGAGCGCCCAGAACCGCCAGCGCGCGGTGACGCCAGTGGAAGGCCGTGGACAGGGCGATGCCCAGGCGGGATGCGACCTGGCGCAGCGGCAGGCTGTGTGCCAGCAGCTCGATCATCTCGCGCCACTGCTCCTGCTTGCGGATGCGATACGCCGGGGTGCCCGTGTTGGGACTGAAGGTGCGCCGGCAGATCTTACAGAGATACCGCTGCACCCGCTGCCCGGAGGCCATGCGGAAACTGCCGTGCCTGACCACATGGTCTCCCCCGCACGCAGGGCAACGCCTCTGCTCCGTCGGGGCTGCGCCATGGACCTCCACCGGACCCGTGACCGAAGCCGTCCCCTGATTCGCATCCCCGCGTGTGGCGGGCTTCACGGTTACGGGCCCCTTGCATGCTTCAGGCGTACCGGCGGGCGCCTCTATGAAGCCATCCTGCGCACTGAAGGGCGGCGGGGGAAGCTGCGCTGCGCCAGTGCCGGACAGGCTGAAGGACTCCGCCGACATGATGGCAGCACCTCTCATGTCTGGATTCTATTACCATTATATCCGAACAGCGGTTCGTCGTCCAGCCCGACGGGTTCATCCACAGGGGTGATTGATTTTGGCAGGCTGAGTCGGCAGCTCTGCTGACAAGTGCGCCGGTGTTACAACGAGAGCGGTGAGGCAGCTTCAGGCGCTGCTCACCGCCCCAACAGTCCACACGAACAGAACAGATACTGACCGCGAGAGGGATGCAAATCGACCCCACCCACAGCCACCACGAACAGACCGGATGCTGGCCGCCAGAGGGGGCACACCGACCCTGCCCACAGCCACGGCCCGCCCCCGAAGGGGCGGGCCGCTGCACGCTACAGAAACTCCACTGTAGGCGAGGCGATCACGCAGTCATAGTGCGTGGGAGCCGGGTTCCGCCCGCCGAAGGCGAGGTTGCCGCCCAGGGCGACGTGGGCTGTGCCCAGCGCCTTCTCCGCCAGGGCGACCCGGCCGCTGGGCGTGATGTGCGGGTTGACCCCCAGGCCCAGTTCGCCCACGGTCCACGCCCACCGATCGTCCCCCAGCCGGCGGCGCAGTTCGGCTGCCGCCTCTCCGCCGGTGGCCTCCATCACCCGGCCGCGCCGGAAGGTGAGCGTGACCGGCTGGTCCAGCGGGATGTCGCCCAGTGCCACGTCCACCACCAGCTGGCCGTCGACGCCTGTCTCGTGCGGGGCCACGTAAGCCTCGCCTGCCGGCAGGTTGCCCACGGCGCCGGCCTCCCTCACCTGCCCCGTGTCGACCAGGACGGGCCTGCCCTCGTAAGAGACCCGCAGGTCGGTGCCGCCGGGGGCAGTCAGCCGCACCCCCGCTGCGGCGCGCATCCGCCCGGCGAGGGCAGATGCACGGGCCGCGACCTCCTCCAGCCCCGGGGAAAGCGCCGCCTCCAGCGTCTCCACCTCCACCTGGGCCAGCGAAACCCACCGGCCGCGCCCGGCCCGGCGGAAGGCATCCATGGCGGCGCGTATCGCCGCGTCCTCCACGGAGAGCCGCAGCTCTGCCCGCAGGGAGATGACCACATCAGCCGCCGCCACCGCGGCTGCAAGCGACCGCGGCACCACCTGCAGCCGGCCGGGCTCGGGCAGCGCACAATGCACCACTTCCCCGGCCTGCATCCTGCGGGCCGCCTCGGTCAGCGCCTCGGCCGCCGGCTGCAGCTGCCGATCCGCCAGGATCAGCACCCGCTCGCCGGGCCTCAGTCCCAGGCTGTGCCCCAGCACCGTCTCAGTCCACCGGAGAGTCACGTCACTCCCAGCCCTCCGGCTTGAACTTCACGTCGGGCAGGTGGACCGTCACGCCGAAGCGGAGTTCGTCGATGACCTCCGGAGTGACCCGCCCGCTGAGCCGCTCACCAACAGGCTCCGCGGTAATATAGAGGTCGCTGGTGCCCAGCATGAAGTTGAGGATGCCGTCACCCACGCCCTCCGGGATCGCCAGCCCGGCGCCGTGGCCCGTGGGCCAGCCGAAGAGCAGCACGTGCAGCCGCTCCCCCGGATGATACCCCCAGCGGTAAGAGTACTCTTTGGGCTGGGCGGCCAGGACCTGTTTGATCATCAACTCCAGCGGCGGCACCGTGAAGAAGACCAGCTTGCGGCCGTCGGGCCCGATGGCCGTTCCCGCCTCCGTGGGCAGGTAGACCACGGGTTCTGCGAAGCGCTCCTGTCCTTCCACGAATCAACCTTCTTTCCGTGTTCTCCGCACCCCGGTACCTAGGGGGCCAGGAACGTCTCGGGCTCACCCGAGAACCCGGCCAGGTACCCCACCAGCCATACGCCCGCCCACACGACCGCGATGGCCACGGCCACCACCCAACCGGGATTGAGCCGTACCCGCATTCTGCATGCGACCTCCCCTGACGTACGCCTCTCATTATGATTATGACGTAGCGGGGAGCGTCCGGGAATCGGGGGTGCCGCCCGCGCCGGGTGCCAGAACCCCGCCGCCAAGCCGGCGCCGGGCACCGGAGCGCCGCCGCCTCCGGCCCGGCGCTACTGCGCGGAGCCCACCCGGGCCGGCAGGGCCCGCTCCAGGGCCGGAAGCAGGGCCATCAGCAGCAGCCCGCTCAGCACGACCTCAGGCAGCAGGTAGGACCCGTTGTAGATCAGCGAGTAGACCAGAGGGCTCTGGCCCTCGGGCGCGAACTGGCCGAAGAAGACCACCCCCGCGACGGTGTGCGCCACGAACCGCCCGGCGATGGCCAGGCTGCCCAGCCAGGCGGCCGCCCAGCGGGAGTGGCCGCGGGCCAGCCCGGCGAGGCCCAGGGCGCCGAAGGCGATCGGGTAGTCCAGGAGCACCTGCACCGGATGGTAGAAGTACGGGTCAAGCCAGAACTGAATCAGGCCGTTCAGCACACCGGCGGTCACGCCCCAGCCCAGGCCGTGGCGCAGCCCCACCAGCAGGATCGGCACCATGGAACCCAGGGTGACGGAGCCGCTCTGCGGCATCTCCCACACCTTCACGTACGACAGCGCCACCGCGGCGGCGATCATCATCGCGGTTTCCACCAGCCGCCGAAGACGAAGACGGGTATCAGACATTCCGGACACCTCCGCGCACGCTCAGTATTCGCAATCTCGTGGCACGAAAAAACCGCAGCCAAGCGAGCTGCGGCGCAAGTGTCCGCGAGGCTCGCTTCCCTACGCCGGTATTACCCGGATCAGGTTGGAGGGTCCCGGGGTTCACCCCGGTTCTCAGCCGTTGCAACGGCTCCCCTAGCGGCTCTCGGCCAGTATGATGCTGCCTTAAGTATACTGCCGCCCTCCTCAGGTGGCAATCCCCAAGCATACTCCGGCCCAACGGGTGGCAAGTTAGGATGGCACAGGAAGATCGTCACGGGAGGCTGCACCGGATGGGTAAGCGGACGGGAAAGCGCACGCTGGCAGCGCTCATGCTCGCCGTGCTCCTGTTCCTCTCCTTCCCCTGGAGGGCGGGCGCTCAGACCAGGGCTACCCTGCGCTGGGGCAGCAGGGGCAACGACGTCTGCCTCGCCCAGCGCCGGCTCAAAGCCTGGGGGTACTACCAGGGCGCGGTGGACTGCATCTACGGCCGGCTCACCTATGAGGCCGTCACGCTCTTTCAGCGCCGCAACGGGCTGGCGGCGGACGGCATCGTCGGCCCGGACACCTGGGTGGCCCTGGGCTACTGGGGTGGCCCCCCCACCACGGCGGCGGCCGCCGCTGGAACCCGGGCAGGCGACCGCGACCTGCTGGCCCGGGTCGTGTCGGCCGAGGCCAGGGGCGAACCCTACGAGGGACAGGTGGCCGTGGCCGCGGTCATCCTTAACCGCATGCGGGACTCGCGATTCCCCAACACCCTTGCCGGCGTGGTCTACCAGACCCACGCCTTCGAATCGGTGACCAACGGCACGGTGTACACCCCGCCCACCGAGAGCGCCGTCCGGGCTGCGCAGGACGCCCTGAACGGATGGGACCCCACCGGAGGCGCCCTCTTCTTCTGGAACCCGGCCAAGGCCACCAGCCAGTGGATCTGGTCGCGGCCCATCATCAAACAGATCGGCAACCATGTCTTCGCCAAGTGAGAGGGGCATGCCCATGCGTCGTGTCGTTACCTGGCTGAGCGTCAGCGTGTTCGCCGCACTGGCCGTCGCCGTGTGGTCGGCCTGGACCGCGCACCTGAACGAGCACAACCGGCTGCTGGCCAACGCCCTGGAGGCAGAGCGGCAGCGCAGCTTCGTCGACATGGTCCACCACGTCGAGCAGATTCAGGCCCTGCTGGGCAAGGGGCTGGCCACCGGCAGCGAGCGGCAGAACATGCGCTACATGGCCGACGTCCACCGGCATGCGGCGGCCGCGGTGACCGCCCTCTCCTCCCTCCCGCTCCCTACCGAGGTCTCGTCCACCACCGGTAAGTTCCTGCAGCAGGTGGGCGACTTCTCCTACTCGCTCCTGCGGGACGAGGCCGCCGGCCGGCCGATGACGGAGGCTGAACGGGCTGAGCTGGCGCGGCTGCGAGAGGCGTCCACGGCTCTGCGGGAGCAGCTGGGCACCATGCTGACCCACTACAACCGGGGCGGCTTCCGCTGGCACCAGCCCGCGCAGCTCTCCCTGCGCACCCTGTTCCGATTGCCGGAGCGCAACCTGCTGCACCCGGCGGCCGCAGAGGGCGCGGCCATGGCCGCCCTGCTCGACGGCGGCTGGGCCCAGCTGGCCACCAGTGTGGAGCAGATGCCGACCTTCATCTATAACGGCCCGTTCTCGGATCACGTCAGCGAGATGCCGCCGGCCCTGACCGGCCCGCCCGTGACCCGGGAGGAGGCCGGGCAGCGGCTGGCCGCCATCCTGCCGGATTCGTCGGCGTATCGCGTCGTGGACGTGGTGGAGAGCGGCGGCAACCTGCCGGCCTACTCCTTCCGCCTCGCCCCGGCGAACAGCCGCGGTCAGGCCTACACGGCCACCGTGTCCCTCACCCAACGGGGCGGCCACCTGCTGGAGGTGCTGAACGGGCGGGCGCTGGGCAGGCCCGCGCTGGACCTGGAACGGGCCCGCGCCATCGGGCAGGAATACCTGGCCCGGGTGGGCTACGCGGACATGGTGCCTACCTTCGCGCAGATCCAGGATGGCGTCGCCTTCGTCGCCTACGCCTACAGGCAGGGCGACGTGATCATCTATCCCGACCAGGCCAAGGTGAAGGTGGCCCTGGACAACGGCGAGGTGCTGGGGCTGGACGCCCGCCAATTCCTGACCCATCACCGCCACCGCAGCCTGCCACGGCCGCGCCTCACGGCCGAGGAGGCGCGGGGCCGGCTGAACCCCCAACTGGAAGTCAGCCGGGTGCAGCTGGCCCTGATCCCCGACCTTGCGGGCACCGGCGAGGTGCTCACCTACGAGTTCCAGGGCCGGATGGGCGAGGACATCTTCCTGGTCTACGTCAATGCGGAAACGGGAGCGGAGGAGCAGATTCTCCAGCTCATCGAGACTGACGGCGGGACCTTCACGCTGTAAGAGGCGCCGGCGCCCCACGGGCGGTGCGGCAGCGCCCCGCGAACGGAGTGCAGATGCCCCGCTGCCGGCACCCCCGTGCCCTGCGAACCCTGCGGCGCTGCCCCGATCAAGGGGCAGCGCCGCAGCCTCAGGGGTTCTTGCGCGACTTGGGGCTGTGCGTCCCGGCCTCATGCTGCCGAAGGGTCGGATCCTGGTTCAGCCCGAAGGCGGCGATGCCGTGGGGATCAATCCCCAGCTCGGTCGCCACCTCCATGCCCAGCCGGTCAATGGTGAGCCGGCCCATGGCCGGGTTGTCGGGGGCAAGATCGCCGGTGGGCGTCACGCGCGGGTCGGGACTCATGTGTGATCACCTCCCGCGCGTAGTCTCCCCCGGAGTCCCGCCCGGTATCGGGCGGTCGCCCCTCGGCTCAGGTCACGCGCACCCAGCGGGTCTCCTTTCCGGTCTGGGGGCAGGGGCCGAAAGCGTCGCCTTCGTTGTAATACTGCTTGACGCCGGCGGTGCAGCTGTACGTACCCGGAACCTTGCACCGCTCGCCGGTGCAGCCCTGTGGCTGATCGCTCATGCGCATGCACCTCCCGCACCTAGTCTGCCCCTGAAAGCCGGCGGGATATCGGCGTGGTCAATAGGTATTCATAGTTCTTATACTTGAGCCTTGAAAAAGTCAGGTTTTCTTCTAGCAAACCCTGTTGACTCGGAGCAAACTCCTGTGGTAAAGTTTAATCACAACAAACGATGTTTACCAGCCTTACATAGAGGTCTCGTGATGAGGGGAGGCTTTTTCAGAATGGCTGTATCCAACGCAGCACTGTCTGAGGTGCCGGTCGCCCGGATGCCCGATCAGCGGCCGCAGCCTGTTGCCGTACCCACCGACGAAGAGTTGGTTGCCGCCTACCTGGCGGGGGATCAGGAGGCGTTTGAGGAGATCGTCCGGCGTTACGAGGACCGGCTGTACCGCCTGTCCTACCGGATGCTGGGGAACCATCACGATGCGCTGGACGCCGTCCAGGAGATCCTGGTCAAGCTGATGGCCGCCCTGCCCAAGTTCGAGGGGCGCTCCCGCTTCGGCACCTGGGTCTACCGGCTGGCCGCCAACACGTGCCTGGATATCCGGCGCAAGCGGGGTCGGACCGCCGCCGAGTCGCTGGAGGCAACCCTGGAGTTCTCGCCGGCGGCCTCGCTGGCCATCCTGGACGACGAGCCCGCCGACAACCCCGACCTCTACCTGGAGCAGCAGTACCGGGAGAACGTGGTGCGAGCCGCACTCGACAAGCTGCCCGAGAACCAGCGGCGGCTCCTGGAGCTGCGCGACCTCGAGGACTTCACCAACAGCCAGGTGGCAGATATGCTGGGCATTGAGGTGGGCGCGCTGAAGGCCAGGCTCCACCGGGCCCGCCAGGCCCTGAAGCGGGTGCTGGACGCCGGTGTCTACGTGCCCGGGTACACCTCCCCGGCTGCCACCGACCTGGCCTGATCTACCGAGGGGGTGCTTTGATGTCCCTGGGCCACCGCATCCGACAGACGCGCACGCAGAAGGGCATCACCCTCCAGGAGCTCTCGGAGCGCAGCGGCCTGTCCAAGGGCTTCATCTGCCAGCTGGAGAATGACAAGGCCTCGCCCTCGCTGCAGGCCCTCGACCGGCTGTCGGCCGGGCTCGGGGTACCGGTGGCGCTGCTGCTCATCTCCCAGGAAGAGCGGGCGCACGTGGTGCGGGCCAATGCGCGGCAGGGATACTCCATGGGCAGCGACGGGCTGAGCGTGCAGCTGCTCTCGGCCCCGGGCCGCAACCTCAAGATGATGCTGCTGGAGCTGGCGCCGGGCGCCGCCACCGGCGGCGAGAACCACGCCCACGAAGGTGAGGAGTGCCACCTGGTGCTGCAGGGTACGGTGCTGTACCAGCAGGGGGATGAGGAGCTGGTCCTGAACGAGGGAGACTCGCTGCACTGGAACGGCTACATCCCGCACCGGGTGCAGAACTGCAGCGACAGGCCGGCGCGGATCCTCTGCGTCACCACCGGCGCCATGGAGCACATGCTGGAGAGCGAGTGCGACGAGCTGTCGTAGGCCTTTCGGGCCAGGAGCAGTAGGCTCCTGGCCTTATTTCGCGCTATTTCGATTGCAGAAGCCGGACGGGCATGTTACGATTTCCACAAAGGATGGCAGGACCTGTGCCGCGCTGCGGTGCGGGTCTTGCGTCGTCTTGGAAAAGTTTCCTTAGGGCAACTTTCTTGCGTCCATGAAACCCCGCCCGGCCGGGAAAGAACGGAGGTGCGCGGCGGTGGATCCCACACCCTCTCCGCAGGCGCAGAGCGTGAAGGGGGCCTGGCTCAGCATCGCCACCTACTGTCTGCTCGCTGCCGTCAAGCTGGTCGTCGGCTGGCTGTCGGGCTCGCAGGCCATCGCCGCCGACGGCGTGAACAACGCCACCGACGTGCTGGGCTCCGTCGCCGTCCTGCTGGGGCTGAAAATCGCGCAGCGGCCGGCCGACGCGGAGCACCGGTACGGCCACGAGCGCGCCGAGGGCGTCGCCTCGCTGGTGGTGGCGACCATTATGGGAATCGCCAGCCTGGAAGTCGGCCGCGGGGCGGTTCTCTCGCTGATCGCGCCCGACCGTGCGGCGCCTGCTGCCTGGTCGCTCTGGGTGGCCCTGGGCTCCGCCGGGGTCCTGCTGGCCATCTACGCCTACAACCTGCGGCTGGCCCGCCGCTGTCGCAGCACAGCCCTGGAAGCCGCGGCCTACGACCACCTTTCCGACGTCTTCATCAGCCTGGGCGCCGCGGCCGGCATCGCCGGCAGCCACCTGGGCTGGCACTGGGCCGACCCGCTGGCGGGGCTGGTGGTCGCGGTGCTGATCGCCCGCACGGCCTGGTCCATCGGCTCGGAAGCCGCACACATGCTGATGGACGGCTTCACCGACCGGGAGCGCATCGCCGCGCTGCACGAGGTCGTCACGGGCGTCGCCGGCGTGACCGGGGTGCAGAGCCTGAGGGCCCGCCTGCTCGGGAGCCGGGTGCACGTGGACGTGACCGTGCTGGTTCCCTGCCACCTGAGCATCGTGGAGGCCCACGCCGTGGCCGACCGGGTGGAAGCCGCCTTGATCCAGCTGGACGACGTGCGGGAGGTGCACGTCCACGTGGAGCCGGACGTCGCCGCGCAGGCCAGGTGAACCTGCGAAGGAGGAATAGTGGATAGATGATCAGGGCCGACCCCTCACCGGGGGTCGGCCCTGAATCGACCTACAGCGCCGCCCGGGCAGCCTCCAGCGCCGCGTCGTAGTTGGGCTCCTGCCCGGCCGCCGGCACGTACTCCACGTGGACGATGCGGTCGTTCCGGTCGACGACGAAGACCGCCCGGGAGCAGAGCGCCCACTCCTTGATGTACGTGCCGTAGGCCTTGCCGAAGGCGTGGTCGCGGTAGTCCGAGAGGGTGATCACCCGGTCGACGCCCGCGCTGCCGCACCACCGCTTCTGGGCGAAGGGCAGGTCCGCCGAGATGGTGAGGACGACGGCGTCCTCGCCGAGGCCGGCGGCCGCCTCGTTGAACTTGCGGGTCTGGGTGTCGCAGACGCCGGTATCCAGAGACGGGACGGACGAGATAATGCGCACCTTGCCGGCGAAGGACCGCGAATCCACCGTGGACAGATCGTTGCCCACCGCGGTGAAAGCCGGGGCCTGATCGCCCACCTTCAGCTCCGGACCGACCAGGGTCACCTCACCCTTGAACTGAAAAGCACCAGCACGCTCCAAGGCGGTTCCCTCCAAATTTACGTTTTTCGTTGCCTATGTTTACGACGCACGCAGCAGACGAGCCGTAACGGATTCACACGCCGGTGTCAATACCTTGAAGTGGTCATCCTTTATCATTATACTGGTTTTACTTGAAATGCCACGACAAATCATGACCGGCGTTCTTGGTGGGGGAAAGGGGCTACTTCTTGATGAAATGGACGGTCCAACGCCGCCTGTTCGCACTGTCCGTGCTATTGATCGCGCTTGCCGGACTCGTCGCCGCCGCGGCGAACTGGGGACTGCAGAACGTTCAGACCGCCAGCGCGGAGAAGGAGGCAGCTCTGGCCCGGATGCTGAAGGCCCAGCAGCTGGAGCGCGACCTCGCCGAACTCGCCTATGCCGCGTCGGCCTATACCGCGACCGCACAGGCCGATCACAGGGCCGAGTATCTGAAGATCGAGGACCGGGTCGCCGCGGGGCTGCAGGAGCTTGCGGAAGCGGCAGGGAACGAGCGGGAGTCTGAGCTGGTCGGTGTCGTTCAGAGGCGCTTCAACGAGTTCACGGGTTTCGTGGGCCGGGTAATCGACCGCGAGCGCTTCAGTGAGGCGGAGATCAGGTGGATGGCCCGGTCGCTCCAGAACGAGCGGAGCAGCATCAGCCTCGCGCTGGACAGCCTGGTGGCCCACCTCCAGGAGCAGGTGGACACGACGACGGTCGCCGCGGAGGACGCGGTGGATCTCACCCGCATGCTCACTACCGGCACGACGGGGCTCGCCGTGCTGTCGGGCTTCGCGATCTCCTACCTGATCGCCCGGAACATCACCCGCCCGGTGCAGGCCCTGGCCCGGGCGGCCCAGCGCCTGGCCGCCGGAGATCTCAGCCAGGACGTCACCGCCGGGCTGGCCGGGCTGAAGGGGCGGGACGAACTGGCGGAGATGGCCCGGAGTTTCCACCAGATGGTCGGCTACCTGCGGGGCCTGGTGGTGGGTATGCAGGGCACCGTGCAGGCGGGACTGCAGGTTTCGGGAGACCTCGCCTCCACGGCAGATCAGGCCGCGGCCTCCACCCAGGATGCGGCCCGCGCGGTGAGCGTGGTGGCCGAGGGCACGTCGCAGCAGGCCGCATCCGCCCGCGAGATCAACACGATGCTGGAGGAGCTGCGCCATTCCGTGCAGCAGATCGCGGCAGGGGCCAATCGCTCCTCAGCCGACCTGGATAACGCCTCCGCGCTACTGCACAGGGCTGCGCAGGACCTGACCCGCATGACCGAGCAGACCGACCTGGTCGCCAGGGGGGCCCAAGAGGCGGCGCGGATGGCCGAGGAAGGCACCAGCGCCGTGGACGAAATGGTGCAGGGCATGATGCGCATTCAGCATGTGGTGGGCGAGTCGGCATCCCGCATGAACGAGCTGGAGGAAGCCTCTGCCCAGATCGGACAGATCACCGCCGTCATCTCGGAGATTGCGGATCAGACCAACCTGCTGGCCCTGAACGCCGCCATCGAGGCGGCCCGGGCGGGCGAGCACGGGCGCGGTTTCGCGGTAGTCGCCGACGAGGTCAGGCAGCTTGCGGAACGTTCCGCCTCCTCGGCCCGCGAGATCAGCGAGCTGATCGCCCGGATCCAGACCCGCACCGCCCAGGTCGTGGAGTCGATGGCCGTGGGCTCCGCGGAGGTGGAGCAGGGCAGCCAGCTGGCGGCGCGGTCTGGCGCCCGGCTGGAGCAGATCCTGCAGACGGTCACCCGGGCCGCCGAGGATGTCAGCCAGGTCGCCGAAGCGGCCCGCACGCTGCAGCGGCAGGTGGACGAGGCCATGCACGCCTTCGAGGGCGTCGCCGCCGTGACGGCGGAGAACAACGCGGCCACGGAGGAGATGGCCGCGAGCACAGAGCGGGCGCTCACCTCGATCGGTTCTATTGTGGATGCGGCACAGCAGAACGCCGCAGCGGCGGAGCAGGTCTCGGCGGCCATCGAGGAGTTGACCGCGATCGCCGACGGGGTGGCCAGCCACGCGCAGAATCTGAACCAGATCGCGCTCTGGCTGAACGAGCAGGTGGGGAACTTCAACGTGGGCGGCGAGGAGGCCGGGGCTGCCGCGGAGGATGGCGGGGCGCTGCAGGAGGAGGGCGAGGCCCCGCAGGAGGCTGGCGAGGATGCCCCAGAAGGTGGCGAGACAGTCCCGGAAGGCGGCCAGGAGCAGATCGTGGGCGGTGAGAAACGCGGCCCAGGCCTGTGTTGATCAATACAGCATGAAACGTCACCAGGACGCCATCTCGAAGGCGTCCTGGTTTGATTCTTCCTGTAGATCTAGGCTACCACAGTGACGACTGCCCATGGGAACGGCAACCTTTTCACTGAGGGCGATCTGTGGTCTTCAGTTGCCCTTGGCCATGCGAATGGCTTCGTGATATGTAGCAACTGTTTGATCCACCATGCGGTCCAGTCCAAAGTGCTCCTTCGCATAGGCGGCACTCCACTCCTGAACCTCTCGGGTCCAGGAATGGTCGTCTAACAGCCGCTTGCAGAGTGCGACAACTGAGCGCGCATTGGGAAGAGGCTCTCCGCGTCCGGAGAAATTTGCTCTACGAAGAGCCTCTACATTGTCAGGAGTAACAAGTCCACCGTAGCCGACATGGTTGCAGACAACAGCAGCACAACCGCTGGCCATTGCCTCCCTGATTCCGCGGCCTGTTGCCAGGACTGCGTCCGTCTGGCGCAACAACTGCGGCACATCCCACCTGGCACCGAGAAATTCGGGCATGTGTTCACATCCGGGTGGAACCGGGGAGCCCGCCACAAGGAGTCGTAGCCCCTCATTACGGGCCTCCTCTACCAAACGTCGCACAAAAACTGTACGCTCAGGTTCGTCCAGTCGGCCAAGCCAGAGGACCTGCCGCAGCGAGGGGCCACGCTCTGCGGCTGAGAAAGCAGACAGATCGATACCGTTCTCGATTACGCGCGCTTGAACGCCCGTTTTTCCCCGAATAAAATCCGCACCTTCTCGTGAAACGGCAATCACAGGCCCTGATCGAACGGCAAGTCCTATATAGTCATCGTACACTCCATGATAAGTGGTAACTACGGGTCTGCGGTGTTTCTGAGCGAACACGCACCCTTGAGCGATTGCCTCGAAAGGATGTAAATGCAGGACATCGATGGAGTACGGTATATCTGACGCAATCTGTACACGCAGGTCGGAGAGCTGCTTGACCATGTGGTCACTAACCCTGGTACAAACCACAGTGACCCTGTGCTTGCGCTCCACGAGCCCCTGACAGAGCCCTAAGATGTGCGTCTCAAGTCCGCCCATCTCCAGTCTGTCTACGGAGATGGCGATATTGAGGGAGCGTTCTGGGTTGGTTCCAGGTGAATCGTTTGTGATGTGAGCGTTAACCGCCGGGTGGGGCTCTGGCCGCGGTCCTGGACCTGTCTGCGGCTCTCTGACGCCCTTCACCGCAGCCTGCAGGTACAGGTCAGCCAGAGATCTTTCGGCTTGATTAGCCAATTCAGGTATGCTCATTAACGAGAGAAGTGCCTTCTCCGCCAAATCGGGATGCCGCAGCTTGCGGGACAAAACCAACAGGTTCATGCAACACTCTGCGCTCACCCAGGGGTCATCCAATAGTGCATACGTGTCTACTGCCAGATCAAAATACCCGAGTGTGAACAAAAGGTGAGCTCTTTCCAGTATTACCGCGGAAGTCGCAGGCAAACTATTCAGGATATCCAGCGCGTCCCGGTATAGACGCAATCGGCGGAGCAGAACCGCCTGTAGCAGCTCGGGCGGGTGCTCAGTGGATGCGATACCGTTACAGAGTTGCCGGAGATCGTATGCACGCACCTGATTCTCCTCTTGGCACAGGTCAGCGTAGCGTCGCACATCGTCCAAGGCCGCATGACTAGCTCCGGCTGAGAGGTGTCCCAGCGCCCGAAACAGGATCGCTTCTTGGCCCACATCATCCAGTCCTACGGCCTGGTCAGCATAGTCGAATACTCGTTCATGCTCTCCCAGAGTCCACAGGAGACGGCACAACTCCACGACCGCGACCGAATCCGACTCTGAATGGACCACTGATTCGTACCGGCTACGCAAATCTGTGAGTTGGTGGCACATGTCTATATTTTCGCGGCAACCAGCATGCTGATCTACGATACTCACGACTTGATTGGCCCTAGACTGCCATGTTTGGGTACCTGCTGCGCGTCGCAGGTATTCCCTGGATGGTGGATCTCTGAGGAGATCTCCAACCAGTTCTACAAACTCACGGTTGGTGCGTGCGATACAGGCGATTTCCTTGTAGGGGTATATTTCGGGCAAATTGGTGGTTACCGTAGGCAATCCGGCAGCCAAATATTCGTATAGCTTCAGCGGGCTGACGCTTAGGGTTAACTCGTTAACTTTGAAAGGAATGATCCCAACATCAAAGTTGGTGAGGTACCGGTATACCTGATTATACGGCCTGGAGCCAAGTAGATGGACGTTGGGCAATCGGGTCAAACGTTGGTAGACCTGAGAATCAACTGGCCCGATCAGCACAACTGAGCAGTCAGGATAGGTACGAGCTAAGTGTGCGACCAAATCGAGATCAACCCACTCGCTCACTCCGCCCACAAAGCCGATAACGGGACGCGGAATGTCCGCCAGGTCGGTTGGTGGAAAGGCGTCTCCACTGAAATAGTCCGGGTCGACAGCGTTAGGCAGATAATAGACCCGCTCGTTGAGCTGAAGCTTGTTAACCATCAATCGGGCCGCACTGCAGATGACCAAATCGGCAGAGGCAACTAACCTGTTCTCGTTAGCCAAATCAAGCAGACCCGCGTATGAAAAGGCGGAGTGTTCGTCGGCACAGTCATAGATTACGGGCACTTCGCGAGGAATAACGTCCAACTCATCCACCCAGTGAAATGGCGTGGAATAATAAACAATCGGATTCTCTTCCGCCATAAGACTGAGCAACTCTTTAAGGAACACCTTGCGGATGCCAGGGTGGTCTGGGGAGTCGGGGGGGCTGATAACGCGTAGGTTGGGTAACACAGCCGGTTCCCTCAGGCGTTCTTCGATGTACGATCGAACTGCCGCTGAAACTGCATCTGGTCCCGCCTCAACTACTTCCGATATTGCCTTGTCAGCTACGCCCAGTCCGTTGACAAAAATGCCTGGATGTCCCATGCGCGCCAATTCCCTGGCGATATTCTGGACGCGCTGCCGAAAAGTAGACCACGTAGGTTCCCACGATATGGAGTTCAGATAGATGAACGCATGAGTCACGAAAGGCCCTCCCAACCTCGAGACGATTTGCCGCAGCCCATGACCTGCTCCGGATCACACCCTCTGGCGAACAAGAAGAGATCCGGGGTTACCCCTCCCTTCGTGCGTCCGCATGGCTTTCCTCTTTCAGTGTCACACCACATACCGTTGAGGACAACAAAGGTCCATTACGCTCCTATACTCCTTATGTCCAAGAGTTTCGAGAATGGAAGCTTTGATGCCTGCCTTTGTCTGCCCCTGCAACGTAATTCGTACTCGTTGATCCCTATCCCTGAGGCTTGGGAGGTGGCTCATGGTTCAGCGTCGGCTACAGATCCACCGGTCGTACTCCTGGAACCGGGCTTCGACATGGCCGTGGGCACAGCCGGACAGCGACCCACGAGCCAAGCCAGACCACCAGGCCCGTAGGGAAACTGTGGCTGCGAGACGACAAGACATGCTGAGGGGAGATCGAGTCAACACCGCTCCGATCTCCCCTCTGGCGGATGCATAAGATCCCATTCATTCACGGCAACGGCAAATCAGCCGCGCCGTCTGTTACGACACCAGGCTCGTCCGCCGGCCCCTCCTCCTCCACGGTCACCTCCCTGTCGGCCCACTCCTCCACCGCCCACTCGGTCAGCGGACCGTGGCAGAACTGCCGGTACTCGCACCGGGCGCAGATGCGCTCGTCGCCGGTGGGCAGAAAGCCGTCCCTGGGCGTCGCCAGGATCTGCGCGACCAACCGCCTCAGCCGCTGCCGATCTTCGGCGAACTGGGCGGCGCTGTATTGCAGGCGCACCTCCTGGCTGCCCTGCAGCGGGTTCCAGTAGACCATCGCCACGCGGTCGGGATCGAAAGCGCCGCTGGGTGCATACGCGCTGCCCGCTGCGCAGAGCACGTAGCGGTAGACCATCGTCTGAAAGGCCTCCTCCAGCCTGGCCCGGGAGGGCATGTACCGCAGGGTCTTCCAGTCGTAAATCGTCGCCTGCCCGTCGGGCGCCACGACCAGGAGGTCGAACTTGGCCACGAGCCTCAGAATTCGGGGGCTGTCGGTGCGTTCGGGTGGATCTCCCGGGCTGGACGTGGCTGCCTCGTTGAGCCGCAGCTCCAGCTCGGGATGATAGGTGTACTCCGGATTCCGGGGCAGGTAGCGCCGGAGCAGGTGCACCCAGCCCATCAGTTCGGCCCGATCCGCAGCGTCGCCGAGGGTACCGGGCTCCAGGCCGCTGTAGTAGCGGCGGGCCATCAGGTGAAAGCGCTCTCCCTGAAGCAAGGCCCGCAGTTCGTCGGGATCATCCGGCGCGCCGGTGAGATAAAGGCCATCGATATATCGGCGCCGAAAGCGCAGCGGGCACTCGGTATAAAGCCGAAGGGCGAGCGCGCTGAAAGGCCGCTCGTGCAGGGGCAAACGCGCCACGGACCGGTCACCTCCTCGCGTGCACAAACTGCCGGAGCCGCTCCAGCGCAAGCGTGGGCCTGGCCCCCCGCCCCCACTGGTCTTCCATATGGTAGGAAAGAAGCAAGTTGGAGCGCGCCCGGGTGATGACCACATAGAGCAACCGGAGCCGCTCTGCAATCTGCTCCCGTTTCTTCGCCGCGGCGGAATCATCAGGGACCCCGGGCGCGCCCGTGAGCCGGTCGAGTGACGCCAGCGCCGCCGCTATGGGATTGTTCTGGCCCGACACCATGAACCATCGCTCCGAAGGCACCCGGTCGCCCGACAGGCTGGTGAAGTAGCCGCGGGTGAGGCCGACGGCGTACACCGTATCCCACTCCAGCCCCTTGGCTGCATGACAGGTGGAAACGTACACCACACCGCATTCCGGCTCGAATCCCTGCCGGTCGTAGAGCGCATCGGCGAGCCAGCCCGATCGGCCCAGTGCGTCTGCCAGTTCCCTGGCCACGTCGCCGGGGCCGTAGAGCGGCTGCTCCTCCAAGAGCCGCCGCGCCCGGAGGGCCAGATACTGCGCCAGGGCCAGATCCTCGCCCGCGAGCCCCAGATCCGCCGCCATGTGCAACAGCAGGACATCGGCCGGCGCTGGAAGGTGTGCCAGCCATCCGTCAAGGTAGGGCTCGAGCCGCTCGGCCGCGGCGCGCCGTTCGGGCAAATGGGGCGCCGCGAGAAAGGCGAGGGCAGCCAGCAGGTCCGAACCCAGCCGCAGCCGCTCCAGCGGGGCCGTCTTGCCCACCGGAATCACCTGGGCACCCTCCCGCCGCAACCCGGCCACCATGTCAGCCACCATCGTGTTGGTGGGCACGAGCACGCCCACGGTCGCCTCGGGATACAACCGCACCGAGCGGGCGGCCCAGCGGGCGATGTCCGCCATCTCCTCCTCATAAGTGGCGTACTCCTTGAACAGCACCCGCCGGCCTCCGGGCTCCGGGTTGGCCGTCCCCATCCCCGGTGGCACCGGCCTGATGAACTGCGGCTCCAGCGCATCCCGGCACCCGGGATCCGGGTAATCCTCCCTGGTCCAGCGGACCAGTTCGTTGGCTACATCGATGATCTCCCGGCTCGAGCGGCCTGCCATCGTCAGGGGGCGGACCTCCACCCCGGGCTCCCGCGCGAACGCCCGGAAGAGCGCCGGTTCGGCGGTGGTGAAGCTGCCCATGATCGCCTGGTTGGCGTCGCCCACCCGGACGAAGTTGCCGCCGGGGCCGGCCAGCAGTCGGAGCACCTGCTCCTGCAGGCGGTACGAGTCCTGCGCCTCGTCCTCGAAGACGTAGGTCCAGCGCTGCCGCAGCCGCTCCAGCAGGTCGGGCTGCTCGGTCAGGAGCCGGTAGGCCCCGAGCATCATGTCGTCGAAGTCCACCAGCCCCTCCCGGGCCAGGGCCCGCTGGTACTCCTGGTAGACCTCGGCCGCCCAGCGCAGGGGCTCCCTGTTGGGCAGAGACCGAGTCCTTGACACGGCCTCGTCAGGCGACAACTGCCGGGCCTTGAAGGACTGGATCAGCCGGTTCATTAGTTCCCGGGTTTCCTTGGCCCACCACTGCAGGGCCCACTCGCGCTGGTCGAGGTCCTCCCGGACCAGCGACTCCCAGGTGTCGCGGTGCGCGGCGATCCACCGGTCGGTGAGGGAACCGATGAGGGACTGCCTGCGCACCTCGTCCAGCACGGCGAAGGTGTCTGTCCAGCCGATGGCCTCCGGCCGCTCCCGGATGATTTGCACGGCCAGGGAGTGAATGGTGCGCACCTCAAAGCCCGTCCGGGGCAGGCCGCGGGCCTCCAGGAACTGGCCTATGCGGTTCTTGAAGTTGCCCACCGCGGAGTTGGTGTAGGTGACGACCAGGATGCGGCCAGGATGGTGGCGCCCCTCGGCGATGAGGTCGGCCGCCAGGTAGGCCAGCACGGTGGTCTTGCCGGCGCCGGGCACGGCCGGGACCGCCATGTACCCGCCCCGGTACTTGGCCACCTCCTCCTGATCCGGCCTCAGGCGAAAGCTCATGCCCAGAGCCCCCCTTCCTGCTCCTGCGCCCACGGGCTGAGCGCCGCAGCCGCGGTAATCACCCGGCCGGTGCAGCGGCGCAGCAGGGCGCGCACGGTGCGGTCCCGCGCGGCTTCCCGGACCCGGCGGGCGTCGTCGTCCGTCCAGGCTGCGCCCGCCGGCCAGTCCGGCGCCAGCACGTGGGGGTTGGCCAGCTCGGATACCCAGGTGGGCTGCCAGCCCGGAGCGCTGATATCCAGCCAGATCTGCACCGTCGAGGTTAGCCGGCGGCCGAGGTACGCCTGGGGCGTGGCCAGGAGGACGCGGGCGTCCTCAGGCTCGCCCGCGGCAGGCCACGGCGGCCAAAGCGTCGCGGTGGCCTCGGTGACCAGCGGCCGGTAGGCGGGGCCGAAGGGACCCTGGTCGTCGGGATGGAACCCTGCAGCCAGCCGTTCGCCGGCCAGGCGGAAGTCCGCCGCGGACCGGAGCAGCTGGCGGCAGGCGTCGATGGCCTCAGGCGGCAGGTCGGGCCGCAGGGGGAGCAGCAGTTCCAGCAGGGCGGCGCGGACGAACCCATCGGTCTGCCATGTGCGTTGACGGGCCGCGCGCAGCCAGGCGTGCAGCCGCCGGTACGGGGCCGGATGCTCAGCGGGGTCGGGCAGGTCGTCCTGCGCGTCCCAGAGCGCCTCACCGAGGTGGGCCGCGGCGATGGGATCCAGGCCGAGCAGCACGCGGACCGCGTCGATGTACGGGCTCGGCGAGGGCCACGGCGGCCGCCAAGCCGGAACCGCCAGACCGACCAGGGCGACGATGGCCCGGACGGCGGGCTCATCCAGGAGGCGCCGGGTCGGGACGAGGGGCTCTATGTAGATTCCCCGGGGCTCCAGCGCCTGCCCCAGCGCGGTGGCCAGCAGGTGGTCGACCCGGGGAGCGATCACGGCGATCTCGCCAGGGGGCACGCCCCCGGCCACCAGGTCGGCGACCACGCCCGCGGCCTGGTTCACCATGTCTCCCCAGAACTCGGCCGTCAGGTGAGACTGTCCGGCCGCCTGCCCGTGCGCCGCCCCGGCGTGGCGGAGCGCAGTCAGCCGGGCATCCAGGTCGGGCGCAGGGTCCGGCAGATGGACCCGATCCGCCCCGGCGAACCGGGCCAGGGCACCCGCAGGATCCGCGCTGCGGAGGATCCCGTGTCCTCCGTCGGGATCGAGGGCAACGGCAGCCTCCTCCACCGCCCCGGCCATGGCCGCCACGAACTCCTGCTCCACCGGCATGGCCTCGTCCAGGTCATCCACCAGAAGCCGGCGGAACCTCCCCAGCAGGTAGGCGCGGTAGGCGGGATCGGGCAGGAGGGCGTCGGTGAAGAGCGTGAGGGCGAGTCCGTAATCCAGCAGGCCGGCCTCCAGCAGGCGCGTCCGATGCTGGTCCAGCAGGGCCGCGACCTGCCCGTAGAGCAGCCGCTTCTCAGGACGGTCTGCCTCTGCCAGCCGGAGTGCCGCCTGCTCAGGCCCCAGCCCGGCCCCGGCCGCGACCCGGTCGACCCGGGTGAGCAGCTGCAGGGCCAGCCGCTCGGGCGTGGCTTTCACCACATCGCCGAAGAGCGCGTAGTGGGGCTCCAGGAGCGCCTGCAGCAGGTGGCGCTCGACCGTGAGGGGCAGGAACGTGGGCGCGAGCCAGCGGCGGGCGGCGGGGACCACCGCCTGCACCGTGGGCCAGTGCAGGGTCAGCTCCTGCCGGATGAAACCGTAGAAGTCGTAGGCCTCAATGGAGCCGCTGGCGGCCAGGTCGAGACCGCGACGCCACGGGGCGGTCTGCGCCGCCCCGTGGGTGAGGATGAGGATCTGATCGGTGCGCACCCCGTGCTGCACCGAGTGAAGGTAACGCTCACGGAGCGCCGTCGTCTTCCCGGACCGGGCCGGCCCGGTGATGAGCGTGACCGCCATGCTACACCCGCACGTCGATCCGGGTGCCCTTGTGGGGCTCCAGGTTGATGGGTGCGGCCTTCAGGATCTGCTCCACATGGCTCTGGGCGGCCTGCATGGGCTTCTTCATCGCCCAGATGTTCACCGATTGTTGGACCTGCGCCACCTTCACACAGACACCCCCTACCGGATGAATGCCTTGTACACGTAGTAGATGCCCAGGGCCAGCAGGATAAGCGGGGCCAGCCGGAACAGCATGGCTACGCCGAAAACGACGGTGCGGGCGGCCAGTCCCGCAAAGGCAAGCAGGACGAAGATGACGGCTGCGACGTACCCGCCCCGCCCCAGCCACCCGGACTTGACCGCGAAGGCCAGCCCGGCTGCGATGATGAGAAACAGCCAGGCGCTGTGCATGGTGAAGCGGAACACGGCCAGGAGGCCGACCAGGAGAAGGACGATGCCGATGAGCTTGTTCATGAGCGCGATCAACCCCTTCTTAAGGGAGACGCCGGGGATGGGGAAGAAGTTCGCGGGGCGGAAGAAGTGAAAGGGCCGTCCCGCCAGGACGGCCGTCGTCTAACGCATGCGAAACCCTTACCTAGCAAGATACTTCGTCCATATAGGGTCAATATCGTGAACCCCTAACATACCACCCAAGGCTCGAAGGTTATCGTATGGCTCTTGATAATCCGGCTTGTACTGCAACGCACCATAGAAATAATCCCAAGCGGCCTGAACATCTCCTAAATACGCATAGGCCTCCCCCAAATAGTTAAGAGCTATATGGGGCTCAATTTCGCATCTTTCCAAGACAACGGTGGCTCGGATATAGTTCCCGGTCATAAGATGGCCCAGCGCCTCAGCGAACCAACGATCCTGAGGCGTTCTCACCATGTCAACTGCCTGTGCGAACCACTGTTCAGCGTGCGGTCCCAAACCGCGGCGCATGAGCAGGAGCGCAATAATGACACGTGCTCGTACTTCTGGAGAGCACAGCGTGTCGCTCCAGGTCACCTCGGGAACAAGGTCTTGCAGACTGTGCTGGCACAGAAATTTCTCCACGTGCTGGGCCAGAAGCTTATAGTTCACCGTTCTTGTAGTGTTCCCCGGGTGACGACGGTACAACAAGAGTGGCTTCGCGATGTGGATGGACTCACATCTCTGGGCCAAGCGCAGTACGAAGTCAGTATCCTCGCCTATCCAAAGCGACGGGTCCTGGCGCTCTAGGCCCAAAACATTCCGGCGTATCATCATAGTCCCGTTGTTGTACGGAGTCCCGTAACGCAACATGGACCTTAGAATACGGGAACTCGTGATCTGTCCGGATCGCCAGTAGCCCAACGGCCGGTCATTTTCATCAATCAACAGCATATCGGAATGAACGAACCCTACCGTCGGGCTGGAAAAATGGGCCAACAGCTCGGCGAATCGGTTGGGAAGCGACACATCGTCTGCGTCCTGCCACACGATAAACTCGCCCCGGGCGGCGTCCAGAGCAAGATTCCGCGCCGCAGCAGTCCCAGAATGTTCTTGCCGAAAGTACCGGATGCGGGGATCATTCACGGAACGGACAATGTCCTCAGTTCGATCAGTCGACCCGTCGTTTACAACGATTACTTCAATATCTGATACCGTTTGATTAAGGATGCTATGGAGGCTCTTGGACAGATATGGTTCGGCGTTATGCACAGGCATGATAACCGTAATCATCAGGTTCACCTACTTGAACGGCTGATATCGCACCTCACGCTCAGTCTACGAGCGCCCGGACCCGGTATAGGGCGTCCTCCAACTGATCGATGGCAGCCGCCCAAGACAGTGCCTCTGCCGTGCGTCTCCCCTCGCGCGCCAAGTGCGCGGCGATCGCCTCATCACGGAGCACTGTCACTACCCCCCACGCGAGAGAATCGACATCACCGGGGTCTGCAATCAGGCAATTCTCCCCCGGCCGCCCGTAAGCGTGGATACCGCCGTTGTCCGTAGACACAACCGGTACGCCAGAGGCCATGGCTTCCAGGTGAGGAAGGCCGAACGCCTCGTACCACGATGCCGACAGAAAGACATCATGCGCACGGATGAGATCAGGTAGGCGCTCTTGGGGCGGATTCACCACCATCTTAATGGGAAACTTGTTCCCCGAAATCTTCACGGGAACTTGCGAAATCCACGTCACTTCCAGGTTGCCTACAACGCGGTACACCTTTTCCAGCACCCGCATGGCCACGTCGAATCCTTTAAAGGCCAACCTCGGATTGCCAATCAACAACACGCGATTCCGATGGGGGCGAGTACCAGGGTGGAACCGGACAGTATCGATGCCATTGAGTACGAGCCCACTACGGCGGCCATAGCGGTGCGCCAGAATCTCCTGAACTACAGGAGAAACGCCGGCCAAAGCGACTGGATAGGCCATGGCCTCATCGAAGCGTTTTTTCCAATGGCGGACCGCTTCGTTGGGTACGTCTCCGAATAAGAACTCGTGCCCCTGCTCCCAATACAAGACGGGAACCGGCCCGCCTGCCAGTTCGGGAATCTGATGGAACCAGCCTGGAACCACGACATCAATATTCTGTAGAGCATCCCAGATGGGCTGCCCCGCGTGTAAGACTATCTCCTCATCGGCTCTCACATCGGTCCAGTCGGGCATCACTCCGCCCCGGCGGTCGTCGACAGCAACGGCCCGAACGTGGTGCCCCCGCGCGCGGAGATGTCGAATGTGCTCCATCAGCATCTTCATGCCGCCCGTCACAGTTCGCCCCGGAATTGTGTAGGCAACCCGAAGCGGTCCGTGATGGTCCGGTGGCTGTCGGGCCCATATTGTATCGACCTGTGCACACATGGCTTTGAGCACAAGGCTACTCAGGTCACGCGTTCTCTTGTGGCGTCGTCGTGCAACGGGCAACACTTTCCCCGGTACAGCAAGCATGTCGTCTTCTCGAATCGTATGGGAGTCTTTCGGTGGACGCTTGGCCAATGTGTTGACCCCCTGTCCGGCTATATTTAGTTCGCCAGCAACCGTGACCAGGGATGAATGTTGCGGCCCTGCTTCAGTATGGCGGTAGCCTCGTGACTCTCACGAGTCCTGCGCAGGGCAACTGCCGCCTTGGCGTAGATTTCCACCTTGGCTGGGCCCAACTCAACACGTGTCCGCAAGAAATGTGCTGCGGCCGCGTAATCTCCATGGTCAAAGGCGATCAGACCCAACACTTCTAGCGACTCCGGCTGGTCAGGCGCTTCAAGAGCCCATTGCAGTGCAGCGTCCGCCATTCCGGACTGAAGGAGAAGCCAGGCCGCCCGCCCCAGGCCTCCGTGGTCCCGTATGCCCTCAGCACCCGCGCGCAGCAACTCCAAACAGCCAACATCAGCCCAGTGGACCATGAGCATGTCGGCTGCCCACACCAGGCCAGTCGGAACGATCCGAGACTCCAGAATCGCGTTCAGCGCAGAGCGCCAACTTTCCGGGAGTTCTTCCGTTGCGCTTGGCAGCAGGTCTAATCGTCCAAACCAGACCGCAGCCGTAGCCAGGCAGAGCGCCGCGTATATGCCGCCGTTTTTCGCCAGATCCTGCGCAGCAGACCATTCCCCGGCGTGCGCTAACCCATACAGACTGTAAGCAGATGCGTGGCCGCGGCCACGGTTCACCCGCGCCAGCGCAGCGGCCAGGTCCAATTGGCGCGCCCTCAGAAGCGCCCCCACCGCAGCGTTCAGGACGCTGGGCATCTGCACCCGCGTACGGGCGTCTGACACCACGGAAACGATGCCCTCATACAGCGCCTTGTGCCGAATCCACTCGCGGGCCAGAGTGAAATCCTCCGGATAACGGTCTGCCCCTTCGCCCCAGGTGGCAATCGCCTCTTTCTTCCTTCCGGATACCCATAACGCAGTCGCTTCGTGATGAATAAACCAGGCAGGTGTTGGCGTCAGATAACCAAAAGCCGTGACGGGCTGCTTACGCAGAGTCCGCAATAGCGTTCGCGCGGTGACGGCATCGCCTTCAAACAGGGCGGTCCTGATCATGCACACCAGGCTGTCTCTCTGCGTAATCGGGTCCTTTCGTCCCATCTGGGCGATCTGCCAGCCGTTCTCGAGCCGCTTCCTGCGTAAACCGATATCGAGCAGGCGGTGCGCAGACAGCGCGCTTACGCGATGTTCCGGCGCAAGTTGCATGCACTTGCAAAAGCATGAAGAGGCCATTCCAAGCTCATTTTCAATAAGGTATTCCATGCCTAAAAAGTGCCAGTTCGTAGCAGATTCCGGCTGGTCCTGTAGCGCCTTCTTCAGGAGCCTTATGTTGCGTTGGCGTCGACCCTTTCGCTCGTTTTCCGCAGTAGTGTAGCCGTAATGTTCAATGCCCGACTCAATAGTCTTGATAACTCCACCCGCCGCCTGTATAGAGTCGGCGATCCGCTCGTGAACTCTTCCGGTAAACCTGTAGGCCGGCTTGTTGCGAAAAAGCCGGACGATTGGCACGCGGTCCACGCGTCGCCCGTCGACTACATTCATAACGGGCAACAGGTAAGCGTCCACCTTCGAATCCTTAAGTAACCGGTCGATATCTCGCGCCAGTTCCGGACTAACCGCCTCGTCTGCGTCCAGTATCAGGACCCAGTCACCTGTGGTGTGCGCGAGCGCGGCATTTCTCGCTTCCGCGAAGTCGTCGTTCCAAGGAATGCTGACCACTCGTGCACCTAGGGACTCTGCCGTCCTCACCGTTCCATCCACAGATCCCGTATCGGCAACCACAATCTCGGTGGCGATAGAACTCACACTGGCCAGGGCCCGGGTGATGTTCTTTTCCTCGTCGCGTACGATCATACAGACGGAAAGGGTTTCTTTGGCTTCCAAACGACATCAGCCCTTAGCAATTTCTCGGTGGTGTAGTGTTTCGGGGTGCCAATAAGGAAACCCTGCAGCCAGAAAACAGGCAACCAGGCCAGGGACTGACCCCGACCTGGTTGCATCCATCACTCATGGAAGGTCTACAAATATCGTATTGCTCTCTTGACCATCCGGGTTGACCACCTTCAGTGCATAGGTGCCAGGCTGAACAGTGGCTCTGATCCGGAAGCGGGTGGGACCGTAGAAGTTGAGCGCATAGAACTGTGTACCGTTCAACTCAGCATAAACACCGGACAGGAAGTGCTCGCCATCGATGTAGAGCAGGTAATTGCCCTTCGATCCAGTGACGTAGTAGCCGGTGACCACAGGTGCCGGAGTGGGTGGTGGCGCCTCATACGTGTAGCCCTGTTCCAGAGTGAACTCCGACCCGTCAGCGTTGACAACCTGCACATCCACAGCCCCTGCAACCGGTGACTCTGGCGCGCGCACCCGTACCCTGTTGGGGTTGTAGTAGTTCAACAGCTGCGCCTCGAAACCGCCGAAGAAGAATCGTGAATCCGGTGCAAAGTACACGCCCTCGATGTAGACGAGCGTTCCCCCTTCCATGGGGCCCGAGCTCGGCGATACGCTCGTGATCTCCACCTGCGGCAACTTATACGTATACGCCTGCGGAAGCACAGCTTCCTCGCCGCCCGGATTCACCACGCGCACGTCTACCGTGCCCGGCTGGGCCGCGGCGGGTGTGCGTACACGGATGCGCTCCGGACCATAGTAGTTCAGAACCGTCGCCTGGGCTGAGCCGAAGTAAACCGCCAGGCCGTCAGCCAAGTTTGCTCCATCGATGTAGACGATCTCATTCCCGGAGGTTAGCCCGGCATCAGGCGAGACACTGAACAGTTCGGGAGCGGGCGGAGGAGGTGGCTCCAGATAGGTAAACCCATCGCGTGCCACCGCTTCCTTTCCGGACGGGTTGACTACCCTGACATCGACGGGGCCATAGGTTGCAGACGCCGGTGTCCTGACCCGTAAACGCTCCGGACCATAGTAATTGAGGAGCACAGCAGGGTTCTCCCCGAACCACACCGTCAGCCCAGCCTCAAACCCAGTGCCGTCGATGTAGACGATAGTGCCGCCGTCGGCCTCACCTTCACTGGGCGAGACACTGGTGATTGTGGGATCTGGCTGAGGAGGCGGGGCGATGTAGCTGTAGCCTGCCGGTACCACGGCCTCCTGACCGTCCGGGTTCACCACCTTAACATCCACAGCCCCAGGGGTAGCCGCAGCCGGCGTCCGCACGCGAATCCGATCGGGCCCGTAGTGATTGACGACGACTGCCTCCGTACTTCCGAAGAATACACGTAAGCCGGGCTCCAGGTTGGCTCCATGGAGATAAACCAGTTCCCCACCGGCCTGCGGACCGCTGCTGGGACTAACCAGGGATAACTCAGGCGCTGGCGGTGGAGGCGGGAGAAGGTACGTGTAGCCGTCTGCGACCACAACCTCCTGCCCCCAGGGGTCTACGATCTTCACATCGACTGGCCCCTCCACCGGCGACGGCGGCGTCACGATCGTAATCTGGGTTGACGTGAGCCCGACTACGGTCGCCGACTGCTCACCGAAGAAGACCTGGGTACCGGCCTGGAAGTTGGCCCCTGAGATCGTGACGGCCTCACCACCATCCACCGATCCCTCGGCAGGCGTCACGGCGGTTACCGACGGGGCAGGTGGCAACAGGTACTCGAAGAGTCCATCCCACACCGCCTCCTGGTTGTCAGGGTTCACCAGCCTGACCGGTACCAAACCTGCCTGGGCAGAGGCAGGCGTACGTACCCGAATGCGTTCCTTGCTGTAGTAGTTTAGCAGCGTCGCTGCCTGGTTGCCAAAGTAGACCGTTACACCGGGGGAGATGTGTGCGCCATCAATGTATACGATATCCCCACCGAGGACCGAGCCAGAGGCAGGACTCACGTTGGTAACCACTGGGGCAGGGATGAAGTACGTATACCCAGCTGGCACCACCGCTGACTGCCCGTTGGGGTTCTCCAGGGTCACGTCCACCGGGCCGGGTACATCGGCCGCAGGCACGATCACAGCAATATGATCTGGCCCGTGATAGGCAGACACCTGGGCCTCCCTGGTGCCGAACCAAACCCGGGCGTCGGCTGCGAAGTTGCGTCCCCTGAGGTCCACCACGTCGCCACCTTCGAGTTTACCCGCGTTAGGCGTGACTGAGTGGATCTCAGGTTGAGTCTCTTCCAGAGACAGGTAGATGAACCCTCCTGGAAGGGTCAGGCTTGATCCATCGGGTTTCGTGAGCACCACGTCGACGGGTCCCGGGGATGTTCCGGGCGGGGATACTGCCTGGACCCTAGCGCCATCGATATAGGTCATGCTGGTAGCGGGAACACCGTCAAACGTAATGACCATCTCTCGATCGAAATACTTTCCGGTAAAGCTGATCAGAGTACCACCCGAGAGGGGGCCCTCCCCAGGGGTCATCTCTTCAACTTCGGGAGCAGCCCAGTACCGGTAGGTTGCCTCGGCTGTTTGCCCATCGTCGTTGATTACCTTAACGGTCACGGTCTCTGCGCGACCGGGCGGAGCGGTCACCGTAATCTCGGTCGGCGTCACCACGATGTCAGTGGCGTCCTTCCTGCCAAACTGCACCCGGGCGCCCGGGCGGAAGTGCTGACCGGTGATAACCACCGTCTCGCCGCCATACACGGACCCGTTGTCAGGCTGAATCTCCGTGATGACGGGCGCAGGATAACTCACTGTTATGACCGCGCCGGGAACTTGGTCCCAGTGTACTCGGCCTGTGTAGTCCTTGTACGTGATCTGAGACCCCGAAAACGCGGGAATCGTCCCGGTCCGAGCGCCCTCGCGATGCCGGATCCGGTAGGTGAACGTCAACAACTCATCCTTCAATTCCAGGAAGGTCCAGGTAATCTTGTTTCCTTCAACTACAGGCTGCGGGATATTGTGGGAGTATGAGCCCGGGACGATCTCGAACTCCGGCGCGACGGTATCGGAGACCACAACATCGTAAGCACTGGCGATGCCGATCTCATGAACGATGTGCGCATAGATCTCAGGCAACCCGACAGAGCCCAGAACGAAGTGGTGGTGGTGCGCCGTTGTGGCCATCTCCTTCAAGAGGAGATTGGGCGCACTGGTGTCGGGGTCATCGTTGACACTCAGGAGAGCGATCGTATAAAAAACGATTCCGGCATTCTTCGCTTCGGTGGCCTTGGCCTTGGCGTACTCATACCCGTTAGGACTGCCGACATTGGCCTCGCCATCAGTCATGAGGACAATCACGGGCTGTGCTTCAGGCCGGTGCTCAGCCAGCAATTCCATCGCCAACTGGATCGCGTCACCCGTTGCTGTGTTTCCGCTGGCATTCAGGGTGTCAACGTAGGCCTTCGCAGCAGAACCGTCTGTCGTCAGAGGAAACCCGTTCGCTGAGGTGCTGTAATCGACAATACCCACCCGATGCTTGGAAAAGTCCATGAGATCGATGAAACCTTTGGCCGCCTCTCTGGCATGGTACATCCGGTTCTCCGATCCCATGGAACCCGACCGGTCAATGACCAGAATGACATCGTTGGGCCTGACCACGTCTACCGGCGGAGTTCCCTGGATGGACAGGATGACCTCGGCCTCGCCGCCGACCAGGATCGCGTCCGGGTTCACCGCCTTCGACACAGTCACTGGAGCCGTTGCTGCGGCAGCGACCGGCACCGAAGCAAAACTGCCCAGGGCCAGGACCGCGGCCAGAGCCACAGACAAGAGCCTCATGACTCGCTTCATCTTCGAGCCCCCTTCCCTGACGAAAAAAGCAACAGCCGGTTGCTGTTGCCAAGAGTAACTGTGCAACCTGGCAATCTTTCCGGTTCGTACCGGCGAAGACCCATGGCTTTGCGTCCCTGCATTTCTGCAGGTTTGCCCAACATTATGCAGTTTGTGTAGGATCGGAATGCCATGAATTAGTAATCCAATATTAACATCTACACCATCATTGTCAATACCCCTACAGGTCAAATCATTGGCTCTCACTGGGATGACCTGAGCAGCAGTGCTGCGCCTAGCGCGAGAAAAAAGCCCCCTGTCACCACGCGAAGGTAACGGATTGGAATGTGTTTGAGCAGACTCTCACCGGCCAGCACCGCGATCAAGGAGGAAGCGACCAGCGCGACTGCAGCTCCGAAGAAGACCATGTGCGGAGACTTGGAGCGCGCAGAGAGCGTCATCACCATCAACTGCGTCTTGTCACCCAACTCGGCCAGAAAGACCACACTGAAGGCAATCAACGCCGACTTCCAGTCCAACCCAGGTCGCCCCCCGGCTCTCAGGTGGAGCGCAGCATGACCGCACTCAGGCTATGGGTATGACCCAGCCTGTCCGACCATGCCAGGATCGGGGGATTACAGGGGTTGCTTACGGGCAACCACGATGGTTACATGATCTCCGTTCGGGCTGTTGTCACCGTAGCCGAAGTAGACAAACCGCTCGGCCGGTATCCCGTACTCGTCACTGAGGAAACGCACCACGGCGCCGGCCCGCAGAGCCGCGAGTTCAAATCCCGCAGCACCATCTCCGGGTCCGTCGGCTGTGCCGTTGACCATAATGGGCAGTTCCACGCCCTGCAGTTTCGCCGCCACTTCGGCCAGGTAGGGTGCGGCGTCGGGCTTCAGCGTGTATTCCCCCGGATCGAAGAGCAGGCTGCCGGCCACGCTGAGCACGATGCCCCGTTCCTCCAGCGCAACCGCCATCAGCCCGCTGCGAACGCCGGGCAGATCACGAAAGACGTCCGCCACCTCAGCCAGCGGGTCGACAGGCTCAACCGGTGTAACAGGCTCCTCCACGACCACGACCGGCTCCGGTGCGGTGACAATGTCCACAGGTTCCGGAGCGGGCTCGAGGTCAGCAGGCGGCGGCTCGACAGGTGGAATTGGGATGGGGTCGACTTCCTCACTCGGCGGTGCGATGAGGTGCGCAGGCCAGTCCGGAACGTCCGGAAGGTTCCCGGGGCGTTCCGGCGGAATGACAGGCATGGCCGTGCCCACCTGGCCCCGCGCCGGCAGGGGAGCAATATCGGGCCCCACCGGTCCCAGCGCCGCCGCCAGCGAGCGGGCCAGGCTGGTGTACTTGGCGGTATCGACGCGCGCGAAGGAAAACATGACCACAAAGACGATGAACATCAGGGTCATGAAATCCGCATAAGAGACCATCCAACGGTGGACATTCGAGCCGCCTTGTCCCCCGCCTTCCCTACGGTGCTGTCCCATCGTTCCCTTTCTCGTCCGGGCCATTCAGCTATGCCCCCTCCTGAACAGGAGCGCCCGCAGCAGAGCGCGCTCTCCCGCCTGTGCTGGAGGGCAGGTAGATGGAAAGCTTCTCACGCAAGTTCCGCGGGTTCTCGCCGGCCTGTATGCCTTCGATTCCCACGATGATCATCTCGTTGAAGTGCCTCTGCTGCCCGGCGATGCCCTTGATCTTGTTGCCCACCGGCAGGAAAAACAGATTGGCCGACCCAAGGCCGTAGAGCGTAGCCAGGAAGGCGACGGCAATGGCCGGGCCCAGCGTGTCGGGATCGCTCAGGTTGCCCATGATGGTGATGAGCCCCATTACCGTGCCCATGATGCCGAGCGTCGGAGCGAAGCCACCGGCGGTTTCAAAGACGGCCGCACCGCGCAGAAGCTCGTTCGCGTGTTGCTCACTCATCGCCTGCATGACTTCGACCACCGCTTCCGGGTCGGCGCCGTCCACCGCCATGGTAAGCCCTCGCTGCACCACCGGGTTGGTGGCCTCGTCGGCATCCTCCTGAAGCGACAGCAGGCCGTTGCGCCGTGCCTTCTCGCTCAGCCCGACCAGCAGGTCGATCATGCCATGGTAGTCCAGTCTGGGCGGAACGAACGAGAGCTTCAGCCCCCTGGGGACCATTTTCAGGTCCTCGACCGTATGCGAAACGATGGTTGCGCCGATGGTGCCGCCGATGACAATCAGGAAGGCGCTGGGGCCCAACAGCGATGACAGCGTCACATGCTCCAGGGCTGCGCCGGCGACAAGCGCTACCAGCGCGAAGATCAACCCACCTACAGTTGCGAGATCCAAGAGATTCCCTCCTCCGAACATGAACCCTGCGGATCTGCCTCTGACAGCCGCGACTCAGGACTGTCACCGGCCCCATCCAGCGCCCGGTGAAAAGACACCGTCCCCCCGTCCGGGGGGGACGGTGTCCCCGGGATACACTATGAGCTTGCAGCCTACCGCAGCAGCGACAGGATCGCCTGCGGGGCCACGTTGGCCTGCGCCAGCATGGCCGTGGAGGCCTGCTGCAGGATCTGGTACTTGATGAAGTTCGCCATCTCGTATGCCATGTCGGCGTCGCGGATGCGGCTCTCCGCGGCGGTCAGGTTCTCGGACTGAATCTGCAGGGACTCGATGGCCATCTCGAGACGGTTCTGCAACGCACCGAAGTTCGCGCGGGCGGTGGAGACCGAATCGATGGCAGTGTCGATGGCATCGATGGCACCCTGGGCTGCCGTGGTGTTGTTGATGTTGACATCAGTGCTGGACACGCCAAGGGTAGCGGTATCGAGAGCCTGCAGTTCGATGGTGATATGGTCCGAATCCGGATCCGTGCCCGGGCCCACCTGAATCGTCAGGCTGGTGCCTGCGACAGAGCTGTCGATCAGCTCCTTGGTGTTGAACTTGGTGCTCAGGGCAGTACGGTCAATTTCCTCGATGAGGTTGTTGAACTCTTCCTGAAGCAGGGCGCGGTCTTCGTCGGTGAGCGTATCGCTGGAAGCCTGAACCGCCAGCTCGCGCATGCGCTGGAGCATGTCCTGAATCTTCTGGGCTCCGCCCTCAGCGGTCTGCACCAGCGAGACGCCGTCCTGGGCGTTCCGCACGGCCATGTTCAGGCCGCGGATCTGCGCCCGCATCTTCTCGGAGACCGCCAGGCCGGCGGCGTCGTCGGCAGCCCGGTTGACCCGGTAGCCGGAGGAGAGCTTCTCCAGGGACTTGCTCATGTTGTTGTTGTTGACACTCATGTTCCGCCAGGCGTTCAAAGCAGCCATGTTCGTGTTGATACGCACGTCGGTAGCCTCCTTGCTCGCTTTGTGCGATCTGTAATCTGTGGGCATGGGCGCGTCCTCCCTGCCGGCCGGGCCGGTGCCCCTACCCACTGACTATCTCATGTATGAACGGGTTACGCCGGGAAGTTAATCGCTTCTTACCCCCGTTGGTGTTGATTACGTTACCCTTCCTTTTATATCCTCGCCTATGCTCCCGAATTTGGCCCTACTTGAAAACGATGCCTCATCCTAGCGGCGCACATCGATCTGGCGGGCCGGCGGGGTCGAGCCCAGGACCTTTCGTACCCCGTCTGTCGTAGCCCGGGACTGCCGAGTGGCATCGGCTGCCGCGCGAAACTGGGAGAGCCACTGTTTCATCCGCCCGTCCAGGGCGCGCTGCTGCTCCAACAGCTGCTCCAGTACATCGCGAAAGCGCTCCCGGTCTTCTGCCCTGAACAGCTCCTGCGCGCGTTGCACCGCCTCGCCCCGCTCACGTACGAGCCGTTCCACGGCCGCCAGGCCCGCCTCAGTCGGCTGCCCCTGGAGTTCCGCCAGCAGTTGTTCGCCCAGCGCGAAGGCAGCCGCAAGCGCCCGGCGCAGCTCCTCAGTCACGGCCGTGCGCGCGCTCAATCCGGACCTGGCGCGCCGCCTCGGCCCAGGCGCTGGCCATGTCGCCCACGGTGGCGGAAACCTCGCGGAGAGCAGACACATCCTTGCGAATGAGCCCCTGGCTGAGCCGCCAGTTCCAGTACTCGTAGAGCCGTGCGAGGTTCGCCGCGATCTCCCCTGCCTCGGGATTGAGGGCCGAAGAGAGCTCGGCGAAGATGCGCTGGGCCTTGCCCACGTTCTCGCTGACCTCGGTGTAGCGCTCCTGCTCCAGCGCGGCTGCCGCCTTGTCGATGAAGCGCTGCGCCCCTTCGTACAGCAGCGAGATCTGGTCTTCCGGGGCGACCGTCTCTGCCTGGTACGTCCGATATTGGTTTAGCCCGTTCACGTTGGTCCTCCCCCGACGTCGTGATTTAGAAGTAGGAGCCAAACAGCATGGCGGCAAACGCGGCACCCTGCGCCTGCAGCCTGGCCATGGCCTCCTCCATTCGGGCGAACTGGGCTTCCAGTTGCAGCTGCCGCGCGGTCAGCCGCTCCTCCAGTCGGCTGATCGTGTCCTTGATCCGCTTGATCTGATCCGCCAGCGTCTTCTCCCGATGCTCGACCACACCGGTCTCCACATCGAGGAGCCCACGCAAATACCTGTGCATCTCCGCGGCCGCGCCGCGGTTGTACTGCCCCACCTGAATCTCGGTCAGCCTCACGGGGCCGTCGCCGTGGGTGGCCGTCACTGAGAGCCGGATGCGGGTGGTCGTCTTCGGATCGAAGCTGGCACCGTAGATGCTCCCGGTGTGATCTGTCTCCGTCGCCAGCACCTGCCAGCTACCCAGCGTTTCGTCCCAGTACTCCAGCGTAAACGCCTTGAGGGTGGCAAGATTGGCCGGTTGGTACAAGGTGATCTGATCGATAGTCTTGGCCGTGGCAAACGTGATCTCGATCTGATGAGGATCGTCGGGCGTCGGAGCGCCCACGCCTTCCCAGCCACCGCCGGTGGAGCCGAACCGGTCGCTGTCGGTCACGCCGTTGATCAGGTCGGTGAGGCGGCCCACTCCATCCGTCGTGCCGGTGACCGTGATCGTGGTACCCGGCTCCAGGGCCGGATTGGTCCGCATCGCGCCGAAGAGGGTGGCGACCCCCTCGGCGTCTTTGACCAGCGCCTCCTTGAACTTCTCCTCGTCAATGACAAACTTGCCGTAATCCGCCGAGCCGTACGCGCCGGTGGAGATGCCGATGTCCATCAGCGTGCGCCAGCCGTGCGGAAGGCCGCTGACCTGGTTGGTGATCATGGACCGCAAGCTGCTCTGCAGCCGCCGAACCTGGCTTTCCCCGCTCAGTGGGCCCGCCTCGCCGGTCTCGGTATCGTACCGGGTCAACTTCGCCATCAGGTCGAGGGCGGAGTTGACGGCGTTGATCCAGCCCTTCACGCTCTCCAGCACCTTGTCCGGATCCAGCTCCACCGTCAACTGCACGGGGTTCTCGGCGCCCGTCACCTTCTTCAGGGTGATGGTGAGGCCCGGGACGGCATCGTCCACGGTGTTGGTCGCGCGCACGTACTCGATGCCATTGAGCGTGAACACCGCATCCTTCGCCATCGAAAGCTCGTTGGCGAAGGCGCCGTCCGACGTGGTAAAGCCCAGCGCCTGCAGCGGTGTGCCGGCCACCTCCTCCAGCCGGATCGCATTGGCCGTACCGGAGGCGTCAGAGGTGAGTACGATGCGGTAACTGTCCGCGCCCATCTTCATGACGTTCGCGCGGACACCGGCGTTGGCGGCGTTGATCTTGTCCGCCAGGGAGTGCAGGGTGTCCTCCGCTTCCACATTGATCTCCTTGAGATCCGCGGGATCATTGCCGATCCGGAACGTTCCGCTGACCCCCAGCTGCGCGTTCGGATTGGCCACCGCCCGGTCCTCGCTCTGGCTGATCACATGGGTCTGTGCGAGGCTGGTGACCGCCAGCGAGTAGCTGGTGAGCGCCGACCCCTGGGCGGCGCTGATGTTGGCGACGGAGTCATCGGTCAGGGTAACCTTGCGTGAACGATAGACGAACGGAAGCCGCAGGCTGTCCAGCTTGGACTGGATGCTGGTCAGGGCCGACCGCAGATCCCGCCAGGCCTGCTGCTTCTTCTCCAGCTTCTGCTGATCCCGTTCCCGGTTCGCGATGCGCTCCAGTTCCAGCTCCAGGATCTTTTCAATCAGGGCGCTGGTATTTCCGCCGGAAATGAGACCGCTCAGGCCGAGCCGGCTCATGCGCTCTCACCTCCTACACCTTCTCGTCGACCAACAACCCCAGCAGTTCGCGCATCTCGCGGAAGGCCTCCACGAGGCGCTCGGGGGGGAACTCGCTCAGCACCTCGCCCGAGACGCTGTTCACCACCCGGATGATCACCCGGTTGCCGTAGACAACCTTGAACTGCAGCGCCGTCTGGAGCGACTCTGCGGCCGAGGACATGCGATCGGCGATGCGCTCCAGGACGTCGCGTTCCAGCACCGCCGCCTTTTCCTGTTCCGCGCCCACAGCCACCTGATCCGCACCGCGGACGGCGTCGGCGGGGCGCTGCTGAGGCGCGCCGATCCGGACAGACCGGTCCGCCATGATTTCCGTGGAACCTGTCACACGCATGCCTTACCCTCCTCCAGGGGCTTCCCCTTACCGCAACATGTAGTCCAGCAGACTAACCGGCAGCGCCTTCGCGAAGGCGGCGATGGCCGTCTGATACGCCGATTGGGCCTCTGTCATCTGCAGGACCGCCTCGGCCAGGTCCCCACCGCTCACCTTCCCCAGCCGGTCCTGCACGTTCACGAGACCATCGCGGGCGTAGTTCTCATACTGCTCTGCCTGCTGATAGCTCAGCCCCAGTTCAGAACGGAGCGCGACAAGCCGGTCCGAGGCGGCAATGACCTTGTCCAGGTACGTGGTCGTAACAGCCTCGACATCGCCTGCCCGCATGGCGTTGGCCATATCGGTCAGGTCCTTGATGATCGTGCCCGGCAGCCGGTTCCCGGCCACGGTGATCTTGATGCGGTAGCCCGGTGCGATTTCCCGCTCCAGGACCTGGTCCACGCCGCCGGCGTAGGTAACGCCGCCGGCCCCGTCGTCGGGATAGGGCTGGACGTCCGTCGACCACCCGGAGAACAGGTAGTAATCGCGGTGCCGGGCGTTCAACTCCTTTTTCAGTCCATCCCGCAGTGCCTCGATCTGCTTTGCCAGGTTCTCTGCAGCAGCGGGCTCCAGGCTGGCCGGAGAGCCGAACTGGACGGCGGTCTCATGTGCAGACTGGAGCAAATCAAGCATTGTCGAAATGCTCGTCTCCGCGGCCGCCAGCCACTCCTTCGACTGGCTGATGGCCTCCTGCGCCCGCTCGAACCGCACCTTGGCACCCATGAGGTCGATGGCCTCCACCACCGCCCGGGGGTTGTCAGAGGGGCGCTCCAGGGTGCGACCGTTCACCTTCTTCTGGGCCACCATATACTTCTCGCGGAGGGCTCCCAGGTCGTAGACCGCCGCGTTGAGCAGCATCCAGTTGGTCACTCGCACCGTGCATCCCCCCTTACTAGACCATGTTGATCAACACGTCAAGCATTTCGTCGATCATCTGAATGACCCGGGCCGCAGCGGCGAAGGCCTTCTGCTGCTGCGTCAGGCCCGCTACCTCTTCATCCACCGAGACGCCCCACTTGGAGGAGCGCGTCTCCTTGATGGTGCGCAGGTGGGACGCCGCCACAGTCTCCTCGCGGTCCGCCTGCGCCGTCTTCGAGCCGATCAGGCCCACCAGGTTGCGGTAGCGGACGATCGGGCTGGTGCTCCTGTCGCCCGCCACCAGCCCCTCGGAGAGCTGGTAGATGGCGTCGGCGATCCGCCCATCCATCTGGAGCGCCGGACTGGCCGCCGCCGCGCGGATGCGCATGGGTGTCACGGCTGGGTTGACGACGACGGAGCCGATGACATCGTCCTGCACCAGGAAGAAGTCCAGGTCGGAGCCGTCGCCGGCCTCCTCAAAGCCGTAGCCGGTGCGGTGCAGCTCATTCACCGCCTTGGCCAGGTCCTTCACAAACGTGTCCAGTTCGGCGATGGCAGCGTCCAGTTCGGTGTCGCGCATGAAGAGCAGGCCCCGCAGTTTGCCCCCGCCATCGTACTGGGGCACGTCCTTGCCAACCCAGACAGGCGTGAGGCCGTCGGGCCCCTCGACCAGCTCCAGCTGGTTCAGGTAAAGACCATCCACGGCCGGCACTGCGCCGATCATGACCCGCACCGTACCGTCAGACAGGAAGGTGGGCACGGCGCCGGTCTGGGCGGCGAGTTCGTCGAGGAGCTTGTCCCGCTGGTCCTGCAGGTCGGCGTCGGTCTCACCGGAGTGCTGGAGCACTGCGATCCGCGCGTTCAGGTCCCGCACAGCCCGCAGATTGGTGTTGATGTCGGCGACCAGCGCCGTCATCTCCTCATCGATGAGGTCGCGCACCTGGTTCAGGTGCGAAATAATCAACTTGTAGTTCTGCGTAAAATCGTTGGCAGCCGCCAGTACCTCGAGCCGCACGGTCACGTCCGACGGGTTCTCCGAAAGCGCCTTGAAGCTGTCGAAGAGCCGGTCGATGGCTTGGCCCATGCCGCCCTCAATCGGATCGCCGAAGATCTCTTCCACCCTCCGCCACATCTCGAGAATCGTCTCGGCCTCGCCGGCGGCGGCCGCAACGATGCGGTATTGATGGTCGACGAAGATGTCCCGCACGCGCGCCACATGGGGCAGGCGGCCTGTGGGATCGACCGGATTCTCCAGCGTCTGCCGCGTATAGCTTTCATTATTGTGATTCGTGATGTTCTTGGTATGAAGCATCATCGCCCACTGGGCAGACTGCATCGCCCTTGTGGCAATGTTGAAGCCCGTGTTCAGCCCCTTGATCATCTATCCAGCCTCCTCATGCCCGCCGGTTCAGGAGGGATCCGCCGCGCCCCTTGCCGGACGGGTACCCGGGATTCCTGGTCTCGTTGCCGCCCAGGAGCAGCCGCAGCAGGAAGTCGACCCGTCCGCTCTCCATGTGGAGCAGGGCGGTGAGCCGCTCCGTCTCGGCCCGCAGCTCATCGTGCAGACGGCGGATCTCTGCCGGCTCGGCGTCGATCTCGGCGGTCTCCAGTTCCCGGAGCAGCCGCTCCTGCTCAGCCGCCCCCTCCGTGATGGCCCTGACGTCGCCGGCAATCACGTGGTCGATTTGCGCACGGGTCAGTGCGATCATTTCCTGCAACAGTGCCGTCGCGCTCATGGCTCCACCACCCGCATGCGCAAGAGGAGGTCGGCCAGCTTCTCAGGGTCGACCTGATACTCTCCCCTCTGAATCTGTGCCCGGAGCTGATTGACCCGGTCAACCCGCACCGCCGGCAAGACGTTGAGCGCGGGCTTCATGTCGCGCACCTGAAGCGCGCGCGACGAAAGAGAGAGGCTGTCCTCGCGCAGCGCTCCCGCGGCCTCCCTCGCGCGGGCCCGTGCTTCATTCGCTTTCTGCCGGTTCGCGCGGTTGAGCCCCACCGCACCGGTAATTCTTGGTCCGTCGATTCGCATGCAGGCCACAACCTCTCGTGGGTCTTCACTATTACATGGCACGCAGACGCCGCAAAGTTAAGTCAATCATCTTCGCATTAAGCGCGCTCTCGGCCGAATATCGCGGCCATGCGCACGGTTTCACCCGAATTCGTCACGCCCGCGGAACCCTGCCCCGCAGGTTCAGCATGAGCTGGACCTCGCCCCTGGGCAGCTGCAGGGCCTCGGCAATCTCCAGCACACCCTTCCCCTCGTCAGCCAGCCGATACACGGCGTCCCGCACCGAGCCGTACCGGTCGCCGGCGTCCTGAGGCGGCGCCTCCTGAGTCTCCTGCGAATCGGGGCTCGGCTGGCCTGCGGCCGCCCGGCTCCTGGACCCAGCCCCGGCCCTGCGCGCCCGTTTCGGTTTCTGCGGGGCCGGCGTGGCCTCCGGCTCGGGCTCGGCTCCAGGCTCGGGTTCGGTCTTACTACCGGGCTGCGTCATGCGTTCATGCTCAAGTGCGCGCCCGGATACCTCCTGCGCAACGGCCCTGTCCTCCGGCTGCGCCTTTACCTGCGCCTGGGCCTCAGCCTGCAGGTCGGCGACCATCCGAATCTCCATCTGCGCAGCCAGCTCGTTCAGTCGCGCCATCCGCTGGTCGATCTCATCCAGCAGCGCCTCAGCGCTCATCGTCACCTCGGCCGTCAGCCGCTCCAGGCGGGTGATCTCCGCGAGCATGCGCTGCTGCCGAACCGTCACCTGGTAGAAGGCGTAGGCCAGCGCGCCAATCGCCACCAGCGCCAGGAGCACGTAGAGAACAGTCTGCATGGGCTACCCCCTCAGGCACAAAGCAACCTGCTACATTCTGTATTCTGTCGAAACCGCCTCGGGCAGCAGGCTCGCGGGACCTCCAGGCTCAGGACGAACAGCCAGAGGGAGTCGCGTCACGTATCCGCCATGGGTGCTGGACCCACGACAACACAGCAAACGCCTCCCGATCCGGTCTCACAGCCCACGACCCGCCGCTCACAGCTCACGAAACAAGGTCCTTCTTCATCCGCGACAGCTTCCCCCGCAGCCGCAGGATCGCCTTGCTGTGCACCTGCGAGATCCGGGCCTGCGAGAGCCCCAGGACCTCGCTGACCTCCTTCGCGATCAGCCCCTCCTGGTAGATCAGCGCGATCACCAGCTGCTCCTGCTCCGACAGCGAGGCAATCGCCCGGGCCAGCACCTCGCGCCGCTCCGCCCGCTGGCTCTCCAGCTCCGGGTCCACCGCCTCGTCGTCGGCCACCCGGTCGGCGAGCGCCGTGGTCTCGCCGTCGTCGAACGCCAGCGCCTCGTCCAGCGAGAGCACGGCGAGCGTTCCTGCCTCCTGCAGCCGCCTCTCCGCCTCCTCCACCGAGATCCCCATCTGCTCGGCCAGCTCGGCGGCGGAGGGCTCGCGGCCCAGGATGCCCATCAGCTCGTCCCGCACCCTCTCGAGCTGCCGCACCCGCCGGCGCAGGGCCGGGGCCCACTGCATCGCCCGGAGCCCCTCCAGGCAGGCGCCGCGGATCCACGGGATGGCGAAGGTCTCAAACCGCACCCCCCGGTCGGGGTCGTAGCGCTGAATTGCCTCCAGCAGCCCGAAGCACCCGTGACCCTCCACATCGGCCTGGTCCACGTGGGCCGGCAGGCCCACCATCAGCCGGCCCGCCACGTAGCGGACCAGCCACAGGTAGTGCTGGGCCAGGGCGTCGCGTGCAGCCGTGTCGTGATTCTGCCGCCAGCGCCGCCACAGCTCCAGGTGCTGCACGGTCACGGTGATCCCTCCTCTACAGGCTGCTGCTGCGCCGGGCGAAAAGGCCGGCCAGCCGGCTGAAGAACGAACCCGGCGTGGGAACCGCCGGGGCCGGCTCCCCCAACAGCCTGGCCGCCATGGCCTCCATCGCCCGGGCCGCCGGCGAGGCCGGGTAGCCCAGCACGTAGGGCACCTTGCGGCGTACAGACTGCCACACGTGGGGGTCCCGGGGAATCGTGCCGACGTGCGCCACCTCCACGCCCAGGAAGTTCCGGGCCGTGGTGGCGATGCGCTCGGCCACCCGCTGCGCGTCCTCCGGCCGCTCTGCCTGGTTGACCACGAGCCGGATGCGCGCCCGGTCATCCCGGGAGACCAGGGCCTTGATCATCGTGTAGGCATCGGCCATGGCGGTGGGCTCCGGCGTGGTCACCACCAGCACCTGGTTCGATGCCAGGGCGAACTCCAGCACCGCGTCGCCCACCCCGGCGCCGGTGTCCAGAATCAGGTATTCGGCCTCACCCTCCAGCCGCTCCAGCGACCGGAGGATCGGGCGCAGCTGGCCTGCCGTCAGGTTTCCGAGCTCCACCAGGCCCGAGCCGCCGGCGATGAGCTTCAGGCCCGTGCTCGTGCGGTGGATCACCTGCAGGATGTCCACCTCACCGCGCAGGAAGTGGCCCAGGTGGTACGGGGGAACCGTGCCCAGCAGGATGTCTGCGTTGGCCAGGCCGAGGTCCACGTCCATCAGCAGCACCTCATGGCCGGCCTGTGCCAACACCTGCGCGAGGTTCACGGCCACGTTGGTCTTGCCGACGCCGCCCTTGCCGCTGGTGACCGCGATGGCCTCGAAGCGGCGGGAAGCCAGGCCGGCGGCCTGTCTCCGGTAGGCAGCGGCCAGTTCACGCAGACGGCTGGCTTGATCGAACATCGGGCTACGCCCCCATGAAGAGTTTGGAGTAATCGACGGCATCTGCGGGCATCAGGTCGTCGGGCACCGACTGGCCGTCGGTCACGTAGGAGACCGGTACATCAAACTGTGCCCGGATGTTCAGCATGAGCCCCGGAGCAGAGGTCTCATCAGCCTTGGTGAAGATGAAGCGGTTCACGCCCAGGGGGAGGTAGCGCTCCAGCATGCGGCGGACGTCCCGCGGGTTGGTGTTGAGCGACACCACCAGGTGGACCTCGTCAGGCTGCGCCTCGCCCAGGAGTTCCTGCAGCTCCGCCATCCGCTCGTGGTCCTTGTGGCTCCGGCCACCGGTGTCCACCAGCACCAGGTCGGCATCCGCGTTGTGGGCCAGGGCGTGGCGCACGTCGGTGGGCCGCTCCACCGTGTAGAGGGGAACGGAGAGGATATCCGCGTAGGTGCGCAGCTGGTCCACGGCGGCGATGCGGAAGGTGTCGGACGTGATCAGCCCCACCTTCAGCCCCTGCTCCAGGGCAAAGTGCGCAGCCAGCTTGGCCAGCGTGGTGGTCTTGCCCACGCCGGTGGGGCCGATAAGCGCCACCACCCGGCGCAGGCCCGGCGCGACCTTGATCGGCGCGCCCGGACCCATGATCTGGCTGAGCTCTGCCCGCAGCAACGCCCGGCCCTTCGTGCCGTGGGTGCCCACCTTCCTGGCGATGGCCAGCGCCAGTCCCTCCGCCACGCCCGCGTCCAGCAGCCGATCGTAGACCTTGCGGCCGTAGCCCTTCAGCTCCAGCAGGGCCGCGGGGTCGGGCCGCGCCTCCACCAGCCGGGCCACGGCCTGCTTCAATTCGGCCATCTCCCGGCGCAGGCCGGCCAGGTCGGCGCTGCCAGGCGACGCCGCGCCGGACGGCCCCGGGGCGGGCGCACCGGAAGCCGGAGGCCACGCAGAGGCCGCACCGGGAGCCGCGGCCCACGCGTTTGCCGCCGTGCCGGAAGCGGGTGCCTGGCCGTCTGCAGGCGCAACCCCTGCTGACGGCGCCGGGCGGACGGGGGACGCCGGGCGGGGCGCCGCCGCACCGCGGGCCGCGGGGCGGTTCCCCCGATAGGGCTGCGGCCGCTCGTCGGCCGCGACGGTGAGCTCGGTCATCTCGCGGCCGAACAGGCCGAAAATGCCTCCCACCCGTACCTTGCGGCTCTCGACGATGACGGCGTCGGTGCCGAGTTCGTTCTTGGCCAGAATGAGGGCCTCCGCATACGTGGGGGCCATGTACTTCTTCACTTGCATCATGCACGGATCACCCCCACCGACTCGATCTCAAGCTTGGGATCCAGCTCCGCATAGGAGAGCACGATCAACCGCGGGTAGGTGTGCTGGGCGATGCGCCGGATCACCGGCCGCAGGGCCGGCGAGCAGACCAGCACGGGGGTGTGGCCCGCCTGCGCCATCTTCTGCGCCTCCCGCCCGATGCCCTCGATGACGGCCTGGGCGAGCTGCGGGTCGAGGCCGGGCGCGGGGCCCCGCTTCTCGGCGGCGGCGGTGAGCCGCTGCTCCACGTCCGGCGCGAGGGTGATGGCCTTGATGACCGGCCCCAGCTCGAAGTGGTGGACGATGGTCCGCCCCAGGGCCACACGCACCTTCTCGGTGAGCTGGTCGGGGTCTTTGGTGACCGGCGCCCAGTCGGCCAGTGCCTCGAAGATCAGCACCAGATCGCGGATGGGCACGCTCTCGGCCAGCAGGTTCTGCAGGACCTTCTGGATCTCGCCCAGGCTCAGCAGGCGGGGTGTCAGCTCCTCCACCAGGGCCGGGTGGGTCTCCTTCACCATGTCCACCATGCCCTTGACCTCCTGCCGGCCCAGGAGCTGGTGCGCGTTCTCCTTGATGACCTCGGTGAGGTGCGCCACCAGCACCGAGGCCGGGTCGACCACGGTGTAGCCGATCAGCTCAGCCCGCTGCTTGTCCGCGGGCGAGATCCAGAGCCCCGGGAGGCCGAAGGCCGGCTCTACCGTGGGCTGGCCGGGCACGGTCTCATCGAGGCCGCCCGGGTCCATCGCGAGGTAGCGGTCGGGCTGCAGCTCGTAGGAGCCCACCTCGATGCCCCGCAGTTTGATGACATACTGATACGGGTCCAGCGCGAGGTTGTCCCGCACCCGGATGTAGGGCAGGAGGAGCCCCAGGTTGGCCGCCACCTGCTTGCGCACGGCCACCACCCGGTCCAGCAGGTCGCCGCCCCGGCCCGGCTCGGCCATGGGCACCAGGGCGTAGCCCAGCTCCACCTCCAGCGGGTCGACCGGGGTGAGCTGCACCCTGGTCTCGGGCAGCATGTCGTTGGTGATGGGCAGCGGCTCGGGCTCGGGCACCTCGGCCGCGAGCTGCCTCCGCTGGTAGCGGGAGCCGATGGCCCCGATGCCCAGGATCAGGCTACCGATGACGAAGAAAGGCACAGTGGGCAGCCCGGGGATGACGCCCAGGGCCATCATGAGGCCGCCCGCCAGCATGAGCAGCTTCGGGTCGCCGCCCAGTTGGCGGGTGAGCTCGATACCGAGGCTGGACTCGTCGGCCGCGCGGGTCACCACGATGCCGGCGGCGGTGGAGATCAAGAGGGCCGGGATCTGGGTCACCAGGCCGTCGCCCACGGTGCGCAGCGAGAAGTGGCCCCAGGCCTCCTGGAAAGTCATGCCGTGCTGGAGCATGCCGATGATGAAGCCGCCCAGCAGGTTGATGAAGACGATGAGCAGGCCGGCGATGGCGTCGCCCTTGATGAACTTGGTAGCGCCGTCCATGGCGCCGTAGAAGTCGGCCTCCCGCTCGATCTGCCGTCGCCGGGCCCGGGCCTCGGCCTCGGTGATGAGGCCGGCGTTCAGGTCGGCGTCGATGGACATCTGCTTGCCCGGCATGGCATCGAGCGTGAAGCGGGCCGCCACTTCGGAGACCCGCTCGGCACCCTTAGTGATCACGATGAACTGCACAATGATCAGGATGAGGAAGACGATGAGTCCGACCACCGTGTTGCCGCCGATGACGTACTGGCCGAAGCGGCGGATGACCTCGCCCGCCTCGCCGGTGGTGAGCAGGAGGCGGGTGGTGGAGATGTTGAGCGTGATACGGAACAGGGTGGTGATGAGCAGCAGGGTCGGCAGGGACGAGAACTGGAGGACCTCGTTGCTGAAGATAGAGACCAGCACGATCACCACCGCCGCCGCGATGTTGAACGTGAGCAGAAGGTCCACCACGAACTCGGGCAGGGGCACGATGAGCAGGGTGACCATGGCCACCATGGCGCCGGCCACGGCGACGTCTGAGACCCGGATCGACGGGGCGCCGCTTGGGTTGGTCACAGCTCTCTCACCTCGGTGTCAGCGGATTTATTCCTGACCGGCCTGCCGGTTCTGCCGCCGGAGGTTGTAGACAAAGGCCAGCACCTCGGCTACGGCCTGGTAGTATTCGGGGGGTATGAGCCGCCCGACCTCGACGTCGTAGTAGAGCCCCCGGGCCAGGGCCCGGTTCTCCACCAGGGGCACGTCGTGCGCCCGGGCGATCTTCTTGATCTCCTGCGCCAGCAGGTCGGCGCCCTTCGCGACGACCCGGGGCGCTGCGTCCTTGGCCGCCTCGTACTTCAGGGCGACGGCGAAGTGGGTCGGGTTAGTGACGACCACGTCGGCCTTGGGCACTTCCACCAGGGCCCGGCGCCGCATGGCCATCTCCCGCATGCGCTGCCGCTGCCGGGACTTCAGTTCCGGCGCCCCCTCCTGCTCCCGGTGCTCCTGCTTGACCTCCTGCTTGGTCATGCGCAGCGACCGGCGGAACTCCCAGTACTGGTACCCGTAGTCGAGCACGCCAATGGCAAGGAAGGCCAGGCCCACGGCCAGCATCACGTCGAGCACCATGTCGGCAATGGCGCTGAGCCCCGCCGGAACGGTCTGTGCCATCAGGTTGGGAAACTTCGGCACCAGATCGCGGACGCTCCGGTAGGCGATGTAGCCGATCGCCGTGAGCTTGATCAGCCCTTTGAGGAGTTCGGTGAGGGTCCTGAGAGAGAACATGCGGCTGAGCCCGGTGATGGGGTTAAGCGTGGAAAACCTGGGCACCAGGGTCCGCAGGGTGAAGTTGAAGCGGGTTTGCAGGGTGCCGACGACGACGCCGATGGCCAGCACCACCAGGGCGATGGGCAGCACCGCGCGCAGGAGGAGCAGCACCCAGTCCTGCATGATGACGGCGATGGTCTCGGGGGTCAGCTCCACCGGCCGCAGCGTCTCGAACGTGGTGACCATACCGCCGGTGAGCTGCGCCACGCTGAAGGACCCGATCCCCCGCAGGGCCAGGGTGGCGGCCACCAGCCCCATGCCCGCCACCAGGTCGGTGGAACGGGCGACGCGGCCTTCCTCCCTCGCCTTGCGCAGCCTTCGGGGTGTTGGCTCCTCGGTGCGCTCCGCGAAGAGCTGCAGTTCCATGGCTTACCCCCCCGGTACGGCCCGCATGAGCTCGAGCATCCGCAGGGCCTCCCGGAAGCCGGCCTCAAACAGGGCCGTCAGCGGCCGGCCGTAGAACGGCAGCAGCAGCACCAGCATCAGGAGCCCCACGAAGGTCTTGGTGCCGAGACCGATGGCGAAGATGTTGAGCTGCGCCACGGCCCGGTTCAGCACCGCGAACGCGACCATGGTGAGCAGCATGACCGCCACAAAGGGCAGGATGAGCTGAATGGCCAGGGCCAGCAGGTCGCCGAAGAGGCGGGCGACGTAGAGCGCGCTGACGGCTCCCTCCACCGGTCCGCCGGCCGGCACCAGGGCGTAGCTCTGCGCAAACGTGCGGATCAGCCAGTGGTGGCCGTCGAGCCCGAGGAAGAAGAGCAGGGCCGTCGTCTGAAACAGGTTTCCCAGCAAAGTGGCGCCCTGGCCGGTGAGCGGGTCGAAGAGGCCGGCCAGCGCAAAGCCCATCTCGAGGTCGATCACCGCCCCGGCGATCTGCATGACGCTGACGAACAGCAGGCAGAGGAAGCCGATGACCAGGCCGACCACCAGCTCCACCAGCGCGGCGAGCAGCAGGTTTACCCCCTCGGTCCGGCCCGGGGCCACTTCGATGACCGGGCTGAGGAAGAAGCCCAGCAGCAAGCTGAGGGCCACCCGCACCTGAAACGGCACGAACCGGGTGGAGAAGATAGGCGCTGCGGTGAAGATGCCCATGGCCCGTGAGGCGCCCAGCAGGAGTGCGGCGAGCTGCGCGTAGAGCTGTTCCATTGGGCGTCATCGCACCATCGCGGGCAGCAGGGCTATCATGCGCCGGGCGAAATCCATGAGGTTGGTGAGCATCCAGGGCCCGAACACGATGAGGCCGGCCACCGCCGCGAGAATCTTGGGCACGAACTGGAGCGACGGCTCGTTCACCTGGGTGGTGGCCTGGAAGAGCGAGATCAGGAGGCCCACCAGGAGACCGAGCCCGATGACGGGGGCCGCCACGTACAGGGCGGTCCGCACCGCCTCCTGCGCGAGGTCCAGGGCGAACTCCGGAGTCAACTGCGGTCGCCCCCTTTATCCCGTAAAGCTTCGGATCAGCGACTCCACCACGAGGTGCCAGCCGTCCACCAGCACGAAGAGCAGCACCTTGAAGGGCAGCGAGATCAGGGTGGGCGGCACCATCATCATGCCCAGCGACATCATGAGGCTGGCCGTGATGAGGTCGATGATGATGAAGGGCAGGTAGATCAGGAAGCCCATGGTGAACGCGGTCTTGAGCTCGCTGATGGCGAAAGCGGGCACGACGGTGAAGAAGCTGACATCCTCGGGCCCGTCGGGCGCCGGCTGACCGCTCACCTCCAGCATCAGCCCCAGATCCGCCTCCCGGGTCTGCCTGAGCATGAACTCCTTCAGGGGCAGGGCGCCCCGCTCGATGGCCTCCACCTGGTCGATCTCCCCGGCCAGATAGGGCTGAATGGCCGTCTCGTTGATCTCGCCGAATGTCGGCATCATCACCGCCGCGGTGAGGAAGAGCGCCAGGCCGATGAGCACCTGGTTCGGCGGCGTCTGCTGCAGCCCCAGCGCGGTGCGGATGAAGCCGAAGACGACGATGATGCGTGTGAAGGAGGTGCACAGGATCACGATGGCCGGCGCCAGCGTGAGCACCGTGAGCAGCAGGAGCAGCTGCATCGTCTGCAGCCCCTCCTGGGGGGTCTCGGCCGGCCGGATGAAGTCGAAGGTGGGGATCTCCAGCGGCTGGGCCTGCGCCACCGGCGCCGCCAGCGCCAGAAGGGCCGCGACGATCAGCAGCCGGCGGAGGATCCGCCCGCTACTCATGGCGCCCCCCTCCCTTCCGCGCCAGAAGGGCGCGCATGCGCTCCAGGTTGGCCCGCACCGCGCCCTCCGCACCCGCGAAGCTGGTGGGGCCCCAGTCCCGCTCAGGCCGGGACTCCGCCAGCCACTCCGCCACCAGCTCCGGATCGTCGATGCGGTGGATGAGCCGAATGGAGCCCTCGGTGGAGCCCAAGAGCAGGATCTCCTGCCCCACCTGCACCAGCAGCAGGTGCCGGTCGCGGCCCACGGCCAGCCCCTCCAGCACCCGCATCCGCCGGCCGCGGGTGAACTGAAACTGCCACCGGGCCAGCCAGCGCACCGTCACGAAGGCCAGCGCGATCACCAGAAGCGAGGCGAGCAGGTAGACGAGGAGGCTCCCCGTGCCGCTCACCGGCGATGACTGGAGCAGCTCCTCCGTGCCGTTCATCGGCCGGGGCTCCCCTCGGGGTTGATCAGTTCGGTGATGCGGACGCCATAGTTCTCGCCGATCACCACGACCTCCCCGCGGGCCACGAGCTGGCCGTTGACCAGCAGATCGACCGCCTCACCGGCGTGCTTGTCCAGCTCCAGCACCGAGCCCGGGCCCATCGCAAGGATCTCCCGCAGGCTGCGCCGGCTCTGGCCGAGCTCCACCGTGAGCTCCAGCTCCACGTCGGCGAGCAGCCCCAGCGGCGACGGATCCCCCTCGGCCGACCCTTCCGGGTTCAGGGAGGGGAAGGCGGCCGCCTGCGGCTCCTGCTCACCCTGGCGTGCCTGGGCGAAGAGGGCGGCGATCTCCTCCTGGGTCAGTCCTTGTTTGGCCATCGATCGCCCCTCCTTACTGGATCACCATGTCGGTCACGTACACCCGGGTCACGTGGCCGGGCAGGATGGCGTCAAGCCCTTCCTTGATGGCCTCGGCCAGCCGCTCCTTCCCGTCGGCCCCGCTCAGGTCCTGCGCGGTCAGCTCCCGGACCTGGCTCAGCACGACGTCCCTCACCTGGGGGGAGGCTTCCTTGGCAAGCTCTTCCGACCGCGCGCTACGCAGCCCCAGGGCCACGCTGAACTGAATGTAGCGCAGGCGATCCTTGTCCGCGAGGTTGGTCACAAACTGGTCGAGTTCGTAATACGCCGCTTCGAGCACAGGGTCGCCTGCCGCTACGGTCGTCCTGCTGCCCCCGCCGGCGGCCACGGCCCCTCCGGGCTGCGGCATGAAGAAGAAGACATAGGTGGTGAGACCTGCCACGCCGACCGCCAGGATGACCACGGCGGCGACGAGCGCGGTAATCAGCCCTCGGTTCATGCGAAGTCTCCTCTTGTCGTTAGTCGGCAGGAACCCGCGCCTACCGCTTCAGGTTGATGATCTCGTGCAGCATGTCGTCGGCCGTGCTGACCAGCTTCGCCGAGGCCTGGTAGCCCCGCTGGGTCAGGATCATCTCGGTGAACTGCGCAGCCAGGTCGACGTTGGAGCCTTCCAGGTTGCCCGGCACCAGGGTTCCACGGCCACCCGAGCCCGGAGCGCCGATCTGCGCGACGCCCGAGGCCGGCGACTCGGCAAAGGTGGAACTGCCTTCCTTGATCAGGCCGCCGGGGTTGTTGAAGTTGGCCAGGGCGATCTGCGCCAGGACCTTGGTGGCGCCGTTGGTGTAGCGCCCGGTGATGACGCCGAACTCGTTGACGTAAACGGCAGCCAGGGTACCCATGCCCCGCCCGTCGACGGTGTTGATCTCCACCGACGACTTGGACTCCCCGGGGCCCGTGCTGGCGTCGTAGGCCTGGGTGACCTTGCTGAAGTCCACCTCGATGCGGAGCGGCGCGGCGTTACCGTCGGGATCGGTGATGATCAGTTCCGCAAGGTAGGTCTCCGGATTGTCAGGGTCGATCGCCAGCGTGCCGTCCGTGTTGAACGCAAGGAGCACGGGCGCGCTCTCGTACATGGCCTCCGTCCACTCCTTGCCCTGGGTCGGATCGTCGGGGTCCACGGGATCACTGTAGTCGTGCTGGTATTCCACGGTCCAGCCCTGGTCGGTCTTCGTGAAGCGCAGGGCGATACTGATGGGCCGGCCCAGGCTGTCGTACGCCGTCATGGCAGTGATGTAGGAGTCGTTGACGTTCGCCGCGGCGTCCAGGTTGCCCTTGAACGTGGCATTCTGCGTCGCCGCTGGCAGGGAGATGTCGCCACGGACGATCTGGATGTCGGTCATGGTGGCCCGGTCGGTCCGGCCGATCTGGCCGTCGGCATCGGCCATCCAGCCCTGAACCCGCATCCCCAGGGCCGGGATGAACAGGTAGCCGTCAGCGCTCCAGTCGAACGCACCCAGCCGGGTGTACAGGATCTCATCGTTTGCGCCCTTCACGACGAAGAGCCCGTCGCCAGAAATGGCCAGATCCAGCGACCGACCGGTCATCTGGAGGGGGCCGTTGTCGGTGATGAGGTCCGTGGAGCCCACGGCCACGCCCAGACCGATCTGCTGCGGGTTGGTCAGGACCGAACCCGAGGAGAGCGTCTGGTTGAACACATCGGTAAAGGTCACCCGGCTGGCCTTGAAGCCGGTGGTGTTGACGTTGGCGATGTTGTTGCCGATCACGTCCATTCGGGTCTGATGACTCCGGATACCCGACACGCCAGAGTAAAGCGAACGCATTCCAGACTACCTCCCCTTATTCGTGGTCCGTGCTGACCGGTGCGACCTCGATCACCTGGTCCAGCTTGATCTCCCGGTTCCCCAGGTTCAGCAGCGGCTCGCCGCTGTCAATGCGCACGGCGTGCACGATGCCGACCTCGGGCTTCCCCTCGTAGCCCCAGTACTTCACGGCAGCGCCGACCAGGCTGAGGCCGTAGCTCATCCGCGCCCAGCGCACGTTCTCGGTCATCTGCTCCAGGGCGGAGAACTGGGCGAGCTGCGCCATGAACTCCCGGTCGTCGATGGGGTTGAGCGGATCCTGGTAGCGAAGCTGGGTCACCAGCAGATTAAGAAAGTCCATCTTGCCGAGCTGGTCGGCCTTTCTCTGCTGAGCCGCCTCTGCGGCGCCGGAGGCCGTGCTCGCCTGAGTCCCGTTGATGCCGTCCACACTCATCGCTTACCGCCTCCTACGCCAAGGTGTCCAGCCGCCCGCTCCTGGGGCCGGGAGCCGGCCTGACGCCCGCCGCCGGCGCCGCCGCGGCCTCGGGCCGCCCGCGGCTCCGGCCGGTGGGACGGGACCACCCCGCCGGCTCTTCCGCGCCGCCGTGGCGGGCCTGCCGACCCTCGCCGGTGGCGACGTCAAACCCGGCCAGGTTGTACCCGGCATCGCTCAGGCCCTGCCGGAGCTGCTCGCCCCGGCTCTCCAGGGCCTGGCGGGCGTCGCTGCTCACGACCTCCATGGCGGCGTAAACGTCGCGTCCGTTCAGGTGAAGCTCCAGCCGGACCTCGCCCAGGTGTTCGGGATGCAGCCGCAGGGTCAGCCGGTACTGGCCGTCCGGCAGTTCGGGCACTGTGCGGGCGAGCTCCGCCATCACCTGCTCTGCCTGCAGCCGGCCGGCTGTGAGCCGCTCCAGCCCCCTGGCAACCGCGGCCCCGGCAACCGGTTGTGCCCCGCCCGCGGGGTCAGGCGCAGGGGCCGGCGCCACGTCCTGGACCGGCCGGGACACCGCCTCAGGTTGGCGCCCCTCCCCGGCCAAGCCTCCGTCGTCTGCGGGCGCTCCCTCACCGGCAGGGGCCGCCTCTCCGACGGGGATCCCGGGCCGGGCGGTGAGCCCCGGCTGAGCGGAAACCACCTCGCCGGCCCCCGCTTGCCCACCGGGAACCTCGACCGGCCGGGCCGCCGGCGCCGCCTCATCGCCCGAGGCTGCCGCCCCGTCTGCCACGGGGCCCTCCTGAATCAGCGTCGTCGCATCACCTTGGCCCGGTCCGCCTGTGCCGGGGGGACCGGCCTTGCCGCCGAAGGGCTCCGGCCCCTGCATGCGCAGCAGGTCTCTGATTGGATCCTGCTCCGCGGGCTGGTCCGTCACGATCTGGTCCACCACGGCCTGCCACTCGATGACCGGTTCGCCTGGCCATCCGCTCTGGGCCGCCGGGGCCGTCCCGCCCTGGCCGTCCGCGGAGGCGGCGTCCGCCGCCAGCGCCGGCGGCAAGGCCGCCTGACCGCCCCCCTCACGCGGGAGGCCCAGCAGCGCCTGCACCGAACCCGAAAGTCCGGCCCCGGTCACGTGCGGCTGGCCCTCGAAGGCGACCGGCGCCTCCCCCGCGGCAGCATCAGGATGCGTCGCCGCGGGCGCCAGCGCAGCCAGCAGCGCCGCGAAGGTGCCTTCGGCCTGGGAAGCCTCGTCTCTGCGCCCACTTTCCCTCGGGGCGCCCACCGGCGGCTGGGGCGCTCCGCCCGGACTCACAACAGGTAGAGTCACGGTCCAACCTCCTCTGCATAGGCCTGCAGCAGCGCGGCTGCCCGGTTCTCCTCCATCGCCGCCAGAATCGCCGCCGCGTCGTCGGTGGTCATCAGCCGCAGGATCTCCACGGCGGTGCCGTTGCCCATCTCACCCAGCAGGGCTGCTGCCCGGTAAGGGGGCATCTCGCTCAGGAGGCGGGCGGTGCGCACGGCCGTGTCGCTCCGCCGGCCGGTCACCCCCAGGTCCCTGAGGAGCTCGTCCACCTGCGCCTCCCGCTCTGCAAGCGCCGCTTCCCGCTCGGCCAGGTCGGCCTCCCGGGTCGTCAGCTCGGCCTGCTTCCGGGCCAGGTCCACCGCCCGCTGCAGTTCCTCGGCGGAGGCTGCCGCATCCGCCGGCGCGGGTTCCGGGGCCGTCGCCGCCGGCTCCAGGCCGGGGATCAGGCCGGGGTAAAGGTGGAGCGCAATCGCCGCCGCTCCCGTGAGCAGGGCGAACAGGGTGAGATACGCTGCGATGGACGGTGGCTGCCGGCGGCGGCGGGGCCGCCTTCTCGGCTCAGGCGGGGCTTCTGCTTCTGCTTCTGCATCCGCACCGCCCTCCTCACGGCGCCGTCGCAGCCGGGGAAAGCGCAGCCTCCGCCGCTTCGGCGCCTCCTCCTCCTCGGGGGCGCCGCTCAGCTCCGGTGCCACAGCGCTCATCGTCGGCCACCTCCCTCCCGGTAGACAGTCTGCGCCATCTCGTCAATGGCCGCCTGCTCTGCGGCCGCCATGGCCTGCCGCCACTCGGCCGCCCGGCGATCACGCAGCCGCTCCAGGACCTTCTCGCGCCGCTCGGCCTCAGTCAGTTCCCGCCGCCGGCGCTCCTCCTCCTGCTGCGCGGCCGCCAGCCGCTCCGCCGCCAGCCACTCGGCGGCTACCAGCGCCTCGTGCATCTCGGCCGACTGGCGCCACTGCTGCACCGTCATGCGCCCCTGGCGCCGGGCTGCCAGCCGCTCCGCCGAGGCCGCCCGCTGGGCGGCGGCCACTTCCAGCCGCTTCGCAGCCGCCTGGGTCGCCAGGCGGGCCTGGGCGAAGTTGTTCAGCGCGACCTTGGTCTCCTGCTGCCGGATCTCCAGCAGCCGCTGCAGCCGAAAGCGAAACCGCTTCATCGGTTATGCATCCTCCCCGCACAGCGCCGCGAGCCCCTGCAGGGCTTCCTCCATCGTGCTGGGCTGGTCCGCGGGCTGAATCAGGAAGTGCTTGATCTGGTCCATCTTGGCCAGGGCCTCATCCACCAGCGGGTTGGTCCCGCGCTGGTAGGCGCCGATCTGAATCAAGTCCTCAGCCTCCTGGTAGGCCGCCAGGAGCGCACGCAGCCGCTGGGCCTGCGCCCGGTGCTCCGGCGTCGTGACGTCGGGCATGACCCGGCTCACCGACTGGAGCGGATCGATCGCCGGGTAGTGGCCGGCGTGCGCCAGTTTCCGCGAGAGCACCACGTGCCCGTCGAGGATCGACCGGACCGCATCGGCCACCGGCTCGTTCATGTCGTCGCCGTCCACCAGCACGGTGTAAACGCCGGTCACGCTGCCGGTGGGGCCGGTGCCCGAGCGCTCCAGCACCCGGGGCAGCATGGCGAAGACCGACGGGGTGTAGCCCCGGGTCGCCGGCGGCTCCCCGATGGCCAGGCCCACCTCCCGCTGGGCGTGGGCCAGGCGCGTGACCGAGTCCATCATCAGGATCACGTTCAGCCCGTGCACGTCCCGGAAGTACTCCGCGATGGCCGTCGCCATGAGCGCGGCCCGTATGCGCACCAGCGAGGGCTGCTCCGAAGTGGCCACCACCACCACGGACCGCCTGAGCCCCTCCTCGCCGAGGTCCTTCTCGATGAACTCCCGCACCTCGCGCCCGCGCTCGCCCACCAGGGCGATCACGTTGCAGTCGGCCGCGGTGGCCCGGGCGACCATGCCCAGCAAGGTCGACTTGCCGACGCCCGACCCGGCGAAGATGCCGATGCGCTGGCCCATGCCCACGGTGATCAGGGCGTCGAGGGCCCGCACGCCCAGGCTGACCGGCCGGTGAATGCGCTGCCGGGCCAGGGGGTCGGGGGCCGGGCCGATGACCGGGCGGGTGCCGCAACCTTCCAGGGGCCCTTTGTCGTCAATGGGGTTGCCGAGTCCGTCGATGACCCGGCCCAGCAGCCCGGGTCCCACCGGCGCCTGCAGGGGGCCGCCGGTAGCCACCACTTCCCAGCCGGGGCGGAGCCCGTCGGTCTCGCCCAGCGGCATCAGGAGCAGCCGGTCTTCCCGGAAGCCGACCACCTCGGCCGCCACCTTGCGGCCATCGCCCTGCAGCCAGCAGAGCTCGTTCATCTTGGCTCTGGGGCCGGCCGACTCGATGATGAGCCCGGCGGCGCCGGTCACCCTGCCCACAACGGAGAGCAACTCCACCTGCTCCACCGCCCGCTGCACATCGGCCCAGGGCAGCGCGGCCGTCATTGCTCAGACCCTCCCAGGGCCGCCCTCACGGCGGCCTCCAGCCGGTCGGTCTGTTGCTTCAGGGTGCCGTCCACCTGGCCGACCGGCGTCTGCACCGTGTAACTGCCGCGTTCCATGCCGGGGTCCGGGGTGAGCGTGAGGGCTCCCGCCCCCAGCTCCCGCTCCAGGGTGGAGCGCTGGGCCTCCAGCAGGGGCAGGTCTTCCGGGTTTACCCGCACGGTGGCCGGGGCATCCTTCACCAGGCGCAGTCCGGCGGCGACCATCCGCACCACGGACTGGGGCTCGACGGCCAGGTGGCCCTGCACCAGCCGGGTGGCCGCGGCCACCGCCAGCGCCACCAGGGCCTCCTGCGACTGCTCCAGCCGCTCCTGCACCAGCCGCTCGGCCCGCTGGCGGGCCTCGTCGATGATGCGGTGCGCCTCTTCCCTGGCGTCGGCCAGCAGCTTCTCCGCCGCCGACTCCGCCTCCAGGCGGGTCACGGCGGCCTCCTTCTCGGCCTCCTGTCGGATGGTCTCGCCCTGCAGCCGGGCGTTCTCCAGGGCCAGCTCAGCCTCCCGCCGCAGGGACTCCGCCTCGGCCCTGCCGGCGGCCAGACCCTCCCGGCGGCCTTGCTCGAAGCCCTCCTCCCGGGCGGCGGCCTGCGCGGCTTCGGCCTCCTCGGCCGCGGACTGCAGGATGCGGGCGGCCTCCAGCCGCGCGTTGTCCAGCACCCTCTCTGCCTCTTCGGCCTGGGCCCTGGCCACCTCAGTGGGGGGCGCCGGGGGCCGCACCGGCTTCGGCGGGCTGGGAGGCGTCGGCGGGGGCGGCGGGGGCGGCGTGAGCTGCGGCCACGAGGGGGCCCGCACCTCCACCCCGGGCGGGAGCTTTCCCGACTTAAATGTACTCATCTGCACCACCCCTGGCGATCTGGATCTCGCCGGACTCCTCAAGCCGCCTGATCAGGGCGACGATGCGGGCCTGCGCCTCCTCCACATCGCGGATGCGCACGGGGCCCAGGTACTCCACCGCCTCCCTGAGGGCTTCGCCCGCCCGCTTCGAGATGTTGTTCATGATCTTGCGCCACACCTCTTCCTTGGCGGCCTTCAGGGCAAGCGGCAGATCCTTGTTCATGTCCACCTCGCGCAGCACCCGCTGTACGGTGCGGTCGTCGAGGTTGACGATGTCGTCGAAGAGGAACATGCGCTGGGCGATCTCGCTGGCCAGGTCGGGGTCGTCGGCCGAGAGCAGCCCCATGATGGACTTCTCGGTCGTCCGGTCGACCCGGTTGAGCACCTCCACCGCCCAGTTGATGCCGCCGGCCGCGGTCGACTCCTGGCTCACGATGGCCGAGGCCTTCCGCTCCAGGACCTTCTCCGCCTCGCGCAGCATCTCGGGGGAGGTGCGGTCGAGGGTGGCCACCCGGCGGAGGATGTCGGCCTGCCGCTCGGGCGGGAGCCCCAGGAGAACCTGCGCCGCCTTGTCGGCGTCGAGGTGGGCCATGATGACGGCGACGGTCTGCGGGTGCTCGTTCTGCAGGAAGGAGGCCAGGTGGATCGGGTCGGTGTGCCGTACGGCGTCAAAGGGACGGCGCCGGAGGTGGGAGGTGAGCCGGGTCAGGATCTCGCGCGCCCGCTCCTGCCCCAGGGCCTTCTCCAGCATCTCACGGGCATAATCGATGCCGCCCGTGCGAATGTGTTTGTCAGCAGTGGCTACCATGATGAACTCGGTCAGAACCTCGTCGCGCACCTCGGGCGTGACCTTGCGGGACTGTGCGATCTCCACGGTGAGCATCTCGATCTCGTCGTCCCGGAGGTGCTTCAGGATTTTGGCCGAGCGCTCGGCCCCGATGTTGATGCAGAAGATCGCCGCCTTCTGCCGGCTGGTCAGCTTCTGGTCACGGTCTGCCAAGCGCTAGATCCCTCCCTTCAGCCACTGCCGAATGACCTCGGCGCAGGCCTCGGGCGCCTGCTCCAGCAGCACGTCGATGTCGGCCAGGATGTCGTCGTCCATGAAATCCTCCGGATCCAGCGGCTGCCGCGGGGGCCGCCGCCGCTTCATGACCTCCTCGAACTTCTCCGCGGCTGTCATCTCCTCCATATCCTTCTCTTCGCCCGGCTCGGCGGCTGCTGCCTCGGGCGCCTCGGCCGCGGCTGCGGCCTCCTCGACGGGCAGCGGCCGGTCGAGCCCCAGCGCCACGTCGAGGGCCGTGCCCACCGCCGGGTGGCCCGGCAGCGCGAACTCGGGCTCGGGCTCGCGCCGGCGCGTGAGCAGTGCGGCCAGAATCAGCAGGAACGACGCAATGGCGAGGCCGACAGCCAGGGTCTTCGCGTCTAACAGCCGGGTGCCGGAAGCGGCCTCGGGCGCCGGCGGCGTGACCTCCGCCTGGGCCGTGGGCCGGAAGGACATGGCCAGGACGGTCACGTCAGAAAGCTGCGCCCCGATGGCGCTGGCCGCGTGCTGGCGGATCAGGTCGATCTCGGACTGGGTGAGGGTGTCCTGGTTGATGGTGACCGCCGCGGTGACCCGCTTGACCGAGCCGGCCGGCGACACGGTGATCTGGTTCCGCTCTCCGACGTCGTAATGGGTCTCGGTGCGGCTCTGGTAGGACTCGCCGGACTCCGTGGAGACGCTGGGCTCCTGGTAGATGGGCACCGCGGGCGCCGTGGTCCCGGTCTGGTCCTGCCCGGTCGCCGGCGGCACGGCCGGCGGGGTCTCGGTGCTCGTGCCCTGCGTCTGGGAGCCGGACCGCTCCGACAGGGTGGCAACGGGCACGCCCTGCCCGACGATGCGCTCCTCGGTGCGGGATGACTGGTGGTCAAGCTCCACGGTCACCGTGGCGGCCACGTTGCCCGGGCCGAAGATCGGCTCCAGCACCGAGAGCAGCCGCTGCGTGAGCTGCTGCTCGCGCTGCCGCTGGAAGGCCAGCGCCTCGGCATCGAGCCGCTCCGTGTCCTCGCTGGCGGGCCGCAGCTCCCGGCCCTGGCTGTCCACCACCGTCACCCGGTCTGGCGTCAGCCCCTCGACGGAACTCGCTACAAAATTTATGATTGCCGTGACGTTGTCGCTGTCGAGGGTGCGACCCGGCCGGACCTGCACGAGGACGGCAGCCGACGGCTGCTCCTGATCGCGCACGAAGACGGATTTTTCGGGTATGTTAAGATTTACTTTCGCGTATTCGATGTCGGCAATGCGCATCAGGGAGCGCGAAAGCTCTCCCTCGGTAGCCCGTTTGTAGTTCACCTGGCGGTCGAATTCGGTCGCGCCGAACTGGGGCTGGGCGAAGATCTCAAGACCCACGTGTCCGGCGCTGGGCAGGCCGGCCTGCGCCTTCGCCAAGTTGGCCGCGCTGCGCTCCTTGGCGGGCACCTCGATAACCAGGCCGTTGCCGGTGATGCGGCTGGGGACGCCCAGGGCGTCCAGGTGCTCCACCAGCGTGGTGACTTCCGCCGGATCGCTGGCCTTGTAGAAGATCTCCCACCGTGGCCGGTTCAGGTAGGCGGCCACAGCGAGAGAGACGACCAGTGCGACAAGCAGGCCAACGGTGAGCCAGCGCACGGGCCGGCTCATCGCGCCCCAGTATTGCTTGATGCGCCCCATGACATCGGAGCCCGCATTAGCCAAGTGGTCTCCCCCCGCTGAGGTTGGTGCAGGAACGGTCTAGGCTTTGGTTAGAAGGTCATGCGCATGATCTCCTGGTAGGCCTCGATGACCTTGTTCCGGACCTGGATGGCGAGGTTCAGGCTGAGGCTCGCGCGTTCAGAGGCGATCATGACCTGTGCGATGTCCTCGACCTCTCCGGCGGCCAGCCTGACGGCCATCTCGTTCGCGTGGCGCTGGTCCTGCTCCACCTGCCGGATGGCGTTGGCCAGCACGTCGCCGAAGGAGGCGCCCTCCCGGACCTCATTCCGGCTCTCGCGCGCAAGCGTCGGCTCCAGCGAGAGCATGGCGTTCAGCCGTTGAATATCCATGGCGGTTCTCCTCTCCTAGCGGCTATCGGCCGATCTCCAGGGCCCTGAGGGCCATGCTCTTGGCAGCGTTGAAAGCCGTGAGGTTGGCGTCGTACATGCGCTGCGCCAGCATGAGATCGGTGATCTCCTGCAGCAGGTCCACGTTGGGCAGCCGGACGATGCCGGTGACCGGGTCGGCGTCGGGATGCGTGGGGTCGTGGACCTCCTTGAAGGGGCTCGGATCCTCCACGATCTGCGCCACCCGCACCCCGAGCCCGGGCTCGGCGGGGCGGCCCGCCTGCCGGGCCAGCTCGCTGGCAAAGGTATTGGGCCGCTCTTCCACCACGACGGTGCGGCGGCGGTACGGCCCGCCCTCGGCCGTGCGCGTCGTGCGGAAGTTGGCCAGGTTGTTGGCGATGACGTCCATCCGCACGCGCTCGGTGGTCAGGGCCGAGGCGCTGGCCTCCATGGCCTGAAACATCCGCATTTAACTAGCCCCTCCCATCCGTGATCACCAGGCGCAGCCGGTGGAAGTGGTCAGAGATCTGGCGCGTCAGGGCGCTGTACCAGATCTGGTTGAGGGCCATCTTCACCGACTCCGCCTCCACGTCCACGTTGTTGCCGTCCGGCCGGCCGATGGAGTCGGTCTCCTTCACGACCGCGGGCCGCACCTGGTCGGGGTTGGTCCCCGCAGCCAGGGCCCGCGCCAGCTCGGTTTCAAAATCGACCCGCGAGCGCTTGAAGCCGGGGGTCATGGCGTTGGCCAGGTTGTTGGCCAGCACCCGCTGCCGGAGCGACGCCGCGTCGATGGCCTGCTCCACGATGCGGGCCGGCAGGTCACGACCGATCATCTGCGATCAACCTCCTCGCCGTCCATCAGACCTTGCCGATCTCGGTGACCGCCCGGGCCAGGGTCTCATCCTGCACCCGCAGGGCCCGCTGGTTCACCTGGTAGGCCCTGAGGGTCACGATCAGATCGGACATCTCCCTGGCCAGATCCACGTTGGAGGCCTCCAGCCGGCGGCTGTGCAGCCGGGTCTGGTCGGTCGCGCCGTCGATGGCCAGCCGGCCCACGGGCTGCTCGCCGGCCAGGATCGTGCCGTCAGGCCCGAAGGCGGGCTCCACACCCGGCAGCACCAGGGGGACCAGGCCCCCGGGGCCCTCTATCAGCACCCGGTAGCCCTCGACCGTCGTAATGGTCCCGTCGGCCATCTGACGGAAGGCGCCGTTGCGGGTGCGGTAGAGGCTGCCGTCCGGCCGCTCCGCCAGGAACCAGCCGGGCCCCTCGATCGCCAGGTCCAGGGGGCGGCCCGTCTCGTAAATGTCGCCCTGCCGCTCGTCGAGCACCACCTGATTCACCCGGGTGCCGTTGCCCAGCGGCCCGACCTCCTGCGGCCGGGGGTCGGTGGGGTCGTCCATGCGGTGAACCAGCATTCTGCCGAACTCCGTGGACGTCGCGGTGGAACGCTTGAAGCCGTTGGTGTTCATGTTGGCGATGTTGTCGGCCAGCACGTCGGTGCGAAGCTGCTCCACCGCCATACCCGATCTGGAGGCTTCGATACCCCGAATCAACCTGCCATCCCTCCCATGGGACCATCGCCGCTAGCGGGCCCTGCAGTTGCGGGGCTGACCTCCCGCAGGGCCAGGTAGATCGTGATCTGCCCGAGTTCCGTAATGATAGGTACCGTCAGCATGTTGATCACCGCGTTCGCGAACCGGACCCCGGTGCCCCTGACGATGCGCGGGGGCGAGATGCGGCTCGGCCAGCCGGCCTGCTCCAGGGAGCCCGAAGCGTAGCCGGTGATCAGGTTGGCGAGCTCGCCCAGGGCCGACTCGGCCATGGGGTCGGTAATGGGGAAGTCCTGACCGGTCATGGCCCGGACGATGCCCTTGGCCATGGCCAGCTCCATCCCGTAGATGACGATGCCCTGAACCGAACCCACCACGCCGATGACCACGTTCACGGCGTGCAGCGTGGCGATCGCCTTGCGCATCTGGGGTTTGTCGGAGACGACGCTCTTCAGCCCCGCCTCCGAGGCCAGAACCTTGAGCCCGGCGTAAACAAAGGGGTTCAGGAATTCAACTTTCATGTTGCCACCACTTCACCGGTTCTCAGGTCACCCGACGGGTGATCTGCACGGCCATGCGGTCACCCACCACGCCGGGCTTCGCCTGGAAGGCGAGCTTGTTCCCCACAAAGACGGGCAGTTCGTCGCCCACGCGGGCATCAAGCTTGATGACGTCACCAACCCCCAAAGTGAGAAACTCGCCGAGCCGGATGCGGGTCTTGCCAAGCTGGGCCGTCACGGGGAGGGGAGCCCCCTGCACGGCACGCCGCAGGCTCTCCTCATCGGAAGGACTCATGTGCTTGGTCTCGGCCAGCCACGACTGCGGCGAGAGGCGAGACAGAACTGGCTCCACCGTGGAATAGGGGAACGCAAAGGTCATGTGGCCCAGGTGTTCGCCGATCTCCACCGCCAGGGTGATCGCAGCCACCACCTCGGTGGGGTTCTCGACCTGGATGAAGACGGGGTTCGTCTCCACCGCCACGATGGCCGGGTCGATCTCCGCCACGTTCCGCCAGGCTTCCTTCATCGGGCCGAAGGTGTCCTTCACCACCCGCTGGATGATGCCCAGCTCGATCTCGGTCAGCTCCCGCTGGGGCTGCGCATCGCTCCCGGGACCCCCAAAAACCCGCTCCACGATGGCGAATGCAATGTTGTGGCTGATCTCCAGCAGGCACATGCCGGGAAGGGGGTTGAGGCGGAACGAGAGCGCGATGGTGGGGTTGGGCAGAAGCTGGGTGAACTCCGAGAAGGTGTACTGGTTGGTGGAACGCACGTTGATCTGGACCCAGGAGCGCAGCCCCGCGGAAAGGTACGACTGCAGCAGCCGGGCCAGGTTCTCGTGCACCAGTACCAAGGTCCGGATCAAGTCCTTGTTGAACTTGCTCGGCCTTCGGAAATCGTACGTACGGACGTTGGTGCCCGTGGCCATTACAAGGGCATCAATTTCCGCTTGGCTCAGTGGGTTCTCCATGCGCACTACCCTCCGTTGACCTGAGGGACTTTAGCTATGGTTAAAAGGTACGACTAGTAACACATCATTCTCCGACTAATTCGCGACGGGTGAGAGAATTCCTTCACGAAAGAGTAGGAAATCGGTATTCCACGTGTGGGAACTTCTATGCCTTAACGCGAGAAACCTTCTGGATCCGCACAAACCGCGGGTTTCCGAGAATCAGAACATGCAAAAAGCACCCTCCAGACGCCGTAGGCGAACGCCCACGGCGTCCCGAGCGGCAACCCGGCTGGCATGGGAAGAGCTGGCTTCCTGTAGCCCCGTGGCTTTGCGACCCCGCCTTTCGACGAGTGTGCCTTTTTCGCTGGGGGAAGAGTGCAGCGAGTACACCAATTAATTAGGACAGGTGTTCAATGGGGTTTACATCGACGGTTGACTTATGAACTAGGAACGATTTGCTAGTTCGCTACAGGTCCATGAAATACCTGCATATATTGAGCACAATTTGCACCGGATCTCAAACGCAGACATTTGAGCCAGCCAATGGCAAGGGGAGCGGCAGCCGCCGCTCCCCGTTTGCCAGTTCACCTGTACGCTGCTCAGCAGACGTAGTCGCCCTTCTCCAGCAGCCGCTCGGCAATCTTCCGCTTCAGGGCCACGGTGTTCACCGGCGTGTACCGGCTCAGCCGGCGGAGCACGGAGAGTTGCGTGCGCAGGGTGTCGCCCTCCTCCTCCACCGCCGGCAGCAGGGTGCGGGCGATGGCGCCGATGCGCTCGAAGGCCTCCTGGCAGTAGATCTGGGCCATGTCGACCTTCAGGCCCGGCTGCCCGCGCTTCACCGCCTTCAGCGCCCGGAGCACCGCGGACTCCATGGCGTAGAGCTCGATGGCGATGTCGGCCACGCCCATCAGCAGCTCCTGCTCGTGCTCCAGCGCCATCTGGTACTTCTGCACGCCCAGCCCGGCCAGCATCAGGAAGATCTTCCGGGCCCGGTCGATCATGAAGAGCTCCTGGGCGAGGGGCTCGTCGGACTCCTCGAACGGCGTGAGGTTCATCAGCTCATCCTGCAGCCCCGCCAGGGCCTGCATGATCGGCAGCTGGCCCTTCATGGCCCGGCGGACCAGGGTGCCCGGAATGAGCAGCCGGTTGATCTCGTTGGTGCCCTCGAAGATGCGGTTGATGCGGCTGTCCCGGTACGCCATGCTGACCGAGTACTCATCCATATAGCCGTAGCCGCCGTGAATCTGCACGCCCTCGTCCGCGACGAAGTCGAAGGCCTCGGTGCCGAATACCTTCATGATGGAGCACTCCATCGCGTACTCCTCGATGCGGCGGGCGGCCTCCCGGCCGTCGGCGTTGGCGTCGAGGCCGGCGAGGTTGGCGTCGAAGAGGCCGGCGGTGCGGTAGCCCATGGATTCGGTCACGTAGGTGCGCACCGCCATGTCGGCCAGCTTCTGCTGGATGGCCCGGAACTCGGCGATGGGCTTGCCGAACTGCTTGCGGGTCTTGGCGTACTCGATGGAGGTGGCCAGGACCATTTTGCTGGAGCCCACGGTGCCGGCACCCAGCTTCCAGCGGCCGATGTTCAGGATGTTGAAGGCGATGACGTGCCCCTTGCCGATCTCGCCGAGCAGGTTTTCCACGGGCACCTTGGCGTCCTCCAGGATGAGCGAGCAGGTGGAGGAAGCGTGCAGCCCCATCTTCTGCTCCTCCGGGCCGATGGAGACCCCCGGGAAGTTGCGCTCGACGATGAAGGCCGAGAACTTCTCGCCGTCGACCTTGGCGTAGACCACGAACACGTCGGCGAAGCCCGCGTTGGTGATCCACTGCTTCGTGCCATTGAGGATCCAGTACTTCCCGTCTTCGGAGAGCTTCGCAGTGGTGCGGGCGCCCAGGGCGTCAGAGCCCGAGTTCGGCTCCGTGAGGGCGTAGGCCGCCACCCACTCGCCCGAGGCCAGCTTCGGCAGGTACTTGGCCTTCTGCTCGGGGGTGCCGAAGTAGACGATGGGCAGGCTGCCGATGCCCGTGTGGGCCCCGATCGTGATGGCGAAGGATCCGGCCCGGGAGTACTCCTCCGTCGCCACGGTAGCAGTCACCTTGTCGAGCCCCATCCCGCCATATTCCTCGGGAATTTCCAGACCCAGGAGGCCCAGTTCGCCCAGCTCCCGCAGCAGCGGCCGGGAGTGGAACGGCTTATCCTGTTCGATTTCAGCCAGCCGCGCGAACACCTTCTCGGAAAAGTCGCGGGCGGTGCTGCCGATCATCCGCTGCTCCTCGGACAGGTCCTCAGGGGTGAAGACCTGGTCAGGGCTTGCCGGGGAGAGCAGGAAGGAGCCTCCCTTCAACACGTTGGAAGTCATCTCGGACATGCGCGGTACCTCCTTCTTTGGCTGTGGGCCGTGAGTGGTAAGCGGTGGGGGGCACGCTAGTGCACGAACTCCAGCACCCCGGCCGCGCCCATCCCGCCGCCGACGCACATCGTCACAAGCCCGTACTTGGCCTTGCGGCGCCGGGCCTCGTGCATAATCGTGACGGTGAGCCTCGCGCCCGAGCAGCCCAGCGGGTGGCCCAGTGCGATGGCGCCGCCGTTGACGTTCACCTTGGCCGGATCCATCTCGAGCTGCCGGATGACGGCCACGGACTGTGAGGCAAACGCCTCGTTCAGTTCGATCAGATCGACGTCCGCCAGGGTGATGCCTGCCTGCCGCAGGGCCTTGGGCACCGCGACCACGGGGCCGATGCCCATGACTTCCGGGTCGACGCCGCCCACGGCAAACGAGCGGAAGATCGCCATAGGCTTCAGGCCCATCTCCTGCGCCTTCTCAGCCGACATCACCACCACGGCGGCGGCGCCGTCGGTCGTCTGGCTGGAGTTGCCGGCCGTCACGTTGCCATTGGCCGAGAACGCCGGGCGCAGCTTGGCGAGGGCCTCCATCGAGGTGTCCCGGCGGACCCCCTCGTCGGTGTCGAAAACGAACTCCCTCTCCACGGCCCGCTTGCCGTCGAAGGTCCGTTCCTTCACGGTGATCGGCACAATCTCGTCCTTGAACCTGCCCGCGTCGATGGCCGCGGCCGCCTTCTGGTGGGAGGCCAGGGCGAAGGCGTCCATGTCCTCCCGGGTGATGTCATACCGCGCGCAGACGACCTCTGCCGTGTGGCCCATCGACATGTAGAGCTGGGGGTAGGTCTGCACGATTTCGGGGTGCGGCCGGGGCGTGTGGCCGCCCATGGGCACCCGGCTCATGGACTCGACGCCCCCGGCGATCGCGATATCCATATTCCCGGCCATGATGGCATTGGCCGCGATGGCGATCGCATTCAGGCCCGAGGAGCAGAACCGGTTGATGGTGAAGCCGGGGACCGAGGTGGGCAGCCCCGCCCGAATGGCGGCGTTGCGGGCGATGTTCAGGCCCTGTTCCCCCTCGGGGAACGCGCAGCCCATCACCACGTCCTCCACGGCCGCGGGCTCCAGCCCGGGCGTGCGTGCAATCGCTTCCTTTATAACTGTCGCGGCCATGTCCTCCGGTCGCACATGGCGGAGCGAGCCCCTCGGCGCCTTCCCCTGAGCCAGACGGACGCCGGTTACAATCACTGCCTCGCGCAACTCGTCGCCACCTCCTTAGTTCCGCAGCGGCTTGCCGGTCTTCAGGACATGGGCCATGCGTGCCTGGGTCTTCTTCTCGCCCAGCAGGCTGAGGAAGGTCTCCCGTTCGAGGTCGAGCATGTACTGCTCGGTCACCTGAGTGCCTGCCGGGACGTTGCCGCCCGTGAGCACATAGGCCAGCTTGCGTGCGATGAGCAGGTCGTGCTCGGTGGCCCAGCCGCCCAGGAACATGCCGTAGGCGCCCATTTCCAGCACGGCCCGGCCCTCAGGCCCGGCCACCGGGATCAGCGCCGGCTCCGGCGGCCGGTAACCGGCAGCCTCCATGGCCAGCACCGCCTGCTTGGCCTCGTAGAGCTGGTGGTCCTTGTTGACCACGATCACGTCGGTGGGCCGCAGGTACCCCATTTCCTGCGCCTCCCGGGCCGAGGTGGCCACCTTGGCCGTGGCGATGATCTCGAAGATGCGGTTGAGGATCGGCTGGGTGTCGACCTGGGCACCCTTCGGGAGGCCTTCCAGCCCGCGGATCAGCATCTCCTTGTTGCCGCCCGCGCCCGGGATCACGCCCACACCCACCTCGACGAGGCCGATGTAAGACTCCGCCGCCGCGACGACCCGGTCTCCGACGGCGCACAGCTCGTATCCGCCGCCCAGGGTCAGGCCGTAGGGGGCCACCACCACCGGCTTCGGCGCGAACTTCAGGCCCATGAAGGCGTTCTGGAACTCACGGGCCATCAGCTCGAGCTCATCCCACTCCTCCTCCTGCGCCTCCAGCAGCATGATCGCCACGTTGGCGCCGACGCAGAAGTTCTCGGTCCTGGCGCCGATGACCAGCCCCTTCCACTTGCCGCTGGCCAGCTCTTCCGCCGCGGCACGGCACATGTAGATGATGTCGTTGCCGATGGCTGACTTGGGCGAGTGCGTCTCCATGAACAGCACGCCGTCACCCATATCCAGCAGGGTCGCGCCCTTCTTCTCGCGCACTACCCGGCCGGCCTCCCGCAGGGCGCCGATGTCGATGATGCGCTCGCTGCCGGGCACGGGGGTGTACTCGCCCCTGCTGATGAAGAAGCTGCGGCCGGACTCCCGCTTGTAGAAGCCGCCCTGCCGGGCCGCCTCCTTCACCCACTCGGGAACCGCGTGCCCCTCGGCCTCCATGCGGGCGATGGACGGCTCCAGGCCGATGGCATCCCACATCTCGAAGGGGCCGAGCTCCCAGTTGTAGCCCCACTTCATCGCGTTGTCGATGGCGACCACGTCGTCGGCGATCTCGCCCACCTTCTCCGCCGCGTACAGAAGTGTCCGCTTGGTGACGGCCCAGAGGAACTCGCCCGCCTTGTCCTTGGCGAAGACCAGCGCGCGCACGCGGCTGCGGAGGTCGGGATTGGCCTTGGCGGCCTCCAGCGACGGGAAGCTGGCCTTCTTGCGCGGCCGGTACTCCATCGTCTCCAGGTCGAGGGTCAGAATCTGGTCGCCTTCCTTCCTAAAGAAGCCCTGCCTGGCCTTCTGGCCGATCCAGCCCCGCTTCACCATGTCGCGGATCGGCTCGGGAATCGTGAAGATCCTGGCCTCTTCCGGGTCGGGGATGGTGGCCCGGCAGTTGTCGGCCACGTGGCAGAAGGTGTCGATGCCGACCACGTCGAGGGTGCGGAAGGTGGCCGACTTGGGCCGGCCGATGGCCTTGCCCGTCAGGGCGTCCACCTCGTCGGGGGTCAGGCCGAGCCGCGTCATCTCCTCGAGCGTGACCATCATGCCGTAGACCCCAATGCGGTTGCCGATGAAGTTCGGGGTGTCCTTCGCCATCACGACGCCCTTGCCCAGCACCCGCTCGGCGAAGTCTGCCATGAAGGCCACCACGTCGGGATCGGTGTCCGGCGTGGGAATCAGCTCCAGCAGCTTCATGTAGCGGGGCGGGTTGAAGAAGTGGGTGCCCAGGAAGTGACGGCGGAAGGTCTCCGGCGTTCCCTCCACCATGGCCTGAATCGAGATGCCGGAGGTGTTCGAGGAGACGATCATCCCCGGGCGGTGGTAGGCGGCGACCCGCTGCCAGAGGTCCTTCTTGATTTCAAGGTTTTCGATGACGGCCTCGACCACCCAGTCGCACTCCGCGACCTTGGGCAGGTGGTCCTCCAGGTTGCCGGGGGTGATCAGCCGCAGCACGTCCTTGGAGTAGAGCGGCGAGGGCTTCAGCTTCTGCAGCGTCTGCAGCGCGCGGGTGGCCAGACGGTTGCGCACCGCCGGTGACTCCAGCGTCAGCCCCTTCGCAGCCTCCTCAGGTGCAAGCTCCCGAGGGACGATGTCCAGCAGCAGGGTCGGAATGCCCACATTGGCCAGGTGCGCCGCAATCTGGGCGCCCATGACGCCAGCTCCCAGCACCGCCGCCTTTCGGATCGCGTTGGGCACGAGTCTCTCCCTCCTCACAGTTCCGTTCAGTTGTGGACTCGCCAGGGCAACCAGGTCGAACGAACTACCCCAGCAGCGCCTTGAACTCCTTCGTCAGCAGCGGCACGACCTCGAACAGGTCCCCAACGATGCCGTAGTCAGCGACCTTGAAGATCGGCGCCTCGGGGTCCTTGTTAATGGCCACGATCACCTTCGAGGCGCTCATGCCGGCCAGGTGCTGAATCGCCCCGGAGATGCCGCAGGCGATATACAGGTCGGGCGTGACGGTCTTGCCCGTCTGGCCGATCTGCAGGGCGTAGTCGCAGTAGCCGGCGTCCGCCGCGGCCCGGCTGGCCCCCACGGCGCCCCCCAGCACCTCGGCCAGCTCGTACAGCGGCTTGAACCCGTCGGCCGACCGCACGCCGCGCCCGCCGGCGACGACCACCTTGGCGGCGGTCAGGTCAACGCCCGTGGTGGCCTGCCGCACGATCTCCTTGATGACGGTGCGCAGATCCGCCGGGGCGGCCTCGGTCTCCGCCACCTCGCCGCTGCGGGCGGCGTCGGCCTCCAGGGCCGCGACGTTGTTGGGACGGATGGTGGCCACGATCAGCCCCTCGGTCACCACCTGGGTGGCATAGGCCTTGCCTGCGTAGATGGGCCGGGTGAAGACCACCTGGCCGCCCTCCACCTTCACGGCGATGGCGTCGCTGATCATGCCGGCCGCGTTGCGCATGGCGAACCGGGGGGCCAGGTCGCGGCCGATCCCGGTGTGCCCCATCAGGACCACATCGGGCTTCTCCTGCTGGTAGACCTGCTGCAGGGCCGACAGCCAGCCGTCAGGGGTGTAGTCCTTCAGGTGGTCGCCCTTGACCACGACTACCCGGTCCGCGCCCCGCGCGATCAGGTCGGACGCGTCCACCCCCTGCGGCCCCAGCAGCACCGCAGTGATGCTGCCGCCCTCGGCGATCTCCTTGCCGGCGGCGATGCACTCGAACGAGACCGGGCGAATCGCCCCGTTGCGAACCTCAGCCAGGACGAGGATATTGCGCGCCATTTCTCTTCCGCCCTCCCCTATACAACCTTCGCTTCGCTGCGGAGCAGCTGCACCAGCTCCCGGGCCTGCTCCTCAGGCGTGCCGGCGAGCATCTTGTTGAGCCGGTTCTGCTCGGCCTGGTAGATCGAGGTGACGGCCGTCTTCGGCGCGGCGTCGACTCCCAGGTCCGCCGGGGAGAGCCGGGTGATCGGCTTGCGCTTCGCCTTCATGATCCCGGGCACAGACGGGTACCGCGGCTCGTTCAGGCCCTGCTGGGCGGTGATCAGGCACGGAAGCGGCACCGTCACCACCTCGGTGTCGCCCTCGGCGTCGCGGTGGACCGTAGCCGTGTCGCCCGCGATCTCCACCTTCAGGGCGGCGGCCACATGGGGCAGGCCCAGGGCCTCGGCCACCCGCAGGGCCGTCTGGCCGGCGCCGGTGTCCACCGAGACGTTGCCGGCCAGAATCAGGTCGAACTTGCGGTCCTTCGCCCAGGCGGCCAGCAGGCTGGCCACCACGTACTCGTCCGCCTCCGCCGGCGGGTCGATGGCCACCGCCTCGTCCGCCCCCATGGCCAGGGCGCGGCGCAGGGCCTCATCCACCCGGGAAGGGCCCACCGAGACCACCGTGACCGTGCCGCCCGCGGCCTCGCGGATCTTCAGGGCCTCCTCCACCGCGTACTCGTCGTAAGGGTTGATCACCAGCGTCACGTCGTCGTCGACCACCCGGCCGTCCTTCACGGTCACCTTTGCCTCTGTGTCAAAGGTCTGCTTCAGGAGAACCAGAATCTCCATTCCCCACGCCTCCTTCGCGGTGTTGCATGACGCCATGGGCGATGAGCCGATAGGTGGGCTCTGCCAGGGCCTGTATGTCGAATTTGTAACCCGACATCACCCATGCGGTCACGGTCTGATCCAGGGTGCCGAAGATCAGGTTGCGGATCTGCTTGGCCGGAACCTCACGGGTGAAGAGCCCGGACGCCTGCCCCTCGGCGATGATCTGGTCGATGACCCCGAACCAGCCCTTCATCAGGGCGCTGATCTGCTGCTGCACCTGTGTGTCGGCCTGGCGCATCTCGATCTGTGTCACGGCGGCCAGTTCGGGCCGGGTGCCCAGGGAGCGCAGGTGCTGGGCGATGGCCCGCCGCAGCTTCTCCCGGGGATCGGTCGCATCGCCGATCGCTTCCTTGATCTCGCTCACCAGCAGATTCAGCCGCTCCCGGAACAGGCAGATGAGCAGGTCGGGCTTGTTCTCGAAGTAGAGGTAGACGGTTCCGGCCGCGACGCCGGCCTCGGCTGCGATGCGCGAGATCTGTGCGTTGTGGTAGCCCTGCCGGGCGATGACGTGCTGAGCGGCATCCAGGATGGCGGCGTATTTCTCGCCGCTCCGCGTAGACACTACACAACCCCCTTCCGGCTCTCTTCCTCCTCGAGAAGCGCGCGCCTCAGCACCTTGCCGACCAGGGTCTTGGGCAACTCTTCCCGGAACTCGATGAGCCGCGGAATCTTGTACGCTGCCAGGTGTTGACGGCAGAACTGCTGGATCTCCTCCGGGTCGAGGGTCACGCCCTCCCGCGGTACGATGAAGGCCTTCACCGTCTCTCCGCGATAGGCGTCGGGCACGCCGACCACCGCCGCCTCCTTCACGCCCCGGTGCAGGTAGAGCACCTCCTCCACCTCGCGGGGGTAGATGTTGAAGCCGCCGGCGATGATCATGTCCTTCTTGCGGTCGGCGATATAGAAGTAGCCCTCCTCGTCCATGCGGGCCATGTCCCCGGTGTGCAGCCAGCCGTTCCGCAGGGCCTCGGCCGTGGCCTCCGGCAGGTTCCAGTACCCCTTCATGACCTGCGGGCCCCGCACCAGGAGCTCACCCACCTCGCCGACCGGCACGTCCTCGCCGGTTTCGGGGTCCACGATGCGGCACTCCGTATCCGGCCACGGCAGGCCGATCGACCCCTCCTTCCGCCGGCCCCAGATGGGGTTGGCGTGGGTTACCGGCGACGCCTCCGTGAGCCCGTAGCCCTCCACCAGCCGGCCGCCGGTCAGCCGCTCGAACTCGGACTGCACCTCCACCGGCAGCGGCGCGGCGCCCGAGATGCAGGCCTCAATGGAATCCAGCCGGTACTTCGCCACGTCGGGCACGTTGTTGAGGGCAACGTACATCGTGGGAGCGCCGGGGAAGATGGAGGGACGGTACTTCTGGATGAGCTTCAGCGCCTCGCGGGGCTCGAACTTGGGCTGCAGGACCATCGTTCCGCCCATGTGAATCGTGAAGTTCATCAAGGTGGTCATGCCGTAGACGTGAAAGAAGGGCAGCGAGGCCAGGGTGACCAGCTCGGGACCGCGCCTGGCCCGGTAGAGCCAGGCCTCGGTCTGGATCACGTTGGCGACCAGGTTGCGGTGCGTGAGCATGCAGCCCTTGGCCAGGCCGGTAGTGGCGCCGGTGTACTGAAGCAGGGCCAGGTCTTCCCGCGGGTCGACCGGCACCGGCTCCGCGAGCGGCTCGGCATCCAGGAGGCGCGCCCACGGCAGCGCACCCTTCCGGTAGTCGATGCGGGGCGGCTTCAGCTTCAGCGGGGCGATCCACCGGAGCGGCGCCGGCATGTAGTCCTGCATCCCCGTATACACCACGTGCTCCAGGTTCAGCTGGTTCACTTTCGGGTACGCCAGGTCGATGGCAATCATGATCCTGGCGCCGCTGTCGGTCACCTGGTGCCTGAGCTCGCGGGGCATGTAGAGCGGGTTGACCTGCACCACGATGGCGCCGGCCATCAGCGCGCCGTAATAGGCGATCACCGCCTGCGGGCAGTTGGGCAGCATGATGGCCACGCGGTCGCCCTTCTGCACGCCGAGCCGGATCAGCCCTGCGGCGAGGCGGCGGGCCTGCTCATGCAGCTGGCGGTAGGTCAGCCGCGCCCCGTAGAACACCGTCGCCGTCGCGTCGCCGTGCCTTGCAGCGGTCCGCGCCAGCAGGTCGTAAAGGGCCATATCTTCGTACACAAGCTCAGGCGGGACCTCGGGCGGATAGGCCTTCAGCCAGGGCTTTGCGGCGTATCCGTTCGACACTTCCTCCCCTCCCCCTCACGTGCTGTTCCGGTTCCCCCACGGAGGACTGAATGAATGGCCATTCATCCTGTGGGCCATTGTATTCTGAATGTCCTCCCATAACTCCTCCTTTCGTTCTATGCAAAGACTAGTTATTTTTCTCACATTCAGTTATTTGTTCGGGACACAAAATAAGCCGGCCCTTCTGCAAGGCCGGCTGACACAATTTATGCCGAGATAGTTTTCAATTAATTAATCCTGGGGCAAGCGGAAAGACAATAACGGCATCCTAGACAGATGGAGAGGTCGAGCCGCCAGACGTTGCCCTCGTACGTGAGCGCGCCGGACGGGCAGGCCGCCACGCACACCAGGCACTGGCCGCACGGGCGCCTCTCCTCTTCGGGTTCGGCGGGGAGCTGGGAACGCTTGGGTGCGAGCAATTTAATGAATGACAGTAATCCGGCGATGGTGGTCACCCCCAGCTGCATCTCCTGCAATGAGGGTAACATACCCCCGAACTGGCAGCCATGAGCGAAAATCACCGCGATGGCAGTAGGGTCCGGACCCGGGTCAACCCGGTGCTGCGGTCGAGCCGCGGCCCTCGGAACGGTACCGGTCTGACGCTCAGGGGACATTTCGTCACCCAGAGATAGCACCAAAGTACTACCCGCACAATAATCAAATCGAAGGATGGCGGAGACCCGCGCCCCGATGCTACAGTGTGGCTGTAAGAAGTTCGAAAGAAACCTGAGGACGACTTGCAACACACCGTCAGATTTCTATCATGCCTTGTGTGTTATTCATAGGGAGGAGAAGAAAATTATGACCGAGTACTTCAAGGGCGCCAAGGGCTCCTGGATTTGGCTCGTGATCCGTCTGTACGTCGGTTACCAGTGGCTGACCGCCGGCTGGGGCAAGATCGTGAACGGCTTCGACGCCTCCGGCTTCCTGAAGGGGGCCATCGCCAAGGCTGTACCTGCCAGCGAGGGCGCCAAGCCCGTCGTTCAGGGCTGGTGGGCGGCCTTCCTGGAGAACTTTGCGCTTCCCAACGTGGGCCTGTTCAACTTCCTGGTCCCCTGGGGCGAGTTCCTGGTGGGCCTGGCGCTGATCGTCGGCTTCGCCACCATCTTCGCCGCCGTGATGGGCATGGTGATGAACTTCGCCTTCATCCTCAGCGGCACCATCAGCAGCAACCCCAACCTGCTCATCCTCGAATTCGTCCTGGTTGCCCTGGGCGGCGCCTACGCCGGCTATATCGGTGTGGACTACTGGTTCCGTCCGATGTTCCGCAACCTCCTCTCCCGGATCACCGGCGGGGAGGCCGCCACGGCCAAGGCAACAGTCTAGTGCCATATACGTCGAGCAGCCAGCACGGCCACCGTGCTGGCTGCTTGCTTTCTGTTGTAGCCGGCCTAAGCCATCGTGAGGGTCATGATCGCCTTCTGGGCGTGCAGGCGGTTCTCGGCCTCGTCGAACACCGCGGACTGCGGGCCGTCGATCACCTCTGCCGCGACCTCCTCGCCCCGGTGGGCAGGGAGGCAGTGCATGAAGATCGCCTCCGGCGCCGCGTGGCGCATCAGCTCCGCCGTCACCTGGTAGCCGGCGAAGGCCGCCTTCCGCTTCTCGGCCTCGTCCTCCTGGCCCATGCTCGCCCACACGTCGGTGTAAACGACGTGCGCCCCCGACACCGCCACGACCGGGTCGGTGACCACCTCGACCTTGCCGCCGTGCTGGGCCGCCGTCATCTGCGCCCGGAGGACCCGGGCCGGACCGGGCTTGTAGCCTTCGGGGCTGGCAACGACCACGTGCATGCCGAACTTGGCGCCGCCGTCCATCAGGCTGTGGGCCATGTTGTTGCCGTCGCCCACGTAGGCCAGCTTCAGCCCCTCCAGGCGGCCGAACCGCTCCAGAATCGTCAGCAGGTCGGCCACCACCTGGCAGGGGTGCTCCTCGTCGGTCAGGCCGTTGATCACCGGGATGGTCGCCCACTCGGCCAGCTCCACCACCTCCTGGTGGGAGAAGGTGCGGATCATGATGCCGTCGAGGTAGCGGCTCATCACCCTGGCCGTATCCGCGATCGACTCCCCGCGCCGCACCTGCAGGTCCTGAGCCGAGAGGAAGAGCCCCTGGCCCCCCAGCTGCCGGATGCCCACCTCAAAGGAGAGCCGCGTGCGGGTCGAGGGCTTGGCAAAGTACATGCCCAACTGTTTCCCCTTCAGCGGCTCGTCCCGGATGCCTGCTTTCAGGCGGGCCTTCTGCCACTGGGCCAGTTCCAGCACCTCTGCAAGTTCGTCCCGGCTCCAGTCATGGAGCGAGATAAAGTCCCTCCCTTTCAGGGTCATCACCCTCACGTACACGCGCCCCCTTCCTCGATTGGAAAAGAGTGTAGCGCATATCTATGCAGATTGCAAGCATAAAAATACACGGCGCACCCCGGAAAGTGCGCCGTGAAATCGCGAATCCACCTTAATGAGGTCCCCAGGGGCCGCGCACTGTCTTGCCGTACACCACCCGGCGCCTCCCCCGCCCCGGGCCCGACGGCCGGATGGTCCGCATGCGATTCAGTTCAAGCCACAGCAGCACAGCGGCCGGCACCGCCGACACCACCAGCAGCCCCAACTGGCTGTACGTCAGTCCCAGCACGGTCCGGCCCAGGTAGAGCCCAATGTGCACGCCCGCCACCAGCCAGACGGACTGGGTCTGCAGGAAGAGCAGGCTCAGCAGGACGGAGAAGGCAAGGCCCGCCAGTCCCCCGAAGTGCGCCCGGATGGCCGGGTCCGGCCAGCCCAGGCCGAACATCGCGGTCAGGACCACCCAGACCACGGGCGCCGCCAGGGCCAGGATGAGCACATCCCTGCCCGACAGGTCCTGCTGAAACCGGGAGATCGCGATGCCCCGCAGGGCGAGCTCGACGCCGAAGAGGGCCGCCGACATCAGGGCGGCCCGCAGCAGCGGCGCCGCGGCCAGGTTGAGCTCCGGCGCGCGGCCCCACCCGCCGATCAGGAAGGCCACTCCGGCGAGGGCCAGCCCCCCGGCCAGACCGGGCAGCAGCCAGAAGCCGGCCGCCGGGGTGAGTCTGAGCCCGGCGTTGTCGGACTTCCAGCCCCAGCGCCAGTTGACGTAGGTCAGGGCGCCGATGATCGGCACCACGGCGTGGCTGATGCCCAGGACCCACTGCCTGGCGGCGGGCGCCAGATCGAGAAGCCCGAAGAGCGTCACGATCGTGTCGGCCAGCATCTGCAGGAGGGTGATGAGCAGCAGGAAGCCGCCCACCGTCCAGACGGAGGACCAGAACCTGTTCGGGGGCATGGCGCTCCTCCTCTACTCCGTACTCGTCCCGGCGCCGGGCGGGCTGATCAGCCGGATCAGTTCCGCCGCGGGGAACCCGACGGCGGCGGGGTGAATCCGGCTTGCCACGAACGATTCCAGCTCGTCCCACTGCACCAGGGTCGCCTCGGGATCGGTCCCCAGGCATCGGGCCGGACCGGCGGTGAACACCACCACAGGCTCCAGGGCGATGCCCCGGGCGTGGCCGCTGAAGGCCAGCCGGTCGCAGAAGAGCCGGGCCCTGCGGTCCGGCCGGCCCAGATCCACCTTTCCCCCTGCGCCCCGCCACTCGCCCTTCGGCCCCGGGGCGATGTCGCCGGCCCAGTGCAGGGCGCTCATGACCAGCGCCCGGCCGGGACCGACGAGGCAGAGATCGGCCGACAGGAAGCCCAGGGTGGGCCGCACCACCAGCACGGCCCGGTCGCCCAGGTCCATACTTGACAGCCGCTCGGTCAGAAGGCGGAGCCCCACGCCTTCCTCCAGTTCGGCCACCTGCCGGGCGAAGGCGGAAAGGGGCGCCGTCAGCCTGTGCCGCCACTTGCGCGGCTTCGTCTCGGGAATGGCTCCAATGCGCTTGACCATGGAATTAGTATAACTTGTCTCGCCTGCCACAGCCAACCTTGAGCCGATTGCCCGTTTCCTATTGACACACTTCATCTTGGTAAAGTATCATAATCCCCAAGTCTGTAGACTTGCATAGCGTTTCGCTGTAAGGGCACAAGTCGAGGATACACCTTCACCACGCCGGAACTTCAACCCTGGGCCGCCCGCGTCTTCGGGGGGCCTTCTCAATTTCCGAACCCGAAAGTGCGTTCCCGATGGGAGGCGTCATCATGGAATTCGTCCTCAACTTTCTGCTGCCGGTCCTCCAACAAGGCCTGGTCTGGGGGCTGGTCGCCCTCGGGGTCTGGATGACCTTCCGGGTGGTGAACGTTCCGGACCTGACGGTGGACGGCACCCTGACCACGGGCGCGGCCACGGCGGCCCGCCTGCTGACGATGGGCGTCCACCCGGTGGCCGCCACCCTCGCCGGGTTCTTCACCGGGGCCGCGGGCGGCGCGATCACGGGACTCATCCACACCCGCCTGCGCGTGCAGCCGCTCCTGGCCAGCATCATCACCATGACGGGACTTTACTCAGTCAACCTGCGCATCATGGGGCGCTCCAACATCGCCCTCTTCACGCTGGAGACCCTGGTGCCGGACAACCCCTGGGGGAAGCTGGCCCTGTTCGCCGCCACCGCCGCGCTGCTGGTGCTCCTGATGAACCTCTTCTTCCGCACCGAGCTCGGGCTCTCGCTGAGGGCGACGGGCGATAACGACGGCATGGTCCGCATGCTCGGGGTCAGCAGCGACAGCATGCGGCTCCTGGCCTTCACGCTCTCCAACGGCATCGTGGGGCTGGGCGGCGCCCTCGTGGCCCAGTACAGCGGCTTCGCGGACGCCCAGATGGGCATCGGCACCATCGTGGCGGCCCTGGCGGCGCTCATCATCGGCGAGGCGCTCTTCGGCGCCCCCACCGTCTTCCGGGCCACCATTTCTGCGCTGCTGGGCTCCATCATCTACCGGACCATCTTCGCGCTGGCCCTGCGGGCCGGCTTCCAGGCCAGCGACCTGAAGCTGGTCACCGCCGCACTCGTCGTGCTGGCCCTCTCCATCCCGCACATCAAGCGGACGGTGCGGCTGCCGGAAGGGAGTGAAGCCAGGTGACCGGTCTGACCATCGAAGGCGTGCACAAGACCTTCTTCCCGGGCACCGTCAACGAGGTCAGGGCGCTGCGCGGCATCGATCTCACCCTGGAGCCCGGCGAGTTCGTCACCGTCGTGGGCTCCAACGGGGCCGGGAAGTCGACCCTGCTCAACTCGGTGGCCGGGGTGATTGCGCCGGACCGCGGCCGTATCCTGCTGGGGGGCGTCGACGTCACCCGCCAAAGCGAGGTGCAGCGCGCCGCCCGCATCGGGCGGGTGCTGCAGAACCCGCTGGCCGGCACCGCCCCGAGCCTGACGGTGGCCGAGAACCTCGCCCTGGCCGCTGCGCGCGGCCGCTCCCGGGGCCTGCGCTGGGCCCTTACGGCGGCCAAGCGCAGACAGTTTGCGGAGGAGCTGGCCCAGCTGGGCCTCGGCCTGGAGAACCGCCTGAACGACAAGGTCGGGCTGCTCTCGGGCGGCCAGCGCCAGGCCCTGAGCCTGCTGATGGCCACCCTGCAGCGGCCGGACATCCTGCTGCTCGACGAGCACACCGCGGCCCTGGATCCGCGGGCGGCGGCGCTCATCGCCGACCTGACCAACCGCTGGGTGCGGCAGCACCGCCTGACCACCCTGATGATCACGCACAACCTGGAGCAGGCCATCCGCCTCGGCGACCGGCTGGTGATGATGCACGAGGGGCGCATCCTCTTCACCGTCGGCGGCGCCGAGAAGCAGGGTCTGACCATCGACGGGCTGCGCCAGGCCTTCGAGCGGGTGCGGGGCGAGGAGTTTACCTACGACCGGGCCGTGCTGGCCAACTAGGCGGCTCCCCCTGTCAGGAGGGGTTCGCATACAGAGAGAAGGATGGAACGCAACAGAGGAGGGCGATCTGCCGTGCGTCGCGTACTAGCGGTTCTTCTGACCGCCGCGCTCGTGCTGGCCGGGTGTGGCGGTGGCGGTGGGTCCACGACCCAACCGCAGGGTCCCAGCGGTTCCCCTTCCGGGACGACCAGTTCCCCGTCCGATTCCGGCAGCTCCGGTTCCGAAACGGCTGCTGAGCCGATCAAGATCGGCCTCACGCAGATCGTGGAGCACCCGGCCCTGGACGCCACCCGTCAGGGCATCATCGACGGGCTGCGGGAGGCCGGGTATGAGGACGGCAAGGAGATCGTAATCGACTTCCAGTCGGCTCAGGGCGAGCAGCCCCTGGCACAGCAGATCGCGGAGAAGTTCGTCGCCGACAAGAAGGACCTGATCATCGCCATCGCCACGCCGAGCGCGCAGGCCGCGGTGAATGCCACCAAGAACAACCCGATCCCGATCGTGTTCAGCGCCGTCACCGACCCCCTCAGCGCCGGCCTGGTGGCTGACCTGGAGAAGCCCGGCGCCCACGTCACCGGAACCTCCGACCTGGTGCCGGTGAAGATCCAGATGGAGCTGTTCGACCGGCTGGGCCTCGACGTGACCAATGTCGGCATCATCTACAACGCCGGCGAGGCCAACTCCGTGGCCCTGATGAACGACATCCGGGTCGCTGCGGACGAGCTGGGCCTGAACATCGTGGAAGCGACGGTGGCCAACGCCGCGGAGGTGCAGCAGGCGGCCCAGTCGCTGGTGGGCCGGGTCGACGGGCTCTACCTCATCACCGACAACACCCTCGCGCAGGGGGTCATGGCGGTGATCGACGTGGCCAACAGCAACAAGATCCCTGCCATCTCGTCGGTGGACAGCTACGTGAACCAGGGCGCCCTGGCCACCTTCGGCCTCGACTACTACCGGCACGGCCTGCTGACCGCCCAGGTGGTCGTCGACGTACTGGAGGGCAAGAATCCGGGCGAGCTGCCGGTGCGCTACAACGAGGACCTGAGCCTGATCATCAACACCAGGACGGTGGAGACGCTCGGCCTCGACATTCCGGCGGCGGTGCTGGAGGAGGCCCAGAAGATCGGCGACTAGGAGAGACGACGAAGAAAAGGCGCTCCCCCTGGCCCGGAATGGGCCGGGGGAGCGCTGTTTTTTCCGCTGTCTACGACGGGTCCAGGATCGCGCCCATAAACAGCGTGACGCCGGTGCGGTCGTCCCGGATCGCCAGGAGGAAGGGCCTGTCCAGCACCACCTCAGGGGGTGCGGCAAGCGGCGCGCTGCCGGCCCTCATTTCCACGGCGGTGGCGCCGACCGCCTCGGTGCCCTTCTCGTGGATCTCCAGGTAGGTCTTCTGGATCACCCGGTCCACGTACAGCGGCTCAGGGGTGTCCAGCAGCCCGCTGAAATCCGCCTGCTCGGCGTCGAACGCCCGCTCCATGCCCAGCGCGCGGAGAGGATCCTGAAGTTCGTGGGCGTCCTCCAGCCGCACCTTCGGCAAGGCCAGCCGGATCCGTTCCTCCGCCATTCCGTCGATCCACCCCCGGAACCGCCCGGGGGTGAGCCCCTCCACGAAGCCGTCCCACTCGTCCGGCATGAAGGCGTAGAGCGCCAGGTCGCCCTCGCCGTAGGGCAGCCGCACCCCCACCAGCCCATCTTCCGCCAGGTAGCCGAAGGTCTCCGTCTGGCGCATGAACGGAACCTGCACCACGCTGCCGTCCGGCCGGTGGAAGGGCCCGGGTTCCGTGCGGTCGGGGTTGAACGGCTCCTGCCACTCGCCCTTGAAGTAGAGAGCGTTCACCAGCACCATGCGGGTGTCCTCGGAGGTCTTGTCGATCAACGCGGGGATGCGATCCCGGGTCCGGCGCGCCACCCAGCGGTTGATGGCCTCGGCCGCCTGTGGCCTGCCGAACTCGGTCTCGTACAGCTCCGCACCGTAATGCTCCCGGGCCACCTCCCGGAAGGCCGGCACCACCTCGAACCCCTTGTGGTACCAGACGGCGTTGGCCGTGGTGAGCTCCACCTGCTCGCCGGGATGGGCCATGATACCCCACACGTCCCGCATGGCCTCGTTCACGGCGCCGGTGTCCGCCTCCCCGTACCCCAGGGCGGCGAGCATCTCCCGCTGCGTCTCGCCCCGGGCGCCGTTGGCGGTCAGGCTGAGGATCACCTGGGCGCTGACGGGCGACAGGAACAGGTTCTCACCCGGCCGGTCCGCGTACACCGCCTGGAGCAGCCCGATCCCGAAGCGGTCGGCAGCCTCCGCCAGGGCCGGGTCCACCGACTCCGGCCGGGGAGGCGCCGCGGCCAGGCCCTGGCCACCGGGCAGCAGGCCGCCGCAGCCCTGGAGCAGGAGCCCGGCCAGCAGCACGGCGGGCAGGATGAGCCGCTTACGCATGGCTGACATCCGCATGCAGCACCCCCCTACGACGGATCCACGATCGCGCCCAGGAAGAGGGTCACGCCGGTCCGGTCGTCCCGGATCGCCAGCAGGAACGGCCTGTTCAGCACCACCTCGGGCGGTTGTTCGGCCGGGGCGCTGGTCAGGGTCACGCCCACGCCGGTGGCGGCCGCGGCCTCGGTCCCCTCCTCGTGGATCTCCAGGAAGGTCTTCTGGATCACCCGGCTGATGTAGAGCTCCGGGCCCTCCGTGAACAGGCCGCCCAGGTCAGCCTGGCCGGGGGTGAACGCCCGCTCCATGCCCATCGCCGCCAGCGGCTCCTTCAGCTCCGCCTGATCGGTGAGCTTCACCTTGGGCATGGCGAGGCGGATCTCCCGCAGGCCCATCCCGGCGATCCACTCCGCATAGCGCTCGGGGGTCAGCCCCTCCACAAAGCCTTCCCACGCGTCCGGCATGAAGGCATAAAGGGCCAGGTCGCCCTCGCCGTAGGGCAGCCGCACGCCCACCAGCCCCTCCTCCGCCAGGTAGCCGAAGGTGGCCGTCTGGTGCATGAAGGGGACCTGCACGCTCCGGCCGTCCGGCAGGGTGAAGGGGCGGTCATGGGTGCGGTGGGGATCGAAGGGCTTCTGCCACTCGCCCTTGAAGTACAGGGCGTTGACGAGCCACATCACGTCGTCGGGCCGCGTCTGGTCGACCAGCCGCGGGATGCGGCCGCGGGTCTGATCCGACACCCAGCGGTTGATGGCCTCCGCCGCGGCCGGCTCCCCGAAGATGGTCTCGTTCACCTGCGCCCCGTACCGCTGCGCGGCCACTTCCAGGAAGGCCGGGGCCACCGCCATGCCCTTCTGGTGCCAGATGGCGTTGGCGGCGCTCAGCTCGACCCCCTTGCCGGGGTGGGCCAGGATGCCCCGCAAATCGCGGATGGCCTGGTTGACCGCGTCCAGATCCATGCCCGCGTACCCCAGGGCCTCCAGCATTTCCTGCCGGGTCTCGCCCCGGGCGCCGTTGGCCGTGAGGCTGAGGATGATCTGGGCGCTGGCGGGCGACAGGAAGAGGTTCTCGCTCTGCCGCTCAGCGTGCACCGCCTGGAGCAGGTGGATCCCGAACCGGTCCTTGGCCTGCGCCAGGCCCGGGTCTACCGCCTCCGGCCGGGGAGGCGGCGCCGCCATGCCCGTGCCTCCCGGGCCGCCGGCGCCGGGCAGTGCGCCGCCGCAGCCGGTCAGAAAGAAGCCCACGAGCAGAAGCGTGAGCAACTTCATCGTACGCACCTCCTTACACCGGGTCCGTCACGGCCCCCAGGAAGAGCAGGGCGCCGCTCTCGTCGTCGCAGATCGCCAGCAGAAACGGGCGGTCGACCTCCACCAGCGGCAGCCGGGCGCTCTCCCGCATGGCCACTCCGGTGGCGGCCGCCGCCTCCGTCCCCTCCTCGTTGACCTCCATGAACGTCTTCTGAACCACATCCGATATCTCCACGCCGCGCCGGCCCTCGCCGAAGATGCCCGTGAAGTCGGCCTGGCTCCCATCGAACGCCCGCACCAGCCCCAGGGCCTGCAGCGGCTCGTTCAGCTCGTGGGTCGCCTCCAGCTTGAACTTCGGCACCCGCACCAGCCCGTGCTGGGGGGCAAAGCCTTCCATGATCTCGGCCCAGGCCTCGGGCGTCAGGTCGGCGAGAAAGCTGTCCAGGTCATCGGGCACAAAGAGGTACATCGCCACCCGGCCTTCGCCGTAGGGGAGCCGCACGCCCCGCACCGTGCGTTCGCTGCCTTCCGCCTGCCCGGTTGCCAGCACCTCCCACTCGCCGTCCCGCTCCATGAAGAAAACGGTGCGTTCGGCGCCACTTGCCGTGGTGAAAGTGCCGCCCCGGGTCTGCTGCGGGTCGAAGGCCTCGCTCCACGCCCCCTTGAAGTAGAGGGCATTGGCCAGCACCATGACGGTGTTGCGGCTGGTCTCCTCAAATAGTTTCTCAATCTTACCCCTGGTCTGTTCAGCCGTCCAGTCGTTGATCTTGTCCGTGCCGGCCCGTGTGCCAAACTCGGCCTCGTCCACCGCCGCGCCGTAGTACTTCCCGGCCAGGTCGACGAAGGCCTCCTCCACCGCCACGTCCGGGCGGTGCCATACGGCGTTGGCCAGGTTGACCTCCACCTTCGGGTCCGGCCGGGTGAGCACCGCGTGCAAGGCGCGGTTGCCCGCCTGGATCTCGTCGGGCGTCAGCCCGTCCAGCCGCAGGGCCTGCCAGAACTCCGCCTGGGTCTCGCCCCGTGCTCCGGCCCCGGTCAGGCTGAGCACCACGCTCGCGCTCACGGGGGAGAGCAGGGCGTTCTCGCCGGTGTAGACCTCCTTCAACAGGTCGATCCCGAACGCCACCGTGGCCTGACCCACGCGCGGGTCCACCTCCGGCAGTTCGGCGGCCGGGTTCGGCGCCAGGCCGCCGCAGCCGGCCAGTAGGGCCGTCAGCAGCAGCGCGCTTGCCATCCGTCTCATGGGGTCATCACCTCCTACCCCTCAGACGTGCGCACAGCGGCCCGCCGTTTCAGCGGAGGGTGCGCGCAGGCTGAACCGCCGCCGTGCGCCCTTCGTTTATCTGGGTAAGTACGATAAGGAGGGGATCGTGCAGTGCTCACCAGCCTCGCCGACTTCGCCCGCTACTTTGAGTCGGTCCGCGGCCGCACCCTCTCGTTCATCCAGGCGGTTCCGGCCGACCAGATCGACTTCGCCCCCCGCCCCGGCAAGTTCTCCTTTGGCGACCTGATCCGCCACATCGCCGCCACGGAGCGGATGTTCGTGGACGGCGTCCTCGACGGACACTGGCGCTACCCCGGCCACGCCCGTGAGCTCGGCCCCACCAAGGAGGAGGCCGTCGACCACCTGGTGCGCACCCATGCGGAGGCGATGGCCAGACTGCAGGCGGCCGACCCCGGCGTGTTGAAAATGAGACGCACCACGCCCTTCGGCATGGCCGTGAGCGCGTGGCGCCTGCTGATGACGATGACCGAGCACGAGATTCACCACCGGTCGCAGATCGGGCAGTACCTGGTCCTCCTCGGCATGGAGCCGCCCCAGGTGTTTGGCCGGAGACTGGAGGAGTTGTTGCAACAGTGACCGCCGGCGGTCCGGCTCCCCCACGAAGAACCCCGAAGGCGGCTCCGCCTTCGGGGCTTCCGATGTTTTCAGCTTGCCCGCTTCAGGGGCTTCACCGCCGTCAGGTGCCGCCGGCAGGTGACCAGGGCGTGCCGGCCCACCAGGGCGATGGCCCCGTGCAGCAGCGCGAAGGCCACCAGGGCGAGCGGATGGCCGTAGCCGCGCAGCGCCAGGTAAATGTTGAGCACCAGGCCGGCGATCAGCTCCACCCAGATGACCAGCTTGACCAGCTCCCGGTTCAGATGCGGCCGGCTGGCCCCACGCAGCAGGAAGACGCCCAGCACCGCCACGATGGCGCCGATGAAGAAGACGCCGTCCGCCAGCACCCGCTGCCCGCCCGGCTCCAGGCTCAGCCCGATGGTCGGGATGGCATAGGAGAGCAGCAGCGGGTTGAACAGAAAGGCCATGGCCAGGTACAGGGCCCCCACCCCGTACATCCAGCCGCTCAGGTAGCGCATCCCCCACATCCCCCTCAACTTCGCGCAAAAGTTTGTCTCTTAACTATAGCAGAAGAATCTTGCGATGTCGAGAGGAAAATAGGGCGAACGCCCTAGACCGTTCGCCCTATACGCGGGTGATGCCACCCAGACCCATGGATTACCGCTCCTGGGTCTGCGCCCGGCGCCAAAACAGCCGGTTCAGGACCAGGGCCCACACGTAGCCGCCGGCGACCTTGGCGAGGATCTGGCCGGCCACGATCACCGGCATCAAGGTTCCGAAGGCAACGAACGTGAAGACGACGGAATCCACCGTGGAAGAGACGACGTTGGAGCCGTTCACCCGCCACAGCTTGGGCCGGTGGCGCAGCAGGTGGTACACGATGGTGTCCGCCGCGCCGGAGGCCGCAAAGGCCGCAAACGAGGCGAGGGCGATGCGGCCGGCGTCGCGGTTGAGCAGCCAGGAAAGCACCGACCCGGACAGGATGAGCAGGGCCATCTTGCCCCACAGGTTCTTCCCTTCCCACCGCTCGTGCAGGGCGTCGCGGGTGGTGATGTCCAGGCCGATGAAGACGAACGAGTTGATGATGCTGGCGTAAGGGCCGAAGTAGGCCACGGAGAGGTTGGCGGCGACGATGGCCGCCAGGTACAGGGCAACAAGCATGCTGTGTCTGTCTCCTTCGGAAATGTCGGTATGCCTGCCGCACAACTGAAACTTTCTGCGGCGCCCCATGGTATTGGAGAGTAGAGGGGCGGAGGGAGGCTCGCAGATGGACCGCGACGCGTCGATCATCCAGCTGTGCCGGCAGGGTCACAGGGCGGGCTTCGCCCGCCTGGTGGAAGCCTACCAGGAGAGAGTCTACCGCACTGCATACACCTTCGTCCAGCACCGGGAGGATGCGCAGGACCTGACCCAGGAGGTGTTCCTGCGCACGGTGCGGGCGATTGACTCCCTGGACAGCTCCCGCCCCCTCTGGCCCTGGCTCCGGCGGGTGACCACCAATCTGGCCCTGACCTACCTGAAGCAGCGGAAGGGCCACCTGTCGCTGGGCGAGTTGCCGGAGGCCGCGCTCCCCACAAGCGGCCCCTCCGAACCCTCCTGGACCCGGGTGGACCTTCAGCGAGCCATGGCCGAGCTTCCTCCGCTCTGGCGCATGGTCCTCACCCTGAGGCACCAGGAGGACCTCACCTACGACGAGATCGCCCGGCTGCTGGAGCTGCCTGTGGGCACCGTGAAGACGTACCTGTTCCGGGCCCGGCGGGCGCTGCGGGCCCGGCTGGGCAGCGAGGGGGGAGACGGATGGCGCTGATGCGCTGCGATGAGGAACTGATCCAGCTCTATGTCGACGGCGTCCTGCACCCGGCCGAGGCGGCCCTGGTCGAGGCGCACCTGCAGGAGTGCCGGGCCTGCCGGCGCCAGGCGGGCTTCTACAAGAGCCTGTACTGGGACCTGGGCCGCGCGGCGGGCCTCGCGCCCGAGCCCCCGCAGGAGCCGGAGGCCCTTGCTGACCTGCTGCTGGCCGAGCACCGGCGCGGAGAGGAGCCCGAGGCGCCGCCGGCGACGACCTGGGATTTCGCCACGCTGTGGCTGAGGGCCAACCCGGCCTTCACCAGACCCGCCAGGGCGGTCAGCAGCCTGGGCCACATCGGGGCAGAGGGATTGCGGCGGGCTGAAGGGCTGCGGGAAGGGCTGCGGCGGCCGGGGAAGTGGCCCCGGTGGCTGTGGCGGAAGGGAGGCGGTTGACCTGCTGACGATCGCGGGAGCAGTGGGCGCGGCGCTGCTCCGGATTCTGCTCGTGCTCCTGGGGCTGGCCGTGCTCGTCGTCCTCCTCCTGCTCTTCGTCCCCTTCGACGTGCGCCTGCGGGCGGACTCGGAGTTGGCGGCCGACGGCTGGGAGAGCCGGCTGACCGGCCGGGCGGATGTGAGCTTCCGCCTCCGCTGGGGCCTGCTGTTCCTGACGGGCCGCGGGGTCTGGACAGAGGACGGGATGCAGTGGTCAGCGCTCCGACTGATGGGACTCCCACTCCGCGGCAGCCGGAAGGGCGCCGGCCGGAAGGCCGGCGGACCGGAGGCAGGGAAACCGGAGGGCGGGCAGCACGGCCGGGAATCCGGACGAAAGCGGCGCCGATCCCCACGGGCCGACCCCGCCCTCGTGCTGACCATCGCCCGCGAGGCGGTGCGCCTGCCCGGCCGCCTCTGGCGCTCGCTCGGCGTCCGCCTGACGGCCGAGGCCACCTACGGCTTCCCCGATCCCTCGCTGACAGGCTTCTGTGAGGCGGTCCGCTGGAGCACCGGCCTCGGGCGCTCCCTGCACCTCACCCCCGACTTTCAGCGCCCTTGTCTGATCGGGCGGGGCGAGCTGACCGGGCGACTCTACGGCTTCCGGCTGCTGGCCATCGCCTGGCAGGTGGTGCGCCAGCCGGCGATCTGGAACCATCTCGTGAGCAAGATCCGATTCAGGCCCCTGCGACGAATTCTACTGGGAGGAGGAGTCTGATATGGCTTTGGAGATGATGGCCCCTCTGCTGGAGACCCTCGAGAAGCACCTGCACACCAGGACGATCTTCGGCGAGCCGATGACGGTGGGCAACGTGACCCTGATTCCGGTGATGGACCTGACCTTCGGCTTCGGCGCCGGCGGCGGCGAGGGCCGCGATGACAAGCACGGCGGCTCGGGCCAGGGCGGCGGCGGCGGCGCCCGCCTGGCCGCCAAGGCAGTTATGTCTCGGTCCTGCCGCTGGGCCGGGGCATGGCCATCGACAAGATCGTCGACGCGATTCCCGGCATCCTGGAGAAGGTCGGGCCGGTGAACGTGAAGGTGCAGTCCGGGAAGAAGGAAGAGAAAAAGGACGGGGAGGAATAAGCACTGGGGTCCACCCGCAGGGGTGGACCCTCTCGCGCGTTATCCCACCCGCCTGGCGACCTCCGCCGCCATGGCGGCGGTGCCGAGGACGGCGGTGCCGGGCACCGTGATGTCGCCGGTGCGGAAGCCCTCCTCCAGCACCTCGGCCACCGCCCGCTCCACGGCCAGGGCCGCCTGCTCCTGGCCCAGCGAGTACCGGAGCAGCATGGCGCCGCACAGGATGGCCGCCAGGGGATTGGCCCGGTCCTGGCCGGCGATGTCCGGCGCAGAGCCGTGGATGGGCTCGTAGAAGCCCTTGGGCAGGTCGTGCCGGTTCCGGGCCGCGCCCAGCGAGGCCGAGGGGAGCAGCCCGATGGAGCCGGTGAGCATGGCCGCCTCGTCAGAGAGGAAGTCGCCGAACAAGTTGGAGGCCAGCATCACGTCGAAGTCGCCGGGGCGCCGCAGGATCTGCATGGCGGCGTTGTCCGCCAGGAGATGTTCCACCTCTACGTCGGGGAACTCCCGGGCAACCTCGTCGACCACGGTGCGCCACAGCCGGCCGGCCTCCATCACGTTGGCCTTGTCCACCGAGGTGAGCTTCCTCCTCCGCCCCCGGGCGATCTCGAAGCCCATGCGCGCAATGCGGGCGATCTCGGCGTCGGTGTAGACCTCGGTGTTCACGCCCCGGCGGGTGCCGTCGGGCAGCGTCGTGATGCCCCGGGGCTCGCCAAAGTAGATGCCGCCCACCAGCTCGCGCACGATGATGAAGTCGACCCCGCCGCCAATGATGTCGTTCTTCAGGGGCGAAGCGTCCTTCAGCGGCGGGTAGAGCAGGATGGGCCGCAGGTTCGCATACAGGTCGTAGCGCTTGCGAATGGCCAGCAGACCCGCCTCGGGGCGCAAGTCCCACGGGAGCCCCTCGTACTGGGGGCCGCCCACGGCGCCGAAGAGGATGGCGTCGGCCCGGTCGCAGGCGTCGCGCGTTTCGTCGGGAAAGGGAGTTCCCACGGCATCGTACGCGGCTCCGCCCACCAGGTGGTCCGAAAACTCCAGGCGGAATCCGTGGGCAGCCGCTGCTGCCTGCAGTACCGTCACTGCTCCCCGGGTGACCTCGGGACCGATGCCGTCACCGGGGAGACAGGCAATGTGGTAGGTAGGCTGAGCCAAGACTGGAACACCTCCGAGTGGTTTGGAGGAAGTTTAGCACGTTAAAGCGTTCAAGACAACTCCTTTTCCCGCGCCCGCTGGAGAAACTTCGCCGCGCGGACGATGAACCGCTCGTGGGTGCCGCTGCCGATCTGCTCCCGGTCGTCGAAGGCTTCAACCCGGAACACCAGGCGACGCCCGTCCACCCGCTCCAGCACCGCGGTGGCCCGCACCGTCATCCCCGGCGGCGTGGCAGCCAGGTGCTGCACGTCGACCCGGGTGCCCACGGTGGTCTCGCCTTCGGCCAGGTGCGGCTCGACCGCCCTGGCTGCCGCCTGCTCCATCAGCGCGATCATCATCGGCGTCGCAAAGACCTCGACCGCGCCGCTGCCGACGGCCTGGGCGCAGTTATCCGGGGTCACCGCCATCTTGGCCTCTGCCCTGAGACCTGGGCTAAGCGACATGGAATCTCCTCCCGTGCTTCCCTGCTTGCTGGTTTCGTCCAAACTCCAGACAGGCGAAGGAGTGATGCGCGGTGGCCCACCCGTTCGACCCGTCCCTGATCCTGCGCCATCTGGACCTTCCCCGCTGTACCGCCCTGGCCGACGTGGGCTGCGGCACGGGCCGGTTCGCGTTGCCGGCGGCGGCGGCGCTGCCCCCGGGAGGGGTGGTGTACGGCATCGACATCAGCGAGGAGATGCTGGAGCGCCTGCGCCGGCGGGCGCGAGAGCACGGGCTCGGCAACATCCTGCCCGTCCTGGCCGAGGAGGCCGACGAGTGGCCGGTGCCCACGGAGTCGTGCAGCGCCGCACTGATCGCCGACGTGTACCACGAGGTCGATCCGGCCTCGATGTTCATCGGCGAGGTCAAGCGCATCCTGCAGCCCGGCGGCATCTGCCTGCTGGTGGACTGGAAGCCGGAGGCGACCCCGGAGGGGCCGCCCCTGGACGTTCGGCTGGACCCGCAGGACGTCATCCTCGAGTTCACCGCCGCAGGCTTCCGGTTCCTGGAAAGCTGCGATGTGGGGCCGTACTGCTACGGGCTGAAGTTCGTCAAGCCGCCGCGCGGGTGAGCCCGCGGGCAACCCCGCCGCGCGCTCAGCACTCGCCCCGCGCCCGGCGGCCCTCGAGCCAGCACTTGCGGCAGCGTGCCTCGTACCGCTCGCCGCCGCCCACCGCCACGTCCTGGGTCTTCACGGTGAGCGAGAAGGGCTTCGTGGCCGGCTCGCCGCAGACCACGCAGACGCCGTACACGGACGTGATGCTGTCCGCCAGGGCCAGCAGCTGGGGCATGCAGCCGAAGGGCTTGCCCTCGGACGTCTGCGAGAGCCCGGCCACGATGACGTAGTGGCCGCGGTTGGCCAGCTCCTGCACGATGTCCACCAGCGACTGGTCGTAAAACTGCGCCTCGTCGATGGCGATCACGTCCGGTTTGTGCATCTCGGCATACCAGAGGATCTCCAGCGGGCTGTCGGTGTGAATCGCCTCAAACCGCAGCCCGTCGTGCGTCACGATCACCTCGTCGTCGGTGAACCGCCTGGCCATGCGCGGCTGAAAGACGACGGCGGTCCGCTTGGCCAGGATGTAGGTCCGCACCCGCCGGATGAGTTCCGTCGTCTTGCCGGCATACATGGTGCCCGAGGTGATGACATCGATCCAACCATAGTTGAGATTCCGGTGCAACGTCGGCGCCTCCCCTGGCTGCTACGGTTCCTACAGGGGTTTCGAGGCGCCGACCGGCGATTCCTCCGCCCAGCCATGAATCTTTAGGACCCGGGGCGGGAAGGGCTCGGGTCCGCCGGGTTTTCTGGTGCGACGTCGGGCTGGCGGGCGATGTGCTCGCGATAGGCCTCGATGCCCTCGGCGATCGCCAGGGCGAGCGTCCGCTGATACTCCGGCTGCTGCAGCTTCTCCCGCTCTGCGCCGTTGGAGAGGAAACCCATCTCCACGATGGCCGCGGGCACCTCGGTGGTGCGGAGCACGTAGTAGTCGCCCGGCAGCGCGTAGCGGGTGGTGTCCGTCCGCTCCCGCAGCCGGTTCTGGATGGAGATGGCGAGGGTCTTCCCCGCCGGCGAGCCGCCCTTCTGGTAGAAGGTCTGCGCCCCCCAGCAGTTGCAGCGGTCCTGGTTCGCGTGCACCGACACGAACAGGTCGGCCCCGTGCTCCGCCACCAGAGCCACCCGCTGCCGCAGGTCCTCCCGGACCGTGCGCGAGAAGTGGGTGTCATCCGTGCGGGTCAGAATCACCCGCGCGCCCCGCTCCTCCAACAGTGCCTTCAGTTCCTGGCTCACCTGCAGGGTGAGGTCCTTCTCCTTCACGCCGCCCACCACCGCCCCCGGATCCCACCCGCCGTGGCCCGGGTCAACCACGATCACCATGCCCGCCAGCGGGCCTGGCGGCGTCTCGGGGGCCTCAGGCTCACCCCCGGGCCTGGCGGTTCGCTCCCCCGCCCAAAGCGGCCACAGCGCTGCCAGCACGACGACAGCGGCCAGGCCGATCAGCACGACCTGAGCCAGCGGAAACCTGCGCACGTTCCTCCCCCCCTACGGAGGAAGGGTATGCGCCGGCTTGTCTGACATGCTGGTCCGGGGAAGCAGAAAAACAGCCCGTGGCGACGCTCGCCACGGGCCTGTCCGCTATTAGCGCTTGGAGAACTGCGGAGCCTTGCGGGCCTTCTTCAGGCCGTACTTCTTGCGTTCCTTCATCCGCGGGTCGCGGGTCAGGAAGCCGGCCTGCTTCAGGGCCGGGCGGAACTCAGGGTCCGCCTTCAGCAGGGCCCGGGAGATGGCGTGCCGGCAGGCGCCGGCCTGGCCGGAGATTCCGCCGCCGACCACGTTCAGGTACACGTCGAACTTGCCGGTCGTGCCGGTCACGGTGAAGGGGCTCTCCACCAGCATCTGCAGGGTCTGGAGACCGAAGTATTCAGAAAGGGAGCGGCCGTTCACCACGAAGTTGCCGGTGCCGGGCACCAGACGGGCCCGGGCAACGGCCTTCTTGCGGCGGCCGGTACCCCAGTACTGCGTCACGGTCGACATCGATCAACACGCCTCCTTTCGATTAGATCTCGAGCGGCTCGGGCTTCTGTGCCGCATGCGGGTGCTCCGGCCCCGCGTAGACCTTCAGCTTGCGGTACATCTGCCGGCCCAGCCGGTTGTGGGGAAGCATGCCTTTGATGGCGAGCTCGAGAACGCGCACCGGCCGCTTCGCGATCATCTGCTCGAAGGAGATGGCCTTCTGACCGCCCGGGTAGCCGGAATGGCGGTAGTAGATCTTGTCTGTGTACTTCTTGCCGGTGACCTTGATCTTCTCAGCATTCACGATAATGACATAATCGCCGCAGTCCACGTGCGGGGTGAAAGTGGGCTTATGCTTGCCGCGCAGAATGGCGGCCACCTGGCTGGCCAACCGCCCGAGAGTCTTGCCCTCAGCGTCGACCACGTACCACTTCCGCTCAACATTCTGCGGATTGGCCATGAACGTCGTTCTCACGGGGTTCCCTCCTACGGAATGGGTCATTGAGGGTGAATCTATGGAATCGGTCGGCGCCTGGCGTACACGCCCTACTCGGGGAAAAGGCGTGAGGTCCAGGTCGCTCCTGGTTTCAACCTCTTCTTTCCTTTCGGATGTGGCGAGGTCAACGCTCCTTAGTATACATTGGCGGCTGAACCACTGTCAAGGCTCCAAATCCGCGTCCGGCGCGGTCTCGCGGGCCCACGGCGGGCGGACGGGGCCGTCGCCGTACACCACCTCTTCCAGGCAGAGCCCGTGGGGCGGCAGGGTCCTCCCGGCATCCCGCCGGTCGCCGGTCCGCAGCGCCTGTTCCACCCTGGCGATGGTGCGCCGGCCGGCGCCCACCTCCAGCAGTGTGCCGGCGATGATCCGCACCATGTTGTAGAGGAAGCCGTCCGCCGCGATGTCCATGTGGAGGAAGGGCGGCTCCTCTGTCAGGGTCAGCCGGGTGATGGTCCGCACCGACGTGCGGGCCGACCCGCCGGTCGCCCGGAACGCGGCGAAGTCATGCCGGCCCACCAGCAGCGCCGCCGCTTCACGCATTGCGGCCACGTTCACAGGCCGCGGCCAGTGGTAGCTGTACAGGCGGGCCAGGGGGAGCCGGTGCGGGGAGATGCAGAACGTGTACCGGTACCGCTTCTCCCGGGCCCAGTACCGGGCGTGGAACTCGGGGGGCACCGCCTCCGCCGCGACCACAGCGATGTCGTCAGGGAGGTGGCTGTTGACGGCCGCAGGCCAGCGCTCGATGGGAATCGCCGCGCGGGTGTGCAGGTGCACCACCTGGCCCCGGGCGTGGACACCGGCGTCGGTGCGGCCGGCCGCCGCGCCGATGCGCAGCTCCGGCTCGCCGGTGACGCTTCTCAGGGCCTCCTCCAGCCGCTGCTGAACGGTGATGCCGTTGGGCTGCCGCTGAAAGCCGGCGTAGGCCGTGCCGTCGTATGCGAGGATGAGCTTTATCGACCGCATCGCGCACCTCCCCTGTGGGACGTTACCCGACGCCGGTAACCCGCATCCCGAGAATCAGCGCCACGAAGCCGACCAGCACCGCGAGGGCCACGCCGTCGCGCGCGGCGAAGGTCAGCTCCCGCATGCGGGTCCTCCCCTCGCCGCCCCGGTAGCCCCGGGCCTCCATGGCGGTGGCCAGCTCGTCGGCCCGCCGGAAGGCGGCCACGAACAGGGGCACCAGCACGGGCACGAGACTCCGCACCCGCGAGACGACGGAACCCGTGGCGAAGCTGGCGCCGCGCGCCTGCTGCGCCCGCATGATCCGGTCGGCCTCCTCCGCCAGGGTGGGGATGAAGCGCAGCGCAATGGTCATCATGAGTGCCAGTTCGTGGGCGGGAACGCCGATGGGCCTCAGCGGCCGCAGCATCATCTCCAGCCCGTCGGTCAGCCGGATCGGCGACGTGGTCAGGGTGAGAATCGACGCGATGGTCACCAGCAGGATCAGCCGGGTGGAGGTCACGCCCACGAGCCTCAGCCCTTCCCGCGTGGCGACCAGGGGGCCGATGCGGAACAGCTCCTCCCCCGGCGTCAGAAACAGGTTGAAGAGCGCGGTGATCACCAGGAAGATGAGAATGGGCCTCAGGCCCCGGAAAATCTGTTTCAGGGGCACCTGCCCCAGCGCCACCATCGCCAGGGTGAACAGGACAGTCGCGAGGTAGCCCGGCCAGGCCCGGGGCAGGAAGATGGCCACCGACAGGAGGAACACCCCGGTGATCTTCACCCGCGGATCAAGCCTGTGCAGGAGCGAGTTTCCCGGGTAGTATTGCCCGATGGTCACCTGGAAGCTCACAGGCCCTGCGCCTCCTTCCTGCCCACCAGAACGGCCTTGATGGCGGCCACGGCCTCGTCCATCGTCACCACGTCGGGCGGCAGGGGCCAGCCCCGCTCACGGAGCTTGTCGGCCAGCACGACGGCCGCGGGCACGCCGAGGCCGATGGCCTCAAGCTCGGCCCGCCGGGCGAAGAGCTCCCGCGGCGTGCCCAGCATGTGGACCCGCCCCCGGTGCATCACCAGCACCTTGTCCGCGTACTCGGCCACGTCGTCCATCGAGTGGGACACCAGCACGACCGTCATGCCCATCTCCGGGAACCGGCCCACCAGGTTCAGGATCTCCCTGCGCCCCTGGGGGTCGAGGCCAGCCGTGGGCTCGTCCAGGATCAGCACCCGGGGCTCCATGGCCAGCACGCCGGCCAGGGCCACACGGCGGGCCTGGCCTCCCGAGAGGCCGAAGGGCGACCGGTCCTTCATCTCCTTGGGAAGCCCGACCCGCTCCAGGGCCGTCATCACCCGCCGCTCCACCTCTTCGGCATCGAGCTGCATGTTGCGCGGCCCGAAGGCGACGTCCTCGAAGATCGTCTCACCGAACAACTGGTGTTCCGGGTACTGAAAGACCAGGCCCACCCGCTGCCGCACCTTGCGCAGGTCCGTCTTCCGGTCCGACAGGTCGAGACCGTCGACCAGGACCCGGCCCGAAGTGGGCCGCAGCAGGCCGTTCATGTGCTGGATCAGGGTCGACTTCCCCGATCCCGTGGGGCCAATGATGCCCCAGAACTCGCCGTCGGGAATGGTGAGCGAGACGTCTTCCAGCGCCTTCCATTCAAACGGGGTCCCAGGCTGATAGATGTGGCTTACGGCCTCGAATACAATTGGCATAGCGCCTCCACCAGCTCATCCAGCGTAAGTATCGTTTCCGGAACCGGCACCCCCTCCGCGCGCAGCCGCTCGGCGGCCAGCACGGCCGGGGGCACGTCCAGCCGCAGGGCCCGCAGCCGGTCGGCCTGGCTGAAGACCTCGCGCGGGGTGCCGACCATCTGTACCTTGCCGTCGGCCATCACCATCACCCGGTCGGCAACGGCCGCCTCCTCCATGAAGTGGGTGATCCAGACCACGGCCATGTCCAGTTCACGGTTGAGGCGGCGCACCACCGCCAGCACCTCCGCCCGCCCCGACGGGTCGAGCATCGCCGTGGGCTCGTCCAGCACGAGGCAGGCGGGCCGCAGGGCCAGGGCGCCGGCAATGGCCACCCGCTGCTTCTGGCCGCCCGAAAGCAGGTGCGGCGACCGCTCCCGGTGGGCGGTCATGCCGACGGCCTCCAGGGCCTGCGCCACGCGGGCGCGGATCTCGGCCGGGGGCAGCCCCTGGTTCTCGGGGCCGAAAGCGACGTCCTCCTCCACCACCGCCGCGACGATCTGGTTGTCGGGGTTCTGGAATACCATGCCCACCCGGTCGCGAATCTGCCAGAGGTTCTGTTCCTCCCGGGTGTCCAGGCCGTCCACCAGCACCCGGCCCGAGCGCGGAAGCAAGAGGGCATTCAGATGCCTCGCCAGGGTGGACTTGCCCGAACCGTTCATGCCGAGAATGGCCAGGAACTCGCCCCGGCGAACCTCGGCGTCGACACCGTCGAGGGCCAGCCTGACCGGCGGGGCCTCGGCGGCCTCCTCACGGCCGTAGGCGTAGGAGACCCCCTCGATGACGATGTAAGGGTTGGCCACGGCGCATCGCCCCTCCCGCTTCGCTGAAACGCCCGAGCGCTCTCGCGCCCGGGCGTTTCGCACCAGTTGGTTTAGACCAGTTCGAGAATCGCCATGGGGGCCGCATCGCCCTTCCGAACGCCGGTCCTGATCACCCGGGTGTAGCCGCCGTTGCGATCGGCGTACCGGGGTGCAATCTGGTTGAACAGCTTGGTCACGACCGACTCGTCGTAGATGTAGGCGAGGGCCTGCCGACGGGCGTGCAGATCGCCACGCTTGGCCAGGGTGATCATCTCCTCGGCGATGGGCTGAACCGCCTTCGCCTTGCCCTCGGTCGTCTCGATGCGCTCCTTCTCGAACAGGGCCGTCACCACGGCCCGGAACAAGGCCTTTCGGGCGGAGCTGTCCCGGCCGAGCTTCTGATATTTGGCCATTTCCCTCATTCACCCCTATCCTGTCCAGATCAAAAGCGCCTCGGGGCTAGTCGTCAGGTTGCCGCAGCGAAAGGCCGAAGGCCGCCAGCTTGGTCTTGACCTCTTCCAACGACTTCTTGCCCAGGTTGCGGACCTTCATCATCTCTTCGTCGGTCTTCGCGGTCAACTCCGCGATGGTGTTGATACCCGCCCGCTTCAGGCAGTTGTAAGACCGCACCGACAGATCGAGCTCTTCGATGGTCATCTCCATCAGCTTGTTGCGCTCGTCGTCTTCCTTCTCCTGCATGACCTCGATCTCGTCGGCGTCCTCGGTCAGCCCGATGAAGAGCTCCAGGTGCTCCTTGAGGATCTTCGCCGCCCAGGAGCAGGCCTCGTCAGGCCGCACGGCCCCGTTGGTCCAGACCTCCAGGGTCAGCTTGTCGAAGTTCGTCTTGTTGCCGACGCGGGTGTGCTCGATGGTGTAGTTCACCCGGCGGATCGGAGAGAAGATCGAGTCCACGGGGATCACGCCGATCGGCATGTCCGGGGTCTTGTTCTGGTCGGCCGGCACGTAGCCCCGCCCCTTGCCCACGGTGATTTCGGCGATGAGCCGGCCGCCCTTGTCAAGGGTGGCGATGTGCAGGTCCGGGTTGAGGATCTCCACATCGGCGTCCGTATGAATATCCCCCGCGGTGACGACGCCTTCACCTTCCGCCTGGAGGCGCAGGACCTTGGGTTCGTCGCTGTGCACCTTCAGCGAAAGCTGCTTGAGGTTGAGGATGATGTCGGTCACATCCTCGACCACACCGGGGAGCGTGGAAAACTCATGCAGCACGCCGTCGATCTTCACAGATGTAACTGCGGCGCCCGGCAGCGAAGAGAGCAGAATCCGCCGCAGCGAATTGCCAAGGGTGATGCCGTAGCCGCGCTCCAGAGGTTCCACCACGAACTTGCCGTAGCTGTTGTCCTCGGCCAGCACCACGGTCTCAATCTTGGGCTTTTCCATTCCGATCATCTGGTAGATACCCCCAATTCCCTGTCTCACTCGTGTGAGCGCCCTACGCCACCGCCCAAGAACCCAGCTCTGCCCACCATCTGCGGCCTACGCCACAGCCGGCGCGACCGTTACCGGGAGTAGTACTCGACAATGAGCTGCTCCTGCACCGGCGTGTCGATCTCCTCGCGATTGGGCAGCCGGACCACGGTGCCCCGCATGGCCTCGTGATCGACCGACAGCCAGGCTGGCACCGTGCGGGTGGCGGCCGCGGCGGCGAGCTCCTTGATCCGCTTGTGGTCGCGGGAGCCCTCGCGCACGGCGATGACATCGCCCTCACGCACCAGGTAAGAGGGGATATTGACCTTGCGGCCGTTGACCTCGATGTGCGAATGCTTCACGATCTGGCGGGCTTCCGCACGGCTGGCCCCAAAGCCCATCCGGTAGACGATGTTGTCCAGACGGCGCTCCAGGGTCTGCAGGAGCACTTCGCCGGTGACGCCCTTCTTGCGCACCGCCATGTCGAAGTAGCGCTCGAACTGCTTCTCCATCACGCCGTAGAACCGGCGGGCCTTCTGCTTCTCACGCAGCTGCAGAGCGTACTCGGACGGCTTGCGCCGCGAGACGCCGTGCTGCCCGGGCGGCGCGGGCCGCTTCACGACCGGGCACTTGTCGGTGTAGCACTTCTCGCCTTTCAGGTAGAGCTTAACGCCCTCACGCCGGCAAAGCCGGCAGACGGCACCAGTGTATCGCGCCATTGGTTAGTTCTCCCCTCCTCGTCCTACACGCGGCGCCGCTTCGGCGGACGGCAGCCATTGTGGGGAATCGGGGTCACGTCCTTGATCGTCGTGACCTCCAGGCCGGCGGCCTGCAGCTGGCGGATGGCCGCCTCGCGGCCGGAACCCGGCCCCTTAACCATCACTTCGACCTCACGCACGCCGTGCTCCATGGCATCCTTGGCCGCCTTCTCGGCCGCCATCTGCGCGGCGAACGGGGTGGACTTCCGGGACCCCTTGAAGCCCATGGCGCCGGAAGTCGCCCAGGCCAGCGCGTTGCCATGCACGTCGGTGATGGTGACAATCGTGTTGTTAAAGGTAGAACGGATGTGGGCCACGCCCTTATCTACGTTCTTCCGCTCCCTCCGCTTCACGCGGGCAGTGCGCTTCGCCATTCAGACGTGTCCCTCCTTACCTTGCCTTCTTCTTGCCGGCAACCGTGCGCCGCGGGCCCTTCCGGGTGCGGGCGTTCGTCTTGGTGCGCTGCCCGCGCACAGGCAGACCGCGCCGGTGGCGCAGACCCCGGTAGGAGCCGATCTCGATCAGCCGCTTGATGTTGAGCTGAACCTCGCGCTGAAGGTCGCCCTCGACCCGATACTCATGGTCAATGACCTCGCGAAGCTTGGCCACCTGCTCCTCGGTCAGGTCGCGCACGCGAGTGTCCGGATCAATGCCGGTCTTCTGCAGGATCTCACGAGAAAGCGACCAGCCGATGCCGTAGATATACGGCAGGGCGGCCTCAATGCGCTTGTCACGAGGCAGGTCGACACCTGCAATACGCGCCATGCTGCTGAAATACCCTCCTCATTCGAAAGACCAAGGTGTTGGACGAAATTGCACGACCCGTCCCAAACGGACAACTCCGCAGGAAATGTGGCGAGGGAAGAGGGACCTCGGCCACCAGCCGCTCCCTGAGGGGAAGCCGCCGGGTTCCAGTTCGGGTTTTGCACGCCTCCCGGCAGTGTCCGAACCTCGAGCCCATGCGTAAACGCCGGTGCTCCCCCTGCGGCCGCAGGGGGCGCGCCAGCCAAAAGTGAGCAAGACTTGTCTGGTTCCCGGCTTCCGGCAGCTGTCCACCGCGCCGGGCGTGTCAGTGGGACTATCCCTGCTTCTGCTTATGCTTGGGATTCTCGCAGATCACCATCACGTGACCGTGCCGCTTGATGACCTTGCACTTCTCGCAGATCGGCTTCACCGATGGGCGAACCTTCACGAGCAGCCCCTCCTCTCTTCGCGCGCTCGTTTGGCCCGAAACGGTCCAGGTCAAGCGCAGGGATGCAGACCAATGCAGGATTGGTGTAAAGGGTGAACGGCTGCGAACAGCCGACTATTTGTACCGGTATACGATTCTACCACGAGTCAGGTCGTAAGGCGATAGTTCAACCGTGACGCGGTCTCCAGGGAGTATCCGGATAAAGTGCATCCTAATCTTTCCCGACACATGTGCCAGTACCCGATGCCCATTGGGCAGCTCCACGCGGAACATGGCGTTGGGCAGATTCTCGACGACGGTGCCCTCAACCTCAATGACGTCGTCCTTGGACATACGCCGGTTCTAAACCCCCTCGCAGACTCTCGCAGGAATGGTCTCCAGGGCTTTGGCAATCTGCTCGTCGGTGACCTTGGCGCCTCGTTCCAGTCGGAGAGCCAGAGAGGCATCCGCCCAGCCGAGTACCTCTAGGTGCCGCCGATTCTTCACTTTGGGACGGGATACCGGGCGGCGCTGGCCGTTGGCCACGGCCACGAACCGCTCATCCAGCACCCGCACCACGACGTAACACGTTCCCAGGTCGCGTCCGGCCAGAGATCGCACGATAGCGCCGGGCCTTAGACCCGGTTGATCCACGTTCGTGCACCTCCGTCATCACTCTCGCAAGTGGGGCTTACACGGTGAAAGGCCAATACCATTATTATAGCACAGAACCGGGTGATTATTCCTCGGATGTTGGTAAGCTTCGCCGGTCCATGCGCTCCCAGCCGATTGCCAGGATAGCACCGCAGCGCCGCGTTTTCAAGCGCGGCCTGCGTTGCAGCCCGCCGCGGCGCCACCCGGCACAGGCTCATCGCGAAGCCCTGACGGCCTCCTTGATGGCAGCCGTGACCTGCTCCATGGGCTGGTCTCCCTGCACGGTGCGCACCAGCCCCCGCTCCTGGTAGAACTGGAGCAGCGGCGCCGTCTGGGAGTGGTACAGGTTCAGGCGCACCGCAACCTTCTCGGCCTGATCGTCGCTGCGCTGGTACAGCTCGCCGCCGCACTTGTCGCAGCGACCGGCCTCCCGGGGCGGGTTGAACCGCACGTGGTAGGTGGCGCCGCAGGAGCGGCACACCCGTCGACCCACCGCACGCTCGACCAGCAGCTCGTCCGGCACGTCGATGTTGATGACGGCGTCAAGCGAGAGGCCCAGCTCCGCCAGCATGCCGTCCAGCGCCCTGGCCTGCTCGGGGGTACGCGGATACCCGTCGAGGATGAACCCCTTCTTACAGTCGGGCTGCGCGAGCCGGTCCCGGACCATGCCGTTGGTCACGTCATCCGGCACATACTTGCCAGCATCCACATACTCCTTGGCCAGCTTGCCGAGGGGGGTCCCCTGGCTCATGTTCGCCCGGAAGATGTCGCCGGTGGAGATGTGTGGAATGCCTTCCTGCTCCGCCAGCAGCACGGCCTGGGTGCCCTTGCCCGCTCCCGGCGGTCCCATCAGAATAATGTGCATCCCCTTACCTCACTTTCACGGACGCGGGGCGCAGGCGGCTGATCCGCGAGGACCGGCGACGTCCCCGCGGCGGGGGACGGCCCGGTCCTCTGCGCACCCAGCGTATCACCTAGCTTCGCATGAATCCCTGGTAATGCCGCATCACGAGCTGCGCCTCGATCTGCTTCGTCGTCTCCAGCGCAACGCTGACCACGATGAGCAGCGAGGAGCCGCCGATGTACGCATTCTGAACGCCGGCGAGGCCCATCAAGGTGATCGGCAGGATGGTCACCGTCGCCAGGAACAGGCCGCCCACCAGCGTGAGCCGGCTGGAAACCCGCTCCAGGTACTCGGCCGTGGGTCGGCCCGGGCGGTAGCCCGGAATGAACCCGCCGTTCTTCTTGAGGTTGTCAGCGACGTTCTCAGGGTTGAAGGTAATGGCCGTGTAGAAGTAGGTGAAGAAGATGATCAGGAGCGCGTTGATCAGCATGAACCACCACGAACTCATGTCGTAGTGCTGCGCCACCCAGCGGCCGAAGGTCGAGTTCGGGAAGAACCCGGCGATCGTGCTGGGGAAGTACATCAGCGACGAGGCGAAGATCAAGGGAATCACGCCCGCCTGGTTGATGCGGATGGGCAGGTGCGTGCGCTGCCCGCCGTACACCCGCCTGCCGACCACGCGCTTGGCATACTCCACCGGAATCTTCCGTACGCCTTCGTTGATGATGACCACGAAGACCACCATGATGAGGGCGATCACAGCCACCAGCAGAGGCTGGAAGATGTTGTGCTGGCCGAGCCGGAGCAGCTGGATCTCACCGCTGATGGAGTAGGGCAGCCGCGAGACGATGTTCGCGAAGATGATCAGCGAGATGCCGTTGCCGATGCCCTTCTCGGTGATCTCCTCGCCGATCCACATCACCAGCGCGGTGCCGGCGGTCAGGCTGACCATGATCACGAAGAGGGTCGTCCAGCTGTTGTTGTAGAAGGCGCCCGCGTTCCGCAGGGCCATCCCGATGCCGAAGGCCTGAACGAGGCCCAGCACCACCGCCCCGTAGCGCACGTACTGCTGGATCTTCTTCCGGCCCTCCTCGCCCTCCTTCTGCAGCTCCTCCAGCCGCGGAATCACGACTGTCAAGAGCTGCATGATGATGGACGAGTTGATGTACGGCGTGACGCCCATCGCGACGATGGCGAACTTGGCGAAAGCGCCGCCGGCGAAGATGTCAAAGAACTGGAAGAGACCCGCGCCGAAAAGGGCGGACAGCGTCTCCAGGTCGACCCCAGGGACGGGAATATGCGCGCAGATTCGGATGACCACCAGCATCCCGATGGTGAAGAGCAGTCTTTTCCTCAGCCCGGGCACGCGCATCGAATTGCGCAGCGTCTCCAGCATTGCCATGGCTGTTACTTCACCTCTTCGGTGGCTTCTCCGATAACCTCAACCTTTCCGCCCGCGGCCTCGATCTTCTGCCGGGCCGACGCGCTCACCTTGTGCGCCCGAACGGTCAGCGCCTTGGTGAGCTCGCCCGTGCCCAGGATCTTGACGCCCTTCACGGCATTCTTGCAGACCCGCGTCTCCTCCAGCAGCTCGGGGGTCACGACGGTGCCGGCGTCAAACCGCTCCAGGTCGGCCACGTTGACGACCTCGTACGTCACCTTGAACGGGGCGTTGGAGAACCCCCGCTTGGGCAGGCGACGCAGGAGGGGCATCTGGCCGCCCTCGAAGCCGGGGCGCACGCCGCCGCCGGACCGGGACTTCTGGCCCTTGTGACCCCTGCCGGACGTCTTCCCGTGCCCGGAACCGATGCCGCGGCCCAGACGCTTGCGCTCCTGCCGGGCGCCGGGGTTGGGAGCCAGCTCATGCAGTTTCATGCGTGTGTCACCTCAATTCGTCTGGGCTGTTGCGGGGGCGCCGGCAGGGACCGGCGCCAACCCGGGAGAGTTCCTCAGGCGACCCTACCCCTCCTGCACCTCAACCAGGTGCGCGATGCGGGCAATCATGCCGCGCACGGCGGGGTTGTCGGGCCGCTCCACAGTCGCGTTCAGCTTGGTCAGGCCCAGGGACTTGCAGGTGGCCACCACCCGCTTGTTCCGCCCGGCCAGACCCTTCTTCAGGGTGATCTTCAGCGTGCCAGCCACGTCTCATCCCTCCTCTAACCGAGGATCTGCTCGACGGGCTTGCCGCGCAGCTTGGCGACTTCCTCCGCGCTCTTCAGCTGGCGCAGCCCCTCAATCGTGGCGAGCACCTGGTTGGCCGCATTGTTGGAGCCCAGGCTCTTGGTGAGGATGTCACGCACACCGGCTGCCTCCAGCACGGCACGAACTGCGCCGCCGGCGATAACGCCCGTACCTTCGGAGGCCGGCTTCAAGAGCACCTTCCCGGCGCCAAACCGGCCGATGACCTCATGGGGAATGGTGGTCCCGGTCAGCGGAACCGTAATCATCCGCTTCTTGGCGTCCTCAGTCCCCTTGCGCACAGCCTCGGGGATCTCGGCCGCCTTGCCCAGACCTGCGCCCACGCGGCCGTTGCCGTCGCCGACGACCACCACGGCGGAGAAGCTCATGCGCCGACCGCCCTTGACGGTCTTGGCCACGCGCCGCAGATCCACCATCTTCTCTTTCAGTTCGCCCTGATTGCTCTCGTTGCGAGCCACGATCGTGTTTCCCTCCCTCGACTTAGAACTCCAGGCCGGCTTCACGGGCGGCCTCGGCGAGGGCGGCAACCCGGCCGTGGTACAGGTACCCGGCCCGGTCGAAGACCACCTTCGTCACGCCGGCAGCCAGCGCCCGCTTCGCGACGACTTCGCCTACGATCGCGGCGGCGGCCTTGTTGCCACCGCTGCCCTCGAGCCGGCCCTTCACCTCGGGGTCGAGGGTGGAGGCAGAAACCAGGGTCCTGCCGACCGTGTCGTCTATGACCTGAGCGTAGATGTTATGGTTGGAACGGAAGACGTTAAGCCGCGGCCGCTCGGGCGTGCCGTGGACGGTCTTCCGCACACGCAGCTGGCGCTTCCGCCGCGCCTTGTTGCGATCCTGCTTCTTGATCATCCTCGGTCACCCCCTTACTTGCCGGCCTTGCCTTCCTTGCGCCTGATATGCTCACCGGCGTACTTGATGCCCTTGCCCAGATACGGCTCGGGCGGCCGTACAGCCCGAATGTCCGCCGCCACCTGGCCGACCAGCTCCTTGTCGATGCCGCTCACGACGACCTGGTTGGGAGCCGGAACCTGAAACTCGATGCCAGCAGGCGGATCGAACACCACCGGGTGCGAATAGCCGACCGACAGCGTCAGCTTGTTCCCGGTCTTCGCGGCGCGGTAGCCGGTGCCCACCAGCTCCAGCGCCCGGGTATAGCCATTCGTCACACCCTCGACCATGTTGGCGATCAGGGTGCGGGTCAGGCCATGCAGCGCCTTGTGCTCCCGCTCATCTGAAGGACGGGACACACGGAGGGCGCCGTTCTCAATCGTGATGCTCATTGCAGGGTTGATCTCACGGGAGAGCTCACCCTTGGGCCCCTTGACGCGCACCAGGTTGCCCTCCACGGTGACCTCCACCCCCGCGGGAATCTCGATGGGAGCCTTGCCAATGCGAGACACGGCAGCACCTCCTTCCTTACCAGACGTAGCAGAGAACCTCGCCGCCGAGGCCCTCCTGGCGGGCCTGCTTGTCGGTCATGACGCCCTTCGAGGTGGACAGGATGGCGATCCCCAGACCGCCGAGCACCCGGGGAATCTGATCGCGCTTGGCGTACACCCGGAGGCCGGGCCGGGAAATCCGCCGCAGACCCGAAATGACCTTCGTCTTATTGGGACCGTACTTCAGGTAGATCCGGATCACGCCCTGGTGACCGTTGTCGATCCACTCGAAGTCACGGATAAAGCCTTCATCCTTCAAGATCTGTACGATGGCCTTCTTCATCTTCGATCCGGGAACATCGACACGGTCGTGGTAGGCCGTGTTGGCGTTCCGGATGCGGGTCAGAAGGTCAGCAATCGGATCGGAGACGACCATGCTCACTTTTCCTCCTTTCACAATCGGGCGGTTGGAGTCGGATCTGCGAGGGGATTCCCCTCACACCGCCGGCGCGGAGGTATTTCACTCGCCGGCTGAACCCACCGGGCCTCCGGGCGCGGCCCTCGGCGCTACCGGTGCCCAACTCCCCTTCCCGATTCTCCGCTTACCAGCTCGCCTTGCGAACGCCGGGGATCTGGCCCTCGTGCGCCAGCCTGCGGAAGCAGTGCCGGCAGATGCCGAACTTCCGCATGTACGCCCGGGGACGGCCGCAAAGCTTGCAGCGGTTGTAGGTCCGCACCTTGAACTTCTGCGGACGCGCCGCCTTGACCCTCAGGGAAGTCTTTGCCACTCTCGTCCCTCCTTAGCGCTCAGCGAAGGGCATGCCCAGACCTTTCAGCAAGGCCTTTGCCTCTTCGTCGGTCTTCGCCGTTGTGACGATGATCACGTCCATGCCGCGAATCTTGTCAATCTTGTCATAGTCGATCTCCGGAAACAGGAGCTGCTCCTTCAGACCGAGAGCGTAGTTCCCGCGGCCGTCAAAGGACTTGGACGAGACGCCGCGGAAGTCGCGCACACGGGGCAGCGCAACGTAGATCAGCTTCTCCAGGAAGTCCCACATGCGCTCGCCCCGCAGGGTCACCTTGCAGCCAATGGGCATTCCCGTTCGAATCTTGAAGGATGCGATGGACTTCTTCGCCCGCGTGATGATCGGCCGCTGGCCGGTGATTGCGGCAATGTCGGCGACGGCGGCGTCCAGCGCCTTGGCGTTCTGCACGGCCTCGCCAAGGCCGACGTTGACGACAATCTTCTCCAGCCGGGGGACCATCATGACGTTCTTGTAGTTGAACTGCTTTTGAAGCGCAGGAGCGACTTCCTCCTGGTACTTCGTCTTCAGGTTGGCCAAGTGCCACAAGCCTCCTTTCTAGAGCCGCCGCCGGGCTAGCCCTGTTTCTTCGCCTTCTTCGCTTCGATCTTCGCCAGCGACATCACGTTCGAGGCGTGAATCGGCGCCTCCACCTCGATGATGCCGCCCTGCGGATTCTTGGCAGAAGGCTTGGTGTGCTTCTTGACCATGTTCACGCCCTCGACCACCACGCGGTTCGTCTTGGGGAACACCCGCAGGACCTTTCCCTGCTTGCCCTTGTCCTTACCGCTGATGACGACGACGACTTCATCTTTCCTCACGTGTACCTTGCCGTTATGCATCTTGCTACCCCCTCCCGGCTACAGGACCTCAGGAGCCAGGGAGATGATCTTCATGAACTCCCGGTCGCGCAGCTCGCGCGCCACCGGGCCGAAGATGCGGGTGCCCCGGGGCTCCTTGTCGTCCTTCAGGATTACGGCAGCGTTTTCGTCGAAGCGAATATAGGAACCGTCCTCGCGGCGCAGCCCCTTGCGGGTGCGCACCACGACGGCCCGCACGATGTCGCCCTTCTTCACCACGCCGCCCGGGCTGGCCTCTTTCACCGAGCAGACGATCACATCGCCGATGTTGGCGTACCGCCGCCAGGAGCCGCCGAGGACCTTGATGCACTGGAGTTCCTTGGCGCCGGTGTTGTCGGCGACCCCCAGGCGGGTCTGAACCTGAATCACGGCCGAACCTCCTCTCGTAAGCTAGCCGGTTTCCCCTCAGTTGAGGACCTGGCTAACCGGCCCTCTGCTAGTAAACCTTGGCGGCCTCGATGATCTCGACCACGCGCCAGCGCTTGTCCTTGGAGAGCGGCCGGGTCTCCATGATCCGGACCTTGTCGCCCACCTTGCACTGGTTGTGCTCGTCGTGGGCCTTGAAGGTCTTGGTCCGGCGGATGCGCTTCTTGTACAGCGGGTGCTGGACCAGCGTCTCGACGGCGACCACGACGGTCTTGTCCATCTTATCGCTGGTGACCACACCGACGCGGGTCTTGCGGAGATTGCGCTCTGCGGTCATGCCCTAACCTCCCCCTGGGCCTTGGCCTGCTCGAGCTCGCGCTCGCGGATGATGGTCTTGCACTGTGCGATGGCCCTGCGCACCTCGCGAATGCGGGCGGTGTTCTCGAGATTGTTGACCGCCAACTGGAACCGGAGGTTAAAGAGCTCCTCCTTGAGCTCAGCCACCTTGGCGCGAATCTCCTCGGTGGACATTTCGCGGATTTCCTTAACCTTCATTGGCTTCACCACCCGTCTCAGCAGCGGCAGCCGTGACGGCCTTCTCCCGCTTCACGAACTTGCACTTGATGGGCAGCTTGTGCGCTGCAAGCCGCATGGCCTCCTGCGCGACTTCCTCGGACACGCCGGCCAGCTCGAAGAGGATGCGGCCCGGCTTGACGACGGCGACCCACGTCTCGGGGGCGCCCTTACCGGAGCCCATGCGCACCTCGGCGGGCTTGCGGGTCAGCGCCTTGTGGGGGAAGATCTTGATCCAAACCTTACCGCCGCGCTTGATGAAACGGGTCATGGCGACACGGGCGGCCTCGATCTGCCGGTCGGTGATGAAAGCGGCCTCCAGGGCCTGCAGACCGTAGTCGCCGAACACAACCTCATTGCCGGCCTTGGACCGGCCCTTGTGCAGCTTCGCCACCGCCTTGTGGGGGCGGCGCCACTTCACGCGCTTCGGTGCGAGCACTGGCTATTGCCCCCCTTCCCGATTGACAGGCTTCGGGCCGGCCTCGATCGCAGCCCGCTCCAGGGCCGCCCGCTCCTCACGGCTCAGCCGCTGGCCGCCGCGACCGCGCCCGCCGCGCCGGCCGCGCTCACGCCGATCACGCCGGTCGCTGGCTGCGGCCTTCTGCGCGGCCTCGCCGACGTACATCCACACCTTGACGCCGATCTTGCCGAAGGTGGTGTCGGCCTCCGCGAAGCCGTAGTCGATGTCCGCCCGGAGGGTGTGCAGGGGCACGGTGCCCTCCCAGGCACGCTCCGTGCGGGCGATCTCCGCACCGCCGATGCGGCCGCTAATGATGATGCGCACGCCCTGGGCGCCCAGCCGCATGGCCCGCTGGATCGCCTGCTTCATGGCGCGGCGGAAGGACATGCGCTTCTCGAGCTGCTGCGCGATGGACTCCGCCACCAGCTGCGCATCGAGCTCGGCCACGCGGATCTCCTTCACGTCCAGGGAGATCTGCTTGCCGGTCATCTCGGCGAGCCGGTTCTGCAGCTCGGCAATGCCCTGCCCCTGGCGGCCGATCACCATGCCCGGCTTGGCGGTGTGCGCGGTGATGCGGATACGGTTCGCCGCCCGCTCGATCTCGATGCGGGAAATGCCCGCAGCGTAGAGCGTCTTCTTGATGTAATTCCGGATCTTGACGTCCTCCACCAGCAGATCGCTGAAGTTCCGCTTGTCCGCATACCAGCGGGTGTCCCAGCCCTTCACGATGCCAATGCGGAGGCCCTTCGGGTGTACTTTCTGACCCACTGCTACTTAGCCTCCTTTTCCTTCACCATCACGGTGATGTGGGAGGTGCGCTTCAGGATCGGGAACGCCTGGCCCCGCGCGCGCGGACGATAGCGCTTCAGCGTGGGACCCTGATCGACGTACGCCTGGGAGATGATCAGGTTATCCCTGTTCAGGTTGAAATTGTGCTCGGCGTTAGCCGCGGCGCTGGCGATGACCTTGGCAACGGGCTCGCTGGCCCGCTTCGGAACGAACTTGAGAAGCGCGAGCGCCTCGTTCACACTCTTGCCCCGAACGAGATCGATCACCACACGCACCTTACGCGGGGCAATGCGAACGTAGCGAGCGCTGGCCTTGACTTCCACGTGCGTTTACCTCCTTCACTCAGACTTCCAAGGGTTAGATGCTACCGCACACGGCTGGACCTCTCGTCCCCACCGTGACCCCTGAAGGTCCGGGTCGGAGCGAACTCACCCAGCTTGTGGCCAACCATCTCCTCGGTGATGTACACCGGGACATGGGTCTTGCCGTTGTGGACCGCGATCGTGTGGCCGACCATCTCCGGGAAGATGGTGCAGTCACGGGCCCACGTCTTGAAGACCTTCTTCTCGCCCTTGGCTTCCATGGCGAGGATCTTCTTCTCAACAGAAGGGTCAATGTACGGACCCTTTTTGAGCGAACGACCCATTCAGCTTACACCCCTTCCCTACTTCTTGCGGCGGCTGACGATCAGCCGGTCAGACTTCTTCTTGGTCTTGCGGGTCTTGTAGCCCAGCGTCGGCTTGCCCCACGGGGTGACCGGGCTCGGCATGCCGATCGGAGACCGGCCTTCACCACCGCCGTGCGGGTGGTCGACCGGGTTCATCACGACGCCGCGCACAGACGGGCGGAAGCCCATGTGACGCCGGCGGCCGGCCTTGCCGATGACGATGTTCTCGTGCTCGACGTTGCCCACCTGACCGATGGTGGCCCGGCAGGCGAGGAGCACCTTGCGCTGCTCGCCCGACGGCAGACGGAGCAGGGCGTAGCCGCCCTCCTTCGCCATGATCTGGGCGGAGGCGCCGGCGGAGCGGACCAGCTGCCCGCCGCGGCCGGGATACAGCTCGACGTTGTGCACGACGGAGCCAACCGGGATGTTCTCCAGCGGCAGGGCGTTGCCCACCTTGATGTCGGCGTCGGGGCCGGAGACGATGGTGTCGCCGACGTTCAGGCCGACGGGGTGGAGAATATACCGCTTGGCGCCGTTGGCGTAGACCACCAGCGCGATGCGGCAGGTGCGGTTCGGGTCGTACTCGATGGAGACCACCTTGGCGGGGATCCCATCGAACTCGTTGCGCTTGAAGTCGATAATCCGGTACATCCGCTTGTGGCCACCACCGCGATGACGGACGGTGATGCGCCCATAGACGTTGCGCCCGCCCTTCCTGGTGAGGCGCTGCAGCAGGGACTTCTCGGGCCGCTTGCTGGTCAGCTCCTCAAAGGTGGACCGCGTCATCTGGCGGATACCCGGGGAAGTGGGCTTATAATGCTTGATTCCCATCGTGTACCCTCCTTACAGGCCCTCGAAGATCTGGATGCTGTCGCCTTCCTTGAGCTGCACGATCGCCTTCTTCCAGTCGGAACGGCGCCCGATGTACTTGCCCTGGCGGCGCAGCTTGCCCCGCATGCGCATCGTGTTCACACGGGTGACCGTCACGCCGAAGATCTCCTCGATCGCCTGCTTGATCTGCGTCTTATTCGCGTCCAGGCGGACCTTGAAGGCGTACTTGCCCTCACTCATCTTGGCCACGCTCTTCTCGGTGATGAGCGGCTTGAGGATGATGTCGCGAGCCTCCATCAGCCCAGCACCTCCTCAACCTTGGCCACGGCGTCCTGGGTGAGCACGAGCTTGCTGGCCGCAAGCACCTCGTAGGCGTTCAGGTTGCGGGCAGCGTTGGCGCGCACGCCGGGAATGTTCCGGGCCGACTTGTAAATGTTGGTGTCCTCCTCCGCCGTCACGATGAAGGCCTTGCCCTCGACGTTCAGGTTCTTCAGCAGGGCGGCCACCTCGCGGGTCTTCGGAGCCTCCAACTCGAAGGAATCAACGACGATGAGTTCCCCGTTCTTCACCTTGGCGCTCAGGGCCTGGCGCAGAGCGGCCCGGCGCATCTTCTTGGGCATCGTCCAGCCAAACTCGCGGGTGCGCGGACCGAAGACCACGCCGCCCTTCCGCCACAGGGGCGACCGAATCGAACCATGACGGGCCCGCCCGGTGCCCTTCTGGCGCCACGGCTTCCGGCCGCCGCCCCGCACCTCGGCGCGGGTCTTGGTGTGGGAGGTACCCTGACGCTGATTGGCGAGGTACATCTGCACGACCTCGTGCAGGAGACCAGGATTGACCTCGGCCCCAAACACGGCGTCCGAAAGGGTGATCTCCCCGACGGTGGCGCCTTCCTTATTGTAAACGGCCACTTTCGGCATGTTAGCTCCTCCTTTCGGCACGACTACTGGGCCTTGACCTTGGCCGCCTTCACAGAGTCGCGGATGGTGATCAGGGAACCTTTGGCACCGGGAACAGCGCCCTTGATGAGGATCAGGTTCTTCTCGGGATCCACCTTCACGACGCGCAGGCCCTGAATCGTGACCCGCTCGCCGCCCATCCGGCCGGGAAGCTTGCGGCCCTTCGGCACGCGGCCCCAGGCGCGCTGCCCCAGCGAACCGGGACTCCGATGATATTTCGAGCCGTGGGACATGAAGCCGCGGGAGAAGTTCCACCGCTTAATGCCGCCGGCAAAGCCCTTACCACGAGAGATGCCGGTGACATCGACCAGCTCGCCCTCGGCAAAGATGTCGGCCTTAATGACGTCGCCCACGTTGAGCGACTCGATGTCGTCCAGGCGGAACTCCCGCAGGTAGCGGGTCGCCTTCACCTGGTGCTTTTCAAAATGCCCCTTCAAGGGCTTGTTTACGAGCGTCTCACGAATCTCACCGAAGCCGAGCTGAACGGCGTCGTAGCCGTCGGTCGCCGTCGTCTTCTTCTGCACGACGACGCAGGGCCCGGCCTCGATCACGGTGACGGGAATGACCTTCCCGTCGGGGGCGAAGATCTGGGTCATGCCCAGCTTCTTGCCCAGAATGCCCTTCTTCACAAAAGCCACCTCCACATCAGTGGTCGCAAGGATCCGAAGGCGGTCGGGGTCGGGGCGACCCCGCACGGCAGAGCCTTACGGCCCGGCCGCACCTGGCAGGCACTGTCGGTCCCGGCGACATGATCGATCACCGCAGGTCTGCCCGCCTGCCGGGGAGCAGCTGCTCTCCCGTCTTAGAGCTTGATCTCGATATCGACGCCGGCTGGCAGATCCAGCTTCATAAGGGCCTCGACGGTCTTCGAGCCGGGCTCCACAATATCGATCAGCCGCTTGTGGGTGCGCATCTCGAACTGCTCACGGATATCCTTCTCGCCGTTGGGCGCGGTCAGGATCGTGTAGATGTTCTTCTCCGTCGGCAGCGGAATGGGGCCGCTGACGGTCGCGCCGGTGCGGGTCGCCGTCTCAACGATCTTCGCAGCGGAGCTGTCGAGGATCTTGTGGTCGAAGGCCCGCAGCCTGATGCGGATCTTCTGGTTGGCCACGATGACTTCCCTCCTCTTTCGGGGACGTTCCTGTTCCCGAATCACCCGGGGCCGAAACCGGGGGGCGGGCGATGCGCCCGCCCCCCGGGCAAGGCCCACCTATGCCGTTGACTACTCGTTGACCTTGGTAACCCGGCCGGAAGCCACGGTGCGGCCGCCCTCACGAACGGCGAACCGGAGACCCTCTTCGATGGCGATCGGGTGGATCAGCTCGACGGAGATCTCCACGTTGTCACCAGGCATGACCATCTCAACGCCATCGGGCAGCTTGATGGTGCCGGTGACGTCGGTGGTCCGGAAGTAGAACTGCGGGCGGTAGCCGTTGAAGAAGGGGGAGTGCCGGCCGCCCTCTTCCTTGGTCAGCACGTAGATGGCGCCGGAGAACTTGGTGTGCGGCTTGATGGAGCCGGGCTTCGCCAGCACCTGGCCGCGCTCGACCTCCCGCTTCTCGATACCGCGGAGCAGGGCGCCCACGTTGTCGCCGGCCATGACCTCGTCCAGCAGCTTGCGGAACATCTCGAGGCCGGTGACGACGGTGGTCTTGCTCTCGTCGCGCAGACCGACGATCTCGACCTGGTCGCCGACCTTGCAGGTGCCGCGCTCGACGCGACCGGTCACGACGGTGCCGCGGCCGGTGATGGTGAAGACGTCCTCGATGGGCATCAGGAAGGGCTTGTCGGCGTCGCGCTCGGGGGTCGGGATGTAGTTGTCAACAGCCTCCATGAGCTCCTCGATGGACTTGACCCACTTGGGATCGCCCTCGAGGGCCTTCAGGGCCGAGCCGCGGATGAAGGGGATGTCGTCGCCGGGGAACTCGTACTGGTTCAGCAGCTCGCGAACCTCCAGCTCCACCAGCTCGAGCAGCTCCTCGTCGTCGACCATGTCGCACTTGTTGAGGAAGACCACGATGGCGGGCACGCCCACCTGGCGGGCGAGCAGGATGTGCTCACGGGTCTGCGGCATGGGGCCGTCAGCCGCGGAGACGACCAGGATGGCGCCGTCCATCTGCGCCGCGCCGGTGATCATGTTCTTGACGTAGTCGGCGTGGCCCGGGCAGTCGACGTGGGCGTAGTGCCGGTTCTCGGTCTCGTACTCCACGTGGGAGGTGTTGATGGTGATGCCGCGCTCCCGCTCCTCGGGGGCCTTGTCGATCGAAGCGTAGTCGATGAACTGGGCGCTGCCCTTCTCAGCGAGAACCTTGGTGATCGCCGCAGTGGTGGTGGTCTTACCGTGGTCAACGTGGCCAATGGTGCCGATGTTCACGTGCGGCTTGGTGCGCTCAAACCTCTGCTTACCCATGAGCGGATACTCCTCCTTACAAACCGTACTGTTGAGGGTTTATGCCTTGCCCTGGGCCTTCTCGATGATCGGCTTGGCCACGTTCGGAGGGACTTCCTCGTAGTGGTCAAACTGCATCGAGTAGACACCACGGCCCTGGGTCCGGGAACGAAGATCGGTCGCGTAGCCGAACATCTCGGCCAGGGGCACCTGCGCCCGGATGACCTGGGCGTTTGCACGGGCCTCCATGCCTTCGATGCGGCCACGGCGGGCGTTCAGGTCGCCGATCACGTCGCCCATGTACTCCTCCGGCACGGTCACCTCGACCTTCATGTAGGGCTCGAGAAGGACCGGCTCGGCCTTCTGGGCGGCTGCCTTGAATGCCATGGAACCGGCGATCTTGAAGGCCGCCTCCGAGGAGTCGACCTCGTGGTACGAGCCGAAGACCAGCTCGACCTTGACATCGATGACCGGGAAGCCGGCGAGGACGCCGTTTTGCATGGCCTCCTTGATACCCTGCTCCACCGGCCCGATGTACTCCTTCGGAATGACGCCGCCGACGATCTTGTTCTCGAAGACGAAGCCGGAACCAGGCTCGGCGGGCTCCAGGTTAATGACGGCGTGACCGTACTGGCCGCGGCCGCCCGACTGGCGGACGAACCGCCCTTCCACGTTCTCCACGCGGGCCTTGATCGTCTCGCGGTAGGAGACCTGGGGCTTGCCGACGTTCACGCCCACCTTGAACTCCCGCTGCAGCCGGTCGACGATGATCTCCAGGTGCAGCTCGCCCATGCCGGCGATGATGGTCTGCCCGGTCTCCGGATCGGTGTACATCCGGAAGGTCGGGTCCTCCTCCGCCAGCTTCAGGAGGGCGGTGCTCAGCTTATCCTGGTCCGCCTTGGTCTTGGGCTCCACCGCCAGCTGGATGACCGGCTCGGGGAACTCCATCGACTCCAGGATGACCGGCGCGTCCGGGGTGCACAGCGTGTCGCCGGTGGAGGTGTCCTTCAGGCCGACCACTGCGGCGATGTCGCCCGTCTCGACCAGTTCGACCTCCTCCCGGTGGTTTGCGTGCATCCGCATCAGACGGCCGACGCGCTCCCGCTTGCCCTTGGTCACATTCAGCACGTAAGAGCCGGCGTGGAGTTGCCCGGAGTAGACCCGGAAGAAGCAGAGCTTGCCGACATACGGGTCGGTGATGACCTTGAACGCGAGGGCGGAGAACGGCTCGCTGTCGTCGGCCTTGCGCTCGATGGGCTCGCCGGTCTCGGCGTCAACCCCCTGAATGGGCGGGACGTCCAGCGGCGACGGCATGTAGTCGATCACCGCATCGAGCATCGGCTGCACGCCCTTGTTCTTGTAGGAAGAGCCGCAGCAGACCGGCGAAATCTTGCACTCCACGGTCAGCTTGCGCAGCGCAGCCTTGATCTCCTCAACCGTCAGCTCCTCGCCATTCAGGTACTTCTCCATCAGGGCGTCATCCGCCTCAGTCGCCGCCTCAATCAGCTTGGTGCGGTACTGCTCCACCAACTCCTGCATGTCCTCGGGAACCGGCTCCTCACGGATGTCCTTGCCCAGATCGTCGTAGTACATGATGGCGACGTTGCGGACCAGATCGACAATCCCACGGAACGTGTCCTCCGCGCCGATGGGAAGCTGAATGGGCACGGGCCTCGCGCCCAGGCGTTCCTTCATCATCTGGACGACCCGGAAGAAATCCGCGCCGATGGTGTCCATCTTGTTGACGTAGGCCATACGGGGCACCCCGTACTTATCGGCCTGCCGCCAAACTGTCTCGGACTGCGGCTCCACGCCACCCTTCGCGCAGAAGACAGCCACCGCACCGTCCAGCACGCGGAGGGACCGCTCAACCTCCACCGTGAAGTCCACGTGGCCGGGCGTGTCGATGATGTTAATCCGGTGGTCCTTCCAGCTACACGTCGTAGCAGCGGACTGAATCGTGATGCCGCGCTCCTGCTCCTGCACCATGAAGTCCATGGTGGCGGCGCCCTCGTGGGTTTCACCCAGCTTGTGGGTCCGACCGGTGTAGAACAGGATGCGCTCGGTCGTCGTCGTCTTGCCGGCGTCGATATGCGCCATGATGCCAATGTTGCGGAGCCTATCCAGCGATACCTGCCGAGACATCAGACACCCCCCTTTGCGTCGGAATGCGCTTCAAACCGCTACCAGCGATAGTGAGCGAAGGGCTTGTTGGCCTCAGCCATCCTGTGGACCTCTTCGCGCTTCTTCACCGCACCGCCGGTGTTGTTGTAGGCGTCGACCAGCTCCGCGGCCAGCCGCTCCTCCATCGTGCGCTCCCCACGCGCGCGCGCAAAGTTGACCAGCCAACGGATGCCCAGTGCCTGGCGCCGCTCGGGGCGCACTTCCATCGGCACCTGGTAAGTCGCACCGCCGACCCGGCGAGACCGGGTCTCAACAACCGGCATGATGTTCTTCAGCGCGCCCTCCAGCACTTCCATCGGCTCCTTGCCGAGTTTGGCGCTGGCCCGGTCCAAAGCGTTGTAGAAGATGCGCTGTGCCAGACCCTTCTTGCCGTCAAGCATGATCTTGTTGATGACTCGGCTGACCAGTTCCGAGTTGTAAATCGGATCCGGCAGCACCTCTCGCTTCGGTACGTGACCGCGACGCGGCATGCGAATACCCCTTTCTTTCCACTAACTCTGGGCGGCGAGTCGGGGAGCTGCGCCAGGCAGCCCGTCCACCTGCTTCACCGGAGGGTGCCGGTTACTCTCCCCGCCCCCGGCTTGTTACTTCGCCTTGGCCTTCTTGGCGCCGTACTTGGAACGGCCCTGCGCCCGGTTGGCGACACCCGCAGCATCCAGGGCGCCGCGGACGATGTGGTACCGAACGCCCGGCAGGTCCTTCACACGGCCGCCGCGCACGAGCACCACGGAGTGCTCCTGCAGGTTGTGGCCGATGCCCGGAATGTACGCCGTGACCTCGATGTTGTTGGACAGGCGCACACGGGCGATCTTCCGCAGAGCCGAGTTCGGCTTCTTGGGCGTGGTGGTCTTCACAACGGTGCAGACCCCCCGCTTGAAGGGATTGCCCTTGAGCGCCGGCGAGTCGGACTTCTCACGCATCCGCTTGCGGCCCTGACGGACAAGCTGGTTGATGGTCGGCACAGAACGCACCTCCTTCCGGGATATGCTGGTCGAGAGAGGGGTGGCCGGCTAGCCCTCCAGGATTGCGGCGGCGGCAGCGCCCACCTCAATCCCGCAGGCCTTGCCCAACACCACCATCGATTCAACCTCCTGAATCTCGAGGCCCTTCTCCTTTGCAGCGTCGAGGACCTTGCGGAGCACATGCTCCTCGGCATCCTGCGCCACAAACACCAGGCGGGCCTGGCCCTTTTCGATGGCCTTCACAGTCTGTTTGGTTCCGATGGTCTTCTTACTGGCGGCTTTCAAGCGCTCCAAACTCATCGCCCCAGAAACCTCCTGCTCAGGCACACTTTCATATTGTACTCAGGGCGCTGACGCGAGTCAAGAAAAACCCGCGCAGATTCAACATCTGCGGGCTCTTACGCGCGCAGCCTCCCTTATTCGTCCATTTTCGGTCAGTCCTCCCGCCTGGCCCGCAGCACCCGGTACCCGGCCCTGCGCGCCACGTCCGTCACGTTGCCGAACAGCTCCTCCAGCTTGCGCTTCATGCTGGGGGCCCCCTGTTTGTTCTGCACCACGACCCAGAGCGAGCCGCCCGGCTTCAGCGCGGCGCAGGCCTCCTCCAGGAGCCGATAGACGGTGGCCTTTCCGGCGCGGATCGGCGGGTTGGTCAGGATGGTGTCGAAGGCCATGCCCGCCACGGGCGCCAAACCGTCGCCCACCCGCACCTCCGCGTTGGCGATGCCGTTGGCGGCGAGATTGCGCCGCGCCAGCTCGGCTGCCCGTTCGTTGACATCCACCATATAAATGTAGCCTTTCGGCGCCAACCGCGCCGCCACCGTGCCGATGGGCCCGTACCCGCAGCCCAGGTCCAGCACCGTGTCGCCCTGGCCGATCTGCATCGCTTCTATTAATAGAAGGGATCCGAAATCAACCCGCTCCCGGGAGAAGACCCCGGCGTCGGTCACGAAGCGAAACGCCATCCCCCGCAGCGTGGCGTCGAAGCTTGTCTCCTCGTGGGCCGCGCTCGGCCGCTCGGTATAGTAGTGCTCGCTCACGGGGGCCTCCTCCCTCTGACAACAGCGCCCTGCGCGCCGGTCGTTCCGGGCGTCGCAGGGTCTGTGGCTGCTCTCCGGCGAAAATGCAGAGCAATGGTACCGGAAAATGCCGCGAAAGGCAAGGGCGCGCGCCGGTGCGACCATCGAAAAGGAGGCCGCGCTGATTGAGGCGGCGAAGATCGGCACGGAGGGGGCCTAGCAGAAGATCCGGTTCAGAGCCAGGCGGAAACCGAGCGGAGACTCCACCGCATCACCGGGTCCCAGCCGCTCCGATGCGACGTGACGCCCGCCTGTAAGGAGGCGTTGCACAAGCCACCGCTTCGCAGGGGCGACAATCCAGAACTCCGGAACACCCGCGGCTTCGTAGACGCCCTTCTTGTGCTCGAGAGTGCGCCCTTCGTCCTGCGAAAGCACCTCCACCACCAGGGCCGGCGCCCCATAGACGCCGTCGTCCCGGATCATGCGCGTGTCGGTGATCACCATCAGATCAGGTTGGAAGATGTCCTCAGTCCCCAGATGGAGATCAAATGGAGCAAAGAAGACTTCCCCTGTCCCCTGCGGGAGGGCGGCCTGGATCCCCAGAAAAAGGTTTCGCAGGACCGTCTGGTGTGCGCGTGACGCCGGAGGCGTCAGCGTAACCCTCCCGCCGATCAGCTCGCCGTGAAACTCGCCCAGAAGCCGCCACTCCCGGGCGGTTAGCGGTTCCTTCCGCCGCACGCGCCATCCCCCCCGAGCGTTCTTCCATCGCAGAGTGTACCACGAGCACCCCGTACATTTCCATCTCGGGTCGGCGACGCAGCGTCCGGAACCCCTCGGGAAGTTTGGGCAGATCCGCTGTACGGGAGCCCCGCAATAGGAGGGCCCGACTGCCTCACGGCAGCCGGGCCTTCTCGCTTTAGTCGTCGGCGCCCTCAAGCTGCTCGGCGTACACGTCGTCCTCGGTGTACACCTTGATGTTGCGGTACCGGCCCATGCCGGTGCCGGCAGGGATCAGCTTGCCGATGATGACGTTCTCCTTCAGGCCGAGCAGCGGGTCCCGCTTGCCCTTGATCGCCGCGTCGGTCAACACGCGGGTCGTCTCCTGGAAGGAGGCCGCCGAGAGGAACGACTCGGTGGCAAGCGACGCCTTGGTGATGCCCAGCAGCATCGGACGGGCTACGGCGGGCTGGCCGCCCTCCATGATCACGCGCTCGTTCTCGTCCTCGAAGTCGAAGATGTCGATGAAGCCGCCCGGCAGCAGCTCGGTATCGCCGGGATCCTCCACCTTCACCTTCCGCAGCATCTGCCGCACCATGACCTCGATGTGCTTATCGTTGATGTCCACGCCCTGCAGGTTGTAGACCTTCTGCACCTCGCGCAGCAGGTAGCGCTGCACGCCGCGCAGGCCCTTCACCCGCAGCAGGTCGTGGGGGTTCACCGAACCCTCGGTCAGCTCGTCTCCGGCCTCCACGATCTGCCCCGGACGCACCTTCACGCGGGCGCCGTATGGGATGGAGTAGGTCATCGACTCGCCGTCCTCCGAGGTGATGGTGATCTCGCGCCGGCCCTTGTGCTCGCTGATGGAGACCTCGCCGTCCAGCTCGGCGATGACCGCCTGCCCCTTCGGCTTGCGGGCCTCGAAGAGCTCCTCCACACGGGGGAGACCCTGCGTGATGTCGTCGCCGGCCACGCCGCCGGTGTGGAAGGTGCGCATGGTGAGCTGGGTGCCAGGCTCGCCGATGGACTGGGCGGCGATGATGCCGACCGCCTCGCCGACGTCCACCAGCCGGCCGGTGGCCAGGTTCCGCCCGTAGCAGGCCCGGCACACGCCGTACCGCGTGCGGCAGGTGAGCACGGAGCGGATGGTAACCTCCTTGATGCCGGCCGCCAGGATCTGCTCGGCCAGATCCTCGTCGATCATCTCGTTGGCGTAGACGATGATCTCGCCGGTCTCCGGATGCACGACGTCGTTCAGCGCCACGCGGCCGACGATGTGCGGCGTGAGGGGCTCGACCACGTTGCCGAACTGGTCGACCTCCTCCGTCCACGTCATGCCGGCGGTGGTGCCGCAGTCGTCCTCCCGCACGATCACGTCCTGCGCCACGTCCACCAGGCGGCGGGTCAGGTAGCCCGAGTCCGCGGTGCGCAGGGCGGTGTCGGCCAGACCCTTGCGGGTGCCGTGGGTGGAGAGGAAGTACTCCAGCACGGTCAGGCCCTCGCGGAAGTTCGCCTTCACCGGCAGCTCCACGATCTTGCCCGACGGGTCGGCCATCAGGCCGCGCATGCCCGCCAGCTGCGTGATCTGCGAGATGTTGCCTCGGGCGCCGGACTTCATCATCATGTTGACCGGGTTGAAGTCTTCCATGCTGTCCACCAGCGTCTTGGTCACCTGGTCCTTGGCTTCAGACCAGATGGCGATGACCCGCTGGTAGCGCTCGTCGTTGGTGATCAGGCCGCGCCGGTAGTTGCGCTCGACCTGCTCCACGTCCTTCTCGGCCCGCCGCAGGATCTCGTCCTTGTCGCCGGGCACGCGGATGTCGGAGATGGCGATGGTGGAGCCGGCCTTGGTGGCGTACTCGAACCCGATCTCCTTGATCTTGTCGGCCTGCTCCGCCGTCTTGACGGTGCCCAGCCGGCGGTAGGCCATATCGATGATCTTGCCCATCCACTTCTTCTCGACGGTCTCGTTGATGTACCGGAGCTTCGGGTGCAGGACCTCGTTGAAGATCATCCGGCCGACCGTCGTCTTGATGCGCTTGCCGGAGGCGTTGTTCCAGTTGTCCGGGTGCTCCCACCACTCCTCCGAGTACGGCTCCAGGTGCGCCGGGGGCGTGGGGAAGCGGATCTCCACCCAGTCGTGCAGTTCCACCAGCCCGTCCTGGTAAGCCATGAGCGCCTCATGCGGATGGGAGAAGCGCATCTTGGGCTCGCTTTCGGACTTCGGCAAGGTCAGGTAGTAGGAGCCCAGCAGCATATCCTTCGACGGGGTGATGACCGGCGCGCCGTCCTTCGGGTTCAGGATGTTGTGCGCGGCCAGCATGAGGACGCGGGCCTCGGCCTGCGCCTCAGCCGACAGCGGCACGTGCACCGCCATCTGGTCGCCGTCGAAGTCGGCGTTGTACGCCGTGCAGACCAGCGGGTGGATCTGGATGGCGCGGCCCTCCACCAGCACCGGCTCGAAGGCCTGAATGCCCAGGCGGTGCAGGGTCGGAGCCCGGTTGAGCATCACCGGGTGCTCCCGGATGACCTCTTCCAGCACGTCCCAGACCTCGGGCCGCATGCGCTCCACCATGCGCTTGGCGCTCTTGATGTTGTGCGCATGCCCGTCGTTGACCAGCTTCTTCATGACGAAGGGCTTGAACAGCTCCAGGGCCATCTCTTTGGGCAGGCCGCACTGGTGCAGCTTCAGGTGCGGGCCCACCACGATGACCGAACGGCCCGAGTAGTCCACCCGCTTGCCCAGCAGGTTCTGGCGGAAGCGGCCCTGCTTGCCCTTCAGCATGTCAGACAGCGACTTCAGCGGCCGGTTGCCCGGACCGGTCACCGGGCGGCCCCGGCGGCCGTTGTCGATGAGGGCATCGACAGCCTCCTGCAGCATGCGCTTCTCGTTGCGCACGATGATGTCCGGCGCCCCCAGGTCCAGGAGCCGCTTCAGCCGGTTGTTCCGGTTGATCACCCGGCGGTAGAGGTCGTTCAGATCCGAGGTGGCGAACCGGCCGCCGTCCAGCTGCACCATCGGGCGCAGGTCCGGGGGGATGACGGGGATGACCTCGAGGATCATCCACTCGGGCCGGTTGCCCGACTTCCGGAAGGCCTCCACCACCTCGAGGCGGCGGGTCGCCCGGATCTTTCGCTGACCCGAGACAGTCTTCACCTCGTGCCGCAGCTCCGCCGCCATCTTGTCGAGGTCGAGCTTCTCCAGGAGCACCTTCACGGCCTCCGCGCCCATACCCGCCTTGAACGCGTCGCCGTACTTCTCCCGGTACTCCCGGTACTCGTTCTCCGTCAGCAGCTGCTTCTCCATCAGCGGCGTGTCGCCGGGATCGGTCACGATGTACGAGGCGAAGTAGAGCACCTTCTCCAGCGCCCGGGGGCTGATGTCGAGAATCAGCCCCATGCGGGACGGAATACCCTTGAAGTACCAGATGTGCGAGACGGGCGCGGCCAGCTCGATGTGGCCCATGCGCTCGCGCCGCACCTTGGCCCGGGTCACCTCGACGCCGCAGCGGTCGCAGACGATGCCCTTGTACCGGACCCGCTTGTACTTGCCGCAATGGCACTCCCAGTCGCGGGTCGGCCCGAAGATCTTCTCGCAGAACAGCCCCTCGCGCTCCGGGCGCAGCGTCCGGTAGTTGATGGTCTCCGGCTTCTTCACCTCACCGCGAGACCACTGCCGAATGCGTTCAGGAGAGGCCAGGCCGATACGAATGGAGTCAAAATAGTTGACATCGAGCATCGATCAGCACCCTCCCCTACTCATCTTCGTCCTCGAAGTCGGCGGGCAGCCGGCGGCGGGCACGGCCGCGGTAGACGCCGTCGAGCTCGTCATCGCCCTCGTCGAACAGGACGTCCTCCTCCAGATCCTGCTCGTCGTCAGCCAGCGCGCCCCGCACGCCGGCCACATCGCCCGGCACCGCAACGGGGTTCTTCAGGGCGCCGGCCACCTTCTCCAACTCCTCCGGATCGAGGGGGGCGTCGATGTCCTCGACGTCTTCCTCCTCCTCGGCCTCGGCTTCAGGCTCCTGCTCCGCCTCACCGGACTCCTGGCCCTGCTGCGGCTCGGGCGTATTCTTCGCCAGCTCCGCGCCGCCCAGGGTCGGAATCTCCAGGTCGCGGTCGGAGAGGTCCATCTCGTCGTCCAGCTCGCGGAGCTCGATCTCCTGGCCCTGCTCGTTCAGCACCTTGACGTCGAGCCCCAGGGACTGCAGCTCCTTGATGAGCACCTTGAACGACTCGGGCACGCCCGGCTCCGGCACGTTCTCGCCCTTCACGATGGCCTCGTAGGTCTTCACGCGCCCGACCACATCGTCGGACTTGACCGTCAGCAGCTCCTGCAGGGTGTAGGCCGCGCCGTAGGCCTCCAGGGCCCAGACCTCCATCTCGCCGAACCGCTGGCCCCCGAACTGGGCCTTGCCGCCCAGCGGCTGCTGCGTGACCAGGGAGTAGGGGCCCGTGGACCGGGCGTGAATCTTGTCGTCCACCAGGTGGTGCAGCTTCAGCATGTACTTGTAGCCGACCGTCACCTCGTTGTCCAGCGGCTCGCCGGTCTTGCCGTCGTAGAGCACCGTCTTGCCGTCGGGAGGCAGGTGGGCCTTCAGCAGCATCTCGCGGATGTCCTGCTCGTTGGCGCCGTCGAAGACCGGGCTCGCCACGTACATGCCCAGCTCCTTCGCCGCCCAGCCCAGGTGGATCTCCATGATCTGGCCGATGTTCATGCGGGAAGGCACGCCCAGCGGCGTCAGGATGATCTCGATCGGCGTGCCGTCGGGCAGGAAGGGCATATCCTCCTCGGGCACGATGATCGAGATGACGCCCTTGTTCCCGTGGCGGCCAGCCATCTTGTCGCCCTGGCTGATCTTGCGCTTCTGGGCGATGTAGACCCGCACCAGCTCGTTCACGCCGGGGGAGAGCTCATCCCCGTTCTCACGGGTGAAGACCTTCACGTCGACGACGATGCCCGACTCGCCGTGCGGGACGCGGAGCGAGGTGTCGCGCACCTCGCGCGCCTTCTCGCCGAAGATCGCCCGCAGCAGGCGCTCCTCAGCCGTAAGCTCGGTCTCGCCCTTGGGCGTGACCTTGCCGACCAGGATGTCGCCGGGCCGGACCTCGGCGCCGATGCGGATGATGCCCCGCTCGTCGAGGTCCTTCAGGACGTCCTCACCCACATTGGGGATGTCGCGGGTGATCTCCTCGGGACCCAGCTTGGTATCGCGCGCCTCGCACTCGTGCTCCTCGATGTGGATCGAGGTGAAGATATCCTCACGCACCAGGCGCTCGTTGATGATGATGGCGTCCTCGTAGTTGTAGCCCTCCCAGCACATGTAGGCGATGAGGACGTTGCGGCCCAGGGCCAGCTCGCCCTGGTCGGTGGACGGGCCGTCCGCCAGCACGTCGCCCTTGCGCACCCGGTCGCCGGCGCGCACGATGGGCTTCTGGTTCATGCAGGTGCCCTGGTTGGACCGCACGAACTTGGTCAGCTTGTACTTCTTGACCTGCATGTCGTCGTACTGCACGACGATCTCCGACGAGGTCGCCCGCAGCACGATGCCGTCGTTCTCCGCGATGACGCAGACGCCCGAGTCCCAGGCCGAGCGGTACTCCATGCCGGTGCCCACGAACGGCGCCTCCGTGCGCAGGAGCGGCACGGCCTGCCGCTGCATGTTGGAGCCCATCAGGGCGCGCGACGCGTCGTCGTTCTCCAGGAACGGGATGAGCGCCGTGGCGATGGACACCACCTGCTTGGGCGAGACGTCCATGTAGTCCACCTGATTGGGCGGAACCTGCAGGATCTCGTCCCGGTAGCGGCAGGTGACCCGGTCGCGGACGAAGGTGCCGTCCGGGTTGAGCGGCTCGTTGGCCTGCGCCACGATGTTCTCGTCTTCCTCGTCCGCGGTGAGGTAGACGATCTCGTCGGTCACCCGGCCGGTCTCCTGGTCGACCTTGCGGTACGGCGTCTCGATGAAGCCGTACTCGTTGATGCGGGCATACGTCGCCAGCGCGCCGATCAGGCCGATGTTCGGGCCTTCCGGCGTCTCAATGGGGCACATGCGCCCGTAGTGCGACGTGTGCACGTCGCGCACCTCGTAGCCGGCCCGCTCCCGGGAGAGGCCGCCGGGGCCCAGGGCGGAGAGGCGGCGCTTGTTGGTCAGCTCGGCCAGCGGGTTGGTCTGGTCCATGAACTGCGAGAGCTGCGAGGAGCCGAAGAACTCCTTCACCGCAGCCACCACCGGCCGGATGTTGATCAGCGCCTGCGGGGTGATGATGTCGACGTCCTGAATGGTCATGCGCTCCTTGACCACCCGCTCCATGCGGGCCAGGCCGATGCGGAACTGGTTCTGCAGCAGCTCGCCGACGGAGCGCACGCGGCGGTTGCCCAGATGGTCGATGTCATCGACGCTGCCCAGGCCCTTGAAGAGGCAGACCATATAGTTGACCACGGCGACGATGTCCTGCCGCTCGATGGTCTTGACCTTCATATCAGGCTGGCCGTTGGAGACCACCCGCACGAGCCCGCCGTCGCGCAGCCGCACGGTCAGCGCGTCGATGCCGGCTGCGTCGATCTTCTCGGCCAGCCGCTTGTCGATCTGCACGCCGGCCTCGGCCAGAATCTCGCCGGTCTCGGGATGGACCACCCGGTCCACGGTGGACGTCCCGACCAGCCGGCGCTTCAAGGCCAGCTTCTTGTTCAGCCGGTACCGGCCGACGTTCAGCAGGTCGTAGCGCTTCGGCTCGAAGAAGAGCGTCTCCAGCAGCTGGCGCGCATTGTCGGCCGCGGGCGGCTCGCCCGGCCGCAGCCGCTTGTAGATCTCGATGAGCGCCTCATCTTCCGACTCGGTGCCGTCCTTCTCCAGGGTGCGGCGGATGTACTCCGAATCGCCCAGGACGTCGATGATCTCCTGGTCAGAACCGTAACCCAGAGCGCGCAGGAGGACGGTCGCCGGAAGCTTGCGGGTCCGATCGACGCGGACGTAGAGCACGTCGTTGGCGTCGGACTCGAACTCCAGCCAGGCGCCCCGGTTGGGGATCATGGTCGCGAAGAACAGCTTCTTGCCCGAGGGGTCGATCTGCTCCGAGAAGTAGACCCCGGGCGAACGGACGAGCTGGGAAACGATGACCCGCTCTGCGCCGTTGATAATGAAAGTGCCGGTGGGTGTCATGAGCGGGAAGTCACCCATGAACACCTCCTGCTCCTTTACCTCGCCGGTCTCCTTGTTGATGAGACGGACCCGGACGCGCAGCGGAGCGGCGTAGGTGACGTCCCGCTCCTTGCACTCCTCGATCGAGTACTTCGGTTCGCCCAAGCTGTAATCGATGAACTCCAGCACCAGGTTGCCCGTGAAGTCCTGAATGGGCGAGATGTCACGGAACATCTCCTGCAGGCCCTCGCGCAGGAACCACTGATAGGAGTTGCGCTGCAGCTCGATCAGGTTCGGCATTTCGAGAACCTCGTCGATCCTGGCGAAGCTCAGCCGCTGTCTCCTGCCAGCTTGCACGATCTTCGGCATGCGGTCTAGGCCTCCTCGCTCCTGTTTGGTGGCCATCAAGAAGCTCCCCGTCTGGAAGTGCCCACCGCGGAAGCGCTCGATGTATCATCAACTCTCCCGCCGATTTCAGATTCCCGGCAGGAGAAACCCTACCCGACTACGAAAAAGAAAAAGGCAATCGCTGACCAACGGTCGCCCTTGGTCGGCGTTTCCAGGACGCCATTCTTTATTCGTATCCCGGAAACCGCGGTTTATGCATGTATCTGGCGAACTTTCCGCCCGCTGCCACCATGGGCAGGGAGCGGTAAGCCGTCCCGTCCACACTTTGATGGCAAGTTATCATGTTACCACGACAGGGAACACCTGTCAAGGGAAGTCCAATCTGCGGGCAGGACCGCCAGGTTCTGCCCGTGTTTATCATTCTGCAAAGAAGCTGAGGGTTGGAGCCGCGCGCCTGCTGCGCTGGCTCCAACCCTCCTTTCCGGGAGTGATCTCCCTTACTTGACCTCGACCTCGGCGCCGGCTTCCTTGAGCTTCTCGGCAACGGCGTCGGCATCGGCCTTGGAGACCTTCTCCTTGACCGGCTTCGGCGCGTTGTCGACCAGGTCCTTGGCCTCCTTCAGGCCCAGGCCGGTGATCTCGCGCACGGCCTTGATAACGGCGATCTTGTTGCCGCCGGCGGCCTTCAGGATGACGTCGAACTCGGTCTTCTCCTCAGCAGCCGGGGCAGCGGCGCCGGCAGCGGCAGGGGCAGCGGCGACGGCCACCGGAGCGGCCGCGGTCACGCCAAAGGTCTCCTCGAACAGCTCCTTCAGTTCCTTCAGCTCCAGGGCGGTCATGCCCTTGATGATCTCGATAACCTCAGCAGCCTTGGACATGTGGGGAACCTCCTTAAATTTGCATCAAAATTTGATTCCGAACCAAACCTCGGCCTAGGCCTCGGCGCCCTCCAGCTGGCGGATGCGCGCATCGAGGGCGTAGGCGAAGCTGGACAGAAGCCCGTTGATCGCCCCGGCCACCCCCTGCAGCGGCGCCTGGATGCCGCCCAGCACCTGGGCGAGCAGCTCGTCGCGGCTGGGCAGGTCGGCCAGTTGCTTCACGCCGTCCGCATCGAGGACCTTCCCCTCGAGGATGCCGGCCTTCATGACGAACTTCGGGTCGCGCTCCCGCGCGAAGAACTCGCGGATCTTCTTCGCGCCCGACGCCTCGTCCTCATACGAGAATGCCAGGGTCGTCGGCCCGACCAGGTACGAGTCAAGCCCTTCGATGCCCAGCTCCCGGGCGGCGATGGCGATCAGGGTGTTCTTAGCCACCTTCAGCTCGACCCCGGCCTCCTTGAGCTCCCGGCGCAGCTTGGTCACCTGGGCGACGTTCAGCCCCTTGTTGTCGGCGAGCACGACGCTCTTGGCGTTGGTGATCGCCTCCTTCAGGGCCGCCACCGCCTGCTGCTTCTCGGGACGGATGGTGCGCACGTCTGTTCACCCCCTTACCGGAACATGAAGAAAGACCCCCGACCATAGCCAGTCGGAGGTCTGTGGTATACATTACCCAGACGCGCACGCCCACGGGGGACGCGACTTCCGACCTCGGCGGGCTGGCGATGCGCCACTTAGGCCTGTACGGCACCTGCTGTCTACGGTCGATATGGAGTTCAGGCACATCGAAGAGTATACCCGCGCTGGGGCCTGGCGTCAAGGGTTATCTTGTATGACCGGTGCTTACGCCTGCTCGCGCTCCAGCATCTCCTCCAGACGGATCTTCTCCTGGAGCAGGATGCGCCGCTCAGAAGGCGAGGCCTTCAGCCACCGGTCCACCAGGTTCTCCAGCCGCTGCCGAATCTCGCGCTCGTCCATCGTGCCTTCTCACCTCCTGCCACGGTTGCTGCAAGGCAATTTTGTATATAGTTTCGCCTCGGCTGTATCCTATAGTATCTCTCAGATGTCACACTTGCAATACACTATCGACCTTATTCGACATAGACCCTGACGGGCACAAGAGAGGGGTCCGCCCCGTTGAGGGCAGACCCCGTCGGCTCCGTGATCGTTACTTCTCGACCGCAGTGGCGGTCAGGCGGGCCGGATTGACCTTGATGCCGGGGCCCATCGTCGCGGAGATGGTCACCGACTTCATGTACTGCCCCTTCGCCGCGGCCGGCCGGGCCCGGAGCAGGGCGTCCGTGAGCGCCCGGAAGTTGGCGGCGAGCCGCTCGACGTCGAAGGAGGCCTTCCCGATGGGCGCGGCCACGATGCCGGCCTTGTCGGTGCGGTACTCCACCTTACCGGCCTTGATCTCCTTGATGGCGTTGGCCACGTCGAAGGTCACCGTTCCCGTCTTCGGGTTGGGCATGAGGCCGCGGGGACCCAGGATGCGGCCCAGCCGGCCCACCACGCTCATCATGTCAGGGGTGGCCACGGCGACGTCGAAGTCGAGCCAGCCCTCCTGAATCTTGGCGGCGATATCCTCCGCGCCGACGATGTCGGCGCCGGCCTCCTCGGCCTCCTTCGCCTTCTCGCCCTTGGCGAAGACGAGCACCTTCACGTCCTTGCCCGTGCCACCCGGCAGCACGACGGCGCCGCGGATCTGCTGGTCCGCGTGGCGAACGTCGACGCCCAGGCGGTAGGCGACCTCAATCGTCTCGTCGAACTTGGCCGTGGCGGTCTTCTTGACCAGCTCCAGGGCCTCGATGGGATCATACAGCTTATTGCGGTCGACCAGCTCCGCCGCACTGCGGTACTTCTTACCATGCTTCGGCATTGCGTTCTTCCTCCTTGTGGTTAGAGAGCGTTCGGCTGCCGTCAGAAAGCAGCCTCCCACAAGCCAAGGCCGTGCTCTACTCGGCGTCGACGCCCATGGAACGGGCGGTGCCGCGCACCATGCGCTTGGCGGCCTCCAGATCGGTGGCGTTCAGGTCGGGCATCTTGATCTTGGCGATCTCCTCGACCTGGGCGTCGGTCAGCTTGCCGACCTTCTGCGCCTTGGGGTTTCCGGAGGCGGTCTCAATGCCTAGCGCCTTCTTGATGAGAACGGCGGTGGGCGGGGTCTTCAGGATGAAGGAGAAGGAGCGGTCCTCGTACACGGTGATCTCCACCGGAATGACGAGACCGGCCTGGTCCTTGGTCCGCTCGTTGTACTCCTTGCAGAAGCCCATGATGTTGACGCCGTGCTGACCCAGAGCCGGGCCGACGGGCGGCGCCGGGGTCGCTTTCCCCGCTGGCAGCGCCAGCTTGATCACCGCTGTGACCTTCTTCGCCACGATGATTCCTCCTTAGAAGATGTGGTACGGCGGGCGCCGCGGAGGGCGCCCTCCCACTGCGGACCAAGGCCCGCACACCAAAGGGTCGCGCTTCATGCGCGACCGCATTGATACTAGCACAAAGCGGGGGCAATGGGAATGGGCCAGCTCAAATCTCCTCGATCTGGCTGAAATCCACTTCCACCGGGGTCTCGCGGCCGAACATCGTGACCAGCACACGCGCCTTGCCCCTCTCGGGGAAGAGCTCCTTGATCACGCCGGTATGGTCCTTGAAGGGCCCGGCGACCACCCGCACGGGCTGGTCGATCTCGTAGTCGACCACCACGCTGGCCGGCTTCCCCTCCTCGCTGCGGCCGAGGATGGCCTCGACCTCCTCGGGGGTGAGGGGAATCGGCTTGTTGCCCGACCCCACGAAGCCCGTCACTCCCGGGGTGTTGCGCACGACGTACCAGGAGTCGTCGCTCATCACCATCTCCACGAGCACATACCCCGGGAAGACCTTCCGCTTCACCTTCTTCTGTTTGCCATCCTTGATCTCGATCTCGTCCTCCATGGGGACCAGGACGCGGAAGATCTTCTCCTGCATCTCCATGGACTCGACACGCTTCTCCAGGTTGGTCTTCACCTTGTTCTCGTACCCGGAGTAGGTGTGGACGACATACCAGTGTCTCTGTTCCATGAGCCGGGGAGCGGGAGACGCCCCCCACCACCTGCCTTTGCGTACTTGGGGCCTAGCTGAAGAGCAGCCTCATCAGCCAGTCCACCCCGAGATCCCAGATAAACAGAAACCCGGCCACCAGCGCGACCATGGTCACCACGATCCCGGTCGCCTTGGCGACGCGCTCCCGGGAGGGCCAGACGACCTTCCGGAGTTCGCCGACCACCTCGCGCAGGTACGTACGAATGCCTTCCATGATCACGACCACCTTCGCCGAGAAAGTGCCCCAACACAAATAAAACCTGGCAGCACGACCAGTGTAGAAGATTGTAACACGGGCGTGTCCCGCTTGTAAAGCGCGCCCGGGCAGTTTCTGACCCGAGCCGCGAACTCCCCTGAAGCGCAGAACCGCCGTACCGGTTCCCGGTGCGGCGGTTCAGTTGGCAGGGGCGGCAGGACTCGAACCCGCAACCTACGGTTTTGGAGACCGTTGCTCTACCAGTTGAGCTACGCCCCTGTATGGGCCGAGCGCGCATGGCGTCGGCACAATTGCTCGGGCTTAGCGGGTCTCGCGATGGAGGGTGTGGTGCCCGCACGTCGGGCAGAACTTCTTCAGTTCGAGCCGACCCGAGTCGTTCTTCTTATTCTTATAGGTAGAGTAGTTCCGGTTCTTGCAGTCGGTGCAGGCCATCGTAATAATGACCCGAGCGCCAGCCTTCGCCACGTTGCGCCACCTCCATTCCGCGAGGCACTCACCATGCCAATATAAGTTACCACGGCGTCAACTCCGTGTCAACAGTGGGGCACAGGGATTTCAGCATCCATCAGCAGGACCGGAGAGGCTTGCCTCTCCGGTCCTGCGCCTTCTGGTTGCGGGGGAGGGATTTGAACCCTCGACCTCCGGGTTATGAGCCCGACGAGCTACCTGACTGCTCCACCCCGCGGTGTTGTCGCCTGGAACACTTGTAATTCTACCCGATGCGCCCGGGGCTGTCAAGCCTGTGACCGTCTGACATTATCATCCATCCCGCGCGGGCGGCGACCTGCCCGGTAGCTGGGCCTGCGGAGACTTGCGGCGCGCCGGGGAAGGTGTGAACATATCTGAATGCGAACATATGTGTAACGGAAAGGCCGCGCGAAATGCCGGGCGGCCCGCGACCGCCGAAGGGAGACTGGCCACCAATGCGACCGCCCTATCCGATGCCCTCCGAGCGTCAGACGGCGCTCTTTCTGAATGGGCGCGAACTGCTCCGCATTCAGACCACCCCGGTCGACCTCGAAGACTGGGTGCTGGGCTTCCTGTACAGCGAGTCCCTCATCGACGCGCCGGCCGACCTGCGCGCCGTGCGGGTCGATCTGGCGATTCCCGCGGTGTACGCCGCCATCGACCCCGCGCGCATGCCCGAGGCCTGCCGCGTTGCGGCGCGCTATCAGCGGAGCCGACCGGGCCGGGTCGTCGCCGTGGATGCCGATGCCCACCGCCCCGCGCCCGCGGCCGTTTCCCACAGCCTGGCGGTCTCCCGGATCCAGCTGGCCGGCTGGATGCGCCAGCTGCAGGCCTCCGCCCCCCTCTACGCGGCCACCGGCGGCATGCACGCTGCGGCCGTCGTGCACGTGCCTACCGACGTCCTGCTGATACGCGAGGACATCGGGCGGCACAATGCCGTCGACAAGGCCCTCGGCGCCGCGCTGCGGGCAGGCTGGCCGCCGGAGGAGGCCGTGCTGCTCGCGACCGGCCGGATCTCCCATGAAATGTGCCGGAAGGTCGCCCGCGCCGGCATCGGTATCGCGGCATCGCTCTCTGCCGCCACCGACCAGGCCATCGGCCTGGCCGAGGAGCTCGCCATCGACCTGGCCGGTTACGCGAAGAGCCCCGACCGGCTGGTGGTTTACACCGCCGTGGGGCGCATCCGCTGACGTGGAAGGAGGTGCGCGCCGTGCGAGCGCCCTGGCTCCGCCGGTTCCGCAACCGCATCCTCGTGCTCGTGGCCGCCGCCTCGCTGGTGCCCGCCGCCCTGCTGCTGGGGAACAGCCTATTCCTCAACGGCCTGGTGCACCAGCAGATGCACCGCGAGGTCGATGAAGCCCTGAGCCTCGCGATCAATCTGGAACAGGCCCTGATCGACGCCAGCCTCACCCGCATGCGCGACCGCGCCGTCGCCCTGGCCTCTCACCCCGCCGTGGTGGAGGCCCTCACCGCCGGAGCGGATCCCCGCCCCATCCTCGACGAGTTCCAGCGGGCGCTGCCCGGGGCAGACCTGATCTCGGTGGTCGGCCCCGACGCCCGGGTGGTCGCCCGCGCCGGGTCGCAGGCCGCCGGCGAACGGCTGCGCTACGGCGGCCTGGTGGACCTGGCGCTCTCTTCCGGAACGCCGGTCCACTCGGCGGTGGTGATCACCCCGGAGGAGCTGGCCGGCGAACCGGCGGGAATTCAGGCGCAGGTGCGCATGCCCGTCATCGAAACCCCCGGGTCGGAGGACGCCCGCACCGGCCAGATGCTGGAGGAGGCGCTCGCCCTCGTGGGCGCCGCCCCGGTGCTGGGCGGCGAGGGGCAGGTCCTCGGGGCCGTTCTGGTGAGCGACATCCTCAACAACGACCATGCGATCGTCGATGAGGTGCTCCAGCGCTCGACCCACGGCCTCAGGGTGGACGCCTCCATCGCGCTGGACGGCATCCGGGTGACGACGACGGTGCCTGCGGTGGGCGGCGGACGGGCCGTGGGCACGCTGTACTCCGACGTGGTGATGGAGCGGCTCCGCGCCGGTCAGGAGTACAGGGGACGGGCCCTGGTGGGCGGCTGGCAGTGGCAGCGCACGATCTACGTGCCCCTCAGGGATCCCTCCGGCCAGGTGATCGCCGCGCCGTTCGTCGGCGTTCCCGAGGCCGCCTTCGCCGAGCTGGCGCGGACGACCTCCATCTCCACCGGCGTGGCGCTGATCTTCGCCCTCCTGTCGGTCGCGGGGCCGCTCATGGTGGCCCACCGCTTCGCCGACCGCATGCGGCAGCGCGACGAGGGGCTCGCCGCCCTGGCCGGGGAGGTCCAGACCGCGGGCTCGGCCCTGGCGCGTGACGGCCGGCAGGCGGCGGCGGCCGCCGCCGACGCCCAGTCCGCGGCGGAGGAGGTCCTCCGCTCCACGGAACAGGCGGGCGAGAGCACGGGCCAGGCCCGCGGGCGCATGCGGGACCTGGAGGTCACCCTGGCTCGGGTCAACGCCGGCACCGACGAGCAGACCCGCACACTCCGGCACGCCGGCCGCATCGTCGCGCTGGTGAGCCAGGCGGTGCAGGAGTCCCGCTCCTCCTTCAACGCCGTGCTGGACGCCCTGCGGGCGGTGATGGCCGCGGCCCAGCAGGGGCGGCAGGACGTGCTGCGCGCCGCCGGCGCGCTGGAGCTGATGCGGCTGGAGGCCGAGCCGGCCGAGTCCGCCGACGGCGCGGCCCGCCTCGACCGGCTCGTCGGCGACCTGCAGCAGGCCCAGCGAGCGGTGGCCGACTGCGACGGCGCGCTGCAGGAGATCGTCGCCCGCATCGACGAGGCGACCGAACGCCTCTGGGACCTCGCCGCGATCATGAACGAGAGCGGGGCGCGGGCCGGGGCGGTGAGCCAGCAGATGTCCGACCTGACGCAGGTGGCCGAGGAGACCGCCGAGCGGTTGCGGGCCACCACCGACGCGGCACGCCAGGTTATCGACGCCGTGGAGGCGGTGGCGGAGGGCATCGGCGCGGGCGTCAGCCTCGCCCGCCGCACCAAGGCCCACGTGGATGCGGCGGCAGAAGCCAATCGGCGCCTGGACGGTGCGGCGGAGCGCCTCCAGGAGCTGGCCCGCGCACTGGCCGAGGCCGCCGGCCAGCCCCCGCAGTGACGCCGCCGGGGCATGCCCCGGCCCAGGCCCCGAAGCGCGCGCCGAGGGCCCGGTCCTCCTGGGACCGGGCCCTCGCTCTGTCTCTTCGGCCGTCATCAGATCCAGCCGTTCTTCGACGCGACCATCGCCGCCTCCACCCGGTTCTTCACGCCCATGCGCCTCAGGGCATCGGCCAGGTACCCCTTCACGGTCTTCTCGCTGAGGAACATCCGCTCCGCGATCTCCCGGTTGGTGTAGCCCTGGGCCACCAGGCGGATGATGTTCAGCTGCTGCCGGTTGAGGGGGATCCTGTCCTCCTCCCGCTCCGGCGACGGCGAACGCATCTGCTGCATCAGGTGGCCCACCACCTTGGGATCCATCGCCACCTCGCCGCGCGCGACCGCGCGGATCGACCGCTTCAGGTCCATGCCGAGCACGTCCTTCACCACGTACCCGCGGGCTCCCGCGCGCACCGCCCCCAGCACCAGGTCCCTGTCGTTGAACGTCGTCAGCATGAGCACGGCCACCTCGGGCATCTCCTCCTGGAGCTGCCGGCAGACCTCGACGCCGTCCACGTCGGGCAGGCGGGCGTCCAGCACCACCACGTCGGGGCGCAGATTCCTGGCCAGAGCGATGGCCTCATGCCCTCCGGCCGCCTCGCCCACCACCTCCATGTCCTCCTCGCGGGAGAGCAGCGACTTCAGGCCCTCGCGCAGCAGTTCATGGTCGTCGACGATCAGGACGCGAATGGACATGCGTGACCACCCCTTTCAGCGGGACCGAAGCCCTGACGAGCAAGCCGCCTTCATCGCCGCCCACCAGCTCCAGCTGGCCCCCCAGCCTGGCCACCCGCTCACGCATACCTCGGACGCCAAATCTTCCTTGTTTCTCAATATCAGTGCTATTCTTTATCCCCACGCCGTTATCCTGCACCACCAGCGTCACAACCGACGGTTCGAAGCGCAGCGCGACGATGATGGCGCTTCCCCGGCTGTGCTTGCGGGCGTTGTTGAGGGCCTCCTGCGCCACCTTGAACAGGGCGTCCTCCACCCCGGCCGGCAGGGCCCGGGGAGTGCCCGCGACCGTCAGCCGCGTGGTGAAGCCGTCGCCCTCCGCCGCCGCGAGCAGCCGGCGCAGGCCGCCCTGCAGCCCGCCCTCGGCCAGCTCCGACGCCCGCAGGGCGTAAATCGCCTCCCGGGTCTGGGCGGCGGCCTCGGCCGCGAGCTGCTTCAACCGCTCCAGCTCCCCGCGCAGCGGATCGCCGGGCTCCAGGTCTCCCATCAGCCAGTCCAGCTTCAGGGCCAGCAGGAAGCTGGTCTGGGCGGCCCGGTCGTGCAGATCCTGGGCGATCCGGTTCCGCTCGGTGAGCACCAGGTGCCGCTGCTCCGCGTCGTCCAGCTCCCCGCGCAGCTCGGCGAGCCGCCGGGTCTGGCTGCGGTACTGCTCCAGGGCCTCCCGCGCCCGCCTTGCGGCCCGCTCGGCCTTCTGGGCGAGGCGAGCCCGCTCCGCTGCCGCCTCCAGCAGCCTGCCGCCCACTGCGCCCAGCAGCCTGACGGCCGCCGCGTCACCGCATCCGTCCACAGCCAGCTCCAGGCCGCCGGCGAGCGGAACGCAGACCTCGCCGCGGACGTCGGCCCCCTCGGGGCAGCGGGCCAGCCAGCCCGGCCGCCCTGCACGCCTCACCCCGGCCGCGCCGCAGCCGAGCGCCTCCGCGGCCACCCGGGCGATGGCCGCAGCCAGCTCCGTTTCCGAGCCGGTGGCCGGAAGACCGCTCACCGCCGCGGCCAGCCGCTCCGTCAGCACGGACCACACCTCCTATAGTGCCAATTGCGGATGCCATACCGAGGCCGACTACTTACGAACAGGTTCCGAACAGCCACCCGAACTGCCCCGAACAGCCGGTGCAAGAGCCGCCCAGCGGCTCGTTCATTTTTGTGCACAAAGCGTATAACATGTATTCTACAAAACTTTTTGCTGTCCGAGCGCTCCGCAACCCCGAGGGAACCCGGAAAGGGAGGTGACCACATGGCCGCCACCGCCTCCGTGCAGGCACACGTAGCGGCTCCGGTCGAACGGCCGACCACGCTCTTCGTGAACGGGCAGGCGTGGCTGACCGTGCAGACCACCCCGCAGGACCTCGCCGACTGGGCGGTGGGCCGGCTCTGCGGCGAGGGGCTGATCGCCGGACCCGAGGAGATCCGCGCGCTGACCGTCGACGAGGCGGGGCAGCGCGTGCTGGCCAGCCTCTGGCGCACCCGCCACGCTTCACCGCTCTCGCCCGTCGCGCCGGGGCCGCGGGTCACCGCGGCGCAGCTGGTCGGCTGGATGCACGAGATGCTCCGGCAGGCGCCGCTCTACCGGGCCACCGGCGGCATGCACGTGGCCATGGCTGTGCGGGCGGACACGGGTGAGCAGATCGTCCGCGAGGACATCGGCCGGCACCAGGCCGTGGACAAGGTGCTCGGCGCGGCCTGGCTGGCCGGGTGGCCGCCGGCTCAGGTGGTGGTGCTCACCTCTGGCCGGATCTCCGCCGAGATGTGCGGCCGGGTTGCGCGCTTCGGCGCCCCGGTCTGCGCGTCTCGCACCGCCGCCACCGACCAGGCCTGGGCCCTGGCGACCAAACTGGGAATGGACCTCGTGGGTTACGTGAGGACAGCGGTCAGTCTCATTGTGTACACAACCGGAAACCACGTGGCAAGGAGGATCGAAGCATGAACCTGAACCGCCGTGCGTTCCTCAGGCTCACGGGCGTGTCAGCGGCCAGCGCGGCCGTGCTGCTCTTCGCCGAGGAGCGGGAGGCCCTGGCGCAGGACCTCAAAGAGTCCCGCATCGCCAGAGCCAAGGAGGTTCCCAGCGTCTGCCCGCACTGCTCGGTCGGGTGCGGCATGATCGGCTACGTGCGGGAGGGGCAGCTGCTCCAGCTGGAGGGCAACCCCGACAGCCCCATCAGCGAGGGCTCGCTCTGCCCCAAGGGCGCGGCCAGCATGCAGTTCGCCTACGACGGCGTGGGCAGGCCCAACCCGCTCCGGCAGCTCACCGCCAAGATCCGCCGGCCCGGCTCCGACCGCTGGGAAGAGATCGGCATCGAGGAGGCGCTCGACCGCATCGCCCAGCGCATCAAGGAGACCCGGGACGAGGGCTTCGTCCACAAGAACGCCGACGGCCTCGTGGTGAACCGGGCGGAGTCCATCGCCCACATCGGTTCGGCCTGTATCGACAACGAGGAGTGCTACCTCATCACCAAGCTGATGCGGGCCCTGGGCGTGGTGTACCTCGAGCACCACGCGCGCATATGACACTCCTCCACCGTGCCCGGTCTGGGCACTTCATTCGGCCGCGGCGCCATGACCACGGCGCTGTGGGACGTCACCAACGCTGACGTCGTCGTCTTCATGGGCTCCAACGCCGCCGAGAACCACCCCATCGCCTTCAAGTGGTTCCTGCGGGCCAAGCAGAAGGGCGCGACGGTCATCTGCGTCGATCCCCGGTACAACCGCACGGCCTCCAAGGCCGACTGGTGGATCCCCTTCCGCTCGGGCACCGACACCGCCGTGCTTGGCGGCCTGATCAACTACGCCATTACCCACGGCAAGTTCCACCGGGACTACGTGGTCAAGTACACCAACGCCTCGTTCCTGGTCCACCCCGACTTCCGGTTCGACGACGGCCTGTTCTCCGGCTGGGACCCCGAAACGGGCAAGTACGACCAGTCCACCTGGGCCTTCCAGACGGGCCCCGACGGCAAGCCCCTTCAGGACCCGACGCTGGAGCACCCGCAGTGCGTCTTCCAGCACATCAAGCGGATCTATTCCGAGTACACCCCGGAGAAGGTCTCGGAGATCAGCGGCATTCCGGTGGAGGACTTCATCAAGTTCGCCGAGATCGTCTGCTCCACCGGCGTCCCGGGCAAGTCGGCCGTGTTCGTCTACGCCATGGGCTGGACCCAGCACACCAAGGGCGTGCAGAACATCCGGACCAACACCATCCTGCAGATGCTGCTGGGCAACATCGGCGTGGCCGGCGGCGGCATCGCGGCCCTGCGTGGCCATGCCAACGTGCAGGGCGCCACCGACCTGGCGGTGCTCTACCACGACCTGCCCGGCTACCTCGGCCAGCCCACTGAAGGCCACCGGACGCTGCAGGAGTTCCTGGACAAGACCACGGCGAAGAACAGCTACTGGGAGAACAAGCCCAAGTTCATGGTCTCGCTGCTGAAGGCCTGGTGGGGCCAGCACGCGACGGCCGCCAACGACTACTGCTACGACTACCTGCCGAAGATGGCCGCCGGCGAGACCTACAGCCACTACGACATCTTCCAGTCCATCCTCGACGGCCGGGTGAAGGGGCTCATCGTCGTGGGCCAGAACCCGGCAGTGGGCTCGGCCAACGCCCGCAAGGTGCAGGCCGCCCTGGCCAAGCTGGACTGGCTGGTGGTCTCGGACCTCTTCCTCAATGAGACCTCGGAGTTCTGGAAGCTGGAGGGCATGAACCCGGCCGAGATCCAGACCGAGGTGATCATGCTCCCCGCCGCCGGCCCGCTGGAGAAGGAAGGCTCCTTCACCAACACCCACCGGCTGATCCAGTGGAAGCACAAGATGATCGAGCCGATGGGCGAGTCCCACTCCGACGGCTGGTACATGGTGCAGATCGGCAAGCGGCTGAAGAAGCTCTACGAGGGCTCCACCGAGGTGAAGGACCTGCCCATCCGGCACCTGGTCTGGGACTACGACGACCCCAACAACCCGGACGAGTTCGACCACATCAAGGTGCTGAAGGAGATCAACGGCTACGACGTGACCACCGGCGCGCCGGTCTCCGGCTTCGGGGCCCTGAAGGACGACGGCACCACGGCCTGCGGCTGCTGGATTTACTCGGGCATCTACCCCGAGGAGGGCGTCAACAAGGCCGACGCCCGGCTGCGGGCGGCGCCCAACCGGCCCGACGGCTGGACCGAGGCGAAGGAGGACGGCTCGGCCGACTACCTGCACCTGGGCTGGGCCTTCGCCTGGCCTGCCAACCGGCGGGTCATCTACAACCGGGCCTCCGCGGACCCCGAAGGCCGGCCCTGGTCGAAGGTGCCGCTGGTCTGGTGGGATGAGGCCGAGCAGAAGTGGGTCGGCGTGGACGTGCCCGACATGCTGCCCGTCGCGCCCGGTGCGGTGCACGCCCTGAACGTCCCCGGCGACACGCCGTTCATCATGAAGCCCTGGGGCGCCGGCGCCATCTGGGGGCCGCTGCCTGACGGCCCGATCCCGGTCCACTACGAGCCCAGGGAGTCGCCCGCGCCGAACCTGCTCTATCGCAAACAGGGCACCATCCCCACGATGAAGATCTACGACTCCGAGTTCGACGTCTGGGGCGACCCCGAGCGGTTCCCGTACGTCGCGACCACCTACCGGCTCACCGAGCACCTCACTTCCGGCGTCATGACCCGCACCCTGCCCTACCTGGCCGAGGCCTTCCCCCGCCACTTCTGCGAGATCCCCCGGGAGCTGGCGCAGCGGGAGGGCATCCGGAACGGCGACTGGGTCGAGGTCGAGAGCGCCCGCGGCAAGGTGCGGGTGCAGGCCATGGTCACCAACCGGCTGCGGCCGCTGCGCATCGGCGGCCGGGAGACCTTCCTGATCGGCCTGCCGATTCACTGGGGCCCCAACTCGGGCCACGTGCAGGGCGACATCACCAACACCCTGACGCCCCAGGCGGTGGACGTCAACGTCCAGATCCAGGAGTCGAAGGTGTTCCTCGCCAACTTGCGCAAGGTTGCGGTAGGGGGGTAAAGCCACATGGGTCGCGCAGCAACATGGGACACCTGGCGGCCTGATCCGTCCGATGCCCGGCAGCACGTCGCCATGCTGGTCGACACCTCCGAGTGCATCGGCTGCAAGGGCTGCGAGGTCGCCTGCAAGCAGTGGAACCAGAACGAGGTCCGCATCAACCAGGATCCGGGCACGTACCAGAGCCACCCGGCCCTGGACGCGGAGACCTGGACGGTGATCCGGTTCTTCGAGACCGAAGAAGAGAACGGCATGTCCAAGTGGCTCATGCAGAAGCACAGCTGCATGCACTGCACAGAGGCGGGCTGCGTCACCGCCTGCCCCACCGACGCCCTCCAGTACGGCGACTACGGCGTGGTGACGCTGAACCAGAACGCGTGCATCGGCTGCGGCTACTGCGAGCCGGCCTGCCCGTTCGACGCCATCTTCGTCGACCGCACAGCCTGGGGCCAGCGGGCGCAGAAGGCAGGCAAGTGCACCTTCTGCTACGACCGCATCGCCCACGGCATGCAGCCGGCCTGCGTGGCCACCTGCCCCACCGACTGCATCAAGTACGGCGACCGCGAAGCCCTCATCGCGTGGGGCCGGGAGCGGGTGGCCCAGCTTCAGGCCATGGGCTACAAGAACGCCAACCTCTATGGCGTAGACGAGATGCGCGGACTCCACCACCTCTATGTGCTGCTGGAGCCGCCCGAGGCCTACGGCCTGCCGGTGGAGCCCGAACTGTCGCCTGTGCTGCGGCTGTGGAAGTACGGCCTGCAGCCCATCGGCAAGGCAGTGCTGGGCGTCGGCCTCTTCGGCCTCGTGGTCAACTGGCTCGCCGCCCGGCGGGTCTTCAAGGGCGGCCTGTCGCCGCAGGAAGCGGCCGAATCCATGCACGACTAGAGGGGGGGATTTCACGTGGCGCGCAGAGGCGGAAGCATCAAGAAGTTCTCCAGGGTCCAGGTGCTCTTCCACTGGCTCTACAGCGGCTCGTGGATCATCCTCGCCCTCACGGGCATCGCCTTCCTGTGGCGCGGGGACCCCACGGAGCCGGCCGCGGGCCTGGGCCCGCTCCTGCAGGGCAGCGTCGGGCAGACGCTCCGGCTCGTCCACCGGGTCGCCGCCATCGGGCTCATGACCTCGCCCCTGGTGTGGCTCCTGGGCGACCCGAAATCCGTGTGGCCTGACCTGAAGGAACTCTTCAGCTTCGGCAAGAATGACCTGAAGTACATGCTGATCGCCCCGCTCTACTACACCACCGGCAGGGGCCAGCTGCCGCCGCAGGGCAAGTTCAACGGGGGCCACAAGGTCAACTTCTACGTGGTCTTCACCACCTACTTCACCTTCATCGGCTCCGGCCTGGTGATGTGGTTCGGCCGGGGCGCGGTGAGTGACCAGGCGTTCCACACGGCCCAGCTCATCCACTCGCTCAGCTTCTGGCTGGGGTCGGGCCTGTTCCTGCTCCACCTGTACCTGACCGCCATCCACCCGTTCACCCGCCGCTCGCTCTCGGCCATGGTCGACGGCTGGATGGAACTCCAGTACGCCAGGCTGGATCACAGCGAGTGGGTCGAGCGGGAGGTGCGCAGCGGCACCGCCCAGATTCGGGACGCCGAGCGGCCGGCCGCGGCGCGCTGACCGCGGCTCGCAGGCCAGGCCAGCAAAACAGTGGCCCACGCCGCCCCCAGCGCGCTGGGGGCGGTTTCACCTTCACCGCGGGGCTCTTGCCCGATCAGGAGGGAGTAGATGATGCAGTCGCTGGAGTTCCTGCGCGCCTGGCGCGAGCGGGCGCGCCGCTGGGAGGGACAGCTGCCCGAACCTGAGCGCCTTCCGCCTGCAGCCGAGGCCGAGGCCGCCCTCAATCGAGGCGAGCCGCTGATCAACCTGGTAGAGCCGCCCATCGACCCCGACCGCTTCGCCGCCATGCTGACGGAACTGGCCGCCCTCTATGCCGAGGGCCGGGACGAGGCCCGCCCCCTGGCCGAGGGGCTGGCCGCGGCCTCACCCGCCCAGCGCCGCGAGCTGGCGGAGGCCCTGCTGAGCGGCGGCGACGCAGCGGCCTGGGCGGACCGCCTGGGCGTCGAGGAGGACATGCTGCTGGCCCTGGGCGGCCTGGCCCTGCAGCCCTTCATGGCCCGCTTCGCCCGGGCGCTGCGCTCCATCGCCCCCCTGCGGGGGTGGCGGCGCATCCAGTGCCCGGTGTGCGGCGCCGCGCCCGACCTTTGCCGCATCGACCCCGACAACATCCGCCACCTGCACTGCCCGCAGTGCGACACGCAGTGGGAGCACCACCGGCTCACCTGCGCCGTCTGCGGCACCGACGACGTGCGCCAGGTCAGCATCCTCACCCTGGCCGAGCTGGAGCCGTGGCGGGTGGAGGTCTGCGACCGCTGCGGCGGCTACATCAAGACCCTGGACCAGCGGCACGGCGGCCACCTGGCCATGCCCCAGATCGACCTCTATCTCGAAGATGCCCGCACCCTGCAGCTGGACCTGCTGGCCGAGCAGGAGGGGTACAGGCGGGGAGGGCGCGCCCAGTGACGCACCTCCTCACCGAACCGTCCCAGCAGGGGCGCGAGGGCCTGGACGCCTACCGGGCGCGCGGCGGCTACGCCGGGCTTCTTGAGGCGCGGGCGCGGGGCGGCGCCTGGATCCTGGAGCAGGTGGCGGAGGCAGGCCTCAGGGGCCGGGGCGGCACCGGCGACGGCCGCCCCATCGGCCAGAAATGGCAGCGGGTCGCGGCAGCCCAGGTACGCGAGCGGTTCGTGGTGGCCAACGGCGCCGAGTCACAGGCCGTCAGCCAGAAGGACCGGCACCTGCTCAGCCGCTTCCCCCACCGGGTGCTGGAGGGGCTGCTGATCGCCGCCGCGGCCCTGGGCGCCCGGCAGGCTTGGCTGTATGTGCGAGGAGACTCGCCGGAGGCCCTGGCCGGGGCACGGGAAGCAGTGGCAGAGGCGGAAGCTGCCGGCCTGCTGGCCGGGGTGACGGTGACGGTGCAGCCCTCGGCGCCCACGGCGGTGTCGGGGGAGGAGACCGCCATTCTGGATGCCCTGGAAGGGCTGGAGGGCTACCCCCAGCCGAAGCCGCCCAGGCCCGAGGAGATCGGCCTGAGGGGTCGGCCGACCCTGGTGCAGAACGTGGAGAGCCTGGCGGCCGTGGCCGCGCTGTTCCGGCTGGGGCCGGCCCGCATCCGGTCCGCGGGCACCCGCACCTGCCCGGGCACCGCCCTCTTCACCGTCACCGGCGCCGTGGAGAGCCCGGGCGTGTACGAGGTGCCCCACGGCACCCTGCTGGCGGAGTTGCTGACTCGGGCCGGGGCGCCGCCCCGGGAGGAGATCCTGGCCGTGCTGCCCGGCGGGCTGGGCTCCGGGCCGCTCAGACCCGACGAGCTGGACGTGCCCCTCACCTACGAGGACCTGGTGGCCCTGGGCACCACCATGGGCACCTCCGCGGTGATCGTCTTCCGCAAGGCTGACGCGTCGCTGCCCGCCCTGGTGCGGGAGAACGTGGCCCTGCTGGGCCAGGGCTCCTGCGGCCAGTGCCGGGGCTGCAAGGAGGGCCATCGGGAACTCTCGCGCGCCCTGGAGGCGGGTGATCTGGCCGAGGCCCGTCGGCGGGCCGAGGTTCTGCTCCACGGGCGGGGCAACTGCGCGCTGCCCTCCGGGACGGCCCGCTTCGCGCTGCGGGCCCTGCAGGAGTTCCCTGCCGCCGACTGGCAGTAGTGCCAACGCACCGGGGTCTACGTGCCGGCATACCGCGCGGCAAGCAGATGGGTCCGCGGATTCCTGCGGTTCCACAGTACGGAAGTCCCGGCGGTCTATGGCGCAAGCAGACAGATAGAATTGAGCCGTTATGTGACTACCTCCGCAACGGGCCCGGGGTGTAAGCTGAAGGTGGATCACCAGCAACCCGGGTGCCGGAGAGTGGAGGGAGGACCATGCTCAGGCAGACACACCGCGAGTACCTGAGGGCGTTCCGGAGAAGCACATGGCTCACACGGCTCAACCTGCTCTACCTGGCGGTGGTGCCTGCCTTCCTGGTGGGCTCCCTGATCTACCTGGTCTGGGTTTACCTGACGGTCTAGGGTGTAGGGCCTGTCCTGCAGGGCTGGCCGGAAACAGGGGTTGGAAGACCCCGGGGCTGACTCTCTGCCCCGGGGTCTTTCTGTGCGTCTCTAGTACTGGCCCTGGCCCTGCCCGGCCATGCCGGACTGGTTCTGGTTCTGGTTCTGGTTCTGGTTCTGGTTCTGGTTCCGATTCCGGTTGCGGGCCGCCTGGTTCGGGCCGCCCGCCTGGTTCTGCATGCCGTCCATCGGCGCAGTCGCTCCGGCCCCTGCGCCTGCACCTGCCTGCGCGCGCGAATTAGCCTTCCGATCTTCTGCCATGACTGTGCCCCTTTCGCTACTTGGTTCGGGCTTACTATGCGTCGGGACCAGCCCGCTTATGCGCCGAACCAAAAGCGCGTCCCCGCCACCGCCTACCGCAGCTTCCGCTCCAGGTACGAGCAGAGCGCCGCGGCGAACTCTTCGGGGCGTTCCTTCTGCGGCCAGTGCTTGCACCCCTCCATCAGATACAGCTCACAATCGGGAATCCGTTTGCTCGCCGCGATAGCCCCCTGCACGGGCACGGCGGGATCCCCGGTGCCGTGAACGAGGAGGGTGGGCGCCTGGATAGACTCCAGCTGACCAAACAGGTCAGTCCGCACGCCGGTGGGTGTGATCTCGCTCCGCTGAAAAGAGACGAAGGGCCAGCCTGCGCCAGGCTCGGCCATGGCCTTCTGCACCTTGGTCACCAGGTCGTCGGTCACCTTGGCGGGATCCCCGAAGAGGCTGTAGCTCAACGTCCACTTGATGAATGACGGGTACCTAGCCGTCCAGGCATACATGTTCTCGTTGAGTTTCGTCCGGGTATACCAATAGGTGAGGCGGTGCCAGGGCAGGCGGTCGAACAGGCCCCACGCACAGACGGGTACCAGCGCCTTGATAAGATCCGGGTGCTTCAGGGCCATGTTGAAACATATTCCACCCCCCAGCGAGAGGCCGACCAGGACAACAGGTTCGCGCGCGAACGCGCCGATAACCCCCCTGGCAACGCTGGTGTAGAACGCCAGCGAGTACTCGCCGGCATACCGATCGCTCGCGCCGTACCCGGGCAGGTCCGGCGCGATCACCCGGTATCGGTGTGCGAGCAGGGGAATGACCTCGGCCCACGAGAGCAGCGCCGAATCCACGCCGGCGCCGTGCAGCAGGATGATCGTCTCGGGACCGCTGCCGGCGCAGTAACAGGTGATCCCCAGGCCATCGACGGTGATCCGCCTTGTCTCAAACCCGTGTGCCATGCGTTACCGCCTCCTACTGTCTCCCGGCGCCGGCTGCCGCGGGCACCGAAACCGTTCTTCCTGCAAACAGTTCGTTCTGCGCACAATCCGATCCTGCTGCGCATCTCAGGGCGCTCCATCCCTACCGCACCACGCACGTCCCCGGCGGCGTCTTAATACCAAACAGCCCGTGTAACTGGGGAGGGGTGTGTGTGCCGGTCATTTCGCCGGAACGGTTCGCGACAGGGCTCACGTGGGGGGAGTACCTGGCCGGGGCGACGGAGCACAAGGAGCGTCGCCAGGAGGTCTACGAGGCCGTCACCTTCACGGCGGAGCAGCGCGCGGCCCTCGAGCGGCTGCGCCCGCTGGAGCTGAAGGTGCTGGTGCTCGAGGAGTACTGGTGCGGCGACGCCGCCCGGACGGGCCCGCTGCTGGCCCGGTTTGCGGAGGAGGCGGGCATGGAGGCGCGCTGGTTCTTCCGCGACCAGAACCTGGACATCATGGACCAGTACCTGGAGAACGGAACGTCCCGCGCCATCCCCTGTTTCGTCTTCATGGACCGCGATCTGGAGTACCTCACGCACTGGGGGAGCCGCCCCCGTGCCGTAAAGGAGGCGGTGCGGCACCTGCTCCCGCTGCCGCCCCAGGGGGACCCGGCCCGCCCGGCGGCCTTCGAGCGCTTCGTGGCGGCGCTCTCCGCGGCCTACGACCAGGTGATGCCGCACGGGGTGGTTGACGAGTTGCTCGAATACGTGAACGGGGCCCTGAAGTAGGGCCGTGCCGCACGCCGGCGACGGGCCGGCGCACACGGACGCAGGGACCAGGCGACTGCCGCCTGGTCCCTGCGCGCTTGCCTATGAACGTCTCTCGAGCACTTCGGGATTGACGGGCGTCGGCGGCGTGCCGCCGATGACGCCGGCCACCAGGTTCTCGGCTGCCAGCGTCGCCATGCGCACGCGGGTGGCGATGCTGGCGCTGCCGGCGTGCGGACAGGCCACGACGTTGTCCAGGCTCAGGAGCGGGTGGTCGACGGGGACCGGGTCCGTCTCGAAGACGTCCAGCCCGGCGGCCCAGATCTGCCCCGTCTTCAGGGCGTCGTACAGCGCCGCCTCGTCCACGACGCCGCCCCGTGCGGTGTTGACCAGCACAGCGGTGGGCTTCATCAGGCCCAGCTCCCGCCTGCCGATCATCCCGCGGGTCTCAGGGGTCAGGTTGACGTGCAGGGAAACGAAGTCCGACTCCCGGAGCAGGTCGTCCAGGGCGCGGTACTCCGCCCCCAGCTCCGCCTCGGCGGGGATCGGCTTCACATCATAATACAGCACCTTCATGTTGAAGCCCCGGGCGCGCCGGGCCACCGCCTGCCCGATGCGGCCGAAACCCACCACGCCCAGCGTGGCGCCGAACACATCCTGACCGGTCATGAACATCGGGGACCAAATCTTCCACCCGCCGGCCCGCACCAGCCTGTCGCCCTCGGGTATACGGCGGGCGGCGGCCAGCATCAGGCCCCAGGCGAGGTCGGCCGAGGTCTCGGTGAGCACGCCCGGCGTGTTGGTCACCAGCACGCCGCGCGCCGTGCAGTCGGCCACGTTGATGTTGTCGGTATTCACATTCTGCGGCGATCAGTTTCACGGCTTCGTCGGGAATGCGGCGCGTGATGTACACCCTGGGCTTCACAGGCCTCGCCCCTTTCTGTACATGAGGGCCAAACGGACCTTTCCGCCACGGCCCCTGCTCCTGAATCCGTTGCTGCATGAAGGTACGCCAGTGCCAAAATTTGCTCTGAGACTACTATAACATTTCAGCCCGCCGCGGGAACATGGCGGGTGGCGGGCCGCGATCACGCGATTCTTTGGAGCAGGGATTTTGCGACTTTTGTAAAACTAAGACCTTAGAGCTCTTCTCACCCGACGCGACACAGCGAGGAGGGTGACCATGCAGCAGGGCAGACGCGGCTTTTCCTGGGAAATGATCGGAGACCTGGCACTGGGACGCCCCAACTTGGGACCCACCACCCGGCTGGAGATCTATCGGCTCATGCAGTTCAGTCTGCGCCATGTGCTGGAGGAGCAGTTGGGCACGGAGATGGCCGACCGGCTGTTCCGGGAGGCCGGAAAGACCGCAGGCCAGGCGTTTGCCGACCGGCTGCTGGGGCCGCTGACGTCGCTCTCAGACTACGTGCGCAGGCTGCAGACCACCTTCCGTGAGTACGGCATCGGAATCGTGCGCATTGAGGAGGCCGACCTGTCGAAGGGCCGGTTCGTGTTCACCGTTGAAGAAGACATGGACTGCTCGGGCCTGCCCGAGATGGACATGGAGATCTGCAAGTTCGACGAGGGTTTCCTCGCCGGCATCCTCGAACGTTCCACGGGCCGCCCGTACCGGGTGACCGAGGTGGACTGCTGGTGCACGGGGGAGCGGATCTGCCGGTTCGTCGCTGAGGTGGTGACGGAGCCATGACCGACACCCCCTCGCTGGATCAGGCTGTGGAAGCGCTGCACAGGGTGCTTTCCGATCCCCAGGCCAGCCCGCTGCCGCCGCCCGAGCTGCGGGGCCACCCGGGGTTCACCACCCTCTACCAGGAGCTGAGCGCCCTGCGCACCCACCTGACGCACATCTGCCACGGCGACCTGAGCCACACCATACACGAGCGGGGGCCGCTCTCGAGCTGCCTGAAGTCGCTGCAGGCGAGGCTCCGCCACCTGACCTGGCAGGTGCAGATGATTGCGGCCGGCGACTTCACGCAGCGCGTGGAGTTCCTCGGGGAGTTTTCCACGGCGTTCAACCAGATGACCGAGGCCCTCGCCCGGGCGAAGACCGACCTGGAGCGGAGCGAGGCGCGCTACCGCCTGCTCGCCGAGCACGCGGCGGACGTGATCGTCACGCTCGATCGCGAGGGGCGGTTTGTCTACGTCAGCCCCTCCGTCTTTAACCTGCTCGGTTACACGCCAGAGCAGCTGACCGGCCGCCCCCTCTCCGACATCACCGCACAGGAGGGATGTCCCCGCCCCGGCACGGTGGTCGAGCTGACCATCCGCCGTCAGGACGGTTCGACCCGGTGGGCGGAGGTCAGCACCGCCGCCCTGCCGGAGGACCCCGGCGACGGGGCGGTGCTGGTCTGCGTCTTCCGCGATATCTCGGAACGGAAGCGGCTCGAGACCGATTTGAAGCAGTTGGCCACCACCGACGGTCTGACCGGGGCCTACAACCGGCGCTTCTTCGTCGAGATCTGCCAGCAGGAGCTGCTGCAGGCCGGCCGCCGCTTCCGCCCCACCTCCCTGCTTCTCATGGACATCGACCACTTCAAGCGGGTCAACGACCGCTTCGGCCACGCCGCCGGCGACCAGGTGCTGCGCCGGGTCGTAGAGACCGGCCGCAGCACGCTGCGGTCCGAGGACGTGATCGGCCGCATCGGCGGCGACGAGTTTGCCGTGCTCTTGCCCTCCACCACCCTGGAGCAGGCCGCGAAGGTGGCGGAGCGGCTCCGCTCGACCTACGAGCAGCTGGCAGTTCCGACGCGCAGCGGCACCGTCACGTTCACGGTGAGCTGCGGCGTGGCCGAGTGGAAACCGCACTTTCAGACGGTGGAGGAGCTGCTCCAGCGGGCCGACTGTGCCCTGTACATGGCGAAGAACGCCGGCCGCAACTGTGTCCGTACGGAGGAGGCATGTCCCGGCCGGTCATAGCAGGATCCAGAGGCGCGAGGCCGAAACTGTACTCTGCTAAAGTGTAAACGGGAGGCAGTAAATGTGGTCGGTCTCGGCACCCTGGCAAATGTAGGCGCAGTTCTTCTGGGAGGGGCCCTGGGGAGCCTGGTGATCCCGCAGGTGCCCGAGGCGATGCGCACGAGCACCATGAAGGCCCTGGGCCTCGCCGTGGTGCTCATCGGCTTGAAGATGGCCTGGGAGACCCAGAGCATCCTGCTCGTGGTGGTCTCGCTGGCGCTGGGGACGATGCTGGGGGAGTGGCTGCAGATCGAGGACCGGCTGCAGGCATGGGCGAAGCGGCTGGAGCGCTGGCCCATCACCCAGCGGGGCGGCTTCGCGAAGGGCTTCGTGCAGGCCTCGCTGCTGTTCTGCACGGGCGCTATGGCCATCACCGGCGCCCTGGAGGACGGCCTGCGCGGCGACCCTTCCATCCTCTACGCCAAGTCCATCCTGGACGGCGTGGCCTCCATCATGTTCGGCTCGGTGATGGGCGTCGGCGTCATGTTCGCGGCGATTCCCGTGCTCGTCTACCAAGGGCTGCTCACCTTGGGCGCCTCGGCCATCAGCGGGTTTCTCACGGAGGGGATGATCCGGGAGATCAGCGCCACCGGCGGCCTCATGGTGGCGGCGATCGGCTTCAACCTCATGGGCGCGGCAGAGATCCGCATCGGCAACCTGCTGCCGGGGCTGGTCATCGTGGCTGTGCTCGCGGGGGTGTTCCTGTAGCGCGGGCTGCTGCAAAGCCGGGTGCGGCGTGTCCGCACCCGGCTTTAGGTGTGTCTGCGCCTCTGTGCTGCACTGCGCGCCCTCCACCTCAACCCTTCTCACATCACCTGGCAGATGATCACAGCGCCGCCCAACTGCGGCCATTTGCGACTTCTCCCCCACGCCAGGTCGAAATCCGCCGTACTTCTCCCATGCTCACTCCGTGAGCGGCAGAGGAAGGCAAGCAAGGAACAAGCGGATCATGAGAGGCGTCGTCGGCGTCCTGGGTGCTGACAGCGCCGTTCCCGAGCATGAACGAGCGCCAGCACGCCCACAGCTGATGGGCCAGCCCTGAGATCATCCAGGAAATCCTTGATGGCAAACTGAAAGACCACCTTCCCAAGAAAGGTGGTCACCTTCTTCAGAAAAGGAGGTCGCCACGCCCACCCGAGAAAGGCAGGCGTGGCGGTGTCCCTTGTGGCTGTATGTCTTGGAGCTGGCGACAGGAATCGAACCTGCAACCGCCTGATTACAAATCAGGTGCTCTGCCAGTTGAGCTACGCCAGCGTAACGCAGCGCTTATCATAGCACATTTCGCGCCCAGTTGCAATCCGACTGCGATGTACGGAGGGCTGGTGCCCTCCTGGTCGGGCTAGCAGCCGCAAGCCTTGCGGCGCCCGAAGATGGGTAGTGCCGGCGTTTGTATCGGCGGTGTGTTGATCGTGGCGATGCAGGGCGGGTGCCCCGGCAGGATCTTCTTCACCGGACAGCTGACCACGTTGATGGCCTGGCCGGGCGTGCGGAAGCTGACAGGGGTGCAGTCAACGGTCACGCTGCCGATCGGGATGAGACGCCGCCTGCGCCGACGCCGCCGGCGGCCCCGGCCCCAGTCCCCATCCCAGTCGTCCCAGTCGTGCCGATCGTGCCGATCGTGCCGGTCGTGCCCGTGGCCGCTCCGGTCCCGGCCGCTGCAGCCGCAGTCCCGGTCATCCTCCAGGTCAGTGCACAGGTCGGAGAACCGGTCGCCGTCGTCATGCCATGTCATCCTCTCCCCTCCTTCCCTCCTTCCAGCGTATGACAGACGCCCCGGCCTTGACATAAAAGAAAAAGGCCGCCGCTGCGGCCTAATCGCGCCCTCTCTCCAATCCCTGATTGCGGTTCTCCAGGTACCGCTCCAGCTTCCGCTTGACCCGCTGCAGAGCGTTGTCGATCGACTTCACATGCCGATTCAGTTCTACGGCAATCTCGTGGTACGACTTGCCATCGAGGTAGCTCATCAGCACCTTCCATTCCAGGTCGCTGAGGATCTCCTCCATCTTCCCCTCGATGTCCCCGAACTCCTCACGGCTGATGATCAGCTCCTCGGGGTCCGTCACCTTGGAGCCCGAGATCACATCCAGCAGGGTTCGGTCGGAGTCGTCGTCGTAGATCGGCTTGTTCAACGACACGTAGGAGTTAAGGGGGATGTGCTTCTGGCGCGTGGCCGTCTTAATGGCGGTAATAATCTGCCGGGTAATGCAGAGTTCTGCAAACGCACGGAACGAGGAGAGCTTGTCCGCCCGAAAGTCCCGGATGGCCTTGTAAAGGCCGATCATGCCTTCCTGCGTGATATCATCACGGTCGGCACCGATCAGAAAGTAGGAGCGAGCCTTGGCCCGCACGAAGTTCTTGTACTTATTAATAAGATACTCCAGCGCCTCCGTCGACCCCTCACGGGCGAACTCCACAATTTCTTCGTCCATCATGGAGTCGTAGTCGTGATACACGCGCTGCGGTGTCGCCGTCATGAGCCGTCCCCCTCTCAATTCAATCCTAACACAACTGAAGACTACGTTTGATTACGGCGACTACCCAACGGCTGTCGCTGCACCTATGTTCCGGATTGGAAGAGCGGCCCTTTTCACCCCTTGTCCGTCTGTGACACTCCTATCCCGGATTATACTCGTTGGCGCGAGATAACGTCAAGGCAACACGCCCGGTAAACTGCCCCGTCAGCCTGACTTTTCGGCGAACCGCAGCAGGGTTTTCTCTCGCGATGTCGAATAGGTGTGGGTAACGCCTTTATCTTTTTGCTGGCTAAAATATTGTCTTATCACAAACGGGTGGCCGCCGCGCGGCCACCCGCCTTTTATTCGCCGGTGCCCACGCGCACCCGCCCGGGCTTGGGCAGGTAGACGTCGTGGGAGACCAGCTCCCGCCGGGCATCCGGGCCGTCGCCCGTCACCCGGTATATGCGCACCTCGACGCCGAAATACCCCTCATCCTCCACCACCCGCCGGCCCCGGGGGAGCCCCGGGTCTGCCACCTCCACCAGATCCGGCGGCAGGAAGCGCAGGTACTCCTCCTCCAACCGGATGGGCCCCCCGGCGGGAGGGCGGGTGCTGTGCAGGATCACCTCCACCCGCGGCACGTCCCCGGGCGTCACCCGGGCGACGATCCGCACCGGGCCCTCCAGGCTGTTGCGGAAGCGGAAATCCAGCTGCCCCCAGACCACGGTGGCGTCGCGCCCGGGGCCCACGTACTGCAGCGGGCGGTCGTGGTGGTAGCGCTCCTCCACCTTGAGGCCGGCCAGCAGCACGGCGTTGTAGAGCGTCGACGTGACCTGGCAGATGCCCCCGCCGTAGCCCAGCACGTACTCACCCTGGTAGATCTCATTCGCCAGCGCCCAGCCGTGCGCGGGGTCCCGCGGGCCGACCACCTGGTTGAACGAGAAGACCTCGCCGGGCTGCAGCACAGTCCCGTCGATGCGGGCGGCCGCCAGGGCGACGTTCCGCACCCGCCCCGGCTCCAGGTTCACGATGGGCGTCTGGAACCGCGCGAGAACAAAGCCCTGCTCCCGGGCAGGAGCTTGCACGTGCTCATGAGCGGCCGGTGCCCGCTCCCGGGCAGCAGCGGGCCTGGCTGCCCCCGGGCAGGCAGCCCACAGCGCCACGAACAGAAGCAGGGCCGCCCGGATCCGGCGGCCCGCGATCGTGCGGCGGCGGATGGCTGTTCCCCCTCTTCTCAGACCTGGGCGCTGCGCTGGCGGCGAATCTCGTAGAGCAGAATGGCCCCGGCCACCGCGGCGTTCAGCGACGTCACGTGGCCCAGCATGGGCAGGCGCACCGTGAAATCGCACTTCTCGCCGACCAGCCGGCTCATGCCCCTGCCTTCACTGCCGATGACCACCGCCAGCGGCCCGGTGAGCCGGGCTTCGTAGTAGAGGTCATCGGCGTCCTGGTGGGTGCCCACCACCCAGTAGCCCCGCTCCTTTAGCGCATCCAGGGTCCGGGCGATGTTGGTCACCCGGGCCACCGGCACGTACTCCACGGCGCCGGCAGACACCTTGGCCACCGTCTCGGTCAGCCCCACGGCCCGGCGCTCCGGAATGATCACACCGTGCACGCCTGCGGCGTCGGCGGTGCGCAGGAGCGAGCCCAGGTTCTGCGGATCCTCGATGCCGTCCAGGACGAGGAGCAGGCCATCCTCGCCCGAGGTGGCCGCCCGCTCCAGCACCTCGTCCAGGTCGTAGTAGCGTTGCGCAGCGGCGAGCGCGATAACCCCCTGGTGATTCCGGCCCCGGGCCATGGCGTCCAGCCGCTCCCGGGCCACCTCCTGCACGATGATCCCCTGGCGCCGCGCCAGCGCCACGACCTCCCGGATCGAGCCCTCGCGGGCCCCTTTGGCCACCAGGATCCGGTTGATCGTGCGTCCGGACCGCAGCGCCTCCAGCACGGGGTTCCGTCCTTCGATCTGTCCAGACACGGGCTCAGTCTCCTTCGGGTTCAGTCTGCCCGCCCCGATCCGCGCGGATGTGCCGCCCGGCGGTAGTGTTCGACCACGAAGTCGTACGGATTCGCCGTATCCCGCGGGTACGCCGTCCGCCCGATGAGCTCCCATTCCGCCTCCGCCCACTCGGGAAAGAAGGCGTCGCCCCCGAAGTCGTGGTCGATGCGGGTGAGGATCATCTCGTCCGCGTGCGGCAGAAGCTGCCGGTACAGATCGGCGCCGCCGATCACATACAGCGGCCGGGAATCCTGCAGCACCTCGGCCAGGCTGTGGCGCACCTCGCAGCCGGGGGCCCGGAAGTCCGGGTCCCGGGTCAGCACGATGTTGGTCCGGCCCTTCAGCGGGCCGCCGATCGACTCGTAGGTCTTCCGCCCCATCACCACCACCTTGCCCATGGTGGTGCGGCGGAAGTGGCGCATGTCGGCCGGCAGGCGCCAGGGCAGGCGGCCATCGCGGCCGATCACCCGGTTGCGGTCCATCGCCGCCACGAGGATGATCATGTCGACAGCTCCCCGCGGATCGGCGGGTGGTGCTTGTAGTCCACCAGCTTGATGTCGTCCATGGTGAACTGGTCGATCTCCCTCACTTCCGGGTTCAGCCAGAGCTTCGGCAGCGGGTACGGCTCGCGGGTGAGCTGCAGCCGCACCTGATCCACCAGGTTGCGGTAGATGTGCACGTCGTTCAGATAATGGGTGAACGTGCCCACCTGCAGCCCGGTCACCTGCGCCACCATGTGCATCAGCAGCGCGTAGCTCGCGATGTTGAACGGCACCCCCAGGAACAGGTCGGCGCTGCGCTGCCACAGGGCCAGGTGCAGCTTGCCGTCCTTTACTTGGAACTGGAAGGGCCCGTGGCAGGGCGGCAGAGCCATGTCGTCCAGGTCGGCCACGTTCCAGGGGTTCACGATCAGGCGGCGGGAGTTGGGATTGGGCCGCTCGGGATCGACGGCGATCTGTCGAATCTGGTCGATAACCCAGGCGATCTGGTCGTACGTCTTCCCGTTGGCCCCCTCCCAGGCCCGCCACTGCTTGCCGTAGATGGGCCCGAGCACGCCGCCGTTGCGCGCGGCGTCCTTGTCCCAGATGTGGCAGCCCCGCTCGTGCAGAAACTCCAGGTCGGTGCGGCCCGCCAGGAACCAGAGCAGCTCCGCCTTCACGGAGTTGAAATACAGCTTCTTGGTGGTCAGGGCGGGAAACCCCTCCGCCAGATCGTGTTTCAGCATGCGCCCGAAAACGCCCACCGTGCCCATGCCAGTCCGGTTGGGCGTCCAGCGGCCCTCGCGAATCTCCTGCTCGTTCTCCTCCAGGATCTCCCGGCAGAGATTCAGGTATTGGATCTCGATGTTCAAGCCCCCAACCCCCCGCTCAGTAAACTTTCCCCTACTAGTTCCGTGAAGAGGCCCCCGGTTCCTCCGGGGGCCTGTGCAGAATCAGGGCAGACTACGGCTCACGCTCCACAAAGGCGGCGGCAGCCTGCAGGATTTCGGCCAGCCGCTCCTGCTGGCCGGCCAGGTGCAGGTAACCCAGCAGGGCCTCAAAGCCGGTGGAGGCGGCGTACTCCGCCGGATCGGCGGACTTCGGGGCCGCATGCCCCTTCGCATTGCGGCCCCGGCGCACCACGTCCTGCTCCTGCTGGCTGAGTTGGGGCATGAGGTGGGCCAGGATGGCCGCCTGGGCCGTTGCCCGCACGTAGCGCAGGGCGTGCCGGTGCAGGTCGTTCACCCGCACGTGGCCCAGCTCCAGCAGCCGTTCCCGCACGAAGGCCTCGTACAGGGCGTCGCCCAGGTAGGCCAGGGTCAGGGGCGGGAGGGTGAGAGGGTTCGCCAGCCTCATGCGCGCCTCCACCTGACGCCCTGCGGGGTGTCCTCAAGAATGATGCCCATGGCCTTCAGCTGGTCGCGGATCCGGTCGGCCTCCGCGAAGTTGCGGGCCTTCCGGGCCTCCTGCCGGGCGGCGATCAAGGCCTCGATCTCGGCGTCCAGCTCATCCTGCGCCTGTTCCCGCTCCAGGAGGCCCAGCACTCCGGCCAGCTCCCGGAGCAGGGCGAGGCCGCCCTCGGCCAACTCCTTCGCGGCGCCGGGCTTCACCCGGCTGTTGAGTTCCCGGCTCAGGTCGAAGATGACGGCCAGGCCCTCCGCCGTGTTGAAGTCGTCGTCCATGGCGGCGATGAACCGGTCGCGCGCGGTGGCGAGGTCAGCGAACTCCGCCTGCTCCTCCGCGTTCATTTCGGCGCGGGGCGCCGTGCGGGCCAGGTGCTCCAGGTTCGCGACGGTGTTGTAGAGCCGCTCCAGGGCCCGGCGGGTGTCATCCACCAGCTGGTCGCTGAAGGAGAGCTGGGTCCGGTAGTGCGCCGACAGCAAAAACATGCGGATCACTTCGCCGTCGTAGCGCTTCAGGATGTCCCGCACGGTGAAGAAGTTGCCCAGCGACTTGGACATCTTGGCGCCGTCGATCATCAGGTGGGCGTTGTGCATCCAGTACCGGGCGAAGGGCTTGCCCGTCACCGCCTCCGACTGCGCGATCTCGTTCTCGTGGTGCGGGAAGGTGAGGTCCTCCCCGCCGGCGTGGATGTCGATCGTGTCGCCCAGGTACTTCCGGGCCATGGCCGAGCACTCGATGTGCCAGCCGGGGCGGCCCGCTCCCCACGGCGCCGGCCAGGCCGGCTCTCCGGGCTTCTGGCCCTTCCACAGGGCGAAGTCGAACGGGTGCTCCTTGCGGTCGTCCGGATCGACCCGCTCCGACGCCCCGGCGACAAGTTCCTCCAAATTCTTGTGCGACAGCTTGCCGTAGTCGGGACTTGTCGTCACCCGGAAATACACGTCGCCGCCTTCGACAACGTAGGCATGGCCCTTGTCGATCAGTTGCTGAATCATGGCGATTTGCTCGTCGATGAGCTCGGTGGCCCGGGGATGGACGTCGGCGCGGCGCACTCCCAGGGCGCCGGCATCCGCAAAGTAGGCCTCAATCATCTCCTCGGCCAGTTCTGCGACGCTGATTCCCCGCTCCCGGGCGCGCTTGATCATGCGGTCGTCGATGTCGGTGAAGTTCTGGACGAAGGTCACCTCGAAGCCCCGGTACTCCAGGTACCGGCGAACGGTGTCGAATACGACGAAGTTGCGGGCGTTGCCGATGTGAAAGAAGTCGTAGACGGTCGGCCCGCAGTTGTAGAAGCGGACCTTGCCCGGCTCGATGGGGACGAAGTCCTCCTTCTTCCTGGTCAGGTCATTGTAGATGCGGATGCCCATGAGCCAAACCCTCCTGTGCTCTGCGCAGCGCGCGGTTCTCTTCCTCCAGCCGCTCGATGCGCTGGGTCAGCTTGTCGATCTGCCGCTGCATCTGGTCGAACATGTTCGCCACCGGGTCGGGCATGTGGATCATGTCCAGTTGGTCCGTGCGCACGCCGTTCTGCACGACGACCCGCCCCGGGTTGCCCACCACGGTGGAGTTGGGCGGAACCTCCCGCAGCACCACCGCGCCGGCGCCGATCCGGCTGTTGGCGCCCACCGTGAACGAGCCCAGAATGCGGGCGCCGGTGCCGATCACCACGCCGTCCTGAATCGTCGGGTGCCGCTTGCCCTTCTCCTTCCCGGTACCGCCCAGGGTCACGCCCTGGTAGATCGTCACGTTGTTGCCGACCTCCGCCGTCTCGCCGATGACGACGCCGGCGCCGTGGTCGATGAATACGCCCTCCCCGATCTTCGCGCCGGGGTGGATCTCAATCAGGGTGAAGAACCGGGAGATCTGCGAGATCACACGGGCCATCAGCTTGAAGTTGCGCCGCCAGAGCCAGTGTGCCACGCGGTGGGCCCAGATCGCCTTGAGGCCCGGATAGCAGAGGAGCACCTCCAGCACGGACCGCGCCGCCGGGTCCCGCTCCATGACAGCCTGAATGTCCCGACGAATCTGCTTCAGCACCTCGCTCCCTCCCCCGGAACAACTGAATGCCCGCCTCTGTTCGGCCAGAGGCGGGCACTACCCGCGGTTCCACTCTGATTGGGCGCACACAGGCGCCCCGCTCATTTCGGGTGCCAGCACACCCTGTGCCTGATAACGGTGGCCTTCCGTGGGCGCCTAGCGGCCGCGGCGCACCGGCCGCGCCCGTTCGGACCCCGGCTCCCGGGCGCATTTTCCCTGCGCTCGCCCGTCCTCCGCTTCCAGCCTGGGCGGTGGCTCTCTGTGCAGGCTCCTGCAGGTACTTCTCCCGTTCACTGCCTTTACGTTTGCTCTGATTTTACGGGGCAGCCTTCCAGATGTCAAGCCGGCGCATCCATATGTCAAGCCGGTGGATGGATCAGCGCTCGGCGATGAGGGCCACCGCGTAGGCCGCCATCCCCTCCTCGCGGCCGACAAAGCCCATGCGCTCGTTGGTCGTGGCCTTTATGCTGACCCGGCGCGGCTCCACGTCCAGCACGGCGCTGATCCGCTCCCGCATCGCCTCCACGTGGGGGCCGATCTTCGGCCGCTCGGCCACGACGGTGATGTCGCAGTTCACGGGCCGGTACCCCTCCGCGGCCAGCAGGGCAACCACCCGGCGGAGCAGCTCCAGGGAGTCGGCCCCCTCGTAAGCCGGGTCGGTCGGGGGGAAGTGCCGGCCGATGTCGCCCAGGCCGGCGGCGCCCAACAGGGCGTCCATCAGGGCGTGCAGCACCACATCCGCATCGGAGTGGCCCTCCAGCCCCCGCTCGCTGGGAATCGTCACGCCGCCCAGCACCAGCGGCCTCCCGGGGACCAGCCGGTGCACGTCGTAGCCGAAACCGATCAACATGTTCACGCATCTCCCTCCAGCAGCGCCTCCGCCACCCGGAAGTCGCCGGGCGTGGTCAGCTTCAGGTTGGTCGGGCGGCCCCGGTAGACCCGGACGGGAACGCCGATGCGCTCCACCAGCGACGCGTCATCGGTGCCCACGAAGCCGTCGGCCATCGCCCGGTGGAAGGCCCGCACCAGAACGTCGGCCCAGAAGACCTGAGGCGTCTGCACCGCCCAGAGCGTCGCCCGGTCGGGGGTGGCCACCACCACACCGTCCGGCCCCACCTGCTTGATGGTGTCCTGCACCGGCACGGCGACCACCTGCGCCGGGCAGGTGGCCGCGGCCCGCAGCACCCCCTCCAGCACGTCGGGGGTCAGCAGCGGCCGGGCGGCGTCGTGCACCGCCACGATGCGGGGCCGGGAGTGGACCGCCTGCAGGGCTGCCCACACCGAATCCTGCCGCTCGGCGCCCCCCTTCACGATGCGCGCCACCTTCGGCATGTCGCCCACCAGCGCCCGGGTGGCCTCCACGTCGCCGGCGGCGATGACGATCTCATCGACCAGCGGGCACCGGATGAACAGCCGGACGGTGCGCACCAGCACCGGCTCGCCGCGGAGGGGGAGGAACTGCTTGGCAGCTCCTCCCCCCATGCGCCTTCCCGATCCCGCCGCGGGGATGATCACACTGACGGGCACCTGCAGCCCGCCTGCCTCAATACTCACGGCGCCACCTTCTCCACCGTCATCTTCGGCTTGGCAAAGATCATGCGGCCGGCCGCGGTCTGGATGACCGACGTGACCAGCACCTCGATCGTCTCCCCGATGTAGCGCTTGCCGCCGTCCACCACGATCATGGTGCCGTCATCCAGGTAGCCCACGCCCTGGCCCGGTTCCTTCCCGTCTTTCACCACGGAGACGGTCATGTCCTCCCCGGGCAGGACGATCGGCTTCAGGGCATTGGCCAGCTCGTTGATGTTCAGCACCTGCACGCCCTGCAGCCCCGCGACCTTGTTCAGGTTGAAGTCGTTGGTGACCACCACGCCGCCCAGCATCTGCGCCAGCTTGATCAGCTTGATGTCCACCTCGGCGGCGTCGATCTCACCTTCGTAGATGCGCACATCCGCATCCGACTGCTTCTGAATCTGATTCAGGATGTCGAGGCCGCGGCGGCCCCGGTTGCGCTTCAGCACATCCGGCGAGTCCGCGATGTGGCGCAGTTCCTCGAGGACGACGGACGGCACGACCAGCGGCCCCTCCAGGAAGCCGGCCTCGACGATGTCCGCAATGCGGCCGTCGATGATGACCGAGGTGTCGAGGATCTTGGGGCGGCTGATCCCCCGGTATTCCTGGGTCTTGTTCGCCTGGGCGGCCGCCGCGTGCTCCTTCCTCGCTGACCGGCTGAACATGGCGGCCAGGGCCTCGCCCACCTCCTCCCGCTTGCGGGTGGTCACCGTCATGCCCAGGTAGCCGAAGATCACCGCGCTGAGAACCGAAATCACGCCGCCGAACAGCGGAATCTTCCCCGTGAAGACACCCAGGAGGGCCGCAATCAACAGCCCGCTTATGAGTCCAACAAATCCGAGTATGATGTCTATGAATGAAGTGCGAGCCAGCCGACCTTCCAACCAGGTTACGAATGGATAGAGCACGAACCCCACCAGACCGCCTACAAGACTGCCGACAGCAAAGAAGAGCAGGGTGAACCCCCAGTGCTCGGGAACCGAGAGCAGCAAGGCGACGCTTTCTCTCCAGAGAAATGTCGAGCCGAAACCGCTCAGGATGCCCGCGACGGTCAGCACGATCCGCAGGTTCTTTCTCAACACCATTCACCCCCTTCTGCAAATTGGGAGGCGCCAGCTGCAGAACAGCACCCCCCTGTTTATGGGACGAATGAGAAAGGGTGCAGGTTCGCACCCTGACCTGGTCCGATGACAAAAGGGGCGCCGGACACCCGGCGCCGCCTCACTGGGCGAGAACGCGATCCAGGAGTGAGCTGGCCTGCTCCAGCTCGAGGTCTCTGATCAGCACGATCTCGGACAGGAGGATTTGCCGGGCGTTGTCCAGCATCTTGCGTTCCCCGGTAGAGAGCCCCTTCTCCCGGTCTCTCTGTGAAAGCGTGCGGACGACCTCTGCCAGGGCGAAAATATCGCCGCTGCGGATTTTCTCCATGTTCATGCGGTAGCGGTGGTTCCAGTTCTTCACCGGCTGGTCCGTGCGGGACCTCAGCACCTCCAGCACCTGCTGGAAGACCTGCTCAGACATGACCTCGCGCAGCCCCGTACTCTGCGGGCTGTCGCAGGGCACCAGCACCTGCATGTCGGAAACCGGCAGGCGCAGCACGTAATAGCGCTTCCGCTCCCCCAGCACCTCTCGGTCCTCAATCGCCTCAATGATGCCGGCGCCGTGCATGGGGTAGACTACCTTATCGCCCACCTGGAACAACGCATCACCCCCACCTGCTCCCGCACCCCACTCACGAGGAAACCTCCACCTGTGCTGAGCTTACCAGACGCGCACAACCTTTGTCAAGAAAAGTTTAATTATATGATACTCTGTTTGCATATGTCAATGTTCGCGTGAACTATCTGACAACCGTTGCCTGAACAAATAAGCGCTGATTTGACTTGACGCCCTGCAGCGGCGCACCGTACAATGGGATGCGTAACGGGGCTATAGCTCAGTTGGGAGAGCGCGTGAATCGCACTCACGAGGTCAGGGGTTCGAATCCCCTTAGCTCCACCAAACCGAGGGCGGAGGCAAGCCCCTCCGCCCTTAAGCATTGCCGGCCAGAGCGCCTGCCAGGGTTTGCCAGATGGTGTCGTTTGTCCCTGTCGTGTCCCTTTGCTACAATAGAACCAAGCCAGGATCCGTCAACCGGCTTCGGCTTTGCGCACCCCTGACCCGCGACGGGACTGAGAGGTGAGTCTGTGGATGAAGGACCTGCTGTGTGACCAGTTTCAGAATACGGTGAGCGAGTACCTCATCCGCCACCGCAGCGTGCTGGATATCATGGCGAAGTACCAGGAGTCCAACGCCCGCGTGAACCGGGCGCTCACGAAATCGGTGACTTCCTGCGGCTGTGTGGAGATCCACGCGACCCGACAGCGGTACCCCGCTGACGCAACGCTGGAGCAACTTCGCGATCATTCCATGGATCATGTGGACGGCAAGCTCTGCGACCACTGCCGCGAGGTGCTCGAAGCCGAGTTGGGCAACAACCTGTTCTACCTCGCCGCGCTCTGCAATGTGTTCGACCTCAACCTGTATGACGTGCTCCTGAAGGAGCACAAGAAGCTGACCGCCCTGGGAATCTACAACTTCGCCGACTGATTCTCCGCGTGATAATGAGAAGAGGCCCGAGCGTGGATGCTCGGGCTTTTTTCGTCGCCTTTACAACTGCCGCTCGAGGGTGAACTGCGCCCGCAGCCGGCGCAGCCCCTCCTGGATCGCGCGGGCCCGCACCTCGCCGATGCCCTCCACGTCGTCCAGCTCCTCCAGCGTCGCGCTCAGCACCCGCTGCAGCCTGCCGAAGCGGCCGACCAGGTTCTCGATGACGGCGGCCGGCAGGCGGGGGATGCGCCGGAGCAGCCGGTAGCCCCGGGGCCCGATGGGGCTCTCCAGGGCGCCTGCTCCCAGGAGGCGCGCGATCGCCCCGAGGTCTTGCAGCTCCTCGAACGGCCACTCAGCCATCTGGTCCCGCAGGGCCGCCGCGTGGCCGGCGTCGTCGGAGCTCGCGTAGTCGCGGATGATCAGCAGCCCCTCCGCCGCCACGCCCGCGATCAGCTCCTCCAGCTGCATCGCCACCAAACGCCCCTCGGTGCCCAGCTCGGCGATGTATCGCTCGATCTCGGCCCCGATGCGCAGCACCATCTCCGTGCGCTGCACCACCAGGGCCACGTCGAGCACGCTCACCATATCGTCCAGCTCCAGGGCGGAGAGACGGGCGACCGCCTGCTCCCGGACCAGCTTGTACTTCTCCAGGGTCTGCAGGGCCTGGTTCGCCTTGGCCAGGATCACCGGGAAGTCCCGCAGGATGTACTTCACCGGCCCCTTGTAAAGGGTGATCAGGTCCCGGCGCTGCGAGATCGAGATCACCAGTTCGCCGGTCTGCCTGGCCACCCGCTCCGCCGTGCGGTGCCGGGTGCCGGTCTCGCTGCTGACGATGGACGGGTCGGGTACCAGCATGGCATTGGCGTAGAGGATGCGCCGAGCATCGCGGGTGAGGATGATCGCCCCGTCCATCTTCGCCAGCTCGTACAGCCGCGTGGGGGTGAACTCGCAGTCCAGCCGGAAGCCGCCGTCCACCAGGGCCATGACCTCCGGCGAATCGCCGACCACAATCAGCGACCCGGTCTTGGCCAGCAGGATGGACTCCAGCCCCTCCCGCAGGGCGGTGCCGGGTGCGAGCTGCTGCAGAACGTGCCAGAAGCCGCCCCTGTCCTCCATCCCCGCACCTCCCCTGCGCCGGGGTCAGCGGCTCAGGGCCGCCTCAAGCCCTTCCATCACCGTCTCCACCCCAACCAATTCCAGATCGGTCCTAATGGATAGGCTACGAAGGTTGGCCTGCGGTAATACCATGCGGTCAAAACCCATCTTCTCGGCCTCCCGGATGCGCTGGTCGATCCGGGACACCGCACGCACCTCGCCGGCCAGCCCCACCTCCCCCACGACCACCGTGCGCGCGTCGGGCGGCTGGTCGCGGAAGCTGGAGGCCAGCGCCACCGCGAGGGCCAGATCGATGGCCGGTTCGGCCAGGCGCACCCCGCCGGCCACCTTCACGTAGGCGTCGTGGTTTCCCAGCAGGAGGCCCACCCGCTTCTCCAGGACCGCGATGATCAGCTGCAGCCGGTTGAGGTCGATGCCCTCTGCGGTCCGGCGCGGCGTCACGAACGTGGACGCGCTCACCAGGGCCTGTACCTCCACCAGGAGCGGCCGGGTTCCCTCCATCGCCGGGAGCACCACCGAGCCCGCCACCTCCAGCGGCCGCTCCGAGAGGAAGAGCTGAGAGGCGTTGCCCACCGGCACCAGCCCCGTGTCGCGCATCTCGAAGATGCCGATCTCATTGGTCGAGCCGAACCGGTTCTTCACCGCCCGCAGAATCCGGAAGCTGGCGTGCCTGTCCCCTTCGAAGTAGAGCACCGTATCCACGATGTGCTCCAGCACCCGCGGGCCGGCCAGAGAGCCCTCCTTCGTGACGTGTCCCACGATGAAAACGGCAATGTTCTGCCCCTTCGCCACCCTGAGCAGCTGGGCGGCGCACTCCCGCACCTGGCTCACGGAGCCCGGGGCCGAAGGCAGGTCGGGCCGGAACACCGTCTGGATGGAGTCGACGATGAGCAGGCTGGGCGCTACCTGCGCTGCGTGGTGCGCGATGGCCTCCAGGTTGGTTTCGGCCAGTACCAGAAGGCGCGGGTGCAGGGTGCCCAGGCGGTCAGCCCGCAGCCGGATCTGCCGGGCGGACTCCTCGCCCGAGACGTAGAGGACGGAGCCGTGCTGCTCGGCCACCCGGGCGGCCAGCTGCAGCAGGATCGTCGACTTGCCGATGCCCGGGTCTCCGCCCACGAGCACGAAGGAGCCCGGCACGATGCCGCCCCCGAGCACGCGGTCCAGTTCGTCCACGCCCGTCACCAGCCGCTGCGCGTCCTCTGTCTCCACCTCACCGATCGCCACCGGCGGCTCACCCTGGCCCAGGCCCGGCGAGAGCGAGCCGCGCCCGCCGGATCCGGCGGCGGGCTCCTCCACCATGCTGTTCCAGGTGCCACAGCCGGGACACCGCCCCATCCACCGCGGCGATTCATAGCCGCACTCCTGGCAGAAGAAGGCGCTCCTGGACTTTGCCACACTCATGGCCTCCTCGTCATCCTCAGTCCGGGTCTTGTTTCGAAACCGAACCGGGTCCCTCCTGCAACCGGGGATGCATCCGGGATCCTGACCTCAAGAACAGGGGCTGTCCGCCGGTCCGACAGCGGACCGGAGAACAGCCCCGAAAGCCACGTATGGATCGGGTCAACCCTGGAAAGACTCCTGCTCCCGGCGGGAGGCGGCGAGGATCGCACCCCAGATGGCCTCTACGTCCCCCCTGGCCAGTTCGCCTCCGGCCAGGCCGACCAGCCGGTCGAGCAGGGCGTGCTCCCGGTCCTCCTGCAGGACCGGCAGCCCGGCGGCGGCCTTGATTCTCCCCACCTGACGCACCGCCTCCATGCGGCGCAGGAGCAGCTGCAGGATGCGCCGGTCAAGCCGGTCGATCTCTGCGCGGCACGCCTCCATGCTCTCCAGGGCGGTGGCCGGGAGCAGTTCCAGATCGGCCATGACCCGGCGGAACTCGGCGAAGGTCAGCTGCTGCTGCGCGTCCGAGAGCGCATGGTCGGGGTCGGGGTGCACCTCGATCATCAGCCCGTCCATCCCAGCTGCGAGGGCGGCGCGGGAAAGCGCCGGGATCAGGTCCCGCCGGCCCGCAGCATGGCTGGGGTCGATGATCACCGGCAGCCCCGAGCGCTGCCGGGCGACAATCGCAGAGCTCAGGTCCAGGGTGTTGCGGGTTGCCGTCTCAAACGTCCGGATCCCCCGCTCACAGAGGATCACCTGGTCGTTGCCGGAGTCGAGAATGTACTCGGCCGCGGAGAGCCACTCCTCCACGGTGGCGCTCAGCCCCCGCTTCAGCATCACCGGCTTGCCGGCCCGCCCCACCTGCTTCAGCAGGGCGAAGTTCTGCATGTTGCGCGAGCCCACCTGGAGCACGTCGGCATACTCGGCCACCAGATCGATCTGCGCGGTGTCCATGACCTCGGTCACCACCGGCAGCCCCGTCTCTGCACGGGCGACGGCCAGTAGCCGCAGCCCCTCCTCTCCCAGTCCCTGGAACGAGCGCGGCGACGTGCGGGGCTTGAACGCGCCGCCCCTGAGGGCGGTGGCGCCCGCGGCCTTCACCGCCCTGGCGGCGGCGACAATCTGCTCCTCGCTCTCCACACTGCACGGCCCCGCGATGATCACCGGGCGGCCTGAGCCCAGCCCAAGGCCTGCAAACCGTCCGGTCACCTCGCGCTTCGCCCTCGCAGTCAGACCTTCGACCATGCTCATCCGCCTCCTTCACTGGAATAAAAAATGCTCCCGCCCCGGTAAGGGACGAGAGCACGACTCCCGTGGTACCACCCTTCTGAGCCGCCGAATGCGGCGACCCACTCTGATTGCAGGTGCGGAAGAGTGAGCCTCTTCGACACCGCCCCCTCGTAACGGTGGGAGAACCGGCCGGGCCTACTGGGCCGCGGAGCGCTGCGGCCGTTCAGCTGGCAGCTCCGGAGTGAACTTCGGCGGGGACCTCCATAGCGGCGCTTCCAGTCTGCGGCGCCGCCTCCCTGAATGGCCTTCCTTCCGCCTACTTTACTCTTTCATCGCTGTTTCATATTGAAGCTCATTCTAGCCGCTCTCGGCAGACTCGTCAAGAGGGAACTTCAAGCTTGTCCGGCAATCGGCATCCGCTGACCGGGCGCGCTCAAAGCTGGTGCAGCCCCGCTGTCTCCACCCCGCCCTCAGCCAGCAGCTCCTCCGCCCGCTCGCGGTCCGCCCATGCAAGGCGCAGGGCGAAGCCGCAGTCGCTGGAGAACTGCCGCGGCGTGGGGATGAGCCGGACCGCCAGCCCCCCGGCCTTCAGCACCTTCTCCGCCTTCAGGGCCATCGAGGTCGTGTGGAAAAGCACCACGCCGTAGTCCACGCCCGTCACGCCCCTTCGGCGATCCGCCGGACGGCGGCGATCGTGCGGTCGATCTGCTCCGGGGTGTTGAACGGACCCGGCGAGAGCCGCACCGTTCCCGTCGGGAACGTGCCGATGGTCCTGTGGGCCGCCGGCGCGCAGTGAAGCCCCACGCGCGTGAGGATCCCGAACTCGTCGTCCAGCCGGCCGCCGACCTCCGATACCGTGCGTCCCTCTACGGTGAAGGAGACCACCGCAACCCGCTGGCTGAAGTCGGCCGTGCCGAAGAGCCGCACTCCGGGGATGGCCGAGAGCCCCTCCCACAGCTGCCGGGCCAGCTCCCGCTCCCACCGGCCCACCGCCTCTGGGCCGCCCAGGTCGGCCAGGGCCTCCAGCCCCGCCCCGAGCCCGGCGATGCCCACGAAGTTGATCGTGCCGGCCTCGAACCGGTCCGGCAGGTCCGGCGGCTGCCGCTCCATGGCCGACCGCGAACCCGTGCCCCCCTGCACCAGGGGGCGCATCTCGGCCGCGTTCACCCGCTCGCCGAGGATCAGGCCGCCGGTGCCGGTGGGGCCCAGCAGTCCCTTGTGCCCCGTGAAGGCCAGGAGGTCGATCCCCATGGCCGCCATGTCGATCGGGACGGATCCCGCGCTCTGGGCCGCGTCCACCAGCACCAGGGCGCCGGCCCGGTGCGCCAGCTCGGCGGCCTCGGCCACCGGGCAGAGCGTGCCGGTCACGTTGCTGGCATGGTTCAGGGCCACCATCCGAGTCGGGCCCGCCGCCACCACCCGGGCGAAGGCCTCCAGGTCCAGCCGGCCCGTCGCGTCGCAGGGGGCGACCACCACCTCGACGCCCAGCTCCTCCAGGTCCCTGAGCGGCCGCATCACCGCGTTGTGCTCCATGCCCGTGCAGACCACCCGGTCGCCGGGCGAGAGCAGGCCGCCCAGGGCCAGGTTGACGGCAAAGGTGGCGTTGTGGGTGAAGATCACCCGCAACGGATCAGGCGCCCCGAAGAGCTGTGCCACCGCCTCGCGCACCGCGTAGACCCGCCGGCTGGCCGCCAGCGAAAGCCGGTGCCCGGAGCGGCCGGGGTTTCCGGCCTCGTCCTCCAGGCACGCGACCATCGCCCGCCCTACCGCCTCCGGCTTGGGCCACGAGGTGGCGGCGTTGTCCAGGTAGATCAGGTCTCTGTTCATGCCGCAGACCGGGACTGGTCTTCACTCGCGGACACATCCCGCATGGTAAAGCCCAGAATGACCACGATCACCAGGCCGATGATCACCGCCGCAGGACCGTAGGGCGAGGGGCCCGCGGCCGAGCTGGCCAGGTTGAAGTTGTGCGCCATGGCAGCGCCGGTCAGCAGGCCGAAGGTGAAAACGGCCGCGTCGGTGTCGCCCTCGCCAGACAGGAAGAGCTGACGGCCGGGGCAGCCGCCGCCCAGCGCAAAGGCCAGGCCCGACAGCAGCATGCCCATGAAGTTCCAGAGCCCGTCCGTGTGGGCGATGGGCTGGCCCGCGAAGCCGGGGTTGAACTGCCCCAGGGCCAGGTTGGTCACGCCGGCGGATATGATCAGGGCAATGACGCCCACGAACAGCTTGCTGTCACGGATCATGAAGAGATTTCGAAATGCCCCCACCGAGCAGAAGCGGCTCCGCTGCCCCAGGAAACCGATGACCAGGGCAGCCAGGAGCGAGATCCACCAGACGGCGTGCTGCGAGCCGGGGCCGCTGGCGCTGAAGAAGATCGGGCCGACCGGGTTCCCGTCGGCGTCGCGCCCGAAGAGCGGCGCCGCCAGCAGGAGCACCAGGAGGCCGACCATCGCCGCCGGCATGATCCAGCCGGTGACCGGCGCCATCGGCCGGCTCTTGCCGAGGCTGTAACCCCGGCGCAGGAAGAAGGTCGCTGCCCAGATGCCCGCGGCGAAGCCGAGAATACCCACGATGGCGTTCCAGTCGCCGCCGCCGATGCGAAGGAAGGCCCGCCACGGGCAGCCCAGGAAGACCAGTGCGCCGATGGCGGCGATGATGCCCATGATGTACCGCACCAGCGGCGAGGCACCGCCCCGGGCGCGCCACTCGCCCGCGCTCACCGCGGCGATGGTCGCACCCAGCACCATGCCGATGATCTCGGGCCGGATGTACTGCACGGCCGCCGCCCGGTGCAGCCCCAGGGCGCCTGCGATGTCGCGGGTGAAACAGGCGACGCACACGCCCATGTTCCCGGGGTTGCCCAGCTTCACCAATACGGGCGCGAGGATACCAACCACAATTCCGGTGAGGGTCACGCCCCACCTCCCTGCCAGGAACCGATTCAACGCCACAACTATTCCGCCTCCCTAACGTGATAATTGGTAGTGGTCTTCGACGTTGGACATTGAATTCCTTCCAGGGACATGGCAGCGCCGGTCACCCCCTGCGGGGTGACCGGCGCCTGCCGGGAAAGACCGATCTGTGCCTGCCCTATTCCTCCGTCGTCTTGCCGCTGGCCACGCCCACCGACTCGGCCGAGGGCTCGGTGCGCTTGAACGTGAGCTTGCCGTCCTCGCCCGCGTCCACGTGCACCTGCTCGCCGTACTTGAACGGCTTCCGGAGCAGCTCCTCCGAGAGCGGGTCCTCCAGCAGCCGCTGGATGGCCCGGCGCAGCGGACGGGCGCCGTACTTCTGGTCGTAACCCTCGGCAACCAGCACCTCCAGGGCGGCATTGGAGATCGTCAGGTCCACGCCGTGCTCCTTGAGCCGGTCGGCGACCTTCTTCACTTCCAGGTTGACGATCTGCTTCAGGTGATCCTTGTTCAGGCTGTGGAAGATAATGATCTCGTCCAGCCGGTTGATGAACTCGGGCCGGAAGAGCCGCTTCACCTCGTCCATCACCCGGCTCTTCATCCGCTCGTGCTGCTCCCTTTCGTCCTCATGAACGGTGAAGCCCAGCTGCCGTTCGCCGGCGATGGCCTGCGCGCCGGCGTTGGAGGTCATGATGATCACCGTGTTCCGGAAGTCCACGGTGCGCCCCTTGGCCTCGGTCAGCCGGCCGTCCTCCAGCACCTGGAGCAGAATGTTGAAGACCTCGGGGTGCGCCTTCTCGATCTCATCCAACAGCACCACGGAGTACGGCCGCCGCCGGACGGCCTCGGTCAGCTGGCCGCCCTCGTCGTAGCCCACGTACCCGGGAGGGGCGCCCACCAGGCGGGAGGTGGTGTGCCGCTCCATATACTCCGACATGTCGATGCGGATCATCGCATCCTCGTCGCCGAAGAGCGCCTCCGCCAGCGCCCGGGCCAGGTGGGTCTTGCCCGTGCCCGTGGGGCCCAGGAAGATGAAGGAGCCGATGGGCCGCTTGGGATCCTTCAGCCCGGAGCGGGCACGGCGGATGGCCCGGGCCACCGCGGCCACGGCCTCCTCCTGGCCCACCACCTTCTCGTGCAGGATCTTTTCGAGGTTCAGGAGGCGCTGCGACTCGTCGATGGTCAGCTTCGTGGCCGGAATGCCCGTCCACTGCGAGACGATGTGGGCAATGTCCTCCTCCGTCACCGTCGACTTGGAGGTTACCTTCTTCTGCTGCCACTCGTTCTTCTGCCGCTCCAGCTCTTCCTTCAACTTGGTCTCCTTGTCGCGCAGGCGGGCGGCCTTCTCGAACTCCTGCCCCTGAACGGCGGCCTCCTTCTCCTTGCGCACCTCCTCCAGCTTATCCTCCAGCTCCTTCAGGTCGGGAGGCGCCACGAAGGTGGAGAGCCGCACCCGGGAGGCGGCCTCGTCGATCAGGTCGACGGCCTTGTCCGGCAGGAACCGGTCGGTGACGAAGCGGTCGGAGAGCCGCACCGCGGCCTCGATGGCCGCATCGGTGATCTCGACCCGGTGATGGGCCTCGTACCGGTCCCGCAGCCCCTTCAGGATCTGGATCGCGTCCTCGGGGGACGGCTCCTCGACCATCACCGGCTGGAAGCGGCGCTCCAGGGCGGCGTCCTTCTCCACGTGCTTGCGGTACTCGTCGATGGTGGTCGCGCCGATGGCCTGGAGCTCGCCGCGGGCCAGGGCCGGCTTCAGGATGTTGGAGGCGTCGATCGCGCCCTCCGCGGCGCCGGCGCCGATGATGGTATGCAGCTCGTCGATGAAGAGGATGACGTTGCCGGCGTTGCGGATCTCCTCCATGACCTTCTTCAGCCGCTCCTCGAACTCGCCCCGGTACTTGGAACCGGCCACCAGCGAGGCAAGGTCCAGCGCCACGACCCGCTTATCCTTCAGGATCTCCGGCACCCGCCCGTCCGCGATGCGCTGGGCCAGCCCTTCGGCGATGGCGGTCTTGCCCACGCCGGGCTCGCCGATCAGGACCGGGTTGTTCTTCGTGCGGCGGGAGAGAATCTGGATCACCCGCTCGATCTCCTTCTCCCGGCCGATCACCGGATCCAGCTTGCCGTCGCGCGCCATCTGGTTCAGGTCGCGGCCGAACTGGTCCAGGGTGGAAGTGGAGGTCTTCGCCCCCTTCACCTTCGCAGAACCGGGCGCGGACGAACCCGCGGGCGGATGGGGCACCCCGCCGAGCAGGTGGATCACCTGGTTGCGCACCCGCTCCAGGTCGGCGCCCAGATTCTGCAGCACCTGCGCGGCGACGCCCTCGCCCTCCCGGATCAGGCCCAGGAGAATGTGCTCCGTGCCCACGTAATTGTGGCCCAGGAGCCGCGCCTCCTCGATGGCCAGCTCCACCATCACCTTCTTGGCGCGCGGCGTGAAGCCGATCTCGCCGCGAGACGAAGCGGAGCCCTTGCCGATCATCTTCTCGACCTCGGCCCGCACCTGCTCGAGCTGAATCCCCAGGGCCTGGAGCGCCTTGGCGGCGATGCCCTCGCCCTCCCGGATCAGCCCGAGGAGCAGGTGCTCTGTACCGACGTAATCGTAATTCAAACGCCGGGCCTCGTCCTGGGCCAGCACGATCACCCGCTGCGCCCGTTCCGTATAACGGCTGAACATGCGTCACTTACCCCCTATCCATCTGTCTATTCCATCTCCGGTCAGCCCGCCAGCCGCGCCCGGATGAGCGCAGCCCGCTTCACGTCGCGCTCCAGCGGGTTCAGCTCACGCCCCGCCTGGCGCTGCAGGAAGGCCGGCTGCATCGCCACCAGCAGCTCGTTGAGGATGCGGTAGTCGATCGGCGGAACGACCCCCAGCGCGATGCCCAACCGCACGTCCGAGAGCAGCCGCATCGCCTCCTCCGACGTGATCATCCGCGCGTTGGTGAGGATGCCGTAGGCGCGGGAGACCCGGTCCTCAATCTGCAGCCGCATCTCGCCGTACAGGTGGCGGCGGGCCTGCTGCTCAGTATCAATCACCGTCCGCGCGATGGCTTCGAGGTTGGCGACAATCTCCTCCTCGGCCTTCCCGAGGGAGGTCTGGTTGGAGATCTGGAAGATCTGGCCGGCTGCCTCGGTGCCCTCGCCGTAGAGGCCGCGCACCACCAGCCCGAGCTGCGAGAGGTTGTGGAAGAGCCGCCCGGCCTGCTGCGTGAGCACCAGCGCGGGCAGGTGCATCATCACAGATGCCCTGAGGCCCGTGCCCACGTTGGTCGGGCAGGCCGTGAGGTACCCAAGCTGCTCGTCGAAGGCGTACTGAAGGCGCTGCTCCAGGGCGTCGTCCACCTGCGAGGCCATCCGCCAGGCCTCCTGAAGCTGCAGCCCGGGGGCCAGCACCTGGATGCGCAGGTGGTCCTCCTCGTTCACCATGATCGAGATGGACTCGTCCTCGGAGATGGCCACGGCCTTGGCCATGACCTCCTTGGACTGCTGCGGGCTGATCAGGTGCTTGTCGACGAGGATCTGCCGGTCCAGGGGCGTGGTGTCGGCCAGCCGGTGCAGCTCCACCTTGGAGGGGAAGCCCACGAGGTTGATCTCGCGGACGCCGGCCTCCGCCGCCTGCAGCAGCCGCTCTGTGTCCTTCTCCGTCATCCGCTGGGGGAAGGGCAGGTCGTCCAGGTTGCGGGCCAGCCGGATCCGGGAGGAGAGCACCACGTCGGCGTGCGGACCGGTCCCCTCCATCCAACGGCTTGCCGCGCGCGATACCAGTTCATTCCACCCCACCATCATCACCCCCTGCTGCGATCTCCGCTTCCAGGGCCCGAATCTGGTCCCGAATCCGGGCGGCGTCCTCGTACCGCTCGCTCTGCACGGCGCTCTGGAGCTGCGCGCGCAGCATCTTCAGGTCGCGCCGCTTCCGGGCCAGGCCTCCGGTGCGCTTCGGCACCTTTCCGCCGTGTGACACGTTGCCCTGTATGCGCTTGATCAGCGGCATCAGCTGCTGCTCCATCTCCTGGTAGCACCGGGGGCAGCCCAGAAGGCCGCTCTGGGCGAACTGGCTGTACGTCATGCCGCAGTGCCGGCACGTCGGCTCAGCCTTCAGCTGGGGCTTCCCGCTGCCCGCCCCGGGCAGCGTCTGCCCCAGGAAAGAGCTGAGCAGTTGCTGCATGGAGAGGTTGGGGAAAGAAAAACCGGGCAGGGTGCCCGCCTCGCGGGCGCACTCGACACACAGGTGGGACTCCTGTTTCTTCCCGTTGGTGACCAGCGTCTGGTGCACTGTGGCCTCACGCTGGCCGCATCGCTCGCACAGCATGGGACCCACCTCCTCAGAAGCGCAGAATGGCCGTGAGCATTGCCTTCAACAGATTAGCCCGCACGGTGTCCCGGACGGGCAGCTCCAGCCCCAGGACCTCACGCCGCATGGCGACCTCCATCATCGCCGCCTCGCGCTCGTCGATAATCCCTTCCTCCCGCAGCCGCTCGACGATGTCGAGGGCCTCGTTCTGACTGAGCGAATCCCCGATCTGCCGCTGTATCAGATCCCGCAGGTCTTCGGGGCTCTCAATGTTCAGGCGGATGATGCGGATGTAACCCCCGCCCCCGCGCCGGCTCTCCACCAGGTAGCCCCGTTCGGGGGTGAATCGGGTGGTCAGCACGTAGTTGATCTGCGACGGTGCGCAGTCAAACAGGGCGGCCAGCATGGCCCGCTGCACCTCCAGGATCTCCGTCCTGCGCAGGTGCTCCTTCAGGTAGCGTTCGATCTTGTCGGCCAGGTTGGCCATCAGTCGCTCACCCCCTGACCTTGTTTGACCTTTCTACCTTCCACTTTACCCGGTGGCGGGCAGACGGGCAAGTGCAACCTGAAACGAATTGGGGGCCTCTACGGCAGTTTTCCCAGGTGCGGTCTTCCAGAGACCTCCTCTGACGTTATTTGACGTTTGTGCTGGCCGCGAGGGAACGGCCGCGGCCCGAATCAGATGACTTCGTAAATGTGGCACTTCAGATAGTGGCTCTCGTCGTATCCCACGACGATGGGGTGGTCGACGGCCTGGGCCCGCTCCTCCACCAGCCGGAGGCGGCGGCGGGCATCAAACGCCGCATCGGCCACCACGGCCTTGAACAGGTCCGGGGTCATGTGGTACGAGCAGGAGCAGGTGACGAGGAAACCGCCCTCCTCCAGCATGCGCATGGCCCGCAGGTTGATCTCCTTGTAGCCCCGCACCGCGCCCTCCAGCGCAGCCTTGTTCTTGGCGAACGCGGGCGGGTCCAGCACGATGACGTCGAACCGCTCCTTGCGCGACTCCATCTGCCGAAGTATGTCGAAAGCGTTGCCGACCTGGAACCGAATCCTGTCGCTCAGGCCGTTGCGCGCGGCGTTCTGCTCTGCGGCGGCGATGGCCTCGGCCGAGGCGTCCACGGCGATGACCTCCCGCGCGCCGGCGGCCGCGGCGTTCAGGGCGAAGCCCCCGACGTTGCAGAAGCAGTCGAGCACGCGCCCGCCCTCCGCATAGAGACGCACGGCGCGGCGGTTCTCCCGCTGGTCCAGGAAGTAGCCGGTCTTCTGCCCCTCCGCCACGTCCACCGCGATCTCGAGCCCGTTTTCGACAATCGTGATGTTCGGGTCGAACTCGCCCCGCAGGAAGCCCTTTCGCTCCTCCAGCCCTTCCAGGCGGCGCACCGGCACATCGTTGCGCTCGTAGATCCCGCGGGGGCGCAGCAGTTCGTCAAGAATACCGACTATTTCCGGCAGCCACCTGTCGATGCCGAGAGCGAGCGTCTGCACCACCAGGATGTCGCCAAACTTGTCCACGATGAGCCCCGGCAGGAAGTCGGCCTCGCCGAAGACGACCCTGCAGGCTCCCGTGTCCGGCAGGAGCCGCTGCCTGTAGGCCCAGGCCCGCTCGATCCTCCGCCGGAAGAACTCCCGGTCGACGGGCTCGTCCCGGGTGGTCAGCATCCGCACGATGATCTGCGACGCGGGGTTGATGTAGCCCCTGCCCAGAAACCGGCCCCGGAAATCCACCACGGTCACCACGTCTCCGGGTGCGAACTCGCCCCGTATCTCCTCCACATCGCTCTGAAAAATCCAGGGGTGCCCCGCCCACACGCGCCGGTGGCGCGTCCTGGCGAGCTGCACAACCGCCATTGTACGACTCCCCTCTTCAAACTGGTTCAGCACTATCGTAGCGTTAGCCTGCCCGGCGCGCCAGCGCGACATGGAAGGGGGCGCGGACGGGCAGACTAGCCGGCGAGGGGGCGATCAAGATGGGGCGCAGAGATGAACCCGGCGCCGTCAGCGCCTCGGTGACCGGCACCCACGCGACAGGCCACCACCTGAACGAGGCGGCCGAGCGCGGTGAGGTCGCGACCGACGTCCCGATGGAGGGCCTGGTCTGGATTGAGCAGGAGGATCAGCGAAAGCAGAACATGACCCGGAAAGGGGACATGCGGAAGGCGACGGCTGCGCCGGACCGCCCGCATCCCCCGGGGAGGCCGGGATTCGGTGGCCGGCAATAGGACTGGCGGAAGGCGGAGGCCCCGGGTGCAGGCCTCCGCCTTCGTCGCCGCGGCGGTCGCGGCCTTGGCGGCGTTCGGGGGCGTCGCCCCATCAGCCCTGGCGGCGTTCCCGGCAGCCACCCCGGCGGTTGCGGGCACGATGCCCGCGGCCGGCCTCCCGATTCCGGCGGACTGGATTCCCCCGCTCCAGGCCGTGGCCGGCCTCAGGCTCGGCCTCAGCGTGCCCGCCGGGCCCGAGGGTGCGCCGCTGCCGCTTCACGCCACGCATCTGGATCACCGCCCGGTCATCGCCCTGCTGCTCGACCGGCTGGCCGCTTCCCGGCTGGCGGCCGGGGCGGCCACGCCGTCTCCCGGGGGCGGCGTGCTCCACATCGCCCTCCGCAGCGGCGCCCCGCTGGCGGTGCACCCCGCAGGCAACTGCCCGGAGCCTCCCGGCGGAACGGGCCACGGGTTCGTCTGCCCGCCGTCGGAGACGGACGTGATCCTCCGCCTGGGGGACGGCCGGGCGGTGCGGCTGCACAACCCCTGGATGGCCGCCTGGCTCCAGGCGGGCTGGCGCGCGCACGTCCCCGTCGGCGAGCCCCGGCTGCTTGACCGCGCGGCGGCCATCGCCCTGGCCAGAGAACAAAGCCGCCTGCCCATGTGGCAGGCGAGCTTTGTCGATGCGTATCCGGTTGAACGGCTCGGGGAGACCGAGGTGCGGCCGGCGTGGCTCCTGGAGGCGGAACTCCCCGCCGGCCAGCGCATCCGGCTGGTCCTGGACGCCCGCACCGGCGAGGTGCTGCGCCTGGTCCAGCAGGAGGCCCTGGAGTAGGACGCGCGGCCCCTGTCTACTCCGCCTCCTCCTTGCGGGCCGCCTCCGCGGCCTCGATGACGGCCTTGGCCACCTGGGCCGGGGCCTCCTCGTAATGGTCGAACTCCATCGTGAACTGGCCGCGGCCCTGGGTCATGGACCGCAGGTCGATGGCGTAGCGGTGCAGCTCGGCCAGCGGCGCCATCGCCTTGATGATCTGCTTGCCGTCGGGGGTCGGCTCCATGCCCGCGATCCGGCCCCGCTTCTTGTTGAGGTCGCCCATGATGTCGCCCATGTAGGATTCCGGCACGATGACCTCGAGCCGCATGATCGGCTCCAGGAGCACCGGCCTGGCGTTCATAAACGCCTGGCGGAACGCGTTGCGGGCAGCGATCTTGAAGGCCATTTCGGAGGAGTCCACTTCATGATACGAGCCGTCCAGCAGCGTGCAACGGATGCCCGTCACGGGGTAGCCAGCCAGCACGCCCTCGGCCATGGTCTCCTGGACGCCCTTGTCCACGGCCGGGCGGTAGTTGAGCGGAATGGCGCCGGCGAAGATCTTGTCGACGAACTCGTATTCGCCCTCGTAAAGCGGCTCGATCTCGATCTTGCAGTGGCCGTACTGGCCCCGGCCGCCAGTCTGCTTCTTGTGCTTGTACTCGCCCTCGGCCTTGCCGCGGATGGTCTCCTTGTAGGCGACCTTCGGCTCGCTCAGGACGGCGTCCGCGCCGAACTTCCGCTTCAGCCGCTCCATCATCACGTCGACGTGCGTCTCGCCCAGGCCGGAGATGATGGTCTCGGCCGTCACCGGGTCGCGGTGCACGGTGAAGGTCGCGTCCTCCTCGGCCAGCCGCTGCAGGCCCGAACCGATCTTGTCCTCGTCGCCCTTGGCCTTCGGGCTCACCGCGACGGAGTAGACCGGCTTGGGGAAGTCCACGGGCTCCAGGATCATGGGGTTGGCCTCGTCGCCCAGCGAGTCGTTGGTCTGCGTGACGGCCAGCTTCGCGACGGCGACGATGTCGCCGGGTCCGGCTTCGTTCACCTGCACCTGCCCCTTGCCCTTGGGGATGAACATGTGGCTGAGCTTCTCGCTGCGGCCCTGCGTGATGTTGTAGACCGTCTGGTCATTGGCGACCTTGCCGTTGAAGATGCGCATGATCGTCATGCGGCCGACGAACGGGTCGGCGGTGGTCTTGAAGACCAGGGCGCTGAAGGGCTGGTCGTCGCCGATCGGCCGGGTCACCGGCTCGCCGTCGGGCGTCTCGCCCACCAGTTCGCCGCGGTCGGCCGGCGACGGCGCGTACTCGACGATGGCGTCCATCAGGGTGCTGACGCCGACGTTCTTGGCGGCGGCGGCCACGAACACCGGGATGATGTCGCCCTTGCCCACGCCGAGCCTGAGACCCGTCTGCAGCTCCTCCTGGGAGAGTTCGCCCTCCTCCAGGAACTTCATGGTCAGGTCGTCGTCAGCCTCGGCGGCCAGCTCCATCAGCTTCTCGCGGATCTCCGCGATCTGCCCCTCGAGCTCGGCGGGCACGGCCTCCTCCTTCACCTGCTTGCCGGAGAAGACGTAGGCCTTCTGCTGCACGACGTCGACGACGCCGGTGAAGTTCGCCTCGGCGCCGATGGGCAGCTGGAACGGCACGACGCCCCGGCCCCAGGCCTCTTCCAGGGCGCTGAGGGTCTTCTGGAAGTTGGCGTTCTCCCGGTCCATCTTGTTGATCACGATCATCCGGGAGACCCCGGCCTTCACGGCGTGCTCCCAGGTCAGCTCCGAGCCCACCTCGATGCCCGCCACGGCGTCCACCAGCAGGAGGGCCGTCTCGACCACCCGCAGGGCGGCCTTGACCTCGCCCACAAAATCAAAATACCCGGGAGTGTCCAGCAGGTTGAACTTGTGGTCCTTCCACTCCAGCGGCGCAATGCCCATGGAGATGGAGACCTTCCGCCGGATCTCCTCGGGATCATGATCCATCACCGTATTGCCATCATCTACGCGCCCCAGCCGATCCGTCGCCCCAGCGTTGAAAAGCATGGCCTCAGCCAGGGACGTCTTCCCGGCCCCGCCATGGGCAATGAGGGCAACGTTCCGCACCTTTTCAACAGCAAATCTTCTCAACTCCATCTCCTCCTCAACGGTTGATGGAACTGCGCTCAGCCGGGGGGCCCCAGGCGAAACGGTTCGGATTTGCAGGCGGTGACGCAGGGGCTAAACGCGCACCGCCGTGCGGTGCGCTTCCCAGTGGGCTGGGCGCCAGGTGAACCTCGCGAACACGAAAACGGGTCCGATAGACTTGCAACTTCGACCTGTCCGAAGGTGTCTCCTTCTGCCAGGGCCAATCTTGTCCGAAAGCGCTACCGGTTACTGTAGATACTTTGCCACCGCCCTTCCAACAGTACACATTCTCCCCAACTTTGACCTCGGTTATGGGACCGGTCAGGCGGGCGCCGCACCAGAAAGCACCACGGACACCAGGTCGGCCGGACGTTCCAGCCAGTAGTCCGGCTCCCCGGCCGCCAGAGCATCCCGGTTCACCGCCCAGCCCACGGCTGCGGTCCGGCACCCGGCGGCCCGGCCGCACCGGAGATCCAGGAGGGAATCGCCCACCATCAGCACCTGCGGCCCCGGGGCAACCCCCAGAAGTTCCAGGGCCCGCAGGGCGGGATCCGGCTCCGGCTTGTGCCGCTCCGTCTGGTCCACCCCCACCACCACGGGGAAGTGCTCCTCCAGGCCGCACACTGAGAGGCCCCGGCGGGCCAGGTCCGTGTACTTGGACGTCACGACGGCCAGGGGCACCCCCGCTTCCTGCAGCGCCGCAACGGCTTCGTTCATGCCGGGGAAACGGCGCACCAGCCGGTCGTGCTGGCTCCGATTAAACTTGCGGTAGGCCTCGGTGAGGGCATCGGCCCGCCCCGGGTCGAAGCGGGCCAGGGTCGTGCGCAGGGGCTCGCCGAAGTACGGGTAAACCTCCTCGGGAGAGACCTCAAGTCCCAGCCAGGTCCGCAGGACGTGTTGAAACGAAGTCACGATCAGGTGGTTCGTGTCGATCAGGGTGCCGTCCAGGTCGAACAGGACGGCGTCAAAATTCAACAAATCGGTCTCCCTCCCTGAAACAGGATTCGACTCTGATGGCGCCAACCCCTTCGACTGATCGACGACGGAATATGGAAGAAGGAGCCCTCGGCGTCGAGGGCTCCCGTTCCCTTTCAGACCTATGCTCTTCCCTCCGCGGCGGCGATGGGATGCAGCTCATCCGGCGCCAGGACGACGATCGCGCCCTTGGCGCAGACCTCCTCGCACTCCTTGCAGCCGACGCAGGCGTTCGGCCGGGTCAGCACAGCCGTACCGAAGAACTGGCCGTCCCCCGCCAGCTCCAGGCAGTCAAACGGGCAGATCTGCACGCAGAAGTCGCAGCCGGAGCAGGAGACGGGGTCGATGACCGGCTTCGGCCAGTCGGCCCGCTTCGCGATGCGGGGCTTGTAAACGCCGAACTCGTCCGCAATCGCCATCACCGGGCAACTGCGCACACAGGCGTCGCAGTCGATGCAGAGCTTCGGGTCGATGTAGTGCAGCTGCTTCCGCTCACCGCTGATCGCCTCGGTCGGGCAGACAGCCACGCAGGCGGTGCAGCCGATGCACTTCTCGTCGATATAGTGCGGCACGGTTCTCCCTCCTTTGGGGGGCGCTAGCCGGTCTCCGGCAGGCGCCCTTCTCGGAGAAGGCGCGTGATCCGGTAGCGCAGCGGCCTGCTCACCGCCGGACCGGGGCTCAGGGTCTCAACGAACCCGGCCAGCGCTTCGGGGTTGAGCACCGGAACCCCGTCTTCCTGCTGGTCCTCGGGGGCGCGCATACGGGAGAGGAGCACCAGCGGCACCACCGGCAGGTCGGCCGCGTCGGGCCACCCGCTCAGCTCGGCCCGCACCCAGCCGGCGCACTGCCGCGCCCGGTCCGCCGCAACCGACAGCCGGCGCTGGGCCCGGGCCGAACGCGCCGGGCCGGGCGAGTGCTCCACGCACACGGCCAGCAGCCCCGCGGGGCCGACCAGCAGGTAATCCGGCCGCTCACCGGGGGCAGCCGACCAGTCGGTAATGATCCATTCGGGCTCCAGGCCCTTCAGGGACTCCTCCACGCCCCGCTGCCCCGAACTCTGCTGCAGGCGGGCGATGGCCAGTGAACCCGCCACGCCGAAGAGGAAGATCCCGAAGGTGGCGAACATGTTCCAAATGCGCATGCCCGTCACCTCGGCGGCCCGGAAGAGGCTCCCGACCATGAAGGCGATCAAGAGCAGCGTGATCAGGTACCCCCGCACGGGCTCACCCCCCATCTCCCGGCGCTACTTCAGCCCCAGCAGGTATTCCGCGATGATCGAGATCTCCTCGTCGGTCAGCCGGTCCTCGAACGCGGGCATGTAGTACGGCCCCTCAGAGACGACCCGCTCGCTCAGGTCGATCTCCGTGCGGGTGATCGCCCGATTCTGGCTCCAGTAGATGGGCATCCGCTCGTCGTGCGGCATTGCGTTGGGCCCGCTGGCCCGCTTGATCCACTCCTCCAGGAACTCCTGGTCGATGCCCCAGGAGCCAAGCTGGCTGAGGTCAGGACCGATGTATGCGCCCTTGCTGCCGATGACATGGCAGGTCAGGCACTGGGTCTTGCCGAGATCCCGGAGCAGCGCCTTGGCGGCGACGTTGACCTCCTCGGGGACGTCGGCGTCCGGCAGCGGGATCACGCCGGTCTCATCGGGATCCAGGTCGCCCGGCGGAATCGGCGCCTTGGTGGAGTCGCCGACCATGTACCACTGAGACCCCGTGGGATCATCGTACATGATGAACAGGGTGAGGGCCTTCACGGCCTCCTCATCCAGCGGGCCGCCGTGCTGCTTCAGTTGGGCGGGCATCTCGGTGTAGGACATCCACGCGTCCTTGCCCTCAGGCGTCTTCACCCGCACCCACTGGTAGTGGTCGGCGTTGCCGGGGCGGCCCCTGGCGATGGTGTCGTAGATGTAGTTGTAGATCTCCTTGCCGGCCGGGGACTCAGGGTCAACCCGGAACTCGGCCCGGTTCAGCGGCATACCCACGACGCCCTCGCCGTACGGCCCGTGGCACTGCACGCAGTTCTCCGCGTAGAGCTGGGCGCCCTTCAGCACGTACTCCTCGTGCTGCCGGTACTCCGCGGTCGCCATGCGGAACGGCTCCCGCACGCCGGTGCCCAGCAGCAGGAGGGCCAGAGCCAGCGAGAGCAGTGTGATGACCTTGTACTTTCTCTCGTTACGCACAAGCGGTGAACTCCTTTCCGGGCACCGTTCTAGTAGTCGCCGATCCAGCGCTGGATGAAGTAGACGGCGGCAATCGCGCCGAGGAACAGGGTCAAGACGATCAGGAGTTCAGTCGCTTCCGAGACCTTCACCCCGTGGTACCACGGGGTCGGGATCGGCGAGGCGTAGCCCAGCAGGTGGGTGTTGTTGAACATGGGACTGGCCTCCTCCCCCTAGATCTTCACGGCGTGCTCGGGTTCGTGCCGCACCCGCTCGGTGATCTTGCCGGTGTCAACCAGCACCGTGCCGTCGGGCTGAACGATGACCTCCATCATGTCCAGCGGACGGGGGGCGGGACCGGCGATGTTCTGACCGGTGATCTCGTAGACCGAGGCGTGGCACGGGCACATGAACTTCTTCTGCGCCGCGTTCCAGGGAACGGTGCAGCCCAGGTGGACGCACTTCCAGTAGAGGGCCATCAGCCCGTCCTCGGTGCGGGTCAGGTAGTACTTGCCGTCCCGCACCATCACCACGTCGCCGATCTCCATCTCATGGGCCTTCACCGGGGCGGGCACAATGCCGCCGAAGCCGGACAGCTTGATCGGCCAGAACATGCCGCCGGCGCCGGCAGCTGCCAGACCGAACATCGCCCCGATGGTGGCAAACATTGAAGTGCGCAGAAGCTGGCGGCGGGTCATGCCGTCCGCCGAAGGGCCGGAGGCGGGCGGAGCCGCCGCCGCGGCGCGGACCTGATTCTCAGCGGCCATGGAAGATCACCCTTTCCCAGCGGTTTGTCATCGGCGGCGAGGCCGGCCTACTGCGGGGGCTGCAGTTCCCACGGCCAGACCAGGTGCATCGACTCGCCCCGGAAGAACGTGCCAATCGCGGAAAGCACGATGAACGAAGTGAAGAAGAAGGTGTAGAGCGCGATCATCACTTCGCGGGTGTTGGCCTGGTAACGCCGCTTCACGATGACCGCGAGCACCCAGGGAATGCCGATCATCAGCACCAGCGGGATGAAGATCGACCCGACCCACGAGACCGCCGCGGTCGGCAGGCCGGTCTGCTCCAGCAGATAGGTGACGGTGGCGGAGATCCGGTAGGATCCCTCGGGCATGCCCGGCAGGCGCACCACCTCGTCCACCAGCACCAGCGCGATCTCGATGACCGCCGTATAGATGGCGGAGAAGATGGTGATGGGCAGCCCCTTCTTCGTCGAGAACCAGATACCCGTGCCCCGCCGGTCGCGGTCGATGTACGGGATCATGGCCAGCAGCACCAGCGCGGCTCCGGGCACGATCACGCCCGCCAGCGCGGGGTCCATGTGCAGGAGCAGCTCCTGCAGCCCCAGGAAGTACCACGGCGCCTTGGCCGGGTTGGGCGTCTTGTCGGGGTTGGCCATGTCCATGAGCGGCGCGTCGACGAAGGTGGCCATGAGCGCGAACGCCAGGATCATGGTGATGGCCATGATCGCCTCGATCGAGACGAGGAAGGGCCAGGTGTAGACCATCTCTTCCTTCTGACGGGGTTTCACCTTGGGGCCCGTCTGCTGATACTTCTCCGGCGCCTCAGCCATCCGAGCTCCCTCCCTACTCATTCGTCTCGCCGGCGGCCAGCGCCAGCTCCTCCTGCTCCTCCTCATCCTCGTCGTACGGGATGGGGGTGGAGATGCCGCCGTCCTTGCGGATGCGCCAGAAGTGCACCGCCATCAGCGCGATGCAGGCGAGCGGAAGCAGAATCACGTGCAGGGTGTACCAGCGCACCAGCGTGGAAGGACCGATGTCGTAGCCGTCCAGCAGCGCCATCTGCACGTAGCTGCCGATGACGGGCGTCACTTTCGCCATGTTGGAGCCGACCTGAATGGCCCAGTAGGCGAGCTGGTCCCAGGGCAGCAGGTAGCCCGTGAACGAAAGCAGTACGGTGATCAGGAAGAGGACGACGCCGATCACCCAGTTGAACTCCCGGGGCGGCTTGTACGAACCCGTGTAGAAGACCCGCGTCATGTGCAGCCAGACGGCGATCACCATGCCGTGGGCCGCCCACCGGTGAAGATTGCGGGCAAACGGACCGAAGATGACGTCGGTGTCCAGCGCCTTCATCGACTCGTAGGCGCCGGGCACGGCCGGCACATAGTAGAACATCAGCCAGACGCCCGTCACGGTCAGCATCAGGAACATGAGCAGGGACAGCCCGCCCAGGCCCCAGGTGTAGCTCACACGCACCGCGCGCCGCGGCACCTTCACCGGGTGCAGATGCAGCACGACGCTGTTGAGAATGACCAGGACCTGATTGCGCGGGGTGTCCGGGTACTCATTCCGGTAGATGGACTTGTAGAGCGTCGTGTTCTTGAATCTGGCCCACAGACTCACCGAACCAGCACCTCCCCATTATCGGAAGCCAGCGACCCGGAATCCAGCCAGCCACACTGCGCAACAGCATACATTATAGCCGCAATTCGGCTTGACAGGCAACATAAAACCGTCGCAAGAGCTTTTATTGCGTGTCAGAAAATATGCGCCCATGCCGCCCCCCGGTACCCATGCAGGGAAAATGATAGTCCCTTTTATCTAGTCGGACGGGCAAGCCATAGCGCATTGGGATCAGTAGACCACGTGCACAGTGTCGAAGCTGGCCTCCGCCCCGCTCCCCTCCCCGACCACGCGCACGGTAAAGCGGTGCGTGCCCACGACCCTTTCGGTGGGGTGCACCCTGAGGGTCACCGATGCCCGCTCGCCGGGAGCCAGGTGAATGTCAGACCGCTCCAGGGCCGCCCAGTTTTCCGGCAGCCCCTCCACGTACAGCCGGAAGGTATCGCCCCTGTCGCCGAGGTTGATGACCGAGACGGCCATCACGCTGCCGCTGCTGACCGGGCCCCCGGCGGCCAGCACCTGGCGGTGGTTCTTCGCCACGACCAGGTCGACCAGCGGCCGCGTGGCCAGCATGTAGGCCGAAAGCCCGCCCAGGATCAGGGTCAGCGTCAGCGGCAGCACCAGACGGGGGGCGAGCAGCCGCACGTTCTGCCACAGACGGCCCCGGTCCCTGAGGGCCACAGCCCGCTCGCCGGATCCGATGGTGAAGTTGAGGACCCGGGGCACCTTCCGGGCCTGGGAGACCAGCGCGCAGGCGTCGAGGCAGTCGCCGCAGACGACGCAGTGCTTCTGCTCCGCCGTGCGCGGGTCCACCCCCATGTGGCAGATCTCGGCGCAGAGGCCGCAGGTGGCGCAGATGTCGCGGTGGCCGGGCAGGTTGATCACCTGCAGGTGCATCGTCTCCGCGTTGGAGATGATGGACTGCAGGTGGCCGTACGGGCAGACGATCCGGCACACGTTCGTGCGCCACCACGCCATTGCCATGGTGAAGAAGAGCCCGAAGCCGAGGATGAAGAGGCTCGGGCCGAGGGGCGCCTGCCCGGCCGCGTACCGGGCCAGAAGCGCCCGCCCGTCGCTGAAATAGCTCCAGACGACAAATGCCCCGAAAAGGCTGATGACCGCGGAAAGCAGGGTGCTGCCGATGCGCCCGAAGCGCCGGTCCCAGCTGCGGGTCAGCTCGTTGAACAGGTTCTGCGGGCACACCCACCCGCAGAAGACCCGGCCGAACAGCAGGCTCGCGGCGATGATGAAGTAGATGACCGTCACCAGCAGCATGAAGAAGACGAAGGTGTGTTTCACCCACAGTCGGGTGCCGAACAGGTAGAGCGACATGCTCGGCACATCAAACCGGAAGAGGTTCACGAATGGTGAGAGAATCAGCAAGGCGAGCACGGCCAGCTGCGCCGCGCGCCGGTACCGGCGGATGACCGTCTTCACCTTGCCGAGGCGGCTCTTCATCTCCATCCCCCTCCGAAGGTGAGCCAGACCCCCTCGCCCCGCGGCGAGGGGGTTGGCGTGCACGCGCTAGAAGCCCGTCGGACTGTTGGGCCCGAAGCGCAGGTTGGCGGCGATGTAATACACGAAGAAGAGAGCGATCACGCCATAGACGAGCAGCAGGAACTTGGGCACCGGCGGGGCCCCGTGACCGTGTTCCGCCTCGGTCTGCGGCCGAGTCTCCTCAGACATGCTCCTACCTCCCTCAGCGCGCGATGGGCTTGTCATCCTCGACGTACTTGTACTTCACGTCCTCGTTCATGCTGGTGCTGCCCGACAGGAAGGCCCAGTACATCACGACTGCAACCAGAGCCCACAGCGCCAGCACAGCGATCAGCAGGAATCCGCTGGAAACACTCAGATCGCCGAACCGGGTCCACTCCATATCCATGGCGGGTTCCCCCTTCCCCCGCGTCTACTCCTGAGTTCCCAGCCACTTGATGTAGGTGGTCAGGGCCCAGCGGTCCTCGTCGGAGAGGCCGTTCACCCGCCAGGCGGGCATGCCGGAGCCGGAGCCATCCTCCTTCAGCGTGCCTTCCGAGATCACCCAGAAGATGAACTGCTCGGAATGGACCTTGCCTGCCTCGTACCAGTTGGTGGGGTAGGGCGGGCTGCCCCAGCCGTCTTCTGCGGTCATGCCCCGCATGTCTGCCCCGTGGCACTGCAGGCAGCCGTTGGCCTCGATCAGCTCCTCAGCCCGGGCGAGCACGGCCGCGTCGTCGATGGAGTACGGGTTCACGACGTCGCGGTACTCGTCGGGCAGGATGTCGTCGGTGGCTGCCAGGATGTCAGGCCCGGGGTACTTCGCCAGGGTCTCGATCGGCACCGCCCAGTCGCGCAGGACAAGCAGGTACTCGGCCAGCGCGTCCAGCTCATCCGGCGGCAGGTGGGCGTAGGAAGGCATGATTGAGTTGGGCTCGGTCGAGCGCGGGTCGATCAGATGAGCGATGTGCCACTCCTTGGAAGGCAGCCGGTGGCCGACGTACTTCAGGTCGGGACCGGTCCGCTGCGAACCCAGCAGGGCCGGGTTGTCGTTGCCGTAGTCTTCCGGACGGGTCGGCCGGCCCCCGACGACCCTGCCGTCATCCAGCGTGACGGCCGGCGCCTGGAACGCGGCGTCGTGGTCAAGCGTACGGACCTGCTGGGTGTGGCAGTACCAGCAGCCCTCGCGGATGTAGATCTCGCGCCCGCGTGCGACCTGGGGGCTGATCTGTGACCCATCGGCGTACATGCCCGAGTAGCGGGGCGACGAAGGCGACGCAGCGTAAAGGTCTTCCTGCATGAGCGGCACCGCCACGGTAATCACCACCGCGAAGCTCAGGAGCAGGAAGGCACCGAGACCAAGCAGCGCAGCGTTTCGCTCGAACTTGTTGCCCATGGAAGCGCACCCCCTCCCTATACACCGGCGACGATGGACCCGGCCTCAGCAGAATCGGCGCTGAACTGGCGGCCGGCGGTCGCCGTCTTGAAGATGTTGAAGATGAACAGGAGCTGAGCGCCGAGGATCATGGCCCCGCCCACGGCCCGCGCGATGTTGAAGGGCCGCTGGTTGATCACGGAGGCGATGAAATTGGCCGACTGGTTCGCCGCCCAGTCAGAACCCTGCACCAGCCCGCCGATGGTCAGGGAGACGAAGAACAGGGTAAAGCCGATCAGGGAGAGCCAGAAGTGCCAGTCCATGAGCTTGGCCGACCAGATCTCCCGGTTGATCAGCCGGGGCAGGGCGTAATAGATCGTGGCAAACATGATGAACGAGAAGGTGCCGACCAGCGCCAGGTGTGCGTGGCCCACGACCCAGTTGGTGAAGTGGACGATGGAGCTCACCGAACGCAGGGACTGCATCGGCCCCTGGAAGCAGGTGATGAAGTAGAAGACCATGGCGCTCACGGTGAACTTCAGCGGCACGGACTCCTTGAGGGCGCCCCAGCGGCCGTTCATCGTGCCGTAGAAGTTGGTGAGAACGGTCCAGACCGGGATGATCAGACAGACGGAGAAGGCAATGGCGACGGTCTGAAGCCAGTACGGCACCGGGCCGTTGACCAGGTGGTGGGCCCCCGTGGGACCGTAGACGAACATGAGCATCCAGAAGCCGATCATGGAGAGCTTATGGCTCCAGACCGGGTTGCCCGTCAGTTTCGGCAGCAGGTAGTAGACGGCGCCGACGCCGATGGGCGTGAACCAGTAGCCCAGGATGTTGTGGCCGTAGAACCAGTTGACCACCGCGTCATTCACACCGGTGATGGGGTTGTTGGGGAGGAGGAACTGGTTGCCGACGATGTAGATCACCGGCGTGGTGACCACGGCGCCCAGCATGTACCAGGCGGTGACGTACAGCTCCTTCTCCTTGCGGTTGGCAAACGTCATGAGCACGTTCAGGAAGACCAGCGCAAAGAGCACGACCGTCAGGATCTTCAGGACCCACGTCGACTCGGCGTACTCCCGGCCCATGTTCATGCCCATGAGCAGGGTCACGGCGTAGCCGGTCATCAGCAGGTTGTAGAAGAGCACGGTGAAGTTGCCCAGCCGCTCGCTCCACAGCGGGGTGCCGGCAAGACGAGGAACCATGTAAAAGAGCGTCGCAAAGTAGGCACCGCTGAGCCAGCCAAAGAGCACCAGGTTGGTGTGCACGGGCCGCACCCGGCCGAAGGTGAAGTACTCGAGCACGGGAACGTTCTTCACCAGGTCCGGGACGACCAGGAGCACGGCGGCAAAGAGTCCGAAACTCATGCCGATGGCCATCCAGATGACCGCGGTGTAGAAGAAGTTCCGGCTGGCGGATCCTTCTACGTTGCTGAACATCATCTATCTCCTCCCCTGTTCAGAAGTGGGACATGGGAACCTAAAGCCGTGCGCTCGGCGGCAGCCGGAGGATGGCGAACAGCACCCCGGCCGTGAAGAAGAACGCCAGGATGCCCATGGCCGCGAAGGGAACCCACATCAGACGCTGCTCACCGGGCCGCTCAGCCCGGAACGCCGTCCACTCGGGCGGGTCGCCGTTCCGGAGCACCGCGTACTTGACGGACTCGCCCATGTTCAGCACCCCGGATCGCCGGGCCAGGAAGTACACCCCGCCCCAGAACGCGCCGAAGACCACCAGGGTGCCCAGCAGCTGCTGGGTGGCCAGCCGCCCGAACGCCGCATCCCCCACCTGGCGCTCCACCGTGCCGATGGCCGCCGCGTGAAACCCTCCGGCGACCAGGATCAGCAGGCCGGCGGCGAGCAGCCACCTCCCCCAGCGGTAGCCCCGCCAGCGCCAGCGCGCCGGTACCAGGCCCAGCACGCCCAGCAGCCCGGCGAAGCCCAGCACCAGGGCGATGCCGCCGTAGATCCCCATCAGGTCGCTTTCCCCGCCGCTCAGGTGCGAAGCCGCCGCCTGCCCCGGCAGGAGGAACAGCCCGAGCAGCGCCGCCAGCACGGCCGTGCCCGGAGAACGTGCCCATCTCACACGAGACCGCCCCCATTACTTCGGTCCTCGTTATGTTTATGTAGAAACATAATTTGAACCTGAATGTGTTGAATATGGCCGCCGACGGGACTTGCCACGGCAGCCGGACCGTGCTATCATTCCTTCTGGTTGTCTGACTCGTCCGAAAACACTGCGCCTACAGGGTTTTCGGCCGCTATTTTACCATGACTGGCACTAAAGTCGTATGCGAGATAGTCCTTAGGGTCTAGACCCTATCTACTTACTTCGTCCAATAACCCCAGTACATTGCGCGTCCGATTGGCCGCTGTTGACACGTTTGGCATGATATTGCGCAGGAAAGGGAGTGAAACTTCAGCTATGCGGAAGCTCATGACGCTTCTTGTGGTTGGGCTGCTGTCCCTGGGCGTTCTGGCCGGCTGCGGGGGCGGCGGCAGCGGCGACGCGATCGAAATGACGGTCGAGATGGGCATCAACGGTGAAATGAAATTCACGCCCGACGTGATCCAGGCCAAGAAGGGCGACACCCTCAAGATCACCCTGGTGAACAAGGACCCGGCCGTTAACCACAACTTCCTCATTCCCGCTCTGAACGTGAACTCCGGCCAGATCCCGCCCGGCCAGACGTCGACCATTGAGGTCAAGATCACCCAGTCCGGCGAGCACGACATCATCTGCGACGTGCCCGGTCACCGGGAGGCCGGCATGGTCGGCAAGCTGATCGTGGAGTAGGCTGATTCCTGAATAGCGTGGAGCCCGGCGCTAGCTGCGCCGGGCTCCACTTGTCCTGCTGTTTTTCATCTGGTTGGGACTGCGCCGTTTCCTGACCACGAACATGGCCCATGTCATCCCCAAGCGGGCGTTCGCGAGCGGGACGCGCAGGAGTTTCTGCGCGCGGCGGCCGCCCACTGGCACGCCTCCGAACAGACATGAGCGCGTGAAAAAGGACCGGGCAAACGCCCGGTCCGTGACTTTGGTGGAGCTGAAGGGACTCGAACCCTCGACCTTCGCCTTGCAAAGGCGCTGCTCTCCCAGCTGAGCTACAGCCCCGATAACCGCTTAGCTATTGTACCCGTGAGAGCCGCCGATTGTCAACGCACACCTGCTTCCAGGGGGCGTTGATCTTACCACCCGCAGAGGACCCGGGCCGGGGCAGACTAAGCGCGGGAGGCGATGTTCATGCCGCGACCGCTTCACGATCTGAAACAGCCGCAGATCGGCCCCGGCGCCGGCGACCTGGGCCAGTCGGCCTACGAGGCCAGCCTGCGGGATAGCGCGGGGCCGGAAGCAGGGCCGCAGTACGAGGCCACGGTTCGGCCGTGGGAGAGGCCCGAACCGCTGAATCCGCCGCCCGGGCAGAAGCGGAGGGGCGGACCCACCTTGTCACTGGGCAGCGAGGTCAGAGACTGAGCGGGGGGCCGTGTGCCCCCCACTTACTTGATCGCGAGTATTTCGTACCGGATAACCCCATCGGGCGCATCCACCGCGACCACGGTGCCCACCCTCTGCCCGATGATCGCGCGGCCAACCGGGGACTCGTTGGAAATCCGGTTATTCGAAGGGTCGGCCTCCGTGGTGCCCACGATCGTATACGTAAGCTCGTCGCCGTATTCCAGGTCCTTCAGCACCACGGTGCTGCCGACCACCACAACCTCCTGCTCACCGACAGGCTCATCGATCACGCGCGCGTTCCGCAGCATCTTTTCCAGCACCAGAATGCGCCCTTCGATGAAGGCCTGTTCATTCTTGGCGTCCTCGTACTCGGAGTTCTCGGAGATGTCGCCGTACTCGCGGGCCTGCTTGATGCGCTCTGCGACCTCCAGACGCTTCACGGTGCGGAGGTAGAGCAGCTCTTGCTCAAGCTGCTTCAGACCGTCCAGGGATAGGAGCACCTCTTTCTCGGCCATGCGGTTCTCCCCTTTACACCTGACAACTACACTACGACGCCGTAGTGGTGGGAAGCTCGTTGTGGTACGGATGTATACGACTCCGAGCGGCCGCAGTATGCCCGGGGGACCTCGTCCCCTGCTGCGACGAAGCACCGCGGGGCCGGGACTCTGCCCGGCCTTCCGCAGTGCTCCACTCCACTGGCCAATTCATTATACGTAGCCCACAATGCAATGTCAACTTAACAATCTGACGCTTCCGGCCCGGTAGGCCTCTGCCCGTTCCAGGTAGCCCAGGAGCAGGGAGCGCAGCTCCTCCGGCCGCTCCGCCTGGTTGATGGCCGCGCGGACCTCCGCCGATCCATGGAGCCCCTTCAGGTACCAGGCAGCGTGCTTTCGCATCTCCCGCACCGCCAGGAATTCGCCCCTGTAGGCGATCATCAGTTCCAGATGGCGGAGCGCGGTCTCCACGCGTTCGCGCACGTCGGGTTCCGGCAGAAGCTCGCCCGTCTGCAGATAGTGCAGCGTGCGGCTGAAGACCCAGGGGTTCCCGAGGGCGCCGCGGCCCACCGCCAGACCGGCCACGCCGCTGGTTCGTATCCGCTCCGCGGCGTCCCTGGGGTCGGAGATGTCGCCGTTGCCCAGCACCGGCACCGACACGGCCCGGGCCACGGCGGCGATCACATCCCAGTCGGCCCGGCCCGAGTAGTGCTGCTCCCGGGTGCGGCCGTGCACCGTGATCATCTGCGCACCGGCCTCCTCCACCCGCTGCGCGACCTCCACGGCATTGATCGAACGGGCATCCCAGCCGATGCGCATCTTCACGGTCACAGGCAGCGGCGCGACGGCCCGCACCACCTGCCGCACGATCTCCTGGGCCACCTCGGGCTCCTTCAGGAGCGAGGAGCCGCCCCGGCCCTTCGTCACCTTCGGAGCCGGGCAGCCCATGTTGATGTCGATCAGGTCCGGCTGCTCCAGCTCCACCACGCGCACCGCGGCGCGCGCCATCGTGTCGGGGTCCGCCCCGAAGATCTGCACGCCGGCCGGACGCTCATCGTCCATCAGCTGAATCATCTCCCGGGTGCGCCTGCTGTCGTACAGGAGCGCCTTGTCGCTGACGAACTCGGTGACGACAAGGCCGCAGCCGTGCTCCTTGCAGAGGCGGCGAAAGGGCCAGTTGGTGACGCCGGCCATGGGCGCCAGGGCCAGCGGCCGCTCGATGGTCAGCTCTCCCAGTCGGATTGGCTTCAGCAGCGGCTCAGACAACCCTCTCACCCCCAAGAAGAACATCGGTGGCGGGGTTTATTATACCCACGGCACGCCGATCGGTCTATGTCACCTGCTCAGACCAGGGGGAGCATGACGGCAGCCGTCCACCCGATGACCACCGCATTCACCAGCGCGACGCTCACGGCGGGAAAGCGCAGCACGGCCAGGGCGCAGTTCAGGGCCTCCATGACCACCAGCACCGCCAGGGCCACGGGAATGACCGCAGGAAGAGACGCGGGCGGGTTGGGCAGCACCCCCGCCCCCACCCAGGTGGCGGCCATCAGCAGTTTCGCCACGAGGCCCAGCAGGAAGCCTCCGGGCGACGGCCCCCCGGCCACGGCCCGCTTCAGCCGCTCCTCCTGCACGGCATACAGCCAGTAAACCACACCGACGGCAATCAGTGGCAGGATTCTGGGCATCGTCGGTACAAAATAGGTCACATTCTGGTGAATCACCGGCACCAGCGCGCCGAGAAACGCGAGGGCCACGGCCAGGCCGCGCAGCAAGGCAGCCAGCACCGTCTCGGCCCCGCCGATCGAAAGCCCGCCGAACTCGCGCGGCCAGAGCGCGCGGAAAAGCAGGAGAACGGCGGCTGCAACCAGGAAATAGGGTACCATGTAGTCCAGCACAGCGATACCCAGCCAGGGCAGCCGCAGGTAGACCGAGGCCAGCACGGCGCTGAGCAGGGAAACCGCCACCGCGGCAAGGCCGGTGGCCAGGCCGATGCCGCGCTGGCGCCGGCCGCCGTGCCGGGGGTTCGGCCGCACCAGCGCAGCGACGGCCGGCATCGCGCCGAGCCCGCCCGCCAGCGCCAGCAGCAGCCAGCCCAGCGGCCGGGGCGAAGGGCCCGTTTCCGGCGGCGCCGCGCCGAACGCCTGCGACAGCCGGTCTGCCGCCTCGTCCGCGGCCCGGGCGTACATGGCGGCCAGGGGGTTCCGCGCGGCCGGATAATCCAGCAGGTTGGCAGGGGCCTCAGCTGGCAGGGGGTCCACAGAGGTGGGGGACAGGCCGGCGGTGGAGTGGCCGAGCAGCCCCACCCGGCCGGGTTCGGCCCGCCCGGTGGCGACCAGCTCATCGATCAGCCGGGCTGCGGCCGCACCGGGGTCTGCCAGAGGCCCGGTGTGGGCCCCGTGGCCGGGCAGGTCGGGAATGTAGGCATCGAACCCGCGGCGGGCCAGCGCGTAACCCCAGTGCTGCATCAGCTCCTTGCTGCCCCCGAAGCCGTGCAGCACGATGACGGCCCCCCGGGGCTCTCCCACCGCCGCGACGTGCAGCGCGGGGCTGCCCGCCAGCACCTCCTCCGCCACAGCCAGATCGGCCTGGCTGCGCGCCACCATCCACTGTGCTCCGAGTACCACTGCGAGCGCCAGTACGACCCACCACGCCCTGCGAATCATGCTCTGCTCCCCCAGCTCGCGGTATTGCCGTGCCTTAAGTGTTAGGGTATATTCGTATTCTTCCTTCCATATACGCCGGTTAATCCCCTGCTCGCGGCGCCCGGGCGGCGCCGCCGGCAGGTCACCATTCAGGCAAAGCTCTTCAGGGAGGCGATTGTATGCGGATCCGGTACCTGGGACACGCGGCGTTCGAGATCACCGACGGTCGGTGGAACCTGCTGATCGATCCGTTCATCACGGGCAATCCGGTCTGCCCCGTAAAGGCGGAGGAGCTGAACCCCAATTACATCCTGGTCACGCACCTGCACGACGACCACGTGGGCGATGCGGTGGCCATCGCCAAGCGCACGGGCGCGACGATCATCACCAGCGCCGATGCCGCGTACACCCTGGCTGACCAGGGCGTGCAGGTCGCCGACATGGCCCTGGGCGGGAAGCGGCGGTTTGACTTCGGGCTGGTCCGCATGACCCTGGCCTACCACGGCTTCGGCCCGACCGGCGGCCACGCCTGCGGTTTTGTCATCCACCTGGGCGGCAAGCGCATCTACCACGCGGGCGACACCGCGCTGTTCAGCGACATGAAGCTGCTGAACGGCGTCATCGAGGCCCCCGGCATCGACGTGGCCATGCTGCCCATCGGCGACCACTACACCATGGGCCCGGAAGACGCGGCCGTCGCGGTGGAGTGGATCCGGCCCAGGGCGGTCATCCCGATGCACTGGGGCACCTTCCCCGTTCTGGTGCAGGATCCGTCCGATTTTGCGGCCCGCGTCCGCGAGTCGCGCCTCGCCGAGCCCGTTGTGCTCCGGCCCGGCGAGAGCTACACTCTGTAAACATGGGAACGGCCGCCCCGGCGCAGGGCGGCCTCTCACTTTCATGCGGCCGGTCAGGCCGTCTTTCAGTCGGCTGCAACGACGTCCCGCCCCACGAAGGGGAGCACCCCGGGGAAGTAGGCCACGCCGACGGCGTCGGGGCCCACGTGGGCGCCGAGGCTGGGGTTGACGTGCAGGTGCTGGAACCAGATCACCTCGAGCCGGCTTCTGAGCAGCGAGACCAGATGGGCGATCTGGTCGGGGCAATGGCCTTCGAGCACCATCACGCTCACCTCGCCCCCCTCGCCCACGTCGTCGATGATGCGGTGGGCGATCATCTCGACCGCCCGCCGGAACGACCGGGCCTTGCCGGCGGCGATGTAGGTGCCCGTGGACTTGTCCACGGTGACGATGGGGCGAATGCCCAGCAGGCTGCCCACGGCCCCGGCCACCCGGCCGAGCCGCCCGCCCTTGCGCAGGTAGTCCAGCTTGTCGATCGTGAAGTAGAGGTGCGAGCGCTCGTTCACGGCGCGCAGGGTCTCGCAGATCGCCGCGACGGGCAGGCCCTGCCCGGCCATCCCGGCCGCGACCAGCACCTGCAGGGCCATCTCGCCCGAGAGGGTTCCCGTGTCCAGCAGGGTGATGTCGAGCTCCGGCACCAGCGCCCGGGCGGCGCTGGCGGCGTTGTAGGAGCCCGAGAGGCCGCTGGAAAGGTGCAGCGACAGGATGGGCAGCCCCGCCTCCGCCGCCCGCCGGTAGGCGGCCACATAGTCGCCCACAGCCGGCTGTGAGGTGGTCGGGAACTCGCCCCGCTCCCGCAGACGCTGATAGAAGGCGGCGGGGGTCATGCTGACGCCGCTCTGGTAACTCTCGTCCCCGAAGTGGACCGTCAGCGGAACAACGTGCAGGCCGTGCTGCGCAATCAAGTCTTCCGGCAGGTCGACTCCCCCATCCACCACGAGGGTGCAGGAGCGATTCTGGGTCATGGCGGTTCCTCCTCACCAGGGCGGCAGCCGGCGAAAGAGCCGGTGCGCCCACTCTCTGCACCCAGCGTACCTCTTATGGGGAGTGCGGCGCATCTGCCCGCAGGTCCGATCCCAGGGCATAGATTTTGGCGCCGCGGAGCGCGGCGCCTCTGCCTTAAGGCATAGTCGGGACCAGGCGGCGACTAGACCAAATTGAGCTCCTGAGCCAGCAAAATGGCCTGCACCCGATCGCGCGCCCCCAGCTTGGCGAAGATGGCGCGCACGTGGTGCTTCACGGTGCCCTGCCCGATGAAGAGCTTCTCGGCGATGTCCTGGTTGGAAGCGCCCGAGGCCATCAGGCGCAGGACCTCGGTCTCCCGCTCCGTCAGCGGCTCGGCCAGCGGCTGCGGTTTCGGCCGGCTGGCCTTCATGGAGGAGAGCCGGCTGAACTCCTTCAGCACGCGCGTGGTGATCTGCGGCTGGAGCAGCGACTCCCCCTGCGCCACGATGCGAATCGCCTGCGAGAGCTCCTCGTACTCGGCGTCCTTCAAGAGATACCCCCGCGCGCCGGCGGCGATCCCTTCAAAAATGTATTCGTCATCGTCGAACGTGGTCAGGATGATCACCCCGGCGGCGCTTCCCCTGCGCGTGAGCTCCCGGGTCGCCGCAACCCCGTCCATCACGGGCATGCGCACGTCCATCAGAATCACGTCCGGATTGACCTCAGCCGCCACCCGCAGCGCCTCCTCGCCGTCGCCGGCTTCGCCGACCACCTCCATGTCGGGGTTCCGGTTGAGCAGCGCCGCAAGCCCCCGCCTGAGCAGGGACTGGTCGTCCACGATCATGATGCGGATCTTTCCCTGGTCCATATGGCTCCCCCCGTCAGAGACCGATCGGCAAGCTCAATAATACCTGAAAACCGCCCTCGCTGCGCGGACCGGCCCAGAACTCGCCGCTCAGGGCCTGCGCGCGCTCCCTGAGGCCCACCAGGCCGAAGCCTGACCGGACCGGCTCCTCGTGTTCGGTCCGGCCGAGGTCGTCGTTCACCACCCGCAGCGTGACCCGGTCGGGCAGCTGGGTCAGGGTGATCTCCACCCGCGTGGCCCGCGCGTGCTTCTGGATGTTGGTCAGGCTCTCCTGCACGGTGCGGAAGACCGTCATGCGCGCGGCCGTGGAGAGGTCGCTCCCGCCGCCGTCCACCCGGAAGATTACCGGGGTGCCGGTGGCCTGCATCCAGCGGGTCACCAGCTCCTGAATGGCCCTGGGCAGCGGGCGGTCGAAGCGGTCCAGGGTCTCCACCATCTCCTGGCTGGAGCGCATGGCGGCCCTGATCACCTCCAGGGCGCTGCGCACGTGCGCCAGCGCGGTCGCCGGCTCCTCATCCGCCAGCGCCTCCGCGTTCTGCAGGTCCACGATCACGGTCGTCAGGTGGTGACCGAGCCCGTCATGGATCTCACGGGCCATCCGCACACGCTCCCGGGCGATGGCCACCCGGCGGGCCTCCACCAGCCGGGCCTCCAGCTGGCGGTTGACCTCGCGCAGCTGCTGCGTGTAGTGAATCGCCCGGGTGCGGGCCTCCAGCTGAAGCCGGGTCATCTCAGCCATGACCGCGGCGAAGAAGTACGTCACGCCGAAGGCCACCGTCAGCGAAAGCGGCGATACGGCCCCTCCGCTGCCGGAAAGCAGCAGGGAGGCGCCGGTCAGCAGGGTGGGGAAGGCCACCGCCGCCACGACCCCCCGCGACCCGCCCGGGCTCAGAAAGACCATCTGCGCCGACACGACCAGGAACAGCTGGTTCATCAAGGGCTCCTGGGTTGTCCAGACCAGTAGCAGAATCAGCACGGCCTGCACCACCACAAACAGGGCGCGCCACGCGTACGGCACGGGTTTCACGGAGGCGCCGGCGTACGCGCCCAGCAGCATGAGGGTCAGCAGCAGCACCCGCCACCAGTGCGGGTCCCCGTCGACCAGCTGCGCGGCGAGCATGACCCCGGCGGTCACGGTGATCACGCCGGCGTTCCAGATGTGGTATACCCGGATCGGATCCGTGAGCTGCAGAGACATCTTCGGCTCAGGCGGGCCGGTGAAGCGGCCCGGGGCGTCGGCGTCGTCCAGGTCGGCTCCGGCCTGCCCGGGACGCAGGGTGCGAACGGCCGACCGCACCTCTCCCAGCACGGCTTTCGCCTCCAGCCGAGCCGCCCTCACCGCGTCACGGGCGGGCGGTCCGGCCTCCGCCATGGCCTGAAGGTCGGCCTCCAGCCTGGAGAGGCGCGTGACCAGGTGGGCATGAATCGTCTGGGCCAGCCGTTCCCGCTCCTCGCTCTCCGCCCGGTGCTCCACCGTCTGGTCGTACTCCCGCAGCACCTGATGGCGCTGGTTCACGCCGTCCAGGAGCTGCCGGGCCAGCCGTCCCTCCCGCTCCTGCTGCAGCATCGTCAGCGTCACCAGGGCGGCGAACACCAGGTAGAGGAGATACATGCCGATGCTGACGACCATGCTGGCTCCGGGCTCGCCGGGAGGCGTGATGGCGAGGTAAAGCGCCAGCCAGAGCGCGGCCAGGGTGCCCACGAAAGGGGCCCAGCGCCTGACCGGAATCAGGTAGACGGCCTGCACGGCGACCACGGCGAAGAGAAACCGCGTGAGGCCGCCGTCCAGCGCGTAGATGGCCGCCACCAGCATGGCCTGCGCCAGCAGATAGAGCTCGTGCCTCGTTCCCCTGCGCCAGGCGGTGGCGGTGGGGCGGATGCGCGACCAAACCGCCAGATACACCAGGCCGAGAGCTATGCCGGTGAGGCGCGCCCACACCGCCCTCTCCGCCGCCTCCCCGGAGAGCCACGAGAGGGCCGGCAGGAAGGCCAGCATCAGGGCGGCAAACAGGTTCACGGGATGGGGATACCCGGTGCGAAACAGTCGGTCCAGCCAGCCTACGATTCGCCCCTGAACAGCTTCCATACCCATATTGTATACCTCTCCCGGGTTCTTACACCACCCGGCCCGCCGTCAGCCGGCCCGTTTTATAACCTCATAACTACGCGGCATAGGGCTATCGATTTACTGCTCCGAAAGATTGTTCTAGAATAGGACCGAAGGCTATTCGTTTCCCTCTGGTATGCACCCGAATACCCACCCTTCTCCGGTACCAACGGCGGTGCCCGCCGGAGGCCACGAGCTGCACGCCATTATTGCGATAGAGGAAGAGAGGTGCCTACATGTCTCGCACGGATACGTTCAAGGCCAAGTCCACGTTCGATACCGGTTCGGGAACGGCGGTCATCTACCGCCTGTCGGCGCTGGAGCAGGCCGGCCTGGTGAAGCTGGACCGGCTGCCCTTCTCCGTGCGCATCCTGCTGGAGAATCTGCTGCGCAACCTCGACGGGTTCCTGGTCACCGAGGAGGACGTGCGGACGCTCGCCGCCTGGAACCCCCGCAAGCTTCCCCGCAAGGAGATCCCGTTCATCCCCTCCCGGGTCGTGCTGCAGGACTTCACCGGCGTGCCGGTGGTGGCGGACCTCGCCGCGATGCGCGACGCCATGGTGAAGCTGGGCGGCCGCGCCGATCAGATCAACCCGCTGGTCCCCGTGGATCTGGTAATCGACCACTCCGTTCAGGTCGACGCCTTCGCCGCGGAGTGGGCCTATAAGTTCAACGTGGAAATGGAGTTCAAGCGGAACCGGGAGCGCTACGTCTTCCTGAAGTGGGCGCAGAAGGCCTTCCGCAACTTCCGCGCCGTGCCGCCCGGCATGGGCATCGTCCACCAGGTGAACCTGGAGTACCTCTCCCCGTGCGTCGCCCTGCGCGAGGAGGGGGGCGAGTTGGTCGCCCTGCCCGACACGGTGGTCGGCACCGACTCCCACACCACCATGATCAACGGCCTGGGCGTGCTTGGCTGGGGCGTGGGCGGCATTGAGGCCGAGGCGGCCATGCTGGGCCAGCCCTCCTACATGCTGGTTCCCGAGGTCATCGGCTTCAAGCTGACCGGCCGCCTGCCCGAAGGCGCCACGGCCACCGACCTGGTGCTCACCGTCACCCAGATGCTGCGCCAGAAGGGCGTGGTGGAGAAGTTCGTCGAGTTCTACGGCCCCGGCCTCTCCAACCTGTCCCTCGCGGACCGGGCGACCATCGCCAACATGGCGCCGGAGTACGGTGCCACGATGGGCTTCTTCCCGGTCGACGAGATCACGCTCGACTATCTCCGCCAGACCGGCCGCGACGAGGCGCATGTGGAGATGGTCAGGCGCTACCTGCAGGAGCAGGGGCTCTTCCGGACCGACGCCACGCCGGACCCCGAGTTCACCGACACGCTGGAGCTGGACCTCTCCACGGTGGAGCCCTCGCTGGCCGGGCCCAGGCGCCCGCAGGACCGGGTGCTGCTCAGCGGCGTGAAGCGCGCCTTCCGCGAGAGCTTCGCCGAGCAGATCAACAAGGGCGGCGGGGTCGCCGTGGCCACCAAGACCGGCGTCCAGCACGGCTCGGTCGCGATCGCCGCCATCACCTCCTGCACCAACACCTCCAACCCCGCCGTGATGATCGGCGCCGGCCTGGTCGCCCAGAAGGCCGTCGCCAGGGGGCTTGCGCGCAAGCCCTGGGTGAAGACCTCGCTGGCCCCGGGCTCCCGGGTGGTGACCGACTACCTGAAGGCGGCGGGCCTCATGGATTCGCTGGAGGCCCTGGGCTTCCACGTGGTGGGCTACGGCTGCACCACCTGCATCGGCAACTCCGGCAGCCTGCCCGAGGATGTGGCGGAGGACATCACCGCCAATGACCTGGTGGTCTCGGCCGTCATCTCGGGCAACCGCAACTTCGAGGGCCGGGTCAACCCGCTGGTCAAGGCCAACTTCCTGGCATCGCCCATGCTGGTGGTGGCCTACGCCCTGGCCGGCACGGTCGACATCGACCTGAAGAACGATCCCATCGGGCATGACCAGGAGGGCAACCCGGTCTACCTGAGGGACATCTGGCCCACCAACGAGGAGATTCAGTCGGCCATTGCGAAGGCCATCACGCCGGAGATGTTCAAGCAGCAGTACGCCAAGGTCTTCGACGGCGACGAGAACTGGCAGCAGCTGGATGCCCCCAGCGGCGAGCTCTTCGCCTGGGATCCCGACTCCACCTACATCCAGCAGCCGCCCTACTTCGCCGGCATGGAGCTGACTCCCCCGCCTGTGAAGGACATCGAGGGCGCCCGGGTGCTGGCCCTGCTGGGCGACTCCATCACCACCGACCACATCTCGCCGGCCGGCGCCATCGCCATCGACAGCCCCGCGGCCAAGTACCTGATGGAACGCGGCGTCGACCCGGTGGACTTCAACTCCTACGGCTCCCGCCGCGGCAACCACGAGGTCATGCAGCGGGGCACCTTCGCCAACATCCGGCTGCGCAACGCCCTGGCCGACGGCAAGGAGGGCGGCTACACCAAGTATCTGCCCACCGGCGAGATCATGCCCATCTGGGACGCCGCCGTGAAGTACATGGAGGCGGGCACCCCGCTGGTCGTGCTGGCCGGCAAGGATTACGGCATGGGCTCCTCCCGCGACTGGGCGGCGAAGGGCGTCATGCTCCAGGGCGTGAAGGCCGTCATCGCCGAGAGCTTCGAGCGCATCCACCGCTCCAACCTCATCGGCATGGGTGTGCTGCCGCTCCAGTTCCGGGAGGGCGAGAACGCCGCCTCGCTGGGCCTCGACGGCACCGAGGAGATCGCCATCTCGGGCATCAGCGGCGAGCTCACCCCGCGCCAGACCTTCCAGGTGACCGCCCGCAAGGCCGACGGCCGGGAGATTCGGTTCAGCGTCATCTCCCGCCTCGACACGGCCGTCGAGATCGAGTACTACAAGAACGGCGGCGTGCTCCAGACGGTCCTGCGGCGGCTGGCTGCCGAGAAGTAGGGCGTGTGTAGCAGACTGACAGCATGTCTCAGTAATACGTGAAGACTTACCACCCAGATTGGTGCGGGGCGGCATGCACGGCCCGCACCTGGGGCAGGGCCGATCGACTGCCCGGGGGAGTGAGTGGGAGGGGGCGAGGCCCCCTCCCTCTTTGGTCAACGACACGCACGGCCGCCCCGGCAGCAAATCACCCCCGCGGGTGACCCCGGGGGTGATAGACACAGAATCTTCTCTCGACTAGTATGGAATGACATCCAGGGGTGAGTGAACTGCCCGGGGCCAACCGCCACTGCGGTCAGAACCGAATGAGCCGGAAGCGAACAGGCCCTGCGACAGCGGCGACGGGGCCCGGTCAAACCCGGTCACGCAATCTCCCGGTGCGCATAGGGTGCAGATTGGAGTTTGCCGCTCACTCCGAAAGGAGCTGGTCTGACCCATGAAGCGTCGGTTCCGCTGGTTCGCGTGGTTCCTGACCCTCATCCTGCTGCTGCCCGCTCAGGTGTGGGCCGCCTCGCCCCCCGGGGGCCTCCCGCAACTGCCCCCCTTTCCGATCGACCCGCCCATCCTGCCTGCGTTCCTTCCCGACCTGTCCGTCACGGTCTCAGGGCCCGACGAACTCACGCAGGGCCAATCCTTCACGGGGCTTGTCACCCTCACCGTCGCCAATAACGGACTGGGCAGCGTTCGGGGCAACGACGACGGCGACAACGAGGGCTACCTGATCGACCTCGAGCTGGTACAGGGAGATACGCGGATCCACCTCACCCGCATCACCGCCACACCCAGCATAGACGCCCAGCAGACCGCGCAGCTGACGCCCGAGGGCACGATCCCGTTCACTGTGCCGGCCGGAACGTACTGCCTGACGGCGGTCATCGACCCCACCGACGCGGTGGCGGAAGTTGACGAGACCAACAACACAGACTGCGTGGAAGTCGAGGTCAAGCGGTGGCTGTGGCTGCCCATCGATCCGCCCATCATCATCCTGCAGGCTGATCTCACCGTGACCCTGACGGCGCCCGGCGAGATTCCCCGGGGCACCCCGCTGAGCAGCGTGGCCCAGGTCACGGTCACCAATGAGGGGGTCCTGAACGCGCCCGGAAACACGGACGCTCAGGATGGCTGGGAAATTGCATTCGTGCTCTCCACCGCCAACGACCTCACCGTGGAGTACGGTGATGAATCGCCTGACTACAGGGACGGCGCCGTGCTCCCTGGCGGCCGGATTACCACCACGCCGGACCTGGGTCCTGGGGAATCGATCTCCCTCCCGGCGCAGGGGACGATCCCGTGGGACACCCCGCCGGGCACGTACTGCCTGGGCGTCATCGTTGACCCGGCCAAGCGCGTGCCCGAGTCCGACGAGAATAACAACACGTTCTGCCGCACCGTCGTGATCACGACCGACCCCGACCGCGCCGAGCCCCCGCCCGCCGATCCGCCGGCTCCCCCGCCTGATCCGCCCGCAGATCCCCCTGCAGACCCGCCCACCGATCCTCCCTCCGATCCGCCGGCGGACCCGCCTGCTGATCCTCCCGCAGACCCGCCGGCCGATCCGCCCGCAGATCCTCCTGCAGAGCCGCCGGCCGATTTCCCGCCGGGGCTGCCCACCATCTGCACCATCCAGCGGTTCAGCGATCTGCCCATGGCGCACCCGGCCTGCGCGGCGGTCTCCGTCCTGGTGGGCGCGGGGATCATCGACGGCTACGAAGACGGCACGTTCCGCCCCGACCGGCCGGTCACCCGGGCCGAGTTCGCCAAGATGTTCATCCTGACCAAGGGGCTGGCGCCCCAGCCCGGAGCGGCGCTGCCCTTCGGCGACACGGACGGGCACTGGGCGGCGACCATGGGCTTCCTGGCGGCGGCGGTGGCTGACGGGGCCCTCGACGGCTTCCCCGACGGCACCTTCCGGCCCGATGAGCTGGTCACCCGGGCCCAGGGCGTGAAGATCGTCACCGCCAACCTGATCGACGTCCCCCGGCCCCCGGAAGGCAGCATGCCCGCAGATGTCACGACCGATCTCTGGTATGAGCCCTACGTACGCGCAGGGCTGGACTTCCGGCTGATGGGCGAGCAGGCCCACTACCCCGTCTTCGCCGCTTCGACCTTCGCGGGTGACACGCCCATGACGCGGGCCGAGGCGGCCAAGCTGCTCGCCAACCTGTTCGGTTTGCTGGGACAAGAGTGAACCGGCGGCGCACCCCCGGCACAGCGCGCCGGAAATGCCCGCGGGGGCAGGTCGGTCTGGCCGACCTGCCCCCGCAGCGCGCACGCGAACCCTAACAGAACGGAACGCCGAAGACCGCGGGAACGCCCGTGGCGAAGGGCTTGCCGAACGGGCTCACCACCGGGGCGGCCGGGAACGGGAAGACCTTGCCGAAGGCCGGCACGCCGAAGGGATACGTAGCGGGGAAGACGGTGGGCGCGACCGGCGTGGGAAGCGGCACCGGGACCCCCGCGGTGAACGGCTTCGCGACCGGCGTTCCCAGCGGCTTGCCGAAGGTGGTCGGCCCGGGAAGGGGAATGCCCTTGCCAACCGGGCTCCACGCCTTCGTCAGCAACGGCGGCGAGGGGCAGGTGAGCCCGGGAATGGGAAAGCCTCCGAAAAACACGCGCATACCTCCTGCACGGTGAGACGGCTGGGTATTGCAACTCCCTTTATGCTATGCCTCGTTATCCGGGGCGGTCCCGCCCGGCGTGGTTCCGCCCCGCGGGAGCGCGCTTGCGCGGGCGGGCAGGATTTGCCGTGCTGCTTCAGGAATTACCGCAGGAGGATCACGGCTCATGAGGAGGCCTCGCCAGGATGACCAGCCGCACCGAGCGCGACCTGTACCCGCCCGTGAAGGCCCTGTTGGAAGACCTGGGCTTCACGGTGCGGGGTGAGGTCAATGGCTGCGATGTGGTCGCCGTGCGCGGTGAGGACCTCGTCATCGTCGAGCTGAAGCGCGCGGTCAATCTGGCCCTCTTGCTCCAGGCGGTCGACCGCCTGCGGCTCACCGACGCCGTGTACCTGGCGGTGGAGGCCCCGCGGCGCGCCCGGGGCAACCGCCGCTGGACCCAGGTGCAGCACCTCTGCAGGCGGCTGGGCCTCGGTCTGATCACCGTGCATTTCGCCGGCGCCGAGCCCGTGGCGGCCGTACAGTTCGATCCGGAACCCTGGCGCCCCCGCCCGAAAGCCCGGGAGCGGGCGGCGCTCCTTCGCGAGTTTCAGCGGCGCTCCGGGGACTTCAACGTCGGCGGAACCACCCGCGCTCCCGTCATCACCGCCTACCGCCAGGACGCCCTGCGCGTCGCCGCGCATCTGGCCGAGCACGGCCCGTCCGCGGTGAAGGCGATCCGCGCGGCGACCGGCGTGCATTCAGCCGGGCCGCTGCTCCAGCGCAACTACTACGGCTGGTTTGAGCGGATCGCCCGCGGGGTGTACCGGCTTTCGCCGGCAGGCGAGGAGGCGCTGCGCACCTATGCGCACGTCGTGTCGAAACTGACCGGGGATTCCCCCGGGTGAGATCCGCTGGTCAGCCTTGCCTTTGACAGGCGCGAGCGCCGGTTGATACGCTCATACCTGATAACCACACGCGTGAAGGGGATGGGGCTATGCGCTTCGATCCGCTCGATTACCCGTATCCTTCCAGGCGAAACTGTGTGTTTGCCACCCGCGGCATGGTCGCGACCTCGCAGCCCCTGGCCGCGCAGGCGGGGCTGTCGATCCTCCAGCAGGGCGGAAACGCCATCGACGCCGCCATTGCCACCGCCGCGGCGCTCACGGTGGTGGAGCCCACCTCCAATGGGCTCGGTTCCGACGCCTTCGCCCTCATCTGGACCGGCGGGAAGCTCCACGGCCTCAACAGCAGCGGCCCCGCCCCGCGGAGCCTCAGCCTCGATGCCTTGAAGCGGGCCGGGCTCCGGGAGATGCCCCGCCACGGGCTCACGCCTGCGATGGTGCCCGGGGCCCCGGCTGCATGGGTGGAGCTGAACCGCCGCTTCGGCCGCCTGCCCCTGCAGCAGGTCCTCGCCCCGGCAGCTGAATACGCGGAGCGCGGGTACCCCATCTCGCCCACCCTCGGCCGCAACTGGCAGGCGGCATTTGAGAGCTACCGCCGGAACCTGACCGGGGAGGAGTTCCGCGGCTGGTTCGACACCTTCGCCCCTGGGGGGCGCGCGCCCGCCGTCGGTGAGGTCTGGCGCTCGCCGGGCCACGCGCGCACCCTGCGGCTCATCGGCGAGACGGCCGGCGAGGCCTTCTACCGGGGCGAGCTGGCCGAGCGCATCGCCGCTTTCGCCGCCCGGCACGGCGGCTACATCACGCAGGCGGACCTCGCCTCCTTCAGCCCGGAGTGGGTGGAGCCGCTCCGGGTGCACTACCGCGGCTACGACGTGTGGGAGCTTCCGCCCAACGGGCAGGGGCTCGTGGCCCTGCTCGCGCTGAACATCCTGAAGGGGTTTACCTTCGGCGCGCGGGAGGACGTGGAGACTTACCACCTGCAGATCGAGGCCATGAAGCTCGCCTTTGCCGACGGCCTGCGGTTCATCGCCGATCCCCGTGCGATGGACGTCACCGCCCGTGACCTGCTCTCCGACGCCTACGCCGAGGAGCGGCGCCGGCTGATCGGCCGCACCGCGCTGGAGCCCGCGCCCGGCCGGCCGCCGCGCGGCGGCACCGTCTACCTGGCGGCCGCGGACGCGGAAGGCAACATGGTCTCGTACATCCAGTCCAACTACATGGGCTTCGGCTGCGGCGTCGTCATCCCCGACACCGGCATCGCTCTGAACAACCGGGGCCATACCTTCAGCCTCGACCCCGCCCACCCCAACTGCCTGGAGCCCGGCAAGCGGCCGTATAACACCATCATCCCTGGCTTCCTGACCCGCGACGGCGAGGCCGTCGGCCCCTTCGGCGTAATGGGCGGGTTCATGCAGCCCCAGGGGCACGTGCAGGTGATCACCAACACCATCGACTTCGGTATGAACCCCCAGGCCGCGCTGGATGCGCCCCGCTGGCGCTGGGTAGAAGGGCGGTCGGTGGAGATGGAGCATTCGGTTCCCCCGCACATTGTGGACGCGCTCGCCCGCCGGGGCCACGCGGTGCGCTGGGCCCTGGGCTCCGAGGGGTTCGGCCGCGGACAGATCATCTGGCGGATGCCGGACGGCGTGCTCGTCGGCGCGACCGAGCCGCGCACGGATGGCCACGTGGCGGCCTGGTAGGCGCGCATCCGTCTATTGCCCTAGGGCGGAGCAAGCACTGCCTCCGCACTTTGGTCCATGGATCATGCTCGAAATGGGGACTTTGTTGCCCTGTTAGACCAAAGTCCGCTCACGATACAATAATGTAGGTTAGGCAGCATGACGGCTGCAAGCGATGCAGCCTGTAGATAGGAGTGTGAGACGATGCCCAGGAAAGTGACGATTGACGGCAACGAGGCTGCAGCATACGTCGCTTACCGAACGAACGAAGTCATCGCGATCTATCCGATCACGCCGTCTTCCCCGATGGGCGAGTTCGCCGACGCTTGGGCAGCGGCGGGCGTGAAGAACCTGTGGGGCACGGTGCCGCAGGTGCAGGAGATGCAGTCTGAAGGCGGCGCCGCCGGCGCGATTCACGGCGCGCTGCAGGCCGGCGCTCTGGCGACCACCTTCACCGCTTCCCAGGGCCTGCTGCTCATGATCCCCAACATGTACAAGATTGCCGGCGAGCTGACCCCGACCGTGTTCCACATCGCGGCCCGGGCCATCGCCACGCAGGGCCTGTCCATCTTCGGCGACCACTCCGACGTCATGGCGGCCCGCCAGACCGGCTGGGCGATGCTCTTCAGCAACAACGTCCAGGAGGTCATGGACTTCGCCCTGATCGCCCAGGCTGCCACGCTGAAGGCCCGCGTTCCCTTCGTGCATGCGTTCGACGGCTTCCGCACCTCGCACGAGGTCTCGAAGATCGAACTGCTGCCGGAGTCCACTATCCGGGCCATGATCGACGACGAGCTGGTGAAGGCCCACCGGGCCCGCGCCCTGACGCCCGACCGCCCAGTCATGCGCGGCACGGCCCAGAACCCCGACGTCTACTTCCAGGCCCGCGAGGTGTCCAACCCGTACTACCTGGCCACGCCCGGCATCGTCCAGGAGTGCATGGACCAGCTGTACGAACTGACCGGCCGCCGGTACCACCTGTTTGACTACGTCGGCGCGCCGGACGCGGACCGGATCATCGTGCTGATGGGCTCCGGCGCCGAGGCGGTCGAGGAGACCGTGAACTACCTGAACGCCCGCGGCGAGAAGGTCGGTCTCATCAAGGTCCGGCTCTTCCGGCCCTTCGCCGCCGACGCCCTCCTGAAGGCCATTCCCGAGAGCGTGAAGGCCATCGCCGTCCTCGACCGGACCAAGGAACCCGGTTCCGCGGGCGAGCCGCTCTACCAGGATGTGCTGACGGCGCTCTCCACCGCGGTGATGACCGGCGAGCGCGCCAGCCTGCCCATCGTGGTCGGCGGTCGTTACGGCCTGGGCTCCAAGGAGTTCACGCCGGCGATGATCAAGGGCGTCTTCGATGAGCTCAAGAAAGAGCGGCCCAAGAACGGGTTCACCGTCGGCATCGTCGATGACCAGACCAACACCCACATCGAATACGATCCCAGCTTCTCCACCGAGGCCGACGACGTCTTCCGGGCCATGTTCTGGGGCCTGGGCTCCGACGGCACGGTGGGCGCCAACAAGAACACCATCAAGATCATCGGTGAGGAGACCGACTACTACGCCCAGGGTTACTTCGTCTACGACTCGAAGAAGTCCGGCGGCATCACCATCTCCCACCTGCGCTTCGGCCCGCGGCCCATTCAGTCCACGTACCAGATTCAGCGGGCGAACTTCGTCGCGATCCACCAGTTTGTGTTCGTCGAGAAGTACCCGGTGCTGGATGCCGCCATGCCGGGGGCCACGGTCCTCCTGAACTCGCCCTACCCGGCGGACGAGGTCTGGAACCACCTGCCGCGGTCGTTCCAGCAGCAGGTGGTGGACAAAGGCCTGAAGCTCTACGCCATCAACGCGGACGAGGTGGCCCGCGCGACGGGCATGGGCCGGCGCATCAACACCATCATGCAGACCTGCTTCTTCGCCATCTCCGGCGTGCTGCCCAAGGAAGAGGCCATCGCCAAGATCAAGGGCGCGATCGAGAAGACCTACAGCGCGAAGGGCGAGGCCGTGGTGCAGAAGAACTTCGCTGCCGTCGACGCCGCCGTGGCGCACCTGCACCCGGTGAAGATCGGCGAGGTGAACAGCACCATCGACCTGCGTCCGCCGGTGCCGCCTGCGGCCCCGGAGTTCGTGCAGAAGGTGACGGCCGAGATGATCGCCAACCGCGGCGACAACCTGCCCACCTCCGCGCTGCCTGACGACGGCACCTTCCCGACCGGCACCACCCAGTGGGAGAAGCGGTCCATCGGTCTCGAAGTGCCCGTCTGGGATCCGGATCTCTGCATCCAGTGCGGCAAGTGCGTGCTCGTCTGCCCGCACGCCGTGATCCGTGCCAAGGTGGCCAACGAGGCGGATCTGGCCGATGCTCCCGAGGGCTTCAAGCACATGCCCGCCCGCTTCCGCGAGCTGCCGGGCAAGCGGTACACCATCCAGGTCTCCACCGAGGACTGCACCGGCTGCGCCCTCTGCGTGGAAGCCTGCCCCGCCAAGAGCAAGCAGGATCCGAGCCACAAGGCCATCAACATGACCGACATTCTGACCGCCCGCGAGCAGACCGAGGGCCACTGGGACTTCTTCCTCTCCCTGCCCGACGTCACCGAGACGCAGCTGCCGTTCACCAACGTGCGCAACGTGCAGCTCGCCCGGCCGCTGTTCGAGTTCTCCGGCGCCTGCGCGGGCTGCGGCGAGACCCCGTACCTGAAGCTGATCTCGCAGCTTTTCGGCGACCGTGCGATCATCGCCAACGCCACCGGCTGCTCCTCCATCTACGGCGGCAACCTGCCCACCACTCCGTGGGCCCAGGACAGCGAGGGGCGCGGCCCCGCCTGGTCCAACTCGCTGTTCGAGGACAACGCCGAGTTCGGTCTGGGCATGCGGCTGGCGGTCGACAAGCAGGCCACCATGGCGGCGGAGCTGGTCGACGCGCTGCGTGAGCAAATCGGGGCAGATCTCGCCGACGCCCTGCTGGACGCCGATCAGTCCGACCTCTCCGGCATCGAAGCCCAGCGCGAGCGGGTGGCCGCGCTGAAGGAGCGGCTGGCGACGATCGACGACCCGCGGGCGCGGCAGCTCGAGCCGCTGGCCGACTACCTGGTGAAGAAGTCGGTCTGGATCGTCGGCGGTGACGGCTGGGCCTACGACATCGGCTTCGGCGGGCTCGACCACGTCATCGCCTCGGGCAAGAACGTCAACATCCTCGTGCTCGACACCGAGGTGTACTCCAACACCGGCGGGCAGGCCTCCAAGTCCACACCGCTGGGTGCGGTGGCCAAGTTCGCGGCAGGCGGCAAGCCGGTGGGCAAGAAGGATCTGGGCATGATCGCCATGCAGTACGGCAACGTGTACGTCGCGCAGGTGGCGATGGGCTACAACGACGCCCAGGTGCTCCGGGCCTTCCGCGAGGCCGAGTCCTTCGACGGCCCGTCGATCATCATCGCCTACAGCCACTGCATCGCACACGGCATCGACATGGCCAAGGGACTGAACCAGCAGAAGCTGGCCGTCGAGTCCGGCCACTGGCCCGTCTACCGCTACGACCCGCGCCTCGCCGACGAGGGCAAGAACCCCTTCCAGCTCGACTGCCCGGCCCCGAAGGTGCCGCTGGAGGACTACATTTACAACGAGACCCGCTATGCGCAGCTCCGCAAGTTCAACCCGGAGGCCGCGCAGGAGCTCCTCCGGCAGGCCCAGGAAGAGGTGGCCGCCAGGCGGCGCCGGTACGAGCACCTGGCCAAGATGGACCTGTCCTCCTCGGCCGACTAGCGCGACCGGCGAGCACACACAGGCTGAGACTCAGGCTCAATAAAGGAGCAGGGCGTGACCGCACGCCCTGCTCCTTTTCTGTGTCTTCTCCGGGTCGGCTCCGTGCCGGCCGGCGCTAACCGCCGTTCCGGTCCCGCCGCTGGACCGCAAGCTCGGTGACCACATCGCCACGGACCTTCAGCTGGACCCGGTCGCCCCTGCGGGGCTCACCCAGCCCGATCTTCTCGCCGCCCAGGGTGAGTGCGGCCTCTTCGGCCAGGAGCAGCGTCCGCTCCTGCCGGTTGTTGATCCGCACGGTGATCACCCGCCCGTCGACGGCCTCCAGGGTACCCGTGAGCTGCGAGGTGCGGGGCCGCTCCTCCACCAGCACCCGGTCCGCGACACCGCCCACCACCTGGATGCGCAGCCTGTCGCCCGCCTGCAGGTCGTCCAGGTCGACGCGCCGGCCGCCGCGGCTGTAGGCGGTGTTGTCATCCAGCCGGATCCGCCGCTCCCCTTCGCCGGTGTACACCAGCAGGCTGGGCTGGAAGTCTATGGAGACCTGGTAGACCGCCAGAAGCTGGCCGGTCACCTCCTCGGGCTCGGTCTCCAGCGCCTGGATGGCCGTGGCCTGCCCCTCCACCACGGTGACGGTCACCAGATCGCCCTTCTGCAGGTCGTCCAGCCGGATGCGCTGCTCGCCGCGCCGGATGGACACGTCGGAGGCCAGCGGGATGTTCCGGATGCCGGACTCCGTCTCCACGTCGATGCTGGACTGGAACGTGATGGAGAACGGGTAGATCTCGACGATGCGCCCGGTGATCTCCTCGGTCGCCGGACCCCGCTCGGTCACGGAGACCTCGGTGCCGACGCCGTCCACCACCATGACGGTCACCTGATCGCCGATCCGCAGGTCCTCCAGCTGCTGGCGCCCGTGGCTGATCTTCACGTCAGGGGCCAACGGGATGGTGCGGCTCTCCCGGCCGCTCTTCACGACGATGCGCGAGGTGAAGTCGATCGACACGGCGTGGATCGCCTCGATCGTACCCGTCACCTGCTCGACGACGGGGCCGCGCGCCTGGACCCGGATCTCGGTGCCGACGCCGTCCACCATCCGGATGACCAGCTCATCTCCCGGGCGCAGCTCCTCCAGCCGGAGCCGGGTGTTGCCGTGGCGGATGGAGACATCGTCCGCCAGGCTGATGCGCTTGGTCCCCTCGGCCGTCTTCACCGTCAGCCGCGCCTTCTGGGTGCGCGTGGCCGGCTCGACCCGCTCCAGGGTGCCCCGCACCTCCTCGACCAGCGGACCGCGGGCCTGAATGCTGATCTCGGTGCCGATGTCGTCGACCACCGTAACCGTGACCTCATCGCCGACCCGCAGGTCCTCCAGCTTCAGCTGCTGGCGCCCGTGGCTGATCTTCACGTCAGGCGCCAGCGGGATGGTGCGGCTCTCCCGGCCCCTCTTCACGACGATGCGCGAGGTGAAGTCGATCGACACGGCGTGGATCGCCTCGATCGTACCCGTCACCTGCTCGACGACGGGGCCGCGCGCCTGGACCCGGATCTCGGTGCCAATGCCGTCCACCGTCCGGATGACCAGCTCATCTCCCGGGCGCAGCTCCTCCAACCGGAGCCGGTTGTTCCCGTGGCGGATGGAGACGTCGTCCGCCAGGCTGATGCGCTTGGTCCCCTCGGCCGTCTTCACCGTCAGCCGCGCCTTCTGGGTGCGCGTGGCCGGCTCGACCTTCTCCAGGGTGCCCCGCACCTCCTCGACCAGCGGCCCGCGGCTCTTGATGGTCATCTCGGTGCCGATGCCGTCCACGACCTTGAGGGTGACCTCATCGCCGATGCGCAGGTCCTCCACCTGCAGCCGCCGGCTGCCGTGGCGGATCACGACGTCGGTGGCCAGGGTCACCGTCCGGGTCGTCTTGCCGGTGTTCAGGGTGACCTTCGGCCCGGAGGTCCGGGTGGCCGGCACGATCTGCTCGATCTTGCCCGTCACCTCTTCGACCAGCGGGCCCCGCGAGAGGACGCGCACCTCCTCGGCGGCGCCGTTGACCAGTCGGACCTGCACCTCATCGCCCGCCCGCAGGTCGGCCACCGTCAGCCTGCTGTTGCCGTGCCGGATGACCGCGTTCTTGGCCAGGGTCACCGTGCGGGTGCGGCCGTCGTCGGTGCGAATGCGCAGGCGCGCCTCGCTGTTCTTCGTCGCCGGGTGAATCGTCAGGATCTCGCCGCGGACGGTCTCCTCAGTGCGGACGGGCTTGTCGACCGTGATGCGGATGGCGACGCCCCCGGCCAGCCGGACCGTGACCTCATCGCCCTTCTCCAGGTCCGTGAGCTCCACCCGGTGGCCCTCCCGGGTGATGACCGCCCCCGGCGCCACCGTCACGGTGCGGGTGGTGTTTCCGACCTTGATGTCGATCGACGCCAGGAAGGAGACCGAGAAGGGCCTGACGGCGACGATGGTGCCCTTGATCTGGTTCTGATTGGCGGAGCCGGACCCGCGCTCGGTCACGTCGATGGCGATGACCACGCCGGCGACCACGTCGACCTTCACCTTGTCGCCGACCCGCAGCTGATCCAGCTTCAGCGAGCGGCCGTTGTGGGAGGCCGTGACCTGCGGCGCCAGCGGGTAGGTCTGCTCCCGGCCGCCGCTGCGCTTCAGCACCAGCAGGCCGAGCCCGCCGGCCATCTCAGACGGCAGGTAAATGGCGCTGATCTCCCCCGTGACATCGGTGACGCCGGGCAGGCTGACCGGCGCGTGGGCGATGACCATCAGCACCCGGTCGCTGTCGTCGAGCACCACCGACACGCGGGCCCCGCGCGGCAGGTCGTCCAGATCGGCCGGCCGCTCATCCAGGAAGACCGGCGCGTCCTCGGCCACCCGCAGCGTCTGGTTGCGGCCCTGCACCGTCAGGGTAATCGTCAGGTCCCGCTCGCTGGCCCGCACCAGGTCGCCCGCCAGGAAGCCCGGGCGGAACCGGCCCAGCTCGCCCAGCTGCCGGTCGGTGCGGGAGAGCAGCGCGGCGGCCTGGGCACGGGTCAGCGGTTCGTTGGGACGGAAGGTGCCGTCGGGGAAGCCCAGCACCAGCTCGTGGTCCACGGCCGTGGCCACGTAGCCCACCAGCGAGGCCGGAACCAGGTCGCCGTCCCGGAACGGCAGGCTCTCCGTCATCTTGGCCTGTGCCTCGGCTTCGTACCCCAGGGCGCGGACCAGGAGCACGGAGACCCAGAGCCGGGTCGCGTCCTCGTTGGGCCGCAAAAGCCCGTCCTCAGCCACGGGCATGATCTCGTAGTCGACCGCCACGGCGATATACGGCCGGGCCCAGTCGGGAATGTTGTCGCGGTCGGTGTAGGGAAGCAGCTCGCGTATGCGGCTCTCGCTCAGCCTGTGAATCTCATCCTCGAGCCCCATCAGCCGCACGGCCACCGTCACAGCCTGCGCCCGTGTCAGCGGCGCGCCGGGCTGAAAGAGGCCGTCCCCGACGCCCCTCATCAGGCCCTTGGCGTGCATCTCCACCACGTAGGGCCAGGCCCAGTCGTCATCGGGAACGTCCAGGAAGCGGAAACCCAAACCGAAACTCCTTGCTGCTGCCGGAGACGGTGCCGCCCCCAGCAGGAGCGCGAATGCGAGAATGAGGCTCAGCAACCTTCGCATCCGCACAGAACCCCTCCTCTCGTTGCACCGTTCACCATCAATACAGACGATTCGAGGCGGGGCCTGCGTTTCAGGGGGTCGTGTGCGGAAACTTGCACAACGAGAACCGGGAGTGGGGCACAGCCCTCTCCCGGTTGCACGCGCCGGTCGCTACTGCTGCGGCTCGGTCTCTCCCATCTCGTGCAGCCACGCCCACTGCTCCGGCGTCACGGGCATCACCGAGAGGCGCGACTGGCGCACCAGGGCCCAGTCGGCAAAGCGGGGGTCCGCCTTGACGGCCGCCAGGGTCACCGGCGCCCGGAACCGGTAGAGGGGCTCGACATCCACCGCGACCCAGCGGTCCTCCTCGGCCGTCGGGTCGCGGTAGGGCTCGCTGACGATGCGCCCGACGCCCACGATCGCGCGCTGGTTGCCGGTGTGGTAGAACAGGAACAGGTCGCCGGGCCGCATCGCCCGCATGTGCTTGGCCGCCGCCGCGTTGCGCACCCCGTCCCAGTAATCGCGCTTCTCCCGCACCAGGTCGTCATAGCTGTACACTTCGGGTTCGGTCTTCATCAGCCAGTAAGCCATCCCCACAGCCTCCTCTCGACCTGCCTTCATTCTTCACCCCGCCGGATGATCCGCCCGTGGCGCCCCCCGATCCACTCGCCTTCCTCGACGACCACATGGCCGTTGACCAGCACGTAATGGATGCCTTCCGGGTACTCCTGCGGGCTCAGCCAGGTCGTCCGGTCGGCGATGGCATCCGGATCAAACACAACGATGTCGGCATACTGTCCGGGCTTCAGGTACCCCCGGCTCGTAAGGCCCAGTTCGTCCGCCACCTGGCCGGTGGACTTGCGCACCGCCTGCTCCAGGGTCAGCACCTTGCGGGCGCGTACCAGCTCCTCGAACAACTGCGGGTACGTACCGTACGAGCGGCGGTGAAAGGCATAACCACGCGCCTCCTCCGCCGTGGCCAGTTTGGGCTGGGCCTCACCGTCGGTGGAGACCACAGACCAGTCAGCCGCATAGAACCGGTGCATCGCGCGCTCGCTGGAAACCAGGGCCACAATCCGCGTGGAGGGGAAACGTGCCTGAAACCCCCGGGTCGCCTCGGCCTCCGGCAGGCCCAGCCTGGCTGCCGCCTCGGCCACCGTGAGGCCCTGCAGTTCCTCCGGCACGCCGTCAACAATCAGCAGGTGCTCCGGCGGCAGGGCGCCGGCCCACTCCGAGAGCGGCCTGTTCACCGCGTAGTCCGGCGCCCGGTAGGGATAGACGTCGGCGAACACCCGCTGGCCGGACGCGCGGGCCTCCTCGATCAGCCTGACAACCTCGTCCTCCTTCTCCCAGTTCCAGTAGTGCACGATTTTCAGGTGGGAAAGGTTGACGGGAACGCCTGCCAGCCGGCCGATCTCCAGGGCCTCCCGGATCGCCTCCACCACGGCGTCGCCCTCGCTGCGCACGTGGGTGGAGTAGATGCCGCCGAACGGCGCGGTTTCGGCGACCAGCGCCGCCACCTCATCCGTTGCGGCGAAGGACCCCGGCTGGTACTCCAGCCCGGTGGAGAGGCCGAAGGCCCCGTCCTCCATGCCCTGGCGCACGAGCCGCTTCATGTCGTCCAGCTGCGCTTCGCTGGCCGGCCCCTGCGCCCACCCCATCACGTAGCCCCGCACAGAACCCTGCCCCAGGAACGTGCCGTAGTTTACGCCCGTCCCCTCCGCTTCCAGCTGCGAGAGGAACCCGCCAATATCGACCGGCGAGCGGCCGTCCACCCCGCCGAACTCGGTGGTGATGCCCTGCATCAGGGAGGCCCTGGCGTCCCGCTCGATGAACGGGTTCAGCAGGTCGTCGTGGGTGTGCGAGTGGGGATTGATGAAGCCGGGCGCGACCACCAGGCCCGCCGCGTCGATGACCCGGTTCGCTTCCCAGGGGCCGATGTCGCCCACGGCGACGATGCGGTCGCCATCTATGGCCACATCGCCGCGGTATCCGGGCGCGCCGGTGCCGTCGACCAGGGTGCCGCCCGCGATCACCAGTTCATATACTGTGGGGGTGACCTCCACCGCCGGCGGGTCATCCGCCCCGCCGCCGGGCGGCTGGGCGCCGATGCTGCCGCCATCGCCCGGCCCCGCGCCGGGGTTCACCGGAGGTGCGGAACAACTGACGAGGAGCATAAGTCCAAGAAGCGCAGCGACCAGCCTCGGCACCACGGCTCTCCCTCCCACTTGGGTGATTTTACTTTACCCAAAGGGTGCACCGTGGTCAAACCCTCTTGCACGCCGACCAGCCCTACGTGTAAACTGAATAAAGCATCGCGACGCTGCCCCGGGGGCAGCGGCTGCGATAAATTCACAGAGACGGGAGTACGAGAGCAGATGGCCAAGACCCTTTATTTCGGTAACCTGCCGTGGGCCGCCACCAGCGACGACCTGCACAACGCCGTGTCGCAATATTGCGAGGTCATCTCCGCTCGCATCGTCACAGATCGCGAGACCGGTCGCAGTCGCGGGTTCGGGTTTGTTGAGGTGCCCGATGAGGCAGCTCAGCTGGTTATCGAGGCCCTGAACGGCGCAGAATGGGCGGGTCGCCCGCTTACCGTCAACGAGGCGCGGCCCCGGGACGGCGGTCGGGGCAACATTGGCCTGCCGACGCCGAAGAAGGTACAGCCGTAACTACTCGTCAATAACCGTGCCACCTGCGGGTGGCACTTTTTTTGGGCTGGGGGGCCTTGCCGCCCCTCCCATTTTGTTCACCGGCGGCAAGAAGAAACCAAGAGGGGATTGACCCGGTCCAACCGAATGGTATACCGCTGTAGGGGGTGTTCGCACTGTACTGGCACGGCCGCTTCTGGAGAATGATCGATTGGCCGCTCTTCATCATCGTCCTCGCCATCGCCGGGATCGGCTTCGTCGTGATCTCCAGCGCCGCGCCGAGCTACGAGGTCAAGGCGGATCTCATCAAGCAGGCGGCCGCGCTCGTCATGGGCATCTTCGCCTGGGCCATCCTGCTGTTGCTGGACTACAACGAGCTGCGCGCCCTCTACTGGTGGATCTACGGCTTCAACGTGGCCATGCTGTTCGCCGTTGTCCTCTTCGGCGTCGAGGTCATGGGCAACAAGAACTGGATAGACCTTGGCGTGATCATGGTCCAGCCGTCGGAACTCGGCAAGGTGCTCCTGATCATCACCCTGGCGAAGCAGCTCGACAGCATGGAGCGGCTGGAGGCCTGGTGGCATCTGGGTCCTCCGATCCTGCACGTGCTTCCCGTGCTGGGCGCGGTGGTCCTGCAGAAGGACCTGGGCACTGCCCTGGTGTTCGCCGTGATCGGCGTCGTCATGGTCTACGGGCGCGGTTTTCCCGGCAGGAAGCTCCTGGCCGCGGGCGTGCTGGTGGCCGGGCTGGTGGTCGGCTCCGTCTGGAGCCACTACACCTATGGCACCGTCTTTCCGCTGAACATCAACCCGGGGCAGTGGGACCGCATCGACGCCTTCCTGTACCCGGAGAAGGATCCCCAGGGGTCCGGGTGGCAGGTGCTCCAGTCCAAGATGGCCATCGCCAGCGGCGACATCTGGGGCAAGGGGTACAAGCAGGGGGAGTACCAGCAGAACGGCTGGCTTCCCTTCCCCCACACCGACTTCGTCTTCGCCGCGCTGGTTGAGGAGTGGGGCTTTGTCGGCGGCACCGTGCTGCTGGGCCTGTACGCGCTCCTGTTCCTGCGGCTGGCCATCATCGCGTTTTCGGCCAACGACCGGTACGGCACCCTGCTCGTCGTCGGCGTGGCCGCCCTGTTCGGCGCCCACGTGCTGGAGAACGTCGGCATGACCATGGGGCTGATGCCGGTCACCGGCATCCCGCTGCCCTTCGTCAGCTATGGCCCCACCGCCCTGTTGGCGAACATGGCTGCCATCGGCCTGGTCCAGAGCGTGGCAGCCCGGCGGGAGCCGCTGCCGTATGACTGATGAAGGAGAGGGTTGGCTTTGGCCTTGCCTGACTGGATTCGCGGCATGCTGCTGCGACCGGCCGAGACCTTTGCGCAGGCGCAGACACAGATGCGCTACGCGTACATCTGGATTCTGCTCTCGGTCTTCACGATTGAAGCAGTGATGCTGATCTACCACCCGGCCATCCGGTCAGCCGTGCCGTCGGTGCCGGCCGGGGCGCTCCTCTTCAACCTGCTCAACCTGATGCTGATGCTCTTCGCCGTCCAGGTAGCGCTCCTGTTCTGGAGCAGCCGGTTTTTCGGCTGGCACATTCAGGTTCAGGAAGCGATGAAATACACGGGGCTCATCTGGGTGCTGTTCCTGGTCGAGGACATCGTGACCTTCGTCCCCTACCTCACGCAGCGGGACATGCTGGTGCTCTGGGCCTCGCTCCCGTTCCTCCTCTGGCGCATCGGGGCGCAGACGGCAGGGGTGCACCGCATCTCGGGCCTCTCCCGGGCCCGTGCCCTGGCCCTCGTGCTCACTGCCACGCTGCCGTGGAACCTTCCGTTGCTCTACCTGAACTGGAGCACGCTCATGGCGCAGTAAGAAGCGGGTTCGCCGCCTCACCGTGGGCCGGCGAACCCGCTTCTTCCTGGCTCCCTGACCTTCTTGCTCCGCACGCCTGCTTCTTCGGGCAGGCGCCTTCGGACAGGCGCCTTATTGCCCGAACATCTTCTTGAACGAGTACACCGTGACCTGCCGCTGAATGTCGGCGATCGACGTGGTGAGCGGGATGCCCTTCGGGCAGGCCCGCACGCAGTTCTGGGCGCTGCCGCACTCCATCACGCCGCCCGGGCCCATCAGGGCCTCCAGCCGCTCGTGCGCGTGCATCTTGCCTGTGGGGTGGGCGTTGAAGAGGCGGGCCTGCGAGATCGGCGCGGGGCCAATGAAATCGGTCCCTTCGTTGTAGTTCGGGCACGCCTCCATGCAGCAGCCGCAGGTCATGCACTCCGAGAGCTTATACATCCACTCCTGGTCGGCAGGCGACTGGCGCGGCCCCGGCCCGAGCTCGTGCGTGCCGTCGATGGGAATCCAGGCGCGTACCCGCTTCAGGGCGTCGAACATGCGCTGGCGGTCCACCATGAGGTCCCGCACCAGGGGGAACGACTTCAGCGGCTCGACGGTGATCGGCTGCGTCAGATTGTCGACCAGCGCGGAGCAGGCCTGCCGGGCCTTGCCGTTGATCACCATGGAGCAGGCGCCGCAGACCTCCTCCAGGCAGTTGGAATCCCAGACCACCGGCGTGGTGCGCTTGCCCTCGGCGTTGACCGGGTTCCGCTGAATCTCCATCAGGCAGGCGATAACGTTCATACCGGGACGGTACGGGATGCGGAACTCCTCCCAGTAGAAGGGCTTGTCGGGTGCCTCCTGACGCCTGATGCGCAGTTCGATGAACTTCTGATCGGCCACGGTTCCCGTACCCCCTTACTTCGATGTGTAGTCCCGCTTGCGGGGCTGAATGTGCGTCACGTCCACCGGCCGGTAGCTCAGCTCGGGCCCGGAGTCGGTGTGGCGCGCGATGGTGGTCTTCAGCCAGTTCTCATCGTCGCGTTCGGGAAACTCGGGCTTGTAGTGCGCCCCGCGGGACTCGTTCCGGGCCAGGGCGCCCTTGGTGATGACTTCCGCCAAGACGAGCATGCCGTGGAGCCACCGGGTGAACACAGCCGGCTGGTTGGAGTGGCTGCCGGTGTCGGGCACGCCGATTCGCTCGTAGCGCTCCTTGAATTCGTTGATCTTCGCCAGCGTCTCCTCCAGCCGGGCGTTATAGCGCACCACCGTCACGTTGTCGGTCATGATCTGGCCCAACTCGTCGGCCAGCACATAGGGGTTCTCGGGACCGTCCATGCGCAGGATGCGCTGATACTGGGCCTCGGCCTCCCGCACCGCCGCCTCGAAGATGGAGTCGGGCAGCTCCTCGGCCGGGGTGGCGTCCAGGCCGAGGATGTACTTCACGGCCGCAGGGCCGGTCACCATGCCGTCGAAGACGCAGGAGACCAGGGAGTTGGCCCCGAGCCGGTTGGCGCCGTGGTGCTGGAACGAGGCCTCACCGGCGGCGTAGAGCCCGGGGATGTTGGTCATGAAGCTCTTCGGGCTGTCGAGGTCCATGTCGTTGTTGGCCTTCTTCTCGTAGCCCGCCCACAGGCCGCCCATGGTGTAGTGGACGCCGGGGAAGATCTTCATCGGCACCTTGGTCGCGTCATCGCCGACGAACTTCTTGTACATGTCGATCAGGTTGCCGATGCGCCGGCGCAGGGTCTCAGCCGGGATGTGGCTCACATCCAGGTAGACCATGTTCTTGCCGTCGACGCCGAGTTTCTGGTTGACGCAGACGTCGAAGATCTCGCGGGTGGCAATGTCGCGCGGCACCAGGTTGCCGTACTTCGGGTACTTCTCCTCGAGGAAGTACCACGGCTTGCCGTCCTTGTACGTCCAGACGCGGCCGCCCTCGCCGCGGATCGACTCCGACATGAGCCGCAGCTTGTCGTCGCCGGGGATGGCGGTGGGATGCACCTGGATCATCTCGCCGTTGGCGTACCAGGCGCCCTGCTGGTAGACAATCGCCTGGGCGGAACCCGTGTTGATCACCGAGTTGGTGGACTTGCCGAAGATCATGCCGATGCCGCCCGTGGCCATGATGACCGCGTCCGACTTGAAGGCCCGGAACTCCATGGTGGTCAGGTTCTGGGCCGTACAGCCGACCACCCGGCCCTCGTGCAGCACCAGGCCGGTGAAGTCCCAGCCCTCCCACTTGGTGACCCGGCCTTCCACCTCGTGGCGGCGCACCTGCTCGTCCAGGGCATAGAGCAGCTGCTGCCCGGTGGAGCCGCCGGAGAACGCCGTGCGGTGGTACAGGGTGCCGCCGAAGCGACGGAAGTCGATCAGCCCTTCCGGCGTGCGGTTGAAGGGCACGCCCATCCGGTCGAAGAGGTAGATGATGCCGGGCGCAGCCTCACACATCGCCTTGACCGGCGGCTGGTCGGCCAGGAAGTCGCCGCCGTAGATGGTGTCGTCGAAGTGAATCCACGGGGAGTCGCCCTCACCCTTGGTGTTGACGGCGCCGTTGATGCCCCCCTGCGCGCACACGGAGTGGGAACGCTTGACGGGGACCAGGGAGATCAGATCGACGTGGAACCCGGCCTCAGCAGCCTTGATGACCGCCATGAGTCCAGCCAGACCGCCGCCAACGACAATCAGATTGCGCACAACCGTTCCCTCCTACATGCGGAATGCGAACAGGGCGGTGAGGCCCATTGCCGAGACGAGCACGAACAGCAGATTCGTGACCAGGCTGGAGACCCGCTGGCTGCGGGGGCCGATGGTAATTCCCCACGTGATGAGGAAGGTGTAGAGGCCGTTGGCGAAGTGGTATGCCGCGGCCACAATGCCAATGCCATAGACCACCTTCGCGAGCGGGCTCGCGAAGGCCTCGGCCACGGTGAAGTAGTCGGGCAGACCGGGCATGGCGGTACCCACATCGTACTTGCCCAGGGCCTTCTGGACCCGGAAGTGCCAGATGTGGTACGTAACGAAGAATAGGGTTATGATGCCGGTGATGCGCTGCCACAGGAACGCCCAGTTCCGGCCATAGCTGTACTGCGAAACGTTGTGCCGCGCGTCGGCTGCGATCCAGATGCCGTAAATGGCATGGAAGTAAAGCGGCAGGAAAATGCCAAAGATCTCAATCAGCAGGATGAACGGCAGCGAGTTGATCGACAGCACGACCTGGTTGTAGGCCTCGGGCCCCTGTATGGCCCTGGAGTTCTCGAATAGGTGGAACACCAGGAAGAGGCCCACGGGCACAACACCGGCCAGCGAGTGAAGCCGCCGAAGCAAGAAATGGTTGCGTCTCACGAACTCTCGCATACCCTGGTACGCTCCTTCCCCCACTTGCTCTTGTCAGAAACCCCCGTCCAATCCATACTGGACCATACCCCTTCGCACCACAGGTTGTAGTCCGAAAGTGCCGTAACCTGTAGACGGAAATCATTGTAGTCCTACGTACAAAGTACTGTCAACGTTCTGAAAGGCTATTGCTGGCAGCAATCACGGTCATAAGCGACGCTTATGCAACGAGTGACATTTTGTTCAATTCGGCACAAGGCTTGCGCCAGGCTGATCCTGTCGCCCGACCGAACTCGACGGACGCCTCAGGTTGATGCATCCGGTATTCATGACCCTTATTTTGGACTGTTGTGCTTTCAATAGGGGAGGGAATTGCTTGTTCGACAAACTGCGCTTTTTCGTTTCAGGCGGGACGGAACACCTGATTCCCCTCACGCACTTGACCAGGCTGCAGGAGGCCGTGGAGTTCATCGGCGCCGAGGCGTTTCCCCTGTTCATGCGGCTGGGCGCGGTGGACGCGATGCAGCTCCAGCCAGTGCGGGCCGGGGTGCTGCTGGACGAAACCGAGCGCATCGGCCGTCAGATCGCCGAGCAGCAGGTGCCCACGCTTGCCTTCCGCTCGGCCTCAGGCGCCGCCCTGGGCGCATTCTTTGGCGGGCAGGAGGAGACGACAGTCGCCCATTCCGAAAACGCCCTGGTCAGCCTCACACCCCGGGGCATTCGGATCGCGCTCCGCCAGTTCCCGCCCCCCGTCGGATTCCGCTCCGTTCCGGGACTGGAGCGCGGCTGGTTTGCCTGCTTCTTCGCCGCGCTGCAGTTCACGGTTGACGGCGTTCAGGGGCTCAGAACCCCGGAAATGGGCGGCTCCGGCGCGCCCGTAATCCTGCCCGAGCTGCCGCCCCTGCCACCGGTCACCCGCTGGCACCAGGCCTTCGTCGCCGGCCGACCCGACGTGGCGGAGGCCCGGTTCACGTTCACCCCCGCGGCAGAGGTCTTCCGGGACGTCCTCCACGCCCTCACCGCCGCCACCCAGGAGGCCTTGCGGCTGCGGCGGCCGCTGCAGATCGAGTTGATGTGAGCTTATGTGAGCTGATGTGCGCAAACGGGGGCCCGACGCTGGCGTGAGCTTGGCTCCGGCCATCCCCTGTTCCAGCGCTGGCCCAACGTCCTGCGTTAGCCCGCCATTCAACTCCGTCCCGGAGTCCCGCCGCCGTCCAGCCCCTGTCTGCCATTCAACCCCGTTCCACAGTCCCGCCGCCTCCAGCCCCTGCTCGCCATTCACCCCCGTCCCGGAGTCCCGCCGCCGTCCAGCCCAGCGTCCGGCGCCGGGCCAACGTTCGGCGCCGCCTTCCCGCCGCCCGTTGCAGGGTTGACTGTGAGCCGACCCGCGGGATTCCCACGCGAACGAAAGTGCACTTTCCGACAGGCGTTGTGCCGCAAGGGTTTTCAGGGACTCACTCTCTGGGCCCTTCCCGCACTCGGCCTACAGGAAAGTGCACTTTCTTGCCATGGCCCACCAGCAAGCCAACCGACACTCTCACCCTGCACGTTCGACTGGCCGCCGGCGCATCCGCCGTTTGCACGGAGCTCTCTCCCCACCGCCGCTCGGTGCAGACTCGACCTGCGGCCACCGACCACCCGACCGTGTTGCCACATGCCTCTTTCACCACCTCCTCCTTGGCGCTGCCTCCGCTGGAACGAATGTGTACTTTCCTCAAGTCCTTGTCCCACAAGCCCTCCCAGACCCGCGGCCCTTGTACCCCGCATGCCACCCGGACTTCACGAAAGTGCACATTGTTACCAACCCCCAAGGCAACAAGACCGCCGAGCCTCCCCAGATCCATCTGCTGCTTTTCCGCAACGCCACCCTAGCCCGGCAACCATCCCGGCCCCCCGCGCTGCCTCCACTGGAACGAAGGTGCACTTTCCCCAAGTCCTTGTCCCACAAGCGCTCACAGACCCCTGGGCGCTGTACCCCGCATGCCACCCGGACTTCACGAAAGTGCACATTGTTTCCAACGCACAGAGCAACCACGCCGCTGGAGCCTCCCTCGATCCAACGGCGCCCGGCTGCATCGCCTCTTCCCTCCGCCCGCCGACAGCCCCTCCACGGCGCCCGGCTGCCTTTCCAACCCAGCCCCGCGCCCGGCGCCGCCTCCACCGGAACGAATGTGCACTTTCCTCAAGTCCTTGTCCCACAAGCTCTCCCAGACCCGCGGCCCCTGTACCCCGCATGCCCCCCGGACTTCACAAACTGCACAGTGCCCAAAACCCCCAGGGCAACCAGACCGCCACAGCCCAACCCCCCACCACTCACGGCCCAAAAAAGCGGCTCCCCGGCACAGCCGGAGAGCCGCCTGAAGAACCATCCCAAGATTACCGCTTGTACACCTCGCGGGCAGCCGCGACCGCCGCTCCCCGCTCGCACCGGTATCCCTGCTCCGCCAGGGCCGTCTCCAGGGCGCTCAGCAACGTGATCACCGGCGCCGGGTTGGCGTTCACACCCATCAGCCCCACGCGCCACACCCTGCCGGCCAGGGGGCCGAAGCCGCCGGAGATCTCGATGTTCTGCTCCAGCAGCCGGCGGCGGATCGCCAGGTCGTCGATCCCCTCCGGGATGTTGATCACGTTCAGCATCGGCAGCCGCTTGCCCTTGGTGAAGAGCGTGAGCCCCATCGCCTCCAGGCCGGCGACGAACGCCTCGTGCGCCTTGCGGTGCCGGGCGAAGCGGGCCTCCAGCCCCTCCTCCAGTACGATCCGCAGGGCCTCCCGCATGGCGTAGATCATCGTGATCGGGCCGGTGTGGTGGAACACCCGGGTGTTAGCCTTGCCGTCGCCCCAGTAGGCGAAGAGCAGACTCAGGTCCAGGTACCACGACTGACACTTGGTCTTGCGGCTGGTCACGAACTCCACCGCCCGGGGGCTGAAGGTGACCGGCGAGAGTCCGGGAGGAGCGCCCAGGCACTTCTGCGAGCAGGAGGCCGCCGCGTCCACGCCCCATTCGTCGATCTTCACCGGCATGCCGCCCAGCGAGGTCACGCAGTCGATGGCGATGAGCGCGCCGTAGCGGTGCGCGATCTCGGCCACCGGCGCGATCTCCTGCTCCGCGCCGGTCGAGGTCTCCGCGTGCACCAGGGCCACAAGCTTGGCCGGCTTGCGCCGCAGCTCCTCCTCAAACCGCTCCGGGGGGATCGCCTCGCCCAGGGGCGCCTCAATCACCCGCACGTTGGCCCCCGTCCGTGAGGCCACCTCGGCCATCCGCTGGCCGAAGTAGCCGATGATGCCGACGACCACGTCATCCCCCGGCTCCAGCAGGTTGACCATCATCGTCTCGATGCCGGCCGAACCCGTGGCCGAGATGGGCACCGTGTGGTGATTCTGCGTCTGGTAGACCTCACGCAGCCACCCCATGGTCTCATCCATGATCTCCAGGAAAGCGGGATCCAGGTGACCGATGACCGGCGTGGCCATCGCCCGCAGGATCCGCGGGTCGACGTTGGAAGGTCCGGGTCCCATCAGGAGTCGCTCAGGCGGGTTCAACTCTCCGAGCATACGCTGCACTCCAGTTCCCTCCTTGGCAGATGCCTCGTTCAAAGAAGTTCCGCCCTGCTAGTGCAGGACGGGTTCGCTTCCCTCATCATCATTCTCTGCCAACTGCAAACGCGCCTCTCGCTCTGCCAATTCTTTCTCGTCGAGCCCGGCCTCCTCCAGCACTTTCTCCTCCGCCATGATCGGCACTTTCAGCCGGAGCGCCAGGGCGAGCGCGTCGCTGGGGCGGCTGTCGATCGTCAACTCCCGGCCGTCGGCCGTGCGCAGCTCGAGGTTGGCATAAAACGTCCGGTCGCGGTAATCGCAGATCACCACACGGGTCAGCGTTGCTCCCAGGGCCTCCATCACCTGGAGGGTCAGTTCATGGGTCAGCGGGCGGGGCGTCCTGATCCCTTCAGCTTCCAGTGCGATGGCCCGGCCCTCCAGCAGACCCACTTCCATGACCAGCAGTCGCTTCAAGGCCGCCGCACGCAGCACCAGAACCACGGTTGCCGTATGCTCGATCATTGCCACACTCATGAGGTCCACGCCAACCATATGGAGTGCCCCCCTTCCCAAGTTTAAGTATACGCCACCCGGTGCCCGGTGGAAAGCCGCGGGTCCTCCAGGTGGAGACCGGGTGGACGGGCTCTCCGCCGCTGGTCTATACTGTAGGCAAATAACAGCGTTCCCGGGGAGGGTTCCCAGGTTGATAACGGTGAAACTCTTCGCGGCAGCGGCCGATGCCGTGGGCCGGCGCACCCTGGAAGGCGACTGGGCCGGACGGACCGCCGCGCAGCTCCTGGAGATCCTTTCGCAGCAGTATCCGAACCTCTCCCGCCTCACCCCGGTTCTCTCCGTGGCCGTCAACCGTGAGTATGTCTCGGAGGACCGGGTGCTGGCCGACGGCGACGAGGTGGCGCTCATCCCCCCGGTCAGCGGCGGCGCCGAAACCAGCGGTGCGGAAGCCGACAGTGCAGAAGCCAACAGCGCAGAAGCCAACAGCGCAGAAGTCGACGGTGCAGAAGCCGGCGGGCAGCCGCTCTTCGAAGTCACCGCGGCGCCCCTTTCGGCCGATGAGGTCGCCGCCCGGGTGACCAACCCGTATTCGGGCGCGACCCTGGTCTTCGTCGGCACGGTGCGGGAATGGACCCGGGGCCGGCGCACTGTCCACCTGGAGTACGAGGCCTACGCCGAAATGGCCGTGGCGCAAATGGAGCAGATTGGTCAGGAGATCGCCGAACGCTGGCCCGGCGCCCGGGTCGCGATCGTGCACAGGGTGGGCAAGCTGGAGATCGGCGAGGCCAGCGTGGTCATCGCCGTGGCCACCCCCCACCGGGCCGACGCCTTCGAGGCCTGCCGGCACGCCATCGAGCGGCTGAAGCAGATCGTCCCGATCTGGAAGAAAGAGGTCTGGGAGGATGGCGAGGCCTGGGTCGGCAGCCAGGTGGGCCCTGACTGGATGCGCGGCGAGGAAAAGGATGATTGATGGCCGCCCATGCCGGGCGCACACAGAAAACAGCCTGCACAGCGTGGTGCAGGCTGTTTTCGCTATCGCAGGGTCCACCCGCCGTCGTGGCGGAAGTGGATGCAGAGGAGCCCGCCCTCGCAGAAACTGGCGCCCCCGCCGGTGAGCGAGGCGGTGAGGCCGCGGTCGCCCAGCACGATGATGCCGCGGGCCGGCCGCTCCGCGCCCGGCGTGTGCATCACCCGCAGCGAGAGCAGCATGTTGCGGTTGATCTCCTCCTCCAGCGCGTCTGCCGGCACCCACCGGCCGCCCTCCTGGCGGTAGGCGATCAGCACGGCCGTCCGGTCAGAACGGCCCAGCAGCAGGAGCCGCTTCTCCTGCCCCGCCTGAACGATCTGCGCGCCTTCCCACTGGGTGACCACGCCGTTATAGGTCTTCACCAACTCAGCCTGCCCGGGGGCGTGAATCAAGGCCATGTGCATGCCGTTCGGGCTGGGCGGCAGGCCGACCACCTTCGTGTTCTCGCCCACGTCGAAGACGCGGATCCCCAGGGAGCCGTCGGGGTCCACCAGCTCGCTGAGCCGCGCGCCAGGCAGGGCCGCAGGATCGACCTGCGCGAGGAACTCGGCCATCTGGCTCGCGGCCCACACCAGGTCCTCCTCGGCGTGCGGGCGCGTGAGCTCGCCCACGTAGTGGGTGAGCAGCGGCAGCGAGTGCAGCCGGCCGTCGACCCAGGTCAGGTGGTGGCACCGGCCGGGGCCCTGACACACCGCTACCCGCGGCTCCTCGCCGTCCTCCAGCAGGACGGCAAACTGCGGGTGCGACTCCGTCTCCCAGGAAATCGTGATCCCGTCGGACGCCACCTCTGCGATGTTCCAGTACGGGGCTCGGGTCACGTAGCCCAGCCAGTCAGCCGCGTACCGCCAGTCGTTCCCCGCGTCCAGCCGGAGCAGGTAGATGCCGCGGCTGGCCGTTTCGCTCTCCTCCTGGCCGGCCGACTCGTCCACCACCAGCAGCATCGCGGGATTGCCCCGGTGCGCCATGGCCCGCACCGACTCCACCGTGCCGGGAAGGGCGAGCGCCCGGGTCATGGGCACACCGCCGCCGGCCCGGAACTGGACCAGGTTGTAATAACGCCCCTTCAGGTACTCGCCCGGCGCGGGCACGGTCAGCAGGTTCACCGACAGCCCGCGCCCCTCATCCGAGAGTGTGCGCGAGCCTGCCGGGAGGCGGGCCGTGAAGCTGTCGGACCAGCCGTCCTCCAGCTCCCGGGTAAGCTTCGCCTTCGCCAGCTCCCAGGCGGCCTCCGCCGCCTGCTGGCGCGAGTGGCTCACCAGGGCCGTCACCGCCTCGGGGCAGTCGCCCTCGCGCCGGCATCGCCGGAGCGGGTCGGCGGCGATGTCCAGGAGCGCAAACGCGTCGAAGCGCGACTCATCCACCAGCGAAAAACCGCCGTCCCACTTCAGGAAGACCTCCGGCGCCAGGTGAAGCGAACCGTCCTCCGGATCGAAGACCGGCTCCCACTGTCCCCGCTCCACCGTGGCCTGCAGGGCGCCGTCCGCGGCGGCGAGCCTTACCGGGCCGTAAGTCCCCTCCATTCCCGCAAAGGCGTCGGCCACAAGCTCAAAGGGCCCCCCGGCGGGGCCGGCAAAATGCGCGATGTAGCCGCTGCGCTCGCCTTCCTGCAAGACGAGGGTGATCTGCCGCGTACCGGGCACGTCGTACAGATGCGCGGCGGCCAGCCGGCCCGCAGGCAGCGGCGAGAGCTCAAAGGCGCGCGCTGAACTGCCGGACCGCACCTGAACCGCGATCCGGTCGATCTCATCCACGAGGGTCCGCCCGGGCAGCGACAGCGCGTACAGGTGAATCCCCGCGCCCAGGTCCGTATGGCGCACCATTGCCTCCACGCCGGGCCGCGGGGAGGCCGCCCACTCCTCGTCGCTGATCTGGAAGGACTCCGGGCGTTCCAGCAGGCCCAGCAGCGTGCGCACCGCGTTCTCCCCGGCTGTGCGGCGCTGCGCGCTGGATGCGGTGCCGTCAAACGCCGCCGCCGTGCGGTGGCGAAGCTGTTCAAGCGTGGGAACTTCCTCCTGCGGCGGCGCCTCCTTCGCGCAGCCGGTCAGAATGAGCATCAGGGCGGCGAGCACGCAGGCCGCCCGCGTTCGCAAACTGGACATGGGGTACCTCCGATGACTGGATTGCGTTGTGTACCGCTACGCCACTGTTTCGCCCGAACGCGGGCCCTTTCCTTCCCAGGTGCCCTACGCCTCCGCCGCTGCTTCCGGCCAATTCAGTTCATACATCCGCCGAATCCCCTGCAGGGTCAGGTGCGGGTCGACCAGCTGGATGGTCCGGCTCTCCGCCGCCACCATGGCGGCCAGGCCCCCCGTCGCCACCACCACGGGATCGGGCCCCCCGGGCGCGAGCTCCCGGGACAGGCGGCGCACCAGGCCGTCGGCCAGGCCGGCAAACCCGAACAGTATGCCCGACTGCATGCTGGCGACCACGTTCCGGCCGATCACCGACTTCGGCCGCTGAATCTCCACCCGCTGCAGCAGGGCCGTGCGGCGCGTCAGCGCCTCGGCGGCCGTGCGTATGCCGGGCGCGATCACCCCGCCCAGGTACTCGCCCGCCGCGCTGACGCACTCCAGTTTGGTGGCGGTGCCGAAGTCCACGACGATGACCGGCCGCCCCTGAGGGCGCCCGTAAATCTCCCAGCCCGCCACAGCGTTGACCAACCGGTCGGTGCCCAGGGCAGAGGGGTTGTCGTACCGGATGGCCGGCAGGCTCCGGAGGTCGCTGGACAGCTCCTTCAGCTCCACCTTCAGGTACCGTTCCACCGCCCGGCTCAGGATCGGGTTGAGGGGCGGCACCACCGAGGCCATTGCCGCGCAGGTGATATCCCCCGGCGTGTGGCCGTCCCGCTCCAGCAGATGGATCAGGCGCAGCCCGTATTCGTCCCAGGTCGCCGAGCGGTTGGCGGCCATCCGCCACGTGGTGATCAACTCGTCCTCCAGGAAGAGCCCTGCGGTGATGTTCGTGTTCCCGATGTCCACGGCCAACAGCATGGCGCTACCTTCCTCCCCGGGCGTGGGCTTGGTGCCGTTCGTAGATGATGCGCAGTCCGGTCAGCGTGAGGAACGGGTCGTAGTGCTGGATGCTCTCACACTCGTCGATGAGGAGCTCGGCCTGTTCGCCCGTCGCGACGACCTTGCACCCCTGCCCCTGCGGATCCAGCTCCGCGGCCATGCGCGCCACCAGCTCGTCCACCAGGCTGGCAAAACCGAAGATGATGCCCGACTGCATGGCGTGAATCGTGTTCCGGGCCAGGGCCCCGTGCGGGCGCACCAGTTCCACCCGGGGCAGCTTGGCGGCAAACTGGAACAGCGCGTCCGCCGAGACCACGATCCCGGGCGCGATCACACCGCCCAGGTACTCTCCCCGGGCGGAGATGGCGTCGAGGATGATCGCGGTGCCGAAGTCCACCACGATCAGCGGACCGCCGTACTGCTCGAAGGCGGCCACCGCGCCCACAATCCGGTCCGCCCCCACCTCGCGCGGGTTATCGTACCGGATCATCATGCCGGTGCGGACGCCCGGCCCGACCACCAGCGGCTTCAGGCTGAAGTACTTCTGGCACATCCACTCCAGGGTGGGGATCAGCGGCGGAACCGACGACGAGATGGCGGCCGCCTTGATCTGGTCGGGTGAAAACCCGACGCGCGCCATCAGCTGTGTGAACAGCAGCCCATACTCGTCGAGCGTTCTGCGCGGGTCGGTGGCCACGGTCCACTCCGCCACCAGCTTCTGCTCCTGGAACACGCCCGCCACCATGAAGGTGTTGCCCACGTCTAAGGCCAACAGCACCCGTGTGCGACCTCCCCGGTAGCCGGCCCGCCATCTGCGCGGGTCCGGCTCCACAAAAACTCATGGACGATTATAACATGACTGTTTGCGGCCCGGGTCAACGACCCGGGCCGCATGCCAACCGCTATGCAGTTCGGAGTCGATAACCCCAGCACCTCCACGGGGAGAGACTCGGAAGTCCCCTCCGCCCCCTGGCGGCCCGTTCTCCGTTCTTGCGGGTAAGGCCCGCCGCCGTCCCGCCTGGGGGTTCGGTCCCTTCCTGTGCCTTAAGTATAATCGATCTTCAGTCCCCGTGACCAGTCAATCTTCAGGTTTCTTCTTCCAAGCGCTGTGGTCGCCAATTGACAGACTGAGAGGCAGGGCCTTCGCCGAATGCGCAAGGTGGCAGACGCTGATGATGTCAACGCCCGTCTTCGCGATCTCGATCAGGTGGGCGGCGTCGCTGGAACCGCAGGCCTCCACCACCGCCTTGCCGTCGGCCAGCTCCACAGCCCGCTTGAGGGTCTCGGGCTCCACGCTGCCGAGTGCGAGGATGTCCGCGCCGGCATCCAGCCCCTCCTGCACCTGCTCCAGCGTCGACACCTCCACCGCCACGCGGGTCGTCGGCGGGGCGCTCTTCCGGGCGGCGACCACCGCCTCCCGCACGCCGCCCGCCAGCACCAGGTGGCCGGCCCGGATCAGGATGGCATCGCCCAGCCCGTGGGGCTGATTCTGCCCCCCGCCGATCCGCACGGCGTACTGCTCGATCAGGCGCAGACCGGGGGTGGTCTGCCAGCCTGCCACCAGCCGGGCGTGGTAGTACTTGATCGCATCGGCCAGGCGCCGGGTCGCCGTCGCGATGCCGCTCATCTTCTGCATCAGGTTGAGCGCCACGCGCTCGGCCGAGAGAATCGGCCGGGCCATCCCCGAAATGGAAGCCACGGCCGCACCGGCCGCGATCTCGCTCCCCTCGGGCGCCAGGGGCTCGTAAACCAGGGTCGGGTCAAGCGCCAGGAACGCCGCCCGGGCCACAGGGTGTCCGCACACAATGCCGTCCGCCCCTGCGACGATGGTGGCCGTACACCTGGCATCTGCCGGCACGACGGCAGACGTGGTCAGGTCGCCGGGACCCACGTCCTCCATGAGGGCCCTACGCACCAATTCCTCGACGGCAATTGGGTTCAGGCTCATTCAGCAGACCTCCTCGCCTTCACTTTCCGGCTGCGCCGGCTTGTCTTGCCCATTTGTTCTATTCTACCCCCTGAACCTGTTTCAGCAAAGAGGCACTGTCCCGCACCCTGACCACCGGCTGATCAGAGAGACCGGTGAGCCTCGCCTGCAGCCAGCCGCGCCCGATCCATGCCGGCTCCTCTTCCGTGCGCCAGACCTCCAGCAGCGGCGCGAGCACGAAGGCGCGCTCGTGCATGCGCGGGTGGGGCAGGGTCAGACGGGGGTCATCCAGCCGCGCATCGCCGTGCAGCAGGATATCGATGTCGATGGTGCGCGGCCCCCAGCGCACCGTGCGCACCCGCCCCAGGGCGCTCTCGATGGACTGCGTGAGCGCCAGCAGTCCGTACGGGTCCAGCTCCGTCTCGACGCAGGCAGCGCAGTTCAGAAAGTCCGGCTGGTCCGTGAGCCCCTGCGGAGCGGTCCGGTAAAGGCCGCTCACCGCCACCAGCCGGGTGCCCGGTCCGGAGGCCAGACGGCGCAGGGCCGACACCAGCTGCGCAGCCGGATCGCCGATATTCGCTCCGAGCGAAAGATAGGCAAGGGTCACGCTTCCCGCCTCCGCTGAATCTCCACCATCACGCCGCCCAGGGCGCCGGGAATCGGCGCCCTTGGCTTATGCACACGTATGGTCACGGCCTCTACGTTCGGGTACTGGGCCAGCACCTCGGCGGCCACCCGCTCGGCCACGGCCTCAATCAGCTTGAAGGTGCTGCCTTCCACGATCGCCTTCACCGTGCGGTAGACCTTCCCGTAGTTCACCGTCTGCCTGATGTCGTCGTCCCTGCCGGCGCCCCGCAGGTCCAGGCATAGCTCAGCGTCCACAAGGAACTCCTGCCCCAGGCGCGTCTCCTCGGGCAGCACACCGTGGTATGCGTAGAAGCGCATGCCCGTAATGACGATTCGATCCACGTCCGCCCTCACCCCTCAAAGCCGCCGCGGCCCGGCCGCACGATGGCGTCGGCCACCTGCGCCACCCGCTTCATCGCGCGCACGTCGTGCACCCGCAGGATATCTGCTCCGTTCGCAATGCAAATCGCCACCGCCGCCGCGGTGCCCTCCAGCCGATCCTCCGGCGGCAGCCCGCCCAGCACCTTCCCGATGGTCGACTTGCGGCTGACCCCCAGAAGCAACGGCCGGTTCAGCCCTCGCAGCTCGCCCAGCTTCTGGATGACCTCCAGGTTGTGCAGCGTCGTTTTGCCGAAGCCCACGCCGGGGTCGAGGATGATCAGCTCCTCGGGCAGCCCTGCCCCGGCGGCCAGCTCCAGCGACCGGCGGAAGAACGCCGCGATGTCGCCCATCAGATCCCGGTACGCGGTGCCGTTCTGGTTGTGCATCACCACCACGGGGCACTGCCAGCGGGCTGCAACCCGCACCATCTCCGGATCGCCCTGAAGCCCCCAGATATCGTTGAGCATGTCGGCCCCCGCCTCCAGGGCCGCCTCCGCGACCGCGGCCTTCTGGGTGTCCACCGAGATGAAGGCATCCGGCGCCGCCTTGCGCAGGGCCTCGATCACCGGCACGACCCGGCGCATCTCCTCCTCAGCCGCCACCGGCTGGTGGCCCGGCCGGGTCGACTCGCCGCCGACGTCGATGATGTCCGCTCCCTCCTGCAGCATCTGCAGGGCGCGGGCGACAGCCTGCTCCGGATCCACCCAGCGGCCGCCGTCAGAGAACGAATCCGGCGTCACGTTCAGAATGCCCATGATGAAGGAGCGCTTTCCCAACTCCAGCGAGCGGCCCCTGTAAGAAATCCGCCACATGGCTCACGTCACCTCGTCCTTAAACTGCGCGGAGGCCGGGGAGTGATTCGCCCCGGCCTCCGCTTCTCCCTGCAAGCGGGAGCAAACAGCCGTTTATCCCACTAGAACAGCCCGACGATCTCCCCGTCCTCGTGGACGTCGATCCCCTCTGCCGCGGGCACGGCGGGGAGCCCCGGCATGGTCATGATCTCGCCGGTCAGGGCCACCACGAAGCCCGCGCCGGCGCTGGGGCGCACCTCGCGCACGGTCAGCCGCCAGCCCGTGGGCGCCCCCAGCTTCTTCGGGTCGTCGGTGAAGGAGTACTGGGTCTTGGCGATGCAGACCGGCGCCCGGCCGAAGCCCTCCTTCTCCAGCTTCCGCAGCATGCGGCTGGCCTCCCGGCTGAAGTCCACGCCGTCGGCGCCGTAGATGCGGGTAGCGACCTTCTCGATCTTGGTCTTCAGGCTGTCGTCGTCCTCGTAGACGAAGCTGAAGCGGTTCGGCTCCTGGGCCAGCTCTACCACCCGGTGCGCCAGCTCGATGCCGCCCTCGCCCCCGCGGGCGTGTACGTCCGCCACCACCGCCGTGGCGCCGGCCTCCTCCACCAGCTCGCGCAGAAGGCGGATCTCGGCCTCGGTGTCGGCGGCGAAGCGGTTGATCGCGACCACTGCGGGCAGGCCGAACACCTCGGTCACGTTGCGGAGATGGCGCATGAGGTTGCTGCTGCCCTTCCGCAGGGCCTCCAGGTCCTCGCGGCTCAGCTCGTCCTTCTTCAGTCCGCCGTGCATCTTCAGCGAGCGGATGGTGGCCACGATCACCACGGCGTCCGGCCGCAGCCCCGACAGCCGGCACTTGATGTCGATGAACTTCTCCGCCCCCAGGTCCGCGCCGAACCCGGCCTCCGTGATGACGTAGTCGGCCAGCTTCAGGGCCAGGCGGGTGGCCGTGACGGTGTTGCAGCCGTGGGCGATGTTCGCGAAAGGCCCGCCGTGCACGAAAGCCGGGGTGTTCTCCAGGGTCTGCACCAGGTTGGGCTTGATGGCCTCCCGCAGCAGGGTCGCCATGGCCCCCTCCGCCTTCAGGTCGCGCGCCCGCACAGGGGCGCCGTCGTAGGTATACCCGACGATGATCTCGCCGCAGCGCCGCTTCAGGTCAGAGAGGTCCTCCGCCAGGCAGAGCGTGGCCATCACCTCGGACGCCGGGGTGATCATGAACTCCTCCTGGCGCGGGACGCCGCCGTTCTTGCCCCCCAGGCCCACGACCACCGAACGCAGCGCCCGGTCGTTCATGTCCATGACCCGCTTGAACGTGACCTGCCGGGGATCCAGCCCCAGCGCGTTCCCCTGGTGCAGGTGATTGTCGATCATCGCCGACAGCAGGTTGTTGGCCGACGTGACGGCGTGGAAGTCGCCGGTGAAGTGCAGGTTGACCTCGTCCATGGGCACGACCTGCGCATAGCCGCCCCCGGCTGCGCCGCCCTTCACGCCGAATGCCGGGCCCAGCGAGGGCTCGCGCAGCGCAATTGCCGCCCGCTTGCCAATGCGGGCCATCGCCTGGCCCAGGCCCACCGTCACCGTGGTCTTGCCCTCGCCGGCCGGGGTGGGGCTGATGGCGGTGACCAGAATCAGCTTGCCGTCGGGGTTCGACCTCACGCGCGGCCACACGTGCGAGGCCACCTTGGCCTTGTAGCGTCCGTACAGTTCCAGGTCATCCGGGCCCAGTCCGATTTGTTCCGCAACCTTCGTGATCGGTTCAAGCCGTGCACGCTGTGCAATTGCGATGTCGGAGAGCAAGGTCCGTTCCTCCTCCGCTGCTCACTCCGTTGGCCTACTGCTGCTTCAGGAACCGAACCACCGGATTCGGCGTGAGGGCGTGAAACGCCTGCAGCACCTCCTCCCGTTCCTCACGCATGCGCTCCACCTTGGCAATCGTCTCGTGCCTGAAGGCTTCGTCCTTGATGCCGTCGAGGTTGATCGCCACGTTCCAGAGGGCCCCCTCGAAGCCGGCCGAGGCCACCAGGAAGCCCACGCACCCATCGCTGACGGCATTGGGGTTGCCCTTGGCCACCACCGCCAGCGCGTGCCGCATCACCGCGAGGCAGTGCGCCATCGTCTCCAGCGGCGTGCGGGTCGCCTCGCGGTAGGCTGCCTGCACCGCCTTCCGGCGCTCCGCCTTCTCCTCCGGGGTGCCCCTGGGCAGGGCGAACGCGGCCATCACCTGGCTGAACGCCGCCTGGTCCTGGTCCGCCAGGTCAAGGAGCGCTTCGGCCTCCCGCCGGCCGGCCTCCTGCGCGGCGGCCATGTCCGCCTCAACCTCCTGGAACTTCTCCCGCCCCCGGGTCAGGCCCCCCACCATCGAGACCAGGCTCGCACCCATGGCCCCGGCCACGGCGGCCACCGCACCCCCGCCGGGGGCCGGCGTCGACGCCGCCACCTGCTCGCAGAACGCCGCGATCGTCTGTTCACCCGTGCGCATGCTTTGCCACTACCTCCTGATTACCCTTCCCTCGTCGACGATGAGCCGCCCCTGCTTCACAACCTGCGCCACCACGCCCATGCCCATGTGGTAAGGGATGTGCCAGTGGCTGGGGCACGACAGGATCACCACGTCAGCCAGTTTGCCCACCTCCAGCGATCCCACCTCGGCTTCCATGCCGATCGCGGCCGCGGCGTTGATGGTCGCCGCCGCAAGGGCCTCGCTGGGATTCAGCCCCATGTACATGCAGGCGAGCGTGATGACGAAGGGCATGGCGTAGGCCGGGCAGGAGCCCGGGTTGAAGTCGCTGGCCAGGGCCACCGTGCAGCCCAGCTCGATCATGCGCCGCGCCCGGGCATACGGCGCGTTCATCAGGCAGAACGACGTGCCCGGCAGGCAGACCGCCACCGTGCCCGCCTCCGCCAGACGGGCCAGCCCCTCGTCGGGGGTGTGCAGCAGGTGCTCGGCGCTGGCGGCGCCGAGTTCGGCCGCAAGCGCGGCCCCGCCCAGATCCGAGAGCTCGTCGGCGTGCACCTTCACGCCGAACCCCAGCTCCTTCGCCCGCTGCAGAATGCGCCGGGACTCCTCCACCGAGAAGACCCCGTGTTCGGTGAAGACGTCCGCGTACCGCGCCAGGCCCGGCTCCGCGGCCACCGCGGGCAGCATCTCCCCCACCAGCAGGTCGACGTACGCCTCCCTGCGGCTGCGGTACTCCGGCGGCACCTCGTGCGCGCCCATGAAGGTGGGCACGACGGTCAGCGGATGCCGGCGGGCCATCTCGCGGATCGCCCGCAGCTGCTTCAGCTCATCCGCCGTGCTGAGGCCGTATCCGGACTTCACCTCCACCGTGGTGGTGCCGTTCAGGGCCAGCAGGTCCAGCCGCGAGAGGCCCAGGTCCACCAGCTCGGCCTGGCTCGCCGCCCGGGTCGCCCGCACGGTCTGCAGGATGCCGCCGCCCCGGGCGGCCAGCTCCTGGTAAGTCGCCCCGCCCAGGCGAAGGGCGAACTCCTCTGCGCGGTCCCCTGCGAAGCAGAGGTGCGTGTGCGGGTCGACGAAGCCCGGGACGACCGCCCGCCCCCGGGCGTCGATGACCTGCGTGTCGGGGCCGGTCTCCACCGCAGCCAGCACCTCGTCTGCGGGTCCCACGGCCACGATGCGTCCGCCCCGGGCCGCCAGGGCGCCCCCGGGAATCGCGCCCGGGTCCTGCATGCGGTCGCCCCGCCGCGGGCCCCCGGCCATCGTCACCAGTTCCGCCGCGCCCACGATCAAGAGATCCACCGGCGTCATCGCATCACCCCACAGGCCGCTTTTCGATGCGGCAGTCGCTGTCACTCCATCAGCCGCTTTTCCAGCACCTGGTCGCTCTTGAAGCCCTCCAGCCTCAGGTAGTGGCGGACGACCCCTACCAGCGCGTCGACGGGCACCAGCCCAACTATCTCCGACCCCACCACCGGCACACCGTACCGCTCGGCCTCCAGCCGGATCAGCTCGAACGCCCGGTGCAGCGGCGTCTCCTTGAAGTTGACCATGTTCATGCTCACCTGCACCTGGTTCCGGTCCGCCAGGGGCACGGCGATGGCCTTGCAGTGCACGAGGCCGCCGCTGGAGCCGCGCACGGCCCGTGCGATCCTCCTGGCGATGGAGAGGTCCGACGTGCCGAGATTCACGTTGAAGGCGATGAGCGGCATGCGCGCTCCCACGGCGGTGCAGCCCGCGGTGGGGTGGATCCTGGCGGGACCGAAGTCCGGCTCTTTCGCCGGGTCGACGCCGATCTGCTCCCGCAGCCCCTCGAACTCGCCGCGGCGCACGTCGGCCAGATTGCGCCGCTCGGGGCGCGTGGCCGCCTCCTCGTACAGGAAGACGGGCACCCCCATGTTGCCCAGGGCCTCGCCCACCTGCCGGGCCAGGGCCACGCAGTCCTCCATGGTGCAGCCCGAGATGGGCACGAACGGGATGACGTCCACCGCGCCCATGCGCGGGTGGCTGCCCTGGTGGCGGTTCAGGTCGATCAGCCGGATGGCCGCCTCGGCCCCCCGGAGGGCGGCCCGCGCCACCGCCTCCGGCGACCCGATGAAGGTGATCACACAGCGGTTGTGATCGGCGTCGGCCGAAACCGAAAGCACCTTCACCCCCTGGGCCGCGATGGCCCCGGAGATGGCCTCGATGACCTCCGGCCGCCGCCCCTCGCTGAAGTTGGGCACACACTGAACGAGCGCATTCGGATTCAACGGACCGCCGCCTCCTCTCCTGGACTCCCCGCTCACTCGTGCATGGGCAGGCGGATGCCCCGCTCCCGGGCGACCTGCAGCGCCTTCGCGTAGCCGGCGTCCACGTGCCGCACCACGCCCATGCCCGGGTCGGTGGTCAGCACCCGCTCCAGCCGCTGCCTCGCCTCTTCCGTACCGTCGGCCACCACCACCATCCCCGCGTGCTGACTGTAGCCGATGCCCACACCGCCGCCGTGGTGGATGGAGACCCAGGTCGCGCCGGCAGCGGTGTTCACCAGCGCGTTGAGCAGCGGCCAGTCGGCGACGGCGTCGGAGCCGTCCTTCATCGCCTCGGTCTCCCGGTTGGGCGAGGCGACCGAGCCCGCATCCAGGTGGTCGCGCCCGATGACGATCGGGGCCTTCAGCTCGCCGCTCGCCACCATCTCATTGAACTTCAGCCCGGCCTTGACCCGCTCGCCGTAGCCGAGCCAGCAGATGCGGGCCGGCAGCCCCTGGAAGTGGACCTTCTTCTGCGCCATCTCCAGCCACCGGCGCAGGGACCGGTCCTCGGGGAACAGCTCCATGATCGCCCGGTCGGTCTTGTAGATGTCCTCCGGATCGCCCGAGAGCGCCACCCAGCGGAAGGGTCCCTTGCCCTCGCAGAACAGGGGCCGGATGAAGGCCGGCACGAAGCCCGGGAAGGCGAAGGCCTCCTCCAGCCCCGCCTCGTGCGCCTGCTGCCGGATGTTGTTGCCGTAATCGAAGACCACCGCCCCCGCCTTCTGCAGGTCCAGCATGGCCTGCACGTGCCGCACCATGGAGGCCTTCGCCCGGCGGATGTACTCCTCCGGGTCCGTCCGGCGCAGCTCCGCCGCCTGCTCCAGGGTGAGGCCGGCCGGGATGTAGCCATTCAGCGGGTCGTGGGCCGAGGTCTGGTCCGTCACCACGTCGGGCACCACGCCCCGGCGGACCAGCTCCGGGTAGACCTCCGCGGCGTTGCCCAGGAGGCCGATGGAGAGGGGCTCCCCCTTGTCCAAGGCGTCCCGGGCCCACGCCAGCGCCTCGTCCAGGCTGCGGGTCATCCGGTCCAGGTAGCGGTGGTCCAGCCGGCGCTGAATGCGGGCCTCGTCCACCTCCACGACGATGGCCACGCCCTCGTTCATCGTCACTGCCAGCGGCTGGGCTCCGCCCATGCCGCCCAGGCCCGCGGTGAGGGCCAGCCGCCCCTTCAGGCTGCCGCTGAAGTGCTGCCGGGCGGCCTCGGCGAAGGTCTCATACGTTCCCTGCAGGATGCCCTGCGTGCCGATGTAGATCCACGAGCCTGCGGTCATCTGCCCGAACATCATGAGCCCCTTGCGCTCCAGCTCCCAGAAGTGCTCCCAGGTGGCCCACCGGCCCACCAGGTTGGAGTTGGCGAGAAGCACGCGCGGGGCCATCCGGTGCGTGCGGAAAACTGCCACCGGCTTGCCGGACTGAATCAGGAGCGTCTCATCGTCCTCCAGAGTGCGCAGGGCCTTCACGATGGCGTCGAAGGCTTCCCACGAGCGGGCGGCCCTGCCGCTGCCGCCGTAGACCACCAGCTCCTCCGGCCGCTCGGCCACCTCGGGGTCCAGGTTGTTCATGAGCATGCGCAGGGCGGCCTCCTGCTGCCAGCCCTTGCACGAGAGCGCAGTGCCGCGCGGGGCGCGAACCGTCCGGGTCATCCCATATACCCCCTCGTTGAGCCTGCTCTACTCCAGCGGACCCACCACCGCCTCCACGGCGGCGACCAGTTCGCCGCTGTGGACCAGGTCCGCGAGGGTCTCGATGTCGGGCGCCAGCACCCTGTCCCCGTCCAGCGGGGCGACGCGCTCGCGCACAGCGTCGTAGACCGCGCGCGTGGCGGGGGCCAGCCGCTCCGGGCCCACGAACTCCACCGCCTGGGCGGCGCAGAGCAGCTCGATCGCCAGCACCCGGCGCACGTTGGCAATGACCTGCCGCGCCTTGCGGGCGGCCGTGGTTCCCATCGACACGTGGTCCTCCTGGTTGGCGCTGGACGGGATGGAGTCCACGCTTGCCGGATGCGCGAGCACCTTGTTCTCGCTCACCAGCGACGCCGCCGTGTACTGGGTGATCATCAGCCCCGAGTGCACCCCGCCGTTCCGGGTGAGGAAGGCCGGCAGGCCGGAAAGCTGCGGGTTGACCAGCCGCTCGATGCGCCGCTCAGAGATGTCGGCGAGTTCCGCGACGGCGATGGCCAGGTAGTCCATCGCCAGGGCGACCGGCTGGCCGTGGAAGTTGCCGCCGGAGATGACCTCGTCGCCGTCGGGGAACAGGAGCGGGTTGTCGGTGACGGCGTTCATCTCCCACTCGAGGATCTGCGCCACGTGCTCGAGGGCGGTGCGGCTGGCGCCGTGCACCTGCGGGATGCAGCGCAGGGTGTACGGGTCCTGGGTCCGCATCTGCCCGGGCCGGGTGGTCAGCCGAGAGCCCTCGGTCAGCCGGCGCAGGTTGCGGCCGGCCGCCTGCTGCCCCGCGTGGAGCCGAAGGGCCTGCACCCGCGCATCCCAGGCCGCGGGAATCGCCCCGAGCGCCTCGGCCGTGAGGGCCGCCGCGATATCGGCGGTCTTCAGGAGCACCTGCGCGTCGTGCAGGCCGAGGCTGCCCAGTGCGGTCATCGCCTGGGTGCCGTTGATCAGGGCGAGCCCCTCCTTGGCTGTCAGCGTCACCGGGCTCAGGCCGGCACGCTGGAGGGCCTCGGCCCCCGGCAGCCGCTCGCCGTCCACGATCGCCTCACCGAGCCCGATCAGGGGCAGGCACATGTGCGCGAGCGGCGCGAGGTCGCCGCTGGCACCCAGGGAACCCTGCTCGGGCACCACGGGGATGAGGCCCCGATTCAGGAAGGCCACCAGCAGCTCCAGGGTCTCCACACGAATTCCCGAGTGGCCGCGCGAGAGCGCCTGCGCGCGCAGGAGCAGCATGGCCCGCACCACCTCGGGCGCGAGCGGCTCGCCGACGGCGCAGGCGTGGCTCATCAGAAGATTGCGCTGCAGGGCCGCGGTCTGTTCGGCCGATATGGGGACGTCGCTGAATTTGCCAAAGCCGGTGGTGATGCCGTATACCGGCCGGCGCTCCCGCACCAGCCGCTCCACCATCGCGCTCCCCCTGGCTACCTGCTGCCGCACCCCCGGCGTGAGCACGACGCGCGCGCCGTGCCGGGCGACAGCCACGACTTCCGGGAGGGTTAAGTGGGCACCGAGTTCAACCGTTTCCATGAAATGACCTCCCGCACTAGCCTGCTCCCATTATAGGAAGCCCTAATCAGGGGAGGCAAACGACTACGCTGTCGCTTTAAACAAGTCAAGAGAATAAAAAAGGGAGCCAGCGTCCCGTGGGGGGAGGACGCTGGCTACGGCAAAGGGGAGGGTTGTCCTCAACCCGTGGGGGCAGGCTGAGGACCGGAACAAAGGAGGGTGAGCGGTGGGTGATCCTCGGGTCGACCGAACTGAATCGTTAGCTGCAACGAACCAGGTCGACTACTGCGTCGTCAGCGGCCGATTGGGGGATCAGCCACTGAACGTGGCCTCAGTCGACCCAAGTGATCGCCTACGTCTAGAGAATAACTCAGCGGAAAAGAATTGAACATCCAACCTTCGGACTCTAATAGTCTACACCTGGGACTACGCGGCGCAGCCGAGCATCCCCCGTCTGTGCTCTACCCCCTCATCGCCCACCGGCCGTTACGGCCTTGGAGAGATCACCGAGACGGCCGCCAGCCTCGCATCGAAGTGCTCCCGCAGCCGCGCGTTGGCCGCATCCACGGTCAGCGACTGCAGGGCGGGGATCCCGTCGAAGAGTCCGATCCCCTTGAAGAAGCCGTCGATGAACAGGTAGGAGAGCCCCTCCAGGTCGTTCATCAGGTTTAGGAGGCGGCCCATCAGCTTGCGGCGGGCCCGCTCGAAGTCGGCCTCCAGAATCCCCTCCGCCTGCGCCTCCGCGATCCCGGCCAGGAGCTGCGCCTCCAGCGCCTCGGGGTCGGGCGTCGGACCGCTCAGGTAGGTGTAGCCGAAGGTGACCTCCGGCGCGTGCCCGAAGCCGAAGCGCTGGTCGATCAGGCCGCTCTCGTAGAGCCGGGTGTAGAGCGGAGAGCCCCTGCCGACCAGGACGTCCAGCAGCATGGCGGTCAGCAGATCCCGCTCCAGCAGGGGCCGGCCCGTCAGCCCGACCTCCTTCTCCTTGAAGCCCAGCCGGAAGATCGGCTGGCTGACCACCAGTTCCTGGACCCGCCGCCGCTCGGCGATCTCCTGCGGCTCTTCAGGCAGCCGCCGCTCGATGGCCGCCTGGGCGGGGTAGTCGCGGCCGCCGAAGGCGGCCCGGGCCTGGTCCACCACGGCCTGCGGGTCCAGGTCGCCTGCGACGAAGAGCACCATGTTGGACGGGTGGTAGAAGACCCGGTGGCACAGGTAGAGCAGGTCCTGGTCGATCCGGCGGATGGAATCGACCGTGCCGGCGATGTCGAGCCGCACCGGGTGGCGCACGAACAGCGCCTCCATGAGGTTTGCGGAGGAGCGCCAGCCAGGGTCGTCCATGTACATCCGGATCTCCTGTTCGATGATGCCCTGCTCCCTGGCGACGGACTCGGGGGTGAAATAGGGCTCCTGTACAAAGCCGAGCAGCAGGTCGAGGCAGGCCGCGAAGTGGTCGGTCGTGGTGAAGTAGTACACGGTGTGGGTGTGGGTCGTGTAAGCGTTGACGTCGGCCCCCAGCTCCGCAAACCGGTCGGCCACGTTGCCGTCCGGCCCCTCGAACAGCTTGTGTTCCAGGAAGTGCGCGATGCCGTCGGGCACCTGCACCTCGCTGCCCGACTGCGGGTCGACAAAACAGCTGTCGACGGAGCCGTACTGCACGGCCACCCGGGCGGTGGCCTGCCGGAAGCCGGGCTTCACCAGCACGGCCACCGTAAGTCCGTTCTCCAGCCGCTCCGTGTAGAGCTCGTCGCGCAGGATGGGGTCAAACAGCCTCTCCACCGCTTACACTCCCCCTTCCTTCCCGGTGAGCACGTAGACCGTGTCGGGCGTGAAGTGGCGGGCGGCCTCCGCCACCTGCTCCCGGGTGACCCGGAGGTAGCGCGCCACCCGTTCGTCGATGGACAGGTCGCGGCCGGAGAAGACCTGGTCCACGGCCAGCTCGGCCATGGCGCCGGGGCTGTCCGCCGCGCTCAGCATGTCGTTCACCAAAGTGGCCTTCGTCATCTCCAGCTCCGCCTCCGTCACCTTCCCGTCCTGCAGCGCGCGGAGCTGTTCCAGCATGATCGCCTTACAGCGCTCGGCGGCGGCGAACTCCACGCCGGCATACATGTACCCCACGCCCTTCACCGTCTCGATGGCGGAGTAGGCAAAATAGGCCAGCGAGTTCTTCTCCCGCACCTCCTGAAAAAGCTTGGAATGGGAGAAGCCGCCCAGCACGCCGTTGGCCACCAGCATCGGGAAGTAGAGGTCATCGCGCAGGGTGATCCCGGTGCGGAAGCCTATGACCACGACGCCCTGGTTCACGTCCAGCCGGTCGACCACGTCGCGCACCGGCCGGTCGGGCCGGCGCTTCACCAGGGTGTCGGGGAACCGGCGCGCTCCGGCCGGCAGGGGCAGCCGCCGCGGCACCTCCTCCGCGAGCTGGTCGGGATCCACGTCGCCGAGGATGAAGATGTCCACCGGCGCCTCCGTCAGCACCCGGCGGTGGTGGGCCAGCAGGCCCTGCGGGGTGGCCCCCTCCAGGTCCTCCACCCGCCCGAGGCGGTGCAGCGCGAAGGGCTCGCCCTCGCACATTTCGGCGGTGCAGCGCACCATCGCGTAGCGCCGCTTGTCGTTGATGAGCCCCTCGATCATCTGCCGGAGATTGGTACGCTCCTGCTCCACGTAGTCGGGCTTGAACCCGTCGCCGACGATGAGCGGACGGGTGATCACGCTGGCCAGAACGTCCAGGCCCCTGGGAAGCAGCCCGTCCTCCCCGGGAATGTGCTGGTCACCCGCGACTTCGAGCCGGAAGATGATCGACTGCACCTCGCCCCGGCGGGCAACGTCGACCCCGAAGGAGGCGCCGTACAGCTCGTCCAGATGGCGCGAGAGCGACGCGGTGCTGGGGAAGTCGGCCGAGGCCCTGGCCAGCACCATCGGCAGCAGGGCGTTGTAGGTCACCGTCACCGGTTCCAGCGGCATGTGGAAGTAGATGTATACCGTAGTGGTCTTGAACTTCGTCGTCGGCTGCACATAGAGGTTCACCCCGTCCTGCAGGGGAAAGCGGGTGAAGCGATCCGCCACTCGGCATCCTCCTTCCGCACCCTAGTCTGCCCCGGCGCGGGGCGACTCTTCCTGCCGGTCCCAGTCGAGGCAGAGCTGCACCGCGTCGGTGACGTTGAGCCCGGCGAGCTCCGCCAGGCCGACCCAACGGGCGTCAGCCGCATCGTCTGCCGCGGCCAGCGTGCCCCCCTGTGGCCGGGCCGTGAAGTAATGCACCACATAGTGGTAGCGCACCCGCCCCGCCTCGTCGCGCTCGATCGCGTCGATGTAGCCCAGGTAGCGCTCAACGGCCACCTGCAGCCCGGTCTCTTCCTGCACCTCCCGCAGGAGGGCCTGCTCCACGGTCTCGCCCAGTTCCACCCGGCCGCCCGGCAGCCCCCAGTAGCCCTGCAGCGGCGGCGTCGCGCGCTGCACCAGCAGCAGCCTGTCGCCGTCCCGGATGAGGGCGTGGCAGGAAGGCATCGGGTAGCCCGCATATGCACGACCCATCGCACATCCCCTTCCCCTGTGAAAAACCCCCGCCATGTCCATGGCGGGGGCGTGAAGCCTTCATCAGAACGCGGGGGCCACCTGCGAGGTTCCGCCGCCAACCACCCGGGGCTTCTTGGGCTCCGGCTTGGGACGGGGCGGCAGCACCTCCGCCAGCAGCTCCTCCAGCTCCTTGCCCTCCAGGGTCTCCTTCTCCAGCAGAACCTCAGAGACCCGGTCGAGGGCGTCCTTGTGCTCGGTCAGAATGTCCAGCGCACGCTGGTAGGCGATATTGACGAAGTTGCGCACTTCCTGGTCGATCAGCCCGGCCACCTCTTCGGAGTAGTTGCGCAGCCGGGTCATGTCGCGGGCCAGGAAGACCTCGTCCTGCTTCTGGCCGTAGGTGAGAGGGCCGAGTTTCTCGCTCATGCCCCACTCGGTGACCATCCGGCGCGCCCACTGCGTCGTGCGCTCGATGTCGTCGTGGGCGCCGCTGGTGATCTCGCCGAAGGTGATCTCCTCCGCGGCCCGGCCGCCCAGGGCCATGGTCATGCGGTCGAGGATTTCCGACTTCGAGATGTTGTAGCGATCCTCCACCGGCAGGAACATGGTGTAGCCCATCGCCCGGCCCCGGGGGATGATCGTGATCTTGTGCAGCGGGTCCATGTGAGGAAGCATGTGGCCGACCACGGCGTGACCGGCCTCGTGGTAGGCGGTCACCCGCTTCTCCTTCTCGGAGATCACCCGCGACTTCCGCTCGGGGCCGCCCGCCAGCACGCGGTCGATGGCGTCCTCCACGTCGGCCATCGAGATCTTCTTCTTCCGCCGCCGCGCGGCCAGGAGCGCGGCTTCGTTCATCAGGTTGGCAATATCCGCGCCGGTGAACCCGGGGGTGCGCTTGGCCAGAATCTCAAGATCGACGTCCTGCTCCAGGGGCTTGCCCTTGGCGTGCACCTGGAAGATGGCGATCCGCCCCTTCAGGTCCGGCCGGTCGATGACGATCTGCCGGTCGAACCGGCCCGGCCGCAGCAGGGCCGGATCGAGCACGTCGGGCCGGTTGGTGGCCGCGATGATGATGATGCCCTCGTTGGCCGAGAACCCGTCCATCTCCACCAAGAGCTGGTTCAGCGTCTGCTCCCGCTCGTCGTGGCCGCCGCCGTACCCGGCGCCGCGCTGGCGGCCCACGGCGTCGATCTCGTCGATGAACACGATGCAGGGGGAGTTCTTCTTCGCCTGCTCAAACAGGTCGCGCACGCGGCTGGCGCCAACGCCGACGAACATCTCGACGAAGTCGGAGCCAGAGATCGAGAAGAACGGCACGCCTGCCTCGCCGGCGACCGCCTTGGCCAGCAGGGTCTTGCCGGTGCCGGGCGGTCCGTAGAGCAGCACGCCCTTGGGAATGCGCGCGCCCAGCTCCAGGTAGCGCTTCGGGTGCTTGAGGAAGTCGACGATCTCCGCGAGCTCCTCCTTCACCTCGTCGATGCCCGCGACGTCGTCGAAGGTCACCCGCTTGCGGTCGTCGGTCACGAGGCGCGCCCGGCTCTTGCCGAACTGCATCACCCGGTTTCCCGACCCCTGGGTCTGCTGCATGATGAAGAAGAACGCGAGAAGCACCAGCACGACCGGCACCAGGGTCTGCAGGAGCAGCGCCCAGATACCGGATGTATTGTCCTGCCTGAAGTCCAGCTTGATTTCAGGATGCTGCTGCAGCATCTCCACCAGCGGCGCCTGCGTGGACCCCGAAGGCAAGTCTACGGTAAACTTCTCGCCATTGATCAGTTCACCCTCAGCGTACGAGCCGCTCAGGGTAATGCTCTTCACTTCACCCTTCTGGATGTAAGTGACCAGGTCAGAATACACCAGTCGGGTGGTCTGCTGACTGGTTCCTCCCAGCTGGACGGCGATCGCCACCGAGATGACCAGAATCAGCATATAAAAGGCGAGACTGCGAAATAGCTTGTTCAAGTCTGCCGGGCCCCTCCTTCCGCAGGGCAATCGCCACAGGGTGTAGAGAGATAGTCCTTCCATTCATTGAGTCGGCTGTCGGGCCGAAAAAGATACTCGTTCAGTGTACCATATTCAATGGACCGGAGCAACCGCCGTGAGCGGGCGTCAGCAGGCGTCAGCTGCCACATCTGGTCGCCGACTGCCTGCGCAGGACCACCCTCAGTGCGACGCGCGCGTTCGCGTCGGGCCGGAACCGGCGGTCCCGCCTCACTCCGGGTACCCAGACTACAGTATCACCCGCAACCAGCAGCGGCAGACAATCCCGCTGCTCCCGCGGCACCTTGGCATCCACCAGGATATCCTGAAGCTTCTTCGAACCGTCCATTCCCACGGGCCAGAGCCGGTCGCCCGGCCGGCGCGTGCGCACGGCCAGGGGCCCCGGCAACCGGTCCAGGTCAAACCACTCTTCATCGGCCGGCATCGGCGCGGGCATGGCCGACACCGGAGCGGCCTCAGCCACCACCGTCACGCCGAGGGCCGGAATCGCCGTCTCGCCGGGCAGGGCTACCGGCCAGACCCGGTCGCGAACCTCGTCGCCCGGGTGCCCTCCGGCCCGCGCGAAACGGCAGCGGCCGTAGGCGACGGTCAGGCGTACGCCCTGCGGCAGGTCAAGCACGTGGCTGCCGTCGGTCCGCCCCGCCAGCTCCAGGGCACGGCTCACGGCAGCGATGCCGGGGCTGTACGCCGATCCGCTTGCACGCTGCACGGCCATGCGAATGACCCGGCGGGCCAGGGCCAGCGGCTCCTGCAGGAGGCGCGGCCCGTCCAGCTCAATAACCAGATTCCCTGGCGCCGCCTCGACTTCATGCCACCCGCAGCGGGCACAGGCCTCCCGCGCGAGCTCTGTCAGCAGCCGGTCCTCCTCCCGCAGCAGGTCGGCCGTCTGCGCGAGGTTGTCCACCACCGCCTCGCCGAAGCGCTCCGTCAGGGCGGGGAGAAGTTCCAGCCGGATACGGTTGCGCATGAAAGCGCTTTCCAGATTCGTGGCGTCCAGCCGGGGCCTGAGCCCGTGTGCGCGGCAGTAGTCCAGAATCTCCTGCCGGGAGACGGCGAGCAGCGGCCGGATGATGGAGACGCGGCCCTCCCGCCGCACCGGCGGAATGCCGGCGAGGCCGGTGGCGCCGCTGCCCCGCAGGAGCCGCATCAGCACCGTCTCCGCCTGGTCGTTCCGGTTGTGGCCCGTGGCGGCCCGCTGCGCCCCGATGGCCTCAGCCAGGCGCGCCAGCTCCGCGTACCTCCTCTGTCGGGCGTTGGCCTCCAGCGATCCGGGCAGGGCCTCCAGCTCGCCGGGGCGGAGAGCGACCGTGGTCAGGGGCAGCGCCAGCTTCCGGGCCAGGTCCGCGACGAACGCCGCATCTGCCCGCGACGCCTCGCCGCGCAGGCCGTGTTCCATGTGGAACAGGTGCAGCGAAAGCCGCCACTCAGGGGCCAGGCGGCACAGCACGTGCGTAAGCGCCAGGGAGTCAGGGCCCCCGGAGACGGCGACGATCACCCGATCGCCCGGCACAACCATCTGGTGCCGGAGCATATATTCACGCACCTGTGCGAGAAGCGGCACCCGGTCACCCCCTTCCACGCCAATCCCCGGCCGCGGTGCCGATTCGCGTTTCGACACCGGCCGGGGATTCCCTTCCAAACCCGGCGTGGCCTGTATTCCCAGAGTCTGCCCCCTTCACCGCCTGCGGGACCGCCCGGCGCGCGCTCCTGCGGGTCCGCCGCGGGGCGCGGTCTGCGCCGGCGCCCACTCGCCAGACGGCTTCGGCCGGGGCGGCGCCTCTGCCGCGCCGTCCACCAGCGAGACGCGGGCGGCCACCACGGTCAGGTCGTCCTCCGGGGCCGGGGCCAGCTCGAGGGCCCGGGCCAGCACCCGCTCGGCCACTTCCTCCGGATCCGCGCTCTCTTCCCGGCCCAGGAACTCCAGGAGCCAGCGCTCCTTGTCCTCCTCGTCGCGGGCCACCTCCAGAATGCCGTCGCTGACCATCACGATGAGGTCGCCATCCCCCAGCATCCGGCGCTCCGGCTCCACCTCCACCTCGGTGACGACGCCCGCGGGCAGCGCGGGGATGCGCACCACCGTTACGTCGCTGCCCCGTTTCACGAAGCTGGGCGCCGCCCCGACCTTGACGAACTCGGCCTGCCCGGTGGCGAGGTCGAGCACCGCCAGGTCCAGGGTGGCGAACGTATCTCCCGGCCCCCGGAGCAGGAGGACGGAATTGACCGTCTTCACGGCCGCATCGGCGTTGAACCCGGCGTCCAGCAGCTGCTGCAGCAGGCGGACGGATTCGCCGGACTGCACCGCCGCCTCGCGGCCGACGCCCATCCCGTCGCTCAGGGCCAACAGGAACCGGCCGCCCGAAAGAGGTCCGGTGACCGCGGAGTCGCCCGAGATGTGGACCCCCCGCTTGGGCATGCGCGCCACCGCCGCGGTGGCCCTGAAGACAGCGGGCATGCCGCGGTGGGGCCTGTCCCCCTCCGCGATCTCCTGGGCCATGCGGTCCAGCATGCGAGCGACGTTGTGGATGTACTCGCCTGCGATGGCCCTGCCCTCTTCCAGGCGGCGCGCAAGGGCACGGTCCGACCGGTCCAGATCGTGCAGGTGATTGAGCGTCACCGCCACCTGGGCGGGGTGGATGCAGCGCTGTTCCAGCGCGGCCGGCAGCGGGCTCAGCGGCAGGTGGCCCTGCTCCTCGATCTGCTGCCAGAGGTCGGCCAGCAGCTGCCGGGTCTCCGCCTCCTCCTTCTCCCAGCATTGCGCAAGCATGGAACACGACTGGCAGACCTGCTCGTTCAGCGTGCGCAGGCGGCGCTGAACGGCCGGCTCCGGCGACGTGCTCACCGCGGCCACCTGGGTGTAGGTGCGCTGAATCTCCTTCAACACCTGCGCCATGGCCCGCAGCCGCTCGCGCGCGCCGAGCACGGCGCCGTCCTCCTGCGGGGCGGCTTCGCGGGCGGGCGGCTCCCTGCGCTCGCTGCGCAGGGCCTGCGCGAGGCCGGCGACCCAGGCGGACGGCACCAGCCAGAACAGCACGGTGGCGGCGGCGGCCGACAGGACCATTGCCTCCAGTACGGCGCCCTGTCCCTGCGTCGCCATGCTGTAGGAGAGGAACCCGAGGGCATAGGCCAGTCCCACACCCGGCTTCTTCAGGTCGCGGAAGGCGCCGCCCAGAAAACCGGCGACCACGTAGGCCATGCCCTGGCTGTCCGACAGCGAAGGACCGGCCCACAGTCCCGCCCCGGGCGGGTTCGCCAGCACAGTGAGAAACGACGACATGCCGATCACCGCGCCGGCGGCGGCGCCCCAGCCCATGCCGCCCGCGTGGGCGCAGAGCAGCACGGCCAGCCCGGCGAACAGGCCGTGCAGCGAGAGCTGCCCCCACAGGGTCAGGTCCTGCAGTCCGGTGAAGGCAGAGGCCAGCAGGATGATGGCCGGGATCGGCAGGTCAAACGGAGCGCTCTCCTGGTACCGCCCCCGGGTCAGGTCGGCGACGGCCAGGGTGAAGATGAGCGCCAGCACGCCGGTGAGGCTGGCCCAGAACGTCAGCTGCACCGTGCCGGCCGCGGGGTCCTGGAAGAGCCCCTGCCCGGCGGCCACCGCGGAGGCGAGCACGGCCGCGATGAGCGGGCTGTGCTGGCGGCTCACCTGCGTGAGCCCGGCGAGCGCGTGCACCAGGCCGATGGACATGGCGGTGGTGGCGAAGACGGAGAGCGGCTGAACCAGGGCTGCGCCTCCCAGCAGCGCGAGGGCGACGGGCAGCGCGGCGAGGCCGCCGAACCCGGCTGCGCGCACTGCCATGTAGAAGGCGATGCCGAAGGGGGCCACGGGGCTGATGGGCTGCGCCCGGCCCATCAGGAACGCGAGAATGAGCCCCGCGTACAGCGGCGGATTCCAGGCCCGGACCAGGCGGCTCCGCAGCCATCCAGGGAAGCGCCGCGAGCCTCTCCCGGCCGGCTCGGCGCGGTCGGACGATGATCGGAAAGCCACACGATCACCCTCTGCAGGCGATGTTGCAGCATCCAGTGTACCGCATCGGCCCTGCCGGAATCTGTCGAAATTTGGCAGTCGCGCCCGCGATTTCCCCGGCGACGCGCAAAGCGCCCGGCGCTGGTCCGTGCCAGCGCCGGGCGCATTTCCGTGTGGTGACCCCAACGGGATTCGAACCCGTGCCGCCGCCGTGAAAGGGCGGTGTCCTAGGCCTCTAGACGATGGGGTCAACATCTGGAGGCTAGCTTAGCTTATCAAAGAATCCGGCACGGCGTCAAGTAGTTGACGAATTCCAGCGCGTCGGCATTATGCGTCGCCCCGCGGCTGCGGCACAAACACGTCCGCATCATCCTGCAGCAGCACGCGCACGCGGGTGCCCTCCGGCATCGGTCCGGCGTGCGCGGGAATGACCGCATAGGCGTTCGCGAAGCGCATCGAGCTCAGGACGCCGGCCCGCTGGGCCATGCTCGTGTCCAGCCGGATCTCCCCGTCCGGCCCGTTGTACGCCCTGGCCCGGAGGTACCGGGTGATCCCGGCCTTCTTCAGCACGGGCTGATCCAGCACCCCTTCGGCCGCGCGCAGGCCCAGGCGGCGCCGGCCCAGGAGGTGGTCCAGCACAGGGCGCACCAGCAGGTCGAAATCGGTGATCGCTGCGGCGGGGTTGCCGGAGAGACCAATGACCAGGCGGCCGTCCAGCACCGCCGCGCACACCGGCGTGCCGGGCTTGATGCTGACCCGCCAGAAGAGCTGCTCCGCGCCCATGACGGCCAGGGCTTCCCGCACGACGTCAAACCGGCCCACCGAGACCCCTCCGGTGGTCAGGAGCAGGTCGCAGCCGCTCGACTCCCGCAGCGTGCCCGCGATGACCTCGGTCACGTCGCGCGCAACGCCAAGCAGAATCGGAATGCCACCCGCGGCCCGCACCAGCGCGGCAACGCCGGGGCTGTTGGAGTTGCGGATCTGCCCCGGCCCCGGCGCCTCGTGCGGCGCCACCAGCTCATCGCCGGTGCTGAGGATCCCGACCCGGGGTCGGGCGAAGACGGGCACCTCCAGGATGCCGAGGGCCGCCAGCAGGTTGATCTCCTGCGGGCGGATCTGGTGCCCGGCCTCCAGGAGCAGCTCGCCTTCCTTTACATCCTCGCCGATCGGCGCCACGTTCTCCATGGGCGGCACGTGGCGGAAGATCCGCACCCCCTCGGGGGTGACCCGCACCTCCTCGAGGCGGATGACCGCGTCCGCGCCCGGAGGCACCGCGCCGCCGGTCATGATGGCCACCGTCGTGCCCGGCGCCAGCTCCGCCTCCTGCGGGTGCCCCGCGGGAATCACCCCGGCCAGCGGGAGGACGACGGGGTTCTCGCGCGTCGCAAGGCGCGTGTCTTCCGAGCGAACGGCGTATCCGTCCATGCCCGACCGGGGAAACGGGGGCAGGGACTCAGGCGCCCGCAGATCCTCAGCCAGAATAAGCCCCAGCGCGTCCTCCAGCGGCACCCGTTCGACCCGCCGGGGCGGCGCGCGGTGAATCAGCAGTTCACAGGCCTCCTCAACCCGTAGCATGCCGGTCCCTCCCTAGCTCTTCGTTTCCGCTCCCTCGGCCCCGCCGCCGGCCGCTCGGTCGTCATCACGAACGGCCTTCATGGAGTCCCGGAACTCCCGGATCGTCTGCCCGATCGACCTGCCGAGCTGCGGGAGCCTGGAAGGACCGAAAATGAGCAGGAGCACGATCACGATAAGGGCCAGTTCCATCGGCCCGATACGCTGTAGCATCTCATCCCCCTCCTACTGGCGGAGCAGACGCTCCTCCACGAAATCGGCGATCCCCGCGATGTCGTTCCAGTCAAACCGGGGAAGGCCGGTCTCGACCGGGAGGTCGCCGGCCACAGCCATCAGCGTGGGATCGTCCGCGCAGAGAAGCCGCCCCTCGTTGCGGGCGCTGCTGAAAATCTCGATCTTCGGGAACCGCTCCCGCTTGAACCCTTCGGTGACCACGAGGTCCACGGGCCCCAGCAGCGCGATGGCCTCCGCCGCGGAAAAACCGCCGTCGGGCACCGAACGAACCAGCCCGATCTGCCCGGGCCCGATGATGCAGACCGCCTTCGCCCCGGCCTGCCGGTGCCGCCAGGTGTCCTTTCCCTCATGGTCCATCTGGAAGCCGTGCACATCGTGCTTCAAGGTTCCCACCGACCAACCCCGGCGGGTCAGCTCTGCGACCAGCCGCTCCACCAGGGTGGTCTTGCCGCACTTCCCGCAGCCTACGATCGAGAGCACAGGGGGCCTGGCCATCATGAAACACTTCGCCTCCCGAGTCGCTGTCAGGATCATGATACCCTGAACAACCCCGGGGATCCATCGGGCGCGAGGCTATGACGGCGCGGCGCGGCGTAGCACAAAGTGTGGGGTCTTCGGCCAACCGGTGGTGCAAGCTAGGCGTGATGGGAGGTGAGCCAGTGTCGCGGAAAGGCCAGCGCAACCAGCGGTTGCAGGCCGGAAAGGCCAACCGCAAGGGCCGCGGCTTCCTGCCGAGCATGGAAGGCGCGGCTGCCGCGCAGTTCGACGGCCCCGAAGAAGCCAAGCGGAAGACGCTGCACGTGCCTGATCCCGCCGATCGCTGACAGAGAGCAGGAACCCCCGGCCGGCGCCGAGTCGCCGGCCGGGGGCCTCGCTTGCCTGTGGGCGGTTCAACTCCCCGTGCTGGTGTAGCGCCGGGTGCCGAACTTCCAGAAGCCGTAGGCGGCAGCGATGGCAGCCGCGCCCACCAGCGGCGTCGCCCAGGCCAGGAGCGGGATCGGCAGTTCGCCTGTCCGGCCCAGCAGCACATGCGCGGGGAAATAATTAATGAAGGCGAACGGCACCAGCACCGTAAGGACGAACTGAATGGCGCGGTGGTAGATGGAAACCGGGTAGTTGATGAGCTGTCGGGCCGGGTAGACCAGGCTCCAGTAGAAGGTGTAGGTGCGGGTCGTCCAGAAGGCCAGCGTCGCCACACAGAGCATCGCGGAGCCGAGAATCAGACCCCCGCCCAGGGCTGTGAGCAGCAGGTAGCCCAGCGAGGCAGCGGTCAGCCGGATGCCGGCCACCTTCACCGCGAACAGGAACGCGGCGATGGAGAAGACGAACTGCCCGAGCCCCGCGATGGGCGACTGGCTGCCCAGCACCGTGAGGAGCGGGTTGATCGGCCTCAGCAGCGCCCGGTCGTAGGTGCCCATGCGCACCTGGTCCTCGAAGCCGATCAGGCTCCAGAAGAACGATACGGCAAAGCCCCACGCCAGGATGGCCATGGCGTAGAGCAGGATAATCTCCTCAAACCGCCACCCGCCCACGGTCGTGAATCGCTGCGTCAGCCAGGCCAGCGCGATGAACTGCCCGGCGTAGGTCAGGACGATGCCGATGAGATGCGCGAAGAAGTTCACCCGGTACTGCATCTGCGACCGGGCCTGGGCCATGGCCATGCGGTAGTAGCAGGAAAGGTTATGCCCCAGGTCGCCCATCGCTATCCCCCCTGCATCGTCAGTTTCCGCTGTCCGGCCAGCCACATGGCGGCAAGCAGCCCGCAGCCAGCCAGAGCCCAGATGACCTGCAGCCCCAGCGCCTGCCACAGTTCCGGCCCCGTCAGGGTGCCCGCCAGGATGGCCGAGGGGACGAAGTACGTCCCGGCGAACGGCAGGTACGCAGCCAGGGCCCCGGCCCACGCGGGCAGGTAGTACAGCGGGATGAACTCCCCGGAGAACAGCGCGCTGGCCAGGTGCCAGATGTTCTCGGCCTCGTTGAACTGTACGGTCCACAGGGCGATCAGGGTCAGCGAGAGCTGGAAGCTCGCGGCGATCACCCAGCCCGTGAGGGCGCTGCCCAGGAAGAGAATGAGGGCGGTTGCGCCGGGTGCAGTCAGGCCGAAGGCGAACCAGATGACGATGTAGACCGGCAGCGACCGGAGCGTGCGGAAGAGCGACCGCCCCAGGAAATCGCCCAACACCCGCACCGGCAGGGGAACGGGCTTGATCAGCTCCAGCCCCACGTCGCCCATGCGGAACTTCTCGGCGATCTCCCAGGTAGGCAGAAAGCCGAGTTCAGAGAGAAAGCGGGCGGCGATGACGTATCGCATCTGCCGCTCCAGCGCGACGGGATCGTCCCGCAGGAGCGCGGTCCAGATTCCCGCGAAGAGCACGAACCAGATCAGGCTGGAGGCGATCCCCAGCCACCCCTCCACCTTGTAGGCCGCCTGCTGGCGGAATCCCTGCGCCACGAAGGCCGTGAACGCGCCCATCGGCGGCAAAGCCCCCCCCCTTCAGATTTGTCAGCCTTGATATCGACGTAATCGTTTCGCCGATGGTTCCGCTCCCCCCTTTCAGAAGGACTCTCTGTTCCCACTGTGGAAAGTTTCATTTATGCCGATACGGAGGTTCGCGCGATGAAGCCAGAAGTCATCAACGCCTTTCTGACTGCTGCTCGCCACAGTCTGTCCCAGGAGTTGCAGTCCGAGATCAAACGTGTAGGTCTCTTCGTGGACCCCGCGGAAAACGCGATCGATGAGGTCGTCGTCTACCTTTCTTTTGTCGGCCAGGTGCGAGGGACGATGCTGCTGGGGCTCGACCTGACCACCGCGCGGAAGATCGCTTCCACCATGGTCAGCGAACCGCTCACGGAACTGACGGAGATGGGGCTCTCCGCCCTGGCGGAACTGGGGAACCTGGTGGCAGGCGGCACGTGCATCGAGCTGGAGAAGCTGGGCCTGTCTGCGGACATCTCGCCGCCCACCATCATGATCGGCGCGCGCTCCCGCATCTCCACCCTCGGAATCAGCCGCATCGTTCTCCCCCTGGCTACCCGGCACGGCAGGCTCAACCTGCACGTGGCGGTAGACGTGGCGGCCTGATCGTGATGAACGAAGGAGTGTGCAGCCTGATGACCCTGGTGCGTGATGCCATGATCCAGGTCGAGCCGCTGTCCCCCAACGACCCGATCTTTATGGCGCTCCAGTCGATGCGGACGCAGGGGACCCCCTTCGTGCCCGTGGTGCGATCGGACGGTACGCTGTACGGGCTGGTCACGGAGGGCGACCTGATCCGCCTCATCTACCGCGCGACACGCGAGCGCAGCGAGTCGGTGCCGCACTGGATACGGGGCGCCGGCCGCCATGTGCTGATGGTGCAGTCGCTGCGGGAGGTAGTGACCCGGGAGCTGGACACCATCGGACCGGACAGCCCCCTGGAGGAGGCCGCCGAGCTGATGGTACAGAACCACCGCAAGGTGCTGCCGGTGCTGGTCGACGGCCGGCCGGTGGGCTACCTCCTGCGGTCCGCCGTCGTCGATCGCCTCATCGGAGAGCAATAGCCCTTTCGTTCATCACGGCGGCCCCCTCGCAGCGCGAGGGGGCCGCTTCCGATTTGCCCGGGTGCAGCGCGACTAGGCCCCCGCCATAGGGGGACTAGGGCTCAAGTGCTATACGCGCGCACTCTGGACAGCCCTCTCGTATCATGACACTTTGTAAATGGGATAACTAAAAGATAACCCTCCCATGTCCTTGTCGCACACCGTACGGTGATTTACCATCAAAGTGAGGTCGAGTTCGTGATTTCACAAACGAAGCCATCCCTGTTCTCGCAAAGGTGGTGTGCGTCATGACGTGTTCGGCTTGCAAGGGCATCACACCCGATGATCCCCGGTTTGCCGAACTGGATGCCTTCATCCAGGATGGGCATTCATCAGCCGACTTTCTCATCGCTGTGCTCCACCGGGCTCAGCAGCTCTTCGGCTATCTGCCCGAGGAGGTACAGCACCACGTGGCAGCCGCACTCGGTGTGCCTCCCAGCGAGGTCTACGGTGTGGTGACTTTCTACAACTACTTCACCCTCACGCCCGTGGGCAAGTACCCGATCAACGTCTGCATGGGTACGGCCTGCTACGTGCAGGGGGCCGGCCGCATTCTCGAGCTCTTCGAGAAGGAGCTGGGCATTCAGCCCGGGCAGGTCACCCCTGACGGGCTCTTCTCGCTGGACGTGTGCCGGTGCGTGGGCGCGTGCGGACTGGCGCCCGTCGTCACCGTCGCCGGCGAGGTACACGGCAAGCTCACCGAGAGCGACGCCCTGAAGCTCGTGGCGGAGCTGCGGGAGCGGGCCGCCGCCGACCAGGCGGAGGCCGGGGCCGCGGTCGCCACCGTGGGAGGTGAATCGCAGTGACCACCGTTCATACCCCTGAGCGGATCCGCTCCCTCGCAGACCTGGAAGCCGTGCGGGCTCTGCGGGCCGGCGACATCGCCCTGCGCCACGCCGAGGCCGTGAACCTCGCGGAGGCGCCCGAGGTCCAGATTCTCGTCTGCTCGGGCACGGGCTGCCAGTCGAACAAGTCCATGAGCACCGTGGAGGCCCTGCAGGCTGCCGTGGAGGAGCACGGTCTGACCGACCGGGTGAAGGTCGTGCCCGTGGGCTGCTTCGGCTTCTGCCGGGTGGGCCCGGTGGTCGTGATTCACCCCGGCCAGACCTTCTACTGCGAGGTCCGGCCGCAGCACGCGCCGTACATCATCCGCGATCACGTGCTGGGCGGCAAGCCCGTGCAGGCCCTGCTGTACGCCCCCAATCCCCGGGAGAAGCAGCGCATCGAGAAGATGATGGATCAGCCCTTCTACAAGGGGCAGCACCGCACCGCCCTCCGGAACTGCGGACTCATCAACCCCGAGTGCATCGAGGAGGCCATCGCGGGTGACCGCTACTTCGCCCTGGCCAAGGCAGTCCTGGAGATGACCCCGGCGCAGGTGATCGACGAGCTGAAGCGCTCGGGCCTGCGGGGCCGGGGCGGCGGCGGTTTCCCCACCGGCCGGAAGTGGGAGCTTGCGGCCGCCGTCGAGGGCGACACCAAGTACGTTCTCTGCAACGCCGACGAGGGCGACCCCGGCGCGTTCATGGACCGCTCGATCCTGGAGGGTGATCCCCATGCCATCCTCGAGGCCATGGCGATCGCGGGGTACGCCATCGGCGCACAGCACGGTTACATCTACGTCCGGGCCGAGTATCCGGTGGCGGTGCACCGCCTGGAGATCGCCATCCAGCAGGCCCGTGAGCGCGGCCTGCTTGGCGAGCGCATCTTCGGCACCGACTTCAGCTTCGACATCGACATCCGTCTGGGCGCCGGCGCCTTCGTCTGCGGCGAGGAGACGGCTCTGATCGCCTCGATCGAGGGCCAGCGCGGCCTGCCCCGGCCCCGGCCGCCCTACCCGGCCCAGAAGGGGCTGTGGGGTAAGCCCACGCTCAACAACAACGTCGAGACCTACGCCAACGTCCCGTACATCGTCCTTTACGGGGCCGAGGCGTTCCGCAGCGTGGGCACGCACGACTCGCCCGGCACCAAGGTCTTCGCCGTGGCCGGCAACGTGATGAACACCGGCCTGGTCGAGGTGCCCATGGGCACCACGCTCCGCGACATCGTCTACGGCATGGGCGGCGGCATCCCGAAGGGGCGGCCGTTCAAGGCGGCGCAGACCGGCGGTCCTTCCGGCGGCTGCATCCCCGCGCACATGCTGGATATCCCGATGGATTTCGAGTCGCTCACCGCGGCCGGGTCGATGATGGGTTCGGGCGGACTCATCGTCATGGACGATCTCTCCTGCATGGTGGACGTGGCCCGCTTCTACCTCCAGTTCACCCAGGACGAGTCCTGCGGCAAGTGCCCGCCCTGCCGCATCGGCACGAAGCGCATGCTGGAGATTCTGGACCGCATCGTCGAGGGCGAGGGCACCATGGAGGACCTGGACGAGCTGGAGCGGCTGGCGCAGGGCATCAAGTCCACCGCGCTGTGCGGCCTCGGGCAGACGGCGCCGAACCCGGTGCTCTCCACCCTGCGCTACTTCCGTGAGGAGTACGAGGCCCACGTCCGCGACAAGCACTGCCCGGCGGGCCGCTGCAAGGCGCTCACCGTGTTCCGCATCGACCAGGAGCTGTGCAAGGCGTGCAACCTCTGCGCCCGGAACTGCCCTGTCGACGCCATCAGCGGCGAGGTCCGCAAGCCCGAGACGTTCGTCATCGACCCCGAGCTCTGCATCAAGTGCGGCAACTGCGCCGTCGTCTGTAAGTTCAACGCGGTCGTACACTAAGGGGGGTGCTGCGCGTGATCAATCTGACCATCGACCGGCGCCCCGTCTCGGTTGAACCCGGAACCACGATTCTGGAGGCGGCGCGCCAGAACGGCATCCGCATTCCGACGCTCTGCTATCTGAAGGAGATCAACCAGATCGGGGCCTGCCGCATGTGCCTGGTGGAGGTGGAAGGGGCGCGCGGGCTGCAGACCGCCTGCACCGTGCCCTGCACCGAGGGGATGGTGGTCCGCACCAACACCCCGACGGTCCGCGAGGCCCGCAAGCTGGTCCTGGAGCTGCTGCTCTCCGACCACAACATCGAGTGCCCCACCTGCCTGCGTGCGTCCAACTGCGAACTCATGCAGCTGGCCCACGACCACGGCGTCAGCCAGATCCCGCTGCAGGGGGCTCACCACGAAGCGCACCTGGACGTGGGCTCCGGCGCCATCGCGGTGGACAGCTCCAAGTGCGTGCTCTGCCAGCGCTGCGTGGCCGTCTGCCGCGAGGTCCAGGGGGTTTCGGCCATCTCGGTCACCGGCCGCGGTTTCGAGTCGCGGGTCAGCCCGTTCTTCGACGTCTCGCTCAGCGAGGCGGCCTGCGCCCTGTGCGGCCAGTGCACCCTGGTCTGCCCCACAGGCGCCCTGACCGAGTTCGACGAGACCGAGGCCGTCTGGCGGGCCCTGCTCGATCCCAACAAGCACGTGGTCGTGCAGACCGCCCCGGCCATCCGGGTCTCCATCGGCGAGCCGTTCGGCCTCCCGCCCGGCTCGGTCTCCACCGGCCAGATGGTGGCGGGGCTGCGTCGGCTGGGCTTCGACCAGGTCTTCGACACCGTGTTCTCCGCAGACCTGACGATCATGGAAGAGGCGACCGAGCTGCATCCAGCGGCTCCAGAGCGGCGGTCCACTCCCGCTGATCACCTCCTGCTCGCCGGGCTGGATCAAGTACGCCGAGCACTTCTTCCCGGGCGTGCTGGAGAACCTCTCCTCCTGCAAGTCGCCGCAGCAGATGTTCGGCGCGCTGGCCAAGACCTACTACGCGGAGAAGAGCGGCATCGATCCGGCGAACATCGTCGTGGTCTCCATCATGCCGTGCACCGCCAAGAAGTACGAGGCCAACCGGCCCGAGATGAACTCCTCCGGGTACCAGGACGTCGACTACGTGCTGACCACCCGGGAGCTGGCCCGCATGTTCCGCCAGGCCGGCATCCACCTGCCCGACCTGCCGGAGGAGGAGTTTGACAGCCCCCTCGGCATCGGAACCGGCGCGGGCACCATCTTCGGCACCACCGGCGGCGTCATGGAGGCGGCCCTGCGCACCGCAGCCGCCTGGCTGGAGCCCGACAGCCCCTCGCCGAAGATCGAGTTCCAGGAGGTGCGGGGCATCCCGTTCCAGGTGCGCGAGGCCACGGTCTCGCTGAACGGCACGAGCCTCAACGTGGCCGTCGCCAACGGGCTCGCGGCCGCCGGCTGGCTGATGGAGCAGGTCTCCACCGGCCAGAAGGACTACCACTTCATCGAGATCATGGGCTGCCCGGGCGGCTGCATCGGCGGCGGCGGCCAGCCGATTCCCGCCAGGGGCCCCGAAGCCCTGGATGAGGTCCGGCTCGCGCGCATCGCCTCGCTCTACACCATCGACGAGCGCATGACGCTGCGCCGCTCCCACGAGAACCCGGCGATACAGCAGCTGTACGCCGAGTACCTCGAGAAGCCTGGCAGCGAGCGGGCCCACCAGCTCCTGCACACCCATTACCACGCAAGGGTTCCCGCCGGCGTTCGTCGCCGGTAGCATGCCAGACCAGACGCGGCAGAAGGCCCTCCCCGCGGGAAACCGCAGGGAGGGCCTTCTGCTTCGTGTGGCCGGCAGGTGACACAAAGCCCCCGGGCGCCTCCACAAGCGGACTGCGCGGGCGCTGCGGGACGAATGTGCACTTCCCTCAAACCCTCGTGCCACATGCGTTTCCGGCAACGAGTTCCCGCCAGCCCTGGTCCTGCCTGGCGTTCACGGAAATGCACATTCTTACCACCTGTACGCTGTGGTGGCGAGACACCCTTCGCCGGCCGTCAGGCCCCCAGGAGAAGGCACATCAGGGCGCCGCGCCCCTGGTCGCGTCTCCTGGCACACATGCCGTCAGGCTGCGCGTCGCACGTTCAGGGCCGGGCGGCTCCGGCGCATGCGCAGGAGCCAGAGGGCAGCCGCCAGGTATACCACGATCGTCGCGAGCCCGGTCTCCCCCACCAGGTACAGCCCGAGCGGCGCCGTCACCTGGAGCCCCTGGCCGACCAGCTCGTTCAGCGCGTTGTGCGCAGAGTGCATCAGCGAGATCGGCCAGACGCTTCCGGTGGAGAGCCGCAGCTCGCCCATGACCACGCTCAGAATCAGGACCATGAGCGTGAATGACAACACGTTCAGAACGGGGTTCCCCTCCGCCAGGTAGAGATCGGAGAGAAACATGACCGGGTAGTGAAACGCGGCCCAGGCCAAGCCACCGATCAGGTGGCCCCGCATCCGGCCGAAGGCCATCAGCCGGGGCACCAGGTAGCCCCGCCAGCCCAGCTCCTCGCCCAGGGAAAAGGTGAAGGTGTAGAAGGCCACCAGCACCAGGTAGTTCAGAATCAGGGAGAGACCCGACATTCCCGGCAGTGGTGCGTAGGTGGCGAGCCCTGTGGCGACGGCGGCCAGATAGCCGCTGCCCAGTGCGGCGATGGGCAGCAGGACGGCCGCGGCCCACGCCCGCACGCCGGCCCGGCCCAGGCCCAGGCGGCGCCACCCATTGCGGGTGTATCCGTCGCGGCCGATGAGCAACATCATCACCAGCGCAGCCAGGGTGGGGACGAACATCAGAAGCCGGTACCACGACATGACGACCACACCCACAGCCCCGCCCAGCACGAGCACGATGTAGAGGACCGCCTGTGCCCTGTCGTTCAGCCTCAGCATCCGGTGCCCCCCTCACGCGACCCGGGCGTTTCCGCCCGAGAGCGTGCGCCAGTAGAAGGCGTAGGTCACCGCGTAGTACAGGATGTACAGCCCCAGGTAGCAGAGGGCGACCAGCCACCCGTAATGCAGCACCGACCGCTGTACGAGGGTCCCCAGCGCCCTCATCGCAAAGGTCGAGTGCATCAGGCCGACCAGGAACGGCACGAAGAAGATGACCTGGGTCTGGCTCAGCGACACCCTGCGCAGCTCCGCCCGGCTCACGCCCAGGTGCTGCAGCCGCCTGAAGTGGCGCCGGTCCTCGTCCACTTCCGTGAAAAGCCGGAAGTAGAGCACGCTGCAACTGGTGGCGAAGAAGACCAGCGAGACGAAGACGCCCACGAACAGGGCGAGGCCCCAGCCCGAGACCGAGCGCTGGTACTCCGGAATGGCAGACGAGAAGAGGACGCCCTGGTCCAGGCTGTAGAAACGGCTGAGGAGGGCGTCCGCGGCCGCCGCGGCCTCCCGGCCGCGCCAGTGCGCCACATCCCACATCGTGACCCGGACCCGCTGCTCCTCCGCGCTGGCAGCCACGATCTGGTCGAACAGCGCGTCCGGCAGCACGAGGACGTGCCGGACCCCTCCGTTCTCATTCACCGGCAGGCCACTGAAATCGGGGGCCACGGCCAGCGAATAGATCTGCTCCCCCACGGCCAGCTCCCGCGGTTTGGGGTTCCAGTCTTGAATCGTGGGATCCAGGAGGGTGTACGGATGGGCCAGCAGGGCCCCGTCTCCCTCAACGTCAGGCAGCGGGCGCACCTGATCCGACCCCGGCGGCGTCTTGGAATAGAGGGAGTACGGAACCAGGAAGACGGAAAGGTCTGTGTCCAGCTCCCCACGCACTGTCACCAGATCGGTGCGCACCCATTCCCCCACGCCGTGCCGGCGCAGTTCCGCCTCCACCATCTCTGTCGCCGACTCGCCCCGGACCGGCTCGACCAGCTGGAAGGTCCGCGGGTGGCTGACCTGCGCCTCGTGCGCGAAGACCACCAGGAGCGTGTAGATCGTGCTCACGGCGGTGAGGATGACGGCGATGGCCACGGCCGTGTTGGCCAGCACCCGGGCGTTCTCCTGCAGCTTGAACTGCAGGTGACTGACGGTGAGGAAGGGCGACGTCCGGTAGTAGAAGCCCTCCCGCCGCCGGAGCCAGCTCAGCACGGCGATGCTGCCCTCCTGCATGAGGAAGACGGTGCCCAGGGAGACCATGATGGTCACCGGAACCACCCCGAGGATGATGGCGGTGGGTGACGGGGCGCTGGCCCAGGCGTACCCGAGCACCACGAGCAGGAGCCCCAGCAGGGCCTTCCACCACCGGAACGTGGGCGCCGCCCTGGGCTTGCGCTCGGCCCGGATCAGGTCGATCACCGTGCTGCGCACGATGTCGATCAGCGAGTAGACCGAGACGAATGCGAAGAAGGCGCCGAAGACGGCCAGTGTCTGCACCCAGACAGGCGGGCCCGCGTAGATGGGCAGCGCCTCCGGCAGCCGCAGGAGCACGCTTATCGCCATGAAGAACAGCCGCAGGAAGAGCAGGCCGAAGCCGAGCCCGATGGCCAGGGCCGCGGCCCCGATGAAGAGGCTCTCCCAGAGGACCACGGCCATCAGTTGCCCGCGCGTGACCCCCATCAGGCTCCAGAGGCCGAACTCCTTCTTGCGGGAGCGGACGAACGCCGCGTTGGAGGTCATGAGGAACAAGAAGGTGATACCGGCGATGAGCACCGAGGCCGCCCGGATGCCCTCGCTGACGCCCCAGGCGCCGGCGTAGTCCCCCTGTAGCTGCGGGTGCCGGGCCAGGGCGGTGTAGATGAAGTAGATCATCACCGCGAAGGCCGCGCTCCCCAGGTAAGCCAGGTAGCGTCCCCGGTTCCGCCAGACGTTTCTAGCCGCGATTTGCCAGAGGCTCACCCCGGCCACCTCCCATCAGCGACAGCACGTCCAGGATCTGCTGGAAGAAGGCCTCGCGGCTCTCGCCCCGGCGGATCTCGGTGTAGAGCTGGCCGTCCCGGATGAACTGGATGCGCTGGCAGTGGCTCGCCGCAAAGGCGTCATGGGTCACCATGACGATGGTCACCCCGGCCATGCTGTTGAGCATCACCAGGGTCTCCATCAGGTCCTTCGCAGACCGGGAATCCAGGTTGCCGGTGGGCTCGTCGGCCAGGATGACGGCCGGTTCGTGGATAATCGCCCGGGCCGCCGCCGCCCGCTGCTGCTGGCCGCCCGAGACCTCGTAGGGGTACTTGCCGAGAATGTCGTCGATCCCCAGCTGCGCCGCCAGCAGCCGGAGCCTCTCCTTGATGATGTTCACGGGCACCCTGTCGAGCACCAGCGGCAGCGCGATGTTCTCCCCGATGGTGAGGCTGTCCAGCAGGTTATAGTCCTGGAAGACGAAGCCCAGCCGCCGGCGGCGGAACAGCGCCAGTTTCTCGCCCCGCAGCTGGCCGACGTCGGTGCCCTCGATCGCCACGCTGCCCGAGGTCGGCCGGTCGATGGTGGCCAGCAGGTTCAGGAGGGTCGTCTTGCCGCTGCCCGACGGCCCCATAATGCCGAGGAACTCGCCCTTCCTCACCTGGAGGGAGAGGTTGTTGAGAGCGCGCGTGGCCACCTTGCCCCGGCCGCCGTACACCTTGGTGAGACCTTTGGCTTCGAGAACCAGCATCATGCTGCCTCCCCGTTCTACTGTTCAGGCTTCAGTGTAACGGTGCTGGCAGGGAACTTCCTTGGATTCACCTTTCAGTTCAGCATTTGAACCTTACGGTCTTGTCATGTGAGCCGTAAGCTACCCGGGCCCTGCGAGGGTGAGCACAGGGAATCAGCAGCTTGAGCAGAAGCAACACCTGGTGGCGCCGCAGCACAATCGGTGGACAGGGGAGACCGGCATGATTGATGTGTGCGGACACCAGGCGGAGCAGGCAGCCGCGTACGCAATCGGGGACTGGGACCGGATGTGACCCCAAAGTAGCCTGACCTTACGGCTCCGTCACATCAGTCAGGATGTCCCGCACGCCGGCGAATAGAGTCTGCGGGGCGGCGATGCGGAGCCGCACCGTTGTGCCCTTTCCCGGGGCCGAATCCAGACTCAGCTCGTGCCCCAGCCGCCGGCACACCTCACGGGCCAGGTAGAGCCCCATCCCCGTCGCCTGCGGGAAGGCGCGTCCGTTCAGCCCGGTGAAGAAGGGGTCGAAGACCCGGCCCAGGTCCTCCGGCGGAATCCCGACGCCGTTGTCGGCGATCTCCAGCACCACATCGGCGCCCTCCCGGCGCAGGCGGAAGAGCACCCGGCCCTCCTCATCGCCCTCCGGAGGCCGGGCTGCGTACTTCAGGGCGTTGCTCAGCACCTGCTCCAGCACGAAGCGCAGCCACTTGCGGTCGCTCTCCACAAGCCAGGGTCGCCCGGAATCCCCCTCAGCGCGCACCTGGGGGTAAACCCGCCGCGCGATGAACTCCCGCTTGTGGTCGTTGACGACCCGCCGCACCAGAGCCTCCAGGTCCAGCCGCTCGGCACGCAGGTCCCCGGCAAAGTCCTGAAGGCGCACGGTGTTCAGCAGCATCTGCAGCGAATGCTGGAGCCGCTGGTTCTCCTCCGCCACGCTGGCCGCCAGGGCCCTGGCCTCCTCCGGCCACCCGTCCGGCTGGGCCCGCTGCAGGAGCAGATCCACCACCGAGACCGGGGTCTTCATGTGGTGCGCCCACTGGGTCACCAGGCTGACATTCTTCTGCCCCCGCTCCCGTTCGGCGGCCAGTTCGCCGCTCAGCCGGCCGTACATGCGGCTCCATGCCTCGGCCAGCAACTCCCCCTCCTTCGTCTGCGGGGCGGGCAGCACCGCGAGCTCCGCAATCGGCTCCTTCCCCGACAGCCCGGCCAGGTGGCTGTAAAAGGGGGCCAGCCGCTGATACTCCCACCAGAGGAAGAGCACGAGCCCCACCAGCCCGAGAAGCAGGATGTAGAGCAGGTTCACGAACTGCAGGCTCGCGCCGGAGAGCATCAGGTCCAGCTGAACCACCACCAGGGCCAGGACGGCGAAGGCCACGTAGACCACGATGTAGGCGATCCGGTCCCGAAGGAACTGCGAGAAGCGCACCTCACTCCCCCCCGCCCGGGTTCAGCCGGTAGCCCTGGCCCCGCTTGGTCTCGATCATGTCGGCGAGTCCCAGATCCTCCAGCCGGCGGCGCACCCGCGTCACGTTCACCGTGAGGGTGTTGTCGTCGACGAACTCGGTGTCGTCCCAGAGCTCCTCCAGGAGCGTCTCCCGGCTGACAATCTCGCCCGCCCGCCGGGCCAGGCACCAGAGCAGCCGGAACTCCTTCGGGCTCAGCTCCACCGCCCGGTCTCCCCGGCTGACCCGGTTCGTCGCGCGGTCGAGCAGCAGCGGCCCGGCGCTGAGCAGGTCGGCCTCGCCGCCGGCAGCGTACTCCCCGTAAGCCCGGCGGATGGCCGCCTTTACCTTGGCGAGGGCCAGCTCCAGGTTGAAGGGCTTGGTGATGTAGTCGTCTGCCCCGTGCTCGATGGCACGCACCTGGTCCATCTGATCCGAGCGCGCGGAGATGAACAGGATGGGCACCCGCGAGACGGTGCGAATCTGCCGGCACCAGTAGTAGCCGTCGTAGCGGGGCAGGTTGATGTCCAGGAGCACCACGTCGGGCCTGGCCTCCACAAATTCCGCTTTGATGTTGGCGTAGTCGCGCGCCAGCACGACGTCGTACCCATAGCGGACAAACTCGTCGGCCAGAATGGACGCGATCTTCTCATCGTCCTCGACGATCATGATGCGAAAACGGCGCCCCTCGGTCACGGCCACCTCTCCTTTCGCCACTGACGGAGCACCTCCGGGTTGACGGGGGTGGGCGGCTGCCGCCCCGTGAGGGCGGCCACCAGGTTTTCGGCCGCCAGCTCGGCCATCCGGGTGCGGGTGCGCACCGAGGCTGAACCGATGTGCGGCACCGCCGTCACGTTAGGCAGCGAGAGCAGCGGGTGGTCGGGGGAAACCGGCTCCTCGTCGAACACGTCGAGCCCCGCGGCCCAGATGCGGCGGTCCCGCAGGGCCGCGTACAGGGCCCGCTCGTCCACCACCGGCCCGCGGGCGGCATTGACCAGCACCGCCGTAGGCTTCATCAGCGCCAGCTCCCGCGCGCCGATGAGCCCGCGGGTCTCGGGCGTCAGCGGCACGAGCACAACCACGAAGTCGGCCTCCCTGAGCAGGTCGTCCAGCTGCCGGTACGATGCCCCCACCTCTGCCTCGAAGGCGGGGTCAGGCCGCCGGTTGTGGTAAAGAATCCGCATGTCAAAGCCGCGGGCCCGCCGGGCCACCGCCTGACCGATGCGGCCGGCCCCAATGATCCCCAGCGTCGCGCCGTACACATCCTGGCCGGTCATGAACATCGGCGACCAGCCCTTCCACCGGCCCTCGAGGATGATGCGCTGCCCCTCGTACAGCCGGCGGGCGGCGGCGATCATCAGCCCGAAGGCCAGGTCGGCGGTGGTCTCCGTCAGCACCCCGGGCGTGTTGGTGATCAGCACGCCGCGCGCCGTCGCCGCCGCCACATCGATGTTGTCGTAGCCCACCGCCATGTTGGCGTACACGCGGCAGCGCGGGGCTTCGTCCATGAGCGGCCCGTCGATCCGATGCATGCCGACGATCAGTGCGCCATCGGACTCCCGAAGCGCGCGCACCAACTCATCCTGCGGCATGGGCTCCTCCTCGTGATCCCAGGTGTGCACCTCGCACGCGGTGCGCAAGATAACCTGTGCCGCTTCGGGAACTCGCCGTGTGACCAGGACGCGCGGTTTCGTCATGCCTCATGCCTCCCTGAGACAGATTGCGGGGCGATCCTCTCCGTACTTCGTTCAGTTCTCGCTTTTTCATCACGCAGGGAACTGTCTCCCTGCAGCGAGCGTCCTATGCTCGTCATATGGAAACACGTCCGGGAAGCGGTGAATTCGACTGTGAAGGTTGGCCTGGTGAGACATTTTCGGGTGAAACATGCCTACCCCAAGGCGTGGGTGACGCCCGACGAGGTTGCAGATTGGTTTCATGGCTATGACAGCGCCGATATTGAATACGGCCACGTCGATCTGAGCGGCGGCAACTGGAAGCACTGCTTCTGCAGCGACCTCCCCAGGGCCATCAAGACCGCCCGGGCGATCTTTCCGGGTGAGATCATCATCCTGAAAGAGTTACGTGAAATCGAGCCGTACCCCTTTCGGGGCAACCGCATCAAGCTGCCTTTCCTCATCTGGGCCGTACTGGTCCGGATCGTCTGGTACTTCAAGTCGCACCCCAACGTGGAGAGCCGGCGCGCCGTGCGGGAGCGGGTGAGGCGCGTGGTCGACCTGGTGCTGCAATCCGGCAGCGACTCCCTGGTCGTCAGCCACGCCGCCCTCATGCCCTTCCTGCGCAGCGAGCTCAGGCGGCGCGGTTTCAGGGGCCCCTGGTTCGGCCACGCGGTCAACGGGCTGCTGTACGTGTTCGAACGGTAAGACGCTCTAAGCTGAGGCCACCACGCCACCCAGCGTGGTGGCTTTTTTCTTCTATCGCGCGGCCAATCCCCATACAATGCGACAAGCCTTGCCTGCCAAGGGCGCAGAAGGGAGGTCACCGCGCCATGAGCGTTCGTGCCGGCCCGACCCGGCCCCTCACGGGCGCTGAGTACCTGGAATCGGTTCGCGACGGCCGCGAGATCTGGGTGTACGGCGAGCGGGTGAAAGACATAACCGCACATCCTGCATTCCGCAACGCGACCCGCATGATCGCCCGCATGTACGACGCCCTGCACGACCCTGCGACCCGCGACGTGCTGACCACCGAAACCGACACCGGCTCCGGCGGTTACACGCACCGGTTCTTCCGGGCCCCCCGAAGCGCCGAAGACCTGGTGGCGGCGCGCGACGCCATTGCCGCCTGGGCCCGCATCTCCTACGGCTGGATGGGGCGCAGCCCCGACTACAAGGCGGCTTTCCTCGCCACACTGGGCGCCAACGCAGAGTTCTACGACCCCTACCAGGAGAACGCCCGCCGCTGGTACCGGGAAGCGCAGGAGAAGGTGCTCTACTTCAACCATGCCATCGTCAACCCGCCCGTAGACCGCAACAAGCCGCCCGAAGAGGTCAGCGACGTATACATGCACGTGGAGAAGGAGACCGACGCCGGCCTGATCGTCAGCGGCGCCAAGGTGGTGGCCACCGGCTCGGCCCTCACCCACTACAACTTCATCGCCCACTACGGCCCGCTGCCCATCGGGAAGAAGGAGTTCGCGCTTATCTTCGCCGTGCCGATGAACGCGCCCGGCGTGAAGCTGATCTCCCGGCCCTCCTACCAGATGATGGCCGAGGTGATGGGCAGCCCCTTCGACTACCCGCTCTCCAGCCGGCTGGACGAAAACGACGCCATCTTCATCTTCGACCGGGTGCTGGTCCCCTGGGAGAACGTGTTCGTCTACGGCGACATCGAGAAGGTCAACAACTTCTTCCCGCTCTCGGGCTTTGTCCCCCGGTTCACCTTCCACGGCTGCGTCCGCCTGGCCGTCAAGCTCGACTTCCTGGCCGGGCTGGCGCTGAAGGGGGTGGAGGCCACCGGCGCCGCAGGATTCCGGGGCGTGCAGGCCCAGGTCGGCGAGATCCTCGCCTGGCGCAACCTGTTCTGGGCCATCACCGACGCCATGGCCCGCAATCCCGATCCGTGGATCGGCGGGTACGTCCTGCCCAACACCGACTACGGCCTCGCCTACCGGGTGTTTGCCACCGTGGGCTACCCCCGCATCAAGGAGATCATCGAGCAGATCCTGGGCAGCGCCCTGATCTACCTGAACTCCCACGCCGTCGATTTCCAGACCCCGGAGATCCGGCCGTATCTCGACCGGTACGTGCGCGGGTCGGGCGGGTACGACGCCGTGGAGCGCGTGAAGCTCATGAAGCTGCTCTGGGACGCCATCGGCACGGAGTTCGGCGGCCGGCACGAGCTCTACGAGCGCAACTACGCCGGGAACCACGAGAACATCCGGATGGAGGTCCTCTTCACCGCCATGGCCACCGGCGCGGCCGAGCGCTACAAAGGCTTCGCGGAGCAGTGCATGGCGGAGTACGACCTGACCGGCTGGACCGTGCCCGACCTCATCAACCCGGATGACGTCAATCTTCACCTGCGCAGCCGCCGGGAGGCGCGGGTGGCTAAGAAGCCATGAAGGGAGTCGGTTGCGGTGAAGGAGCCCATCTTTGACGTCGCCCAGCTCGCCCACGTGGAGATCTACACGCCGAAGCCCGACGCGACGCTCTGGTTCTTCAAGGAGTTGCTGGGCATGGAGGAGACCTGCCGCGAGGGACAGTCCGTCTACCTGCGGGCCTACGAGGACTTCTACCACCACACCCTGAAGATCACCGAGCGGGACCGTCCGGGGCTGGGCCACGTTGCCTGGCGCACCTCGTCGCCCCAGGCGCTGCAGCGCCGGGTGGAGGCGCTGCAGGCGTGCGGCGCCGGACGGGGCTGGATTGACGGCGACCTGGGCCACGGCCCCGCCTTCCAGTTCGTCACGCCCGACGGCCACCCGATGGAACTGCTGTGGGAGGTGGAATACTACGAGGCGCCGCCCGAGAAGCAGACCGCGCTGAAGAACCGGCCCCAGAAGCGGCCCATCACCGGCGTGCCGGTGCGCCGCCTCGACCACGTGAACCTGCTCTGCAGCGACCCCACCCCAAACAAGGAGTTTATGATGGAGCAGCTGGGCTTCCGGCTCAGGGAGCACATCATCCTCAGCGACGGGTCGGAGGCCGGGGCCTGGCTCAGCGTCAGCCCGCTGGTCCACGAGTTGGCCTGCATGCGCGATCGCACCGGCTCGAAGGGCCGCCTGCATCACATCTGCTACTGGTACGGCTACCCGCAGCACCTCTCGGACATCGCCGACCTCTTCGCAGAGAACGACATCACCATCGAGGCCGGTCCCGGCAAGCACGGCATCAGCCAGGCCTACTTCATGTACGTGTTCGAGCCCGGCGGCAACCGCGTGGAGCTGTTCGGCGACGCCGGCTACCTCATCTTCGATCCCGACTGGAAGCCCGTCACCTGGCGGGAGGAAGAGCTGGACAAGGGCATCATCTGGTTCGGCTCGCCGCTCCCCGCCGAGTACTTCCTGTACGGCACCCCCGCCCCCGAGGAGGAGGCGGCAGACTAGTGCTGAAGGAGGCCACCACGGCAGCGCGTGGTGGCCTCCTGTTTTTCTGCGCAAGCGCCGGTTCACCGCCGGCCGGGCCGGTCAGCCCGCCCGCCCGTCCACTGCGAACAAGGCCGCGGTCGGCTGCGACGTCAGGACCATGAACTCCTGCAGCCGGGTGCGGTCGACCAGAATCACGTCTTCGGACTCGGCCTGCTCGCGGGCCTCCCCGGTGAACTCCCCTGTGCTCACGATCATCGCCCGCTCGCAGCCGTACAGCGCGCGCGCCGACTGCACGTTCAGCACAGGGTCAGCCTCCACCGGCTCGTCTGCGCGGTGCGCCTGCACGGCGATCCGCTGCTCGGTGGTCGGGTGCGTCAGCACCAGGTCGACGCCGTAGTTTCCCACCGGCGGGGTGAACTGCACGATGAAGCCTGCGGACCGGAAGAGGAACGCCAGGTACTGCAGGAACTCCTGGCTGTTCATCTGATCGATGGCGGCCAGGTCGGCGCTGCGGTACCGGGCTTCAACCTTGGCCCGGCGCCACTCGCCGATCCAGTACCGGATGGAATCGATGATCTTGTAGCAGATGAGCAGGCCGCCGAAGTACAGAAGCAGCGCCCAGCGCAGCTCCCAGAGCGCACGGCCCACCGGTTCAAGCCAGGCCCACACGCAGATTCCCTCCCTGGAGGCAGTAAATCCAATTCAAGCCTGTACCTTTCAAGTCATACCAAATTAAGGTTCGCCAGAATTCCCGGCAACTCCTTCTAAGCGCGCCTGTGTGCAGGCCGGGCCGCCGCAAGCCCACAGGAGATCGTCTTCCGCACGCCGAAAAGGAGGCCCAGGTAAGGGAAGGAGGCAGGCCTTTGTCCGGCAGTCTGTTCCTGCTGAAAGCCCGCGGCGCCTTCTACACAAGCCGGACCGCGGCGGATTATATGGTGCGCTGGGCCGTTCGCGGCCCCGCGGACGCCGTGCTGGAACCGTGCTTCGGCGAAGGGGCCTTCCTGGAGCCACTGGCTGAGGTGCTGGAGCCCGATCGGGTGTACGGCGCGGAGATCGACGAGGTCGCCTTCACCCGGGTGCTCCGCCGTGAGCTGCTCACAGCCGACCGGGCCCACCTGGGCGACTTCCTGGAGACCGAGCCGGGGCGGTCCCCCTTCCCGCGCGCGTTCAGCGCCGTCGTGGGCAACCCGCCGTACGTCCGGCTGCGCAGGCTGCCGAAGCCGGCGGCGGCGCGGGCGCTGGCAGTGGCCGAGGCGGTGATGGGCGAGCCCATGAGCCCCAGCGGCAGCCTCTGGATGCCCTTCGTGCTTCAGGCCTGCCGCTTCCTGGGCAGCGGGGGCCGGCTGGCGTTCGTCCTGCCCTACGAGCTGACCTACGTGCAGTACGCCAGGCCGCTGTGGCGTTACCTGAAGGGCCACTTCCGGCACCTGCGCTGCATCCGCGTGTACGACCGGCTCTTCCCGGACCTGTCGCAGGATGTCGTGCTGCTCCTCGCGGACGGGTTCGGGGGCGCGACCGACAGCGTCGCCTATGAGGCCTATGAAGACCTGGATGCCTTGCTGGACGGGCAACCGCTCCGCACGGCCCGGATCGCCGTCGCGGACGTGGTGGCGGGCGACCGTCCGTTTGTGAGGGCCCTGCTGGCGCCGGAGCTGACGGCCCTGCTTTCGTCGCGGCGGCTGGCCGACCGCCTCACACGGCTGGGGCGGGTGAGCCGCTTCTCCATCGGCTACGTCGCCGGCGACAAGCGGTTCTTCCACCTGTCCGCCGAGGAAGCCGAGGCGCGGGGGATTCCGCAGGACCACCTGCGGCCGGCGCTCACCAGCGGCCGCGAGCTCAGGGCCATCGGCATCTCCACCCGCTCTGTCCCCGAGGGGCGGCGGCTCTACCTGTACGACCCGCCGGCTCAGCGGGAAAGCCTGACCCCGGCCGACCTGCGCTACCTGGCTGAGGGCGCGGCCGCCGGGGTCCATCAGCGGTACAAGTGCCGGATCCGCGAGCCCTGGTACAAGGTGCCCGGGCTGGAGCAGCCTGACCTGCTGCTCTCCGTCTTCAGCGAAAGCCCCATCATGGTCTTGAACGACGGCGGCTTCCTCGCCTCCAACAGCCTCCTGTGCGGCCGCGTCGCCCGGGGCGTCGACCCGTCCCTGGTGGTCGCCTCGTGGTACAACAGCCTGACCTTACTCTCCTGTGAGATAGAGATCCACTCGCTGGGCGGCGGGGTGCTGATCCTCATCCCCGGAGAGGCCAACAAGGTGCTGGTGCCGCGCCTGCAGCAGGTCCCGGCGGGTCACCTTTCCGCCCTGGACCGGCTGCTGCGGACGCGCGACGGGCTGGAGGGCGCCTTTGCCCTGGGCGATGACGCGGTGCTGGAAGGAGAGCTGAAGCTAACGCGGCAGGAGGTGAACCTGATCCGCGAGGGCGTTGAGACCTTGCGGAGATGGCGAAAAGGCGTTCAGAAGGTGAAGCGCTGCAACTCCTGACGCAGCTCCTTCGCCATCTCGGCGAGGCTCCGGGCTGATGTGGCCACCTGCTCGGATGAGGCGGTCAGCTCTTCCACCGCGGCCGAAACCTCCTGCGCGGCGGCGGCGTTCTCACCGGAGACCTCGGCGATGTTGTGCACAATGGTTGTGACCTCGGCCGCGCTGGCCGCCATCTCCTCGGTGGCGGCGGTGCTCTCCTCGATCAGGGCCGCGACCTCGTCGAAGGTCCGGATCACCTTGCCCGAGTCGCTCCGGACCTTCTCCGCGGCCTCGGCGACGCCGCCCATCAGCTGCACGGCCGTCTTCAAGGTCGTCAGAATGTCGTTCAGCGCATGGCCCGCCTGGGCGGCCAGTTTGTTGCTGGCCCTGACCCGTTCTGTGCCGGCATCCATCGCCCTGACCGCTTCCGCCGTCCCGCTCTGGACCCGGGCAATCAGGTCGGCGATCTCCCGGGCCGAGGCGGCGGATTGCTCGGCCAGCTTGCGCACCTCTTCCGCCACGACGGCAAACCCCCGGCCGTGCGCTCCGGCGCGGGCCGCCTCGATGGCCGCGTTCAGGGCGAGCAGGTTGGTCTGGTCTGCAATGCCCGAAATGGCCTCCGTGATCGCGCCGATCTGACCGGAGATATGATCCAGCTGCTTGATGCGTTCGGCCGCTGCCTCCACCATGTCGCCGATCTCCTCAAGCTCGCTGAGGGTGCGCGCGACAACGTCCACCCCGGCCTGTGTCCGCTCAACGGCCTTGATGCCACGGTCCGCTGTGCCGGTAGCCGTAGTCGCCATCTCCTCCAGACTGGCGGCCATTTGCTTCACAAGCGTGTCGGCGCTCTGGACGCTTTCAGCCGTCTGACCGGCCCCTTCGGCGATCTGCCGGATGGAGTCGCGGAGCTGATCCATCAGCGCCCTGGCCTCGGCGGTTCCCCTGGCCTGCTCAGAGCTGCCCGCGGCGACCTGCGTGATCGCCTGCGCAGAGCTGGTCGCGGCCTGGGCCGCAGCGTCAGAGGCGGCGGAGAGCTGTTCCGAGGCATCCATGACCGTCTCCACGCCCTGGCTGATCTGCTGCAGCAACTCGCGCAGGTTTGCCGTCATCTCGCCCATCGCCCTCGCAATGTCGCCGACCGCACCGCCGGTTCCCGCCTCCAGGCGTTCGGTGACCAGGTTCCCGGCGGCAATCTGCCGCGCGGCATTCGCCAGCCGCTGCATCCCGGTTTTCGTAGTGCGGGCGGTCAGCAGAGACACGATCAGGATGCCGAGCAGACCGATCGCGAGCAGGACCAGGAGGGCCAGCTGCAGCTGAGCGGCTCTGCCCTCTGCGGCCGTCACGCGGTTCGCTGCATCGCGCTGCATCTCCGAAACGAGCTCTGCGCTGTGCGCGCTGATCGTCTCCAGGGCGGGCGCCAGCTCGTCCCGCCAGGCAGAGGCATCCGCCTGCAGACCCGCCCGGGTCGGCAGGGCGCCTGCGGCAGCATGGTACTTGTCGAGGTCCTTCCGCATCTGTTCGATGCGCGTCCGGGTCGATTCGGCGGTGGCCAGTTCGGCGAGGTCGTCCAGCCATCCCGTCAGTCGGGTGCGGGCCTCCTGCGCCCAAGCGAGGTGCCGCTCGTCTCCAGACAGGAAATACTCCCGCATGGCCCCGGCCTCGCGCAGCAGCTCCGCATGCACCTCCTGCGCGATCCCGGCCAGTTCCCGCTGCCGGTCCACTTCATTTAGTTCGCCGCGGACGTGTTGGAGCGCGAAAAACCCGAGCCCCCCCAGGGACAGAATGAAGACCATGATGAGCAGCGATGACAAGAGTAGACTTGAACCGCTCCTGAGCCGAGTGTTGAGCCCCATAGAGAAGTATGCCTCCCTCAGTGATCGTTGCTGCGGTGGCGCATACACAAGAGAGACGGCCGTCCGACTGGAAAGACCGTCCATCTGTGCGTCGTACGAACCACATTTTACGATAGTTAGCGGCGTTTCTCTAGCTGACTTGTAGAATTAGCAGCATTAGTTATTTTGTGCTATCGGGCAATAGGTAAGGCCGCACCAGACACGCAGACGGGCTGCAGGGACAATACCCTGCAGCCCTTCTCTCATCTGGTGCCCGAGGCGGGACTCGAACCCGCACGGCCGCGGCGGCCCCAGGATTTTAAGTCCCGTGCGTCTGCCATTCCGCCACTCGGGCCAGATCGCGTCAGTTCATCTTAGCACGTGCCGGCAGCCGATTTCAACCGACCATCTCCTGACAGCGCGGAAACAGGGCGCCGAACCGACGCCCTGGCTCAGTTCATTCCGGGAATGACCGTTTGATAGACCTGTTCATCCGGCCAGGTAAACCCCAGCTGCTTCGCCTTCAGCTCCATTGACTCGTCGCTGGTGACCCGCTCCAGCGTCTCCGACAGCCGCTGCTTCTTCTCCTGCAGCGCTTTCAGCTCGGCCTCCACCTGCGCCTGCACCTGCAGGGCCTGCTGCAGTTCCACCTTTGCCTCGTAGAGCTCCAGCGCCGCGAACGAGAGGACTGCTCCGACCGCGGTGATCAGCGCGCCGGTCAGCCAGTGCCACCGCAGGGGATTTCCCCTGACGCGCCGGCCTGGCTGTGACGCGGTCGCCGCCGAATCCGCCCTCCGCCTATGGGGAGTCCTCATTCTTCTTCCTCCCTGTCGGCGCTGTCAAACAGCCCCAGACTGTCGCCCGGCAGAACAATGACCACCTGGTAGCCCTTGGCCTTCGCCCGGTTGTACAAGGTCGCGACGGTGCTGGCTGCGAGCGAGAGGCGCCTGGCGACCTGCTCGTTGCTCCAGCCCATCTCTTTCAGCACCACAACCTGCCGCTCCCGGAAGCTCAGCCGTTCTGCTCCGCGGATTTCGATGTTCACTGCCGCGTCAGCCCCTGGCTACCAGTTATGCACAACCTGTGGATAGCCCTGTGTACAACCTGAGTACAACCTGGGTACAAGCTGTGTACGTTCTTATTACCTTCTTCGACAAACGGGAAACTCCTGCTCGAAGGGCCGAAACTTCATTTTCTTTGCCCCCGCAGCCAGCGCCTGAGCGCGCGCCGGACGCGCCGTTTGGTAAGCAGATAGTGGAGCCGCAGCCAGCGGTACGGCCCCCGGAGCTGCCGGGCCAGCCAGGATCCGGACCACTGCGCCCCGCGCTGCAGCAGCCCCGCCAGGGCCAGCAGCGGGAGCCAGAGCAGCCGGAGAAACAGCTCCCAGAGCAGGTGGAGCGCCCAGGCCACCGCGCGCAGGAGGCCGTCGGCCAGCCAGAGCACGGTCGGACTCGCGAGCGCGTAGTAGAGCAACAGGCCGATCAGGAGGCCGACCAGCACATAGAGCCGGTACTCGCCCCAGTTGCCCAGGAACAGGCCGGTGCCGACCATCGCCGTGGCCGCGCCCCAGAAAAGCAGATCCCCCAGGGCCGCCAGCAGCGGCCCTGGGCGCAGGAACCGCCTGACCGCCCTGAGCAGGTCGAACAGCAGGCCGACCCCGATGCCGCTGAGCACCGTCATGAAGAGCGCGTAGAACTGAAGCTCCATCCGCAGCACCGGACCGCCCCCTCGCCCCGACTGCCCGTGCCCATCCGCTACCTGAGCAGCCGCTCCAGGAATGACCGGCCGCGCGGCTGTCGGCCGCTCCGCTGCCGCGGGCTGGCGTACTGCAGGCCCGAGACAAAGCCCTCGATCTCGAACTCGCCCTTCTCCAGGTCCAGCTGCTTGATCTGCAGATCCTCACCCCGAATCGTCAGCAGCCCCATCTCCGTCTCCAGATTCACCTCTTCGTCGTCGAAGCTGTCCACGGCGACCACGCCGGTGATCTGCACCCGCTCCCGGTTGGCAATACTGAGGGAGTGGCTGCTTGCCGGCTGCTCGCCCATACCGGGGCTCCTGCCCTCCGTCCGGTACGGCGTCCGCTCCTCCACCTGTGACCGACCTCCTCTGCACCCCCCGAAACCGGGGAACCTGTCCCATCCCTATGCCGCACTCAGGTGCATTATGTAAGAAAAGGACCGCCCTTCCGGCGGTCCGCACGGCTCTCCGCTATTCAGGGTCGTCCTCCAGGTGGGGCAGAACGCTGTCGGGTTTGAACTCCTCCGAGACCACCTCGTAGAGCTCCCTTGCCTCCGCGGCGCGCACGTGCTCGCGCACCTCCACCACCCTCACCGTCAGCTGTCGCCGGCCGAAATCGATGAAGACCGTGTCCCCCGGCTTCACCTCGGTCCCGGCCTTGGCCGGTCTGCCGTTGATCTGCACCCGTCCGGCATCGCAGACCTCTTTCGCAAGCGTGCGCCGCTTAATGATCCGCGACACCTTCAGGAACTTGTCGATTCGCATGAAAACCGCTCCTTACACGAAGACCGGACCCCGTTGCAGGGTCCGGCCCAACCGTCTTGGCCTATACGCTCTCCTTCAGCTCCTTGCCCGGGCGGAAGGCAGGCACCTTGCCCGCAGGAATCTTGATCGGCTCACCGGTCTGGGGGTTGCGACCCGAACGGGCAGCCCGGTTGCGAACCTCAAACGTGCCGAAGCCGACGAGCGAGACCTTGTCTCCCTTCTTCAGGGCCTCCTTGATGGACTCCACAACCGCATTCAGCGCCTTCTCCGCATCCTTCTTGGTCAGACCGGACTTTTCGGCAACACTTGCGACCAGATCCTGCTTGTTCAAGAATCGGTCTCCCCTTTCGAGGTCAGAATTGGGTATGATTCCCGCTGAGCCGTATTCGGCGCAGGTTTGCGGAACTCCTTCCATTTCCTTTACGAGTGTCGTTGTTTTCCCCTATATTTTTTCCGAAGTTCGACCCGTTTGCCTTCTTCCCACAGCGCATCCATCTCCGAAAGGCCTACGTCGGCGGGATGCAGCCCCTTCGCGGCGAGCCGTTCTTCCACATACCGGAAGCGCTTCTCAAACTTGGCGTTCGCCCGGGTAAGGGCCACCTCTGGGTCGACCTTCAGCTTCCGGGCCAGATTGACCGCCGCAAACAGCAGGTCGCCCACCTCAGACTCCCGGTCGTCCGGTCCGGCCGCCAGCACCTCGTCCAGTTCCTCCCGCACCTTCTCCGCGGGCCCCCGGGCGTCGTCCCAGTCGAAGCCGACTGCGGCGGCCCGCTTCTGCAGTTCGCAGGCCCGGGAGAGCGCCGGCAGGGCCCGGGACACCCCGCTGACCACGGATTCAGCCCGCTGCCCGCCGCGCTCGGCCTGTTTGATGGCGTCCCACCGGCGGGTGACCTCCTCCGCCGTCTCCGCCGCCGCATCGCCGAACACGTGCGGGTGGCGGCGGATCAGCTTCTCGGTGATGCCCGCGATCACGTCCCGCATGTCGAAGCGGCCCGCCTCCCGGGCGATCTGCGCATGGAAGACCACCTGAAGGAGCACGTCGCCCAGTTCCTCGCACAGGTGGCCGGGGTCGCCTTCGTCGATGGCCTCCACCGCCTCGTAGGCCTCTTCCAGCATATAGCGCCGGAGCGACTCATGGGTCTGCTCCCGGTCCCAGGGGCAGCCATCCGGCGCGCGCAGCCGCGCCATCACGTCCACCAGCGGGTCCAGCGGCCACCGCCCCGGCGAAGCCTGCGCCAGAGGAGGCAGGAACAGGTCTATCCGGTATTCTCCCCACTTCTGCCCTGTCAAACCATCCAGGGCAATCTGGTGCACGCGCCCCTGGGCATGCACCTTCACCGGGTGCGAAGGGGGGAAATGCCGGCGCAGCGCGCGCTGCACGGCGCCCAGGCCGTCAGGCGGGATGTCGCGGATCACCAGGGGCAGGCCCGTGGGCCCGGCCCAGTCCTGCAGCCGTCCGGCTGAGCGCACCTCCAGCCCCTCCGCGAGATCGATCTGAAACATGCGCAGCAGGTCGTCCATAGCCGTGGTCCCCCTTATGTGTCGCGCAGCAGCCGCAATCGTGTAAGCCGGTCCACCATCGCGGGCGACATGCCCGGCACCAGCTCCAGGTCGGCCCGCCGAATCCCGCCCAGGGCCAGCAGGGCGAGGCCATAGACCAGCACGCCGACGGAGATGACCGCGAGCCCCGAGAGGCGCGCCCACCCGATGGCAGAGCGCAGCAGCGGGCTGACCCACACCAGCGCGACGGCCATCAGGGCCGAGGCGGTCAGCGGGCGGAGGATGTTCGCCCGGACCCCGAGCCCCAGGCCGAACCGGCGGCGCAGCGCCAGGAGGTTCAGTCCCGCCGACAGGAAGAAGCCCACGGTGGTCGCCCAGGCCGCCCCCTTGGCGCCCAGGGCCGGCACCCCGGTCCACCACCAGGTCAGCACGATCTTGACCAGCACGCCCAGAAGCTGGTTCCAAACCGAGAGCCAGATCAGGCCCAGCCCTTGTAGGATGCCCGACGACGTCTGCTGCAGCATGAGGAAAATCGTCGACCAGCCCAGCGGCGCCATCACGTAGTGGCCAGGGCCGGTGAAGAGCACGCCGTAGGCGTCGCGGCCTGCCGCCACCAGACCGATGGTGGCCGGAAGGCCGATCAGCCAGGTCAGCCGCATCGCGGCGGCCGAGCGGTGCCGGGCCTGCTCCACCCGCCCAAGGGCCATCGACTCGCTGATGGCCGGAATCAGCGAAACATACAGGGCCTGGGCGAAGATGATGGGCAGGTCCCGGAGCTGCGTCGCGTTGGTGATGTAGCTGAGGGCCCGCTTCGCCTCCGCGACATCGGTGCCGGCGTCGATGAGCCGGTTGGTGATGAGGGCCGTGTCCGCGAGCTGGGTCAGCGGCAGCACGGCGCCCAGGAAGGAGAGCGGCATGGCGATGGCGAGGATCTCGCGCATCAGCTGCCAGGTGCTCAGCTTCTCCCACGACTCCACCCCCGGGGCCACCGTCGTCCAGTTCTTCATGGGCCGATCACGCATGTAGATGTAGACCACGTAGACCAGCCCGAGAAACACGCCGACGGTGTTGCCCGCGTTGAAGGCGGCCGCCCCCAGGTTCAGCGCGATGGGGGTGAGCAGGAAAACGCCGGCGAGGCCGATGATGACGCGCCCCAGTTGCTCGATCACCATCGTCATCGCGGCGGGCCGCATCTGCTGCATGCCCTGGTAGAGCCCCCGCAGCGAGACCTCCAGGGTGACCATCAGGATCGCCGGGGCCAGCGCCAGGAAGCCGGGCGTGGCCTCAGGAAAGCCCTGCACCCGCGCCATCCACGGCGCCGCGAAGGCGAAGAGCAGGCTGAAGATCACCCCGCCGATGCCGAGCACGGTGCTGGAGAGGCGCACCACCCGCCTCGCCCCGCGCAGATCGCCCACCGCCAGCCGCTGCGAGACCAGGCGGGAGACGGCGACGTTCAGCCCGGTGGATGAGATGGCCAGGATGAGCATGTAGGGCGCGTTCGGCGGCGACACCATGGCGAGCCCGTCCTCACCCAGGGGTATCTGGGCGACGGGGCGGTAGAAGACGCCGAGTATGCGGGAGATGAGGGATCCTGCCGTGATCAGCAGGGCGCCTCGCACAAATCCCTCCGATCTGGTCTGCTGCAACGAATAACCCCCTATCGCAGGAGCCGGGTGCGGCCGAGGATAGCCACGAGCCGCGGCCCGAACCGGGGAATCGCGGCCACATCCCGGCGGTGCACACCACCCACCAGGAGCAGCGTCAGCCCGTATACCGCCGCCCCTGCGGCAATGGCCAGGAGAAGGCCCGGGTTTCCCGGCGGCACGTACGGTTGCATGAGCCGCAGCAAGCCGACCATGGCCAGGCTGGCCCCCAGCGGCTTCCAGAGCATGCTGCGGGTCTGGAGCGTCCGCCCCAGGTGCCGCTCCACATCCACCAGGTTCAGGGCCGCCGCCGCGCCGAAGCCGACGGCCGTGGCCCAGGCGGCCCCGGCGATGCCGTGAGGGCCTGTCCACAACGCAGTCAGCGCAATTTTGACCCCGGCCCCCAGCACAAAGTTCCGCACCGGCAGACCGATGCGCCCCATGCCCTGCAGCACGCCCGAGGTGGTCTGCTGCAGCATGATCGGGAAGACGGCCCAGGCCATGGCTTCCAGCGCCGGGCCGCCCGTGGGCGCGCCGTAGATCAGCCGGTAGATGCCCGTCGCCAGGGCCCAGATGCCCGCCTGCGCAGGGATGCCCAGGAGGAAGGTGATGCGGTACGCCTGCCGGGCCTTCCGGCGGGCGTCGGCGAGCCGGCCGAGGGCAGAGGCGCTGGCCAGGGCAGGCAGAACAGCGGTGTAGACGGCCGTCGAGATGATGGCCGGCAGGTTGGCGATCATGAAGACGTTGGTGAGCAGCCCGTACTGCTCCTGGGCGTCGATCCCGGTGACGCCCGCGGCGGAAAGAGCGCGGAAGACGAACAGTGCGTCGGCCATCATCATGAGCGGCACGACCGCCCCGACGATGGTGATCGGCGCCGCCACCGCGAAGATGCGGCCGTACAGCCTGAGGCCCCGGGGCAGCCGGTCCCTCCTGGCCGCACCGGGCGCCCGGGCAGCGTCCAGTGCGGGGCCGGACAGCGTCCCCGGCCCCTCCGCGGCCGCCTGCTCCGCGTGCCAGAGCGCCGGGCCCCTGCGCGCGGACAGGATCAGCATGTACACCAGGGCCGCAGCGGCGCCGAACACATCCCCCAGGTTGAACCCCGCCGCCCCCATGGGCACGGAGACCCGCACCAGTGCCCAGGTGAGCGCCGCGCCGGCGCCCACGCGCACCACCTGCTCGACGATCTGCGACACGGCGGTGGGGGTCATCTGCTGAAAACCCTGGAAGAGCCCCCGGTAGGCGGCCAGGACCGACGTGATGAAGAGGGCCGGGGCCATCGCCCGGAAGCCGGGGGCGGCCTCCAGCACCTCCGGTGAGATCGCCCGGGCGATCCACGGCGCCCCCAAGAAGAAGGCGGCCGCGCCCGCCAGCCCCAGGCCGGCCATCAAGGCCAGGGCCGAGCGGAACACCCGCCGGGCGCCGTGCGCATCGCCCAGAGCCATCCGCTCGGCTACCAGTCTGGCAATGCCCACGTTCAGGCCGACGGAGGTGAACGAAAGGACGATCTGGTAGGTGGTGACCGGCACCTGCGTCAGGCCGAGTCCCACCGCCCCGCCGCGCCCGTCAAACGGAGCGAAGATGCGGGCGACCAGCGGCTTGTACAGCAGTCCCAGGAGCCGGGTGATCAGGGTGGCCAGGGTGAGAACGAACGCCCCGTGCAGAAACGATTCGCCTTTGCGCGCCTGCATGCTTGCCCCCCTGTCGTCGGTTCCAGTGAGACCGCTTAATCTTTCCTATGGTATCTCACCAGAACCCTGCCGTAAAGGGCAGCGCCCCCCGGCACAGACAAAGACGTTCAGGAGCAGGCCAGCTGCTCCTGAACGGCGGGTTTCCCTGCTATTGCTCCATCTGTTTAGCGAGAAAACCGGCGGCGGTTTCCGCAAGCTTGATCTCCGTGTCGGTCATGGTGGCATCGGCCTCCCGTGAGCAGATGATCACGGCGCCGATGGGGTCGCCCCCGGCCACGATGGGGGCAACTACGTACACAGGGATGCGGTTCTCGTCCTCATCATCGCCGATGATCGATCCCCGCTGCTTGCCCTCACCTGCCCGGGTCACAACGATCGAGCGGCGCTCCTCCATGGATCGTTCCACAATCGAACCGATGGGCTTGTTGAGGAACTCCTTCTTGGGCGCTCCGGCTACGGCGATAATCGTGTCCCGGTCGGCAATCAGTGCAGTATGCCCGATAGCCTCGTAGAGAGAGTCGGCGTACTCCTTGGCGAACTCCCCCAGCTCCCCGATCGGCGAGTACTTCTTGAGGATCACTTCGCCATCGCGATCGACAAAGATCTCCAGGGGGTCGCCTTCCCGGATCCGAAGGGTTCTACGGATCTCTTTGGGGATGACAACCCGGCCCAGGTCATCGATGCGTCTGACTATGCCTGTGGCCTTCAAGTACAACCCTCCTCTGTAGGCAGCGACTTCGGCTCGACTGCCGATAGTATACGGCACCCCTTCCAGCCCCTATTCACATTTTGGCAGCCCCGCCCCACGGGGCGTTCCGGTGACAGTATATGCAGGATGTGGAATCACAGGCATCTCCTGCGCAGGCAATAGCGGCACCCGCCGGCTGCTGACGGGTGCCGCACTCGTAACGCCCTATCCGCGCGCCGCCGTCGGCGCCATCTCCTCGCGGAGCTGCTCCATGAGGAGCAGCAGCATGCGCAGCATCGACCGGGCGTCCAGGCCGTGCACCTTCACCCCGAAGCTCGTGGCCTTCAGGCTGCGCGGCGCCTCGATGCGGCCACGGAACTCCCCCCTGCGGTTGAGGAACACCAGCCTGTCGAAGGGAAACTGCCGCGCCGCCGACGGCAGGAACTTCACCGTCACCCGGTCCCGCATCTGCGCGATCGACGTGATGCCGAGCCGGTTGCAGTGCACCCTCAGCCGCGCGATGTCCAGCAGGTTCTTCACCGGGTCGGGCAGCGACCCGAACCGGTCGACCAACTCGTCGGCCACGTCCTCCACGTCGCCCAGCGAACGGATGGCGATAATCCGCTTGTAGGCGTCGATCTTCTGCCGGGCGTCGGGCACGTATTGGTCCGAGATGAAGGCGTCCACCTGCAGTTCGATGTTCGCCTGCACCTCCGGCTCGGGGGCCGGCTCGCCCTTCAGCTCCCGCACCGCCTCCTCCAGGAGCTGGGTGTAGAGGTCGAACCCCACGCTGATGATGAACCCGTGCTGCTCCGGCCCCAGGATGTTGCCGGCGCCGCGGATCTCCAGGTCGCGCATGGCGATCTTGAACCCGGAGCCCAGCTCCGTGAAGTCCTTGATGGCCCGCAGCCGCTTCTCCGAGGCCTCGGTGAGGACCTTGTCACGCTTGTACAGGAAGTAGGCGTACGCCAGCCGGTTGGAGCGGCCCACGCGCCCGCGGAGCTGGTACAGCTGGCTCAGCCCCATATGGTCGGCATCATCGACAATAATGGTGTTCACCTGCGGAATATCGATCCCGTTCTCGATGATGGTGGTGGCCACCAGCACGTCGTACTCGCCGTCCATGAAGTCCAGCAGGATCTGCTCCAGCCGGTCCTCCGGCATCTGCCCGTGTGCGACCGCAATCCGCGCCTCAGGCACCAGTTGGTGCAGGCGGGCAGCCACCTTGTCCAGGGTCTGGATGCGGTTGTGCACGAAGAAGACCTGCCCGCCACGGGAAAGCTCCCGCCCGATCGCATCCTGGATCAGCGCCTCGTCATACTCCGCGACGAACGTCTCCACCGGATACCGGTCCTCCGGCGGCGTGGTGATCACCGACATGTCCCGCATCCCCACCATCGCCATGTGCAGGGTGCGGGGAATCGGCGTCGCCGAAAGCGTCAGCACGTCGACGTTGGCCCGGAGCTGCTTGATCTTCTCCTTGTGCGCCACGCCGAAGCGCTGCTCCTCGTCCACGATGAGCAGCCCCAGGTCCTTGAACTTCACGTCGTCCGAGAGCAGCCGGTGCGTTCCGATGACCACGTCGATGCGCCCATCGGCCAGCCCTTTGATGATCTCGGCCTGCTCCCTCGGGCTCTTGAAGCGGTTGAGCACCGCCACGTTGATGGGGAAGCCCTCCATCCGGCTCTTGCAGGTGGCGTAGTGCTGCTGCGCCAGGATCGTGGTGGGAACCAGGAAGGCCACCTGCTTGCCGGCGGTCGCCGCCTTGAACGCCGCCCGCAGCGCCACCTCGGTCTTGCCGTAGCCCACGTCGCCCAGGAGCAGCCGGTCCATGGGCCGCGGCTTCTCCATGTCCGCCTTGATCTCCGCGATGGCGGTGAGCTGGTCCGGGGTCTCCTCGTAGGGGAAGGCGTCCTCAAACTCCCGCTGCCACACGGTGTCGGGCGGGAAGGCCGTGCCCGGCAGCGTCTCCCTGAGGGCCGCCAGCCTGAGCAGCTCCGCGGCCATCTCCCGGATCGACTCCTTGACCCGGCTCTTCACCTTGGCCCACTCGCCGCCGCCCAGCCGGTTGATCCGCGGCTCGTGCCCCTCCGCGCCGATGTACTTCTGGATCTGGTCCACCTGCTCGGTGGGGATCTTCAGACGGTCCGAGCCCTCGTACTGGATGACCAGGTAGTCCCGGGTCGAGCCCAGAATCGTCTCGGAGCGGACGCCAAGGTACCGGCCGATCCCGTGGGTGGCGTGCACCACGTAGTCGCCCACCTGCAGGTCCTGGTAGCTGGCGATGCGCGCGGCCTGCCGCCCGGAGGCCCCCGCCGTCCCGTGGACGCCCGCCCGGCGGCGCCGGCGCCGCTGGCGCCCCTGAATCTCCCGGTCGGTGACGACCACCAGCCGCTGCCCGGGCCACTGGAAGCCACCCTCCACGCTCCCCACGCCGACCCAGACGGCGCCGGGGAGCGGCACGGCGACCTGGCTGCCGGGCCCGCCCGCGCCGCTCTCCACGTCGGCCTCCTGCAGCAGCTCCCGGATGCGCCGCTGCCGCTCCTCCGTGCCCACCAGGATCACAATGCGGAAGCCCTGCTTCTTCCAGCGCTTCAGCTCCTCCTCGAAGAGCGGCCACTGCCCGTGGAACTCCTGCACCGCCGTGGCCGAGAGCCCCACCTCGTTGGCGGGCCGGATGCCGGGGAGACCCCGCCCCAGGGCGCTGAAGTAGATCGCGCTGCCCTGGCGGCACCGCTGGAAGAGCTCCTGGTAGCCCAGGTAGAGCCCCAGCTGGCCCGGCAGCAGATGGCCGCGCTCCATCATCGACGCCTGCCGATCCGCCTCGCGGCCGGCCACCTCCATGCTGGCGTCCCGAATCCGCGCCGGCTCATCGATGAGGATCAGCGGCCGCTCGGGAAAGTAGTCGATGAGCGTCTCCAGCTTGTCGTAGAAGAAGTTGGCGTATTGCTCCAGCCCGGGGAAGTAGATCTCCTCCTGAAGCTTGGCCAGGTGGCCCTCCACGCGGTCCTCCAGCTTCTGCGCGGCGTCCACCGCATCCAAGGGCAGCTTGGGCGCAGCCTTGCGCTTCCGCCTGCCGCCGGCCTTCTGGCCCTGATCGGCCTCCGCCTCCGCCTCGGCCGCCCGGGAGGCCGCCTCCCGCTCCTGAATGCGCCGAAGCCGGGCCACGGTCTCGGTCAGGTCCTTCCTGATCCGCTCGATGGCCCGCTCGATCCCGCCCTCCGGCAGGATGAACTCCCGGGCCGGCCCCACCGAGACCGAGTCCACCCGCTCCACCGTGCGCTGGGTCGCCGGGTCGAAGCGCCGGATCTCGTCGATCTCGTCGCCCCAGAAGGCCACCCGCAGGGGGTACTCGCCCGCCAGAGGGAAGAGGTCGACGATCTCGCCCCGCACCGCGACGTGCCCCTTGGACTCCACCATGTCCACCCGCTCGTACCCCTGCCGCACCAGGCGGGCCACCAGCGCATCCCGCCCGATCATCGACCCGGGCTCCAGCGTGAGCAGCGACTGCTGAAAGACCGCATGCGGCGTAAGGCTCCGGTAGAGCGCCGCAGCAGGCGCCACCACGATCAGGCTCTCGCCCCGCGCCAGCCGCTCCAGCACCGCCAGCCGCTGGCTCACCACCTCGGGTGAGTGCGCCATCACCTCGAAGGGCAGGTACTCCATCGGGGGGAAGAGCACCACGTCCTGATCCGGCAGCCAGGTTTCCAGGTCCTCGCGGAACCGCTCCGCCTGCTGAATCGTGGCGGTGATCACAAGGGCGGGCCGGCCCGTGCGCTCCCGGAGCGCGGCGAGGAACGCGCTCTTCATGGAGCCGGCCACTCCGTACACCATCTGCTCAGCAAAGCCCCGCCTGAGCCCTTCGTACAGCGAACTGAACTCCGGCGAGGCCTGAAGAACCTGAAGCAGCGTCTCACTGGACATAGGGAAACCTCCCGTAAAATGGCCGCCCGCCGCCGACGGAGCCGCCGGCGGCCTTCCCCAGACGCGGGGCACGGCGAGTAAGGGCTCTAACCCCGCATGCGGGGCTACAGCCCGGGTCGCTGCGCGGAAGTCTGACCTTCGGCACAGCAGCCTATGCGCCTAGCGGATTCGGGCATCGCTCTGCATCTGCGCCGCCACAGCGGCGGGCTGCAGCCAGGCCCGCGCCGCCAGCCAGCCGGCCACGGCCGCCGTGGCAAAGCGAATGGCCAGGAGCAGGAGACCGTTGGCCCCCACCGCGGCGAACAGCACCGTCTCCTCAAAGATGGCGTGGCAGATGCCCAGGAAGATGCACATGACGGTCAGTTCATCCCGGCTGAGCCGCCCCTCCCGCGCCGTCTGAATCAGGATGCCGGCGCCGTAGGTGAGGCCGATGCCGAGCCCGGCGGCGATGGGCAGTCCCGCTTCCCCGGGGAGCCGCAGCGGGCGGAGCACAGGCGCCATGTAGCGCGATGCCCGCGTCAGCCAGCCCCCGTCCTTCAGGAACTGGATGCCGATGAACAGCAGAACCAGCCACCAGAGCCGGGCAACTTCCAACACTCCGGAGAGCAGCCCTTCCCACAGCCACGTCAGCCACATCATGCCGCACCACCCCCAGGCAGCAGCCAGTTGAGCAGCAATGCCACAACCGCCATGGTGACGGTGCGGGTGAGCAGCACCCACCCGGCCCGGGCCCCGGCCTTGGCCACCAGGGCGGTCTCCGAAATGGCCGAGTGGTTGATCATCATCATCGCAGCCAGTATCGTCGTCTCCCGGGCGGGCAGCCCGAGGGCCACCGCAACGCCCAGACCGGCGTAAATGGTGGAAAGGTTGGCCGAAACCAGGGCCAGGGCCGCCTCACCCGACAGCCCGAAGATCCCCATCACCGGCTCCAGCCAGTCGGAAATGCGGCCCAGCCAGCCGCTTTTCTCCAGCACGTGGATGAGCATGACGGCCGGCACGATCACCTTGGCCAGTTCCCACAGCACCAGGAGGCCTGCCCGCGTTCCCCGCTTGACCGACGCAGCCACATCCAACGCGAATCCCTCTCTCGCTATGCATTATAACGGTTCATCGCCGCCAGAATGCCGTCGGTGAGGAAGCACTCCACCGCCTCGACCGCCCGCGGCAGCACGGCGGCCACCGCCGCGGCATCCTCGGCGCCGAACGGCGCCAGCACCCAGTCGGTGACCTCCCAGCCCGGCGCCGGGCGTCCGATCCCGATCTTCAGGCGGGGAAACTCCGTCGTGCCCAGCTCCGCGATGACGGACTTCACGCCGTTGTGCCCGCCCGCGCTGCCCTTGGCCCGCAGGCGAAGCCGCCCCACCTCCAGGTCCAGGTCGTCAAAGAGGACCAGGATGTCGGCAGGATTAACGCGATAGAAGCGGGCGGCCTGGGCCACCGACCGTCCGCTGAGGTTCATATAGGTGAGCGGTTTCAGCAGAAGTACCTTTTCGGCCTCCGGTCCCCAGCGCAGCTCGCCGTACAGCCCCTGAAAGCCGCGCTGCTCCACAGCCACCCCGTGCTTGCGGGCGAACGCGTCCAGCAGCATCCAGCCGATGTTGTGCCGGGTGGCGGCATACCGGGCGCCCGGGTTGCCGAGGCCGACGATGAGCTTTGCCATGCTCCCTGTCTCCTTACACGGGGGTCGATACGGTTTACTTTACCACAGTCCCCGTCCGCGGAAAACCGCGGACCATAAGGGAACGGCACCCCGGAGTGAACCGGGATGCCGTGGCGGGCCAATCGCTACAGCCGGGGCTCTTCTTCGAAGATCTTGGATACGGAGAGGTCTTCGTGAATGCGGATGATGGCCTTCCCCAGGAGCGGCGCCACGGAGACCACCCGAATCTTGTCCCCAAGCTTTTCAGTGTCCACCGGGATCGTGTCGGTGACCACGATCTCCTTGAAGGGGCTGGCCGCCAGCCGTTCGTAGGCCGGGCCGCTGAACACGGGGTGCGTGCAGGCGGCATAGACCTCGGTGGCCCCGCGCTCCAGCAGCGCCTGCGCACCGCTGACGATGGTGCCGGCCGTGTCGATCAGGTCGTCCACCATGATGGCCGCCTTGCCCTCGACGTTACCGATGATGTTCATCACTTCGGAGACGTTGGGCTCCGGCCGCCGCTTGTCGATGATCGCCAGCCCGACGCCCAGCCGCTCGGCCAGGTCCCGGGCCCGGGGCACCCCGCCGGTGTCGGGCGAGACCACCACGGCGTTCTTCAGGCCCTTGTTCCGGAAGTAGTTCGCAATAAGCGGGCCGGCGTGCAGGTGGTCCACCGGCGTGTCGAAGAAGCCCTGGATCTGCGCGGCGTGCAGGTCGATGGTGAGAAGGCGGCGGAAGCCCGCCATGGTGATCAGGTTCGCCATCAGCTTGGCCGTGATGGGCTCACGCCCCCTGGCCTTGCGGTCCTGCCTGGCGTAGGGGAAGTGGGGCACCACCGCGGTGATCCGGCGGGCGCTGGCCCGCCGGAGGGCATCGCCGATGACGAGCAGCTCCATCACGTTCTCGTTCACGGGATGGACCCCGGATTGGATGACGAAGCAGTCCGTTCCCCGCACCGACTCGTTGATGTCTACCCGGATCTCGCCGTTGGAGAAGCGGCCGACGTTCATGTTGCCGAGGCTGATCCCCATGTGTTCCGCAATCGCCCTGGCCAGTGGGAGGTTTGCGTTTCCGGAGAAAATCTTGAGCTTACGGTCACGGTACGATACCACGGCTAAACGCCCTCCCTCTTCTTCTTGCGCTGCCGCCAGGCCTCCTTCAGGCTGGCGGCGCGGCCTTCCTTGATGACCGCCTGCGCCCGTTCCACCACCAGCGCATCGGCCGGGATCTCGGTTCTCGGGCCCACCGTGGAGCCCGCAGCGATCAGCGCGCCATCTCCAACAGTGATCGGGGCGATGAGGTTGACGTTCGTGCCGATGAAGGCGCCGCTGCCGATCTCAGTCCTGAACTTCTCAACGCCGTTGTAGTTTGCGGTGATCGTGCCGGCGCCGATGTTGGCTCCGGCGCCGATGGCGGCATCTCCCAGATAGGCGTGGTGGTGGCACTTCACGCCACGGCCCACCTTCGCCTTCTTCAACTCGGCGTAGTTGCCGATCTCCGCTTCGCCCTCGAGCTCGCAGCCGGGGCGCAGGTGAGCCATGGGGCCGATGCGGCAGCCGGGGCCCACGTAGGACTCCTCGACGACCGACTGCTCCACCGTCGAGCCCGCCTCCACCGTCGAGGAGACGATGGTGGTCATCGGCCCGATCTTGCAGTTGGGGCCGATCACGGTCTTGCCGTGGATGAAGGTGAAGGGCCAGATCACCGTGTCGCGCCCGATCTCCACGTCCTCGTCGATGTAGGTCGCGTCGGGGTTGATGATGGTGACCCCGTTGCGCATGTGACGCTCGTTGATCAGCCTGCGCAGCCTTGCCTCGGCCCGGGCCAGCTCCACCCGGTCGTTGGGCGCCAGCGCCTCCTCCTCGGAAGCGGCCAGCAGGGCCTGCACCTTCTCCCCCTCCCGCAGCAGGATCTCCCACGCCTGGGGGAGGTAATACTCGCGCTGCGCGTTGTTCCGGTCGAGCCGGCGCAGGAGGGCCGTGAAGCCCTTCCGGCGGAACAGCGCGACGCCAGGCCAGATCTCCCGGATGCGCCGCTGCTCCGGCGTCGCGTCCTTGAATTCGACACTGCCCAGAAAAGCGCCCGTTTCCGGGTCGCGCAGAATCCGGCCCAGAGATCCGGGGTCAGCGACCTCGGCCGTCAGCAGCGTGACGGCCGCGTCGACCTCAGCGTGCGCCCGGATCAGCTTCTGAATCAGCTCTGGGCCGATGAACGGGTTGTCGCCGTACATCACCAGCACGTGGCCGCCCTCGGTCTCGTCGATCAGGTCGGCCGCCTGCAGAACGGCATGGCCCGTTCCCAGTTGCTCAGACTGCACGGCGTACCGCACGCGATCTCCCAGGTAGGCACGGATCCGCTCCTGCTGGTATCCGACGACGACCACGATGTCGTCCAGCCCGGCCCGCCGCATGTTGTCCACAATGTGGCCAATCATGGGCTTGCCTGCGATCGGGTGCATCACCTTGATAAGATCCGATTTCATCCGGGTTCCGTGGCCTGCAGCGAGCAAGATGGCGGTGATGTCCGACATGGGATCCCTCCCCCCGGTTCAATCCGCAGCCATTATACCACAGGCGACAGACGAAACAAGGAAAAATGGCCCGGCACATCCCCCTGTGCCGGGCCCGATCAGGCCCCTGGCCTAACCCTCACGCAGCGCCTCGCCCCCCACGGCGACCAGTTCCCGGTCCCCGGCGTCTTCCTGCGACGCCATGGCGCCCTCGTCGCACGACTCCCACGGCAGTTCAGGCTCTTCACTGCCGCTCTGCAGCGCGGGCGGCTGCCAGGCAGGCAACTGCGGGCTCCTCGGCTGTCCGGGGATCGGCTGTCCGACCGGCGGGTGCCCACCCAGCGGCTGCACGCCGTTCGGCTGCCCGACCGGCGCCGGGTCCGCGGCGATCTCCACCTCTCCGTCCAGGCCCTCCGGCGCCGCCACCTCGCTCTTCGCCATGGCGTCGTAAGCGCCGAGCACCGCGCTCTGAATCGCCTGCCGCATCTCCGCGGTGCAGGGGTAGACGATGTCGCGCCACGCCCCGTCCTTGTTCTTCCGGCTGGGCATGGAGACGAAGAGCCCCTTCGACCCCTCCACCACTTTCAAGTCCGTCACCGTCAGCACCCCGTCAAAGACGACCGTCACCAGGGCCTTGACCTTGCCTTCCCCCACGAGCTGGTTGATCCGGACGTTCGTGATCCTCATGCTTCAGTACCTCCCTACCGAGTCTGTGTGGAAGTAGTTCTCTGTTTTCCCAGGTTATTCCTCCCAGGCGGAGCGGAAAATACCGTGCAAATGTTCGCAGACTCGGCTGCCCGTTCCCGTTCAGGCGAACATACGCGAAGGAGGGAGGCCGAAGCCTCCCTCCTTCATCATCTCCCCTGTCCGGCACGACGCCCGGCTACTCCCCACTCTTCACGGGCTGCCGCCGATGCCGGAACTCGACGGCAGCAACCCCCGCTGCGGCGGACCCCAGCGCCAGCAACGTGAGGGCCAGCCCAATCAGCGGGATGTGGAGCCAGAGCGGCAGGCTGCCGCTCAGCAGCGCCACGACGACCGGGACCATGGCCACCGCGACCACGAGTCCGGCGGCCGCCACGTTCCGGAACCACCAGGCCGGCCGATGCGCCATCACTCACACCTCCTACCACTCGCTCGGACGATACGGCGGGATGATCCAAACGCGGTAACCTCTCGCCTTCAAGACGGCGAGAATCTCATCTACATGGCGGGCGTTGCGCGTCTCCAGGGACAGGTTGATCTCCACCTCGCCGATGGAAACCTTGCTGAGCCAGCGCTCGTGGTGCACATCAATCACGTTGGCGCCGGCCTGCGCCACGGTGGCGAGCAGCTGCTGCAGCCCGCCGGGCCGGTCAGGCACGAAGGTGGAGAGCCGGATGTACCGTCCCGCCTTCACGAGTCCGCGCTCGATGATGCGGGAGATGATGTTGACATCGATGTTCCCGCCCGACAGCACGACACAGACGGGCCCCTCCACGTCGGCGATCTTGTCGCCGAGGAGCGCGGCCATGCCCACCGCGCCGGCGCCCTCCACGATCACCTTTGCGCGCTCCAGGAGGTACAGGATCGACTGGGCGATCTCCTCCTCCTCGACCAGCACGATGTCGTCGACGTGCTCCCGAATGATCTGCCAGCACAGCTCGCCGGGCTGCTTGATGGCGATGCCGTCGGCGATGGTGTGCACCGAGTCGGTCGCCACCAGCTTCCCCTGCTGCTGGCTGAGGAAGACCGCCGGGGCGCCGGACGCCTGAACACCCACGACCCGCACGTCCGGCCGGCGGGACTTGACCGCCAGAGCGACGCCCGCCATCAGGCCGCCGCCGCCGATGGGCGCCACCACCGTCTTGACCTCGGGCAGGTCCTCCAGGATCTCCAGGGCCACCGTGCCCTGCCCGGCGATCGTGTACGGGTCATCGAAACCGTGCATGAACGTGTAGCCGTGCTCAGCCTGCAGCTCCAGCGCCTTCTGGTAGGCGTCGTCGTAGGTGTCGCCGTGCAGGACCACCTGCGCGCCGTAGTTCTGCGTTGCCTCCAGCTTTGAGATCGGGGCGCCCTCCGGCATGCAGATGACCGAGCGGATGCCCAGACTGCTGGCCGCCAGGGCCACGCCCTGGGCGTGATTGCCCGCTGACGCCGCGATGACGCCTCGGGCCTTCTCATCGTCCGTCAGCGAGTGGATCTTGTTCAGGGCCCCGCGCACCTTAAACGAACCGGCGCGCTGCAGGTTCTCGGCTTTCAGGTAGACCGGAAGCCCCAGTTGTGCGCTGATGCCGGGGCTCTGAAGAATGGGGGTCCGCTTGATGTGTCCTTCCAGCAGGGTGCGTGCCCGTTCAATGTCTGCGATGGTTACGGTCAAGCAAGGGTCACTCCTTCGACAGTCGATCGGCTGGAACCACACGAACCGTGCGCGCCACCTCGTCCACCTGCTCCAGCGTGAGCAGCGACACGTAGCGCTCCACCTGCTTGCGCCCCGGCTCTGCCGTGGCGACAAAGACGCCCACGCCCACCACTGTGGCGCCCATCTCGCCGGCCACGTCGACCATGGCACGGGCCGTCGCGCCCGCCTTCATGAAGTCGTCGACCACCAGCACCCGAGAGCCGCGCTGCAGGGCGCGCAGGCCGACGGTCATCGTGTGAATGCGGCGGGTGGAGCCGGAAATGTAGTGGAGCGTGACCGAGGGCCCCTCCGTCACCCGGCCCTCACGCCGGGCCACCACCATGGGCAGGCCTAAGGCGCGGGCCACCATGAGGGCCAGCGGAATCCCCTTGGTCTCCACGGTGAGCACCGCGTCGGGCGCCGCATCGATGAACCGCGCGGCCATGATGCCGCCGATCCGGGCGCTCCAGATCGGGTGGTTGATCAGATCGGTCATGTAGACGAAGCCGCCGGGCAGAATACGCGACGGATCGCTGAGGAGGCGGCAGAGCTCCAAAAGGGTCTCCTGCTCCTCCTCCCGGGAGGGCAGCGGCCAGTACTGCACCCCGCCGGCTGCGCCCGGATGGGTGCGCAGCAGGCCGGACCCGTCGGCCTCCAGGGCCTCCTTCACCAGGGCGAGATCCTCCGAAATGGTGGATTTGGCGGCACCGAACCGCTCGGTGAAGAAGCTCAGCGGCAGGAGCTCCCCCGGCCGCTCGGAGAGGAGTTTCATGATGGTCACCAGACGCTGGCTCCGAGTCATCCGATCGATGGATGCCACCCCCTGTCTGCCTGAGCAGGCCCGCTACTTCAGCACCGACTGCATGAGGGCGAGGTCGCTCGGTTTGTCCACGTCGATGCCCACTTCAGGCCAGGGGCAGACCACCACGGCCCCTTTGATGTCCAGCATGCGCGAGACCTTCTCCTCCAACTCCTTGAGGCTCAGGTTGCGCAGCAGCACGTAACGCAGGGTAAAGCCCCAGCCCAGCAGGCTGACCATCTTCAGCGGGCTCTTGCGGTAGTCCAGGAAGGCGCGGATCTTCGGCGCCACCCGCTGCACGATGGCGGGATTGACCAGAAACAGGTTCCCGCCGGTGAACGTGCCCTCCCGCAAGGTGACGTATGTACGCCGGACGTCGGGGAAGCGCGCCTCGGAAACCCCCCGCTCCACGATGGGATAGTACAGGTCGGCAGGCCGCTTCTCGCACAGGGCGATCAGGTCGTCCACAATCTGGCCGGTGAGCAGGGGAACGTCGCTGCCGACCACCAGGAACCGCTCGTCCGGCGGCAGCACCTTCACGGCCTCCAGCACGTTGTCCACGATGTGGCCGCGGCTGGGCACGAACTCCAGGTTCCGGCCGGACACGTGCGGCTCCACCTCGCCGGGCGGTGCGACGATCACGATGCGCCCGATCGACCTGGCCTCCTGCAAGGCGTCGATGACGTACTGGATCATGGGCTTGCCGTTGATCTCGACGAGCGCCTCGTTGGGCGCCGGGCTGACTTCCCGCAGCGGACCGCCGTTGGCGGCCCCGGCCAGGACGATGACGTGTACGGCCATGCCCTATCTCTCCCCAGTGCCAAGAAATATATACCGGAAACAAGCAGTCTGCTTCTCGGCGCGGCGGCCGAACTCCTGCCGGATCGCCGCAGAACCACTAGCCGACGGTGCGCACCAGCCACGCGCCCCTCGCCAGGGGACGGACCTGCCGGAGGAGCGCCTCGCCCGCCTCCCGGTGCGGCACCAGGCCCAGCACGGTCGGACCGGCCCCCGACATCACGGCCCCCAATGCGCCACCGGCCAGCATCGCTTCCTTCAGGCGGGCGATCTCCGGATGGCGGGGCAGCATCACCTGCTCGAACACGTTGCACAGCAATCTGCCGACCAGGGCTGCGTCGCCCCGGGCCAGGGCCTCTTCCATCGCCCCGGTGTCGGGGCGGGACGCCACCTCCGGAAGCTGGTCAAACCACTCGTATACCCGGCCGGTGGACTTGGCCACATCCGGCGTGGCCAGCACCATCCAGAGCGGTTCTGCCACCGCAATCGGGGTGATCCGCTCCCCGACGCCCTCCACCCGGGCAGACCGGGACCAGATGAAGAACGGGACATCAGATCCGAGGCGGATGGCCAACTCCGCCAGCTCCCGGTCCGAGAGCCCTGTCCCCCAGAGCCGGTTCAGGCCCACCAGCACGCCTGCGGCGTCGGTGGAGCCGCCCGCCAGCCCGGCGGCCACCGGAATCGCTTTCTGCAGCCGGATGACGGCGCCGCGCCGGCACCCCGTCGCCTCCCGGAGCAGCGCCGCGGCCCGGTAGGCCAGGTTCTCCTCCAGCCGGCCGGTTACGGGAGGCCGGCTCTCCAGGGAGATCCCCTCGTCCGCAGCCTCCAGGAACAGGCGGTCATGCAGCGAAATCGGCACCATGACCGAGCGGATATAGTGATACCCGTCCTCAGGCCGCCTCTCCAGCACATCCAGTGTAAGGTTCACCTTTGCGTGGCATTCGATCTGCATCCAGATTACCCTCCACACACCGAAAAAGCCAGGGATTCTCCCTGGCTCTGGTTCCGGTTCTATGCCGCTTAGCGGGACTGCGCCTCGAACTTGGTCTCCTTGCCGCTGGAGGAGCAGACGACCAGTTCCACGGTCTCCGTCAGCAAGTCCGCGTAGCTGTAGCTAACCCGGCGCACCGTATCAGCTTCGCACAGCCTGACGGTGAAGATGTTGGGGTATGTACCTTCAAGTACCCCTTCCCGCTCGATGATCTTCTTGCGGCCCTTATTGGCCTTCAGGCGGATCTTCTCCCCAACGTACGCCTCGAGATCCCGCTTGATGTCGACAAGAACGCTCCTGGAAGCCAATTGCCACCACACCTTCCCCGCTCAGTGGTCAATCCGCTGGCGCAATCATTCACGAGACTAGTATAGCAGCTCTGGCCCCTAGAGTCAAGGAAAATATCATTTTACTCGCCCGCGCACCCCGTGTCAAGTACTTCTGGTGAATGAACGCGCCGATTGTGCGCAAGAGGGGGGCGGCTTCACTTGGTGTAACGGTCTGCCACCTTGGAGGCGCCGTAGGAGTTGGGCTTGATCTCGGCGTGGAACCCGCTGCCCACGATCATGCCCACGACATCGCGGATCAACTCGCGGGTCTCGCCCTGCTCGCCGATATCCAGGTGGATCTCGACGTTCAGACCCGTCGCGCCGCAGGTGGACAGGCTCTGAGCAAGCCGCTCCGCGGCCGCAAGCGACAGCGCAGCCTCGTAGAAGATGCGCTGGCGGAGGCTGCGCATCTTGCGCTGCCGGCGCTTGCGGTAGTAGAACCGCGCGCCCTTGCCCTTCCGGTGAACGATGATCGCCGTCACGAAGCACAGGTCCGTGCGGGTGTGGGAATCCGTGCCGACGATCAGCCGGTACGAGCCGTGGGGCTCGTCGGCCATGAACGCCAGCAGATCCTCGATCAACTGGTCAAACGTGAGCGGTCCCCTGGTCGGGCTGTAGAATCTACCATCCTCCACAGGCGCTCCCCCCATCAGGTGCAAACAGCTTTCTCGCCACAGCCGCGAACTCCTCCAGTGACAGGCTCTCGCCCCGGCGGGACGGGTCAATGCCCGCCGCTTCCAGGGCGGCCTGCACCGTCGCCTTATCCATCCCCAGGGTTGTCAGCGCGTTCACCAGGCTCTTGCGCCGCTGTCCGAAGGCAGCCCGGACCACCTTGAAGAAATCTGTTGCCTCTGCGTCCACAGGCGGTTCGGGCCTGAGCCGCATGCTCACGACGGCGGAGTCCACATCGGGCTGCGGCATGAACGAGGCCCGGTTGACACGCAGCACAACCCGCGGCTCCGTGTAATATTGTACCGCGACGCTGAGGGCGCCATAGGTCTTCGAGCCAGGAGGCGAGACCATGCGGTCGGCCACCTCTTTCTGCACCATCACCACCACCTGCGTGAGCGGCAGCTCTTCCTCAAGAAGCCGCATGACCAGCGGCGTGGTGATGTAGTACGGCAGGTTCGCGACCACCTTGGCCTTCTGCCCCGGCGCCATTCTCTCCTCGAGCAGTTTATGTAAATCGACCCGGCCGGCGTCACCGTGTATGACCTCGACATTGGAGCTGGCCTTCTGCACCGTCTCCCGGAGCACCTGCACCAGCCCGCGGTCCAGCTCGATGCAGACCACGCGCCCCGCCCGTTCGGCCAGACGCTGCGTCAAGGTACCCAACCCAGGCCCGATCTCCAGCACCAAGTCATCCGGCTCCAGCGCGGCCGCAGCCACGATGGCGTCAAGCACCCTGCCGTCAACCAGGAAGTTCTGCCCCAGCCGGTGCTGCGGACGAAGGCCGTACTGGGCCATCAGCCGCTTCAGGACGCCCGGGTTCGCCAGGTCCATTAAATCGTCTCCTTACTGAAAGTGCGAGAAGCCAGAGGCCGTATCGGGCGGCCCCTGGCTCGTGTTCAGTCTCCCAAGACATAGACCGTGACCGGCCGCACACCCCAGGCCAGGGCCTCCTCCACCGTGTCGAAGCAGAGATCAATGCGGCTTCCCTTGATCGCTCCGCCGGTGTCCGCAGCCAGGGCCGGGCCGTACCCCTCCACATACAGGCGTGTGTACAGCGGAATCACGGTCGGGTCGACAGCCACGATGCCGCGCGCCGCCGGAATTCCCGTGTAGGTTAACCCATTGCCGTCGGGATTACTCTCCGGTCCCGGAGTGTAGCCTGTTGCGACCATCTCCATGACTTCAGTATAGCGGAACTGCTCACCGCCGCGGGAGACCACGCCGCCCGTGCCGTAGGCGATGATCCGTGGAGTCGGCTCCTCGATGATCGTCTCATTCACGACCTCGCTGGAGACTTCCTCGCCATCCTCGTACCGCACGACCCGCTCGATCCGCTTCCGCCCGGGCGCGCCGGCCTGAATGACCTCCTCGGTTCCCGCCAGCAGGCTGCCGTCGGGCCGCTCCACCGTCTCATAGGGAACCTCCGCTTCGGCCACCACCAGTTCCTCCGCCCGCCGGACGATGCGGACCTCCATGCCGGCAGTGATCGGCGCGGACTCCGGCACAGACAGCGAATCCAGCTCGCCCAGGCCGACCGACTGCTCAGCCAGAAGCTCCGCGACGGTGCGCGCAGCGGAATGCACCGTGCGCCGCTCGCCGCCGTCGATCAAGGTGACCGGAACGGCGCGGCGAATCGTCACGTCCACCTGGTCCGCGCCCGACAGCGGGGTGTCCAGCGGCGGCTCCACGACATCGTGCGGGCCGACGGTGATTCCGGCCTCAGCCAGGGCCTCGTCAAGGCTCGGAGAGAAGGTGACGAAGGTGACCGGCTGCTCCAGCCCCCGAACCGTCACCGTTTGCGGAGCGGGCCGTGCCAGCATGCCCAGCGCCGCTGCCAACAGCACGAGCGCCGCGGCGGCGGCCAGTACGCGGCCCCGTGCAGATCTCATGCGCATGCCCGCTCCCCCCTGTTCTGCCGTTCTGCCATAATAGTTCGCCCCTGCGGACCCCTATGCCTGCCAGGGACCGCTGGCAACTTCTGTACGGGACGCACGGCAAAGCCCGGTGATGATGAATCACCGGGCTTTGCGCTGGCGTGCCTACCAGGATTCGAACCTGGGGCCTCTTGCTCCGGAGGCAAGCGCTCTATCCACTGAGCTATAGGCACATTTGACCGGAAGTGAGGAGCGCCTTCGGCGGCACCTGCGGTGCCGGCCTGCAGGCGCCTGGAGAAACTCCGTGCGCTTTCGGAAGCGCCTTGCGGCGCTTCCTCCAAGCGCTTTGGTGACCCCAACGGGATTCGAACCCGTGCCGCCGCCGTGAAAGGGCGGTGTCCTAGGCCTCTAGACGATGGGGCCGGTTGTTGGTGGGCGGTACTGGGATCGAACCAGTGACCCCTTGCGTGTGAAGCAAGTGCTCTCCCGCTGAGCTAACCGCCCGGGTGAATGCGGTCGGCCTTCCCCCGGCGACTTGCCATCGCCGGGGGAGGCTTTCCGTCAAACTAGTTTGGGCAGCGACCTATTCTCCCCCTTGCGGAGTACCTTCGGCCCTGGAGGGCTTAACTTCCGTGTTCGGTATGGGAACGGGTGATCCCCTCCGGTATCGCCACCCAAAAACGCTGAGGTCTTACCCTCAAAACTGTACAGTGAACATGCGCTATAGCTGCAGCGAAATCAAGCCCTCGGCCGATTAGTACCGGTCTGCTCCACGACTTACGCCGCTTCCACTCCCGGCCTATCTACCTGGTCATCTTCCAGGGGCCTTACTCCCTTCACGGGATGGGAGATCTCATCTTCGGGTCGGCTTCGCACTTAGATGCTTTCAGCGCTTATCCGTTCCGGCCTTGGCTACCCAGCGGTGCCCCTGGCGGGACAACTGGTACACCAGCGGGCCGTCCACCCCGGTCCTCTCGTACTAGGGGCAGATCCCGTCAAATCTCCTGCGCCTGCGATGGATAGGGACCGAACTGTCTCACGACGTTCTGAACCCAGCTCGCGTACCGCTTTAATCGGCGAACAGCCGAACCCTTCGGACCGACTTCAGCCCGAGGATGCGATGAGCCGACATCGAGGTGCCAAACCTCCCCGTCGATGTGGACTCTTGGGGGAGATCAGCCTGTTATCCCCAGGGTAGCTTTTATCCGTTGAGCGACGGCCCTTCCACTCGGTACCGCCGGATCACTAAGCCCGTCTTTCGACCCTGCTCGACCTGTCTGTCTCGCAGTCAAGCCCGCTTCTGCCTTTACACTCCCCGGATGATTTCCAACCATCCTGAGCGGACCTTTGGGCGCCTCCGTTACCTTTTGGGAGGCGACCGCCCCAGTCAAACTGCCCACCTGGCACGGTCCACTACCCCGATCCAGGGGTCCGTGTTAGAACTCCGATGCTGCGAGGGTGGTATCCCAACGGCGCCTCCACTGAATCTGGCGACCCAGTTTCCAAGGCTCCCACCTATCCTGTACACGCACCACCAAAGTCCAATGCCAAGCTACAGTAAAGCTCCATGGGGTCTTTCTGTCCAATCGCAGGTAACCTGCATCTTCACAGGTATTTCAATTTCACCGGGTCCCTCGCTGAGACAGCGCCCAAGTCGTTACGCCATTCGTGCGGGTCGGAACTTACCCGACAAGGAATTTCGCTACCTTAGGACCGTTATAGTTACGGCCGCCGTTTACTGGGGCTTCGGTTCAAAGCTTCGGCCTTGCGGCCTGACCTCTCCCCTTAACCTTCCAGCACCGGGCAGGCGTCAGCCAGTATACGTCGCCTTCCGGCTTAGCACTGACCTGTGTTTGTGGTAAACAGTCGCTTGGGCCTCTCCTCTGCAACCTCCCCCAGCTTTGAGGCGTCTCTCCTCTCACCAGGGAAGGCCATCCTTCTCCCGAAGTTACGGATGCATTTTGCCGAGTTCCTTAGCGAGGGTTCTCCCGCGCACCTGAGGATTCTCTCCCCGCCTACCTGTGTCGGTTTGCGGTACGGGCACCCCGGGTCTCCCTAGCGGCTTTTCTCGGCAGTGTGGCGTCAGGGGCTTCCCTACTTCAATTCGGTCGGCGTCACGGCTCACGTTTAGTCCGACGGACTTCCCTGCCGGACCACGCTTCCCGCTTACCCCGGCACGACCAACGGCCGGGTCCCCCTAGCCTCCTGCGTCCCCGCATCGGTCAAGCGACCCGTAGGTGGTACAGGAATGTCGACCTGTTTCCCATCGCCTACGCCATTCGGCCTCGGCTTAGGTCCCGACTGACCCTGAGCGGACGAGCCTTGCTCAGGAATCCTTAGGCTTTCGGTGGACAGGATTCTCACCTGTCTTTTCGCTACTCATACCGGCATTCTCACTTCCATGCAGTCCACATGTCCTTCCGGTCATGCTTCTGCCCGCATGGAACGCTCCCCTACCGCGTGAGCAGTGAGATGTGAGTAGTGAGTAGTGGGTCACTGCAGTCTTTGCATCAACGTGTAGATCTGCTTCCCGAGCTGTTCGTACCCGGATATGACTTTGTCCATCGCAGCGATCTCGTAACCGAGATCCCTGGCCAGACTCAGAAGGACGTACATCTCGTTGGCAGACCCCAACGCAATCCGCAAAAGTGTCGGAAGTCAGCGGCTGAATCGCGCCGACCGAATCCCTCGGCGATGTTCGCCGGGATGGACACGGCCGCTCGACGCAACTGCTGTCCCAACTCAAACTGTTCGTGGGCCGGAAATCTACGGGTCAGCCGGTGCACCGTCAGCGCCAGTTCGTAGCCCTGCTGGTACACCCGCAGATCCTGAAAACTCCGGACCCCACTCACTGCTCACCACTCACCTCTCACCGCTCACACCCGCAGCTTCGGTGTCCTGCTTAGCCCCGAGTATTTATGGCGCAGCGTCATTCGACCAGTGAGCTATTACGCACTCTTTCAATGATGGCTGCTTCTAAGCCAACATCCTGGTTGTCTCTACAACGCCACATCCTTGACCACTTAGCAGGAACTTGGGGACCTTAGCTGGCGGTCTGGGCTCTTTCCCTCTCGACGACGGACCTTAGCGCTCGCCGTCTGACTGCCGGCCATACTTGCTGGCATTCGGAGTTTGACTGAGTTCGGTAACCGGTGTAGGCCCCTAGCCCAATCAGTGCTCTACCTCCAGCAAGCTCACATGCCGACGCTAGCCCTAAAGCTATTTCGGGGAGAACCAGCTATCTCCCGGTTCGTTTGGCTTTTCACCCCTATCCACAGCTCATCCGGTAGCTTTTCAACGCTAATCGGTTCGGGCCTCCACGGGGTCTTACCCCCGCTTCACCCTGGCCATGGATAGATCACCGGGTTTCGGGTCTACAGCCACTGACTACGCCCTCTTCAGACTCGCTTTCGCTTCGGCTCCGGGCCTGAGGCCCTTAACCATGCCAGTGACCGTAACTCGCCGGTTCATTCTGCAAAAGGCACGCACTCACGCTCTTATGGCGCTCGTACTGCTTGTAGGCACACGGTTTCAGGGTCTCTTTCACTCCGCTCCCGCGGTGCTTTTCACCTTTCCCTCACGGTACTGGTTCACTATCGGTCGCCAGGCGTATTTAGCCTTGGAGGGTGGTCCCCCCGGATTCCCACGGGATTCCTCGTGTCCCGTGGTACTTGGGATCCGCCTTGCGGCCCCTCGCCTTTCGCCTACAGGGCTTTTACCTTCTGTGGCCGGCCTTTCCAGACCGGTTCGGCTAGACTCCGGGCATCGCATTCTCGGCGTCCCGCAACCCCAGCGCCGATTGCTCGGCGCTGGTTTAGGCTCCTCCCCGTTCGCTCGCCGCTACTGAGGGAATCTCGGTTGATTTCTTTTCCTCGTCCTACTGAGATGTTTCAGTTCGGACGGTGCCCTCCGCACAGCCTATGGATTCAGCTGTGGGTGACTGGCCATTACGCCAGCCGGGTTGCCCCATTCGGAGATCCCCGGATCTACGCCTGCTTGCGGCTCCCCGAGGCTTATCGCAGCTTTCCACGTCCTTCATCGGCACCTGGCGCCAAGGCATCCACCGTGTGCCCTTCCTAGCTTGATTTCGCTAAGAATCGCATGTTCACTGTGCAGTTTTCAAGGTACGACCTGGGGTTCTTCTCGAACCCTCAAAACTAAACAGTGCAGAATCGGTCCGCCAAACAGCCGCCAATTCCCCCCAGCCCGTTTTGATGGGCTGAGTATCGACCTGGGAGTCTCCCCCTGCTCAGGGAGGAAAGCTCCTTAGAAAGGAGGTGATCCAGCCGCACCTTCCGATACGGCTACCTTGTTACGACTTCACCCCAGTCACCAGCCCCACCTTCGGCGGCTGCCTCCCCTTGCGGGGTTAGCTCACCGACTTCGGGTGTTGCCAGCTCCCATGGTGTGACGGGCGGTGTGTACAAGGCCCGGGAACGCATTCACCGCGGCATGCTGATCCGCGATTACTAGCAACTCCGACTTCACGCAGGCGAGTTGCAGCCTGCGATCCGAACTGAGACCGCCTTTCAGCGATTGCCTCCCCCTCGCGGGTTCGGGGCGCTCTGTGACGGCCATTGTAGCACGTGTGTAGCCCAGGACATAAGGGGCATGATGATTTGACGTCATCCCCACCTTCCTCCGGTTTGTCACCGGCAGTCTCGCATGAGTCCCCACCTTTACGTGCTGGCAACATGCGACAGGGGTTGCGCTCGTTGCGGGACTTAACCCAACATCTCACGACACGAGCTGACGACAACCATGCACCACCTGTCTCGCCGTTCTCCCGAAGGAGCACTCCCGCATTTCTGCAGGATTCGGCGGATGTCAAGCCCTGGTAAGGTTCTACGCGTTGCTTCGAATTAAACCACATGCTCCGCTGCTTGTGCGGGCCCCCGTCAATTCCTTTGAGTTTCAGCCTTGCGGCCGTACTCCCCAGGCGGAGCGCTTATTGCGTTAACTACTGCACGAGGGGGGTCGATACCCCTCACACATAGCACTCATCGTTTACGGCTAGGACTACCAGGGTATCTAATCCTGTTTGCTCCCCTAGCTTTCGCGCCTCAGCGTCAGTTACTCCCCAGGCAGCCGCCTTCGCCACTGGTGTTCCTCCCGATCTCTACGCATTTCACTGCTACACCGGGAATTCCACTGCCCTCTAGAGCACTCAAGCCCATCAGTTTCAGAGGCACGCCCGGGGTTGAGCCCCGGAGTTTCACCCCTGACTTAACAGGCCGCCTACACGCCCTTTACGCCCAGTAATTCCGGACAACGCTCGCCCCCTACGTATTACCGCGGCTGCTGGCACGTAGTTAGCCGGGGCTTCCTCGCCTGCTACCGTCAAACCCTGCCCATTTCCTGACAGGGCCCTTCTTCGCAGGCAACAGAGCTTTACAACCCGAAGGCCTTCCTCGCTCACGCGGCGTTGCTGCATCAGCCTTTCGGCCATTGTGCAAAATTCCCGACTGCTGCCTCCCGTAGGAGTCTGGGCCGTGTCTCAGTCCCAGTGTGGCCGGTCGCCCTCTCAGGCCGGCTACCCATCGTCGCCTTGGTGAGCCGTTACCTCACCAACTAGCTAATGGGCCGCGGACCCCTCCTCTGCCAGCGCCAATCGCTCTAGCGCCTTTTCTCCCAGCCCCATGCGGGGCCGTGAGCTTATCCGGTATTAGCAGGCCTTTCGGCCTGTTATCCCAGAGCAAAGGGCAGGTTATCCACGTGTTACTCACCCGTCCGCCGCTAGGCTTTGAAGCCGAAGCCTCAAAGCCCCGCTCGACTTGCATGTCTTAGGCACGCCGCCAGCGTTCGTCCTGAGCCAGGATCAAACTCTCCGTGGAAAAGTTCGATTGGCTCGATTGAAGTACTCGGCTCGCTTGGCTTTTCCTCTTCTGCACTGTCTAGTTTTCAAGGTTCGAGACCGCCGCTGCCGTCAGGCGACAGCTTTATCAGTTTAGCAAGCTCTCGGCTTCGTGTCAACCGGCCAGTTCGTTCCAGCCGTTCGTTTCCACCGGCCGCTTCCGGCCCGGCCGCTCCGGCCGAGCCCGCCGCCAACCGGCGGCAAGAAGTCATTCTATCAGGCAGACCGATCGGCGTCAACCGACCAATTGCTGGTTGGCCCGCGCCGCCCGGCATGACGCCGGCAAGATGTTAGTATACCGACTGCCGGGCGGGGAGTCAACACACACCGATCTTTCGGTTGTCTATCCATCCAGCCCGAGTGCGCGCCGCGCGTTGGCCGTGGTGGCCGCCGCGATGTCCTCCAACGTCGTGCCACGCAGCTCGGCCAGGAACTCCGCCACGATCCGCACGTAGCCCGGCTCGTTCCGCTTGCCCCGGTGCGGCACGGGTGCGAGGTAGGGATCGTCGGTCTCCAGCACGATGCGATCCAGCGGCAGCCGCTGCGCCACTTCGCGGCCGACCGGATTGTTCTTATAGGTGACGGTGCCGCCGATTCCAATGTAGAAGTTCAGCGCGAGGCACCGCTCCGCCATCTTCCAGTCGCCGGAGAAGCAGTGCATGATGCCGCCGACCTCGTCCGCCCGCTCCTCCTCCAGGATGCGCACCACATCCTCGTGCGCATCACGGTTGTGAATGACCAGCGGCAGCCCCAGCTCGCGCGCCAGGCGAATCTGCTTTCGGAACACATCCCGCTGCACGTCGAAGGGCGCCCGATCCTTCCAGTAGTAATCGAGGCCCACCTCACCCAGCGCCTTCACCCGCGAATGGCGCGCCGCCTGCCGCAGCTCGGCCTCCGCCTCAGGCCCCCATTCCAGTGCGCTGGTCGGGTGAATGCCCACCGCGGCCCACACCCAGTCCCGCTGCTCGGCAAAGGCCAGCGTGACCGGCAGCAGCGCCCGCTCGAAACCGATCACCATCAGCTGGCTCACGCCCATCTCCTGCGCCCGCGCCAGCACCTCGTCCCGGTCGTCTGCGAACTGGTGGGCCGTATCCACGTGCGAGTGCGTGTTGAACAGCATGTTGCGTCCCTCTTTCAGTCGATCTCCCCGGGCGCCGGCCGCGGCGCCCGGGGAGAGGTGGTCTGGCTCACTCTCGGACTCACTTCACGCGCATCCCGGTGGGGAAGTCCGGCTTATCCAGGGTGACCAGGCTCAGGCTGCCGTCCTCCGCGGTGGCGGCCAGCAGCATGCCGTGCGACTCCACGCCCCGCAGCTTCTTCGGCTTCAGGTTGGCCACCAGGATGATCCGCTTGCCGATCAGCTCCTCCGGCGTGTAGTGCTGCGCGATGCCCGAGACGATCTGACGGCGCTCTTCGCCCACCGCCAGCACCAGCCGCAGCAGCCGGTCCGCCTTGGGCACCCGCTCCGCCTCCACGATCTCCGCGACCTTCAGCTCGACCTCGGCGAAGTCATCGTACTCGATCTGCGCCACGCCTTCCACCGGTTCAGACTGCTTGGCTGCTGGAGCGGCCGCAGGCTTCTTCCCGCCCTCGCTTACGGAGGCCTGGTCGTCATCCTTCGGTACCTCGATCCTCGGGAAGAGCGGGCTGCCCCTGCGGATCGCGGTGCCCGGCTTCAGGCCGCCCCAGGCGACCGCCTGCTCCCAGGGGATCGTCCGGACCTGCTCGGGCTCCAGGCCAAGCTGCTCCCAGATGCGCTCGGGCGTGTGCACCAGGAACGGAGTGAGCGCCACGGCGACCAGGCGCAGCGACTCCGCGAGACTGTACAGCACGCTGCGGAGCTGGCCGGCCTTGCCGGGATCCCGCGCCAGGGCCCACGGGGCCTGTTCGTCGATATACTTGTTCGCCCGGTCCACCAGCCTCCACAGCGCCGCCAGCGCGGTGGAAAGCTCCAGCCGGTCCATGGCCTCCTGGAACTCCCGGAGCACCTGCCCGGCCAGGTCGGCCAGCACCCGGTCGTCATGGTCCGGATCGGGCTCCGGCACACTGCCGCCGCTGAACTTGTTGATCATCTGCGTGGTGCGGGAGAGCAGGTTGCCCAGGTCGTTGGCCAGGTCGTTGTTCGTGCGCAGGATGAACGCCTCTTCGGTGTACGTGCCGTCAGAGCCGAAGGGCACCTCCCGCAGCAGGTAGTAGCGGACGGCGTCCACCCCGTACCGCTCGATGAGGACAAACGGGTCGACCACGTTGCCCTTGGACTTGGACATCTTCTCGGCCTGGGTGCCGAACAGCAGCCAGCCGTGGCCGAAGACTTTCTTGGGCAGGGGCAGGTCGAGGGCCATCAGGATGCACGGCCAGATGATGGTGTGGAAGCGCACGATCTCCTTGCCCACCAGGTGCACGTCGGCCGGCCAGAACTTCTGGTACAGCTCGTCGTTCTCCGTGCCCCAGCCCAGGGCGGAGATATAGTTGGAGAGCGCGTCAATCCACACGTAGATGGTCTGCTTCTCATCGATGGGCACCGGAATCCCCCAGCGCACGGTGCTGCGCGAGACACAGAGATCTTCCAGCCCCTGGTTGATGAACGAGACCATCTCGTTCTTGCGCGTCGCCGGCTGGATGAAGTCGGTTTCCTCGATATACTGCAGCAGCCGGTCAGCGTACTTGGAGAGGCGGAAGAAGTAGCTCTCCTCCTTGGTCCACTCCACGGGGCGGCCGCAGTCCGGGCAGAGGTTGCCCTCCTTCAGCTTGCCCTCGATCCAGAAGGTCTCGCACGGCGTGCAGTACCAGCCCTCGTACGAGGCCTTGTAGATGTCTCCCTGGTCATACAGCTGCTTGAAGATCTTCTGCACGACCCTCTTGTGCCGCTCCTCCGTCGTGCGGATGAAGTCATCGTACGAGATGTGCAGGGCCGCCCACAGCTCCTTGATGCCGGCGACGATCTCGTCGACGAACTCGATCGGCGTCTTCCCCTCCGCGAGGGCCGCCCGCTCGATCTTCTGACCGTGCTCGTCGGTGCCGGTCAGAAAGTACGTCTCGTGCCCCAGCCGGCGGTGATAGCGCGCCAGGGCGTCAGCGGCGACAGTCGTGTACGAGTGGCCGATATGCAGCTTGCTGCTGGGGTAGTAGATGGGCGTTGTGATATAAAACTTGGTCATGCGGAAAACCCCTCCTCACCAAAAGCTTGCCCCGTCAAACACAAGAAGCCTCGTCCCCCGCGAAAGGGACGAGGCTTGCACCCCGTGGTACCACCCTTTTTCGTTCGACGCACGTCGAACCTCATCCGGATACAGGCATCGCGCCGATATCCTGGCCCGCTAACGGGAGCCCCCCGTCCCAGCCTACGCAGTTCGGACGAACCTTCAGCCGGCCGCTCCAGAGCCATGTTCGGGTCATCTCGGTCGCCGCCGGCTTGCACCACACCCGGCTCGCTGTGGGGACCTCAGACCTTACTCATCTCTTTCATCGCGTTTGAATGGCCTTAGTATAGGCGACTCCGAAAACGCTGTCAAGAGATCGCAACGCCGTCTCCTGCTAAGGCTTGCCGCACTTGGGTAAAATGCCCAATTGACCCTTGACTTAGGACGCCCATCCAGTTATGGTTGTCATAAGCGGGCAGACTGCCCTTAATCTTGCAGCCGTTCGAATGTGCCCCAGGTAACGTTAAAGCATTGCCTTGACTTTTTCTGCCATAACTGTTATCATCGGTGATAGAGCTTTCGCAGCCCCTGGATGCAAGGAGGGAATGTGCCATATGATGAAGTCCACGGGAATTGTCCGGAAGGTAGACGAGCTCGGCCGGGTCGTCATTCCGATCGAACTCCGTCGGACGTTGAACATTGAAGAGAAGGACTCCCTGGAGATCTACGTCGACGGGGACAAGATCATCCTGCGCAAGTATGAGCCGGCGTGCGTCTTCTGCGGCAACGCGGCCAATGTGGAAAACTTCAAGGGTAAGAACGTTTGCCAGTCCTGCCTTGCCTCCATGGCTGATCGTGCTCATCAAGTGGGGTAAACCAAATACCGGGGATCGAGTAGGAGGGGGCGGCTAGCCCCCGTCCTCTCACACCACCGGACATGCGGGTCCGCATCCGGCGGTTCGCCAAGATTGACGAGTAGCTTCATAGCATTCGGTCAGGCTTATCAGCCCCTGGGCACGCCAGTAGGCGTTGCCCAGGGCGTTGTGTAGTGGGCCACCTGCCATCCGCCACGGGCCTTTACGGCTGTTGGCGAGTTGGCAGACTACCCATTCGGGCAAACCGAGGGCGCGCAACTCCCGAAAGCGCGTGCGTACACGCTTCCACTGCTTCCATACGCATGCTCGCAGCCGACGCTTCAGCCATCCTTCGAGTCTTTCAAAGGCTGACCTGGCATCGGAGAGCGCATAGTACCCAACCCAGCCCCGCAAGTAAGCGTTCAGGCGTCGGATTCGGTCCTCCATACTCTCGCTGCGGTTGCGGTCCGTCAGCGTGCGAAGCTTGTCCTTCACGCGCTTCAGGCTCTTCGGTGCCAGCCGGATGCGCACTCCCCGGCGCTTGTAGAAGCTAAACCCGAGGAACTGCCGCTTCCATGGCCGGTCCACTGCGCTCTTCTCCTCGTTGACCTTCAGCCGTAACCGCTCCTGCAGGAAGTGGCGCACGCTCCTGTAGACCCGTTCTCCCGCCCGCTTGCTGCGGACGTAGATGTTGCAGTCATCGGCGTACCGGACGAAGTGGTGCCCGCGGCGCTCCAGCTCCTTGTCGAGGTCATCCAGCAGGATGTTCGCCAGCAGCGGGCTCAGCGGACCGCCCTGTGGCGTCCCTTCCTCCGTCGCCGCGACTACCCCGTTCAGCATGGCCCCGGCCTGTAAGTACCGCCGGATCAGCCGCAGCACTCGCTTGTCCGTTACCCGCCGGGCCACGCGAGCCATCAGCACGTCGTGGTTGACCCGGTCGAAGAACTTCTCCAGGTCCATGTCCACCACCCAGTCGTACCCTTCCTCCACGTACTGACGTGCCTTCCTGACCGCGTCATGACCCCGCCGCCCCGGCCGAAAGCCGTAGCTGGATTCGGAGAATGTCGGGTCAAAGATTGGCGTCAGTACTTGCAGGAGTGCCTGCTGGATCAGGCGGTCCATCACGGTGGGAATACCCAACATCCGCTTGCCGCCGCCCGGTTTCGGGATTTCGACCCGGCGGACTGGCTGCGGTCTGTAGGTCCCCCGGAGCAGTTCCTCACGGATGCGGCTCCACTCTGCGCGGATCTGGTCCCGCAGCCGTTCGGTGGGGACACCGTCCACGCCTGGGGCGCCTCCGTTCCGCTCCACCCGTTTCAGGGCGGCCAGCATGTTCTCCCTGGCCACCACCTGCTCCATCAGCTTGCCTTGCTCCCCGCAGGGTGACGCTCCGCCTTGTGCCGGCTGCCCACTCCGCCCTCTCGCCGTCCCTTGCGGCTTCACCGCTACCTCCGGCGAGCAGGCCCCGTGCGGGGTTTTCTGCGTTTGTCGCGGGCTGCTCGAACGCAACGGGTTCACCCCTCTCCTGACGTTCGGCCCTTCCCGGTCGGGGCGTCCCCCTGCCGGTACTATGGCCTATCTCGATGTTATGCACTCAAACTCTCTCAATTTCGCTGGTTCGCACCATTTCGCGTCCTGCCACTTGGCTCAGACACACCCATTGGACGAAAGACTCTGACTTCTGGTGCGAGACAAACGCGGGGTGGCAGAGAAGAGCCCCGTGCGACTCTTCAGACATGCCCTGTATGCTGCCGCCTGGACGGGTCCCACGTACTCCGCCCCCGGCCACCCTATCATGTCTCCCGGGGTCCTTGCCCTCAAAGTCCTTCGTCCTGCCTAAATGGGGGCGGGTGGGGCGCTAGTACTTTGCTGCAGGGTCATGCCCTTCCAGCCATAGTCGGCTTCCCCCACCCAAAGCGGCACATCTATCGGCACACCGCCCTCTCAGGCGGCGAGACCTAACTGCTCCGCCCGCCAGGCCCCCAAGGCCCTGGCCGGATCATAGCTACACTGCTTCCTGACCAGGGTGAACAGCACCCGCAACAGCTTGCACGCCAGCGCCACCAGGGCCTGCTTGCCCTTGAGCGGGTTCTGCTGGCGAGTCCTGAAGTGCTTGTACAGCGCTCGAAACTCCCGGTTCTTGGCGGCCGCCGTCATCGCCATCTGGTACAGCACGTGGCGCAGTCCAGGCCGGCCGCGCTTGCTGATGGGCGTCCGGCTGCGGTCCCGCTGCCCCGACGTGTTCTCTGTCAGGTTGTAGCCCGCCAGCTTGCGAAGTTGCCGCCAGTCCGCATACCGGCGCAGGTCGCCTACCTCGCCTAGGAAGGCAGCAGCGGTCACCACACCGACCCCAGGCACGCTCAGCAGGTACTGGGCGAGGCCCGTCTTCTCCAACGCCTCGGCCATTGCCGCCTCCGTCTCCGCCAACCGTTCCTTCCAAAAGATCACTTCTTGGAGGATCTGCCGCAGCTGAAGCCGGGCGGCGTCCAGCCCGTACGGCACCCCTATAGACCGCCGAGCCGCTTCCTGCAGGTCCTGGGCCCGCCGGAGCCCGACCCGCCGGTTGCTGGCAGCCCGGAGTTCCGCCGCCAGCTGAGTCACCGGCACCGCCAGCACGTCCTGTGGAAACGGCCGGTACTGCAGCACATACAGCGACGCCTGACCGAGCGGGTCGGCAAACACCTCCGTGTACTCCGGGAAGTACTCGTCCAGGAGCGCCTGCAGCTGGTTCAGGGCGGCGTTCAGCTTCCGCCGGTGTTGCTGCCGGGCCTGGGTTAGGATCCGCAGTTCTGCATAGACCCCGTCTGGCAGATACGGCACGGAGAACCGGCCTTGCAGGACCAACTGGGCGTTGAGCCAGGCGTCTTTACGGTCGTTCTTCGTGGGCGAGTTATCGTCCAGTTCCTTGCTCGCCTTGACATGGGCCGGGTTGACGATGACCACCGTGAAGCCCACCTGCTGGAGATACCACGCCAGCGGCTTCCAGTAGTGCCCGGTCGGTTCCATCCCCACCACCACGCGGGTAGCGCCAGCCTTCTCCTTCGCTCGTGCGATCTTTCCCAGTAGACGGTCGAACCCTTCCCTGCTATTCTGGAAATGGAAGGGGCTGCCCACGGGCACCTCGGTCACTCCGTCGACCACCCAGGCCCAGTGCTTCCGCTTGGCGATGTCGATACCGACCACCACCGTGGGTTCACCTCGGACCAGGGCCAATTTCCTGGCTCGCTGCTTCAATTGCATTGCGTTCCGTGACCTCCTGTTACGAGTGGTGATTACCTTTCACACCCTACCGTATCAGGAGGCCTTTACTTTTCTCAACGCCGTCCTACATCATTACAGGACTGCTTTGCTGACTTCTGCCGGTTCAGCCGGGCCTCCCGACCCGGGTTACCAGCGTTGCTGGCGTTCCCGGCAGACCTCCCCGGGTAAGGACGCTGACCTTCGCCCCGCACCCGCCCCATCTACTGCACCGCCCTTTGGCAGCCTCGGGTTTTGCTGTGGTTCGCCAGCTCACCCAGGCGGCACAGCCTCCTATGAGGTTCGTGTTCCTCGGGTCGTGGCTTTGCCTCCGGCTTCCTCCAGATTCCGCCTCGCGACGGACACCCTTGCCTTTGGCTAGCGGGCTCGTGCTGCCTCGCCCGCAGCGGACTCTCACCGCCAAGTCAGCGCCCATGCCGGGCGCACCAAGCAAAAGCACTCCGCCAGCGGCGGAGTGCTTTTTTCATTCCTGTTCCTTCGCATCCAGCAGCGCCTGGTAGACAGCCTTGCGGGAGACCCCGTACCGCAGAGCGACCTCCTTCATCGCCACCTTCCGGTCCACCCCCTGCGCCATGAAGGCCTCTACCTCCCGGGCAAGGAGCGCCGGATCGGGCGCTTCGCCCCCGGCGGCGTCCTCCTCAGCGCCCTGCAGCACCAGCACGAACTCCCCTCTCGGAGCGTGGCGGGTGAAGTGGTCGATGACCTCTGAAATGGCGCCCCGCACGTACTCCTCGTGGATCTTCGTCATCTCCCGCCCGGCCACCATCTGCCTGTCCCCGAGCGCCGCCCGCAGGTCGCGGAGCGTCTCCAGCAGGCGGTGCGGCGCTTCGTACAAGATGAGCGTTCGCTCCTCACCCTTCAGCCGCTCCAGCGCCCGCCTGCGCTCCCGGCCCTTGTGGGGCAGGAATCCCTCGAACGCAAAGCGCCGGGTCGGAAGCCCCGATGCCACCAAAGCGGTCACGAACGCGGTGGGCCCCGGGATGGGGACGACGGGGATCCCCGCCTCCACCGCGCTCCGAACCAGTTCCTCGCCCGGGTCGGAGATGGCCGGCATCCCGGCGTCGCTCACAAGAGCAACGTCCTCACCCTCCAGCAGCCGCCGGATCAGCATCGGACCCGCCTTGCGCCTGTTGTGCTCGTGGTAGCTGGTGGTCGGCGTGTCAATCTGAAAGTGCTGCAGCAGTTTCCGCGTCTCCCGCGTGTCCTCGCACGCGATCACGGCCACCGACCTGAGGATCCGCAAGGCCCGGTGGGTGATGTCCTCCAGGTTGCCGATCGGCGTGCCGACGATGAAGAGCGTGCCCGCCACGTCCCGTCAGCCTCCCGTGGGTTATCCGCCGGTCTGCCCGCCGGCTGCCGGCTTCTCGCCGCCAGCTGACGCCCCGCCGACGGCGCCGCTGGCGGCGGCGGCCGCGCTGCGCCTCCGGCGGCGCCGGCGCCCGCTGCGCGCGGACCGCTCCGCGGTCTTGGCCTCGCCCTGCCTTGCAGCCGCATCCTGGGCATCACGGGCGCGCTGAGCCCCGTGCTGGTCGCCCTGATTCTGCTCGGCACGGGACTGCTCGCCCCTGGTCTCCTGCCGCCTGCTCTGCCGCTTCGTGCGCCTGGCCTCGCCGGACTTGCTCCTGCTCCGCCGCTCGCTCTTGGCGCTGCCGGTCTCCTGAGCCGGAGCTTCGACCGTCGCACCGCCGTCCTGGGCCCTGGCGCCCCGCTTCCGGCCGCGTCCCCGCCTGGCCGGCTTTTCCTCCTCGCCGGCCGCTGCGATCCGGGCGTTTCCACCTCCGCGCGGCTGCGGCGCCTCCTCCACAACAGGCGCCGGGGGCTCCGCCAGCCACTCGACCTCGGGCAGCTCCTCCGGTTCGGAATCGGGCAGCGGCGGCGGCACATAGCCGGGGGCCAGGGTCGGATCCTCTTTCGCCGCCTCGTAGGTCTCCTGCTCGTAGCGCAGGCAGCACATCAGCCTCCCGCAGAGCCCCGAGATCTTCGAGGGATTCAGCGAGAGGTTCTGATCCTTGGCCATCCGGATCGACACCGGCGAGAAATCGCCGAGGAAGCTGGTGCAGCAGAGGACGCGCCCGCAGGGCCCAATGCCCCCGAGCAGCTTGGCCTCATCCCGCACGCCGATCTGGCGCATCTCGATGCGGGTGCGGAAGACTGAGGCCAGATCCCGGACCAGCTCGCGGAAATCGACCCGCCCCTCCGCGGTAAAGTAGAAGATGATCTTTGACCCGTCAAATGTTTACTCAACGTCGACCAGGTACATATCGAGGTTGTGCGCCTCGATCTTCTGGAGAGCGATCGCAAAGGCATCCTTCTCCTTGCGCTTGTTCACCTCCGCGATCTGCGCGTCCCGGTCGTTCCCAATGCGAATCACCTTTTTCAGGGGCTGGACCACCTCGTCGTCCGGGACCTCTTTCGGCCCGACGACGACCTCCCCGTACTCCACGCCCCGCACCGTCTCGACGATGACTCGATCTCCCTGGGCGACGGGCAGCTCGCCGGGATCGAAGTAGTAAACCTTCCCGGCCAGCTTGAAACGTACGCCAACGACACAGACCACCCCGTCACCTCCTCGCTGCCGTGTGCAGCACCGGTTCATGATCTCGCCCTGCAAGCCTGCTCACGGCTGAGCAGCGCTGTGGAGGTCAAGCAGCAGCACATCCAACGCCAGCCGAGTGTTGGCATTGCGCAGCAGCGCTCCCCGCGCGGCAGCCAGGCTCTCCAGCATCGCCATCAGGCCGGGGCCGCCGTAGCGCCGGGCCAGCCTGCGCGCGTCCGCGATCCGGTCTGCGTTGACGACCAGCCGCTCCGGCGCCTCCCGGGCGAGCAGGAGCGCGTCCCGCAGCCAGAGGGCGGTCATCTCCAGCCGCTCCTCCAGGAGTTCTTTCTCCTTCTCCCACGCTGCGGCCTGCTCCAGAAGCGCCGCATCGTCCATCTCCCCCAGGCCGAGGAGCAGGTCAAATGCCTCATCCCGACGCCGGCCCACCTCCGGGCTGGCGGCCATCGCCAGGGCCGCCCCCACCGAACCGCCCGAGAGCGACGCAAACAGGCAGGCTTCCTCGGCGCCGATTCCGGCCTTCTCCTGCAGCACGGCCGCGACCTCCTCCGGCGGCAGTGGCGAGAAATGCACGATCTGGCACCGGGAGACGATGGTCGGCAGCACCCCCGCTGCGTTGGTGGTCAGCAGGACGAAGCGGGCGTAGGCCGGCGGCTCCTCCAGGACCTTGAGCAGCCGGTTGCCGGATTCGGCGTTCATCCGCTCGGCCCCGTCGATGATGACGACCTTGAATCGTCCCTCCGTCGGGCGGGCGTACACCTCGTTCTGCACCCGGCGCATCTGCTCGGTCTTGATCAGCCGCCCGTCGGGCTCCACCACGATCACGTCCGGATGCACCGGCGGGTCCGCGGCCAGCTTCAGGCAGGAGCGGCACGCCCCGCAAGCCTCGCCCGCCTCAGACGCCAGGCAGTTGAGACTGCGGGCCAGTTCGGCCGCGGCCAGCCGCTTCCCCACCCCGGGAGGGCCGGCAAACAGGTAAGCATGGGCAACCCGGCCGCCGGCCACCGCCCGCCGCAGCAGGTCGACGGCCAGGCGCTGGCCGCGAATCGCAGACCACGTCACGCCCAAGGCCCCCTAGAACTGCTCGAAGCGCTCCACGTCGAGCACGAAGATGGTGGCGCCACCCACAGTAATTTCCACCGGATAAGGGATGTACGAGTCCGCCGGCCCGCCCATGGGTGAAAGCGGCGTGACCAGCTGCTCCCTCGAGCGGCAGGTGCTCTTGATGATGCGCAGGATGTCCTCCACCCGATCGTCCTCCACCCCCATGAGAAGGGTGGTGTTGCCCTCCCGCAGAAAGCCGCCCGTCGAGCTGAGCTTGGTCGCGCGGAAGCCCTCCTGGGTCAGCCCCGACAGCAGGCGGTGGGTATCCTTATCCTGAACGATCGCGATGATCAGTTTCACGGAGGTTCGCCCCCTTTCGCTCACGTTGTGACGCCGGCCCCGCGGAAGCGGCGGGGCAGCACTTCCTCCACCAGCCTCCGGATCTCGCTCTGCGTCTCGTCCACGCTCCTGGACGCATCGACCACCTTCACGCGCCGGGGCTCCGCCCGGGCCAGTTCCAGGTAGCCCTCCCGGACCTGCTGGTGGTACTCCAGGGCCTTTCGCTCGATGCGGTCGGCCTCCTCGCCGCTCCGCCTGGCCATGGCGACCTCCGGGGCCACATCGAGCACGATCGTGCGGTGCGGACGCAGGGCGCCCGTGGCCATCTCGTTGATTGTCAGCAGGAACTCCATCGGCAGGCCTCCGGCAGCGCCCTGGTAGACCAGCGACGAGTCGACGAAGCGATCACAGATCACCACCTTGCCCGCCTCCAGGGCCGGCCGGATCGTGCGGCTCACGTGCTCGGAGCGGCTCGCCGCGAACAGCAGGGCCTCCGTGATCACCGACATCCCCCGGTTGGCCGGATCCAGAAGGATCTGGCGGATCTGCTCGGCGATCGGCGTGCCGCCCGGCTCCCGGGTGAAGACGTAGGGAACGCCCCGCTCATCGAGGTACTGCAGCAAGAGCTTGATCTGGGTCGACTTGCCGGAGCCGTCGACCCCCTCGAAGCTGATGAAGACCGACACCGCCGCTCACTCCTCCACGACCTGGATGCTGCGCAGCTGAGGATCCGCAGGGCCCTGGAGGTGCCAGCCGGCGCGGGCGGCGTGCCGGAGGTAGTCCAGCACATCCGCCGTCAGCCGCTCGCCCGGCGCCACCACCGGGATGCCCGGCGGGTACGGCGCCACCAGCTCGGCCGCGATGCGCCCCTCCGCACGGCCGAGCGGCACCGGCTCCTTTCGGGCTAAGTATGCCTCCCGCGGGGGCAGAATCACCTCGGGCCACGGCGGCTCCGGCGGGAGGACAGGCGCACCCTCTCCCGCAGGCAGCCGCTCCAGCCCCGCAATCAGCGCGTCCAGCTGCTCCCGGGAATCCCCGGGAGACAGCACGGCCAACAGATACGTCAGGCCAGCCGCCTCCACGGCCACCCCGGCCTCCTCCCACAGCCAGTCCGCCGCCCGGAAGCCCGTCGTGCCCCGGCCCCGCACGTCGATGAGCAGCTTGGTGGGGTCGTCGGTCGGGCGGACCCGGAGTCCCGGCAGGGCGTCGATGCGCCGGCGCGCCTCGTGGGCGAGCTCCAGCGCACGCTCCCAGGCCTCCCGCCCCCGCAGGGCCAGCTCGCGCCGGGCCAGGTCCAGCGAGGCCATCAGCAGATACGAGGGGCTGGTGCTCTGTACCAGCCTTAGCATCTCCTGCAGCCGCTCAGGAAGGATGCGGCTTCCGTGCCCCAGGTGGCACAGGGAGGACTGGGTCAGGCTGCCCCCCGTCTTGTGCAGCGACTGCACGACCCCGTCTGCCCCCAGGGAGAGCGTCGAGGGCGGCAGCGCGGGATGGAAGGGGAAGTGCGCGCCGTGGGCCTCGTCCACCAGGGCGGGCAGCCCTGCGCGGTGAATGAGCCCGATCGCGGCCGCGGTGTCCGCGGCGATGCCGTAGTAGGTGGGGTGAACCAGCACCGCCGCAGCCGCGCCCGGCAGGGCCGCCGAGAGCGACGCCAGGTCAGGGCCGGTTGCGATGCCCAGCTCCGCATCGAAGGTCACCCGCACCCAGCGGGGCCGGAGCCCGGCCAGGATCAGGGCCCCGAGCACGGAACGGTGGGCGTTGCGCGGCACCGCGATGGTCTCGCCGGGACGGCAGGCGGCGAGGATGAGCGCATGCAGGCCCGCCGTGGTGCCGCCCACAAGGAAGTAGCTCCGCCAGGCGCCGAAGGCCGCGGCGGCCAGCTCCTGCGCCTCGGCGATGACCCCTTCCGGCGCGTGCAGGTCGTCGAGCCCGGGGGCCTCGGTCAGGTCGATCGCCAGGGCAGAGGGCCCGAGAAAGTCCCGCCACTCCGGGGGCGCGGCGCGGCCCAGCTTGTGCCCGGGCACATGCAGCGGCGCCCGCACACGCGCGGCGTACTCTGTGAGCGCCGTGAAGAGCGGCGTCCGCTCCTGGTCCTGTGCCAATTGGCCACCCTCCTCACGGCTCTATTCGACGGTGCGGCGCGGTACACCTGCGAGGCTCAGCGCCCGTGCGCCCGCAGGCGCAGCACCCGCCGCACATCCTCGCCCTCCAGGGTGAGGGCCTCGAAGCCGAAGAGCAGCCGCGAGGCGATGCGCTCCCCGTATGTATCCTGCAGTTCGGCCGCCCGCAGGTTGGTGGAGACGACCATGGGCATCTGGCGGTTCAGCCGCACGTTGATGAGGTTGAACAGCTCCTGGGCCACGAACTCGGTCGCCTTCTCCGCGCCCAGGTCGTCCAGGATGATCAGGTCGACCTCCAGCAGCCGCTGCGCGGCCTCCCGGAAGTCGGCCTCGTCGTCGAACTTCTCGGCGCGGATGAGGTCGATGAACTCCGCCAGGGTGAAGTAGAGCACCGTCTTGCGGGCCGCGATGACGTGGTTGCCGATGGCCGAGGCCAGGAAGGTCTTTCCCAATCCCACCCCGCCCTGCAGGAGCAGTGACCTGCGGCACCGCCCGTCCGCCACCTCCTCGGCGAAGCGGCGGCAGTCGGCCAGAACCCCGGCGTTGTGCTTCCGGTTCTCCGGCGGGTAGACGGTAAGGTCAAAGCGGTCGAAAGTCTGCTCCCGCAATGGACCGGTGAGGCCCGCCACCCGGTAGAGGTCCTCGATCTCCTCCTGGATGAGGCACCGGCACTTGCGGGGGGGCGATACGGTGTCGCCGGCTTCGGTGTCCCGGATCCAGCCGGTGTTCTGGCACTCCGGGCAGTCCCAGTGCACCTCCAGCTCCCGGGGATCGATGCCGTGCCGGCGGAGGATCTCCTCCCGCTCCTGCGAGAGCCGGAGCGACCAGTCCCGCAGTTCCTCGAAGGTCATCTTGAAGCGGGTCGGCCGCTTCAGGTAGAGGCGCGCCAGATCCAGCCCGATCTCCGCCTGCAGCGCCTTGATCTCGGCCAGCCGGGGCAGCCGCGCGAAGATGGCCGCCTCCCGCTCGGCGCGCTCCTGTTCCAGCTGGCGGATGCGGGCCTCCCGGCGTTTGGCCCGCTCAATCGTCATATCGCTTAAAGACAACCTCATAGTAACTATCATCCTTCTTCTCGCGCTTCAAGATGACGTTGGACTGGCCGGAACCCCTGCGGCCCGACCGCGCAGCGCGGCCGGACTCCACGCCCGCGGCCGCCGTCTGCCGCTTCTGCTCCAGCATGCGGTCCAGGTCCGCGCGGGTGCGGATGCCTTCCTGCAACCAGCTCTCGAGCACCTTGTTCGTGTACTGCAGCGGGTTCTTCGCGCCGGCCGACTGCTCGCAGGCCTGGAGGATGACGTCGTCGTCGAACCCCCACTCCTCGTACCAGCGTTCGATCATCGCCTGCTCCGCGGCGGTCAGCGGCCGCTTGATGCCCAGGGCGTGCGTCGCCTTGCGGTGGCGGGCCACGGCCTTCTGGTGCTCCTCCAGGTACGCGGCCACCTGCGTCGGCGTCTGCAGCCCCGCTTCCGCCCACTCCCGCGCGATCGCCTTCAGGTAGCTCATGCGGGTTACCCCCTGGCGGAGACCTTCCCGCAGCACGGCTTCCACCATCTCCACCGCAAACCCGTACTCGTCCACCCACGACAGAATCTCGCGCACGTCGCGGGTGGAGAGCGAGCGCCCCAGCAGCCGTTCCGCCAGGGCAACGGCCGGGTGGGGCCCCTTCCGGGCCATCTCCCTCTGGTGCTCGTGCCAGTACTCCTCCCATACGGCGTAGAGGCGCGCGAAGAGCGGTCCGAAAGAGAACGTGACCTCATTCTCCGTCACATGGTCGCAGCGGGTGATCATGTCCTCTTCCAGCTGCAGCACCAGGGTGCGGACCTGGTCGAAATCGCGCGGCGTGTTGCGGCGGGTAACCGTGTAAACGCTGTAGGGGCTCTCTCCCGGCCCCCCCACACAGGCGAGCACGGCAAAGATCTTGCCGATGCGGTCGTAGTCGAGACCGAGATCCAGGGTATAGTCAAACAGCATCCGGGGGATGTTGACGAAGCCCCGCTTCATCAGCGCCTCAAAAAAACCGAACTCACCCGGCCCCTCGGGCGCGAGTGCCATTCGGCACCCCCCCTTTCGCAAAGTCGGTCCACCGCGCGCCCGTGCGGGTTACGCGCTGTACAGTGGCGTCGCGAGTTTCTCCGTGGCCCGCGCAAACTCCTGCCCTGCGGGCGCGGCCCCGCGCGCCGGCGGGCGCGCGGAAGGCCGCCGGCTTCCTGTCCGGCGGCCTTTCACTCGCTATAGGTCGGGGTGTTCGCTCATCGCCTTGATCCGGCGGAACCGGCGGTCAACCTCCCGCTGGAACTCCGCCAGCACCTCGGCGAACTCCGGCTTCAGCAGGTGGCGCGTCTTGCCCATCATCTTCAGCCACTCTTCCACGGGGATCTTCCGGCCCCTGGCCTCGGGGTCGTACGTCAGCCGGGTCTTGCCCCGCTCCACCTCGTAGAGCGGGAAGAAGTTGCAGTCCACGGCGGCCTGCACGATCTTGGTGCCCAGCCGGTCCTCCGCGAGCCAGTTGAGCGGGCAGGCGATCAGGAGCTTGCCATAGGCCAGGCCGACGTTCTTGGCGTACCACTGTGCCTTGGCCGCCTTCTTCCACAGGTCCTGCGGCTGCGACTCCACGGCCGTGAACACGTACGGGATGTGGGTCGCGGCCATGATCTGCGGCGTGTCCTTGTGGTGGAACGTCTTGCCGCCGCCCAGGCTGCCCACGTTGGAGGTGGCGGTTCTGTGGCCGATGGGCGTGGAGTAGGAGAGCTGCGAGCCGGTGTTCATATAGCCCTCGTTGTCGTACTCCAGGATGATCATGTTGTGGTTGCGCAGAGCGGCGCCGATGGCCGGCCCCATGCCAATGTCCATGCCCCCGTCGCCGGTCACCATCACGAAGGTGATGTCCTCGCCGACGTCGATCTCGCCCCGGCGCTTCTTCTCGTGGAACACCTCCACCACGCCCGAGAGCGTCGCCGCGCCGTTCTGGAACAGGTTGTGGATATAGGTGACCCGGTGGGCCGAGTAGGGATAGCCCGTGGTGACCACCATCGCGCACCCGGTCTGGAAGAGCACAACCACGTCGCCGGAGAGCGCGCGGAAGAAGTTGTCCAGGGCCGGGAAGATGCCGCAGCCCGGGCAGGCGCCGTGCCCCGGCGTGATGCGCTTGGGCATCTCCATCATCTTCCGGGGCGGCGGTACGGTGACCTTCACCTCGTCACCCACGACCTCGACCTTCACCGGCGACTGCTGCTCCTCGCGGGTCAGCGGCCGCACCACCGGCAGGGCTTGCGTCTCGGTGGCCGCGGTGGTGCCGTGGTAGTCGAAGGGCGCCTCCACCCGGCCTGTGCGGGCCATCTCCAGGGCCAGCGCGAAGAACGCCTCGGCGTCGGCCGGGTAGAAGTCCTTGCCGCCCAGGCCGTAGATGCGGGTGGCCACCAGGGTGCGGTTGTCCGGATCGTCCTTCAGGGCGGACTTGATCTCATGCGACAGGTTGCCGCCGCCCGAACCGTAGGAGTCGGCCCGCTCGCCGATGACGATCGCGGCCACCCCGCGCAGGGCCTCCCGGATCTCGGCGGCCGGGAACGGCCGCAGCACGTGCAGGGTCAGCACGCCGGCGCGCACGCCCTGCTCCCGCAGCTGGTCGGCCACCTGCTTGCCGGTGTCGGCCGCGGAGCCCAGCAGCACGACCGCCACGTCCGCGTCCTCCATGCGGTAGCCCTCGACCATCTCGATCCGACGGCCGGAGATCCGCTCCCACTCGGCGAAGACCTCGGGGATCACCCGGCGGGCGGCCTCCATGGCCAGGTGCAGCTGGTACTTGTTGTTGATCAGGTCCGGGTCGTTCATATAGGGGCCGAAGGTCTTCGGATTGCGGGGATCCAGGGCGTGGGGGAAGCCCTCGGGCTGCGGCCCGACGAACTCCTGCAGCACCTTCGGATCCTCGAAGTACGAGACCCTCCGCTTCTGGTGGCTGGTGAAGAATCCGTCGAAGCCGACGATCACCGGCAGGCGCACCTCGGGGTGCTCGCCGACCCTGACGGCGATGGGGTGCAGGTCGTAGACCTCCTGCGGGTTGTTCGCGTACAGGATGATCCAGCCCGTGTTCAGGGCGAAGTAGAGGTCGGAATGGTCCCCGCGGATGTCCAGCGGCCCCGACACCGACCGCGTGACCAGGTCGAGCACCATGGGCATGCGGGTGCCCGACTGCACAGGCATCTGCTCCAGGGCGTACAGGTAGCCGTTGGCCGAGGTGGCGTTGAACACCCGCCCGCCGGCCACCGCGGCGCCGTAGCAGATTCCGGCGGCGCCGTGCTCGCCGTCGCCGGCGATCATCGCGATGGTGTTCTCGCCCTCCACCCGCATTTCGTCAATATACTCGGCGATCTCGGTGGACGGCGTGATCGGGTAGTAGCCCATCAGGTGGAAGTTGATCTGGCTCGCCGCCAGGGCGGCCATCTCGTTGCCCGACTTGAAGGTGGTCTTCTGGACCCTCAGCTGCTCCTCTTTCAGCGCCATGACCGCTCACCTCCCCACAGCCAGCAGATGGTCGTGCCGCACAGTGTGGGCGTCCGCGTAGCCGTCGTGCTCGCGCAGCTCCCGCAGGGCGTCCACCGGGCAGGCCTCGACGCACTTCAGGCAGCCCTTGCAGTACTGGTAGTTGATCCCCTTCAGCACCATCGCGGGCCGTCCCCGCTTGTCGACCCCCTCCTCCCACACGAAGCAGAAGTCGGGGCAGACCAGGTCGCACTGCGCGCAGTCAATGCACTTCTCCCGGAGGAACTCCGGCAGGAAGCCCTGGCGCGAGGCGCTCAGGTCCTTCAGGGCCATGTTGCCCGGGTTGGGGATGACGCCGCCGATGGGCATGTTCAGGTAGCCGTAGGCGGCGCCGGAACCGCGGCTGCGGGCGGCGGGCGCTTCCGCAGACGGGCCGAAGTATTCGAACTGAATCTCCTCGTAGCCCCGCTCGAAGCAGCGCAGATTCCCAGGAACGGTGCGGGGGTACTTCTTCATGAACGTATCGGTGATGAGGGCCTTGATCGCCTCGGTGTCGAGGAAGTCCGCCGCGCGGGCGATGGCGCCGAGCACGGCCATGTTGACCCGGGAGCCCGTCTCCACCGCAATGGTGGTGGCGTCAAAGGTCCCGATGGTCACGTCGTCCAGGCCGAGCATCTGCCGGATCTCGTCCGGCCGCTTTCGGGTATTCACGATCACCACACCGCCCGGGCGGAGGCCGTCCGCGACCGGTTGCGCGCGGATGAGGGCTTCATGAAAGATGCAGACGATGTGCGGCTCCTCAATGGGCGAGCTGATGCGGATCGGGGTGTCAGGTTCGGCGAAGCGGATGAAGGACTTCACGGGCGAGCCCTTCTTCTCGGAGCCGTAAGAGGAGAAGTTGGCGCCGTTCAGGCCCTGGTACAGCACACCGGCCTCGGCCAGCATCTTGCCGGCGATGTTGGCGCCGTAGCCCCCGATCGATTCCAGCCGGATGTTGAAAAACCCGAGCTCGTCCTTGACGGGGAGCCGGATCGTTCCCTGCGTGGGGGTCGCAGCCACAGAAGTCTACCTCCCCTGCACGGTCGTCACGCCTGACACGAAAGTGCTACTACCGCGTGCCGGCGTAGGCATAAGGTACTAATCACTATACCACGTCAAGCCTTCGCCTGCCAATAGCCGGTTTTCGACGGCGAAATGCATTCGTGAACCGGCAAGCTGCATTTGGGGGGGTGCCTGCCTCTCCGGAACTGGGCGGCGAAACGCGCGAAAAGGGCTGTCTCCGGCGCGCACCCGGGACAGCCCCTGTCCTCATTCTGATGCAGTTATCCTTCGGCCGGGTACAGGACGACCAGCAGGAAGGTGGCCACGGGTCCCAGGATCAGCGAGAGCAGGAACCAGAGGAGTCCGCTCTTTCGCTTGCACTGCGCCAACCCGGCGTTGACCAGGGCCAGCGTTCCCCAACCCATCGCGTATTCCCGCATGACGGCAACACCCTCCTTCGTTCGCGCTTCTGCGTGATTGGCGGCATTAGGAAGAGTCCCGCTCCGGGGTGAAAGGTTCGATCCCGCCGCGGTGCGCGCGAATAGGGCCTGAACCGGCGACTGGCGCCGATTCAGGCCCGGGGCAGAGTCCGGGCTCCAGGAGGCCGACGAGCCATCCCGATGCCCGGCGCAGTTCCGAGGGAACGAATGTGTACTTTCCGAGAACCCGTTTCCCACAACCGTTCCCAGCACCGCGTACCCGCTGACCCTTGTCGTGCCTGGCGTTCGCGAAAGTGCACATTCTTGCCACTGCTCTCCCGCGGTAGCCTGCCCCCCCTTCCGGGCCTCCGGACCAGTGAGCCACAGGGCGTGTTGTGGGGCGCCGAACACGGGCTTCACAGCGCGGTCGGTACGCCGGCGGCGGCCTGCCCTTTGGAACGAATGTGCACTTCCCCAACCCCCGGTGCCACAAGCGTTTCCGGGAACACGTTCCCCCTAGCCCGCGCCCCGCCTGGGGTCCACGAAAGTGCACATTCTTACCACTGCTCAACGTGGCGGCCAGCCACCCCTTCCCGGCCCCTCCAGAACAGTGAGCTGAGGCGCGTTGTAGGGCGCCGAGCCGGGCTTCGCAGCGCGGCCGGTGCGCCAGCGGCAAACAGGCCTTTGGAACGAATGTGCACTTTCCCCAACCCCCGCTGCCACGAGCGCTTCCGGGAACCCTTTCCCCCTAGCCCGCGCCCCGCCTGGGGTCCACGAAAGTGCACATTCTTACTTACCACTGCCCGCTCGCGGCAGCCAGCCCCCCTCCCATGCCCTCCAGACCAGTGAGCAGGTGCGTTGTAGGGTGCCGAGCTCACGCTTCGCAGCGGTCGGTGCCCCGGCGGCGGACAGGCTGTTGGAACGAATGTGCACTTTCCCCAACCCCCGCTGTCACGAGCGCTTCCGGGAACGCGTTCCCGCTAGCCCTTTCCCCGCCTGGGGTCCACGAAAGTGCACATTCTTACCACCGCTCGCCCCGGCAACCAGCCACCCCTTCCGGCCCTCACGACCAGTGAGCAACAAAGCGTGTTGTAGGGCACCGAGCGCAGGCTTCGCAGCGCGGCCGGTGCGCCGGGGGCGGACAGGCCTCCCGACACGCTCAGGTAACGAGGACGGAGGCATGCCAGGTCGCCGAGCCATGCGGCCCGCGGAGGCGTGCAGTCGACACGCTACCCTTCCTGCAGCGGCGGGGCCGGGTCCCCGACCGAGCGGATCAGGTCGACCTCCGTCCCGTCCATCGCATCCACGAAGACCCGGAAGTGCTGATCCTCCACGCGCCCCGGCACCTCCCAGACCAGCCGCTCCTGCCCGCGCCGGTCGGCGATCAAAGAGAGGCGCGGCTCTCCGGTGACGGTAAGGCGCGGCGATGTGCGGGCGGCGGCCTCGTTCGCCCCGATCTGCGGCTCAGGCAGGTCGCGGTCCATGTGGTTCACCCAGTAGGCGCGGGCGTCGTATCCCACCAGCTCGCCGTTGTCCATCGCCAGCATGACCCGGATCATCTCGGTGTGGATGGCGACGCCGCCCGCCACGGGCGCGAAGTCCATCACCAGCGTCCCGTCGTTCTCGGCGTGCGAGACCAGGGCCACCGAATCGAAGCCCCATTTCGCCAGCATCTCGGTGGCCTTCGCGATCAGCTGCCCGGGCGCGAGCTTCTTCTCGGCCACGGCCCGCCCGTCGACCATGTAGATCACGTGGCCGCCGTGCACCGAGACCCCAAAGTTCATGGGCAGTCCGTTTTCCTTCGTGGCATCAAAGTAGTAGAGGGAAAGCCCCTTCTCCTTGTCCTCGGGATCGTACACCCCCGTCTGCACAGGCTCGCCCTTCAGGGGCATGTCCACGAAGCGCTTGATCGCCTCTGCGGCGGTCGCGGCGTCGACCCGGGGGCCCGGGTCCGTCTGCGGGCGCGGCAGCCGCGTCTTCTCCGGCGCCAGGGCGCCCTCCTCCCCGGGCGGCACGGGGAGGTTCTGCTCCAGGGTCATCACCGACTTGGTGATGGGCGTCGAGGCCTGGCCGCTCTGCGCCGGGCTGGTCGCCTGCACCGTCGGGTGCCAGCGGATCAGGTTGTTCCCCACCAGGCCCAGCAGGTTCGACAGTTCCTCCTCAAAGAAGACGGCCTGCTTGCGCAGCTCCATGAGCTGGGCCCAGTCTTCCTCGCTCAGGGGCTCCCCCGTGCTCAGCTTGTGGTGCTTCTCGTCGGACTGCGCGCGCAGGGTGTTCAGGAAGTTGGCGACGCGCGGGGTGTTCATGGTCGTGAACGGCAGGGTCGACATGTGCTCCACCGCCTGCGCGCTGAAGACCCGAAGGTCCGCCAGCAGGCTCTCCTGGAGCCTGGGGTCGCTGGTGGCCATCAGCTTGGCCGTGCGCTCCTCGATGTTTTCGCTGGTCCACTTCAGCTTGTGGAATGCGGCCATGTACTTGTTTTCGGCTTCCCGCAGGTACTGGTTCTTCAGGCGGGTCTGGTAGGCGCCGAAACCCATCGCGCCCACCAGCGCAACGCCCAGCAGCAGATACGCCCATACCTGCCCCTTCTGCGACTGCACGGCGACGGCCCCCTACTTCGCGAAGATGTGTTTGCCGATGGTCCGCACCTGCTCGCGGGACCAGATGAAGGCGTTGCTGGTCTTGGCCGGGGCGAAGAAGTAAAGCGACCCGTTGGAGGGGTCCCAGCCGGCCAGGGCTGCCCGCGCCGCCTTGAAGCACTCCTCGGTCGTCTCCTTGTAGATCTCCCCGTTGGAGACCGATTCGAACGCATGGGTCTGGTAGACGACCCCCGCCACCGAATCAGGGAACCGGTTGTCCAGGGTGCGGTTCAGAATCACCGCCGCCACGGCCACCTTGCCCTCGTACGGTTCGCCTCGGGCCTCGCCGCAGACCGTCTGGGCCAGCAGGTGCAGGTTGTCCTTCGCGGCCCTGCTCTCGGCGAATGTCCGGTGACCGTCGAAGGTCGCCTCCGGCCACAGCAGCAGCGCGCCTGCCGCGCAGACCGCGAGCGCCCATTTCAGCAGCCTGTGCACAGCCACTCCTCCTCCTCTGCCAGTGATCAAGCCTAGTCTCCCTGGCCGCGGCCCGCTCCATGCAAGAAGCCCCGGCCCCTTGCCGGGGCCGGGGCCTGCGCCCGCCGGCTCGCTCCGCTCACGCTGTGCGGTAGGCCGCCAGCGCGCCGTCGCCGAGCGTCACGAACACCCATCCGCCGGCCAACGCCATCGCCACGGCCGGGGCCGGGAGGGGAACGGACCACCGCAGGCGCCGGCTCGCCCCGTCGCAGCCCACCAGCGCCGGTTCCTGCGTAGCCCACAGGTGCAGATCCCCGGCCAGAAGGTGCGCCGCCCCGGCCGGTGGCGCACCGGCCGCCTTGCAGGGCTCCGCCCCGGCCGATGGCGTCCCCGCCGCCTTGCAGGGCTCCGGCCCGGCCGGTGGCGTCCCGGCCCCGTTGCAGGGCTCCGCCACCGCCTCGCCCGTGAACAGATCCACCCAGCGGCCGGGGTAACAGACCGCCTCGCCCCGCACCGCCGGCGTGCCCGGGAGATCCGGCCTGCTCCAGACCAGCTCTCCGGTCAGCGCGTCGAAAGCCCGGCCGCCCGCCACCACCAGCAGCTCCGCGAAGACGGGCGCGCTCGGCGCCGCCTCCGCCTGCCACCGCACTGTCCCGGTCAGGGCGTCCACGGCCCAGAGCGTCCCCGCTTCGGTGACGGCGAACAGCATGCCGTCGCCCAGCGCCACCGGCCGCGTCACGGGCCCGTCCAGGGGGGCCTTCCAGACCAGGGCGCCGGTCTTCGCCTCCACGGCCAGCGCGCCGCCGCGCCCGGATCCGCAATAAAGGATGCCGTCAGCGGCGAGGGGCGAACCCAGGTCCTCACCCGGCAGAACCTGCCATACCGCGTCTCCCGTCCGGGCATCCACCGCCCGCATGGGCCCGCCGGGTTCACAGAAGTAGACAAGTCCATCATAGACCGCGGGCGCGGGCAGGGCGGAAGCGTCCCGTGCAGCCGGTGCATCTACCTTCCAGCGCACCGCGCCCGTCCACTGGTCCAGCGCATAATAGATGCCGTCTCCCAGGCCGACATAGACCAGACCGTACCGGGTCACCGGCGCCGAGGGGCGGACTCCGGCGGGCTTCGCGGCCCGGCGGGTCCACCGGTGGGTGGGCGGCGCCGCGGGCGTCGCCGGGCCGTCGGCCGCGCGGCTGGGCACCCGCCCCAGCATGGGCCAGTCCGCCCCCGGCTCCGGCGGCTCCGGTATCACCAGCCGTTGCCCCGGCGCAATGAACTCCGGGTGCGCCAGCTGGTTGGCCAGCATGATGGCCTTCACCGTCGTCCCGTAGCGGGCCGCCAGGGCCATGGCCGTCTCGCCCGCGCGCACGCGGTGCACGAGGCCTCCGGGCGGCGGCGACGGCCGCTCGCCGGGGCGGGGAATCAGGAGCGCCTGGCCCGGGCTGATCGCGTTGGGATCTTTCAGCCGGTTGGCGGTGACGAGGGCGTGAACGGTCGTCCGGTATCGCCGGGCGATGGCGAACAGCGTCTCACCTGGCTGCACGAAGTAGAAGACCATACCCCGACCTCCGTCTTTTTCCCCATGCTACGCAGGTCGCGGCAGGGCGGTCTTCACGTGGAGATTTTTCCTGTTCGTCGCGCGAAAACTGTCCACCGCGGCATCCCCAGTTTGACCACAAGTTATCCACAATGACGGGGGATAATTTTTCGACCCGAACGAACAAAGCCGCGCCGCGTGGGCGTTTCGGGGAACGCGAGTTCTCCACAGGTCGGCGAAAACCTGTGTACAACTTTCCCGCAGCCCCATCCCCGTGTCGAATCGCCACGCGCAAAAAATTCGGGGACGGCCCGCAGGCCGCCCCCGGAAACACGCGCGAACGTGTCGACAAATCCAAGGCTAATGTATCGACAATTCAACTACCTAACGGTGAACATCCTTCACTACCTTCACCAGCTTGACCTCGGGATCCTCGGTGCCCTGCACTGGCAGCCCGGCCTGAATACACTCGTCCAGGTAGTCCAGGTTGTCCTCGGCCACGATCTCACCGGGCAGCAGGATCGGGATGCCGGGCGGATACACCATGATCGACTCGGCGATCACCCGCCCCTCCGCCTCCCGGATGGGCACCACCTCTGTCTCCGCGTAGAACGCCGTCCGGGGGTGCATGGCGAGGATCGGCGTCGTGGGCACCTTCACCTTCACCACGTTGGCCGGCCGCTGCCGGTAGTAGCGGCGGGAGATCTCGCGCAGCGCGGCCACCAGCGCATCCACGTCCTCCGCCGAATCGCCCAGCGAGATGATGCACAGGATGTTGTAGAGGTCCGACAGCTCTACCTCGATGTTGAACTCCTCCCGCAGGAGCACCTCCACCTCAACGCCGGTCACGCCCAGCTCCTTCACGTTGACGCAGAGCTTCGTGGGGTCCAGGTCGAAGCGGGACGACGACTGACCCACCGAGTCTGGCCCCAGGCAGTACAGGCCGGGAATCTCGTCGATCTGCCGCCGGGCGCGCTCCGCCAGGCGAACGGCCCGGTCGATCAGCTCCCGCCCACGGGTGGCCAGCTGCTTGCGGGCCACGTCCAGCGACGCCAGCAGCAGGTACGAGGTGGAGGTGGTGTGCAGCATGGAGAGGATGGCCTGCACCCGCCCCGGGTTGATGAACCCCTCGCGCACGTTCAGCACGCTGGTCTGCGTGAGGGAGCCGCCCAGCTTGTGCACCGACGTGGCCGCCATGTCGGCGCCCGCCTGCATTGCGGAGAGCGGCAGTTCATCGTGAAAGCAGAGGTGGACGCCGTGGGCCTCGTCGACCAGCACCGGAACCCCCCGGGAGTGGGCCAGCTCCACGATGCCCTTGAGGTCCGCCGAGACGCCGTAGTAGGTCGGGTTGATCACGAGCACACCCTTGGCGTCGGGGTGCTGATCCAGGGTGTGGCGCACCGCCTCCAGGCTCACGCCGTGGGCGATGCCCAGGTCGTAATCCAGGTCAGGGTTCATGAATATGGGCAGGGCCCCCGACAGCACAATGCCGGTGAGGACCGACTTGTGGACGTTGCGGGGAACGAGAATCTTGTCGCCGGGCCCGCAGACGGTCATGATCATCGTGATGATGGCGCCGCTGGTGCCCTGCACGCTGAAGAAGGAGTGGTCCGCCCCGAAGGCCTCGGCGGCCAGCGCCTGCGCCTCCCGGATGATGCCGTGAGGGTTGTGCAGGTCGTCGAGGGGCGCGATGTTGATCAGGTCGATGGCGAAGGCGCGCTCACCGATGTACTCCCGGAACTCGGAGGCCATCCCCGCGCCCTTCTTGTGGCCGGGAATGTGAAACTGGATCGGGTTGCGCGCGGCATGCCGCACCAGTCCGGAAAACAGCGGTGTCTCGTGCTGATTCACGGTCCTCACCTCCTGCGGGGGCATGTCTGACTGCATCTTAACGCAGTATAACAGAACTCAGCCGTCTGTAAACACCGCGCCGTTTCCATCCGGCGCGGGTCGGAGGTGGCACGTTGGGTGAAGTTACGGTCGTCCTGGTCCGCTCGGCCATCACGTTCTTCAACCTGCTGATCCTGTGCCGCCTCCTCGGGAAGACCCAGGTGAGCCAGCTGACCTTCTTCGAATACGTCAGCGGCATCACCCTCGGGTCGCTCGGCGCGGAGCTGTCTACCAACCTCTCCATCCGGCCGTGGCCCATCTTCGTGGGGATGGCCGCCTGGGGCGGCTTCACCCTGCTGACGCAGGCCCTCGCCCTGAAGAGCCGCTGGATGGCCAAGATGCTGGATGGCGAGCCCGTCATCCTGGTCTACAAGGGCCAGATTCTCGAGGACAACATGCGGCGGCTCCGGATGCGGGAGAGCGAGCTGGCGGAACTTCTGCGGGGCCAGTCCATCTTCCACTTCGACGAGGTGGAGCTGGCCATCCTGGAGCCGCGCGGCACGCTCTCCGTGCTCAGGACGCCCGAGACCCAGCCGGTCACGCCGGCCGATCTGCAGGTCCCGGTCTCGTCCCGGGGTCTGGGCATCGAGCTGGTGGTGGACGGCGAGGTCATGGACCAGAACCTCCGCCGGCTGGGCGTCAACCGGGCCTGGCTGATGGCAAGGCTGAAGGAGCAGGGGGTCGGAAGCCCCAGGGAGGCCTTCATGGCGGTGGTGGACGCCGAAGGCAAGGTCTACGTGGACCGGTACACCGATAAGTTTCCCAAGGCCTACGATCTCAGCGACTACCCCGGGCCCAACTGAGCCGGGGAAAGGGAGGCGCTGCCGTGAAAAGCCGGCTGTTTCAGCTGATCTACTACGGCCTGCCCGCGCTGTTCGTCGCGGTCTCGGCCCTGGCGCTGAACTCGGGGACCTTTCTGAAGCGCCCGTTCGGGGCGCACGACGACATCGCGGCCCATCTGGAACAGCTCCTCAGCCATACGGAGGAGCAGCGCTGGGAGGACGCCGGCGCAGCCGTTCGGCAGCTCGGCGAGGCCTGGCGGCACGTCCGGGGCCGTGTGCGCCTCTCATCCGCCTTCGAGGAGGTGGAGGCATTCGACCTCGAACTGGCCGGGCTGCAAGGGGCGCTCGAGAGCGGCGACGCCAGCCAGACGCGCATCGCCGTGCGCCGGCTCCTGGCTCTGTGGGAAGATATCGGGTCATAAGTGGAAAGAAGGACGTACCTGGCAGCCGCTGGGTGCGTCCTTTCCTATTGACGCCAATTTGCGTAGGGTTTAGAATGAGTGAGTACTCACTCCTGCCTCCTGGCAGGTTGTGATCCGATATCGAGAGGGTGATTGCCCATCATGCAGATTCCGCGTTCGCTGGTATCCAGACTGGCTGCGGTGGCGCTGCTGGTCAGCACGGGCGCCGCGGCCCTCGGCGCACCCGCGGCTGCCGCCCCGCTGGAGGTCGGAGCCCCGGAGGACGGAGGCCCGGAGGTCGGTGCCCCGGAGGTCGGTGTCCCCGAGGCCAGTGCCGCAGGGGCCGAACCCCCGGGAGCCGAGTCCGGTGAGCCGGCACCCGCCGACGAGCAGCCGGCCGCACCGGCGCCGATCCTGAGCCTCAGCCAGGCCCTCTATTTGGCGGAGCGGCACAACCCCGGGCTGCGCATGGCGGCGCTCCAGGTGGAGGCGGCCCGGGCAGCGATGCAGGCCGCGCCGGCGAGCGCCCCTGCCCTGGCCCCGCTGGCAGCCGCCTACCTGCAGTCCCAGTACGGGCTGACGATCCCCGCTGAGGCCATCACCCCCGGCGCGGTGGGCCAGCAGGCCGCTTACGCCTACGAGCAGGCCGCCGCGCAGTACCAGGCCGCGCGCCAGCAGGTGAGGGCCGGGGCGCTGCAGGCCTACGTGGAGTGGCAGAAGGCCGCAGCCACGGCTCTGGCGCAGCGGGCCGCGCTGGAACGCACGGAAACCCAGCTCGCCAACGTGGAGGCCGCCGTGGAAGTCGGCATGGCGGCGCCCTACGACCTGCTGCAGGTGCAGACGGCCCTGGCGGGCCAGCAGGCGGCCCTGGCGGGAGCCGAGGCCATGGAGCAGGGAGCGCGCAGCGCCCTGGGCCAGGTGATCGGCATTCCGCTTGCGCCGGACGTCCAGCCCGAACCGCTCACCCTGCGGGCGGAGGACGTCGTCCTGCCGGACGACCTGGAGGGGCTGATCGCCCGCGCGATCCAACGGCGCCCCGACCTGCGCGAGGCGGCGGTTGAGCTGGCCGGCCGCCGGCTGCAGTCCGGCATGGCCGCAGGGGGCGGGGCCGCCGCCCAGGTGCAGGCCGCCGCCTCCAACTACGAGCTCACGCTCGCGCAGGCCCGTGCCCAGGTCACCCAGGCTTACCTCGCGGCCCGGGGCTCCCTGGAAGAGTTGAAGGCCCGGGAGAAGGCCGTGGAGATGGCCCGGGAGGCCTTGCGGCTCGCCGAGCTGCGCTACGAGGCCGGCATCGCGACCTGGGTCGAGGTGCAGAGCGCCTCCGCGGCCGCGCTCGAAGCCGAGGCGGGCCGCATTCAGGCCGCCGCCGGCCTGATGCTGCGCCTCCTGGAGCTCAGCCACGCGGTCGGCGACGGGTAGGGAGGTGCACAGTTAATGGAAACGACCCGTTCCCGCATTCTGGAGGCTGCGCTGCACCTGATCAGCGAGCGGGGCTACAACGGCGCCACCACCGCCGAGATCGCCCGCCGGGCCGGCGTGGCGGAGGGCACCATCTACCGATACTTCCGGGACAAGAAGGAGTTGTTCCTCGCCTGCGTGGAGCCCGTGGTGCAGGAGGCCCTGCGCCGCGAGCGGAGGCTCCCCCGGACGGGCGACGTGCGTGAGCTCATCCGCATGCGCATCCGCGAGCTGGTGCAGATCATCCGGGAGAACCGCGCCGTCTTCAACGTACTCTTCACCGAGGGCCGGTTTCACCCGGAGATCGCTGACATCATGCTCCAGCAGGTGGTCTCCGCCTTCACCGACCAGGACCGGGAGGCGTTCGCCAGGGCGCTGGGCGAGAGGATGGTCAACCCGCAGCTCCCGCTCATCATGACCGTCGGACTGGCAGCCGCCATCTGGGCGATGCTGCAGGTGGGCCCCGAGACCCCCGCCCCCTTCGCCGGCCTCTTGCCGGAAGGCTGGTACGACCGGCTGGATGACGATATCGCGGATTTCTTCACCGATGCCATATTTGCGTCAGGAACAGTATAGAGGTGTAACCTATGCGTAAGCTTATTGCCTTTGTATTGAGCCTCGCGCTCCTGGGCCTCACGGGGCCGAAGGCGTCGGCGGCTGACCTCTCCTTCCTGCAGCCCGCCGCCGCCCCTCCCCTGCGCGTTACGGTAATCAGCACAGACGGCACGCCGCTGCCGGAGGCCGAGGTGCAACTGCTCACCCCCGGGCTGCCCGGCATCCTCTCGGCACGCACAGACGGACGGGGCCAGGCGACCCTGAGCCTGCCCCCGGGCCAGAGCTTCTGGCTGCGGGTCTGGGCCGAGGGGCACGGCCTGGTGGAGCGGGCCTACGTGCCCGCCAGCGACGGCACCGCCCTCACGCTCACCGCCGAGCCGTACACGGCCTTCATCACCGGCCTGGTGCGGGACTCCCGGGGGCTGCCCGTGGCGCGGGCAACCGTCGAGCTCTTCCGGGCCGGCTACGGCCTTGAGGCCACGGCCCGCACCAACGAGTTCGGAGTGTACACCCTCTCCTCCGTGCGGGCCGACGGCGAGTACACCCTGCAGGTCCGGGCCGACGGGCACCGCCCCGTCTCCCAGGAGATCGGTGCACTCGACCCCCGGCGCCGCAACCAGCTCGATATGACCCTCCCGATCGCCACGGGGCGCGTCACCGGCGAGGTCGTCTCCGGCGCCCGGGGCACGCCGGTCTGGGACGCCACGGTGGAGCTCCTGCTGGACGGCTGGGGCCCCGTGGCGGAGGCGCGCACCGACCGTTCCGGCTACTTCAGCCTCGCGGCGCCTCCCGCCGAGGGCGGCGCCTACCGGCTGCGCGTCTCCCGTTATGACCACGAGACCATGACCACCGCCCCCTTCTCCCTTCAGGAAGGCGGCTGGCTCGACTTCAGCGGGGCCGACCGGCTGGCGCTCAACAAGCTCTACGCCGACATCGCCGGCAAGGTGTTCGACAACAGCGCGCAGCCGCTGAAGGACGTCGAGGTCCACCTGCAGCGCGCCGGTGTCGGCACCGTGCAGGTGGCCCGCACCGATGAGGAGGGCCGCTTCGCCTTCACCGAGGTCGTCGGCGGCACCTACCGGGTGCGCGCCTTCCCCGGCGGCACCCTGATGAACAGCGACACCGGCTGGATGAACGTCGCCGGCGGAGAGCGCATCTCCGCCAACGTCGTCGCCCAGACGCCGGATACTTACAGCTACGGCAGCGCCGTCCTCTCCGGCACCGTCAAGAACCACCTGGACGAGCCGATCGCCGGGGCCGAGGTGAAGGTCTCCCGGGGCTCCCAGACCTGGAGGGCGAAGACCGACGAGGACGGGCGGTACGACGTCAGGCTTCAGGCCAACGTCCCCAACAGCCCGGCGGACGACCCCGGAACGGGCTACCACGTCAGCGTGAAGGTGGACGGCTACCTGTACACCGACCAGCCCTTCGTGGAGGAAGGGACTCCGCCCGGCCTGGTGGACGTGCGGCGGGGGAACAACACCGCGGACTTCGTGCTCCAACCCGAGCGGGCCTCTGTGGCCGGGCGGGTGGTGAACGACCTGGGCGAGCCCCTGGCCGGCGTGAAGGTCGGGCTGCGCGAGGAGGGCCGCAGCCGGGTAACCGAGACCACAACCGACGAGGCGGGCCGGTATGAGTTCCGCAACCTGCCGGTCGCGAAGCAAACCCGCTACCTGCCGGTCATCACCGATCTGGCCTACGTCAGGGGCGCGGTGGCGCCCGACGGCGCCCAGCGGGAGCCGGCCCCCCTCAACCCGGCCGCCCCCAGCAACGTGGTGCTGGTGGCCCGCCCCAGCGAGACTCTCTTCCTGGGGTTCGTCCAGGCTGGCGATGACCGGCCCGCCGCCGGGGCCGAGGTGACCGTCATCCGCACCAGCGACGGGGCGACCTTCTCCGGCGTGGTCGGCGAAGACGGCAGCTACGTGGTGAAGGCCCCTGCCACTCCGGGCGAGGCCTACCTGGTGCGGGCGGCCAGAGAGGACTCGGTGCTCTCCGCCGCCGCCGGCGTGCTGGAGCCCGGCACCCGGTTCGGCGTACAGGCCAACCTCACGGCCCACGTGCCCGCGGCGATCACCGGGCGGGTCGTCGGCGCCGACGGCACGCCTCTCACCGGCGTCAAGGTGGTGCTGTACGCCGAGGGCAGCCACGTCGCGGACCGGGTGGCCTACACCAACAACGAGGGCATCTACCGCTTCAGCAACCTCGTCCCCGGCCGCCGGTACCTGCCGGTGGCGGTGGATTCCGCCGGCGCCCGCAGCAGCACGGCGCCGGGCGAGGTCGTCATCACCCCCCTGGTCGGTCTGCCTTCCGGCGAGACCGTCTGGGCCGACATCCGGCTGGATGCGCTGCCGGCTGCACCCTGACCTTATGGAGGTGCAAGTACGATGAGGCGTTTCTTTCCCGCGGCATGCCTGGCGCTCTGCGCCCTGATCCTCTCGGGCTGCGGGCTGGCCTCCGGCCATGACAGCGGGCCCACCGTGGAGGCCGTGGCCGTCGCGGTCACCGAGGCCCGCACCGGCACGCTCACCGCCACCAGCCGGGCGTCCGGCCAGCTGAGTCCCATCCGCAGCGTCTACATCACCGCCAAGGTTCCGGGCAAGGTGGTGGCGGTTCACCACGAGATGGGCGACGCCGTTCAGGAGGGCGATCTCCTGGCGGAGCTGGATGACAAGGACCTGGCCAGCCAGCTCGCCGCGGCCGAGGCGCAGTACACCCAGGCCAAGGCCCAGCAGGCCGAGGCGGCCCGGCAGGCCTCCCGGCTGGAGATGCTCCTGGAGCAGGGCGCGGTCTCCCGCAGCCAGGCCGAACAGATCCGCACACAGCTCACCCTGGCGAACGCCCAGGTGGAGGCGGCGCGCGCCCAGCTTGAACTGGCCACCTCCAGCTACGAGGGCGCGCGCATCACCGCGCCGGCCGACGGCGTGCTGGCCGCCCGCCTGGTGGAGCCCGGCGGCATGGTCGGCGCGGGCACCCCGCTCTTCCAGCTGGTGGACCTCTCCACGGTGGTGGTGGAGGCGGGGGTGGCCGAGGCGGCCATCAACGCCGTGCGCCCCGGGGTGACGGTCTCCGTCACCGTCCCCGCCCTGAACCGTACATTCACCGGCGAGGTGGAGTCCGTCAGCCCGCAGATGGACCTTCAGACCCGTTCCTACAAGATGCGGGTCACGCTGCCGAACCCCGACGGCGTGCTGAAGGGCGGCATGTTCGCCGAGGTCATCATCCCCCTCACCGAACAGACCGGGGTGCTGGTGCCCGTGAACGCCCTGGTGGAGGGAAGCAGCGAGCCCCACGTCTACGTGGTGAAGGAGGGCGTGGCACACCGCACCCCGGTGACCGTCATCGTCCGCTCCGACGAGCAGGTGCTGGTGGAGGGCCTCGCCGCCGGGGACCAGGTGGTTGTGGCCGGGCAGAACCGGCTCTACGACGGCGCCCCCGTGCGCCTGGGAGGAGGGCCTGAGCCGTGAGGCCGCTCATCCGGTTCTCCATCCGCCACCCTGTACCCACCATCGTCTTCTACCTGATCGCCGCCGTCATCGGCCTCGTCTCCCTGAGCAGGCTGCCCCTGGACCTGTACCCTGCCATGGAGTTTCCCCTTGCGGTGGTCGTCACCCGCTACGAGGGGGCGGGGCCTGAGGAGGTCGAGGCGCATGTCTCCCGGCCCGTCGAGGAGGTCGTGGGCACCGTGCCCGGCGTCACCAGCGTCTCCTCCTCCAGCTCGGAGGGCACGTCGCTGGTCATCGTCGAGTTCGACTATGGCACCGACATGGACCAGGCCACCCTCTCCATCCGGGAGAAGGTCGACCAGGTGCGAGGCTACCTTCCCGACGGCACCGACGCCCCGATGGTCTTCAAGATCGACCCCGCCGCCCTGCCGGTGCTGACCATCGCCCTCACCGGCTCCGACGATCTGGTGGAACTGAAGGCCCTGGCCGAGGAGAGAGTCAAGCCGCGGCTGGAGCGGCTGGAAGGCGTGGCCTCCGTGAACGTCCACGGCGGCCTGGAGCGGGAGATCCAGGTGATCGTGGACCCGGCCAGGCTGCAGTCCTTCGGCCTCTCCATGACCCAGGTGGCGCAGCTGCTGGCCTACGAGAACCTGAACCTGCCCGGCGGCGAGGTTCCCGAGGGCACGGTGAACCTGCTCGTCCGCACCGTCGGCCAGTATGAATCGGTGGACGAGATCCGCGACCTGCGCCTGGGACCCGTGCGGCTGGGCGACGTGGCCGAGGTGCGCGACACCTTCGCTGAGGCCGACTCGAAGGTGTGGCTGAACGGGCGGCCCGCCGTCTCGCTTGACATCCAGAAGCAGAGCGGCGGCAACTCCGTGGCCGTGGCCAACGCCGTCAAGGCCGAGCTGAAGCGAATCGAGGCCGAACTGCCGGGGCAGGTGCAGGCCACCATCCTCTCCGACACCTCCCGCATGGTGGTCACCTCGCTGCAGTCCGTCGCGTCCAACGGCATGCAGGGCGGGATCCTTGCCGTCCTGGTGCTGCTGTTCTTCCTCCGGCACCTGCGCGCGACCTTCGCGATCGCCGTCAGCATTCCCGTCGCCATCATCTCCACCTTCGGGCCGGTCTTCTTCAGCGGCATCACGCTGAATATCATCTCGCTGGGCGGGCTCGCGCTCGGGGTAGGCATGATGGTGGACTGCTCCATCGTCGTGCTGGAGAACATATTCCGGCACAAAGAAATGGGGAAGGACATCTTCCAGGCGGCGGAGGACGGCACCGCCGAGGTGGGGCTGGCCGTCACCGCCTCCACCCTTACCACGATCGCCGTGTTCCTCCCCGTCGTCTGGATCACCGGCCTCGCGCAGCTCTTTTTCCGGGAGCTGGCGCTCACCATCACCTTCTCGCTGGTGATGTCGCTGCTCACCGCCATCACCCTGGTGCCCATGATGGCCCCCCGTCTCCTGACGGACCGTCCGGCCCGGCGCCAGGTCCCCTGGGTCGCCCGGCTCGCTGAGCGGAGTGGGCAGTGGCTGGAGCGGCTGGAGGCCGCCTACGGCCGGCTGCTGGAGTGGGCCCTGGGCCACCGGTGGCAGGTGGTGGCCATCGGGGCCGCCTCCCTGGCCCTGTCCCTCCTGGTCCTGGGGCGGATGGGCCTGGACTTCATCCCCACCAGCGACACCAGCGAGTTCCGCGTCAGCATCGAGATGCCGCCGGGCACCCGGCTCGAGGAGACCCAGGCCGCCGTCGAGCGGGCGGTGGCCCAGATCGAGCACCTGCCCGAACTCCGCAGCCTTTACGTCTCGGTGGGCTCCACCGGCGGCGCCTACAGCACCGGCGGCCAGTCCCACCAGGCGTTCATCTCGGGGGCGCTCTCCCGACCTAACGAGCGGCGCCGCGGCCTCGACGAGATCGTGGAGGACGTGCGCACCCGCATCGTCCTGCCCGGCGCCAAGGTGACCGTAGCGCCCTCCGGTACGATCGAAACCGGCGGCAACGACATCGAGGTGCAGGTCAAGGGGCCCGACCTGGAGGTGCTGAAGGAGCTCTCGCGGCAGGTCATGGCCGAGGTCGCTCAGGTGCCCGGAGCCCGCGGGCTCGACACCACGGTCAGCGAGGGGCTGCCCGAGATCCAGATCCGCGTCGACCGCGCCCGGGCCGCCGCCTACGGCCTCAGCCCCAGCCAGGTCGCCGCCGCCGTGCAGTCCGCAGTGCGGGGCCAGGTGGTCACCCAGTACCGGGTGGGGGGCGAGGAGGTCGACATCCGGCTGCTGGCCGCTGAGAGCGCCCGCGAGAACGTCGGCGCGCTCCGGCAGCTGCCCATCGCCACCCCGTTCGGGCAGACCGTTCCCCTGGGCGAGCTGGCCGAACTGGTGCGGGGTGTGGGCCCCACCTCCGTCGACCGCGAGGACCAGATGCGTGTGGTGAAGATCATCGGCCAGATCCACGGGCGCGACCTGGGAAGCGTGACGAATGACATCAAGGCGCGCCTCAGCGCCTTCCCGCTGCCGCCGGGCTACGAGATCGGTTATGGCGGCGACTACGAGCTGATGGACGAGGCGATCGGCGGCCTCCTGCAGACGCTCGTCTTCTCCGTCGCGCTGGTCTACCTGGTCATGGCGGCACAGTTCGAGTCGTTCCTCCACCCCTTCGTCATCATCTTCACCATCCCGCTCGCCCTGGTCGGCGCTGTGCTGGCCCTGGTGCTGACCGGCCGGAGCATGGACATCTCGGCGATGATCGGCCTTATCCTGCTGGCCGGCGTCGTGGTCAACAACGCCATCGTGCTGGTGGACTACATCAACCAGCTCCGCCGGCGGGGGATGGAGCGGGATGAGGCGGTGCGCGTCACCGGCCCGCGCCGGCTGCGGCCCGTGCTGATGACCACCCTGACCACGGTGCTGGGCCTCCTGCCGCTGGCGCTCGGCCTGGGCGAGGGCGCCGAGCTGGAGGCGCCCCTGGCCACGGTCGTCATCGGCGGCCTCACCCTGTCCACCCTGCTGACCTTGATTGTCATCCCGGTCGTCTACACGCTCTTCGACGACCTGCTGGTGCGGGTGCAGAGCCGCATGGCCGCCCGGACGCAGACGGCAGCCATGTAGCGGGCGCCGCTGCCCGTGAGGCCAACCCCCCGGCGGAGGCCGGGGGGTTGGCCGTTGTGGGGCTGCCCTTCCGGCCGCCGGGCCTTGCGCATCCCGGCGAACCGCGGGCGTGCCGCGAGCGTCTATAATCTTTGCGGGATTCTTTGCGAAGAGACACGTCTCCGGTCGACCAACCGTTTGCGCAGTGAGGTGCTTATGTCCACTTCTCACAGCTCACTTCTTCGGTTCCTGGGCCGCTACAAGTGGCGCTACCTGCTGGGCGTGCTGGCGCTCGCCGGCACCGACCTCCTGCAGCAGGTCACGCCCCGCCTCATCGGCATGTTTGTGGACGACCTGGAAGCCGGCATCCTGGACCTGGCAGGCATCTACCGGTACCTTGCCTTCATCATCGGCACGGCCCTGTTCATCGCCGTGCTGCGCTTCCTCTGGCGCATCTTCGTCTTCGGCACGGCCCGGTTTGTCGAGCGCGACCTGCGCGCCGACCTCTTCGCGCACCTGGAACGGCTCTCGGCCTCCTTCTACCACAAGCACAAGACCGGCGACATCATGGCGATGGCCACCAACGACCTCCAGGCGGTGCGGGGCATCGCCGGCGAGGGCGTGCTGATGGCCGCGGACGCGGTGGCGATGACCGTCTTCACGCTCATCGCCATGATCTCCACCATCGGGCTGAGGCTCTCCCTGTGGGCGCTGCTGCCGCTGCCCTTCCTGGCCTTGCTCATCGCCGTGGTGGGACGGGCGATCTTCGCGCGGTCGCGCGCAGTGCAGGACAGCTTCGCCCGGCTCTCGGACGTGGTGCAGGAGAACATCTCCGGCGTGCGGGTGGTCAAGGCCTACACGCAGGAGGCCGCCGAGGAGGCCAAGTTCGACGCGGCCAACCGGGACTACATCCGTCGCTTCATGGCGATGATGCGCATCGACGGCCTGTTCGACCCCGTGGTCAGCCTCTTTGCCGGGCTCTGCTACGTCATCGCGCTGCTGGTCCCCGGCCGTGCGGTGCTCCGGGGGGAGATCTCGCTGGGCGACTTCGCCTCGCTCACGATGTACATCGGCATGCTCATCTGGCCGATGATCGCGGCGGGCTGGGTGGTGCACATCATCCAGCGGGGCTTCGCCGCCTTCTCCCGCATCCGCGAGGTGCTGCTCACCGAGCCCGAGGTGCAGGACGCGCCGGAGACCGTGGTGCCGGAGGGCGGCCGCATCCGCGGCGAGATCCTCATCCGCGACCTCACCTTCCAGTACACCCCCGAATCGCCGCCGGCGCTGGACGGCATCAACCTGCACATCAGGCCGGGCCAGACTCTGGGCATCCTGGGGCGCACGGGCAGCGGCAAGTCCACCCTCGCCTCCCTGCTGGCCCGCATCTTCAACCCGCCCCGGGGCACCGTCTTCATCGACGGCATCGACGTGCTCGACCTGCCGCTTGACCTGCTCCGGCGCTCCATCGCCGCCGTGCCTCAGGAGGCCTTCCTGTTCTCCCGCACGGTGGGCGAGAACATCGCCTTCGCGCCCGGCGAGTGGACGGAGGAGCAGATCCGGCAGGCGGCCCGCACCGCCCACGTGGAGCACGATATCCTGGAGTTTCTCCCCGACGGCTTCGACACGATGGTCGGCGAGCGGGGCGTCACCCTCTCCGGCGGCCAGCGGCAGCGGGTGAGCCTCTCCCGGGCCATCCTGAAGGACGCCCCGATCCTCGTGCTCGACGACTGCCTCTCCGCCGTGGACACCGCCACCGAGCAGCGCATCCTGAACGGCCTGCGGCCGGTGATGCGCGACCGCACGACCATCATCATCTCCCACCGCGTCGCGGCGGTGAAGGCCGCGGACCAGATCATCGTGCTGGAGCGCGGGCAGATCGTCGAATCCGGCACCCACGACGAGCTGGTCGCCCTGGGCGGCCGCTACTTCCGCACCTACCAGCGCCAACAGCTCGAGGAGGCCATCGCCAGCCTCGAGTAGCCCACACAGGAGGGAACTATGGCGGACTTCCGCGAAGAAGAGGCCCTTGGCAAGGTGTACGACGCACGACTCATGGCCCGTTTGCTCTCCTACGCCCGCCCTCACTGGAAGGCGCTGCTGGCCTGCATCGCCATGCTCGGCGTGGCGGTGAGCCTGGATCTCCTGGTGCCCAAGCTGGTGCAGATCGCCATCGACGACTACCTGATCCTCGGCATCGAAGATCCGGCTGCGGTGGCAGGCCTCAGCCGCCTGGCCCTCTGGCTGACCGCGGCCCTCGTCGCCAACTTCACCGTCTCATACGGCGAGGTGCTGCTGCTGCAGTTCACCGGCCAGAAGATCATCTACGCCATCCGCAAGGAGCTCTTCGGCCACCTCCAGCGGCTGCACCTGCAGTTCTTCGACCGGAACCCGGCCGGGCGGCTGGTCACCCGGGTGACCAACGACACCGAGACGCTGAACGAGATGTACACCAGCGTGCTGGTGAACCTGTTCCGCGACATCTTCATGCTGGTGGGCGTGGCCGTCGTCATGATCAGCACGCACCCCAGGCTCGCCGGGGTCAGCCTGCTCCTAATTCCGGTGGTCGCCTACTATACCCGCTTCTTCGCGGCCAAGGCGCGCGACGCTTGGCGCGAGGTGCGGGTGCGGCTGGCCCGCATCAACGCGTTCGTCGCCGAGCACGTGAGCGGCATGCGGGTGGTGCAGCTCTTCGCCCGCGAGGCGCAGACGTTCGCCGAGTTCAAGCATGAAAACGACGAGTACAACCGGGCCTCCTGGCGGCAGCTCATGGTCTGGGCCGTCTTCCGGCCCATCCTCGACCTGCTGGCCAACATCACCATCGCCCTGGTGCTCTGGTACGGCGGCGTGCAGGCCCTGGCGGGCGACCTGACGCCCGGCACCCTGCTTCTGTTCGTCACGCTCTCCCGCCGCTTCTTCGAACCGCTGATGCAGCTCGCAGAGAAGTTCAACATCCTGCAGAGCGCCATGGCCTCGGCCGAGCGCATCTTCATGCTGCTGGACACCCAGCCGGCCATCGTGGACCCGCCGGACCCCAAGCCGCTGGGCCGGGTCACCGGCGAAGTGGAGTTCCGGAACGTCTGGTTCGCCTACAACGAGGACGAGTGGGTGCTGAAGGACGTCTCGTTCCGGGCCGAGCCGGGGCAGACCATCGCCTTCGTCGGCCACACTGGAGCGGGCAAGTCCTCCATCATCAACCTGCTGGCCCGCTTCTACGACGTGCAGAAAGGCCAGGTGCTGGTGAACGGCATCGACGTGCGCGAGGTCTCCACCGCCGAGCTGCGGCGGGCCATCGGCCTGGTCGCGCAGGACGTGTTCCTCTTCAGCGGCGACATCGCCTACAACATCCGGCTGGGGAACGCTGAAATCAGCGACGAGCGTGTCCGGGAGGCGGCCCGCACCGTCGGGGCCGACGAGTTCATCCGGGAGCTGCGCTACGGCTACGACGAACCCGTGGCCGAGCGCGGCGCCACCCTCTCGGCGGGCCAGCGGCAGCTGCTCTCCTTCGCCCGCGCCCTGGCCTTCGATCCCCCCATCCTGGTGCTCGATGAGGCCACCGCCTCCATCGACTCCGAGACCGAGGCCCGCATCCAGGAGGCCCTGAAGCGGCTGACGAAAGGCCGCACCACGTTCATCGTGGCGCACCGGCTCTCCACCATCCAGCACGCCGACCAGATCATCGTGCTGCACAAGGGGCGAATCCACGAGCAGGGCACCCACGAAGAGCTGCTGGCGAGGCAGGGGCTCTACCACAAGCTGTGGCGGCTCCAGTTCGAAGAGGGGCTGCAGGAGCACGAGTCCGAGCCCGCAGCGCATCTGGCGCACAAGTAAGAGGCGCCATTCCCGGACCGCACTGCGGCGGGAATGGCGTCTTTTCTTTCTAGGGAATGACCACTTCACACCCCTGCGACTTCCCGGTCAGAAAGCGCAGAAGCGCCAGCCCCTCAGCCTTCAAGCCTTCTTTGGCTGCCGCCGGCAGCGGGCTGAAGGGTTCGAGGCTGAGCTGCGCACGCCTCTCACCGTCTTCCCAGCGCCAGAGGCCGGCCCAACCACGTCTCTGCCATGATCCATGCGGGGGTGCCGTAACTGCCCCATTTGCCGCCCGGAGGCAACTGCACCATCGGGAGGTGGGTACGGGCCAGGAAGGTGAGAGCGGAAGGCTCCTCTCCCGGCGTCAGGCGCAGAAGGTGCTCACGGATCTCCGGCAGGGTTCGGGGCTCCACCGCCGCAAAGGCGCCAGCCTCCCTCAGCAGCGTCTCCAGCGGAAGACGCTCCGCCTGCGTCTTGAAAAAACTGCGAAACGCCCGGGTAAGCACGGGCTGCAGCGCTTCACGAATGCGCAGCAAGTCCCGCGCGCTGACGATGTGCAGGGTGCTCCGCATGAGCATGGCCTTGACGAGCCTCCGGGAGGAGAGGGCCTGGTCCAGGTCCTCCCGGCGGAAGCCGTGAAGCCGGCTCCATAAACTCAGATAGGCTTGTTGTGGATCCTGCGCGTTGAGCCCGGCCAGGCGCTCCACCATGCGCTCCACCGGGAGCGAAGCCCGTGTCAGAAGATGATTTCGGGCCAGAAGGGCTCGGTTCAGATGCCCCTCTGTCAACACCGGGAGATCCCCGTCCGGCCGGCGACCTCTTTTCATGTCGAATCCCTCGCATTTGTGTGCAAGAGGATACAGTATTGGCGTTATTATGACGATGTCGTCTGGTGACAGGTACGCTGCCGCGAACAGCGCGGGGAGGGACTGCGGCGCCGGCCGGCGCCCCGATACGGCGCCCACAGAAAAGGCTGTCCCCGAGTCAAGCCTGTTGACTGCAGGGACAGCCGCTCTTACCGTCACACGGTCCGGCGTACCACCGGCTCCACCAGGGCCAGGACCTCCTCCGGCGTGCCCACGGTCAGGCACTGCTGCGCGAGCGCCCGGGCTTCCGCGGCCGGCGTCGAGCGCACCAGCCGGCGGATGCGGGGCAGAAGGGCGGGCGCCATCGACAGCTCGTCCACGCCCAGGCCCAGCAGCAGGAGGGCGCCCTCCGGCAGGCCACCCATCTCGCCGCACACGCCGACCCACTTCCCGGCGGCGTGGGCCGCCTGCACGACCCGGTCGATCAGTCGCAGGACGGCCGGGTGGTAGGGCTGGTACATCTCGGCCAACTCCGGGTTCCCCCGGTCCACCGCCAGGGTGTACTGCACCAGGTCGTTGGTGCCGATTGAGAAAAAGTCCACCTCCGGCGCCAGGTGGTCGGCCAGCAGGGCGGCCGACGGGATCTCCACCATAATGCCGACCTCGTACTGGTCTGCCACCCGGTGTCCCTCGGCCTCCAGCGAGCGTCGGGCCTCCGCCAGAGCCTCCCTGGCACGGCGCAGGTCGGCCAGCCCGTTCACCATCGGGAACATGATGGCCAGGCGGCCGTGAACCGAGGCCCGCAGCAGCGCACGGAGCTGGGTCCGGAACAGCTCCGGCCTACGGAAGCAGAGCCGCAGGGCGCGCACGCCCAGGAAAGGGTTCTCCTCCTTCGGCAGGCCCAGGTAGGGTACGTCCTTGTCGCCGCCGATGTCCAGGGTGCGGATGATCACCCGCTGGCCGTTGGCGTTCTGCAGGGCCTCGGCGTAGGCCTGGTACTGCTCCTCCTCCGTCGGCGCTGACTCGCGGCCCATGAAGAGGAACTCCGACCGCAGCAGGCCGACCCCCTCGGCCCCCTTCTCCATGGCGAAGGCCACCTCTGCCGGCGAACCGGCGTTGGCCGCCAGCTCCACCCGCACGCCGTCCGGCGTCTCCGCGGGCAGCGAGGCCTCGGCCCGGTCGCGCTCGGCCTGCTCGCGGGCCCGCGCCATGGCGGCCTCGTAGCGGCTGCGCGTCTCCGCACCCGGGTCGAGCACCACTTCGCCCGTGTCGCCATCCAGGGCGACGGTCATGCCGTCGTCGGCGGCATCCAGCACCCCTGCCGCGGCCACCACCGCCGGGATGCCCCAGGAGCGTGCGAGGATGGAGGTGTGCGAGGTGGGACCGCCCTGCTCCGTCACGATGCCGAGAAGCAGATCGCGGTCGATGCCGATGGTGTCGGTCGGGGCCAGGTCGCGGGCGACCACCACGGCCGGCTGCCGGAGCACAATCCCCACCGTGCGCCCGGTCAGTGCAGCGACGAGCCGCCGACCCACGTCGCGCACGTCGGCTGCACGCTCGCGCAGGTATTCATCATCCAGGGCTTCCAGCATGCCGGCGAATTGCTCGACGGCCGCCCGAACCGCCGCCTCGGCCGGCTGCCCCGCCTGGATGCCTTCCTCCACCAGATTCTGCAACTCCGGGTCCTGGAGCATGAGCTGGTGCGCGGTCAGAATCTCCCTGGCCTGCTCGTCGGCCCTCTCGGCCAGCTGGTTCAGCTCCGCCTCGGCCCGGCTGCGGGCGGCCTCGTACCGAGCCCGCTCCTCATCGGGCGTGCCGGCCGGCTGCGCCGCGACCTCCGGCTGCCCCTCGCGGTATACGAACGCAGGGCCGACGACGGCGCCGGCTGCGGCCGCGACCCCCCGCAAGACCCGCTCACTCACCGAGTCCACCCTCAATCAACGCGGCCAGGGCAGCCATGGCCTCCTCCTCCCGGGGCCCCTGGCAGCGGATGACGATGGTCTCCCCCTGGGCGACGCCAAGGCTCAGGAGGGAGAGCAGGGAACGGGCCGAGACCTCCTTCTCGCCCTTGCGCACGAAGATCTCCGTGTCGGCGAACTTCTGCACTTCCTTGACGAACAGTGCGGCGGGCCTGGCATGCAGTCCGGTAGGGTTGCTTAGGGTAAAGGTCCTTTCTACCATGCGGCGGACACTCCTTCTCGGTAACTTCCGCAAAGGCGTTTAACAATAGTATCCGGGATCGCGGCCCGGCTGTCCAGCAGGATTCGGTACATTTTCCGGCGTATCCATGCCGAGTCGCGGTGGAAAGGGGGTTTTTGCGCTGGTGCACCTGAAGATTGATCCGGAGTTCAGCCGGCAGCTGCCCTTCCTGACGCTGGGGATGCTGGAGATCGCGGAACTGGAAAACGGCCCGGCCACGGACGCCCTCCGGGCGCTGGTGGACGCGACCGTGTCACAGACCCGGGCTGAGCTCAAACTGGAGGAGATCAGCCAACTGCCGGCCATCGCCGGGTGGCGCAGGGCGCTGAAGGCCATGGGGACGGACCCCGCCCGGTACCGGATCTCCTCCGAACGCCTGCTCAGGCGCATCGTGAAGGGGGACGGGCTGCCCCGGGTGAGCCTCATCGTCGATCTGGTCAACGTCTGGTCAGCGGCGTCGGGGCTGCCCATCGGGCTGTACGACGCCGACCGGCTGGAAGGCGCCGCCCTCGAGTTCGCCGCAGGGCGGGAGGGCGAGCGCTACCTGACGCTGGCCGGCACCGAGATGGAAACGAAGGGCAAGCCTGTGCTGCGCGATGCGGCCGGACCCTGCGGCTCGCCCATCACCGACTCCGCCCGGACCGCCACGCATGAGGGAACCCGCCGGTGCGTCGCGGTGGTGTTCGGCCCGCCGCTCTACGACGGCGAGGAGTTCGAGCGCCACCTCGACCTGCTGGCGGACTGGGTGCAGCATTTCACCACAGGCAGGGTGACCGCGCGGGAGCGCGTCGTCTCATAACCTCCGCCGTCTCCGCGCGAATTATACAGGGCAGCAGGAGGGGCTGGCCGCCCCCCGCCACCGGCGGAAAGACCGCCAGGTCAACGCCGGGTGGTATGGGGGTGGCCAGCCCTTCCAGATCGCGGATGGAACGGCCGGCGATGAAGACCTGCACGTGCGGGAGCAGGTCGGAACCGTCGGGGGTGAGCACCTGCCCCGCCAGCCCCGGGCACTGCGCCACCAGGCGCCTGAGCACCTCGCCCACGGGCTCCCCGGGCGCTCCCGGAACCTCCACCCGGGCGGCGCCGGCAAGAGCGCGCAGCGTCGCGTAAAGCCGAACCTGCACGGCTCAGACGATCTCCAGTTCCCGCAGCTTCTCCATGGGCACCACGCCGTTCTTCCAGCCGCGGGCTGCGTAGTACTCTTCGAGCATCACGTCCAGCTCCGACACCTGCCCGGCGCTGCCCCCGGTCGCGGGCTCGGTGAGGAAGCGCTTGGGCAGGTAGTCGCTGCCCTCCCCCAGGCCCGCCAGGTTGTTGTAGTACCGCTCCAGGTTGTAGATGCGCTCGCCGGTGCGCATCACGTCCTCGGCCGTGAACGGCACGCCGGTGATCGCGCTGTACGCCTTCGCGTACTCCTCGGCGCCCATCGCGAAGGCCGAGAACTTGCAGAGGTCCATGGAGTCGGAGAAGGCGTGCAGGTCCTGGAAGACCTTGAGCAGCGCGCCCTTGCCCTCGGGACTCAGGCGGTCGGCCTGCAGGGGGATGCCCGCGATCTCCGCGGCAACCGTGTAGCCCCGCAGGTGGCACGCCCCCCGGTTCGAGGTGGCATAGGCCAGCCCGATGCCCTTGATGCCCCGGGGGTCGTAGGCGGGAATGGCCTGCCCCTTCACCGAGTTGGCCAGGTCCGGGCGGCCGAAGGAAGTCGCCGCGCCGTAGGCGCCCAGACCCAGGGCCCGGCCCAGCTGCCCCTCCGCGCGGGCAATGAGGCTCGCCACCGCGATCATCCGCTCCGCGTCGCCCCAGGCAATGCCGTCCTCCAGCAGCCCGAGTTCGGTGGCCTCCATCGCCGTGGAGAGCACGTTGCCCAGCTCGATGGTGTCCATCCCATAGTCGTTGCAGAGATCCAGGAGTTTCGCCACAGCGCCGGCGTCGGTCAGTCCGCAGTTGACGCCCAGGGCCCAGGCCGTCTCGTACTCGAACGACTCCGTGCGCACCCCCGCATACGGGCCTTCCTTGATCTCCACCAGCTTCTTGCACGCGACGGGGCAGGCGTGGCAGGTGGGCTCCTCCACCAGGTACTGCGCCCGGATCGTCTCCCCCGAAATCGCCTCGGCATCGGGGTGGAAGGTCTCCTTGCCGTTGAACGCGGGCAGGGCCCCGACCTCGTTGATGATGTTCATCAACACGTTGGTGCCGTACAGCGACAGGCCACCCTTGCGCGGCGCGGTCAGCACGCCCTCCATGATCGCCTTCAGCCCGACCTTGCGGGCCTCCTCGAAGTCCTGCTTCCGGTCGTCGGCCGGCTTCCACTGGTTCCTGATGTCGCCGATGGCCACGACCGCCTTCAGCTTCTTGGAGCCCATCACGGCGCCGGTGCCGCCCCGGCCGGCCGCCCGGTCGTTCTCATTCAGGATGGAGGCGAAGCGCACCTGGTTCTCCCCGGCCGGGCCGATGGCCATCACCGAAACGTTCCGGCCGCCGTGCCGCTCCTGCAGGATGCGCACCGTCTCCCGGATGCCCTTGCCCCACAGGTCCGAGGCGTCCGCAAGCCTCACCATTCCCCTCTCGCAGATGGCGTAGACCGGCGTCGCGGCCGCGCCGCGGAAGAGCAGCCCGTCAAACCCCGCCCAGCGGAGCCGCGCGGCGGACCAGCCGCCCATGTGCGAGTCGGTCACGCCGCCCGTGAGCGGCGACTTGGTGCAGACCGCCAGCCGGCCGGACATATTGATCGCACTGCCCGTCGCCGGACCGTTCATGAAACAGAGCAGGTTCTCCGGCGACAGCGGGTCGACCTCCGGCCCGTTGTCGAACACGTACTTCACGCCGAGCCCCCGGGTGCCAATGTACTTCCGCGCCGCGTCCGGGTCGATCCCCTCATACGTCACGTTCCCGGTCGTCAGGTCAATGCGTGCGACCCTGTTCGCATACCCCGTCAAGACCATGCTGAGCCACCCCTCCCAGCAATCCGTTTCCACATAATATTCGGGCAATACGTCGAATTCCCTCTTCGTGAAAGGATGTACTTGGGTGGGCCGGCTCGAACACTTCAGCCCCCGGATCTGCTCCGGGGGCTGTCATGGTTAATCGTCGAATTTCCACACGTGATAGCGCTCCATCTCCCGTTCCCGACGCAGCCGCTCCTGCTGCTCGGGATCGCCCTGCGCGCGCTCCAGCATGAGCTGGCTCTGCGAGCGGTGCGCCCGGATGGCGGCCAGTTTGGTCTCCCAGACAGAGCTTACATCCACCACCAGGTCCGGCTCGCCCAGCGCCGCGGACGCCCTGCCGAAAGCGCGGGTGTGCACCGGCGGGCGCTCTTCCGGCGGCAGCTGTGCCACCGCACGGACCGTTGCCCGGCCCAGGGCCATGTGGTCGGGATGCACGCTGTATTCGGGGTGGTACGTGATGATCAGAGATGGGCGGATCTCCTCGATGATGGCCCTCAGGCGCGCGGCCAGCGCGTCGGGATCCTCAAACTCCACCGTCTTGTCCCACAGCCCGAGAAAGCGCAGGTCGGTGATGCCCAGGATGCGGCACGCCTCCCGCAGCTCCTGCTCACGCAGCGCCGGCAGGCTCTCCCGCGTGGCAAACGGCGGGCGGCCCATGTTCCGGCCCATCTCGCCCCGGGTGGCGCACACGTAGGTGACGGGCACGCCCCGCCGGGCGTACAGCGCGATGGTGCCGCCCACCGCAAAGGTCTCATCGTCGGGATGCGGCATGATGACCAGCAGGTGCTCCTTCACGGTCTGACCTCCTACAGGGGAAACGGCGAGTGACTCAGTTCCAGAGCGATGGCCAGACGACCGTCGGCATCGTGGCCCGCCAGCAGCAGCCGGCCCTGGTCGTCCACCTCGTAGTCCGTCAGCCCCTCAGCATAGGTCCAGCCCTTGCCGGACTCCATTTGCAAACCCACCCGGTACGGGCCGGAACCCGTGATCTGGGCGCGGCTGAACCGCACCCTGGCGTTGCGGATGAAGGCGCAGACCGCCATCGCGTTCCCGCCGGCCGACTCCCCGGCGTAAGCGCCGTTAGTCGTCTCCAGGTGCAGGTAGACGTCGGTGTTGACAAAGGATTGCAGCCGCTGCTGCACAACCTCGCGATCGATGGGCTCCATGCAACTTGCCTCCAGCTTGGCGAATGACGTATGGTCGTAATTTAGACGCCCCCGAAGCAGCCCGGCGATACGCCGCACCCGGCCGGCAGCACAGAAGAACGATCCCCCTGCCACAGGCTGGCAGGGGGATCGGCTCACTCTTCCCTTTCAGACACCCCGGTCACCGGCCTCCTCCTGGACCGCATGTATCCGCGGAAGACGATGGTGCTCTCCTCAGCGGGCCGTGCGATGGGAACCGGCGCCTCCGGTTCTTCCTGCGCCTGCCGGGCAGGGGCCGCGAGCGCTGAACCGGGTTCGGGCCCGACAGCGGCTCCCGCCGGCCGCGCAGCCGACTCCGAGCGGTTGAGCCCCACAAAGCGCCCGCCGGGATCGATCACCAGCCGGCGGCAGTCGGCGTCACCGAACAGCTGTCCACCCTTGCCGATCCGCAGGGTGCCCGTCACAGTGACGTCGCCGTGGATCTCGCCCAGCAGGTAGAGGTCGACGGACCGCACCGGCCCTGAGCAGATGCCCCCCGGTGCGACGACCAGCTTTCCTTCGTGGGCGACCTCGCCGCGGATACACCCGCGCACCTCCAGCGTGCCGCGCGAGCGGACCGGGCCGTGAACCTCGGTCCCCCTGTCAATCACCGAATGCGGCTGTGCGTCCGGCTTCCGACGCCACCCGAACATGGTGCCTCACACCCTAGCGGGGCTGTGGATTCACCGGGGTTCGCTCGGTCCAGGGCGCACCGCCGGTCCCGTAGATGTAGTGGGCCCAGGCCAGGTAGCCGCGGCTGTTGGCTGTCAGCGGATCCGCAATCAGACTCGCCTGCGGGAACTGCGGCACCAGGTACCGCTGCAGGGCGTGACCGCCTCCGCCGGTGAACCACAGGGCATCATAGTCGGCCACCTGCCAGGTGGAGCGGATTTCGACCAGCACCTTGGTCGCCAGCTGCTCGAAGGCCTGCTCCCTGAGCCCGGTGATGTCCACCCGCCGGCCGCTCACACCGATTTCACCGGAGATGATCGCCTCGTCCAGCGCGTGGTTCTCCCGCTCGATGCCGTACTCCCGGAGCAACCCCGCGGCGACCGCGCCGTAGGCTGCAGACAGCCCGGTGGGCACTGTGCGGCTCTGTTCGGGCACATACTCGCCGCCCTCCACCGTCACCAGGTCCGTGGTGCGGAAGCCGATGTCGATGATGCCCACGCGGCCTTCGGCAGTGACCGGCTGCTCCACGAGCTGGCCCCTGGTATCCAGCACCTGTGACCAGTAGGTGCCCAGCGGCTGCGGAACCACGGTCACCCGGTCGACGCGCAGGAGGAGTTCTTCGGCGTCGGCGGCGCGGAACCGCACGACCCGGTGGTCGCCCCTCACGCTGCGGATGAACTCGTCGGCCAGGTGCATGCGGCCCGGGGGCAGCCCCGTGACGACGGAGAACGTGGTGTTGGGTTCATGACAGAACAGACTGAGGGCCGTCAGGAACAGGACGAGCAGGTCGTTGCCTTCGTCGCGCATGACGGAAAGGGACCGATAAGCGATACGGGACTGGCGCACGGCCAGGGTGCCCACATGGTAGACCCTGTCGCCGATCTGGATGCGCAGGTTGTCCGTGGGATCGGCCTCCTGGGATGCGAGTCGCAGGGGCTGATGCGGGCTCCCGTCGCCAACGACGCTCGGGAACAGGAAGCCTTCCCGGCCGTCAGTGGCCTTGACGAATCCGTAGCCGAGATCTACGCCGATAAGCCGTTCCATGGTTTGCCCCCCTTAGAGCTATCTGACAGGTCCGGGCCGGTGATCGCTTAAGGGCTATGGACTTCAAGATTGGAAAATTACTACCAATAAACATACCTTACCTACCTCAAAAAGTAAAGGAGGCAGGCCGCTTGTCGCTGCATCTGGTGAACCGCGTCTTTTCGGCGGCGAACTGCCCGGAAGAGGGGATGACCGGACCCCGGGGGACGCAGCCGGGCTGCGCGCTGCGGTCTGTGCGCCCAGATCGACATTTCGCCGCAAATCGCCCTATCGCGCGGCAACCTCCTGCTAAGCTTGAACCAGTAGCGCACGGGCTGTGTGCAGATGCCCGCGGGAAGGAGGGACTGTTTCGGTGTCGACCTATTCGACGATGGCTGCAAACTGGGAAGTAGGACTGGTGACGGCTGAAGCGGTCCACGGAATCGGCTTCGCCATGGAACTGGAACTGGAGACTAACGCCGAGAAACCCGCCGGGAACATGGAGAGTCTGGAGGACGCGGCGGACTGAGCGCCGCGGGCCCGCCGGCCCACATAACCCACACACAACCACAGCCGAGTCAGGGAAGATCCCCCCGACTCGGCTCTTCTGTATGCTCTTCACACTTCCTTCACAATCTGGAGCGAAACTGGGGGGTGAGCCACACTGGAAATGGGGGGTATCGATGACGAAGACGTGGAAGATCTCGCAGACGCGGAGAGCGTTATCCTCCCTGTCGCTGATGGCCCTGCTGCTGGTCGCCCTGCTGGGCCTGACGGCAGGCTGCTCGGCGGGGCCGGCCGCCCGGGACCCGGCGGTCCAACCCCCGGCAGCCGGACACGAGGCGAGTCTGCCGGAAGGGTTCCCCGAGCCGCCCGACTGGTTCGAGGTGGTCCCGGAGCCCATCCAGCACGTGTACGCGGCGGCGGCGCACCACCCTGAGGAATTGCAGTACATCCCCTGCTACTGCGGCTGCGGCGAGATCCACGCCAGCAACTTCCACTGCTACTTCCAGCAGGACGAGACCGGCGCGGTGGTCGCGTTCGACTGGCACGCCGCGGGCTGACAGATCTGTCTGGACATCACGCGTGACGTGGTGACAGGACTCGAGAAAGGAAAACCCCTCACCGAGATCCGCCGGGAGATCGACGAAGCGTACCAGGCGCTGGGGCTGGAGCCCACTCCGACGCCCATGCCCCCGGACGACCAGTAGACGCTGCGGAGCACCCGAGACCGGGTGCTCTTCTTCATGCTTCACGCGCGTTTTACGGGCGCGGCAGGCGGAACCAGAAGGAGGCGCCTTCGCCCGGCCGGGACTCCACCCCAACGTCGCCGCCGTGCGCCCGGATGATGGAACGCACCACCGCCAGGCCGAGGCCCCGCCCTCCCTTCCGCCGGCCCCGGAAGCGGTCGAACACGTGGGGAAGCTCGCCCGGGTCGATGCCCCCGCCCGTGTCGCGGACCCACACGGTCACGGAGTCCGCCGCAACGTCTGCCGACACCCGCACCCCGCCGCCTGCAGGGGTGTGGCGGAGGGCATTGTCGAGCAGGTTGAAGAGCGCCTGCTGAATCCTCCCCCCGTCGGCACGGACGGGCGGCAGCGGCTCCGGCAGGTCCACCGCCAGCGCGACGCCCTTTTCCGCCGCCTGCGGCCGCACAGTCTCCACGGCCTGCAGGGCCGGTACGCGCAGGTCCAGCGGAGCCAGGTCCAGGGCCATCTGGCCCTCGCCCATCTGCGCCAGGTCCATCAGGTCGTCCACGAGCCGCCCCACGCGGTCCGCCTCATCCATCACCACCTGCTGGCAGCGCCGCACCTCCGCGGGGTCGGTCACCAGCCCCTCGGCCAGGGCCTGCGTGTAGCCGCGGATGTACGAGAGCGGCGTGCGCAGCTCGTGGGCAACGTCCGCCAGGAACTCCCGCCGGCGGCGCTCGTGGGTCTCCAACTGCTCCGCCATCTGGTTGATCGCCAGGCCGAGGCGGCCCAGTTCGCTCGCGTCCTGCACCGCCACACGCGCCGAAAAATCGCCGCGCGCGATGGCGCGGGTGGCCCGCTCCATCGCCAGCACGGGCCGGGTGAGGCTCCTGGCCAGCACCAGGGCGAGCCCCATGCCCAGAAGAAGGGCGGCGCCGCCGGCCACCCAGAGATACCGCCGGGCCTGATCGAACGACTGCCGCAAGGGGTCGGCGGGGGCCAGCAGGAGCACCCCGCCGGCGCCCCCCGGGACCGGGACGCCGGTCACGATGAAGGTGCTCCCCCCGGGCGCCTGAAGCTGCCCCGTGTGGGTCCGGCCGGCGATCACCGCCCGCACGGTGTCAGCCGGCACGGCGATCGCCGAGGCGCCCTCGAACGAACGGGGCTGCCCGGCTGCGTCCACAACCACCACCTCGCCGCCCACCATCTCGGCCATCAGCGGCGCGGCGGCCAGGGCCGCATCGTCGGCTGCGAGCATGTCCGCCAACTGCCGGCTGTGGTAGAGCAGCGGCTCGGTCACCTGCGTGGCGTAGAACCGCTCCAGCAGCTGGTCAAGGGCGTACTCCACGGGAACCAGCACGAAAAGCAGGAGCAGGGAGAGTGAGAGCCAGAACTTGGCCACCAGGTTAAGGCTGCGCATCGGCCACCTCCGCGAACCTGTAGCCCACGCCCCAGACCGTGACGATCATCCCCGCGCCCTCGCCCAGCTTCTCCCGCAGGTTCTTGATGTGCGCGTCCACCGTGCGGGCGTCACCCTGGTAGGCCGGCCCCCAGATCCGGTCCAGCAGCTTCTCCCGCGAGAAGACCTGGCCCGGGTGCGCCGCCAGCAGGACGAGCAGATCGAACTCCTTCGGCGTCAGCGCCAGGCGGCGGCCGGCGTACGCCGCCATGCGCTCGGACGGCCGGACCGTCAGGCTGCCCCGGCGGATCGGCACGCGGGCCTCCACCTGCCCGGTCGCGCGGCGGAGCACCGCCTGCACCCGGGCGACCAGCTCCCGGCCGTCGAAGGGCTTGGCCACGTAGTCGTCCGCGCCCATGCGCAGGCCCTGCACCCGGTCCACCACGCTGCCCCGGGCCGTCAGCATGATGACGGGGACGGCAGACTCCTCCCGAATGCGCCGGAGCGTCTGCCAGCCGTCCAGCTGTGGCATCATCACGTCCAGCAGCACCAGATCCGGCGCAACCGCGCGCACCGCCCGCAGCGCGGCGAGGCCGTCCTCCGCCTCGTGCACCTCGAACTCCGCCGCCAGATAGAGCCGGATCAGCTCCCGCATACGGGGCTCATCGTCCACCACCAGCACGACCGGTCGCCTTCGCGTTATAGAAGCCATCTACCTCCACCTCTGCCTCAGCCGTCTCCTCTGGCTCACCTGTTTCCCTGAACCGTCTCCTCTGCCCCAGCCTTCCTCTCTGCCTCCCCGCCCCCGCAGCGCAGTCCCTACTTCAGCCGGCCCCGCGCCGCCACCGGCAGCACCAACTCCACCACGCCGCCCCGCACGCCGATCACCTCGTCGAACAGGTTGACGACCGGGCAGATGTGGTTGGGGAGCACCCGCACCTTCTCCCCGATCCGCAGGCGCTCGACCCCCTCGCCCTCGATCACCCCGTGCTCCTCCGAGACCCGGGCGATCGTGAGGCCGAAATCCGGCAGCAGCCCGTACCCGGCCGTCCGGCAGATCCCGCTCGAACGGGTATCGCTGGTGAGGCTCTTGCTCCCAGTGTCCAGCACCGCCCGGTCGGGCCCCGGGCGGGAGACCACCGTCGCCAGCACGTGTGCCGCGCAGGCCTCCACCCCGCCGGCCAGGGCCGCCTGGGCCGCGTCCAGGAAGATGTACGTGCCGGGCCGGATCTCGGTGATGCCCTTCCGGTACCCGGCCCCGCTCAGGAGCCCCGGCGTGGACCCCACGGAAACCACCGGATCGATGCCCAGCAGCTCCCGGAGGCCGTCGCCCAGCCGGACCATGACGTCCTGCGCCGCGCGCTGGACCGCAGCCAGCTCCTCCCGGTCAGCCGCCTCGTAGGTGTAGCCCTCGTAGGTGTAGATGCCCCGCACGGAGAGCCCCGGGAGCGCGTGGACCTCCTGCGCCAGGGCCGGCGCATCCGCCGGGGAGATCCCGCCCCTGCGGCTGCCGGTGTCCACCTCGATCATCACGTCCAGCGGCCGGGCCGCTCCCGCCATGGCGCCTGACAGCGCCCGCGCCTGCTCGATGTGGTCCACGCCCACTGCCAGCCGCACCCGCGCGGCGAGGGCGGCGGCCCGCTCCGCCTTCGCCTGGCCGAAGAGCGTGTTGGCGATGAAGATGTCGGTGAGGCCGGCGTCGGCCATGACCTCGGCCTCGGTGACCTTCGCGACGGTAATGCCGGCGGCGCCGTGCGCCAGCTGGCGCTGGGCAAAGTAGGGGGACTTGTGGGTCTTGGTGTGGGGGCGCAGGGCCACCCCTGACGCTGCAGCGATCTCCGCGCCGCTCCGCAGGTTGGCCTCCACCCGGTCCAGATCGATGATCAGCGACGGCGTATCCAGAGCTTCCACAGGCGTTCCCGGCCGGATCATCCCGCCACCTCCATGAAATCAAGTTGTTTTCCGGATCAAGGCACGCTCGGTTCCCGAAACGTCTTTCGGCGTCGCCGGAGGCACCTCCTGTCCGGCACCCTGAGATGGTATGCCCGCCCCAGGCCGCTCATAAGAATGAGGTGCTCTACCCGTGTAAGGAGGGAACCGGACTGAACAACCAAGACCCTGCACCCCTGGCCCGGCGCCGCCTGCAGCGTGCGCTGCTCCACCTGCCGCTCTACCAGGCCATCGCGGAACTGGCGCCGCCGGACGGAAGGCAGCTGGCCAGGCACGCCCTGGCGCTGCACCTGCGGGAGATCGACCTCCTGCGGCCGTCCGCGCAGGGCCCAGTGGCGGGCGGCCAGGTCTCGGATCGGGCGGCGGGTGGCCCGGAATCTTTCTCAGACCGGGCGGCGACAGGTGGCCCCGAAGCCATCGCCGATCCGGCGCTCCTGGCGGCAGAACTCGCCGAGCTGGCAGAGCAGGCCGCCCTCGAGTACTTGCTGAACGAGGGCGATGGCCAGGCGGCCCTTGCGCCGCTGTCAGAGATTGCGGCGGAAAAGGCCGCTGTGCTTCAGGCCGTCGCCGCGCAGATGGATGGCCCGTCCGGCCGGGACGACTATGCGCTCGAGCAGGGGTACGTACTGGAGCCGGTCGTCTCCGGCCTCACCTACCCCACCGGCGTGTTCTTCGATGACGAGGGCGGCGTCTACGTCGTAGAGGGCGGCTTCACCTACGGCCCGGCCAGGGGCCCCGCCCGGGTGCTGAAGGTCGACGGTCAGCGGCTTTCGGTGGTGGCGGAAGGGCTGCAGGGTCCGGTCACCGGGGCCCTCTGGCATCAGGGAGCGCTCTACACCGTGGAGGGAGGACCCTCCGGGCGGCTCGCGCGGACGGTGCCCGGTCAGGGCACGAGCGGCCTGGTGACCGGGCTGCGCACGTTCGGCGACCACTACGGCAGCGCGCTGGCACTGGGGCCCGACGGCTTCCTCTATTTCGGCGTCGGCGCCGCCACCAACAGCGGCGTGGTGGGCTGGGACAACTACGTCTTCGGCTGGCTTCCCCAGGTGCCCGACGGACACGACGTTCCGGCGCGGGACCTCCGACTGGTGGGCGAGAACTACTGGGACCTCAACTGGCTGGCCCCGGACCCACGCCGGGCCCAGGCATGGACCGGCGCCTTCAAGCCCTTTGGCACCCCTGCGCGCCCCGGCGAGCTCATCCGGGGTCGCCGGATGGCCAACGGCGTCCTCTACCGCGTGCGGCCCGACGGCTCGGGGCTGGAGGTCTTCGCCGACGGGCTGCGCAACGTCTTCGGACTCCGGTTCAGCCCCGACGGCCGGCTGCTCGCCCTGAACCAGGGCTTCGACGGCCGCGGCAACCGCCCCATTGACGCCGACTGGGACAGCCTCTGGGAGGTGCGCCGCGGCGGCTGGTACGGCTGGCCCGACTTTGCCAGCGGCCTGCCCGTCACCGCGCCCCGCTTCCGCCCACCGGGGCAGCCGCAGCCCCGCTTCGCGCTGCTCGAACACCCGCCGCTTGCGGGCCAGCCCCTGTTGCGGCTGCCGCCTCACAGCGCGAGCATGAAGTTCGACTTCGCCCCGCGGGAGTTCGGCTTCGCCGGGCAGGTCTTCATCGCCCAGTTCGGTGCCGGCGCGCCGCTCACGGCAGACCCGCGCGCGGTGCGTATGATCCCCGGCTTCCGGGTGGTCCGCGCCAACCTGGCCAGCGGACAGGTGCGCGACTTCTACGTGAACCTGCGGCCGGGGGCCGGCGGTCCGTGGCCGGAGCGGCCCATCGACGCCAAGTTCTGCCCCCGCGACCGCTGCCTCTATGTGGTGGATTTCGGCGTGCTGGAGGCCATCCCCGGCCACTTCATCCCCCACGCCGGCACCGGGGCGCTCTGGCGAATTCGCAGGGCATAATGGGAAAACCGCCCCGATCGGTCGGGGCGGTTTCGTCTGCAGGGCCTAATCCATGCTCATGACCGGCCGGATCTCCGCGGTGGTGTAGGCGAAGAGGCCGCTCTCCATCAGCGCCTCCTGAATCACGTGACCGTCGGGCGCCTCGAGCACGAGGTAGTTCACGTGGGCGGGAGGGTCCGCCCACCGCCCAATGGTCTTCACGCCCGCGTTGTCCAGGAACTCCTGCATGGCGTTGGCGCACGGATGGATCGCCTCGTTCCCGGGCCGGCCGGGGCACGACTCCGGGCTGTGCCGGAGGATCACCATGTGCAGCATGTGTGCTCCCCTTTCTGCAGCGGAGGTGCGCGTTGCTGCGCTTAGCTTTGCCCAAACGCTGCGGGGTGCCGTTACTGCGCCGGTCCTGATGCTACCCATCCTCCCGGCCTGGCCAAGTCACGTCGTCGTCGCACCGGGCCTCGGATCCGGCGTTCTTGGCGCCGGCCCATGCCGCCGCCCGACTCGGGCGATTTTCGACTTCGCACGCCCGGCAAGTGGAAATCCGCCGCAGTTCGCACCCTGCGCCCCGCAGAGTTGCGCACCGTGGCGGCGGATCGGACTTCTATACCGAACCCAGTGGCCGAGGCCCCTGAACTGTCGCCGTCTGCGGGAATGCCGTAACACGCACAGATCCGCCCCGGCCTATCTGGGCGGATCTGTCTGTATCCAGCGATCCATAACCTGCTGCAACCGCCGGATGAGAAGCCGGAAGATCGGCGTAAGGAGAACCGACCAGGCAAGGGCGAACAGGGCGTAGACCGCCAATGCGAAGGCGACGCCCTGCGAGCGCAGGTCCGGCCCCAGGGCGGCGAAGCCGACGCCCCAGGTGAGCAGCGCCAGCCCGCCGAACAGAGTGAGCGCCGGCAGCAGCGGCGCCTTCCAGCCTGTGTGCCCCCGGCGGAACGCCAGGCCGAGCGCCGCGCCGAAGGGGCCGTTGGCGAGCCCGAACACCCAGCCCTCCTCCGGTTGGAACAGCGCGCAGAGCAGGGCCGCGACGGGCAGGGTCAGGGCCGTGGCACGGGGGTGGATGGCTGTGACCAGGGCCATGGGGAGGAACGCGAGTATGGCCAGGGCAAAGCCCGCGGGCTGCCCCAGCCAGATGGGCGCGGTCTGGAGCACAACCGCCATGCCGGCCATCATGCCGGAGAGGAGCAGGGCGCGCAGGCGCATGGGGAGCCTCCTCGCCGTTTTTCCCATCGTATGCGGGGCTCCCTGCGCTGCGCCGAGTCCTTCACCCTGCGCACCGCTCCACAGCCCCACCACCGCCTGACGGTGCGCGCCGCTCCGCCTGTCCGCCACCAGCGCTCGCACCGCGGGCAACAGGTCGATCTCCCCCTCCGCCACCTGCCCTCGGCCCCGCTGGCCGCCGCCACGGTACGGCAGCCTAGCCATCTCACCGGACCTCCGGCAGGTGAACGCCGCCCCGTAACGGAAAGAGTAGAGCAACGACCAGGGAAGCAGGAGGAGCCATGCGAGCAACACTGGAGGTTGTCGTCGTCACCGTGGAGGACGCCATCGCCGCAGAGGCAGGTGGCGCTGACCGGCTCGAACTCGTCGCGAATCTCCTCGAAGGGGGCGTCACGCCCAGCTACGGTGTGATCGCCGCCGTCCGGCGCGCCACGCGCCTGCCCATCTACGTCATGATCCGGCCCCGGGGAGGCTCCTTCCACTTCACGCCGGCTGAGATCGACGCCATGGTGGAGGACGCCCGCATCGCCCGCGAGCTGGGGGCAGACGGTCTGGTTGTCGGCGCGCTGACCCCGGAGGGGACCGTGGACCACGAGGCGATGCTGCGCGTGCTGAACGAGGCGCGCCTGCCCGCCACCTTCCACCGGGCCTTCGAGGCGATCACCCCGAAGGAGGACGCCCTGAAGCAGGTGGCGGAACTGCCCTACGTCGAGCGCATTCTCACCGGCGGGCGCTCGCCCCGGCCGGAGACGGCGTCCGATGCGCTCAGGGAGATGATCGCTCAATCGCCGCTGGAGATCATGGTGGGCGGGGGCGTCACGCACGCCAACGCGGCCCAGATTCTGCGGGAGACGGGAACGACGGCCCTGCACACGGCCACGGCCGTGCGCGCCCCCGCCCAGCCCACCGCGGGCGTGTCGGCCGGGCTCGTGGCCCGGATGCGGCGCATGATCGACGGATGTGTGGCCGCCGAGTGACCGAAGGCGCTCCGGCTGACGGAGCGACGATCGAGTAGGAGGGGGCGGCTAGCCCCCGTCCTCTCACACCACCGGACATGCGGGTCCGCATCCGGCGGTTCGCCAAGATTGACGAGTAGCTTCATAGCATTCGGTCAGGCTTATCAGCCCCTGGGCACGCCAGTAGGCGTTGCCCAGGGCGTTGTGTAGTGGGCCACCTGCCATCCGCCACGGGCCTTTACGGCTGTTGGCGAGTTGGCAGACTACCCATTCGGGCAAACCGAGGGCGCGCAACTCCCGAAAGCGCGTGCGTACACGCTTCCACTGCTTCCATACGCATGCTCGCAGCCGACGCTTCAGCCATCCTTCGAGTCTTTCAAAGGCTGACCTGGCATCGGAGAGCGCATAGTACCCAACCCAGCCCCGCAAGTAAGCGTTCAGGCGTCGGATTCGGTCCTCCATACTCTCGCTGCGGTTGCGGTCCGTCAGCGTGCGAAGCTTGTCCTTCACGCGCTTCAGGCTCTTCGGTGCCAGCCGGATGCGCACTCCCCGGCGCTTGTAGAAGCTAAACCCGAGGAACTGCCGCTTCCATGGCCGGTCCACTGCGCTCTTCTCCTCGTTGACCTTCAGCCGTAACCGCTCCTGCAGGAAGTGGCGCACGCTCCTGTAGACCCGTTCTCCCGCCCGCTTGCTGCGGACGTAGATGTTGCAGTCATCGGCGTACCGGACGAAGTGGTGCCCGCGGCGCTCCAGCTCCTCGTCGAGGTCATCCAGCAGGATGTTCGCCAGCAGCGGGCTCAGCGGACCGCCCTGTGGCGTCCCTTCCTCCGTCGCCGCGACTACCCCGTTCAGCATGACCCCGGCCTGTAAGTACCGCCGGATCAGCCGCAGCACTCGCTTGTCCGTGACGTGCCTTCCTGACCGCGTCATGACCCCGCCGCCCCGGCCGAAAGCCGTAGCTGGATTCGGAGAATGTCGGGTCAAAGATTGGCGTCAGTACTTGCAGGAGTGCCTGCTGGATCAGGCGGTCCATCACGGTGGGAATACCCAACATCCGCTTGCCGCCGCCCGGTTTCGGGATTTCGACCCGGCGGACTGGCTGCGGTCTGTAGGTCCCCCGGAGCAGTTCCTCACGGATGCGGCTCCACACCGCCAAGTCAGCGCCCATGCCGGGCGCACATGAAGGGGCCTCTCCGTGCGTGCGGAGAGGCCCCTCAAACTGCGCGCCTCAGGCCTGGTCAGCGGTCGCCCCCAGTTTCCGGGTCTGCACCCTGCCCGCGGCGTCGCTCTTTCGCACGTAGGCGAACCAGTAAAAGGTGGCCACGAAGAGCGCCGAACCGAGCACGTTGCCCAGCACGACCGGGATCCAGTTCTTGGTGATGATGTTGGCCCAGGTGAGCGCATCCACCGCGGGGCCCAGGTTGGCAGCCGCCACGACGGCGGCGTTCTGCTTGGCGAACCAGCCGGCCGGCAGGTAGTAGAAGTTGGCCACGCTGTGCTCGAAACCGCTCATGACGAACATCATGACCGGAATGTAGCAGGACGCGAATTTGGAGATGATGTCCTTCGAAGCAAACGACAGCCAGACGGCGCACCCGACCAGCCAGTTGCAGAGGACGCCCCGCATGAAGGCCTCCGTCCAGGTAAGGTCGATCTTGCTGACCGCAATGGAGAGCGTTGCGAGCCCAAGCCGCCCGTCGTTGAAGCTGAAGAGGCCGGTCTGCGCCATCATCCAGGCGTAGCCCACCGCGCCGGCGAGGTTGGCGAGCAGCACCCACCCCCAGCTCCGCAGCAGGGCCCCGAGGGTGATGCGCTTCTCCAGGTAAGACATCCACATGAGCACGTTTCCGGTGAAAAGCTCCGCGCCGCAGTTGATGACCAGCATCAGCCCCACGGAGAAGACAGAGCCCTTCAGGAACTGTTGAAAGCCAACGCCGAGGGCGGTCACATCGTGGGAGGCCATGGTGGACCCCTGCGCGCCGATGGAGATGAACGCGCCGGCCAGCAGGCCCAGAACGATCATCTTGGAGACCGACATCCTGGACCGGATCACATTTGCCTCGACCACGCTCTGTGCGACCTCTTGCGGCGTTGCAAATGCCATGATTTCATCCTCCTGTCGACGCAGATTCGGGCTGCAGGCCAGAGCCTTCCCGGCCCTGGGGCGCCGGACAAAAGACGACGGATGAGCCGCGGACTCAGGCTCATCCGTTGGATTCCGTGGGGAGCGCTGCCCGACACCTCCTCCTCATTCACCTTTTAAATTGTACATCTCCTCCCGACGGCTGCCCAATAGGTAGACGGGCCTGCTTTTGCGTGGGCAGAAGGTAGGTCGCCGACATGAGCCCCGAGCCACGGCGCCGGTCCCGCAGCCTTCGGGCCGCCGCCCCAGGCCCTGGCTGCCCGCACCCGGCGGACAGAAATAGAGAAGGGCGCGTCACGCGCCCTTCGTCCACTTTATCGATTCGCTCCGGCCGGCTGCACGCCCGATCGGGCGATCTGCATCGCGCTGGCCGCCCGCCTGCTCTTCACGCTCCGGGCCATGGTCCCCCGCTTCACCAGCACCAGGGCCCGGGCCAGGCAGACCTCCACGCAGGCCGGTCCGCCCGGACGGCCGATGCAGAGGTCGCACTTGTGAGCCACGTACCGCTCCTTCGGGGCCGCGCCCTCGTCCGTCTGCACCTTCAGGCCCGGCTGCCGCACCCGCTGCCCCTTGTCCAGCGCCGGCACCACGTCCATGGCGCCGAAGGGGCAGGCCAGCACGCAGGTCTTGCAGCCGATGCACTTCTCCTCCTTCACCAGCACCACGCCGTCCTGCCGCACGATGGCCCCGACCGGGCAGGCGTTGGCGCACGGGGCGTCCTCACAGTGGCGGCACTGGATCGGCATCGTCACCTGCGAGGTGCGCACCACCCGCAGCCGGGGCTGAAACGGCGCCTCCATCTCGCCGGCCGTGGTGATCGACGTGCCCAGGTGCGCCACCGCGCAGGCGATCTCACAGGACTGGCAGCCGATGCACTTGGTCGGATCGGCCAGCACAAAGGTGCTTGCCGTCATGCGTCACGCCTCCTCGGCGTGTAGGTGGTGTGAAGCAGGTGGTGCGACTGCTCGCCCAGCGGCTTGCCCAGGAACTCCTTGTAAATCTTCTTGATGTCGGGGTTCTCGTGGGACTTCCGGTGGCGCAGCTCGCCGTCATGCTTGTAGGTGGACGCCGTGCGGGCCGTGCGGGCGCAGATCCGGTCCTTCGGCAGGAGCGCCTTGGGCTGGCCGCCGCCCGAGACGCAGCCCACCGGGCAGGTCATGACCTCCATGAAGTGGAAGTCGGCCGTGCCCGCCTTCACCTGCTCCAGCACGGGGGCGACGTGCTTCAGCCCCGAGACCACGCAGACCTTCAGCTCCAGGTCGCCCACCTGCACCGTGGCGTAGCGCACGCCCTCTCCGCCCCGCACGTACTCCAGGTCCAGTTCGGGGATGGGCTTCTTGGTGATGACCTCGTAGGCGGTGCGCAGGGCCGCCTCCATCACGCCGCCGGTCGCCCCGAAGATGGTGCCCGCGCCCGTGTAGAGCCCCAGCGGCCGATCGTACTCTTCCTCCGTCAGCGAGGCAAAGTCGATGCCCGCATCCTTGATCAGGTGCGCCAGCTCGCGGGTGGTAATGACCACGTCCACGTCCTGGTGGCCGCTGGCCTTCATCTCCGGCCGGTTGGCCTCGAAGTCCTTGCAGGTGCAGGGCATCACGGAGACGCTGTAGACCTTCGCCGGGTCGACCTTGTCCACCTTGGCCCCGTAGGTCTTGAACAGCGCGCCCGCCATCTGCTGCGGCGACTTGCAGGAGGAGAGGTGCGGCAGCAGCTCGGGGTAGGTCTGCTCCAGGTACTTCACCCAGGCGGGGCAGCAGCTGGTGAACATGGGCAGGGTGCCGCCCTTGGTCACCCGCTCGATCAGCTCATGCCCCTCCTCCATGATGGTCAGGTCGGCGGTGAAGTCGGTGGAGTAGATCCGGTCGAAGCCCAGCCTCCGCAGGGCCGCGGCCATCTGGCCAGGGGCCAGGCTGCCCAGCGGCATGCCGAACTCCTCGGCGATCGCCACGCGCACCGCCGGCGCGACCTGGACCATGACGTACTTATCGGGGTCCGCCAGGGCCTCCTTCACCTTCAGGGCCTTGCCCTGGTTGTAGGCGGCGAAGAGCGGCTCCTTCACCGAAGGCAGCATCGCGCGTTCGGCCAGCTTCTGCTCGCGGGGAGCGATCCCCTCGTCCAGGATCGAGGCGTACGAGCTGCAGACCTGGACGCACTGGCCGCACATCACGCAGAGCTCCTGGTCAACCGACTGGGGCTGACCGAACTCGCCGACGATGGCGTCAACCGGGCAGACGTCGGCACAGCTCCGGCAACCGGTACAGAGTTCCTGATCGATGTAAATCACGGTGGTCCCTCCTACCCGATGACGTTCTTAACCGATTCGAGCACGGCCAGCGCCGCTTCCAGGTTCCGGGTCCGGCGCAGCTCATCGGGCCGGACGACGCGCAGGGCCTCCTTCGGGCAGTTGGCCACGCAGGCCGGGCCGCCCTCGACCCCGATGCAGCGGTCGCACTTGCTGGCGACGAAGGCATCCTGCAGCACCGGGCCCTCACCGGTCTCCTCCGTCAGCCGCAGCTGCTTGACCCGCTCGCCATTCCTGTAGTACGGCACCATCTCCATGGCGCCGAAGGGGCAGGCCAACATGCAGGTCTTGCAGCCCACGCAGGCCTCCTGATCCACGTAGATGATGCCGTCCCGCTGCGTGATCGCCCCGACCGGGCAGGCGTTCGCGCAGGGGGCATCCTCGCAGTGCCGGCACTGGACCGGCATGGTCACCTCGGCGGTCTTCACCAGGTAGAGCCGGGGGATGATGGGGGTGGTCATCTGGCCAACGGTCTTCACCGGGACGTCGGAGTGGACCACGGCACAGGCAACCTCACAGACCTTGCAGCCGATACACTTATTGGGATCCGCCACCACAAAGGCGTTGAGCGCGCACATCGTCGCAGGCCTCCTCTCGCAAAGTTAGGCACTGACCTTTTCCACCCGCACGGCGCAGACCTTGTACTCCGGGGTCTTGGAGACCGGGTCCAGAGCGCTGTTGGTCAGCAGGTTGCCGGCGGATTCGGTGTAGTGGAAGGTGATGAAGGTGACGCCCTTCGGCACCCGGTCCGTCACCTCGGCTCTGGCCACGACCGAGCCGCGGCGGGTGGTCAACCGGACATGGTCGCCGTGGGCGATGCCCAGGTCGGCGGCGTCCTCTGGGCTGATCTCCACCCACTCCTCCGGCGCCACGCCGTCCAGCCCCCAGCAGTTGCGGGTCATGGTGCCGGTGTGGTAGTGCGCCGTCCGCCGGCCCGTGGTCAGCACCAGCGGGTATTCGTCGTCGGGCAGCTCCGCCGGCGGCCGCCAGTCAACGGCGGAGAACCTGCCGAGCCCCCGGCTGAACTTGCCCACGTGCAGGATCGGCGTGCCCGGGTGCTCCTCGGTGGGGCAGGGCCAGTGGATGCCGCCCAGCTTCTCCAGCCGCTCGTAGGTCATGCCCGCGTAGGAGGGCGCTACGGTGCGGATCTCGTTGAAGATCTCCTCGGGCGAGCTGTAGTCCGCCGGGTAGCCCATGGCCCGGATGAGGTCCCGCAGGATCTGCCAGTCGGGCCGGGCGTTGCCCCGGGGCTCCACGGCCTGGCGGACCCGCTGCACCCTGCGCTCCGTGTTGGAGAAGGTCCCGTCCTTTTCGGCCCACGTCGTGCCCGGGAGCACCACGTCGGCCATGGCGGCGGACTCGGTGAGGAAAATGTCCTGCACCACGAGGAATTCCACCTTCTCCAGGCAGTGGCGCACATGGTTGACGTCGGGGTCGGAGCGCATGGGGTTCTCGCCGAAGACGTAGAGGAACCTGACCTTGCCCTCTTCGATGCCGCGGAGCACGTCGGAGATGGCCATGCCCACCTTGTCGCTCAGCTTGCGGCCCCAGGCCTTCTCGAACTTCTCCCGCACCTTGGGATCGGTCACCGGCTGGTAGGCCGGGTAGACGTTGGGCAGGGCCCCCATGTCGCAGGCCCCCTGCACGTTGTTCTGTCCGCGCAGCGGGTTGACGCCCGCCCTGGGCTTGCCCAGGTTGCCCGTCAGCATCGCCAGGTTGGCGACCGAGAGCACGTTGTCCACGCCCGAGGTGTGCTGCGTGATGCCCATGGTGTAGTAGGTGGCGCCGTTCTCGGCCGTGGCGAAGAGCCGGGCGGCCTGGCGGACCTTCTCCGCCGGCACGCCGGTGATCCCCTCCACCCGCTCAGGGCTGTACTTCAGCACCGTTTCGCGGCAGGCCTCGAAGTTCTCCGTGCGGCTCTTGATAAACGCCTCGTCCGCCAGCCCCTCCGTGAGGATGACGTACATCATGGCGTTGAGCAGCGCCACGTCAGAGCCGGGGTTGTGGCGCAGGTAGACGTCGGCATGCTTGGCCAGCTCGGTCTCGCGGGGGTCGGCGACGATCAGCCGCGCCCCCCGCCGATGGGCCTCCAACATCCGGATGCCGATGATCGGATGGCACTCCGTGGTGTTGGTGCCGATGGCGAAGATGGCGTCGTTCGGACCCATCTGCTGCAGTTCGTTGATGGTATTGGTCATCGCGCCGGAGCCAAACGCAGTGCCCAGACCGGACACAGTCGGCGCGTGTCAGAGACGGGCGCAGTGGTCGATGTTGTTGGTGCCGACCACTGCGCGCATCAGCTTCTGCATCAGGTAGTTCTCTTCGTTGGTGCAGCGTGCAGAGCTGAATGCAGCCAGGGCATCGGGGCCGTGCTGCTCGATCGTCTCCTTCATCTTGGAGGCGACGAGGTCAATGGCCTCATCCCACGAGGCCTCCACCAGCTCGCCGTTCTTGCGGATGAGCGGGTTGGTGAGCCGCTTCTTGTTGTCCACGAAGTCGAAGCCGAAGTGGCCCTTCAGGCAGAGGATGCCCTGGTTGACAGAATTGGCGTCGTTGGGGGTGACGCTCACGATCCGATCGTCTTCAACGTTGAGGTAGAAGGTGCAGCCCGTACCGCAGTAGGGGCAGGTTGTCAGGACTTGTTTCACATGCTTTCCTCCTATGCCTAGTCACCCCCGGCGTGTGCCCAGGAGTTGGCGGGCACGACGGCCGGAGCCTTCCGGACGTAGACGAACCAGTAGAGGCTGGCAACGAAGGTGGCCGCGCCGACGAAGTTGCCGAGCGCCGAGGGAATCCAGTTGTGGGTGATAATGTTGGCCCAGGTGACGGTGTCAGCCATGGCCCCGGGGCCCGCAGCCTCAACGACGGCGGGAACCTGCTTGGCGAACCAGCCGGCGGGCAGGTAGTAGAAGTTGGCCACGCTGTTTTCAAAGCCGCTCATCACGAAGACCATAACCCCGATGTAGAGCGAGGCGATCTTCGAGATCACGTCCTTCGCGGCGAACGACATCCAGACGCCCGCGCAGATCATCCAATTGCAGAGGATGCCGCGGACGAAGACCTGGCTCCAGGGCAGGTTGACCTTCGTCACCGCAGTGGCCAGCGCTTCCGCGCCGAGTTTGGCATCGTTGAACAGGAAGAGCCCGCTCTGAGCCATCAGCCAGGCCACCAGCACGGCGCCGGCGACGTTGGAGAACAGAACCACCAGCAGGGTGCTCAGCATCTCCTGGAAGGAGATGCGCCTGTCGATGAAAGGCAGCCACATGAGCGCATTTCCGGTGAAGAGTTCTCCGCCGCAGATGATGGTGAAGATGACGCCCACCGAGAAGATGGAACCCTTCACGAACTGCTGCAGGCCGGCGCCCAGGGCGGTGAGGTCGTGCGACGCCATTGTCGCCGCCTCCGCGCCGAAGCCAGTGAAGGCGCCTCCCAGGAATCCCAGGATGATCAGGTTGGCCAGGGTGTTCCTCGTCCGGTTTGCATTTGCCTCAGTGACAGCCAGTGCGACTTCCTTCGGCGTTGCAAATGCCACGCTTGCTTCCTCCTCTTCACTGCCGAATAGTGGGGGCCCCGGGCGGAGAAGAGAAGCAAGAGTCGTGCCATCCTGTTCGTGCGTTCACTAACTTGCCGCCGCAGGGCAGCCTGAGGCCGGCGCCGGCAGGGCGAGCGAGTTCGGCGGTTCAATCCGTGCCGATTTTGCACGTGCATGCAATCGCTGCATCCGGCGACCGTGCATGCAAATTCTGCATGCACGGTGCGATCGTTCAAGGTTTGTCGTTTCTGCACACCCCGCTACCCGGTGGCCCGGATCAGGCGGTTGAAGGCCTGGATGGCGCTTTCCGTGCGCTCTCCCGCCCGGACCAGCTCCTGCTGGGTCAGGCGCCACCCGGTGGCCGTGCGGACCACATCCAGGATGTTCTGCAGGGACAGGGGCCCACTGGGCGCCCCCAGCCACTTGCAGACGCCCAGGACCTCCACGGCCGGCTGCGCTGGTGCGCTGCCCGGTCCGCCCCGGGCTGCCGGTCGCACGGGAGCGGCCGCGGGCGGACAGGACAGCCTGCCCTCTCCGAGAAGCACAATCTGGCGAAGCACCTCCCGGGCCGCGCCCCGGCCCCCGTTCAGACGCCCCTGAAGCAGAGCCGCAACGGCCAGGGCATCAAGGCCGTACTCGTTGCAGAGCCGGTTGGCTTCTTCCACCGCACCGTCGTCCGCCAGCCCCAGCCCGGCGAAGGCCGACCGGGTCTTGCGCCCGGGCACGGCGCGCCTGCAATGCAGCGGGCAGCCATCGCACCCCCGCGGCCCCGCAGGCTCCCCCGCCGTCTCCGGGTCCCGCACGACCACGGCCTTCAGCCGCTTGCCGCCCATCACGGCCCCCAGCCCGGCGCTGCCGGCAGTGTTCCATTCGCCGTGCAGGATGCAGGCGAAGGGCGCCCGGTTCTCGCCCCCCTGACCGATGGAAACGACCTGCACGCGCTGAGTCGACAGTGACCTGCGAAGCGCCCGCTCCGTCTCGGAGGTGGTGAGCCCCCACAGGCAGGCCGCGTCCCGCAGCTTCGCCGTGCCCTGCCCAATCTCCAGGTAAACCGGAGCGGGCGCGCTGCCCTCAATCAGGCAGAGGTCAAAGCCGCTGTGCTTCAGGGCGGCTCCCCACCCCCCGCCCACCCCGGCCTCCCCGTAAAGTCCCGTCAGCGGGGAGAGGCCCGCCACCACGACGCGGGAGAAGCCCGGCAGCGGCAGCCCTGCGCAAACGCCCGCGGCAAAGGCCAGCTTGTTGGCGGGACCCTGCGGATCCGCCTGCGGGTCCAGCTCAGGCAGCAGGTACGCCGCCGCCAATCCCCTGGGGCCGATGGCCCGACGCGCGGTGAACGGATCCAGCGGCTCCGTCCGCACCCGGCCCGTCGTCAGGTCCACGCGCAGCAGCCGCCCACAGAATCCTCCCATGCCGATCCTCCCCTTTGCAGGCATCCCGGACCACCGCCAGGTGGCCGCCTGGCTTATTAAGCAAGAAGCATACCAGCCGGAGACGCCCGCCCTGAAGAGGAACAGATGAGCCAGCGCTGCGGCTCATCCGCGGAACGGCTATGATGGGTTTTCCATGCGCTCCAGGCGGTTGTACAGCGTCCGGAGCGAGATGCCCAGGGCCCTGGCCGCCTGGGTCTTGTTTCCCCCGTACTCCTGAAGTGCAGCCCTGATGAGCTGCTCCGTGTGGTACTCCAGATTGAAGCGCTCCGGCCCGGACGCGGGATCGGCCTCCTCTTCCCCAGCGGGTGGCGATGCGGCCTGCGCCTGATCGGGAGCCGGCTCCGGCGCCCGGGGCGCCGCCCCGCTCTCCTGGGCGATGTGCCGCAGGTGCTCGGGTTTCAGCTCCTCGTCGTCGAACATGAAGGAGACCCACTCCATCAGGTTGCGGAGCTCCCGGCAGTTCCCCGGCCAGTGGTAGGTGAGGAGCAGGTGCGCCGCCCCCTCGCTGATCCGGGCGAACCGGCGCCCCCGGGAGCGGGAGAAGTCCTGCAGGTACATCATCGCCATGGGCAGGATGTCCTCCGGCCGCTCCCGGAGCGGGGGAATCACAATGCGGCCGACGTTGAGCCGGAAGTACAGGTCCTTGCGGAAAAGGCCCTCCTCCACGCGCTGTTCAAGGTCGACGTTGGTGGCCGCGATAATGCGCACGTCGGTCTGGACCTTCTTCAGCCCGCCCACCCGGTAGAAGCTCTTCTCCTCCAGCACCCGCAGCAGTTTGGCCTGCAGTTCGACGGGGATCTCGCCGATCTCGTCCAGAAAAAGCGTGCCGCCTTTGGCCGCATCCAGCTTCCCCTTCTGCCCCCTGGTCGTCGCGCCGGTGAAGGCGCCCGCCTCGTAGCCGAACAGCTCGCTCTCGAACAGCGTGGGCGTGAGGGCCGCGCAGTTGATGTCCACGAAGGGACCGGCGTTCTCCAGGTCGCCGTAGTGAATGATGTTGGCGATCACCTCCTTGCCCACGCCGGTCTCGCCCTGGATCAGCACGGGCAGCGAGCGGTCCGTGTGGTACCGCCGGGCCTGCTCCACCACGCGGCGCGAGGCGGGCGAGTACGCGCAGAATTTCGTGATGCCGGCCTGCTCCGCGACCAGCTCCCGCAGGTGTTTGAGCTGGTACCGCACGTCGGCTGTGGCTTCCTGAACCCGCTCATTGAAGTGCTCCGTCAGCATCCGGTTCTCCCGCAGGAGCGCCTGGTGCTCCTCCACACGCTGAAGCACCGCGTGCAGTTCCTGAATGTTGATCGGCTTCGTCAGATAGTCGAACGCGCCGGCCCGTAGCGCGGCGATGGCCAGGGCCACGTCCACATCGCCCGTGTAGAGCACCACGTCGGCCGCGGGCTCCAGGTCCAGTTCCCGGACGGCGCTGACCAGGTCGATTCCCGTCATGCCGCCCATGCGTATGTCTGAGAGGACCAGCTCGAACTGGCCCTCCTGATAGCGCTGCAGCGCCTCCTCACCGGAACCGCATTCGATGACGGTATGGCCATGCAGCTCCAGGAAGCGCGCGAGGTAGGACCGGCCCTCGCCGTCGTCATCCACAAGCAAGATGCGCATGCCCTCACGCTCCCTCCTCAGGACGGTTTGGCAATCGGGAAAGACACCCTCACGACCGCTCCGCCCTCGGGGCCGTCGTCCAGTTCCAGGCGGCCGTTGCTCGCGGTCACAATCGACTCCACAATGGCCAGCCCCATCCCCATCGAGTTCCCGGACTTGGTCGTGAAGAACGGCTCAAAGATGCGCGCCCGCACGCCGGGGTCAAAGCCCGGGCCATTGTCCGCGACCTCCAGGTAGACCCGGCGGTCCGCCCAGGTGCGCACCACGATCTGCTTGTCGGGGCTCCTCGCGTCGTCCAGCGCCTGCATGGCGTTGTTCAGGAGGTTGATCAGCACCTCTTCGAGCGAGACGAAGGAGCCGTAGACCGGGGGAAGCTCCTCAGCCAGCGCCTTGCGCAGACGAATCCGGTGCGCCTGAATCCGCCGTTCCATCAGGATCAGCGAGGCCTCAACCACCTGGTTCAGGTCGCAGTACTCGTACTGCCGGTGCTGGTTGTTCTTCAGCACCGAGCGCAGCTGGTTGACGATCGCGTCGATGCGGTCGACCTGGCGCGAGATGTTGGTGAGGCATTCCGTCATCCCCTCAAGCGGCGGGGTTCCCTTCCGTTCGCAGAGGCAGAGCCCGGTCTCGGCCAGAATCCGGATGGCATTGAGGGGCTGGTTGATTTCGTGGGCGATGCCCCCGCCGATGATGGCCAGAGTCGTCAAGCGGGAGGCCCGGTTGGTCGCCTCGCGCGCCTCAGCAACGCGAATCTCGGCCTCCTTCTGCGCCGTGATATCGCGCCCCACCGACTGGACCTCCACCAGGTTCCCCGCCTCGTCAAAGATCCCCCGGTTGACATACTGAATCCACCCGATCTCGCCGCCCGGGCGCAGGATGCGGGGCTCCGTGATCACGCTGGGGTTGTCGGGGCAGATCGTCGCCATGCGCTGCAGGACCATCTCCCGGTCCTCCGGGTAGACCAGGTCGATGTAGTTCTGGCCCAGGAGCTCGGCCTCAGACTTGCCGTAGAAGCGGCAGAACGCCGGGTTGACGAACGTGAGCCTGCCGTCGGGCGTAAAGCGGCGGATCAGGTCGGTCTGGTCCTCGACCACGGCACGGTAGCGCGCCTCGCTCGCCCGCAGCTGCTGCTCCATCCGCCGCTGCTCCGTGATGTCGCGCCCCACGGACTGAAACTCCACCAGGTTCCCCGCCTCGTCGAAGATCGCCCGGTTGATCCAGTGCTGCCACCGCTCCTCGCCGTCAGGCCCGATGCAGCGGCGTTCCGCCACGCCCACGGGCTCGTCCGGGGTGAGCGAGAAGAGCGAACGCCGGATCTCCTCGTGGTCCTCCGGCGGGAAAAGCGTCAGGAAGTTCCGGCCGATCAGTTCTTCCTCCGAACGGCCGAAGTACCGGCAGAAGGCCGGGTTCACGAAGGTGAGCGCACCGTCCGGCCGGAAGCGGCGGATCAGGTCGATCTGATCCTCCACAATGGCCCGGTAGCGCGCCTCGCTCGCCCGCAGCTGCTGCTCGACCCGCCGCTGCTCCGTGATATCGCGCCCCACCGACTGGAACTCCACCAGGTTGCCCGCCTCGTCGAAGATCGCCCGGTTGATCCAGTGCTGCCACCGCTCCTCGCCGTCGGGCCCAATATAGCGGCGCTCCGCCACCCCCACCGGTTCGTCAGGGGTGAGCGAGAAGAGCGAGCGTCGGATCTCTTCGTGGTCCGCCAGCGGAAAGAGTGTGAGGAAGCTCTGGCCGAGCAGTTCTTCTTGTGTGCTGCCGAAATAGCGGCAGAAGGCCGGGTTGACGAACGTGAGCCTGCCATCAGGCGTGAAGCGGCGGATGAGCTCCATCTGGTCCTCCACCACGGCGCGATAGCGCGCCTCGCTCGCCCGCAGCTGCTGCTCGACCCGCCGCTGCTCCGTGATATCGCGCCCCACCGACTGGAACTCCACCAGGTTGCCCGCCTCGTCGAAGATCGCCCGGTTGATCCAGTGCTGCCACCGCTCCTCGCCGTCGGGCCCAATATAGCGGCGCTCTGCCACGCTCACGGGCTCGTCGGGGGTGAGCGAGAAGAGCGAACGCCGCACCGCGTCGTGATCCTCCGGCGGGACAAGCTCGAGGAAGCTCCTGCCCAGGAGCTCGTCCGGCGAACGGCCGAAGTACCGGCAGAAGGCCGGGTTGACGAACGTGAGCCTGCCATCAGGCGTGAAGCGGCGGATGAGCTCCATCTGGTCCTCCACGACGGCGCGGTAGCAGGCTTCCTGGTCGCAGTGCGGGCGCGCACGCTCCCGGACGATCAGCTGGATCAGCCCGTCCCTGCAGCGGTGCATGGTGACGAGGACGCACAGCGGAGCGCCATCCTTTCGGATGGCGCTCGTGTGCACGGCCCGCCGCTCTCCCCCGGCCAGCAGGGCCCGGCCGGCTTCCAGGAGGTCATCGACTGCGCGCCCGACCAGGGCCTCCACGGTATACCCGAAGAGCCTGCCTGCGCTGGGGTTGCAGTAGCGTATCACACCGTTCTCGTGAGTAAGCAACATCGCATCCGAAACGTGGTCCAGCAAGTCCTCAAACCAAAAAATGGCGGGCCTTTCGCCGCCTCGTTTCATGCTCAACTTACTCACCCTTTCATTACAATGATATCTTACCGTCCCTCCCCGCCGATTCCCATAGCCAGTGAGTCGTGCCTCCATCCCAGCCTTTGGTGACCACCGGCCGTACCCGTAGAACCAGCCGCCCCCTTCCGCATGCTCCGCATCCGGTAGGGCGGCGACCCGATCCGTGAGCTAGACCCTATCCTCCCAACGGGCAACTCGCCCGCCCGGGTTTTCGGGCCGGCAACCCAGCAGTGCCACAGTCCCTGGCGGGATGGAATGGGGATGAACCGCCCCCTGCGCGACAGGCAGGACCGGATGTTCACTCTCCCGTATTCTCCAGATGGGAACACCAGGGAAAGGGAGAGCGGGAGACATGGAGTTGCTCGTCATACGCCACGGACAATCGGAGGCCGACCTGACCGGCCGGCACGAAGGGCGTGCCGACTTCCCCCTGACGGACCTCGGCCGGGCGCAGGCGGGCCGGGTGGCCGACTGGGTGGCGCGGCACGCCGTACCCGACGTCATCTGGTCAAGCCCCCTGCTGCGGGCGGCCGAGACGGCCCGGACCATCGCCGCGCGAACCGGCGCGCCGCTCGTCTTCAAAGACGGCCTGATGGAGATGGACAACGGCGTGCTGGCCGGACTGCCCCGGGATGAGGCCAGGAAGAAGTACCCGCCACCCCCGGGCGGGCGGCGGTACCACGAGCGGATTCCCGGCGGGGAGTCGGAGTTGGAGTTCCGCGCCCGGGTGGAAGCGGTCTTCGCTGAACTGGTGCACACGGTGGATCCGGATCAGCGGGTGGCGATCGTGGCTCACGGCGGCACCATCACCATGCTCTTCCGCGCTTTCCTCGGGCTGCCCCTGCAGAGCAACGTCTGGCTGAGCACCGGCGATACGGGAGTGCACCTCTGGCGCATCACGCCTCAGCAGCGCGTGGTGCTGTTGGCCAACTCCACCGCGCACCTGGAGGAGAGGGCGGACAATTCTTGACAGGCCCCTGGGACGCGATGGGTCCGTCCAGTACAGCGGGCAGAGTGGCTCCCTTTCTCGGGGGCGCAATGAGAGTGGTACCGCGGGATCGGCCCGTCTCTCCGGGCATGACGGAGAGACGGGCGTTTCTGTTCTGGAGGGATGGTAAATGCAGGTGTTCCACCTGCAGGTGGCGGCAGCCTTGGCTGGGCCACCTATCCTGCGATACGGAATGGGTCGTCGCGCACCTGGCGTAGGCTCCGGCTTCGAAGATGGGCGACATCGCCTTCCCTTGCTACCCCGTGCCGAGGAGCATGCGCCGGTCGCCGGCCGCCATCGCGGCAGACCTGGCCGTGTCGCCCCGCACAGCTGGGCTGCGCCGGCTCATCGCCGACGGGCAGTGGCCGGGGGGGGGGGACGGTGGTCATCGACTTCTCATCACCGAATATCGCCAAACCCATGCACCTGGGCCTCCTGCGCTCCACAGTCATCGGAAACAGCCTGATCAGGATCTACCAGCACCAGGGCTGGCGCGCCGTGGGCATCAACCATCTTAGCGACTGGGGAACGCAGTTCGGTAAGCTGATGGTGGCCTGCTTTCGTTGGGGCGATCACCGCGCGGGGTAAAGCGGGATTTCTCGCTGGAGGCAGTTCTCGGCAGCCTCCTGGCCGAAACCGGGAGACCCACGCAACGGCAATCTCCCCCACATGCCGCCGTGCCGTGGATGAACTGCGGCGAATTTCGACTTCGCCTGCGCGCTAAGTGGAAATCCGCCGCACTTCTTGCCCTCCCGAAGCCTAACGTGTCAGTGTCCCGTCCCAGGGCTGCGTCGCCGGGGCATGGGGCCCGATGGGTTGCCGGCTCCACGCAACGACTACTTATGGTACTTCTCACCGTATCACTCGGGAAGGTAACAGCCGGCATATCCGATTCATCCTCTGACCAACAGCTCATCACTACATGCTAGGAACAGGGAAACAAGCAGTTTGCGACCGTGCGGGTCTCGGGATCAGGACCGGCAAGTCACGTCGGGCGATGCCAACACCCGATAGAGACACGAAACGGCAGGGATGCACACTACCGCGTGCGCCCTGCCGCTGCATGTTGTCCTACCCCAACGGCTTCCTGGCCTCGATCGAGGCAGAGAACACCTGATTCTCCAGGCCTTCAGATGCGCCCCAGGCCTGAAGCAACTGCTGGCTGTCCTGCGGTCGGATAACGATATCGACGAAACCTGCGTCGGCGAGCATCGCTTCCAGTTCATCAATCGTCGCCGCCCCGGCCACGCACCCTGCGTAGAGCGCCATGTCAGCTCTCACCTCAGGCGGAAGCGGCGCGCGACTCACCATGTCAGAAACGGCGATCCGCCCCCCGGGGCGCAGAACCCGGAATGCCTCCTTGAACACCTGCTCCTTCTCGGGCGATAGGTTGATCACGCAGTTCGAGATGATGACATCGACACTCTGGTCTGCCACAGGGAGGTGCTCAATCTCGCCGAGGCGGAACTCCACATTCGTGTACCCACCCGCCCGGGCGTTCTCACGGGCTCGCCTCAGCATCTCAGGGGTCATGTCGACACCAATCACCTTCCCGCCTTCCCCGACCTGGCGGGCGGCGAGGAAGCAATCGAACCCCGCCCCTGATCCCAGGTCGAGAACAGTCTCACCTGGCTTCAGGTTCGCGATGGCCTGCGGGTTTCCGCATCCCAGACCGAGGTTCGCTCCGGCAGGTACCGCAGAGAGTTCGTCGTCCGAGTACCCAATGACCCTCCCCAGGTCATTCACTCCGGCCGCGGAGCCACAGCATCCACCTGCGATCGGGAGTTCTTCGGTCTGCGGTTGAGAACCACAGCATCCTCCCATCTCGCCGTTGGCCGTATTTCGAGCACGTTCAGCATAGCGTTCCCTCACCGCATCACGCAGCGTGTGTGCGTCCATCTCCCCCATGCACCTCCATTTCGTCTCGGGCAACCCTTCAACCCCCGCGCTCGGCTTCACAGTGCAAAGCCTCCCCTAGACATGCCCCCACTCACAGGGGTCACCCATGACAGCAAGTGCTCGGCGGCAGCCGCTGTCACTGCCTGACACGTTGCGCGGCCACCGTCTGATGGCAGACGATCAGGCTTACGCCACCATCTCCGGCCAGTACCGGTGCTTGAGGGCGTACGCCACCTTCACCAGGCCGATCATCACCGGCACCTCAATCAGCGGACCCACCACGGCGGCGAAGGCCGCGCCGGAGTCGATGCCGAAAACAGCGACCGCCACGGCGATGGCCAACTCAAAGTTGTTGCCGGAAGCAGTAAAGGCGAGCGTGGTCGTCTTCGCATAGTTGGTGCCCATCCTCTGGCTCAACCAGAAGCTGATCAGAAACATCACCACGAAGTAGATGATCAACGGAATGGCAATACGGAGTACGTCCATGGGGATCTGAACGATCAGGTTCCCCTTCTGGCTGAACATGACCACGATGGTGAACAGCAAAGCGGTGAGGGTGACTGGGCTGATCTTCGGGATGAACTGCGTCTCATACCACCGCTTGCCCTTGACCCGCACGAGCCCGAGCCGGGTGAGGAAGCCGGCCGCGAAGGGAATGCCCAGGTAGATGGCCACGCTCTCCGCAATCTGGCCGATGGAGATGTTCACCGTCGAGCCAGCCAACCCGAAGAGCGGCGGGAGAACGGTGATGAAGATCCAGGCATACAAACTGTAAAATATCACCTGGAAGATACTGTTGAAGGCGACCAGCCCGGCGGCGTACTGTGCATCGCCCCTGGCCAGGTCGTTCCAGACGATGACCATAGCGATGCAGCGAGCGAGACCGATCATGACCACGCCGGCCATGTACTCCGGGTAGTTGTGCAGAAAGATGATGGCCAGCAGGAACATCAGGCTCGGACCCACGATCCAGTTCTGGAAGAGTGAGAGGCCAAGCACTTTCCAGTCCCGGAATACGTCGGGGAGCTCCTCGTACCGCACCTTCGCGAGCGGCGGGTACATCATGAGAATCAGACCAATGGCGAGCGGGATGTTTGTTGTGCCCACCTGAAAGCGGTTGATGAACCCCTCCACGCCGGGCACGAAGTAGCCAAGGCCCACCCCGAACGCCATGGCCAGGAATATCCAGAGGGTCAGAAAGCGGTCCAGGACTGAGAGGCGCGGGCTTGGTGCCGACATGTTCTGTCCCTCCTCGGTCTCACGCAAATCAGGCACGGAGCAGCGCAGCCAACCGCTCAGGGCCGACCGGCACCTCCGTGAGCCATGGGATCAGTGCCGTCCGTTCCGATAGGTCCTCCGCCACGCGGCGGACGAAGGGCAGCTGCGCCGCGGCACGATGCTGCAACTGCGCATCCCGGGTGCCGCTGGCCAGGAGGCTCTGATTGACCACCCACCCGAACGGCTCAATGCCAGCCCTGCGCAGGTCGGCCTGAAGCCGTTCAGCCTCGGCCACCGGTGTCGCCTCCGCGTGCGTGACCAACAGAATCTTGGTGAAGTTCGGGTCTCGTAGACGGGGCAGCAGGCGGCGCACAGGCTCCGGCGTATGCCCGGCGCTGCGCCGGATCTCCCGGTCATAGGACTCGGCCGCCTCTAGCAGGAGGACCGTGTGCCCGGTGGGGGCGGTGTCCAGAATGACGAACTGCTCGTCCCCGCCGTCCACGCTCTCCGCAAACGCACGGAAGCCTCCGAGAGTGCGGCTCGCTCCGGTCGGCTCACGAGCGCCAGCGTGGACTTCACTGGGTCGGCCAAAGACTGTGCGGTGGCAGCGTAAATCTCCCGCTCCGCCTCCAGCCCGGCCAGCGGCCCCAGGCAGGATGCCCCGTGGGTACTGGTGGCGATGAAGCCAGACCAGGCCTGGGGGAGCGAGAGCAAGCGCAGGGTGTGACCCGTGGGGGCCGTGTCGAAGATCACGTGGTCATAACCCTCGGTCGCACTCGGATCGCCGATGAGCTTGGCAAACTCGTCGAAGGCGGCGATCTCGGTGGTGCACGCCCCAGAGAGTTGCTCCTCCATAGAGGCAACCGCCACTTCGGGCAGGACCCCCCGGTAGGGGCCAACCACACGCCTTTTGTGTGGGACGCTTTCTAGCCCCGGCCCGTCCGGAGCATCGCCGCGAACTCATGCGGTAGGTCGGTCGCCTCAATGGCCCGGACTGCGGCCTCGTAGTCGTACGGGACCTCGACGATCTCGCTGGTGACGTCATTCGCACTGATGTCAAGGATCACGTACGTGGCGTTGGGATTCCCATGCTTCGGCTTGCCGGCACTCCCCGCGTTGATGACGTGGCTGGCTCCCACGCGCCGGTGGTACGGCTTGTGCGTATGGCAGCAAATCAGCACATGGGCGCCAGTCGCTGCCAGATGGCCGGCGAGAACCTGCTCAGGCACGTCTTCAAACAGATACTCGGTCAACGAAGCCGGGCTGCCGTGGACGAGTACCACCTCGCGTCCCTCGATCGTACGGTGCAACCGGTAGGGAAGGTTGCGCAGAAACGCCTTGTGCGCTTCGCTGGTGTGCTCCTTCGTCCAGGCGACGGACCGTAGTCCCCGGTTCATGGCGTCTTCGTCCGCGTAGTCGCAGCCGCAGGCCATGCGAAAGTAACCGATCGCGTTATCGTAATTGCCCATGATGGTGGGAATCCCCCGCTGCCGAATGGCCTCGATCACATCCCCAGGGTTCGCTCCGTAACCGACCAGGTCTCCCCCACACCAGACCAGATCGACCCCATGCGCTTCGATATCTGCGAGCACAGCTGTCAGGCCCTGGATGTTTCCGTGAACATCCGAAAACACCGCCAGCCTCACAGGCGATCTCCTCCCCCTTGCCGATCGTCAGCAGCAACCTTCGGACTTGATCCCGGCCAGTTCTGGAATGGTGTCAAGGTCCGCATCCAGAAACGCCTTGAACGCCTCCAACCCTTCCAGGAGTCGAGAGCGATTGGCCTGGTAGTGAACCCACATCCCTGCTCGGCGTTCCTTGACCAGCCCGGCCGCCTTCAGCTTGGCGATGTGCTGCGAGACCGCCGGTTGGCTGATTCCGAGAATCGGCTGCAGCTCACATACGCATCGCTCCTGGTCCCAGATCAGCTTCAGGAGTTTGAGGCGTGTCGTATCTGCGAGCGCCTTCATGAGGATCACGTGTTCTTCCATAGGACCCCCTCCCTACGCTATAAGCATATGGTTATGAGCTTGGCCGCGTCAATACGCGTCTTGCACAAGAGCGCCTCCGATCCCAGTAGGCAATCGGCGCCGTATCCTGTGGCCGTGTACACGGCGCCGATCTTGGAGAGGGGCGTGGTTCGGCGGCAATCGTTCCTATCGTCGTAACGAACGAGCGGGGCGTCGCCCAGGTTTTCCCCGGCCTTCGACCCGCTCAACGATGATCAAGCCACCTATGTTGTTTGCGAGATTCAGCAACTACTTGTGGTACTTCTCCCCCCGATTAATCTTGAACCCCCGATAAATCTGCTCCAGCAGGATCAGCGGCACCATCTGATGCAGAAACGTCATGCGCCCCAGCGAAAGCGTCGTATCCGCCCGGGCGAGCACCGCCTGGTCCAGCCCCAGCGAACCGCCGATGACGAAGGCCAGGTTGGAGTCCCCGCGCAGGGCCCGCTCCGCCAGGAAGGCCGCCAGCTCCTCAGACGACATGTTCCGGCCGCGGCCGTCCAGCACCACCACGTGCTCCTGGCCGCCCTGGTCGAGGGCGCGCAGGATCCGCTCGCCCTCCCGCTGCATCACCTGCGCCTCCTGCGCCGGCGATGCGCCGTCCGGAATCGGCTCGTCCGGCAGGGTCACCATCTCCACCCGGGCATAGGGGCGCAGCCGCTTCAGATACTCCTGCACCCCGTCCTGCAGGTACCGCTCCTTCACCTTGCCCACCGTCACCAGCCGAATCCGCAACGCGATACCCCCTCACACATACGTAAAGGCGGTGCCCCGGGGCACCGCCTTTAGTCTTCCGCTAAACTACCGCCGCCCCCTGCCGCTGCACCTTCGCATCGGCGCCCAGGGCCAGCAGCTTCTGCTCCAGCTTCTCATACCCGCGCTGCACGTGCTCCATCCCGTAGATCGTCGTCTCGCCCTCGGCGGCCAGCCCGGCGATCACCAGGGCCGCGCCGGCCCGGATGTCGGTCGCCTCCACCGGCGCACCGTAGAGCCGTTCCACGCCCTTCACGATGGCCGTGCGCCCCTCCACCCGGATCTCGGCGCCCATGCGCACCAGCTCCGGCACGAAGCGGAACCGGTCCTCGTACAGCGTCTCCGTGACATAGCTCGTCCCCTCGGCCAGCGAAAGCATCGCCGTCATCTGGCTCTGGGCGTCCGTCGGGAAGCCGGGGTACGGCAGGGTCTTCACATTGATCGCCTTCGGCCGGCCCCTGCCGATCACCCGCACGGCATCGCCGAGCTCGTGGATCTCCACCCCCGCCTCCCGGAGCTTGGCGATGATCGGCGTGATGTGGGTGGGAATCACATTCTGCAGCGTCACGTCCCCCTGCGTCATCGCCGCGGCCATCATCCAGGTGCCCGCCTCGATGTCGTCAGGGATGACCGTGTGGGTCGCGCCCACCAGCCGCTCCACGCCCCTGACCCGGATCGTGTCCGTCCCCGCGCCGGTCACCTTGCCGCCGCAGGCGTTGATGAAGTTCGCCACCGCCACCACGTGCGGTTCCCGGGCGCAGTTCTGGATGACGGTGGTGCCCTCCGCGAGCGAGGCCGCCAGCATCACCTGGATGGTCGCGCCGACGCTGATGATGTCCAGGTAGACGCTGGTCCCGCGCAGCCGCCTGGCCCGCGCCCGGATGATCCCCCGGTCCACCCAGACCTCCGCGCCCAGGGCCGTAAGCCCCTTGATGTGCTGGTCCACCGGGCGGTGGCCGATGTTGTCCCCGCCGGGCATGGGCACGCTGGCCTCGCCGTAGCGGGCGAGCATGACCCCGAGCAGGTAGTAGGATGCGCGAATCGACGACGCCAGGTGGTAGTCCGGCTCGCCGGGCCTGACCCCGTCGGTGTGTACAGTAAGATTGCCGTTCACAGGGTCCCAGTCCACCCGGGCGCCCAGCCCCGTGAGCAGATTCCGGTACACCTTCACGTCGTGAATCTGCGGCACGTTCTCCAGCCGGCTCGTCCCGTCGGCGAGCAGTGTTGCGGCAATCAACGGCAGCGTGGCGTTCTTCCGCCCACCAACCCGAATCGTCCCTTGAAGGGGGCGGCCGCCGCGAATCGTCAATGTCGTCAAAGCCTTTCCTCCTTGCCGGTCTGGCCATACTTCCCGGGGCACCCGAGTTATGACTCTAGTTCACCATTGAATGCATTTACATAATAGACCTGACCATTGTCCAGCGTGATGCGCCACACCGGAACCGTATCCCAGGCGCTGATCTCCTCTGCTTCCGGCACCGTCACCGAGGGGCCCGAGTAGTAGCCCAGCCTCACGTCCACGATGGTGCGGACGTGCTCGCCGCCCGCCTGCAGATGGCCGGCCAGCCGCAGCAGGGCCTCCGCCGCGGGGCGGACCGCTTTCGCGGCGCCATCCTTGAACCCCACCGGCTCCACCCAGTGCTGCACCACCCGCTCTATCCCCTGCGCCGAGAGGTAGACGCGCAGGTAGCCCGAGAAGACCGGCAGCCCCTCGAAGGCGGGCACGAACTCCACCATCGCCCCGTCTTCCCGCAGGAAGATGCCCGAGAGCTGCACCTCGGCGGGGAGAAGGCCGTGCTCCCGCAGGAAGTCCTCGGCCGCCTCGCGGAGCGCGACGCGGTCAGACAGGTCCACCGGCGTCTGCTCATCCCGGTTAACCGGCACCAGCACCGTTTCGCGCGTTCCCGCATCGTACCGGGCGCGCAGTCCGGCGCCGTCAGCCGCTCCCTCAGAGACTTCGCCGGACGACCCCGATTTGGTGGGGTCTTGCCGAAATTCCACACGTAAGAAACGCATGGGGGCTGGCGTGGTGGGCACGGTGACGCCGCTGGGCAGGAGGAGCCCCCGCTCATCCAGGCGTGCCCGCAGCTGGACCAGCTGAGACCGGGCGGTGGGCTCGCTGGGATCCATCTCGCCTTTCGGACCCCAGAGCGAGTACGCCAGGATCAGGTTGACCACGGCGAAAGCCGCCAGCAGGATGGCGCGCGCCCGCGTCCAGTCCAATGCCCCACCTCCTAAACGAAACAGGCGCAGAAAAGGTTACGGCTAGTCCGCGTTATTGAACGACCTTCGGCGGCAGCGGGTACTCCCTGGCCACGGCGTTCACGTACACTTCGGTCTGGCCCGCCTGAATGACCCATGTCGGTTCGGCCGTCCACGGCTCTCCGGCGTCGGCCGGCGGCTTCAGAAGGTACGTCAGGTACATCGCCCGGATGGGCTCCGTCCTCAGGGCCGGCGCCGCCGGGAGCGCATGGGCCAGCGCGGCCTCGGGCGGCATGAGGGGAAGCGGGTCGCCATCGAACGTGACATTCGCCACCGTGGGCGTGCGTTCGAAGTAGATGACCCGGTCTGTCGCAGAGACGTGCACCTGCATCACGCCGGGCAACGACTGAACCGGATACCTGGCTCCGGTATGAACTTCGAAGGCAAGCTGCCCAAAGCCTGCATCCCGTACGTAGCGATGCAGTACCACATCCTGGGGCCAGCCGCCCCGCGAGCCGACCCAGTTGCCCGCCGCCTCCAGGGCCCGCTCCAGGGTCGGCGCCGCGGTCTCGGCGGATGCCTCCGCCGTCCGGTACTGCAGCAGGCCCGATCCGGTGAGCCGGAGCAGCCGCCTGCCATCGGTCAGGCTTCGGGCGTCGTGCTCGTCGATCTGCCGGACGACGGAGAGGTCCGGGAAGTAGCGGACCTCCTCCTCCCTGAGGTCGGGCATCGAGGTGACGACCGCGGCTGCGGGCAGCTCAGCGACGTCCGGCACCACCAGCCCGGGCGAGACCGTCACGCCCAGCCCGTCCAGGACCAGCTCCCGGTACTGCCCGAAGAGGGCCGGATCCAAATGCTCGATATGGCCGGCCAGCGCCGACCGCTGCGCCTCCGGCAGGTCGGCCAGGAAGAGGTGGAAGCCGGGCGGCCCGGAGAGGTAGACGGCGGCGTGCTCGCCCAGCGTCACGATCACCCGGTCCACCAGAATCGACCCGTTGCGCAGAAACGGGGTCTCCCATTGCAGCAGATCGGCCCACTGGCTGACGAGCAGCGCGGTGGGCAGGTGCAGCTCCAGCGCGGGGGCCGCCTCCTCCCCCCAGGGCACCTGGTCGATGAGCGCCGCACCGCCCCGGACGTCCAGGCCGGTGAGGGCCTTGCGAATCCGCTGCCACGAGGTGCTGTAGGTGGATGAGCCCGCGTGCAGTTCCGCCCGGCTTCCCTCCGCATTCAGCACCACCACCCGCTCGGGCCGGAAGATCTCCGGCATCTCGCGCATGATGGGGACGGGCTGAAGCTGCAGGCTGGGCTCGGTGGTGTCCGGGCCGCTGAAGAGCGGTTCCGGATACCATATGCGCACCGAGAGCAGCAGGCTGGTGAGCACCAGAAGCACGAGCAGCAGGTCCAGAAGCGCCTCGCGCGCCCGGAACGTGAGCTTCATGCGCCGCTCACCTCCCGGGCTCCGGCAGCGGGCAGCGTGAAGGTGACCGTCGTGCCCCGGTCCACCTCTGATTCGATGGAAATGCTGCCGCCCGAGAGCTCGACGATCTGCTTGGCGATGGAGAGGCCGAGCCCGGTGCCGCCCATCGAGCGGGACCGGGCCTTGTCGACCCGGTAGAAGCGCTCGAAGATGCGGGGCAGGTCCTCAGCTGGAATGCCGATGCCCGTGTCCTGAATGGCCACCTGCACCTCGTCGCCGGCGGGCGCCACGGAGATCTGGATGCGCCCGCCATTCGGCGTGAACTCGATCGCGTTGGCCAGCAGGTTGATCACCACCTGCTGAATCTTGTCGTAGTCGCACAGGGCGGCGGGCGTTTCGGGATCCACCTCGCAGGCGACGGCGAGCCGCTTCCGCTCCGCCTGCACGCGGAGCCGGCCCGCGGCCTCGGCCACCAGTTCGCCCACATCCTGGGGCGCGATGGTCCAGCGGCTGGTCCCCTCGTCCATGTGGGTCAGGCGCAGGAGGTCGCGCACCAGCCGGGTCATCCGTTCTGTCTCGCCGTCCACCACCCGCAGGAAGCGGTCCCGCACCTCCGGGTCCTCCGCCGCGCCGTCCAGCAGGGTCTCAACGTAGCTCTTCACCGTCGTCAGCGGCGTCTTCAGCTCGTGCGAAACGTTCGCCACGAACTCCCGGCGCAGGCTCTCCAGCTTCTCCAGCTCCGTGATGTCGTGGAACACGATGACCGTGCCGGCGGGCTGGCGGCCGTCGCTCTTCAGCGGCGTGATGTACGCCTGCAGCACCCGGTCCTTCAGGCGGATCTGCCGAGTGAGCGCGCTGCTCTGATCCCAGGCCTCCGACAGGGCCTCCTCCAGCCCCGAGTCCTCCGCCAGCTCCCCGGGGCGGCGGCCGATGGCCTGCAGTTCCGCCACCTGAAACATCCGCTGCGCCGCCGGGTTGAGCCGGATGATGCGCCCGCTGGCATTCAGGGCCATGAGGCCGTCGGCCATGTGGGTCAGGATGGCCTCGGCCTGGCTCTTCTCGTCCTGAATCTCGCTCATGGTCTCCTTCAGCTGCCGGCTCATCCGGTTGAACATCTCGGCCAGCTGGCCGATCTCGTCGCTCGACCTCACCTGAATCTGCTGGTCGAAGTTGCCGCCGGCGATCTGCGCGGCGGTGCGGGTGAGCTCCCGAATCGGCCCGGTGATGGTGCGGGCCAGGGCAAAGCCCAGCACCACGGTCGAGGCCATGGCCACCAGCGTCGCGACCAGCAGGATGTCCCGCAGGTCCCGGAGCCGGGCGTAGGCCTCCTCAAGGGAGTCCTTCAGGTAGATCACCCCGATGACGTTGTCCGCCACGGTGATCGGCACCGCCTCGTAGGCCATCCGCTGCGCGCCTTCCATGCCCGTTCTCCGGTTGATGTTGCCGAAGAACGCGGGCGAGACGTCGTCGTGGTTGAACTTCAGGCCCAGCAGCTCGTCCCGGTTGGGCAGGCGCGCCGTCGCGCCGATGACGACGCCGTTGGCGTCCAGCACCAGCACCTCGCCCGGCCAGCGTTCCATATACTGGTCAACCGCCTCAGGGTCGAGGCGGTCGTTGCGGATGAAGTTGGAGAGCTGTCCGGCCAGAAGCTGCGCGCTCTGGTGCAGGTCGTCCTGGACCTTGCCGATGTAGCTGCGCTCCAGCTCCCGCAGAAGGTAGAGGCTCGCCAACTCCATCGCGACCACGATCAGGAGCAGGTAGACGACCACCAGCTTCCCCTGAATGCTGCGGAACACGCTCTGCACCCTTTCCGTTAATCAAACCGCTGGAAGTAGTAGCCCACCCCGCGCCGCGTCTTGATGTACTCGGGCCGCGCCGTGTTCTCCTCCAGCTTCTCCCGGAGCCGCCGCACCGTCACGTCCACGGTGCGCACGTCGCCGTAATAGTCGTAGCCCCAGACCTCCTCCAGCAGCGACTCGCGCGAGAAGACCTGGCCGGCGTGGGCCATCAGAAAGCGGAGGAGTTCGAACTCGCGGGGGGTCAGCTCCAGCGGCTGGTCGCCCTTGCGCACCTCGTAGCTCGTCAGGTTGATGGTGATGTCGCCCTCGCGCAGAATCTCGTCGTTCACGGCCCGGGGCCGGCCGGCCTCGGCCACCCGGGCGCGCCGCAGGATCGCCCGCACGCGGGCGATCAGCTCACGGGGGCTGAAGGGCTTCGTCACGTAATCATCGGCCCCGAGTTCCAGCCCGAGGACCTTGTCCACCTCGTCCTCCTTCGCCGTCAGCATCAGGATCGGCACCGTGGAGAAGCGGCGGATCTCCTTGCATACCGAGAAGCCGTCCAGCTTCGGCAGCATGATGTCGAGAATGACGAGGTCAAAGTGGGAAGCGCGGGCCTTGGCGACGGCCTCCTCGCCATCGAAGGCCATCTCCACCTCGAAGCCCTCGCGCTCAAAGCTGAACTTCAGAATCTCGGCGATCGGGCGCTCGTCGTCCACGACCAGGATGCGATCGGCCATAACGTCCTCTCCTTATCTCTCTTCCAGCAGGCCTTTTCGATCCGTGAGCCGCCCGTTCCTTCCCTAAGCCGCATGCCGCCGGGCCCAGTCCGCCCAATCCGCGTAGATCGCCTGCATGGAGCGCCCCAGGGCCGTTTCAACCGCCCGGTCAAACGGCGCCCCTTCGCCCAGGCGCGCGATGACCTCGGTCACCCCGTCCTCGCCGTACGTTTCAGCCATGTAGGCTACCAGAGAGTAGCTCTGTCGGTAGGCCAGGGGCTGGTTGGGCAGGGCGTCGAAGCGCTCCGTCAGCTCAGACAGGGCGTAGAGCGGCTGATCCAGCGATGCGCCCGCCTCCAGCCACAGATAGCCCGTCGCCATCTCCTCGACGTACTGGGCCAGCCCCTCGGTGAACCAGCGGGGGTAGTTGCCGTCGGTCCACTCGTCCAGCACGTAGTGGGTCAGCTCGTGGGCAATAGGGTTGCTGCGCCGGAACCGATCGGCCAGCTCATCGGCGTCGCGGGCCGCGATCCACACCTTCGGCGAGAGCAGCCCCACCGTCCCCCGCCAATAGACCCCGACTGCGCTCTGACCGCTCTCCCAGCCGTAGGCCGCACGCAGCTCGGTGCGGTCAGGGTACAGGATCAGGGGCACGCGGCCCACGGGCCGGTACCCCACGTGGCTGACCACCAGGTCGTAAACCGACTCCGCATGCGCGAGAATGAGCGGCGCCAGGTCGCCGTCGCCCGGTCGGTGGTACAGGACGAACCGCGCCGACCCCGCCTCCTGGTAGCCGGAGAGGCCAGCCAGGATGCGCACCCGCCCCTGCTGGCGGTAATAGCGATAGGCGGCTGCCCGCGCCTCGGGCCAGCCCAGCAGCGAGCAGAGGAGGAAGGCCCCGGCCGCCAGGGCGGTGAGCAGCCGCTGCGCGCGCTTTCTGTTCATCGCTATAAACTCCTAAAACGATAAGATAGTACATTAACATAGTCTAGTATAATTCACGGCCGGGCCTGCAGCCATCCGCAGACTTTGGCAGACAAGCAAACCGGGGCCGGTCCAGGCGGACGGCCCCGCGATGTCGGTATATGACTTCAGTTCAACCGGCGCAGCTCAGCTGAGAGCTGCTCAAACAGGCGCCGGTCTCCCCGGTCAAGGGCGTCGTCGATCTGCCGGAGCAGCTCCTGCCGCCGCGTCACCCGCTCCAGGTCTTCATTGAACACCTCGTCGTGCCAGCGGGCCAGCAGGTCGAGGAACTCCTGCCGCTCCTCGCTCCACTGCGGCGGAGCGGTGGAAAGGCAGAGGGCGATGCGCTCCGGCAGGGACTTCATCAGCTCCACCACCGCCTGCGAGGTCTTGGTGTAGACCTTGTCCCCCCGGCGGAACAGAAACGGCCACGTTCCCGAGCCCTTGGCCGAAACCAGGATGGCGCACTCGGCGCCCGTCAGGTCAGACACCAGGTCAGTGCGACGGAGGATCTCCTCCTTCGACAGCATGAACTGCAGAAATCCGCGAGCCTCCGAGAGCTTCGGCTGGTACTGCTCGAGGAAAGCCTTGATCTGATCAGCCTTACTCTTCGTCCCCCTGGGCCTTTCCATACCGCACCCTCCCTGGAGATGGACTCGAGACGGGGCTGCCTGTGGTCAATGACTTTCCTGAATGATTCGACCAACCCCACCCCGTCTCCTTCTGGCGGGATGCGCCTGGCTGCGCGAGATTTCCCTTTCCTGCTCTATCCTCTCCCCACGGCTGGCAGCACATGCAAGGCGACCGCCGGCAGACTCGCCGGCGGCCGGAAGGCGGCCTGTCCTCCTTACGGATAGTAGTTCAGCGGGTTGACCGGGCTGCCGTCGATGCGGATCTCGAAATGCAGGTGCGGCCCGGTGGAATACCCGGTGTTCCCCACGTAGCCGATCACGTCGCCCTTGCCCACCGTCTGACCGACCGACACGTTGTAGTCGGACAGGTGGGCGTACCACGTCACCATCTTCCCGCCGCCGTGGTCGATCTCCACCATCTTGCCGTAGTTGCCGTTCCAGCCCACGTAGGTGACCATCCCGCTGTCGGCCGCAACCACCGGCGCGCCCGTGGGCGCGGCGATGTCGATGCCGTTATGCCACGAGCCCCAGCGCGGGCCGTAATACGAGGTGATCTCGCCGACCAGCGGCAGGACCAGCGAGCCGCTGCCCAGGTCGGGCACCTGCTTGATGCCCACCCTGCGCACCTGCTTCTTCGGCTCCTCGGTGACCCGGCTGGCCAGCACCTCGGTGCTGACCACCACGCCCTCCTGCCGGCGCTCGCGGACGGTCTTCTCACGGGTCCCCCAGCTCCCGGGCGTTACCACGAACGACTCCCAGGGCCAGAGGCTGTCGTCCTCGATCCGCTCCTCCACAAACGGAATGCCCTCGTACACCACCCGCTGCGAAACCGACTGGGGGTGTACGTAGGGCTCCTTGTACGTGATGGTCAGCTCCTGGCCGATCTGCAGCCACTCGATGTCCACGCCCGGATTGGCCCTGGCCAGCTGGTCCGTGGTCAGGCCGTACTCCAGGGCAATATCCCAGGCGGTGTCGCCCGATTCGACCGTATACGTGGCCACCTTGTCGGTGCCCAGGAGCAGGACGTTGACGGCCTCCTCCACCGTCTTGATGCTCTCCGCCTCCACCTCGCCCGCCTCCCAGGTGACGACCTCGGCGAAGGAGAGGTCCTCTATGACGGTGGCGTCGCTCAGGTACGATTCCCGGTAAGACGCGAGGATGGTGTCGACGACCTCCTGGGCCGCCGCGGCGTCCGCGACAGCCACCACCGGCTCGCCGTCAACGGCGATCACGGTGGCCTCCTTCATGACCGGGGTCATCTGCCCCGCAGTGGGTTCCCCCTGGGGCTCACGGAGCGTCCGAGGCCCCTGCGCCTGGCGCGAGGCAATGTCCGTCCGCTCCCGGTCGGCGCCGTCCGCACTGACCAGCGGGCTGAGCGCATCAGTGGCCGAATCTGTTCCCGACTCCTGCTCATCCGCCGCCACTTCCGGCCGTGAGCTTTGCAGGTTTCGCCAGCCGAGGTCGGCTGCAAGTCCGAGACTGATTACCGCTGCGAGCACCACCAGCAACAGAGGGCGGCGTGGCAAGGCGGGTCCACCTCCTTAGTGTCACAGGGTATATAGTTTCGCCTAGTATACTCTGTTTCCTGCCAGGAGTCTGGAGATTGCGGAACCACTGCCTGACTCTCTTTCTATGATCTGTAAGGCCGTCCCATTCCCTCATTCGGCCCCGTACACCCGCATCACCCTGCCCACGTACGGGTGCGCCGCGCCCAGGTGCGCGTGGCGGGGCCCGCCGTTGTAGGCGGCCAGGGCCTTCTCCCACGAGCCGTACTCCTGGTGGAGCACGTGCAGGTACCAGATGCCCATGTGCAGGTTGGTCCACGGGTCGAACAGGTCGTACTCCGACCAGCCCAGGCGCCCGGCGATCCACTGCGCGGTGCCGGGCAGGATCTGCATCAGCCCGGTGTCGTTGTGGCTTCCCACCGTACGCGGGTTCCACCGGCTCTCCACGTGGCCCACCGCGGCCACCAGCCGCGGATCGACGCCGTACTGGGCGGAGAGGTCGAGCACCATCTGCCGGAACTCGGGCGGCACCAGGTCTGCGATGCGCGCGAGCTCCCGCCGCCGCTCGGCGTCCGCCTGCCGGACCAGCAGTTGCTGGGCCGCCGTCAGCTCGGCTGCAGCCTCCGCGGAATCACGGGCGAGCACGGATGCGCTGCGCCTGGCCGCCTGCGCCCGCCGCTCCGCGACCACCAGGTCGTGCTCCGGTATCGTGGGCTCAACGGGCGCCAGGTGGCGCACCTGCGGCACGTCTGCAGCTTCCAGCCGGCCCTGCAGCCCGTGCAGCGTGAAGACGAGCAGAAACACGAGAAGCGCCATCAGGTCTCGGCGCAGGCTGCGCGCCCGGAGCCTCCTGCGAGCCCGTTCGTTTTTCACGAATTACCACCTCAGGAATACTTTACCAGCCCTGCCGTGCGAAAGTTGTCGAAGCCTGTCGCCGGGCGCGAAAAAGCCCGAGGCCTCTGGGACCTCGGGGGGCCGTCTGGAGCCGATGAGGGGACTCGAACCCCTGACCTGCTGATTACGAATCAGCTGCTCTACCGGCTGAGCTACATCGGCATCGAAAACGGAGACGGCTGCCGTCTCCGCCTGCCTGGAGCGGGTGATGGGAATCGAACCCACGCTTTCAGCTTGGGAAGCTGACGTTCTACCATTGAACTACACCCGCGGCTGCTCGACAACGTCTATTATAGCGGCGGCAAACCCGCAATGCAAGGTAGGTGCGGCTTGAAAATCGCGGGACGGCTGCCAGCCGTCCCGCGCACATGTCTAGAAGATCTCGGAGCGGTAGATCGCCTGGGTCCGTTCGCTGCCCACGCCCAGAATGGAGACCGGAACGCCGGTCGCCTCCTCGATCAGCTTCACGTACCGCCGGGCCCCTTCCGGCAGATCCTCGAACCGCCGGGCGTTGCTGATCGCCTCCGACCACTCCCAGTTGGGGAGCTCCTCGTATACGGGCTCGACCTCGCTGAGGGCCTTCAGCCCCAGGGGAAACTCCCGGGTAACCGTGCCGTCGGGCAGGCGGTAGCCCACGCACACCTTCAGCGTGGACAGGCCGGTCTTGGCCAGGGTGTCCAGGTGCGGCACGGCCAGGTCGGTGATGCCGCTGACCCGGCAGGCGTAGCGAACCATCACCAGATCCAGCCAGCCGATGCGGCGCGGGCGGCCGGTGGTCGTGCCGTATTCGTGGCCCTCCTCGCGGATGCGGTCGCCCTCCTCGCCGTGCAGCTCGGTCGGGAAGGGCCCCTCGCCCACGCGCGAGGTGTAGGCCTTCACCACGCCCACCACCCGCGTGACCTTCGTCGGCCCCACGCCGGCCCCGATAATCGCCCCGGCGGCGATGGGATGCGAGGCGGTCACGTACGGGTAGGTCCCGAAATCGATGTCGAGCAGGTGGCCCTGCGCGCCCTCGAACAGCACGTTCTTGCCGGCGTCCACCGCGTCGTTGATCAGCTCCACGGTGTTGGCCACGTACGGGCGCAGCCGCTCGGCACACTCCAGGTAGGGCTCCGCGATCTCCTCGACGGTGAAGCCCGGAAGGCCGTACACCCGCTCCAGGAGATGGTTCTTCTCCTTCACCAGGGCCGTCAGCTTCGGCAGGAACTCTTCTCGGTCGAGCATGTCGATCAGCCTGATCCCGACCCGGGCGAACTTGTCCATGTACGCCGGGCCGATTCCCCGCCGGGTGGTGCCGATCTTGCGGTCGCCCTTCCGGTCCTCCTCGGCGTTGTCCAGCCGGATGTGGTAGGGGAACACGATGTGCGCGCCCCCGCTGATGCGCAGGTGGGAGAGATCAACGCCCTGGCCCGCCAGCCGGTCCATCTCCTCCAGCAGCTTGGGCGGATCCAGCACCACACCGTGCCCGATGACACAGAGCGTCCCGGGGTAGAGGATGCCCGAAGGAACCTGATGGAGTTTATACTGCTTACCGCCGGCCCACACGGTGTGGCCGGCGTTGGACCCGCCGGTTGACCGCACCACCACGTGCGCCTTCTCCGCAAGCAGGTCGACGAACTTGCCCTTGCCCTCGTCGCCCCACTGCGCGCCCATGACCACGACTACTGGCATGTCGGCACCTCCCGTACGAAACACGCCGGGGCCCCGCAGCGGGGGCCCCCGGTCCGCGCTTGCCGATTTCCCAGGCACAGTGTATCATCCGCCCACTCGCGGTGTCAATGCGAAAGCCGAACGTTGTCCACAGCTGTGGATACTAATGTTCGTAACTCGCGACGTCAAAGATTCGTGCGTCGTCGCGGAAACCTTCACCATCGCGCATCACTTTCGCGCCCCTACTGCCGCTTTTGCTCGCGGCCGTACATCCGCTGGATCTCCTTCGCGAAGTAGAGTTCCACCGTCCCGATCGGGCCGTTGCGGTGCTTGGCCAGGATGACTTCCACCATATCCTTCTTATCGGTGTTCTGGTCATAGTAGTCTTCCCGGTAGAGGAAGGCCACCATGTCGGCGTCCTGCTCGAGCGCGCCGGAGTTGTGCACGACGATTCCGTTGGCGACGAAGTTGTTCGTCCCCGGCACAGACATATCATACACATCCGCTTCGCCGTCTGGCTCGATGCTGACGACTTCGTCCCAGGACACGTCGGCCGCGGCCACTTCTTCCAGTACAGGGTCTTCCAACACTGCTGCATAGGAGGCGAGGACGGGGTGGTGTTTGTTAGCCCCTGCTGACAGAAGCAGGACGGCGCTGCCGGGTACCCGGCTCGGTTTCGCCCGGATGCCAAAACACTTTTCTGTGGCCTCAGCTACAGCCTTCAGATTCTCCTCTGAACTGCTGTAGTAGCGCAGGGGCTGGCGTGGAATGTAGCTTCCATCACCAATCAGGTGTGCCAGCAGAATCAGGTGCTCATCGTCCCAGTCAACCCCTGCTGTGTCCGGATAAGAACGAGGGATCGCGATTCTGTCTCCCGCTTTCAAGTCGCGCAGCGCCGTCCAGCCGTGCAACTGCCGGAAGGGGTGGTTCGCGGTGGCACGGATGACACGCCCGGTCCGGGTGGTCAGCCGGTAGACAGGCCGCGTGCCCACCTTCCACACGCGTGTTGCCCTCGCGACCGTCATGCGCCAGCCGTCGAGCGTCACGACGTCCGGCTGCTCACCGACCAGGTCGGCGATCGGCCGCACATCGCCCGAGGCCAGACTCACCAGGGTATCTCCGGTCAGGCATTCCCGCAGGTCCGAAAGCATCGGCCGCTTGTCCTGCCGCTGCTCCACCGAGCGGGAGAGCTGCGACAGGGCGATGACCGGCACCTTCAGCTCGCGGGCCAGCGCCTTCAGGGAGCGGGAGATCTCCGAGATCTCCTGCTGCCGGTTGGTCTGCTGGCCCGGCCGCTGCGGCAGCGACATCAGCTGCAGGTAGTCCACGATGATCAGGTCGAGCCCGTGCTCCTGCGCGATGCGGCGAGACTTGGCGCGCATCTCCTGCAGGGGGATGTTGGGCGTATCGTCGATGAAGATGTCGCTCTCCCCCAGCACCGAGAGCGCCGTGCCGAGCTTGTGCCAGTCCTGGTCCTGAAGCTGGCCGGTGCGCAGCTTGTGGCCGTCCACGGTCGCCTCAGACGCCAGCAGGCGCAGGGCGAGCTGCTCCGCCGACATCTCCAGCGAAAAGAAGATCACCTTTGCCTTGGCCTGCACCGCGGCGTTGCGCGCGATGTTCAGGGTGAAGGCGGTCTTGCCCACCGACGGGCGGGCAGCGACGATGATCAGGTCCGAGGGCTGAAATCCCGAGGTCATCGCGTCCAGGTCGCGGTAGCCCGACGGCACGCCGGTCGTCCGGCCCTTGGAGGTGTACAGGTGCTCCAGGTGGCCGTACGCCGTCACCAGCGCGTCGCGGATGTGCTGGTACCCCCGGGCCGACCGGCGCTGGGTGACGGCGAAGATGGACTTCTCCGCCTCCTGCAGCGTGGTCTCCACATCCTCGGAGGTGTAGCACTCATCCACGATGCGCCGCGCCGCCGTCTGCAGCCGGCGCAGGGTCGCCTTCGCCTCCACGATCTCGGCGTACTGCAGGACGTTGGCGGTGGTGGGCACAAGGTTGATCAGGCTGGTGAGGTAGGTGAGGCCCCCCACCTCCTCCAGCTTGCCCATCCGGTTCAGCTCGTCCTGCACGGTGATGGGATCCACCGGCTCGCCGCGGTTGTAGATCGCCATCATGGCGGCGTAGAGGTGCTGGTGCCGGTCCGAGTAGAAGTCCTCCGGCACCAGCTTGTTCGCGACCGCGATGACCGCCTCCCGGTCGATCAGCATCGCGCCGAGCACCGACTGCTCGGCCTCCAGGTTCTGCGGCGGAACCCGTTCACTGAAGACGTTCACGGCTGGCTTGCCCCCTCAACGCCGGGCTCGGCCATGACGAGACGCATCGCCTCCTCGATGGTGGCGGCGAAGCAGATCTCGATGCCCGGCACGCGCTGCGGTACGTCCTTGCGGTTCTCCTCGGGCAGGACCACGCGGACCATGCCCGCCTGCTTGGCGCCGTAGATCTTCTCGTACACCCCGCCCACGGCCCTCACCTGGCCGCGGATGGAGACCTCGCCGGTGATGGCGACGTCCTGCCGGATGGGCCGGCCCTGCATGGCCGAGATCATCGCCAGGTAGATGGCCGTGCCGGCGCTGGGCCCGTCGATCCGGCCGCCGCCCACCACGTTCACATGCACATCCCAGTTCGACAGGTCCTCGCCGGTAACCCTGCGTACCACCGCGGCCGCGTTGAACAGCGAGTCCTTGGTCATGGAGCCGGCCGTATCGTTGATGCGCAGCACGCCCTTCCCCTTCTCGCGGGCAGGGAACGCGACCGCCTCGATCTCCAGGACCGAGCCGACGAAGCCCAGCACGCCGAGCCCGAAGATGCGCCCCACCTCCGCGGTGGGCGACGCCTTCAGGGTCACGTTGGGCGCCAGGCGGCCGGCCTGAATCACCTCGTAGACCAAATCCTCGGTGATGGTCACCGGTTCCGCCGGCTCGCCGGCCTCCGCCGCCCGGTACAGGGCGAGGCCGTACGCGTCGGCCAGGATGCCCACCGCCTTGCGCCCCTCGATGGTGTAGTCCGCCAGAATCGCCTCCACGCCCGGGGCCAGACGCACGCCGATCCGCTCGGCGGCCTGCCGCACAATGCGGGCGATGTCCTCCGGCGTGAGCGGCTCGAAGAAGACCTCCGCGCAGCGGGAGCGCAGGGCCGGGTTGATCTCGCTGGGGTCGCGGGTGGTCGCGGCGATCAGCACGAAGTCGGCCGGCGCCCCCTCCTCGAACAGCTTCTTCACGTACTTTGGCACGTTGGGGTCGTTCGCGTCGTAGTACGAGGACTCGAAGAAGACCCGCCGGTCCTCCAGCACCTTCAGGAGCTTGTTCTGGAGCATGGGGTCCATCTCGCCGATCTCGTCGATGAACAGCACCCCGCCGTGCGCATCGGTCACCAGGCCCGTCCGCGGCTCGGGCACGCCGCTCTCCGCCAGGTCGCGCCGGGCCCCCTGGTAAATGGGGTCATGGACCGAGCCCAGGAGCGGGTTCGTCACCTCCCGGGGGTCCCAGCGTAGGGTGGTGCCGTCGACCTCGACGAAGGGCGCGTCCTGCGCGAACGGGGTCTGCGGCATCTGCTTGGCCTTCTCCAGCACCAGGCGGGCCACCGTGGTCTTTCCGACCCCGGGGGGGCCGTACAGAATGACGTGCTGCGGGAAGGGAGACGCCACCTTGGCCAGCAGAGCCTGGATCGCCCGGTCCTGCCCCACCACCTCTGCCAAAGAACGCGGGCGCAGCAGCTCCACCGCGGTGCGGTGCAGCGACTTCTGCTCCAGCGTCTGCAGCCACTCCAGGCGCTTCAGGGTTGAGCTGGTTTCGGGCCCTGCCTCCTCCTTCAGCACCTGCTGCTTGATCTCGCGGTAGTAGTCCTCCTGCCGCTCCTGCATGCGGGTCTGGATCTTCCGCTCAATCCGGTCTTCGACCGTGCGCCGGGCCGCGAGGTCGGCCACCGCGTCCTCCAGCTGCTCCAGGATCTCGGGCAGCTCCCGGGGCTCCGGCACGGTGTCGAGCGTCGGGTCCTCATAGACGAGCCGCTGCAGGGCCAGCACCTGCTCCTCCACCCGGTCCGACTTCATCAGCCCGAGGGCGTCCAGCTTGCCGGCCTTGACCACCAGCCGCTCCGGGCCCCAGATGGCCATGAGGAGGTTGAAGAGCGCGCCGACCTGCCGGCCGTGCCGCTCCTCCGGAGTGAGCCTCTGGTTGAGGGACTCCGTATCAGCCGGCTGGGCGCCGCGCATCAGCTTGTCCAGGATCTCCTTCATCATAGGCGGCCGAAGCCCACACCTCCTTCCAAGCGAGGACGGCCAAGTTGACGACGGCCCAGACCGGAAACCGCCGGCCGGGCCGCTGGCTGTCACTCGGGCACAATCTCAACGTTGACTTTGCCGGTAATGTTGTGGCCGAACCGCAGCGTGACCGAGTGGACGCCCAGGGTCTTGATCGGCGTGCTCAGGTCGACCATCTTGCGGTCAAAGGGCTTGCCGATGTGGCGGGAAATCGCCTCGGCCACGTCCTTGTTGGTGATCGATCCAAAGAGGCGGCCCGCCTCGCCGGACTTGGCCGGTAGCTGTATCGTCTGGCCCTCGAGCTGGTCCCGCAGGGCCGTGAGTTCGGCGATCTGCCGCTCCTTCTTCGCCTTCTGCGCTCTCCGCTCCGCTTCGATGGAGCGCAGGGCGCCTTCGGAGGCGGCCACGGCCAGGCCCCGGGGAATCAGGTAGTTCCGCGCGTAGCCGTCCGCGACCTCGACGGTCTCTCCCTTCTTCCCCGTACCCTTCACGTCGGCCTTCAGAATGACCTTCATTCTTATCCCTCCAGTTAACGGATCTCCTCCGATCGCTTCCACAAACCGTGCCCGAGGCCGCGCACATCGAACACCGTGTCCCACATGGCCAGCAGCACCAGGATGTGCATGCCGATCTGCCCAAGGAGCAGGACGCCGGCCGCCACGATCAGCACGGCCACGCCCTTCTCCAGCCCGCGCCTCCGCAGGTAGCCGTAGGCCACGGCCAGCCCCGCAAGCACCAGGATGAGCATGAGCGGCGTGAACACGTTGAGCAGGAGCTTGCCCCACCAGGGCAGCGCCGTCATGTCGCCGCCGGCGAACAACGGCGCCAGCAGGGCGATGATCGCATACGCCCAGATGAGCCACACCGGCAGCCGGAATTCGGCGAAGGGCGTCGACGGCGGCAACTGGTGGCCGAACCGAGGCAGGATGAGCTTGCACAGCATGTAGTTGAGCCAGCTGCTGAACGCTCCCATCAGGAACAGTGAGGAAGGCAGCATGGTCCAGAAGATGCCCACGGCGTCGCGGCGCAGAAGATCGGCCATCTCCCGGTATAGCTGCGCGCCCTGGGGCGGGGCGGTTCCGCGCTGCGCGGCCAGGGCCTCCGCGCTGTCGGCCACCTGTTCCATCATGACGGCGAAGGTTTCCACCTGGCTCTGGAACGCCGGGGTCTCCATCATGGCCACGAAGGGATCGCGCCCGTCGAACATAGCCACCCGGGTGACCACGTAGGTCAGCGCGAAGCCGAAAAAGAAGGTGAGCACGGCGGCGAGACCGATGGAGAGTGGCTTCCACTTCCGGCGGAAGCCCATTCCGAAGATCAGGCCGGGCAGGATGCCGGCCGGAATGGCCAGGATGCCGGAGACCACGCCGGTGAACGCCATGGTGAAGAGGGTGGCGGCGGTCGCCGTCATCACGGCGATGCGCCCGCCATACCGGACGTAGGCCAGCACCAGCGGGATCGGCATCAGGACGGAGAGCACCGGCACCAGGCTGAAAACCACGGTCATGGCCGCCATCAGCCCGCCAAAGACAAGTCCCTGCAAGCGGGTCGATCGGCTTTCCATGCGGTATGCTCCTTCGGGTGAGCGTTGATGGATGAGCGTTGATGGCTGAGCGAACAGGGGGGCCCGCCGAATGCGGTGCCCCCCTCTTTCCGTTGCGTTAGCCGCTTACTCGACGGTAAACGGCAGCAGGGCCATGATGCGGGCCCGCTTGATGGCTACGGTCAACTGCCGCTGATGGCGGGCGCAGTTGCCCGAGATGCGCCGGGGCAGAATCTTGCCCCGCTCGGTGATGTACCGCTTCAGGCGAGCGGCATCCTTATAATCTACGTGCTCGATCTTGTCGACGCAGAAGCTGCACACACGGCGCCTCGCGCGACGGCCACGTTCACGGCGCATGATGTCTGTCCTCCTTTGGTCCTAGAAGGGGACATCCTCGTCATCGTTGAAGGTCAGCTCGCTGCCCATGCCCTCATCGCGCCGGGGTGCGGGCGCAGTGCCCTCACCGCCTGCGTGGTCACGGGCGCTGTCCAGGAACCGGACCGTACTGGCGACGACCTCCGCCCGCTCCCGCCTCTGACCTTCCTGGTTGGTGTACTGCCGGATCTGCAGGCGGCCCTGCACGGCCACCAGCCGGCCCTTCCGAAGGTAGTTGGCGACGGTCTCGGCCTGGCGCTCCCACACGACGATGTCGATGAAGTCCGTCTCCCTCTCGCCCTGTTGATTGACGGCGCCGCGGTCCACGGCCAGCCGGAGGTTGGCGACAGCCTTGCCGGACGGCGTGTACCGCAGTTCAGGATCCTTGGTAAGGCGGCCAATCAAAACGACGGAATTGAGCACATCCTTACCTCCTCTTATCGGCTTACTCCTCAGGCCGGACGATCAGGAAGCGGACGACCTCGTCGGTGATCTTCAGGACGCGGTTCAGTTCATCCGCGGTCCGGGGCTCACCGGTGAAGTTGACGACCGAGTAGAAGCCCTCGCGCATGTCCTTGATCTCGTACGCGAGGCGCTGCTTCTTCCAGGCATCCTGGCTTTCGATCGCCCCGCCATTGCCGGTGATGAGCTCGGTGATCTTCTCGGACAGGGCCTGAAGACCCGCCTCATCCAGTTCCGGACGAGCGATCACCATCATCTCGTACTTCCGCATAACGGTAGCACCTCCTCCCTCTGGACTGATGGCTCCACTTCCGGTGGAGCAGGGAGGCAGCAGCCCGGGCGGGCTGCGCCCTGTGACGGCACGACCTGCGTGCACATCCAATTCAATATAACACGCGCGGACAGGCCGCGCAAGCCTTTCACCGCGCGTTACTCCGGCTGTTCCCCCAGCTGATCCTTCGGGTAGCGCTCCCGCACGCTCTTCTCAAACTTGGGCCGGGGAATCATCACCCGGTGTCCGCAGCCGAGACACTTCAGCCCGAAGTCGACGCCCGTCCGGTAGATCTCCCACCGGTATGATCCGCAGGGGTGCGGCTTCTTCAACCGCACATGGTCGCCGACCTCGTACCTCACTCGTTCCACAGCCGCATCCCTCCTCCGATGACCACCCGGCGAATCCACTCGAAGGCCTGAATCAGGTAGGGCGGCGTAACCGACTGGTTCGCCATCTCCCCCAGACCCTGAATGCCGAAAACAGACAGGGTCGGTATCACCCAGATCACCAGCAGCGTCAGGGCGAGCACCGCCGCCGTGCCCAGGGCCGCGGCCCCGAGCAGCCGGTCGGCGAGTCCGACGATGGGCAGGCTCTGCAGCACGTCGGCGAAGAGGCCTCCCAGCCACCGCAACGCCGTGGTGAGCAGGAGGACGAGTACGATGAAGCAAATTGCGGTGGTCGCGCCCAGGGCGATCTGCTGGGCGGCCAACTCCACCGCCGGCAGTTCGCCCATCTCGGTGGACACGCGGGCGACGTCCTGCAGCAGCGACTCCTTGTAGCGCAGCGGGATGGCCACCTGGTCCAGCGACGCCGCCAGCGTCTCGCCGGAGCGGGCCGAGCGCTGGATGATGCCGTCGGCCACCCGCGCCGGTATGTTCCACATCCGGTCCAGCCAGGCCACCAGGGGCCCGGTCAGCCGCCCGGCGATCATGACCGCGAGCAGGAAGGAAAGAAAGCCCAGCAGTACGCGCACGATGCCCCGTACCCAGCCCGCGGCCACCGCCACGAGCAGCACGCCGACGATGGCCCAGTCCAGTGCGGTGAAAGCACTCAGGTCCATATTATCCCTGCCTTTACAGCGCTGTTACATCCCGGCGCCCTCAGAGAAGAAGCGCACCCCCCACCGCGACCAGCGCGAGGAAAAGCCCGACCGGCAGGCAGCCGGCGCGCCGCTTCAGGCTGCCGCGCATGGCCGCCATGTCCTGCCTGGCCTCCTCCTGAAACTGAGTGCGCTTCAGGCGCTGGGCCTTCTTGATGGCCTCCACGGCCTCGTGCAGCCGCCCGAGTCGCTTATATGCCGCGTGGAGGTTTTCATAAAAAGTGGGGTTGTTGGGGTCCAGCGCAACGGCAGTCTTGTATTTCTCGAGAGCGGCCTCGTAGGCCCCGCGGGAGTAATCCAGGTTCCCGAGGTTGCTGTGCGCCTGGGGAAGGTTCGGATCAAGCTCGATGGCTCGCCGCAGGTGGGCCTCGGCCGCCTCCAAGTCGCCCAACTGGGCCAGGATGGCCCCGGTCCGGCTGTGGGCCCAGGCGATGGTCTCGTCCTCCGCCAGGACCTCGCGGTAGAGCTGAAGCGCCTCCTCCAGCCGGCCCCGGGCATACAGGTCATCCGCCTGCTTCAGTACCGGTGACCGCTCCTCCTGTTCCATAAGCGCCTCCTATGGCACTGGCTGCACATAGGCTGCCAGGGATTGCAGTATACTTCCCTGTACCACGGTCCCCGGGGACCGGAGTCGGAGGGAAGGGCCTTGGGTGATGGTGGCAACTTGTCCGCTCGGCGCACAGCCTCCCCGCGCGAGGAGACGCGCATTCATATGGACGACGCGGCGGCCCCCGCGGTGATTGCCGCTGCGCTGGAAAGCTGCGCAGCCGGGCTGATCCACCGGTGCGACGGGATGGTCGCCCTGTGCATCGGATCCGACCGCTCCATCGGCGACGCCCTGGGGCCGCTGGTGGGCAGCCGGCTGCAGGGAGCCCTGCCGGAGGGTATCACGGTGCTCGGCACCCTGGACAAGCCCGTTCACGCAGGCAACCTGACCGATGCGCTGGCCTGGGTGGAGCGGAGGTTTCGGCGCCCCCTGGTGCTGGCCGTCGACGCCTGCCTGGGCAGGGCCGAGTCGGTCGGCTACCTTTCCGTCGGAACGGGGAGCCTGCGCCCGGGCGCAGGCGTGGCCAAGTCGCTGCCGCCGGCGGGCGACGTCTACCTGACCGGCGTGGTCAACGTGGGGGGCTTCATGGAGTATTTTGTGCTCCAGAATACCCGGTTGAGCCTGGTCATGCGGATGGCCCAGGTGGCTGCCGCCGGCCTCGAGCAGGGCCTGCGCGCGCTACTGCTCAGGCAGAGCCAGGGCCACACGGGAAAGTGACGTGATCGCCCGTCCTGTTTGCACAGGGCGGGCGATGCGGCGGTGCTCATTCCTCCTGGGAGCGGACAGGCTGTTGGGGCGTGGACAAGTCAGCCTCAGACATCAGGCTCCTGCCGTGGAAGCGTGCCCCCTCGTGAATGACCAGGTGGCCGCAGCGCACATCCCCTTTCAGGTGTGCGCCGGGCAGAAGCTCAAGCTTTTCGGCCACCTCCACGTCGCCCTGGATTTCACCGGCCATGGCCAGGCTCCTGGCCTTGACAGTGGCCTGGATGCGGCCGGTGGGCCCGATGATCAGGTCGCCGTCATGCTCGATGGTACCCTCCAGGAATCCGTCCACCCGAACGACGCCGGACGACTGAAACGACCCCTTGATCTGCGTTCCTTCGCCGATCAGGGTCTCCACCTTGCCGTAGGACAGGCTGTCTGTTGTGGCTTTCTTGCGACTGCGGAACACGGTCATTCCTCCGGTCATTAATCTAGGTAGGGCTCGGGGTCGACGGCGACGCCGTTCAACAGCACCTCATAGTGCAGGTGCGGTCCCGTGCTCAGGCCGGTGCTGCCGACCCAGCCGATCACATCGCCGCGCGATACCTCCTGGCCCGCTGACACGTTCCAGTCCTGCAGATGGGCGTACAGCGTGCGAAAACCGTAGCCGTGATCGATGATCACGCACTTTCCGTATCCACCGGCCAGCCAGTCGGCGTAAACCACCGTTCCGGCGCCGGTGGCGTAGACCGGCTCGCCGTAATCCTGGCCCATGTCAATGCCGTCGTGAAACTGCCAGCCCCAGCCGAAGGGGCTCAGGCGGGGCCCGAAACCGTCGGTGATCTCGGCGCCGTGCACCGGCCAGCCGGACGGCTTGTGGGCCAGGTAGTGCAGCCTGGCCGCCAGTTGATCCCGCCCGTCCGCGAGAGACCTGGCCGAATCCCGCAGGCGGGCGAGCTGTCCCGCCAGCCTGGCCCGCAGATCCCGCGCGCTCTCCAGGGTGCTGTCCATCGGAGTGGTGAGCCGCCCCAGCTTCAGGTCCATCGCCAGGGTGTTGCGCTTGCCCAGCACATAGGGGCTCACGTCGTCCGGCAGGATGTTGGCCAGACTGAGGGCGGGAACCAGTTGCGCGCTCGTCTCCGGCCCGCCGCGCGCCGCGTCGGCCGCAGGCGCGCTCCTTGCGAAGGAGGAACGAGAGGGCAGCTGGACCTCCTCCCCCTCTGTCATGGTCTCGAGATCCTGTTCCAGCCGCCGGATCTGACTCAACTCCTGGTCAACCTGCTTCGCCGTTTCCTTCATCAGCTCCAGCTCTTCCTGCTGCAGCCTCGCCTGCTGCTTCAGCGCCTCCATCTCCGCCAGCTCGGCCCTGAGCCGAGCGGTCTCCGCCTGGTAGAACCTGAGGCCAAACACAAGCGCCGCGACGACCAAAACCACGAGCCCGAAGCCGGCTGCCAGGAGGGCCGGGTAGAAGTAGAAGCTGTAACTCTGTCGGTTGGTCGATGGCACGACGATGAGCTGTACTCGTCTGGGCCCACGCGGCACCGGGTCTCGCTCCCTTCAGGCTCTCTTTCAGGGCTCTGGCCTGCGGCTGGAAAGACGAAACAGGCAATGTGGGGATTCAACCCAACGTTGCCTGTTTCCTTCCTACTTGTGACTATTGTAGCTACACTTTTTCGTTGCCTATGCCGCGCGCCTGCATCAGCGCCTGCTTTTCCTCATCGGTGAGCACGTAACTGGAGGCGCCGGCCCGGATGGGTTTTGCGTAGGTGCGGCACTCCGTGCGGCCGTAAAGGGAGGTGACCACCACGCCGTTGTCCTGCCCGTCCAGGAGCGCACAGGAGAAGCTGAGGTCTGCGCCCACGTCGGGAAAGGCGTTAAACCTGACGATGCCGATGCGCTGCACGTACTTCTGCGAGGCGGCCTCCAGTTCTGTCAGGCGCCGGCGGAGCGCCTCCTGGGCGGCACGCAGTTCGGCCGTGGCTTCTTGCTGCTGGATGAGCAACTCTTCAATGTTGGCCTGCGTGTTGCCGCTGAGCAGGGTCTTGTACCGCCTGAGGAGGACCGACTGACGCACGAGAACGATGAGCAGGATGATGATCGCCAGAATGCAAAACGCAAGCGCGGTGAATGCCATGGCCAGGGGGTCTTCATAAAAGGGAACTGCCACCGGGTGGGCCTCCTTCTGTGCTGCCTCATTTCTTCATAAGCCGGGGGCTGACCAGCCCCCGGTTCGCTTGTATTCGTGACCGTGTTATTTAGAAGCCTGACAGGGCCCCGGTGTTCCACGTGGAACACTGGTGCTTCTTATTCCAGATGAACTACGCCGGGCTGCGCCGTGGATCCTCTTGCCGGTGTTTGGATGTTAAACTACGGGGGTCCCGCCGTCAACAGTTCTTCGAGCGGCGCACCCTGCCCTCCGGCGGGGTGCGGTGTGAACGGCGTTTCCCTTCGCGGCTGCCCAACCCAGTCCCACGACTTGGTGTGACGTATCTCAACAACTAGCTTCCCTACCTGATTCTGGTTCCCTAGCGGTGCCGTGTGCGGAACATCAGTTTGGTTTTCTTGATGAATGGTGTCACAGATGCCACCAGCCTCAAGGTCCTCAGCAGAGCCACATCTCTCACGGTGGGATGACTCGTGGCCCCAAACGCATTCGCCCGTGCGGTTGTGATGTTCCACGTGGAACACCTGATAGACGCCCCGACAGGGGCGCCGGTTGCTGCTCAGGCGGGTGTTCACTCACGAAAGGGCGTCGGCCTGGCGTCCGTATGGCTCGTCTGCTGCAACAAGCCCGCGTGATCGACAGGGGCCTGGACCTGGCGGGCGCGCCCGAGATTGGTCGGACGCACCCTCCAACACTGTTCCGCGTGGAACATCGACCTGGGATCTTACAGGGGGCAGCCCGGGGTGCCGGGCACGGCTTCAGCCCAGCTGGCGCCGACGCCTCCAGGAAATAGCAACCTCGGTTCAGGGCTGGATGACCAGGGGCGTCCTCTCAGTTCGCAGGCGACCGGGGTCCCTTCTCCCCGCCAGAGTGTTCCACGTGGAACATTAAGGCCCCGGTTCGAGGGCGCTCAACTTCGCTGGCACCACCCGCTCGCAGCCGCTATGTGCCACCGTCTTCCATTACCGGTGAAGCGTCAGTGTTCCACGTGGAACATCCTGCCCTGCGGCTGTCGGGGCTTCAGGGACATTGCCTTCGGCTTACGCTGGAAGCTTGTGTGTTCCAGCCGCTGGTAGCCAGGAGCTTCTCAACGAATTCCCGCCTGTTGCCGCCTCCGGTCAGAATCGTGGTCCGCTATGGCATTCGACTGTTCCACGTGGAACATCATCCCTCTCGCCTGCCTCCGTACGATCAGTTAAGTTCCGTCGGGTAGATCCTCTCATTAACACAGTGTTCCTCATGCAACAGCGGGCCCTCGCATAACCAGGCAGGGCCAACGGATTCCTTCTCCGGTACCGGGCAACTGGAGCCGCTGTTCCCCGTGGAACATCTTGTTGCTTTCGTATCAGGTCACGGCCGTGTGCCCCGGAGGCACTGATCCCCATCCGTGTCGGCTGTTCCTGGCCACATGTTCTCCTTGGCCCGACCGTGGCCTCAGCGGCGCTGAATCCTGCCATCTGCCCTTGCCTGAGCTGTGATCACTGTTCCACGTGGAACATCGCGGTTCGCCACCCTGCTTTCAGTACCTGAGTGGAAACCAGCCGCACCTGAGTCCATCCATCTCTCAGTGTTCCACGTGGAACATTCCTCCCGCAACACAGCCGAAGAATGCGGGACGCGGGTTTGGCGTCGCCCACCATACTCTTCACCAACCGAGCGAGAACCTGCGTTTCTGCCGTAACAGAGTAGTCCTGCAATCCTCCGCCCGGGTTGCAGTCGCTGTTCCACGTGGAACAATGCCGTCGTCAGTCCAAGCACTGGGCCTGAAATGGCCAGCGAGCAGTGAGATAGTCCGGACATCATGTCACCCATCGACCTAGACACTCGGCTCCCAGGTGGCATTCGTACCTGATGACGTTCCCTCGCGAGGAATCCAACACCTGTTGGCCAGCCACTGTTCCACGTGGAACATCATCCACCCGCCCGATTGTGCTGTGTAACCCTCAACTCGCCGCCACCACTTCAACAGACGACCCTCTGCCATATGCGATGCTCGATCGCCCTGGCAACGAGCCGACAACTCCACTGGTATCGGTCCACTGTTCCACGTGGAACATCACCACATCTGGTGCTACCTACCCCCCGTGGCTCCTTCACGAAGGCCGGCACACTGTCACAGTGTTCCACGTGGAACAACACGCCACTGCGCGCACTGGGAGAGGACGGCCAGACCGCCAAGGCCGAGAGCGCGTCTGCGCCACTGTTCCACGTGGAACACAACACAAACCACACGACCAAATTCCTGCTGCTAAGGGTACACGACCGCGGCCAGCTCCCTAGAAACTTCGGCATACATCCAGCCAGGCCCAAGAGAACACGTCGGCCACGACTCACGCAGCCGGCCGACAGGAGGACCGTTCTCCCTGTGTTCCACGTGGAACATCGCTCCACCTGGCCCCCACTGGCATGGCCTGCCGGACACCTAAGCACGAGGGCGTTATCGTTCCACGTAGAGCGCCAGACCTTCCTCCACCCTTGCGACAGGGACAACGCCCAGGGGCCAAGGCCGCGGTGAACCGCCACTTCCATCGCCCGGAGGTACACCCATGGCGACCATGAACCGGCCACCGTGTCGCCGCTCCGGGCCGGACCAGCACCACAAGTGTTCCACGTGGAACATCATCGCCTCCTGAGCGCCGCGACGCCCGCGTAAGGAGACTTCTGCCAGCTGAGGAGTGCAGACATCCCGCCAGCCCTACGTGAGTCGTGATAGCCAATTCCCGTACCCGGCCAACCGGACCGCGTCCTCGTGCCGCTACCCCATGAATGAGCACAGCCTGCCGCGTTGTTCCACGTGGAACATCGACCGCCATAGTGTCCACAACGAAGACCGGACCCGCAACTAAGCGGGCGTCCGTCACTGTTCCACGTGGAACACTGCACCTACATCGAGTGGTGGCCGCCCTTGCAGTCACCACCTGGCCTCGCCCCGCTCAACCCCGCAAGAAACGTTGCACCGTAATCACCCCGTTCCCCGGGGACTGCACGTAAAGCAACCCGCGAACGAAGGGAGCGCCAGCCACCCACGGCTCTGGGAAACCACACCCCCAAAAACACAAGTGTTCCACGTGGAACAGCGCAGACGGCATAGCAGCCACCTCAGTTCCACGTGGAACACACTACACACGGAACGGCTCACGCGGCGGCCTCGGGCCCGCGTCGCCCTGGCTCATGCCGAGCACGTCGAGCAGTCGGTTCAGCCCTTCCTCCCCGAAGAACGTGATCTCCACACGGCCCCGCTCCCCGGTCCAGTGCAGCTTCACCGGCGTTCCCAGCTGCTCCCGCAGGCGCTGCTCCACAGCCGCCAGGTCGGGCGGCAGCTTCGCCCTGGACTTCCCCCGGGGGGCCTTCTCGCGCTTCTCCCGGGGCCGAAGCTGCTCCTCCAACTCCCTTACCGAAAGCCCCTCTGCCACCACCTTGTGCGCCAGGGCGACCTGCCTCGCAGGATCCTCAACGCCCCCGAGCACCTTCGCGTGGCCCATCGACAGACGGCCGGCCCGCACCTCTTCCTGCACCGGGTCCGGCAGCTGCAACAGCCGCAGCGTGTTGGCCACCTGCGACCGGCTGCGGCCCAGTCGCTTCGCCAGGACCTCCTGCGTGAGACCGAAGCTCTCCATGAGCGTGCGATACGCCTCGGCCTCTTCGATCGGATTCAGGTCCTCCCGCTGCAGGTTCTCGATGAGCGCGATCTCCATGCGCTCGGCCTCGGTGAACTCCCGCACCAGGACCGGCACCTTGGTGAGGCCCGCCAGCTGCGCGGCCCGCCACCGCCGCTCACCAGCCACGATCTCGTAGCCCTTGCCCGCCTTCCGCACGAGAATCGGCTGCACGATCCCGTGCTCCTTGATCGAGAGCGCCAGCTCCTCCAGCCGGACCTCGTCAAACTCCTTGCGGGGCTGATTCGGATTCGGCTTGATCTGCCCGATCTCCAACTCCACCACGCCTTGCCGTTCCCGCTCGGCGGGGTCGATCTCCGGAATCAGGGCGCCCAGGCCCCTACCCAGCCCTTTCCTCGACACGCTCGATCACCTCTCTGGCCAGTTCCAAGTACGCTTCTGCACCCTTCGAACGGGGATCGTACAGCGTGATCGGCAGACCGTGGCTGGGTGCCTCGCTCAGCCGCACATTCCGGGGGATAATCGAGCGATAGACCTGCCCCGGGAAGTACCGCTTCACTTCCTCCACGACCTGGATGCTCAGGTTGGTCCGCCCATCAAACATCGTCAGGGCCACACCCTCCACCTCCAGTGAAGGATTGAGGGCCTCCCTGACAAGCCGGAAGGTATCCATGAGCTGTGTAAGCCCTTCCAGCGCATAGTACTCGCACTGAATGGGGATCAGAATCGAATCGGCTGCCGTCAGGGCATTGATCGTCAGCAAACCCAGCGACGGCGGACAGTCCATCAGCACGAAGTCAAACTGATCACGCACCGGATCCAGCGCCTGCTTCAACCGACTCTCCCGTGCGATCCGCGGCACCAGCTCGATCTCCGCACCGGCCAGGTCAATCGTCGCAGGCACCACCTGCACGCCCTTGACCTTGGTCTCCACCACGGCATCCAGCAGGGGAACTTCGTCCAGCAGCACGTCATACACCGAGGCCTTCAGGCGCCTCCGGTCAAGACCCAGACCCGACGTGGCATTCCCCTGGGGGTCAATGTCGATCAGGAGGACCCGCTTGCCCAGGTCTGCCAGGCAGGCGCTCAGATTCACGGCCGTGGTCGTCTTCCCGACCCCACCCTTCTGATTGGCGATAGCGATGACACGACTCACTGCTGACACTCCTTCCGTGACGGCACCGGTACGGCCGCGCTGGAGCACAGTGCCCTTCAACTCGTAATTGATTCGTCATCATACTACCCGTTCCTGCCCCCTCCATCCGATCCCACCTGGACCGGCGCCGTTCCGAGTTCCTTGTAGCCAAATGGAGGTGAGAGCACGGAGATTAACTCAACGGCGCGCGAAGAAACGGCCGGGGGCGACCAACAGAAGGCACGAACAGCGCGAATACCCCATCACGGACTCCTCGCCGCGGTCGGCCCACAGCGAATGCAAACAGCAAACAGCACGCGCGAAAATGGCGCCGCTCCCGGCGGCGCCAGCCAAACATATGTTTGTTTAGAACGAACCGCTCAGAGCCCCGCTGAGGCCCTTTCTTCACCCCCGGAATACCCTCGCATGCCTCTTTCGCCATTTCCCCGTTAAGGCCCCTGACGGCCTCCCAGTGCCGTTTTTCACAACGGGCTCTTCGCGGGCACGCCGGCCCTGCGGGGATAGCCCTTGGGCGTCGGCTTCACCTTGCGGATGAGCACCAGCGACCGGCGCCCACCCCCGCCGGGCAGTTCCAGCTGGCGCACTTCCTCCACCTTTCCGCCCAGCATCGCGACCGCCCTCTCCGCGGCGAGAATCTCCTCCCCCACCGACGGGCCCTTCATGGCGAGGAAGCGACCACCGACCTGCGCAAACGGCAGGCAGTACTCCGCCAGGACCCGCAGCTCCGCCACCGCGCGGGCGGTCACCACATCGTACCGCTCCCGGTGCTCGGTCTTCCGCCCCATGTCCTCCGCTCGCCCCGACACCACCTGGTAGCCCTCGCCGCCGGTCAGCGGCCGCACCACCGACTCGCCGACCTCCTCCAGGAAGCGGCACCGCTTCTGCAGGCTCTCCAGCAAGGTCAGCTCAATGCCGGGCACAAGGCACTTCCACACCACCCCGGGGAAGCCGGCCCCGGTGCCCACATCCAGCACCCGCTGCCCTGGCGCCAGGCCGAGGACGGCCAGGCCGGCCGCCGAATCCAGGGCGTGCTTGATCACCATCTCCCGGGGTTCGGTGATGGCCGTCAGATTCATGCGCTCGTTCCAGACCCGCACCAGATCCAGATGGCGCAGCACCGCTTCCAGCCCGGCCGGCTCCGCCGCAACACCCAGGGCGGACAGCCCCTCCTCCAGCAAACCCCGGTACTCTGCCGCTTCCATCGCTCCGTCACGCCTCCTCCGCGCCTTGCCGCGACCGCGCCATCCGATCCAGATAGACCATCAGCACCGCCACGTCCGCCGGGGAGACGCCCGAGATCCGGCTCGCCTGGCCCAGCGTCTCGGGGCGGATCTGCGACAGCTTCTCCCTGGCCTCCATGGAGAGCCCCTTCAGCGAAGCGTAGTCCAGCGAAGGCGGAATCCGCCGGGCCTCCATCCGGCGCATCCGCTCCACTTGCTGCTGCTCCTTCGCGATATAACCCTCGTACTTCACCTGGGTCTCCACTTCCCGCCGGACGGATTCATCCAACTCCGGCCGGCCCAGGCCCATCTCCACCAGGTGCTCGTACCGCACCTCCGGCCGGCGCAGGAGCTGCTCCAGCGTCACGCCGCTCTTCAGCGGCGCCGACCCCAGCCGCTCCAGCGCCCGCTGCACCTCCGGCGTCGGTCCGGCCACCGTCCGAACCAGCCGCTCCCGCTCGGCGGCGATGCCGTCCCGCAGCGCGACGAAGGCCTCCCACCGGGCGTCGTCCACCAGCCCATACGCCCGCCCCTTCTCGGTCAGCCTGAGGTGGGCGTTGTCCTGCCTCAGCATCATGCGGAACTCGGCCCGTGAGGTCATCATCCGGTACGGCTCCGGCGAACCCTTGGTCACAAGGTCGTCGATCAGCACGCCGATGTACCCCTCGGACCGGTCGATCACCAGCGGTTCCCTTCCTTCTACGAAGCAGGCGGCGTTGATGCCGGCGATCAGCCCCTGCGCGGCCGCCTCCTCGTAGCCCGACGTGCCGTTGATCTGCCCGCCGCAGAAGAGGCCGCGCACCAGCTTGGTCTCCAGCGAGGGCTTCAGCTGCGTGCTGATGATGTAGTCGTACTCAATCGCATAGCCCGCCCGCATCAACTCGGCCTCTTCCATCCCCGGCACCGTGCGGACCAGCTCAATCTGCACTTCCTCCGGCAGGCTGGTGGATAGGCCCAGCACGTACATCTCGTGCGACTCCCGCGACTCGGGCTCAAGGAAGACCTGGTGGCTGTCCTTGTCGGCAAAGCGCACCACCTTGTCCTCCACCGACGGGCAGTAGCGCGGCCCGCGCCCCTGAATGATGCCCGTGAACATGGGCGCCCGGTGAAGGTTCTGCCGAATCAGCTCGTGGCTGCGCGGCGTGGTCGCCGTCTGCCAGCAGGGCAAGCTGCTCCCGCTCATCCCGGGGGGACATGAAGCTGAACCGCAAGGGTTCCGGGTCGCCGTCCTGCCGCACCATGCGGCTGAAGTCCACGGTCCGCCCGTCCACCCGGGGAGGCGTGCCCGTCTTGAACCGCCCGACCTCGAAACCCAGGGCCTTCAGGCTGGCGGTGAGCCCCACCGCCGGCGCCAGCCCGCCCGGTCCCGACACGCGCTGCACCTCGCCGATGATCGTCTTGCCGTGCAGGTAGGTGCCGGTGCTCAGCACCACGGCCCTCGCGGCGAAGAACAGGCCCGTCGAGGTGATCACCCCGCGCACCCGCCCGTCCTCCACCACGATCTCCTGAATCATGCCCTGCTTCAGGTCCAGGTTCGGCGTCCGCTCCAGCACCAGCCGCATGGCCCACGCGTAGGCCCGCTTGTCGATCTGCGCCCGCAGGGCCTGCACGGCCGGCCCCTTCCCCCTGTTCAGCATGCGCATCTGCAGGAAGGCGGCGTCCGCGGTGAGCGCCATCTGCCCGCCCAACGCGTCGATCTCCCGCACCAGGTGGCCCTTGGCCGGCCCGCCGATGGACGGGTTGCAGTTCATCGCCCCGACGTTGTCCAGGTTGGTGGTGAAGCAGGCTGTGCGCATGCCCAGGCGGGCCGCCGCCAGCGCCGCCTCGATGCCCGCGTGCCCAGCGCCGACCACGATCACGTCATATTCCTTCGTGATGCCCATCCCACTCACTTCCCAATGCAGAACCGGCTGAAGATCTGGTCCAGCAGCTCCTCGCCGGCGGTTTCCCCGGTCACCTCTCCCAGAGCCATCCAGGCCGCCCGCAGGTCAATGGCCACAAGCTCCACACCGAGCCCCTGAGCCAGCGTCTCCTGCGCGTCGCGCAGGTGGTCCGCCGCGCGCCGGATCGCCTCCGCCTGCCGCGCGTTCACCAGCATCTCCTCGCTGGCGTCGAAGGCCCCGGCCACGCGGGCGATCTCCGCCTCCAGGGCCTGGAGCCCCGTGCCCCGCTCGGCCGAGACGCCCACCACCGGCGCGCCGCCCAGACCCTCTTGCAGCTCCGCCACGTCGAACGCCGGGTTCAGGTCGATCTTGTTGACCACCCCGATGCGGGCCGCTCCCTCGGGCAGTTCGGCGATCCACTCCCGGTCCTCCGGCCCCAGGCCCTCGGCGGCATCGATCACCACCAGCACCAGGTGCGCCTGCGACAGGGCCTCCCGGGTGCGCGCCACCCCGATTCTCTCCACCGGGTCGTCGGTCGCCCGCAGGCCTGCGGTGTCGTGGAGCTGCACCGGCACACCCCCGAGCTCGATCCACTCCGCGATCACATCGCGGGTCGTGCCGGGAATCTCCGTCACGATCGCGCGGTTCTCCCGCACCAGCCGGTTAAGCAGGCTCGACTTGCCGACGTTGGGCCGCCCGGCCAGCACCGCCCGCAGCCCCTCCCGCAGGATGCGGCCCGCGCGCGCCCCGCCCAGGAGCCGCTCCACCTCCGCCAGGCACTGGGCGCAGCCGGCAGCCACCTCCTCCCGGGTCTGCACCTCCAGCTCCAGCTCGGGGAAATCGATGTCGGCCTCCAAGTGGGCCATCATCTCCATGAGCCGCTCCCGCAGCGCGCCGATCGTCTGCCGCAGGCTGCCCCCCAGGTGGGAGACCGCCGCGGCCATCGCCCGGTCGGTCTTCGCCCGGATCAGATCGATGACTGCCTCCGCCTGCGAGAGATCCAGCCGCCCGTTGAGGAAGGCCCGCCGCGTGAACTCGCCCGGCTCCGCCAACCGGGCCCCGGCCTGCAGCGCCTGCTCCAGCACCCGCTGCACCGCCAGCTGCCCGCCGTGGCACTGCAGTTCCACCACGTCCTCGCCGGTGTATGAGCGCGGGCCCCGCATCACGACGGCCAGGGCCTCGTCGACCCGCTCGCCGCCCGGCGTCACCACCCAGCCGTAGGTCACCGTGTGGGAACGCCGCCCTCCAAGCGGCCGGCCCCGCTGCGGCCGGAAGATCCGTTCGGCGACCTTCAGGGCGTCGGCCCCGCTCATCCGCACGATGCCGATGCCGCCCTCCCCGGCGCCGGTCGCGATGGCGGCGATGGTCTCCTCCGCCACGGCTTGCCCTCCTTTCAAGAAAAGTGGCCGGGTAGCAATGCTACCTGGCCACCGGCACCCAGTCTAGTCTTTCTTATATATGACCACCCTGCGAAACGGGTCCTGCCCCTCGCTGGTCGTTGTCACGCCCGGGTGATCACTCAGGGCCAGGTGAATCACCCTGCGCTCCTGGGCGCTCATCGGTTCGAGCACCGCCCGCTCGCCCGTGCGCACGACCCGGTCCGCCAGCCGCCTGGCCAGGTTGGTCAGGGTCTCGGTGCGGCGTTTCCGGTACCCCTCAACGTCCAGCAGGATGCGCGGCCCCTGGCGTCCGCTGCGGGCGGCCACCAGGTTGGTCAGGTACTGCAGCGCATCCAGCGTCTGCCCGTGATGGCCGATGAGGATGCCGGCCTCCTGGCCGGTGATGTCAACATGAATATACTCCCCGTCCTCGCGGATCTCCATCCGTACGCCGACGCCCATCGCTTCAAAGACGTCGCCCAGGAAGGCCTCCACCCGCTCGGACCGGCTCTCCTTCAAAGTCACGCGAACGGTAGCCGGCCGCGCTCCGATGCCGAGGAAGCCCCCCTTCCCCTCGTCCAGCACCTCAACGGTAACCCGGTCTGACGGCACACCGAGGGCCTCCAGCGCCAGCGCCACCGCCTCGTCTACCGTGCGGCCGCTCCGTTCCACGCTCTTCATTTTGGTCACGCTTCCCCTTTCGAGCCGAGGCTGCCCTTAAACCGGGGGAACCCCGGGTAGATTGCTTGCTGGATCAACCCGAAGAAGGTGCTGACCACCCAGTAAAGCACAATCGCCGACGTCGGCATGGTGAAGGCGATCCAGCCGAACATGATGGGCATGATCCACATCATCGTCCGCTGGTTGGGATCGGTCGTCCCCATGCCGGTCAGGTACTGCTGCAGAATCATCGACACGACGGTCAGAATGGCCAGCGGGATATCCCGCTGACTCAGATCGGCCCACAGGAACTGATAGGTATAGTTGAACTTCGTCGGATCGAACGCGTTGAAGACCGCGAACAGCGCGTAGAGGATGGGCAGCTGGACGAGTAGCGGCAGGCAGCCCGAGAACGGGTTGACCTTCTCCCGCTGGTACAGCGCCATCAGTTCCTGATTCATCTTCTCAGGATTGTCCTTGTACTTCTCCTGGATCTCCTTCATGAGCGGCTGCACTTCCTGCATCCGCTTCATCGAGCGCATCTGATAGACCGTCAGCGGCAGGATGACCACGCGCACGACCACGGTCAGCAGGATGATCGCTAGGCCGTAGTTGCCCGTGAACTTCAAGAACACTTCCAGCAGTTTCGTCATGGGCTGAACCAGCCACTCGGGAACCAAGAACGAGGTGATCAATATACGGAAACCCCCCAAGTAAAATCGGGATGTAGCCTGCTAGGGAACGGGATCGTACCCTCCCGGATGGAAGGGATGGCATCGCAGCACGCGGCGCACGGCGAGCCACGTCCCTTTCAGGGCCCCGTGCTTGCCGAGCGCTTCGTACGCGTATTGGGAACAGGAAGGGTAAAAGCGGCACGTCGGTGCGCCCTTCAGCGGTGAGATGTACCGCTGATACGCGCGTATCAACGCCATCAGAATCCGCGCCATGGCCGTCTATCCTTCCCGCAAGAGCAGACCCGCTCGTTCAAACAGTTCCTCGACCTTCTGCCGGAGTTCGGGAAACGGCATGTCCACCGCGGCCTGGCGCGCGATGACCACGATGTAGTATCCCTGCCGGACCCGTGGCCACATCAGGCGCACGGCCTCGCGCAGGCGCCGCTTCACCCGGTTTCGCACCACGGCCTTGCCGAGCCGCCGTCCCGCCGCGAAGCCCACCCGGGTGGGCGTTCCCGCTTTCTGCTTCAAGACGTGAACCACCGCAGCCCGGTTCGCGACCGACCGACCATGTGCGTAGACCGACTGGAAAGCCAGCCGTGACTTGAGCCGATAAGCCTTCTTCATGGGTATTAGCAGAGAGTTCGCCTTGAGACCGGCGCTTCCCTCTCCACCCTCTCCTTTTATGGAAAAAGAGCCACGACGGGAGGCCGTCGCGGCTTATACGGTAAGGCGCTTCCGACCCTTCAGGCGCCGGGCCTTCAAGACCCTGCGGCCGGCCCGAGTGCTCATGCGGCTCAGGAAGCCATGAACCCGCTTACGCGAGCGATTATGCGGCTGGAACGTGCGCTTCAACCGGAACACCCCCTAACCGGTACCGCAAAAAGACACACGCGGATTATACCGAAGTCAGGTACTGCCCGTCAAGCCAGATCGTACCGGTGGAAAAACGGGGCCCGGTTCGCAGCGGTTCTTCCCCAGTTTCCACACACAGTCCATCCCCAGAAACCGGCGGCTGTGGATTCCAGTTCACAGCTTATCCACGCGCGGGCAGGAGGTTATCCGGAGTATGCCGTACCCTTTCCCCAGACAATGAAACGAGTGGGGATACCCCGGGCAGAGTTTGTTGATAACTTTCCCGCGCTCTGGTATGATCAAGTCAAGCCCGTCCACCTCCGCGAAGCGGGGGTCGGAACAGGCTCACATCTTTTTATGCACAAGTTGTGGACAAGGCTGTGTATAAGATGTTGATACGCCGCGGTCGTGCTGGCGATATTTTCCGTACCGAGGGGGCCACTGCACTATGAAGACGGAGTTGTCTGAAGTATGGCAGCAGTGCATCGACCACCTGGAACGACATACCTCGAAGACTGCTGTTGAAAACTGGGTGCGGGCCACGCGTCCCGTGGCAGTGGTGGAAGACACGATCATCGTCGGCGTACAGGGGGAATTTGCGAAACACCGCATGGAGTCGCGCTACGCTCCCCTGCTGCGCCAGGCCCTGCGCGATCTCACCAAACGCAACATGCAGCTCAAGTTCGTCGCCAATCCCAACGTCATTGAAGAGCCGGCCACAGATCCCGTGGAGGGCCCCAACATCGCGGAGCTGCAGGCCGGCGCCACCGCCCCAGCCGCCGAACAGCCCGTGCGCCTGTTCGGCTACATTAACCCAAAATACACCTTCGAAACCTTCGTCGTCGGCAACAGCAACCGGTTCGCCCACGCGGCCGCGCTCGCCGTCGCCGAGGCGCCCGCGCGCACGTACAACCCCCTCTTCATCTATGGCGGCGTCGGACTGGGCAAGACCCACCTCATGCATGCGATCGGCCACTACGTGCTGCAGCACAACCCCACGGCCAAGGTCGCGTACGTCTCCACCGAGACGTTCACCAACGAGTTCATCATGGCCATTCAGAAAGGCTCCACCAGCGCCTTTCAAAACCGGTACCGGAAGGTCGATGTGCTGCTGATCGACGACATCCAGTTCCTGGCGGGCAAGGAGGCCACCCAGGAGGAGTTCTACCATACCTTTAATGCCATCCGCGAGGCCAACAAGCAGATCGTCATCTCCTCCGACCGGCCGCCGAAGGAGATTCCCACGCTGGAAGACCGCCTGCGCTCCCGGTTCGAGTGGGGCCTGATCTGCGACATCCAGCCCCCCGACCTGGAGACGCGCACGGCGATCCTGCGGAAGAAGGCCCAGAATGAAGAACTGCACGTGCCCGACGAGGTGACCAACTACATCGCGACCAACATCGAGACGAACATCCGCGAGCTCGAGGGGGCGCTCACGCGGGTGGTCGCCTATGCCAACATGCTCAAGTGTCCCCTCACCTACGACCTGGCCGTGGAGGCCTTGAAGGACATCCTGCCGCCGCACCGGCCGAAACAGATCACCATCGACGCAATCAAGCAGGTGGTGGCCGAACACTATAACATCCGGATGCAAGACTTCGAGGTGCGCAACCGCTCCCGCGCCGTCGCGTACCCCCGCCAGATCGCCATGTACCTCTCCCGGGAGCTCACCGACAACTCACTGCCCAAGATCGGCGAGGAGTTCGGCGGCCGCGATCACACCACGGTCATTCACGCCTGCGAAAAGATCGCGAAGGAGATCGAGAAGGATCCCGCCTTCGCGCACACCATCGAGCAGCTGATCGCGCGCATCCGCGCCGAATAGCGGCGCGTCCCCAGCGAATTGGGCCGGTGTGGACAGATCGCGCGGCAATACCCACAAGTTATCGCGCCCCGCGATTCCCGCCGCTCTAGTTATCCACGGGCTTTTCCACATATCCACAGCCTCTACAATGATCATTGCTACAATGACCATTGTTACTAACAGGTAAGGTATGCGCCGTTTTACCCGAAAGGTGCCACAGAGGGAGGGCTTCGAGTGAAGATCCTGATCAGCCAGGAGAGCCTGAATGCGACGCTCGCCACAGTTGCCAGGGCCGTCTCCACCAAGAACACGATCCCGGTCCTGTCCGGCGTCTATCTCTCCGCCCGGAATGGAAACCTCACCATCCGCGCGACCGACATGGAGCTGGCCATCGAGGCCGTCACGTCCTGTGAGGTAATCAGCGAGGGCGAGATCGTCCTTCCGGCCCGCTACTTCGCGGATCTGATCCGCCGCATTCCTTATGGAAACATCGAGCTCTCCGTGGACTACCACAACCACGTGGCGACCCTGCGGTGGGGCCGCTCGCAGTACGTGATTCACGGCTTCGCGGCCGACCAGTTTCCCGCCCTCCCCGACGTTGACGGGGCCTCGTCGTTCACCGTCAGTCAGAGTCTATTGCGGGATCTCCTCCGTCAGACCACCTTTGCCGCCGGCCACGACGAGTCCAAGCCCTGGCTCACCGGCGTGCTGTTCAAGCTGCGCGACAGCACGCTGACCGGCACCGCCACAGACGGTGTACGCATCGCCTACGCCGAGACGGCCGCAGAGAATGCACAGGGCCACAGCTTCTCGGTGATTATCCCCAGCCGGTCGCTGAACGAGCTGACCCGGCTCCTCACCGGCGACGAGGAGAGCCAGGTCCACGTGGCCGTCACCGCGAATCAGGTGTTCTTCGACCTGGGGAACGTGCGGGTGATCTCCCGCCTCCTGGAGGGCCAGTATCCCGATGTGATGCGGCTGGTGCCCCAAACCTACCCCACCGAGGCCGTGCTGCCCGGCGACGAGTTCATGGAGGCCCTGGAGCGCGCTACCCTGATCACGAAGGACGGCGCCGTCAAGATCAGCTTCCAGGCCGACAAGGTCACCATCACCTCCAACACCCCGGAGGTCGGCCAGGTCTATGAGGAGCTGGCCGTCAGCAGCATGACCGGCGATCCGCTGGACATCGGGTTCAACGCGCGCTATCTGCTGGACTTCCTCAAAGTATTGGAAGAGAAGCAGTTCCGCTTCCAGTGCTCGGGCAGCCGCAACCCCGCCCGGCTCCAGCCGGCCGACAGCAGCCAGTTCCTCTACGTCGTGCTGCCCCTGATCACGCTCTAGGGAAATCCCGCCATGGCCGAAGAGATCGTCACAATCCACACCGAATACATCACCCTGGACGCCTTTCTGAAGTGGACGGGCGTGGCCGCGACCGGCGGCCACGCCAAGGCCCTGATTGCCTCCGGCCTGGTCGCCGTCAACGGCGAGCCCGAGCGCCGGCGCGGCCGCAAGCTGCGCCCGGGCGACCGCGTGCGCGTGGAGGGCGCCGGCCTCTGGCTGCTCCGCCGCGAGGGGGAATGAGGTTGTATCTGGCCACGCTGCAACTGGGCTCCTTCCGCAACTACGATTCGGCGACCGTCCACTTCTCTTCGGGACTGAATGTTCTGTACGGTGACAACGCGCAGGGGAAGACCAATCTGCTCGAGGCGATCCACTATCTGGCCACCGGCAGGAGCCACCGCACCTCCCGCGATCAGGACATGATCCAGGAGGGCAGGGATGAGCTCCTGGCCCGCGCCGAGGTGGTGCGCAAGACCGGCACCATCGACCTGGAGCTGCGCTACGGCCTGAAGACCCGCAAGCAGCTGAAGATCAACGGCATCGCGGAACGTAAGATCGCACGCCTGGTCGGGAGCCTGGCGGCCGTGCTGTTCTCGCCCGACGATCTGCAGCTGTTGAAGGGGCCGCCCTCCGGCCGCCGCCGCTTCCTGGACATGGAGCTGTCGCAAATCTCCCAGACCTACCTTCATCACCTCATGGCCTACAACCGGCTGGTGGCGCAGCGCAACACGCTGCTGAAGGAGTCCGTGGTGGATGAGGGGCTGCTGGCGATCTACAATGAGCAGCTGGTCGAGACCGGGGCCCGGCTGGTGGTCCGCAGGGCCGAGGCGATTCGCCGGCTCTCGCCCATCGCCGCACGCTACCACGAGATGCTGGCCGAGGGCCGCGAGGATCTGCGGCTCGCCTACCACAGCCAGGGCGTCGGCGATGAAGACGAGGCGGCCGACCTGGAGAGCGTCCGCCGGCGGCTGGAGAGGGCCCTGGCGCGCGTTCGCCACGAGGAGCGGCGGCGCCAGGTGACGCTGGTGGGTCCGCACCGGGATGACGTCGGGTTCTGGATCGCGGGGCGCGACGCGCGCCTTTACGCCTCGCAGGGCCAGCAGCGCACGGCCGTCCTGGCCCTGAAGCTGGCGGAGCTGGACTTCATGACCCAGGAGATCGGCGAGTCCCCTCTGCTGCTCCTGGATGATGTCGCATCGGAGCTCGACCCGCATCGCCGGCACTACCTCCTGTCGGCCGTGCGGGAGGGGGTCCAGAGCTTCATCACCTGTACCGACCTGGAAGACCTGATGGTGCGCGAGTGGCCGGAAAGCCACCGCCTGTTTCGCGTGCGCGCGGGCACGGTAGTCCTGGATGACAGGGGGTTGGGCTGATGTACCTCCACGTGGGAGCTGACGTGGTGGTGGGACTGCGTCAGGTGATCGCGATCCTGAACCTGCGCAGCGCCAGAAGGGGTGGCGCGACGCTGGAGCTGCTGGAAAAACTGAAACAGGAGAACCGCCTGATCCAGGTGGAGGGCGGCGAACCCCGCAGCCTCGTGCTCACGGACCGCGGCGGCATCCTGTCGCCCATTTCCGCGACGACGCTGAAGCGGCGCAGCGTGTCCGCGGCGCACTTCGGCTAGCGTTCCGGGGTCCGAGTCTGTCACTTGTGATAACTCTTGCGATGTGATAGCATTGCTCTGATATTGAAAGCGCTACCTAAATGAGGGAGGAACCTCTGTGGCTGACGAAAGGAACAGTACCCAGCCCGCGATGCACCATCTGAACACCCACGGTACGGAAGAGTACACCGGGGAGCAGATTCAGGTGCTCGAAGGCCTCGAGGCGGTGCGCCGCCGGCCGGGCATGTACATCGGCGGCACCTCGCAGCGCGGCCTGCACCACCTGATCTGGGAGATCATCGACAACGCGGTCGACGAGCGGCTGGCCGGGTTCTGCGACACGATCGTGGTCACCCTGCACAGCGACGGCTCGCTGTCGGTCCTGGACAACGGCCGCGGCATCCCCGTGGACATACATCCCAGCACGGGCATCTCCACCGTCGAGACCGTCTATACCGTCCTGCACGCCGGCGGCAAGTTCGGCGGGGGCGCCTACAAGGTCTCCGGCGGCCTGCACGGCGTGGGCGCGGCGGTGGTCAACGCGCTCTCCGAAAAGCTCTACGTACAGGTCAGGCAGAACGGCGGCGTCTACGAAGTCGAGTTCGAGAACGGCGGCAAGGCCCGCTACCCTCTGCGTCGCACGGGCGACACCAAGGAAACGGGCACCTACGTGCGCTTCTGGCCGGACCCCGCCATCTTCGAGTCGGTGGAGTTCGATCCGGAGGCCATTGTGGCGCGCCTCAGGGACACCGCCTTCCTCAACCAGGGGCTGTTCATTCGCTTCATCGATGAAAAGGAGAATGCGGAGTACCGCTTCAAGTACAACGAGGGCCTCCAGACCTTCGTGCAGTACCTGAACCGGTCCCGGGAGCCCCTGCACGCCAAGCCGATCTATATCTTCAAGGCCACCGACACCCACGAGATGGAGCTGGCCATCCAGTACACCGACGCGTACAGCGAGAATATTTTAAGCTTCGCCAATAACATTCGTACGATAGAGGGCGGCACGCACGAGACGGGCCTGAAGAGCGCCCTGACGCGGGTCATCAACAACTACGCCCGGAAGCAGAAGCTGCTGAAGGAGAACGAGGACAACCTGGCGGGCGAGGACATCCGCGAGGGCATGACCGCCATCCTCTCTGTGAAGATGCAGGATCCCCAGTTCGAGGGGCAGACCAAGACCAAGCTGGGCTCCTCCGAGATGGAGACCTTCGTCGCCAGCGCGGTGAGCGAGGGGCTTTCCGAGTTCCTGGAGGAGAACCCCACCATCGCCAAGCGCATCGTGGAGAAGGCGATCAGCGCGTCGCGGGCCCGCGAGGCGGCCCGCAAGGCCCGGGAGCTTGTGCGGCGCAAGAGCGCCCTTGAGATCACTGCGCTGCCGGGCAAGCTGACCGACTGCTCCTCCCGGGATCCGTCCGAGTCGGAGCTCTTCCTGGTGGAGGGCGACTCCGCAGGGGGCTCCGCCAAGATGGGCCGCGACCGGCGCACGCAGGCGATTCTGCCCCTCAGGGGCAAGATCCTCAACGTCGAGAAGGCCCGGATCGACAAGATCCTCTCCAACGAGGAGATCCGCACGCTCATCACAGCCGTGGGCGCGGGGATCGGCGATGACTTCGACGTCTCCAAGTGCCGGTATCACAAAGTGATCATCATGACCGACGCCGATGTGGACGGCAGCCACATCCGCACCCTGTTGCTCACGTTCTTCTTCCGCTTCATGCGGCCCCTCATCGAGGCGGGATATCTCTACATCGCCAACCCGCCGCTGTACATGATCCGGAAGGGCAAACAGGTTTACTACGCCTACTCCGAGCAGGAGAAGGACCAGATCATTTCCCGCATCGGCGGCGTGACCGACAAGCCGCAGCGGTACAAGGGTCTCGGCGAGATGAACCCGGAGCAGCTCTGGGAGACCACGATGGATCCCTCAAAGCGGACGCTCTTCCGGGTGACGATGGAGGACGCCGCCGAGGCGAACAGGATTTTCGAAACCCTCATGGGAGAGAAGGTCGAGCCCCGCAGGGAGTTCATCCAGCGGAACGCCCATCGCGTCCAGAACCTCGACACCATCGGTTAGGCGCTGGACCGACTCCCCGTTTAGGAGGACAAGCTTGTGGCCGGAGACTTCGCACAGCGGATTCTGGAGAAAGAGATCCAGCAGGAGATGGAGACGTCGTACCTCACGTACTCCATGTCCGTCATCGTCGGCAGGGCCCTGCCCGACGTCCGGGACGGCCTGAAGCCGGTGCAGCGCCGGATCCTCTATTCCATGTACGAAAGCGGCAACACCGCGGACAAGCCGTACCGCAAGTCGGCCAAGACGGTCGGTGACGTGCTCGGTAAGTACCACCCCCACGGCGACTCGGCCGTGTACGATACCATGGTGCGCATGGCGCAGGACTTCGTGCTGCGCTACCCGCTGGTGGACGGCCAGGGCAACTACGGCTCCATCGACGGCGACCCGCCCGCGGCCATGCGTTACACCGAGGCGCGCCTCTCAAAGCTGGCCCATGAGATGCTGGCCGATATCGAGAAGAACACCGTCGACTTCGAGGACAACTTCGACAACAGCGAGAAGGAGCCGACGGTGCTGCCGTCGCGCTTCCCCAACCTGCTGGTCAACGGCTCCACGGGCATCGCGGTGGGCATGGCCACCAACATCCCGCCCCACAACCTGGGCGAGGTGATCGACGGCATCGTCCGGCTGATCGACCAGCCCGACGTCAGCATCGAGGAGCTCAACAGCATCATCAAGGGCCCGGACTTCCCCACCGGGGCCCTCATCCTCGGCCGCGACGGCATCAAGAAGGCCTATCAGACCGGCAAGGGCTCCATCACCATGCGGGCCCGGACGCAGATCGAGACGCTGCAGAACGGCCGCAACCGCATCGTGGTGACGGAGCTGCCCTACGGCGTCAACAAGGCCAGGCTGATCGAGCGCATCGCCGAGCTGCACCGCGACCGGAAGATCGACGGCATCACGGACCTCAGGGACGAGTCCGACCGCACCGGCCTGCGGATCGCCATCGAGCTCCGGCGGGACGCCAACCCGCACGTGATTCTGAACCAGCTGTTCAAGTTCACCCAGCTTCAGCAGAACTTCGGCATCATCATGCTGGCCCTCGTGGAGAACCGGCCGCGGCTGCTCAACCTGAAGCAGATGCTGCACCACTACGTGCAGCACCAGGTCGAGGTCATCGTACGCCGCACCCAGTTCGACCTCGAGAAGGCCCTGCACCGGGCCCACATCCTCGAAGGCCTGCTGAAGGCCCTGGACATCATCGACGAGGTAATCAACACCATCCGTTCCTCGCCCACGACGGACGAGGCGCGCACCCGCCTGATGAGCAACTTCGGGTTCACCGAAGTGCAGGCGCAGCACATCCTGGACATGCAGCTCCGCCGGCTGACCGCCCTGGAGCGGGAGAAGCTGCAGGACGAGTACGACGAGCTGCAGGACCGCATCGCCTACTACCGGGCGGTGCTGGGGTCCCAGAAGATGCAGTTTGACATCATCAAGCAGGAGCTCGGCGAGATCAAGAAGAAGTACGCCGACCCCCGGCGCACCCGCATCACCGCGGACGACGGCGAGATCGACATCGAGGACCTCATCGCCGAGGAAGACGTCGTGGTGACCATCTCGCACACCGGCTACATCAAGCGGGTGCCGCTCAGCACCTACCGCTCGCAGCGGCGGGGCGGCCGCGGCGTGCAGGGCGCGGGCACCAAGGAAGAGGACTTCATCGAGCACCTCTTCATCACGACCACGCACCACCACATGATGTTCTTCACCGACCAGGGCCGCGTCTACCGCGTGAAGTGCTACGAGATCCCCGAGGCCTCTCGCCAGGCCCGCGGCACGGCGATCGTCAACCTGATCCCGCTCCTGCCGGGCGAGAAGGTGAACGCGGTCATCCCTGTGAAGGAGGTCGAAGAAGAGGTCGCGTACATCTTCTTCGCCACCCGCAGCGGCTGGGTGAAGAAGACCGCGGTCACCGAGTTCGAGAATGTCCGGTCGACCGGCATCATCGCCATCAAGCTGGAGGAGGGGGACACCCTGGTGGGCGCCCGCCTCACCCGGGGCAACGACGAGATCATCCTGGTCTCCAGCGCCGGCTACGCCCTGCGCTTCCACGAGGACGACGTGCGGCCCATGGGGCGCGACACCCGCGGCGTGAAGGGCATCGCGCTCGGCCCCGACGAGTACGTCGTGGGCATGGACGGCGTGCTGCCCAACGCGGACCTGCTGGTGGTGACCGAGACCGGCGTCGGCAAGCGCACCCTGCTCAGCGAGTACCCGACGTACCGGCGCGGCGCCAAGGGCGTCATCACCATCCAGCTGGTGGAGGAGCGGCATGGCCGCCTGGTGGGCATCAAGGTGGTCACGGAGGGCAACGACCTCATCCTCGTCTCCGAGCAGGGGGTCCTGATCCGCATCCCCGTCGAGGAGGTGCGGCGCATCGGGCGCAACACCCAGGGCGTGCAGCTCATGAACCTGGACGCCAACGACAGGGTTTCGGCCGTCGCCCAGGTGGTCACGCGCGACGACGACTAGCGACCATCAGCCGGGTGCGGGACTCCTCCAAAAGTAGGATCTTTTTCAGAGACGGTTGCATCTTGTGAAATCGGGTGCTATACTGCACCCTAACATCGCCCCATGACGGGGGAAAAGGGTTCCGTTGCGGTCTGCAGAGAGCCGGCGGCGGGTGCAAGCCGGTGGCCGTGGAATCTGTTCCGCCCCCCGAGGGTCCGGGGATGACCCGGTCGGGTTCGGCCCGTTATCGCCGAGACGAGTGGGCTGCCGGCTAGGCCGGCGCCAATGTCCGGGTGGCACCGCGGGAGTCTAGCTCCCGTCCCTGACGCTGGGGGCGGGAGTCTTCTGTTTCCGCCGGTGGGGCATGGCGCTGTCCTGCTGCAGCCAAGCAGGGTGGCACCGCGGGGAAAGGGCCCCGTCCCTGGCAGAGCCGGTCAACGCGCACGCGACCGGACTGCCGGGGGCGGGGCCTGAGTTTTTTCGAAGGGGAGGCAGATTGATCATGCTGAGAGAGAAGTCCCTGCTGATGATTCCCGGACCCACGCCGATTCCGCCGCAGGTGGCGGCGGCCATGACTCAGCCGATGATCAACCACCGGGGTGAGGCCTTCAGCGCCCTCTTCGAAGAGGTGACGGAGGGGCTGAAGAAGGTCTTCCGCACCGGGCAGCCGGTCTACGTCTTCCCCGGCGCCGGATCGGGCGGCTGGGAGGCCGCGCTGGTCAACACCCTGAACCCGGGCGACACCGTGCTGAGCGTCTCGGTGGGCGACTTCGGCGAGCGGTGGTTCAGAGTCGCCACAAAGCTGGGCTTTGCGGTGGAGCGGCTGCAGTTCGAGCCCGGCGAGGCCGCGGACCCTGAACGCATCGCCGAGAAGCTGGCCGAGGACCGCGAGAAGAAGATCAAGGCGGTGCTCGTTCAGCACAACGAGACCTCGACCGGGGTGACCAACGACGTCCGGACCATCGCCCGGGTTGTGCGGGAGCACGGGGCGCTGATCATGGTCGACTCCGTATCCGGCCTCGGCGCCCTGCCGCTGGAGATGGACGAGTGGGGCCTGGACGTGGTGCTCACCGGGGCGCAGAAGGCGCTCATGTGTCCGCCCGGCCTGTCGATGATCGCCTTCTCCGAGCGGGCGCGGGCGGCCGCAGAGACCAACACCATGCCCCGCTTCTACTGGGACCTGAAGGCGGCGCAGAACAGCCTGCTGAAGTGGCAGACCCCGTACACCCCGGCCATCTCCCTCCTGTACGCCATGAGGGCGGCGCTGGGGTTGCTGGAGACCGAGACGCTGGAGGGTTCGTGGGCCCGCCACCGGCTCATGGGTGAGATGTGCCGGGCCGGCGTGAAGGCGATGGGCCTCACGCTCCTCGCCCGGAACGAGGCCACGGCGTCCAACTCGGTCACGGCGGTGGTCTCTCCCGTCGACCCGAAGCGGCTGCGCAAAGTGGCCCGGGAGCAGTTCGGCGTGCAGCTGGCCGGCGGGCAGGCGGACCTGGCGGACAAGATCTTCCGCATCGGCCACCTGGGCTACGTGGTGCCCGGCGATGTGCTCCAGGCCCTGGCGGCCACCGAGATGGCGCTGGCGCAGTGCGGCTACGAGGTGCAGGTGGGCCGGGCCGTGGCGGCGGCCCAGCAGGTCTGGCTGGACGCCCAGCAGAGCTGAGAATTCGTGAAGGAGGCGATACCCGATGAAGATCCTGGTGACGGAAGCGATTTCAGAGACGGGCATCAGCCTCCTGAAGGCTGAGCATGAGGTGGATGTCCGGAAGGTGACGCCGGCGGAGCTGCTGGAGATCATCCCCGAGTACGACGCCATCATCACCCGGTCGGAGACGAAGGTCACGGCGGAGGTGCTGGCGCGGGGCACCCGGCTGAAGGTCGTCGGCCGGGCCGGCGTGGGCGTGGACAACATTGACGTGAATGCGGCCACCGAGCGGGGCGTCGTCGTGGTCAACGTGCCCGGCGCCAATACCTACTCCACCGCCGAGCACGCCTTCGGCCTGCTCATCGCCGTGGCCCGCAACATCCCCCAGGCGCACCACGCCCTCACCCGCGAGGGCCGGTGGGACCGGAAGACCTACGTCGGCACCGAACTGCACGGCAAGACGCTGGGCATCATCGGCCTGGGCCGCATCGGGTCCGAGGTGGCCGTGCGGGCGAGGGCCTTCGGCATGCGGGTGCTCGCCTACGACCCCTACGTGCCGTCCAGCCGGGCGGAGCACCTGGGCGTGACCCTGGTGCCCACCATTCCCGAGCTCCTGCCCCGGGTGGACTTCCTCTCCATCCACGCCGCCAAGACCCCTGAGTCCGCCCGGCTCATCGGGGCGGCCGAACTGGCGCTCATGAAGCCCACCGCCCGCATCGTCAACTGCGCCCGGGGCGGCATGGTGGACGAGGAGGCGCTCTACACGGCGCTGAAGGAGGGCCGGCTGGCCGGCGCCGCGCTGGACGTCTTCGCGGCGGAGCCCTGCACCGACAGCCCGCTCTTCAGCCTGCCCAACGTGGTGGTCACGCCGCACCTGTCCGCCTCCACCGCCGAGGCGCAGGACGCCAACGGCCGGTACATCGCCCAGTACGTGCTGCGGGTGCTCAGGGGCGAGCTGGTGCCCGAGGCGGTGAACCTGCCGCAGATCCCGCGTGACGGCGCGCAGATCGTCACCGACCACCTGCCCCTGGCCGAGACGCTGGGCTCCTTCCTGGCCCAGGCCTTCCCGGGGCAGGCGGATGCGATCACCGTCACCTACAGCGGCGAGCTGGCCAAGCACCCCACGGCTCTGCTTACCAACACGGTGCTGAAGGGCTACCTGGCCACCCAGCTCGGCGACCACGTGAACTATATCAACTCGCCCGCCCTGGCCCGCCGGCGGGGGCTCACGGTCAACGAGTCCAAGTCGCTGACCCACGCCCCGCTGGGCGAGAACGGGGGCGCCGACCGGCTGGCGGCCGCCGCCGGCACCCTGTCGCCGTCCGCCAGCCTGATCACGGTCCGGTCTGAGGGGTCCCAGGGCGTGCACCAGGTGACCGGCATGCTCCGCCGGGACGGCGGGATGCGCTTCGTGGCCGTGGACGGCCTGCACATCGACATGGCCCCCACCCGCCACATGCTCGTCAGCCGGCACCGGGACCAGCCGGGCATGGTGGGCCGGTTCGGCATGGCCCTGGCCGCGCGGGACATCAACATCGCCGGGCTGCACCTGGGGCGGCACGAGCCGCGGGGCGAGGCCCTGATGCTGCTGCAGATCGATGAGCCCGCTCCCCCCGACCTGGTGGCAGAACTGCGGGAGGCGATGGCGGTCACCACCGTTCAGGCGGTCACTCTGCCGCTGGGCGGCCAAGCCTGACCGTCCCCAGGGAGGGATTGCCACCTGCTGCGCCGAAGCCTGACACCTGGCCTCGCGGAACTGGATCATCTTTCCGGCCGCTGGAAAGGCTAGGCGGAGACGCCTCCCCTGACTCTTGATGAGGAGGGTAATCACCCATGTTGGACCTGAGGTTCGTTCGCACCCATCCCGACGTCGTTCGCAAGGCGCTGATCAACAAGGGTGTTTCCGTTGACCTCGACCGCATCCTGGCCCTGGATGTGGAGCGGCGCCAGATTCTGACCGAGGTCGAGCAGTTGAAAGCGCGCCGCAACCAGGTGTCGAAGCAGATCGGCGTGCTGAAGAAGCAGGGGCAGGATGCCAGCGAAATCATCGCCGAGATGGGCGCCATCGGCGACCGCATCAAGGAGCTGGACAACCGGGAGCGGGAGGTGGAGGAGGAGCTGCAGGACCTGCTCTACCAGCTGCCCAACATTCCCGCGCCGGACGTGCCGGTGGGCGAGGATGAGAACGACAACGTGGAGGTCAAGCGCTGGGGCGAGCCCCGCCAGTTCGACTTCCCCGTGAAGCCCCACTGGGACCTGGGCGTGGCCCTTGACGGGCTGGACTTCGAGCGGGCTGCGAAGGTGGCGGGCAGCCGCTTCACCATGATCAAGGGCGGGCTGGCCCGGCTGAACCGGGCGCTCATCAGCTTCTTCATCGACTACCTGACTGAGCGTGGCTACCGCGAGGTGCTGCCGCCGGTGATCGTGAACACGGCCAGCTACTACGGCAGCGGCCAGTTCCCGAAGTTCAAGGAGGACGTCTTCAGCCTGGCCGGCACCGACTACCACCTGGCCTCCACCGCCGAGGTACCGCTGGTCAACATGCATCGCGACGAGATCCTCGATGAGTCCGTGCTGCCCCTGAAGTATGTGGGCTTCAGCGGCTGCTTCCGCAGCGAGGCCGGCGCGGCCGGGCGCGACACCCGCGGGCTCATCCGGCAGCACTACTTCGAGAAGGTGGAGATGGTCCATTTCACCCGGCCTGAAGAGAGCGAGCAGGCCCTGATGGAGATCGTGGAAAACGCGGAGGGCATGCTGGAGGCGCTGAACCTGCCGTACCGGCGCGTCTTCATGTGCACCGGCGACATGGGCTTCGGCCAGTACAAGAAGTACGACATCGAGGTCTGGATGCCCAGCTACGAGCGGTACGTGGAGATCTCGTCCTGCTCGAACATGAGCGACTTCCAGGCACGCCGGGCGAACATCCGCTACCGGCCTGGCGGCGGCAAGCCGGAGTTCGTCCACACGCTGAACGGCTCGGGCCTCGCGGTGGGGCGCACGCTGGCGGCGGTCATGGAGAACTACCAGAACGCGGACGGCTCCATCACCGTGCCCGAGGCGCTGCGGCCATACACCCGCTGCGACCGCATCGCCGATTAAGCCGATTAAGCTCAAAGGCGGCTGTCGCCTGTCTGCCGCGGCAGTTGGCTTCACGTGGCGGCCCCGCGCAAATGGCGGCGCGGGGCCGCTGCCTTCTCCTGGAACGCGCTTGCAAGGCCTGCGGCCGTTGTGTAAACTATTATCCTGACACGATCCGGAGAGGTGGCCGAGTGGTTGAAGGCTCTCGTCTTGAAAACGAGCGTGGCCTAACAAGCCACCGTGGGTTCGAATCCCACCCTCTCCGCCAAAGCCAATAGCGGCGAGCAAGAGCAGGCCACCCGACCGTGGCCTGCTCTTTCGCCGCTGCTTCACAGGAGGGCGATCGCCATGCGTGATGAAGCCTTCATGCGCGAGGCCCTGCTCGAGGCCGAGAAGGCGTCTCGTATCGGCGAGGTGCCCATCGGCGCCGTGGTCGTTCGCGACGGCCAGATCATCGTCCGCTCCCACAACCTGCGCGAGACCACGCACGACGCCACGGCCCACGCCGAGGTGCTGGCCATCAGGGAGGCCGGCCGCCTGCTGGGCGGCTGGCGGCTGACGGGCTGCACGATGTACGTCACCATCGAGCCCTGCCCCATGTGCGCCGGCGCGCTCCTGCAGAGCCGGATCGACCGGGTGGTGTTCGGCGCGCCTGACCCCAAGGCGTGGGCCGACCGTTCGATCCTGGAGATCCTGCAGAATCCCGGCCTGAACCACCAGGTCGAGGTGCGCGACGGGGTGCTGGCGGAAGAGTGCGGCGCCATCATGAAGCGGTTCTTCCGCGAGCGGCGGCGCACCCCTCAATGAAAATGGGTATCCCAGGAAGAAGGACTATTTCCTGGAAATGGAGAATCTCCCCTCAATCGCACGATTGGGGGGAGTTCCATGTTACGACGGGGGGTGCTGAGCCTCCTGCCGGCGCTGGCCCTGCTGCTCGGCGGCTGCGTGGCCGCCGCCCAGACCGATTCCGGCGCCGCGGCACAGCCGGCCGGGGAGCCGTCTGCCCACGCCGAGGTGCGGCTGCACCTGGCGGTGGAGCCGGCGACGCTGGATCCGGCCCTGACGGCCGACCCCGCGCTCCTCGACGTGTTGGGCAATCTCATGGAAGGACTGGTTGCGCCCGGCGGCACGCCCGATGCGGCCGGGGGCGCTGCGGAGCGGTGGGAGTCGGCCGACGGCCGTGAGTTCACCTTCTACCTGCGGCCTGATGCGCGGTGGAGCGACGGCAGGCCGGTGACGGCCCACGACTTTGTCCGCGCGTGGCTGCACCTGCTGGACCCGGAGGTGGGGGCGGTGAACGCCCACCTGCTCTACGAGATCGCCGGCGCCGAGGCCTACAGCGGGCTGGACCCGGCCGTGCCGGACTTCGCGGAGCAGGCCGCCGGCTTGCGGGAAGGGGTGGCGGTGGCGGCGCTGGACGACCGCCGCCTTCAGGTGACCCTGAAGGCCCCGAACCCCGCCTGGCCCGGCTACACGGCCCACCCGGCCCTGGCCCCGCGCCGGGCCGACCTGCCCTTCGGCCTCGTGAGCAACGGGCCTTTCGTCCTCAAGGACGGCGGACTCGCGGTTCACGGCCACCACGACGCCGAACTCACGGGCCCGGGGCCCTTCGCGCTGAAGCTGGAGCCCAATCCCCACTACTGGAACCGGTCCGCCATCCGGCTCGACGCCGTCACCTACCACGTGGAGCCGGACCCGCGCGAGGCCCTGCGCCTCTTCCAGATGGGCTACCTGCACCTGGCGATGCTGCCGGCCGACCTGGCCGAGCAGGCGCCCGGCGCGCAGGCCATGGCCCAGCCGGCCACGATGGGCCTCGTCTTCAACACCAGCCAGCCCCGGTTGGCGAATGCGGATCTGCGCAGGGCCATCGCCCTGGCGCTGGATGCGGCGCGGGTGACGGCTGAGGCGGTGGGGGAGGCGGGGCTGCCCGCCCGCAGCCTGGTGCCGCCCTCGCTGGCCGGCGGCTGGCCGCCGGCGGAGGAGGGCCCGGTGAGCGACGCCGTGCTGGACGGACTCTGGTCGGAGGGCTCGCTGGTGGGCGAGCTGCTGGCCGGCGCGCTGCCCGGGGAAGAGCTGCTGGAGGCCCGCCGGCTCTGGGCGGATGCCCGGGCCGCGCTGGGGGTCGACCGCATCACGCTGAGCCTGCTCCACGCCGAGGAGGCCGCGGGCCTCGCGCAGGCTGTGAAGCGCACGCTGGAGGAGCGGCTGGAGGGGCTGACGGTGGAGCTGCACACGGTGCCCTTCGCGCAGCGGCTGGAGCGGGTGCGCTTCGGCCAGTTCGACCTGGCGCTGCAGGGCTGGGTTGCCGAACACGATGATCCGCTGGCGCTGCTGGCCCCGTTCACCACGGCCCACCCGGGCAACAGCGCCCGCTGGGTCAAGCCGGCGTACGACGCCCTTCTGGCCAGGGCCGGGGTGGCCGCCGGCGCGGCGCGGACGGCGGCGCTTCGGGAGGGCGAGCAGATGCTGCTGGCGGAGGCGCCGGTGGCGCCGATCTACCACCCGCTGCGCTACTTTGCGGTGAGCCCCGAACTGCAGGGGCTGCGTGTGCGGCCGCTGGGCGCGCGGTACGACCTGAGGCACGCGTGGCTGGCGCCACCGGGCTCGCTGGATTAGGTAGCGAAAGGGAATCGGGGGCGCCGGGTAGAATTGGGTAAGGCCAGTCCGATTCCGGCAGGAGCGATCAGCTTGGCTCATCTTGCACTGTATCGGGAGTATCGTCCCCAGCGATTCAGCGACGTCGTCGGACAGGAGCATATCACCCGCACCCTGCGGAACGCGCTCGTGCAGGGCAGGCTTCATCATGCCTACCTGCTCTCGGGACCGCGCGGCACGGGCAAGACCACGGTCGCCCGCATCCTGGCCAAGGCGGTCAACTGCCTGGCCCCGCAGGACGGCGAACCCTGCAACGAGTGCGAGGCCTGCCGGCGGATCACGTCGGGCGAGGCGCTCGACCTGATCGAGATCGACGCCGCCTCCAACCGCGGCATCGATGAGATCCGCGATCTGCGCGACAAGGTCAACTTCGCCCCCGTGGAGCTGAAGTACAAGGTCTACATCATCGACGAGGTGCACATGCTGACCGAGCCGGCTTTCAACGCGCTGCTGAAGACGCTGGAGGAGCCGCCGTCGCATGTGCTCTTCGTGCTGGCGACCACCGAAAAGCAGAAGCTGCCCATCACCATCCTCTCCCGCTGCCAGGCCTTCGACTATCGCCGGCTCTCCGTCGACGAGATCGTGGGGCGGCTCAGGGAGGTCTGCGCCGCGCAGGGGCTGAGGGCGAGCCCGGAGGCGCTCACGGCCATCGCCCGCCAGGCCGACGGCGGGATGCGCGACGCCCTGTCGCTGCTGGATCAGGTGATGGCCTACGCGGCGGAGGGCGAGATCACCCTTGACATGACTTTGGCCGTGCTGGGGTCGGCCCCGCTGGATCAGTTCCTGGCCCTGGACGGCCACCTGATCGAGGGCGACGTCGGGGCCGCCTTGCTCTGGCTGGACGAGATGGTGCGTGCGGGCAAGGACCTGCGCCAGCTGGTGCGGGACTACCTGGCCCACTTGCGCGACCTGCTCCTGGTGAAGCTGGAGGCCGGCGCAGCGGTGCTCGGCCTGCCGCCGGAGGCCCTGGAGCAGATGCGGGCGCGGGCGGAGCCGTTTACGGAGCGGCAGCTCATCGGCGCCATCCGGCTGCTGGGGCAGGCGGAGACCGAGTTGCGCCTTTCCCCTTCGCCCCGGCTGCTGGTGGAAGTGGCGCTCATTCGGCTGACCGGGCTGTTCACAGGCGGAGCCGAGGAGGATCGGGCCGAGGAGCGCGCGCCTGCACGGGCCGCTGCGCAGGCCTCCGCGCCGGCCCCCGCGCCGGCGCGCCGGCGCCGCCAGGATGAGGCTGGTGCCGCGCGGGCAGAAGAGCCGTCCGGCGGGGGTGGACCGGCGACCCCGACGCCGCCTGCCGCCGGCGCTTCCGACGCGGCGCCCGTCGGCTCCGGGGTGGAGCGGGTGGTGGAGGCCTGGGGGCAGGTGCTGGAGTTCGTCCGCACCTCCCGGACCAGCACCTACCGGCTGCTTTCGACCTCGGCCCGCATCGGCGGCCTGCGGGGCAAGATGCTCTACCTGGTGGCCAGCTCGCAGGTCTTTGCCCAGCTGCTCCGGCGGCGCGAGGACAAGGCGACGATCGAGAAGGCGCTGGAGCAGGCCGGGCTGGGCGAGCTGCAGGTGGAGATTCTCTCGCCGGAGGAAGCAGAGACCAAACTGGCCGGGCTAAACCCGGCGTCCGACCCGGGTGAGCAGTCCGCCCGGGAGGCGGAGCCGGAGCCGGCCGCGGAGGGGGACTCCCCGCTCATGGAGCGGCTGCGCAGCATCTTTCCCCCAGATCTGATCCATGAACACGACGAGGAGGGCTCCTGATGATTCCGGGTGGCGGTAACATGCAGCAGATCATGCGCCAGGTCCAGAAGATGCAGAAGAACATGGCCAAGGCGCAGGAAGAGATCGCGAAGATGACGGTTGAGGGCACCGCGGGCGGCGGGACTGTGCGGGTGACCGTGACCGGCGACCGCCGGGTGACGGAGGTCAAGCTTGCGCCCGAGGTCGTGGATCCGGATGATATCGAGATGCTCCAGGATCTGATCGTGGCGGCGATCAGCGACGGGATGAAGAAGGCCGAGGAACTGGCCGAGGCCGAGATGAAGAAGGTCATGCCGGGCGGCCTGCCCAGCTTCCCCGGCCTGTTCTAGCCGTTCATGTACTACGCTGAGCCCATCGCCCGCCTGATCGAGGAGCTGACGAAACTGCCGGGCATTGGCCCGAAGACCGCGCAGCGGCTGGCCTTTCACATCCTCCACATGGACCGTAGCGTGGTCGAGGGCATCGCCCGCACCTTGGTAGAGGCCCGCGCAAAGGTGAAGTACTGCTCGGTCTGCTGCAACCTGACCGATCAGGATCCCTGCCACATCTGCGCCGACGAGGATCGCGACCGGAGTACAATCTGCGTCGTGCAGGAGCCGCGCGACGTGGTGGCCATGGAGAAGACCCGGGAGTACCGGGGCCTGTACCACGTCCTCCACGGGGCCCTGAACCCGATGGAAGGCATCGGCATCGACGACATCCGGGTGAAGGAGCTGGTGGCCCGCCTGGGCGACGGGCAGGTGCAGGAGGTCATCCTCTGTACCAACCCCAACACCGAGGGCGAGACCACGGCCATGTACATCGCCCGGTACATCAAGCCGCTGGGCGTGAAGGTGACGCGCATCGCCCGGGGCCTGCCCATGGGCGGCGATCTGGAGTACGCCGATGAGGTCACGCTGGCCAAGGCCCTGGAAGGCCGGCGCGAGATCTAGCAAAACTTGATTTCGCCGGCGCGGCGCGGTAGAATACTGCAGAGAAATCGCACGGCGATGAGAGGGCAGAGTACGCGGGTGCGTGGAGCTGCAGCGAGCCGGGCCTGGTGAAAACCGGCGCCCACGTCCGCCGAAGAGGCCCTGGAGCTTTCGCGCTGAACGCTGCACAGGTATCGAGCCGGTGCAGTCAGTAAGCCGAACGGCCACCCACCGTTATCGGGAACCGAGTGAGGCTGAGGCCTAACTAGGGTGGTACCGCGGGCAGAGCCCCGTCCCTAAGCGGACGGGGCTTATTCATTTTCAGAAAGAGGGGACGGCACAACATGACCATTCGCGTACGCATTGCACCGAGCCCCACCGGTCCCATCCACGTGGGAAACGTGCACACGGCTCTGTTCAACTGGCTCTATGCCCGGAGGCACGGCGGGAAGTTCATCCTGCGGTTTGAGGACACCGACCGGGAGCGGTCGCGCCCCGAGTGGGAGCAGGTGATCTTCGAGGACCTGGACTGGCTGGGGATCGATTGGGACGAGGGCCCCGACAAGGGCGGCCCGTATGGTCCATACCGGCAGACCGAGCGGCTGGAGCTGTACCGGCAGTACGCCCAGCAGCTGCTGGAGAGCGGCCATGTCTACAAGTGTTACTGTACGAAGGAAGAGGAGGACGCCGACCGCCGGGAGGCGCAGGCTGCAGGCCGGCCCTACCAGTACAAGGGGCGCTGCCGCGACCTCACGCCGGAGCAACAGGCGGCCTTCGAGGCGGAGGGGCGCAAGCCGGTGCTCCGCTTCCGGGTGCCCAAGGGCGAGGTCATCGGCTACAACGACCTGATCCGGGGGCCCATCGAGTTCCCCACCGACTCCATCGGCGACTTCATCATCATGCGCGCCAACGGCATGCCGCTCTATAACTTCGCGGTGGTGATCGACGACGTCACGATGAAGATCACCCACATCCTGCGGGGCGAGGGGCACATCTCCAACACGCCGGTGCAACTGCTCATCTACCGGGCGCTGGGCTTCCCGGTTCCGGAGATCGGCCACCTGGGCCACATGACCAACCCGGAAGGCGGCAAGCTCTCCAAGCGCAAGGGCGATGCGGCGATTCGGGACTACCGGGAGCAGGGCTACCTGCCCGAGGCCATGCTGAACTTCATGAGCCTTCTGGGCTGGACGCCGCCCGGCGCGGAGTCGGGCCGGGAGTTCCTCACGAAGGACGAGCTGATCCGCGACTTCGACCTCGGCCGGGTCACCAAGGCCTCCTCGGTCTTTGACCGGAACAAGCTCAACTGGATGAATGGCGTCTACATCCGCAAGAAGAGTCTGGATGAGTTTGCGGAGCTGGCGCTGCCGTTCGTCGTGAAGTCGGGCCTCTACACCGAGGAGAAGGCCCGGGCCAACTGGGACTGGTTCAAGGAGGTCATGGCTCAGGTGCACGAGCGGGTCGAGACCCTGGCCGAAGTGCCCGAGCACGTGGACATCTTCCTTAAGGACGAGATCGAGGTGGACGAGAAGGCGGCGAAGAAGTTCCTCACCGACGCGGTGAAGCCGTTCTTCCAGCGGGTCAGCGAAGGGCTGCGCACGGTGGAGTGGACCATTCCGGCCATCGAGAAGCTTGTGCGCTCCACCCAGGAGGAAATGGGCCTGAAGCCGAAGGAGAGCTTCCAGCCGATCCGGGTCGCCATTACCGGCCGCACCGCGAGCCCGGGCCTGTTCGAGACCATCTATCTCATCGGCCGGGAGCGGGTGCTGGAGCGCATGGCGCCGTATTGCTAGCGACGGGCCCATGCGTGGCCTGCGGCGACGCCGTGCATGATGCGGGCGGCAGCTGCATATATAGCGGGCGGAGGACAGCCTCCGCCCGCTTCATGTGCGCCCGGCATGGGCGCTGACTTGGCGGTGAAAGTCCGCTACGGGCGAGGCAGCATCAGCCCGTTAGCCAAAGGCAAGGGCGTCCGTCGCGAGGCGGAATCTGGAGGAAGCCGGAGGCAAAGCCACGACCCGAGGAACACGAACCTCATACGAGGCTGTGCCGCTAGGGTGAGCTGGCATGACACAGCAAAACCCGAGGCTGCCAAAAGGCGGTGCAGTAGATGGGGCGGGTGCGGGGCGAAGGTCAGCGTCCTTACCCGGGGAGGTCTGCCGGGAACGCCAGCAACGCTGGTAACCCGGGTCGGGAGGCCCGGCTGAACCGGCAGAAGTCAGCAAAGCAGTCCTGTAATGATGTAGGACGGCGTTGAGAAAAGTAAAGGCCTCCTGATACGGTAGGGTGTGAAAGGTAATCACCACTCGTAACAGGAGGTCACGGAACGCAATGCAATTGAAGCAGCGAGCCAGGAAATTGGCCCTGGTCCGAGGTGAACCCACGGTGGTGGTCGGTATCGACATCGCCAAGCGGAAGCACTGGGCCTGGGTGGTCGACGGACGGACCGAGGTGCCCGTGGGCAGCCCCTTCCATTTCCAGAATAGCAGGGAAGGGTTCGACCGTCTACTGGGAAAGATCGCACGAGCGAAGGAGAAGGCTGGCGCTACCCGCGTGGTGGTGGGGATGGAACCGACCGGGCACTACTGGAAGCCGCTGGCGTGGTATCTCCAGCAGGCGGGCTTCACGGTGGTCATCGTCAACCCGGCCCATGTCAAGGCGAGCAAGGAACTGGACGATAACTCGCCCACGAAGAACGACCGTAAAGACGCCTGGCTCAACGCCCAGTTGGTCCTGCAAGGCCGGTTCTCCGTGCCGTATCTGCCAGACGGGGTCTATGCAGAACTGCGGATCCTAACCCAGGCCCGGCAGCAACACCGGCGGAAGCTGAACGCCGCCCTGAACCAGCTGCAGGCGCTCCTGGACGAGTACTTCCCGGAGTACACGGAGGTGTTTGCCGACCCGCTCGGTCAGGCGTCGCTGTATGTGCTGCAGTACCGGCCGTTTCCACAGGACGTGCTGGCGGTGCCAGTGACTCAGCTGGCGGCGGAACTCCGGGCTGCCAGCAACCGGCGGGTTGGGCTCCGGCGGGCCCAGGACCTGCAGGAAGCGGCTCGGCGGTCTATAGGGGTGCCGTACGGGCTGGACGCCGCCCGGCTCCAGCTGCGGCAGATCCTCCAAGAAGTGATCTTCTGGAAGGAACGGTTGGCGGAGACGGAGGCGGCAATGGCCGAGGCGTTGGAGAAGACGGGCCTCGCCCGGTACCTGCTGAGCGTGCCTGGGGTCGGTGTGGTGACCGCTGCTGCCTTCCTAGGCGAGGTAGGCGACCTGCGCCGGTATGCGGACTGGCGGCAACTCCGCAAGCTGGCAGGCTACAACCTGACAGAGAACACGTCGGGGCAGCGGGACCGCAGCCGGACGCCCATCAGCAAGCGCGGCCGGCCTGGACTGCGCCACGTGCTGTACCAGATGGCGATGACGGCGGCCGCCAAGAACCGGGAGTTTCGAGCGCTGTACGAGCACTTCAGGACTCGCCAGCAGAACCCGCTCAAGGGCAAGCAGGCCCTGGTGGCGCTGGCGTGCAAGCTGTTGCGGGTGCTGTTCACCCTGGTCAGGAAGCAGTGTAGCTATGATCCGGCCAGGGCCTTGGGGGCCTGGCGGGCGGAGCAGTTAGGTCTCGCCGCCTGAGAGGGCGGTGTGCCGATAGATGTGCCGCTTTGGGTGGGGGAAGCCGACTATGGCTGGAAGGGCATGACCCTGCAGCAAAGTACTAGCGCCCCACCCGCCCCCATTTAGGCAGGACGAAGGACTTTGAGGGCAAGGACCCCGGGAGACATGATAGGGTGGCCGGGGGCGGAGTACGTGGGACCCGTCCAGGCGGCAGCATACAGGGCATGTCTGAAGAGTCGCACGGGGCTCTTCTCTGCCACCCCACGTTTGTCTCGTACCAGAAGTCAGAGTCTTTCGTCCAATGGGTGTGTCTGAGCCAAGTGGCAGGACGCGAAATGGTGCGAACCAGCGAAATTGAGAGAGTTTGAGTGCATAACATCGAGATAGGCCATAGTACCGGCAGGGGGACGCCCCGACCGGGAAGGGCCGAACGTCAGGAGAGGGGTGAACCCGTTGCGTTCGAGCAGCCCGCGACAAACGCAGAAAACCCCGCACGGGGCCTGCTCACCGGAGGTAGCGGTGAAGCCGCAAGGGACGGCGAGAGGGCGGAGTGGGCAGCCGGCACAAGGCGGAGCGTCACCCCGCGGGGAGCAAGGCAAGCTGATGGAGCAGGTGGTGGCCAGGCAGAACATGCTGGCCGCCCTGAAACGGGTGGAGCGGAACGGAGGCGCCCCAGGCGTGGACGGTGTCCCCACCGAACGGCTGCGGGACCAGATCCGCGCAGAGTGGAGCCGCATCCGTGAGGAACTGCTCCGGGGGACCTACAGACCGCAGCCAGTCCGCCGGGTCGAAATCCCGAAACCGGGCGGCGGCAAGCGGATGTTGGGTATTCCCACCGTGATGGACCGCCTGATCCAGCAGGCACTCCTGCAAGTACTGACGCCAATCTTTGACCCGACATTCTCCGAATCCAGCTACGGCTTTCGGCCGGGGCGGCGGGGTCATGACGCGGTCAGGAAGGCACGTCACGGACAAGCGAGTGCTGCGGCTGATCCGGCGGTACTTACAGGCCGGGGTCATGCTGAACGGGGTAGTCGCGGCGACGGAGGAAGGGACGCCACAGGGCGGTCCGCTGAGCCCGCTGCTGGCGAACATCCTGCTGGATGACCTCGACAAGGAGCTGGAGCGCCGCGGGCACCACTTCGTCCGGTACGCCGACGACTGCAACATCTACGTCCGCAGCAAACGGGCGGGAGAACGGGTCTACAGGAGCGTGCGCCACTTCCTGCAGGAGCGGTTACGGCTGAAGGTCAACGAGGAGAAGAGCGCAGTGGACCGGCCATGGAAGCGGCAGTTCCTCGGGTTTAGCTTCTACAAGCGCCGGGGAGTGCGCATCCGGCTGGCACCGAAGAGCCTGAAGCGCGTGAAGGACAAGCTTCGCACGCTGACGGACCGCAACCGCAGCGAGAGTATGGAGGACCGAATCCGACGCCTGACGCTTACTTGCGGGGCTGGGTTGGGTACTACGCGCTCTCCGATGCCAGGTCAGCCTTTGAAAGACTCGAAGGATGGCTGAAGCGTCGGCTGCGAGCATGCGTATGGAAGCAGTGGAAGCGTGTACGCACGCGCTTTCGGGAGTTGCGCGCCCTCGGTTTGCCCGAATGGGTAGTCTGCCAACTCGCCAACAGCCGTAAAGGCCCGTGGCGGATGGCAGGTGGCCCACTACACAACGCCCTGGGCAACGCCTACTGGCGTGCCCAGGGGCTGATAAGCCTGACCGAATGCTATGAAGCTACTCGTCAATCTTGGCGAACCGCCGGATGCGGACCCGCATGTCCGGTGGTGTGAGAGGACGGGGGCTAGCCGCCCCCTCCTACTCGATTAGTGTTGGCCGGTGCGATGGCGGGGGCGGGCGGTATAGCTCTCGACCAACTATCGGTTCTGTTCGCCTCTGGTGTTGGAAGGCCCGAACGCGCTTGTCAGGCCGGTCCGGGCCGTGCTAAAATACGAATGCCCGCCCGGGGCGCAAGCCCCCAGGGCAGCGAATCTGGTTGCTGGACCAGGTTTTGCATACTTGCGCAGCTCGTCCGGGTGTGGTAAAGTAGTCGTCGCTGTCGGTTGCGGAGTGAACGAAACGGCCTCACTGGCAGGAGTTCACAGGTTGACAGCCGAGCAGCGGGTCTGCTAAAATATATCCCTGCCAGCCACCGGTAATCGGCGGCGCGGCGGTCTCGAACCTTGAAAACTAGACAGTGCAGAAGAGGAAAGGCCAAGCGAGCCGAGTACTTCAATCGAGCCAATCGAACTTTTCCACGGAGAGTTTGATCCTGGCTCAGGACGAACGCTGGCGGCGTGCCTAAGACATGCAAGTCGAGCGGGGCTTTGAGGCTTCGGCTTCAAAGCCTAGCGGCGGACGGGTGAGTAACACGTGGATAACCTGCCCTTTGCTCTGGGATAACAGGCCGAAAGGCCTGCTAATACCGGATAAGCTCACGGCCTCGCATGGGGCTGGGAGAAAAGGCGCTAGAGCGATTGGCGCTGGCAGAGGAGGGGTCCGCGGCCCATTAGCTAGTTGGTGAGGTAACGGCTCACCAAGGCGACGATGGGTAGCCGGCCTGAGAGGGCGACCGGCCACACTGGGACTGAGACACGGCCCAGACTCCTACGGGAGGCAGCAGTCGGGAATTTTGCACAATGGCCGAAAGGCTGATGCAGCAACGCCGCGTGAGCGAGGAAGGCCTTCGGGTTGTAAAGCTCTGTTGCCTGCGAAGAAGGGCCCTGTCAGGAAATGGGCAGGGTTTGACGGTAGCAGGCGAGGAAGCCCCGGCTAACTACGTGCCAGCAGCCGCGGTAATACGTAGGGGGCGAGCGTTGTCCGGAATTACTGGGCGTAAAGGGCGTGTAGGCGGCCTGTTAAGTCAGGGGTGAAACTCCGGGGCTCAACCCCGGGCGTGCCTCTGAAACTGATGGGCTTGAGTGCTCTAGAGGGCAGTGGAATTCCCGGTGTAGCAGTGAAATGCGTAGAGATCGGGAGGAACACCAGTGGCGAAGGCGGCTGCCTGGGGAGTAACTGACGCTGAGGCGCGAAAGCTAGGGGAGCAAACAGGATTAGATACCCTGGTAGTCCTAGCCGTAAACGATGAGTGCTATGTGTGAGGGGTATCGACCCCCCTCGTGCAGTAGTTAACGCAATAAGCACTCCGCCTGGGGAGTACGGCCGCAAGGCTGAAACTCAAAGGAATTGACGGGGGCCCGCACAAGCAGCGGAGCATGTGGTTTAATTCGAAGCAACGCGTAGAACCTTACCAGGGCTTGACATCCGCCGAATCCTGCAGAAATGCGGGAGTGCTCCTTCGGGAGAACGGCGAGACAGGTGGTGCATGGTTGTCGTCAGCTCGTGTCGTGAGATGTTGGGTTAAGTCCCGCAACGAGCGCAACCCCTGTCGCATGTTGCCAGCACGTAAAGGTGGGGACTCATGCGAGACTGCCGGTGACAAACCGGAGGAAGGTGGGGATGACGTCAAATCATCATGCCCCTTATGTCCTGGGCTACACACGTGCTACAATGGCCGTCACAGAGCGCCCCGAACCCGCGAGGGGGAGGCAATCGCTGAAAGGCGGTCTCAGTTCGGATCGCAGGCTGCAACTCGCCTGCGTGAAGTCGGAGTTGCTAGTAATCGCGGATCAGCATGCCGCGGTGAATGCGTTCCCGGGCCTTGTACACACCGCCCGTCACACCATGGGAGCTGGCAACACCCGAAGTCGGTGAGCTAACCCCGCAAGGGGAGGCAGCCGCCGAAGGTGGGGCTGGTGACTGGGGTGAAGTCGTAACAAGGTAGCCGTATCGGAAGGTGCGGCTGGATCACCTCCTTTCTAAGGAGCTTTCCCCCTGAGCAAGGGGGAGACTCCCAGGTCGATACTCAGCCCACCAAAACGGGCTGGGGGGAATTGACGGCCGTTTGGCGGACCGATTCTGCACTGTTTAGTTTTGAGGGTTCGAGAAGAACCCCAGGTCGTACCTTGAAAACTGCACAGTGAACATGCGATTCTTAGCGAAATCAAGCTAGGAAGGGCACACGGTGGATGCCTTGGCGCCAGGTGCCGATGAAGGACGTGGAAAGCTGCGATAAGCCTCGGGGAGCCGCAAGCAGGCGTAGATCCGGGGATCTCCGAATGGGGCAACCCGGCTGGCGTAATGGCCAGTCACCCACAGCTGAATCCATAGGCTGTGCGGAGGGCACCGTCCGAACTGAAACATCTCAGTAGGACGAGGAAAAGAAATCAACCGAGATTCCCTCAGTAGCGGCGAGCGAACGGGGAGGAGCCTAAACCAGCGCCGAGCAATCGGCGCTGGGGTTGCGGGACGCCGAGAATGCGATGCCCGGAGTCTAGCCGAACCGGTCTGGAAAGGCCGGCCACAGAAGGTAAAAGCCCTGTAGGCGAAAGGCGAGGGGCCGCAAGGCGGATCCCAAGTACCACGGGACACGAGGAATCCCGTGGGAATCCGGGGGGACCACCCTCCAAGGCTAAATACGCCTGGCGACCGATAGTGAACCAGTACCGTGAGGGAAAGGTGAAAAGCACCGCGGGAGCGGAGTGAAAGAGACCCTGAAACCGTGTGCCTACAAGCAGTACGAGCGCCGTACGAGCGTGAGTGCGTGCCTTTTGCAGAATGAACCGGCGAGTTACGGTCACTGGCATGGTTAAGGGCCTCAGGCCCGGAGCCGAAGCGAAAGCGAGTCTGAAGAGGGCGTAGTCAGTGGCTGTAGACCCGAAACCCGGTGATCTATCCATGGCCAGGGTGAAGCGGGGGTAAGACCCCGTGGAGGCCCGAACCGATTAGCGTTGAAAAGCTACCGGATGAGCTGTGGATAGGGGTGAAAAGCCAAACGAACCGGGAGATAGCTGGTTCTCCCCGAAATAGCTTTAGGGCTAGCGTCGGCATGTGAGCTTGCTGGAGGTAGAGCACTGATTGGGCTAGGGGCCTACACCGGTTACCGAACTCAGTCAAACTCCGAATGCCAGCAAGTATGGCCGGCAGTCAGACGGCGAGCGCTAAGGTCCGTCGTCGAGAGGGAAAGAGCCCAGACCGCCAGCTAAGGTCCCGAAGTTCCTGCTAAGTGGTCAAGGATGTGGCGTTGTAGAGACAACCAGGATGTTGGCTTAGAAGCAGCCATCATTGAAAGAGTGCGTAATAGCTCACTGGTCGAATGACGCTGCGCCATAAATACTCGGGGCTAAGCAGGACACCGAAGCTGCGGGTGTGAGCGGTGAGAGGTGAGTGGTGAGCAGTGAGTGGGGTCCGGAGTTTTCAGGATCTGCGGGTGTACCAGCAGGGCTACGAACTGGCGCTGACGGTGCACCGGCTGACCCGTAGATTTCCGGCCCACGAACAGTTTGAGTTGGGACAGCAGTTGCGTCGAGCGGCCGTGTCCATCCCGGCGAACATCGCCGAGGGATTCGGTCGGCGCGATTCAGCCGCTGACTTCCGACACTTTTTGCGGATTGCGTTGGGGTCTGCCAACGAGATGTACGTCCTTCTGAGTCTGGCCAGGGATCTCGGTTACGAGATCGCTGCGATGGACAAAGTCATATCCGGGTACGAACAGCTCGGGAAGCAGATCTACACGTTGATGCAAAGACTGCAGTGACCCACTACTCACTACTCACATCTCACTGCTCACGCGGTAGGGGAGCGTTCCATGCGGGCAGAAGCATGACCGGAAGGACATGTGGACTGCATGGAAGTGAGAATGCCGGTATGAGTAGCGAAAAGACAGGTGAGAATCCTGTCCACCGAAAGCCTAAGGATTCCTGAGCAAGGCTCGTCCGCTCAGGGTCAGTCGGGACCTAAGCCGAGGCCGAATGGCGTAGGCGATGGGAAACAGGTCGACATTCCTGTACCACCTACGGGTCGCTTGACCGATGCGGGGACGCAGGAGGCTAGGGGGACCCGGCCGTTGGTCGTGCCGGGGTAAGCGGGAAGCGTGGTCCGGCAGGGAAGTCCGTCGGACTAAACGTGAGCCGTGACGCCGACCGAATTGAAGTAGGGAAGCCCCTGACGCCACACTGCCGAGAAAAGCCGCTAGGGAGACCCGGGGTGCCCGTACCGCAAACCGACACAGGTAGGCGGGGAGAGAATCCTCAGGTGCGCGGGAGAACCCTCGCTAAGGAACTCGGCAAAATGCATCCGTAACTTCGGGAGAAGGATGGCCTTCCCTGGTGAGAGGAGAGACGCCTCAAAGCTGGGGGAGGTTGCAGAGGAGAGGCCCAAGCGACTGTTTACCACAAACACAGGTCAGTGCTAAGCCGGAAGGCGACGTATACTGGCTGACGCCTGCCCGGTGCTGGAAGGTTAAGGGGAGAGGTCAGGCCGCAAGGCCGAAGCTTTGAACCGAAGCCCCAGTAAACGGCGGCCGTAACTATAACGGTCCTAAGGTAGCGAAATTCCTTGTCGGGTAAGTTCCGACCCGCACGAATGGCGTAACGACTTGGGCACTGTCTCAGCGAGGGACCCGGTGAAATTGAAATACCTGTGAAGATGCAGGTTACCTGCGATTGGACAGAAAGACCCCATGGAGCTTTACTGTAGCTTGGCATTGGACTTTGGTGGTGCGTGTACAGGATAGGTGGGAGCCTTGGAAGCTGGGTCGCCAGATTCAGTGGAGGCGCCGTTGGGATACCACCCTCGCAGCATCGGAGTTCTAACACGGACCCCTGGATCGGGGTAGTGGACCGTGCCAGGTGGGCAGTTTGACTGGGGCGGTCGCCTCCCAAAAGGTAACGGAGGCGCCCAAAGGTCCGCTCAGGATGGTTGGAAATCATCCGGGGAGTGTAAAGGCAGAAGCGGGCTTGACTGCGAGACAGACAGGTCGAGCAGGGTCGAAAGACGGGCTTAGTGATCCGGCGGTACCGAGTGGAAGGGCCGTCGCTCAACGGATAAAAGCTACCCTGGGGATAACAGGCTGATCTCCCCCAAGAGTCCACATCGACGGGGAGGTTTGGCACCTCGATGTCGGCTCATCGCATCCTCGGGCTGAAGTCGGTCCGAAGGGTTCGGCTGTTCGCCGATTAAAGCGGTACGCGAGCTGGGTTCAGAACGTCGTGAGACAGTTCGGTCCCTATCCATCGCAGGCGCAGGAGATTTGACGGGATCTGCCCCTAGTACGAGAGGACCGGGGTGGACGGCCCGCTGGTGTACCAGTTGTCCCGCCAGGGGCACCGCTGGGTAGCCAAGGCCGGAACGGATAAGCGCTGAAAGCATCTAAGTGCGAAGCCGACCCGAAGATGAGATCTCCCATCCCGTGAAGGGAGTAAGGCCCCTGGAAGATGACCAGGTAGATAGGCCGGGAGTGGAAGCGGCGTAAGTCGTGGAGCAGACCGGTACTAATCGGCCGAGGGCTTGATTTCGCAAAGCATGTCGGCGTATACAGGGGTGCTGCTGCGCAGCACCTGCTGGCGCCGGGCGTCTTCGGGGGCTGCGCCCCCTGCAGACGCCTCACTGTACAGTTTTGAGGGTAAGACCTCAGCGTTTTTGGGTGGCGATACCGGAGGGGATCACCCGTTCCCATACCGAACACGGAAGTTAAGCCCTCCAGGGCCGAAGGTACTCCGCAAGGGGGAGAATAGGTCGCTGCCCAAACTAGTTTAACGACAAGCGGCCCCGGTGATTCTGCTGCCGGGGTCGCGCGTCGAACTTGCTGGGGATTGGGGTAACGGTAGCCCGCCTGACTCTGGATCAGGTAGTCCTGGTTCGAATCCAGGATCCCCAACCAGACGTGCCGGCACCTCATTCCGGCATAGCTCAACGGTAGAGCATCCGGCTGTTAACCGGAGGGTTGTAGGTTCGAATCCTACTGCCGGAGCCATCCTGCGGGTTTAGCTCAGTTGGTAGAGCGCCACCTTGCCAAGGTGGAGGTCGCGAGTTCGAGTCTCGTAACCCGCTCCAGTCTCATGGCGGTGTAGCTCAGCTGGTTAGAGCATGCGGTTCATACCCGCAGTGTCGCTGGTTCGAATCCAGCCACCGCTACCAGAGCGTCTGAGGTGCCGGGCGACCCGTGCACGCGCCGCCCGGCACTCATCTATCCAACCCAGAACTGCCGACAGCGCAAAATCGCCCATCACCAGCAGCCAACCAACCACCTACCAGCCACGACACACCACTCACTACTCTCAACCGCCCACCGCTCATGGCCCACAACTCACAGCTCATACGGCCCGGTAGCTCAGTTGGTAGAGCACGCGACTGAAAATCGCGGTGTCGCCGGTTCGATTCCGGCCTGGGCCACCACTGGCGGGGAGATACCCAAGTGGTCAAAGGGGGCTGACTGTAAATCAGTTGCGTAACGCTTCGGTGGTTCGAATCCACCTCTCCCCACCAGATTCTGCGGGTTTAGCTCAGTTGGTAGAGCGCCACCTTGCCAAGGTGGAGGTCGCGAGTTCGAGTCTCGTAACCCGCTCCAGTGTTTTGGGGCTATAGCTCAGTTGGGAGAGCGCTTGAATGGCATTCAAGAGGTCAGGGGTTCGACTCCCCTTAGCTCCACCAGGCGGCGGTTCCACAGGCCGCCGCAGCAAGATGCGCGGTTAGCTCAGTTGGGAGAGCGCATGATTGACGTTCATGAGGTCAGAGGTTCGAATCCTCTACCGCGCACCAAGGCGTCATATTGGCGCCTGCAGGTCGGCATTCCCGTTGCCGCCTGAGGCGCCCTGAATTTATGCGGAGGCGTGGTGTAGAGGCCTAACATGCGGCCCTGTCACGGCCGAGATCGCGGGTTCGAATCCCGTCGCCTCCGCCAGACCCGCAGATGTGGCGGAATTGGCAGACGCGCACGGCTCAGGACCGTGTCGGGTAACCACTCCCGGTGGGAGTTCGAGTCTCCCCATCTGCACCAAATGCGAGGGTAGCTCAGTTGGCCAGAGCACACGGCTGATAACCGTGAGGTCCCGGGTTCGAATCCCGGCCCTCGCACCACTTTTTGCTCGCTGGTGTAGCTCAGCCGGTAGAGCAGCTGATTCGTAATCAGCAGGTCGCCGGTTCGAGTCCGGCCACCAGCTCCAACCTCTTGCCTGCCGGCCTTCGTGCGCCGCGCGTCGCCGGTGGGCGAAACTGTTTTCCGATTCACCATTTCCCACAGCCCACGACACACAGCTCACAACCCCTGCGCCATACGGAGAGGTGGCCGAGCGGTTGAAGGCGACGGTCTCGAAAACCGTAGTAGGCCTTGTGTCTACCGTGGGTTCGAATCCCACCCTCTCCGCCAGCATCATCAGGACCCAGCCTCTGCGGCTGGGTCTTGTTTTGCTTTTGCTGCCCACAGGGGCTTGTGCTATAATTTGACGGTACTTTACCTCGTTCTGTGCGCTGGAAAGGAGCCATGGTCCCGTGGAACTCTTCCTGACTGAGAATCAGACGGAGGATATGCGGCTCTCCGTCCGCGCCACCAGGGTCCTGCACCACGAGAAGACCCCGTACCAGGAACTGATCATCGTGGAGACCCCGCAGTGGGGGCGCCTCATGGCCCTGGACGGTTTCTTTCAGACCTGCGATCGTGACGAGTTCGTCTACCACGAGATGGGCGCGCACGTGCCGATGCTCACCCATCCCGATCCGAAGCGGGTGCTCATCATCGGCGGCGGCGACGGCGGCATGGCCCGCGAGGTGGTGCGCCACCCGGGGGTCGAACACGTCGACCTGGTCGAGATCGACGGGCGCGTCATCGAGTGCTGCAAGGAGTACTTCCCGCAGATCTCGGTGGCGCTCTCGGGGAACCCGAAGGTGCACGTACACGTGGCCGACGGCATTCAGTGGGTGCAGCAGCACGAGGCGGAGTACGACGTGGTCATCATCGACTCTTCCGAGCCGATCGGGCCCGGCGAGGGCCTATTCACGGCCAACTTCTACGCCAGCGTCTACCGCTGCCTCACCGGCGACGGCATCTTGGTCGCCCAGACTGAGTCGCCCTGGGTGAACGCATCGGTGATCCAGCGGGCCTACCGGGGCATCCGGAAGTCCTTCCCCATCACACGGCTGTACCTCTGCGCGGTGCCCACGTACCCGACCGGGCTCTGGTCGTTCACGGTGGGGTCGAAGAAGTACGATCCGCTGCTGGCCGAGCCCGAGGAGCGCATCGCCGAGCTGGGCGACCTGAAGTACTACACCCCTGAGGTGCACCACGCCGCGTTCCAGCTTCCGGCCTTCGTGGCCAGGCTGCTGGAGGAGGCCGAGGAGCAGGAGGCCGAACAGGAGGCCAGGCAGGAAGGGGAGGCGCAGCCGTGAGCGGGCGCAACTTGCCCGGCTTTCCGCACATCGAGCGGCTTGCCGACTTCATGGCCTCGTCAGACGACTACGCATCGGCCCGGACGGTGCTCTGGGGCATCGGTCAGGACTTCACCACGTCGTACCGCCCCGGGACCCGGTTCGGCCCGGGGCGCATCCGGGAGGCGTCATACGGGCTGGAGGAGTTCAGCTATCACTCCCGCATGAGCCTCACCGAGAAGAGTTTCTTCGACCTGGGCGATGTGGCCGTGGTCTTCGGCGATGTGCAGGAGACGCTGCGCCGCGCCGAGGAGGTGGCCCGCCGGCTCTTCGCCGACGACAAACTCTCCCTGATGATGGGCGGCGAGCACCTGGTCACGCTGCCGGTGGTGAGGGCCGCCCACGAGAAGTACGGCGATGACCTGGTGCTGCTGCAGTTCGATGCCCATGCCGACCTGCGCGAGGATTACCTGGGCAACCCCCTCAGCCACGCGACGGTCATGCGGCGCTGCCTCGACTTCTTGCCGGCGCGCAACCTCTACCAGTTCGGCATCCGCAGCGGCACGCAGGAGGAGTACGAGTTCGGCATGAGCCGGTGCCACCTGTTTCCCCACGAGGTGCTGGAGCCGCTGCGGCAGGTCATCCCGACGCTGGGAGACCGGCCGGTCTACGTCACCATCGACATCGACGTGATGGACCCGGCCTTCGCGCCCGGCACCGGCACGCCCGAGCCCGGCGGCATCACCAGCCGCGAGATGATCGACGCCGTGCTCGCCATGCGCGGCCTCAACGTGGTGGGGCTCGACGTGGTGGAGGTGGCGCCCGGGCTGGACCAGACCGACCGGACGCCGGTGCTGGCGGCCAAGCTGATTCGCGAGGCGATTCTGGCCTTCGGATAGCGCAGGCGCGTCATCTGAGGCGGCGGCGGCGCCAGGCTCAAGGCCATAGCGCACTTCTTCGTTCAACTCATAGGAGGGCGGACGGACATGCGTATTGTAGAGCAGATCAAGAGCGAGATCCGCCAGGCCCTGGCGGATGCGGTCGCACGGGCGGTGGCGGCGGGCGTGCTGGTCGGTCCGGCCCCAGACATCATGCTGGAGAGCCCGAAGGACAAGGCTCACGGTGACTTTGCCACCAACCTCGCCATGGTGATGGCCCGGCAGGAGAAGAAGGCCCCGCGGGTCATCGCCCAGGCGATCGTGGATCACCTGCAGACGGACGGCACGTGGATCGAAGCGGTGGAGATCGCCGGCCCCGGCTTCATCAACCTGCGCCTGCGCCACGGCTGGGTGCACCAGGTGCTGCCGGCGATTCAGGCCGAGGGGGCCGACTACGGCAAGAGCGACCACGGCCAGAAGCAGCGGATCCTGCTGGAGTACGTCAGCGCCAACCCCACCGGCCCCATGGTGCTGGTGCAGGCCCGGGCCGGCGCTTTCGGCTCGGCCCTCGGCCGGCTGCTCAACTGGGCCGGCTACGAGTGCCACACCGAGTTCTACGTGAACGACGCCGGCAACCAGGTGAAGATCCTGGCCCGCACCGTCGACCTGCGGGCGCAGGAGTTGCGCGGCGCGACCATCGAGATTCCCGAGGGCTACTACCCCGGCGAGGACGTGATCGAGTGCGCCCGCGCCCTGCTGGAAGAGCACCCCGACTTCCTGGAGAAGCCTGAGGAGGAGCGGCTCGCCTTCCTGGAGGTCTGGGCGCCTGAGTACTTCCGCAAGGGCCAGGAGGAGGTGCTGCGCAGCTACGGCGTTGAGTTCGACCGCTGGTTCAGCGAGCGCTCCCTCCGGGAGGCCGGCGCCCCGGCCAGGCTGGTGCAGTGGCTGCTGGAGAAGGGCGAGGCCTACGAGAAGGACGGCGCCGTCTGGATGCGCACCACCAAGTACGGCGACGACAAGGACCGGGTGCTGGTCAAGTCCGATGGCGAATACACCTACTTCGCCGCCGACGCCTGCTACCACAAGGATAAGTACGACCGGGGCTACACCACCCTCATCGACATCCTCGGCCAGGACCACCACGGCTATCAGGGCCGCATGAAGGCGATGGTGGAGTGTCTGGGCCATCCCCGGGATTCGCTGGAGATCCTGTTCACCCAGATCGTCCGGCTCTTCAAGGACGGCCAGGAGTTCCGCATGTCGAAGCGCAAGGGCAACTACGTCACCATGGAGGACCTGCTGGAGCAGGTCTCGGTGGACGCCGCCCGCTACTTCTTCCTGATGCGCAGCCTGGATACGCACATGGACTTCGACCTCGACCTGGCCAACCTGAAGTCCAGCGACAACCCGGTGTTTTACATTCAGTACGCCCATGCCCGCATCTGCTCCATCCTGCGCCAGGCGCAGGAGCAGGGGCTGGAGGTGCCGGCTGCGGCCGACGTCGATATGGCGCTGCTGGCCGACGAGTCCGAGGTCGAGCTCATGCGCAAGCTGGCCGAGTTTCCCGAGGAGATCATCGGCGCGGCGGACGCCCGCGAGGTGCACCGCATCACCCGGTACCTGAACGAACTGGCCACCCTCTTCCACCAGTTCTACACCCGCTGCCGGGTGGTGAGCGACGACCTGCCGCTCACCCGGGCCCGGCTGCTGCTGGTGGACTGCACCCGCACCGTGCTCGCCAACGCCCTGGGGATTCTGGGGGTCTCGGCGCCCGAGCGGATGTAGACGCCCCGGGAGTTCTGGGGGGGACGGCTGGGCCGCCCACACTGAAGCCGAACAGAGAGCATGGCTGCGCCGCCCAATCCGGGCGCACCCGTGCACTTGTGCACGCGGCGACCTGTCACTATGTTACAATAAAAGGAGCCCGCAGCAGGTGTCCGGGCTCCTTTCTCATGTTACTCCACGGGTTCTCCGTTGATCTCGATGCGGTAGGTGATCTCCGCACCGTGGCGGAAGAGGCCGGCCACGGAGCAGTAGCGCGTCTCCGAAAGCTCCACCGCCCGCTTCACCTTGTCGGCGGGTACATCCGCGCCGAAGACCCGGTAGACCATCTCGAACCGCTCGAAGTAGCGCGGATGCTCCTCCCGCTCGTGGGCCTCCACGGCGACCTCCACCCGGTCGAAGTCCACCCGCATCTTGTTCAGGATCGAGACCACATCGATGCCGGTGCAGCCCCCCAGCGCGGCCAGCAGGAGCTCGGTGGGCCGGGGGCCCTTGTCCTCGCCGCCGACCTCGCGCCGCGCGTCCATGAGTACCGTGTGACCGGAGCCCGTCTGGGCCTCGAAAGCCATTCCACCTGTCCAGCGTACCAGTGCTTCCTTCATACCGAATCACCTCGTCTGTCTGATTCGTCGCCTGGGGTAGCGCCTGAGTCCTCGGATTCGCAGCCCGGTGCGTCGAGTCTCTGGATTCGCCGCCCGGTGCGGCGCCCAGTTGACCTGATTCGCTATGTAGTGTGCATCGCCTGCCGAACCTTTTTCCCGTGTAACGCGCTCTTCATTTTGAGAGGCGTTCGGCGGAAGGGGGCGCCGAGAAGGAGGGATACCACTGTGACCATGGAGGAGCGCTTCTTTGCACTGTACCGGCCCGAGCAGGGAAGACTCTACCGCACCGCCTGGGCGATTCTCGGCAACGAAGCCGATGCCGCCGACGCCCTGCAGGAAGCCACCATCCGCGCTTACCGCGCCTTTGGCCAGCTCCGGGGCGGCGACGTGGCGTTTCCGTCCTGGATGCGGCGCATTCTCGTGAACACCTGTACACAGATCCTGCGCAAGCGCATGCGGGTCATTCCTGTGGAGAAGCCAGAGGACCTGGCCTCGCACCCCGTCACCGAGATCGACCTGCCGCTGGACGGCGACGTGTGGGACGCGGTGCGCAGCCTGGACGAGCGCTACCGGGCCGTGGTCGTGCTGCGCTTCCTCAACGACATGCAGCTGGACGAGATCGCCTCGGCGCTCGACATTCCGCTGGGCACGGTGAAGTCCCGGCTGCACACGGCCATGAAACTGCTGCGCAGCCGCCTGAACGCTCTCGAGGAACGAAAGGAGGGGCGCGGTGTCGATGCAGTGTGAGCAGATCCAAACGGAGCTGATCGCGTATCTTCACGGTACGCTCTCACCGCAGGAGCGCGCCGCCATCGAGGCACATCTGATGCAGTGCGAGGCCTGCTCAGAGGAGGCCGACGCGATGAAGGATATCAGCGACAAGCTTTCACAGGGGCTGAAGGAGTGGGTGAACCAGGGGGTATGCCCGCCTGAGGTCGCGGAGCGAATCCAGCTGAGCCTCAGGGGCGAGGGCCGCCGCTCCGCCTGGCGCCGCCTGGGGATCGCGGCCGCATCTGTGGCCGCAGTGGCTGCCGTGCTCCTGTTCGCCCTGTCCACCCAGCCGCAGTATGCGCAGCAGCTCGCTTCGGTGCCCGTCCTCGGGGCGCTGGCGGCCCAGCTGCTCGAGCCCGACCTCGAGATTCACCTGAACCCGCAGCAGCATATGACCGCCGCCCTTTTCCGGCCCAGCCGCTCCGTGAAGCTGCAGGTGACCGAATCGGAGGGCGGCCTGAGCCTTACCATCACGTCTGTGGCGACCGGCGAATCTGCCACCCGGATCGGCTACACGCTGCAGGGGGAGGGGCTCGTCCTGCCCGAGGAGCAGGAGGCCCTGGTGCCTGCGGTCAGCACGCAGGCCGGGCCGCTCACCTGCCAGTCGCTCACGGCCGATCAGCGGCGGGGTGAGATTCGCTTCGAGCTGTACTGCGAGCCGGTGCCGGCCGGCGAGGAGATCAGCCTGACCCTGCCGGAGCTTCCGCGGGAAGATGGAGGCACCTTCCCGTCCCTCATGGCGACCTTCACCAACTGAAAGCGGCATTCCAGGCGGCAGGGAGGATCCGGCTCCCTGCCGCCTGCATAGTCTGAAAGGTGAACCTGATTGCCGCCGAACCGTAGGAGTTCGGCGGTTTGCCGACGAAGTGAGGTGATAGACGGATGCCATCTGCACCGAAAGTGGGGCTGGCCCTGGGGGGCGGATTCGCCCGGGGCATGGCGCACATCGGTGTGCTCCAGGCCCTGGTGGCGCACCAGATCCCCATCGACCTGGTGGCGGGCACCTCCGCGGGCAGCCTGGTCGGGGCCCTCTACGCGGCGGGCTGCGACCCCTGGGACCTGGAGCGGCTGGCGGCGGAGATGAACTGGCGCTCCCTGGTCCGGCTGCGCCTCAGAAGGGACGGTCTCCTGGACACCAGCGGGCTGGAGCGCTTCTTCGTGGAGCGGATGGGCGACCTGGACTTCTCTGACCTGCGCCTGCCCTTCGCCGCGCTGGCCACCGACCTGCTGGACGGGCGGCCGGTGCTGATCCGGGAAGGGCGCGTCACCACCGCCGTGCGGGCGAGCTGCGCCTATCCGGGCATCTTCCTGCCGGTGCGCATGGGCGACCACACCCTGGTGGACGGCGGGCTGACCCAGCCGGTTCCGGCCCCGGCCGTGCGGCGCATGGGGGCCGATCTGGTCATTGGCGTGGAGCTGTCCCAGGAGCCGGTCGCCGCCCAGCGGCCCCGCAACCTGTTACATATCATGATGAGCAGCCTGGCCCTGGTGCAGCGGCCCCTGATCCGCCAGGCGGCGGCCGCGGCCGATATCCTCATTCGCCCCGACCTGCAGGAGTTCAACCCGATCGAGCTGGACCACGTGGGCGAGATCGTCGCGCGGGGGCGCGAGGCCGCCGAGCAGATGATCCCGGCCATCCGGCAGCGGCTGGCCGCGCTGCGGCAGGCGGTGTGCGGGCCGGCGGCGACTGAATCGGCCGCCACGGTGGAAGCGGCGGATCCTGAGGCGGAGTCCGGAGAGGCCGAGGAGGCGGCCGATCTGTAGGCCAGGCGCTTGCGCAGGAGGGAGTGGCGTGATCGATCAGAAGCGGCTGCTGAAGGCCCTCATGTCGGTGATCGACGAGGGCATTCACGTCGTGGACAGCGAAGGGGTGACGGTGCTGTACAACCGGCAGGCCGGGCAGAACGACGGCCTCTCCCCCGAGGAGGTCATCGGCCGGCACCTGCTGGAGGTCTTCCCTTCGCTGACGCCGACCACTTCCACCCTGCTGAAGGTGCTGGCCACCGGAAAGCCCATTCCCGCCCACGAGCAGACCTTCACCAACTACAAGGGGCAGCGGGTGACAACGGTCAACTCGACCCTGCCCATCTTCCACGAGGGCAAGCTGGTGGGGGCCATCGAGGTCTCGAAGGACGTCACCCAGGTGCGCGAGCTCTCCGAGCGGGTGGCGGGCCTGCAGGCGGCGCTGCTGCGCCCCCGGCCGCGCAGGGGCGCCCCGGTGGGGGGCGCGCGGTACACCGTCGACGACCTGGTGGGCGAGCACCCCGCGATGCAGCGGATCAAGGAGCAGGCCCTGCGGGCGGCCGCCACCGACTCGCCGGTGCTGGTGTATGGCGAGACCGGCACGGGGAAGGAGCTGCTGGTGCACGCCATCCACGCGGCCAGCCCCCGCCGGAACCGGCCGCTGGTGGCGCAGAACTGCGCCGCCCTGCCCGAGGGGCTGCTGGAATCGCTGCTGTTCGGCACGGCCAGGGGATCCTTCACCGGCGCCGAGGACCGGCCGGGGCTGTTCGAGCTGGCCGACGGCGGCACGCTCTACCTGGACGAGATCAACTCCATGCAGCCGGAGCTCCAGGCCAAACTGCTCAGGGTGCTGCAGGACGGGCGAATCCGCCGGGTGGGCGAGCCCACCGAGCGGCAGGTGGACGTGCGAATCATCGCCTCCACCAACGAGGAGCCGGCGGCTGCCGTGGCGAGCGGGCAGCTCAGGCGCGACCTGTACTACCGCATCGCCGTCGTCGCCCTGGAGCTGCCGCCGCTGCGCCGGCGGGCCTCCGACATCCCGATCCTCACCCGCCACTTCCTGGCGAAGCACAGCGAGCGGCTGGGGCTGCCGGAGCGGCCCCTCAGCCCTGAGGTGGAGGCGTTCTTCCAGTGGCACAGCTGGCCGGGCAACGTACGGGAGCTGGAGCACGCCATCGAGGCGGCTCTGCAGATGGCCAGCGGGCCTGAGATCCTGCTGAGCGACCTGCCGGCCCCGCTGCAGCGGGCGGCGGCCCAGGCGGAAGCGGCTGTGGAGGCGGATGCGGATGCGGCCGGAGCCGTGACCTCTGCGGCCGCGGCCTTGCAAAGGGCCGCGAGACCCGGGCCGCGGCAGCTCCGCCGGAGCCTGGCCCACCTGGAGCGGGCGGCGGTCCAGCAGGCCCTGGAGGAGGCGGGCTGGAACCTGAGCCGGGCGGCCCGCATGCTGGGGATGCCCCGGCAGACGCTGCAATACCGCATGAAGGTGCTGGGCCTGAAGCGGCCCGAAGAAGCGAAACACCCCTGAGCCTGCGCAGCGGGCCCGGGGGTGTTTCATCTCGTCTACCTGCGCTTTCGACGGGCGCTGGCGGCCACCCGCCGGGCGTGCTTGCGCGTGGTGGGCCGCGCGGGTCTTGCGGGGGCACGCCGATCGGCCCGCTTCTCGGCGGCGATCAGCACATAGCCCTCCTGTTCGGCCACCCGGCAGCCGCCGAACACTGCCCGGGTCTTCGCCACGTACCAGTCGGCGCGCCGCACCACCAGGTAGAGCCACCCGCCCGGCGCCAGGTGGCGGTGGGCGTCCTCGATGAAGCGCCTGGCGACGGCGAAGTCGGTGTGGTACGGCGGGTTGGAAGCGACAAGGTCGAAGGTGCGGCCCTGCAGCGCCGAGAAGCCGTCGCTGGCCAGCACCTCCGCGGACGGCGCGTTCTGCCGGGTCAGCCTGAGGGCCCGTGCGCTTACGTCCACGGCGGTCACCTGGCACCCCCATACCGCCGACGCGACGAGGCTGACCACGCCCGCACCGCAGCCCAGGTCCAGGAAGTGCAGGACGGCCCCGCGCTCGTCCAACCCGGCCCTCCGCTCCGCCATGTGTTTTGCCAGTGCCAGAAGGAGCTGGGCTGTTCCCGGATCCAGACCGCGCGGCGAGAAGACGCCGGGTTCCGACTGCAGCGTCAGGGTCTGCCCGCCCATGGTCACGTCGTAGGTGTACCGCTGCGGCGCCCAACCGCCGGCGCGGGGCTGGCAGGCCAGCAGCACGCCGCTCTGCATGGAGAGCTGGCCGAACCAGGGGGCCACGTCGATGTGGCGGGCTGAGGTGAACAGCATCCCGCCAGGTTCCAACCGCTCGGCCGCCTGGGCGGCGAACTCCCGGGTGAGCGCCGGGTCGAGCCCGGCGGCGTCCAGGAAGATGAACCGGAAGGGCCCGGGAGGCAGCCGGTCGGCATGGTGGACGTCCATCACCCCGGCCGCAGCCGCAGCGCGGCAGGCCGTCAGGTGGTCATGCAGATAGCTGCACCCCAGTGCCAGGGCGACGGCGCCGCCTGCGCCGGCCACATCGAGGCAGGCGCCTGCGCTGCCTGGGTCCGCAGCATCGTGGCAGATACCTGCACCGTGGCGGGCAGGAGAAACGAGGTCCAGGGCGGCCTGCAGCAGGGCCCGGGTGGTGCGGGGCATGTCCATCTTGATCTTCCTCTCCGGCAGCGTTTTGTGCCTCTCTACCAGACTATTCCTCAAACGGCCGGGTGGCAAGGGCGGCCGGGTTGGTCGGGACAGACCCGGGGCAGACCCGGGGCAGAACGGGCGCAAACGCGGGCAGACGCGGGCGCACGCAGGCAGACGCAGGTAGACGCGGGCACACGCGGCAAGACCGCCAGGTTTTCGGCACCTCCATCTGGGCAGGGGCCCTTGTTGCTGAATTTTTGGCACCAAAGGGCCCCGTTTTGCCCGCCGAATGGGTGGCACGATTCTTGCAACTCCCTCGCGGCGGGAGTGATGTCAATCATGGCCTTGGGCTGTCCATACGGCACGCACCGGGTGCTGGAGCCCGCCGGAAGCCTGCCCCAGCCGGCCTGGCGGGTGAACAACGATCCGGCCATCTACGACAACGAGATCCTCATCGACGTGGAGCGGCTCAACATCGACTCGGCCTCGTTCCGGCAGATCAGCGAGGAGGCGGGGGGCGACCCCGACCGCATTGCCGCGGCGATCCGAAAGATCGTCGACGAGCGGGGGAAGATGCACAACCCCGTCACCGGCTCGGGCGGGATGCTCATCGGCACCGTGCGGGAGGTGGGCCCGGCCCTGCAGGCGGACGCCAGGCCCGGCGACCGCATCGCCACGCTGGTGAGCCTGAGCCTCACGCCGTTGCGCATCGAGGCCATCCACCGGGTCCTGCCCGAGGCGGACCAGGTGGAGGTGACCGGCACGGCGATTCTCTTCGAGAGCGGCATCTACGCCAAGCTGCCGGAGGACATCCCCGACAACCTGGCCCTCGCGGCGCTGGATGTGTGCGGTGCGCCGGCCCAGACCGCCCGGCTGGTGAAGCCCGGCTCCCGGGTGCTGATCCTGGGCGGGGGCGGCAAGAGCGGCCTGCTCTGCTCCTACGCCGCCCGGCGGGCCGGCGCCGCCGAGGTGATCTGCTTCGACTACAGCGACGAGAGCCTGGCCCGGGCGCGGCGGCTGGGGGCCGCGCACCGGTACATCCAGGGCGACGCCCGCGACGCCCTCGGCGTGATGCGGGCCGTGGGGGAGAAGGTGGACCTCACGCTCTCGCTGGTCAACCTGCCCGGCGCCGAGCTGGGGGCCATCCTGGCCACCAAGCCCACGGGCATGATCTACTTCTTCAGCATGGCCACCTCGTTCACCGCCGCCGCCCTGGGGGCGGAGGGGGTGGGCAGCCAGGTGGAGATGCTCATCGGCAACGGCTACTACCCCGGCCACGCCGAGCTCACGCTCGACCTGCTCCGGGAGAGCCCCGAGCTTCGGGCCTTATTCGAGGAAGTGTACGCCTGAACGGGGCTCGCGTGAACGGGCACGCCCGAGCGGAGAACCACGCCGCCCGCGGTGGGGGGCCGCGGGCCGGCGGCAGCGACCGAGAGCGACCGAGAATGGGAGGGACAGCGCATGCTGAGCAAGCCGCGCGACTGGCGGGAGATCCCGCTCTGGAAAGATGCGACCGAGGAGCAGTGGAACGACTGGCGCTGGCAGGTAAGTCACCGCATCACCAACCTGGAGCAGCTGAAGCAGGTGGTGAACCTGACGGAGGAGGAGGAGGCCGCGATCCGCGACTCCGAGCACCTCTTCCGGCTGGGCATCACGCCCCACTACGCCACCCTCATCGACCCGGACGATCCCAACTGCCCCATGCGGCTACAGGCGGTGCCCAAGTACGCCGAGCTCGCCTGGGCCGATTACGAGATGGGCGATCCGCTGCATGAGGATGTCGACTCGCCGGTGCCGGGGCTCACGCACCGGTACCCCGACCGGGTGCTGTTCCTCATCACCCATGAGTGCTCGCTCTACTGCCGGCACTGCACCCGGCGGCGCATCGTGGGGGACCAGGAGGCCATGTCCACGGCCATGCTCGACCGGGCGATCGCCTACATCCGGGAGCGCCCGGAGGTCCGGGACGTGCTGATCTCGGGCGGCGATCCGCTGGCGGTGCCCGACCGGCGGCTGGAGTACGTCATCAAGAACCTGCGGGCGATCCCGCACGTGGAGATCATCCGCATCGGCACCCGCATGCCGGTGGTGCTGCCGCAGCGCATCACCCCCGAACTGGTGAACATGCTCCGGAAGTACCATCCCATCTGGCTCAACACCCACTTCAACCACCCCTTCGAGATCCTGCACCCCAAGGCGCGGGAGGCAATGGAGCGGCTGGCCGACGCCGGCATCCCCACGGGGAACCAGTCGGTGCTCCTGAAGGGCATCAACGATTGCGCGGTCATCATGCGCCGCCTGGTGCACGAGCTCGTGAAGGTGCGCTGCCGGCCCTACTATATCTACAACTGCGACCTCTCCGAGGGGCTGAGCCACTTCCGCACCAGCGTCTCGAAGGGGCTGGCCATCATCGAGGCCCTGCGGGGCCACACCTCGGGCTACGCCGTGCCCACGTTCGTGGTGGACGCCCCGGGCGGCGGCGGCAAGATCCCGGTGATGCCGCAGTACCTGATCTCCCAGTCCGACGGCCGGGTGATCCTGCGCAACTTCGAGGGGAAGATCAGCATCTACCACGAGGGAACGCCCGAGGACCACGTGGTGGACGACAAGTGCACCCTCTGCGGCACCGACCACAGCGAGATCAAGATCGGCCCGGCTGCCGAACTTTGGGCAGTCAAGCGGCGGGCCGGCGAGGTGGAACTGCCCGCCGGCGTCACCCGGCTGGGCCGGCAGGCGCCGCTGATCACACCGGAGCAGTTGGCGCAGCTGGAGACGGCGGGGCGTGAGGCCGGCGATGACTGATGGCCGGGCCGTGTCGGATGAGCGGACGCTGACAGATGAGCGGACGCTGACAGATGAGCGGACCCTGACCGATGAGCGGGCCATGGCCGATGAGCTCGCTCTGCGCCTGCTGCGGGCCGTGCTCCGCGGCCGGGACCAGGGCCGCGTCAGCCTGCTGGGGCTCTCGAAGAACGCCGGCAAGACGGTCGCCTTGAACCGGCTGATCCGGGCCGCCGCGGCAGAGGGGGCGCCCCTCGGGCTGCTCTCCACCGGCCGGGACGGCGAGGCGATCGACGCGGTGACCGAGCTGCCCAAGCCGCGCATCTGGGTCCCGGAAGGGGCCCTGGTGGCCACGGCTGCCGCGGCGCTGGAGCCGGGGGGAGAAGAGCACCTGGCCAGCGGCGGCGAGGCGGGCGGAGACCGCAGCGAGGACCGGGCCCGGGTGGCGGTGCTGCGGGAGACGGGCGTGAGTACGCCTCTGGGCCCGGTGGTGATCGGCCGGGTGGAGCGGCCCGGGCAGGCGCTGCTGGTGGGCCCGGGCTCGGCGGCCCGGATCGCGGCGCTCCTTGACGAACTGGAGGGCGCGGGGGCCGCGCTCTGCCTGGTGGATGGCTCGTTTGACCGGCGGGCGGCGGCCGCCCCGGCGGTGACGGGACTGGCGGTGCTGGCCGCCGGCGCGGCGTACTCGGCCTCCATGGAGGCCACCGTCGCGCAGGTACGCCACCTGCTGGAGATCTTCGATCTGCCTGCAGCCCCGCCGGACTGGCTGGAGCGGATCGACCGGCTGGGGGCGCCCCCGGAGTGGCCGGCGCGGCGCGAGCGGGCCGGCGGGGACCGCCCGCCGGTCTGCCTGCTGCCGCCTGACGGGCCGCCGGTCGCCGTGCCGGTGGCCAGCGGCCTGGCCGATCCGGACCGGGTGGCGGAGGCTGCCGCGGGCGCGCCCCCGGGCACCGTGCTCTGCCTCACCGGGGCGCTTACCGACGGGCTGCTGAAGGCGCTGCTGGCCCGGCGGCTGGGGCGGGTGCCCGTCCTGGTACCGGACCCGACGCACGTGCTGGCGGAGCGCAACACCTGGCGCCGGTGGCGGCGGCAGGGCGGGCAGGTCTGGGTGGAGCGGCGGGTGGAGGTGGCCGCAGTGACCACCAACGCCTACTCCCCGGTGGGGCCCGGCTACGATGCCGCGGCCTTCTGCGCCCGGGTGGCGGAGGTGGCCGCGCGGCCCGTGGCGGACCTGGTGGCCGGCATCGCACACAATTTTTGAACTGAAAGCGGAGGGATACGCCCTTGTCACTGACGCTGAACATCGACCCGGCACGGGTGGCGCGGGCGCGGGAGCTCGCGGGCCGCATTGTGGACCAGGTGCAGCCCTTCATCGAACGGCACACCACCACGGCCATCGAGCGGGCGGTGGTGCGGCTGTTCGGCGTGGAGGGGAAGGGGCCGGATGAGGTGCCCCTGGCCAACCTGGTGGTGGAGGCCCTGCAGGACGGCGGCGGCCTCGCCCGCGGCGCGGCCTTCTGGATGGCCAACGCCTGTGCGCAGACCGGCCGGACGCCGCAGCAGGTGGCCGAGGCGGTGGCCGCCGGCGACCTGGACCTGATGCGGCTGCCGCTTCTGCCGGAGGCGGAGATTCGGGCCGGGGCAGAGCGGCTCGCCCGCGGGGCGGTGGACCGCATCCGGGAGAACCGGCGGGCCCGGGATGCGCTGATCAACCGGTACGGCGAGCGGCCCGCGCCCTGGCTCTACCTGATCGTGGCGACGGGCAACATCTACGAGGACGTGGTGCAGGCCCAGAACGCCGCCCGGCAGGGGGCGGACGTCATCGCCGTCATCCGCTCCACGGCCCAGTCGCTCCTGGACTATGTACCCGAGGGCGCGACCACCGAGGGCTTCGCCGGCACCTACGCCACCCAGGAGAACTTCCGCATCATGCGCCGGGCTCTGGACGAGGTGAGCGAGGAGCTGGGCCGCTACGTGCGGCTCACCAACTACGCCAGCGGCCTCTGCATGCCCGAAATCGCCGCGCTGGGGGCCCTGGAGCGGCTGGACATGATGCTCTCAGACTCGATGTACGGCATCCTGTTCCGGGACATCAACCCGCAGCGCACGCTCATCGACCAGCACTTCGCCCGGATGATCCAGGCCGAGGCCGGCATCATCATCAACACGGGCGAGGACAACTACCTGACCACCGCCGACGCCTATGAGGCGGCACACACGGTGCTGGCCTCGCAGTTCATCAATGAGCAGTTCGCGCACCGCTCGGGCATGCCCGACGGCCAGATCGGCCTGGGTCACGCCTTCGAGATGGACCCGAGCCTGGAGGACGGCCTGCTCTACGAGATGGCCGACGCCCTGCTCAGCCGGGTCTGCTTCCCCAACGCCCCGCTGAAGTACATGCCGCCCACCCGGCACATGACCGGCGACATCTTCTTCGGCCACGTGATGAACGCCCTCTTCAACCTGACCAGCGTGGCCACGGGGCAGCAGATCCACCTGGTGGGCATCCTCACCGAGGCGATCCACACCCCCTACCTGCACGACCGGTTCCTGGCCATCGAGAACGCCCGCTACCTCTTCAACAACGCCCGCCACTTCCGGGAGGAGTTCCAGATCGTGCCCGGCGGGCGCATCGAGCGGCGCGCGAACGAGGTGCTGGCGCGCACCCTGGGCCTCCTGGAGGAGATCGCAGCGCGCGGCCTCTTCCAGGCGATCGCCGACGGGGTCTTCGCCGGAATCCGGCGGCCGGCCGACGGCGGCAAGGGGCTGGACGGCGTCCTGGAGAAGGATGCGGGCTACCTGAACCCCTTCTACGACCTGTGCCTGAAAGGGGGCGGCGGGCGGTGAGCCGCGTGGTCCTGCCCTACGGCGACACCACCGGAGACGGCGCCGTACAGCTTTCCTTCACCCTGCCGGTGCCCATCGGCGGCGTGGCGCGGGAGGCCGCCCGGCAGCTCTGCCTGAAGATGAACCTGGAGAACCCCCAGGTGGTGGCCATGCGCGATCTCGGCGGCGGCTACACCTTCTTCATCGTCTACGCCCGGGCGACCCGGGGGGTCGACCTGGATGCGATCCACGTGCCCGAGGTTTCCGCCCCGGCCTGGTCGATGCAGGAGATCGACCGGATGGTGGCGGAGAAGATCGGCCGGCCGGTGCGGGTGGTGGGGGCCTGCACAGGCACCGACGCCCACACGGTGGGGCTGGATGCCATCCTGAACATGAAGGGCTACCGGGGCGACTACGGCCTGGAGCGCTACCAGGGGTTCCGGGTCTGGAACCTGGGCAGCCAGGTGCCCAACGAGGCGCTGGTGGCGAAGGCGCAGGAGGTGGAGGCCGATGCGGTCCTGGTGAGCCAGGTGGTGACGCAGAAGAACGTCCACCTGAGCAACATGACCGGCCTGGTGGACCTGCTGGAGGCGGAGGGGATGCGGGACCGGGTGCTTTTGATCGCCGGCGGGCCGCGCATCACGCACGAGCTGGCGGTGGAGCTGGGCTTCGACGCCGGCTTCGGCCCCGGCACCCTGCCCAGCCAGGTGGCGGCCTTCATCGTGCAGTCGCTGCTGGAGCGCCAGGAGCGGTGAGATATGGGCCCCGACCGCACGCGCCGTGCGGTTCGGGGCGTTCTCCTTTCGGTGTGTCGCCGGGCGGGCGCGGCGCATAGGTTGGCAGGGTCTTGACGAAATGACGCGCGGCGGGTAAATTTCGGCTCGTACCATGTGTAGGGCAGCAGGAATACGCGCGCGTCAGTCGAATGTCCTCCTCGGCTTTCGCACAGGGAGTGTAGATAGGATGGGAGCGCCTATGAACTTGAAGCCTGACATGTCGGTGACCGATCTGGCCTTCACCATTTTGAAGAAGCACGGCAAGCCGATGCATTTCAAGGAACTGATCAGTGAAGTCATGCAGGTGAAGGCCATCAGCCAGGAGAACCCGGGCCGCCTGATTGCGCAGATGCACACCGAAATCAACCTCGATTCCCGCTTCATCCACCAGGGGGGCGGCGAGTGGGGGCTCAGGGAGTGGCGGCCCAAGACGGCCCGGGTCGTCCATATCAAGCCGGACGGCACCGCCGGCCGGGTCAGCCGGGCGCCCCTCCGGCTGGAGCATGAGCTGGACGATATTGGGGAAGAAGAAGAAGAGGATCTCGGGGAGGAACTGGACGACGAGTTCTCCCTGGACGAGGATCTGGAAGACGGGCTGGAGGACGAGGAAGACGAGGACGACCTCTAGCGCCGGGCGGCAGGAGGGGGATACGGCGTATCCCCTTTTCGCTTGACACCCATCGCGTCGCTGGCTAGAATAGACCAGTATTTACACACAGCAGCAGGAGCGGCCGAGTTTCCAGGGAGGGGCACGGAAAATGGCCAAGTACATCTTCATAACCGGAGGCGTGGTCTCAGGTCTCGGAAAAGGCATCACGGCGGCGTCCCTTGGCCGGCTCATCAAGAGCCGGGGCTATGGGGTCACCGCCCTTAAATTTGATCCTTACTTGAATGTGGACCCGGGCACGATGAGCCCCATCCAGCACGGCGAGGTCTTCGTCACCGAGGACGGCGGCGAGTGCGACCTGGACCTGGGCCACTACGAGCGGTTCATGGACGTGAACCTGGGCAAGGGAAACAACGTTACCACCGGCAAGATCTACTCCTCGGTGATCGCCAAGGAGCGCCGGGGCGACTACCTGGGCGGCACCGTGCAGGTGATCCCCCACATCACCAACGAGATCAAGGCCCACATCCGCCGGGTGGCGGAGGACAGCGAGGCCGAAGTGGTCCTGGTGGAGATCGGCGGCACGGTGGGCGACATCGAGGGACAGCCCTTCCTGGAGGCCATCCGTCAGTTCAAGAACGAGGTGCCCAGAAAGGACGACGTGGTCTTCATCCACGTGACCCTGGTGCCGTACATCGGCGCCTCGGGCGAGCTGAAGACCAAGCCGACGCAGCACTCGGTGCGGGAGCTGCGCTCGATCGGTATCCAGCCCGATGTCATCGTCTGTCGCTCCGACCGCGAGCTCTCCAAGGAGCTGCGGGAGAAGATCGCCCTCTTCTGCGACGTGCCGCCCGAGGCGGTCATCCCCAACATGGACCTGGGCTCGCTCTACGAGGTGCCCCTGGCCATGGAGGCGGAGGGGCTGGCGGAGATCGTCTGCCAGCGGCTGGGGCTCGACCCCCGCACCCCGGACCTCGCCGAGTGGAAGGCCCTGGTGCAGCGGGCCCGGAACCCCGAGCACGAGGTGGAGATCGCCCTGGTGGGCAAGTACGTGGCGCTGGAAGACGCCTACCTCTCGGTGGTGGAGTCGCTGAACCACGCCGGCATCCACAACAACGCCCGGGTGCGCATCCACTGGGTGGACTCGGAGCGGCTGGAGAACGGCGTCACGCCGGAGACGCTGGAGGCCTACCTGGGCCATGCCGACGGCATCCTGGTGCCGGGCGGCTTCGGCTACCGGGGGATTGAGGGGAAGATCAACGCCGTCCGGTACGCCCGGGAGAAGGGGATCCCCTTCTTCGGGATCTGCATGGGCATGCAGACGGTGGTGATCGAGGTGGCCCGGAACCTGCTGGGGCTCTCGAAGGCCAACTCCACGGAGTTCGTGATGGACTGCAAGGAGCCGGTGATCGACCTGATGGCGCATCAGAAGCAGGTATCGGACATCGGCGGCACCATGCGGCTCGGGGCGTACCCCTGCCGGCTGAAGCCCGGCTCCAAGGCCCACGCCGCCTACGGCACGGAGCTCATCCGTGAGCGGCACCGGCACCGCTTCGAGGTGAACAACGCCTACCTGGAGCGGCTGGAGGCCGTCGGCCTGAAGGCCGTGGGCATCTGGCCGGAGGGGAACCTGGTGGAGGTCATGGAGATGGAGGGTCACCCCTGGTTCGTCGGGGTGCAGTACCATCCGGAGTTCAAGAGCCGCCCGAACCGGCCGCACCCGCTGTTCCGGGATTTCATCAAGGCGGCGCTGGAGCATAGGGCTGGGAAGAAGTAGGGACTCATTCCATACGGGCCTGTGCAGCGGTGCTGCACAGGCCCGATCTTCATTCTCCCTGGTTTCGAGTGCGAAGAGGCCGCGTTCGCGGGGGTTCTGAGTTGTGGCGCAGGCGACACAACGGTTATATTGACATTGTAGATTCACGCCGGTCCGGTACGGTCAGGGGGTGGAGACCCGTGAAGGAGTACATCTTCCGCGATCCCATCCACGGCAACATTGCGGTGAACGACGAGACCATCTTCCGGCTCATCCAGAGCCCGGAGTTCCAGCGGCTCAGGCGCATCCGGCAGCTGGGCACCTCCTTCATCTCCTACCCCGGGGCGGAGCACACCCGGTTCGCCCACTCCCTGGGCGTCTACTATCTGATGGACCGCGTGCTGCGCCACCTGGTGGAGCACGGGGTGGAGATCGATGAAGATGAGCGGGCGATGGCCTGCGCGGCCGCCCTGCTGCACGACATCGGCCACGGCCCGTTCTCCCACCTGTTCGAGAAGGTGACCGGCGTGAGGCATGAGGAGTGGGTGGCCCGCATCATCACCAGCCCCGATTCCAGCGTTTCCCACATCCTGGCGGACAGGAATCGGGCATGGCCGGCGCGAATTGCCTCTTTCATAAGCGGATCCTGGGAAGGGCGGCCGTTCCTGAAGGAGCTGATCGCCAGCCAGTTGGACGTGGACCGCATGGACTACCTGCTGCGGGACAGCCGCATGTGCGGCGTCACCTACGGCCAGTTCGACCTGGAGCGGCTGATTCAGACCATCACCGTGGTGGAGGGCCACATCGCCCTCACCGACAAGGGCATCACCTCCGCCGAGGAGTTCCTGCTGGCCCGCTATTTTATGTACTGGAACGTGTACTTCCACAAGGCGACCCGGTCCAGCGAGGTGCTGCTGGAACTGGCCCTGCGCCGGGCGATCGCCCTGCTGCGCGGGGGCGGGCGGGAGGCCCTGGGCTTCCTGCCGCCCGCCCTGGAGCCGGTCCTGGCCGGGCGGGAGCTCACCCTGGCCCAGTACGTGGCCCTCGACGAGACCGATGTGCTCTACGCCATCAAGCGCTGGACGGCGGCCCCCGATCCGGTGCTGGCCGATCTGAGCGGCCGCTTCCTGCACCGGCGGATCTTCGCCGGCATCCGGCTGGAAGGCGGCCTCACGGCCGGGCAGGAAGAGGCGGTGCGGCGCGCCCTGCGGGCCGCCGGCTTCGACCCCGACTACTACTACCAGATCGACCGGGCGGCCAGCGCCACCTACCAGTACTACGTGACCCGCGACGCGGGTCCCACGCCCATCAAGATCCTGCTTTCGTGGACCGACCCGCCCCAGTTGCGGGAGGTGACCGTGGTCTCCAGGGTCCTGCGGGGCATCGCCACCGAGCCGGTCAGCCGCAGCTTCCTGTTCGTGCCGCGCGAGGCGGCCGAGGCGGTGCGCGAGGCTCTGGCCAAAAGTTGAATACTACCAGTTCTCCGATCCGGAGGCGAGTGAGCGGTGATCGCCTGAAGAGAGATTCATGCGGGTTGGAGGCTATGCCGGGGAAACCGGGCGGACGTGCCTTTGTGGCACCCACCGCCCGGTTTTCGTATGCTGGCCAGTAACCCGAGGTATGGAAGGGGCGTTGGCGGCCAAAGCTAGGATGTAGGGTGAGTAATGAGGAGGGACCCAGTTGAGATCGGTCATCTTTATGGATTACGAGAATATCTACTGGAGCATGAAGCAGCAGTACGGCGTGGCACCCGACCTGGACCGCCTGATCAACGGCCTGCGGGAGATGGGGGAGCGCGGCAGCGGGCAGGTCTGCCTGATGCACGCCTACGCGGACTTCGACCACGAGGAGTTCCGGGGGCTGATGAGCGACCTGCAGCGGCGCAGCGTGGAGCCCCGGCACGTGTTCTCCAAGAACTACGAGGACGGCACCCGGAAGAACGCCGCGGACATCGAGATGAGCCTGGACGCCCTGGAGATGATGTACACACGGTCCGACATCGACACGTTCGTGCTGGTCTGCGGCGACCGTGACATGATTCAGGTGATACGCAAGCTCAGGGCCCGGGGCAAGCAGGTGCACGTGGTGGCCGTGGAAAAGACGATGAGCAAGGACGTGATGTCCTTCGTCAACCAGTTCACCACCATCGAGACCTTGCTGGGCATGCTGCCCCCGGCGATGTACGACATGGAGATGATGATCCGCAAACTCGACAGCGCCGAGTGCGGCAAGCCGTTCGTGGGGCTGAAGTACTTCCTGCGCATCCTGGCCGGGTCGGACATCGTGGACCGCAAGACGTACGAGCTGGTGAACCAGGCGATCTCCGAGGGCATCATCGACACGTACAAGGTGCCGAACCCGAAGGACGAGCTGTTCCCCACCACGGCCTGCAAGCTGAACCGGGAGCACGAGGTGGTCAAGCGGGTGCTGGGGGGCCAGTCGCAGAAGGGCCAGCCCGGCACGGTCACGGCATAGGATACGGAAAGGCGAACACCGCCCGCAGCGGGCGGTGTTTTCGCGCGCCAGCGATTGACAGCGCGCTTTCGCGCGATTTCGGGGAACAAATCGGCCCGTCCAGCGTCTATCTGTGTGCGACCGCAAAACGGGGGGAGAAAACCCCGCGAGTTCCCGGGAACATTCCCACGGGTCGCGTCGTCTGTAAACCTGTGTGACCCGGTCCTGGGAGCAGCCCCAACAGGTGGCAGCGAGACGCCCAAACTCTCCTAACCGGCGCGCGAGAAGGAATTGCGCCCGCCGGAACGAAGTAGTTTAGACGGCGGCAGACAGATTTCGCTGCCAGGGCTCCGAAGGGTATAGGGCACGACCGAACAAGTTTACAAAGCTTCCTCATGTTCACCGCTCATGAGGAAGGTAGCTTTAGGACCTAAAGATACGAAGGAGGCTACCGAAGAATGGGCTTGATGAAGAAGCTGACGTCCGCAGTCGTGGCGTCCAGCCTCGTTCTCGGCCTGGTGGGCACTTCGTTTGCCGCTGAAGCCACGGCAGACGATGTCCAGGCTGCGTTCGCAAGGCTGAACCACTACGGCGTCGCGGAGGGCATCCTGCGCGAGGATGGCACCAAGGATCCCGCGCTGGATGAGAACCTGACTCGTGCCCAGATCGTGGCCATGATCGTCAAGGCCTTCGGTCAGAAGGAGAACGCCGAGATGCTCGCCGGCGCTGAGACCTTCGCCGATGTGCCGACCGGCCACTGGGCGTCGGGCTACATCGCGATCGCTAAGAACATCGCTGCCCGGCACGGCAACACCATCGGCTATCCCGATGGCACCTTCGGCCCGGAGAACGAGGTTACCGCCATTGAGGCCCTGGGCTTCGTCCTGAAGTTCCTCGGCGTTCAGGTCAGCGGCGGTGACGACTGGGTCGCCAACATGATCGCTGCGGCCAAGGACGCCGGCGTGATCACCGACGCCGACGAGGAGAAGTACCTGGCCAACCCGAACGAGCCCGCCACCCGTGGTCTGGCCTTCGCTCTGGCTGACTCCATCTTCTACAACTACAACGGCCTGGATGGCAAGTCCGTCTACACCAAGTACCTCGACACCGAGGCCCCGGCCGTTGAGCTCGATGCCGCCCCCGCCACCACCGAGAAGGCGAACATCGAGATCACCGGTAAGGTCAGCGGCGACTACCGCGAGGTGTACGTTGGTTCCGACGCCATCACCGTTGCTGAGGATGGCACCTTCTCCGCCCAGGTTGCCCTGGAGGTTGGCACCAACGTCATCGAGGTCAGCGCTAAGGACTGGGCTGGCAACGTCGGCACCGACTCGGTCACCGTCGAGCGTGTCCCCGGCGATGCTGCCAAGGTCCAGATCGTCGCTCCTGAGGGCCCCGTGGTTGCTGGTTCCACCATCGACCTGCCCGTCCTGGTTGTTGACGCCGAGGGCGCCGACACCGGTCTGACCGACGTCACGGTCGACGCTGGCGAGGCCGGCACCTGGGCCGAGGGCAAGCTGACCGCCGCCACCAAGGCTGGCAAGTACACCATCACCGCTTCCTACGAGGGCCTCGAGCCTGCCACCCTCGACATCGAGATCGTGGCTGGTCCGCTGGCCGGCGTTCAGGCTGAGACCAAGTCTGTCGCTCCTGGCACCGCGGTCAAGCTGATCGCTGTTGACCAGTACGGCAACCCCGTCGGCGAGGCCACCTTCGCTAAGGCTGAGGACTACGCCAACGTCTTTGTCGAGGGCGACCAGTTCATCGCCACCAAGCCTGGCACTTACAAGGTTGTTGCCACCAAGGGCGAGGGCGAGGAAGCCGAGACCGCTGAGGGCGAAATCTCCGTGTTCGGCGAGCATGCCAGCTTCGACATCGTCATCGAGGATGAGCTGGTTGCTAACGGCGCTACGGAGTATGAGGTCAAGGTTGTCGCCGTTGACAAGGACGGCAACGCTGTCACTGACTTTGCGGGCACCGTGACCCTCGAGACCAATTTCGTTGAGGCCCAGTCCAAGGACGCTGAGGATGGCGTCGCCGTCTTCAAGGTGAAGGTTGACGAGGGCATGGCGGGTCTCGAGGCGGAGTTCACGGCCCGGTACCAGCCGGAGGACGACGACGCTGAGGCTATCGAGGCTACTGAGAGCTTCGAGGTGAAGGCTCAGGTTGGCACGTCCCTGAAGCTGGAAGGGCATGAGTTCCTGGCCATCAACGACCCCGCATTCAGTGGCACTGTCACCATTCTCGACCAGGTCGGCGAGGAGCTTGTGTTTGGTGAAGATCATGAGATCACCCTTACCATCACTGGTCCTGCCTACTTCGCCGAGAATGACGAGAAGGAGCTGACCATCGAGCTTTCTGGTGGGTCTGCGTCCTTCGAACTGAAGCCGGTGGATCGCTACACCGATGGCCTGGTGACCATTACGGCTACTTCTGAGGGCCTGACCAGCGGCACCCTGGAGGTTAAGGCCGTCTACGCCCTCGATCCGAAGGACATCGAGATCGAGCCCGTCAGCAAGGACGCGGTGAAGGCTGCGCAGACGGAGAAGCCGTTCGAGTTCAAGATCATCCTGACTGATAAGAACGGTGTCCCCGTTACCGCTGACGACGACTACCCGATGACCATCGAGTTCGACAGCGATTCTGCCGATAAGCAGCTCACTGTCAACGCGGTGGACAGCGATAACGGCTCCGTCCTGCAAGACGCGAAGCCCAGCGATGGCAAGGTCACGTTGACCTTCCCGAAGGACAAGGCACACGTCCTGGTTAAGGTGACCGCTGAGAAGCTGACTGGTGATGTGAAGTTCACCGTTACCGAGAACCATAATTCCCTCGATCTCGGTAAGGCCAGCGGCACCGTCTCCTTCAAGGCCGGCGACCCGGTTCAGCTCGCCTTCGAGAAGGATGAGCTGAACGTGCTCTCCAACACCGAGAACACGCTGACCATCTCCCTGCAGGACAACGCGGGTAACAAGGTTGCCAAGTCTGGCGTCGAGGTTACCATTGAGGCCGCCGATGAGGCCACCTACGCCAAGCCTGGCTATGTGAAGCTCGGCGACAAGAAGCCTGGCGAGGGCCTGAAGGTCAAGACTGACGACGAGGGCAAGGTGACCGTCCCGATCACCCTCCTGCCGTACGTCAATAACAACGAGACGGCTAAGATCGTTGCCAAGGCTGACGGTTACGCTTCTGATGAAGCCTTCGTGACTGTGCGGGCGTCGGTGTCCAAGACCATCAGCGTCACGACGTACGTCTACACCGACAAGTGGGAGCGGGCGTCTAGCTTCAACGCTGGTGACGTCGTGTTCGTCCGGGCCGTTGTCACTGACAACAACGGGATTACGGTCACCGATCCGGACTTTGCTGGTCGCCTCAGCCTCAGCGGCGTTAAGCTGACAGAGGTCGGCGACGGCGAGGCTAGGAGCGGTGAAACCCTGGCCGACTTCCAGTGGGGCGGCAATCTCTCCAGCTTCGATGTTGAGGATCTTGATGGCACCACCAAGACCGTCGACATCGCTCCGGTTGATGAGTTCGTAACTGCGTTCGTTGCCCGCAAGGCCGGCAGCTTCAGCATCAAGGTTGCCGACGACACTGCCGCCACCAAGGTGGAGCGGAGCCGTGGCATCAGCGTGAAGGCTGGCGCCCCCGTTGGGCTGGCTTACGTTGGTGACAAGGTGACGTTCAAGGAGAACGAGCCCGTCAAGGTCGTCCTGAACGTCGTTGACGTCGCCGGCAACAAGGTCAGCACCTCGGCGGTCAAGGACACGACCGGTGTCGAGATCGAGGGTGTCAAGTTCGAGGTCGAGCTGAAGGACGGCAAGGGCATGCTGCGTGAGAGCGCTACCGGCCTCGACAACGCGAAGCTGCAGATTACGATCGAGAAGTCGGTTGCCAGCTACACCATCTACGTCGTTGCTGGTGACGAAGACGTGACCACTGAGGACCTGGTCATCACCAAGGTTAACTAACCCGTAATCCAGGTCTGGGATCGTAGCTACAGGGAGGGCGAAGCATGGTGCTTCGCCCTCCCTGTCTGTATAGGTAGGCGACTTGTGGGTACAGGCACGTTCTTGTGGGGTACTTGTGATATACAGACGGATTTCTTGCAGTCGGGGACCCGAGTGCGTGGGCCAGCATGCACGGGTCACTTTTCGCGGATGACAGTCTCTATTTCCTGGCTTGCTGGAATTGGTGTCAACCGTTGAGGAGAGTCAGATTGAGTTGCGGACTCTTGCGACGCCTTACGACGGTGGATCTGACGGAAGGCAACGGAAAGGTCATGATGCGGGGCAATAAAGGAGATTCGTCAGGGAGTAAGCGTGTCCGCAAGACAACATGAGCAAATAGACGACCTGTACGCGTATCGTCGGTGGCGCTAACAATGGTCAGTACAGCAGAGATTGTGGGATGCATAAATGACTGCCAAGTGAAGTTGTAGTTAGTTGGATCAGGACGTGGGAGGGATTCGCTGGGGAAACCTCGAAGACGGCTATACATCTGTAGTGCAGACGAGTGATTGCAACTTTAGGTACGGAAAACCCGTGTGGTTGGAAAGACACACAAATATGGCGGCACTTTGGTCTGAGGGCTGCTGATCTGTGGTGTATGTATCTGTAACTTCTTATCAGAACGCTATCTGCTAACTAAGAGTTGTGACGGTGATGATGCTCTGGAACCCATGAAAGGGTCTCCTCGTCTAACTAAAAGAGGGCCTAGGGTTATTCTCGCCCACGCTTTCGGATGCGGCCAAAACATGTCATGAGGGAGGCTATCGGTTAATGGGTTGGACAAAGAGGTTGACCTCGGTCACCGTGGCTTTGTGCCTTGTCCTTACGATGATAGGTACGAGCCTTGCGGCACCAACACCGGTCGAGGCGAATGCCGCTTACGACCGCCTAGAGCACTTTGGGATCGTTCAGGGCGTTCTCATGCCCGATGGAACGACGAGCCGCGCACTAGACATGACCCTGACCCGTGCTCAGTTGGTCACCATTATTGTTCGTGCCTTCGGCGAAGAGGAGACCGCTCGGATCTTGCAGGGAGCGACTACCTTTCCTGATGTTCCGGGATCTCACTGGTCATCCGGCTATGTGGCTGTCGCACAGAACATTGCCGCTCAGCACGGCTTTCCGCTGGGGTATCCTGACGGTTCTTTTCAGCCTGAACGAACCGTCACTGTGATTGAGGCGCTGACCTTCGTGATGAAGTTCCTCGGCGTGCAGGTGGGTACCGGCGACGACTGGGTCAATCAGACGATTAACTCCGCAGTCACCAACGGGGTTATCACCGCCGACCAAGCTTCTGAGTATCGCAGTGAAGCCAACGTCCAGGCTACCCGAGGCATGGCTTTCGCCATGGCCGATAGCATCTTCTATAACTACGCGGGCTTTGACGGAAAATCGGTTTATCAGCAGTATCATGACAATGTGGCCCCGGTCGTCACGCTCGACCCGCTCCCCGCGAACACCAGCGAAGCGAGCATTACGGTCACCGGTACGGTGAGCTCCGATGCTGACAAGTTGTTTGTCGGTCCTGACCAGGCTGCCGTTGGGAGTGACGGCAGGTTCAGCGTCCAGGTGAGCTTGGAGCCTGGTGTCAACGAGATTGAGGTGACAGTAACTGACAAGGCCGGCAACGTAGGCACTGCCAAGGCCACCGTGTCCCGCGGTTCTGGCGTGGCCTCTAAGATTGTCGCTTCCTTGCCGGATCGTAATGTGAAGGCCGGCGAAACAGTTCCTCTGGAAGTCAAGATCGTCGACGACGCTGGTATTGACACCGGCCTCACTGGGTGGGAGGTCACAGTTGGCGGGGACATCGGCACGTATGAGGACGGCAAGTTCACTGCAGGTGGTAAGCTCGGTCGTGGGACCATTACCGTCACGTACGGCGAACTGAGGGACACGATCAACGTTACGATCGTGGCCGGCGATGTTGCAAAGGTTGAGGCAGAAACCTCGTCCGTGGCGCCAGGAACATCCGTAAGACTCTATGCTACCGATGCCTTTGGCAACCGCATCTCGGGTGCCGTCTTCAGCAAGGATCATCCTGACGTGTTTATCGATGGCGACCGCTTCATTGCAACCAAGCCGGGTCAGTATACGGTTACCGCGACCAAGGACGGTAAGACCGGGACCGGAGTGATCTCGGTCTATGGTGAGCACAAGACGTTTACCATTGAAGCCCCGGAACAGCTCGTAGCAAATGAGTCTGCAGAGTACACCATCAACGTTTATGCCGCTGACGAGGATGGCAATTGGGTCCGTGAGTTTGAAGGGCTCGTAACACTGGAGACCAACGTTGATATTGTCGGCGCCTCAACTGTGGAGGCAAAGAATGGTGTGGCCACGTTCAGGGTCCGCATCCCGTACGGCATGGACGGTCTGGATGCCGAGTTTACGGCCTACTACGAGGACGGCGATGAAGTCATCGAGGGTCACGCAGCAATTGAGATTGCTAGCCAGGTGGCAGCGGCCCTCGAGTTCGACACCCCGAAGTACCTGGCCATCAACCAGCCGGCCTTTGAGGGTAATCTCCGCATCCTGGATCAGGGCGGCAGCCCTATCGAGTGGGGCGACGTTTACGAGGTCACGCTGACGATCAGTGGTCCGGCCTATTTTGCTGAGAACGGTGCCAAGGAACTGAGGGTGGACATCTCTGGCAGTATGCCCTTCGAGTTGATCCCGGTAGACAGGTATACCGAGGGAACGATTACCCTGCGGGCGACTGCACCGGGCCTGAAGAGTGCCAGCGCTACCGTTGAAGCTGTTTATGCGATGGCACCGCGCACCTTGAAGTGGCAAGCCGTTTCGGAGGAGTCGGCTCTCGTGGGAGAAGATGAAGACGGGTACGAGTTCCGCCTGGGACTTGAAGACAGGAATGGCGTGCCCGTGCAGGCAGATCAGGATCTTACGGTAACCCTCACGTTTGACATCGCTGACCCTGCTGATAAGCTGATCGTCTCCTACCAGGACAAGGACGGCCTCTGGACTGAAGTCGGCTACTATTCATGGGATGGCAAGCGGGTGCAGGTTCCGTTCGAAGACGGCCAGCGCTACCTTCCCATTCGGGTCCAGTCAAAGGTGACCGGAAACATTAAGGTAACCGCGGCAGCCAGCGGCCTGACAAGTGCGTCTGGGACAGTAGCTTTCGCTGCGGGTGATCCTGTAAAGATCACGTTTGACAAGCCTGCCTTTGACCTGCTGGCCAATACCGAGTACGTCATTACGGCACAGCTGCGTGATAACAATGATAACCCCGTGGCCAAGTCTGGAATTAAGGTGACGTTCTCTTCCGACAAGCCCGAGTACACCCGCCTGAACGGGACCTACAACAAGGACTACACGACTACGACCGACGCTCAGGGGCGTGCCAGCGTTCGCGTGTATCTCCTGAACTACTCGAACGAGTTCACGTTGACGGCAACTGCTGACCTGGGTGACGACGATTGGAGCGAAGAAGTCGATCTGAATATCGTACCTTCCGTTGCACGCACCATCACAGTCGAAACTTGGGTCGACGGTAAGAATCGTGTCACCTTTGAAGCTGGGCAGCCGGTAGAGGTGCGTGTTAAGGTTACCGACAACCATGGCGTGAAGTGGGCTGACAACCAGTTTGCTGACCGGTTGGTACTCAGTGGCATCGATGGTGATGAACCGGAGAATGTGACATTCTCGTGGGATCCAGATGGCTACTTCGTGACCACCATCAGCATCGACGAAGTCGGTAGCTACACGCTGGTCGTCTCCGATGGTAACGTAATTAATGGCGCTCAGGGACGGCGCAACGTTACGGTGGTTGGCGGCGAGCCCGTTGGAGTCTCTTATGTTGGCAGTGATCTGAGCTACAAGAAGGGCGATCCGACCGAGATCACGCTTGTCCCCGTGGATGCAGCGGGCAACAGAGCAGGCAGTACGTTTGACAACCCAGTGGACTTTACGGTTCGTGTTGTCGACGGCGATGGGCAGATTCGGGCAACGCGAGATGGGGTTGGATATGAGTCCCGGGATTTCACCTTCCGTGCGAAGACCTCGTCGATGCGGATCTGGTTCATCTCGGATTCGGACAGCATCACCCTTGAGTTTTCATCACCGGGGCGCGACTTCACAGTGACGTTTACAGCAAAGGACTAACTGCAACTAAACGCAGCTGGGGGCGAAGCATAGCTTCGTCCCCAGCCTCGCTGTTGGGGGCAACGGTGTAGCGCTGGGAAAGACCGACGAGGCTCTCTATCGACCCACTTCCGACCAGGTCTAGCATGGCGGAAAGATTGCTTGTGAGATCATCCGCAAGCTTGGGGTTATGTCGCCCGGACTTGGCAGGGAGCCTCTGCGGGCGTGGTTGGGGGCCTGTTATCGGCCAGTCCCCCGAAATGGGGGCGGCTCTGGCGGGTGAGCCTACCACGCCTGCTTCTCCCGGTAAAGTCCGGGAGTTCGCTCCTAAACTGGTAACAGCCGGAGCTCAGCTGCATGTGTTTAATAACGTAAAGCTGAGCCATTCAGGCCGGTTTTGATCACATAAAGGTGAGCAGCCTCAAACGTCCAAACCTGCAAACTGGGATGTGCAGGCATTTTTGTAAGTGCCGGGCTTATGACCCAGTAGAGCCGGAAAAGAATTGACCCACCCCTGAGCGAATAGAGCACTTCATTCGACGTCCTGCAAGATGACGAAGGAGTGCTCAAGAAAGATGCTCAGAGGTGGATCTGTCTTGAAGTTACATGAGCTCAGAGCCCAAGGCAAGAGTATACGCGAGATTGCCCGGATCACCGGCCATTCCCGGAACACGGTGAGGAAGTATCTCCGAAACCGCGAGTTGCCGGCTCCGAAGCCCCGGCCACGTAGACCCTCCAAGCTAGATCCCTACTTGGACGAGCTCCACTACTGGATGGACGAGGGCATCTTCAACTGCGAAGTGCTTCTGGAAAAGCTTCAAGCCAAGGGCTACACCGGCAGTCGCACCATTCTCAAGGACTACGTCAAGCGTTTCCGCCCGCCCCGCTGTTACTGGCCACTTTAAAATCAGCATAAGTGGCCAACAAAATCCCGCACCGATCTGGAAATAAGAATGCCCATCCACATCGCACGTCGAATTCTGGAAGTGCCAACTACCCAGAACGACAGCGAGGGATGGGACACTTGAAAACGGTGGGGATTTTGGTGGAGATCAAACGCTTGGCTGCTGAGGTGTTGTTGCCCGCGCTATTTGGCAGTGACTTGACGGGCGACAGTGTCGTTCGTCAACTGACGCGTTGGTTTGTCGCCAGGATCGGGGGCGACCGGCAAGCCGGTCGCCCCTGCTGAGCCTAGAACAGTGTAGCTTGTACAGTTCCGGATGCGACTCGTTTTCTTGGGCTGCGGTGAATCCGTGCCGTCCTGCGGCACTCCGTGAGTGCCTGGCGGCTCCTGGTGAGGAATGCACGAAGATCTCGGGCGCTGGCGAACTCCAGCTCGACAGCACCAGCCGTTCCATCCGGAGCACGAGTACGTAACGTGGGTGCGTCCGGCAGTCCGGCTCACAATCGAAGTAGACCTCAACCGTAAACTGAGGCAGCACGGTCACTCGCAGTGAGGCCAGCACGAGTCATCCCCCCATTACCACGGGCTGCTGCCCTTGGCGGTCTGCAGATCCTGCAGCTCAAAGAGAACCCGGTCGACATTGGCCTCATCCACAAATGTGTTTGATCAAGAGATTGGGAGCCACTTTGATCATCCAAAAGTGAGCCACCTGACAGCCCTACAGGGCTGTTTTTGCTTCCATTGCGGTTTCCAGTTGGCGGGTTGCCAGTTTATACCTGCGGGGCTTACGGTGTTTCCGGGTGGTGCTTCAAAGCTTCCTGCCGTCGAAGGGTCTCACGGAACCGGTACGACTCCCCATTCATCTCGATGATGTGGGCCTTGTGAGTCACACGGTCTGCCAACGCTGCTGTCATCTTCTCGTCCCCGAACACCTGCGGCCATTCCGAGAATTCCAGGTTCGTCGTGATGATCAGGCTGCCCCGCTCGTACCGTGCGGCGACAAAGTGGAAGAGCAGTTCACTGGCCGGGCGGCTGAGGGACACATAGCCAAGCTCGTCCAGCACGACGAGGTCGAACCGTAGCACTGCTTTTCGAGGCGGCTGAGGCGGTGCTCGTTCTGCGCCTCCTGCAGTTCGGCAACGAACTGGCCCACGCGCCAGAAGCGAACGCGGTAGCCCTGCTGCGTATTCCGGACGGATTCGACCACTCATTCCGGTCGAATCCGTCCACCTATTACGGATGAAATCGACCACCGTTTGCGGGGATAGTCGACCGCCCATTCCGGCCCAAATCGACCGGCTCGAATCCTAGAGCGAAGCGGCATGGTCGACCATTACAGGGTTTTGCCGGCTCCTCCCGAATTGTGGATAACATCTCCACACGAGAGGACGTGGGCAAGCCTTGGCAAATCGGAGGTTGTCGATGCGCAAGATCAGAGAGATCCTTCGCTTGAAGTGGGAGGTCGGGCTCTCCGCCCGGCAGATTGCCCGGAGCCTCTCGATCTCGCACAGCACCGTGCTGGACATGCTTCAGCGGTTTGAATGCTCCGGCCTTTCCTGGCCGCTGCCGAACATCGACGACGCAGAACTTGAGGCCAAGCTTTACCCAGGAAACCCCCAAGGGCTAGTAGAGCGGCCCTTGCCAGACATGGCCTACATCCACCGGGAACTGGCCCGAAAAGGGGTTACCCTGCAGCTCCTGTGGTGGGAATATAAGCAGAATCATCCAGATGGGCTGCAGTACAGCCAGTTCTGCCAGCGATACCGGCAGTGGCGTTCCAAGCTCGATGTCGTTCTCCGGCAACCGCATCGGGCAGGTGAGCAGATGCAGGTGGATTTCGCCGGCGATACCGTGCCCATTCATGACCGCGAGACGGGAGAGGTTTGGCAGGCTCCGATCTTTGTTGCCGTTCTGCCGGCCAGCAATTACACCTTTGCCAAGGCCTATCCGGCTCAGGACCTGCGTTCCTGGATCAAAGCCCACTGCGACGCCCTGGAGTTCTTCGGTGGCGTTCCAGAGATCATCGTGCCGGACAATCCGAAGGCCGGCGTCACCCGCGCTTGCCGCTACGAACCGGATCTCAACCCGGCTTATCAGGAAATGGCGGCCCATTACGGCGCTGCGGTCATTCCGGCAAGACCCCGCAGCCCCAGGGATAAGGCGAAAGTCGAAAACGCGGTCCTGGTGGTGGAGCGCTGGATTCTTGCCGCCCTGCGGAACCACACCTTTTTCAGTCTTCACGACGCGAACCGGGCAATTCGAGAGGCCGTGGCCAGACTCAACGACCGACCGTTCCAAAAACTCGAAGGAACGCGCCGGAGCCTGTACGAAACGCTGGACAAGCCGGCGTTGCGCCCTTTACCGCCGCAGCGTTATGAGTTTGCTGAGTGGCGGAAAGCCAAGGTCAATCTCGACTACCATGTCGAGGTCGACCGCAACTACTACAGTGTCCCGTACCCGTTGGTTGGGGAGACGGTGGATATCCGCCTCACGGACGGCCTGGTGGAAATCTTGCACCGGGGAAAACGAGTAGCCTGCCATCCACGGGCGACCGGCCGTGGACGGTCCGTCACCCAGATTCAGCACATGCCAGCCTCCCACCGCCGGCATCGGGAATGGACCCCGTCCAAGTTGCGGCGTTGGGCGGAATCGGTCGGACCCCACACGGCGCAGTTGGTGGTGACGATCCTGGAGGAGAAGCCGCATCCGGAGCAGGGCTTCCGGTCGTGCCTTGGCATCATCCACCTGGCCAGGAAGTATGGCTCCGACCGTCTCGAAGCGGCCGCCGCCCGGGCATGTGCGGCCCGGACGTTCAGCTACAGCAGTGTGAAGTCCATCCTGGCCCATAACCTGGATCAAGCGCCGCTGCCTGGCCCGCCGGACAACCAAGCCACTCCGGTGCATCCCAATCTGCGGGGCCCCGACTATTACGCAGGGGGAGGGCCGTAACGAATGCCCTTGCAGACGACGATTGAAAGGCTTCGGGAAATGCGGCTTCGCGGCATGGCTGACGCCCTGGTGCGCCAACAGCAGCAACCTGAACTCCAGTCCCTGTCGTTCGAGGAACGTCTGGAACTCCTCGTGGATCAGGAATGGCTCGACCGGCAAAACCGGCGCCTGGCTCGGCTTCTCAAAGAGGCGAAATTCCGCGTGGCCGCATGCATGGAAGATGTTGACTACCAGCATCCGCGCGGCCTGGACCGAACCGTCATGCGGAGCCTCGCCGCATGCCAGTGGGTCGAGTACGGCCAGCACATCCTGATTGCTGGACCCACCGGTGTGGGGAAAACGTTTCTCGCGTGCGCTCTGGGCAACGCCGCCTGCCGGCACGGCTACACCGTTCGCTACTACCGGGTGCCGCGACTCCTTGCCGAGCTGGCTACCGCGCGGGTTGACGGCTCCCTTCGCCGCATCCTCAACACCCTGGCCCGGACCGATGTACTGATCCTGGACGACTGGGGTCTCGCTCCCATCTCTGTGGCGGAATCCCGAGACCTTCTTGAAGTCATCGATGATCGTACACAGGCACGGTCGACAGTGATTGCCTCGCAGTTGCCGGTCGAAACGTGGCACAGTGTGATCGGCGACGCTACCGTAGCCGATGCGATCCTGGACCGCCTGGTACATGGTGCGCACAAACTGAACCTGAAGGGGGAATCCATGCGGAAGATAGCGAACCTCCAGACATCCGAGTTAACCATGGGCTAGCGCTGCCCAGCCATCGCCACTTCGCTCCATCCCCTCAGTGCCACCGCGCTGGCCGGATGAAATCGGAAACGGCGGTCGACTTGGATCAGAACCGGTGGTCGGCTTGAACCGGAATCACTGGTCGATTTGACCGGAATACGCACCCTGCCGGCACGCTGCGATGCCGAGTGCTGTAGCTAGGTGAGTCTTACCTGTCCCGCTGTTTCCAACAAGGAGGATGTTTTCCCGATCCCGGATGTATTCACTCTTGCTCAGCGCCAGGATCTTGGCCTTGTTCACGGACGGCATGACCGTGAAGTCGAAGGACTCCAGTGTTTTGGGAACAGGGAAGCCGGCGGCCTTGAGACGGCGCTGGAGTTGGTTGTCTTCCCGATGGATCACCTCCTGTTCCATGAGCGCTTGTAGGTACTCCTCAAATGTCTTGTTGTGCTCTGCTGCATCCCGCGCCAGCTCCTTGTACAGCCGCCGGACTGTGGGGAGTTTCAGGCGCTTCAGGTAGTAGTCCAGCAGGAGTTCCTGGCTCAATGCACCACACCCCCTTTCAGGAGCCGGTTGTACTCGGCCAGTGAGGGTTGCTGGACCCGAATGCCGGCCAGTTCCCCGGCGGTGGAGGTCGATGCCTCGGCTCCAAGATCCGGCTGAACAGCAAGGAGTTGCTTGACAGCCGTGTAGCAAGCCGTTCGCTGGGCCAGGGCCAGCTCCAGAGCGGTACTTACCTCTGAAACCGAATAGGCGCGGTGCAGCATAAGGATCTCGATGAACTCCCGGTCACTGCGGCCCTGCGCCTGCATCTCGGCCCGGAACTGGTGGTAAACGGGCGGAAGCTGCGCCATCCGGTAGGGCTTCGCCTGCTCTAGCGCCCCTGGCTTTACGTGAAGGAGTTCCAGGTAGTGGTCCAGATCGAGGATCTCCCGGTTGCGCTCGTAGCAACGGAGATGACTGGCAATCTTCTCCTGCCCGGCGTAAATGTCGATCCGGTCCCAGTAGACCCGCACTTGCAGTGGCCGGTTCGCATACTGAACCGGTACGGAGTAGCGGCAGGTCTCGAACGTCACGCAGGACACCTTGTTGCTGGAAACCAGCGCCACCTTGCAGCAATCGAATGGCCGGGCAGGGAGAGGGCGCAGGTACTTCTTCTCCTCCTCCCAGCGCTCCAGGATGGACTGCGTCGAGCCCTGGGGGATACGCCTGGCATACTCCAGGCACCGCTGCCACAGAATGGCGTTAAGTTCGTCCCAGGTTCTGGCTTCCCGGTGTGGCCCGACGATGTAACGCTGGGCGAGACCGACCAGATTCTCTACCGAGCCTTTCTCGTTACCGGAAGCCGGATTGCAGAAGTTGCTGTCGATGAGGTAGTGGGTGCGGAAGCTCAGGAAGGCATCCTGCTCTTCCCGGTTGCGGCCTTCCAGGATTCGTTTCACCGCCTGCTTCAGGTTGTCCAGGGTCATACGGCGGGGAACTCCGCTCAAGCGCTCCAGCGCCCGCCGGAGGCCGTCGAACATGGCTTCCTGCCGCTGAGTCGGATACGCAATCACAACCGGCATGCCGCTCCAACGTAAGCGGACACACAGGATCTGGACTGTGACTTCTGCACCGTCGAGGACCACTACCGCCTCACCCCAATCCACCTCGATGCTCTCACCGGGGTCGTGGGCGAGGGGGATGAAGGCCGGCTGCACTCGCTTCAGCTTCCGGATCTTGGCGATGTAACGCCGGACGGTAGGTTCGCTGCCCTGGTAGCCCAGGGCAACCAGGTCCTCGTAGATAGTCCTTCCGGTCCACCGTTGTTTGCGGGGCAAAATCTCGTTTTCCGCGAGTCGCCGCTCGATCTCTGCCTGAAACTCCGGGGTCAGCACCACGGGCTGAGCCGGCTTCTGCCGCTGGTAGCGCGGCACTTTAGTCAGCTGTGCGTATTTAGCGACTGTTTTCCGAGAGATTCCGAGCGCCTTCGCCACCTGTCGCTGCGATTTCCCTTCCACATGAAGGAGCCATCTGATACGCTCAACATGAGCCATCTCGATCTTCAATCCTTTCACCCCTGCAAACTGGAAATGCGGTACATCCCAGTTTACAGGTTTGGAAGATTGAGGTGGCTCACTTTTACGTGATCAAATGGCCCCCAAATGGCTCCCTTTTAGGTTATCAAACACACACAAAGCGCTGTTCACGGGAGCAGGCGTCCAGCAGGCAATTGGTGCAGAGTGTGTTAATGACCCGGGGAAGCCCGCGGGACTCGGCGGCGATCTTCTGCAGCGCCTGTTCCGAGAAGATGTCGTGGTCGACGCCCGCCCTGCGCAGGTGGTGCCGAATGTAGGCGACGCTCTCTTCCTCGCTCAGCGGCCCCAGATGGTACCGCACCTGAACGCGCTGGGCGATGGCTTCGAAGGTGCGCAGGCGGAGTATGCCGCGCAGTTCGGACTGGCCCACCAGCAGAAAGGTCATGGGACAGGCCGAATCCAGGTGGAAGTTGAGCAGGAACCGCACTTCCTGCAGCATGGCGTGCGGCAGCAGATGGGCCTCGTCCAAGACGATGACGGGCTGCAGCCCGTGCAGCCGGTAGCCGTCCAGGATGGTCTGCTCAAACAGCCGGCGGGCCTCTCGGCTCAGGAAGTGGTAGGGTGCGGCGACACCGAGCTGGGTGAGCACGTCGCGGTAAAAGGCCGTGGGCGTGAGCTTGGAGTCGGCAATGTAGACAAACGGATTCCGGCTGCGATCCAGCAGGTCGTAGAGGGTACGGATCGCAGTGGTCTTGCCGGATCCCACCTCACCGGTGATGAGGCCGAACGCCCGGTGGCGCACGCAGTACTGGAGCCTGGCCAGCAGCTCCTGGTGCTGTGCACACGGAAACAGGTCGGTGGTCGGGATCTCCTTGCTGAAGGGCAGGACGCGAAAGCCAAAGAACGCGGCCAGCACTCAGTTCTGGCCCCCCTTCGGTTGCGTCAGCCGGGTGTAGGCGGTCTCACCCAGCCGCCTCCGCCTTTCGGTGTCATGCTGCTTCTTGGCCAGCGTGAGGAAGTTCAGGCCGGTCTTCGGTGCAGCTGCAGCTGGTTCGGCTGCGGGGGATACCGACCGGTGCCGGGTACGGTGCAGCTTTAGCGGGACGGCGTCGGCAAAGCGCTTCCCCTCGTGCCAGACCTGGATCTGGCTGAGGTCGTACGGGTCGTAGCGAAGCGTGACCTTCCGGCGGGCCAGGGCCGGGTCGACCTCGTATTGGTTGCGATAGAGCGAAAAGCAGCCCGTCTGGTCCACCACGCGCTCCTCCTCCCAGAGGAAGACCTCACGGAGTGCACTGGGGTCAATTCGCCGCAGCGGCTCCGTGTCGCCCTCAAACCGCTGCCGCGGCGTCTGCTTGGTCACGCCGTGCACCCGGTTGTGGTACGCCACCTCCAGCCAGGCCCAGAACAGCTCGTTGAGCTGCTCCAGGGTCGCAAGCTGGCCGGCGGCGATGAGTTGCTGTGCCTCCGGCAGAAAGCTCTTCTGTACGGTAAGGAAGAAACGCTCGATCTTCCCTCGCCCCTGCGGTCGATATGGCCGGGAATGGGTGAGGCGGATGCCCAGCCGGCCGCAGATGCGCGCCAGGTGCCGGGCGGAATAGATCGCCCCGTTGTCCACGTAGATACGCCGGGGGAGACCGTAGCGCAGGATGGTGCGTTTCAGGCAGTCCTCCAGGCGGGGCAGTTTCTCCTCCCAGTACATCTGCCCGTAGACGATGCGGCTGTAGTCGTCGATGAAGGCGATGAGGTAGACCTTACGGGTCTTGCCGGGCCTGTCCGGATGCGGCAGGTTCAGGAGATGACACACGTCGCCCTGCCAGCAGTCGTTGCGGTGGGCCGCTTCAAAGCGCCGGAAGGTCGCCCTGCGCTTGCGGCTAAGCATAGCCTTGCGGCTGTAGCCCGCCCGCACCAGATGCTGCGACAGGGTGGATCGCCGGAGCAGCCCCGGCGGAACTACGCCGGCTTTCTCCAGGGTGTCAATGATCTGCTGCACGCTGCGCTCCGGCACTTCCCGCCTGGCAGCGATGGCGTGCTCCAGAATCTCCGGTGTGATGACACGGCCCTTGCGGGCGTCGTCCCGCACCTTGGGTTTCAGCCCGTCGAAGCCGGCCTGCCGGTAGGCGGCGATCCAACGCTCCAAGGTGCGAACGCTGACCCGGGTCTTGTCGCTGTGCGGAATCTGGTGGTGCTGGCGGGCGATTTGCTGCAGAATCCGCCGCCGTTCGAGCCGGGTCACATCCTCCGCCACAACCGGTGCGATGAGCTGCCACCGAAAAGCGGCAATCTCGTCGCGCTGCTGTTCGTCCATGGTGAGTCCCTCCCTTGCCAGGTTGGCGCCATTGTGGCACGCCAGCCTGCGGGAAGGCGACGGACAGACTCTGTGGTGTGCTAGAGGGAAGCCGTGCCTTCACCCAGCCGGTTCAGCGCAGCAAACACTCCGCCGTGTTCCTCCGGCCGCCGCCCCATCTGACGGCGGTACCAGTCCCCCACATCCAGCAGGAAGTGGAGCGCGGCGTCCGGACCTTCCCGCCGGGGGGTGAGGGCATCGAGGTCTGTGTCCGGCCAGAAGCGCAGAACCCGTTCGGCAAGGTACTGGCTCCACTCTCCGGCCAGCGCTCTCGCCCTGACAAGCCAGCGTCTGAGCGTCTTTTCCGAGAGCCAGCTGACCGTCGGGCTGCTCAGTCGCCGGGCCAGGGTGCTCCAGGGCAGCCCCCGCCGCACCCGCCCGCGAACCACGGCTTCTCGCACCAGCGTGATGAATCGGGCGTACGGTTTCAGAAAGTCAGGCAAGATGGCGCACGTCTTACGGCACCCTGGACACCACCAGCGGTAAATCGGGATGTACGCCTTCTGGTGCGCAGTAAAGACCCAGCGCCAGTACCGCCCATGCCGCCGCATTCGACCACCGCAGCCTGGGCAGTGCAGGGGCAGGTCCGGCCCGCAAGTGCCATATTTGCGAAGATAGGTCTGGACGTTCTGGCCCAGGGGAAGTAAGATACACATACACAGGTGCACTCCGCCCTGTGGGGAGAGCCTGCCCAGGTGGATCGCCAAGTCACAGGCCTGGGCAGGCTCTCATATTTGTCCCCTGTCGTACCAAAACGGAGAGGACAGCCCCTCTCCTGATGATTATATCTTCAATATTCTCTGTCCTGCACAAGCGCACGATGTTCAGCACATGTTGACAAATAATCCGGGCAACAACAGATGGTCTGGCCAGTCCACCGCTGCTTTCGCGGGAGCGTCTCGTTTTCGGCCAGAAGTCCTTCAATCTCCCGTTGAAACTCCGGCGTGAGCACCCGAGCAGGGACTGGTTTCTGGCGTAGATAACGAGGTACGTCGGTCCGGTTGGCATACTTGGCCACCTCTTAGACAGGTGACAAAGTTGGCCCTCTGAGCGAGAGATTTCGGCGGTAACCGATCCAACAACAGAAGACCGCCTCCTAGAGATTAGACTCTAGGAGGCGGTTCTTCGTGTCCCGCAGGGATACGCCCTACAGGTAGAGCATCAAATCCTGAGGAAGTGCCGGAGCGGCAAGATCATCGATCTTGAACCAAGTACCAGATGACCGGAGGTAAACCGTGCCCTTTGCTGCCTCAAGCTCTTCAGCCAAGTCGCTGCACAGCTTGATCTGAATGGCCGTTGGTGCATAGGTGACCTCGGTCTCGTTAGTGGGATCCTGGCACTCCAGACTCGGGAGGACTACCTGACCCCCCTGGGATACAACAGAGAGATTCTCCAAGAACACCTGGCCACCTGCAAAACCAGAACCGTGGATCGTCAGTGTGTTCGTTACATCATCGTAGGAGATGGAACGCACATCGACCCGTGCTGAGATCGGAACGCCTTCGAAGATGGGGAGACTCTTCCCGTTGCTGTCAAGCCACCCTGCATCTGCCGCCAGGCGAGACCCAGAGGTCAACGTGATGGTGCCCATGGTATCCTTATCGACAGTAAAAGTGATCTGCGTTGAGTTGTTGTTCCTGAAGGAAGAGCCCTTCAGGGGCGTACCATCAATTGATAGCTTCTCAGGGTAGATGGTTGCCCCACTAAAGCCTGAGCCTTCGAGGTAGATCCGTGCAGATCCGTCTTCGTTCTTCACTACGGAAACGGTCTCAATCCAGGGCGTGGGCGTTACCCTGTTGTCCGACAGGGTCTCATCAGCCGGAGCAATCTGCCCTGTGGAGTCTCGGCGGTACCAACCATCGAGTGTCTTCAGTACAACATTTCCGTAGAACCGGTCGCCGGTGATGTTGAAGTACGACAGATCGCACGTAAAGGAACCGCTGGATGGCTTGCACTCAGCACCGCTCAAGCGGCGCTCGTAGCCGGTGTGTTCGTTTACCAGCAACAGCTTACTCGAGTCAATTTCGCCACTGCTATGCACACCGGAAGCAGTCGCGGTAATCGTAAGCTCATATTCGCTGGTTGCACTCAACCTAACGCGGGAGATGTTGACCTTCAGGGGGGCCTCCAACACCACTCTCTCGCTCGAATCAGTCGGGTAGACATCAGACCTTGGGCTGTCGCTGTGGCCGTTGTTCACCACAACAGAGTACCGGTCAGACGTCGGAAGCTTGTCACGAGGCACCTTGATGACCTTATAGTTGGTGGGTTCGTCCTTGGTAAGACCGCCGATGAAGATGGGCGTGGAACTACCGCTGCGATAGACCTTTGCATAGCCAGCGTCCGGGGCGTTGTCAAGTCTAATCAGCAGGTGGGTATCGTCAGGTTGCACACGGTTATCAGTATAAGAGGGATAGCCGGCCATGTCGACGATGGTAGGCCGATCGGGCTGGCTCGCCGCAGCATAGATCTTGATGGTTGCTACCTTACCGTCGAAACTGGCGGTCCACTCATCCCAACCCGCTTCGCCGGTGCCGTAAATGGTAAACTGGGCAACGCCGTCTACAAACCGAGCAGTGGTGTAGTTGTTCTGGCCAACCACACGCGTCGCAGGCTTGTTGGGGTTTTCTGAAGCGGTGCGCTCCAGCCTGATGGACTCACCGTTGAGCGGGAGATGGCCGCCCTCTTCGTCCAGGATTCGTGCGCTGATACGAATGCTGGACGACGGGCTCGCCCGAAGGACACCGGGCTTCAACCCAGACACCTTCGCCGTTGGAATCTCGGCAGTCAACTCAACCTCGTGAGGGTCACCGGACGTGAATACGGCCGTAACCTCACCCCGCAGGCCCGTGCCGGATGAGGCAGGACCCACTTCACCGTTGTCGCTGATGGCCTCCGAAGTGGACCGGACGCCCACGACCTTCACGGTTACCCAGCCGCTCTTGTTGTACTCCAAGGTCAGCGTGGCCGCACCGTTACGCGTACGGGCCACCACGCCGCCGCTGGCGTCTTCCACAGGCACGAAGCCGGTGTTGCCGAGATACACGTAAGCGCCGTCAGGGAGACCATCAATAACCTGCTCGTCGTTCGACGTAGTGATCTCAACCTGGAACGCATAGTTTCCAGTCTCGACCCGGTTACCCTGTGCGTCGACTACGACGACCCGCAGTTCCACCGGATAGCCAGGCCGCTTTACCGAACCGGCGCCCAGGATCTCAAACTTAGCCGGCCGACCCACCTGAATCTCCTGGAACCGCAGCGAAACCGGGATCACGCTGTAGGGCTGGCCGCTGGTCACGATGCCCCGCACCGTAACGGTCTCGCTGTCGACGCCCGGGATCACCGTCGCCTCAGCGGAGCGGCCGCCGGCGGCGATGGTCACCGTGCGGGTCACGGTCGCGTCGTCAGACGTGATGTCCAGCTCGATCTGGATGGCCTCGCCGGTGGTGTTGGTCACCGGGTTGCCGGCCTCGTTCTGCAGCTCGACCTTCAGCCGCACCGGGGTGGCGCCGTCGGCCTTGTAGGGGCCCTCGGTGGTGGGCACCAGCACGATGCGGGTGCTGCTGGCGAAGTTCACGTCGATGGAGTCGCTGTTCAGGCCGATGGCCGTGGCGGTCACCAGGTAGGAGCCGACCTCGCTGGCGGTCACGTTGAACGTGGCCACGCCGCCCACGGTCTGCGCCACCGAGTTGACCACGGTCAGATCCGAATCGCGGCTGGAGAGGATGACGTTCCGGCCGCCGTCGTAGGCCACCAGGTTGCCCTCGGCGTCCACGACCTCAACCTCGATCTTGCCGGTCTTGCCGACCGTGAAGGCGCCCGCGGGCACCGGCCGGATCCGCAGCCCGGCAGCCTCCGAAGCCTGACCCAGGATGGCCACCTGGTAGGTCTCGGTCACGCTGCCGCTGGCCAGGGTGATCGTGGCCATGCCCGCCTTGGTGCCGGCGGTGAACTTGCCGGTGGCCACGTCAAACGTGCCGAGGCCGCCGCTCACCGTGGCCGTCAGCAGGCTGTTGGGCATCGTGCGGCCCTGGGCGTCCTTCGCCACCACGTTGAGGGTGATCGACTCGCCCGCGTTCACGTGCGTCGGGCCGCTGATGGCGATGGAGGCGACCTCGCCGCCCTGGGTCACGGTAATGGTCTTGGAGGCGACGTTGCCCGCCAGGTCGTAGGCCTCAACGGTGATCTCGTTGGGACCGGGCTGCAGCGGCACCACGGCGCTGAACTGGCCGTTCTGGAAGACCGCCTGCAGGCCGTTCACCAGCACCGCCTTGGCGCCGGTCGCCGTGCCGGAGATGGTGACGGACTCGGCCACCGTGGCCTCGGGAATGGAGCCGGAGAGCGAGAGGACCGGCGGCTGGTCGTCAAAGTGCTTCTGCGCCAGGGTCTTGCCGTCGGCCAGCGGCAGGGTGGTCATCGCCCGGGCCAGCGACTCGAAGATGACCCCGCGCACCGCAGGCAGGTTGGCCAGGGCCTCGGCGCCCACAGAGGGGGCCAGCCCGAGCTCCGCCGCGGTCTGCATGATGGTCGCCGGGCTCCAGGGGCCCAGGGGCTCGCGGCCCACCATGCGCAGCAGGATGGTGTACACCTCGGCGTACGAGATGTTGGCGTCAGGATCGAAAGTGTTCGCGTCGCGCCCCTTCAGCAGGCCCATCCGGGCGCCCAGCTCGATGTAGCCGGCGCCCCAGTGGCCCCTCGCGTCCGCGAAGCGCACAGCGTTCGCCAGAATCGGCGCCAGCTCCGCCTGGCCGCTCGCGGCCACGGCGATCTTCGCCAACTCGGCACGGGTGATGTTGCTGTCTTCGTTGATCCTCCCGAATTCATCGCCCTGCACGATTCCGTGGAGCTTCAGGAACTCGATCGCCTCGTCCTGCGACGAGGGGCCCACCGGTGCGGCGAGCGCCGGCACCAGGGTCGAGATCAGGAGGGACAGGCACACGAGCGTGGCCAGCCATGATCTCTTGAGCACTCGTGACATCGTCTGCGATTCCTCCTCTGGCAGTAGTGAAAGCCTGAAGGAAGCGGAACCGGAAGCCAAGACCTGACCGGGTGGAGCCGCTAACCAAATCCGCCCACCAAACAGATTCCACAGGAGCCCGAAAATCCCTGTAATGCGCGGCGCGGTAAGCGTTCCACCCGGCCAGGGAAAGGTTGGAAGACCTACTTCGAAGGCACCGTGAACTGCACCGAGTAGTCGGGCAGCGCCAGCACCTTGCGCCCGGCGGCGTCAACCAGCCAGCCCTCCAGGGTGTTCATGTAGACCACCCGGCCGCTGAACCGCTTGACGAACTCCGCCGCATCCGTCGGGTCGAACTGGACCTCGATCACACCGGTGTCCGGATCGCCCACGACCTTCGCCGACAGCGTCGGCGACCACCCGCCGTCCTGGGTGTTCAGGACGAAGCGCAGCCTGGTCGGGTCGAGTTCGGCGCCGCCCAGGTTGGTGCCGGTGAGCCGCAGGATGCCGTCCGCCCGGTCGTACTCCGCCCGGACCACGGTCGCCCGGCTGTAGACCGGCGCCATGGCGCCCGTGATGGCGCCCACCCGGTTGCCGCTGCTGGCGACCCAGCCGGCATCGGCCACCACGTAGAGCCCGGAGCCGGAAAGGTTCGCCATCGCTGAGGCCGTGTTGCTGGAGAGGTTCACGACGATCTGCTGGTCGGTGGGCGTGACCGCCGTCTTGTCCTGGCTGGTCAGCTTCACCGTCTGCGCGCCGTCGGTGACGCCGATCAGGGTGAGGTTCAGGTTGCCCTGGCGGAAGCCCTCGCCGTAGAGGTAGAGCCGCCTGCCGTCCAGGTCGAGGGCGGCCTCATGGATGGTCGCCATCGGCCGCACCGGCGCCTTGGTGGCCGGCTGTGCGTACTGGGTGGCCTCCTTGTTCACGAACCAGCCGGCGTCGGCCTCCACGTAGACGTCGGAGCCGTGGAACCGGTCAGGCGTGAGCTCGGCGGCCTGATCGTGCAGCAGGATGACCACGGAGGAGGAGGAGATGGAGGTCACCTCCACCACGTCGGGGTCGAGCCAGAGCACCTCCGCGCCGTCCACGATGCGGATCTTGCCGGGATCCACGCGGCCCGAGCTCTGCAGCCGGCTCGTGGAGAGCGTCAGCCGCCCGGTCGCCGCGTCGTAGGTGGCGCTGTTCAGCTTGTAGTCGGAGTTGTAGTTCACCACGGTGGCCATGGTGTAGTCGTCGAGCGCCAGGGACCGCGGGCTGTCGCCCGCCCCGTTGTTCACCACGACCTCGTAGTAGTAGGTGCCGACCTTCAGGGCGCTGCGCGGGATGCGGATGGTGGGCACCCCATTGGCCAGGTCGATCGCCTCGCTGGTGTAGAACGGCCGGGATTCGCCCTTGCGGTAGACCTTCGCGGTGACGTAGTTGGTCGGCTCACCCGGGTTGAGCGAAGCCTGGGTGTTCAGGGTGATCTCCATGAAGTCGGCGTCGGGGCCCACGTAGCCGCCCACCGGCGAGAGGCCGCCCTGCTTCACGCCGTGGATGGCGATGACCTCAGGCGCAGGCGGCGCCGTGCGGTTCACCGAGATCGTGAGGGGCTCGCTCTTCAGGCTGCCGACGGTCACCTCGTACTGGTCCCAGCCGGCTTCCGCGCTCGCGTAGACCGTGAACTCGGCCACGCCGTCGACGGTCATGCGCTGCGTGGCCCCGGTGATGCGGGTGACGCCGTCGCCGTGGGGCAGCTGCCTCAGGGTGGCCTGCGCCCGGTAGTTGGGAATCGGGTTGTTGTAGGCGTCCACCACCTTGGCCCTGACCGTGAGCGCCCTGGCGGACTTCACCGCGCCGCCGGGCTGGTCCTTGCCCAGGTCGGAGTCGACCGTGAGGATGACCTTGGCGGGCGAACCGGCGAAGTCGACTTCCCGGGTCGGGGCGTAGAAGCCCAGCGTGGAGGCCGCCCCGCCGAAGCTGTCGCCGTTGAAGGCCTCGTACGTCGCCTTGACCGGCACCGGCGTGATCCGCACCGTGCCGCTGCGCTCGTAGATGAGCGTCAGCTTGGCGACGCCGTTCTCGGTGCGGCCGATCACCGCCATGGGATCCTTGTACGGGTCGGAGGCCGGGCGGCCGTCATCCACCGGCCTGTAGGACGAGCCCTGGAAGGTGAGGGTGACCCCCTCGGGGATGCCGTTGATCAGCCGGTCGTTGTTGCTGGTGGTCAGCTTCAGCTGGAAGGCGTAGGAGCCGGTGGTCACCAGCCGGTTGGAGCCGTCCCGCACCTCCACCGTGACCGTCACCGGGTCGCCGGGCTTCGGATTCTGCGGGCTGAACTTGATGTCGAACCGGGAGCCCGTCATGCCCTGGTCCACCGGGAGCGAGAGGGTCTGCACGGAGTATTTGTGGTCCGAGATGATCTCGCCCCGGATGGTGGCGGTGCCGGGCATCTCGCCGGCGATGAACACCGCGTCGCTGCCGCTGGAGTTGGAGCGGCCCTGGGGGATGACCGCCAGGTCGTTGGTGAAGTACCCGTCGGTGCCCGTGGCCGTGAGCGCCACCAGGATGTCGCGGTCAGACCGGTTGGTGATCGACCGGCCGTTTTCGTCCACCAGGGAGGCCCGGATCGTCGCCTTGGAGGAGCCGTCGGGCTTCAGCGACTTCGGCGACGGGGTGAGCACGATGCGGGTGGACTCCAAAAACTGCACGTCGCGCTCGACCGAGGGCAGCCCCGGGCTCGAGACCGTGAGCGTCGCCGTGCCCGTGCGGGAGGCCTTCAGGGTGAAGGTCGCGACGCCCTTTTCGGTCTGCACGGTGCTGTCGGCCACCGTGAGGCCGCTCAGGCCGGACGTGCGCAGGGTGATGGTGCGGAAGTAGTCGTCGGCCACCACCTTGCCGCTCTCGTCCAGCACCCGCACGGTCACCGTCGTCTCCTTGCCGACGGCCGGGGCGTGGCCCTTGTTGATCTCCAGGATCTCCAGCTCAGCCGCCTTCTCGGACGGGCCGTAGACCTGGAAGCTGTACGTGGCCCGTGCGCTGCCCGAGCGGAGCGTCAGGGTGCCGCGCCCGGTCTCCCCGGTGGTCCGCAGGGTCATGGTGCGGGTGTCGAAGGTGGCCGGGTTGCCGGAGACCGTGGCCTCCAGGTCCTCCAGCGGGAGCTCGTTGCCCCGGCTGTCGGTGGCCTTCACCTCCAGCCGCACGTTGCTGTTGGCGGGCACGATCTTCGGCCCGTCGATGCTGATGCGGCTGACCACGCCCTTGCGCTCGATGGTGAGCGTCCGCGAGGCCGTGTTTTCGGCCCGGTCCACCGCTTCCACGGTCACGTTATTCACGCCCAGCGCCAGCGAGACGCTGTGGGAGAAGGCCCCGGTCCTGCGGTCGAAGTCGGCCTGCTGGCCGTCCACCAGCACCTGGCTGGCACCCACCGCCTTGCCGGTGATGGTGACGCGCGTCTCCGAGGTGGGCGTGCGCACCGGGTCGACGGTGAGTTCAGGCGGAACCTGGTCGACGTGCTTGCGCAGCAGATTGGGCGCGTCCCGCAGGGGCACGTTGACCAGGGTCGAGGCCAGCGACCAGAAGACCTGGCCGCGCAGGGCGTTCTCGCGGGCGCCGACCCCGGAGGGGGCGATGCCCAGCGACCGGGCCCTGGCCAGGATCCCTTCGGGATCCCACGGGCCCGTGGGTTCCTGCTCCACCATGCGGAGCAGCACGGTCATGATTTCGGCATAAGTGATGCGGTCTGTGGGCCGGAACAGACCGGAGGGGTCGCCCTTCATCAGCCCGAGCTTGTGGGCCATGGCGATGTCTCCGGCGCTCCACCGGCCCCGGGCGTCAGGGAACGGCACCGCAGCGGCCAGCATCTGTGCCAGGTCGGACATTCCATACGAGCGGACGAAGATCGCTGCGGCCTCCTCCCGCGTCAGCGTGCTCTCCAGCCGCAGGTTGCCGTCCGGGTCGCCCAGCACGATGCCGTACTCCTGAAGGAGCTCCACCGCCTCGGTGTCGCTCAGCGCATCGGCTGCCGCCGCCGGCCGTGCCGGCACCAGGGCGAGCAGCAGGCTCAGCGTCAGGATCAGTGCGGCACACGTGCGGAGTCGTCGTAACATGAAAGCCTGTGACCTCCTTTCGGCCCGCCCGCTGCGAGCCAACTAATTAGACGGGTTAGAGGCCCCTGATGGTTGCATCAGGAAGCGCTGGAACACTGTATTTTTCCTGGAACGTGTACATCTTATGGTGCGGGATATGATATGCTCAGTATACAGCATAACGCTAGATAGTTTACTTTTCATCCATTTCTAGAGATAATGGGCGTGTCCTTTGTCGATCGCCATCACCGCGGCGGGACAGCCCGTCCTCTACGTAAAGGGGGATGAAACCTCGTGCGCCGTTCGCTCCGGAAGATCGACTCGCAGGAGGTCAGGCAGTACAACGAGTCGGAGCAGTTGTTCACGGTCGAGTCGCTGGAAGAGGCTCGGCAGCGCCTGATCAGCATGGGGGAGGACCCGGCCCGGTACTGTTTCTACACCTGGATGCGGCAGGGCGTGCGCTACTACCGCGTTTGGGAGGACAAGCGGCTGAAGGAGGGCATCGTGAAGCCGGCGCCCTTCGGCAGCACGGCGGCCCGCCTGAAGCGCGCGGATGCCGAGAAGCTCTACACCGTCGCCAAGCGCTACAGCGGCGGCCGGGTGGAGTTCGCGAGCCGCGACGGCGTGCTGTGGGTGCTTGACGGGGAGACGGGCAAGGAGAAAGTTGGCATCAGTGTGCCTGTGGTGGGAGGAGGATTGATCTTCTACCAGGGCGAATGGAATGAGCACCAGGCCGCCCACTTCGTTAACGCACTACTCGTCCGCGGGCAGCGGCCGGATGCCGCGTACGTTGAAGCCGAGACCCTGGCGGGCGTGCCGAATTGATCCGCGAGGAGGGCTTTTTTGTGGCGCGGATATGGCGCAGCCTCACGGCAACCTTCCTGGCCTTCTGCCTGACGGCGGCCCTGTGGGCAGGGCCGGCGCATGCGGCGTCTGACCCGGCCGACTGGTCCGAGGCCAACGCCCAGCTGTGGACGATCTTCCACGTGGTGGAGCGGTACCACGTGGAAGGCGCGGACCTGGAGGCCTTCATCCGGGGCGCCATCGAGGGCGGCCTCGATGCGCTGGGCGATCCCTACACCGAGTACTTCGATCCCGAGGATTTCAAGGCCTTTGTGGAGAGCGTTGACGGAAATCTGACCGGAATTGGCGTCTACCTGGACAAGGTGGGCGATTACATCACGATCGTGCGGCCCATCAGGGACACCCCCGCGGAGGCCGCGGGACTCCGGCCCGGCGACCGCATCGTGGCGGCTGACGGCGTCAGCCTGGTCGGCGAGCCCATTGAGAAGGCGCAGCAGCTGGTGCGGGGTGAGCCCGGAACCCAGGTGGTTCTGACCATCGAGCGCCCCGACGAGGGGCGCCGTTTCGACGTCACCATCACCCGCGCATTCATCCACGTGCCCCAGGTGGAGTACCGCATGCTGGAGGACGGCGTGGGCTACCTGGAGCTCGTGGGCTTCGGCCAGCAGGCGGCGGAGGAGTTCTTCGCAGCGGTGGAGGACCTGAAGGAGGAGGGGGCCACCAGCCTGGTCCTGGACCTGCGGTGGAACACCGGCGGCTGGGTGGCGCCGGCCCTGGAGATCGCGGGAGCGTTCGTGCCCGCGGGCGAGCCGATCATGTTCGAGGTCGGCCGGAACGACCGGTGGGTCTACCGGAGCACGGGACAGCCCATCGGCCTGCCCACGGCCGTGCTGGTGGGCGGGTTCACGGCTTCGGCGGCGGAGATCCTGGCCGGCGCGATTCAGGATTACGGGGCCGGCATCCTGGTGGGCACGCAGACGTTCGGCAAGGGGACCGTGCAGGAGCTGGTGGACCTGCCCGACGGCGGCGCCCTCAAGGTGACCACCGCCGAGTACCTGACCGGCAAGGAGCGGCATGTGCACGGCGTGGGCCTGACCCCCGACGTGGTGGTGGAGCCTTACGAGCCGCCTGCGCACCTTTACACCCCCCTCACCGCCGAGCGGGTGATGACCACCGGCCACGTGGGGCTGGACGTGCAGGGCCTGCAGGAGCGGCTGGCCCTGCTGGGCTACCGCACCGACCTGGACGGCTACTTCAAGGGACAGACCACCCTGGCCGTGCTGCGGTTTGCCCGGGACCACGGCCTGAACGAGGTGCCGATGGTCGACAAGACCTTCCTGGATGCGCTCAACGCGGCTGTCGCGGAGAAGCTGCAGGCCGCCGAGTGGCCCGACACCCAGCTGGAGGCTGCCATTCAGCTCCTGAAAGCAGCAGACTGACGCAGCACGAAGCGGCGCAGCGGATCGGGAACAGGCCTGGTCCGCTGCGCTGAAACTTTTTTGGCCCCTGCCCCTGTCCATATAGAGGAGCGATTTTTCACCTAGAGGAGCGACCTTTCACTGCCTCATAAACTGCGGGGCCGCTGGTCCTTAATTCCGGGGAGTGAATAATGCGCAGACCTGCATTCCGCCTTGCTGTACTGGTCCTGTTCATCCTGCTGATTCCGCGCGGCGCACTGGCTTATCTCTCTGACGTGGCCGGCCACTGGTCGGCCGCGCTGCTCGGCGCGCTCGAAGCCCGGGGCGTGATCGCCGGCGACCGAGCCGGGCGCTTCTACCCCGACGAACCCCTGACCCGGGCGGAGATGGCCCGCATCTTCGTCGCCGGCCTGGGCTACGAGGGCGACGCCGCCGCCGTGCAGCGGGCTCCCGGCCGCTTCACCGACGTGGCGCCGGGCGACCCCAACGCGGGTTACATCCAGCTCCTGTGGGAGCTGGGCCTGGCGGAGGGCGACCCCGACGGCCGCTTCCGCCCCGAGGCCCCCGTGACCCGGGCGGAGTTCGCGGTGCTGCTGGTGCGCGCCTCCGGCCTGGAGCAGCGGGCCGCGGTGTTGAGCGCCGCCCGCCTTTCCTACCGCGACGCCGGCGAGATCCCCGCATGGGCGGTAGGGGCGGTGGCCGCGGCCGCGGAAGCCGGTCTGATGGCGGGCGACAGCGGGGGATATTACCGCCCGTCCGCCGCGATCACCCGCGCCGAGGGTGCGGCGGCGATCGCGCGCGTGCTGGACCTGTACGGCCTGCTCTTCGACCTGGAGGGCACCCTGGTCGCCTTCGACCCGCGGGAGGGCGAGGGCCGGGTGCGCACCGCCATGGGGGAGGAGCACCCGTTCAGCCTGGCGGTGGACGCCGCGATCCTGCGCGGGGGCGAGCGGGTTCTGCCGCCGGAGCTGCAGGTGGCCGACCAGGTCTCGCTGATCCTGAACGATGCCGGCCAGGCCCGCTTTGTGGAGGCCTGGTATGAGGACCTGCTGGCCGAACGGCTGGAGCCCGCCGGCGACCACGAGGTCTGGGCGACGCTTGGCCGCGGGGAGCGCCGCCGGCTGGTGGTGCAGCCCGGCGCGCTGGTGTTCGTGAACGCCCGGTCGGCGGCCCTGGCGGACGCGCTGGGGGAGGGGCCCACCTACATGGCTCTGGATGCCAAGACCGGCGAGATCCGCTACGTGGACGCGGTGCGCACGGCCGTCAGCGGCCGGGTCGCGCTGGTGGAGGATGCGCGCATCTGGCTGGAAGACGAAGAGGTCTTCGTGCCTTACGACCTGGCAGAGGACGCGGTCGTGGTCCTCGAGGGACAGCGGGTGGAGCCCTACCGGATCGCCGAGGGCGACCGGGTGGCCTTCGCGCTGGACGCCGACGGGCGCATCACTTACTTGGAGATGGTGAGGTGAGCCGATGCAGCGACCGGTAAAGTGGGCGGCGCGGCTCGCCCTGGTGATTCTGCTGACCGGCCTGGTCGGCGAAGCCCTCCCGGCCGGCCCCTCGCTTTCCGGAGCCGGTGAGCCGGTCCCGGAGGCCGCACTGTCCGGCAACCCGCATCTGCATACCCCCGGTGCGGAGGAGGCCGGGGCGCTCGATGTTCTGCCGGAGAGCGATTCTGCGCAGGGCGCGGCTTCGGTGCCGGACACGGCGCCGGACGCAGATCCGGGCGTGGAGGCGGCGAGCGATCCCATCGCCACGCCCAAGCCGGTGCTGCCCGTGCCGGAGGGCAACGGGGTGGCGGACGAGCCCGGCGGTCAGATGGAGCTGAACCTCTCGGCGGTCGGCATCCCCGCCTTCCGCGCGGCCCGCGGGGTGGACGGCGCCGGCGTCACGATCGCGATCATCGACTCGGGCATCGACCCCAGCCATCCCGATCTGCAGACGACGCCCGACGGCCGGCGGAAGGTCGTCGACTGGAAGGACTTCACCGCCGAGGGCCGCGTGGTGACCGACCAGCCGGTGCCGTGGGGGCAGCGCTTCACGGCGCGGGACGGCCGCACCTTCATCCTGCCCGAGGCGCGCTCGGCCAGCGGCACGGCCCGCTTCGGGTACTGGGACGAATCGAAGGTGCCGGGGCTCATCAACCGAGACCTAGACCGGAACGGCTTCCAGACCGACCGCTTCGGCGTGATCCTGCTGGATCCGGCTGTTCCGGGGCAGTACACGCAGGTCTGGGTGGACACCGACAACGACGGCGACTTCCGGGATGAGGTGGCGCTGACCGTGTTCCGCGAGGGCGGCCAATCGGCGCGCCTCGGGCGGTACCGGAGCGGCGCGGCCGCGGAGCGGCAGCTGGCCTTCGTCGTCGCGGACGTGGATCCCGCGGGCGGCTGGGTCCAGTTCGGCTTCGACAGCCTGGGCCACGGCACGCAGGTGGCCGGCGTTGCCGCGGCCTACAGCGAGGGCGGGCTGGTGGGGGCGGCCCCCGGCGCGCAGCTCATGGCCCTGAAGGTGCTCACCTCCCAGGACAGCGGCGGCTGGTACGCCGTGCGGGAGGCCATCCAGTACGCCGCGGAGCGCGGCGCGCAGGTGATCAACGTGAGCCTGGGCGGCCTGGCCGTCTCCGCCAACTACGACTCGCAGGCCTCGGCCTGGCTCTCGGAGATCGCCCAGACCTACGGCGTGCTCATTCTGCTCGCGGCCGACAACGCCGGCCCGGGCCTCTCCAGCGGCACCACCATCGGCCGGTCCAACGAGCTGATGACCATCGGCGCGTACTACTCCCCGGCGATGTGGGAGCGGGACTACGGCTACCAGGTGACCGGCGAGACGGTCTGGTGGCGCTCAGGGATGGGGCCGCGCGCGGACGGCGCGTACATGCCCAGCCTGGTCGCGCCCGGCGGCAGCCCGGCGCCTTCGCCCCGGTGGCTGCACCCGGAGGGGTACATCACGGCGGTGGGAACGTCGGTCGCCGTGCCCCACGTGGCCGGCGCGGCCGCGCTCATCCTGGAGGCCGCCGGGCAGGACGGGCTTCCCCGGGACGGCAACAGCCTGAAGCGGGCCCTGGAGTCGGGGGCGCGCAGCCTGGCCGGGCTGCAGCCCTACGAGCAGGGCAGCGGCCTGCTGGACGTGGGCGCCGCTTATGCGGCGCTGGCCCGGCTGCAGCCGGTGCCGGAGCTGATCGCGGAGATGGCCGGCGGTGGGGAGGGGCTGCTCGCCCGCTCATACCAGCCGGGAAGCGATGCCTTCCTGCTGACCAACCCCACCGACCAGGCCGTGCACGTGGAGATTGAGAGCACCGCCCCCTGGGTGCAGCCGCGGCTGCGGGCGGCCGTCATCCCGCCCGGGCAGACCCGCCAGGTGGACCTGACCATCGAGCCGCCCACGAGCCCGGGGGTGCACAGCGCCTACATCATCATCAGCGACCCCAGGCAGGAGATCCCCAGCATGCGGATCCCGGTCACCTATGTGCGGCCGCTCCTGAAGTCCAGCGGCAGCACCTACCTGCACCGGGACGCGCTCGCCGCGGCCCGGTACCGGCGGTACTTCATCGAGGTGGCGCCGGGCACGGCCGACCTCTCGGTCGCCACCCGGGTGATGATGGGTCCGGGCGGCCGGCCGCAGGGCGCGGTGCAGATGCAGGTGTTCCGGCCCGACGGCCACCTGATTTACCGCTCGGAGGAGATCGGCTACCAGGGGCAGGGGCTTACCACCCTGTTCCAGACGCGCGATCCCGTGGAGGGGGTCTGGGAGGTCGTGGTGGTGGCCCTGCCGCGGCAGGGCGTGGCCGATGCGCAGGCCGAGTACAGCCTGCAGGTACAGTCGGGACCGGTGGTCGCCCCGGAGCCGCTGCAGTTCGCCCTGCAGCCGGGCGAGCAGGCGGCGGAGACCGTGACCGTGACCGTGAAGAACCCGGGCCTGGCCTTCACCGGAAAGGCCGCGGCCTTCGGGTTCAGCGCGCAGGACCTGAGCGTACCCTGGAAGGTGGTGCGCGAGACCGGCCGCATCGACGAGTTCACCTTGCCCTCCAGCGTGGCGAGGCTCAGGCTGGAGATCGACAACATGACGCCCGCGCGCGGCGGCGAGCGGCTCTGGCTCTACCGGTACGAGCGGGACCGGGGCTGGCAGCCTTACTGGACGGCCCAGAACAGCGGCGGCCGGATGGTGATCGAACTGGAGAAGGTTCCCTCCGGCTTCTACCAGGTGTTCGTGCAGTACGACGGCGCGGCGCCCCGCGACCTCCGTTACCAGTACCGTCGCCTCGTGGCGGTGGAGGCGTACGGCCTCAGCGCGCGGGATGAGACCGCCAGGCGGGAGCGCGGGGCCACGTGGGAGGTTCCGCTCGCGTTCTACCCGCCGCACAGCCCCGGCCGGTACCACGGGTACGTGATTCTGCTGGACGAGGAGGCGGGCACCTCGCTTGCGTGGCTGCCGGTGGAGGTTTCGGTCGGCCAGCCCGAGCTGGCGGTGACCCCTCTCGCCCCCCGGCTGCGGATCGGCGAGCCGAGCACGGTGGTGCTGGAAGTGAAGGACGCCGCCACCGGCGCCCCGGTCGACGGGGTGGTGTCGGTGGACGGACGGCTTTACCGCAGCAGGCAGGGAAGGGTGACGGTGACGGTGAAGCCTTATTCAACGGTGCATACGCTGCGCGTGGAGGCCGACCTGCCCGGCTACCGGTTCTATTCGGCTGAGATTCGGTTGCCGGCGCACCAGGTGTGGCTGGGTCACCCCGTCGGCAGCGATGCCCGGACAGAACACACAGAGTGGCGCAGGCGTGCCGACTGGCTGCTGCGCTGAGGGCAGGGAGGGTTCACGATGGAAGCGACGCTGCGTGTGCGCATGTCGGCGAAGGATGCCCACTACGGCGGCAACCTGGTGGACGGCGCCCGGGTGCTGGGCCTGTTCGGCGATGTGGCGACGGAGCTCCTGATCCGGCACGACGGCGACGAGGGGCTCTTTGTGGCCTACGACTCGGTGACCTTCAAGGCGCCGGTCTACGCCGGCGACTTCCTGGAGGTGCGGGGGCGCATCACCCGGGTGGGGAACACGTCCCGGGCGATGGCGTTTGAGGCCTACAAGGTGATCGCCGCCGACCCCACCCCGGAGCAGCCCTCGCGGGCCCGGGTGCTGGAGGAGCCGGTGCTGGTGGTGGAGGCCACGGGCACCTGCGTGGTGCCGAAGCAGTTTCAGCGGGGGTAGGGCCATGGAGAAGCTGATCATCACGGTGGCTCTGAACGGCGCCGAGGTGACCCGGGCGCAGAACCCGCACATCCCCTACACCCCGGAGGAGCTGGCGGAGGACGCGGCCCGCTGCAGGGAGGCCGGCGCGGCGATGGTGCACGTGCACGGCCGGCTGCCCGACGGCACGCCGACGCAGGACGCCGCGGTTTATAAGGAAATCATCGAGGCCATCCGCGCGCGCACGGACGTCATCGTGCAGGTCTCCACCGGGGGGGCGGTGGGCATGACCGCGGAGGAGCGGGTGGCGCCGGTGACCCTGCGGCCCGAGATGGCCACCCTGACCACCGGCACGGTGAACTTCGGAAACGACGTCTTCTACAACTCGCCGGACATCATCGAGACGTTTGCCCGCACCATGCGCCAGTACGGCGTGGTGCCCGAGATCGAGGCCTTCGACGTGGGCCACATCGACAACGCCCTGGCCCTGGTGAAGCGGGAGATCCTGAGCTTGCCGCTCCACTTCGACTTCGTGATGGGCGTGCCCGGCGGCATCGCCCCGACCATCCGGAACCTGGTGCACATGGCCGAGTCGCTGCCCCCCGGCTGCACCTGGTCGGTGGCCGGCATCGGCCGGGCGGAGCTGCCGCTCGCCACCGCCGCCATCGTGATGGGCGGCCACGTGCGGGTGGGGCTGGAGGACAACATCTACTACTCCCGGGGCGTGAAGGCCACCAACGAGATGCTGGTGGCCCGCATCGTCCGGCTGGCCAGGGAACTGGGCCGGGAAGTGGCGACACCTGAAGAAGCGAGAAGGATATTGCGCATAAACCACGAAGGTCATAGAGGCTAACCTTAGCTCGCACGTAGGGTTTATTCTTCCGGGTTCAGTCCTGGCACGGATGGGGGGTGGCGGCCGTGCTGATCGCGACCAGCGTAACCGTGGCGCTCCGGTGCCCGCGTTGCGGGCGGCTGGAGCTGAGCGAACTGTCGCGGTTCACGCTCGGCCGGAGGGGTTCGCAGCGCATGGAGTGCGCGTGCGGCCACCATCTGCTTACCGTGGGTACCCGTCCCGGGCAGGTCTGGATGCAGGTGCCCTGCTACCTCTGCGACGGCATTCACTTCCGCTACTACCCCGCCGAGCAGTTCTGGGATACCGGCCTGAAGCAGATTGCCTGCGCCGAGACCGACCTGCAGCTGGGGGTCCTGGGAGACGAGGACGCCGTGGTGGAGTACGTGCGCCCCGGCCTGAGCGAGCTGGAGCGGTTCATGGACGACGAGGCCTTCGACGACTTCTTCGACGCGCCGGCGATCATGTACCAGGTGCTCTGCCAGGTGCAGGAGCTGAGCGCGCACGGCCTGCTGCGCTGCCGCTGCGGCAGCCGGGAGATCGGCGCCGACCTGTTCCCCGACCGGCTGGAGCTGATCTGCGCCGCCTGCGGCCGGCAGCAGACGGTGCCGGCGTGCTCGGAGCGGGATCTGGACGCTCTGATGCGGGCCTCTTATCTGGAGATCGGCGGCGATGTGCCGCCCCGGCGCCGCGGCAGCAAGAAGTGAGCCGGGGACGGTTCTGAGGAGGGTGGGCCGGGGAAACCCCGGCCCTTTTCGTGTTGCTGCGGCTGTGGTAATCTGGGCTCGTAGCCATGCGGATCCAGAGAGGAGCGTTTCACATGAAGCTGTTCATCGACACCGCCAACGTGGAGGACATCCGCGAGGTGGCCTCGTGGGGTGTGCTCAGCGGTGTCACGACCAACCCCTCGCTGGTGGCGAAAGAGGGGCGCGACTTCATGCAGGTGCTGCGGGAGATCCTGGAGATCGTGGACGGCCCGATCAGCGCCGAGGTGCTCAGCCTGCAGGCCGACGACATGGTAGCCGAGGCGAAGCAGTACTACGAGCTGCACGAGAACATCGTGATCAAGCTGCCGATGACGGCCGAGGGGCTGAAGGCCTGCGCGCGGCTCAGCGACAAGGGCGTGCGCTGCAACATGACCCTGATCTTCAACCCGAACCAGGCCCTGCTCTGCGCCCGGGCCGGCGCGGCGTTCGTCTCGCCCTTCGTGGGCCGGCTGGACGACATCTCCACCGACGGCATCCAGCTCATCGCTGACGTGGCCGAGATCTTCGACCTGCACGGGATTGACACGGAGATCATCGCCGCATCGATCCGCACCCCCGGCCAGGTGGTGGAGGCGGCGAAGGCGGGGGCGCACATCGCCACGATCCCGCCGAAGGTGTTTCACCAGATGCTGAAGCACCCGCTGACCGACTCGGGAATTGAGCGCTTCCTGAAGGACTGGGAGGCCGCCCGGGGCCGGGTGTGAGGGCGTGCGCACGAGGTCCGGCTGGGTTGAGCCGGGCCTCTGCGTGTTGGCGATGAACCGGGGCGATTCCGGTGCGTTGCGCCGTCCGGTACGTTGCGCTATCCGGTACGTTGCGCTGTCCGGTACGTTGCGCTTTCCGGTGCTTGCGTTTTCATGCGCTTTCAAATGAGGTTGGGCGTTCGCTGCTGCCCAAGCAGAGGAGGTTGCGCAGGTGGAACGGGAACTGGGGTTGGAGCTGGTACGGGTGACCGAGGCGGCGGCCCTGGCCAGTGCGCGCTGGATGGGCCGCGGCGACAAGGAGCTGGCGGACCGCCTGGCGGTGGACGCCATGCGGGCCGGGTTCGACAAGGTGCATATCGACGGCGTGGTGGTCATCGGCGAGGGGGAAATGGATGAGGCGCCCATGCTCTACATCGGCGAGCGTGTGGGCGCCGGCGGCATTGCGGCCGATGTGGCGGTTGACCCCGTGGAGGGGACGAACCTGGTGGCGAAGGGGCTCAACGGGGCCATCGCCGTCGTGGCCGTGGCGCCGCAGGGGCAGCTCCTGCACGCGCCCGACATGTATATGGAGAAGATCGCCGTGGGCCCGCGCGCCAAGGGCTGCATCGACATCACCGCTCCGATCACGGCCAACCTGAAGTGGGTCGCCCAGGCCAAGGGCAAGGACGTGAGCGACCTGACGGTCGTGATTCTGGACCGGCCGCGCCACGAGCAGCTGATCCAGGAGTGCCGGGATGCCGGGGCGCGCATCAAGCTCATCTCGGACGGCGACGTTGCGCCGGCGGTGGCGGCGGCCATCGACGAGACCGGCGTCGACATCCTGATGGGCATCGGCGGCGCGCCGGAGGGCGTGCTGGCCGCGGCGGCCCTGAAGTGCCTGGGCGGCGACATCCAGGCCCGGCTGAAGCCCCAGAACGAGGAGCAGTACAAGCGCTGCCAGGAGATGGGCCTGAAGGACCCGAATCAGGTGCTGCTGCTCGACGACCTGGTGAAGAGCGAGGACGTGTACTTCGCCGCCACGGGCATCACCGACGGCGACCTGCTCCGGGGCGTGCGCTACTCGGGCCAGAACCGGGCCATCACCCACTCCATCGCCCTGCGGGGCCGCACAGGCACCATGCGGTTCATCGAGGCCACGCACATGCTCGACCGCAAGCCGCACTGGTACCGCGACGCCGGCGTGCGTCCGTGAGGCATCATCCCCCGGCGCTCTGAATAGACCTGTCCTGTAGTGGGATGGGGGTGAACCGGGGGTGCAGCCGAGAGGGAGCGGATGGCAGCGCATCAGCCGGGAGGAACTGGAACGCTTGCGGGCGGGCCGCTCACCTGCGCGCCGCGGGCCTGAGCGCCATCGCGCGTCGGGCCGCAGCGGTTGGGGCGACCGCGCTGCGGACCACTCCGGGCTCCCTCCGGTTATCGTCGGGCTGATCGTCATCTGTCTGGTGCTGGGCGCCGGCTACCTGGGCTGGCGCCAGGCCGTCGAACCCGCCGCGCCCGCGGGAGGGCTTCCGCCCGCGCGCGGCGGGTTTCTCGTCGCGGCGCCGCACGCGGCTGCTGCGTCGGTGGACAGGCCTGAGAGGCTTGCCCGCTGGCGGCGGGCGGCCGAGGCGGTGATGGCCGCCCGGGGCGGTGCCCGGCGGGCCGCCGGCGTTCAGCAGGGGACTAACCCGGTCGCAGGGCTCTCCGGAGCGTTTGCCTGGCCTGTCTCGGCCCCCATCAGCTCGCACTTCGGCCCCAGGTGGGGGCGCCATCACAACGGCATCGACTTGGCGGCGGACCACGGCGACGAGATTCGGGCCAGCCGTGCCGGCGACGTCTGGCTGGCGGGCGAGGTGGAGGGTTACGGGCTGACGGTGGTGATCGGCCACGATGACGGCAGCCGCACGCTCTACGCCCACGCCTCGGCGCTGCTGGTGGAGGCCGGGGACCGGGTGGAGCAGGGGCAGCCCATCGCGCGGGTGGGCGACACCGGGAACTCCACCGGGCCCCACCTGCACTTTGAGATCATCGTGAACGACCGGCCGGTCGACCCGCTCGACTACCTGCCGCCCCGGAAGTGACAACTATCCACGGAAATTTCCCCAGGCGAAACGAACTTATCCACATTACCCACAGACGCCTGTTGACAAATTTTCGTACAAAATTACACTTCAAGTTGTAGGCAGATCGCCCCAGACGACTTGATTGAAACCTATGAACCAGGATTCGGGCCGATACCTGAGCCGTGGGTGCTGGCGAATCATGTCGACAGGGGACCTCCTGAGTCATCCTCAGGGGGCCCCCTGTTGTCGATGCTCACTGCGCTTCCGCTGCCAAACGGACGCAGACTCAGGGTTGGGCGCCTGCCTCCGCTGCCGGTAAGAGCCGTAGGGTCCGGCCTTCCCTGTAGTTGGAGAAGTTGCGGCTGATCAGCCCGCCCTGGCTGTGCAGGCCGGACTGGTCGTCATAGTTGGGGCTCAGGAAGTGGCCGGACTGGCCGGGCGTCACGATGGAGCGGCTGTTCCCCGTGGGATCGGCCAGGTCGACCACCTGGCGCCACGGCGCGAAGGTGCTAACCATCCCGTCGCTGCCGTAGGACATGGCCCCTACGGTGACGCCACTGCCCCCGATGGGGTAGGTCTTCGGGTTTAGCAGCCAGCCCAGGGGCGCTGCCGCCGCACCCACGGGATGAGGCGGCTGGAGCCGGTGGAACTTGCCCCAGGACCAGCGGTTTGGATCCGACCCCTGCATGGCGACCGCCTTGTCGACCGCGGCCGCAAATGAGGCCGCCGCCAGCCGCTCCAGCCCGCCGGCCCGCTGAATCCAGCCGTTGGGCCGGCCTTCCGCGGCCTCCAGCAGGGCCATGTCGGTCACGTTCCCCTTGTCCGCCATGCGCTTGAAGAGCTCTTCGCCCATCAGCGGCTCGTAGAGCATCCGGGTCAGCTCGTTCCACCAGAGGTGGAAGATGAGCGGCTGGGGCTGGTCGGCGCTGTCGACCATGTCCCATGACTTCAGCAGGTCGACCGCGGCGGCAGCCGTCCCGGTGAACCCGGCCCGCTCCACCGCCGGCAGCAGCACCGGCAGCAGGGTGCGCGCGTGCAGGTTGGTGTAGTCAACCTGCATCGCCTGCATGTCGTCGGCGGTGAGGTCGCCGAACTGGGCCTCGATCATCTCGACGATGCGCATGGCCCGGTAGGGCTGAGCCCAGGAGTAGGTGAGGAAGTAGGGGTAGGCGTCGTCGATGACCTTGTTGTTCGCCGTGACGATGTACCCCTCAGGCGGGTTGACGGCCTCGGGCATCTGGTCGAAGGGGATGAAGCCGGTCCACTCGTACTCGTCGGTCCACCCCGGAACCGGCAACAGCCCGTCGCCCTGCCGGCGGATGGGCACCAGCCCGCCGGTGCGGTAGGCGATGGTGCCCTCCACGTCGGCGAAGACGAAGTTCTGGGTCGGCACCTGGAAGGAGCGCAGGGCCTCGCGGAACTCCGCCCAGTTCTGCGCCTTTGGAAACAGAAGCACGGCCTCCAGTTCAGGTGTGGCCATGTGGGCGGTCCACTTCAGGGCCAGGGCCTCCTCGGGCCGGTTGTCCGGATCGCCGACCACCTCCGAGATGATGGGGCCGTGACGGGTCACCACCACCTCAAAGGGGACGGGGTCCTGCCCCTTGACGGGGATGAACTCCCGGTACACCTGCGCGTCTTCCCACCGCCCCATGTACTCGAACTGGTAGGGGTTGTCGGGGTTGCGCCGCTCGATGTACAGGTCTTGCACGTCGGGGTTGGTGTTGGTGACGCCCCAGGCGATGCGGTCGTTCTGACCGATGACGATGCCCGGCGCGCCGGGGAACATGACGCCGTAAGCGTTGATGAGCCCCGGGACCACCAGGTGCTGCTCGTACCAGATAGACGGGGTGCGGGCGCCCAGGTGCGGGTCGTTGGCCAGCAGCGGCCGGCCAGAGCGGGTGCCCTCCCCGGCGATGACCCAGTTGTTGGAGCCGCGGGCCTCATCGGGCTCGGGCAGGAGGGCCAGGAGGCCGGTCAGGTCAAGGGTGGAGCCCGGGAGCTGCCCGGGGTCCGCTGCGTCGGGGTCCGCTGCGCCGGGCGCCTGGGCCGCCTGAGGCGCTTGCGCCGCCTGGGCCGCCTGATGGGAGCGGTAGCGGATCATGGTGACGCCGTCTTCGGGATACACGGGCATCAGCTCGTCGGCCAGTTCAGGCCCGACCTGGTTGCGCAGCTGGAGCCGGTAGACCTCTGCCTCGAAGTTGCCGCCCAGGTCATAGGCCATGATCTTGCCGATGAGGGCGGAGTCGACCGGCGACCAGGGCTCGGGCACGTAGCCCAGCAGCGTGAACTCGATCGGCAGCCGGTTCTGGGCCGTCGCTTCGGCGATGAAGGCGTTCACACCGGTGGCGTAGGCCTCCAACAACTCCTTCGCCCACGGTTGGTATGACTGAACGGAGGCCTCGGCCGCACGCCTCAGGTTCAGGGCCCGGAAGAACTTGTCCGTTTCAAGCTGGCTGGGGCCGATGACCTCGGCCAGGCGGCCCGCGGCGGCGCGCCGGGTCAGATCCATCTGGAACAGGCGGTCCTGGGCCACCACGTAGCCCTGGGCCATGTAGAGATCGTGCTCGTTTTCGGCCTCGATGTGCGGCACGCCCCACTCGTCCCGGTACACCGTCACCGGCGCCCTGAGACCGGGCAGGGCCAGTTCCCCGCTCACCTGCGGCAGACTGCGCCGGGCGAAGGCATACCCGCCGCCTATGGCCAGGAGCAGGAGAATCACCAGGGCAAGGGCGGTGTAGCCGATCCAGCGGGCTACCCTCCGCGTGCGCCGCTGCGTTACGACTGACATGATTCATCCCCCACGTTGATATGGTGGAGGATGTATTCTGCACTCTATTCGGATAAACCTGTTTAGTTCGACGTGAGCCAGAGCGCAGTCGCTGTTGTTAGGGCGGCTGCCTCTCATCTGCCCGACCTATGCGTTCTGTTTGCAGTTGCTGTTGCTCCCGGGTTGCTGTCGCTATCTCCTCGACCTATACCTCATCTGCCCGACCTATTCGCTCTGTTCGTTGTGAGTGTTGGTGGGGAGCCTCACGGCTTGTCAGAAGCGGGCGTTAAGGACCACGACGGAGGCGGATTGCCAGGGAACGGCTGCTGGACCGTGACGGCAGCGTGGGCCCGCTTGCGTGCCACGGCCGAAGGTTCGTATCGGTATGGCATGTCCCAGTAGGCGACGTCGTGTCGGCGCGGCAAAGCCTGCCCACGGGCAACGCTCGTGAGTCTGGGGGCTCTTGGAACTTACCACGCGGGACTCCGCAGCAACGCGCGACCATCCACCTTCGCGATGTTGGCGCCGTCCGGATACTGCACGATCCTCACGATGTCCCGGAACCAGGCCAGGTAATGGTCAAGGTATTTTGTGGCGACCCCACGGAACTGGCGGAGCCACCATGTCGGTAGGTTGGGGAACCGGATCGGGCTGGCGCTCACCTCGCCCCCGGCACCGGTCTCCCCGGCACCGGTCTCCCCGGCACCGGTCTCCCCGGCACCGGTCTCCCCGGCACCGATCGCCTCGGCATCGGTCGCTCCGGCATCGGTCCCTGCGGCACCGATCTCCCGGGCACCGGTCTCCCCGGCACCGATCGCCCCCTGCACTGGTCCGTGCGGCGCTTCCCCGGCCTGCGGTTCCACAGCCTGCGATGCCCCGGCGGCAGATCCGGGTCGCTTGCCAACAGCAGCGAACCCATCGCAGTGTACACATCCCAACGTCGCGCAGGCCTTCTCATATTCCTTCCCGCCGAAGGCATACACGCGGGAACCCGGCCGGATCATCCGGGAAAGGCCCGGTCCGATCAGTTCCGGGGTGCGCCGGCCCTGCCCCAGGATGCCCAGCTCGTATCCGCTGTCGGTCTCGGCCACCATGACGTTCACCGGCCGGCCGTCGATCAGCAGCTGGAACCGGTTGCGACCGGCGGGGGCAAGGCCGGGGCGGATGGGCCCTCCCGGTCCGATTCCCCGGCGCACGATGTTCCAGTACCCCCAGCTGCCGGGGCCGTTGGTGGTCCGGCTGCCCTTTTCGGAGTACTTCACATGGAAGGTTTCAACCCTAACGTCACCGCTCAGCTTTTCACGGGGCTGGGCGCTCAGCACCGCGAGGGCCCGGTGGCGCCAGTGGAAGGCCGTGGACAGGGCGATGCCCAGGCGGGATGCAACCTGGCGCAACGGTAGGTTGTCCGCAAGCAGTTCGACCATCTCGCGCCACTGCACCTGCTTGCGGATACGATACGCCGGGGTGCCGGTGTTGGGGCTGAAGGTGCGCCGGCAGGTCTTACAGAGATACCGCTGCACCCGCTGCCCGGAGCCCATGCGAAAACTGCCGTGCCTGATCACATGTGCTCCCCCGCACGCGGGGCAACGGCTTGGCTGCACTGGAACTACCTGCGGGACCGTGCGCGGTACCGCCCCATCGATCGCTTCCGGGACTGTCCGTGGGATAGCCCTATGGTCCACTCCCTGGACCGGCTGCGCCTGGGTGATGGGCTCCAGCTTGACGCGTCCCCTACAGGGCACTGTCGCACAGACGTGCGCTTCCGGTGTGTTGGTATCCTGTACAGTGGGAGGGCGCAGATCGACCGCAGCCGCGTCGGACAGGCAGACGGACTCCGCCGCCATAATGGCAACACCTCACACACCTGGATCCTATTGCCATTTTACCCAAACACCGGTTCGTTGTCGAGTCCCACAGGATCACCCGCGAGGGTGATTTTTCGCCTGACCCGGCCGGTGCCTCCGCCGCTTTTCACAGACCCACTGTCACTACGAACGGAACGGATGCGTGCGACGGTGGGGGTGTCCACGGTGCCACAACAGCCGACACGAACAGAACGGATACGTGAGATGGTGAGGGTGCCCACGGCCCCACAACAGCCGACACGAACAGAACGGATACGTGAGACGGTGGGGATGCCCACGGCCCCACAACAGCCGACACGAACAGACCGGATACGTGAGACGGCGGGGTGCCCGCGGCCCCACAACAGCCAACACGAACAAAACGCATACTGGCAACGGAAGGGGCACGGCGGCTCCGCCAACACCCGACTGCCCCCGCCAGATCCCTCGGCAAGCCAAGCCACGCCAACCGCGCTCAAACAACGCGAAACCAGGACGCCGTGTCACCGGCGTCCTGGTTTATCGCTTTCCGGGTCCGGGGGACGGCGTTAAGCCCCTCTGTTCGTGAGGCCACTCACCGGGCGGACGGTACCAGCCGCAGCACATCGCTCGTGCACGGGCGTGGCGGCAGCAGTTCGCCCCGCAGCCACGGCAGCAACTGTGCGGAGAACGACGGGTCGAGCGGGTGGCCGCCTGCCCCCGGGGCAAGGGTGGAAACCGCCTCGCCGGGCCGGGCGAGATCGACCAGCCGGCTGTAGGTGGTGGCGGTGGTGACGGTGCCGGCCAGCATGGGGTCCAGGCTGCTCCGGTTGAGCGTCGCCGGGCCGCCGCCCAGCGGGTGCGGGCCGAGGTCCGCCAGGCCGCCAAGGGCGGGCAGGACGTCGGCGAGGCCGTGGCGGAAGCGGATGCGGTGCTCCCGGCCCCACGACCAGCGCTCGGGGCGCCGGCCCTGCCGGGCGGTCAGATAGGCCACCGACCGGCGGAAGGCCGCCAGGGCCAGGCGGGGCAGGCCGAACTCGCCCTCAGGCGGCAGCCACGGGCTCTCCTCGCCGCGCAAGGCGCGCAGGATCAGCTGGTCGGCCGCCGCCAGACCTGCGCGGGTCATGATGAACTGGTTGAACAGCGTGAGGCCCAGGCGGGGCCGGAAGATCGCTTCCACCAGGTCGAAGTACCAGCGTTCCCACAGGCAGGCCCCGGCGGATCCGGCCGGTTCGTCCAGGCGCCAGTCCGACAGCATGAGCAGGGCCTGTTTCTCGATTTCCGAGAGGGTTTCCGGGCGCGTGCCCTGCCGCAGCCCTTCCTGCATGGTCTGCAGCAGGGGCTGGAGCAGGTTCCGGGCCTGCAGGTTCACGGTGTCGGCGGGCAGTCGTGCCAGCCGTTCCAGGGTCCAGTCGCTGCGAGACGTCACCACTTCGCGGATGCGCTCCGCCGCGTAGGCGGGCCGGCATCCCAGTGCGACGCCGTCGGCCGGGATGACCTCCTGCTGCAGTTCCGGGCCGGTCTCGAACCGGGCGACCGTGCCGTCGGCGCCGGCGTAAACCACGGTGAGGCCCGGAGCGGTCCAGTTCGACAGGGCCTCCCGGAACTCGGCGTGGGACCGCGCCTGGTTGATGCCCAGCAGGGCGGCCACCTCCCGGCCGGGCTGCAGGAGCGGCGAACGGAGCGCCACCGCGCAGTTCTGGTCCGCAGCCAGGATGGGCCCGGCGTCGCTCAGCCTCACGGTGTGGGTGACGGGCTCGGTCCGGCCCCGCACGCGGATGGTGGTCTGCTGGCTCTGCAGGGCTTCGGGCACCACGGGCACCAGCTCGGGCGCCCCGGCCTCAGAGGGGGCAATCCCCCACGCGAAGTGGCGCGACTGGCCCACCAGCAGACCGGGCAGTCCCGCCAGGGCGACCCCTTCCAGCCGGGCGCCGCCCGGTCCCTGCAGAGACAGCGGGTGGAGCGGTGACGGGGCCCTCGGGGCCGTCTCCAGGGTGCAGCCGGCGATGGGAGATCCAGATTCGGTGCGCGCGCCGCCCACAGCCCACGCGATTCCCCCCGACACGGTCTGCGGCGCCCAGGCAGCCAGGTCGCAGAGGTCGGAGAGATCGGGCGTTGGCGGGTTCTGCACAGCGGCTTGGCCGTGCAACTCGGGCCGGGCGGGGGCGCCAGCGGAGCCGAACAGGATCGACGCCCACTCAGGGCCGACTACCTGCGCGACCCGGGCCTGCACGACAGCGTCGGCCACGGGCGGAGCCACCTCGAAGGCCAGCAGTTTGGCCACGGCCAGGGAGTCGACGGCCCGCCAGGGATCCGGGACCAGCCGCGCCAGGACAAACTCCGGGGGCAGCCGCCCCGCGCTGATGAAGGCGTTGACGCCGTCGGCGTATGCCTCCAGGCAGGCCCGGACCTCATCCGGGCAGTCGGCGAAGGCGCGTTCCGCCAGCTGATACAGGCCGAGGGTGCGCATGAAGCGGTCCCGCTCCAGGAGGGGCTCGCCCAGGATCTCGGCCAGCCGGCCTGCCGCGGTGCGGCGTGCGAGTTCCATCTGCCAGAGCCGCTCCTGCGCGGCGACGAACCCCTGGGCCCGGTAGAGATCGTGCCAGTTTTCGGCAGTGATGTGCGGCGCGCCGTGTTCGTCGCGGCGGACGGCCGCGGGCGCCCGCAGTCCGGGCAGGCGTACGGTGCCCCGCTGCTGCGGGCGGCTGCGCTGCAGGCAGGCGAAGGCGGCGGCCGTCGCCAGCCCCGTCAGCACGGCCAGCGCGAGCAGCACTGCCGCGCCTGTGGCCAGCGCCGCAGCCAGGAGAACGACGATGAGCGCGCCGGCCAGGCCAAATAGGCGGAGCACAGGTTCACCCCCGCAGGTTGGGAATGCTGCACAAGTGTTTGATGACAGGTGGCGAATCTCCTGCCCGAAGTCGTTGCAACCGACAATTCGCGCGTGCTATAATGCGTTGGTACGACTCCGTCTTCGTAGACCGGCGCCCTGAAAGCAGCTGCAACTGCTCCACCGGGCGGACCGGTAACGGCGCCGGGTTCGAAGCGATAGAAAGGGAGTTTTGCGCATGAAGCCTGGTATTCATCCGAAGACGCAGAAGGCCACGATTACCTGCGGTTGCGGGGCTACTTACGAGGTCCTTTCCACCAAGGAGAACATCCGCGTCGAGATCTGCGCCAACTGCCATCCGTTCTACACGGGCAGCCGCACCTCTCGCGTGGAGGCCGGTTCCCGCATTGACCGGTTCCGCAGGAAGTACGGCCGCCGGTAGTTTCCTCAACCCTCGGAGAGAAGCAGAGCCTGCGCGCTCTGCTTTCTTCATCCGGGATGGCAGCGGTGAACGGAAGGGGGAGGGACCGGGATGAGCGTTCAGCGGGGAATCTTTGGCGGACAGGCCGTCATCGAAGGGGTTATGATGCGCGGCCCGAAGTGGATGGCCATCGCCGTGCGGCGGCCCGACGGCGACATCGCCGTGCACCGGGAAGAGGTCCGGTCGCTGATGCAGCGGTACCCGGTACTGCGCCTTCCGATTCTGCGCGGCATGGTGGCCATGGTGGAGGCCATCACCATGGGCATCGGCGCCCTGATGTTCTCGGCCAGCCAGGCCATGCCCGAGGAGGAGCAGCTCAGCAAGGGCGAGATGACCGTGACGACGGCCGTGGGCTTCGCCTTCGCCATCGCCCTGTTCGTCGTTGTGCCCACCCTGCTCACCAACTACGTGAAGGCGCTGTCTGTGACGCCGCTGGTGACCCACGTGGTGGAGGGCGCCCTCAGGCTGGGGCTCTTCATCGGCTACCTGGTGGCGATCTCGCTGATGAAGGACATCCAGCGGGTCTTCCAGTACCATGGGGCCGAGCATAAGGTGATCAATGCCTACGAAGCCGGCGATGAGCTGACGGTGGAGAACGTGCGGCGCCACTCCCGGGAGCACAAGCGCTGCGGCACGAGCTTTCTGCTCTACGTCGTGGTGATTTCCATCCTTATTTTCTCCATAGTTAATGTAGATAACGTCTGGCTGCGCGTCGTCGCCCGGCTGGGCATGCTGCCGCTGGTGGCGGGCGTGGCCTATGAGTGGATCCGCATCGCGGGCCGGTACGAGAACGCGCTGGTAAACGCCCTGAGCCGTCCGGGGATGTGGCTGCAGGGCCTGACCACGCGTGAGCCCGACGACAGCCAGCTGGAGGTGGCCATTGCCTCTTTCGAGACCGCCCGGGGCCACGGCCTGCCGGGTTAGCAACGCGTCACTCGGGGCACGGGTCCACCCGCGCCCCTTTACTGTGCCCAGAATTCGCGCAGGCGAGGTGAAACCAACATGGATGCCCGCATGAAGGAGAAGCTGGAAGGCGTCGTTCAGCGGTACGAGGACCTGACCTACAAGCTGGGCGATCCCTCTGTGATTAACAACCAGGCCGAGTTCCAGAAGGTGGCCCGCGAGCACAACCGGCTGGGACCGGTGGTGGAGAAGTTCCGGGCGTACCAGAAGGCCGAACAGGAGCTGGCCGATGTGCTGGAGATGCTGGAGGGGCCGTTGGACCCGGACGAGCGGGCCCTCTTCAACCAGGAACTGAAGGACCTGAAGGAGCAGCTGGAACAGCTCACGGATGAGCTGCGCATCCTGCTTCTGCCCCGTGATCCCAACGACGACAAGAACGTGATCATGGAGATTCGCGCCGGCGCCGGCGGCGATGAGGCCTCGCTCTTTGCGGCGGAGCTCTTCCGCATGTACACCCGCCTGGCGGAGCGCCACCGGTGGAAGACCGAGGTGCTGAGCATCAGCGAGAACGAGGCCGGGGGCATTAAGGAGGTGCTCTTCCAGATCAACGCCGAGGGCGCCTACTCCCGCCTGAAGTTTGAGGGCGGCGTGCACCGGGTGCAGCGGGTGCCGGTGACGGAGTCCCAGGGGCGCATCCACACCTCCACCGTGACGGTGGCGGTCATGCCCGAGGCGGAGGAGCTGGACGTAGAGATCAAGCCGGAGGATCTGAAGATCGAGGTCCAGCGGGCCGGCGGCGCCGGCGGGCAGCACGTGAACAAGACGGAGTCGGCGGTGCGCATGACGCACCTGCCCACCGGCATCGTGGTCTACTGCGCCGACGAGCGGTCGCAGATCCAGAACCGGGAGAAGGCCCTGCGGGTGCTGCGCTCCCGCGTGGCGGACTACTACGCCCAGCAGGCCAAGAGCGAGGAGGAGCAGCTGCGCCGGTCTCAGGTGGGCACCGGCGAGCGGTCGGAGAAGATTCGCACCTATAATTTCCCCCAGGACCGTGTGACCGACCATCGGATCGGCCTGACGGTGCACAACCTGGAGGCGATCATGGACGGCGAGATCGACCACATCATCGATGCCCTGGCCCAGCATGAGCAGGCGGCGCTGCTCCAGGGCGAGGAGGCCTGACCTGGGTGGTCCCCGCAAATAACCCCGCGGAGAGCGGTCCGATTAGGGTCGGCGAGGCGCTCGCCCGGGCCAGGACGCAACTCGCGGTAGCAGGCGTGGACGATGCGGCGCGGGAGGCCGCCTGGCTGCTGGCGCACCTGCTGGGCTGCAGCGCCGGCGCGCTGGCGGGCCGGCAGGCGGAACCGCTGGCCGCGGAGACGGCTGATGCCTATGCCAAGTTGACGGCGCGCCGCGCCGCCCGGGAGCCCCTGCAGTACATCCTCGGTACGGAGGAGTTCATGGGGCTCACGTTTCGCGTGACCCCGGCCGTGCTCATCCCCCGCCTGGACACGGCCGTGCTGGTGGAGCAGGCGGTCGCCCGACTGGAGGCGTGGGCGGCAGCCGGTCTGGCCGGGAGTGCGGCGGCGAAAGGGTCGGCTGGGAGTGCGACGGCGGAAGGGTCTGCTGCGCAGGCGGCGGGTGTGCTCCGGGTAGCGGATATCGGCACAGGCAGCGGGGCGATCGCCATCGCCGTGGCGCACCGGCTGCCGGAGGCGCACGTGGTGGCGGTGGACGTGAGCGGCGAGGCGCTGGCCGTTGCCGCGGAGAACGCCCGGCTGAACGGCGTCGCGGACCGGGTGCGCTTTCTGCAGGGCGACCTGCTGGCGCCGCTGGCGGCAGAGGAGCGACCGGTGGCCGCGCTGCCGCATGATGCGGTGGCAGCGGCGCTTCCGCCGGAGGCAGGCGGTGGGTTCGCGGCCATCCTCTCGAACCCGCCGTATATCAGCGAGGCCGAACTGACGGGGCTCATGCCCGAGGTGCGCGACTGGGAGCCGCGCCTTGCGCTTGCCGCGGGCGAGGACGGTCTGTCCTTCTTCCGCCGGCTGGCGCAGGAGGCGCCGGCGTTTCTGGTGCCCGGCGGGTTCCTGGGGGTGGAGGTGGGCATCGGTCAGGCGCAGGCCGTGGCCGGGCTGTTCCGGGAGGCCGGGCTGGTGGATGTTGCAGTCTACAAGGATACCGCCGGCGTCGACCGGGCGGTTTTTGGAAGCGTCGCATCGTAGAATGGTGCGGCGCTTTGCTTTGAAAGATGCTGTGCTTTGTTTTGGAATATGCGGCGCTTTGCTGTGCGTCCTGACGACGGCACAGCGGTGTTGTGACACGGACTTCGCCCACACTTTCCCATGATGATCTGGCAGGTTGACTCCGCATGCTATCTTCGGGCTGGTGTGTATAGATAGCGGGCAGGAAATGCCGCAGGATACCCCGAAAATTAACTGGATGCAACGGGACTCGGGAGAGGGAGGGTGGAACGTGGAACGCCTGGTGCAGGGTACGCGGGTGTTGCAGGTGGATCCGGTCAATCCGGAGCCGGAGGTGGTCGCAAAGGCGGCAGCGCTCCTGCGGGATGGCGATGTGGTGGCGTTTCCCACGGAGACCGTCTACGGCCTGGGTGCCAACGCCCTCGACGGCGAAGCCGTGGGGCGAATCTTCGCGGCGAAGGGCCGTCCGTCCGATAACCCGTTGATCGTGCACATCGCCGACACGGCGCAGTTGGAAGGGCTGGTGGCGTCGGTGCCGGCCAAGGCCGAGCGGCTGATGGACTGTTACTGGCCCGGGCCGCTCACCCTGGTCATGCACAAGGGACCGGCCGTGCCGCCGGAGGTCACCGGCGGTCTGGATACGGTGGGCATCCGCATGCCTGACCACCCGGTCGCCCTGGCCCTGATCCGCGCCGCGGGCGTTCCCGTGGCCGCGCCCAGCGCCAACGTATCCGGCAAGCCGAGCCCCACCGCGGCCGAGCACGTGCTGGAGGACCTGGCCGGCCGCATCCCCGCCGTGCTGGACGGCGGCGAGACCGGCGTCGGCGTGGAGTCCACGGTGCTGGACGTGACCACCGACCCGCCGGTGATCCTGCGTCCCGGCGGCGTGACCCGTGAGGAGCTGGAGGCGGCCATCGGGCCGGTGGAGCTGGCCTCGATGAGCGGCGAGTGCGAGAAGCCGCGTTCGCCGGGCATGAAGTACCGGCACTACGCGCCCCGGGCGCCGCTGATTCTGGTGGACGGCCCGGTGCTGGAGATGCAGGAGAAGATCCGCGACCTCGCCATGGAGTACGCCGAGGAGGGGAAGCGGGTGGGCATCCTGTGCAGCGCCGAGAGCCGGGGCGTCTACGTGGCCTCGGTGGTCCTGGAATACGGGGCCAGGGGGGACCTGGCCGGGATCGCCAGCGACCTGTTCGCCACCCTGCGCGCCTTCGACCGGCACCAGGTCGATGTGATCATCGCCGAAGGGGTGCCCGAGGAGGGGCTGGGGCTGGCCATCATGAACCGCCTGCGCCGGGCGGCCGGCGGGCGGGTGATTAAGATATGAAGGTGCAGAAGGTCCTGCTGGTCTGCTCGGGCAATACCTGCCGGAGCCCCATGGCGGCGGCGCTGCTGCGTGAGATCTGGCGGCGCGCCGACCCCGGGTGGGAGCTGCAGGTCGACTCGGCCGGCACGGGCGCTTTTCCGGGCCTGCCCGCAGCCGGCAACGCCGTGGCGGCGATGCAGGCGCGGGGCATCGACCTGAGCGGCCACCGGTCGCAGACGGTCGCCGGCCTGGAGGGCTATGACCTGGTGCTGGGCATGACGCGGGCCCACCGCGACGCCCTGCGCACCCGGTTTCCTGCGCACGCTGACCGCATCTTCACCCTGGCGGAGTACGCCGGGACCGGGGGCGACCTGTCGGACCCCTTCGGCGGGTCCCTGGAGGTTTACGAGGAGACCGCGCGGGCGCTGGAGCATCTGCTGAAAGCTGTAGTTGAGCGAATTCGCCGGGAAGGAAGTGGAACGCAGTGAAGGTGGCCGTGGCGAGCGATCATGGCGGCTTCGACCTGAAAGCGACGGTGATCGCGGTCCTGGAGTCGCTGGGCCACGAGGTGGCGGACCTGGGCACCCACGACCGGAACTCCTGTGACTACCCTGATTATGCGCAGAAGGTGGCGGAAGGCGTCGCGGCCGGCGAGTACGAGCGCGGCGTCCTGATCTGCGGCACCGGCCTGGGCATGTCCATCGCGGCCAACAAGGTGGCCGGCGTGCGGGCGGCCCTGTGCAACGAGGTCTACTCGGCTCGCATGGCCCGCGCGCACAACGATGCGAACGTGCTCTGCATCGGGGCGCGGGTGGTGGGGTCCGGCGTGGCTGAGGAGATCGTGCGGACCTTCTTCACCGCCGAGCATGAGGGCGGGCGCCACGCCCGCCGGGTGGAGAAGATCCGCCTGTTGGAGAGGGGTTAGGAGGGGTCGCAGTGGCAGCGGAGCGGCCGGTAGCTGACGGGCAGCCGGCGGCGGAGGAGCAGCGGTTACGCGGCGGGCAGCCGGCGGCGGAGGAGCAGCGGTTACGCGGCGGGCAGCCGGCGGCGGAGGAGCAGCGGTTACGCGACGGGCAGCCGGCGGCGGAGGAGCAGCAGTTACGCGACGGGCAGCCGGTTGAGGAGGACCTGCTGGCGGCGGTGCGGGCACAGACCCGGGCGGCGGTGGAGGAGCTGCTGACCGTGGCCGGCCTGACGCCGGGGCAGGTGCTCGTGGTGGGCTGCTCGACCAGCGAGGTGATCGGACGGCGCATCGGCACCGCCGGGAGCGACGCCGTGGCAGAGGCGATCCTGGAGCCGCTGCTGGAGGCGACGCAGGCGGCCGGGGTCCACCTGGCCGTTCAGTGCTGCGAACACCTGAACCGGGCGCTGGTGGTCGAGCGGGCCGCGGCCGAGCGGTACGGCTGGGAGCGGGTGACCGTGGTGCCGGTGCCGCAGGCCGGGGGCGCGCTCGCGGCCCGGGCCATGCGGCGGATGCCGAACGCGGTGGTGGTGGAGGAGATCAGGGCCGATGCGGGACTGGACATTGGGCTGACCCTGATCGGCATGCACCTCCGGCGGGTGGCCGTGCCGGTCAGGCTGAAGACGGCCGCCATCGGGCACGCCCGGGTGGTGGCGGCCCGGACGCGGCCGAAGCTGATCGGCGGGGCCCGTGCGGTCTATGAACTGCAGTAGGGGGAGCGAGCGCGATGTCACGGGTTGTTGTCATTGACCATCCACTGATTCAGCACAAGCTCAGCATCATCCGGGACAAGGAGACGGGTCCCAAGGAGTTCCGGGAGCTGGTCAACGAGGTGGCCATGCTGATGGCCTACGAGGTGACCCGGGACCTGCCGACGGAGGAGGTGGAGGTGGAGACGCCGGTCGCCCGTGCGAAATGCCGCCGGCTGGCCGGGGAGAAGATCGGCCTGGTGCCGATCCTGCGGGCCGGGCTCGGCATGGTGCAGGGCATCCTGAACCTCTACCCCACGGCCCGGGTGGGCCACATCGGCCTCTACCGGGACCCCGAGACGCTCCAGCCCGTGGAGTATTACTGCAAGCTCCCGACGGACCTGGGGGAGCGGGAACTCTTCGTGCTCGACCCGATGCTGGCCACGGGCGGCTCGGTGGTCGCCTCGCTGGACCTGATCAAGCGGCGGGGCGGCAAGAAGATCAAGCTGCTCTGCCTGCTCGCCGCCCCGGAGGGCGTGAAGGTGGTGCAGGAGGCGCACCCGGATGTGGATATTTACCTGGCCGCTCTGGATGAGCGCCTGAACGAGCACGCGTACATCGTGCCCGGCCTGGGCGACGCCGGAGACCGGCTGTTCGGGACCAAATAGGCAGTCCGGTAGGGAGCTTGACTTCGGAGGGATTCCATGGCAAGGCCCAGTTGGGACGAGTATTTTATGGAACTGGCGCAGGTGGTTGCCAAGCGGTCGACGTGCAACCGGCGGTCGGTTGGCACCGTCTTAGTTAGGGACAAGCGTATTCTGACCACCGGCTACAACGGGTCGCCATCGGGGCTGCCGCACTGCACCGACGTGGGCTGCCTGATTGTGGACGGCCACTGTGTGCGGGCGATCCATGCGGAACAGAACGCGATCATTCAGGCTGCGCTGCACGGCATCAACCTGCGCGGGGCGACCTGCTACGTCACCAGCAGCCCGTGCGTCCACTGCGCCAAGATGCTGATTGCGGCGGGAATTGAGCGCATTGTGTACATGGACAGCTACACGGAAGAGATTGGCTTCGAAATGGCCCGGCAGGCGGGCGTTAAGATGGAACGGTTTGCTCCTTCCAGCCATTCCTAATCTTTACAAGCTCACGCTTCGCGCTTAGAATAACGAGGGTCGGAGTCAGGCATTATGTTGCCTGGGTCCATGTCGACGGACCCTGTGTAGGAGTTGAGTCAACATGCTGCAGCACGCAGGCATCGCCTTCGCGGTGGCGCTGGTGGCGTCGCTCATCCTCACGCCCCTGGCGCGCCGACTCGCCCTGCGCACGGGTACAGTGGCCCCGGTGGTCAATCGGAGCGTCCACACCGAACCCAAGCCCTTCCTGGGCGGTCTCGCGATGTACCTGGCCTTCGCCGTGGCGATGATACTGACGGGCGGCCTGCGCGATCCGCAGGTGGTGGGCATTCTGGTCTGCGGCGGCCTGCTGGTGCTGCTGGGGATCCGTGACGACCGGGTGCCCATGCGGCCGAAGGTGAAGTTCCTGGGCCAGCTGGCCATCGCCGCGCTGCTCGTCTACGTTCCGGCGTGGCAGCTGCAGGTGACCGCGATCTACAGCCCGCTGGGCGACAAGTGGGTCTCGTTCGGCCCGCTGGCGGGGCCGCTGACGATCCTCTGGATCGTGTCGTTCATCAACGTGATGAACTTCATCGACGGCCTCGACGGCCTGGCGGCCGGCATCTCCACCATCGCGGCGCTCACGCTGCTGGTGGTTTCGCTGCAGCAGGGCATGCCGTCGGCCATCCTGCTTTCGGCAGCGCTGGCGGGTTCGGCGGTCGGCTTCCTGCGGTACAACTTTAATCCCGCCAAGATCTTCATGGGCGACGCCGGCTCGATGTTCCTGGGCTTCACGCTGGCGGCGGTTTCGGTGGAGGGCGTGATGAAGAGCGCCCTGGCGGTCTCGGTGCTGGTGCCGGTGCTGGCCCTGGCGGTGCCCATCTTTGACACGGCCTTCGCCATCGTGCGGAGGCTCGCCGGCGGGCGGTCCATCGGCCAGGCCGACAAGGACCATCTGCACCACCGGCTCCTGAGGCTCGGGCTCTCCCACCGGAAGACCGTGCTGGTCATGTGGGGGGTGTCGGCAGCTCTGGGGCTTTCCGCGGTGGCCCTGACCGAGGTGAACTTCGCCGAGGCGATGGTTATCGTGGGCATCGTTCTGGCCGTGGTGCTGGCGGCAGCCCGCCGTCTGGGGCTGCTGGCGGTCACGGAGCCCCGGGAGAAGCATCCGGGCCATTGATTGTGGGAACATAGGGGAGAAGGGGGTAGGAGGGAGACCTCTTACCCCTTTTCCAGGATAGCAGCAGGCAGCCCCCGGCCCGCCGCACGGCCGGGGAGAGACGAGGAGGAGAAGGTTTGGCAAAGCGCCGGAAGGTGATGACGATATTCGGCTCCCGCCCGGAGGGCATCAAGATGGCGCCGGTGGTGCAGGCCCTGCGCCGCCACCCGGAATGGTTCGAGACGGTGGTGGTCTCCACGGGGCAGCACCGGGAGCAGCTGGACCAGGTCTTCGCGGCCTTCGGGCTCGCGGCCGACCACGACCTGGCCATCATGCAGCCCCGGCAGACGCTGACGGACATCATGGTGCGCGCCCTTTCCGGCCTGGATCAGCTCCTGGACCGGGAGCGGCCGGACCTGGTGCTGGTGCACGGCGACACGAGCACCACCGCGGCCGGGGCGCTGGCGGCCTTCTACCACAAGATCCCCGTGGGGCACGTGGAGGCCGGGCTGCGCACCTTCGACAAGTACAACCCCTACCCTGAGGAGATCAACCGGCGGATGGCGGGCATCATCGCCGACATCCAGTTCGCGCCGACCCCCCGTGCGAGGGAGCACCTGGTCTCGGAACGGGTCGACCCCGCGACGATCTTCGTGACCGGGCAGACCGGCGTCGACGCCGCCCTCACGGTGCTGGGCCAGCCGCACACCTTCACCGTGGAGGCGCTCCGGCAGGTGGACTTCAGCCGCCACCGGGTGGTGCTGATGACGGCCCACCGCCGGGAGAACCTGGGGGAGCCCATGCGGAACATGTTCCGGGCGGTCCGCGATCTGGTGGATCGCTTCCCCGACGTGCTCCTCATCTATGCCGTCCACCTGAACCCGGCGGTGCGGGAGCTGGCCTGGCCGATTCTGGACGGCCACCCGCGCATTCTGCTGCTGGATCCGCTGCCGTACCCCGATATGATTCACCTGGCTGCCAAATCCTATATGGCAATGACGGACTCGGGGGGCATTCAGGAGGAGACGCCGTCGATGGGCGTTCCCCACGTGCTGATGCGTGAGACCACCGAGCGGCCGGAGGCCCTGGAGGCAGGGGTGATCCTGCTCTCGGGCACCAGCTACGAGGGGGTCTACGCCGCCGGCGAGCGGCTGCTGACCGACCAGGCGCTCCACCAGCGGATGGCCCGGGCGCAGAACCCCTTCGGCGACGGGCAGGCGAGCCGGCGGATCGCCGAGTACCTGGCCTGGCACTTCGGGTTCCTCCCGGAGAAGCCCGGCGAGTTCGTACCCGGAAAGTGACGCGCGGCGCCGAGGCCGACGTGCAGGGCAGGGGGGAGACGCAGGGCCGGGTGGGAGACGCAGGGCCGGGGGCTAGGTCTCAGGCTGACCTGGTCAGCAGGCCGAGGCCATTGGGCCGAGGTGGGTCTTATGGCTTAGTACCCGGCTGCAAGAAGCTGCCCTTATATGCCCACTCGTTATCACCTGGTTAACCACATGGAATACTTCAATCAGATTAACGTGACCGGTGTGTGAGTAAAGTTTTCGTGGGTACAACACATTTTTTCTCCTGAAATAGCAGGACGAGAGATGTGCCCTTCCAAAGTGTTGAGATTGGCCAACAACAACACGAGGAGGGTCATCTCTCGTCATGGAACAAATTCGTGCTGCGGTGGATTTCTCCTTTCAGGAGATTGAACGTTTGGCTTGGCAACAGACACTCGACTGCTTCCGCGAGGCTTTGGTCGAGGCGCTCTCTGCGATTGACACGGCGCTGTACGAGAGCCGAGACCCGAGTCGGTATGTGTACAAGGAAATGCGGTCCCGAAACGTCGTCACCAAGTTCGGGCCGATCACGTTCCAGCGCCGCTACTACTGGGACCGCGAGGAAGAGCGTTTCGTGTTCCTGCTGGATGAGGTGTTGGGAATAGCGAAACGGCAGCGGGTGAGTGACTCGGTAAGGGCAGATGCGGTTGAAGCGTCTGTGACAGCTGGATCGTACCGGGGTGCTGCGGCAGAGCTGGAGCGGCGGGATTGCCAGGTGTTTGTCAGCCATGAAGCGATTCGGCAGTGGAACCTGCAGACCGGAAGGGCGCTTGCAGCGGCGGAAAAACAGCAGCAGATGACGTTGGCCGGTACCCGACGTGTGCGGGTCTTGTTCATCGAGGCAGACGGGTTCTGGCCAGCTCGTCAGCGTGGCAAGAAGGCAGAAGTCCGGCTGTTTGTGATTCATGAGGGTTGGATCCAGCGAGGCCCAGGTAGTAAGGAGTACAGCCTGGTGAACCGGCGCGATTTCGTGCCCGAACCGGGCAGGGATAGCTGGGAGCAGTTGAGCGAGCTTCTGGAGAGCGAGTACGACCTAAGCGAGACCTGGGTGATCATCAACGGGGACCGGGCGTTGTGGATCCGGGAGGGCGTGACGTGGTTTCCCAAGGCGCTGTACCAGATCGATCGGTTCCACCTGAAGCGGGAGTTAAACCATGTGCTGCGCCACCGGCCCCAGCGCTTAGAGCAGGCACACGCTGCACTTGAAGCAAACGATGCTGGACGGTTGCTGGCGGTGCTGGATGAAGCGCATAAAGCCGAGACCGACACGGATCGTCGTGGGAAGATGCGCCGGCTGCTGGCCGACCTCAGGACGATGCCGGAGTCAATTCGAGATTACCGTATTCGGCTGCAAGAGCGGGGCGTCAACGTTGAGGGGTTACGCGGCGTGGGCGCCGCGGAAGGGGCGGTGGAGCGGTATTCGGCACGGCTGCGGAAGGTGGGGCGGAGCTGGTCGGAAAGTGGCCTGATGGCAATGCTGCAGGTGATGGCAGCATATTATCGCGGCGCTTTACGGGGGGCCGTACAGTACGTTGAGCGTGCGTTGGGGCTTGAATCTGTGAACGCGGCTGCGGAGAAAGTGCGCCATCGGGTTCGTGAGACCGTAGGCCGGGGAGTCGATGCTGCCCGGCATGCACGCATGCCGATCCTGAACGCCGGTCGCAACAACAGCGGAGGATACTCCAAGACGTTCAGGGGGTTTGCGGGTCTGGTGACCAGGTAAAAAACGAGAACGGTAGTCAGCGTCCGTTCAAGAACCAGCTTTATACAGAACACTTTTGGAAGTGAGACGTACCCACTTTGGCTTGACAGGCCCGTGACCGGTTTCCGCCTTGTCTTTTACCAGTCACCTTAGTATAATCGGCACTAGGGATTTCAGCGGATTCTGGCGGAGGAGGTAGCGCCAGAGTGTATCGCCGATCCCCCCGGCGTTCACCCTACCTATTTGCGGCGATCGATTTCGGCTACACGCTGCTGGCCTCCCTGGGGATCTTCGGGGGACTGGGGTGGTGGCTGGACGGCCGGCTGAATACCGCACCCCTGTTTCTGATCGCCGGCATCCTTCTCGGGCTCGCGGTGGCGTTCAACGGCCTTCTGCGCCGGCTGAAGGCCATCGACCGGGCGGCGAAGGCGGCGAAAGAAGAGGCCAGGCAGAAGAGGTCGAATGGAGAGCCCTGACCCCGGTCAGGGGGAGAGGGTCATCGTGGCAGCAGTGCTGGCAGGGGTCTTGTTCGGATGCGTTTGGGGCTTTGCATGCAACCTCCTGCTCTTTCGGAAGATGGCCAATAACCGGGCCGCGGGTGTGGACTCACTGCGCGGTATTGGCGCTGTTTTTTTTGTGCGGTACGTGCTCGACGCCGCTGCGCTGATCCTGTTCTACCTGATCGTGCGCAACGTGCACTCCCTGGTGGCAGCGGCGCTGTCGATCACGGCGGCCGTCAAAGCCTCTCTTTTCCACGTCTACGCCCGGAAGGGGGGGAAATTTGAGTGACAACATTCTTGTTCAGCCTCGCCGAAGCGGGGGGCGCGCGGGAGTTCCATATTCACACACCCTTCCCGGTGCTGTTCGAAGGTACCCTCTTCGAGATCAACAACATGATCATCACGCAGTGGCTGATCGTGGCCGGCCTGCTTGCAGTGGCGTTTGTCATCAACCGGGCCGTGCTGAGCGGCCGCCAGACCAAGCTGCGTGGCTCCCTGGAGCTGCTGACCGACTTCCTGGAGGGCTGGTTCGCCTCCTTCATCGGCAGCCGCCAGTACGCTCGGCAGTACATGCCCCTGCTTGGCACGCTGTTCATCTTCATTCTTGTATCCAACTACCTGGGTGTGGTGCCCACGGTCGGCTACGGGCTCTTTGCGCCGACGGGCCGCTGGGGAACCACGCTGGGGCTCGGCATCGTGGTGGCCATCGCCGTCCAGGTGATCGCCATCCGCACGCTGGGCACCGGCGGCTGGATCAAGCACCTGCTGCACCTGGGTCCCCTCTCGCTTCTGGAAGAGTTTGTGCACCCGTTCTCGCTGTCGCTCCGTCTCTTCGGCAACATCTTCGGCGAAGAGACGCTGTTGGCGGTGATCATCTTCCTTGCTCCGATGATCGCGCCGATTCCCATCATGGTGCTGAGCCTGGTGTTCGGCGCCCTGCAGGCGGTGGTGTTCACCACCCTGACCGCCATCTACATCGGCGCCGTGCTGGAATCGCACCAGGCCCACATGCCTGACCCGGAAGGGGAGGCGCAACACGAGCCGGTTCCCGCCCAGTAGGGCACTGACAAGCCAAGGTTTAGCTTTCCTCCCCCTCTAGGGAAGGCGTTCCCTTCCTTTACCCAAAGGGAGGATTGACTAAGAGGGCCTTCGCGCCCGAACACTTTACGAAATGACTCTCTGGCTAGAGAAGGAGGGGAATCCGCACCATGACCAATCTTGCCTGGGTCGCTATTGCTGCCGCCCTCAGCATCTCGGTCGCCGCGATCGGCGCTACCGTGGCGCAGGGTAAGGCGACCGCCTCTGCGATGGACGCCATCTGGCGCCAGCCCGAGGCCGCCAACGACGTCCGTGGCGCGCTGATCGTTGCGCTCGCGCTGATGGAGGCCATCGCGATTTACGGCCTGCTGATCGGTCTGTTGATCATCTTCATGCTCGGCGGTAGGGTTTAGGCTCGAAGGGGGCGACCCGGGGCTAGTCACCTCCGGTCGCCCCCTACTAGAGAGGGGGGAACTCTTTTTGGACATCTTTCTGTTCACGCTCGCTGAGGACATCAATATTTTCCCCGAGCCCAACGAGCTGATCTGGACGATTATCAACTTCGCCATCCTGCTCTGGGGCATGCACCGGTTCCTCTACAAGCCCCTCCTCGGCGCCATTCAGGCCCGCGAAGATGAGATCAACAACAACCTGAAGAAGGCGGCCGAGGACCGGGCAGAGGCCGAGCGGCTGCGCCGGGAGTTTGAGGCGCAGATCGCCAACGCCCAGCGCGAGGCGCAGGAGATCATCAATACGGCCGTGAAGAACGCGACGGCCACGAAGGAGCAGATCGAGGCCGACGCTCGGGCCAGGGCGTCGGAGCTCCTGGAGAACGCCACCAAGACCATCGAGCGGGAGAAGGCGAAGGCTCTGGCCGAACTGCGGCTTGAGGTCGCCAACCTGGCGGTGGCGGTGGCCGGAAAGGTGATCGAGAAGAACCTCGACACCGAAGAGCAGCGGCGGCTCGCTGACAGCTTCGTGGCAGAGGTGGCGAAGCACTGATGTTGAACCACGCCATCTCCCGGCGCTATGCCAGGGCCCTCTTCGAACTGGCCCAGGAGAAAGGGCTGCTGGACCAAACCAACCGCGAGCTCGAGCTCGTGGTCAATATGTACGAGGCAGACGGCTACCTGCGGGCCTTCATGAACGACGTGATGGTCTCGCCCTCCAAGAAGCGCGAAGTGCTGAGCGGCGTGCTTGAGGGCAAGGTCTCCCCGCTGGTGCTGAACTTCCTCTTCGTGGTGGTGCAGAAGCGGCGGGAGCCGTACCTGCCCTCCATCTATCGCGCGTTTCAGGACCTGGCCAACGAAGCCCTCGGGTTCGTGGAGGTCGAGGTCCGTTCTGCCGTTCCTTTGCAGGAGGAGACGGCGCGGAACCTGGAGGCCAGGCTTGGCGCCAAACTGGGCAAACGTGTGAAGCTGAGGACCCAGGTCGCCCCCGAAATGATCGGCGGCCTGGCCGTGCGGGTGGGCGATACGCTGATGGACGGCTCGGTGCGTACCCGCCTGCGCCGCATGCATGAGCGGCTGATCAGTACGCAATCCAACGTCATTGAGGGGTGACACGGGGATGAGCATTCGGCCAGAGGAGATCTCCTCAATTCTGAAGCAGGAGATTGAGCGTTTCTCCACCGAGATTGAAATCTCGAACGTCGGCCGGGTCATCCAGGTTGGCGACGGCATCGCCCGTGTGTACGGCCTGCAGTCCTGCATGGCCTCCGAGCTGTTGGAGTTCCCCAACGGCATCATGGGAATGGCTTTCAACCTGGAAGAGGACAACATCGGCGTCGTGATTCTGGGTCCCGACGCGGACATCAAGGAAGGCATGGAGGTCAAGCGGACCGGGCGCGTTGTGGAGGTGCCGGTGGGCAAGGCCCTGATCGGCCGCGTCGTCAACGCGCTGGGCCAGCCGCTGGACGGCAAGGGGCCCATCGAGACCGACACCTACCTGCCCGTCGAGCGGAAGGCGCCGGGCGTCATCACGCGTAAGTCGGTGCACGAGCCGCTGCAGACCGGCCTGAAGGCCATCGACTCGATGACGCCGATCGGCCGCGGTCAGCGCGAACTGATCATCGGCGACCGCGGCACCGGCAAGACCGCCATCGCGGTGGACACGATCATCAACCAGAAGGGGCAGAACTGCATCTGCATCTACGTCGGCATCGGCCAGAAGGCCTCCACCATCGCCGGCGTGGTGAAGAAGCTGGAAGAGACGGGCGCCATGGAGTACTCCATTGTCGTCGCGGCGACGGCCTCCGATCCTGCTCCCCTTCAGTTCCTCGCCCCGTACGCAGGCTGCGCGATGGGCGAGTACTTCCGCGACAACGGCATGCACGCCCTCATCGTCTACGATGATCTCTCCAAGCACGCCGTCGCCTACCGCGAGATGTCGCTGCTGATGCGGCGTCCGCCCGGCCGTGAGGCCTATCCCGGCGACGTGTTCTACCTGCACTCCCGCCTGCTGGAGCGGGCTGCCAAGATGAGCGACGAGTACGGCGCGGGGTCGCTCACCGCCCTGCCGATCATCGAGACCCAGGCGGGCGACGTGTCCGCGTACATTCCGACCAACGTCATCTCCATCACCGACGGGCAGATCTTCCTGGACACCGACATGTTCTACGCCGGTATTCGTCCGGCCATCAACGTCGGTATCTCCGTCTCCCGTGTGGGCGGCGCGGCGCAGATCGACTCGATGAAGCGCGTCTCCGGTACGCTGAAGCTCGACCTGGCGCAGTACCGCGAGCTGGCCGCCTTCGCCCAGTTCGGCTCTGACCTGGACAAGGCGACGCAGGCCCGCATCATCCGCGGCCAGCGCACCACGGAGATCCTGAAGCAGCCGCAGTACCAGCCGCTGCCGGTGGAACTGCAGGTGCTCTCCATCTTCGCGGCCTCCAACGGCTACCTGGACGACCTGGAGCTGAGCGAGGTGGCGGCGTTCGAGCAGGAGCTGCACACCTACTTCAAGGCCAATCACGCCGATCTGCTGAAGCGGCTCCCGGTGGAGAAGTGGAAGGATCTCGAGGCGGAGGTCCGGGCCGCGGTCGAAGCCTTCAAGAAGGGTTACGGTCAGCGCGCTGCCGCCAACCAGTAAGGGTGGTGAGAGACGTTGGCTGAGAACAAGAAGGCAGTACAGCGGCGGATTCGGGCCGTAAAGTCGACGCAGCAGATCACCAAGGCGATGAAGATGGTGGCCGCCGCCAAGCTGCGCCGGGCCCAGGAGGGGGCGCAGAACGCCCGCCCGTACGCCCGGGAGCTCTCGAAGACCTTGGGCCGCCTGGTCAAGGCGGGGGCCGGCGCCGACCACCCCCTGCTGCACCGGCGCACGGAGGGCACGCCGACGGTGGCCTACGTGGTCATCACCGCCGACCGGGGCCTGGCCGGCTCGTTCAACATCAACGTGATCCGGAAGGCGCACCATGCGCTGGAGGCGGAGAGCCGGCCGGCGAAGGTGATCACCATCGGTCGCAAGGGCCGCGACTACTTCGTCAAGCGCCGGATCCAGCCCGTCCTGGAGTTCGTGCCGCTGGGCGACAACATCACCTTCGCCATGTCGCGGTCCATTCTGTCGAAGATTGTCGACCTGTACATGTCGGGTGAGGTCGATGAGGTGCGGCTGGTCTTCACCGAGTTCGTCAACGCCGTGACGCAGCGGCCGGTGGAGGTGCAGCTGCTTCCGATCCAGCCGGAGGAGTCTGAGGACGACCACGGGCTGGTGGAGTACATCTACGAACCTTCCGCCGAGCAGGTGCTGAATACGCTGGTGCCCCGGTATGCCGAGACGATCTTCTACCAGGCTCTGCTGGAGTCCAAGGCGTCTGAGCACGGCGCCCGCATGACGGCGATGGGCAACGCCACGGACAACGCGGAAGAGATGATCGCCCAGCTCACGCTGGCGTACAACCGGGCCCGCCAGGCCGCGATCACCAACGAGATTTCCGAGATTGTGGGCGGCGCCAACGCCCTTCAGGGCTAAGCCTGCTTCCTGAATAGAGGAGGGAGACCCGCAGTGAGCAACCCGACTGGCAAGATTCTGGCCATTATGGGCGCCGTCGTCGACGTGGAGTTCCCGGATGGCCATCTGCCTAAGCTGAACCACGCCCTCGTGATCCGGAACGGCGGGGAGCGGGGCGACATCAACCTGACCCTGGAGGTGGCGCAGCACCTGGGCAACAACCAGGTCCGCTGCATCGCCATGGACTCCACCGACGGCCTGCGGCGGGGCGAGACCGTTGTCGACACCCTGGGGCCGATCACGGTGCCCGTGGGCGAGCCGGTCCTGGGCCGCATGTTCAACGTGCTGGGCGAGGTCATCGACGGCAAGGAGCCGGTTGTGAGCCCGGTCTCGCTGCCGATTCACCGTGAGCCCCCCGGCGTGGCCGACGTGGACCCGGCTACCGAGATGCTGCCCACCGGCATCAAGGTCATCGACCTGCTGTGCCCCTACGCCCGCGGCGGTAAGATCGGCCTGTTCGGCGGCGCCGGCGTGGGCAAGACGGTTCTGATTCAGGAGCTGCATCCACAACATCGCCTACAAGTTCGGCGGCTACTCGATCTTCGCCGGCGTGGGCGAGCGCACCCGTGAGGGTAACGACCTCTACCACGAGATGATCGAGGCCGGCGTCATCGACAAGGTGACGATGGTCTTCGGCCAGATGAACGAGCCGCCCGGCGCCCGTATGCGCGTCGCGCTGACCGGCCTGACGATGGCCGAGTACTTCCGCGACGAGATGGGCCTGGACGTGCTGCTCTTCATCGACAACATCTTCCGCTTCACGCAGGCCGGTTCCGAGGTCTCGGCGCTGCTGGGCCGCATGCCCTCCGCCGTGGGCTACCAGCCGACGCTGGCGACCGAGATGGGCTACCTGCAGGAGCGCATCACGACCACGAAGAAGGGCTCGATCACCTCGGTGCAGGCCATCTACGTGCCGGCCGACGACCTGACCGACCCGGCGCCGGCCACGACCTTCGCCCACCTGGACGCGACCACGGTTCTCTCCCGCGCTGTGTTCGAGAAGGCGATCTTCCCGGCCGTGGACCCGCTCGACTCCAGCTCCCGCATCCTCGACCCGAACATCGTGGGCCGGGAGCACTACGAGGTGGCGCGCGGCGTGCAGCAGGTGCTGCAGCGGTACAAGGAGCTGCAGGACATCATCGCCATTCTGGGCATGGATGAGCTCTCCGACGAAGACAAGCTCCTCGTCGCCCGGGCGCGTAAGATCGAGCGCTTCCTCTCGCAGCCGATGTTCGTGGCCGAGAAGTTCACCAACCTCCCCGGCCAGTTCGTCGACATCAAGGACACCGTCAAGGGCTTCAAGGAGATCCTGGAGGGCAAGCACGACGACCTGCCCGAGCAGGCGTTCTACATGGTCGGCACCATCGAGCAGGCGGTGGAGAAGGGCAAGAAGCTGCTGGCCGAGGTGAGCTAGCATGGCCGACATGTCGATCACCATCATCACGCCTGAGCGCACGGTGCTGAAGGACGCCCCCACGGACGCCGTCGTCATCCCAGTGGTGGACGGCTCGATGGGTATCCTGAAGAACCATGCGCCCATGGTCGCCAACCTGCGGATCGGCGTGCTCCGCTACAAGCAGGACGGCGTCTACAAGCGTGCGGCCGTGACCGGCGGCTTTGCGGAGGTCTCGGACAACCGGATCACCGTCCTGGCCGACGCCGCCGAGCTGGCGGAGTCCATCGATGTGATGCGGGCCATGGAGGCGCGCAGGCGGGCAGAGGCCCGGCTGCGGCAGCGGGCCGAGAACATCGATTACGCCCGTGCGGAGGCGGCCCTGCGCCGTGCGGTGGCCCGCCTGCGGGCCGCCGGCGCCCTGGATGAGGAGAAGAAGGACTAAACGCATAGGCACAAGCCCCAGCCTGGGCACAGGCTGGGGCTTGATTTCTTGAGGATGGAAGCTTCACGGTGGTGTCTGAACTCAGGCGGGCGTCAGGCTCGGGGGCCGCCTTGTGCGGCGTCTGGGTCCGGTTCCGCTACAGCAGGATGACGTGCAGCGCGCCGGGGCCGTGGACGCCGATGGTCAGGTCGTTCTCGATGTCAGAGCTGCGGCTGGGCCCCGACTTGAAGATCACCTGCGACGGCATGGGGGCCCGGGCCAGGCGCCGGAAGAGCTGGGCGCTGTCGAAGACGATCTGCTCCTTCCGCAGCAGGGCGATCAGCACCGGAGGCAGCAGGCTCACTGTGCGGCCCCGGCCGCCGGCGCTGCCGTTACCGCGGGCATCGCCGCTGCCCCGGCCGTTCCCTTCCGCGCCGCCCAGGGGCGAGCTGCCGAGCACGATGGTGCCCGTCTCAGCGATCGCCGCGTCGCAGCCGACGATTCCGGCGTGGGCCTGTTCGACGCGGGCCACGAAGGCCCGGCCGTCGTCGCCCTGGCGGAACGCGACCGGCTGCCAGCCGGCCTGCTCCAGGGCCCGGTCGATGTCAAATTCATCGAGCAGAGGATCGGCCCAGCGGACCACCGTCCGCCCGGCGGTCCTGGCACCCTCCTGGTCGCCTGTCCGGGACTTGCCCGGGTCAGCCGCCGGCGCTTCATTCAGGATCCTCACGATGGTCGGGGCCACTTCGGAGGCGTCGTTCACCCGGTGCACGACGCCGTTGATCTTCTCCAGCTCCATCTGGAACCGGTCCGCGAGCGCGTCTTTCCCCCTGGGGCCGATGTCCGGCAGCGGCTCTGACGGCCGGAACGGCGGCGGAGCGCTTTCGGGGCTGCGGCCGAGCTTTTCGGCCACCCTGGCCAGGAAGTCCTGCTCAGTGGTCATCTACTTCGCACCTTCCTCTCGTTGAAGCTCGGCCCAGCGCTGGTGGAAGGGCTTGCGGGCCGGGGCGGGCATGGTGCGGCTGTTGGTCCAGCCTGCGGCGATGGAGGGCAGGTTGTCGAGGTATTCGCTGCCGTCTTCCCGCCTGCGGGTGAAGGGCTTCACGCCCAGGTGCGCAGACCGGGCGACGAACTTGTAAACCCCCGGGCGGGTCCAGGCGAAGTGGACCGCCTTGAGTGCCGTGCGCATGAGCGGGTGCTCGCGGCCCTGTGCCACCGCCTCCCCGCGCAGGCGGATGATGTGCTTGTGCAGCTGAATGCCCAGCGGACAGTTCTCGGCGCAGGCGCCGCACAGGCTGCAGGCCTGCAGCAGTTCATCCCACTGGTCGAAGCCCTGCAGGAGCGGCGTCAGCACGGTGCCGATGGGCCCGGGGTAGATGGACCCGTAGGCGTGGCCCCCGAGCTGCCGGTAGACCGGGCAGGAGTTCAGGCAGGCGCCGCAGCGGATGCAGGAGAGCACCTCCTGGTACTGGGTCGCCAGGATGTTGGAGCGGCCGTTGTCCAGGAAGATGACGTGCAGCTCCTCCGGCCCGTCGGGCTCGCCGGGGCGGCGGGGGCCGGTGATCATGTTGAAGTAGGTGGTGATCTTCTGACCTGTGGCGCTGCGGGGCAGGAGGTTCAGCATGACGGCCAGGTCCTCCAGGCGGGGCACCAGCTTCTCCATGCCCACCACGCTGATCTGGCAGGGGGGCACGGAGGAGGTGAGCCGGCCATTGCCCTCGTTGGTGACCAGGCAGAGGGTGCCCGTCTCGGCGACGACGAAGTTGGCGCCCGTCACACCCACGTCTGCGGTCATGAACTTCTGGCGCAGGGTCGCGCGGGCGAACCCTGCGAGCGTCTTGGTGTCGGTGGCCAGCTCCCGCCCGGCCACGACGCCGAAGAGGTCGGCGATCTGCCGGCGGGTCTTGTGGATGGCCGGGATGACGATGTGCGCCGGGGTCTCCCTGGCGAGCTGGATGATGTACTCGCCCAGGTCGGACTCCACGATCTCCATCCCCTCGGCCTCGAGGGCCTGGTTCAGGTGGATCTCCTCGGTGACCATGGACTTGGACTTGATGAGCTTCTTCGCGCCGCGTTTCTTGCAGATCTCCAGCACGATCTGGTTGGCCTCGCGGGCATCCTTCGCCCAGTGGACCACGCCGCCGTTCTTCCGGATCTGCTCCGCAGCCTGCTTCAGGTAGGCGTCGAGGTGGGCGAGGGTGTGCCGCTTGATCTCCTGCGCCCGGGCCCGTAGCTCTTCGAAGTTGCCGAGGGCCTCGCCCTTCTCGGCCAGGACGTCGAGGTCGGCCATGACGGCCTTCCGCTTCAGGTACAGGTTCTCGGCGGTGTAGCGGACCGCCCCGCGCAGGTGGTCGTCCGCCAGGGCCTTCTCGACCCGCTCGAGGAAAGGTGTCTTAGCCGACATTCTGCTGAACCCCCTCCCACAAGAGTTCGGCGATGTGCAGGGTGCGGATGGGCAGGCCCCGCTTCTCGATGCGGCCGCCCTGGTGCATGAGGCAGCCCAGGTCAGAGCTGACGATCAGGTTCGCGCCGGTGGCCGCGATGGCGTCCACCTTGTCGTCGGCCATGGCGGTGGAGATCTCGGGCTGCTTGATGGAGAAGGCGCCGCCGAAGCCGCAGCAGAGGTCGGGGCGGGGCAGCTCCAGGATCTCGAGGTCGCGCACGCAGCGCAGCATCTCCAGGGGCTCCTCCTGAACCTTCAGCTCACGCTGCATGTGGCAGTTGTTGTGGAAGACTGCCTTGCCCGGGAAGCGGGCGCCGACGTCCTTCACGCCGAGCACGCGCACCATGAACTCGGTGAACTCGTAAGTGCGCCGGCCGATCGCGATGGCCTCCTGCCGCTCGCGGGATCCCTCGGGGAACATTTCGGGGTAGAAGTAGCGCACGTGGCCGGCGCAGGAGCCGGAGGGCTGGATGATGTACTCGCTCTTCGCGAAGGCCTTCATGTAGAGCCGGGCGAAATCGCGGGCGTCGTCCAGGTGGCCGGTGTTCCAGGAAGGCTGGCCGCAGCAGGTCTGGCCCTCCGGGAAGTCGACCTCGACCCCGTGGCGCCGGAGCAGCCGGTAGACCGCCTCGCCGACCTGGGGGGCGAAGTGGTCGGCCAGGCAGGTGATGAAGAGAGAGACTTTCATGGGGGCACCTCCCATCAGTTGATGAGACCGGGAACGAGGTAGGCCATGCCCATCACGATCAGACCGCTGATGACGGCCATCGCCAGGCTGTAGCCGGCCACGGCCCGCAGGATGGAGCCGACGGCGCCGGCAGCCTCCTGCCGATCCTCATACGTGGCGGCGGTGGCGACCACGATGGACTGGGCGCTGAGCAGCTTGCCGGTGCAGCCGCCCACGCTGTTGGCGGATACGATGAGGTACTCGTCGAGCCCGAGCTGGCGGGCTGTGATCTGCTGCAGGCTGCCGAACATGGCGTTGGCCGAGGTGTCGGAGCCCGTGATGAAGACGCCGATCCAGCCCAGCAGCGGGGCGAAGAAGGGGTAGAGCCAGCCGGTGCGGGTGAACGCCAGGCCCAGGATGCCGTCCGTGCCCGTGTAGCGGGTGAGGTAGCTGAAGCCCAGCACCATGGCCACGGTGGCCAGGGGGCCCTTCATCCGCTCGGCGGTGCGCACGACGGTCTCCTTCCACTGCGCCCCCGTCATGCGCAGGCAGAGGCCGGCCACCAGCGCGGCCAGGAAGATGGAGGTGCCCGGCGACGAGAGCCAGTTGAGGGTGTACACGGCGGATTCGGCGGTCGCCTCGGCGACCACGGGCGGCATGCGGTAGACGAGGCCGTCGAGGAAGGGCACCGACCACCGCAGCACGGTGGGGATGCCTGCCAGCGGCCGCTCCAGGGCCGCCTTCACGCCGGGCTGGCCCCAGAGGAACACGAAGAGCGTCAGCAGCACCCAGGGCAGCCAGGCCCGGGCCACTTCCCCCGGCGTCCGGCCCGGCACGGCCGTGGCGCCGGTCGCGGCCACCGCACCGCCGGCCATCGGGGCAAGGCGGCGGGAAGCCTTGGGCGCCGTCGGGGTCTCGGCGTCGTCATAGGGGCTGGCCGGCTTCCAGACGGCGCAGAGCGCGAGCAGCGCCACGAGGGTGACCAGACCGCCCAGGATGCCCACCAGACCCGGACCCAGGTAGGCCGCCGTGAGGTACTGGCTGAAGGCGAAGGTGACGCCGGAGACCAGCAGGGCGGGCCAGACCTCCAGCGCCTTGCGGAAGGGCTTGCCGTCCATCTTCACCATCACGGCGATCACCAGCAGCGGCGTGACCAGGCCGAAGGGCAGGAGCTGCAGGGCAGACAGGGCGCCGAGCCGGCTGGGGTCGAGGTCGGTCACCGCGCCCAGGGTGATGATCGGCGTGCCGATGGCGCCGAAGGCGACGGGCACCGAGTTGGCCAGCAGGTTGAGCACCGCGGCCTGCAGGGGCTTGAAGCCCAGGCCGACCATCATGGCGCCGGCGATGGCCACGGGGATGCCGAACCCGGCGGCCCCCTCCAGGAAGGAGCCCAGAGCAAAGGCGATGATCAGCACCTGGATGCGCCGGTCGGCCGAGATGGCGACGATGCTCTCCTTCACGACGTCGAACTGGCCGGTGACGACGGTGAGTGTGTACAGGAACATGGCGGCAAGCAGGACCCAGCCGATGGGGAAGAGGCCGGAGAGCGCGCCGTAAACGAAGGACGCGCCCGCCGCCGTCACGGGCATGCCCAGGGCCAGAACGGCAACCGCCAGCGAGACCAGCGAGGCGATGAGGGCGGCCTTGGGCGCCGCGATGCCCCGGTGCCGGCGTCCCTCCCGGTCGCGCCAGGGGTGCACCGCCAGGAGGTAGAGGAGCAGGAGCAGGGGAAGTGCAGCGACCAATGTGGACAGAAGCGGGCTTCCGAAAGGATCGTAGGTCTGCCAGAACGACATGAAAGATCCTCCCATGCGACGAGTGTGTGACCAGCCCGGTACCGGCAGGTTGGTCGGATGGACTGATGGTCAGACCAATCTTTCGTAGGAGGTGGCCCCCTCCCCTGCTCCGCAATCGTACAATGGTCGCTCAAATAAGCCGAGAGGACTACGCGGACACGTTATCGTTCTCACAAATAGACCTTTCCGCTTCGGGCATCCTCTGCCCGCCCGATCCGCCTCAGCGCGGCGGACTAGCCGTAGAGCTCGTCCTGCACGCGCAGGATGTGCGCCCGCATGCGGTCGCGCGCCGCCCCGGGATCCTGGTTGCGGATGGCCTCCAGCACTTCAAGGTGGTCCTGCAGGAGCGTGTGGCCCATGCCGGGAATGCGCAGCAGCCGCTCGCGGTAGAGTCCCAGGGCTTCCTTCATCGTGTCGCTGAGCGAGCGCATGGTTTTCAGCAGCAGCGCGTTGCCGGTCGCGCCGGCCACGGCGTCGTGGAAGCGCCAATCGGCCTCGGCGCCCAGCCGGCCCGCCTTCAGGTCGGCCTCCATCGCCTTCAGGGCGTCGTCCATCGCCGCCAGGTCGTCGGCCTCCCGGCGCATGGCGGCCAGGGCGGCGCCCTCCGCCTCCAGGGCAGCGCGCAGTTCCAGCAGCTCCCGGCCCATGGCCTCGCTCTGTTCAATGGTGAGCACCAGGGCCAGCGGCGAGATGAAGCGCTCGTCCGGCGGCTGGGTCACGAAGGTGCCCTCGCCGACGCGGGCCTCGACCATGCCGAGCATGCGCAGGGCCGAGAGCGCCTCCCGCACGGCCGACCGGCTGACGCCGAACTCCTCGGCGAGCTGCCGCTCCGGCGGCAGGCGGTCGCCGGGGCGCAGGGTGCCGTCCTGCACCATGCGGGTGATCTGGTCCACGATCTGCTGGTAGATGCGCTGGCTGGTGATGCGCTCAAAACGTCCCATCGCAGTTCCTCCGTTCGTTCTCGCCGCTGCTGATGAGGAGGTTCTCCACCATATCGATGAGGTCCTGCACGGTGCGAATCAGGTAGAGTCTGTCGGCATAGCGGGCCAGTGTGCCGTACCAGTGCGGCGAGCCCATCAGCCAGACGGGCACCTCATGGTGACCGTAGTAGAAGGTGCCGAGCCTGCGCTGCCGCTGCCGGCCGCTGCCGTGGAGCGCCCCGGAGAAATCGGCCGAGGGGGTGAGGAAGATGACCTGCCGGGCCCGGCGGCGCAGCTCCGCCATGTTCACCCTGATCTTCTCCTGCTCCTCTGGGGTGAGCGTCACCTTGCCGTCTGTGGCGATGAACACGTAGGTCTGGTCGTCGACCCGGGCGTGCTGGGCGATCTCGGCCAGGGCGGAGCCGAAGCGGGTGCCGGCGTTCCACGAGCGGGCGCCCTTCATGAGCCGCTCTGCCTTGGCCTCGAAGCTTCCCGGCCCGTTGAGGTAGGGGGTCGCGTAGGTGGCCGCCTCGCTGAAGACGTAGCTCTCCACGACGAACCGGAAGTTCAGGTTGTGGAAGAAGAAGAGCAGAACGCTGACGTAGTGGGCCATGGAGCGCGAGACGTCGCCGATGACCAGGATGCGGGCCGGTGTCTGGGGCTTGGGGATCGGCACGACCTTGACGGGCCACTTGAACTCGAGCACGGCGCCGCCGAACCGGGGGAGGTTGTGCCGCAGGGTGCGGCCGACGTCCAGCCGGCCCCTGCGGGGCCACTCGCGGAAGGTTTCATCGTGCGCGAGCCACTTGCGGGCGAGCCGCTCCAGCAGCTCCTCCAGCTCGCGGATCTGCCGGGGCGAGAGCTTCCGGATGGGCGAGTTCAGGAGGTCGATGTAGGCGTAGCGGCGGTTGGCCGCCTCGGCCCCCTTCAGGGCTTCCTCCAGGCCGGACGGCGCGAGCCCCCGCCACAGCGAGGCGCTGGCGGCCACCGGCCCGGGCGGATCCTGCCCGGCCGGGCAGGCCCAGAGCAGCGACGTGGCCCGCTCGCCAGCCGCCACCTCGCTGAGGGCGGCCGCCCCCTCCTCGCGGTGGTCGGCCGCCTCGACGAGCGCGACGTACAGGTTGTTGGGGTCGCGGCTGAACAGGAAGAGGCGCGCCACCTGGCCCGCCGCACGCAGCTTACGCCGCCACGGGCGGAACAGGCGGAGCGCCTGGAGCAGCAGCCAGCGGATGAATCGGCCGATGCGGCGGGCGGCCGCATGGATCAGGCAGATCGGCCAAAGCCGTCGTACCACTGCCGGAGCGCCTCCTTGACGATGGCCTCGTCCTCCGGGTACTTGGCGAGGAAGCCGATGGTCACCTCCACGGTTTCGGGGGTGATGCGTCCGTCGCCCACGTCGACGAGGGCCCGGGCCCACTCGATCGCCTCGGCGATGGCGGGCTTCTTCTCCATGTTGAGCTGCCGGAGCTGGACAACGATGCGTGCGACGCGGGCCGCGAAATCGGCAGGCGCCTCTACCGACCGCTGGATGATGCGCGCGAGCGTGGCCTCCGTGGGGAACTGGAGGTCCAGCCACACGGTGCGGCGCATGAACGCGGTATCGAGCCGCTTGTACTCATTGGAGGTCAGGAAGATGAAGAGGGGCGCCCGGGCCTTCAGCACCCGGGACTGGCCGGGCTGGTCCAGGTTGTGGACGACCAGCTCCTGCCGGTCCAGGTACCGCAGGAAGAAGTTGGTCGTATGCTCGTTGAGCTTGTCGACCTCGTCCACCCGCACCACGGTGGGCTGCTCCGCGAGCACGCTCTCGAGCAGCGGGGTGCGGTTCAGATACTCCAGGGTGTACAGGTTGGGCGGCTCCCCGCCTTCCTGCCGCTGGTAGGCCTGGGCGTCGACGATCTGTTTGAAGCCGTTCCAGGAGATGCCGATCTCCTCGGCCTCCAGGTGGCTATGGCACTCCATGTCCACCAGGGGATAGCCAAAGGCGCGGGCAAAGGACTCGGCCAGCTGCGACTTGCCGATGCCCGGCTCGCCTCTCAACCCCACGGGCTTCCCCTGCCGCAGGTACGACCACAGCTTCCTGGTGGTCAGAGAATCCAGGAAGTAGCCCTGTTCCTGCAGTCTTTGCTGCAACTCGGTTGGCGTGTACGGAAACAGACGGCTCGCCTCCTCTCCCACTCGCGCCTTTGCCACGGCCAGGGCTTCCTGGTTGGCCGCCTCCCGCTGCCACAGCCGCCACCACACCGGGCCCCAGCGCGTCACCGCCACCGCGGCGGCCACTCCGGCCACCGCCGCGGAGCCCACAGTCACGTACGCGAGCACCGGCGACCACCATCCTTGTAAGGAATGTGACAGGCTTGCGGCAGAGACAACGAAGGGGCACACTGTGCCCACCGCGTGAAGAGTTTCATCCATAATTCGGGGGAATTGCCCGGATTCCTGCCAAGCATGCCAAGTAAGTTTATTCTGCTGCCGGCCGGGGCAAGACTCGCGTAGGAGGTGTTATCGCCATGCGCCGATCTGTAGCTCTGGCGGCGCTCGCGCTGCCCCTGAGCATGCTCCTGGCGGTGCAGCGGCCAGGAGGGGAGTCTGCCGCGCCGGCGGTAGCCGAGATGCAGACCCTGGGCCTGGCCTGGGAGGCTGCAGGGGACCGTCTGGAGCAGGCGGTGCTCTTCCTGCAGGAGCCGGTGGAGGACCGGACGGCGGCGGAGCGGCTTGCGGCCCGCCTGGGCTGGGGCGGTCCCGCCCCTGCGGGCGAGGCACGGTCGCTGCGCCTGGTGGAGGGGGTCGGCGGTCCGTATGTGGAGGTGACCTGGCGGCTGAGCGGCCAGGCCGCCCTGGGGTGGGCCGAGCGGTACCGGGAGTTGCGGCGGGCCCTCGCGGCCGAGGGGCTGTGGCCGCAGGTGCAGGTGGAGCTGGCCGGCAGCGGGAAGGATGCGGACCCGCTGGCGCTGGCGGAGGCGGCCCTGGACGCCGTGGGGGCACGGCAGCGCGAGCCCTGGAGCGACGGCCGGTCGGCCTCCGTGGCCGGGTACACGCCCCTCTTGCCGCCCGGACCCTACGCCGTGAATGTGCAGGCGGCCGCGCGCAGGAGCGGGGGCGGCAGCCGGCTCTGGGTCGCCTGGCCGACGGTGCGCAGTGATTACTGATGGCCTTATGTAATACTGCGGACGGGTCCCCCATACAGATAGGGGTGAGACAACCCCCCATGCAGGGGCTCGGAGGACAAGTCATGCTGCGTCTGCTCCTCGCCGCCGTGCTGGTGACGGCGGTCCTGACTCTGGCGCTCCCGGCGGGAATCGGCGCGGGCGTGCGCCTGCCCGAGCAACCGGATCCGCTGACCGTCCCGGTGCTCGCCCAGTTTGTGCCGGAGCCGGAGGGCCCTGTGCACGAACCCGCCGGCGCCGACTCGCTGGATGTAAAGGTGTACTTTCCGGACCGGGACGCCGTCGTCGCGATGCCGCTGGGCGAGTACCTGAAGGGGGTCGTGGCCGCCGAGATGCCCGCCGACTTCGAGATGGAGGCCCTGAAGGCGCAGTTCGTCGTCGCCCGGACCTACACGGTGCGCCGCATGCCCCAGTTCGGCGGGAAGGGGGGGTGCCCCCTGAATCCGGAGGCCGACGTGTGCGCCGATTACCGGACCAGTCAGGCGTACATGAGCCGGGAGGAGCTGGAAGCGAAGTACGGCCCGCTGGTCGCGGCCAGCTTCTGGCGAAGGCTCAGCGAGGCGCAGGCCGAGACCGAGGGCGAGGTGCTCACCTACGAGGGCGAGCTGATCGACGCCCTGTATCACGCCGTATCGGGCAGGATGACCGAGAGCGCCGGCGATTACTTTGCCACCGACCTGCCCTACCTGGTTCCGGTGGACGACACCTGGGGCGCCGCCGCCCCCCGTCTGTTGGAGGAGCGGCGCTTCAGCCCGGAGGCGTTCGCCCTGGCGCTGGGACTGGGCAGCGAGGGGCCGGCGCTGGCGGTGGAGGCCGCCGCCCGGGCCGGCCTGCCGCCGGTGCAGGTGACCGGCCGCACGGCCGGGGGCAGGGTGAAGGCGGTGACGATCGGCGACACGACCCTGAGCGGCAGGCAGGTGCGGGAGCGGCTGGGCCTGCGCTCGACGGACTTCCGGATCTTCTGGGAGGACGGCCAGGTGGTGGTGGAGACCTTCGGCGACGGCCACGGCGTGGGCATGAGCCAGTACGGCGCCCAGGGCATGGCCCGGGCAGGGAAGACCTATGAAGAGATTCTCACTCATTACTATACGGGCGTAGAGCTCAGTCGATTATTCGAAATATAGGCGGGCAAACTGGTATTACTTGGTCTGAAGCGGCGGGGAAGTGGGCAGGCTAAGTCACGAGGTGATCTGTGATGAAACCTGTGCGTGGCCTGCCCGCCCTGTGGCGGAGCGGTCTTCAGCCCGAGCGCCGGATGGCCCTGGCGGCCAGCGCAGCGCTGTTTCTCCTGATCGGCGGCATGGCCCTGTATCAGACCCGCCTGGCGCCGGAGCCTCGTGCCGATTCCTCTGACCGCCCTGCGGCCCAGGACGTGCCAGACGCCGTGGATGCCACTGACGCAGCCGCCGGACTCCTGGCCGGAGACGCTCCCGCCGCCTCTGTGGCCCGTGACGCAACCGGCGCCCCAGGCGCCGCCAACATTCCCGACGTGGCAGGCGCCGCCGATGCCGCAGCCCCTGGCCCTTCACCGGGATCAGCGCCCTCCGATGGGGAGCCGCCGCTGACCGCCGAAGCGGAACCGGCGTTCTCCTGGCCGCTGTCGGGGCGGCCCCGGGTGGTGATGCCCTTCGGCGCCGTGGACGCCAGCCTGGGCGACTACCGGCTGTACGACGGCCTGGTGCTGGAGGCGACGCCGGGGCAGCCGGTGGTGGCCGCAGCGGGCGGCACCGTGGCGGCCGTGGAGGAGCATCCGGTGGACGGGATCACGGTGCTGCTGGACCACGGCGGCGGCCGGCAGAGCCGCTACGCCGGCCTGGCCGAGGCGGCGGTGACCGAGGGCGAGGCGGTGGAGGCCGGGGCGCGCATCGGGCGGATCGGACTGCCCGCCCCCCTGCGCAGCGAGCTGGGTCCGCACCTGCTCTTCGCGCTGCTCGTCGACGACGAGCCCGTAGACCCCCTCGCTTACCTGGACGAATAACGCTGCATCCGCACACGCCCCCGCCGGGTGCCGCGGGCGGGGGCTGGGCGCGCGCATTTCCAGCGCTCCCCAGCCCCCGGTTCGTCATGTTTGCCCCTTCGCCCCAATAGACTCTACCAACCATCCAGGGCGAAGGGGGCCCAGCGGTGAAAGATCACATCTGGAAGCGTGTGCTGGAGATAGGCCATCACATCTGCCGGACGAAGGACACCGTGCGGGAAACCGCCTCTGTGTTCGGCGTCTCCAAGAGCACCGTCCACAAGGACGTGACGGAACGCCTGCCCCGCATCAACCCCGAGCTGGCCGCAAAGGTCAAGCGTGTCCTGGATCAGAACAAGGCCGAGCGCCACATCCGCGGGGGCGCGGCGACCCGCCAAAAGTATCTGGAACGGTAGCCGCGCGGCAGAGGAGTTTGCTCCCTGGCGTCGAAAGCTGGAAACGGGAAAAGATAAACTTTCCAGCCTTTGAACAGGGGGCAAGCGAGGCGTGTTTGGTTGGGCAACAGATGTGGGCGTCGATCTCGGCACGGCGACGGTGCTGGTGTACGTCAAGGGGAAGGGGGTCGTCCTGCGGGAGCCCTCAGTGGTGGCGATGCACCGCGACACGAAGCAGGTACTGGCTATTGGTGAGGAAGCCCGCCGCATGCTGGGTCGAACGCCGGGCAACATCGTTGCGATTCGCCCCCTGCGCGAAGGGGTCATCGCGGACTACGACGTCACCGAGGCGATGCTGAAAGCCTTTCTGAGGCGGGTGTCGGGGCCCCGCCTTTTGGCGCGCCCGCGCATGGTGATCTGCATCCCCGCCAACGTGACCACCGTGGAGAAGCGGGCGGTGGTGGAGGCGGCCATGGAGGCCGGCGCCAAGACGGCGACCGTGGTGGAGGAGCCGCTGGCGGCGGCGCTGGGGGCCGGGCTGGACATCACGCAGCCTGCCGGCCACATGGTCATCGACATCGGCGGCGGCACCACCGACGTGGCCGTGCTCTCGCTGGGCGGCATCGTGCGGACGGAGTCGATCCGCATCGGTGGCGACAAGTTCGACGAGGCCATCGCCCGGTACATGAAGATGAAGTACAACCTCCTGATCGGCGAGCGGACGGCCGAGGAGATCAAGATGACCGTCGGCAGCGCCGGCTGCAACAGCCGGAACGAGTCGATGGACGTGCGGGGCCGCGACCTGATGTCCGGCCTGCCCAAGACCGTGACGGTGACCTCGGCGGAGGTGCGCGAGGCGGTCAGCGAGCTGGTGGTCTCCCTGTGCGACACCATCAAGGCGGTGCTGGAGGCCACGCCCCCCGAGCTTTCGGCCGACATCGTGGAGCGGGGCATCGTGATGACCGGCGGCGGGTCGCTGCTGCACGGCCTCGATCAGGTGATCGCCGCAGAGACAGGCGTGCCGGCCCACCTCGCCGAGGACCCGGTCTCGTGCGTGGCCAGGGGGACGGGCCGGGTGCTGGAGGAGTTCGATGTGGAGGACAACCACCTGGTGGTCCTGCGAAAGATCATGTAGGGTCGAAAAGTTCAGGGGTCGCGGCACGCTGCCGCGACCCCTGTAACGTTATCGCAAGGATTATTTGCATATGGCACCGAACAGTTCCGGCGGAGGTAGGCGGTATGGCGACTTACACGCTGAACGTATACGGGGAAATGTGCCCGGCCCCCCTGCTGAAGGCGGAGGCGAAGCTGCGCAGTATGAAGCCGGGCGACCGGCTGATCATGGAGTCTGACCACTCCTGCACGGTCAGGCTGCTCCGGGAGCACCTGCGCAAGCTGCCCTGCCGCTTCCGGGTGGAGGAGGTGGCCGACGGCATCTGGCAGTTCCAGATCGAGCGGCTGTGAGGGCTCAGCAGAAGCCCCGCTCGGCGGGCGAGCGCAGGGTGCGCAGCAGGGCCCGCTCGATGGCGCTCCTCATGCCGCCCTTGGGAACGAGCAGGGTCCAGCGGCTGGTGAAGGCGATGTCCTCCAGCTGCGCCATGCGCAGGTGGCCCATGCGGGCCTCGGCCCGCACGCACCAGCGGCTGAGCAGGGCGACGCCGTGGCCCGAGGCCACGGAGGTCTTGATCGCGTCCACGCTGGTGAGTTCCATGGCGATGTTGAGTTCGCTCACGCTGCGGCCGGCGGCCTTCCAGCCCTCCTCGACGGCCATCCGGGTGCCCGAGCCCTGCTCGCGGATGATGACCGGCAGCCGGGTGAGGTCGTCGGCGGTGTAGGTCTCCTGCCCGGCGAACGGCCCGCCCGGCGGGGTGATGAGCACCAGCTCCTCCTCGCTGATCGCGCTCACCTGCCAGTCCTGGGTCGGGGGCGCGACCGCAGGGCCCTCCACCAGGGCGAGGTCCACCAGGCCGTCCTCCAGCCGCTGGATGACGTCGGCGCGCTTGCCGATCTGCAGCTGGATGCGGGCGTCGGGGTACTTCTGCTGGAAGAGGTAGACCGTGCAGGGCAGGGCGTAGCCCCCGATCGCCGACGTGGCACCGATGACGATCTGCTTCGGCTCGGCCGCGCGCAGGGCCGCCATCTCCGCCTCCAGAGACCGCTCCAGTTGCAGGATGCGCTGCGCATAGCGCGACAGGGTTTCGCCGGCCGGGGTCAGCTCGACCCCGCGGTTGGTCCGGCGGAAGAGCTGCAGGCCGTAGTGCTCTTCCAGCGCCCGGAGCCGCTGGCTGATCGCCGGCTGGGAGAGGTGGAGCTCTGCCGCCGCCCGCGACATCGAGCCGTGCTTGGCCACTGTGCAGAAGATGTCAAGTCCATTGCTCATCAACGATCCCCTCCTACGGGCCTCTGGGAGGTAGCGGAATGACGACGACGCATATCCTCGGCGGGCTGTTGGCCGCCGGGGCGCTTTCCGGCTTTGTGTTTCAGCGCTCGCGCCTCTGCTTCGTGAGCGCCCTGCGCGACCTGTTTCTCTTCCGGGCCCTGCGCATGACCCGGGCCATGCTGCTGCTCTTCCTGCTGACGGTGACCGGCGGCGCCATCCTCCAGGCGCAGCGGGGGGTGGCGGTGGAGGCCGTCGCCGGGCCGACGCCGCTGGGCGCCCTGGCCGGCGGGGCGATCTTCGCCGTGGGGATGGTGCTGGCGGGAAGCTGCATCGCCGGGGCCTTCTGGCGGCTGGGCGAGGGGCAGCTGTCGCAGCTCTCGATCCTGCTGGGCGTGCTGGCCGGCACCTGGCTGCACGTGAAGCTGCCGTTCCTGACGGCGCAGGCGGCGCAGCAGACCTTCAACGCCTGGGTCGCCGTCGGCCTGCTGCTTCTGGGCCTGGTGGCGGTGGTGGCGTGGGAGCGGCGGCTGCCCCACGCCGGCGAGGAGCTGCCCGCCGCGCCCCGCCTGGGCCGGCTGCGGTCGCCCTGGGCGCCGGAGGTGGGCGCCGTGGTCATGGCGGTGCTGCTGGTGGCCTTCATGGCGCTCACCGGCACGGGCTGGGGCGTGAGCCGGGTGTTCCTGCTGACCGACCTCTCGGCGGCTTCCTACGCGGGCGGGCTGCTGATCGGCGGCTTTTTCGGGGCCCGGTTCGGCCGCGAGTTCCGGGTGCGGGGCCCCGGCGGGCGGGCGCCCACGCTGATCCGGCTGGCCGGCGGCGTGCTCATGGGCTACGGCGCCCGGGTGGGCTGGGGCTGCACCATCGGCGCGGTGATGACCGGCATGGTCAACCTCTCGCTGCACCCCTGGTACTGGGTGCTCGGCGCGCTGTTCGGCGCCTGGATCGGGGCCGCGCTGCTGCGGCGATTTATGTATCGCTATTTGTAATTGTACGGAGGTCACACTGCCGGGGGTATCCTCCGGCTTCATCATTTCCGGGCCGCTTTTCCCCTCCCTTTGGGAGGGGGGCGGCTCGTCCTTTTCACCCAGGTATAAGGTTTTGCTTATGGCGATTAAACCTTCAAATGGCCGTGGCTCTAGGCGTTGCGGGCTTTCCGTGCTATGTTGTGAGTGAAAGCACAAGGTGGCTCCGCTCGGGGGGAGCGGGGGAACCGGGGTGAGCGAAAGCGGCAGAGCGGTGGCTGGAGACGTGCTTTTCGACATCGTCAGCTGCGCATGAGTCCTGAGTGAGCGAAGGAGGTCATCCCACATGACGAACCTGAAGCGTCGCATGGCCCTTTCCCTGGCCCTGATCGTCTCCCTGGCGGCCCTGACCGCCTGCGGCGGCAGCACCCAGGCGCCGGCCGCATCGGCCCAGGCTCCCGTGGCCCAGACCCAGGAGTGCCCGCCCTGTCCGGAAGCCGAGCCCGTAGATGAAGCGGCGATCCTGATGGAGGCGGCCCAGGACTACTTCAACAACATGGCCAGCCACCGGAACATGATCGACGCGGCCGAAGTGAAGGAGAAGCTGGATGCCGGCGACGACTCCATCTTCCTCCTGGACATCCGCGCTGACGCCGACTTCGCTGCCGGCCACGTGGAGGGCTCCGTCAACATCCCGTTCGCGGCCCTGGGCATGAACTTCGACAAGCTGCCCACCGACAAGATGATCATCGTCAACTGCTACTCCGGCCAGCAGTCCGGTCAGGCGGCCGCGGTGCTTCGGATGGCGGGCTACAACGCCCTGTCGCTGAAGGGCGGCTTCCCGAACTACGAGAAGGCCGAACTGCCGATCGTACAGTAACGACCAGAGCTGGGGGGGCTCTGCCGAAAGGCGGGCCCTCCCTTTGTCTACAGCATGGGAGGTGAGGGTATGGCGGAGGTGAGCCGCAGGGACTTCCTGAAGCTTGGCGGCGTGGCGGCCGGCGCGCTGGCGGTGGACCTGGGTCTGCCCCGGCGCAGGGCGCACGCGGCCCGGGCGGACGTCCGGCGGGTGCCGACTCTGTGCGAGATGTGCACGAGCCGCTGCGGCGTGTTTGCCGTGGTGGAGAACGGGCGGGTGACCCGCATTGAGGGGAACCCGGCGCATCCGACCAACCTGGGGCGGCCCTGTGCGCGCGGCAACGCGGGGGCGTCGGCCCTGTACGACCCCGACCGGCTGAAGGAGCCCCTGAAGCGGGGGGAGGACGGCAAGCTTCACCCCATCACGTGGGAGCAGGCCTTTGAGGAGATCGGCGCCAAGCTGAACGAGATTCGCAAGAAGCACGGGCCGGAGGCGCTGGTCTTCGCCGAGTACAACAACCTGAACTCGGCGCTCACCAAGCGCTGGACCGAGGCGTTCGGGTCGCCCAACCACGTGGGCCACGCGGCCAACTGTTTCGCGAACCGCAACGTGGGCTACTCGGCGGTGTTCGGCGCCCTGCCGACGGTGGACTACGCGAACGTGAAGTTCTACCTGAGCCCCGGCCGGAATCTCCTGGGCGGCATCAAGGTCTCGGAGGTGGCCGCTCTGGCGAGGGCCAAGGCCAACGGCGCCCGTATCGTGGTGCTGGATCCCCGGCATTCGGAGCTGGCGGGCTGGGGCGAGTGGATCCCCATCAAGTCGGCCGGCGACCTGGCCTTCCTGCTCGCCGTGGCCAACGTGCTCATCACTGAAGAGATTTACAACAAGGAATGGGTGGAGGCCCACTGCAACGGCTTTGAGAAGCTGCGGGAAGGCATCCTGGAGTACACTCCGGAGTGGCAGGAGCAGCACACCGACATCCCGGCCGAGAAGGTGCGCCAGCTGGCGCGGGAGATGGCGGCGGCTGCGCCGGCGGCGGTGGTGGATCCGGGCTGGCACGGCGGCAACGGCATGTACTGGAACGGCTACGAGGCCGCCCGGGCCGGGGCCATCGTGAACGCGCTGCTGGGCAACCTGGGCGCGAAGGGCGGGCTCAAGCTCTCGCCGAAGGTCGCGACGGGCACGATCGACGACGTGCCGGAGGGCGCGGTGGTGGACGCCGCGGGTGGCGGCTGAGCGGCCACGGGTTCCTCTGCAGGTGCAGAGGTTTGGACGCCGTACCCGGCGCCGACGGCGCCCCGGTTTGACGGCAAGGGAACCAAGTATCCGCTGAGCCTGGGCTCGATTCAGGCGATCCCGCTGGTGGTCGAGTCCGGGAAGCCCTATCCGCTGAAGGCCGGCATCTTCTTCCGGGTCAACCCGGTGAAGTCGTCGGGCGACCAGCGCCGCTGGATCGAGGCCCTGAAGCAGATGGAGCTGGTGGTCGCCATCGACACGCAGATGTCGGAGACGGCCATGTTCGCGCACTACGTGCTGCCCGAGCACCACTACCTGGAGCGGATGGACGCCATCTCGATCGTGGGCGACACGGTGTCGATCCGGCAGCCGGTGGTGGAGCCGATGTACAACACCCGGTCCTGCCTGGAGATCCTGCAGGGGCTGGCGAAGGTGGTGGGCATCGACCAGTACTTCAACTTCACGATGGAGCAGTGGAACAACGCCCTGTTGGAGCCCACCGGCTGGACGGTGAAGCACCTGAAGGAGAAGGGCGTCATCAAGGTCTCGGCGACGCCGCCGGACTACAGCAAGCTGCCGACCGCCTCCGGCAAGGCGGAGCTGGTCCACAAGGGCTTCGCCCTCTCGGGCGGCCACGAGGTGGTGACCTGGGTGCCGCCCAAGACGCAGCCTGAGGGCGACCGGCTGCGGCTGCTGCACGGCCACATGGCGGTGCACACCAACGGCTACACGCAGAACGTGCCGGCGCTGTACGCCCGCATGCCGGAGAACGACCTGTGGATTCACCCGACCGCCGCCGCGGCCCGGGGCATTCACGACGGCGACCTGGTGGAGGTGGCCAACGAGTACGGGGTGCAGCGCATCCGGGCCCGGGTGACGGAGGGGATCCGCCCGGACTGCGTCTGGATGTGCCACGGCTTCGGCACGATGGCCCCGGAGCAGCGGCTCGCCTACGGCAAGGGCGCGGCCGACGGGTGGTTCTACCCGATCATGGTGACGCCGGTCTCCGGTGCCCTGGGGCAGGGCGACGCCACGGTGACGGTGCGGAAGGTGGGTGAGAAGGCATGACGCGCTACGCCTACTTCGTGGACCTCTCCCTCTGCGCCGGCTGCGAGGCCTGCACGGTGGCCTGCCAGGCCCTGAACGGGCTGGACTGGAGCATCCGCTACACCAAGGTGGACCGGATGCTGGTGGGCACGTACCCGAACGTGATGTCCAGCTTCGTCACCACGCAGTGCCTGCACTGCGACGATCCGCCCTGCGCGGCGGTCTGCCCCACCGGCGCCACGTACAAGACGGCGGACGGGCCGGTGAAGATCGAATACGAGAACTGCATCGGCTGCGAGTACTGCATCACGGCCTGCCCGTACGAGGCCCGCACCTACGACGCGGCGGCCGGCGTGGTGCGGAAGTGCTCGTTCTGCTACGACCGGTTGCAGGAAGGCGAGCGCCCTGCCTGCGAGCAGACCTGCCTGACCGGCGCCCGGCTGATGGGCGACCTGGATGATCCGGACGACCCGATCCACGAGAAGATCTCGGCACCGGATGTGATCCACATCGAGGGCACCAGCTTCTACTACCGGCTGCCGGAGCACATCGACCGGGCGGCGCTGCCGGCCGACTTCAAGCCCTCGGCCGCCACCTTCGCCTGGCAGTCGATCATCCAGCCGGTGGGCCAGATCATGATGGGCTCGACGCTCGCGGCGGTGCTGCTCAGCCTGGCGGTCAACGCCTTCAAGAGCCGGGGGAAGGAGGGGGCACAGGATGGCAACAGCTAGGATAGGTGCACGGGTTCCGGCCCGGGAGGAGGCGGCGGTTCAGCAGGACAAGGTGTACCGGTTCAGCTTGGCTTCCCGCCTGGCGCACTGGAACCACGCCCTGACGTTTCTCTTGCTGCTCTTCACGGGCATGGGCCTGGTGGCCCGGGGGATTTCGGGCCTTGTGGGCCCGGAGGGGCTGCGCTTCTTCGGACAGCTGCACCGCTGGGCGGCGGTTCCCTTCACGGTGCTGACCATCCCGATTCTGTTCTTCGGCGCCCGCAAGGCGGCGCTGCGGTGGATCAACGAGGTGTTCCGGTTCGACCGGGACGACCTGCGGTTCTTCCCGGCGTTCGTGCGGGAGTTCTTCGGCATGAAGGCGGAGTCGCCGCCGCAGGGGAAGTTTAACGCGGGTGAGAAGATCAACTCGATCCTGCAGATCATCGGCTGGCCGACCATGGTGATCACGGGCTGGATGATGGTCTACAAGACGTCGTTCCCGCCGGCGGTCATGCAGTGGGTGATCATGGTTCACTCGGGCATGGCGATGCTGCTGGGGTGCGCGGTTCTCGGGCACATCTACCTGGCCACGCTGATGCCGGGCTTCCGTGAGGGGCTGTCGGGCATGATCTCGGGCTGGGTGCCGGCGAAGTGGGCGAAGGATCATTATCGGAAGTGGTATAAGGAGATCACCGGGGAGTAGGTTTGGTGGCGTAGATCAGCCCGGGCGGGGTTCCGCCCGGGCTGATCTGTGCTGGGCGCGCTTTGCGTTGTGCCGCAGGCGTTTCGGGGATTTTTGCGCCTTGTGCCGCCTGGAGTTGAGGAAAGTGCACATTGTTACCAGAGACCCACTGGCGGGGTGCGAGAACAGAGTGTGGCGCCAGAATGTCGGTGGAGTACACTCCAGGGTTGACAACCCCTCGGCCGGCGAGCATAATTGAGAGCGATAATCATTATCATCAACCCCGAAAGATGCAATTGACCACGTGTAGACCAAGCGACTACAAGTGAAAGGAGGGTGGATAGAAGCGAATGGCGCGTTACATCGGTCCCAAGCACAGGCTCTGCCGCAGAGTTGGTCGGCCGCTGTGTGGGTCTGCGAAGTGCCCTGCACTGAAGCGCCCATACCGGCCCGGGCAGCATGGCGCAGGCCGTGCACGGAAGCAGAGTGAGTACGGCACGCAGCTCCTGGAGAAGCAGAAGCTGCGGTTCACATATGGCGTGATGGAGCGGCAGTTCCGGCGCTACTTCGAGCGGGCCCGCCGCAGTCAGGGTGTGACCGGCGAGGTGCTGCTCCAGCTGCTGGAGCAGCGGCTGGACACGGTGGTCTACCGGCTGGGCTTCGCCCGCACGATGGCGGCGGCCAGGCAGCTGGTGAGCCACGGGCACGTGACCCTGAACGGCCGGCGAGTCGACATCGCCTCCTGCCAGGTGAAGCCCGGGGACACCGTCGGCCTCACCGAGAAGGGGAGTAGACTGGCGGTGGTCCAGGAGAGCCTTCTCGTCCGGAATCCGGCTCCCGCGTACCTCTCCTTCGATGAGGCCACAATGACCGGCCGGCTGGAGCGGCTCCCGCTCCGGGAGGAGATTCCTGTCGACGTGGACGAGAGCCTGGTCGTGGAGCTGTACGCCCGTTAGATGAGTGCCTCGTCGTGGAGCTGCATGCTCGATCGACGAGAGCCTGGTCGGGGGGCTGTCCACCCGATAGCCGAGAGCCTGATCGAAGAACTCCACGCCTGATAGGCGATGGCCCCGCCGTGGATCTGTCTGCGAAATGTTCCTCGCAACACAATAACGTAACGGCCTGGACCGCAACACCTGCGGTCCAGGCCGTTTCACATCTATACACTCAACCCACGCGAATCCCCCGGTCCGTGAGCTGCTGCCGAATCCGCGCCATGGTTTCCTCAGAAGGCGGCTCGACGTCCTCCAGCGCATACGGCATGCCCAGGGCCTCCCACTTGTGCTTGCCCAGCAGGTGGTAGGGGAGCAGTTCCACCTTCTCAACCGTGGGCAGCGTCTGGACCAGATCGGCCAGGGCCTCCACGTCTGCCGGGTCTTCGGTCCAGCCGGGGACCACCACGTGGCGGATCCACATGGGGATGCCCATGGCGGCGGCCAGGCGGGCCGTCGTGCGGGGGCGGCGCCCGTCGACGCCGGTCAGCGCCTTGTGGCGCAGCAGGTTCGGGTGCTTGATGTCCAGCAGCACCAGATCGGTCTGCTCCAGCACCCGCCGGGCCCGCTCGGGGGGCGCGAAGCCGCTGGTGTCCAGGGCGGTGTGGATGCCCAGGCGGCGGCATTCGGCGAACAGGTCGGCCACGAAGTCGGGCTGCAGCAGAGGCTCGCCGCCGCTGACGGTGACGCCGCCGCCGGAGAACTTCATGTACGGGACGTACGACTGAATCTCCTCGATCAGGCTGCCCACCGTGACCTCCGTGCCCTGCCGGGGGTCCCAGGTGTCGGGGTTGTGGCAGTAGCGGCAGCGGAGCGGGCACCCCTGAACGAAGACCACGTACCGGAGTCCGGGGCCGTCGACGGCCCCGCAGCTTTCCACGGAGTGAATGCGACCGGTTCGGTGCGCGCGGTCCGGTGTCGGCTGGAGGTGGACCCGCCCCACCCCGCCTGCCGTGTTCATCACAGACTCTGGTGGAACGTGCGGCTGATCACGTCGAGCTGCTGCTCACGCGTCAGCTTCACGAAGTTCACGGCGTAGCCCGAGACCCGGACGGTGAGCTGCGGGTGACGCTCAGGATGCTCCATGGCATCCAGCAGGGTCTCGCGGTTCAGGCAGTTGACGTTCAGGTGGTGCGCGCCCTTGCTGGTGTAGCCGTCGAGGATGGCCACCAGGTTGCTCCGCTGCTCCTCCGGCGTCTTGCCCAGGGCGCCGGGCACGATGGAGAACGTGTTGGAGATGCCGTCCAGCGCGGCCTCGTAGGGGATCTTGGCGACGGAGTTCAGCGAGGCGATGGCGCCCTTCTTGTCGCGCCCGTGCATCGGGTTGGCGCCGGGGGCGAAGGGTTCGCCGGCCTTGCGGCCGTCGGGGGTCGTGCCGGTGTGCTTGCCGTAGACCACGTTGGAGGTGATGGTCAGCACCGAGAGCGTGATGTCGGCGTCGCGGTAGGCCTTGTTCTTACGCAGCAGCGTGTGGAACTCCTCCACCACCTCGCGGGCGATGCTGTCCGCCCGGTCGTCGTTGTTGCCGTAGGCCGGATACTCGCCCTCGATCTCGAAGTCGACGGCGATGCCCTGCTCGTTGCGGATGGGCCTGACCTTGGCGTACTTGATCGCCGAGAGGGAGTCGGCCACCACCGAAAGGCCGGCGATGCCGCAGGCCATCGTGCGGTAGATGTCCCGGTCGTGCAGGGCGAATTCCAGCCGTTCGTAGTTGTACTTGTCGTGCATGTAGTGGATGATGTTGAGGGCGTTCACGTAGGTGCGGGCGAGCCAGTCCATCATCTCGCTGAACCGGGACCGCACCTCGTCGTAGTCGAGCACCTCGCTGGTGATGGGCTGCAGCCGGGGGCCCACCTGCTGGCCCGACTTCTCGTCCACGCCGCCGTTGATGGCGTAGAGCAGGCACTTGGCCAGGTTGGCCCGGGCGCCGAAGAACTGCATCTGCTTGCCGATGCGCATGGCCGAGACGCAGCAGGCGATGCCGTAGTCGTCGCCCCACAGCGGCCGCATGATGTCGTCGTTCTCGTACTGAATCGCCGACGTGTCGATGGAGACCTGCGCGCAGAACTTCTTGAAGCCCTCAGGCAGCCGGCTGGACCAGAGCACCGTCAGGTTCGGCTCCGGCGCGGGGCCCAGGTTGTAGAGGGTCTGGAGGAAGCGGAAGGAGGTCCGGGTGACCAGGGTGCGGCCATCCAGCCCCATGCCGCCGATGGACTCGGTGACCCAGGTGGGGTCGCCGCTGAACAGCTCGTTGTACTCGGGGGTGCGCAGGAAGGCGACCTGCCGCAGCTTGATGATGAGCTGATCGACCAGCTCCTGGGCCTCGGCCTCGGTGAGGAGGCCCCGCTCCAGGTCACGCTCGATGTAGATGTCGAGGAAGGTGGAGATGCGGCCGATGGACATGGCGGCGCCGTTCTGTTCGCGGATCGCGCCCAGGTAGCCCATGTACAGCCACTGGATGGCCTCGCGGGCGTTCTCGGCCGGGCGGCCGAGGTCAAGGCCGTACCAACTGCCCAGCTCCTTCAGCTCCTGCAGCGCGTTGATCTGCTCGGTCAGCTCCTCGCGCAGGCGGATGGTGGCCTCGTCCATGGTCCAGGGTTCGGTCGCCGCCTTCTCCCGCTGCTTTTCCTCGATCAGCCGGTCGATGCCGTAGAGCGCCACCCGGCGGTAGTCGCCGATGATGCGGCCGCGGCCGTAAGCGTCAGGCAGGCCGGTGATGATGTGGTTGGAGCGGGCGGCGCGCATCTCGGGGGTGTACGCGTCGAACACGCCCTGGTTGTGGGTCTTGCGGTACTGGGTGTAGATGGTCTTCCAGTTGGGGTCGGCCTCATAGCCATACGCCTTCATGGAGGACTCCACCATGCGCCAGCCGCCGGCGGGGTAGAACGTCCGCTTGCCGGGCTCGTCGGTCTGCAGGCCGACGATCAGCTCCAGATCCTTGTCCACGTACCCCGGCTTGTGGGACAGGATGCCGGCGGGGATTTGGGTATCCACCTTCAGCGGAGCCCGCTTGGCCTGCTCCTCTTTGAAGATGGCGAAGACCTTCTCCCACAGTGTCCTTGTCCGGTCGGTCGGGCCGGTGAGGAAGGATGCGTCGCCCTCGTAGGGACGGTAGTTCTGCTGGATGAAATCGCGGGTGTCGATATGCCGCTGCCAGCGGCCGGGCTTGAAGCCAGTCCAGGCTGTCATCTTGGGCCTCCTCCCTGGTGAAAACAGCTACAATTCACACGTGGTCCGGCGAAATGTCGTTTTTCGCCGGTGAAATGTCGTTTTTCGGCGGTGAGTTGCAGCTGGACTGTACACTACCTATGTTAGGACCCGGGTAGGAGGCTGGCTATTGTTCTCGGGAATGATTTCACATGGAGTGCGAAAGTCTATATCCCTACGCATTAAAGTACCATTGGGCCGGGTGGGTGTACGGGTATGGCCAGCCGAAATGCGGGTGCGACCAGTCAAATGCAGGTGAGACTAGCTGAAATGCAGGTGTGATTAAGCCGAAATGTAGGTGCGACCAGTCGAAATGCATTAAGAACGGGGAGCGGACAGCCGCTCCCCGCAATTGGTTCTAGCAACTCCCGAGGTTGGGGTGGTTGAACGTGAAACCCCCGCCCCAGGGATCCTGCTCAAAACCCAGTTCCGCGCCCTGGAACCAGTGGGCAACCCGCTGCTCCAGGTAGACGCGCACGTCACCTTCGACGATGGTTACGTCGGTGTCTCTCGGCTCTTCCAGAGCCAGGCCCAGGCTGGGGCCGCCTCATCCAAAACCCTGAACGTAGATGCGGAAGCCGACGTTTTCCGGCTTGCCTTCCAGGCGCCGGGCGATTTCGGCGGCGGCCTCCGGGGTAACCGTGATCACTCTGCAACACCTCCGCGGTATATCCCATACCCCGTAGGGTTATGGTAGCGTTCAACGCGGCTTGCGTCAAGCCCCGGTTGCGGGCCAACAGCCGGGTGCAGGACAGGCCGGGACCGGGAAGGAGCCGGTGCAGAACGAGCCAGGATGCGGCAGCAGAAGGGTACAGGACAAGCCGGGAACAGGCAGCAGAAGGGTGCAGCATGCGCCGGGGGTCGAGAGGAGAAGGGGGCCGTTTGGGGAATACTCAACATAAGAATTCCCGGAGATTAGGGGGCGTATCCACTGGACATCAGGCAGATCATGGAGATCATCCCGCACCGGTACCCGATGCTGATGATCGACCGGGTGCTGGAGCTCGAGCCCGGCAAGCGGGTGGTCGCGGTCAAGAACCTGTCCATGAACGAGCCGGTCTTTCAGGGGCACTACCCGGGCAACCCCATCTTTCCCGGCGTGCTGATTCTGGAGGCCATGGCGCAGGCGGGCGCGGTGGCGGTGCTCTCGCAGCCCGAAAATGCCGGGAAGGTGCCGCTGTTCGCCGGCATCGACGAGGCCCGGTTCCGCCGGCCGGTGCTGCCCGGCGACCAACTCCGCCTGGAAGTGGAGATGGTGGCCATGCGCCGCGGCCTGGGCATCGGGAAGGGGAAGGCCTTTGTGGGCGACGAGCTGAAGGCGGAGGCCACGCTGAAGTTCGCGCTGGCTGACGCGCCCGGGGAAACGCACGCCCAGTAGTCGTCCTTGACACCCATTGGGAGCGGTGGTATCCTATTCGCAACTGAATACTCTTATCAAGAGAAGCGGAGGGAACTGGCCCAATGAAGCTTCGGCAACCAGCCTGCGTGAGCAGGTAAGGTGCCAAGTCCAGCCGGGCACACTACCGGAAGATAAGAGGGAAGAGCAGTGTCATCCACCCTCTTCGCGTGTGAAGAGGGTGTTTTGATGTGTAATCGCCTGGCCGGTTTCAAGCCGTCAGAGGAGGTAGATAATCAGATGTTTGAGCAGAAGGGGCGGTACCTCTTCACCTCTGAATCCGTCACCGAAGGGCATCCGGACAAGATGGCGGATCAGATCTCGGACGCGGTGCTCGACGCGATCCTGGCGCTCGACCCGAGGGCCCGCGTCGCGTGCGAGACCATGCTGACCACCGGGTTGGTCATCGTCACCGGTGAGATCACCACCACCGCGTACGTGGACATCCCCAACCTCGTGCGCGACGTGGTGCGCGACATCGGCTACACCCGCGCCAAGTACGGTTTTGACGGTTCGACGTGCGGGGTGATGACGGCCATCGACCCGCAGTCTCCGGACATTGCGCAGGGCGTGGATGTGGCGATCGAGGTGCGGGGCGAGGTGACCGAGAAGGAGCTGCGAGCTCGGCGCCGGCGACCAGGGCATGATGTTCGGCTTCGCCTGCGACGAGACCCCCGAGCTGATGCCGATGCCCATCAGCCTGGCTCACCGCCTGGCAAGGCGGCTGGCCCAGGTGCGCAAGAACGGAACGCTGCCCTATCTGCGGCCTGACGGCAAGACGCAGGTGACGGTGGAGTACGTGGACGGCCGGCCGGCGCGCATCGACACCATCGTCATCTCCACGCAGCATGACCCGGATACCACGCAGGAGCAGATCCGCAAGGAGGTCATCGACTACGTCATCCTCGACGTGGTGGACCGCAACCTGATCGATGACCGCACGCGCTATTTCATCAACCCGACCGGCCGCTTCGTGGTGGGCGGCCCGCAGGGCGACGCGGGGCTGACGGGCCGGAAGATCATCGTGGACACGTACGGCGGCTACGCCCGCCACGGCGGAGGGGCCTTCTCGGGCAAGGATCCGACGAAGGTCGACCGGTCCGGCGCCTACGCGGCGCGCTGGGTCGCCAAGAACATCGTGGCGGCTGGGCTGGCCTCCAAGTGCGAGGTGCAGCTGGCCTACGCCATCGGCGTGGCGCAGCCGGTCTCGATCCTGGTGACCACCTTCGGCACGGGCAAGCTGCCCGACGAGCGGCTGGCCGAGCTGGTGCGGGAGACCTTCGACCTGCGCCCGGCCGCGATCATCCGCGATCTCGACCTGCGCCGTCCCATCTACCGGCAGACGGCCGCTTACGGCCACTTCGGCCGTACCGACCTCGACCTGCCGTGGGAGCGCACCGACCGGGCGGCGGTGCTGCGGGAGAAGGCGGGCCTCTGATTCGGGATGTTTCAGGGCCGGAACCGAGGCGATTCCTCGGTTCCGGCCCCTTTTTGCGCCCGGGACTCCGGGGAAGGCCATGTGTGCCCCGTGCTCCTGCGCCGTCATATTCTGGCTCGCAGGAGGGGGTGGCGGTGCGGGAGGGAGCGTTCTTCTGGGGGTTGCTGGCCCTGGCGGCGTACGGCCTGGTGAGCGCCGTGACCCACGTGGCGGAGCTGATCGGGCGGATGCGGACGGAGGATGAGTCTGTGGCCTACGTCGTGCTGGTGCGGGACCAGGCGGACCGGATCGAGGACGTGCTGGGCCGGATCGCCCGGGAGGCGGACGGCGAGCTGGTGCTGGTGGATCTCGGCTCCCGGGACGAGTCGGCCGCCATCCTGACCCGGCTCGCCCAGCGGTACGGATGTGCCCTGGTCCTGCAATCCGGTCGCCTCACGCGCCAGGAGGCCGTGGCCCGGGCCGTGGCCGCCGCGCAGGCGTCGAAGGTCGTGGTCGTGGATCTGGACGCCTGCCTGGAAAAAGAAGGATAACATTACCCCCGCGGCGAACTCCGCCCGGGGGTGATGGCGTTGCTGCGCACGATCGTCGAGGGGCTGGTGACCATCCTGTGGCCGCAGCGGACCACCTGCATCACCTGCGATGGCCCGCTTCCTGCAGTCTTGCCGCCGCTGGCCTCGGTGGCGGAGACCGTTCCCGTCTGTGACAGCTGCTGGGCGGCCATGCCCTTCACCCTGGACATGCGGCTCTGCATTAACTGCAGCCGCCCGATCCGGGGTGGCTGGGGGCTGTGCGCCGAGTGCGTCTTCACCCCGTCGTACGGCCGGGTCTGGGCCCTGGGGCTGCACAGGGGTGTGCTGCGCGAGGCGATTCACCACGTGAAGTTCAGCGGGCGGCAGGCGCTGGGCGTCGCCCTGGGGCGGTACCTGGCGGAGATGGTGGAGGAGACGCCCGATGTAATCGTGCCGATCCCGCTGCATCCCATCCGCCAGCGGGAGCGGGGGTACAACCAGGCTGCGTGCATCGCCCGGGGGCTGGCCGAGGCGCTGGGCGCGCCGGTCGCAGAAGACGACCTGGTGCGGCTGCGCGCGACCGGGCACCAGACCCGCCGCCACCGGGACGCCCGCTGGCGGAACCTGGCCGGCGCCTTCGGCGTGCGCCGGGGGAGCGAGCCGGCCTGGACGGGGCGGCACGCGCTGCTGGTGGACGACGTGCTCACGACCGGCGCCACGGCGGCAGCCGCGGCGGAGGTGCTCTGGGCGACTGGCGCCCGCGCGGTGAACCTGGCGGTGCTGGCCGTGTCGGACAAACCGGTTCCCGCGGCGTAACGCCCTACTCCGACTCCGGCACGCGCAGCGCCCGGAGCAGTTCGGCCGGCAGCGACGCAGCCGGCTGGGCGGCCTGCCGGTTGGCGGCCACCACCTCGTCGTAGATCTCCTTGCGGAGGATCGTGACGGACTTGGGCGCGACGATGCCCAGGCGCACCACGGCCTGGGGGCCGGTTCCGCGCACCTGAAGGACCTTGATCTCGATGTCGTCGCCGATCAGGATCGACTCCTCGAGTCGTCTGGTGAGCACGAGCATCATGGGGCCTCCTCTGCCGGGTTTCGCTTTGCCTCTCCGAAAAGGGGCTCGCGGATGCGGTACTGCTCGTCGGCCAGGATCACCTGGCGGCCCTTGCGGGTGAAGGGGTTGAAGAGCAGCGGGGCCCGCAGGTTGGCCGTCGCGGCCCGGAAGTCCTGCGGGGGGACGTTGGCGATGGCGTAGAGCAGCACCTGGTCGGGGCTCTCTGCGCCCACGGCGGCCAGGTCCTCGGCCGGGATGTCCGGATTGTACTGCGGGAAGAGCGCGAAGGGGAACACCAACGTGAAGCCAACGTTGGGATCATCGGCGGCCACCAACTGCTTGAACACGTCGCCCGCGCCGGGAATGTCCACAACCATGAAGCGCTTGAGGCCGGGGAAACCGTAAATCCCTGCGGGAAACTCAAAGATCTTGTCCATTTCTAGAGCCCTCCGTCGCTCAGTTCCAGTCTGTGCCCGATTTTCTTCCTTTAGTAGATACTGTTCGGCGCGACCCGGGGTCACGCCTGCACGCGTCCACATGGTTATCCCCACGCGCGAAGCTTATGACAGGCGTTATCAACAGACTTATCCCCATTACCCACATACAGGATAGGCACAGACTGTGCATAAATCGGCCTCGCCGGGGGCGAGGATGAGACCAGAAGTGGTGTACAATATTAGTAGCAGAGGCCGCGCAGGTGGCAGGGAAACGGCATGCTCGGAGGGAAGAGAGTCATAACCCTGAGAAGGGCCCGGCAGGGCCCGACGAACTGGGAGGAGTTGGGGCCATGCAGGTTGCGGTACGCGGTAAGAACATCGAGATCACCAAAGCGCTCCGCGAGTATGTCGAGAAGAAGCTTGGCAAGATCGAGAAGTTCGTCGACCATCCGATCAAGGCACAGGCGAATCTCTACGTGGAGCGCGGGCGGCACATCATCGAGGTCACCGCAGAGTTGAACGGGTGGATCCTGCGGGGGGAGGAGGCCACCAACGACATGTACGCCTCCATCGACCTGGTGGCCGATAAGCTGGAAAAGCAGGTGCAGCGGTATCGCGCCCGGCTCCGCCGGCGCACGGGGGCGGGTCCGGCCCAGGCCGCCGTGGCCTCAGCCGGGGAGGAGGACCTGGACGCCGAACTGGACGGCAAGGTGGTCAAGACCAAGCGGTTCCCCGTGAAGCCGGTGACGGTGGACGAGGCGATCCTCCAGATGGACCTGCTCTCGCACGACTTCTTCGTATTCGTGAACAGCGACACCGGCAAGGTGAATGTGCTCTACCGTCGCCACGACGGCGACTACGGTCTCCTGGAGCCGGAATACTAAAAGTGGGTGTTCCAGCCCCGCCGCCGATCCGGCGACGGGGCTGTCCTGTGTGGGAGGCATTCGGGTGCGCACGGCAGCGATCATCTTCGAAGGCGGCCCTCCGGCGGAGAACCCGCTGCAGGAGAGCCTGGTTGGGCTGCGCCACGCGGTGACCCTGGACACGGTGGCCAAGTTCTGCGCGGCGGGGCTCGATCAGGTGGTGCTGGCCACCAACCACGGCGCGCTGGCGGAGGCGGCCGCCCGGCTGGGGGCCCGCATTTTCGACACGCGGGGGTCCTCGTTTCACTTCGGGCGCAGCCTCCGGCAGGCGGTGCGGGAGAGCGGCGCAGACGCGGTCATCTACCTGAGCGGCGCGGCGCTGCCGCTGATCGGCCAGGAGGAGATCGCCTGGATTCGCGCGGCCCTGAGCCGGAATGAACCGACGGTGGTGGTCAACAACGTCCAATCCGTCGATCTTGTGGCCTGGCAGCCGGCCGCACACCTGGAGCGGGTCGACCCGCCGGAGAACGACAATTTCCTGGGCTGGCTGCTGCGGGAGACCGGCATGGAGCGGGTGCTGCTCCCCAACAGCGCGGCGGTCAACTTCGACCTGGACACGCCGACCGACTACCTGATCCTGGCGCTCAGCGGCCGGGGCGGCCCCAGGGCGCGGGCGGCCCTGCGGGCGGCGGCCTGGCCGGACGCGCGCCTGCGGGCTGCGGCCGACGTGCTGGCAACGGAGCTTCCCGAGGTGGCCCTCATCGGCCGGGTGGGCTCTGCCATCATGGAACACTTCAACCGCAACCTGCCCGTGCGGCTGCGGGTGTTCTCGGAGGAGCGGGGCATGAAGGCCCTGGGGCGGGAGGCTGCGGGGCTGGTGCGCTCGGTGGTGGCCGACCTGGTGGAGGACCTGGGGCCGGAGCGGTTCTTCGCCCGGCTGAGCGAGACGTGCGACGCGGCCTTCTTCGACACGCGGGTGCTCTTTGCCAACCGGGGACGGCGGGTGAGCGAGTGGGACCGGTTCCAGTCTGATCTGGGCGCGGTGGAGCGCATTGAGGATCCCTTCGTGCGGGCGTTTACCCGGGCGGCTGTACAATGCCCGATTCCCGTGGTGCTCGGCGGCCACTCGGTGGTGGCCGGCGGGCTGTGGGTGCTGGCCGACCGGGCGATCGCCCTGCGTGGGGGCCCTGCACGTTACTGATTATCGTCGCTTTCTTCTGAACTTGCCAATTGATGCTCGTTGCTTGTCCGTGCTTGGCATGCTAAAATATCGCGGATGCCTGCGTGGGCGCGAACGTGACGCGGGTTTCGGCGCATCTATATGAGGAGTGTATGAACGATTTTTGCGCCAGCCCGCTGGCAGATTAGCGAAGAAGGTGTAAGCTTTGGCTTTGAAGATCCTGGAACGCATCTTTGGCGACTACAGCGCGAAGGTCGTCAAGCGCCACCAGAAGACGGTGGCCCTGATCAACAGCCTGGAGCCGCAGATGCAGAAGCTCTCGGATGCCGAACTCGCCCACAAGACGGTGGAGTTCAAGGAGCGGATCGCCCGCGGGGAGACGCTGGAGCAGCTTCTGCCCGAGGCGTTTGCGGTGGTGCGGGAAGCGTCGGTCCGCGCGACGGGAAGGCGGCCCTTCGACGTTCAGCTGATCGGCGGCATCGTGCTGCACGAGGGCAACATCGCCGAGATGAAGACCGGTGAAGGTAAGACCCTGGTGGCAGCCATGCCGCTGTACCTCAACGCGCTTCTCGGCCGGGGCTGCCACCTGGTGACGGTGAACGACTACCTGGCCAAGGTCGGCCGCGACGACATCGGCCGGATCTACAAGTTCCTGGGCATGACCACCGGGCTGATCGTGCACGGGCTGACCTCGGCGCAGCGGCGCGAGGCCTACGCCTGCGACATCACCTACGGTACCAACAACGAGTTCGGCTTCGACTACCTGCGGGACAATATGGCCATGCACCCGCAGGACATGGTGCACCGCGAGTTCTTCTATGCCATCGTCGACGAGGCCGACTCGATCCTGATCGACGAGGCACGGACCCCGCTGATCATCTCCGGCCCCTCCGGCAAGCCGACGGAGCTTTACTACACCTTCGCGAAGATCGCGGAGCGGCTGAAGCGCGACGAGGACTACATCGTCGAGGAGAAGGAGAAGCGGGTGGCCCCCACCGAGGAGGGCGTCGCCAAGGTCGAGAAGTGGCTGAACATCGACCACCTCTACGAGGGCGAGAACCAGCAGCTGGTCCACTACCTCAACAACGCCATCAAGGCGAAGGAGCTCTTCCACCGCGACAAGGACTACGTGGTGAAGGACGATCAGGTGATCATCGTCGACGAGTTCACCGGCCGCCTCATGTTCGGCCGGCGCTGGTCCGACGGACTGCACCAGGCGGTGGAGGCGAAGGAAGGCTGCAAGATCGAGGAGGAGACGCAGACCCTCGCCACCGTAACCTTCCAGAACTACTTCCGCATGTATAAGAAGCTGGCCGGCATGACCGGTACGGCCCTTACGGAGGAGGAGGAGTTCCGGAAGATTTACGGCCTCGACGTCATCGCCATTCCCACCAACAAGCCGGTGATCCGCATTGACCACCCCGACATCGTGTACAAGACGGAGCGGGCAAAGTTCAAGGCGGTGGCCGACGACGTGGAGGAGCGGCACAAGCGGGGCCAGCCCGTGCTGATCGGCACGGTCTCCATCGAGAAGTCGGAGTACCTCTCGCAGATTCTGACCCGCAGGGGCATCAAGCACCAGGTGCTGAACGCCAAGTACCACGAGCGCGAGGCCGAGATCGTGGCGCAGGCGGGCCGGTTCGGCGCGGTGACCATCGCGACCAACATGGCCGGCCGCGGTACCGACATCCTGCTGGGCGGCAACCCCGACTTCGCGGCGCGCCAGCGCATGCGGGCGGACGGCATCGATCCGGAACTGATCGTCGCCGCGACGGACATCATTCCGTCCCAGGACCCCGAGGTGCAGCAGGCCCGGGAGATCTACCTGAAGTACCTGAAGGAAGAGGAGGCCAAGTGCGCCGAGGAGGCCGAGAAGGTGCGCGCGGTGGGCGGCCTGTGCGTCATCGGCACCGAGCGGCACGAAGCCCGGCGCATTGACAACCAGCTGCGCGGCCGTTCCGGCCGTCAGGGCGACCCCGGCGAGTCACGGTTCTACGTTTCGCTGGAGGACGACCTGATGCGTCTCTTCGGTGGCGAGATGGTCTCGAACCTGATGAACCGGCTGGGCATTGAAGAGGACGTGCCCATCGACAGCCCGATGGTCTCGCGGGCGATTGAGAACGCCCAGAAGAAGGTCGAGGCCCGCAACTTCGACATCCGTAAGCACGTGCTGCAGTACGACGACGTGATGAACACGCAGCGCGAGCTGATCTACAAGCAGCGCCGGCAGATCCTCGAAGGGCACGACACCCGCGAGGTCGCGATGGATGCCATCGCCGCCGTGGCCGAGTGGGTGGTGGAAGAGGGCGTGCCGGAGGGGGTCTACTTCGAGGAGTGGGACCCCGAGATTCTGGTGGGGCTGGCGGAGGACTTCGGCATCCCCAAGGGCTACGTGAAGGTGGAAGACCTGCGGGCGGCCATCGAAGGGGTGCGCCGGGAGCAGGAGGGCCGGCAGAAGCTGGCGAAGGCCATCGAGGAAGCGGCCGTCCGGGCGTACGAGGAGAAGGAACAGCGGCTCGGGGCCGAGACGATGCGGCAGCTCGAGCGGTTCCTGCTGCTCCGCACCGTGGACGAGAAGTGGATGGACCACCTGGACGCCATGGACGACCTGCGGGACGGCGTTGGCCTCCGCGCGTACGGTCAGCGTGACCCGCTGATCGAGTACAAGATGGAAGCCATGGAGATGTTCAATTACATGATCCGCTCGATTCAGCGGGACATGGTGCGCAACCTCTTCATTATTGAGGTGGCGCGTGAGCCGCAGCGGCCGCGGATCATGATCACTTCGGGCAGCCAGGGTCCCGAGCAGCGGCAGCCCGTCCGCAAGGAAGGCAAGAAGGTCGGGCGCAACGACCCGTGCCCGTGCGGCTCGGGCAAGAAGTACAAGTTCTGCTGCGGGCGGGCGGCGAAGGCGTAGCGTGCATGGCGTGTTCTTCACGAGCTCGGAGGTCAGACGCCAGTCAGGCCTCCGAGCTTCTCTCGTGGGCGTCGCGGCATCGGCGACGCCCTTCTGCATGAACGCGAACCAATTCGCGCCAAGGAGCGCTCTCAAAGGCGGACTCGCGAGGGAACTTCGGTCGTCTAAATGTTTAAGGACAGGAAAGTACCACCACATGTCCAGCATCTCAGGTGGATCTAAGGAACGTTCGATATGCTGGGGATAGCCGCGTAGATGTGGTGTTCCAGAAGGAGGCTCCTCTATTTGAGTAGTGATCGAACGCGTGAAGTGACAAAGCGCATCCTGCTGGTGCTGTTCGCCCTCTGGCTCCTTCAGTTCGCCTTCTTCCCTCCCCTGGCCAGCCGGCCGGTGGAGTTGTCGTACTCTGCCTTTCTCGACGCCCTGGCTGACCGGCGGGTCGCCGAGGTGGTGATCACCGACCGGGTGCTGGAAGGCGAGTTCGTCAGCGGCGAGGCCTTCACGGTGACCCTGCCGGCGGAGACGACCGGCCTGGCGGAGCGGCTGGAGGAGGCGGGGGTGGAGCAGCAGTACAAGGTCGCCAGACAGCCGTGGTGGCTGGCGCTCCTGCCCACGGTGATCTGGCTGGGCGCGATGATCGGCCTGTTCGCGTGGGCCCAGAAACGGCAGGCCGGGGCGATGGGCCTCGCCCGGGGGGCCGTGAAGCCCCTGGCGCCGGGGGAGTCCACCGTCACCTTCGCCGATGTGGCCGGGGTGGATGAGGTGAAGGCCGATCTGGAGGAGATCGTCGACTACCTGCGCAACCCGGACAAGTACCGCCAGATCGGCGCGCGCATCCCCCGGGGCGTGCTGCTGTATGGTCCGCCCGGAACGGGCAAGACGCTGCTGGCCCGTGCCGTGGCCGGCGAGGCGGGGGTGCCTTTCTTCGCCCTGAGCGGCTCCAGCTTCGTCGAGCTGTTCGTGGGCATGGGCGCCTCGCGGGTGCGCGACCTCTTCGCGCAGGCCCGCAAGAACGCCCCGTGCATCATCTTCATCGACGAGATCGACGCCGTCGGCCGCCAGCGCGGCGCCGGCCCCGTGGCCGGCGGCCACGATGAGCGGGAGCAGACCCTCAATCAGCTGCTCACCGAGATGGACGGGTTCGGCGCCTACGAGGGCGTGATCGTCCTGGCGGCCACCAACCGGCCCGACGTGCTGGACCGGGCCCTGCTCCGCCCGGGGCGGTTCGACCGGCAGATTCCCGTCGGTCCCCCGGATGCGAAGGGACGAGAGGAGATCCTGCGGGTTCACGCCGCGGGAAAGCAGCTGGACCCCTCCCTGGACCTGGCCGCCATCGCGAGGCGCACTCCGGGCTTCACGGGGGCGGACCTGGCCAACCTGCTGAACGAGGCGGCCATTCTCGCCGTGCGCCGGGGGCGCAAGCAGATCACCATGAACGAGATCGACGAGGCCATCGACCGGGTGGTGGCCGGCGGCCCGGCCCGGAAGGGGCGGATGATCCGGCCCGAGGAGAAGCGGCGGATCGCGGTGCACGAGGCGGGCCACGCCCTGGTGGCCACCCTGACCCCGGGCGCCGACCCGGTGCAGAAGGTGACCGTCATCCCGCGCGGCCGGGCGGGCGGTTTCACCCTCACCGCTCCCGAGGAGGACCAGATGCTCTACACCCGCTCCGAGCTGGAGGCCCGGCTGAAGATGATGCTGGGCGGCCTGGCCGCCGAGGAGGTGCTGATGGGCGAGCGGTCCACCGGCGCCCAGGATGACCTGAAGCGGGCGACCCAGATCGCCCGGGAGATGATCAGCCGCTACGGCATGGGCGAGTCGGTGGGCCTGATGTCCGTGCCCGAGGCCGACTGGCCAGGCGTCCAGACCGTTTCCCAGGAGTCCGCCGCGGCCATCGAGCGCGAGGTGCAGTCGGTGCTGGACCGGCTGTACCGGGAGGTCCGGCGCCTGATCGAGGCCAACCGCGACCGCCTGGTGGCCCTGGTGGTTGAGCTGTCGGACCGCGAGACCCTGGACGGCGATGAGGTGCGCCAGATTCTGGGCGCCTGATCCGAAGCCTGCCGCAACAGGCCGACATTGGCGAAGTCCCCCGAACCTGTCTCCTGCGGACGGGTTCGGGGGACTTGCGCGAGACGGGGCCGCGTGCGGCTGCAGCGGGGATCGTGGCGGATACAAAGCGCTATGGCGGGCAAACCGCACGATCAATAAGTGGTGACACAAAAGGCTCATACCTAGACTTTATGAGGATACCTCGGGTTTGTGACAACAGAGGATGGTGAACCGATGGCGTCAGGGGTTGCGGGCCCCCAGCGCCATCGAAACCTCCTGCGCGCTGGCGACGATCTTCCGGGCCATGTCCGGCACCCGGCTGAGGGGCAGCCGCTCGGCCGGCCCCGAAGCGGACAGCGCAGCCACCACGCGTCCGGTGTAGTCGTAGATGGGCGCGCTGACGCAGCGCACCCCCAGATTCGTCTCCTCATCGTCCACGGCATAGCCGGGCGTCCGCACTTCCTCCAGCACCCGGCGCAGCAGTTCCGGCTGTGTGATGGTGCAGGGGGTCTTGCGCTCGAGCGTCATTCGCCCGATGAGGTTCTCCCGGTCCGCCTGGATATCGGCGTGCCCATCAGCAAGGTGCCCAAGGCGCTGATCCGCCTGCAGGAGATCAGCCGCGAACACGACATCCCCATCATCACTTCGGCCACGTGGGCGACGGAAATCTGCACGCGGGCGTCGTGGTGGACTTCCGCGACCAGGAACGGCTGAAGAAGGCGGCCGAGGTGGCCGACATCGTGCAGCGCATGACGATTGAGATGGGCGGAACGACGACGGCTGAACACGGCGTGGGCTCGGCCAGGGCGCAGTATATGGAAGCAGAGCACGGCCCCGCCCTGGAAGTGATGCGGGCGATCAAGCGGGCCCTGGACCCGAAGAACATCATGAACCCCGGCAAGATGGCGCTGTGAGCGCCGGTTCTGTGCGCAGGGCTGCCCTCTCGGGCGGCCCTGCCTTGCTGAGGGCCGATCCAGGCATGACCGGGCCAGGTTTTTTTGTACTGTTGACGAGAATGGACCAGAGACCGTACACTATGCCTATAGAAATTTACCATATCCTCACAAGTAATCTGTGTTTTGAACGAAGCGCTTAAATCCCGAATGCGCACCTGCAGGGTCTGGCACAGTACAGTAGGGGAGGCGAATAACCGTGCCTGCGGAGCACACGAAGCCGGCGGCTGAGGGTGAGCAGCAGCCGCCCTGGAATCTGGGCCAGAAGATCGGGCTGGTACTGGGCCCTGCGCTGTGCCTGCTCATCTACCTGTTGTTCCGGCCCGCCGGCCTGGAGCGCGAAGGCGTGGCCGCGCTGGCCGGCACCGCCTGGATCTCGGTCTGGTGGGTGACCGAGGCCGTCCCCATTCCCATCACCAGCTTGCTGCCCGTCGTCCTCTTTCCGGTGCTGGGCCTGGGGTCGGTCGGGGATGTGGTGGCATCGTACGCCGACCCGACCATCTTCCTGTTCCTCGGGGGGTTCATCATCGCGGTGGCCATCGAGCGCTGGCGGCTGCACCGGCGCATCGCCCTCGCCGTCATCAGCCGGATCGGCACCAACCCGCCCCGGCTGGTTCTGGGCTTCATGCTGGCCACCGGCGTCATCTCCATCTTCATCTCCAACAGCGCGACGGCGATGATGATGCTGCCCATCGGCCTTGCCGTCATCAACCAGATCACCGAGCTGCGCCGCAGCGGCGGCGCGGAGGTGGACACCGAGAAGAGCAACTTCCCGGCGCTGATCATGCTGGCCATTGCCTACGCGGCCTCCATCGGCGGCGTTGGCAGCATCATCGGGTCGCCTCCCAACGCGATCATGGTGGGCGTGGCGGCCTCTGCCCTCGGCATCGAGATCAGCTTCTTCGACTTCATGCTGGTGGGAATACCAATTTTCCTGGTCTATACGTTCATCGCGTGGCGGATCATGCTGCGGGTCATGCCGCCCGGCTTCAACGACGTTCCCGGCAGCCGGGAGTTCGTGCGCCAGCAGCTTGCCGAACTGGGACCGATGAGCAACGAGGAGTGGAAGGTGCTCGGCGTCTTCGGCACCGCCGCGCTGCTGTGGATCATCTACCCGTTCTTCCTGAAGGGCGTGGTTCCTGGCATCAGCGACGCGATGGTGGCGATCTTCGGCGCCCTGCTGCTCTTCGTCATTCCCAGCAGCCGCGGCAGGGGCGAGTTCCTGCTGGATGGATCGGCCATGAAGCGGATCCCCTGGGGCGTGCTCCTGCTCTTCGGCGCCGGCTTCAGCGTCGCGGACGCCTTCCAGACGACGGGTGTGGCCGAGTGGCTGTCCGGCTTCCTGGCGGGCCTGGAGGGGGCGCCGTACATCCTGATTGTCCTGGCCGTCGCCGCCATGCTGGTCTTCCTGACCGAGATCACCTCCAACACCGCGATCGCCGCCATCTTCATGCCCATCATGGCGAGCCTGGCGGCTGCGCTGAACGTCGCGCCGACCGGCCTGATGATGGTGGCCGCCCTGGGCGCCACGCTGGCGTTCATGATGCCCGTGGGCACGCCGCCCAACGCCATCGCCTTCAGCACGGGCTACGTGACCATCCGGCAGATGATCAAGGTAGGCTTTTTCCTCAACCTGGCCTCCATCGCGACGATCACGCTTTTCGGCTACTTCTGGATCCCGCTGGTCTGGGGTCCGTAATCGAGCGCAAAAAACCGCCCCGGCGCTGGCCGGGGCGGTTTTTCGCGCCGCAAACCGAGCTTGTGACGATCGTATTTTGTATATTCTCGCTAGAGGGAAGAGGATTACAACGGTTGATGAGGAAATCTCATGTCACTACAGACCGGGGAACGCACAGAGGGGGAAGCTCCCGGTCATCACATGGGGAGGGGTTGCAGAATGAAACGTCCCTTGCGTCTGACCGCGCTGCTCCTGGCCGTGGCCATGCTGGCCCTGGCCGCCTGCTCGAAGCCGGCGGAGACCGACGGCGGCGGGGCCGACGGCGCGGCCACGTCGCAGAACGGATCGAGCCAGGGAGGAACGAGCACGCCCGAGCCGGCAGACAGCGGGCCCAGACGGGGACCCAACGGAGAGGTTTACGGCGGCACCTACCGGATGGCCATCGGCTCCGAGCCGGCGGTGATGGATCCGCAGCTCGACACCACTCTGCAGGTGTACCGGCTGGCCCGGAACGTGTTCAACACCCTGGTCCGGTACAAGGGTGAAACCCTGGAGCTGGAGCCCGAGCTGCTGGCCGAGATGCCCACCGTTTCTGAGGACGGGCGCACGTACTACTTCCGGCTCCGCGAGGGCGTGAAGTTTCACAACGGGGACGAGCTGACCACGAAGGACGTGAAGTTCACGATCGAGCGCATGCTCAACCCCGCGACGATGGCCAAGAACACGTGGGTGTTCCACGACATCGTCGGCGCCGACGAGATGCTGGACGGCACGGCCACCGAGCTCGCCGGACTGACGATTACGGGCGACTACACCTTCGAGCTGACCTTGAAGGAGCCCTTCGGCCCCTTCCTGACCAACCTGGCGACCGCGCCGGCCTCGATTCTGCCAGCCGACTACGTCACCGAGAAGGGCGAGGCCTTCGCCCGCGAACCCGTCGGCACCGGCCCCTTCCGTCTGAAGGAGTGGCGGCCCAACGAGCTGATCGTGCTGGAGCGCAACCCTGACTACTTCGAGGACGGCTACCCGTTCCTGGATGCCATCGAGTACCGGGTCATCGCCGACGAGTCGACCCGCTGGATGGAGTTCGAGGCGGGCAACCTCGACAGCAACGACATCCCGTCGGTGGAATGGCAGAACGTCATCTCTTCCGACAGGTGGAAGCTGTGGGAGACCACGACCCTGAACACCTACTACGTCGCCCTCAACCACAAGTTCTTCCCCGACAAGCGGGTGCGTGAGGCGGTCTCGCTGGCCATCGACCGGCAGAAGATCATCGACACCATTCACAACGGCACCGGCGCCGCCGCCATCGGCCTCACCCCGCCCGGGATCGTCGGCGCCCTGACGGATGCCCCCGGGTTCCCCTACGATCCTGACCGGGCGCGGCAGCTCATCCGGGAGGCCGGCGCCGAGGGGCTGACCATTACCGCGTGGCAGCGGGGCGGCGAAAAGGTGACGGACACGAACCTGGCGATCCAGCAGATGCTGAGCGAGGTCGGCCTCAACTACGAGGTGGAGATCTACGACTCGGCCACGTACGCAGCCGCCCGCTCCCGCGGCGAGATTCCGGCGAACCAGGGCAACTGGTACGCCGACTACCCGGACCCGGACAACTTCCTCTGGACCTTCTTCCACTCCTCGAGCTCCACGGCGATGTCGGTCTCGGTGAGCGATCCTGAGGTCGACGCCATCCTGGAGCGGGCCCGCGTGGACACCGATCAGGCGCGGCGCTCCCGTGACTACCAAGAGCTGGAGAAGCGGATGCTGTACGAGGAGTATGCCATCATTCCGCTGTGGCACCTGAAGTCGTACTTCGTCAGCCAGCCGAACGTGCACGGCTTCCAGCTGAACCCTGTCTTCGTGTACGACTACAAGACGGTCTGGAAGGACGTCAACTAACACTGCAGCCATCGGGCGGTGGGGGCCTGGCCGGGTCCCCACCCCGATTGGCAATCGGGGAGGATCGCCTTGCTCGCATACATCGTGCGCCGCCTCTGGGCGGGCATTCCCGTCCTTCTGGGGGTCAGTGTCATCACCTTCATCCTGATGCACGTGGTTCCGGGCGACCCGGTGAGCGTCGCCTTCGAGAAGAAGGCGGACCCGGCCACCATCGAGCGCATCCGCCGGGAGATGGGGCTTGACCGCCCGCTGCCGGTGCAGTACGCCGATTTCGTCGTAAAGGCCCTGCAGGGCGATCTGGGCAGGTCGTTTCAGACGCAGCAGCCTGTGATGAACATGATCCGCAGCGCGATGCCCGCCACCCTGAAGCTGACCGCGTCGGCCGTTCTGGTCTCCGTCGTCATCGGCGTTCCCATCGGCATCCTGTCGGCCCTGAACCGCGGGACGGCCGTCGATTACATGGCGACGGTTACGGCCCTGTCCTTCATCTCTGCCCCGGTGTTCTGGGTGGCCATGGTGGCGCAGCTGTTCTTCGGCTACCGCTGGGGCGTGCTGCCGATCTCGGGCTTTGACACGCTGAAGCACCTGATTCTGCCGGCCCTGGTGCTGGGCACGCGCTATGCGGCCTCAATCGCCCGGTACACGCGCTCCTCCATGCTGGACGTGATCAGCCAGGACTACATCCGCACCGCCCGCGCCAAGGGGCTCAGCGGGCGTGTGGTGGTCTTCAAGCACGCGCTGAAGAACGCCCTCATTCCGGTGACGACGGTGGTGGGCCTGGAGATTGGCGGGTTGCTCACGGGCTCCATCCTCACCGAGTCGGTGTTCGGCATTCCCGGCCTGGGGCTCGTCACCATCCGGGGGCTGAATGCGCTGGACTTCCCGGTCATTCAGGCCACGGTGCTGCTCACCGCCGTGATCTTCGTGGTGATGAACATCATCGTGGACATCAGCTACTCGCTGATCGATCCCCGCATCCGCATGACCTGAGAAAGGAGCAGAAGCCATGGCTGCATCCGCGCAGGTCCACGCACCTGCCTCCGCAAAGGCCGAGCCCCGGAGCCGAACGGCCTGGGACCGCCTGCGGCAGCACAAGCTGGCGATGGCGGGCCTGGGCTTCATCATCCTGCTCATCATCATGGCCGTGCTGGCTCCCGTGCTGGCCCCGGCAGACCCGAACCAGCAAGATCTTTTCATGAAGCTGGCCAAACCCGGCACCCCGTTTGATGAGCTGGGGGAGGGCACCTACTGGCTGGGCGCGGATCAGCTGGGCCGCGACGTGCTCTCGCGGGTGATCTACGGCGCGCGCGTCTCCCTGCTGGTGGGCTTCGTCGCCGAGGCCATCGTGCTGGTGATCGGCGTGACGATGGGCGCCCTGGCGGGCTACTACGGCGGCCGGGTGGACCGGATCATCATGCGCACGGTGGACGTGCTGTTCGCCTTCCCCGACCTGCTCTTTGCCATCGCGATCATGTTCGCTCTGGGCCGGGGCCTGCTCAACCTCTTCATCGCCCTCTCCGTGGTGGGCTGGGCCGGCATGGCTCGCCTGACGCGCAGCCAGGTGCTGGCCCTGAAGGAGCGCGAGTTCGTGGAAGGGGCCCGGGCTGCGGGGGCGCGGGACGCGCACATCATCTTCCGGCACATCCTGCCCAACGCGCTGGGGCCGATCATCGTGGCGGTCACCCTGGGCATTCCCGGCGCCATCATGAGCGAGGCGTCGCTCAGCTACCTGGGGCTCGGGGTGCAGCCCCCCACGGCGACCTGGGGCTCCATGATCTACGAGGGCAAGTCGTACCTGAAACATGCGCCCTGGATGTCGCTGGCCCCGGGCGCGATGATCATGCTCACCGTGCTGGCGTTCAACCTGCTGGGCGACGGTCTGCGCGACGCCCTGGACCCCCGCACCAAGAAGTGAGGAGGCACGGCTTGTGGCGCTCTATTCCTGTGATTCCTTCGCGGCCGGCGACCACGCGGGCACCCGGCCGGCCCCGGACGGGCTGGCGGGAGACGGCGTCTGGACCGGCCCCGTGGCGGAGGCGGCGCCCTTCGACTGGGCGGTGGCCTCCTGGAACGGCCGGGGCGATCTGATCGAGGTCTTGCTGCGGGTCCGTGTGAGCGGCGCCTGGTCCCCGTGGTTCAGCTTCGGCCGCTGGTCCTCGACCGGCCCGCGGGCCTCTGTCGCCGGCCAGGCGCATGAGCCCTTCGGGCGTGTCGACACCGACACGCTGCTGCTTGCCCGCCCGGCCGACGCGTACCAGTTCCGTGCACAGCTGCGGGGGGCCGCTCTGCAGCGGCTCTGGCTCGCCACCGCCATGAAGGACGAGCGTTCGGACGAACCGCCCCACAAAGCGGCCTGGGGGGTGGACCTGGATGTGCCCCTGCGCTCGCAGATGGTCTACCCCGACGGCGGCAACGTCTGGTGCAGCCCGACCTCGCTCGCGATGGTGATGGCCTACTACGGCCACGTCGAGTCGATTCCCGACGAGACGGTGCCGGGGGTGTACGATTCGGTCTACGACGGCCACGGCAACTGGCCGTTCAACACTGCCTACGCCGCCACCCGCGGCTTCCGGGCGTACGTGGACCGGTTCGGGGGGTTCGCCGATCTGGAGCGGTGGATCGCCCGGAGCCGGCCGATCATCGCCACCGTAGCGTATGATCGGTCGTGGCTGCCGAACGCGCCCATCGCGCGGACCGCGGGCCACATCCTGGTGGTGCGGGGCTTCACCGCCGAGGGCGACGTGATCGTGAACGACCCCGCCGCGCCCACGGATGCCGAGGTGAGACGGGTCTACCGCCGGGACCTGTTCCGGCGGGCCTGGCTGGACCGGAGCGGCGTGGTCTACGTGCTGGAGCCCCAGTCCTCCGCCGCGGGAGTATAATAGGATCTGGCGTAACCAGCGGGAAGCCTGCTGTGTTCCCAGGAATGCCCGGGAGGTGCTTGCATGGACAAGTTGACCCACATACGTTCCCAGTTGCCCGCCCTCAGCGCCCAGGTTTACCTGAACACCGGGACGGCCGGACCGCTGCCGGAGCCGGTGCGCGCGGCCATGGTGGAGTCGCTCGCGGCCCAGGCCGCCGAGGGGCGCATCGCCACCGACTACTATGTGAAGCTGAGCAAGCTGAAGGCCGATGTCCGGGCGCAGCACGCGGCCATGCTCGGCTGCGAGCCCGACGAGATCGCCCTCACGCAGAACACGACCGACGGCATGAACCTGGTCACGCTGGGCGTGAACTGGCAGCCCGGCGACGAGGCCATCACCACCAACCTGGAGCACCCCGGGGCGCTCTTCCCGCTCTTTGCGGCGCGGGAGCGGTACGGCATCACCATCAAGATCGCGGACGTGCTGGACCGGCCCGCGGATGCGGCGGCGGTGATCGAGCGGCTGATCACCCCGCGGACGAAGCTGATCTCCCTCTCCCACGTCTCCTTCATCACCGGGGCCGTGCTGCCCATCCGGGAGATCGCCGAGGCGGCCCACCGTCACGGTGTGCCGGTGCTGGTGGACGGGGCGCAGTCCTTCGGCGCCATGCCGGTGAACGTGAAGGAACTGGGGGTCGACTTTTACGCGGTGACCGCGCAGAAGTGGCTCTGCGGCCCGGAGGGGGCCGGCGCGCTGTACGGCTCCCGGGCGGCGGCCGCACAGCTGCGCATCACCTTCGCCGGGTACGGCACCGCGCAGGCCTACGATATGTACAGCGGGCTGCTGCCCAAGGGCGGTGTGCAGAAGCTGGAGCAGGGCACGGTGCAGCCCGCGAACCTGGCGGGCCAGCTGGCCGCGTGCCGCTGGCTGTCCCAGGAGGTGGGAATGGACTGGGCGTACGAGCGGATTCGCCGCCTGGCCGCCACGGCCAGAGAGCTTCTGGCCGCGGTGCCCGGGGTGACCGTGCTCACCCCCGCCGAGACGGCCGGCCTGGTCTCGTTCCAGGTGGAGTCCGACGCCGACCGGGCAGTGAAGGCGCTGGCCGAGCAGGGCATCATCATCCGCACCGTGCCCCACCCGCGCAGCCTGCGGCTCTCGGCCGGCTTCTACAACACGGAGGAGGAACTGGAGCGGCTGGCCGCGGCGCTGAAGCCGCTGGCCGGCGGGCGATAGGTGGCCGGGTTCGTGCGTGCTGTGGATGGGGGACCGTACCCGGGTAATGCGCTTTGTTCGTACTTGCTGTGGGCGGGGGACCTGTAGTAAGGCGGCGTCACCCACAGCCAGGCAGAACAGAGCGGAAGGCCGGGCAGAAGGGGGGCCGTGCAGGCGCCTGGCGACCGGCGAAGACTAGAGCAGCAGTCCCCTCCGCTTGGCGGCCTCGTGTTCGGCCGTGGCGGCGAGCACCTCATCCCAGAGGCCGTCCAGCCGTGTTCGCATCGCCGCAATCCCGGCAGCGGTCACGCCGCCGGGGGTGGAGACCCGGTCGATGATGTCCGCGAAAGTGTAGCCGGTCTGTTCCATCAGCTCGCAGGTGGCCCGGGCCGTCTCCCGCACCATTGCCGCCACGTCCTCGCGGGAGAGGGCCGGGGCCTTTGCGCGCGCCGCGTCGGCCAGCGCCTGGAACACGAAGCTGAGGAAGGCAGGGCCGCAGGAGGTCAGGTCGGAGGCGGTGCGCACCGCCTCCTCCGGGATCACGTACGGGCGGCTGATGGTCTCCATCATCCGCACGAGCAGGGCGCGGTCCCGGTGGGTGCAGCGCTCGCCGAAGACCAGCAGGGAGGCCCCGCGGCCGACGGTCTGGACGACGGAGGGGATCACCTTCGCCACACGGGCAGGGGTCCGCGCCTCCAGCATCGCGAGCGTGAGCGTGTTGTTGATGATCACCAGCAGGTGGTCCCCGGTTATGTACGGCTCGATCTCGTCCAGCACGGCTGCCGTCTCTCCGGGCTTCACGCAGAGAAAGAGCACGTCGGCCCGGCGGGCGAGGTCGCCGCCCCCGAACGCCGCCTGCACCCCGGGCAGCGCCTCCGTCACCCGCTTCCGCTTCTCCGCCGTGCGGGACCAGATCAGGACCTCCCCGGGTTCCAGTGCGCCCGCCCGCACGAGGGCGGTCACCAGCAGCCGCCCCATGTTGCCCATGCCGATGAAGCCGACTTTCACAGGCAGACCCTCCCGAGCGCAGTTCACTGCTAGCCAGGGTATTCGGCCGGGTGCAGACCGGTCACCCACGAACGAATTGCCTGCGCGGGATCGCCGGTGGTACAATGCAGAGCGCGACAACGTACGAGGAGGCGGTTTGCCATGTATGACGAGCTGACCCGCCGCGCGCAGCGTATGCGCGACAGACTCGCAGAACTCAGGAGGTCTCTTTGACCTCGACAGAAGGCTTGAGGAGATCGCGGCGCTGGAGCACCAGATCTCGGCGCCTGACTTCTGGAACGACCAGGAGGCCGCCCGGCGGGTGACCCGCAAGGTCGCCCACCTGAAGGCGCCGGTCGAGCAGCTGCAAGCCTACGAACGCCGGCTGGAGGATCTGGAGGTCATGATCGACCTCGCCGAGGAAGGGGCCGACGCCGAGATGGCGGCGGAGGCGCAGGCCGAGGCAGACGCCCTGGAGCAGCAGGTGCGGCAGTTCGAGCTGCAGGTGCTGCTGAACGGGAAGTACGATGCCTACAACGCCATTCTCACCATTCACGCCGGAGCCGGCGGCACCGAGGCGCAGGACTGGGCGGAGATGCTCCACCGCATGTACGTGCGCTGGGCCGAAGATCGCGGCTACAAGGTGGAGGAACTGGACCGGCTGGCGGGCGACGAGGCCGGCATCAAGTCGGTCACCATCGCGGTGCGGGGGCCGTATGCCTACGGCTTCCTCAGGCCGGAGATGGGGGTGCACCGCCTGGTGCGCATCTCGCCGTTTGACGCTTCCGGCCGGCGGCACACCTCGTTCGCCGCGGTGGAGGTCATGCCGGAGATCGAGGAGGACGTGGAGGACATCCAGATCCGCCCCGAGGACCTCCGCATCGACACGTACCGGGCCAGCGGCGCGGGCGGCCAGCATGTGAACAAGACCGAGTCCGCGGTGCGGATCACCCACCTGCCCACCGGCATCGTCGTCTCCTGCCAGCAGGAGCGCTCGCAGATGCAGAACCGGGCGGTGGCGATGACGATGCTCCGCTCCAAGCTGGTGGAGCTGAAGCTCGAGGAGCAGAACAAGGAGATGGCCCAGATTCGGGGCCCGCAGATGGAGATCGCCTGGGGCAGTCAGATCCGCAGCTATGTCTTCCAGCCCTACACCATGGTGAAAGACCACCGCAGCGGGGTGGAGGTGGGCAACGTCCAGGCGGTGATCGACGGCGATCTCGACCCCTTCATCTACGGGTACCTGGAGAAGCGGGCGCACGGCGAGCTTTCCCGGCCCTGACCGGGGCGCTCGCCTGAAACCCGCGCCCCCGCGGGGTCGTCAAACGCACAGCGGAGCGTTTCACAGCGGAGCTATTTAAGGAAGGGAGCGAACTCCGGATGCCGCACCGATGGAGGACCCTGTCGCTGCTGGTGGCTGCGGCGCTGGTCGGTGGCCTGCTGGTGGGCCGCGCGACGGCGCAGAGCGCAGAGCCGGGTACCGGCGGCGACCCGCTGGTGAGCAAGTCTTATGTGGACCTGTTGGCGCTCTACCGGGTCGAGGAGGTTCCCGCGGGCAGCAGGGTGCTGGGCGAGGCCGGCACCGAGCTGGTGCTGCGCGGCGGCCGGGCGACGGCCATCACCTCGGAACTGGGCGGGCTGCTGGATGTGACCGCCGGGGCCGACATCCGGGAAGGCGCCCGGATTTCGCCCAACCACCTGATCGTGGTCCCGCGCGATGACGGGCGGGGCTTTTACGCCGAGACCGACCTGATCCTGATGGTGAAGGGCCGGATTACCATTGTGGAGCCGTAGGCCGCACGGGCCGGGGCGCTCCAGAGACCGGTGGCGGATGACATGAAGCGCGTGCAGATTCTCAGCATTGCCGTGGATGCGGTGACGATGGCCGAGGCCGTGGAGCGGTGCCTCGGCTTCATTGACGCGGGCGGCCCGCACCTGGTGGTGACGCCGAACGCGGAGATCGCCGACAGGGCCGGCCGGGACCCGGAGCTGGCCGCCATCATCAACGGGGCCGACCTGGTCGTGCCGGACGGCATCGGCATCGTGCTGGCGGCGCGGCTGCTGGGCGACCCGATCCCCGAGAAGGTGGGAGGGGCCGACCTGGCCACCAACCTGCTGAAGGCCCTGAACAGCCGGGGCAGGGGGCGGGTCTTCCTGCTGGGCACCCGGCCCGAGGTGGTGGAGGAGGCCGCCCGCCGGGTGCAGGCGGCGTATCCCCGCATTGAGGTGGTGGGCTGGCGCGACGGCTTCTTCCGGCCCGAGGAGGAGGGTGAGGTCGTCGCGCAGATTCGGGCCGCGCGCCCGGACGTGCTCTTCGTCGCCCTGGGCTCGCCCAAGCAGGAGCGCTGGCTGCACTTGCACCTGCCCAAGCTGGGGGTGCCGCTGGGGATGGGAGTCGGCGGCACCATCGACGTGTGGGCCGGCGCCGTTCCGCGCGCGCCGGAGTGGATGCTCAGGGCCAACCTGGAGTGGCTCTACCGCATCGTCCGGCTGCGGAGGCTGAGGCGCAGCCTTCCCCCCCTGGTGCGCTTTGCCCTGGCGGTGCTGCGGGCCCGCATGGGGCGGCGCGATTGACTGCTGCAGCACAGGACCCACCCGGCCTCACCGGGTGGGTCTGACGTGTTCTGGAAGGCTATCCAGAAATGGCATGCCCTAGAATTTCACCACTAGGAAGGGAAGGTCTGCTTCCCCGTCGAAGTTCCTGGTAAAGTTTCACGTTACACATTCGGATTATGAAGGATCGAAGGTCTCCGCAGCGTATAGGAAGTAAGCGGTGGGGTGATCCCGCGTGATCCAGCTAATCAACGTCACCAAAGTTTATCCTCATATGAAAGCTCCTTCCCTCGATGGCGTCAACCTGCGGGTTGAGCGGGGGGAGTTTGTCTTTTTGGTCGGGCCGTCCGGCGCCGGCAAGTCGACGCTCATGAAGCTGCTCTACCGGGAGGAGCTGCCGACATCGGGCCAGGTGATTCTGGACGGCAAGGACGTGGCGCGCCTGCCCAGGCGGGCGGTGCCCTACCTGCGCCGCAGCATCGGGGTCATCTTCCAGGACTTCAAGCTGCTGCCGGAACGCACGGTCTTTCAGAACGTCGCCTTCGCCCTGGAGTGCACGGACGTGCCCCGGCGGGAGATCGCGCGCCGGGTGCCGGCCGCGCTCGAGCTGGTGGGCCTGCGCCACAAGAGCCGCGCCCTGGCGGCAGAGCTCTCCGGGGGGGAGCAACAGCGGGTGGCCGTGGCGCGCGCCATCGTGCGGAACCCGGTGCTGGTGATCGCCGACGAGCCCACCGGAAACCTGGACCCAGAGAACACCTGGACCATCATGAACCTCCTGAACCAGATCAACCAGATGGGGGCCACGGTGGTGGTGGCCACCCATGCGGCCGAGATCGTGGACAGCATGAAGAAGCGCGTCATTGCCCTGGAGCGGGGTCGCGTGGTGCGCGACGAGAACAGGGGGACCTACGGCTATGAGTCTTAGGGGATGGGTCACCGCGCTGCGCGACGCCCTGCGCAACACCGCACGCGGCAATGTGATGTCGCTGGCTTCCATGCTCTCGGTCGCGGTCACCCTGCTCGTGCTGGCCGTGGTGGTGCTGCTGGCCGTCAACCTGGAGGAGATGGCCGCCACGGCCGAGAGCCAGGTGGAGATCAAGGGCTACCTGTGCACGGCCCGGCGCGAAGAGGTGAAATGCGGCCAGCGGGATCTGACCGAACAGGAGATTGAAGCCATTCTGGCGGGCATTCGCGGCCTGCCCGACGTGGAGACGGTCACCTTCCTCAGCCGCCACGAGGCCTTGGAGGAGATGAAGCGGGCCGACCCCGCCCAGGCCGAGATCCTCAGCGGCTACGAGGGCGATGAGAATCCCCTCTCCGACGAGGTGTATGTGAAGGTCTCGGATGTCGAGCGGGTGGCCGAGGTGGCGGAACAGATCCAGGCCATGCGCGGGGTAGCGAAGGTGGACTACGGCAAGGAGATCGTCGCCGACCTGCTGGCGTTTACCCGCGCGGTGCGCATCGGCGGCCTGGGGCTGGTCCTGCTCCTGCTGTTCGCGACGGTGCTCACGCTCTCCAACACGATTCGCCTCTCTGTCTACGCCCGGCGGCGTGAGATTTCCATTATGAAGCTGGTGGGCGCCACCGACTGGTACATCCGGCGGCCGTTCGTGCTGGAGGGCATGCTCCTCGGCGCCCTGGGCGCCGCCGTGGCCAGCGGCGTCGTGGCCTGGGGCTACATCAGGCTGGCGCCGGCGATTCAGGAGTCGGTTCCGTTTCTGCCGGTGGTGAGGCCTGAGCTGATCCTGACCGATCTGACGCTGGCCCTGCTGGGCCTGGGCGCCGTGCTGGGCGCTGTGGCCAGCTTCTTCTCGCTCCGCCGTTTCCTGAACGTGTGATGGGGGTGTCGGTCGCGATGCATAGACGGTTTCGCTGGGCCCTGGTCGTCCTCGCCGCACTGCTCCTGAACATGGCCCTGCCGCTCCAGCCCTTCTCCGCGCAGGCGAACGACATCCGGGCGCAGCTGGAGCAGGCGCAGCGCGATCTGGAGGCCGTGCGGCAGAAACAGGCGGAGCTGCAGAACGCCCTGGCCGACGTCGCCTTCCAGGCCGAGGAGGCGGAGGCGCAGCTCAGGCTCGTGGAAGCGGAACTGGTGGCCGCCAACGCCAACCTGGCGGTCATCACCGCCGAATATGAGGAGGTCTCGGCCGAGCTGGAACAGGTGGAGGCCGAGGTGGCCGATGCGCAGGCCCGCTACGACGAGAAGCGGGAGATCCTCGGCAACCGCATCCGCGCCATTCGGGAGAACGGCCCGGTGGACAGGCTCTCCGTGCTCTTCGGCGCCGCGAGCTTCCGCGAGTTCATCAGCCGCGCGGAGATTCTCAAGATGATCGCGCAGAAGGACCGCGAGCTGGTGGAGGAAGTGAAGGCGGAGAAACTGGCCCTCGAGGAGAAGCAGCGGCAGGTCGAGGGCCGCAAGATCCGGCTCGCCGCCCTGAAGGCGGAGGCGGAGGAGTACCAGGCCACGGTGGTGGCGAAGCGGGTCGAGCGGGAACAGGTGTCGCGGTCGCTGGAGGACCGGCGGGCGGCCCTGGCTGCGCAGCTGGACGAGATGGAGTGGTACAGCCAGCAACTCGCCGAGCAGGTGGCCGCCCTGGTGCGCGAGCTGAACCGGCAGGCCGGCGTCTTCGCCCCCATTCCGCCGGTGACCCCGGTCATCATCACGGACCACTTCGGCATGCGCTGGCACCCGATTCTCGGCGTGCAGCGCATGCACTACGGCACCGACTTCGCCGCCAACTGGGGGCAGACCGTCTACGCCATCGAGGCGGGCGTGGTGCTGCAGACCAGCTACGACGACGTCTTCGGCAACCTGGTGATCATCGACCACGGCGGCGGCATCACTTCCTGGTACGCGCACAACAGCTCGATCATCGTCTCGGAGGGCCAGGCGGTCAGCCAGGGCGACCCCATTGCCTACGCCGGCTCAACCGGCTGGTCGACGGGGCCCCATGTGCACCTGGAGATCCACGTGAACGGCGAGCGGAAGGACCCGCTGGACTATATCAAGTGGTAGACAGGCGGTGAGAAGGGGCTCGGACCGCTGCTGCGGCCCGGCCCCTTTTGGCATTGTGCAATGTCGTTTGACCACGAAGGAATGTGCAGAGTATACTCCTAGTCAGGCCCTGATACACATGGGGGAGAGGCTTGTTTCCAAGAGAGAGGATGACGCTGCACATGGACGAGCGCCGCATGGGATTCGGGCTGTCGCTGCTCCTGGTCGCGGTGACGGGCGTGGTCAGCTACGTCGCCGGGGCGTTCGGCTGGCCGCCGGCCGTCCATCAACAGGTATCGCACCTGAAAGACCGGCTGCCTGTGGTCGGTCAGACGTCGTCGGCGCTCCAGGTGGAACGGCTGGAGGAGGTCATGCGGGCCATCCAGGGGCAGTACGTGGAGCCGGTCGACGCGGAAACCCTGAACGTCGGCGCGCTCCGGGGCATGGTCGAGGCGCTGGGTGACCGGTACTCGAGCTACTTCACGCCCGAAGAGTACCGGTCGTTCGTCCAGGGCTTTGAGCCCACCTTCAGCGGCATCGGTGTGACGGTGGAGATCTCCCAGAAGACCGGCCTGCTCACCGTGGTCTCGCCCATCAAGGGGAGTCCGGGCGCGCAGGCGGGGCTGCGCACCGGCGATGCGATCATCGAGGTGGACGGCCGGGACATCACCGGCATGAGCCTGAACGAGGCCGTCGCGCTGATCAAGGGACCGAAGGGCACCCAGGTCCGGCTGCTGGTCAAGCGGGAGGGCGAGCCCGAGCCGCTGGAGTTCGTCATCACCCGCGACACCATCACCGTGCCGGTGCTCGATTACCGCATGCTCGACCAGGCAGCGGGCATCGGGTACATCCAGCTGTACGAGTTCAGCAAGAAGGGCGCCGCCGATCAGGTGAGGGAGGCCATCGCCGACCTGCGGAGTCAGGGCATGACCCGGCTCATCTTCGACGTGCGGCAGAACCCGGGCGGCCTGCTGGATGAGGTGGTGGAGATCGCCTCTCTCTTCCTGCCCACCGGCGACCCGGTGGTCCACATCGTGGAGCGGGGCAAGGAGCAACGGGCGCTGACGGCCCGGGAGGCGGAGCCGTGGGATCTGCCCCTGGTGGTGCTCATCGACGGCGGCAGCGCCAGCGCGTCGGAGATCCTGGCCGGCGCGGTGAAGGACGCCGGCGTCGGCACCCTGATCGGCGAGAAGACCTTTGGGAAGGGCTCCGTGCAGACGTTCTGGAGGCTGCAGGACGGCTCAGGGATCAAGCTGACCACGGCCAGGTACCTGACCGCCGGCGGCCACTCCATCGACGGCCAGGGCGTGGCGCCGGACATTGAGGTCGGCAACCCCGACCGCATCTTCCCCGGCGAGCCCGGCGACCCGCAGCTGGAGGCCGCGATCCGGCACATCCGGCAGATGAAGCGGTGACGAACGACCGCCCCGGACCAGATCCGGGGCGGTTTTTCTGCGTTCACCTTTGGGCGCGTCTGCACATACCCTGCAGACAGGGGTGAACCTATGGCGAGCAACACAGATGCGACCGCCGGGACGGAGATGACCGTGATACCGGGTCCGATTCGGGGCGGCCACTGCCCGGCCCCGCGGGAGATCGTCGTGGTGGACGCCCGGAAGGTATTTGACTTCTGTACGCAGGAAGACCTGCTGGAGCGCTGCTTCACCATTCCGGAACTGGGCGCTCATGGGTCCGTACTTAGCTGCCGCATCACGGACATCCGCTGCGAGGAGGTCGCCGACCGGCAGCCGGTGCACCAGGGGGACGACGGCCGGGCCGTGGTCTCCATTCAGACCACCCTGACGCTCAGGCTGAGGGTGCTGCCGGATTCGGGCGAACGGCCGATCGTGGTGGAGCGGACCATCACCTTCCCCAAGCGGGTGGTGCTGTGCGCGCCCGACGGCACAGACGTGACCTGCGACGTGGAAGGGACCTGCATCTGCACGGTGCAGCCGGACGCGGCCGAGGGCGAGCCCAACGTCTGCTGCACGATTCAGCTCTGCACCGTGCTGACCGTCACCGCCGATGTGAAGCTGCTGGTGCCCGCATTTGGCTCCGTACGCCCCCGCAGGTGCCCTTCCGGGGCCTCGCCCCAGGGCTGCCCGCCCGAGGTGGAGGACTGCGACCCGCCCGTGGTGCGGCTGCCGATCCGCCGGCGGGACCGGGAGTGCGGCTGTGGAAGGGACTGAACGCACCGGCGCCGGGAACCCGGCGCCGTTTGCGCGCGCCTGCGCCCAGGGACCAAAGCGTCACCGCGCAACATAACATGGAATGGGTCTGACCTGGGTTGGGCCAGAGGAGGTTCGTGTGTGGACGACAGGCGCGATGTAGTCTGCATCGAGGCGAAGAAGATCCTGGATTTCTGTGTGCAGCGGCACCAGGTGGAGCGCAGCTTCCCGGTGAGCGGCATTGCCGATGGCACCGACGTGGAGGTCGACTGCCACATCGATACTCACGACATCTCCTGCAGGGAGGTGGCGGACCGCAAGCCAGCGGACCACCACGGGAAGAAGGAACTGGTCTGCCTGGCCATTGAGGTGCCGGTGACTTTGCGGCTGATCAACCGCAGGAGCGGGAAGACTATCCGCAGGCTGAACCGACGGGTGATGGTGCTGAAGCAGGTGGCGCTTTTCATGCCGCACGGCTCCGAGGTTCAGTGCGACGTCACCGCTGACTGCTGCTGCGTCTTCGATGCGGAGAACGATGAGGTTCGGTGCGTGTTCGACTTCTGTGTCGCCATCAAGTCCAAGGCCACGGTGGAGGTGCTGGTGCCGGTGCTGGGCGACTGCCCTCCCAGGGAGTGCCGCCACGACGAGGGGATCTGCCGGCCGGCGCACGGGCGGTTCCGGTCTGGCTGGGATTGATGGCGAACCGAGCCGGGGCGAGCCGACTCGCCCTCGGTACACAGTCATGGAGATGGCCGCGCGGCGCCCTGACACATACGTTTCCCCCATCCGAGCCGAATCAGGCAAGTTTCGCATGTCAATTTCGGAGCATCACGAGTAGGGGTAATATAAGAACTTCAACAGACATGCAATTTAGCTGAACCAGAACCACACATCTTACCGTCTCATTAACGCCTATACAAAACAAAGGCACAACGACGAAGGGGGATAACACACGATGCGCATCAGCCGCAGGGCTGCATCGCTGCTGAGCCTGCTGGTCGTGGCCGGCCTGGCTCTGTCCGCATGCGGTCCCAAGCAGGATCCGACTCCGCCCGGAAACAACGGGGGCGCCCAGAACGAGCAGCCGGCCCCGTCGACCGGCCAGCCGGCCGTAGGCGGGAATTTGAATCTGGTGCTGGAGAAGGAGCCCGACAGCTTCAACTCCATCCTCTACACCACCGCGTACGGCGCCGAGATCGTCACGCAGCTGTATGCGACGCTGTTCGAGTTCAACGAGAAGTACGAGCCCACGCCGTACGTCGCGGAGTCCTGGGAGATGTCTGAAGACCAGCTGACGCTCTCCATCAAGATCCGGGAGGGCATCAAGTTCACCGACGGCACCGACCTCGACGCGGAGGACGTGGCCTTCACCCTGGAGGCCATCATGCACCCCGACTACACCGGCGCCCGCGCTTCTTCCCTGCGGGACGTGGAGTCCATCGAGGTCGTGGACAAGCACAACCTGAAGATCCACCTGAAGAAGCCTTCGGCCCCGCTGCTGACCAACATCAACTACGGCATCCTCTCCAAGGAGGCCTTTGAGGGCTACTCCATCGCGGAAATGGAGAAGGCCCCGGCCAGCATGGACGCGCCGGTCGGCGCCGGCCCGTACAAGCTGAAGGAGTACGTCCGCGGCCAGTACGTCGTGATGGAGCGGAACCCCGACTGGTTCATGTCTGAGCAGTACGGCGGCGCCCCCTTCATCGAGACGCTCACCTTCAAGATCATCCCCGACTCCCAGACCGCCCTGGCCGCCCTGCAGAACGGCGAGATCGACCGGCTGACCCCCGAGGCGTCTGACGTGGCGATGCTGGAGACCCAGTTCGCGGACAAGCTGACCGCCTACAACTGGGACCGCAACGGCTTCGGCTACATGACCCTGAACAACAGCAAGGCGCCGCTGGATGACAAGCGGGTCCGGCAGGCCCTGACCCTGGGCCTGGACCGTGAGGCGATCATCACCGGTGTGCTGGAGGACCGTGCGACCATTCCTCCCGGCCCGATCCCGCCGATCTCGTGGGCGTACGACGACTCCATCGAGGTCCTGGAGCGCGACGTGGAGAAGGCCAAGCAGTTGCTCGAGGAGGCCGGCTTCGTGATGAACGAGAGCACCGGCATCTACGAGCGGGACGGCGAGCCGCTGAAGCTGACGTTCTTCGCCGGCGCGGGCGCCACCACCACCGAGGCCATCGGCGCGATCGCCCGCTCCAGCTGGAAGGAGATCGGCGTCGACCTGGACGTCCAGATGATCGACTTCAACGCCATGATGGACAACTACGTGGCTCCGGGCAAGTTCGACGTGACGTTCAGCGCCTTCAACCTGGGTCTCGACCCCGACTCCATGTTCAACCTGTTCCACAGCTCCGCCGGCCAGCCGGACGCGAACGGCAACGTGCTCGGCTTCAACAGGGCCCGGTTCTACAACGACCGGGTGGACGAACTGCTGGAGAAGGCCCGGGAAGAGTTCGACCCGGAGAAGCGCAAGGAGTACTACTCCGAGTTCCAGCGGATCGTGGTTGACGAGGCGCCGGTGATCATGGTCTACTCCAACGTCTACACCGACTTCGTCAACAGCCGGGTCAAGGGCGTTGTGAACTTCCCTGGTTTCGGCGCCACCAGCGACTACATCTACCGCTGGTACATCAACGAGAAGTAGGCGGCCGTTCCGAGTCTGTGAGTGTGGGTTGCGCGCAGGGGTGGGTTTCGCACTCACACCCTGCCCGGCCCACACTCACACTCCTAAATACGTCATTTATCCACCATTCACCACGAAAACTTCCGCATAGCCTCTTGTAATCCAGGCCCTGGCGCTTGAGTCGGGCGCACCGCTCACTCTCACCGCCCACCGCTCACTACTCACTGGTAATAGGGGTGATACCCGATGGGCCGCTATCTGTTAAAGCGCGTATTGAATATGATCCCGCTGCTCATCCTGGCGACCCTGCTCTCATTCAGCATCATGCAGCTGGCCCCGGGCGGCCCGGAGAAGGTATTGCTCGCTGCCGAGGACGCGACCCTCGATCCGTCTCGCATCGAAGAGCTGCGGGAGCGGTGGGGCCTGAACGATCCCATTCCCGTGCAGTACGTGCGCTGGCTGGGGAATGTGCTCACCGGCGACTTCGGCCGCTCGTACTTCTACCGCAAGCCGGTCTCCGAGGTGATCGGCTCGGCCTTGCCGGCGACGCTCCAACTTCAGTCCATCGCGCTGTTCCTCACCTACCTGATCGCGCTGCCGCTGGGCATTATCTCCGCCGTGCGGCAGTATTCGAAGCTGGATTACGCCGTGACCGGGCTGGCCTTTGCCGGGCAGGCGGCGCCGAGTTTCTGGGTGGCCATCCTGCTGATCTGGGGCGTGGCGATGAAGTCCAACGGCCTCATCCCCACCAACGGCATCGCGACCCCCGGCGTGAATTTCGAAACTTACGGCTGGCTCTCGGTGCTGGCCGACCGGGCTAAGTACATGATTCTGCCGCTGACCGTGATGGTCTTCGGCAGCCTGACCAGCCTGACCCGATACATGCGCTCCTCCATGCTTGAGGTTCTGAAGGAGGACTACATCCGCACCGCCCGGGCGAAGGGTCTGGCAGAGAAGGTCGTGGTGTACAAGCACGCGCTGCGGAACGCGCTTCTGCCGGTGATCTCGATTTCCGGCGGCCTGCTCTCGTCGATGGTGGGCGGCGCCGTCATCACGGAGACGATCTTCTCCTGGCCGGGCATCGGCCGCGTCGGCTTCGACGCGGTGACGCAGCGTGACTACAACGTGTCCATGGCCATCATGCTGATGTCCGGCGTGCTGACGCTCATCGGCTTCCTGCTGGTCGACATCGCCTACGTGTGGGTCGATCCGCGCATTAAGTACGACTGATGGGGGGTGCTTGCGATGGCGGTCGCGGCTGAACAGAAGACCGATAAGCTCTATGGGCAGGCGCCGAAGGAGACCACGCAGTTTCAGCAGATCGTGCGGCGCTTCCTGCGCAACAAGGCAGCGGTGGTCGGCCTCATTGTCCTGCTGCTCATGTATCTGGTGGCGATTTTTGCGCCGTACCTGGCCAGCGAGTCCCTGGACGCGATGAACATTCCGGCCCGCTTCACGCCGCCGAGCCTGGAGCACCCCTTTGGAACGGACAACCTGGGGCGCGACGTGCTCTCGCGGATGATCTGGGGCTCCCGCGTTTCGCTTTCGGTGGGCTTCGTGGCCATGACCATGGCCGTGGCGATCGGCTCGCTGGTGGGCGCTGTCGCCGGCTTCTACGGCGGCACCTGGATCGACATCCTGCTGATGCGCCTTGCCGAGGCGATCTCGATCATTCCGGTCTTCTTCCTGCTCATCACGGTGGTGTCTGTCATCAGGCCATCCATCTTCAACATCATGCTCGTGATCGGCGTGACGTCCTGGCCCGGCCTCGCTCAGATCGTGCGCTCGCAGTTCCTGAGCCTCAGGCAGCGCGATTTCACCGAGGCCTCCCGCGCCATGGGCGCCAGCGACGCCCGCCTGATCTTCCGGCACATCCTGCCGAATGCCGCGGGACCGATCATCGTGTCGGCGACCCTCCGCATCGGCAGCGCGATTCTCACGGAGTCGAGCCTCTCCTTCCTGGGTCTGGGCACCCAGCCGCCCCTGACCTCCTGGGGTCAGATGCTCTCCCAGGGCCGGCCGTTCCTGCTTCAGGCGCCGTGGGTTTCGATCTTCCCCGGACTTGCGATCTTCATCGTGGTCATCTGCTTCAATTTCGTCGGCGACGGCCTGCGCGACGCCCTCGATCCGAAGATGAAGCGATAATGGAATTGTGCGAGAATGCCCCGGGCATGAGCCCGGGGCTATTTTGTGTGCAAAAATGGCCGAACAAATATACGAGTTCTTCAGATATACTAGCGCAAAAAGAAATATGACAGTAGGTCTCAAAGAGGAAATTCGGGTGAACCGATGAATCAATGCGGTAGTCTGATGAATAGCACCACACAGAGGAGGTCAAGGGAGAAGCGATGAGAAAGAACCGCAGGTCCCTCGCCGCAGCAGCCGTACTGCTTGCGCTCACGATGGTTCTGGCTGCTTGCGGCCCCAAGGAGTCCGCTCCGCCCGCCAGCCCCGGCACCGAGCAGCAGGGCGGCACGCAGACCCAGACTCCGTCCACGTCCCCGTCTGATACCCCGTCCAGCGGGCCCAAGGTCGGCGGTGAGCTGAACCTCCGGCTGAACCAGGACCCCGACAACCTGAACCCGATCCTGTCCTCGTCCGCCTACGGCTCGGCGATCTACGGCCTGGTCTACTCCAGCCTGTTCGACTTCGATGTCGACTGGTCGCCGAAGGGCGACCTGGCCGAGAGGTGGGATACCCTGGACGACGGCCTGACCTTCCGGGTCAAGCTGCGTGAGGGCGTCCTGTTCCACAATGGCGAGGAGCTGACGTCCGAGGACGTCGTCTTCACGATGAAGGCGATCAAGCACCCGGACTACACCGGCCCGCGTGCGGCCTCGCTGGCCTCCGTGGAGGACATCGTCGCCGTTGACCGCTATACGGTGGACTTCAAGCTCAGCGAGCCCTTCGCGCCGATCTTCACCAACATCAACTACGGCATCCTGCAGGCGAAGCTCTTCGAGGGCACCGAGATCGGCGACCTGGAGAACCATCCGGTGACCTGGGAGCCCATCGGCACCGGCCCGTACAAGTTCAAGGAGTACGTGCGCGGGCAGTACGCCCTGCTCGAGCGGAACCCTGACTGGTTCCGGAGCGAGGAAGAGGGCGGCGCCCCCTTCATCCAGACCATTCGCATGAAGGTCATCCCGGACGACCAGACCGCCCTGGCGGCCCTGGAGAACGGTGAGCTCGACGTCGAGACGCCGACCCCCGCGGAGGTGAAGCGGCTGCTCACCGAGTACGAGGGCCGGTTGATGCCGGTACAGTACGAGCGCAACGGCTGGGGTTACATCCTGATCAACACCACGAAGGAGCCGCTGACTGACGTCCGTATCCGGCAGGCTCTGACCTACGCCCTGGACCGCGAGGCCATCGTTCAGGGTGCCCTGGACGGCGAGGCCGTCGTGCCGCCTGGTCCGCTGCCGCCTGTTTCGTGGGCCTACAAGCCCGACCTGCAGACCATCGGCTACGATCCGGCCAAGGCTGAGCAGCTGCTCCAGGAGGCCGGCTTCACCAAGGGCGCCGACGGCATCTACCAGAAGGACGGCCAGCCGCTGAAGCTGACCCTGTACGCCTCGTCCGGCTCCAGCCTGATCGAGGCCCTGACCACGATGGCCCGGCAGATGTGGCAGGATGTCGGCATCGACGTGACGGTCCAGCTGATGGACTTCAACGCGATGAACGAGAACCATCTGCAGCCCGGCAATTATGACATGGCGTTCCAGGCCTTCAACCTCGGCCTCGATCCTGACAGCCTGTACGCGCTCTTCCACGGCAGCCTGGCTAAGCCTAACGCCGCGGGTCTCGTGACCAGCTTCAACCGGATGCGGTATGACAACCCCGAGGTCAACGCCCTGCTCGAGGAGGGCCGCCGGGAGTCCGATCCTGATAAGCGCAAGGAGATCTACGGCGAGGCGCAGCAGATCATCGTCAACGACGCACCTGTCATCCTCATGTACTCCAACCTCTACACCGACTTCCACACCCCGCGGGTGAAGGGCATCGTCAACTTCCCCGGCGCCGGTGCTACCCTGGACTACCTGTACCAGTGGTGGATCGACGAGTAACAGCCTGAACCGCATGCACTACGGGAGTGGGGGGCGCCCCTACGGCGCCCCCCATATTCCCTCCCTGAGTTGAAGGTGGTGACCGGTATGGCTCGGTACCTGACCAAGCGAATTCTCAACATGATTCCCCTTCTGTTCATTGTAACACTTCTCTCCTTCGGGATCATGCAGCTCGCGCCGGGCGGTCCCGAGTACGTCATCTTGTCGGCCGAGGCGGATGCCATGTCAGACCCGCAGCAGGTGGAAGCCCTGCGCGAGAAGTGGGGGCTGAACGACCCCGTTTACATCCAGTACTTCCGCTGGGTGGGCAACATGCTGCAGGGCGACTTTGGCAAGTCGTATTACTATCGCCTTCCGGTAAAGGAAGTGCTGGCCTCTGCGCTGCCGAATACCATTCGGTTGAACTTCTTTGCGCTGGTGCTCATTTATGCGATTTCCATTCCGCTGGGCGTGATCTCCGCCGTCAGGCAGTACTCCAAGACCGACATGATCGTCACGGCGACTGCATTCGCCGGGCAGGCGGCCCCCAGCTTCTGGGTTGCATCACTGCTCATCTGGGGCGTGGCCATGAACTCCGGCGGCCTGATCCCCACCAATGGAATCTCAACTCCGGGCATCACCTTTGAGACTTACGGCTGGCTGAGCGTGCTGGCCGACCGCGCGAAGTACATGTTCCTGCCCCTGATCGTCATCGTGTTTGGCGGACTGACCGGCCTCACCCGCTACATGCGCTCCAGCATGCTCGAGGTGCTGCGGGAGGACTACGTGCGCACTGCTCGTGCCAAGGGGCTGGCGGAGAAGGTCGTCATCTACAAGCACGCCCTGCGCAACGCGGTGCTGCCCATCCTGGCCGTTTCGGGCGGCCTCCTGAGCAGCCTGGTGGGCGGATCGGTCATCATCGAGAACGTGTTCTCATGGCCGGGCATCGGCCGGGTGGCCTGGCAGGCGGTGAACAACCGAGACTACAACGTCTCCATGGCGGTCATGTTGCTCAGCGCCGTGCTGACGATGATCGGGTATCTGCTCGTGGACATCGCCTACGTGTGGGTCGACCCGCGCATCAAGTACGACTAGGGGGGAACTGCCATGGCTGCGCCGCACCTGAACACCGAAGCTGAAGAGCAGTTGCAGGGTCTGGCCCGTGAAGAGAGCCAGTTCCGGCAGTTCGTCCGCCGCTTTGCCCGCAACAAGCTGGCCGTCGTGGGACTCGTCATCCTGATCATTTTCTACGCCGTGGCCATCTTTGCCCCGTTCATCGCGAGCGAGCCGCTGGACGCCCGCGTGAACCTGGCGGAGCGTTTCCAGCCCCCCGGGTCGCCGGGCCACCCGCTGGGCACGGACAACCTGGGGCGCGACCTGCTCTCGCGCATGATCTGGGGCAGCCGCATCTCGCTCTCGGTCGGCTTCGTGGCGATGGGCGTCGCCGTGCTGCTGGGCACCCTTGTGGGTTCGATCGCCGGCTATTACGGCGGTACCTGGATTGACATCATCCTGATGCGCATCGCCGAGGCGATCGACGTCATTCCGGTCTTCTTCCTGCTGGTGACGGTGGTCTCGGTTCTCGAACCGAGCGTCTACAACATCATGATCGTCATCGGCCTCACGTCGTGGCCGGGCCTGGCGTACATCGTGCGCGGTCAGTTCCTCAGTCTGCGCCAGCGCGACTTCACGGAGGCCTCCCGCGCCATGGGCGCCACCGACGCGCGGCTGATCTTCCGCCACATCCTGCCCAACGCCGTCGCGCCGATCATCGTCTCGGCCACGCTGCGCATCGGCGGGGCCATCCTGTCTGAGGCCGGCCTCTCCTTCCTGGGGCTCGGCGCCCCCCCTCCGGCCGTTTCGTGGGGTCAGATCCTCTCGGTGTCGCGGACCTTCCTGAAGCAGGCCCCGTGGCTCATGTTCTGGCCCGGTCTGGCCATCTTCATCACCGTGCTGGCGTTCAACTTCGTCGGCGACGGCATCCGCGATGCGCTCGACCCGAAGCTGAAGCGGTAACGGCTCTCCCAAAGGCAACTACCGCCGGATTCCTGCCGCCTGTCGGCCGGGAATCGGGCGGTTCTTGTTTGCCATGGGTGGTGGGGCGCTTCCGGCCGGCTCAGGCATGGCGGGCAGCGGCTACGGTCTCCCGCAACCGCTCGGGCGCCACGTAGACCAGGTTGCCCACGACGACGGTGTGGGCGTGGCGGGCGGCCAGACCGGCCTGAGCCGCCGACCGGATGCCGCCGCCGTAGACGACGTGCGCCTCACCGGCGTTCTCCCGCACGGCCTGCAGGAGGGCCATGTCGCCGAACGCCCCGCTGTACTCGACGTAGATCACCGGCAGGCGCAGCACCCGGCCGGCAAAGGCGGCCCAGGCGGCCGCGTCCTGCGGCGTGAGATCGGTGGTCGCCCGGGTCAGTCGGGCTGCGGTGCAATCGGGGTTGAGGACCAGGTAGGCCTCGGGCACCAGCAGGTCCCACGGGATGTACTCACCGACCACGGGGAGGAGCCGGGCCATGGCTGCGGCCTGGGCCCCGCCCAGCCAGCGGCTCTCCGGCGCGTTCAGCACCAGGGGGATGAAGAAGAGGGCCGGGCCGGGCACGGCCGACTCCAGGGTGGAGACTTCCAGGGCGACCGGAACCGGCGCGTCGGCCAGGCGGCCCAGCAGGTCGAGCACCGCCTGCTGGGTCATGCCGGTGGAACCGCCCAGCACGATGGCGTCTGTGCCGCTCTCGTAGACCGCATCCAGAGCTGCGGGAGAGAGGGGCCGGTCGGGGTCGAGCTTGGTGACGTGCCGCCAGGCGCGCCAGTCGGGGGCGGGCGGCCAGGTCACCGGCGATGGGGCCATGCGTATCGCTCCTCCATGTTGGCAAACGTATGTTTGTGCAGTATACTGGAGACAATCCATGCCGAGGGGGTGAGGCCGGGTGAAGCCCTTCAAGGTTCATGCACCGTTTGAGCCCACGGGCGACCAGCCGCAGGCCATCGAGCGGCTGTCCGAGGGTGTCCTGCGCGGCGAGCGCGAGCAGATCCTGCTCGGGGCCACCGGCACCGGCAAGACGTTCACCATCGCGAAGGTCATCGAACGGGTGCAGAAGCCCACCCTGGTCCTGGCGCACAACAAGATTCTGGCCGCGCAGCTTTGCTCCGAGTTCCAGGAGTTCTTTCCGGAGAACGCGGTCGAGTACTTCGTATCTTACTACGACTATTACCAGCCGGAAGCCTACATTCCCACGACGGATACTTATATCGAAAAGGACGCGCTGATCAACGACGAGATCGACAAGCTGCGCCACTCGGCGACCATGGCCCTGTTCGAGCGGCGCGACGTGATCATCGTCGCCTCGGTCTCCTGCATCTACGGCCTGGGCTCGCCGGAAGACTACAAGGATCTGGCCGTCTCTCTGCGGGTGGGCAACCAGGTGGACCGCGACTACATCCTGCGGCGCCTGGTGGACATTCAGTACGAGCGGAACGACCACAACTTTGTGCGCAACAAGTTCCGGGTCCGCGGCGATGTGGTGGAGATCTTCCCCGCGGGCGCGACCGACCGGGCCATCCGCTGCGAGTGGTGGGGCGACGAGATCGAGCGCATCAGCGAGTTCGACCCGCTGACGGGCGAGGTCACGGGCATCATGAACCACGTGGCCATCTACCCGGCCAGCCATTATGTGGTGGCCGACGAGAAGCGGGAGCAGGCGCTGCTGTCCATCGAGGAGGAGTTGGAGGAGCGGCTGAAGGAGCTGCGCGCCCAGGGGAAGCTGCTGGAGGCCCAGAGGCTGGAACAGCGGACCCGCAACGACCTGGAGATGCTGCGGGAGATCGGTTTCTGCAGCGGCATTGAGAACTACAGCCGGCACCTCACCGGGCGCAAGCCCGGGGAGCCCCCCTTCACGCTGCTGGACTTCTTCCCGGACGACTGGCTGCTGGTGGTGGACGAGAGCCACGTCTCCATCCCCCAGGTGGGGGCGATGTACAACGGCGACCGGTCGCGCAAGGAGACCCTGATCGAGTACGGCTTCCGCCTGCCGTCGGCGGCGGACAACCGGCCGCTGAAGTTCGAGGAGTTCGAGGAGCGCATCAACCAGGTGATTTACGTGTCGGCCACGCCCGGGCCCTACGAGCTGGAGCGGGTGCCGCCGTCGCTGGTCGTGGAGCAGATCGTCCGGCCCACGGGGCTCCTGGATCCCGAGGTGGAGGTGCGCCCGATCAAGGGGCAGATCGACGACCTGTACGCCGAGATCCGGGAGCGGGTGAAGAAGAACCAGCGGGTGCTGGTGACCACCCTGACCAAGCGGATGGCCGAGGACCTGACAGAGTACCTGAAGGAGCTCGGCGTGAAGGTGCGCTACATGCACTCGGACGTGGAGACGATCGAGCGCATGCAGATCGTGCGCGACCTGCGGCTGGGTGTCTTCGACGTGCTGGTCGGCATCAACCTGCTGCGGGAGGGGCTGGACATCCCCGAGGTCTCCCTGGTGGCGATTCTGGACGCCGACAAGGAGGGCTTCCTGCGCGCGGAGCGGTCGCTCATCCAGACCATCGGCCGGGCGGCCCGGAACGCGGAGGGCAAGGTCATCATGTACGCGGACCGGGTGACGCAGTCCATGCAGAAGGCGATCAGCGAGACCAACCGCCGCCGGGCGATTCAGGAGGCGTACAACCGGAAGCACGGCATCGTGCCGAAGACGATCGTGAAGCCGGTGCGCGACGTGATCCAGGCGGTGAAGCCGGCGGAGGACGCCGCGCCGATCAACCTGCTGGATACGCCGCCGCACGAGATTCCGAAGGTCGTGAAGCAGCTGCGGAAGGAGATGATGCAGGCGGCGAAGGACCTGGACTTCGAGCGGGCGGCGGAGATCCGGGATATCATCTTCGAGTTGGAGAAGAAGCGGCGGTAGCGGTGATGAGCCCTGGTTCATGGCCGCAGGATGCAGGCGCGGACCGCCGTCCACGTATGCCGGTTGGATTCCCAGTACAGTTCCGCCTCCACCGCGGGGGCCGGTACCCAGCGCCAGCCGTCGTGCTCCGTCAGGGTAATCCCATCGGCGGTCCCTGGAACCTCCACCCAGTACAGGTCCTTGCGGATGACCTGGTGCGGGAGGTCAAACTCCCACTGGCCTGGAACCGGACGGAGATCCTCAGTCGGCACCCTCAGGCCCGTCTCCTCATAGATCTCTCGGACGCAAGCCTCGCGGGCGGTCTCCCCTTCGCGTATTCCGCCCGTGATGGGCTGCCAGAAACCAGCCGGAAGGTCGGCGCTCGGCGGCTTGTGAAGCAGAAGCACGTCGTCCTCTGCGTTCGCCCTGCGACGGACCACCCAGCATTCGATGCTGTATTGAACCGGTTTACCCGCCACCTGATGGACACCTCCCTGCGACGTCGCTAATTTTTCATATTTCAATCCGCGATTATACAATATACAGTGTCACGCGCAAGATCAGAGGGATCTGTGATCTGTCGGGTTGACATCCTCTTTGCCGCGATGGTACGCTGTCCGCGAAGTTACATATTGGGCTCGGTCCACTAGGGGAGCCTTTTGGCTGAGATCAGGTCATTTGGGACCTGGACCCTTAGCACCTGAACTGGGTAATGCCAGCGGAGGGAAGTGGACGGCCGGCCGTTCTGAGCCTGTGCGGCCGCCTCCACTTCTTCGTGGAGGCGGCCTTTCGAGTTTCGTGAAGACTGCGCACAGAAAGGTGTGATCCATCGTGACCCAACCCCGCGCCCTGACCATCGCCGGCTCCGACTCGGGCGGCGGCGCCGGCATTCAGGCTGACCTGAAGACCTTCACCGTCCTCCAGACGTATGGCACCTCGGTGATCACCTGTGTCACCGCGCAGAACACCCTGGGGGTGACCGGGGTCTATCCGCTCACCCCCGAGCAGGTCGCGGCCCAGCTGGACGCCGTGCTCTCCGACATCGGCACCGACGCGGCCAAGACCGGCATGCTGTACGACGCCGCCATCATCGCCGTGGTGGCCGACCGGGTGAAGCGGTACGGCGTCAGCAATCTGGTCGTCGACCCGGTGATGATCGCCAAGAGCGGACATGCCCTGCTGCTGCCCGAGGCGCAGGCCGCCGTGCGGGAGCTGCTGCTGCCCCTGGCGCGGGTGGTGACGCCCAACCTGCCCGAGGCCGAGGCCCTGACCGGCATGGCCATCCGCACCCGCGCCGACATGGAGGCCGCCGGGCGCCGCCTCCTGCAGATGGGGGCGCGGGCGGCCGTGGTGAAGGGCGGCCACCTGGGCGGCGAGCCGGCCGCCGACCTGCTCATCGCCGCCGACGGCAGCGAGCAGTGGCTGGAAGAGGAGCGGGTGGAGAGCCGGCACACCCACGGGACGGGCTGCACCTTCAGCGCCGCCATCGCCGCCGGGCTGGCCCGGGGCCTGGATCTGCCGGAGGCCGTCCGCCTGGCCAAGGCGTTCATCACCCTTGCGATTCGGAAGGCGCCGGGGATCGGTGCTGGCCACGGGCCCACCAACCACCTGGCCTGGCTGGAGGAAGGGCGCGGGCTGCCGGGAGAAGGGGAGGAGAGGCGATGAAGGCGCTGCCGGAGATGGTCCGGAATCGGCGCCCCCTGGTCCACGCGATGACCAACTACGTGACCATGGACTGGGTGGCCCGGGGGCTCCTGTCCGCCGGCGCCCGGCCGGTGATGGCCCGGGACGGGGCGGAGGCCCATCTGGTCGCCGCGGCGGCCGACGCCCTCGTGCTCAACCTGGGCACCTGGAGCCCCGGGCTGCAGCAGGCGATGCTGGAGGCCGGGCAGGTGGCCTCCCGGCGCGGGATTCCCGTGGTCCTGGATCCGGTGGGCGCAGGGGGGATCGAAACCCGGACCCGCGCGGCTCTGGAGCTGCTGGAGCGGGTGAAGGTGACGGCCATCCGGGGCAACGCCGGGGAGATCATGGCGCTGGCGGGCGAGCAGGGGCTGGTGCGCGGGGTCGACGGTGCGCAGGAGGCGCTCGGCCTGCGGCTGGAGCGGGCGGCCCGGGCGGTGGCCCGGCGCTCCGGCTGCGTTGTGGCCGTCACGGGGGCGGTGGATCTGGTGACCGACGGGCGGCGCACCCTCACGGTTTGTGCGGGTCACCCGCTCATGGCGCAGATCCCCGGGGCCGGCTGCCTGGCGACCGCCCTGGTCGCGGCATCCCTGGCCGCATCCCCGGCCGCACAGGGCGACGCCGCTGCTACCGCACAGGGCGATGTCGCCCCGGCCGTGGACGTGGTGGCGGAGGCGCTCCTCTGGGCCGGGTGGGCCGGCGAGCAGGCAGCGTCGGACGCGCCGGGGCCCGGCAGTTTCGCCCTCGCCTATCTTGACCGTCTGGGCCGGGCCGGTTCCCTGCCGGCAGGGCGGATCGCACCGCCCCTCTCCGAACTGCTCAGCCTGTACGTGCTGGTCAGCGGCGCCACGCCCCCGGAGGTGGTGGAGGCGGTCCTGGAGGCGGGCTGCCGGATGATCCAGTTCCGGGAGAAGCATCTCCCGCTGCCCGCCCAGGTGGAGGCGGCGGGCCGGGTGCGGGAGGCGTGCCGGCGGCACGCTGCGCTCCTGCTAATCAACGACCGGGTCGACTTGGCGCTGGCGGTCGGGGCCGATGGGGTGCACCTGGGTCAGGACGACCTTCCGGTCGCGGCCGCCCGGCGGATTCTGGGGCCGGCCGCGATCATCGGGGCGACCTGCGAAACCGCGGAGGAGGCCCGGATCGCCCAGGCGGCCGGTGCGGACTACATCGGCGCCGGCCCTGTTTACGCGACCCCGTCCAAGGCGGATGCCGGGGAGCCCTACGGCCCTGCGGTGGTCAGGCGGGTGAGCGGGGCGACCCATCTGCCGGTGGTCGGCATCGGCGGCATCGGCATCGGCGGTGCGGCGCCAGTGATTGAGGCAGGCGGCGTCGGGGTGGCGGTGATCTCCTCCGTGGTAGGGGCGCCGGACCCCATGGCGGCCGCCAGGGCCATTCTCGACGAGGTGGAAGGCGCAAAGCGGGGGGTGTTGGCATGAACCGAGTCGAACTGCTGACCCGGATGGCGATCCTGGTGGCGCTGGGCGTCATCTCGTCCTACTTCTCGGCGATTCCGCTGTTCGGGGCGAAGCTGTTTCCCGCGCAGCACGCGATGAACGTCGTTGCGGGGGCCATGCTGGGCCCGGTCTATGGCGGGATCGTCGGACTCGCCATCGCCCTGATCCGCATCATGCTGGGCAGCGGCACGCTGCTCGCGATTCCGGGCACGCTCTTCGGCGTGGTGCTGGCGGGCCTTCTCTACCAGCGCACCGGTTCCCGGCTGGCGGCCATGGTGGGCGAGGTGATCGGCACCGGCGTGATCGGGGCCGTGGCGGCCTATCCGGTGGCGGCGCTGCTGCTGGGCAACGCCAAGGCGGCTGCGGGCGGGATCGGCTTCTTCATCCCCGGCTTCGCGGCCAGCAGCGCAGCAGGCGCCCTGATCGGGGGGCAGGCGCTGGCCTTGCTGCAGCGGTTCCGCCTGATGACGGCGGGCCGCCAGGTTGACGGCGGGCCGTCCGGTTAACGGATGCCGGGGCTGCCACAGTGGGGCCCGCCCCGCAGGGGGCCTTGTCCTGCCTGGTGGGATGCTCTGCCGGTGTTCAACCTACGGCGGCGGATGTATGCGCGCCGTCTGGTGCCCGACTCCCACCTGAACTCTAGGGACAAATAATAGACGCATAATTTAGGAACGTTGACCCATAGGACTGCACGCTCGGGCCGCCTATACTCAGAGTGGAATCACAGGCCCCACCGTTGGCGCGCATTCGCAACCTCCAGCAGGGGCGCACGCTGTACGTCACTAAATATCAACAGGTATGTTTTTTATGGAGGCGCTGCACAATGGAGAAAACGGCGGTCTTGCTCGTCAATCTGGGAACGCCCGCCGCCCCAGAGCCCGCGGCCGTGCGGTCCTACCTGGCCGAGTTCCTGGGCGACTGGTGGGTCATCGACAAGCCCCGGTGGCAGTGGCTGCCCATCCTGCACGGAATCGTGCTGCGCACCCGGCCGCCGAAAGTGGCCAGGCTCTACCGGGAGATCTGGTTGGACGAGGGCTCTCCGCTGATGCACTACTCGCGCCTGCAGCAGGCCGCGCTCCAGGAACGGCTGGACGCTGAGGGCATTCGGGTCGCCCTGGGCATGACCTACGGCGAGCCCTCCGTGAAGTCGGCCCTGGACGAACTGCGCAAGTGGGGCGTTCGCCGCCTGCTGGTCCTGCCGCTCTTCCCGCAGTACTCCTCGACCACGACGGCGCCGATCTGGAGCAAGGTGCAGCAGGCGCTGGCCGACTGGCGCGACATGCCCGAGCAGATCTTCATCCGTGACTTCCCGACCCATCCCAAGTACGTGGGGTTGCTCGCGGAACGGATCAGCGTCTACATCGCGGAGAACGGCGCCCCCGACGCTCTGGTCCTCTCCTACCACGGCATCCCGGTGTCGTATGCTGAGGCCGGCGACGATTACCCGGCCCAGTGCGAGCGCACCACCGACGCCGTGAGGGCGCGCTTCCCCGATCTGAAGGTCGTGCTGGGCTATCAGTCCAAGTTCGGGAACGACCCCTGGCTGGAGCCGGCCACCGACGACGTGCTCGAAGAGCTGGCCCGCACGGGTCACAAGCACGTGGCGATCATGGCTCCCGGTTTCGTCGCGGATTGTATTGAAACGCTGCACGAACTGGAAATCGAGTACGCCGAGGAGTTCGCCGCGGCCGGCGGCGAGCGGTTCGGCTACCTCCCCGCGGCCAACGATCACCCGCTGTTCATCGACTGCCTGGAAGATCTGGTGCGGCAGTACCTGCCGTAGCGCGCCCTGCCGAGTCCGCCGCATGACGGCCACCCTGAGCCGGCACACTATGGCAGGCGCGCCTCCGCCGGCCATTACGGGGCGCGCAGCGCGTACGTCGAAAGGGTACGGCGACCGGCCCGGACGAGGCGCTGTCCGGGCCGCAGGGGAGGAGATGCGCATGGCGATTCGGCTGACCATCTTTTCCGATTTCGTGTGACCCTTCTGCTACATCGGCGAGGGACTCGTCGAGAAGCTGAAGCAGGAGCCCGACCTGCAGCCAGAGGTTACCTGGATGCCCTTCCAGCTGAACCCGGCGATCCCGCCGGAGGGCATGTCGACGGCGGAGTACTTCGGGGGCCGCATGCCGCCGGGCCGCCTGGACATGATGCGCGCCGAACTGAGAGCGCGTGCGGAGACCCTGGGGCTGCCGATGGACCTGCCGGACTTCATCTGTAACACCGGCCGGGCGCACCAGCTGGCGGAATACGCGCGCGCCGAGGGGCGGCTGGACCAGGTGATTCTGCCCCTGTTTCAGGCCTACTTCGTGGAGGGGCTGAACCTGCACGACGAGGCGGTGCTGGCCGAGGCCGCCGAGGCGGCCGGGCTCGACCGCGAGAAGGCCCTCAGTGCGGTGCGGACGGGGTCGTATGCGCAGCGGCTGGATGAGCACCTGGCCCTAGCCGGCCGGTACGGCGTGGGCAGCGTGCCGACCTTCATCGTCAATGACCGGTATAAGATCGTCGGGGCTCAGCCTTACGAGCCCCTGCGCGACGCCCTCCGCCAGATCGCACAGGAGGGATAGACGGAACACTGCGGGCAGCCTTCGGGCTGCCCGCTTTTTTCGACGCAGGGTTTGTCCCTTACCGGCACGAATTCTCTCCCTGTATGCCGATACTGGAAGGGGGAGTTTTGTGCACCTGAAGCGCTTGAATAGTTGGCTGCGACGCTGCCTGGCCGCCGGCCTGCTGGCGGTGATGACCATCGCTCCCGAGGTCGCGTGGGCGGCAGGAGCCGACCTGGTGCCCCTGCGGTTCCTGGCCGAGGAAGTGGGGGCGACTGTGGAGTGGGACGGCGAGACCCGCATCGTCACCCTCGTGACGGAAGATGGCGTGACCGCCACGCTGCGGATCGGCGACACCGAGGCGCTGGTGGATGGAGAGGCCGTTCCCCTCGGCGCCGAGGCTGTGATCATCAACGACCGCACCATGGTGCCCCAGGCGTTCATGGATCTGGTGCTGGGCCTGCCGGTCGCCTGGGATTCTGATGCAAAGAAGGCGGTTGTTGACCCCTACATGCTGAAGGCGTTCCGTCTGGTAAACGCCCTGATGCACAACGACCTGGACGCCGTAAATGCGCAGCTCAGCCCGGCCCTCCGGGAGGCGATCCCGCAGGAGGCCTGGGTGCAGCTGGCCGTCTCCCTGGCGCCGCTGGGTGAACCCGGCCGCCCGCAGGTGTTGGGCGCCGGCGCCACCGCGGTGCACTACAACGTCGATATGCTCGTGGCCTTCACCAACGCACCGCAGAAGGTGATCATCCGCTTCGACGGCGAGGGCCTGGTGGATGACTTCCACATGAACACCTACATGCCGCTCGCGGTGGCAGGCCCCCCTGCGTACGCGGACCCGGCGGCCTTCACGGAGGAGGAGGTCGTGGTGGGCGAGGCCCCCTGGGCCCTGCCCGGTACGCTGACCCTGCCGGCCGGTGAGGGTCCCTTCCCCGCGGTGGTGCTGGTCCACGGCTCGGGCCCCAGCGACCGGGATGAGACGGCGTATGCGGTGAAGCCCTTCCGCGACCTGGCTCACGGCCTGGCCGCCGAGGGCATCGCCACGCTGCGGTTCGATAAGCGCACGTTCGTCCACTCCCAGAAGTTCGGCGTCAACCCTGCATTTACGGTGCAGGAGGAATCGGTGGAGGACGCGCTCGCCGCCGTGCGCCTGCTGGCGGCCGACCAGCGCATTGCCGCCGACCAGATCTACGTGCTGGGCCACTCCCTGGGCGGCGTCGTCCTGCCGCGCATCTTCGATCAGGATGAGGACGGTCTGATTCGGGGCGGCATCGCCATGGCGGCAGCCAACAGCATGCTCGATACCATCTGGGCGCAGAACCAAATCATGGTCGAGACCGGGCAGCTGCCGCCCGAGCAGCTGGTGTTCATCGAGGCGCAGCTGGAGATCCTGCGCGATCCCGACTTCGACCCGGACAATCCGCCCGTGGGCTATCTGTTGGGCACGCCGCACTACTGGCACGACCTGGTGCCCAAGGCGTCGGAGCTGTTGAAGGAGCAGGAGCAGCCGGTGCTCTTCCTGCACGGGGCCCGGGATTTCCAGGTGCCGGTGTCCGAGTACGAGAGCTTCCAGGCCGACCTCTCCGGGAGGACGAACGTCACATTCCAGCTCTTCCCGAAGCTGAACCATGTGTTTACCGAGGGTGAGGGTGAGATCAGCACCCTGGCGGAGTACATGGTTCCGGCCAACGTGCCTGAGTATGTGATCGACGCCATCGCAGACTGGATCAAGTCGATGCCGTAGCCGCGCCGGTCTGGGGTGGCTCCGGATCATATGGACCTGTGGGACCAGGGCCGTCACCGCCCTGGTCCCCTGTTTTTGGCGGGTCTGGCATTTGCGCCCGTGTGGCGCCCGCATGCAGCCCGGTACGGCCACTGGCAACCATTCCCCCCAGTTCCTGCAAGCTTCTGCGGAAACCGGTTCACTCCTGGCACCGTCAAAGGTTACAGGTTACAGAATACCCGTCCAGGAGGAAACCACCTACATGAAGAGGATGGCCTGGCTCATGATCCCGGTGCTGGCGGCGGCCCTGGCGGCGCCCGCCGCCGCGGCGCCTTACGATACTTTCCCCCCGAGCTATGTGAGCGCTCGCCACGAGATCACCCCCGTCGCCCAGGGGCTGACCCTGACCCACTTCGAGCGGCTCTACCCCCACGGTTGGGTGAACGGCTGGCTGCTCACCGCCGACCTGTCCCACCCGACCCTGATCTCCGACGTGCTCACCGCGCCCGGCGTGACCGAGCGGGAGCCGCTGCTGGAGATGGCCGCCCGGGCCGGGGCGGTGGCCGCCATCAACGGCGACTTCTTCGCGATGGGCGGCAGCGGCATCGCCCTGGGCACCGTCGTGCGGGGCGGGGAGTACCTGCAGTCGCCGCTGCCCGACTGGCCCAACGGCGCACTGGTGGGGAAGGACCGCATCGGCCGGCTGGCGACGGTGGCGCTGGAAGGCACCGTCACGACGCCCTACGGCGAGCACCCCCTCACCGTGGTCAACACGCCGGTGGTGCCCGAGGGCGGCCTGGGCATCTTCACCCCGCTCTGGACCATTGACCGGCCCTGGGCCATGGGGGATGCGGAAGAGGGGCGGGAGGTGCTGGTGCGCGCGGGGCGGGTCGTGGCGATCAACGCGCGCGTGAACGGCGACCCCGTGCCGGAAGATGGCTTCATCCTCGTGGGCACGGGCGATGCGGCCAGGTTTCTCGACGCCCTGAAGCCCGGAGATCCGGTGGACGTGTCGTACCGACCCAGCCCGGCGGTGGCGTGGGCCGTGGGCGGGCAGAACCACCTGGTCCGGGAGGGCGCCGTGGTGCCTGACCTAGACAATTCCGCTCGCCGCCCCCGCTCGGCCATTGGCTTCTCCGCCGACGGCTCCCGCATGTACCTGCTTACCGTCGAGGGCGACTCGTCCCGGAGCGCCGGGGCGACCCTGGCTGAACTGGCTGAGCTCATGAAAGCGTGCGGCGCGGCCGACGCGCTGGAGCTGGACGGCGGCGGCTCGGCCACCATGGTGGCCCGCCGCCCCGGCGAGCCCCTGAGTGTGCTCAACCTCCCCGCTGCGGCTCAGCGGCGCATTCCCAACGGCATCGGCCTGTTCGCCATGCCCGGGTCGGGGCGGGCGCACCACCTGCAGATTGACGGCGATCCGCGGGTATTCCCCGGGCTCTCCCGCACGTTTGCGGTGCGGGCCTTCGATGAACAGTACGAGGCTGTAGACGTGAAGCAGCCCCGGTGGGGGCTGCAGGGGCCGGGCGCGATGGCGCCGGAAGGCCGGTATACGGCGGTGCAAGGGGCCGGTTCACAGCCCGTGGCACCGGGCGCGAAGGCAACCGTTACGGTTTCGGCGGAGGGGTTGACCGCAGACCTGCAGCTCCGCGTGCTGGGGCCGCTGGCCCGGATCGAGCCGCAGGTCCCGGGCGGCCTGGCCCTGCTCGATGAGGGCGGGCGAACCTTCACCGTCGTCGGCTACGATGCCGACGGCTACAAGTCGGTGATCGACGCCGCCGATCTCGACCTGGAGTACGACGAGAACCTCGTCCGGCTTGAGCGGGAGGGCAGCGCCGTGCGGGCCGTCCCGGTCGCAGCGGGCTCCGGGCTGATCACCGTATCGGTGCAGGGGCACAAGGCCGTCATTCCCTTCGTCTCCGGCATGCGCACGACCCCTGTGGAGGCCCTGGCCCAGCAGACCTTGTGGACGTTCGAACGCCACCCTGCGCAGGTAATCGGATCGGTGGCCCCGGCAGCGGGTCCCGACGGCGGCGCTGCCGTGGCTCTGCACTACACCTTCGGCCCTGCTGAGGGGAACCGGGCCGCCTACCTGCAGGCGGTGACGCCGATCCCCCTGCCCGGCCGGCCCGACCGTATCGGGCTGTGGGTGAAGGGCGACGGGCAGGGGGCCTGGCTGCGGGCCGTACTGCAGGACGCGGCCGGCGCCAGCCACACGGTGGACCTGGCCCCGGCGGTGGACTGGACCGACTGGCGATACGTGGAGGCGGCGGTGCCCACCGGCGCCGCCTACCCCCTGAGCCTGTACCGGATCTACCCGGTGGAAACCGACGCCGCGCGGTCCTACTCCGGCACGCTCGCCTTCGCCCACCTGACGGTGAAGTCGGCCCTGCCGATGCCTGAGGTCCCGGAGCCCGAGCCCGAAGGGCCTGACGCCATCCTGAACCCGGCCGCGCCCGCCGGTGAGGAGAGCTGGTCCTTTGCAGTGCTGGCCGAGCTGCCTCTGGCAGCGCCGGAGATCGCCGTGCAGGAGGCCCTGGAGGGCAGTCCGACGTTCTTCCTGGTCAGTGCCGGGCTGCGGGAGCCGGTGCGGGCGATTCTGGCGGACCTGGGCGCGGCGGACATTCCGGTATATGAAATGACGCCGCCGGCGCGCTACTTCGACGCCGGCGGGGTGCGGTTCATCCTGTTGGGCACGGGTCAGGGCGGGCTGCGGTCCACCGCCTTCCACCAATGGGAGGGGCTGGATGCCCTGCTCTACCTGACCGAGCAGGCCACGGCGATCCGCCAGGTGGTTGTGGTGGGCGGGGAGAGCCCGCTCCACTTCGCCGACACCCGGGAGGGGCAGCTCCTGCAGGAGCGGCTGACGGCCTTCGAGGAGCGGTCCGGGAAGGCGACCGCCTACCTGAGCGCCGACGGCGTCATCCCGGCTGTGACCCGGGTGGAGGGCATCCCGTACATCAGCGCCGGCACGCCCCGGGCCCCCCGGCTGTTCACCGTCGATCCGACGCCGGGGAACCCGTGGATCAGGCTGGCGCCATAGGAATCAGCCCCCGAACTGCCAGAGGGCGTGGCTGAGGTTGCCGTAGCGGTAGCTGCGGTGCAGCTCCCGCACGGTGCGCTGGTCGTCGGCCGCCCCGAGTGCGTAGAAGAGCGGAATGAAGTGTTCGTTGCCCCCCGGCGGCACCGCGAGACGGGCGCCGGGGGCTTGCTGTTCGTAGTCGAAGAGCGCCGGCAGGTCCCACCCGGCGATGCGCTCCAGGAGCCAGTCGTCGAAGGCGACGGCCCAGGCGTCCGCCTCCGGCGGATCGTCCCAGCGAATCGTGCGGAAGTTGTGGATGGTGCCGCCGCTGGCGAGGATCATGACCCCTTCGCGGCGCAGCGGGGCCAGGGCCTGGCCGATGCGGTACTGCTCCGCCGGCGGCGCCCAGGGGTTCACCGACATCTGCACGACCGGCACGGTGGCCTCGGGGTAGATCAGCTTCAGGGGCACCCACGCCCCGTGGTCGAGGCCCCGATGCCGGTCCACGTCGAAGGGAACGCCCGCTTCCTTCAGGAGATCGGCGATGCGCGCGGCCGTGGCGGCGTCGCCCTGCGCCGGGTACTGCATGCGGTACAGCTCCGGCGGGAAGCCGCCGAAGTCGTGGATGGTGCCATAGTAGGCCACGTCGCTGATCATCTGCGGGTCGGTCTCCCAGTGTGCGGTGAACACCACGATGGCGCGCGGGCTGTATTGCTCGCCCAGCGCCCGGAGGGCGCGGGTGTACTCGTTCTCTTCCAGGGCCAGCATCGGCGAGCCGTGTGCAGCGAAGATCGCAGGCTGCATGGACAGCCCTCCTTTTTTCGATTTCGGTTAGCCTGCTTACGATTTGTAACTAAGTATATGAAGGGTAGTTGCTGTTGTCAAGGGAACTCCTTCTGTTATAATACGAACGAGGAGGTGATGAGCCATGGCTGATTTCCAGCTCTGCCCGAAGTTCGAGCGCGCCATTCACCTGCTGGGGAAGCGCTGGACGGGCCTGATTCTGTGGACGCTGCTGAGCGGCCCGAAGCGGTTTTCCGAGATTGAGTCGGCGATTCCCGTGAGCGGGCGGCTGCTCTCCGAACGGCTGAAGGAGCTGGAATCGGAGGGGCTCGTCACCCGGGAGGTCTTTCCCGAGGTGCCCGTTCGGGTGGTTTACTCCCTCACGCCGAAGGGGCAGGCGATGGAGCCCATCCTGGCCGCCGTCCAGCAGTGGGCCGAGGACTGGGGCTGAGCGTCCACAGCACAGAAATGCAGGCCGGGCTGGCAGCCCGGCCTGTGTGCAATATTAGAGGAGAAGATCCGTGGAGCCACTTCAGTAGAGCGACTTCCGGCTGACGGGCTCCGCCTGGAGCAGCCGCACCAGGCGGGCGTACCGGAAACGCGCAGCCGGGCCCGACTGGTCGGCGGGCACCGGCTCCGGGTCGGCCAGCGCGGCGGCGCTGGCGGACAGGTGGCGGCCCGACAGGATCAGCTCGGGAACGGGCGCCGGGCGGCCCATCTGGCGGGCGAACTCCGCAGCGTCCATGTCGCCCCGCCGGCCGTTGCACTCCTCGCAGGCGCAGATGCAGTTGGCCATGGTCGTGCGCCCGCCCTTGGACCAGGGGATGACGTGGTCCATCGTGAAGCCCGGCCGCCCGCACCAGTAGCAGGTGTAGCGGTCGCGGGCCAGCACCTTCAGCCGGATGTACCGGTAGGCGAAGGGGTCGAAGCGCAGCCGGATGCGGCTGCGGCCGATCCACTTGGCCCGGCCCAGCCTGACCTCCCGGTCGGCCACCTTGCGCCTGCAGGGGGTGAGGGTGCGCCCCCGGCTGTCAATCACTTCGATCAGATTCGCGTCTGCCGTATCCATACCTCCATGGGGCACCACACGTCTCGCCCCCTTCCATTAGTCTGGCCGCGTCCGGGGACGCAAATCCTCCCGCCCGGACGCTAACCCTTATATTATAGCACAGAACCGAACATACGCGGTGTTGCAAACAGGCGTTCGGCGGGGTATGATTTACCTGGCGCCACACGCGCGCCTGCTGTGGTAAGATCTAATGTTGAGACTGCTGTGGGGGGCGTTTGGTTGTGTCAAAGGACCGGCTCGTGATCAGGGGTGCACGTCAGCACAACCTGAAGAACATCGACCTGGAGATTCCCCGGGACAAGCTGATTGTGTTCACCGGCGTCTCAGGGTCCGGAAAGTCGTCCCTCGCGTTCGATACCATCTACGCGGAGGGCCAGCGGCGCTACGTGGAGTCGCTGTCTGCCTACGCGCGCCAGTTCCTGGGCCAGATGGACAAGCCCGACGTGGATTCCATCGAGGGGCTCTCGCCGGCCATTTCCATCGACCAGAAGACGACCTCCCGCAACCCGCGGTCCACCGTGGGCACGGTGACCGAGATCTACGACTACCTGCGGCTGCTCTACGCCCGCATCGGCCGGCCGCACTGCCCCAAGTGCGGCCAGCCCATCGCCCAGCAGACGGTGGACCAGATGGTCGACACGCTGATGCAGATGGATGAGGGAACCCGCATCCAGGTGCTGGCGCCGCTGGTGCGGGGCCGCAAGGGCGAGCACCAGAAGGTGTTCGAGCAGATCCGGCGCGGGGGCCACGTGCGCATGCGGGTCGACGGCCAGGTGATGGACGTCGCCGACGAGGCGCCGAAGCTCGAGAAGAACCGCAAGCACACCATCGAGGTGGTGGTGGACCGGTTGGTGATCCGGCCGGACATCCCGCGCCGGCTGGCCGACTCGCTGGAGACGGCCGCGGGACTGACCGGCGGCATCGTCACGATCGACGTGGTCGGCGGCGAGGAACTGCTGTTCAGCCAGAATTTCGCCTGCCCCGACTGCGGCGTCTCCATCGACGAGCCGCAGCCCCGCAGCTTCTCCTTCAACTCGCCCTTCGGCGCCTGCCCGGTCTGCACGGGTCTGGGCTTCCAGACGGAGTTCGACCCGGAGCTGCATCCTCGACCCGTCGCTGTCCCTCGATGAAGGCGCGCTCATCCCCTGGGCGACATCCAGCCAGCAGTGGTTCCTCCACCAGCTGGACGCGCTCTGCCGGCAGCTGGGCATCCGGAAGGATGTGCCCCTGAACCAGCAGGATCCCCGGTTCCAGGAGGTACTGCTCTACGGCTGGCCCGAGGAGAAGGTCCGCTTCGAGTACGAGAACATGTACGGGCAGCGCAAGTGGTATGAGGTGACGTTCGAGGGCGCGATCCGGCAGCTGGAGCGGATGCACCGGGAGACCTCCAGCGAGGCGATCCGGGAGCACCTGGGCCAGTACATGACCAGCCGGCCCTGCCCGGCCTGCGGCGGCGCGCGGCTGAAGCCGGAGTCGCTGGCCGTGAAGGTGGGCGGGCTCTCCATCTCCGAGATGACGGCCATGGACGTGGCCGCGATGCGCGACTTCCTGGGCCGCCTGGCCCTGACAGAGAAGGAGCGGGCCATCGGCGCGCAGATCCTGAAGGAGATCGACGCGCGGTTGGGCTTCCTGATCAACGTCGGTCTGGACTACCTGACCCTCGACCGGCCGGCGGGGACCCTGTCGGGCGGCGAGGCGCAGCGGATCCGGCTGGCCACGCAGATCGGCTCGCACCTGGTCGGCGTGCTCTACATCCTGGACGAACCCTCCATCGGCCTTCACCAGCGGGACAACGCGCGGCTGATTGAGACGCTGAAACACCTGCGGGATCTGGGCAATACCCTGATCGTCGTCGAGCACGACGAGGACACGATCCTGGCGGCCGACTGGGTCGTCGACATCGGGCCGGCCGCGGGCGAGGGCGGCGGCCGCATCGTCGCCTCGGGCCCGGTGGAGCGCATTCTGAACACCCCCGAGTCGCTCACCGGCGCCTACCTCTCCGGCCGGCGGCAGATCCCGATTCCGGCGGAGCGGCGAAAGCCCAACGACAAGTGGCTGGTCGTGCACGGGGCCGCGGAGAACAACCTGAAGGACATCACCGTGCGGATCCCCCTGGGCACCCTCACCGTGGTGACCGGCGTGTCGGGTTCCGGCAAGTCGACCCTGGTCAACGAGATCCTCTACAAGCGGCTGGCGGCCGACCTGAACCGCGCCCGCACCAGGCCCGGCAGGCACCGGGCGGTGGAAGGGCTGGAGCACCTGGACAAGGTGATTGAGATCGACCAGTCGCCCATCGGCCGCACGCCCCGGTCGAACCCGGCCACCTACACCGGGGTCTTCGACCTGATTCGCGAGCTGATGGCGCAGACCCCGGAGGCGAAGATGCGGGGCTACAAGCCGGGCCGCTTCTCCTTCAACGTACGGGGCGGCCGCTGCGAGGCCTGCAAGGGCGACGGCATCATCAAGATCGAGATGCACTTCCTGCCCGATGTCTACGTGCCCTGCGAGGTCTGCAAGGGCGCGCGGTACAACCGGGAGACGCTGGAGGTGCGCTACAAGGGGAAGACCATCGCCGACATCCTGAACATGACGGTCGACGAGGCGGTGGAGTTCTTCCGGCCGCTGCCCCGCATCTACCGGAAGATGCAGACCCTGCAGGACGTGGGGCTCGGCTACATCAGGCTGGGCCAGCCGGCCACCACCCTTTCCGGCGGCGAGGCCCAGCGGGTGAAGCTGGCCACCGAGCTTTCCCGGCGCGCGACCGGCCGCACGATCTACATCCTGGACGAGCCCACCACCGGTCTGCACACCGCCGACGTGCACCGGCTGCTGGAAGTGCTGCAGCGGCTGGTGGATGCCGGCAACACGGTGCTGATCATCGAGCACAACCTGGACGTGGTGAAGCAGGCGGACTGGATCATCGACCTGGGTCCGGAGGGGGGCGAACGCGGCGGCCGCGTGGTGGCCGAGGGCACCCCGGAGGCCGTGTGCGAGAACCCCGACAGTTACACCGGCATCTTCCTGAAGCGGCACATGGCGCGGCAGCGGGCCGGCGCGCCGCTGGAGGCCGCAGCGGGAACCGACTGAGCGGCAGGTGGGGCCGGCCTTCGGCTCGAACTGATTGAGGGGCCGCGCCCAGCGGCAGACAGGAGAGAGGACTGGTGAAGAACTCCAGCAGGTGCCCGTACTGCGGAGCGGCCGTCTCGTCGTCCGCCAACTACTGCGACAGCTGCGGCACGCCGCTGAAGGCGGCGGCGGCCGGCGCGCCCGCGCGGCGGCGCGGCCGGACCGCCGGCCGGGTGGCGGTGTGGGTCTTTGCGGCGGTGCTGATCGCATTCTTCGGTACCGGGGTGCTGGGCGGCTTCCGCGTGCACGCGGGCCGGTGGCCCTGGAACCCGCAGGAGGCGGCGCCGGCCGAGCCGGCCGACCCGAACCGCACGCCCGGCGGGCCCGAGCCGGAGCAGCCGCAGGGCGAGCAGCCGTCGGCCCCGCTGGAGCGCTACCTGCGCTCCACCGTGACGATTCACGTGCGCGGCGAGCAGGGCAGCCGCGTGGGCACCGGATTCATCATCGACACCGGGGGCCACATCGTGACCAACGCGCACGTGGTCGAGGGGCACCGGGAGTGCGTGACCGTCATCGACGACAACGGCACCACGCACCAGGGCAGCGTGGCGGGGTCCGACCGCAACCGCGACGTCGCCCTGATCACGGTGCCGACCATGGCCAGGTGGCCCGATGTCCTTTCGCTTTCCGACCGGAGTGTGAAGGCCGGCGAGCCGGTCTACGCCTGGGGGCGCACGAAGGGCAGCCCGAGCAAGTCCGTGCTGCCGGCGGAGGTCGTCGAGACGGGCCACGCCCGTCGCATCGAGGGGCGCTACTACGCCGATCTGGTGGTCTTCCGGGGGGCCGAGGTGACGCACGGCTCCAGCGGCGGCCCGCTGCTGGATCCCGCGACCGGCGAGGTGGTCGGGATCGTCACCGCCGGGTCCGATAACGGCCTGGGTTACGCGATTCCCATCGCCGGCGAGGTCGCCCGGCTCATCGCCCAGTGGGCGCAGCAGCCGCTGCCTTCCGGGTGCGGCGAGGTGCCCGCGGGCGACGCGACGCCGGTGGTCCTGGCGGCGGTGGCCCCGCTGTCAGGCGCCCACGGCGCCTGGGGCATCGACCTGGCCAGCGGCGTCGAACTGGCGCTGCGGGACATGGAGGCCGACCTGCTGAAGGCCGGCTACCAGGTGTCGCTGGCCCGGTACGACGACCAGGGGCAGCCTGAGGTGGCCGCCGAACATGCCCGGAGCCTGGCGTACGATCCGGGCGTGATCGGGGTGGTGGGCAGCTTCACCAGCGAGGCCACCCGGGCGCTGGCGGAGGCGCTGAGCGAGAGCGGGCTCGTGCTGGTCGCGCCCACGGCCCGTGCGGAGGACCTGCTGCAGGCCGGCTGGCCGCACGTCAACCGGCTGGTGGCGCACCAGGCCCGGCTCGATTCGGCCGCGGCGGCCTTTGCCAGGGCCAGGCTGAATGTCGGCGCCATCCTGCTGCTGCTTGACGGCAGCGAGGAGGCCGAGCGGCGGGCGGCCTCGTTCACCACCGCGGCGGAGATCATGGGCCTTCCGGTCGCGGGCCGCGTCGTCGTGTCCGGTCAGGTGAACGGTTCCGCCCTGGCGGCAGCCGTGAGGGCGTACGCGCCCGACGCGCTCTTCTACGCCGGCAACAGCCAGACCGGCTACCAGGCGGTAACGGCCCTGCGCCAGGCGGGCGTTGACCTGCCCGTCATCGGCGGCGTCGAACTCTACAACCCCGCGTTCGAGAGGACGGAAGGCTCCGGCTGGCGGGACATCTACTTCGCCCACTTCACCCAGGGGAACGACGCCCGGTTCATGCGCCACTTCGAGGCCATTCTGGGCAAGCCGACGCGCGGCTACGGCATGTTCGGGTACGATGCGGCACGGGTCATTCTGGAAGCGCTGGTGAGCTACGGCGAGGCGCATCCGGGCCAGGTGCCGGACCGGGCCGAGCTGGCCGAGCGGGTGCGGGCGACCCGGGGGCTGAAGGGCTGGTCGACGCGGATCAGCTTCGATCCGGCCACGGGGGAGAACCAGGCGGCGCGTGTCTACTTCTTCGAGTGGGTGGACGGGCGTTACGAACTGCAGCACTAGCAGGAAAAAGGCTCTGGCGCGGAGAACTAGGAACAACCTCTTTCCGCGCCGGGGCCTTTCGGACATAGGAAGTATCGTGGTATAGTAAGTTATATGTGTACGTGACGGGGAGGTGAGCGGCCATCGCTGAGTTGGAGCCCGTGCTTGACGCGGAACTGGATTTGATTGAGCGTTGCCAGACGGGAGATCGAGAGGCGTTCGAGGAGCTGTTCACCTTCTACCGCGACGATGTGTTTCGCTTCGCCTACCTAGTGGTGCGGGACTCGACCCTGGCGCAGGACGTGGTGCAGGAGACCTTCCTGAAGGTCTTCCGCTCCATCGCCAAGTTTCAGTTTCGGTCGAGCTTCAAGTCCTGGCTCTACCGAGTCGCCGTGAACGAGGCGATCACCCTTCTGCGCCGGCGCAAGATCAAGGAAGAGCTGGACCCTGCGCCGGGCGCGAGCCAGGAGCATCAGCGCGACCGGGTCGAGCGCGCCTGGCAGCCGGAAGAGGCCGTGCTCGACAGTGAGGAGCGCCACCTTCTGCATGTCGCGATCGGCCGCTTGGACCCCGTCCACCGGTCTGTGATCGTTCTGAAGTACTTTCACGAGTTCTCCGATACCGAGATCGCGGCCGTGATCGGCTGCCCGCCCGGTACGGTGAAGTCGCGGCTGCACCGGGCGCGGGAACTGCTGCGCCACCAGATGGCGCGCCAGATGGGCAGGCCGGACCTGATCGCCCTGTCCTACCACCGCCTGTCGAAGACGTCGCTTGTGCCCTGCGAGGAGTGAGACCATGCGCGTCAACGAACGGACGATTCGGGATGTCTTGCGTTCGGAGGCGGCGCGTGTGGTGCCGCCGCCGGATTTGTGGGAGCGCATCGAGCGGGAACTGGATCGTGACCGGCTGGGGCGGACAGCGCGTGCGGCCCGCCGTCGCGCCTTCGGCCTCCGCCAGGTGGTGGTCGCTGCCCTCGCGGTGGGCGCCCTCTGGTTCGTGATCGCGCCGGCCCGGCCCGCTGTGCGCCAGGTGGCCCTCTCGCCGGGGCGCTGGGCGGACATCGACCGCACCTGGGTCGCCGTGGTGGTCCCGGTGGCACGGTCAGAGGCCGGCCGGCCGGCTGTGACCGACCTGCGCTGGTCGTCGCAGGAGATCACGCTCCTGCGCTGAGTTGGATCCGGTCGCCCCGCTCCGGCGGGGCCTTTTCTGTGGCGGCGGATGCTAAACTATAGGGACAGGGGAGGTGAGTGCGCTTGGGCCTGGAGGAGCAGATCAAGCTGCTGCCGGACCGGCCGGGCTGCTACCTGTTCAAGGATGCCTCCGGCCGCATCATCTATGTGGGAAAGGCACGGAACCTGAAGAACCGTGTGCGCCAGTATTTCCAGTCGTCCCGCAACCTGACGGCCAAGGTGCTCGTGATGGTCAGCCAGATTGTGGAGATCGAGCACATCGTGACGGATACGGAAACTGAGGCGCTGGTTCTGGAGTCTAACCTGATTAAGAAGCACAAGCCCAAGTTCAACATCCGCCTGCGGGATGACAAGCACTACCCCTATCTGCGCCTGACCCTGACCGAAGAGTGGCCGCGGCTGGTGGTGGCCCGCTCGATGAAGAAGGACGGCTCCCGCTACTTCGGCCCCTACACCAGCAGCCAGGCCATGTGGGAGACGATGAAGCTGGCCCGCCGGCTGTTTCCGCTGCGCACCTGCAGTGACCCCGCCCGGTATCCGCGGGGGTGCCTGCAGTACCACATCGGCCGCTGCCTGGCCCCGTGCCTGCCTGACTTCGACCGCCACGAGGCGTATGCCGAGGCGGTGCGCGACCTGCAGGCCTTCCTGGAGGGCCGCACGCAGGACGTGGTGGCCCGCCTTCACGCCCGCATGGAGCAGGCGGCGGAGCGGCTGGAGTTCGAGCGGGCCGCCGAGTTGCGCGACCAGATCAGGGCCATCGAGAAGGTGACCGAGAAGCAGAAGATCATCGCGCACACCATGGTGGACCTGGACGCCATCGCCTATGCACGGCTGTACGACGAGGCCGGCGTGCAGGTCTTCTTCGTCCGGCAGGGGAAGCTGGTGGGGCGCGATCAGTTCATCATGTCGGGAGCCGATGAGATGACGGGAGGCGAGATCCTCGCCGCCTTCATCCAGCAGCATTACAGCCAGACGGACTTCGTGCCGAAGGAGATTCTGGTCAGCGAGGAGATTCCGGAGGCCGACGTGATCACGGAGTGGCTCTCGGCCAAACGGGGCTCGCGGGTGGTGCTGCGCCGCCCGAAGCGGGGTGAAAAGCGCGGGCTGGTGGAGATGGTGGAGCAGAACGCGCAGGAGGCCATGGCCGAGCGCAAACAGCAGCGTGAGCTGGAGCTGGCCGCGACCGAGGGCGCGCTGCACGAGCTGCAGGAGGCCCTGGACCTGCCGCGGCTGCCCCACCGCATCGAGTGCTTCGACGTGTCGCACGTGCAGGGCTCCCAGGTTGTGGCCGCCATGGTGGTCTTCGAGGGCGGCAAGCCCAAGAAGGCGGACTACCGGCGGTTCAAGATGAAGGTCGACCAGAACAACGACTTCGCCAACATGGCCGAGGCCGTCACGCGCCGCTTCCGCCGGGGGCTCGCCGAGCGGGCCGCGCAGGTCGAGGGGCGCGTGAGGGACCTGGAGGAGAGTCGGGTGGCTGAGGGCGGGTCGGCGTACGGCGGCAAGTTCGCCGACTTTCCCGATCTGCTGATCATTGACGGCGGCAAGGGCCAGCTCTCCTACGTCCGGGCTGTGATGCGCGATCTGGGCGTCGACCACATTCCCACCTTCGGTCTGGCCGAGGCGGAGGAGCGGCTCTGCGCGGAGGACCGCCCGGGCTGGATCGAACTGCCCCGGGGTTCGCAGGCGCTCTTCCTGCTGCAGCGTCTCCGGGACGAGGCGCACCGCTTCGCCATCACCTATCACCGCAAGCTTCACCGACGGGCGAGCACGCAGAGCCGGCTCGACGAGGTGCCGGGCATCGGGCCCAAGCGAAAGAAGGCCCTTCTCCAGCATTTCGGCTCGCTGAAGGCCATCCGGGAGGCCACGGTGGAGGAGGTGGCGCAGGTTCCGGGCCTGAACCGGGAGCTGGCGGAGCGGGTGAAGGAGGCCCTGGGCGGCCCGATGCGCTGAGCGGCGCCGCATTCGCTACTGCTACACTCTACTGATGAAAGGGTATGAATGACGATGAATAAGCGCTGGGTTGCCATGGCACTGTTTGTCTCCGTCCTGCTGGCCGGCTGCGGCGGCGCCGCCTCAAACCAGACCCCGCCCGGTTCAACGCCGCCTGCCTCCACGGATCCGGCAGACGATCCGCAGCCGGACCCCGGCTCCGGGGCCGAGGAGCCCGGCGGAGAGGCGGATCCCGCAGACCCGGAGGACCCTGCCGATCCGGCTGATCCGGCCGCCTGGCCCGACCCGGCCGACCCGACCGATGCCGAGCCCGGCGGTGCGGCCGGCGACCACCCGACCGATCCCGGGCTGCCTGCGGTCACCTGGAAGCCGAGCGGCATCGGCTACCCGCTGGTGCCCAGCGACCCGTCGGTCCAGCAGAAAGTGGCCATGCTCACCTTTGACGACGGCCCCTCGAACTACACGCCCGAGGTGCTGGACCGGCTGAAGGAGGCCGGCGTGAAGGCGGTCTTCTTCATCACCGGCTACGGCGCCGCGGAGCACCCCGAGCTGTTGAAGCGCATCCACGAGGAAGGGCACCTGCTCGGCATCCACACCATGACCCACCCCAACATGACCGAGCTGAGCCGCGAGGAGCAGATCGAAGAGATCCAGCCGCTGATCGACCTGATCACCGAGGTGACCGGCGAGCGGCCGAGGTATTTCCGCCCGCCCTTCGGCGCCTACAACGACACGCTGCTCGCCACCCTGGACGAACTGGGGCTGGAGCTGATCAACTGGAGCAACGGCTCGCTCGACTGGGAGGGCGTCGTGGACGGGTATAAGGACCCGAACCAGGTGGTCGCCGACGTGCTGGATCAGCTCCACCCGGGCTCGGTCATCCTGGCGCACGACACCATGAAGCACACCGCCGAGGCCGTGCCGCTGATCATCGAGGCGCTCCGGGCCGAGGGTTACGAGTTTGTGGTCCTGCCCTGACAACAGGAGCCATGAGATGAAGAAAGAAGGGGAACGCTCCCCTTCTTTCCGGCTTTATGGGACCTTCTCCCGCCGCCGCCACCAGAGCCAGGCCAGCGTGGCCGCCAGCGCGGCGGCCAGCTGCACCGCGGTCACGCCGGCCGGCGCGCCCGACGGGCGGGCCAGGTCGGCAAGGGCCACGGCGAGGGCGCCCAGCAGCAGGGCGGTGACCGTCCCCTGCCCCGCAGCAGGGGCGGAACGGGTCTGGGCGAGGAGGCTCAGCAGCCCCGCAGCCAGGAGGGCCGGCCCCAGGGCCCACTCGGACGGCGCGGGCGAGCCCAGGGCGGCGACCCCGACGCCGAGCAGCAGAGCGGGCAGGGTGCGATCCCACACCTGCAGCCAGTCCGGCACACGGCGCAGCCCCCAGAGGCCCAGCGCCAGGCCGCCGGCCAGGGCGCCCGGCAGCGCCAGGGCGCCGTAGGGGAAGGTGAGCAGGAGCGCGGGGCTGCGCACGTAGGCGCTGGGATCCAGCAGCACGTAGAGCAGCTTCGCGCCGAAGGCGCCGCCGACGGCCAGGTTGAGCACCAAGTCGCGGGCGGACTCCGCGACTGCGGGCACGGGCCCCGCGCGTCCCGCCAGCACGTAGGCCAGCAGGAGGCCGGCCAGCCAGAACACCGCCCGCGTGGGCAGGACGGCCGGGCCGAGGCTGACCGCCTCGGGCAGCAGGCTGCCCAGGCCGCGCCCGGTCTGGGGGGCAGCCGGGTTTGCAGCCGCTGCCGCCAGGTACTCCTGCATCGCCCGGTAGGACAGCGGCCCCGCCACGCGGGCGGTGATCACGCCCTCAGGACTGATGAACAGGCTCGTGGGCATGGAGGCCACCTGGAAGCGGGCGCCGGCCTCGTCTGCGGGGTCCAGCAGGACGGGGAAGCTGTACCCGTGCTCGGCCAGGTAGGCCAGCGGCGCCGAAGGGCTGGCCTCCCGGGCCGTGAGGTTGACCGTGAGGAGGGCGGTTCCGGGTGGGAGCGACGCCGCGAGCCGCTCGATCTCCGGCATTTCGGCGCGGCACGGCCCGCACCAGGAGGCCCAGAAGTTGAGGAAGACCGCCCGGCCCTGATAGTCGGCCAGGCTGACCGGCCGGCCGCTGAGGTCCGCCAGCTCCAGCGCCGGGGCCCGGTGGCCGACGGCGGGGCGCGGCGGCCCCTCCGGTGCAGCGCCCGCCGGCCGGAAGGCGCCGCCCAGGAGCAGCACAGCCCAGATCAGCAGGAGGATCGCCCCGTGTGCGCGCCGCAGCCTGACCGCCTCCCTTTCTGCGTCGTCCAGCTCTGATATCCTTTGGACGACCCGGAATTCTGCACAGGTATGTACCGGCTTGTTGAGGTCGCCCTTCACGAATGTTAAACACGACCCTCAAAAACATTGATAAACAGCCTTGACACGAATGAGGGTTCGCGGATATCATCAACGTAAAGGTGGTGCTTTAGGAAAGTTAAGGGTCAGCTTTAACTTAGGGATCGCACTGACGAAAGGGTGAGGTGATGGGGTTGAGGAACTGGCGAATGCCCAGTCAGTGCCCGGTCTGCAGCGGGGAACTGACCGTGACGCGCCTGGAGTGCGGCCACTGTGCCACGAAGCTGGAGGGCCGGTTCGACGCGACGCCGTTCGCCCGGCTCACGCCGGAGCAGCAGGAGTTCGTGATCACCTTCCTGCGGGCCCGGGGGAACATCAAGGAGGTCGAACGGGAGCTCTCCATGTCGTACCCGACGGTGCGCGCCCGGCTCGACGCGGTGCTGGAGGCCCTGGGCTACCGGGTGGACCGCAGCGCGGCGGAGGAGGAGGCCAGGGCGAAGCAGGCCCGGCGCAAGGAACTGCTCGACCGGCTGAACCGCGGCGAGATCACCGCCGAGGAAGCGGTGGCGGCGCTGAAGAGCCTGTGAGGGGGTGGCAGCGGTGAACGAAGAACGGCTGATGATCCTGCAGATGCTGGCCGGCGGCAAGATCTCGGTCGAGGAGGCCGACATCCTGCTCCGGGCCCTGGAGGAGACCGCTGCCCCTGCCGGAGAACCGCAGGCGGACCCGGCCGGAACGGCAGCCCCCCGGGCGGAGCGGGCCGACCTGGGGGCGCGGCTGAGTGAACTGGTGCGGCAGTCCCTGGAGGAGGCCGACCGCGCGCTCGACGAGGCCGTGCGGACCGTGGAGGAGAAGCTGGCGCAGCAGGAGCGGCGGGAGCCCTACCGGCAGATTCGCCGCCTGGCCGACTCGCTGGACATGGCCAGGGGCAGGACAGCCAGGGTGACCGTGAAGCTCAGCGACCAGAGGGAAGAGAAGACGAGGAGGGTTGATTGAATGTCCCAGGAGGAACGCCTGCTCATCCTGCAGATGGTGGCAGATAAGAAGATTACCGCCGCCGAGGGCGCGGAACTGCTTCGGGCCCTGGAGGGACAGCGGGAGGAGGAGTCCTTCGCCGAAACCTCCCCGCCGCCCGGGTCCCGGCGCAGCGGGACATCCGCGACGCTGGCCTCCGGCCTCTCCAGCCTGTTCGAGGAGGTCGTGGAGCGGGTGACGGGGGCGCTCACCGACTTCAAAGGGCAGCGGTACGAGTTTCCCACCGAGATCAGCGGGGTCTTCACTGCGGACCGGGTGCCGCTGAAGATCTTCAGCGGCAACGGCCACGTGGAGCTGAGGGGCTGGGACGAACCGGGGTACAAGGCGCAGATCCTCGTGAAGGCCCGGGGGGCCAGCGAGGACGATGCCCGTCGGCGGGCGGAGGAGGCCTACAGGGTGACGGCCACGGAGACGGGCTTTCACCTGGAGACCGACCGGCGCTTCGACTGGACGGACGTCGGTGTGCACGTCACGCTGTTCCTGCCCAGGGAGCATACCTATCACGTGGACACGCGCACGGGCAACGGGCACATCCGGCTCGAGGGGATCGCGCTCTCCGAGGGCAGCGCGAAGAGCGGCAACGGCCGCATCACCGTGCTTGGCGTGACGGCCGACCGCCTCTACCTGAAGTCGGGCAACGGCTCGGTGGAGGTGGACGGCGACGTGGCCGACCTGGAGGCCACCACGGGCAACGGCTCGCTGCGGGCGATCCCCATGGGCCGCCGCTCCGAGCGGATGCAGCTGAAGACCGGCAACGGCTCGGCCGCCATCGACACCGGACGGCTGAGCCGGGCGGTGGGCGTCTTCATCGACGCGCACACCGGAATGGGCAGCGTCTCGGTGAGCCGCTCCGACATGGTGTACGAACTGGATGAGCGGAACCTCGGCTACAAGCACGTCATCGCCCACAGCGAGGGCTACGACCAGGCCGAGCAGAAGGTCGATATCCGCGTGCGCACCGGGCTGGGCTCGATCTCCGTCGAATAGGCCGGACTAAGGGAAAAACTGGGGGGGTTCGCTGCGGCCCGTGCCGCGGCGAACCCCCCTCAATGGGGCCGGGACTCACTGCTGGGGCTGCGTGCCCTGCATATAATCCTGGCCGTCCTGCGGCCAGCCCATGGGCGCACCGCCCGGCATCTTGCCCCACGGCCCCATCATCATGCCCTTGCCGAAACCGTCCTTTCCCCAGCCGCCCATTCCGGGATAGCCCATGCCGGGGTAACCCATGCCCGGGAAGCCCATTCCGGGAAAGCCCATCCCCGGGAAGCCCTTTCCCCAGCCGCCCTGGCCCGGATAGCCGCCGTAACCGGCGTGCTCCGGCTCGCGGGCCTCGCCCCGCGGCATGCCCAGCAGTTGCGGCTCCATGGCTTCCACGAGCCGGATGGCCTGCGAGGCGGGCATCCCCATGCCCACCAGGGCGCCCATCAGCGCGACCTCGCGCAGCGTATGTTCACGGTTCGCACCTTCCATCCGCAGCTCCCGCAGTCCGTGGGCAACGATGGGCTCGACTGCACGCATCAGCCGATAAGGCATGCTGCACACCTCCACTCCCATGCTATGCCCCGCGGGCGGGTGATGACATAAGCCGGGGGAAGCGGAGGGGCGCCTTTCGGTGTATGATGGGTACAAGAGCATGGTGGAGGGGCCTGCATGAGATTGGCAGCGGCTTTGCGCACTGCGCTCGCGGTCGGTTACGACCTCTTCCTGAAGCTGAATCCCCGCAAGGTGGCCGCCCACGCGGTGATCCCGGACGATGCCGGGCGCGTGCTGGTGCTGCGGTCGCGCTACGCAGACGTGTGGATGCTGCCCGGCGGCGGGCTGGGGGCCGGCGAGCACCTGGACGAGGGCGTCCGCCGTGAGTGCCGGGAAGAGCTGGGTGTGGATGTTGTGGTGGAAGCCCTGACGGGTATGTACTACGTGGAACGGTCGGCCGCCTACGTCGGGGTGTTTCGCTGCCGGCTGGAGGGGCAGCCGATCCGGCTCTCCCACGAACACGAGGCGTACGCATGGGTGGCGCCGGACCAGCTGCCGCCCCCCGCCCGGATCATGGCGCGCGATGCGCTGCGGTTCGACGGCACCACCGCCGTCGCCCGGCTGCCCTGAGTCAGCCGAACACCATGGCCAGCTCCTGCATGGCTGCCCACAGGTAGATGCCCAGGGTCAGCCCGCCCGTGAGCCACGAGGCTGCGCTCAGCAGACGGCGCCGGCGCAGGCGCAGGACGGCCAATTCGCCGGCGAGCCGCTGCAGTTCGGCGTCGCCCTCGAAGGCCAGGCTCTCCAGGTGGGGCCCCTGCTCCGTCTGTCCCTCGGCCTGCCAGTCCAGCTCCACCTCGAACTCCGCAGGGCGGGCCAGGTGGCGGGGGCTGAACCCGGCGGCCAGGAAGTAGGCGACGGCCGAGAGCCCCGCCGCCATGAGGGTCAGCATGACCATCGACGTCCAGACGGCCGTATCGGGAAGCATCTCAAGCCCCTGCAGTTCGGCAGGAGTTGCCTGGTCCTGCACGAAGAATGTCAGAAGCAGGGCGATGCCGTTGTTGATCAGGTGCATGATCATGCCGGGCAGGATCGAGCCCGAGCGCTGCACCGCCAGGGCCCACAGCATGCCCAGCAGGGTCAGGGGGATCAGCCGGACGATGCTGAGATGGAGCGCGCCGAAAAGCAGGCCGGTCAGGACGACCGCGGCGGTGGGGCCCAGGGTGCGCAGGGCGCCGAGCACGTATCCCCGGAAGGAGAGCTCCTCGCAGATGGCCGGCACCAGGGCCCCGACCAGCAGCGCAAGCCAGGAGCCGGCGTCCAGGAGGATCTGGTAGGTCTGGGGCATCTCGCCGCCCAGGCGCTGCACCAGCAGCACCAGCACGGCGCCCATCAGCTGGGCGGCCAGCCAGCCGACCACGCCCAGCAGCACCGCCCGGCCGAAGCCCCCAGGCGAGAGCATGCGCAGGCGGAGGAAGGGGCGGAGAGGCCGCTTTTCCACCGCGAGGGTGAAGACGATCGGCAGGGCGACGAAGATGAGGAGCTGGGAGAGGACCACCCCTGTGAGGCCGAGCGAGTACTGGAGCGCACCGCCTGCGAACAGCAGCAGGACGAGCGCCGTCAGGTAAAAGGCGAGAACCCGGACCAGGGCCACCTGTTGTCTTGTGGTCACGCGTCTATCCTCCGCTTACCAGATGAATTGAGAATGAAAACTTGTTGAAGGGAACGCACGCGTTTGGTGCGTCTAACGCGCGAGAACCCCTGAGAGGTGTGTGGAAAATCTTGTCTCCCCGTGACGAAACTCTGGCTTTCGCGGCGCAACAGGGGGATATGGATGCCTTCGCGGCCCTTGTGAACCGGCACAAGGGGCGTGTTTACCGCACCCTTTATCAGGTGGTTGGCGACGCCGCCGATGCGCAGGATCTGGCGCAGGAGGTCTTCGTCAAGGTCTTCCGCAACCTGGGGAGCTACCGCGGCGATGCCGCCTTCACCACCTGGCTCCACCGGGTCACCCTCAACATGGCCTTCGACTGGCTGCGGGCCCGGAAGCGCCGTCCGCTCACCGTGCCGCTGGAACCGCCGCCGGGTCAGGAGGAGCAGCGGATGCCTGACCTGCCCAGCCCCGAGGCCGGGCCGGAGGAACTCACCCTGCGGGAGGAACGGCGCCGAAACCTGCGGGCGGCGATCGACCGGCTTTCGCCGGACTACAAAGAGGTCGTGCTGCTCTATCACTTCTACCATCTGAGCTACCAGCAGATCGCCGACAGGCTCGGGATACCGGTGCGCACGGTGGAAACCCGCCTGTACCGGGCCAGGGCGAACCTGAAACGGATGCTGACCAGCTTGGAAGGAGGTGAGCGCGTTGAAGTGCAGCGATGTGCTCCTGCGACTGGAGGCGTACTGGGCTGAAGAGCTGACGGGGGCAGAGCGGGCGGACTTCGACGCGCACCTCGAGGGCTGCGCTGAGTGCCGCTACCTGGTGGAAGGCCGGGAGCTGCTCAGCGATCTGGCCGATCCGGAACTGGCGCGGATGGTGCTGACCGAGCCGCCGCCCCTGCCCGACGACTTCACCGAGCGGGTGATGGCGCGGGTGGAGGCGGAACGGCCGCGGCCTTTCGCCTTCCTCTGGCCCTGGCTGCGCGGGCACTGGTCGATTCACCAGTACGCCAGCGTCGCCTACGCGCTCGCCGCCACTCTTGTGGTAGTTTCGCTGGGCAACCGGTTTTTCCTCTGGAGCCAGGCCACCGACCGTCTGGCGGTGTGGACCGCCAAGGGGCAGGCCTACTGGGCTGCCATCGAGGCCTGGGCGGGGCCCGTCTCCGACCGGCTGCTGAGCATGTGGTACGCGCTGACGGCCTTAGTATAGCGATTCGTAGGAGGCGACACCGATGAGTTGCGCCTACCACCCCGAACGGGAGGTTCGGGGGATCTGCAGCAACTGTGGCCGGCCGGTGTGCGCGGAGTGCCTGGTGGACCTGAACGGGCAGCCGTTCTGCAAGCACTGCCTGGCGGCGCGGATGCAGCAGCCCGTGCGCGAGATCAGCGGGTTCGTGCGCTTCGTGCTCTCCATCGCGCCGGGCGTTGGCCATTTCTATATGGGATTTTTCAACCGGGGCATGCAGTTCTTCCTGGTCACCCTCGTGGGCGGCATGATCCTCAACCTGGCGTTCCCCGGTCTGCTGGGCCTGTACATTCCGGCCGCGATCTTCTTCAGCATCTTTGACGCCCGCGAGATTCACCTGCGGCTGAGCCAGGGCCTCGAGGTGGAGGACCGCGGCTTTTTCGACGTAAGAGCCCTGCCGCAACAGTTCGGCCAGCGCCACGCGGGCATCGCCCTGATCGTGCTGGGCGCGCTCGCGCTCTGGCGCGTGATCTCGACCGACCTGCTGAGGTGGCTCTTCAAGGCGAACTACGTGGTGGTGCAGCGTGCGCTGAACGGCTTCACCTTCGGCATTCTGGCGGTGGGGCTCGGCGTATGGCTGCTCATGCGCGAGCAGCGCCGGCAGTAGCGCCGGCGCGAAAGGAGGCACCGCCATGCCGGCTGGCACCGGGCTGGCTTTGGGGATCGACCTGGGTGGGACGGCGATCAAGGTCGGCGTGGTGAACCGCGCCGGGGAGATTCTGGCCCGGGCCTCCCGGGCCACCGAGGCCGAGACGGGCCCCGAAGGGGTCGTGGAGCGGATCGCCCTTGCGGTGATGGACGCTCTGCACGCCTGCGGCCGGGAGCTTTCAGACCTGGACGGCGTGGGCGTGGGCACCCCGGGGATCTGCGATGCCGCGCGCGGCCTGGTGCGCAGTTCGGGCAACCTGGGCTGGAAGGAAGTGCCCCTGGGTCGGCTGCTGAGCCGGCGGCTGGGGGTGCCCGTGCGGCTGGAGAACGACGCGAACTGCGCCGCCTGGGGCGAGCAGTGGTGCGGCGCGGCCCGGGGCTGCGACGATGTCATCCTCTTCACGCTGGGCACAGGCGTGGGCGGCGCCCTCATTCTGGGCGGGCGCCTCTACAGCGGGGCAAGCGGCTGGGCCGGAGAGCTGGGCCACATCCGGGTGATGCCGGATGGGCCGCCCTGCTCCTGCGGGCTGTCGGGCTGCCTCGAGACCGTCGCCTCGGCCGCGGCCATGGGGCGCGCAGGTCAGGAGGCCGTCGCGGCCGGCCGCTCGCCCGCCGTGGCGCGCATCGCCGCCGCGCAGGGCGGCCAGGTCGATGCCCGGGCGGTCATCACCGCCGCCCGGGAGGGCGACGCCGCTGCGGCTGAAATCTTGCGGCGGGCCGGGGAGTACCTGGGGCAGGCGTCGGCCATGCTGATCAGCGCGCTCAACCCGGCCCTGATCGTGGTGGGCGGTGGCGGCGCGTACGCCGGCGATTTTCTGCTGGAGCCCATGCGCCGAGTGATCGCCGAACAGGCGATGCCGGGCCCCGCCGGCGTCGTCCGGGTGGTACAGGCGGCCCTGGGCAACGATGCCGGACTGATCGGCGCCGCGACCTCCGTGTGGCGCTGAGGCGCGGAAAAAGGGGCAGGCCAAAGAAAAGGGGCAGGCTTTTTGGCCTGCCCTTCTTGGCTGTGGGCGGTGGGCTGCGAGCTAGTCGCGGCCCGGGCTCGCGGTGGGGGGCGCGTCGTCTGTGCCGGGGGCGATCCAGGCGCCGCAGAAGGGGCAGCGCACGCGCGCGGCGGGCGGGAACGCGCCCAGCCGCTTGCCGCAGCATGACACGGGGTGGAGCGGCAGCGACGGCAGCTTCTGCCTGAGCAGCCGCCGCCGGTCCAGCTCCCGGATGTCGGCTTCCACCAGCGCGAGAAACTCCTTCAGGTCGAGACTGCGCAGCTCGCGCTCGGTCATGGGCTGCCTCGGATGACCTCCCACGGCCTTTCACCTCCCGTGCGGAGCGCCACCGGTAACTCTCCCTGTTCGGAAGGTTTGGCGATCGGATGCTCAATTCCTGCCGGGAATACTAGCGGCTGCAAGGGAGGGACGCGCGTTGAGGATCATTGCAGATCTCCACACCCGGGTGCGGACCGGTCAGGCCTCCGACTGCGTGGAGGCGCAGGTGAGCGCAGCCCTGGCCCGCGGGCTGGAGGCCGTGGCGCTGTTCGCACCCGATTCCAGGACCCTGAAGCCGGTTCTTGAGTCCGTCCGGGCGATCGACCCGCGCACGCCCACCATGCGGGTGCTGTCGGGCGCCGCCTGCCGCATCACATCGCCGGAGGGCGAACTGAGTGCGCCCCGCGCCGTGCGGCGCGGGCACGACCTGGTGCTGGCGGTGGCCACGCCGCAGTTGGCGCCGGCGGTGCAGCGCTGGATCCCCCGGTACCGCCCCGGTCTGCGCCGGGCGCTGACCGATGCCGTGGTCGCGGCCGTGTACCGAAACGACATTGACCTCATCGCCCTACCGGGGCACCTGGAGGTTGACCCGGCGGAGCTGGCCCGCGCGTGCCGGGACCGGGGCGCGGTCCTGGAGGTATGCGCCCGGAGGCCCCGTCCGTCGGCTGCCTTCCTGCGGCAGGCTGCGCGCCTGGGCGTGCGGTTCGCCGTCACGTCGGGGGCCCGCAGGCCGGAGGAGGTGGGCGACTTCGGCGCGGCGGCTGCCCTGCTCGCGGCGGCCGGCGTGTCCCCGGAGCAGGTGGTGAACAGCGACCGGGGCGATCTCGCGGGCTGGCTGGCGGAGCGGCGTCCGTTTCTAGATTATGGCGGATGGGCCGACTGGACCAGCCACGGCGCGCGCGGGCGCGAGGCTCGCCAGAGGCGTGAGGAGCGGCATCCCAGCGACTGGGCGGACTGGTCCGCGCAGGGGGGCGAGATCCACTGATGCCGCGCGCCTGACAGGAGAAGCGCGGGTCGGGGGCGAATGCTGGCGGTGAAAGTCGGGGGGTGATGGGCGTGGATCAGTCCATACGCCTGGTGATCGTGACCGGGATGTCGGGCGCGGGCAAGACCCAGGCCTTGAAGTATCTGGAGGATCTGGGCTTCTTCTGCGTCGACAACCTGCCCCCGTCGCTCATGCCCAAGCTGGCCGAACTGTTCGGTCGGACCGACGGCAAGGTCAGCCGGCTCGCGCTGGGAATTGACATTCGCGGCGGCCGGTTCTTCAACGAGATCATCGGAGCCCTGCGCCAGACCGCGGACATCGGCGTGGCCTACCAGATCCTGTTCATGGACGCCTCCGACGAGGTGCTGGTCCGCCGCTACAAGGAGACCCGCCGACGCCATCCGCTGGCGGTTCAGGGCCGGCTCCTTGAGGGCATCCAGCGGGAGCGGAAGCTGCTCCAGGAGCTGCGCGGCCTCGCGACCTTCATCATCGACACGACGAACCTGACGCCCGCCGATCTGCGCAAGGAGCTCCACAAGCGGTTCGGCCAGGACCCGGAGAGCCCCGACTTCCACGTGAACGTGGTCTCGTTCGGGTTCAAGCACGGCGCGGTGCTGGACGCCGACCTGCTGTTCGACGTGCGCTTTCTGCCCAACCCGCATTACGTGCCAGACCTCCAGCCGCTGACCGGCGAGGATCCGGCGGTGGAGGACTACGTGATGAAGTGGAACACGACGCAGCAGTTCTACCGGCGGCTCACCAGCCTGATCGGCTTTCTGCTGCCGCATTACGTGGCCGAGGGGAAGAGCCTGCTGACCATCGCCATCGGCTGCACCGGCGGGCAGCACCGCTCCGTCTGCCTGGCCCGCCGGCTGGCGGACTGGATTCGCGAACGGGGTTACTCGGTCTCGGTGGAGCACCGCGACATGCCCCGCCGTGCCGCGCGCGCGGAGGAGGGGCAGCCGTGATGCGCATGCTGCGCTGGTTTGCGCCGGGGCTCCACATCAAGCGGTGGCTGCTGGTCGCCGTTCTCGGCGTCGCCCTGGTGGTGGTGGGTCTCTCGCTGACCCTGCGAATCAACGTGTACAGCCTTCTGGGCGCCTGGCTGGTGGAGAACCTCGCCGCCACCGCGGCCGTTCTTTACACGGGCCCGGTTGTGGCCGGCGTCGCGGCTGCAGCCCTGGGGGTGGTGCTCACCTGGGTGGGCGTCAGCCGGCTGGTGAACTCCGTGCTCTCCACCCTGACGGCCCGGGAGGAGGGCGTGGCCGACGCGTTCCTGGAGCGGCGGCTCCTGCTGCGGGGGCCGCGCGTGGTCGCCGTGGGCGGCGGGACGGGGATTCCCACCCTGCTGCGCGGCATGAAGCAGTACACCGCGAACCTTTCGGCCGTGGTCACCGTGGCGGACGACGGCGGCTCCTCGGGCCGGCTCCGCACCGAGTTCGGCATCCTGCCGCCGGGCGACATCCGCAACTGCCTGATCGCCCTGGCGGACATCGAGCCGCTGATGGAGCGGCTGTTCCAACACCGCTTCACCAACGGGGAGGGGCTGGCCGGCCACCCCTTCGGAAACCTGTTCATCCTGGCGATGACCGAGGCCACGGGCGACTTCTACCAGGCGGTCAGGGCGGCCAGCGAGGTGCTGGCCGTGCGGGGGCGGGTGCTGCCGTCCACCCTGGACCACGTGCTGCTGCGGGCGGAGCTGGCCGACGGGCGGATGGTATCCGGCGAGTCGGCGATCGGCAAGGCCGGCAGCTCCATCCGCCGGGTCTTCCTGGACCGGGCCGACGGCGCGGGAGAGGTCAGGGCCCTCGACGACGTGCTCACGGCCATCCAGGAGGCCGAGCTGATCGTGCTGGGCCCAGGCAGCCTGTATACCTCGATCATCCCGAACTTGCTGGTGCCCGGGGTGGCGGACGCGATCCGGCAGTCGCCCGCGCTGAAAATCTATGTGTGCAACATCATGACCGAACCCGGGGAGACCGACGGGTTCAGCGTCTCACACCACCTCAGAGCCCTGATCGACCACGCCGGATACGGCCTGGTGGACATCTGCCTGGCCAACACCCGGGCGGTGCCCGCGCAGCTGCGGGACAGGTACAGGCAGCAGGGCGCGGAGGCCGTGGCCATCGACCCGGCCGCCTACCGGCTGGGGGTGCAGGTGGTCGCGCGGGATCTCCTGCGGGTGGAGGGGGACTACGTGCGCCATGACCCGGAGAAGCTGGCCCAGGCGATCGGCCACCTGTTCCTGGCCCGGCGCCCGCACGTGGGCCACACCCCCTGGGAGTTCTTCCTGTTTCGACAGCGACTGCGGGAGCGTTCCCGCCTGGAGGGGAGTCGTTAGATGGCGGTTTTCAGCGCCCGGGGCGTCTGGCCCGGGGAAGCAGAGGGACGCATCTTCTGGGTGGACGCGGAGGCGAAACCGGAGCGGGCCAGCTGCGCCGACCGGCCGGCCGAGATCGGCCGGCTGCGGGAGGCGGTCAGCCGCGCCCTTGCCGACCTGGATGGCTGGATGGAGCGGCAGCCGACCCTGGGAGGCCGGGTGCTCCTGCAGCACTGCAGGGAAGCGCTGCAGGACCAGGCCTTCATGCAGCGGGTCACCATGCTGATCGACCAGCACGGCCTGGCGGCCCCCAGCGCTCTGGTGGAGGCGGCGGGGCTGGTGGGGAGCATCATGGCCCGCAGCGAGGAGCTTCAGGAGCGGGCCCGGGCCCTGGAGGAGACGGCCCGGTGGCTGGCGCGCCGGCTGGCCGGCGACCGCTACCCCCCGGACGCCATCCTCGCAGGCCAAGCCTTTTCGGCGCTCGAGCTGCTGGACCGGACGCAGCCCGCGGTGATGGCCGCCGGCGAGCCGGCGGTGGTGGGCGATGCGCCGCTGCTCTGGGGCGTGGATGCGGTCTCGCCGGAGTGGCACGGCAGGCCGGCCCGCATCAGCGGGGGCGCCCTCATCATCGGAGAGGAGGCAGAGGCTGACACAGTGCGATACGAGGCAGAGCGCAGGGCGGTGCTGTCGGTCGCGCGCCGCATGCACGCCGACGGGCTGGTGCGGCTGACGGCGGGCAACGTCTCCTGCCGCATCCCCGGTACGTCCCTGTTCGCCATTACCCCCAGCGGCATGCCCTACGATGCGCTGGAGCCCGCGGACATCTGCATTCTGGACCTGGACGGCCGCGTGGTGGACGCGCGGCGGCGCCCGTCCACGGAAATGCCGCTGCACCGGCTCACCTACCTGCGGCGTCCGGACGTGGGCGCGGTGGTGCACACGCACTCCATCTATGCGTCGGCATTCGCCTGCACCGGGCAGGAGCTTCCGGTCATCTCCACGGAGCTGGCCGGGCTGGTGGGCGGGACGATCCGCTGCGCGCCGTACGCGCCCAGCGGCACGGAGACCTTCGCCGAGGTCGCCCTGGCCGCGCTGGGCAACGAGGATTTGGCGGTGCTGTTCCAGAACCACGGAGCCATGGCCGTCGCGGAGAACCTCGAGAGGGCCTACGCCGTGGCGGTGGGGCTCGAGGAGGCGGCGCAGATCTACCTGCTGGCGCGGCAGGTGGGGGAGCCCATCATCCTGCCGCCCGAGGAGCGGCGCCGCATCTTCCTCGCCAGGCGCAGGGCGTACGGCCAGTCCCGGGAGGCGTAGATATTGTCGGATGAAGTCTCTTTCTCGGCGATGGTGAAGGCGGAGCTGGCCCTGCTGACGCCGGAGCTGCCGTGCTGCCAGCGGATGGAGCTGGCGGGGCTGGTGCGGGCGCTGGGGCGGCTGGAGCTTCAGGGGCGCGGCCGGGTCGCCCTCACCCTGTCCACCGATTCGGCCCCGGTCTCCCGCAAGGCGATCCGGCTGCTGAAGCGCGTCTCCGCGGTGGAGTACAAGGTCATGGTCATGCGCCGCCGTAAGCTGCGGAAGAACCTGGTCTACCGCATTCACATCCCGCCTCAGCCGGCGGCCATGGAGCTCCTGCAGCTGGCGGGCTTCATCGACGCCGCGGGCCAGCCCACCGAGTGGGCGGAGCGGCCCGAACTGGCCCACGACCACTGCCGCAGGGCGTACCTGCGCGGCGCCTTCCTGGGCAGCGGCTGGGTGGCGGGTCCGGAGAAGCAGCACCACCTGGAGATCAGCACCTCGGCCACGGAGGCGGCCGACGCCCTGGGCCAGATGCTGTTCAGTTTCGGCATCTCCGCCCGGATGGCGGCCCGCCGGGAGTCGCTGATCCTCTACGTGAAGGAAGCCGACCAGATCATCCGCTTCCTGGGGCAGATCGGCGCCCACCACGCCCTCCTGCGCTACGAGGAGGTGCGCGTGGTCAAGGAGATGAAGAATCGGGTGAACCGGCAGGTGAATGCCGAGGTCGCCAACATGGTGAAGCAGGTGGACGCGGCGGCCCGGCAGGTGGAGGCCATCGAGCGGCTGAAAGCCGCCGGCGCCCTGGAGCGGGTCTCTCCCCCGCTGCAGGAACTGGCCGCCCTCCGGCTGGCGCATCCGCACGCCAGCCTGAAGGAACTGGGGGAACTGTGCCGGCCGCCCGTCAGCAAGTCGGGCGCCGCACACCGCATGCGTCAGCTCATGGCCCTGGCCGAGTCACTGGGATGAACAGAATACGTAGTCTTTAGAGTTTGCGATTGACAATCGTCATGGTACAATAGGAATGATGTCACAAGCCCGATGTGCAGGGGCTGGCTCCTCCTTTCGGATCAAGTCCGTCCTACTTCGGAAAGAGCAGGTGATCAGGTGAGTTCGCAACCGCTCGCCGGCAAGACACGGCCGCTCGACGTCTTCTCAACCATAGCCGACGACCTGCGGCAGGTGGAGACCGCGATCGAAGCGGCCTTGTCTACGCAGGAGACGATGCTGGAAGAGGTCTCGACCCATCTGCTGCGGTCGGGCGGCAAGCGCATCCGCCCGGCGCTGGTGATTCTGGCGAGCCGCTTCCCCGGCGTGGAACTGAAGCAGGTGATCGATGTGGCGGTGGCGGTGGAACTCATTCACATGGCCACCCTGGTTCACGACGATGTGGTGGACAACGCCGATCTGCGCCGCGGGCGGCCGACCGTCAACGCCGTCTGGAACAATCAGGTCTCGGTGCTCACGGGCGATTACCTGTTCGCCAAGGCGTTCACCCTGCTGGCGGACACCGGCAACAACCGCGTCGTCCGGCTCATGTCTGAAGTGGTCCGGGAGATGAGCCAGGGGGAGCTGGCGCAGATCGCCTCCTACTTCGATGTAGACCAGACGGAAGAGCAATACTATCGGCGCATCGCCCAGAAGACGGGTTTTCTGATCGCCGAAGCCTGCCGCCTGGGGGCCGTCATGGCCGGGGCTGAGGAGGAGCAGGTGCGGGCCGTCTACGACTACGGGATGGGCGTGGGCCTGAGCTTCCAGATCGCCGACGACCTCCTGGACTTCTTCGGCGACGAGGGCACGGTCGGCAAGCCGGTCTGCGGCGACCTGAAGATCGGCATCCTCACGCTGCCGGTCATTCACGCCCTGCAGCACGCGCCGAAGCGGGCCGAACTGCGCGAGCTCATCCTGACCCGGTCGATTGACGACGCGGAGGTCGAACGCGTGAAGGAGATCCTGACGGAGGCCGGCTCCTTCGACTACGCCCGCCAGAAGGCGCGTGAGCACATCGATCGGGCTGTGCGGGCCCTGGACCAGGTGCCGACCCTTGCGACGCGGCCGGCCCTGAAGACCCTTGCAGATTTTGTTATCAACCGGAACTTCTAACCTTCCGGTTGTCATACTTGCGAATCAGGGGGCTGTTGCATGCGACGGACCAACATTCCTGATGCTGCCATCAGGCGATTGCCCGTGTACCTGCGGGTTGTCAGCGAACTGGCCGCCGCTGATGTTCCCATCATCTCATCGGCAGAGCTGGCCGAGAAGACGGGGCTCTCCCCGGAACAGATTCGGAAAGACCTAGCGTACTTCGGCGCCTTCGGAACCCGCGGGGTGGGCTACGACACCGCCATGCTCAGCCGCCGAATCGCCCGCATCCTGGGCATTCACCGCGGCGTGAAGGCCGCGCTCGTCGGCTTCGGGCACCTGGGGCACGCGCTCGCCCGCTACTCGCTCACCCAGCACAAGGACATCGTCATCTCCGCAATCTTCGACGTGGACCCGGAGAAGGTGGGGCAGGACGTCCTGGGCGTGCGGGTCCAGCCCGTGTCGGAGATGGTCGAAACCTGTCGTAAGCAGGGCGTGAAGATCGGCATCATCACCGTGCCGGCGTCTGCGGCCCAGGCCACGGCCGAGCTGCTGAAGGAGGGCGGCGTCGAGGCCATCCTGAACTTCGCGCCGGCGAAGCTGTCGGTGGACGGCGTGTTCGTGCAGAACATCGACCTGACCATCGAGCTCCAGAGTCTCGCCTACTACACTTCGGCCAGCGAGGACGATGCGGCCGAGGACTAGTGGCACGGCAAAGCGGCGGCGTCCCCGGGAGGGGGGCGCCGCCAGAACTTTTTCGTGGGCCTGTTCGTCCAATAGTGAGATCGATCGACGCATGCTATCATAGAGAGAGAAGCAGGGGTTCCCGCGAGGGGGTGGCTCCGGTAGACCTGACCAACGTCGTCAACTTCCTGGCCGCCCTGGGCGTACGCTCGCCGTGGGATGTGCTCCGCACGGTGCTGGACATCAGCCTGGTCGCGTACATTATTTATAAGCTTTTTTCCCTGATACGCGGCACTCGGGCGGTCCCGCTGATCAACGGTGTCATCACGCTGGTGGTCGCGCTCCAGGTGGCCGAGGCCCTGCGGTTTTATACTATTCAATTTATACTCGAAAATGTGTTCATCGCCGCGTCCGTCGCCCTGCCCATCATCTTCCAGCCCGAGCTCCGGCGGGCCCTGGAGCACATTGGACGGGGCCGGTTGCTGAAGACGAGTTTACGCCTGGACGAGTTTGGCGATGAGGATCGGACGCGCATGATCGACCAGGTTGTGCGTGCCGCCGAGATTCTCGGGCGCACCAAGACGGGCGCCCTGATCGTCATTGAACGCGAAACCGGCCTGAACGAGTACATCGACTCCGGCATCAAGCTGGACGCCCTGGTGTCCGCGGAACTGCTGGTCAACATCTTCGTGGAGAAGACCCCGCTGCACGACGGCGCGGCGATCATCCGGCAGAACCGGGTGGCCGCTGCCGCCTGCTGGCTGCCGCTGGCCGAGGCCACTCCCCTGTCGCACGAACTGGGCACCCGGCACCGGGCCGCAGTCGGGATCACAGAGCAGACCGACTGCGTGGTAGTGATCGTGTCGGAGGAGACCGGCGTGATCTCGGTGGCGGTGCAGCGCACCCTTACCCGGAACCTGGACGAGAAGTCCCTGCGGGAGATGCTGATGAAGCTGCTGGAGCGCAGCAGGCGGCCCGGTCCGGTGCGGGGCCTCTTTAACTGGGGGGCTTCGTCATGATCAGGCGGCTGCTCTCCCTCCTCAGGCAGGACTTCTGGCTGAAGCTGCTGGCCCTGAGCGTCTCGGTGCTGCTCTGGGCCATGGTCGTGCAGGACTACAACAAGGTGACCTCGGTCTCCTTCGACGTCCCGCTCGAAGTCATCTCGCATCCGGAATACGAGGTGTTCGAGGGTCCCCGGGATCTGGAGACCGATGTGGAGGTGCGGGTCAGCGGCCCAAACCTGCTGGTCTCCTCATTGAAGGCCGAGGACCTGAGGGCGCGGGTGGACTACCGCACGGTGCAGCAGCCGGGCCGCGCGCAGGCGGTCCGGGTGCAGGTGACGGGGCCTCCCCGCTACGAGGGGCAGGTGGAGTACCGGGCCAGCCCCTCCACGGTCAGCGTGACCCTGGTGGAGAACCGCACCTTGACGGTGCCGGTCGCGGTCACGCCCGAATCGGGCATCGTGGCCGTGGGCGACCGGGAGTTCCGCTACAGCGCCGCGCCTGTGAACAGCACGATCTTCGTGTCGGGACGCTCCGACTCCCTGGGCCTGGTGCGCACCGCCGTGGTCACGCTGCAGGGGGTCGACCTGGAGCCTCCGCTGGAGGACGGCCGGCTGGCACAGGCGAAAACCCGGCTGCAGAAGCCGGTGCGGCTGGTGGACGCCGTGATGCAGCCGGTGGAGAAGCTGGAGGAGCACTACGCCGAGGTGGAGATCTCCTGGGAGGAGCTGCCGCCTGGCAAGCGGGTGGCGGTTTCGCCCCAGACGATCGGTGAACTGCCGCCGGGCTTCGAGCTGGTCGGGCTGAGCGCAGATCCGGGCGAGGTCACGATCCGCTCCGCGACGCTGGATGGCAGCCTGCCGCAGGTGAGCGCGGTGCAGACGGAGCCGGTGGATCTTTCCGGCCAGACCCAGAGCTTCACCACGGTGGCCCGGCTGGTGGCGCCTGCGGGCACGAGCCTGGCGCAGACTTCCGTGGAGGTCAACGTGGTCATCCGCGAGGTCAGCGCAGAGAAGGTGTTCGGCGCGGTGCCCATCGCCGTGCAGAACGCGCCGGAGGGCATGGTGGTGACCCTGAGCCAGTCCACCGCCCAGGTGCAGCTGACGGGCCGCTACACCCTGGTGCACCCGCTGGACGCCAGCGCGGTGATCGCGTATGTGGACCTGGAAGGGCTGGGTCCCGGCACCCACAGGCTGCCGGTGAAGGTGATCTATCCGCCCGAGATCGTCGAGACGGCCATCGATCCGGCGATCATTGAGGTGACCATTGCTCCCCCCGAAACTGAGTAGAAAGGGGCTTCTTTATGCCCAGGATGTTTGGAACTGATGGTGTCCGCGGTGTAGCCAACAGCGAAGCGCTTTCCCCTGAACTGGCCTTTGCCCTGGGGCGGGCGGCGGCGACGCTCGCCCGGAAACGGTCCGGCGGCCGTGTGGTGGCTGCGGTGGGGCGAGATACCCGCCGCTCAGGCCCCATGCTGGCGGCGGCGCTCTCCGCGGGCATTTGCTCCGCCGGCGGCGACGTCGTCGACCTGGGGGTGATTCCGACGCCGGGCGTGGCCTACGTCACCACGCACCTGAACGCGGACTTCGGCGTGATGATCTCGGCCTCGCACAATCCGGCCCCCGACAACGGGATCAAGTTCTTCTCAGCCGACGGCTACAAGCTGCCCGACGCCGCCGAGGATGAGCTGGAGGCCCTGGTGCGGACGACGCCCGACACCATGCCGCGCCCCACCGGAGCCGATCTGGGAAGCATCCGCCAGAGCCCGGCGGCGGTGGAGGCGTACGTGGAGCACCTGGTTTCCACCGGCAGCCCCCTCAGCGGCATGCGGGTGGTGGTGGACTGCGCCCACGGCGCAGCCTACCAGCTGGCCCCTGAGGTGCTGCGCAGGCTGGGCGCCGAGGTGATCGCGCTGAACACCGCTCCCGACGGCCTGAACATCAACGACGGCTGCGGCTCCACGCATCCCGAGGCTCTGCAGGAGGCCGTGCGGGCCCACAAGGCGCACGCGGGCATCGCGCACGACGGCGACGCGGACCGCTGCATCGCGGTCGACGAACAGGGCGAGCTGGTGGACGGCGATCAGATCATGGCGATCTGCGCCCTGGACCTGAAGGCGCGGGGCGAGCTGCCCCGGGACACCCTCGTGGCCACCGTCATGTCCAACATGGGGCTGGAACTGCTGCTGCGCGAGCACGGGGTCAGCCTGGTGCGCGCCAAGGTGGGCGACCGGTACGTGCTGGAGGAGATGCAAAAGGGCGGTTACGGCCTGGGCGGCGAGCAGTCGGGCCACGTGATCTTCGGCGCGCTCTCCACCACGGGCGACGGCATCCTTACGGCGGTGCAGCTGCTCTCCGTCGTCGCGCGGGAGCAGCAGCCCCTTTCGGCCCTGGCCGGCCGGATGAAGCGGCTGCCCCAGTGGCTCGAGAACGTGCGGGTGGGCCGCAAGGAGGGCTGGGAGCAGAGCCCGGCCATTCAGGCGGCCATTGCCCGGGCCCGGGAGGAACTCGCGGGCCAGGGGCGGGTGCTCGTGCGGGCCTCAGGCACCGAACCGCTGATCCGGGTGATGCTGGAAGGCGCCGACATGGCGCAGCTCCGCCGGCTGGCCGCGGCCATCGGGGAGGTGATCCGGACTGAGCTCCAATAAGAGGAAGCGGCAGTCGAACCGCCGCTCAACGGGCGCCCGTGCCAAGCGGAGCGCCCGTCCCCGCGCGCGGCGTAGCGGGGGGACGCTCCGGCAGGTGTTCACCAGCCCGCTCACCCCGGTGCTTCTGGGGGTCCTGGTGGTGCTGGCGGTGGGTTTCTGGGCGCTGAAAGGCGCCGATGCGCCGGCTTCGACGAACGATGCCCGGGGACCGGGCCAGACGGTCGCGGAAGAACCCGCAGGCGGATCTGAGGCAGGTGTTGCCTCGGGTGCAGAGCCGGCTGCGGGTGAGGAGCCAGAGGAGAGCGGCGGCGCAGACGCTGCGCCGCCGCAAGCGGATGAAGAGCCGCCACCCGAGCCGGCCGCACCGGCGTATCCCCTGGCGACCAGCCGGTCCGCCATCGACCGGTCGGGCGGGGCGGCGGAAACGATGCGGATCACGGTGTACTACGTGGACTTTGACGCCAACATGGAGGCCCTGCAGCCGGTGGAGATCCAGGTTCCCTTCTCCATCACGCCGATCAAGGACAGCGTGGAGCATCTGCTCCACCCGCCCGAGGAGCTGGGGCTGTTCAGCGAGTTCCCGCCGGGCACTGCACCGATCGGCTTCAACCTGGAGGGCGGCGTCGCCGTGGTGGACCTGTCGCCGGAGGTGGAGGGCGTGCGGGGCGAGACGGCGGTGAACGCCGTCGTCGCCACCCTGGTCTACACCCTTACGGAGATTCCTGGTGTGGAGGCCGTGCAACTGTGGGCCAACGGAGAGCCGGCGGTGCTGGACGGCTTCGAGTGGTCAACGCCGCTCACCCGGGCCGACGTGGAGGCGTGGCAGCGGTTCCGGGTGGAGCCGGTCATCCCGTACAGCGGCGGGTAGCCCTCCGGGCGGCGGGCTTCCCGCCACTTTTTTCTTGACGGTTTTCGTCCCCGCTCCGTACACTGGGAAAAGGAAAGGGGGGGAGAAATGCGAGTCTCGTAGGTTCCGGACGGCAAAAGTGCACAGAGACGTTTTGGATCCATGAAGCGCCAGGACTTGCGGCCGGCAGGGCCGCAAGTTGACGAGGTGGGGGATCTCGGAGGATTCGGCGGGTGACCCCCGGTTGCTCACGACCGATAACGGCTCTACAAAGGCCGGGAGCGATCCCGGAGACAAAGGGGCCAGGTGAGGCTGCGGACGGGCAAAGACCGTCCCGGGCATCCTATTGTGCCTTTTTGCCATGTCCACGGTAACCTGCGATGGGCGAGACCAGGCGGGTTGGGTGGACATGGCCCTTTTTGCTTGCAAACGAGGAGGAACAAGCCATGTGCGGCATCGTTGGCTATATCGGACAGCGAGAGGCGCTGCCCGTGTTGATGGACGGCCTGAAGCGGCTGGAGTACCGGGGATACGATTCCGCCGGTGTGGCCGTGGTCGCGGGAGGCGAGACCCGGGTGGCGAAGCGGCAGGGGAGGCTGCGCGAACTGGAGGCGGCGCTCACCGACTTGCCGGCCGGAAGCCGCGTGGGCATCGGGCACACGCGGTGGGCGACCCACGGCCGGCCGTCGGATCGGAACGCGCACCCCCACACCGACGCGTCGGGCCGGTTCGCCGTGGTGCACAACGGGATCATCGAGAACTACGCTGAACTGCGGGAAGAGCTGGCGCGGCAGGGGTGCGTCTTCCGCTCCGAGACCGACACCGAGGTGATTCCCCACCGGATCGCTTCCCACTACGACGGGGACCTCGTGCAGGCTGTGCGCCGTGCCGTCTCCCGGCTGCGCGGGGCGTTTGCCCTGGCGGTGGTGTGCGAGCAGGAGCCCGACAGGATCGTGGCTGTACGGGTCGCCTCGCCGCTCGTGATCGGGCTCGGCGAAGGGGAGCATCTGCTGGCCTCGGACATTCCCGCGCTGCTGCCCTACACCCGGCGGGTCATCGCGATGGAGGAGGGCTGGCTGGCCGTCCTGACCCGGGAAGGGGTGGCCGTGACCACGGTGTCCGGGGAGCCGGTCCAGCCCCGGGTGATGCATGTGAATTGGGAGCTCCGCCAGGCGGAGCGGGGCGGCTACGCCCACTTCATGCTGAAGGAGATTCACGAGCAGCCCCGGGCCCTGCGGGACACGCTCTCGGGCCGGCTGGACCCGGCGGCAGGCCGGGTGCGGCTGCCGGAGGTGGGGCTCAGCGCAGCCGAGGTGCAGGCGCTCAGCAAGGTGGCGGTGGTGGCCTGCGGTACGGCGGCCCACGCCGGGCTGGTGGGCAAATACCTGATCGAGAGGCTGGCCCGAATTCCCGTCGAATGGGACCTTGCGTCGGAGTACCGCTACCGGGAGCCCATGGTCGACGAACGGACGCTGTTCGTCGCGGTGTCGCAGTCGGGGGAGACCGCCGACACGCTGGCGGCGATGCGGGAGGCCCGGAGCCGGGGCGCGAAGGTGCTGGCGGTGACCAACGTGGTGGGCTCCACCGTGGCCCGCGAGGCCGACTGGGTGCTCCACACCTGGGCGGGGCCCGAGATCGCGGTGGCCTCCACCAAGGCCTACACCACCCAGGTGGAGGCGCTCACCCTGCTGGCGATCTGGCTGGGGCAGCAGAACGGCCGCATCGACCTGGCCGAGGCCGCAGCGCTGGTGGAGGGACTCCGCCGGCTCCCCGACCAGGCGGAGCAGGTGCTGGCGCTGGAGCCGGCGGTGAAGGCGGCCGCGGAGGAGCTGGCTCTGCAGAGCGACGTGTTCTTCATCGGCCGGAACCTGGACTACGCCGTGGCCCTGGAGGGGCAGCTGAAGCTGAAGGAGATCAGCTATATCCACGCCGAGGCCTACGCGGCGGGGGAGCTGAAGCACGGCACGCTGGCACTGATCACCGACGGGGTGCCGGTGGTGGCCCTCAACACGCAGCCCGAGCTGATGGAGAAGACGATCTCCAACATCCAGGAGACCCGGGCGCGCGGGGCCTTCGTGGTGGGGCTGGCGCAGGAAGGGGATGAGGCGACGGCCCGCCACTGCGACCGGGTTTTCTACCTGCCTCGCACTCACCGCTTGCTGATGCCCGCGCTGGCGGCCATTCCGCTGCAGCTGCTGGCGTACTACGCCGCGGTGGCCCGGGGGACCGACGTCGACAAGCCCCGCAACCTGGCCAAGAGCGTGACGGTGGAGTAGCGCGCGGCGAGCGGGACGGCGAATTGTGCACGCGAAATAGTTGCTGTCACTGAAGAGCAGTTCGTGTCACTGTACAAGAGTTGGTGTCACCGTGCGGAGGGCGAGGCCGTGTATTGGCCTCGCCCTCAGGTGTACGCCCGGCATGGGCGTCAACTCTAGTCAACGGTCTCAGGCGAGCCCATGCCGAGAACCACCTGGAGCGGCGTCTCCGTGTCTACCTGTCCCCTCGCCTTCTGATAATCGACGAAATGGGGCATATCCCTTTCGGGAATATGGAAGCCCACGAGATCTCCAAGCGTTGTGAGCGAGGCATGTCGCTCGTTGTCCCGTCCAACAAGACCTATGGTGAATAGGGCTCGGTACTTGGTGATTCCATAATCGCCCCGCCGATCTTCAACTACCTTCTCCACCGTTCCACCACGGTGAACCTCCGTGGGGAGAGCTACTGGCTCCGTGAGAGGCGCAAAGACCATTTATAGTTGTGACCTGTCGAGCCCTACACCACAAGGCTTTCCGAGATCGGCCGAGCCGTACAATGTCGTGACCTATTGCCATCGAGAGAAACCCTGGCGGCATTACATCCCAATATTGTCATGACCGGTGGCTCTCGCTGAGATGGTAAGAAGGGCAGCTCGCCAGTGGCGGGCCGCCCTCTCTTGAGGCTAGATTTCAACGAGGAAGGTAGGACCGAATGAGGTCGGCGATATGTTTCATACCGTGTTGCTCCAAATACTCAATGAACACTGGCCAAGGCGGTATGTTGCTTCGGTAGGGATGGTCACATGGACCTGTATACATACCGCCTCCTGGACCAGTGTATAACCCGCCCCCTGGGCCAGTATATAGGCCGCCCCCTGGACCAGTGTATAACCCGCCCCCTGGGCCAGTATATAAGCCGCCCCCTGGACCAGTGTATAACCCACCCCCTGGGCCGGTATAGAGTCCACCCCCTGGACCAGTATACAACCCCCCGCCTGGGCCGGTATACGCTCCGCCACCGGGTCCCGTGTACATGCCGCCGCCCGGGCCGGTGTAAAGACCTCCGCCAGGCCCCGTATACTGATCTCGAGGCCAAGTATTACGCACAACTGGGCCCTCCCTTCCTAAAAAGCCAACACGCTATACCGCTCTCACTAGGCAGCTCGAGCCTTCGGACCAAAATCCCTGACAGGATTCAGGCCTTTGTGTCCCTGCACACCGCGAGATGAGACTTGCTTCATAGTATTTCGACAAGTGAATGACGCGCACCTGCCAGTCCGAATGGACTCACCGAGAACTGGTATCGACCAAAGAGGTAGGATTGGAGACTAAACAAAACAAGACCTTACCAAGACAACAGGTCCTGTTTGCCTCCGCTGTTGGTCCGGGGGTCGGGGGTGCATTTGGCCGGTGCGGTCATGCCGGGCAACCGGTTGGGTGAGGGCGGCATCAGTAGTGAGCTCGAACAGGGTGACACAATCAGATCAACCCCCGTTCTTGGCGGGGGTTACAGGGCTGATATGGAGCGTTGTAAGCGCCGGATGTAAAATGACCCAGTAGCGCCGGAAAAGAAATGACCCAGCCCTGGCCGAAATACGCACTAGCTTCGACTTCCGCCAAGATGACGAAGGAGTGCTTAAACAAAATGCTCTGGAGTGGGTGTGTTTGATAACCTAAGAGTGAGCCATTTGGGGGCCATTTGATCACGCAAAAGTGAGCCACCTCTAACTTCCAGACCTGTAAACTGGGATGTACGGCATTTCCAGTTTGCAGGGGTGAAAGGATGAAGATCGAGATGGCCCATGTTGAGCGTATCAGATGGCTGCTGCATGTGGAAGGGAAATCGCAGCGACAGGTCGCCAAAGTGCTCGGGATCCCCCACCAGACAGTGGCCAAGTATGCCAACCCGAGGTGCCCCGCTACCAGCGGCGGAAGCCAGCCGGGCAGCTGGTTCTGACCCCCGAGTTCCAGATGCAGATCGAGCGGCGGCTGGCGGAGAACGAGACCCTGCCCCGGAAGCACCGGTGGACCGGCAAGACGATCTACGAAGAACTGGTGGCTATAGGCTACCAGGGCAGTGAGCCCTCCGTGCGGCGTCACATCGCCAAGGTCCGGAAGGTGAAGCGCAAGCAGGCGGTCTTCCTCCCCCTGGCCCATAACCCGGGCGAGAGTATCGAGTTCGACTGGGGCGAGGCGGTGCTCATCCTCGATGGCGTGGAGCTCTCGGCGCAGATCCTGTGCGTCCGTCTGCGCTGGAGTGGCATGCCCGTCGTAATTGCCTACCCGAACCAGCGCCAGGAAGCCATGTTTGACGGCATCCGGCGGGCGCTGGAGTTGCTGGGCGGCGTCCCCCGCCGCATGACGTCGGACAACCTCAAATAGGCCGTGAAACGCATCCTGGAGGGCCGCAACCGGGAGGAGCAGGACGACTTTCTCAGCTTCCGTACCCACTACCTCATCGACAGCAATGCAACCCCGCCTTCGGCCACGAGATAGACGGCAGGAAACCCGCAGCGGGGATCCGTCAAAGCTCACGAAGCCATCGCGGGCGACTTTACGCTCTTCGGATAGTAACTAAGTGAGTAGCGTACGTCCGGGGAGCGGCTGTAGTTGCTCTCGTTGCCGCAGATCACAAGGCCGTTGGTGTGTGGTACCGTGCGTTCACCGGCTCACCTGCTCGCACCAAGTTAGCCGAGCGATTTCACGGAGACTCTTGCCCTTTGCCGCTAACTCGTGTCGCGTCAAAACTGACCCACCTCCAAGCATTTCGTGGACACCTCCTACCAGTGTGGTAGCTAGTCAGGAGGTGTCTTCGATGGGGGTGGGTCCAATTCATTTCGGTACTACAGGGTCAATGTATCACCGGCAGTGAGACCAACCGACCTCAAGGAATCCCTGCCCATGCACACGCATATGAAGTCCCCATTCGTACGACTTGTCGGTAATGAACATATAATCGCTATTGACAGTATCTGCACACTGTGAGAATATTATTTTGGATCCTCTGAGAGCCGGTTCTCTTTGGGAGGCTGTTGCATGGCGTGGGTACTGTTCGACCTTGATGACACGCTACTACATACATCTCCAATTTACGAACGGGTTCGTCAGGACTTCGGCCAGGCCATGGAAGCTCGTGGTCTCGGCCCTGCAGCGGAGGCCGTCAGCCTTCTATGGCGAGTTGATTCTCGCAACCGGACCACCCTGGGTGTAGCAAAAGAACGGCTTGCGATTTCTATGTACGACACGTATCGCGCCCTAGTTGAGAAAGCAGGTGCGGCACCCGACCCCGTGGTTCGGGATGAGTGTTTCGCACGGCTTGGGACCATCGTCAATCATCGGTACCGATTGGTGTGGGGGGCGCGTAAGGTGTTGTCTGCATGCGTCGCTTATGGGCACCATTTAGTCCTCTACACCCGTGGCGACCGGGAATTGCAGCAGCGGAAGATCCGGCAGGCGGGTATCATTCATCACTTCTGTCATGCAGAAATTCTTGACAGAAAGGGACTAGAACAGTTACAGGACTTACTGTCTCGTTTGGGAATCTCCGCTTCAGACGCTTGGATGGTAGGCGATGAGATTAGAGCAGACATTGAGCCGGCCCTAGCTCTGGGAATGCGAGCCATCAGGGTTTGGGGTTACCACGAGGCGGAACCGGCCCCTTTGCCAGTGTCGGATCTGTTATATAATGTCAGGATCATCACGCATGTTTTACCAATACTTTGCCCCCGATTTGTTTCTGTTAGGGAAAGGAACGGCGCGAGTACATGTTTATCGAAGCCGATTCGGTCGATCAGGTCCAACGTAGTGTCGTAAAGGTTCTGCTCTCCAAGGGGCGACGAGTACGGCCCCGAGGTCAGTGGGTTTACGAGGTTACGGGCCTGTCGTTCAGGTTGAACAATCCCCGAGCACGACTGGTGTATAGTAAAGCACGTAAGTTTAGCCTTCCCTTTGCGGTTGGTGAAATGTGCTGGTACCTACGCGGAACCAATCGCTTGGACATCATCTCCTACTACAGCAGGAGGTATCGCCAGTTCTCGGACGATGGTATGACACTCTACGGCGCCTATGGCAGACGCCTATTCACGAACGAGTTGACCGGTTCGGTACAGTGGCAAGCTGCCCTGCGTTGTCTACAAAGGGACCCGGATACCCGCCAAGCCGTCCTGCACCTCCATCTCCCCCAGGATCTCCTCGCTGACACTAAGGATGTGCCTTGTACTTGTTACCTCCAATTTTTCATCCGAGAAAATCGTTTGGAAATGATTGTGAATATGCGTTCGAACGACATCATCTGGGGCACCGCTTACGATGTATTCAGCTTCACGATGATGCAGGAGATTATGGCTCGGCAACTCCGGCTTGAGGTCGGACCTTACATGCACTTTGCCGGCAGCATGCACATCTATGATCGTCATCTCCAGATGGCAGAGGAAATCCTTTCAGAGCGGCCCTACCGGACGTTTGAGATGCCCCGCATGCCGGAAGACCCCTGGTAGGGGCTGCACGAACTGCTGCGAACGGAAGAGGAGCTACGCACCAGCGGAGTGGCTTGCTCTTGGCCCGAGGATGAGTACTGGCATCAACTAGCAATCGTTTTGCAGATCTATGCAGTGACGAAGTCCGGCCACGAAGCGCACACCCTCTCGTTGCGACCTAAGTTGATGGGCTGTTATGAATCGTTGCTGTTCCGTGGTGACGCTTTGGTCAGGCGTGAAGGAGGCACGCCCCTATGAACAAGGGGCACTGGATGTGGGAAATCATACGCCGTCTAACATCCTTCCGAGGAGCCGGCCTGTTGCTGGTGGTCCTGACTGCTGGTGCGGGAGTTCTTGGCGCCCTTCCACCGCTGCTGATCGGTAGGATCATCGACGAGGCGTTGCCAGACGCCAACGTCCGGCAGCTCGCCTTACTGGCTGGAGGGGTTCTTGGCGCCCTTGTCGCCGTTGAAGTGCTGATGGCTCTCAGGCAGTATGTGGCTTCCGGCATCGTTCTCCAACTAAATCGGAACTTGCGGCTGGATGTTTACCGTTCTGTGTTGAAAACCCAGGTTGAATTTCTCAAAACCACACCGCGTGGCGATATTCTGCAGCGGTGTGTGGATGACGCTGAATCGCTCCAGTCGTTTAGCCTGGATACGCTCCCCACCTCGTTGCAAGAACTGATCAGCGCAGTGGTAGCGGTCGGCGTTATCGCCCGCATTTACTGGCCGTTGGGGATTCTTGGCGCCCTGGTCTACTCATTGTACCTGCTTCCGGTGCGTTACTTCGGTAACCTGCAGCGGCAGGTGGTAGCTGACCTGCGGAACCAGAATGCCCTTCTGCACCAGGTGCTTCAGGAGAACCTGGAGACCGTCCGCCTGATCAAGACGTTCGGTGCTGAGGAGCGTGAGTACCAACGGGTGCAGTCGCTCCAGCATCGGTGGGCAGAACTGGTGCTGCGACGGTATGTCACCGAAAACATGTTTCGTAATTTTCCGCGCGTCCTGGATGCCCTTGCGCCGGCCCTCGTATTTGCTCTGGGTGGTTGGCAGGTCTTCGCTGGCCGTCTCACGGTGGGGGACCTGGTTACCATCACGGGCCTGCTGCCGGCGGTAAATGCTCCGCTTCGCTCCTTTTCGGCTACCTTCCTTGCGCTCAAAGACGTGGGGGCTCGCTTGGAACGGGTGGTTGAATATCTTGCCCTCCCCGTTGAATCGGGTCAGCGGGGGTCACTCAAGCCAGTGGAGCAGATCCAAGGCCACATTGAGTTTCATCATGTCAGTTATCATTCCGTTCGCGGTACCGTCCTCTCCGACGTCTCGTTCACGATTCAGCCCGGTGAGCATGTGGCCATCGTTGGCCGGAGCGGCGCGGGAAAGAGCACGATCCTACAGCTCATCGTACGTCTGCTTGAGCCCAGCAGCGGCACCATCACCATTGATGGCCAGCCGCTGGCTGAACTGGACGCCGCAAGTCTCCGCGGGCGGATTGGCATCGTGCCCCAGGAGCCGGTCATTTTTAACACCACCATAGCGGAGAACCTCCGCTATGTCGGACGAAACGAAAGCGAGACAGAGGTTGCACAGGTCGCGCACCTCACTGGGGCGGACGATTTCATCAGCGCGCTGGAAAACGGTTACGAGACGGTCGTCGGTGAAAAGGGGGTCACTCTGTCCGGAGGACAGCGGCAGCGGCTGGCGATTTGCAGGGCGCTGCTCGGAAAGCCTGATGTGCTGATCCTTGACGAGGCGACCTCAGCTCTGGACCGGCACAGCGAAGAGCAGGTTCAGTTGGCCATCCGCCAAGCCATGGCAGGGAAGACTTGCTTGTTTGTAGCCCATCGGCTCCAGACCGTTGTACATGCCGACCGCATCCTCGTGTTGGATGAAGGGCGTTTGGTGGAGCAAGGCACGCACAACGAGTTGCTCGCCCGCGGTGGTCTTTACGCACAACTCTGGCAGCCGCATTCCGAAACTGCGGAGGAAGGGGCTGTTCTGCATGCAGGTAAGGCCCGTTGAGGGAGCCAGTCATATGCGCTGGCTCTTGGGCCTGTTTGTTCCCCACTGGAAGCGAGCAGTTTTCTCTGCTCTTCTGGTGATCGTCCGGTCTGTATTGCTCCTATGTCCACCACTGCTGGTCCGAAGTATCATCGACAAGGCTCTGCCTTCCGCCCAGGGGAACCTGCTGATCATCGCCTCAATCGGCATTGTGGCGATTCCCATAGTCACAGGTGCAATGATCATTTGGGACCTCTATGTGAGCGGCATTGCGTTGAGTGTCGCGGCCAAGGTTCGATCTGACCTGTATAACGGTTTGCAGCACCAACCATTAGAATGGCTGGCCGGTACGAAGACCGGCGAACTCATTGCGAGGCTGCAACGTGAAACCGAGCAGGTCTTCCTGTTTGTGTATCAGGGCTATGGAAGTTTCACCTGGTTCAACGTCACCATCGCCATCGGTCTCGGGATGATGGCCTGGCTCGAGTGGCGGCTCACCTTAACGGTTATATGCCTGCTGATCTTCCAATCCTGGTCCATCAGTCAGCTGGGTGAGAAGGTCAAGAAGGCCAGCCAAAATGTCGCAGTGGCGCATGCGGGTATCGTTGAGCATATGCGTGAAACCACCACCGGGGCTGTTTTCATCAAATATGCCGGCCTGGAGAACCGTGCCATAGACCAGCTATCCCGCCACTTGGACGAGCACTTCCGGGCTTACCGGCGTCACCTTGCGCTGGAGCGTACGGCCAGCGTGGTTAAGGCGGTGATGGCAGGGCTGTTGCCCGCCACGATCTATCTGTGGGGCGGAATCATGGTAATGAACGGCCACATCTCGACCGGTTCGTTGGTAGCGCTGGTGTCGCTGTACACTTGGATCCAGCCTGCCGTCTTCGGGTACCAGGGGATGTATTTGGCCATAATGCGGGTTTCCGTCAACGTGGCCCGATTGCGTGAAATCCTGTTCCCGGCACGGGTCAACGGTGGGACGGCTCGTCCGGCGCCGCCGCTTTCGATGCAGCTGCTGAATGTCTCGTTCACTTACGGCGGGGAGCGAAACGTTCTCCAGAACATCTCCCTCAAAATCCCATCAGGGCGCACCATCGCCATCGTGGGGCCGAGCGGGTGTGGCAAGAGCACGTTGGCGGATCTGCTTCTGGGGCTGCGCACCCCAGACTCAGGCCAGGTACTGCTGGGGCCGGAACCGCTCGGGAAGGTAGATCAGGAATGGTTGCGCCGGCATGTAGTGGCGGTCTCGCAGGATGTGCAGGTTCGCAGCGGCACGCTCCGGGAGAATGTGACGTTTGGCAACCCAGAGGCCAGCGACGAGGAAGTGAGCGAGGCGCTCCAGGCGGTTGCGCTGCATGATTGGATCCAAACCCTGCCAAACGGACTTGAGACTCGCGTAGGCGAGCAAGGCCTGCAGATTTCTGGCGGCGAGCGCCAACGCCTGAGCTTGGCCCGTGCCCTGTTGCGGCGCCCCTCGATCCTCATCCTCGACGAGGCCACCTCGGCCCTCGATACACTCACCGAACGCCAGGTCATGGCCAACCTGCGCCACAAGTTGCAGGGATGCACATTTGTCATCATCGCCCACCGCCTCTCTACCGTCGTGGATGCCGATCGGATTTACGTGCTGGCCGACGGCAAGGTAGTCGAGGCGGGCAGCCATCCGGAACTGATGCGGGCCGGCGGCATGTACGCATCTCTCTACCAGAGGCAGATTCAGCATGGCGAGTAGCGTGTTGCCATCGGGCCTGGCAGAAGCCTTTGGACTCTCCCCGGTAGAGATCAGAATGCGGTCCGGGCGGATGATGTCGGTCCACTACGACGTAGTGGATGCGACTGGACAGGAATGGTTCCTCAAGTGCAGTCCGACCGATCACCGGATCGAGCATCTGGACCTTCTGCGAGCGGTGCATGGCCGCCTCAACGCCTGCCGGATCTCGGTGCCGATCATGCGTCCTACATGCGATGGGCGTAGCGGATGGGTGGAGGGGGGCCGCCTGTATGCTTGTTACAGCCTGATGCCCTCAGAGCGCGATGCACTCCCACGTGAAGACGGAGAGGCCGCCGGCGCCCTGCTTGGTCGGATTCATAGGGCTCTGCACGGTGCTGCCTTCACTGGCGCTGTGTGGGCAAGGTCGCTCGCCAACCGGTCCGCCGCCGTCCGCATTCCGTTCTGCCCGTCGGCCAGCACAACCCGCATCGAGTTCCGCTCGCCGGATCCGGCCGCCAACCCGTACCTGGCCCTGGCGGCGCAGCTCATGGCGGGCCTCGACGGCATCCGGCGGCGGATCGATCCGACGGCTGCAGGCTTCGGCCCCGTGGATGTCGACATCTATCATCACCCGGAGGCGGCCCTGCTGCAGTTCAGGCAGGTACCGTCCTCGCTGCGCCAGGCGGTGGAGGCCTTGTGGGCGGACCACGACTTCCTGCTGGAGGGCGGGGTCTTCTCGGAGGATCTGATCGAGACCTTCATCGCCCTGAAGGAGGAGGAGATCCGAAGGCTGGAGACGCACCCGCACCCGGTCGAGTTCGAGATGTACTACGACAACTGAGCGCCGGGATGTGCCGGGGAGGATGAACCGTTCCCCGGCATCAGGAAAGGCCGGGAACCCTCCCTTGCGGACGGGTTTCCGGCCTTCTCCCTGCACCCGGGCAGCGCCGGGAATCGCAGGGCTTCGTCTGTCAGTCCGCCCCCTGCGTCGGGGTCCGCTCGGGGATGAGCAGCGAGGCCACGATGGCCACGGTGATGGTGCCGAGCACCAGGGAGAGCGAGATCCAGGTTTCAACGTGGTAGCCGAACGGGATCGCCAGCATCTTGCCGCCGATGAAGAGCAGAACGAGGGCCAGCCCCACGCTGAGGTAGCGGAACTTGTCGAGGATGCCGGCCAGCAGGAAGTAGAGCGCCCGCAGGCCCAGAACGGCGAAGATATTGGACGTCAGCACGATGAAGAAGTCGCGGGAGATGCCCATGACGGCCGGGATGGAGTCGACCGCGAAGAGCAGGTCGGTCGCCTCGACCATGACGATGGCCATGCCCAGCAGCGTGAGCTGCCACCGGCCGTTCTTCCGCGTGATGATCGCCTGGCCGTCGTACCCGGGGTAGGTGGGCAGCACCTTGGAGAGCAGCCGGTAGACCCTGTTGTCCTCCAGCGAGGTCTCGCCCTCGTCACCCTGACGCAGCATCTTGAAGCCGGTGATCAGCAGGAACACCCCGAAGATCGGCAGCAGCCAGGTGAACCGCTCCACCGCCTCCACGCCGACGAAGATGAGCACGCTGCGCATGACCACCGCGCCGATCACGCCCCAGGCCAGGGCCCGGTGCTGGAGGCCGCCCCGAATGCCGAAGAAGCCGAAGATCGTCGCGATGACAAACAGGTTGTCAACGCTGAGGGCCTTCTCCATGGTGTAGGCCGTAATATACTGCATCCACATTTCCATGCCGTAGCGGTAGTACACGTAGCCGCTGAACAGAAGCGCGAGCACAATCCACGCGAGCGAGGTGACTGCGGCTTCTTTCAGCCCGATGTCGTGGTCATCCTTGTGGAGGACGAACAGGTCCAGCCAGGTGGCAAAGATCACGAACAGAAAGAAGGCAATCAACTCCAGGGTGTGCACGGCGATCCCTCTCCTTTGCTTAGCTTAACGTTGCCGGGACGCCGCCTGCCATACCGGCGGCCGGTGAATACAGAAGGGGCATGACAAGACCCTGTTCCGTTGTGGAACAAGGTCTTGCCATGCCCCAGTTCTTCCTGGTGGCCGGAACAGCCGGGGGCGCCTCGCCCGCATTGACCGACTGTTCCACCCGCCTCGGCAGGTCGGCTACTCCCCTTGTAAACACTAGAATCTACCTGTTGAGTATACCGGCGGTCGGCCCCGGTGTAAAGATGCGTATTCCGGTCAAATCGACCAGTGATTCCGGTTCAAGCCGACCACCGGTTCTGATCCAAGTCGACCGCCGTTTCCGATTTCATCCGGCCAGCGCGGTGGCACTGAGGGGATGGAGCGAAGTGGCGATGGCTGGGCAGCGCTAGGAGCCTGTCTGAGTAAGCCAGTTCTGTAGGAGCAAAAGGGTTCGGTGTCCAATGTCTTCAGCATGAGCAAGAAGGCGTATCGACCGTATGAGCCCAATCAGCTGTTGCTGCTGCCCCCTGCCCTGCAGGACTGGCTTCCGCATGACCATTTCGCTTACTTCCTGAGTGATGTCGTGGACTCACTCGATTTAAGCCAAATCGAACAGACGTACGAGCGAGAGCTACGAGGTTACCCACCGTACCATCCGCGGATGATGGTCAAGGTGCTGCTGTACGCCTACTGCAACGGCGTCTACTCCTCTCGCAAGATCGAACGCCGGCTGCAGGAGGACGTAGCCTTCCGCGTCCTTGCGGCCAACAACCAGCCCGACTTCCGGACGATCAGCGATTTCCGGAAGCGGCATCTAAAGGCCCTCTCCGACCTGTTCCTGCAAGTGGTCAAGATCTGCAAGAAGGCCGGACTGGTTCGCCTGGGTCATGTGGCCTTGGATGGCACCAAGATCAAGGCCAACGCCTCCAAGCACAAGGCGATGAGCTATAGCCGGATGGTGGAGGAAGAACAACGCCTGAAGGCGGAGATCGCAGAGCTGCTCCAGAAAGCCGAGCAAGCTGACCAGGCCGAGGATCACCGCTTCGGCCCACATCGTCGTGGGGATGAACTGCCCGAAGAACTCCGCTTCCGTGAGCGGCGGCTGGCCAAGATTCAAGAAGCCAAGGCTGCTCTGGAAGCCGAAGCGCGCCTGAGGGCCGGCGCTGACGAACATGAGCCTCCCGAGGAGCCGGGACCCAAGGGGCCCAAGGGCGGTCGTCGGCGGAAGCGGCCGAAGGCAGAACCCGCACCAACAGCGCAGCGCAACTTTACGGATCCCGATTCCCGGATCATGAAAGGCTCTGATAAGCAGTTCATCCAGGGGTACAACGCCCAGGCCGTCGTCGATGCCGATACGCAGATTGTCGTCGCTGCTGCCGTAACAAACCAGGCGGCAGATGCTCCGCACTTGATCCCCATGATGGAGCAGGTCGAAACCAATGTCGATGAGATGCCGGAGGAGGTTTCTGCCGATGCAGGGTACTTCAGTGAGCAAAACGTTCAGTGGCTCTTGCAGCGGCGAATCAATCCCTACATTCCTCCGGAGAAGCAGCGGCACAGCGAACGTCGCCGTGCGAAATCACCACGCGGCCCGATTCCCAAGGGAGCAACGCTTCGGGATCGGATGCGGCGGAAACTGCAGCTAAAGCGACACGCCGAGCGCTACCGAAAGCGAGAGCAGAGCATTGAGCCGGTCTTCGGGCAGATCAAGGAGGCTCGTGGTTTCCGGCAGTTCCATCTCCGTGGACTGGAAGCAGTCAACGGGGAATGGCTTCTTGTGTGCCTTTGCCACAATCTCTTGAAGCTCTACGCTTTCAGCCAGGCCGGATAGACCCGAAATCTGCCTTCAGACAGCGCATGAAGAAGTAGGCACGATCGTTGATATCCAATCATTGGGAGTCTGCCCCTGTCTCACGTGCGGTTACCCGGACAGGCTCCTAGCCCATGGTTAACTCGGATGTCTGGAGGTTCGCTATCTTCCGCATGGATTCCCCCTTCAGGTTCAGTTTGTGCGCACCATGTACCAGGCGGTCCAGGATCGCATCGGCTACGGTAGCGTCGCCGATCACACTGTGCCACGTTTCGATCGGCAACTGCGAGGCAATCACTGTCGACCGTGCCTGTGTACGATCATCGATGACTTCGAGAAGGTCTCGGGATTCCGCCACAGAGATGGGAACGAGACCCCAGTCGTCCAGAATTAACACATCCGTCCGGGACAGGGTGTTGAGGATGCGGCGAAGGGAGCCGTCAACCCGCGCGGTAGCCAGCTCGGCAAGGAGGCGCGGCACCCGGTAGTAGCGAACGGTGTAGCCGTGCCGGCAGGCGGCGTTGCCCAGAGCGCACGCGAGAAACGTTTTCCCCACACCGGTGGGTCCAACAATCAGGATGTGCTGGCCGTACTCGACCCACTGGCATGCGGCGAGGCTCCGCATGACGGTTCGGTCCAGGCCGCGCGGATGCTGGTAGTCAACATCTTCCATGCATGCGGCCACGCGGAATTTCGCCTCTTTGAGAAGCCGAGCCAGGCGCCGGTTTTGCCGGTCGAGCCATTCCTGATCCACGAGGAGTTCCAGACGTTCCTCGAACGACAGGGACTGGAGTTCAGGTTGCCGCTGTTGGCGCACCAGGGCGTCAGCCATGCCGCGAAGCCGCATTTCCCGAAGCCTTTCAATCGTCGTCTGCAAGGGCATTCGTTACGGCCCTCCCCCTGCGTAATAGTCGGGGCCCCGCAGATTGGGGTGCACCGGAGTGGCCTGGTTGTCCGGTGGGCCAGGCAGCGGCGCTTGATCCAGGTTATGGGCCAGGATGGACTTCACACTGCTGTAGCTGAACGTCCGGGCCGCACATGCCCGGGCGGCGGCCGCTTCGAGACGGTCGGAGCCATACTTCCTGGCCAGGTGGATGATGCCAAGGCACGACCGGAAGCCCTGCTCCGGATGCGGCTTCTCCTCCAGGATCGTCACCACCAACTGCGCCGTGTGGGGTCCGACCGATTCCGCCCAACGCCGCAACTTGGACGGGGTCCATTCCCGATGCCGGCGGTGGGAGGCTGGCATGTGCTGAATCTGGGTGACGGACCGTCCACGGCCGGTCGCCCGTGGATGGCAGGCTACTCGTTTTCCCCGGTGCAAGATTTCCACCAGGCCGTCCGTGAGGCGGATATCCACCGTCTCCCCAACCAACGGGTACGGGACACTGTAGTAGTTGCGGTCGACCTCGACATGGTAGTCGAGATTGACCTTGGCTTTCCGCCACTCAGCAAACTCATAACGCTGCGGCGGTAAAGGGCGCAACGCCGGCTTGTCCAGCGTTTCGTACAGGCTCCGGCGCGTTCCTTCGAGTTTTTGGAACGGTCGGTCATTGAGTCTGGCCACGGCCTCTCGAATTGCCCGGTTCGCGTCGTGAAGACTGAAAAAGGTGTGGTTCCGCAGGGCGGCAAGAATCCAGCGCTCCACCACCAGGACCGCGTTTTCGACTTTCGCCTTATCCCTGGGGCTGCGGGGTCTTGCCGGAATGACCGCAGCGCCGTAATGGGCCGCCATTTCCTGATAAGCCGGGTTGAGATCCGGTTCGTAGCGGCAAGCGCGGGTGACGCCGGCCTTCGGATTGTCCGGCACGATGATCTCTGGAACGCCACCGAAGAACTCCAGGGCGTCGCAGTGGGCTTTGATCCAGGAACGCAGGTCCTGAGCCGGATAGGCCTTGGCAAAGGTGTAATTGCTGGCCGGCAGAACGGCAACAAAGATCGGAGCCTGCCAAACCTCTCCCGTCTCGCGGTCATGAATGGGCACGGTATCGCCGGCGAAATCCACCTGCATCTGCTCACCTGCCCGATGCGGTTGCCGGAGAACGACATCGAGCTTGGAACGCCACTGCCGGTATCGCTGGCAGAACTGGCTGTACTGCAGCCCATCTGGATGATTCTGCTTATATTCCCACCACAGGAGCTGCAGGGTAACCCCTTTTCGGGCCAGTTCCCGGTGGATGTAGGCCATGTCTGGCAAGGGCCGCTCTACTAGCCCTTGGGGGTTTCCTGGGTAAAGCTTGGCCTCAAGTTCTGCGTCGTCGATGTTCGGCAGCGGCCAGGAAAGGCCGGAGCATTCAAACCGCCGAAGCATGTCCAGCACGGTGCTGTGCGAGATCGAGAGGCTCCGGGCAATCTGCCGGGCGGAGAGCCCGACCTCCCACTTCAAGCGAAGGATCTCTCTGATCTTGCGCATCGACAACCTCCGATTTGCCAAGGCTTGCCCACGTCCTCTCGTGTGGAGATGTTATCCACAATTCGGGAGGAGCCGGCAAAACCCTGTAATGGTCGACCATGCCGCTTCGCTCTAGGATTCGAGCCGGTCGATTTGGGCCGGAATGGGCGGTCGACTATCCCCGCAAACGGTGGTCGATTTCATCCGTAATAAGTGGACGGATTCGACCGGAATGAGTGGTCGAATCCGTCCGGAATACGCATAAAGAGGTCTGTTCAGGTGAAGGGCTGGCTCCGGCCGTTGACGTCATACCAGCAGATGCAGCGCAGAAAGGGCGTGGGAACATGCAGACGGGACAGGTAAACCGGAACGTCATCTGGGGAGTGCTGCTCATCGGGGCCGGGCTGCTTCTTCTGCTGGGCAGCCTTGACATTGTGGTCTGGCCGCTGCGGGCGCTTTCGGGCCCGCTGGCCCTGGGAATTCCCGGGCTGATCTTCGCACTGGTGTACAACGGCAACCGGGATCAGTGGTGGGCGATCATTCCCGCCGGAGTGCTGCTGACCCTGGCCGGGGTGGCCCTGGTCGGGGGGCTGCTGCCCCGGTTCGATACCGGATGGCTCTTCTTCCTCGGGCTGGCCGTCACCTTCGGCCTGGTGTGGCGGGAGACGGGAGGCGCCCAGAGGTGGGCGCGGGTGGCTGCCCTGGTCTTCCTGGCGCTCACCGGCCTGGTGCTGCTCGGGTCCCTGATCCGGTTCGCGCTGCCTCTGGCCCTGCTGGGAATCGGCATTTACCTGCTGGTAGGGCGGAACCAGGCGGGCTAGCCCGGGGGAGCGGGAGGCGTCAGGCTATTGACAGGAGTCTGTCACACTCGCTATCATGATGCCTGAGCAGACTATGCTGAGAGGAGGTGCCGGAATGTCCATCATGATGCTCACGACGATCATCACTGCGTCTGATCGGTCCTTCCGGCACGTCCCCGCACGGTCTGCCTGAACGCGCAGCCAGGCCTGACCGCGGGGCGTTGCCCTGCGGTTTTTTGTCTTGTTGGTCAGGACAAAGGAGGCCTGGTGTTCCTTGGCACGGTACCTGAACGCGGCGGATGTCCTGCCGCCCGAACTGCTGGCTGAGGTCCAGCGCTACGCGGCCGGCGAGCAGCTATATATTCCCCGCCCGCAGCAGCGGCTGCCCTGGGGCACCCGCACGGGCGCCCGGGCCTACCTGGCCCGGCGCAACGAGCAGATCCGGCAGCGGCGGCGCGAGGGGGCGAGCATCGAAGAGCTGATGCGGGAGTTTCACCTGAGCTACGACTCGATTCGCAAGATCGTCAGTGGAAAGAACGGTTCTGCGGAAGGCCGGTAGTCAGACTGGCTTTTCTGGGATGGCCCGGCGAAAGGCAGGCGAGGGCGCCTGCCTTTTCGCATACCGCCTGCGCCGCAGGCGCAGACTACCTTCCCGGAGGTGTCCGAGCGTGACGATCCGAGAGGGGACCTCGCAGGAGACGCAGCAGTCCCTGTACCGGCAGATGGTCGCCAGGGCGGAGCCCGGACCGCCCCGGCTGCGGAACGCCGTGATGGCCTTCTTCACCGGGGGGCTGGTCTGCGCGCTGGGGGAGGGCATTACGGACTTCTGGGAGCGCGTCTTACGCATCTCGCACAAGCAGGCGGCCGACCCGACGGTGGCCACCCTGATCTTCCTGGCCTCGCTGTTGACCGGCCTGGGATACTTCGACAAGCTGGCGCGGTATGCCGGCGCAGGCCTGGCGGTGCCGGTCACCGGTTTTGCCAACGCCATGACCGCCTCGGCGATGGAGTTCAAGCGTGAGGGGCTGATCTTCGGCATCGGCGGGCGGATGTTCCAGCTGGCCGGCGCCGTGATCGTCTACGGGGTGGTGACCGCCTTCGCGGTGGGCCTGATCACCGGCATCGCGCGGCTGGTGCGGTGAGGGACCGGCCGTGGCGAACAAGCGCATCGGCGCTCAGACGGTAAGGCTGGAGCAGCCGCCCGTCATCATCGGGGCGGCCGCGGTGGCGGGGCCGGTGGAGGCCCGGGGCCCGCTGGGGCACGAGTTCGACCAGACGTACCCCGACCTGACCATCGGACAGAGTTCTTTTGAGAAGGCCGAGCGCCAGATGATGATCGACGCCTGCAACCTGGCCCTGCAGCGGGCCGGCATCACGCGGAAGCCGCCCGCGGTGGACTACTTCCTGGCCGGCGACCTGCTGAACCAGCTGATCACGGCCTCGTTCAGCGGACTGGAGGTCGGGGTGCCGATGTACGGGCTCTACGGCGCATGCTCGACATTCAGCCAGTCTCTGGCGATCGGCGCCAAGCTCATCGACGGCGGATTTGCCGACCGGGTGCTCTGCGCGGTCTCCAGCCACGTTGGCGCGGCAGAGCGGCAGTTTCGGTACCCCACCGAGTATGGCAGTCAGAAGAAACCCTACGCGCAGCATACGGTGACCGGCGCCGGAGCCGTGGTCCTCGCCGCCGCCGGTGAGGGACCCCGCATCACTTACTGCACCACGGGCAAAGTGGTGGACTACGGCGTTGCCGATCCGTTCAACCAGGGCGCCGCGATGGCGCCCGCCGCCGTGGATACGATCGAGGCGCACCTGAAGGAGACCGGGCGCAGCGTCGAGGACTACGATCTCATCGTCACCGGCGACCTGGCCAGCTTCGGCTCGCAGATGGCCGTGAAGCTGGCTGCGGAGCGCAACATGAAGCTGGACAAGAACTACCGGGACTGCGGGGTCATGGTCTACGACACCACCCGGCAGAATGTGCACAGCGGGGGGAGCGGCTGCGCCAGTTCGGCCATCGTGACCTGCGGTCATCTGTTGAAGGAGATGGCGCGGGGCAGGCTGCGGCGCCTGCTGGTGGTCTCCACCGGCGCCCTGTTTTCGCCGACCAGCTTCCAGCAGGGCGAGAACATCCCAACCATCGCGCACGCGGTCGCAGTGGAGGCGTAACCCGATGATGTACCTCAAGGCCTTTCTCGTGGGCGGGCTGATCTGCATGATCGCGCAGGTGATCCTCGACAACACCAAGCTCAGCCCCGGCCACGTGCTTTCCGGCCTCACCGTGGCCGGCGGCCTCCTCGGCGGGCTCGGACTCTACGACAAGCTGGTGGAGTTCGCCGGTGCGGGCGCTGCGGTGCCCATCGCCAGCTTCGGCAACGCGCTGGTGAAAGGCGCGCTGCAGGAGCTGGACCAGAACGGGCTGGTCGGCGTGCTGACCGGCATGTTTGAGGTGACCAGCACGGGAATCGCGGCCGCGATCGTATTTGCCTTCCTGACGGCGGCGACATTCAATCCGAAGAGCTGAAGGATGCGCCGGGCTGCCCCCCGCCCCTGCTGCATAGCGTAGTGGGTGGAAGGAGGGAGGCCCGGCGTGTTCGGCTTTCAACCCTACGACCCGTCGGCGCTGGTCTACCAGCACATCGCCGACTGGGCGCGCCACGTGCGCGCCTGCATCGCGGATCTGCGGGCCGAAGGCGCATCGGCGGACGATCTGCGGCCCTGGCAGGAACGGTTTGAACGGCTGGAGCAGAAGGCCCAGGCGGCTTCGGGCGCTGCGCGGCCGGACGGCGGGCAGGCGGACGCGGCGGCCCTGATGGCAGAGGCCTACGACGCCCTGGATGGGTTCCTGCGCGCGGCCGCAGGCAGAGGACCGTTGCCCCCGCCGGGAGAGCCTGCCCGGCTGAACCCGGTGCCGCCCGGAGGCCACCGCCTGCCGCCGCTGCCGTACCCGTACGACGCGCTGGAGCCCTACATCGACGCCGAGACGATGCGGCTTCACCACGACCGGCACCACCGCAGCTATGTGGAGGGGCTCAACCGGGCGGAACGGGCGCTCGCGGAGGCCCGCGCCTCCGGCGACTGGGCCCTGGTGAAACACTGGGAGCGGGAGGCGGCGTTTCACGGCGCGGGGCACTACCTGCACACGCTCTTCTGGGAGAGCATGGCGCCCGGGGCCGGCGGAGAGCCCGGCGGCGAGGTGCTGGCGCAGATCAGGCAGGACTTCGGAGATTTCGAGCGGTTCCGGGAGCAGTTCAGCAAGGCGGCCGAGAACGTGGAGGGGGGAGGCTGGGCGATCTGGGTGTGGGCGCCGCGGGCGAACCGCACGGAGATCCTGACGGCGGAAAAGCACCAGAACCTGAGCCAGTGGGATGTGGTGCCCCTCCTGCCGCTGGATGTATGGGAGCATGCCTATTACCTGAAATACCGGAACGACCGCTCGGCCTACATCGACCAGTGGTGGAACGTGGTGAACTGGCCCGCGGTGGCAAGGCGGCTGCGGCAGGCCCGCAGGCTGTACTGGGAGCCGGCGTGAAGAGGCGCGCCGGTAGGCCCCGCGAGGGGAGGGGCTGGGCGCTCAGAATGCGCCTTCGCCCCTTTTTCCGCGGGGCCTGTGACCAGCTGAGCCGGTCCTGTCGCGTTACGGCCGGGCCTTGCGATGGCTGCGCCTGGCCTTCTGCCATTCCTTCAGGAGCTTCTTCGCCTGCTCCTTGGTGATGCGGCCGTCCTTCACGGCCTGATCGAGCCGCTCCTTCACCTCGGCCTCGGAGGCGTGCGGGGAGAGTCCCATCCGGCGCATGGCCCGCCACTCCTTGAGGCGGGCCGCCTCCTCGCCGGTGATCTGGCCCTCGCGCTCGGCCCGGTCGATCAGCTGATCGATCTCCGTGTTGAGCTGGTCCAGACGGGTGCGCCGGAGCGTGCGTATATCGTTCAGGAGCTGCTCCATGCCCGGCGAGAGCTTCGGCGCGGCCTTGTCCGGGGCCTTCTCAGACGGGGAGCCGGCGGCCAGGGCGGTGCCGCCCAGCAGCAGCCCTGCCCACACGGTCACCAGCAACAGTGCCAACCAACGCTGCGTCGCGCGCATCCTGGAACCTCCCTCATGTCAGGTGGGGGTGGGATAGCCCTCATCCTCATCCTCTTCGAATTCCAAGTCGAGCCGGTTTTCGGCGGCAAACGCCCCTTCGTTGCCGCCGACCATGTAGCCAAGCGCTGCCGCTTCGTGGCTCCAGGCCTCTCCGCTCCTCATCTGCTGGAGCAGCCGCTGGGTTTCGGAACGGGCGGCCTGCTGCGCCCCGGGATCCGGGCGGTTCTGGTTCTTCGCCATTCTCTGCCCCCCTTTTGGGGAGTAGTCTGCCCCAGGTGGCGCCGCTTCCATCAACTTGTCTGGGACAACCCTTTTCTGTATAATCACCAGGGTGAGAGACCCACTGTGCGGGAAGGAGAAGTCGCATGAGCAACCACCCGAACCTGTGGCCGTACCAGGAAGCAAGACGAATCATCGAGCGCTGGCCGCAGAAATCGCGCTACATCCTGCAGACGGGGTTTGGCGCGTCCGGCCACCCGCACATGGGCACCATCGGCGAGGTGGTCCGCACCTTCTACGTGGCCAAGGCCCTGCGCGACCTGGGCCGCGACTCGGAGATCATCGTCTTCTCCGACGACATGGACGGCCTGCGCAAGATTCCGAGCAACATCGATGCCCCGTGGCTGAAGGAGCATCTGGGCAAGCCGGTGACCCGCATTCCCGACCCCTATGGCACCCACGAATCGTTCGGCCACCATATGAACGCCGAGCTGATCGAGATGCTGGCGAAGACGGAGATCGAGGCGACCTTCCGCTCGGCGTCCGACTGCTACGCCGACGGAACCTTCGACGAGGGCATCCGCCACATGTTCCGCCACATGCAGGGCATCATCGACCTGGTGCTGCCGACGATGCGGCCGGAGAACCGCGAGGGCTGGTTCCCCTGGCTGCCCGTCTGCCAAAACTGCGGGAAGGTCTACACCACCCGGGTGGAGTCGTATGACCCGGAGGAGGCCACGGTGACCTACTCCTGCACCGGTTCGTTCCGCGATGTGCACGGCTGCGGCCACCGGGGCACCCAGAGCGCCCTGGGCGGCCGGGGCAAGTTCTTCTGGAAGGCGGACTGGGCCCTGCGCTGGTACGTCTTCGGCGTCAACTTCGAGATGCACGGCAAGGACCTGATCGACTCGGCGAAGCTCTCCAAGGCCATCGTGAAGCTGCTGGGCGGCGAGCCGCCGAACACCATGTTCTACGAGCTCTTCCTGACCGAGGAGGGGCGGAAGATCTCCAAGTCCACCGGGGCCGGCATCTCCATGGAGAACTGGGGCCGCTGGGGCACGCAGGATTCGCTCAACCTGCTCATGTTCCGGAACCCGCGGCAGCAGAAGCGGCTGAGCCCGGAAACGGTCATTCAGTACACCGACGAGACGCTCACGATGCCGCCCGATGACCCGCAGTACCCGTTCATCTACTACCACGGCGACCGGCCCGACCTGGGCGGGCTGCGCTACTCCGACATCATCAACCTGGTCAACGCGATCTCGGAGACCGACCCCGACGTGCTGATTGAGTATCTGGGCCGCTCCTTCGGGCACGAGCGGATCCGCAAGAACGAGCCCTTCGTGCGGGAGCTGCTGGAGAAGGCCGTTCATTACTACGAAGATTTCATTCTGCCCACCCGCCAGACGCCCGAACTGACCGAGGCCGAGTGGGCGATGGTCGACGAGTTCGAGGCGATGATCCAGCAGACCGACGATGCAGAGGAGATTCAGACCGGGGTCTTCAACATCGCCCGGGCCCACGGCATGCAGCCGAGGAAGTTCTTCCAGATCCTCTACGGCGTGCTGCTGGGGTCCGACAGCGGCCCGCGGATCGGCGGCTTCGTCACGCTGGTGGGCAAGGATCGGATCCGCGAGCTGATTCAGGCGGCACGGGAGAAGGCCAGGGGCTGAGGTGCGCACGCGAAACCGGGGCTGTTCAGGAGCAGAGGTGTCTGCGTCCTGGACAGCCCCGTTGGATTTTGTGCCAGCGGTCAGGCGATCTGGCTCATCTGGTGCAGCAGATCCAGTGGCGGCGCTGCGGGGAAGGTCTCGCGATTCTCACCGGTGACCCTGGTGAGCGCAAAGGACTGGCTCTGGTTGCTGATGCGCTGCAGGAACTCGACCAGGTGCGCGCGGGAGCAGAACTTCCAGGCGAAGGCATCGGCCGCCGGATGGCTCATGCGGTTCTCCGGCATCAGGATGTAAGCCAGGCGCTCATCCTCGAACTGCTCCAGGCAGTGTTTGCACATGAACACCCAGGTTCACCTCCAGTGTGGTCGATCCAATCTTAATTATAGGGCTCATATTCGACCCCAACAACTGTTCAGGGAGCCACCCGCCCCCTGTGCTCCATCCACCCTGCGACCAACTATTGGTACCGCGGGATGGCTATTAGGGCGAGTGCCTTAGTCCTATCGGCTATAATTGGTGACAAACGGCTTTAGAAAGTATCCGGCTGATCTTTCATATGATAAAATGTATGCGAGTTAAGTCTGTGACTGCGAAGAGGAGGGGAACGAGTTGTCAGTCGATGTCATGCCTCGCCAGGAGGAGACCTCCACGCGCCGCGAGATCATCAACCTGCTGCGGGTTGTTGGCCCCCTCACAGTAGGCGAGCTCGGCGAGCGCCTTCACATTACGCATGTCGCAGTCCGACGTCACCTGACCTCTCTGGAGCGGGACGGGCTGGTCACCTCTGTGCAGCAGCGGCTGCCCATGGGGCGGCCTACCCGGGTCTACTCGCTGACCGAGGCGGCCGACAACCTGTTCCCGAAGAAGTACGGCGCCATGATGGTGGAACTGTTGGACTTCATGCACGACACGGATCCGGCACTGGTGGAGGACTTTTTCCGGCGGCGGGGCGAGGAGCTGGTCGCACGCTACGGCGGCGACGTGGACGGAGACACCCTGAGCGAGCGGGTGGAGCAGCTCGCCGCGATCCAGCAGGCCAACGGCTACCTGGCCCAGTTTGAAAAGGAAGAGGATGGCACGCTGGTGCTCAAGGAGTTCAACTGCCCCGTGCACCTGGCCTCCCGGCGGTATCCCCACGCATGCAACCACGAACTGCAGTTCTTCAAGACCGTGCTGGGGACGGAGAACATCGAGCGGGTGGAGTGCATCGCCAAGGGCGGCCAGTGCTGCCGCTACCGCATCCAGCCATGACCGATCACGGCGGGCGCCGACCTCCATGGAGAGGTCGGCGCCCTTGTCATGTCCGGTGACCGCCGCGCGGGCGCTTTGAAGGGGTGGTCGCTGCGCTCTGGCAGGTGAGCGGGCGGAAACGGCGAATCTGTCTGCACTGGCCGAATGTTGCGCGGCTCGGGGGCAGGTGGGGTGATGAAGGCCCGTTCGCTGCTGTTCAACCTGTGGGGCGACTATATTCAGCATGTGGGCGGAGAGGTGTGGGCCACGACCCTGGCCGCCTGGGTCAGGCCGTTCGGCGTCAGCGAGGCGGCCCTGCGCCAGGCGCTCTCCCGCATGGCGCGCCAGGGGTGGCTGGAGGTGCGGAAGGTGGGAAACCGCACCTGCTACGCGCTCTCCGCCGCGGGGCGCCGGCGCATCGTCGAGGCGTCGCGGCGGGTGTACGACGGCCGCGAGCTGGACTGGGACGGCCGCTGGCGCGTGCTGGTCTACTCCGTTCCCGAGGCCCTGCGGAACCGGCGCAACGACCTGCGGCGCGAGCTGATCTGGACGGGCTTTGCCCACCTCTCCCCGGGAACGTGGATATCGCCGAATCCCCTGGAGGACTCGGTGCGGGAGCTGCTCAGGCGCTACGGTCTGGAGGCCTATGCCACGCTCTTCGTCGCCGGATACGTGGAGCCGTGGGCGGCGGAGGACCTGGTGCGCCGCTGCTGGGATCTGGAGGCGATTCAGGCGAGCTACGATCGGTTCATCGCCCGCTGGGAGCCCCGGCTGGCCGCCGAGGCCGGCCTGCATAGCGATGAGGATCGGTTCGTGGAGCAGATCCGGCTGGTCCACGATTACCGCAAGTTCCTGTTTGTCGACCCGGGGCTGCCGCGCCAGCTCCTGCCCGACGCCTGGCGGGGGCATGACGCCCGCCGCCTCTTCCAGGCCTACTACGACCGGCTGCGGCCCGGGGCGCTCCGCTTTCTGGAGCGGCACTTTGAGGCGACTCAAGCCCATGACGCAAAGGAGGATGACGACCGTGGCGTACGAGAACATCCTGGTCTTCCGTGAGGGGGATGTGGGCCGGGTGCAGCTGAACCGCCCTCAGGCCCTCAATGCCCTGAACTCCGGCCTGATGGCGGAGCTGGTGACCGCGTTCCGGGAACTGGAGCAGGATCCCGGCGTGGGGTGCTTGCTCCTGCACGGGAACGAGCGCGCTTTTGCGGCCGGTGCCGACATCAAGGAGATGGCGGAGCTCGGCGCGATCGATATGTATACCCGTGACTATATCGAACGCTGGGACGAGGTCGCCCGCATCCGCAAGCCGATCGTCGCCGCGGTCAGCGGCTATTGCCTCGGCGGCGGCCTGGAGCTGGCGATGATCTGCGACATCATCGTCGCCTCGGAGACCGCGAAGTTCGGCCAGCCCGAGATCAACATCGGCGTCCTGCCGGGGGCCGGCGGCACCCAGCGGCTGACCCGCGCTGTCGGGAAGTCGCTGGCGATGGAGATGGTGCTGACCGGCCGCATGATCACGGCCGAGGAGGCCCGGGCGGCGGGCCTGGTCAGCCGGGTGGTGCCGGTGGAGGCCTACCTCACCGAGGCCCAGAAGCTGGCGGAGGAGATCGCCTCCAAGTCGCCCGTGGCCCTGCGGCTGGCGAAGGAGGCGGTGCTGCAGGCCTTCGAGGGCAGCCTGAGCAGCGGGCTGGCCTACGAGCGCCGGCTGTTTGCGATGGCCTTCGCCTCGGAAGACCAGAAGGAGGGCATGCGCGCTTTTGCCGACAAGCGGAAGCCCGAGTGGAAGGGGAGGTAGCCCGTGAGCGAGACGGCGGTGCGCTGGGCGCTGGACGGGGCCGGCGTCTTCCGGATCACCCTGAACCGCCCCGAGCGGCTGAACGCTTTCAACCAGGCCCAGCACGAGGAGCTGCTGGCGGCCCTGAACCGGGCGGAGCGGGACCCTGCCGCGCGCTGTGTGGTCATCACCGGCGAGGGGCGCGCGTTCTGCGCGGGCCAGGATCTCGAGTCGCTGGGCGACATGCCGGTCGGCGACCTCGTGCGCCGGTACTACAACCGGTTGATCACCCGGATCCGGAGCCTGGAGAAGCCGGTGCTGGCTGCCGTGAACGGGGTGGCCGCCGGCGCGGGCGTGAGCCTGGCGCTGGCCTGCGACCTGATCGTGATGGCCGAGAGCGCCGCGTTCATCCAGGCCTTCGTGCGGATCGGGCTCGTTCCCGACTCCGGCGCGTCCTACTTCCTGCCGCGGCTGGTCGGCTACCACAAGGCGATGGAGCTGGCCCTCTTCGGAGACCGGGTCAGCGCTGCGGAGGCCCTGGCGCTGGGGCTTTGCAACCGGGTGGTGCCCGACGACCAGTTCGAGGCGGCGGTGACCGAGTGGGCCGAGCGGCTGGCCAGGGGTCCCCGCTCCATGGGCTGGATCAAGCGGCAGCTCAACCGGGGGCTGGAGCGCTCGCTGGAAGAGGTGCTGGCCCTGGAGGCGCACCTTCAGGAGGCCGCGGCCCGGAGCGAGGATGCCCGTGAGGGCATTCAGGCCTTCGTGGAACGGCGCGAACCCAGGTTCACGGGGAGGTAGCGGTCGTGCGTCGGATAGGCGTCGTCGGGGCCGGCACGATGGGAGCCGGCATTGCCCAGGTCGCGGCCCGGTCCAACTTTGACGTATTGCTCTACGATATCGATCCCAACGCCCTGTCGGGTGCCCTCCGGCGCGTGAAGGCCGACCTGGAGCGGCAGGTCGCGCGCGGCCGCCTCGCCGAGCCACAGGTGGCGGAGATTCTGAACCGCATCACCACCACGACGACGCTGGGCGACTTCGCCGCGGTGGATTTCGTCATCGAGGCGGCGCCTGAGGACCTGGAGCTGAAGCGCGGGCTGTTTGACCGGCTGGACCGGCTGTGCCGGCACGATGTGGTACTGGCCACCAACACCTCATCGCTCTCTGTCACGCAGATCGGCGCGCTGGCCGGCCGCGCGGACCGGGTGGTGGGCATGCACTTCTTCAACCCGGCGCCGGCGATGCGGTTGGTGGAGGTGGTGGCGGGCGACGCCTCCGGCGAGGCCGCGCTCGAGGCGACGGTGGCCCTGGCGGAGGCAATGGGCAAGGAGCCGGTGCGGGTGAGGGATACCCCGGGCTTCATCGTGAACCGGGTGGCGCGCCCGTTCTCCGGCGAGGCCCTGCGCCTCCTGGGGGAGCAGGTCGCGACCGCGGCGCAGATCGACCGGATCGCGCGCCTGGCCTGCGGCTTCCGCATGGGGCCTTTCGAACTGATGGACCTGGTGGGGCTCGACATCAACTTCGCCGTCCACCGGTCTGTGTATGAACAGTTCTTCGGCGACCCGCGGTTCCGCCCGCACCCGCTGCAGGAACGCATGGTGAAGGCGGGCAAGCTGGGGCGCAAGACCGGCGAGGGCTGGTACCGGTATCGGGACGGCCAGGCGGTGAACGGCCCGGCCCCGGCCCAGCATTCTCAGGTGCCGGCGCCGCGGGTGCCCGAGGTTCGCAACGTGGCCGTGCTGGGCGACGCCGATCTGGCGGACCTGGCCGCGGAGGCGGGCTATCGGCTGGTGGACTGCTGCGCCGACGCCGATCTGGTGATCCTGGGCGACCCTGCGCTGCTGGTGGGCCGGCAGCCCTCCCCGGAGGTGCCGGTGCTGGTCGAGGCTTCGACCCGCTCGACCACTGAGATGGCGGCGCAGACGGTAAACCCGGCCCAGGTCGTCGGTTACGGGGGCCTTCCCCGGGTGAGCCGGCGGCAGCTCGTGGAGGTGGCGCCCGGGCTGCGGACCGATCCCGCAGCGACGGCGATGGCGGTGCGATTCTTCCACTCGCTCGGCCGTGACACTGAGGTGGTGGCCGACGGCCCCGGGCTGGTCGCGGCACGGCTGCTGGCGTGCCTGATCAACGAGGCCGCGTTCGCCCTGCAGGAGGGGGTGGCGACCGCCGAGGGCATTGACACGGCGATGAGGCTCGGGCTGAATTACCCGCTGGGTCCGCTGGAGTGGGCGGACGAGCTCGGCCTCGACGCCGTCCTGGCTGTGCTGGAGGGGCTGCAGCGGGAGACCGGGGAGGACCGGTACCGCCCGGCGCCGTATCTGCGGAAGCGGGCGGTCGCAGGGCTGCCTCTGCGGGGGTAGGGCAGGGGGCACGGGCGACGTGAACACAAACCAACTGGACAATGCGCGAAGCGCCTCCCGCAAGCCGCTGTGCGGCCTTGGGAGGCGCCTTTGTGGGCCCCTGAGGATATTGGCGGTGCTGGCCATCGACCATGTGGCCACTCACGCCCGCTTCATGATCACGCCTTCGAGGGTGTTGGCCACCGCTTCGACCTGGTCGGTGGCCCGTTCCAGCATTTCGTAGATCTCCTTCATCGTGATGAAACGGATCGGGTCGGACTGGCTCTTGTCGTACAGCTCGGAGAGCGCCAGGCGCAGTTCGTCGTCGCCGTGGTCTTCAAGCGTGTTGATCTGGCGGATGCGGTCCCGGATCTCCAGCAGCTTGCCCCCAGCCAGGAGGTCGATGGCGGCGACCAGCTCGGTGGCCTGCGCCCGCAGAATCTGCGCGAAGGCTCGCAGGTGCTTGTCCGACGCCGACAGGCGGTAGATGCCGACGCGGGCGGCAGCGGCCTCCATCGCATCGACCACGTTGTCGATCGCGACCCCCAGCGTGGCCAGGTCGGCACGCTCCAGCGGCGTCGCGAAGGTCTTGTGAATCAGCTCGAAGAGCTTGTGCGTCAGGTCATCGCCCTTCGACTCGAGCTGCTTGATTTCCGGTCCCAGGTTCCCCACGTGCACGGGCTCTTCAAGCAGCCGCCCGAGCAGGCCGGCCACCTCTGCGGCGTTCTCGGTTGCCTCCCGGAGCAGTTGGTAGAACTGTTGGCTGCGACCGCCGATGAAAAGCATGATGCATTCCCCCTATCCGCTAAAGTGAAAAGCCAGCCTGCTGGCGCCGGCAACTCAACGCCCCCACCGTTGCCAGAGCCAGAAGAGCAGCGAGAGGACGATGCTGGCGAGAATGCTGGTTGCGATCGGGAAGTAGAAGGTGAAGTTGCCGCGCCGGATGATGATGTCGCCCGGCAGCCGGCCCAGGCCGGGCGAAATGCGTTCGAACAGGGTGATCGCACCGCCCACAACCAACAGCAGTGCGCCTATGGCCATCAGCGTGCGACCCATGCGATCCACTCCCTACAGTTCGTATTGCGTGTAGCGTACATCGGCCAGTGCACCGACGATCTGTCCCAGGAACCAGGCCCCCAGGGCCAGCACGATCAGCAGACCGGGGAGGAAGAACGGGCGGAGGGCCAGGTAGAGCAGGACGGAGGCTCCGGCCAGGACGGCGACGATCGCCAGGTTGATCAGCATGGCCAGGAACGAGTTGATGTTTCCCTTCATGGCCTGCTGCGGGTCGGTCCAGGCCAGGCTGGGTTTCAGCACGTCGATGAGCAGCCCGCTGTAGCCGCTGATCACGCTGACCAGCAGGCCGCCGATCAGCAGGACGGCCAGGTTGCGCAGGGTGCCCAGCCCCAGCCAGACCGTCACGACGCCCATCACCAGCAGGTTGAGCAGGCTGAACAGCACGCTGTGCAGGAGCTTGGCGTGAATCTGCACCCGGGGGGCCACCGGCAGGGACTGGCTGATCCAGAACCACCGCCCTTCACGGCTGATGGCCGAAGAGGGGATGACAGACGTGGAGTTGAGGAGGAAGAGGATGCCCAGCAGCACCGCCGGCGTCCACGGGAGGTCCGCGCCCGCGGAGAAGTCGATGCCTTCGACGAGGAGCCCGCCGGTCGCCAGGGGAATGGCGATGAAGAGGGGAATGAGCAGCGGCGTGATTACGCCGGACATCAAGAAGGTGGGGTTGCGGTTGAGCAGCCGCACCTCCCGGAGGAACAGCGCCCGGAGGGGAGACTGCTCCTTCCCCGTGCGCTCTGCCAGTTCGGGCCGGCTGACCTGACGCCCCGAGGACGCCACCTCGTCGCCGCCCAGCAGTCCGCCCAGGAAGAACCGCTCCGCTCCCGCCACCAGGAGCCCCAGGGATACGGCCACGATGCCGGTGAACAGGAGGAAGGGCGGGATGCCCAGGGCCGGGCTGCCGGCCTGAAGGGCCTGGGTGCCCCAGGTGGACGTGACCAGCCACCGGGCGACGCCCTGAACCAGGGGCTGCTGTGCCTCCACGAACCGCTGCACGTCCTCGACTCGCAGGCCCCCCTGCTGGAAGCGGCCGACGAACTGGATGACGATGGCCAGGCCAACGCCCACCAGGGCGCCGAAGACGCGGAACAGGTCGCGGTTGCGGCGCAGCGCGGTGATCCGCATCAGCAGCAGGCTGAAGAGGGCGGAGAGCACCAGCGGGACGACCGGAAGCATCAGGTAGATGAGTACGGCGAAGGGGATGTACAGCGGCCCCACATCGGCCAGCACGCCGTAGACTCCCAGGGCGGGCAGCACCACCGGCGCGATGGTCAGGTACTCGCCCAGGAGAATCGACATCAGCTTCGAGAGCGCGATCTCACCGGGCCGCAGGGGCAGGGGAATCAGGAGCCGCAGATCCTGGCTGAAGTAGAAGACGGAGATGACGTAGAGCACGCCGAAGATCAGGCAGAGGAGCTGCCCGCCCGTCAGGGCGATGGTCAGCACGAGATGGGCCTGGCCGAGCGGTTCGAGCCCCATGTAGAGGCCGATGTAGGCCACGATGAACATGACGATCAGGGGGAAGAATGCCAGCAGGATCAGCGGGATCAGGAGAAGGCCCAGGCGGGACCGGGTGCCCGTCATGCGCTGCAGGCTGCTGCGCCAGGTCTGGATGAGCTGCACCCGCAGGAGCGGCCAGACGTTCCTCATTGCTCCGTCAGCTCCAGGAAGATGGATTCGAGGGTCTCGCCGGTCTGTCCCCTGCGCAGTTCATCCAGGGTGCCGCAGGCAATGATGCGCCCCTTGTTGATGATCGCCACCCGGTCGCAGAGCCGCTCGGCCACTTCGAGCACGTGTGTGGAGAAGAAGAGGGTCCGGTTCCGGCGGGTGTGCTCAGCCATCAGTTCCTTCAGTTGGTGGGACGAGCGAGGGTCCAGGCCGACCATGGGCTCGTCCAGCACCCACACGGGCGGGTCTCGCATCAGGGCCGAAATCAGCACCAGCTTCTGCTGCATCCCGTGGGAGTAGCTGTCCACCCGGTCGAGGAGGGCGTTGGTCAGGTTGAAGGCGTCCGCGAACCGGGCGATGCGCTCCTGCCGCTCACCTGAGGGCACGCCGTAGACGTCGGCGATGAAGTTCAGGTACTCCAGGCCCGTGAGCTTGTCGTAAACCTCGGGGGTGTCCGGCACGTAGGCCAGCTGCCGCTTGGCCTCCAGCGGCTGCCTGACGACGTCGTAGCCGCCGACCCTGACCGTGCCGCTGTCTGGCCGCAGCAGCCCGACGATCATCTTGATGGTGGTCGTCTTGCCCGCACCGTTGGGACCGAGGAAGCCGAAGATCTCGCCGGGCCGGATCGTCAGACTGAGGTTGTCCACGGCTTTCTTCGTCCCGCCGCCGTAGCTCTTGGAGACGTTCACGAGTTCGATCATGCAGCAATCCCTCCAAGGTCAGACGCATCTCCTAGGGGTTTCACCGGCGCCCGGTTTCTTCCTGCCCTGCATGGGTTTTCGCAGGAAAACGGTGCGCGGCGGCGTCCGTCATTCCGTTCTTTGACCGTTCATTGAGAAAAGACGTTTCGGAGGTACCGATTTGTTCAGCCGGACGGGCGACCCGCCCGGGGTTGAGATCAAGACAGATCGTACGTAAAATGGCATGTTAGAGTGGCTACGATGCAAGGATGGGGGGTGTGGGCGTGGACCCGTTTTCCTCGGCTCTGATCGCGGCGCTTGACCGGGTGCGCCCGGCAGTGGTGCACATTTACGCCACCACGCCCAGGACGGGGCAGGTCGCTCTGGGTACCGGGGTGATCCTGGACCATTATCATATCATCAGCACCGCGCAGATTGTCGCCCCGGAAGACGAGATCACCGTGAAGACGGCGGATGGGAAGCGGCGGCGGGCGGAGTGCATCGGCGTCGACCCCGTCTACTTCCTGACGGTCCTCCAGGTTGAGGAGCGGCTCCCCATCGATCCGCCCACCTTTGCGCCGGACGGCACCACACCCGTGGGGCTCTTCGTCGCGGCCGTGGGCTACGCCCTGGGGCAGGAGCATACGGCCGCCAACGGGATCATCAGCAGCAGCGACCGCACGGTCTACCGCCCGAAGGGGCGCGGCAGGGGCAACCTGCCGGTGGACGGGCTCCTGCTGACCACCGCCCCCATCCATCCCGGCAACACCGGCGGTCCACTGGTGGACCTGGAGGGGCGGGTGGTGGGCGTGAACGGCATCCCCTGGCAGGGTGGGCTCAGCCTGGCCATCCAGGCCTCGGTGGCGGCCCGCGTGGCCAGCCAGATCATCGATTACGGCTACGCCGTACATCCCTGGCTGGGCTTCTCAGGCGAGCCCGACGTGATCGACGACATCTGGGTCGAGATGCTGAACCTGCCCATCGACCGGGGGCTGGTGGTGCAGTACGTGCAGGCCAACGGGCCGGGCCGGCGGGCCGGCGTGGAAGAGATGGACATGATCATGGCCGTGAACGAGCGGCAGCCGGTCACAAGCACGGGGATGATCCGGAAGGTCCTCGCGACCCGCCGCTACGGCGACCGGGTGCCGCTCACGGTGCTGCGGCAGGGCGAACTGATCGAACTGCACCTGCCCGTGGAGGAGGTTCCCGGTCTCGAGCAGCTCTACCCGGAGAGCGACGAGGAGTCGTCGCTCACGGAGGACGAAGAGGACTAGGCGCGTTCACAATTTTTCAGGTTGCGTGGATAGCCCTTTATGTCTAAACCCAAGTACCGATACCCCCAGTCCCTCCGCGACGGTTAAGATGGACCTGGGGGGATCAGTCATGATGAAGGCTGCCCGTACCCTGTTGTTGGGCCACTTCGGTTCAGGCAAGACCGAAGTGGCCATTTTTTTGGCCCTTTCGCTATGTGCTGGACAAAAGCGCCCCATGCTGCTGGATCTGGATTTTATCACGCCATACTACCGGTCGCGCGACGTGGCCGATGAACTGGCGGCAGCAGGGGTTGAGGTGGTGCGGCCGGCCGGCGAGCTGTGGCGCTCTGACCTGCCCGTCGTAGCGGCGCGCGCCGTGCAGGCCCTGACCGCGTACGACGGGCCGGTGGTGGCGGACGTCGGCGGAGGCGAGGGCGCCCGGGTGCTCGGCAGCATGCGGCTCTCACCGGGCACGTACGAGGCGCTGATGGTGGTGAACCCCTACAGGTCGGGCACGGAGTCGCCGGAGCAGGTGGTCGGGTACGCCCGGTGGCTGGAGGAGATCGGCCGCATCAGGCTGACGGGGCTGGTGAACAACGCCAACCTGGGCCCGCTAACCCGGCCCGAGCACGTTCTGGAGGGGCTGGCGCAGGTGGAGGAAGCTGCCCGGCGGCTGAACCTGCCCGTGCGCTGGACGGCGGTGCGCGCCGATCTGGCCGATGCGCTGCCGGGGCTGGACCTGCTGCCGCTCACATTGCGCATGCGCCCGCCCTGGGAAGCGCCGGCCTCCGCCCTGCTGTAGGCGACGTGACGACCAGTGGAAACGACGGTGAAAAGGGGGTTATGGGGTTGCGCGCAATCAAGCTGGAACTGGATCAGGATCGGTGCAAGGGGTGCGAACTGTGCACGGAGGCCTGCCCGCGCGCGGTGTTGGCCATGGGCTCGCAGATCAACGCGCTGGGCTACCGGGCGGCCGTGGCCATCGCCCCGGAGCGGTGCACGGGTTGCCGGGCGTGCGCACTGGTCTGCCCCGAGGTCGTCTTCACCATATACAAGACCGCCTAGGAGGGGATGCCCGATGGAACCGATGATGACGATGATGAAGGGCAACGAAGCCCTGGGCGAGGCCGCGATTCGTGCGGGCTGCCGGTTCTTCTTCGGCTATCCCATCACCCCGCAGTCGGAGCTGCCGGCTTACATGGCCAGGCGCATGCCCGAGGTCGGGGGCACGTTCCTGCAGGCCGAGTCGGAGCTGGCCGCGGTGAACATGCTCCTGGGCGCGGCGGCCACCGGCGTGCGGGCGATGACCTCCTCCTCCTCGCCGGGCTATTCGCTGAAGCAGGAGGGCATCTCGTATATGATCGGGTCTCAGCTGCCGTGCGTGGTGGTCAACATCATGCGGGGCGGCCCGGGCCTCGGCAACATCCAGCCTTCCCAGAGCGACTACTTCCAGATCGTGAAGGGCGGCGGCCACGGCGACTACCGCATGATCGCCCTGGCGCCCGCCACCGTGCAGGAGCTGGTCGACCTGACGATTCTGGCCTTCGACCTGGCGGATTTCTACCGCAATCCGGTGGCCCTGGTGGGCGACGGGCTGCTGGGCCAGACGATGGAGCCGGTCAGCTTCCCGCCTGTGAAGACCACGGACGACGACAAGGACTGGGCCCTCACCGGCGCCCACAACCGCCCGAAGCGGGTGATCACCTCACTGGAGCTGAACCCCGAGAACCTGGAAGCCCACAACCGCGTGCTGCAGGCGAAGTTCGCCGCGATGGAGGAGCGGGAGGCCCGGTGGGAGGAGTACCGCTGCGAGGATGCGGAGCTGGTCGTGGTAGCGTACGGCACGTCGGCCCGCATCGCCCGCGCCGCCGTGGACGCCGCCCGCAACATGGGGCTGCGGGTCGGCCTGTACCGGCCGATCACGCTGTGGCCCTTCCCCGGCGAGGGGCTGACCCGGCTGGCGGAGCAGGGCGTGCGGCGGTTCCTCGATGTGGAGATGTCCAGCGGGCAGATGGTGGAGGACGTGAAACTGGCCGTGCTCGGCCGGGCCAGGGTGGATTTCTACGGGCGGCTCGGCGGCATGGTTCCGACCCCGCGTGAAATTCTCGGCCAGATTCAGGAACTGATGGGAGGCGAGGCCTGATGAAGCGCATCGCTGGCATGCCCGGGTCGATGTCGGCCGTGGTCACCCATTACTGCCCGGGCTGCAGCCACGGCGTCCTGCACCGCATCATCGCCGAGCTGATCGACGAGCTGGACCTGCGCGGGCGCACGGTGGGCGTCGCGTCGGTCGGCTGCTCGGTTCTGGCCTACAACTATTTCGAGACCGACTTCGTACAGGCCCCCCACGGCCGGGCGCCGGCGGTGGCCACCGGGGTGAAGCGGGCGCGCCCGAACCTGTTCGTCTTCACGTACCAGGGAGACGGCGACATGGCCGCGATCGGCACCGCGGAGATCATCCACGCGGCGGCCCGGGGCGAGCGCATCACCGCGATCATGTACAACAACTCCATCTACGGCATGACCGGTGGGCAGATGTCGCCGACCACCCTGATGGGCGCGGTGACCGCGACCACCCCGTACGGGCGGAGTGAGGAGAACGGCCGGCCGTACCGCATGGCCGAGCTGCTGGCCCAGATGCCCGGCACGGCCTACGTCGCGCGCACCCACGTCGCCGACGTGGCGAACATCGTGAAGACGAAGCAGGCCGTCAGGAAGGCGTTCGAGGCGCAGATCCGCGGCCTCGGGTTCTCGATGGTCGAGGTGCTTGGCAACTGCCCGACCAACTGGGGGATGACCCCGGCGGAATCCAACCGCTATGTGCTGACCGAGATGCTCAGCTACTTCCCGGTGGGTGAGTTCAAGGATGTGACGAAGGAGGCGCTGGCCGGTGTACACGCATGAGGTTCTGATAGCCGGATTCGGTGGCCAGGGCGTGCTCACCGCCGGGCAACTGCTCGCCTATGCCGGAAACCTGGAGGGACAGCACGTCTCGTGGGTGCCGGCCTACGGACCCGAGCAGCGGGGCGGCACGGCCAACTGCTCGGTGGTGATCTCCGACCAGCCCGTGGCCTGCCCGCTGGTCTCGGAGCCGACCGCCTGCATCGTGCTGAACCAGCCATCGCTGGAGAAGTTCGAACCGATGGTGCAGCCGGGGGGCACGCTGGTGGTCAACACCTCCCTCTGCACGACCCGCCCGAAGCGGACGGACATCACCGTCGTGCCCGCGCCGGCCACCGACCTGGCGGTGGAACTGGGGGCGATCCGCTTCGCCAACATGGTCGCGCTGGGCGCGCTGCTGGCGGTGGTGCCCATGGTGAAGACGGAGTCGATTCTGGAAGTCCTGCCGAAGGTGATGGGCGAGGACAAGGCGCAGTACGTGCCCATCAACCGTGAGGCGTTGAAGATCGGGATGGAAGAGGCGCGCAGGGTTCTGATGGTCTGAATCCGGGAGACGTGCGGGGAGCGGGGGCTAGTCGGAGCCCACCGCTCCCCGCAGGTGATCCGCCAGCATGGCCACGAACTCGGCATTGGTCGGCTTGCCCCGCACGTGGTGCACCGTGGCGCCGAAGAGCCGCTGGAGATCGTTGATGTCGGCCCGTCCCCAGGCGACCTCGATCGCGTGGCGGATCGACCGCTCGACCCGGTTGGGCTGGGTCCCGTGCAGCCGTGCAATGTGCGGATAGAGCTCCTTCGTCATGCCGCAGGTGCTCTTGTTGATGCTGAGGACGTACTGTACGGCGTCTTTCAGGAAGCGGTAGCCCTGAAGGTGTGCCGGGACGCCGCTGCGGCGCAGCAGCTCGGCGATGGTGCGCGGGCTGGGCACCGCGCGGCCGGCCGACGGCGCCTGTGAGGCGGAAGGGTGACCGCACACCAGAAGGGCCCGCTCCGCGACTAGGTCCGGCTGACAGGGGCGAAGGAGGCAGTAGCTGGCCCCGTTCGCGTAGTAGTGCTGCACCAGCAGATCGGAGGCGCAGGAGAGCAGCAGCAGAACGTGGGGACGCTCGCCCGGGTTCAGTTCCGCCAGCACACCCAGCCCGTCCAGATGCGGCAGGACGTCATCCAGAATGAGCAGGTCCGGGCGCAGGGTCCGCACCAGTTCCACCGCCTCCAGGCCATGGCGCGCTTCGCCCACCACGGCGAATTGGTTCATGCCGTCGAACTTGTCCACGAGGCGCTGGCGCTCCTCGTGGTTGTCGTTGGCGATTACGACGGTGGTCCGGCCTTCCTCCATGTTGTTGAACCCCTCCTTCTCCGATGGGAAGAATCCTTACTTCTGGTATGAAATACCTTCCGGCCCGGCGACAAAATCAGCTGCCGCCGCGACGATTGAAAAAATCTGCTGCCAGCAGGTGAAAAAGATCTCTGGTCATCTGCCGCGGATCGTGATACACTTAGACAGAACTGAATACCGGCGACCTTTAAGGCAGTCCCGTGAGACTGGCAAGGTCACATGGTAAGGTGCGCCCTGATGCGGGTGTGCCCTGCCACGCGACTTCTTGCCTCGCCGGTAAGGAGTCTTTTTTTGCGTCGCAGGAACACATGATCAGGGGGTATGTGCGATGGCGGGTTCGACGGCAGCGATTTCTCAGACGGCAGCGCTCTCACCGACCAAGCGGTTCGTACTGGGCCTGCAGCACGCGGCGGCCATGTTCGGCGCCACGGTGCTGGTGCCCATCCAGACGGGGCTGAATCCCAGCGTGGCCCTGCTCACCGCCGGTCTCGGCACCTTGCTGTTCCACCTGGTGACGAAGGGGAAGGTGCCGGTGTTCCTCGGATCGAGCTTCGCCTTCATCGCCGCGATTCAGATGGTCGGGAAGGCGGAGGGGCTGGAGTACGCCACAGGCGGCATCATGGTGGCGGGCCTGGTCTACCTGGCGCTGGCGGGGCTGGTCTACCTGTTCGGCGTCGACCGGGTGCGCAGCTTCTTCCCCCCCATCGTCGCCGGCCCGATGATCATGGTCATCGGCCTGACGCTGGCTCCCGTGGCCGTGGGCATGGCCTCCGAGCACTGGCTGGTGGCCCTCATCACGCTGATGGCCGTGGTCGTGGTATCGGTCTACGCCCGGGGCTTCCTGAAGCTGCTGCCCATCATGTGCGGCATTCTGGTGGGATTTGCCGCCGCCATGGCCTTCGATCTGGTGGAGTGGGCGAAGGTGTACGAGGCCTCCTGGGTCGCCGTGCCGCCCGTAATGGCGCCCAAGTTCAGCCTCTCGGCCATTCTGGCGATCGCCCCCCTGGCCTTGGTGACGATGGTGGAGCACATCGGCGACATCACCACCAACGGGGCTGTCATCGGCAAGGACCTGATCCGTGATCCCGGCCTGCACCGCACCCTGCTGGGCGACGGTCTGGCCACCGCCCTGGCCGGCCTGCTGGGCGGCCCGGCGAACACGACCTATTCGGAGAACACCGGCGTGCTCGCGGTTACCCGCAACTACGACCCCGGCACCCTCCGCATCGCGGCTGTCGTCGCCATCTGCCTGGCGTTCGTCGGCAAGCTGGGGGCGCTGCTTCAGGTGATTCCACAGCCGGTCATGGGCGGCATCTCCATCGTGCTGTTCGGGATGATCACGTCCATCGGCATCCGCCAGGTCGTCGACGCCCGGGTGGACTTCACCAACGGGCGCAACCTGGTCATCGCGGCCGTCATCCTGGTGCTCGGCATCGGCGGTGCGGCGATTCCGCTGCCCGGCGGCCTGCAGCTCGGCGGCATGGCCCTGGCGGCCCTGGTCGGCGTGGTGCTGAACAAGGTGCTCCCGGAGCAGATCTCCCGGGAGGCCGAGGCGGTGCTGACCGGCGGCGACGACTAGCACAGGAACGGGAAAACCCCGGGAAAGGCATTCGGCCTTTCCCGGGGTCTTTTCGTCCTGGAACGGGCTCCCGCGGAACCCTACCTGGCCTGCTCGTTGATGGCGTTGATCAGCGCGGCCAGGCCCCCGGCGGGATCGCCCTGGCGCGAGCGGGGCAGGTACTGATTCTGCACCATCTCCAGCATCTGCTGGAGCGAGATCTTGCGATCGAAGACCAGCGCGCCCATGGCGAAGCGGATGTTGTAGTTGTCGGCCGGGAACAGGACCAGCAGAATCTCGTTCTTGCCGGGGTAACCCTGCTCAGCCAGCATCTGATCGAGGTAGTCGGTCTTGTCCATTTCGCGGGGGGCGTCGCGGGCAATAATGATCGTGTACGTAATGGGCGACTCGACCCGGAGCGCTTCCTTCAGGGCCTCGAGATCGCCGGGCAGGTCGGGAACCTCGGGGTCGGGCTCGGTGGACTCCTCAGGAGGCTCGTCCGGCGAGGATGGCGTCGTGGGATCCTCCGACGGCGGGGGGCCTGGTGTCGGCTGCGGTTCAGACTGCGGCGGCGGTGACGGAGGCGGATTCTCCGCGGAGCCACAGCCGCTGACGAGCAGCGCGGTGCTGAGTATGAGTGCTGCGGCGCGCAGCCAGAGACGTCGGCGCATGTCGTGTGACACCCCCTTGGCAGTCTTACTAGATAATCTAACGATGCGCATGGCCTTGAGGTTACGGTCGCTGCGCCGAAATGCCCATAAAGGCCATTCCGAATCCACCGCTCTCCCTATTTTGCTGATCGGCCCGGCAGCGGTACGATCAGAGGTGATGGGAGTGAGCGACTTGATCAACCTGGAACACCTGCTGAAAGTAGTCGATCCCGACCCGATTCGGGTGGATGCGCAGGCCTGCCTGGCGGCGAGGCACCGGCACTCGGGCTGCCGCCGCTGTGCGGAGGTGTGCCCGGCCTCGGCGCTGCGCCTGGAGGACGGGCGGATCCAGGTGGACACGGGGGCCTGCGACCGCTGCGGCATTTGCGCCGGGGTCTGCCCCACGGCGGCGATCACCGTCCGGGGAATCGACGAGGAGGCGGCGCTTTCCGCCGGGTCCGCGTACTGCGAAAGGACGACCGGAACCGGCCTCAGGCTGCCCTGCCTGGGCTACCTGTCGGTGGACCACCTGATGGCGATGGCCCTGCGCCATCCCCGGGTGGAGCTGACCGGCGGGGATTGCGCGTCATGCCCGCGGAGGGCCGGCGGCGAGCAGGCCCGGGAGGCGGCCCTGAAAGTCACCGAGGCCCTGGCGGCGCTGGGCTCGGACCATGTGGTGCGTCTGTCGGCGGCCGCCGATGGCGAAGCGGGCCGCCAGAACCTGAGCCGCAGGGAGCTGTTCGGGCTCTGGCGCACCGAGTCGGCTCAGGTTGCCCTCCAGTTCCTGCCGGAGCCGGAACTGAACCATGCGCGTCTGCCTGCACGTCTGCCCCGGCGGCGCGCCCGCTGGCTGCGCCGGGTGGATCCCGAGACGGCGGGGGCCGGCGCGATGCCCGAAGGCCCCTGGAAGGCCCGCAGCGTCACCGAGGCCTGCACGGGCTGCGGCATCTGCGCGGCGTTCTGCCCGACCGGCAGCCTGGAAGCCGAAAACGTGGACGGAACATGGACCCTGACGCACCAGCCGGCCGCCTGCGTAAGCTGCGGCACCTGTGTCGAGCTCTGCCCGGTGGGCGCCATGGGCGAGGAGCCGCTCACGGCCGCAGCGCTGGCCGGCGGGGAGCGGCATACGCTCATCTGCCTGGTCGAGCGCCGCTGCCGCAGCTGCCGCCGGACGTTCAAGGGTCGCCCCGAGGACGAGCGGTGCCCCAACTGCAGGAATATTCTGGGGCCGCTCGCGTAAGCTACCATTCCACATAGTAGACGATCTGGCTTGGTTTATCCAGCAGCAATTTTCGCGAGGGCCTGTCAAGCCAAAGTGGGTACGTCTCACTTCCAAAAGTGTTCTGTATAAATCTGGTTCTTGAACGGACGCTGACTACCGTTCTCGTTTTTTACCTGGTCACCAGACCCGCAAACCCCCTGAACGTCTTGGAGTATCCTCCGCTGTTGTTGCGACCGGCGTTCAGGATCGGCATGCGTGCATGCCGGGCAGCATCGACTCCCCGGCCTACGGTCTCACGAACCCGATGGCGCACTTTCTCCGCAGCCGCGTTCACAGATTCAAGCCCCAACGCACGCTCAACGTACTGTACGGCCCCCCGTAAAGCGCCGCGATAATATGCTGCCATCACCTGCAGCATTGCCATCAGGCCACTTTCCGACCAGCTCCGCCCCACCTTCCGCAGCCGTGCCGAATACCGCTCCACCGCCCCTTCCGCGGCGCCCACGCCGCGTAACCCCTCAACGTTGACGCCCCGCTCTTGCAGCCGAATACGGTAATCTCGAATTGACTCCGGCATCGTCCTGAGGTCGGCCAGCAGCCGGCGCATCTTCCCACGACGATCCGTGTCGGTCTCGGCTTTATGCGCTTCATCCAGCACCGCCAGCAACCGTCCAGCATCGTTTGCTTCAAGTGCAGCGTGTGCCTGCTCTAAGCGCTGGGGCCGGTGGCGCAGCACATGGTTTAACTCCCGCTTCAGGTGGAACCGATCGATCTGGTACAGCGCCTTGGGAAACCACGTCACGCCCTCCCGGATCCACAACGCCCGGTCCCCGTTGATGATCACCCAGGTCTCGCTTAGGTCGTACTCGCTCTCCAGAAGCTCGCTCAACTGCTCCCAGCTATCCCTGCCCGGTTCGGGCACGAAATCGCGCCGGTTCACCAGGCTGTACTCCTTACTACCTGGGCCTCGCTGGATCCAACCCTCATGAATCACAAACAGCCGGACTTCTGCCTTCTTGCCACGCTGACGAGCTGGCCAGAACCCGTCTGCCTCGATGAACAAGACCCGCACACGTCGGGTACCGGCCAACGTCATCTGCTGCTGTTTTTCCGCCGCTGCAAGCGCCCTTCCGGTCTGCAGGTTCCACTGCCGAATCGCTTCATGGCTGACAAACACCTGGCAATCCCGCCGCTCCAGCTCTGCCGCAGCACCCCGGTACGATCCAGCTGTCACAGACGCTTCAACCGCATCTGCCCTTACCGAGTCACTCACCCGCTGCCGTTTCGCTATTCCCAACACCTCATCCAGCAGGAACACGAAACGCTCTTCCTCGCGGTCCCAGTAGTAGCGGCGCTGGAACGTGATCGGCCCGAACTTGGTGACGACGCTTCGGGACCGCATTTCCTTGTACACATACCGACTCGGGTCTCGGCTCTCGTACAGCGCCGTGTCAATCGCAGAGAGCGCCTCGACCAAAGCCTCGCGGAAGCAGTCGAGTGTCTGTTGCCAAGCCAAACGTTCAATCTCCTGAAAGGAGAAATCCACCGCAGCACGAATTTGCTCCATGACGAGAGATGACCCTCCTCGTGTTGGTATTGGCCAATCTCAACACTTTGGAAGGGCACATCTCTCGTCCTGCTATTTCAGGAGAAAAAATGTGTTGTACCCACGAAAACTTTACTCACACTTTTCGCGAGCACGCCCCTGGCAAACCTGAAGGCGCGCCGATTCGTCAGAGAGAATAGAGGACTGAGACGCAAGCAGCACAGGGGGTGATCTGGGTGGAGGTGGTGGCCTTTGTGGGGCCTGCGGGCAGCGGGAAGAGCCACCGCGCCCAGATCGTGGCATATCAGAACCAGTGCGAGTTCATCGTCGACGACGGCCTGCTCATCGACAAGGACGGGAAGATCCGCGCGGGCACCAGCGCCAAGCGGGAGGAGAACAAGATGGCGGCCGTGCGGCGGGCCATCTTCCTGAACGAGGACCACCGGGAGGAGGTCCGCGCCGCCCTCTGGTCGCTGAAGCCGAAGCGCGTGCTGGTTCTGGGCACGTCCGATGAGATGATCGTGCGCATCTGCGACGCGCTGGACCTGCCGCACCCCGACCGCACGATCCGCATCGAGGAGATCGCCACCCCTGCGCAGATCCGCCTGGCCCAGCGGAAGCGGCATCACGAGGGCAAGCACGTCATTCCGGCCCCGACGTTCGAGGTCAAGAAGACCTTCTCGGGCTACATGGTCGACCCGCTGCGCTACTTTTTCAAGCGGGGGCACGGGCTGGACCCCGTGACCCTGGAGAAGTCGGTGGTGCGCCCGACCTTCTCCAGCCTTGGCCGTTTCTTCATCGCCGATACGGTGATCGCGGCCATCGCCACCCGGGCGGCGGAGGAGATTCCGGGCATTGGCAAGGTCGGCCGGGTGGTGGTGGAGAGCCGGCGGGAGGGCGTGCTGGTGGATATGGAGATCCTGCCGCGGTACGGCTTCCACATCTTTGACGTACTGCGGGAGGCGCAGGAGGCCGTGGCCGCGCAGATCGCCCACATGACCGAATTGAACGTGCTGGAGGTCAACCTGGAGGCCCGGCGCCTCCTGGTGGAATGAAGAAGAGCCCCCTCTCAGGCCCGCCCGGCCTTTGCAGGAGGCTCTTTACGCGGATGGGCTGTCCTTCTTGACCTTCTTGCGGCGTGCAGGCCAACTCTGCCGCCCCGGCGAGACCGCCTCGTCCTCATCCGGCGGGACGGGCCAGACGCGGCTCAGCACCGCCAGCAGGCTGGTCAGATTGCCCTGAAAGGTAAGGGTACCCTGGCTCTCCCCCGGCATGCCGGTAATGCAGTTCAGCGCCAGGGCGACCTCCATTCCGTCCAGGTTGCCCTCGGCCTGCACATCGGTCTCCAGCAGGTTCACGGGAGTCTCGCAAACCTTCATCTGGCGCCTCCGGCAGGCGTCGAGCACCTTCTCCTTGCCTTCGAGCACAGGTCTCCCTCCTCTCTCAGTCACAGGTCATTAGGATGTCATTATAACGACTCGTTCAACGAGAAAACAGCCTTGATCACCCAGGAATCTCTTGGTACAATGTACGCAACGTGCTGAACTGCGGTAGCGGTTCAGCACAACGTTTACTATGCCGGGGCCGGGCGGCGTGTACGGCCGGACCCGGCAGCAGTGCGCAGCTGGTGTGGCAGGGGGAGGGGAGTGGGGAGGGGGGCTCCGCCCCACACCCCACTTGGATCGACGCAACGTGCTGAACTGCGGTAGCGGTTCAGCACAACGTTTACTATGCCGGGGCCGGGCGGCGTGTACGGCCGGACCCGGCAGCAGTGCGCAGCTGGTAGCAGGGGGAGGGGAGTGGGGAGGGGGGCTCCGCCCCACACCCCACTTGGATCGACGCAACGTGCTGAACTGCGATAGCGGTTCAGCACAACGTTTACTATGCCGGGGCCGGGCGGCGTGTACGGCCGGACCCGGCAGCAGTGCGCAGCTGGTAGCAGGGGGAGGGGAGTGGGGAGGGGGGCTCCGCCCCACTCCCCACTTGGATCGACGCAACGTGCTGAACTGCGGTGGCGGTTCAGCATGTTGCGGCAGGATCCGCTCCGGATGCCGTGGGGGGGTGGAGGCACGGTGATCCGCTTCACGAAGATGGAAGGGGCCGGGAATGATTATATCTACATCAACAACCTGGTGGAACAGATCCCCGAGGAACGGCTCTCGGCGCTCGCCCGCGCCGTGAGCGACCGCCACTTCGGCGTGGGCGCAGACGGCCTCATCGTCATCCTGCCGCCGACGGAGCCGGGTTATGACTTCCGGTTCCGCATGTTCAACGCGGACGGCTCTGAGGGGGAGATGTGCGGCAACGGCATGCGCTGCTTCGCCCGCTACTGCTTCGATCGGGGACTCACCGACAAGCGCGCGTTCCGGGTGCAGGCCCTGGCGGGTTGCGTGGTGCCGGAGGTGCTGCTGGACGCGGCCGGAGAGGTCGCCGCGGTGCGGGTGGACCTGGGTGAGCCGCGCGGCCTGGGCGAGCAGCGGGTCGCGGCCGCCGGCCGGGAGTACCGCGTGATAACGGTGAATACCGGCGTGCCGCACATCGTGATCTTTGCCGACGACGTCGAGTCGGTGGACCTGGCGGCGGTCGGCCCGCTGCTGGAGCGGCATCCCGGCTTTCCGACGAGGGTCAACGTCAACTTCGCACAGGTGCTGAGCAGGTCGGAGGTAAGGGCCCGCACCTGGGAGCGGGGATCGGGCATCACCCTGGCCTGCGGCACGGGGGGCTCGGCCGTGCTCGTGGCCGCCTGCCTGCTGGGCCATACCGGGAGGCAGGCCCGGATCCGCATGCCGGGGGGCGATCTCCAGGTGGAGTGGGACGAGGCCACGAACCACGTCTTTCTGACCGGTCCGGCGACGTTCGTCTGCGACGGCGTCTTCCTGAAAGAGATCTGAATGCAACGGCGGGGCGCCTTCTGGAAAGGCTAGGGAAAGACTGGCCTGAACAGGAGGCGCCTCATGCGCGCGTATACGAGGCAAACCGTGCTGATCCTCTCCCTGCTCGCCGCCCTGCTCGCGGGCTGCGGCCGCTCCAGCGTCGGCCTGCGCATCGCCGGTTCGACCTCGCTCCAGCCCCTGGCGGAGATGCTGGCCGAGGGCTACCAGGCGGCCGGCGGCGCACGGGTCTCCGCTCAGGGCGTCGGGTCCACGGCGGGCCTGCAGGCCCTGCGAACCGGGGTGGCGGATCTGGCCACCATCTCCCGGAGACTCACGCCCGAGGAGGTCCGCGAGGGGTTCCGGGCGCACGTCATCGCCTGGGATGTGCTCGCCATCGCCGTCCACCCGTCCAACCCCGTGGAGGGGCTGACTCTGGCCGAGCTGCGCCGCCTTTTTTCCGGCGAGATCCGGGACTGGGCCGAGCTGGGGAGCCCCGCGGGCCGGGTGCACCTTATCAGCCGCGAGGCGGGATCGGGCTCGCGGGAGGCGTTCCGGGAGCTCGTCGGCCCGATTCACCCCCTGACCGCCGTGCAGAACAGCAACGGGGTCATCCGGCTGGCCATCCGGAACGATCCGGCCGCGGTGGGCTATCTGAGCCTGGGCGTCGCCCGGGCCGGCGGGGTCAAGCTGGTGCGCGTCGACGGGCGACTGCCCGGCGAGCCCGGATACCCCCTGGTGCGCCCGCTCAGCCTGGTCACGCTGGGCCCCCCTTCGGGCGAGGCGCGGGCCTTCCTGATGTACGCCCTGAGTCCCGCCGGGCAGCGGTTAGTGGCGGACGAGGGATTGCTCCCGGTCCGATAGCCTGTCTCATATGTGACGGTTCCGCATATCCATCGCTTCAGGAAGATCTGGGGGGATGGATGTGCGGGACCGTCTTGCGCGCGCCGCCCTGGCGGCGCTGGCCGCCGTGGCCTCAGCCGGCGTTCTCCTGATCGCGCTGGCGGTGGCCGTGGAGGGCTGGCCCGCCCTGCCCCACCTGTTCGGGGCGGTCTGGAGCCCGGAGGACGGAAAGTTCGGCGTGCTCCCGCTGCTGGCGGGTTCGGCCCTGGTCACCCTCGGCAGCCTGACGCTGGCCGTACCGGCGGGCATTGGGCTCGGCCTCTTCCTCGCCGACGTCGCGTCGCCCCGGCTGGCGGGGGTGGTCAGGCCCGCGCTCCAGGGAATGGCGGCCGTGCCCAGCGTCGTCTTCGGCTTCCTGGGGCTGAACCTCATCGTGCCCTGGATCAGCCGGGTCTTCGGCGGGCTCGGCTTCAGCCTGCTGGCCGGCTGCCTGGTGTTGGCGCTCATCGTGCTGCCGACGATCGCCGCGGTTTCCGAAGATGCGCTGCGGGCGGTGGACCCCGCGCTGCGGGAGGGGGCGTACGCGCTGGGCGCCACGCCGGGGCAGGTGGCGTGGAGGCTGCTCCTGCCCGCGGCGAAGAGCGGCCTCACGGCTGCGGTGGTCCTTGCGCTGGGGCGTGCCCTGGGCGAGACGATGGCCGTGCTGATGGTGCTGGGCAACGCCGCGGCCGTGCCCCGCTCGCCCCTGGATCCGGCCCGCACCCTGACGGGCAACATCGCCCTGGAGATGGCCTACGCGGCCGGCCGTCACCGGGAGGCGCTGTTTGCCAGCGGCGCGCTGCTCCTCCTGCTCAACCTGGCCGTCACCCAGGCTGCCCGGCTCGCCGCCGGAGGGAGGGCGGCGCGGTGAGGCCGCTGCTCAGCGCCCTGGCGCTCGTCGTCTCCGGCGTGATGGCCGGCCTGGTGGCCGCGGTGGCTGTCAAAGGAGCCGGGAGCCTCACGTCCGACTTCCTGTTCACCCTGCCGGCGGGCGCCGGCCGCGAGGGCGGCATCCTCTCCGTCATCCTGTCCACCCTGTGGCTGGCCGCCGGCGCGCTGGCATTCAGCCTCCCGCTGGGGGTCGGCACCGCGCTCTACCTGGTGGAGTACGCGCCCCCGGGCCGGATCGTCGGTCTCATCCGCAGCCTCACCGAGACGCTGGCGGGCGTTCCCTCCATCCTCTTCGGCCTCTTCGGGTTTGCGGTGTTCGTCGTGCGGCTGGGGTGGGGGCCCTCGCTGCTTTCGGGCAGCGCGACGCTGGCCGTCATGCTGCTGCCGACGGTCATCCGCACCAGCGAGGAGGCTGTGGCCGCCGTGCCGCAGGAACTGCGGGAGGGGGCTGCCGCGCTGGGGGCCGCACGGTGGGACGCCATCCGCCGGATCGTGCTGCCGCAGGCGGCCCCCGGCATCCTGACGGGCGCCCTGCTGGCCCTGGGGCGGGCCGTGGGCGAGACCGCGGCGGTGCTGCTGACCGCGGGCACCGACCTGGCCCTGCCGCGGTCGCCCCTGGATCCGGGCCGGCCCATGGCCGTCCACCTCTACATCCTGGCGGGCGAGGGGCTCTCCGACGGTCGGGCCTACGCCACGGCGCTGGCCCTGGTGTGCGGGGTCCTGTTTGTGAACATATTCGCCCATCTGCTGCTGGGCGGGAGGCGGGTGCGGTGATGCGAGGAGACACGGCCCGTGCCAAGCTGGCTACCCGGGGCCTCAGGGTCTACTATGGCGGGCGCGCGGCGCTGCGGGGGGTGAGCCTCGCCGTGCCGGACCGGTCGGTGACGGCCCTGATCGGGCCGTCGGGCTGCGGGAAGTCGACATTCCTCCGGGCCCTGAACCGCATGCACGACCTGCGCCACGACGCGCGGGTGGAGGGGCGGATCCTGCTGGACGGCCGCCCCATCGACCGGCTGCCCCCGGAGGTGCTGCGCCGCCGGATCGGCATGCTGTTCCAGCGGCCGAACCCCTTTCCGATGTCGATCTTCCAGAACGTGGCCTTCGGCCCGGCCCTGCTCGGCGTGCGGGGGAAGGAGCTGGAGCGCATCGTCTGCTCGGCCCTGCAGCGGGCGGCGCTCTGGAACGAGGTGAAGAGCAGGCTCCACCAGCACGCGGGCGGGCTGTCGGGTGGGCAGCAGCAGCGGCTCTGCCTGGCCCGGGCCCTGGCCATGGAGCCGGAGGTGCTGCTCCTGGACGAGCCCTGCTCGGCCCTGGACCCGGGCGCCACCGAGGAGATCGAGCGGCTGATCGCGGAGCTGCGGTGCTCGATGGCGATCGTGCTGGTGACGTATTCCCTCGAGCAGGCCCGCCGTCTGGCGGACCGGGTGGCGTTCTTCCAGGACGGGCGGCTGGTGGAGGAGGGGCCGGCGGCTGAGGTTCTGGAACGGCCCCAGCAGCCGGAGACGCGCCGCTTTCTGGCGCGCGGCGATTGGCACAGGACTTGCAGAGGAAACGGGGGCGACCAGGGAGAATAGCCTACAGCAGAGCAGCATGCTGGGGGGTGTCGGCCATGCGTCTCGGTTTTGAGCTTCGAATGCAGCAGACCCAGCGCCTGGTGATGACACCCGAGTTGCGCCAGGCCATCACGGTGCTGCAGAAGCCGGTAGCCGAGCTGGGCGAACTGATCGCCGGCGAACTGCTGGAGAATCCCTGCCTGGAGGCAGAGCCCCGGGAGCCCGTGGAGGAGGGGGCGCCCTCCGAAGTGGGCCGGCTGCTGGATTTCCTGAGCCGCGGGGACCTGCCCGGGGCCGGCGCGCCGTCGGACCGGGACGAGGAGACGTCGTTCGAGGCGTACACGCCGAAGCTGCCCACGCTCGCGGAGCACCTGAACAGCCAGCTGGGGCTGCTGCCGCTGGACCGGAAGCAGGAGCGCATCGCCCGGTTCCTCATCGGCTGCATCGACGACCACGGTTACCTGACCGTTTCCGTGGAGGAGGCCGCCGCGCAGCTGGGCGCCCCGGAGGAGCAGGTGGAGGCCGCACTGCAGGTGATTCAGTCGCTGGATCCACCGGGCGTCGGGGCACGGTCGCTGCAGGAGTGCCTCCTGATTCAGTGGGCCACCCTGGACGACCCGAACCCGCTGGTGCCTGAGCTGATCCGGCATCATCTGCGGGACCTGGCCGCCGGGCGCATCCCCCGGATCGCCGAGCGGCTGGGCGTGGACACGGCCGAGGTGCAGGCGGCGGCGGACGCGATCCGCAGCCTTGACCCCAAGCCCGGGCGCCGCTTCGGCGGCGCCGATGAGACCCGGTATGTCGTGCCCGACGTGGTGGTGGAGCGCGTGGGCCAGGAGTACGTGGTGCTGGTCAACGAGGCGCCCCTCCCGCGGTTGTCGATATCGCCCCACTACCGCCGGCTGCTGGACACCGCCGACGGCAGGACCCGCCGCTACGTGGAGGACCGGATTCAGTCGGCGCTCTGGTTGATCAAGTCCATCGAGCAGCGCCGCCTGACCCTGCTGCGGGTGACCGAGGCGATCGTGCGGTTTCAGCGGGACTTTTTCGATCACGGCCCCAGGTACCTGCGTCCGCTCACGCTGCGGGAGGTGGCCGAGGCGGTCGGGGTGCACGAGTCGACCGTGAGCCGGGCCACCAGCGGCAAGTGGGCCCAGACGCCGCAGGGCATGTTCGAGCTGAAATACTTCTTTTCCAGCGGCGTGGAGTCCGGCCGCGGGGAGGGGGTGGCCGCGGAGGCGGTGAAGCGGCTCATCGCGGACCTGATCAGGCAGGAGGATCCGGCTGCGCCGCTCTCCGACCAGGCGCTTGCCGAGGCGCTGGCGGCCAAGGGGCTCAAGATCGCGCGCCGCACGGTCGCGAAGTACCGGGACGAGATGGGCGTGCCCAACTCGGGCCAGCGGCGCCGTTACGGATAGTCAGGTGAATACGGATGGTCACGGCAAAGGGCTGCGCACGAACGCGCAGCCCTGAGTTATTGTGGTTCAGACCCGGATCTCCACTTGCGGGCAGCGCTCCCGCAGGAGCTGCAGGAACGCCGCTCGGTCCCTGGGAGAGATGAGGGGCGCGAAGCCCTTGTTGGTGCGGATCTCCAGGCGGTTCATGGACAGCGCGGGCGACGAGAGGGGGCTTCGCGTCGGCCGGACATACTTGATGCTGGCGAGGGGAATCCGCCAGGTCAGGAAGGCCGACTGGATGATCAGTTCGTTCTCGGTGATGGTGTAGCCCGTGCGGAACCAGATCCAGAACATCAGGCCCTGGATGAGCGCCGGCAGCACCCCGGCCAGGAGCCAGACCCACCAGGGGCTCGGCTCCCGGATCAGCAAGACCAGCATGGCTACCAGCATGCCGGGAACGAGAACCCAGACGATCAGGGCGAACCACAGCGCCCGCTCAGACGGGAAGTACCGCACCCGTTCAGCTCACTCCTCCTCTTCCAACCCCAGATTGACCTGGAACAACTCCTCCAGCACGCGGAGGAAGGCCTTGGCGGTGCCGCTCCAGATCTTGCCCCGGCGGTGGATGAGGATGTTCTGCCGTTTCAGGTTGGCGCTGTTGGCCAGCGGCACCGCCACCACCTGGCTCAGCTCGATCTCGGACTTCACCGTGGAATAAGGCAGCATGGTCAGCCCGAGTCCGCAGAGCACCATGCGCTTGGCGGCTTCAATGGAATCCAGCTCCATTGTAATATGGGGGACGAACCCCTGCCCTGCCCACCACTGCTCCACCAGGGCCCAGTACCCGGAGGCCCGGTCGGTGGTGATGAACGACTCCTGCGTCAGCTCGTCCAGCGAGACCTCCTTTCGCCGGGCCACGGGATGATCGGGCGGGACGACCAGCAGGATGGGCTCCTCCGACAGCGGGTAGGTGACGATCTCAGCATGGTTGGGGAGCGGCGCGTGCACGAGCCCGACCTGCACGGTGTCGTCCAGCACCAGCTGCTGCACCTGGTGCGAGCGGCCGGTGTGCACCAGCACCTCCACCTTGGGGTAGGAGCTCTTGAACTTCGTCAGGATATCGGGCAGCAGGTAGGCAGAGGTGGTGAGGGCCGAGCCCACGGAAAGCGTTCCCCCGCTGGCCGTCTGCAGGTCGAGCACCGCTTGGCGGGCCCGCTTGATGTCCTGCAGGACGCGCTCGGCGTGAGGCAGCAGCGCCTTGCCGGCATCCGTGAGACGCACGCCGCGGGGGCGGCGTTCGAAGAGCAGTTGCCCCAGCTCTTTCTCGAGGGCCTGTATGCGGGCCGTCACCGAGGGCTGGGTGAGGAAAAGCCGCTCGGCGGCCCGGTTGAAGCTGCCGGTTTTCGCAATCCACCAGAAGGCCTCCAGTCCTTGCACATCCATCCTCGCTCGCCTCCCGGTTGGCGAATCCATTCATCCTACCTATACGATACCATAAAAAGAATCTATCCGGGTGCTAAACAAAACCTATCTGTATCACCGCGCGGTGCCGGAAGAATACTAAGCCGCGGGAAGGGATTTTTCCATTTCCGTGGAAAATCTTTTGTTGAGGGGTTTAACAAAGTCAGGGGATCATCCCGCCCCGGCCGGGGCGCCATGCGAGAAAGGTGGAGTCGAAAGATGGCCTTGATGACCGTGCGCGACATCGATGTCAAGGGCAGGCGCGCCTTCGTGCGCGTCGATTTCAACGTCCCGCTGGAGGATGGCCGCATCACCGATGACACCCGGATACGGGCTGCCCTGCCCACCATTCGGTACCTGGTGGAGGAAGGGGCGGTCGTGGTACTGGCCTCGCACCTGGGGCGGCCCAAGGGCAAGCGGAACGAGGCGTTCTCCCTGGCCCCCTGTGCGCGGCGCCTGTCTGAGCTGCTGGACCGGCCGGTGGAGTTCGCCCCGGACTGCATCGGCGAGGACGTGGAGCGGCTCGTGGCCTCGCAGCCGCCCGGCTCGGTGGTCCTGCTGGAGAACGTCCGCTTCCATCCGGGGGAGGAGAAGAACGACCCCGAGTTCGCCGCGCAGCTCGCGCGCCTGGGCGAGATCTTCGTGAACGACGCGTTCGGCACCGCCCACCGGGCGCACGCCTCGACCCGGGGCGTGGCGGACCATATGGAGGTGCGTGTCGCCGGCTTCCTGATGCAGAAAGAGGTCGACATCATGGGCAAGGCCCTGTCCGACCCCGACCGGCCGTTCGTGGCCATCATCGGCGGCGCCAAGGTCTCTGACAAGATCATGGTCATCGAGAACCTCCTGACCAAGGTCGACCGGCTGATCATCGGCGGCGGCATGGCCAACACGTTCCTGCGGGCCAAGGGCCTGCCCACCGGCCAGTCGCTGGTGGAGGAGGACCGGCTCGACACGGCGAGGGAGTTGCTCGCGAAGGGCGGCGACAAGATCCTCCTGCCATCCGACCTGGTGGTGGCCTCGGAGTTCAAGGCGGAAGCCCAGCAGCGTGTGGTCCGGGCCGACGCCATTCCGGAGGGCTGGATGGCCCTGGACATCGGGCCGGAGAGCGCCCGCGCGTTCGCCGCGGCCATCCGGGAGGCCCGCACCGTGGTCTGGAACGGCCCGATGGGCGTGTTCGAGATGGAGCCCTTCGCGCGGGGAACCTTCGCCGTGGCCCAGGCGATGGCCGACAGCGAAGGCGTGACGATCGTGGGCGGCGGAGACTCCGTTGCCGCCGTCGAGGCGGCGGGCCTGGCCGACCGGATGACCCACGTCTCCACCGGTGGCGGCGCATCGCTGGAGTTCCTGGAGGGGAAGGAGCTTCCCGGCGTCGCCTGTCTCGCCGTGAAGCCGTAATGAACCTGCTGGGTAGGATCTTCGGGCGCCGGCAGCCGGAATCGCCTGCTGCGGCGTGGCTGCGCCGGCGGGCGCAGGCTGAGCCGGCAGAGGTGGTGGAGGAGCACTTCCGTGCGATTGAGGCCCATGACCTGGAGTGGATTCTGGCAACGCTGACGCCTCAGCGGGCCCGCCTGTACAGCGGGCCGACCACCCTGGACCGCCGGCGGCTTTCGGTGAAGGCGGCGCGCGTGACCGGGGTGACCCCCGCGCCGGACGCGCCGGCGGTGCGCGTACCCGGCTACGGCGAGCAGCAGGTCCTGCGGGTTGAGTATGAACTGGCACTGGTGCCCGGTGAGGAGCGGCGCGATCCCAGTCTGGTGGAGGGGCCCCAGTGGGCCTACTTCGTGCTGGTGCGGGAGGGCGCCGGCAAGCCCTGGCTCATCGCCGACTGGGGCCGTTAGCCGGGACGCGACGTGCAAAGGAGGACCCATGCCATGCGGACACCCGTTGTTGCAGCGAACTGGAAGATGCACAAGACGCAGACGGAGGCCCGGCAGTTCCTGGCGGACTTCCTGCCCCGGGCGCGGGACCTGGCCGGGGTCGAGATCGTGATCTGCCCGCCCTTCACCGCGCTGGCCGCGGTGGCCGAGGGGCTGAAGGGCAGCCAGGTGGGACTTGGGGCGCAGAACATGAGCGACCAGCCGTCCGGGGCCTTCACCGGCGAGGTCTCCGGCGCCATGCTGGTCGATGCGGGCTGCAAGTACGTGATCCTCGGTCACTCGGAGCGGAGGCGGCTCTTCGGTGAGAGCGACCAGGTGGTCGGTGCGAAGGTGCGCGCCGCGCTGGAGCACAACCTGACCCCCATCCTCTGCATCGGAGAGACGCTGGAGGAGCAGCAGGCCGGCCAGGCCGATGCGGTGAACCGGCGGCAGCTCCTGGCCGGCCTGGAAGGGCTGACGGCCGAGCAGGTGGCGGGCCTGATCATCGCGTACGAGCCGGTGTGGGCCATCGGCACCGGCAAGAACTGCGATCCGGGCGACGCGCAGGCGCGCATCGCCGCCGTGCGGGCCGTGGTGGCGGAGACCTTCGGTGCGGACGCCGCCGCGCGGGTGCGCATCCAGTACGGCGGGTCGGTGAAGCCCGCCAACATGGCCAGCTACATGGCCCAGCCGGATATCGACGGGGCGCTGGTGGGCGGCGCCAGCCTCGACCCGGCTTCCTTCGCCGCGATCTGCGAGGCCGCCCGTTAGGCGTCAGCGCCCAAGAGGCCGCCCGTCCGGACTCGCCTTGGCACACCCGCCGCACGCCGGTGCGGCGGGTCATTCTGTCCCTTTGACACAGGATACGGGGTACGGTAATCTTATGGCAGGAGGCGGTTGGGATGAACATCAAGGAAGCCAACCCGGCACTGTACGAAGACCTGATGCGCCGCCTGAAGCGCATCGAGGGGCAGGCCCGGGGTGTGCAGCGAATGCTGGAAGAGGGGCAGGACTGCGAGCAGATCCTCATCCAACTGGGCGCCATGAAAGCGGCCATCAACCGCGTGGGCATGAAAGCCGCCGCCTGCAATATGGGCGTGCAGGTGACGGAAGCCCTGAAACGCGGCGAGGATCCGACGGCCGCAGTTGACGTCGTGATCGAGCAGTTCATCAAGCTCGGCTGAGTTGCGAAGGGGAACCGGACCTGCGTGTCCCGGTTCCCCTTTCAAGTGAGCCTGCTTACAAACGCAGGGCAGAGCCCTGTTCTGTCGGTCGGCTGTACCGCTTTTGACGTGATCGCGGCGAGCGCCGGTCGTTCATGAAACGACTTCGGCGGAGGGACTTATCCCCCTCCGCCGGTCAGGTTTCTGCTCAGGCCGACTCGAGTTGATCCAACGCGGCGTCCAGAATCCGGTACATCTCGTGCTTGGGCCGGAAGCCCACCAGCTGGCCGACCGGCTTCCCCTTGTGGAAGAGGATCATCGTCGGGATGGACATCACGCCGAACTGGCCGGCCCACTGCTGCTCCTCATCCACGTTCAGCTTGGCGATCTTGATGCGGTGACCGTTGTCCCGCGCGTAGTCCTCCAGCACGGGGCCGATCATCCTGCACGGTCCGCACCAGGGGGCCCAGAAGTCAACGAGCACCGGAAGCTCGGACTGCAGCACCTCAGCCTCAAAGGTAGCGTCGGTAATGGGAACAGTATACTGTGCCATTTGCGGTCCCTCCTGTAGATAGGATACCCCGTGGGGTATTCGCTCGCGGTTAGGACGCTCTTAGTTTGCACGCGGATACGGTCTTTCGCGCAGACTAGGGGGAAACAGCTAAAGAGGAAGGGGAACAGGCCTTCAATAACGAACCTGACTTTGGTAAAATAACTTGGCAAAAGTTCTGCGGTAAGCGGAGAACGACGCGCGCAGACTTTTCGGGAAGGCAGGAGGTGACCCGGACTTGTCCGCCTATCGCAGACCTGTGGCCTTGATCGTGCTGGACGGATGGGGCCTGAACCCCGACTCCCGGGCCAACGCCGTGGCAATGGCCCGACACCCGAACTTCGACCGGCTGATGGCCCGCTATCCGCACACGACGCTCACGGCCTCGGGCGAGGCGGTGGGCCTGCTCCCCGGGCAGATGGGCGACTCCAACGTGGGCCATCTGAACCTGGGGGCGGGCCGCATCGTGTACCAGACCCTCGTCCGCATCCGGCGATCGATCGATGACGGATCGTTCTACACCCTGCCCGCCTGGCGCAGGGCCATCGACCGGGCCAGGCAGCCGGGGGCGGCCCTGCACCTGATGGGGCTGGTCTCCGACGGCGGGGTCCACAGCCACATCGACCACCTGCTCGCGCTCATCGACCTGGCGAAACGGGAGAACGTGGAGCGGCTGTACGTCCACGCGTTCCTCGACGGGCGCGACGTGCCTCCCAAGTCCGCCGGGCCCTACCTGGAGCAGGTGGAGGCCAAGCTGAAAGAGGTCGGGCTGGGCGCCATCGCCACCGTCTCCGGCCGGTACTACGCCATGGACCGGGACAAGCGGTGGGAGCGCACGGAGAAGGCGTTCCTGGCGCTGACCCGGGGAATCGGGCACAAGGCCGCGTCGGCCGTGGAGGCGGTGGAACTGGCTTACGCGCGGGGCGAGACCGATGAGTTCGTGCAGCCCACGGTGATCGAGGGGGTGGACGGACGAATCGGCGCGGGCGACGGGGTCATCTTCTTCAACTTCCGGCCGGACCGGGCCCGGCAGATCGTGCGGGCCCTGCACGAGACAGCCTTTGACGGGTTCAAGCGGCCCGAGGGGTTCGAGCCGGTTACCCTGGTGACCATGACGCAGTACGACCAGACGTTCACCGACATTCCCGTGGCCTTCGGCCCGCAGTTCGTCGACGTGCCGATGGGCCAGGTGGTGGCGGAGGCCGGGCTGCGGCAGTTGCGCATCGCTGAGACCGAGAAGTACCCGCACGTGACCTACTTCTTCAACGGCGGCGAGGAGCGGGTCTTCCCCGGCGAGGAGCGGGTGCTGATTCCGTCGCCCAAGGTGCCCACCTACGACCTGAAGCCCGAGATGTCGGCGTACGAGGTGGCCCGGGAGGCGGTCAAGTGGATTGAAGAGGATCGGACGGATTTCATCGTGCTCAACTTCGCCAACCCGGACATGGTGGGCCACACCGGCGTGCTGGAGGCGGCGATCAGGGCGGTGGAGGCGGTCGACGAGTGCCTGGGGCAGGTGGTGGATGCGCTGCTGGCCAAGGGCGGTGCCGCCATCATCCTGGCCGACCACGGCAACGCCGACCAGATGGTGGACCACGAGACCGGGGCGCCGCACACCAACCACACGACCAACCCCGTCCCCTGCATCCTGGTGGACGACCAGCGGATCTCGGCGAAGCTCAGGCCCGGTGTGCTGGCCAACATCGCGCCGACGCTGCTGGAGATCATCGGCCTGCCCAAGCCGCCGCAGATGGACGCGGATTCGCTGTTGGTGAGCAACGTGGAAGGAGCCTGATCTGGGATGACGACGATTGTGAATGTGCATGGCCGCGAGGTACTGGATTCCCGGGGCAATCCCACGGTGGAGGTGGAGGTGATCCTCGCCTCCGGCACCGCCGGCAGGGCCATCGTGCCCTCGGGCGCCTCGACCGGGCAGTTCGAGGCGGTGGAGCTGCGCGACGGCGACAAGCAGCGCTACCTGGGCAAGGGCGTGCTGAACGCCGTGCGGAACGTGAACGAGGTGATTGCCGAGGCGGTGATCGGCCTGGATGCCACCGACCAGGTGGAGCTGGACCAGGCGATGCTCGCGCTGGACGGCACGCCGAACAAGTCCAAGCTGGGCGCCAACGCCATCCTGGGGGTGTCGCTGGCGGCGGCCCGGGCTGCGGCGGCCGAGCTGGGCATTCCCCTGTACCGTCACGTGGGCGGTCTGACCGCCCGCACGCTGCCGGTGCCGATGATGAACATCCTCAACGGCGGCGCGCACGCTGACAACAACGTCGACATGCAGGAGTTCATGATCTTCCCCGCCGGCGCGCCCTCGTTCCGGGAGTCGCTTCGCATGGGGGCCGAGATCTTCCACACCCTGAAGGCGGTGCTGAAGGCCAAGGGCTACAACACGGCCGTCGGCGACGAGGGCGGCTTCGCTCCCGACCTGAAGTCCAACGAGGAGGCCATCACCGTCATCCTGGAGGCCATCGAAAAGGCCGGCTACAAGCCCGGCGAGGAAGTCTTCCTCTGCATGGACGTGGCCTCCAGCGAGTTCTACCGGGACGGCAAGTACGTGCTGGCCGGCGAGGGCAACAAGACGCTCACCACCGATCAGCTGATCGACCTGTGGGACAGCTGGACGCGGCAGTACCCCATCGTCTCCATCGAGGACGGCGTGGCCGAGGACGATTGGGAGGCGTGGGTCGAGCTGACCCGCCGGATCGGCGACCGGGTGCAGCTGGTGGGCGACGACTTCTTCGTCACCAACACCGAGCGGCTCGCACGGGGCATTGAGATGAACGCCGCCAACTCCATCCTGGTCAAGGTGAACCAGATCGGCACCCTGACCGAGACGATGGAGGCCGTGGCGATGGCGCACCGGGCCGGGTACACATCCGTGATGTCGCACCGCTCGGGCGAGACCGAGGACACCACCATCGCCGACCTGGCGGTGGCCCTGAACTGCGGGCAGATCAAGACCGGCGCTCCCTCCCGCACGGACCGGGTGGCCAAGTACAACCAGCTGCTCCGCATCGAGGAGGAGATGGGCGACGCGGCCGTCTTCGCGGGACTCTCGGCGGTCCGCGGCCGGAAGCAGGGTTAACACAGAGCGGGGCCGCGAAGTCTGTCGAGACTTGTCGGCCCCGCTTGTCGCATCATGAGATCCTCTTTGGCGCCCAGGCATTCCACTTCGCGATTGTCCCCGCCGGTGGGATATGGTACAATTGACAAGCTATCAAGGCGCACGCGAGGGGGTGAAGGGATGAAAACATTCGTGCTGGTTATTCATACCCTGTTTGCCCTGGGCCTGATCGCGACGGTGCTGCTGCAGTCCGGTAAGAGCGCGGGCCTGTCAGGCTCCATCGCCGGTGCGGGGGAGCAGATCTTCGGCAAGAAGAAGGGCATGGACGAGATTCTGAACCGCTTCAGCATGGCGTTTGCCACCCTCTTCGTGTTGACGTCTGTGCTCATGCTCTTCCTGGAGACCCGGGGCTAGAGGCGTTAGCAGAGCGGTATCGCAGGGCCGGGGGAAGTGACCCGGCCCTTTTTGCTTTCCACCGGAGGTGCGCCATGCCGATCGTCATGCGCAACAGCGGGCCCGTGTTCGTACAGGGCGGGCCCGTGGGGTGCCTCGTGCTGCACGGTTTCGGCGGCTCGCCCGCCGAGGTCCGGCCGCTGGTGGACTACCTGGCGGCGCGGAAGCTCACCGTCTGCGCGCCGGTGCTGCCAGGGCACGGCCCGGAAGCGGCGGACCTGGGCCGCACCCGGTTCCGGCACTGGATCCGGGGAGCCGAGGCTGCCCTGGGTCAGGTGCGGGCCGTCTGCGCAGAGGTCCACCTGGTCGGGTTCTCGATGGGCGGGCTGATCGCCCTCCACCTGGCCGCGCGGCACGCCGTACGCTCCGTCTGCACCCTGGCGGCGCCGATCCTGCTGGAGGATGCGGAAGGCCTCGGCGCGCGCATGGCTGCTTACCTGGGCACGCCGGCCCGCGTTATGCCCGCCCTCCGGTCGCTGGTGCGCCTCGCGCGCCTCACGCGGCGGCAGCTCGGGCGGGTGGAGGCCCCCGTCCTGGCCGTGCAGGGCGACCGCGATGACTGGATTGCGCCGGACAGCGCCGCCTACCTTGCGGCGCGCCTCCCATCGGCCCGGCTCTTGGTGCTGCCGGGGCGGGGACACTTCCTGGTGTTGGAACGCGGCCGGGACGAGGTGGCGGCGCAGGTTGTGGACTGGATGATAGTACCGCGTGAACAAAAGTAGCCACAAAGAAATGGGCCTTTCCCGGAATAGGCTATTGCCAGACAATCCGGTACGATATTTGTGACGGCTGTCACAAGAGGCAGGTGATCGTGTGATTGGGCCGATCCTTCGTCGTGCCGAAGCCGGCCGTACGCCTAGTCGCCGGGAGATTCTGCTCATGTTGCGTGCCGAGGAAGACGAGTACCGAAATCTGCTTGAAGTCGCCGGCCGAATCTGCCGGCAGAACAAGGGTCAAGAGCCGTCGCTGCGCCTGCTCGTCGACCTCGAAGTCAGCGAACCCGACAGTGTGGTCAATGACGTGGTGACTGCGTGGCAGAAAGGTTGCGAGTCGGTGCTGCTGTGCGCATCGTCGGAGTACCAGGCCGTGGGTGACGTGGCGGACCTCATTCGGAAGATCGCGGCGCAGACAGAGATGCACATTGCCCTCTGTCTGGGCGATCGGGCGTACGACGTCTATGCGCAGTGGCGTCAGGCCGGCGCCGTGGAGTACCTGCTGCCACACGACTGCTGCAATCCGGAGCTCTTCGCGCACCTGTACCCGGGCCAGTCGCCGGCCGACCGGCTCACCCGCGGCCTGTGGCTGAAGGGTCTCGGTTTCCGGGTGACGGGGGGCATCTGCGTGGGCATCGCCGGCCAGACCGATGAGGACATCGCCGACGACCTGGAGGTCCTGCGCAACGCAGCCGTCACCGGCGTGGTGGTGCGCTCCGTCGACGCGGCCGCCGATGTGCTGCGGGTGCTGGCCATCACCAGGCTCTGCCTGCCTGACGCCGATCTGTGGGTGGCCACCGACGACCCGGTCCTGCAGGCCAGGGCCCTCACCTGCGGCGCGAACATCCTGGTCACCGCGCACCCTGAGGGCTCGGGCCCTGAGGTGCCGCGCGTGCTGGCCCCGCTGAGTTCCAACTGACGATCAACCACAGATTCCTGGTTGACGCATTCGGCGCGCCGTGGTATCTTTAGCTTCAATACAAACTGCATAGCGTTGACTCTTATCCAGAGTAGGCTGAGGGACTGGCCCGATGACGCCACGGCAACCGGCACGTGCCCCGGCGTGCAGCGGTGCCAATTCCTGGGGAGGGCATCTGCTCTCCCGAAGATAAGAGGCAGCCGGAAGACGATGATGTTGATTCTGTGCGCCTCTATTGTGGGGCGCACTTTTCTATTGCCGAAATGGAGGTAAGGCCTCGTGATCGAGCTCAAGGGCCTCACGAAGATATTCAAACAGAATGGGCAGGAGATCGTGGCCTTGAGCGATGTCAGCCTGCACGTGCCCAGGGGGCAGATTTTCGGCATACTCGGCCAGAGCGGAGCCGGAAAGTCTACCCTCATCCGGTGCGTCAATCTGCTGGAGCGTCCGACAGCAGGCGAGGTTTGGGTGGACGGGCGGGAGATCACCCGCCTCAGCCCCCAGGAGCTGCGGGCCGCGCGCCAGGAGATGGGTATGATCTTCCAGCAGTTTAACCTGTTCGATGCCCGCACGGTCTTTGGCAACGTGGCCTACCCGCTGGAGGTGGCCGGCTGGCCCCGCCAGCGCATCTGGGAGAGGGTGGAGGAGCTGCTGGCCCTGGTGGGGCTGTCGGACAAGGCCGACGCCTATCCGGCCCAGCTCTCCGGCGGCCAGAAGCAGCGGGTGGGCATCGCGCGGGCGCTGGCGCCCGGGCCGAAGGTTCTGCTCTCCGATGAGGCCACATCGGCACTGGATCCGGACACCACCCGGTCGGTGCTGGCGCTGCTCCGGGAGATCAACCAGCGGCTCGGGCTGACCATCCTCCTGATCACCCACCAGATGGAGGTGGTGAAGCAGGTCTGCGACTCCGTGGCCATCCTGGAGGGCGGCACGGTGGTGGAGCAGGGCGGCGTGCTGGAACTGATCGGCCGGCCGGGCTCCCGGCTGCGGGAGCTGTTTTACGAACCCGTGGGAGACGTGGCCGTCCGGATCCACCCAGAAGGGGTGCGGGTTGTGCTCTTCTTCGTGGGCGCCTCAGCCGACCAGCCGCTGATCAGCGCGATGGTGCGCCGGTTCCAGGTGGACGCCAACATCGTTCACGGCGCGGTCGAGCGGATTGCCGGAGCGACGGTGGGCCGGCTGCTGGTGGAGCTCACCGGCCGGCCGGAGGACATTCAGGCTGCCCTGCGGTTCCTCGAGGAGCAGGGGGTCTCGCCGGAGGTGATTCCGCATGGTTAACCTGGGGCCGATGATGGCGAAAGCCACCTGGGAGACGCTCTACATGGTGGGTGCCGCCGCCTTCTTCACGCTCCTCCTGGGCCTGCCCCTGGGTGTGCTGCTGGTGATCACCGCCCGGGGCGGCCTTTGGGAAAAGCCGGGGCTCAACCGCGTCCTCGGTGTTCTGGTGAACATCGGCCGCTCGACGCCCTTTGTCATTCTGATGGTGGCGGTCACCCCGCTCACGAGGGCGATCGTCGGCAGTTCCATCGGCACCACGGCGGCCATCGTTCCGCTGGTGGTCGCGGCCGTTCCCTTCATGGGGCGGGTCGTGGAGCAGGCGCTCCACGAGGTGAGCCCCGGCCTGGTTGAGGCTGCCCTGGCCATGGGCTCCACCAACTGGCAGGTGGTCACCAAGGTGCTCCTGGCGGAGGCCAGGCCGTCGCTGGTGCGGGGCACGGCCCTGATGCTGGTGAACGTCGTCGGCTACTCGGCGATGGCCGGCGCCATCGGCGGCGGCGGATTGGGCGACGTCGCCGTGAAGTGGGGCTACGCCCGGTACGAGATGGACGTCATGTACGTCAGCCTGGTGATCCTGGTCGTCATGGTTCAGGTCATGCAGTGGATCGGCGACAGCCTGGCCAACAGGTTTACGCATAAATAGGGTTATCGAAAACATGGGAGGTTGAGCGAATGAAGCGCATCGTGAGTCTTGCACTGGTTTCCGTCCTGGCTCTGGGCGTGCTGGCCGGCTGTGGCGGTGCGAAGGAGCCTGCGGGTGAGCAGCAGCCTGCCGGGCAGCAGGAGGAGCAGGTCACGCTGAAGGTGGGGGCGACGGTCACGCCTCACTCTGAGATTCTGGAGTCCATCAAGGAGGCGTCCGCGGCTGAGGGGATCAACCTGGATATTGTGGTCTTCACGGACTACGTGCAGCCGAACCTCGCCCTGGCGGACGGCAGCCTCGACGCCAACTATTTCCAGCACGTGCCCTACCTCGAAGACTTCGCCTCCAAGCGCGGTCTGGACCTGGTCTCGGTCGGCGCTGTCCACCTGGAGCCGCTGGGCCTCTACTCCCTGGAGCTGACCAGCCTGGACCAGCTGCCTGACGGGGCCACGGTCTCCATTCCCGACGACCCCACCAACGGCGGGCGTGCGCTGAAGCTGCTGGCCGATCAGGGGCTGATTGAGCTGAAGGAGGGGGTCGGGGTCGAGGCGACGCCCAACGATGTGGTCGCGAACCCCAAGAACCTGAAGATCGAGATGCTGCAGGCCGAGTTCCTGCCGCGCAGCCTGCAGGACGTGGACGCCGCTGTCATCAACACCAACTACTACCTGGACGCTGAGAAGAACCTGGGCTTGAAGGCCAACGTGCTGGCCCGGGAGTCGGCGGAGGATAACCCGTATGCCAACATTGTCGCCGTGCGCGCCGGCGACGAGGCTCGCCCGGAGATCAAGAAGCTGATGGAGCTGCTGCAGTCTGAGGCGGTGGCGAAGTTCATCGAGGAGAACTACGACGGCGCGGTGATTCCGGCGTTTTGATCTAAGTGGGGAGGGGGGAGGTGTCCCCCCTCCCCACACCCCTCCCCCTGCCAGTCGGAGGGCAGTGCCACGGTGCCGCCCGGCAGAGCCGGTCGGACACCGTGAAGTGGGGAAGGTACCAGGCGTGTAACGCTGGGGAAAGCTGTCACTTCCCGACGCTCCCTCGCCTGCCAGTCGGAGGGCAGTGCCACGGTGCCGCCCGGCAGAGCCGGTCGGACACCGTGGGAGTCAGAAAATTCGGCGCGCTTGACGCCGGTCCTGATGATTTGGTAGAATAGTCTCGCTTGCGGTAACGGAATAACGCTGGACCCGCCTGATCGCTGAATCCCCGCGCAAGCGGGGAACGGGGGAACCACATTCCTGGGGCGAATCGCACCGAGGCTCCGGCGGAGGCCGGAGGGAGGATGCGTAGGGGCACGCTTTGGCGCCCCGAGTCCGTCAGCTAACCTCGTAAGCGTGGCTGAGGTGGTGGGCCCTTGCCATTGTTGCCTATACATAATACGGAGGGGGTCACCAGACCTTAAGCTTTGCTGTGCCTTCAGGCGGGCGCCGACCAACGCGGTCGGCGCCTTCTCCGTTCCCCCAAGCCTGGCTGGACGCCAGTAACCAAGGCATTGAGGAGGGAGGAGACCGTGCTGCGATACTGCGTGATCGGAGCCGGCCACGGTGGGCTCGCCATGGCCGGTCATCTGGGAGTGATGGGGTTCCCTGTATCGCTCTGGGCCCGCAATCCCGAGGCACTGCAGCCGATCGAGGCCGCCGGAGGCGTCTTCCTGGAGGGTGAGGTAGAGGGCTTTGGCCCCGTGCAGGTCGCCTACAGTCTGCAGGCGGCCCTGGAGAGCGCCGATGTCGTGCTCGTCGTGCTGCCCGCCTCGGCCCACCGGGAGATCGCCACGAGGTGCGCGCCCTACGTGCGCGACGGGCAACGGATCCTCCTGCTGCCCGGCCGGACGGCGGGGGCCATCGAGTTCAGACACGCGCTGAGGGAGGCCGGGTGCACCGCCGACGTAATCGTCGGCGAGGCACAGACCTTCCTTTACGCCAGCCGCAAGATCGGACCTTTCCAGGCCCGCATCCACGGTATCAAGCGCCAGGTGCTGGCAGCGGCCCTGCCGGCGTCGCGCACCGGAGAGCTGTTGGAGGGGATCAAGCCTGCCTTTCCCCAGTTCATGCCGGCCCGCTGGGTCTGGAAGACCTCGCTGGACAACGTGGGGGCCATCTTCCACCCCGGCGTGACCCTCCTGAATGCCGGGCGCATCGAGTCCACCGGCGGCGCCTTCCGTCACTATGTGGACGGCATCACCCCCTCGGTCGCGGCGCTCCTCGAGCAACTGGACCAGGAGCGGGTTGCGGTTGCCCGGCGCCTTGGCGTGGGCGCACTGACCGCCCGGGAGTGGCTGGCCGAGGCGTACGGGGTGGAGCGCCCGAGCCTGTACGAGGCGATTCAGGCCACCCGGGCCTACGCGGACGTGGGGGCGCCGGCGCAGCTCCACCACCGGTACATCTGGGAGGACGTGCCGACCGGCCTCGTCCCCATCGCCTCGCTGGGCGCTGCCTTCGGCATCCCGACGCCCGTCGCCGATGCGCTGATCCACATCGCCAACGGGATCTGCGGCGTCGACTTCCGGGAGACGGGCCGGACAGTGGAACGGCTCGGCATGGCGGGATGGGCCCCTGAGCAGATCAGCAACTACGCACTGGAAGGAGATGTGATGGACCTTGTCTAATCGACGCATTATTGGAGCAGCCATCGGGGACGACGTGCACGTGGGGGGCGTCATCCGTTTTCTCCAGATGGCCGAGCAAATGGGCTACGAAGCACGCTCCCTCGGGCCCGCCGTCTCCGTGGAACGGCTTCTCGCCGAGGTGGCCGCCTGGGATCCGGAGATCGTCGCCGTCGGCTACAGGCTTACGCCCGAATCCGGCCGCGCAGTGCTCGCCCACCTGGCCCAGAGCGCGCGGGAACAGGGGCAGGCCGGCCGCCGCTGGGTGCTCGGGGCCACGGATCCCGTGGCCGAGCACGGACGGGCTCTCGGCTTCTTCGAAGCGGTGTTCGGCGGGTCTGCGGACTGGCAGGAGGTGGTGGACTTTCTGCGCGGGGCTCCGGCCCGGGAGGCGGGCGGCATGCCGCCCCAAACGCTGGTGGAGCGCATTCTGTGGAAGCGGCCTTTCCCGCTTCTGCGCCACCACTTCGGCCAGCCTACCGTCGCCGCGACGGTGGAGGGGGTCCGGCAAATCAGCGAGGCCGGGGTGCTGGACGTGATCAGCCTGGGCACCGACCAGAACGCCCAGGAGCACTTCTTCCGGCCCGATGAGATGGACCCGCGCGAGCACGGCGCCGGCGGCGTGCCCGTCAGGACCGCCGATGACCTGAGGGCGCTTTACGCTGCCTCCCGAACGGGCAACTTCCCGCTGATGCGCTGCTATGCCGGCACCCGCGATCAGCTGGCCTGGGCCGAGATGCTGCACGACACCATTCACAACGCCTGGGCGGCGGTGCCCCTCTTCTGGTACAGCCAGCTGGACGGGCGCTCACAGCGGCCGCTCCTGGAGTCGATTCCGGAGGTGCAGGCCGTGTTCCGGTGGCACGCCGAGCGCGGCATCCCTGTGGAGTCGAATGAGAGCCACCACTGGTCGCTGCGGGACGCCCCGGATGTGGTCGCGGTGGTCGCCGCCTACATCGCGGCCTACAACGCCAGGCGGGCAGGCGTCACCGATTACATCCAGCAGCTGATGTGGAACAACCCGCCCCTCACCTCGCCCGCCATGGACCTGGCGAAGATGCTGGCCAAGCTCGAGCTCGTGGAATCGCTGGCCGGCCCGAACTTCCGGGTGTGGCGGGAGTGCCGGACGGGGCTCACCTCGATGCCTGCGGGCTTTGACCGGGCAAAGGGGCACCTGGCCGCCTCGACCTTCCTGCAGATGGCGGTGAAGCCTGACATCGTGCACATCGTGGGCCACTCCGAGTACCACCACGCCGCCACGGCGACGGACGTGATCGAAGGGTGCCACGTGGCCATTGGGGCCATCCAGCTGGCGCTTCAGGGGCTGCCGGACATGACGCAGGATGAGGCGGTGCAGGCCCGAAAGGCCGAGCTGGTGGCCGAGGCCAAGCTGCTCCTGGAGGCGATCGCCTCGCTGGCCCCGGCGGGCGTGGATGATCCCCTCACCCATGCCCCCACGCTGGCGGCTGCCGTCCGAACGGGGCTGCTGGATGCTCCGCACCTGATGGGCAATCCGGCGGCCAGGGGCGAGGTGGCGGTCCGGTTCGACGACGGCGCGTGCCGCGCGGTCGACCGGCAGACGGGGCGGATGCTCAGCGAGGCGGATCGCATCGCCGCACTGCTGGAGAAAGAGATCGTGTAAGGAGGAGGTCGCTACATTGAGTGGGATCGCAGGGATCCTCGGCAAGCCTGATCAGGCCCGCATCGCAAGGATGCTGGATCAGCAGGCGCACCGGGGGCCTGACGGTCGGGGTATCTGGACTGCAACGGCCGGTTTTGGCCTCGGGCATGTGCGTCTGGCCACCGTCGATGTTGAGGGCGGTGGCCAGCCGCTGGCCAACGAAGATGGCAGCCTGTGGCTGGCGATGACCGGCGCCATCTACAACCACCGCGCCCTCCGGCAGGAGCTGGAGGGGCGACATACCTTCAAGACCCAATCGGATGCCGAAGTGGTGCTGCACCTGTTCGAGGAGCACGGCCCCGCCTGCGTGGAGCGGCTGGATGGCATGTTTGCCATTGCCATCTGGGGCGAGGAGCTGGGCCTGTTTCTCGCCCGCGATCCACTGGGCATCCAGCCGCTTTACTGGGGGGAGGATGACGAGGGGAACCTGCTCTTCGCCTCAGAGATCAAGGCCTTGATCGGGGAGACGAATCAAGTGCGGGAGTTTCCCCCGGGCCACCGGTGGCGCGTTGGGGAGCCTATGGAGGCCTACGAGCAGATTCCGGCACACACAGGGGAGCTGACGGACCCGGACCAGGCGGTCCTCACCCTGGACCGCGTGCTGAACAACGCGGTGCGCAAGCAGCTCGCGGCAGACGTGCCCGTCGGCTGCCTGCTCAGCGGCGGGCTGGATTCCAGCCTGATCACGGCCATCGCGCGCCAGCACGTGGACGATGAACTGCACACCTTCGCGGTGGGGCTGGAAGGGTCCGCGGACCTGGAGCAGGCCCGGCGTGTGGCCGAGGATCTGGGCACCATCCACCACGAGCGTGTGCTGACGGAGGAAGAGGTGACCGCGGCCCTGCCGCGCGTGATCGACGCCCTGGAGTCGTGCGATCCTGCGCTGGTGCGCAGCGCCGTGGCCACCTACTACGTGTCGGAGCTGGCCTCCGAGCACGTGAAAGTGGTGCTCTCGGGCGAGGGCGCCGACGAGCTGTTCGCCGGTTACGATTATCTGACGGAGCTTGAGTCCGACGCCCAGGCCCTGGGTGCGGAGCTGTACGAGATCACGGCCGCGATGCACAACTCCAACCTGCAGCGGGTGGACCGCATGACCCAGGCCCACGGCCTGGAGGGGCGGGTGCCCTTCGCGGATCAGGCCGTCGTGGATCTGGCCTTCCGGATCGATCCCTTTCTGAAGCGCCGGGATGGCGAGAGCAAGTGGATCCTGCGGCGCGTGGCCGAAGAGTACCTGGCGCCCGGCATCGTCTGGCGCGAGAAGGAGAAGTTCGCCATCGGTTCGGGCGTTGCGCCTTTGCTGGAGGGCTACGCCGCGGAGGCCGTGCCCGTAGAGATCTTCAACCAGGAGCGGAGCCCCAAGGGCATACCCTTTGCTTCAAGGGAAGAGTTGCTGTACTGGCAGCTCTTCCGGGAGCGGTACGGCCGGGAGGATGTGCTGGCGCTCATGGGCCGCAGCCGCAGCCTGAACCAGGGCGAGCGCTGGGTGGGAGCACTTTAGTCCGCTGGCGGACAAAGTTCATAAACCACTTGCCCCATCAGCCTTGCAGTCGTTATCCTGTTGAAGGATTTAAATTGAGGAGGCCAGATACGTGGCACCTGCGTACGTCATTCCGGGGCTTGTGGTCATTCTGCTTCTGGTACTGACCCTTCCGTTTCTGTTCAAGGCTGTTGAGCAGCAGCTCGAGATCTTTCTCTTCGTGATGGGTGTCGCGGCTGCCCTCGTGAGCGGTATCATGGACCGGGACCTGATCATCAAGGCCCTTGAGGAGCCGGTCATGATCACGGCCGCTGTCCTGATTGCCGGCATCCTGTTCAAGGTGTTTCAGACGAAGCTGCAGTCGGGCATTCGGGCGACGCTTCGGGTGGTGCCGTTCCGGGTATTTGTCTTTCTGGTCGTCACCGTCCTTGGCCTGGCCTCCAGTGTCATTACGGCCATCATCGCGTCGCTGGTGCTGGTGGAGATCGTCAGCGCCCTGCGACTCGACCGCAAGACAGAGGTCAACTTCGTCATCCTGGCCTGTTTCAGCATCGGCCTCGGGGCTGCCCTCACTCCGTTAGGCGAGCCGCTGGCCACCATCGCGATCTCGAAGATGAACGGCGACTTCTGGTACCTGATGCGCACCATCGGGATCTATGTCATTCCGGCGGTGGTTGCGCTGGGGCTCTTCGGGGCCTTCTTCCTGAAGGGTCGCCCGGAGGCCGCGGCGCGGGCAGAGGGCCCCGGTCTGATCCATGAGGAGGAGGCTGCCGGGGAGAGCTATAAGGACGTCGTCGTGCGGGCCCTGAAGATCTACCTGTTCGTTATGGCGCTGACCTTTTTGGGGGACGGCTTCAAGCCGCTGATTGACAAGTACGTATTGGGCCTGCCCAGCCAGGCGCTGTACTGGATCAACATGCTCTCGGCAGTGCTGGACAACGCGACCCTGACCGCCGCCGAGCTGAGCCCGGCGATGGAGTTGACGCAGGTGAAGGCCATTCTGATGGGTCTCCTGATCAGCGGCGGCATGCTGATTCCCGGCAACATCCCCAACATCGTGTCGGCCAGCAAGCTGAAGATCGGTTCGAGGGAGTGGGCCCGCATGGGCGTGCCCTTCGGACTGGTGTTGATGGTGATCTTCTTCTTCATCGTCGCGATGTAATGCTTAAGGTCGGCAACCGGCGGGCTCCTTCTGGAGCCCGCCTTTTGGGTGCGCGAATGGGCCTTTCTGGCTGTTGACTGGAGTGTGCCGCGCGTCGTAAGATAGCTATCGCTGCACGGAACGGCGCCGGCCGAAGGGGCGCGGATGCGCTTTGCCAGGCGTTGGGTGTTGACGAAGCGCACTGGTTTCGGCTAGACTATTTGACGCCCCAACGGGGTGTCCGCAGCAGCGGCGGGCTCGGCCGGAGCGGTCGGGCCGGAAGCTTCCGGTGGAAACGAACGGCTGGAACGAACTGGCCGGTTGACACGAAGCCGAGAGCTTGTTAAACTGATAAAGCTGTCGCCTGACGGCGGCGGCGGTCTCGAACCTTGAAAACTAGACAGTGCAGAAGAGGAAAAGCCAAGCGAGCCGAGTACTTCAAACGAGCCAATCGAACTTTTCCACGGAGAGTTTGATCCTGGCTCAGGACGAACGCTGGCGGCGTGCCTAAGACATGCAAGTCGAGCGGGGCTTTGAGGCTTCGGCTTCAAGGCCTAGCGGCGGACGGGTGAGTAACACGTGGATAACCTGCCCTTTGCTCCGGGATAACAGGCCGAAAGGCCTGCTAATACCGGATAAGCTCACGGCCTCGCATGGGGCTGGGAGAAAAGGCGCTAGAGCGATTGGCGCTGGCAGAGGAGGGGTCCGCGGCCCATTAGCTAGTTGGTGAGGTAACGGCTCACCAAGGCGACGATGGGTAGCCGGCCTGAGAGGGCGACCGGCCACACTGGGACTGAGACACGGCCCAGACTCCTACGGGAGGCAGCAGTCGGGAATTTTGCACAATGGCCGAAAGGCTGATGCAGCAACGCCGCGTGAGCGAGGAAGGCCTTCGGGTTGTAAAGCTCTGTTGCCTGCGAAGAAGGGCCCTGTCAGGAAATGGGCAGGGTTTGACGGTAGCAGGCGAGGAAGCCCCGGCTAACTACGTGCCAGCAGCCGCGGTAATACGTAGGGGGCGAGCGTTGTCCGGAATTACTGGGCGTAAAGGGCGTGTAGGCGGCCTGTTAAGTCAGGGGTGAAACTCCGGGGCTCAACCCCGGGCGTGCCTCTGAAACTGATGGGCTTGAGTGCTCTAGAGGGCAGTGGAATTCCCGGTGTAGCAGTGAAATGCGTAGAGATCGGGAGGAACACCAGTGGCGAAGGCGGCTGCCTGGGGAGTAACTGACGCTGAGGCGCGAAAGCTAGGGGAGCAAACAGGATTAGATACCCTGGTAGTCCTAGCCGTAAACGATGAGTGCTATGTGTGAGGGGTATCGACCCCCCTCGTGCAGTAGTTAACGCAATAAGCACTCCGCCTGGGGAGTACGGCCGCAAGGCTGAAACTCAAAGGAATTGACGGGGGCCCGCACAAGCAGCGGAGCATGTGGTTTAATTCGAAGCAACGCGTAGAACCTTACCAGGGCTTGACATCCGCCGAATCCTGCAGAAATGCGGGAGTGCTCCTTCGGGAGAACGGCGAGACAGGTGGTGCATGGTTGTCGTCAGCTCGTGTCGTGAGATGTTGGGTTAAGTCCCGCAACGAGCGCAACCCCTGTCGCATGTTGCCAGCACGTAAAGGTGGGGACTCATGCGAGACTGCCGGTGACAAACCGGAGGAAGGTGGGGATGACGTCAAATCATCATGCCCCTTATGTCCTGGGCTACACACGTGCTACAATGGCCGTCACAGAGCGCCCCGAACCCGCGAGGGGGAGGCAATCGCTGAAAGGCGGTCTCAGTTCGGATCGCAGGCTGCAACTCGCCTGCGTGAAGTCGGAGTTGCTAGTAATCGCGGATCAGCATGCCGCGGTGAATGCGTTCCCGGGCCTTGTACACACCGCCCGTCACACCATGGGAGCTGGCAACACCCGAAGTCGGTGAGCTAACCCCGCAAGGGGAGGCAGCCGCCGAAGGTGGGGCTGGTGACTGGGGTGAAGTCGTAACAAGGTAGCCGTATCGGAAGGTGCGGCTGGATCACCTCCTTTCTAAGGAGCTTTCCTCCCTGAGCAGGGGGAAGACTCCCAGGTCGATACTCAGCCCATCAAAACGGGATGAGGGGAACTGACGGCCGTTTGGCGGACCGATTCTGCACTGTTTAGTTTTGAGGGTTCGAGAAGATGAGCGGTGGGCTGTGAGCTGTGGGCAGTGAGAGCTGCAGCAGGTCAGGGCTCGCTGATCGGTAAGCTGCTCGTTGAGCGGTGAGCAGTGGGCTGCTGGCTGAATGGCTGTGGCCCACGATTTGCAGACTCAACGGCGGCTACTTCTATGAACGCCTCAATTTCCAGGACTTGTGGGTTGTGGGTGAGCGGCGGAGCCGTTATACTCATAACTCCCGGTCACGGGAAAACACCCGTGCCTGCGGGAGCCTGTGGTTCCCTGCAGCGGGGTCGTACCTTGAAAACTGCACAGTGAACATGCGATTCTTAGCGAAATCAAGCTAGGAAGGGCACACGGTGGATGCCTTGGCGCCAGGTGCCGATGAAGGACGTGGAAAGCTGCGATAAGCCTCGGGGAGCCGCAAGCGGGCGTAGATCCGGGGATCTCCGAATGGGGCAACCCGGCTGGCGTAATGGCCAGTCACCCACAGCTGAATCCATAGGCTGTGCGGAGGGCACCGTCCGAACTGAAACATCTCAGTAGGACGAGGAAAAGAAATCAACCGAGATTCCCTCAGTAGCGGCGAGCGAACGGGGAGGAGCCTAAACCAGTGCCGAGCAATCGGCGCTGGGGTTGCGGGACGCCGAGAATGCGATGCCCGGAGTCTAGCCGAACCGGTCTGGAAAGGCCGGCCACAGAAGGTAAAAGCCCTGTAGGCGAAAGGCGAGGGGCCGCAAGGCGGATCCCAAGTACCACGGGACACGAGGAATCCCGTGGGAATCCGGGGGGACCACCCTCCAAGGCTAAATACGCCTGGCGACCGATAGTGAACCAGTACCGTGAGGGAAAGGTGAAAAGCACCGCGGGAGCGGAGTGAAAGAGACCCTGAAACCGTGTGCCTACAAGCAGTACGAGCGCCGTACGAGCGTGAGTGCGTGCCTTTTGCAGAATGAACCGGCGAGTTACGGTCACTGGCATGGTTAAGGGCCTCAGGCCCGGAGCCGAAGCGAAAGCGAGTCTGAAGAGGGCGTAGTCAGTGGCTGTAGACCCGAAACCCGGTGATCTATCCATGGCCAGGGTGAAGCGGGGGTAAGACCCCGTGGAGGCCCGAACCGATTAGCGTTGAAAAGCTACCGGATGAGCTGTGGATAGGGGTGAAAAGCCAAACGAACCGGGAGATAGCTGGTTCTCCCCGAAATAGCTTTAGGGCTAGCGTCGGCATGTGAGCTTGCTGGAGGTAGAGCACTGATTGGGCTAGGGGCCTACACCGGTTACCGAACTCAGTCAAACTCCGAATGCCAGCAAGTATGGCCGGCAGTCAGACGGCGAGCGCTAAGGTCCGTCGTCGAGAGGGAAAGAGCCCAGACCGCCAGCTAAGGTCCCGAAGTTCCTGCTAAGTGGTCAAGGATGTGGCGTTGTAGAGACAACCAGGATGTTGGCTTAGAAGCAGCCATCATTGAAAGAGTGCGTAATAGCTCACTGGTCGAATGACGCTGCGCCATAAATACTCGGGGCTAAGCAGGACACCGAAGCTGCGGACTGCCGTAGGGCAGTGGTAGGGGAGCGTTCCATGCGGGCAGAAGCATGACCGGAAGGACATGTGGACTGCATGGAAGTGAGAATGCCGGTATGAGTAGCGAAAAGACAGGTGAGAATCCTGTCCACCGAAAGCCTAAGGATTCCTGAGCAAGGCTCGTCCGCTCAGGGTCAGTCGGGACCTAAGCCGAGGCCGAATGGCGTAGGCGATGGGAAACAGGTCGACATTCCTGTACCACCTACGGGTCGCTTGACCGATGCGGGGACGCAGGAGGCTAGGGGGACCCGGCCGTTGGTCGTGCCGGGGTAAGCGGGAAGCGTGGTCCGGCAGGGAAGTCCGTCGGACTAAACGTGAGCCGTGACGCCGACCGAATTGAAGTAGGGAAGCCCCTGACGCCACACTGCCGAGAAAAGCCGCTAGGGAGACCCGGGGTGCCCGTACCGCAAACCGACACAGGTAGGCGGGGAGAGAATCCTCAGGTGCGCGGGAGAACCCTCGCTAAGGAACTCGGCAAAATGCATCCGTAACTTCGGGAGAAGGATGGCCTTCCCTGGTGAGAGGAGAGACGCCTCAAAGCTGGGGGAGGTTGCAGAGGAGAGGCCCAAGCGACTGTTTACCACAAACACAGGTCAGTGCTAAGCCGGAAGGCGACGTATACTGGCTGACGCCTGCCCGGTGCTGGAAGGTTAAGGGGAGAGGTCAGGCCGCAAGGCCGAAGCTTTGAACCGAAGCCCCAGTAAACGGCGGCCGTAACTATAACGGTCCTAAGGTAGCGAAATTCCTTGTCGGGTAAGTTCCGACCCGCACGAATGGCGTAACGACTTGGGCGCTGTCTCAGCGAGGGACCCGGTGAAATTGAAATACCTGTGAAGATGCAGGTTACCTGCGATTGGACAGAAAGACCCCATGGAGCTTTACTGTAGCTTGGCATTGGACTTTGGTGGTGCGTGTACAGGATAGGTGGGAGCCTTGGAAACTGGGTCGCCAGATTCAGTGGAGGCGCCGTTGGGATACCACCCTCGCAGCATCGGAGTTCTAACACGGACCCCTGGATCGGGGTAGTGGACCGTGCCAGGTGGGCAGTTTGACTGGGGCGGTCGCCTCCCAAAAGGTAACGGAGGCGCCCAAAGGTCCGCTCAGGATGGTTGGAAATCATCCGGGGAGTGTAAAGGCAGAAGCGGGCTTGACTGCGAGACAGACAGGTCGAGCAGGGTCGAAAGACGGGCTTAGTGATCCGGCGGTACCGAGTGGAAGGGCCGTCGCTCAACGGATAAAAGCTACCCTGGGGATAACAGGCTGATCTCCCCCAAGAGTCCACATCGACGGGGAGGTTTGGCACCTCGATGTCGGCTCATCGCATCCTCGGGCTGAAGTCGGTCCGAAGGGTTCGGCTGTTCGCCGATTAAAGCGGTACGCGAGCTGGGTTCAGAACGTCGTGAGACAGTTCGGTCCCTATCCATCGCAGGCGCAGGAGATTTGACGGGATCTGCCCCTAGTACGAGAGGACCGGGGTGGACGGCCCGCTGGTGTACCAGTTGTCCCGCCAGGGGCACCGCTGGGTAGCCAAGGCCGGAACGGATAAGCGCTGAAAGCATCTAAGTGCGAAGCCGACCCGAAGATGAGATCTCCCATCCCGTGAAGGGAGTAAGGCCCCTGGAAGATGACCAGGTAGATAGGCCGGGAGTGGAAGCGGCGTAAGTCGTGGAGCAGACCGGTACTAATCGGCCGAGGGCTTGATTTCGCTAAAGCTATAGCGCATGTTCACTGTACAGTTTTGAGGGTAAGACCTCAGCGCTTTTGGGTGGCGATACCGGAGGGGATCACCCGTTCCCATACCGAACACGGAAGTTAAGCCCTCCAGGGCCGAAGGTACTCCGCAAGGGGGAGAATAGGTCGCTGCCCAAATCTATTGGACCGCTAGCTCAATTGGTAGAGCATCCGACTCTTAATCGGCAGGTTGTAGGTTCGAGTCCTACGCGGTCCACCAATACCGGCCCCATCGTCTAGCGGCCTAGGATACCGCCCTCTCACGGCGGAGACACGGGTTCGAATCCCGTTGGGGTCACCAAACCGACAATTTCATACGTACACGGCGGTGTAGCTCAGTTGGTTAGAGCATGCGGTTCATACCCGCAGTGTCGCTGGTTCGAATCCAGCCACCGCTACCATCGGCGGCCCGGTAGCTCAGTTGGTAGAGCACGCGACTGAAAATCGCGGTGTCGCCAGTTCGATTCTGGCCTGGGCCACCACTGGCGGGGAGATACCCAAGTGGTCAAAGGGGGCTGACTGTAAATCAGTTGCGTAACGCTTCGGTGGTTCGAATCCACCTCTCCCCACCAGATTCTGCGGGTTTAGCTCAGTTGGTAGAGCGCCACCTTGCCAAGGTGGAGGTCGCGAGTTCGAGTCTCGTAACCCGCTCCAGTGTTTCGGGGCTATAGCTCAGTTGGGAGAGCGCTTGAATGGCATTCAAGAGGTCAGGGGTTCGACTCCCCTTAGCTCCACCAGGCGGCGGTTTCACAGGCCGCCGCAGCAAGATGCGCGGTTAGCTCAGTTGGGAGAGCGCATGATTGACGTTCATGAGGTCAGAGGTTCGATCCCTCTACCGCGCACCAAGGCGTTTGTGGCCTGTCTCAATATGCGGAGGCGTGGTGTAGAGGCCTAACATGCGGCCCTGTCACGGCCGAGATCGCGGGTTCGAATCCCGTCGCCTCCGCCAGACCTGCAGATGTGGCGGAATTGGCAGACGCGCACGGCTCAGGACCGTGTCGGGTAACCACTCCCGGTGGGAGTTCGAGTCTCCCCATCTGCACCAGGTGTACTCCGCTGATGTAGCTCAGTAGGTAGAGCACGTCCTTGGTAAGGACGAGGTCACCGGTTCGAGCCCGGTCATCAGCTCCATATGCGAGGGTAGCTCAGTTGGCCAGAGCACACGGCTGATAACCGTGAGGTCCCGGGTTCGAATCCCGGCCCTCGCACCATTTTCATACCGCGGGGTGGAGCAGCCAGGTAGCTCGTCGGGCTCATAACCCGGAGGTCGAGGGTTCAAATCCCTCCCCCGCAACCAATTCGACTTCGGAAGTGGCCTTTGCCGCTTCCGAAGTCGCCTGCCGGGGCAGGAAGAGGCGCAGGCAGCAATTGGTCGGTTGACGCCGATCGGTCTGCCTGATAGAATGACTTCTTGCCGCCGGTTGGTGGCGGGCTCGGCCGGAGCGGCCGGGCCGGAAGCTTCCGGTGGAAACGAACGGCTGGAACGAACTGGCCGGTTGACACGAAGCCGAGAGCTTGCTAAACTGATAAAGCTGTCGCCTGACGGCAGCGGCGGTCTCGAACCTTGAAAACTAGACAGTGCAGAAGAGGAAAAGCCAAGCGAGCCGAGTACTTCAATCGAGCCAATCGAACTTTTCCACGGAGAGTTTGATCCTGGCTCAGGACGAACGCTGGCGGCGTGCCTAAGACATGCAAGTCGAGCGGGGCTTTGAGGCTTCGGCCTCAAAGCCTAGCGGCGGACGGGTGAGTAACACGTGGATAACCTGCCCTTTGCTCTGGGATAACAGGCCGAAAGGCCTGCTAATACCGGATAAGCTCACGGCCTCGCATGGGGCTGGGAGAAAAGGCGCTAGAGCGATTGGCGCTGGCAGAGGAGGGGTCCGCGGCCCATTAGCTAGTTGGTGAGGTAACGGCTCACCAAGGCGACGATGGGTAGCCGGCCTGAGAGGGCGACCGGCCACACTGGGACTGAGACACGGCCCAGACTCCTACGGGAGGCAGCAGTCGGGAATTTTGCACAATGGCCGAAAGGCTGATGCAGCAACGCCGCGTGAGCGAGGAAGGCCTTCGGGTTGTAAAGCTCTGTTGCCTGCGAAGAAGGGCCCTGTCAGGAAATGGGCAGGGTTTGACGGTAGCAGGCGAGGAAGCCCCGGCTAACTACGTGCCAGCAGCCGCGGTAATACGTAGGGGGCGAGCGTTGTCCGGAATTACTGGGCGTAAAGGGCGTGTAGGCGGCCTGTTAAGTCAGGGGTGAAACTCCGGGGCTCAACCCCGGGCGTGCCTCTGAAACTGATGGGCTTGAGTGCTCTAGAGGGCAGTGGAATTCCCGGTGTAGCAGTGAAATGCGTAGAGATCGGGAGGAACACCAGTGGCGAAGGCGGCTGCCTGGGGAGTAACTGACGCTGAGGCGCGAAAGCTAGGGGAGCAAACAGGATTAGATACCCTGGTAGTCCTAGCCGTAAACGATGAGTGCTATGTGTGAGGGGTATCGACCCCCCTCGTGCAGTAGTTAACGCAATAAGCACTCCGCCTGGGGAGTACGGCCGCAAGGCTGAAACTCAAAGGAATTGACGGGGGCCCGCACAAGCAGCGGAGCATGTGGTTTAATTCGAAGCAACGCGTAGAACCTTACCAGGGCTTGACATCCGCCGAATCCTGCAGAAATGCGGGAGTGCTCCTTCGGGAGAACGGCGAGACAGGTGGTGCATGGTTGTCGTCAGCTCGTGTCGTGAGATGTTGGGTTAAGTCCCGCAACGAGCGCAACCCCTGTCGCATGTTGCCAGCACGTAAAGGTGGGGACTCATGCGAGACTGCCGGTGACAAACCGGAGGAAGGTGGGGATGACGTCAAATCATCATGCCCCTTATGTCCTGGGCTACACACGTGCTACAATGGCCGTCACAGAGCGCCCCGAACCCGCGAGGGGGAGGCAATCGCTGAAAGGCGGTCTCAGTTCGGATCGCAGGCTGCAACTCGCCTGCGTGAAGTCGGAGTTGCTAGTAATCGCGGATCAGCATGCCGCGGTGAATGCGTTCCCGGGCCTTGTACACACCGCCCGTCACACCATGGGAGCTGGCAACACCCGAAGTCGGTGAGCTAACCCCGCAAGGGGAGGCAGCCGCCGAAGGTGGGGCTGGTGACTGGGGTGAAGTCGTAACAAGGTAGCCGTATCGGAAGGTGCGGCTGGATCACCTCCTTTCTAAGGAGCTTTCCTCCTGAGCAGGGGGAAGACTCCCAGGTCGATACTCAGCCCATCAAAACGGGCTGGGGGGAATTGGCGGCCGTTTGGCGGACCGATTCTGCACTGTTTAGTTTTGAGGGTTCGAGAAGAACCCCAGGTCGTACCTTGAAAACTGCACAGTGAACATGCGATTCTTAGCGAAATCAAGCTAGGAAGGGCACACGGTGGATGCCTTGGCGCCAGGTGCCGATGAAGGACGTGGAAAGCTGCGATAAGCCTCGGGGAGCCGCAAGCGGGCGTAGATCCGGGGATCTCCGAATGGGGCAACCCGGCTGGCGTAATGGCCAGTCACCCACAGCTGAATCCATAGGCTGTGCGGAGGGCACCGTCCGAACTGAAACATCTCAGTAGGACGAGGAAAAGAAATCAACCGAGATTCCCTCAGTAGCGGCGAGCGAACGGGGAGGAGCCTAAACCAGCGCCGAGCAATCGGCGCTGGGGTTGCGGGACGCCGAGAATGCGATGCCCGGAGTCTAGCCGAACCGGTCTGGAAAGGCCGGCCACAGAAGGTAAAAGCCCTGTAGGCGAAAGGCGAGGGGCCGCAAGGCGGATCCCAAGTACCACGGGACACGAGGAATCCCGTGGGAATCCGGGGGGACCACCCTCCAAGGCTAAATACGCCTGGCGACCGATAGTGAACCAGTACCGTGAGGGAAAGGTGAAAAGCACCGCGGGAGCGGAGTGAAAGAGACCCTGAAACCGTGTGCCTACAAGCAGTACGAGCGCCATATGAGCGTGAGTGCGTGCCTTTTGCAGAATGAACCGGCGAGTTACGGTCACTGGCATGGTTAAGGGCCTCAGGCCCGGAGCCGAAGCGAAAGCGAGTCTGAAGAGGGCGTAGTCAGTGGCTGTAGACCCGAAACCCGGTGATCTATCCATGGCCAGGGTGAAGCGGGGGTAAGACCCCGTGGAGGCCCGAACCGATTAGCGTTGAAAAGCTACCGGATGAGCTGTGGATAGGGGTGAAAAGCCAAACGAACCGGGAGATAGCTGGTTCTCCCCGAAATAGCTTTAGGGCTAGCGTCGGCATGTGAGCTTGCTGGAGGTAGAGCACTGATTGGGCTAGGGGCCTACACCGGTTACCGAACTCAGTCAAACTCCGAATGCCAGCAAGTATGGCCGGCAGTCAGACGGCGAGCGCTAAGGTCCGTCGTCGAGAGGGAAAGAGCCCAGACCGCCAGCTAAGGTCCCCAAGTTTCTGCTAAGTGGTCAAGGATGTGGCGTTGTAGAGACAACCAGGATGTTGGCTTAGAAGCAGCCATCATTGAAAGAGTGCGTAATAGCTCACTGGTCGAATGACGCTGCGCCATAAATACTCGGGGCTAAGCAGGACACCGAAGCTGCGGACTGCCGTAGGGCAGTGGTAGGGGAGCGTTCCATGCGGGCAGAAGCATGACCGGAAGGACATGTGGACTGCATGGAAGTGAGAATGCCGGTATGAGTAGCGAAAAGACAGGTGAGAATCCTGTCCACCGAAAGCCTAAGGATTCCTGAGCAAGGCTCGTCCGCTCAGGGTCAGTCGGGACCTAAGCCGAGGCCGAATGGCGTAGGCGATGGGAAACAGGTCGACATTCCTGTACCACCTACGGGTCGCTTGACCGATGCGGGGACGCAGGAGGCTAGGGGGACCCGGCCGTTGGTCGTGCCGGGGTAAGCGGGAAGCGTGGTCCGGCAGGGAAGTCCGTCGGACTAAACGTGAGCCGTGACGCCGACCGAATTGAAGTAGGGAAGCCCCTGACGCCACACTGCCGAGAAAAGCCGCTAGGGAGACCCGGGGTGCCCGTACCGCAAACCGACACAGGTAGGCGGGGAGAGAATCCTCAGGTGCGCGGGAGAACCCTCGCTAAGGAACTCGGCAAAATGCATCCGTAACTTCGGGAGAAGGATGGCCTTTCCTGGTGAGAGGAGAGACGCCTCAAAGCTGGGGGAGGTTGCAGAGGAGAGGCCCAAGCGACTGTTTACCACAAACACAGGTCAGTGCTAAGCCGGAAGGCGACGTATACTGGCTGACGCCTGCCCGGTGCTGGAAGGTTAAGGGGAGAGGTCAGGCCGCAAGGCCGAAGCTTTGAACCGAAGCCCCAGTAAACGGCGGCCGTAACTATAACGGTCCTAAGGTAGCGAAATTCCTTGTCGGGTAAGTTCCGACCCGCACGAATGGCGTAACGACTTGGGCGCTGTCTCAGCGAGGGACCCGGTGAAATTGAAATACCTGTGAAGATGCAGGTTACCTGCGATTGGACAGAAAGACCCCATGGAGCTTTACTGTAGCTTGGCATTGGACTTTGGTGGTGCGTGTACAGGATAGGTGGGAGCCTTGGAAACTGGGTCGCCAGATTCAGTGGAGGCGCCGTTGGGATACCACCCTCGCAGCATCGGAGTTCTAACACGGACCCCTGGATCGGGGTAGTGGACCGTGCCAGGTGGGCAGTTTGACTGGGGCGGTCGCCTCCCAAAAGGTAACGGAGGCGCCCAAAGGTCCGCTCAGGATGGTTGGAAATCATCCGGGGAGTGTAAAGGCAGAAGCGGGCTTGACTGCGAGACAGACAGGTCGAGCAGGGTCGAAAGACGGGCTTAGTGATCCGGCGGTACCGAGTGGAAGGGCCGTCGCTCAACGGATAAAAGCTACCCTGGGGATAACAGGCTGATCTCCCCCAAGAGTCCACATCGACGGGGAGGTTTGGCACCTCGATGTCGGCTCATCGCATCCTCGGGCTGAAGTCGGTCCGAAGGGTTCGGCTGTTCGCCGATTAAAGCGGTACGCGAGCTGGGTTCAGAACGTCGTGAGACAGTTCGGTCCCTATCCATCGCAGGCGCAGGAGATTTGACGGGATCTGCCCCTAGTACGAGAGGACCGGGGTGGACGGCCCGCTGGTGTACCAGTTGTCCCGCCAGGGGCACCGCTGGGTAGCCAAGGCCGGAACGGATAAGCGCTGAAAGCATCTAAGTGCGAAGCCGACCCGAAGATGAGATCTCCCATCCCGTGAAGGGAGTAAGGCCCCTGGAAGATGACCAGGTAGATAGGCCGGGAGTGGAAGCGGCGTAAGTCGTGGAGCAGACCGGTACTAATCGGCCGAGGGCTTGATTTCGCTAAAGCTATAGCGCATGTTCACTGTACAGTTTTGAGGGTAAGACCTCAGCGCTTTTGGGTGGCGATACCGGAGGGGATCACCCGTTCCCATACCGAACACGGAAGTTAAGCCCTCCAGGGCCGAAGGTACTCCGCAAGGGGGAGAATAGGTCGCTGCCCGAACTAGTTTAAAGACCACCGCACTCAGTGCGGTGGTCTTTTGCTGTACCCGGGCACGTGCTGCCTCAGGGCGTCTCCCGGTCATCCAGATCCGCCAGCGCCCGGTCGACTTCCGCCAGCAGGGACTCCGCCACCAAGGATTCGCTGGTGCGCAGCCGCTCCCGCACCTGCTCCAGCGCAATCCGGTAGGCCGTCTTGAAGGCCTGCTCCGCCGGTACTGCGATGTCGGGCTCGACGCCCGTACCCTCCCAGTTGGTGCCCGTAATGGGGTTGATGGGCCGGCCCAGGGGAACGAACACCTCCAGCCCATGGGGAAGTGCATAAGCGTCGCCGGGATGCGCGCCGCCGGCCGTGGTCTCGCCGACGATCGTGGCCCTCTTCAGGTGCTTCAGGTTGTAGGCGAACTCCTCCCCGCCCGAGAAGGTCTTGCTGCTCGTCAGGACATACACGGGATGATCGCTGAGCCGTTCTCCCGGCACGTAGGGAAGGGTCCAGCTCTGGGTGGTGGTGTCGTCAGGCCGATAATAGAAACTTTCCAGGTGTACGGGCTCAGCGAACAGGTAGGTGGTGAGGAGCTGCACCATGGCGGGGCTGCCGCCCGGGCAGCGCCTCAGATCGATGAGCAGGGCGCTGGTGTTGGCCAGCAGCCGCATGGCGGCGACAGCGGTTTCGCCGGCCACGCTGGGATCGTGAAGCACGCGAAGGTCGAGGTAGCCGATGTTCCCGCTCAGCCGCTCGACCCGATAGAAGCCGTGGTTCTGCAGCGCAGCCCACTCGCGGTGCCGCTCCGGGTCGGTGAGTTGGTGGCCGCTGCCGGGCTGGCTGATGCGGAGCCGCAGGTGCTTGTCCCCGCACACGGCCTGCATGTGTGCTGTGACGGTCTTGCAGAAGTCCCTCAGGTCGTCCAGCTCCGCGTAGTCTCCCCGGGAGATGTGCTGCCGCACCCGTTCTACAATCAGGGCCGCTGTCTCGGGGTACACGTACCCGTCGGCGATCCGGGAAAGCATCTCCTCGAGAATCTCCAGCCGGCTCTCATAAGGAAGTGATTTCGCCACGGTCATCTCTCCCCATCTCTCAATTCGCCTCTACCCCATCTACCTTACGGTACGGCGGAACGGCCGGCAATGGCCAAAGCAAAGCTGCGCAGCTCGAGCGGCCTGCAGGGGCGGCCGGGGTCGCGGCGCCCCGCATGGCTTCGTCATCCGGCTCATAAGCATGTCTCACGGCCCGAATGGGACGTGCCATACTCTACTGCCGGAGGTGCCCCATGCGAGGCAAGTTCTCATCCCTGGCCCTGGCGGCCGTTGCCGTGATGCTTACCCTTGCCCTGGTGATCTACCCGAAGGACTCCCTGGAGGCTGCCAAGGAAGGGATGAACCTGTTCTTCACCGTCGTCTTCCCCTCCCTGCTGCCCTTCTTCATCCTGAGCGAGATGCTGCTGGGCCTAGGGGTTGTTCACTTCATCGGGGTCCTCTTCACGCCGCTCATGCGGCCCCTGTTCAACGTGCCGGGCGAAGGCGCCTTCGTCCTGTCGATGGGCCTGGCCGCAGGATACCCCATGGACGCAGTGATCACCGCGCGGTTCCGCAAGAGCAACATGTGCACCCGCGTGGAGGGGGAGCGCATGCTGGCCTTCTCCAACACGGCGGATCCCCTGTTCATCTGGGGGGCCGTCGCCGTGGGCATGTTCGGCATGCCGGCCCTGGGCGGTACGATGGCCCTGGCGCACTATCTTGCCGCCTTCCTCGTGGGGCTCACCTTCCGATTCTACGGGATTCAGGAAACCGAGCGGACGCCCGAGCCGGATCGGAAAGGGAACGTCCTCAGCAGGGCGATTGCCGCTCTGATCAAAGCGCGGCGGGAGGACGGCAGGCCGATGGGCCAGATGCTGGGGGATGCCATCAAGGACTCCATGAAGACCATGGCATTGATTTGCGGTTACATCATGCTGTTCGCGACGCTGGCCCGCATGATTGAGGTGACTGGCCTCTTTCCCTACATCGGCGCGCCCTTCCGGTGGCTGTTTGAACTGCTCGACATCGACACGGCCCTGGTGCGGGCCGCGGTCATCGGCCTCCTGGAGCTCGACCTGGGCACCCTGGCGGCCTCACGGGCCACGGGCGCCCCGCTGGTGCAGCAGGTCGCCATCGCCGGCGCGATCATCGCCTGGAGCGGGCTCTCGGTGCACGGCCAGGTGGCCAGCGTGCTGAGCGGCACCGACATCCGGATGGGTCCCTACGTGGCCGCGCGGCTCCTGCATGCGGTCCTGGCTTTCATCAGCACCCTCGTCCTGCTGCCGGCGGCCGGGCCGGCCCTGGGCGCGGCCCGGGTGCTGCCGGTCCTGGGGGGGCTGCCGACAGCGCTCTGGCAGATGCCTTTCTGGGAGCAGCTCATCCGGGGCGCCGGCTGGTCGCTGATCATTCCGCTCTGCCTGGCGCTGATCGGCGCCGGGGCCGCCCTGGTCACCGGCGGCGTCCGCTGGGTGTTCTTCCACGCCCGCCGGTAGGGGATTGCGGGCCGGGCCATGCTTGCGGGTTCGCATCCGTGTTACTATAATGGCAGCGTGGTGTATCGGGCCGGCCGGTGGCGTGAAAGGAGACTGTTACGGTGTCTGAGGCTCTGGTTGAAGCGATCATAGAGATTCCCGCAGGCAGCCAGAATAAGTACGAGGTCGACAAGGAGCGCGGTCTCCTGCGCCTGGACCGGGTGCTGTACTCGCCTGTACACTACCCGGCCGACTACGGCTTTGTCGACGAGACCCTCGAAGAGGATGGCGACCCGATCGACATTCTGGTTCTGGTCACCAACCCGACGGTGCCGGGGTGCATCATCGATACCCGCCTGATCGGCGTGCTCGTGATGTCAGACGACAAGGGAGTCGACAACAAGCTGCTCGGAGTGGCGGAGCGGGACCCCCGCTACGCGCAGGTGAAGGACCTGAGCGGGGTGCCGCCGCACAGGCTGCTGGAGATCGAGCATTTCTTCCGTACCTATAAGGACCTCGAAGGTAAGCAGACCGTCATCGAAGGCTGGTTCGGCCTGGATGTCGCCCTGGAGAAGCTGCGGGCCGCCAGGGAGCTGTACCGGTGGTCCAGGTCGGCGCGCGCGTGAGCGGGCAGGGGAATCGGTGCACCTGGCTGTCCACTGCGGCGGCGCGGGCTTCCGTGGGCGGGCCCGGCCGCCGCAGTCCGGCGCGCGGGGATCTTTTTGTCGCCTGCGTTCATGATGCTGTCGCTTTCCGTGCAGGATAGACGGTAATCGCGGGCGCAGAGGCTGTAGTTGATGTAAGGTGGTAATGAAGTGAGAGAACGAATCGCCGAATTCATCCGGGAGAAGGCGTACAAGCCCATGGGCTTCACCGAGCTCGCCGAGGCCCTGGGCATTCCGGAGAAGCAGCATGCGCGGCTGCGCAGGACCCTGGAGCAGATGGAGCGCGCAGGCGAGGTGGTGCGAACCCGCACCGAGCGATACGGGGCCCCCGAACGGATGAACCTGGTTGTCGGCCGCCTTCAGGGGCACCCCCGCGGATTTGCCTTCGTGGTGCCTGACCAACCCGGCGCCGAGGACGTGTTCATTGGCCGGGAGGCGCTGGGCGGCGCCTGGCACAACGACCGGGTGATCGCGCGGATTCACGGCCGGGTCCGCGCCGACGAGCGGCCGGAGGGCGAGGTGATCCGCATCCTGGAGCGCGCCAACGCGCGCGTGGTGGGCACCTTTGAGGCGACCCGGCACCTGGCCTACGTGGTGCCCGACGACAAGCGGCTGCCCGAGGATATCTACGTGCCCAAGGGCATGACCAACGGCGCGCGGAACGGCGAGAAGGTCGTGGTCCAGATCGTGCACTGGCCCGACGCCCGCCGGGGCGCCGAGGGGCGCGTGGTCGAGCGCCTGGGCATGAAGGGCGATGCCGGCGTCGACATCGTCAGCATCATCCGTAAGCACGGACTGCCCGAGGCCTTCCCGGACAAGGTCCTGCGGGAGGCCGAGCAGGTTCCCGACGCGGTGTCAGAGGAGCAGGTGCGCGCGGAGGGGCGCCGGGACCTTCGCTCCTGGACGATCGTCACGATTGACGGCGAGGATGCCAAGGACCTGGACGACGCCATCAGCGTGGTGCGGCTGGGCCCCAACCGCTGGCAGCTCGGGGTGCACATCGCCGACGTGTCCGCCTACGTTCCCGAGGGTTCCGCGCTGGACCGGGAGGCGTACAGGCGGGGCACGTCCGTCTACCTGGCGGACCGGGTCGTGCCGATGCTGCCGCCGCGCCTTTCAAATGGCATCTGCTCGCTCAACCCCGGGGTGGACCGGCTCACGCTCTCGTGCGTGATGGAGATCGACGCACGCGGTGAGGTCAGGTCCTACGAGATCTTTCCTGCTGTCATCCGCACGACGGCCCGGCTGACCTACACCGCGGTGAACCGCATTCTCGCGGGCGAACCGGGGGCGGCGGAGGGCCTGGAACCGCTGGTGCCCATGTGCCGGGAGATGGCGGAGCTGATGGCGGTGTTGCGGGAGCGGCGCATGCGGCGCGGCGCCCTGGATTTCGACCTGCCCGAGGCCAAGGTGCAGCTCAACGAGCAGGGCTGGCCCACCGACATCCTGCGGGTGGACCGGGGCATCTCCGAGCGGATCATCGAGGAGTTCATGCTCATTGCCAATGAGACGGTGGCGGAGCACTGCAGCGAACTGGGTCTGCCCCTGCTGTACCGCATTCACGAGCCGCCGGCTTCCGACCGGGTCGCGGGCCTGAGCGAGTTCCTCCACCTGTTCGGGTACAACCTGAGGCTGCCGCGGGACGGCTCGGTGGCGCCGAAGGATCTCCAGAAGGTGACGGCCTGGGCGAAGGACCGGCCGGAGGAGAACCTGATCGGCTCCGTGCTGCTGCGCACGATGAAGCAGGCCCGTTACAGCGAGGAGCGGCAGGGGCACTTCGGCCTTGCGGCGGAGTACTACTGCCACTTCACCGCGCCCATCCGCCGCTACCCCGACCTGGTGGTTCACCGGACGCTCCATGCTCACCTGAAGCATCCCAGGGGGCTGCCGGCCAGGCTGAGGAGCCGGTGGGAGCGGAAGCTGCCCGAGGCCGCTGAGCACTGCTCCGACCGTGAGCGGCTCGCGGCCGAGGCCGAACGGGAGACCATCGAGCTGAAGAAGGCCGAGTTCATGTCGGACAAGATCGGCGAGCGGTTCGAGGGCATCATCTCGGGCGTGACGCCGTGGGGCTTCTACGTGCAGTTGGCCAACACCGTCGAGGGGCTGGTGCACGTCTCGACGCTCACGGACGACTACTATCACTTCCACAGCGAGCTCTATGCCCTGATCGGCGAGCGCAGCAGAAGGCGTTTCCGGCTGGGCGACCGGGTCATGGTGAAGGTCCACGGGGTGGATGTGGACAACCGGCAGGTGGACTTCCTGCTCGATGAAGAGAGCGATGTGCAGACCGTGGTGGCCGTGCCGCGCAAGGGCAGGCAGCGGGCTGCGCGGAAGGCGGCGGCCGGGGGATCCGGCCAGCTGGGCAAGGCGAAGGCGGCGACCAAGAAGGGACGGCGCAAGGAGAAAAGCCGGGCGACGGGCTCCCGGGCGGTGGCGGATCTGGTGAACGAGCCCGCAGAGCCGCGGCGGGAGCCGGACGTGGTGCGCCTGCACGGGCAGAGCCGTGAGGGCGCCCGCTACGACATGTGGGGCCTGCCGGTGCCGGCCGGCCGGGGCCGGGAGCGGGACGGAACCGATCCGACGGTGAACAACCCCTTCTCCCTGACCGCGCCTCCAGCGAGGGCTGAGGCGAAACCGTCCCGGACGGTGAAACGGGTGCGGCGCCGCCCGGGCATGCGTCCCTCTAAGTGAGCAAGCGCCGCTTTCCAGGCGGCCGGTCTGCGGACAGGCGGGCTGCTGCACACGGGCAGCCCGGCTGCCGGCCCGGGCGCCTGCGGCTGCGAGATGGCCTGCGACTTTACTTTACAGATTGCGGCCTTCGCGGTATAATTAATAGTCCTGGCGAGGTGAGAGCATGGCCCGGTCGAAGGCCGAGATTCAGCCCATTGCGGTGAACCGCAAGGCTCGCCACGACTACTTTATTGAGGAGACCTACGAGGCCGGAATTGCGCTGGTGGGCTCCGAGGTCAAGTCGTGCCGTTTGGGGCGGGTGAACTTGCGTGACGCCTACGCCCAGATCAAGGACGGCGAGGTCTTTCTGCTCAACTGTCACATCAGCCCTTTTGAGCAGGCGAATCGGTTCAACCACGAACCGCTGCGGCCGCGGAAGCTGCTGATGCACAAGGCAGAGATCCGGCGCCTGTACGGCAAAGTGCGCGAGAAGGGTTTCACTTTGGTGCCGCTGCGGTTATACTTTAATCAGAAGGGCAAGGTAAAGGTCGAACTGGCCCTGGCGAAGGGCAAGCGGGCCTACGACAAGCGTGAAGACATCGCGGCGCGCGATGCCAGGCGCGAGATGGCCCGGGCCCTGCGGGGCAGATACGACGACTGAGCCGGCCCGGGTTGGCACTCGCTGGGGCAGCCCAGCTGTGTAAAAGGGGGCGAACTAGGTTCGACGGGGGAGGATTCATCCAGGAAAGCGAGCCGAGGTTGCGGTCGGCCTCGTTAAACAGGCCGCAAAGGCATAAGTGCCAACGAAGACTTCGCTCTCGCTGCGTAAGCAGCACGCGGCTTAACGCCGCGATCGCTCCTCCGGACCGTGGGCTCCGTGCGCCGGGGTTGTAGCGTCAAAGCAACGGGCTGTTCCGTTCGGGGTGACCGCGGACCCGGACGGCGAGGATTCTGACTGCGGTTGGTCCGGACTGCAGCCCGCCGTCAGGCGGCAGACCGGGCGAGACCTAAAATGACGGCTGCGCTCGGAGACGTCCTGTTTGAAGCTCCTTCGGACGCGGGAGGCAGAGCCCGCCGCCTCCACCAGAATACGAAACGCCCTGCGGCTGCGGCCGCAGGGCGTTTAATACGTAAACGACAGCATGTCGACAAACTGTCGAAGCGGAATATTCGCGTCAAGTTATTTGGATCATGCGAACCAAAACGAAAATGTAAACGTATTAGAGAGTAGGGGGAACCCAGGCAGGAGATTAGGACCAGTTCAGCCAATCACCACAGTATCCTTTTATGCCTCATATCTTTCGGGGACCATAGGACGGCGTGGTGTAAAGAACTGAGGCAATTCCCGTGGGGGTGACAGGGTATGCTCGCGAAGCCGTCGGTGAATTCGCAGGTGGCCGAGATCGATTACCTGCTGCGTGAGGTGGGTGGCCTGCTGCGGAAGTGGGGGCGTGATATCTTGGGGGGATTCGATATCACGAACCCGCAGTTCGAGGCCCTGCTGGTGCTGCGTGAACATGGGGAGTTGACGATGGGGGAGCTCTGTGCCAAGATGTTTCTCGCATGCAGCACGGCCACAGACCTGATTGACCGCATGGAGCGCAACGAACTGATCGAGCGGGTGCGGGATACCGCTGACCGCCGCGTGATCCGCCTGCGGGTGCTTGCGAAGGGGGATCAGATCATTGATCGGATCCTGGAGGCCCGGCAGGCCTATCTGACCAACGCGATGTCGGGCATGGGCGCGAGCGAAAAGGCCCGCCTGATCTGGTCGCTGCAGCAGCTGAGTTCCGTGCTGAGCCGCGAGGCGTAGGCCCGATCGGTCGGCCGCGCAGGCGCCGCTCCTCCGGGGCGGCGCCTGCGCCGCGTCGTCTCCGGAACTTCCGGCATCGCCCGCCCGTCCAACCCGTACGTTAGGAGTAGCAGCAAGACACGCATACAGGCAGTGTCCCGAAGGAGAGCACGCCACATGAAACAACTGAGCCCAGATGCGGTGCGCCCCATCGGACTGTTCGATTCCGGGGAGGGCGGTCTCACCGTCGCCCGGGCGGTTGCCGATCTCCTGCCCCGCGAGCATCTGGTGTACGCCTGTGACACCGCGCACTTTCCCTACGGCCCCCGACCGCTCGCAGAGGTGCGGGCGTTTTTCCTGCGGTTCATGGAATTCTTTGCGGAGCAGAACTGCAAACTGGTCATAGTGGCCTGCAACACGGCCACCGCCGCGGCGATGGACCTGCTGACCGCCGATGCATTCGCCATCCCCGCGCTGGGGGTCGTTCAGCCGGGCGCCGTTACGGCGGCGAAGGTCTCGGCCACCGGCCGGATCGGTGTGGCCGCCACCCAGGGCACGTGCGACTCGGGCATCTACCCGCGGACGATCCGCCAGCTTCGCCCCGACGCGGTGGTGGTGCAGCAGGCCTGCCCCATTCTCGTCATCCGTGCGGAAGAGGGCGTCATCTCCGGACCCGAGGTGAGGAGCGAGGTGGAGCGCTGCCTCGCGCCCATCCTGGCCGAGAGGGTCGACACCCTGGTGCTGGGATGCACCCACTTTCCCCACATGGCGACGGTGATCCAGGAGGTCGTGGGGCCGGCGGTCCGGCTCGTGGACCCCGGGAAGGCCACGGCGGCGCAGGTGGCCGACCTGCTCCGGGCGCGCGGCCTGCTGAATCCCGGGCCGGAGCCGGGGCGGCGGCGCGCCTTCACGACGGGCGACCCCGGGCGGTTCCTGGAGGTGGCCGGCCGGCTGTGGCCGGGGGGCATCGACGCGGCCGTACACATCAGACTCTGATCGCGGCAGGAGTGAAGCAGCCAGATGCGGCAGGACGGAAGGATGCCTCATGAGATGCGCCCCGTGCGCATCACGCGCGAGTACAACATGCACGCCGAGGGTTCGGTCTTGATCGAGGTCGGCCGCACCCGCGTGATCTGCACGGCCACCGTGGAGGAGCGGGTGCCGCTGTTTCTGAGGGGAAGAGGAGAAGGCTGGATTACCGCCGAATATGGCATGTTGCCCCGCGCCACGGGGCAGCGCACGATGCGGGAGGCGGCCCGGGGCAGGCAGGGCGGCCGCACGATGGAGATCCAGCGGCTGATCGGGCGGGCCCTGCGGTCTGTGATCGATCTGGGGGCCCTGGGTGAACGAACGCTGATCATCGACTGCGATGTCATCCAGGCCGACGGCGGCACGCGCACCGCGTCCATCACCGGCGCTTTCGTCGCCATGGTGGACGCCCTGGAGGGGTTGCGCGCGGCGGGGCTCATCGATCGGCTGCCGGTGAGCGACTACCTGGCGGCAACGAGCGTGGGCGTCGTCGACGGTGTGCCCCTGCTGGATCTCGCCTATGAGGAGGACTCGCGCGCCGAGGTGGACCTGAACCTGGTGATGACCGGGTCGGGCGGCGTGGTGGAGATCCAGGGGACTGGTGAGGCACGGCCCTTCAGCCGGCAGCAGCTGGACGAGCTGCTGGCGCTGGCCGAGAGCGGGGTGCGGCAGCTCGTGGCGATTCAGCGGGAGCAGCTCGGCCCCCTGGGAGTGGAGGTTGATGCACGTGGCGGGAAAGCGTCTGGTCTTGGCCAGCAAGAACGAGGGGAAGCTGCGGGAGTTCCGGTCGCTCCTGGCGGGAGCGGGCATTGAGATCATCGGGCTCGGGCCGGACGCCCCGGAGGTCCCGGAAACGGGACAGACCTTTGAGGAGAACGCGCTGATCAAGGCGCGGGCCGCGGCGGCCTTCACGGGGCTTCCTGCCCTCGCGGAGGACTCGGGCATCGCGGTGGACGCCCTGGGCGGGGAGCCCGGGGTGCACTCGGCCCGCTGGGTGCCGGGCACCGACGAGGACCGGCTTCATGCGCTGCTCGCCCGCATGGTGGGCGTTCCGGCCGAACGGCGGACCGCCCGGTACGTGTCGGTGATCGCGGTGGTGCTGCCCTCCGGCCGGGAGGAGCTCTTCCGGGGAGAACTGGAGGGGCGGCTGACGGAGGCGCCCCGGGGCACGGGGGGATTCGGCTACGACCCGATCTTTGAGGTGGAGGGCGGGCGGACGGTGGCGGAGATGACCCTGGAGGAGAAGAACGCCATCAGCCACCGTTCGCGGGCTCTGGCGAAGTGCATGGAGCGCCTTCCGGCCCTGCTGGAGGAGGCTTAGCATGCTGCGGGTCGGTGTTGTGAGCGACAGCCACCGCCGCTTCGGCAATGTGCCGGCCATGCGCGCGCAGTGCGGCCGGCTCGACTGGCTCCTGCACGCGGGCGACCACCTGGCCGACGCGGCCCGCATCGCGTCGGACCTGGGGGTGGACCGGTCCCGGGTGCGGGCCGTCGTGGGCAACTGCGACTTCCCCGCGACCGAGCCGGCCGAGTTGCTGCTGGAGCTGGGCGGGGTGAAACTGCTCATGGTGCACGGCCACCAGCACGGCGTGAAGGCGGGGCCGCAGCGGCTGCTGTACAGGGCCCAGGAGGTGGGCGCCCGGGCGGCAATTTTTGGCCACTCCCACATTCCGTTCCTGGAGGACGTGGGTGGTGTGCTGCTGCTCAACCCGGGCTCGCTCAGCCTGCCCCGCAGGCCGCAGGATCCGCCGTCGTGCGCCGTGTTGGAGATTGCGGATGGCACCGTGCGTGCGCATCATGTTTTTCTGGGCGAAGAGGCAGCATTTAGGTTTTGACAGCAGGCACTCGGATAGGATATACTCTCTTGTGCGGGTACGGCGGGGTGTGGCGCAGTCTGGTAGCGCGCCTGCTTTGGGAGCAGGATGTCGCAGGTTCAAATCCTGTCACCCCGACCAACGCAGCCACTGCGGCGAAGGGGCCGACACAGCATCTGCGGGTGTAGCTTAGTGGTAAAGCTCCAGCCTTCCAAGCTGGCGACGAGGGTTCGATTCCCTTCACCCGCTCCACAGAAAGTCCACTTCAGGGGCGAAAGCACTTCGTCCTTTTTTATCTGAATCGTGTCGGCCCCGACGCTGGTATCACGGGCGTCTTGTGCTGTGGTTAGCGCTGTGCTAAACTAACCTGTGCTGTACAGGCGCCTGTAGCTCAGTGGATAGAGCAACCGCCTTCTAAGCGGTTGGCCGCAGGTTCGAATCCTGCCAGGCGCACCAAGCTTTTCCCCTGTGCTCCTGATTGTTCATACGCTGACCGTAGCTCAGTTGGTTAGAGCGCCAGATTGTGGCTCTGGAGGTCGCCGGTTCGACTCCGGTCGGTCAGCCCACTTCTTGGGGCGTAGCCAAGTTGGTAAGGCACGGGACTTTGACTCCCGGATGCGTAGGTTCGAGTCCTGCCGCCCCAGCCACGGGCCAGGCTCCCGCTCGCGGCGGGGGTCTGGGTCTGACGGGCCATTAGCTCAGTGGCAGAGCATCCGCCTTTTAAGCGGGGTGTCGTTGGTTCGAATCCAACATGGCCCACCATAAGCAAAGCTCCCTCCACTTGTGGGGGGGGCTTTCGTTGTGCTGTCATGTCGGCGTGCCAAAGGGCCACAGGGTCATCACCCTGTGGCCCTCATCCCTCCGGGTTGGTGCGAGAGAGGGGACTTGAACCCCTACGCCTCACGGCACAAGATCCTAAGTCTTGCGCGTCTGCCAGTTCCGCCACTCTCGCGCGTTCCGCAACTGATATGTTACCTCAGCGTTCGCGTCCGTGTAAAGGGCTACAAACAGGCACACCCCCGGCCCCAGCCGGAGGCGTACAGTTTCGGATCACTCAGGTGCGTTGCCGGGTACCGACCAGGTCCCCGATCATGAGTACGCCGGCCAGTCCCACGAGCGTGTAGACGATCCGCGATACCAGCGACATCTGGCCGCCAAACAGGAAGGCCACCAGATCAAACCCGAAAAGGCCGATCAGCCCCCAGTTGAGGGCACCGATGATCACAAGCAGTCTCGCGATGAACACCTTCACACCGCTCCCTTTCTCGGGAATAGGGTGTGCAGGTGACTCCGGGCTCTATTCACCTCCCGCCAAAATGCTGCCGGCCCCAGCCGGCCAGGGTGGCCGGTAACCGAGCGGGCGGGTGCACCTCACGCCGTCCGGCAACAAACCCGGCGGGAAGGCCGGGTGCGCAGCGATCGGCGGTGCAGCCGGGCCGTGCGCTCGACCCATCCTTCCAGAAAGCCTCAGGTAGACATGAAGCCTAGCATGCCGCACCCTCTAGGGGGGAAACAATACAGGGGAATTCGTACTGGCACTGCGCCTGACGGTGCGTATGATCGGCTATTCTGGTCACCATGCGGAGCAACATCTAACGGGGGTGCGACCTACGTCCATGGCTTCATCGTCAGCTGCAGGCACGGGTTAGAGTCCAAAGTAGTGGTGTAAATTCCCCGGACCTTCCGGTGGGAGGGGCTGCTTGACATAAGTGGCCACCTTTGGGTTCCATGCGAAGTAGGAGCAATACATCGCAAAGGGGGAACCCGCAGGTGACCAACTTTAGGATCGCATTGGAGGAGCTTCTGCGCAAGTCCGGTGTGGACGACGTGGATTTCCTCCGGGAAGGAGTTCGGGTGCTGGCTCAGGGTCTCATGGAACTGGAAGTATCGCAGCAGATTGGCGCTGTGTGTTTGATAACCTAAAAGGGAGCCATTCGGGGGCCATTTGATCACGCAAAAGTGAGCCACCTCGAACTTCCAAACCTGTAAACTGGGATGTACCGCATTTCCAGTTTGCAGGGGTGAAAGGATTGAAGATCGAGATGGCTCATGTAGAGCGTATCAGATGGCTCCTTCATGTGGAAGGGAAGTCACAACGACAGGTTGCCAAAGCGTTGGGGATCTCGCGGAAGACCGTCGCCAAGTATGCACAGCTTACCGAAGTCCCGCGCTACCAGCGGCGGAAGCCGACCGAGCCCGTGGTGCTGACCCCGGAGTTTCAGGCAGAGATCGAACGGCGACTCGCGGAAAACGAGATTTTGCCCCGCAAGCAACGCTGGACTGGGAGGACGATCTACGAGGACCTGGTTGCCCTGGGCTACCAGGGCAGCGAGCCCACTGTCCGCCGCCACATCGCCAAGATCCGCAGGCTGAAGCGAGTGCAGCCGGCATTCATCCCCCTTGCCCACGACCCTGGCGAGAGCATCGAGGTGGATTGGGGTGAGGCGGTAGTGGTCCTCGACGGTGCAGAAGTCACAGTCCAGATCCTGTGTGTCCGCTTACGCTGGAGCGGCATGCCGGTTGTGATTGCGTACCCGACTCAGCGGCAGGAAGCCATGTTCGACGGCCTCCGAAGGGCGCTGGAGCTGCTGGGCGGAGTGCCCCGCCGCATGACCCTGGACAACCTGAAGCAGGCGGTCAAGCGAATCCTGGAAGGCCGCAACCGGGAAGAGCAGGATGCCTTCCTGAGCTTCCGCACCCACTACCTCATCGACAGCAACTTCTGCAATCCGGCTTCCGGTAACGAGAAAGGCTCGGTAGAGAATCTGGTCGGTCTCGCCCAGCGTTACATCGTCGGGCCACACCGGGAAGCCAGAACCTGGGACGAACTCAACGCCATCCTGTGGGAGCGGTGCCTGGAGTATGCCCGGCGCGTGCCCCAGGGTTCGACACAGTCCATCCTGGAACGCTGGGAGCATGAGAAGAAGTTCCTGCGCCCTCTGCCTGCTCGGCCATTTGACTGCTGTAAGGTGGCGCTGGTCACGAGCAACAAGGTGTCCTGCGTGACGTTCGAGACCTGCCGCTATTCCGTTCCGGTTCAGTATGCGAACCGGTCACTACAGGTGCGGGCTTACTGGAACCGAATCGACATTTACGCTGGGCAGGAGAAGATCGCCAGTCATCCGCGCTGCTACGAACGGAACCGGGAAATCCTCGATCTGGACCACTACCTCGAACTCCTGTATGCAAAGCCCGGGGCGCTGGCGCAGGCCAAGCCCTTCCGCATGGCAGAGCTTCCGCCCGTTTACCACCGGTTCCGGGCTGAAATGCAGGCGCAGGGTCGCAGTGAGCGGGAGTTTGTCGAGATCCTCATGCTGCACCGCACCTACTCGGTTTCTGAGGTCAGCAGGGCTCTGCAGCAAGCCCTGGCCCAGCGTACGGCTTGCTGCGCAGCGGTCCGGCAACTCCTTGGCGCTCAACCGGATCTTGCAGCTGGAGCACCGCCCTCCACGGACGGGAAACTGGCCAGCATCCGGGTGCAGCAGCCCTCGCTGGCCGAGTACAACCGGCTGCTGAAAGGGGGCGTAGTGCATTGAGCCAGGAACTGCTGCTGGATTACTACCTGAAGCGCCTGAAGCTCCCCACGGTCCGGCGTCTGTACAAGGAACTGGCGCGGGATGCAGCAGAGCACAACAAGACCTTTGAGGAGTACCTCGAGGCCCTGATGGAACAGGAGGTGATCCACCGGGAGGACAACCAGCTGCAGCGCCGTCTTAAAGCTGCTGGCTTCCCGGTTCCCAAGACCCTGGAATCCTTCGACTTCACGGCCATTCCGTCCGTGAACAAGGCGAAGATCCTGGCACTGAGCAAGGGTGAATACATCCGGGATCGGGAGAACGTGCTCTTCGTTGGCAACAGCGGCACCGGCAAAACGCACCTGGCCACAGCGCTGGGCATCGCCGCGTGCCGGCAAGGCTACCGGGTTCGTTTCTGGCGAGTGGGCCAGCTTGTGGCCGAACTTGAGGAGGCGCAGAATGAGCACCGGCTCAGCCGCGTCGAGAAACAGTGGCTGCGTCAGGATCTGGTGGTACTGGACGAACTCGGCTATGTGTCCCTCAGTCGGGCCGCCAGCGAACTGCTGTTCCACTTTGTCGCCGCACGCTACGAACGGGGCAGCCTGATCATTACGACGAACCTGGAATTCTCGGAATGGGCGCAGGTATTCGGAGACGAGAAGATGACAGCGGCACTGGCCGACCGTGTGACCCACAAGGCCCACATCATCGCGATGAACGGGGAGTCGTACCGATTCCGTGAGACCCTCCGACGGCAGGAAGCCGTGAAGCAACGCGCGGAGATACCGTAAGTCCCGCACGCACCCCCAGAAGTTGCCAGGTAACTGGAAACCGCAATGGAAACAAAATCGGCCCCGTAGGGTTGGCAGGTGGCTCACTATTTGATGATCAAAGTGGCTCCCAATCTCTTGATCAAACACAGCGCTGAGCGGTACGAACGGTCGTCTGAGCGCAGCAACTACCGCAACGGCTATCGGGAACGTCAGTGGGATACGCGGGTCGGGACGATCGATCTGCAGATCCCCAAACTCCGGAAGGGGTCCTACATGCCAAGCTGGCTCGAACCTCGCCGACGGGCCGAGAAGGCCTTGGTGGCTGTGGTTCAGGAGGCTTACATTCAGGGGGTCAGCACCCGGAAGGTAGATGAGTTGGTGCAGGCCCTGGGGATGACCGGCGTGAGCAAGAGCCAGGTCTCCCGGCTTTGCGCCGAGTTGGACGAGGTGGTTGAGGCCTTTCGCAACCGACCGTTGGAAGGGCGCTACCCTTACGTTTGGCTGGATGCCAAGTACGAGAAGGTTCGGGAGAACGGCAGGGTCTCCAGCATGGCCCTGGTGATCGCCATGGGTGTACGAGAGGATGGCGAACGGGAGATTCTGGGGCTAGACGTGGGTCCCAGCGAAGATGGGGCCTTCTGGACCGCGTTTTTGCGGCAGCTGGTCGCTCGGGGCCTCAAGGGCGTGCTTCTGGTGATCAGTGATAACCACGTCGGTCTGCGTGAAGCGATCCGAACCGTGTTCAGTGGCGCCAGCTGGCAACGCTGCCGGGTTCACTTCATGCGGAATCTGCTCGGCTATGTGCCCAAGAACCTGCAGTCCATGGTGTCGGCTGCTGTGAGGACCATCTTCGCACAGCCGGACCAGCAGGCAGCGAGGTCTCAGCTAGCCGTTGTGGTCGAGAACCTGCGGAAACAGTTCCCCCGGGCGGCCCAACTGCTGGAAGATGCCGAGGAGGACATTCTGGCTTACATGGCCTTCCCGACTGAGCACTGGCGGCGACTGCACTCCACGAACCCCCTGGAACGGCTCAACAGAGAGATCGGCCGGCGGACGGAGATCGTGGGCATCTTCCCCAACAGAGAAGCTCTGATCCGCCTGGCCGGAGCCGTCATGATCGAGCAGCAGGAAGAGTGGATGACCGCCCCACGAAGATACTTCAGCCAGGCGTCCATGGCGAAACTGTACGCCCATGACCCGAGCCTCGGCCGTCCTGAACTTTTGCCGCTGAGTGCCGACTAGAGCAACTACAATGCTGGAACCCGATTTACACCACTTGACGGGACTTGATCCACGGTTCGATGCCCGAGCTTGCGATTGATCCGGTGGTGGCTGGATCGTCGCTGGTCATGGCGCTGCAGACGATTGTCGCGCGCAATGTGTCCCCGAAGAGAAAGGCCGTGGTCACGGTCGGCGCGTTCCAGGCCGGGTCGGCTGGGAATGTCATCGCCCATACGGCGACCTTGCGCTTGTCGGTCCGGACCGAGACAGAGGCTGATCGGAAACTCGTGCTCGATCGAATCCGTTCGCTGACCAAGGCGCACGCCGAAGGGTACGGATGCACGTACGAGATCAGAGAAGGCGTGCCCGGGGCCGTGCTCGTCAACGACAAGGAGGAGACCGCGAAGGCTTATGAAATCGCCAGAGCAGCGTTTGGTGACGACCGCGTCGTCTATCCGGGCCCCACGTATCTGGGTTCGGAAGACTTCGCCTTCATGCTGCAGCAGCGGCCGGGCACGTACTGCTTTATCGGCAACGGCGATACACCGATGGTGCACCACCCTCAGTACGTCTTTAACCAGGACCTCCTGCCCATAGGCGCGGCGTACTGGGTGGTGTTGACCGAGGCGTATTTGCGGTAGAACGGTGCGATGCGGGCGATGGCCCCACTCTGCTGATCGGTCGCGATCCAGGACGCCATATGAGGGCTACAGGGACAAGACCCTGTAGCCCTCGTTCACACAAGATCCTGAGGCGTATTCCGGCCGGCTCAACAATCCGTCGCGGCGCTGGGTTGGCTCCGGATGCCGTATGCTTGCCCCGCCCTGATTATGACCAGGGCGGGGTCTTCGCGTTGCAGTGTGCTGCCGGGGTTCGGAACAGGTTATCCGGAGCGTGAGGTCGAACGGGTAGAGGCGTGAGCCGCCCTTCGGTACATGCCACTGCTGGTCCGGCTGGCAGCGCCATCTGGGGAGGAACTCCAGCGGGTGGCCGATGCGACGGGGCGTTTGCTCGCAATAAAGTTGGTGGAGCGATGACCATGTCGGATGAAAAGGAGTACTTCTTCATCGGCGACAACGAAAGCGCGGAAGGTGTTTGGGGCATCAGCGGAATATGGAAGTCCGTGCTGGAATATGGCGTGCTCGCGGCCTCGCACTTTGAAGTCCGCTTTCCCGACGACCCCTGCCTCGGCGAAGGCAAAGACGAGTTCATGCGACTCCCGGGCATTTCCGTCGCGCCGTGGAGCGGGATGGAAGGGGCCATCGCGGTGACGGGCAGGATGACGCCCGTAGCGAGGCGGCTGTTCCTGCAAACCCTGGAGGAGGATGGCATCCGGCTCTGGGACTTCATCCTGTTCCGGGATGGGAGGAAGCTTCTGTCGGTCTCCGACTACACCGACCGGATCGTCACCGGGCGCTTCGCCCGGGAGTTCATGGAGCGGCTGTTTGCTTGCTGGTTTGAGCCCATTCCGGAGCCGGAGGTCACATCCCATGAGAAGGGACCAGGCGTCGCCTTGAACGGGCTGCGCGAGACGATCCGGGCCCTGATCACAGACCTCGACGATGACGACGGAGTTGGCTGACGCTGAAGCTGTTCTGTGCCCGCTGTCACGCAGCGACACCCTGTTTGTCGCAAAGTAACAAACAGCAGGAGCCGATTTCGGCGCGCCGTGACGTGTCGGCCAAACCTCACCCTTTGCTATGTTAGGTTCAGAGGACTCCTGATGATGCGGACCAGGGGGAGTTCTCAGGGCTTTAGGCGGGTAAGTACCGCATGGGATTCCGCTGTGATTGTCGATACATCCAGGGACCTATACGATGAGGTGATTGCGGTATGGCTACCAGCAGACCACGCTCATACGAACCCTACCTGTCCGGCCATCGGGAGAAGATGCTGCAGCGGGTGCAGGAGGCCTACGATCGGTTCCAGGAGACCAGGACCTTCGAGTTCCCAACCTGGCTCTACGGTCCACCCAAGGGCACGCTCTTCAACGTTGAGGTAGAGGACTGCCCCCGGTTTGGCGATACGGCCTACGTCCAGTTCGATTCCGCTCGCACGGCCTTCCTCTCCATCGACATGCAGACAGACTTCTGCGGACCCCGTGGCTACGTTGACGTCATGGGCTACGACCTGTCGCTTACGGCCGCGGCCATCGAGCCGATCAAGAACGTGCTGAATGCCATTCGGGGTACCGACATCACCGTCATCCATACGCGCGAGGGACACGAGCCCGACCTCTCCGATGCGCCCTTCAACAAGATCTTGCGGAGCAAGATCATCGGCGATGGCGTGGGCATCGGCGACATGATTCCCGGGGGGGCCGGGCGTCTGCTGGTGCGAGGCGAGAAGAACTGGGACATCATCGACGAACTCTACCCCATCCCCGGCGAGATCGTTGTGGACAAGGCCGGAAAGGGCGCGTTCGGCTCCAGCACCATCCACATGATCCTGAAGAACCTCGGGATCACGCACCTGGTCATCACCGGCATCACCACCGACGTCTGCGTGCACACCATCATGCGTGAGGCCAATGACTACGGCTACTGGTGCGTGCTCTTGAAAGACGGCACGGGTGCCACAGACTACGGCAACCACGAGGCGGCCATCAAGTCCATCAAGATGCAGGGAGGCGTCTTCGGCTGGGTTAGCGACTCCCGTCGCTTCATCGAGGCCGTCAACCAGAACCTGCGGTAACGCTCGTGCAGTCGAGCAGCGGCCTCAGCCGTCCTGATCGGACGGCTGGGCCGCTCTTTTGTCAACGAAAGGTGGAGAGATTGCGCCATGGCCAGCCGTACAGCCCCTTCTTCGCTCCAACTGGTCTACCGGCCCGACGAAAGGCCGCGCTCCAGGCGTGACACCGTCCTCTATTCGCTGCAGTGGATCTTTATCATGTTCTACCCGGTGGTCTGGGGCTACGCCCTCGTAGGCACCGGGCTCGGGTTCTCGGGGCCCGAACTGGGCAACTTCATGGCCCGCGTGGCGCTGATGGTGGGACTCACCACGATCGTGCAGGTGCTGCTGGGCCACCGGTTTGCGATGGTCTCGGGACCCAATATCGTTCCGTCTCTGGCAGTGGTGGCTGCAGCGGCCGTGGGGGGCAGGGAGTACGCGCTCCTTTCCTTCAACGCCTACATCATCGCCGGCGCGGTGGTCGCCGTACTGGGCGCCGCCGGTCTCTTCAGCCGCCTGAGCCGCGTGTGGACGCCGCTCGTCCAGGGCGCCATGGTGATGACCATCGGCCTGACCACGAGTGGTACTGCCCTGGGCATGTTGGCCTCGGAGTCTGCCGGTTGGCCGTTCTGGGCGGGGATTCTGCTGGCCCTGCTCTGCGGCTGGCTCTCGCTGCGGGGCCGCACGCTGCTGGCCACCGTGCCGGTCATGGTGACCATTGTTCTCGGCTATGTGATCTTCATGACATCGGGCCACTTCGACTGGACCATGGTGCGGGCCATGCCGGCCTTCAACTGGCCGAAGCTGTTTCCTTACGGCACACAGGTTCCGCCGCTGGACCTCATCATTACCATGATCATCGTCAACCTGTTCTCGGCCCTGAACCTGTACGGCAACGTCAACGCCTATGCTGACATCGTCGGGGCGGAGGTGACCCCACAGGCCCAACGATGCTACTTCACCGTGTTCGGCCTTGTTGAGGGGAGCCTGGCCGGGGCCCTGGGCGTGCCTGCGTACGTAGCCTACGGAGAGAACCTGGGTTTCGTCATGCTCACCCGGGTGGCATCCCGCACCTTCATCCTGATCGGCGCCCTCTGCCTGGTCGTCATGAGCCTCTTCGGTCCGGTTTCGGGGTTGATGGCCGCCATGCCCGAGCCGGTGGCGGGCGCGGTCCTGTTGGGCGTGGCCTGCACGCTGATTGGCATGGGCGCAAAGACCTGGGTCAGGAGCGGTTCTTTTGGCGAGCGGGAGATCTTCATCGGCGGGTTTGCGGTCTTTTTCGCCCTGGGTACTTCGCTCTTGCCGCCTGAGTTCTTCGATGCGCTGCCCCGGCTGGTGGGCACCCTGTTCAAGAACACCGTCATTCTGGTGATCGGCGTGGTGATGCTCCTGGAGCAGGTGCTTTTCCGTCCGAAGACGGGGACGGGTGCAGCCGCGCAGCCACCCTCGATTGTTACGAAGTGACAAACCCCTCGGGCCGGTTTCAGCACGCGTTGCCGTGTTGGACCGGCCCGTTGGTCTGTTACGTTAGAGCTGACTCTAAGCGAAAGGGGGGCGAATGTGAACCTTTGCAACGCTGCCCTCGTCGGCCGCGCCGGGCGCTGGGATATTGCGATTCGGGATGGCATGGTCGTATCTGTTACGCCGCACGTGTCTGCGGATGGGGGCTGCGTGAACGGTATTGACCTGTCGGGCAGGCTGGTGATGCGGCCGTTTGCGGATGTACACCTGCACCTCGACAAGGCCTTCCAGTCTGAAGCGATGCCCAATCGTTCCGGCACCCTTACCGAGGCCATACGGCTGGGACAGATCATCAAGGCTAACATGACCCGGTCTGCGGTTTACGAGAGGATCATGCGCGGGGCCCGGGCCGCCCTCTCGCACGGCGTCACCCGGCTGCGGACCCATGTGGATGTCGACCCGGTGGTCGGTCTCATCAGTGTTGAGGCAGCCCTGGAGGCTCGTGCGAAGCTGCGCGGCGTGGTGGACCTACAGGTGGTTGCCTTCCCTCAGGAGGGCATCACCAACCAGCCAGGCGTCGCCGAACTGCTGCAGGAGGCGATCCGGATGGGGTGTGACGCCGTCGGCGGCATTCCCGCCCGTGACCCGCAGCCCGAGGAGCATGTCCGCATCGTCTTCGCCCTGGCGGAGGCGGCCGGCTCTCTGGTGGACATGCACGTGGACGAGTCGGACGATCCGTCGGACCTGACCCTGCCGCTGGTGGCTGAATATACCCGGCGCCACGGCATGGCCGGCCGGGTGGCCGCGGGCCACTGTTGCTCGCTGTCAGCGCAGGAGCCCGCACGACGGGCCGGGATCATTGAATCGGTGCGTGACGCCGGGCTGCACGTGATCACCCTTCCTTCGACAAACCTCTACCTACAGGGACGGGGCGATCGGGTCAACGTGCGGCGGGGCCTGGCGCCTGTCAAGGAGTTGCTCGCCGCCGGCGTCAACGTTGCTTTCGGTTCCGACAACATTCGCGACCCGTTCAACCCCTTCGGCAACGGCAGCATGATCCAGGAAGCGCTCATCCTGGCCCATGCCGCCCACATGGGGGGCCAGGATGAACTGGCGACTGTATTGGAGATGGCCGGCCACAGGGCTGAGGCCATCATGGACGGTTGTCACCCCGACCGTCTGCCCGGGCCGGACATCCGGCCCGGCATGGAGGCCAACCTGATCGTGCTGGATGCCGCATCCCCAGCTGACGTCATCGTCGGCCAGCGCCCACCTGAACTGGTATTCGTCCGTGGACAGCAAGTTATGAGTCGACAGGAACAACTCTCTGTCACGGCTCCATTCGGCGAAAACGAGACTGAACAAGGAGAGTCTTAGATGAACACGTTCTTACTGCTCGTTCCGTTGATCGTGGTCATGGTTCTCCTGCTCCTCCGTCAGCACATGTTGGTGGCCGGCGCGGTGGGCGGCATCCTCGCCATTCTCATCGGTGGAATCTCGCCGGCCGACGCCGGCAGCATCTTCACCCAGGGCACCGCCTCCATGCTGGGCATCACCACGCCCATTCTCTATGCCGCTGCCGCCATGATGGTGGGCAAGGCGGGTTCCATCAAGGCGGCCGTCACCCTGGCCAATCGGGGCCTGGGCAAGCAGGTGGGCCTCCTGGCGGCCTTCATGGTGCTGATCCAGGCCGCCGCCACCTACATGGCCGGTATGGGCGCCGGCAACACGATGGTGACGGCGCCGCTGGTGGCCGCAGCGGTGGGTGCCGTTCCTCCCGTGATCGCCGGCATGGCCATCGCCACCGCCGCCTCCTTTACCACATCGCCCGCCTCCACGGAGACGGTCATTACCGCCGAATTTGCCGGCGTGGATGTGGCCATGCATGCCAGCAACATGATGCCCTACACGATCCTCTTCTGGGTGATCGGCGCAGCGCTGGCCTACTGGGGCGTGCGCAAGTACGGCAGCCTCACCGTCGGCGACGAGGGTGGGAAGGACGAGTTTGCCGACGTCTCCGCCGGCACGCTTTGGGTTCGGTCCATCCCTTTCATCGCACTGCTCGGGCTGGTGATTCTCGGCTCCAAGCTCAACGGTCTGCTCGGGGTCGCCCTGTTCACTCCCGGCTCGATCATCCTTCTCAGCACCGTGCTGACCTGGCTCTGCTGCAAGATGAGCCTCACCGAGGCCGCTGAGCAGCTCGTCAACGGCGGGCAGTTCATCCTGGTCACCCTGTTCTCGGTGGGTATGTTCCTCGGCTTCATCAACATGATGGGCGAGATCGGCACCTTCGAGGCGATCGCCGGTCTGGCCGGCGCTGCGCCTTCCTCGATCATCGCGCCGGTGGCGGCCATCGTCGCCTTCATCGTGGCCATCCCCTCAGGCGCCATGTGCGCTGGCGTACTGGCGCTGATCATGCCGACGATTGCTGCCATCGGTACGTCTCCCGCAGCCATGGGCCTGGTCGCGATCGCCACGGGCCTGGGCACCCAGATCAGCCCTGTGCAGATCAACGTGGCGGCCCTCGGTCAGGGCTTCAAGAAGGACATCATGGAAGTTGTTCGCATGAACATCCCCTACGTTCTGGGCACGCTGGCTGTCATCGTCGTGATCTGCTTCATCGTCGGTTAAACGGACTCTGGTTGGAGGAGTGTACATGCAGCGCCGTCTGATCAAGAGACCCAATACGTATTACGACTCTGTCACACTCATGCGGATTTCCTCTGAGGCGAAGCGCGTGCCCGGGGTCAGCCAGGTTGCGGTGGTCATGGTGACGGAGATGAACCGGGCCATACTGGCTGACACCGGCTTCGACCCGGCCGAGTATGCCGACATGGGTCCCAACGACCTGGTGATCGGCCTGGTTGCCGAGACCGAGGAGGCGCTGGGCGCCGCACTGATCCGGGTGGACGAGCTCTTGAACGCCGTGGGCCAGGAGAGCGGTCAGGCACAGGAGGAGCGCGTGCAGACCCTCGAAGGGGCCCTGGCCCGCATGCCTGAGGCCAACCTGGCCATCGTCTCCACCCCCGGCGCCTTCGCCGCCCGCGAGGCCCTGAAGGCACTGAAGAACGGCCTCCATGTCATGATCTTCAGCGACAACGTGGCGCTGGAGAAGGAGGTCGCCCTGAAGCAGGAGGCGCAGCGGCGCGGCCTGCTGGTGATGGGGCCGGACTGCGGCACCGCCATCATTCACGGCGTACCCCTGGGCTTCGTGAACGTCGTGCGGCGCGGCACGGCGGGCCTCGTGGCGGCATCCGGCACCGGCCTCCAGGAAGTGGCCGTGCTCGTGCACCAGCTCGGGGCAGGCATTTCGCAGGCCATCGGCACCGGTGGCCGTGATCTGAGCGATGAGGTCGGCGGCATCACCATGCTTCAGGGCATCGACCTGCTGGAGCACGACCCGGGCACCGAGCGCATCGCGCTCGTCTCCAAACCGCCGGCCCCGGCGACGATGCAGCGCCTGCTGGAGCGGGTGCGCCGGATGACCAAGCCCTGCGTGGTCTGCTTCCTGGGCGCCGACGAAGAGGTGGTCGCCCAGGCGAGAAGTGCCGGCCTGAAGATGGCGACGACGTTGGAGGAGGCAGCCCTCCTGACGGTGGAATCGCCTGCCACTCCGCTGCCCGATGCGACGGCCGAGGTGGCTGCCGCCGTGGCAACAGAAGCGGCCAGATACCCCCAGGGGAAGCGGCCCGGTGCCTTCGTGCGGGGGCTCTTCTCCGGCGGGACGCTCTGCCATGAGGCTTACCTCACCCTGCAGGCCATGCTGCCCGATGTCTCCAGCAACCTGGCCCAGAACGCCCGCTACAAGCTGGAGAACCCCAATGAGAGCCGGGGCCATACCCTGGTGGACATGGGCGATGACTACTTCACGCAGAGCCGGCCGCACCCGATGATCGACGCCAGCTATCGTCTGGAGCGCATCCGCAAGGAGGCCATGGACCCCGAGACGGCGGTTGTCCTGTTCGACGTGGTGCTCGGCTATGGGAGCAACAGCGATCCGGGCGGCGCGATCGCCGAAGAGGTGGCCAGGCTCCGGGCCGAGCTGGCCGCCGCCGGTCGCTACGTGGCATTCATCGCCTCGGTAACGGGTACCGAGGAGGACCCGCAGCCGCGCAGTGAGCAGGTGGCCAGGCTGCGGGAGGCCGGTGTGACGATCCTGTCCACCAACTACCGGGCGGCCCGGGCGGCCGGCTTGCTGGTTGAGACCTTGAAGGGGGTGGGGGCATGAGCAGCACTCTGTTGTATCGCTTGCTGGATCAGGAGTTGAAGATCATCAACATCGGCGTGCCGTCGTTCTCCGAGACGCTCACCGCGGTCAATGCCCCGCACATCCATGTGCACTGGGCCCCGCCGGCCGGCGGCAATGTGGAGGCGGTTGAACTGCTGGACCGGCTGGAGGTGCACGCAGAGACCATCCAGCGTGCCAACGCAGAGGCCCTGGCCCGTATCCTGGCCGCCCGGCCGGTGGCCGTCGACGTGCAGCCTGCCCGTGACGTGGTGCCGGGGATGGATGGGCGCATCCTGCTGCACGCCGGCCCTCCCGTGACGTGGGAGCGGATGTGCGGCCCGGTGCGCGGCGCGGTGATCGGCGCCATTCTCTTCGAGGGTTGGGCCACCACACACGCGGAGGCTGAGGCCCTCGCGGCCAGCGGGGGCGTGCGGCTGGAGCCCAACCACCATCACAGCGCAGTCGGACCGATGGCCGGCCTCACTTCGCCTTCCATGCCCGTCTTCGTGGTGGAGAACCAGGAGGCCGGCAACCGGGCCTACGTGAACATGAACGAGGGGCTTGGGAAGGTGCTCCGGTTCGGCGCGAACTCCGCCGAGGTGCTGGAGCGGCTGGCCTGGATGCGCGACGTGCTCGGGCCCGCCCTGGGCGCTGCCATTCGGGCGGCCGGCGGTGTGGACCTGAAGTCCATCACCGCCAGGGCCCTGCAGATGGGCGACGAGTGCCACAACCGGAATACCGCCGCGACCAGCCTCTTCGTGCGGACACTCTTCCCCTATCTGGTGAAGACCGCTGCGCCCGAACAGCTGGCAGAGGTGGCCGACTTCCTCGGCCGAAACGACCACTTCTACCTCAACCTCTCCATGGCAGCTTGCAAGGTCGCCATGGATGCCGCCCGGGGGATCGAAGGCTCCTCGGTCGTGGTGGCGATGGCCCGCAACGGTACGGAGTTCGGTGTTCAGCTCAGCGGCACGGGCGACCAGTGGTTCACCGCCCCATCGCCTGTGATCGATGCGCTCTTCTTCCCTGGCTACGGCCCCGAGGACGCGGCCCGTGACCTGGGCGACTCCTGCATTACGGAGACGGCGGGCATCGGTGGGTTCGCGATGGCGGCCGCCCCGGCCATCGTTCAGTTTGTCGGCGGCTCAGTCGGCGACGCCCTGAACTTTACCAAGGAGATGCGGAACATCACCCTGGGCGAGGAGCGGACATACGGCATTCCCGCCCTGGATTTCGCCGGCGCACCGACCGGCATCGACGCCCGGCTGGTGGTGGATACCGGCATCCTTCCGGTCATCAACACCGGCGTGGCGCACAAGGAGCCCGGAGTGGGCCAGGTGGGCGCCGGCATCGTGCGTGCGCCGATGGACTGCTTTGTGGAGGGTCTGCGGGCTCTGGAGGAGCGGCTGTCGCAATCCGACCGGTAATGTATGGGAGGTAGTGTAGATGCATAAGGTCGAGGTATATCGCCTTCCCATGGGTTCCCCTGACGATCTGTCCGCCCTGGAGGCGCTGCTGGATAACGGCACGATCGACGCGCGGGACATCATCGCCGTCCTCTGCAAAAACGAGGGCAACGGGTGCGTCAACGACTTCACCCGGGGCTTCACCACCCTGGCGGTCAAGGTGCTGCTGAGCGAGCGGCTGGGCATCAGCCGTGACGAGGTGGCCAACCGGGTCGCCCTGGTCATGTCCGGCGGGACCGAAGGGGTCATGACCCCGCACATGAACGTGTTTGTGCGCAAGCAGGTGGCCGACCGCGGCAGCATTCCCGCCGGGGAGAAGCGGCTGGCCGCTGGAATCGCCTTCACCCGTGACTTCAAGCCCGAGGAGCTGGGCCGCATGGCGCAGGTTCGTGAGGTCGCCCGGGCCGTGCGGGAAGCCATGGCTGAGGCCGGTATTTCCGACCCCGCGGACGTTCACTTCGTGCAGATCAAGTGCCCCCTGCTGACCGCGGACCGCATCGAGGATGCCCTCCGGCGCGGTGAGACGGTTGCGGTAAACGACACCTACAAGTCGATGGGTTACAGCCGGGGCGCCTCGGCTCTGGGCGTCGCAGTGGCACTGGGTGAGATTCCCGAGTCCGCGGTCTCCGATGAGAAGATCTGCAGCGACTGGAGCCTCTATTCGACCGTCGCTTCCACTTCGGCCGGGGTGGAGCTGCAGAAGTGCGAGATCATCGTCATGGGCAACTCCAGCGAGGCTGCCAGTGACCTGGTCATCGGCCACGATGTGATGCGGGATCCCATCGACATGCAGGCCGTCCTGCGGGCGATGAAGGCTGCGGGCCTTCGGTTCGATGTGCTGCCCGGCGAGGGGGAACTGGATAGGATCGTCAATGTGCTGGCCAAGGCCGAGGCCCCGTCCACCGGCCAGGTGCGTGGCCGGCGGAACACGATGCTGGACGACTCTGACATCAACCACACGCGTTCGGCGCGGGCGGTGGTGAACGCAGTGATCGCCGCGGTCACCGGCGACCCCATGGTCTACGTCTCGGGAGGGGCAGAGCACCAGGGACCCGATGGTGGCGGCCCTGTTGCGGTGATCGCCCGGGCGGACTAGGGGTTCTCTCGCGGCGAACTGGAGGAGGGGAAACCTGAGTGCCTGAGCGCATTGTGGTCGCGCTGGGCGGAAATGCCATCCTGCAGCCCGGTCAGCGCGGCCATTACGAAGAGCAGCGACAGAACATCGACCTTACGGCGGCGCAGCTGGCCGCTTTGGTGGAACGAGGATATGAGCTGGTACTGACGCACGGCAACGGGCCTCAGGTGGGGAACCTGCTGCTGCAGAACGAAGCCGTGACCGACTTGGTCGCCCCCATGCCGCTGGACGTTCTGGGGGCCATGACCCAGGGGATGATCGGCTACATGCTGCAGCAAAGTCTGACCAACGAGCTGCGGGCGCGGGGCATCGACCGCCCCGTAGTCAGCGTCGTGACGCAGGTGGAAGTGAATGCTGCTGACCAGGCCTTTGCCCGTCCGACCAAGCCCGTCGGCCCATTCGTCTCCGCGGAGCAGGCCAGGGAACTGGAGGCAGGCCGGGGGTATGTGATGAAGCCTGACAGCGGCCGGGGCTGGCGCCGTGTCGTGCCGTCGCCTCAGCCTCAGCGGGTGGTGGAGACGCCGGTTATCGGGAACCTGCTGGCGGCGGGTGCAATTGTCGTCGCCGCCGGCGGGGGCGGCATCCCCGTGTGCTGCGGGGATGCCGGCAGGCTGACCGGGGTCGAGGCTGTGGTTGACAAGGACCGTTCCGCAGCCGTGCTTGCGCTTGCTGTGAACGCGGACCTTCTGCTGATTCTGACCGATGTGCCCAACGTCAAACTCTTCTACGGGACGCCGGAAGAGCGGAGTATCGGGGAGATCACAGTCGACCAACTCGAGGCTTACGTACGGCAGCAGCACTTCGCGGATGGGAGCATGGGGCCGAAGGTCGATGCTTCGCTGACCTTCGTCCGGCAGACCGGCCGGTCGGCCGTGATCACCTCTCTGAGCGAGGCTGCCCGTGCCGTGGCCGGACAGGCCGGCACCCGCATCCTGCCGTAAGTGCGTGCACGTTGACGGCGGCGCAGCGCGCAGGTGAGGGACGTCATGATGCATGGACGGAGCACCGTGGTGGTGCTCCGTCATCCACCATAAAGCCGGACTAGGAGAGAGTAGGATGAAACGGATAGTTGTGGCGCTGGGCGGAAACTTAATTCTTGAAGCCGGACATACGGCCACCTTTGAAGAACAAGTCAATGATATTGAGCTCAGGAGCCGGGGCATCGCCTATCTGGTGATGCAGGGACACCAGGTTGTCGTCGTCCATGGCAATGGCCCTCAGGTAGGCGCGTCACTCATTCAGAACGAGGAAGCGGCGGCCGTCGTGCCAGCCATGCCACTTCACAATTGTGTCGCTCAAACCCAGGGACAGCTGGGAACGATGTTGCAGCTTTCACTCACCAACGCGCTCCGGGCGGTTCAGATTGACCGCCCGGTGGTGACACTGGTGACGCATACGATTGTCTCCCAGGATGACCCAGCGCTTACGGCGCCCACCAAGGCCATTGGCCCCTATTACGCTGAGCAGCGGGCCCGGCGCCTGATGCGAGAACACCGTTTCCATCTGAAGAAGGTCGGCAACCGGGGCTGGCGCAGGTTGGTACCATCGCCTGATCCCAAGAAGATCCTGGAGGGCGCAGCCATTGAGCGGCTTCTGGAGGGCGGTGCGGTAGTCATCGCAGCCGGGGGCGGCGGAGTGCCGTTGATGGAGGTAGCCGGCACCTACAAGGGAATTGATGCGGTAATCGAGAAGGATCTGGCGGCTCAGCAACTTGCCCATCAGATCGATGCCGATCTTCTGTTGCACCTGACTGACGTTCAGGGGGTGGCGCTGGACTTCGGGAAGCCACAGCAGCGGTGGCTGGATCGGGTGACGGCTCCTGAGCTCAGGCATTATCAGCAGGAAGGGCATTTCGGTCCGGAAAGCATGGGTCCAAAGGTGGAGTCGGCTGTGCGTTTTGTAAGCCACGGCCAACCCAACCGCCGGGCGGTGATCGGCTCCCTGAGTGACGTCCCCCGGCTGTTGGCCGGCCATGCGGGCACGTGGGTCGTGCCATTGTGAGGTGAGTCGCGCTGGGAATTACCGTTCGCAAGGCCCTTGAACTTCCGGCCCTGGCCGACAGTCGGGTCGTGGGCGGCCGGAGCGGCCTTGACCGGGCAATCCAATCTGTCAATGTCATGGAGACCCCGGACATCTGGCGGTTCGTTGAGCCAGCCCAGCTTCTCCTGACGACGATGTATCCCATTCAACAGGACCCGACGGCGATGCGGGAACTCCTCCCCAGGCTGGCAGAGCGGAAGCTGGCCGGGCTTATTCTCAAGCCCCGTTTCATGGATGAGGTGCCGCAGGAGCTGATCCGGCAGGCCGATGAACTGGGCTTTCCACTCATCCTGGTTCCCAATGAGACTCCGTTCAGCAGTCTGCTCAACGCGATCCTCACTGAGATCGTTCATCATCAGACGGCGTTGCTCCGCCGCAGTGAAGAGATCCACCGCAAGTTAATCGACCTGGTCCTGCGCGGGGAGGGTCTGGAGGCTGTCGCCCGCACGCTTACCGCGCTCTTGAACCTGCCGGCCCTGATCACCGATGACCAGTTTCACATTCTGGCTGATGGTGCGGGGGCAGCAGGCGGAGAGGACGATTTTACCGCCTTCATCCGGAAACTCCAGACAGAAGGGCTGTACCCTGCCGGAGGTGAGCCCATTCGCAGGTCGATTCTCAGCGAGTCACAACTCTCCAGTGTGTTCATCTACCCGGTGCGTGTGGGTGCGGAGGTGACCGGATACATCTGCGTCTGGGAACGGGACGGAGAGCTGAAGGAATGGGATCGTCTCTGCGTGGAGCAGGGTGCGCTCGTGACGGCCCTCGAGCTGCAGAAGCAGGAGGCCGTAAGAGAGACCGAGCGTCGCTTCTACAACGAGTTCTTGCGGGACTTGCTGTCGGGCCGGGTGGCCTCCCGCGAAGAGGCGTTCGCCCGGGCGAGTGTCTATGGCTGGGATCTCACGCGGCCCCGGGTGCTGTGTCTCTTCCACCTCGGCAGCCTGGACGGCCATGAGATCTCACTGGACGTGCGGCGCCGCTGTCAGAAGCGGATTGAGCGCGCCATGTACTATGCCCTGGAGGAGTCGCACTCTACCCATCTTCTCAGCCATCTGGGCAACACCTCCGTTCTGCTCATGGTTCCACGCCGGCATGACGCAGCACGGGCCAAAGAAGAGGCCCTGCACGTGGCTCACCGGGTCCTGGAGGAAATGAAGCACGCCAGTGAGGCCCAGTGTTTCGCAGTGCACGTTGGCATCTCCCGGCTCCACGAGGACGTGCTGCATTTGAGCACTGCTTATCGCCAGGCGCGGGAGGCCCTCGCCATCGGCATGCAGTTGACGGAGAAGCAATCGGTGACGCATTTTGATGACCTCGGCAGCTTCCGCATCATCTTCCGGATCTCCGACTTGGACGAGCTGGAGCGATATTGCCAGGAGCACATCGGTGCGCTCATGGAGTACGACGCACAGCACGGTACAGACCTGCTCAGCACCCTTAGGGCCGTCATCGCTGCTGACGGGAACCTGAACCGCGCTTCTGAGTTGTTGTCGGTGCACTACAACACGCTGCGCTACCGCATCCGGCGCATTGAGGAGATTCAGGGAATCAAGGTGGACTCCTGGAGCATGCTCGCGGCTGTCGACGTCGCGCTGAAGGGCCTCAGGGTGCTCAAGGCGCGAAAGGCGGGCAGCCTTGGCTGAGAAATACGGGGACCCGGTTCCGCCCCTAGCGGGGCAGAACCGGGTCCTGTTCGTGCTGGAAACGGTACAGGGCCGTGAGCAGGCCGACCAGGGTATCCCACCCAGAGGTGCTGCCGACCTGGATGGCCCCGAGGACTGCCGTACGCAGTTCCTGGGGGTCGGCTGACCGGCTGTGGAGCACGGCGATCAGGCGGCGCAGCTGAGACCCGAAACGCCCCCGGAACGCATGACGCAGGTAGGAGGCTGAAACGAGCGAGGTCGCGTCGAATACCCTGTGCGAGAGGGCGCGCCCCAGGGCGCGCACCTCATCCCGCCGACCCTGCGCGAGCCGGCCTGCGACGAAGCCCAGCAGGAAATCGTCCCCCGAGGGGGTAAGGCCCAGGCCCAGCCCGAGCAGCCGGGGTGCGGCCTCCACCAGATCTGGTGTGTGGGCGTGGTCAAACACCATCATCGGCTCCCAGGCCCGGGCAACCCCGGGCGACAGGTTTGCCGGTGGTGGGACTGCCATCTGTGACAGGGGCTGACCGCAGGGCCAGTGTGGAAGCACCTCAGCCAGACCGCCCTGTTCCGGTTCAGCCAGGGAGAGCAGCAGCAGGTGAAAGGCTGCGGCGCTGACCCCGGGAACCGGAGTGTGCGCGGTGAGTCCGGTGGGATAGGGCGGCCGAGGGCTCAGGGTGAGCACGGGGTTCTCGTCTACCTGCCAGGTCCCGGTCCGGTAGGTGACTCGCCCCGCACGACGGATGGCCGGAAGGATGGCGCCAAGCTCAGTCTCAGCTACCAGTCCGAATGGGCTTCTGCCCAGGGATGGGCTCGTAACAGTCAGCAAGACGGTCGGGCCGACCGATAAGTTGAGACTGCGTTCGAACGTACTGTGTACCGGCAGTACCCGCCCCTCCAGGCGCGGGAGCAAGCGTGCGACGAAATCGGAAGGAATGACAAGCAACGGCCACATCTCCCTGTCGGGCCAACGGAATGCCCGAGGTCATGGTACCTTTCGGTGCCCACAGAAGCAAGCTCCGACCTCGGGCGACCTCGGTTCCGGAGACAACGCCCGGGACAGGTGCAATCCCCTGGGTCGGTGCGGGAGGTGATCTGGGCGATGATCGCGGAATTGCGAGACGATGAACGGGGGTGGCCGATATTGAAGCGCCGGACCGACCCCTGGCGCCGGCGTGCGCAGTGGACAACGGACTGCTCCACGGCGTGGCTCGGCGCAACCCCGAAAGAGGCGATGGACCGCGCCCGGCAGGGGCTGGCGCGCGCAGATCCGCGCTGCGACATGAAGGCGACGGTGGAGCAGATCGATCTGCCGGAGGCGGACGAACCGCCGGAGGAAGATGACCTGTGGAAGGATGAGCCGGAGGGGGAGATGGGTGAGTGAGCGCCCCGCGCCTGCCGCTGATGATCCCGGTGATCCAGCGTTTCCCGGCTGAGAAGGTCGCCGACGTGGAGGCCGCCATGCGGTCGGCGCTGGAGCGGCTCCGCCTGAAGGAGAAGGTCCGCCCGGGCATACGGGTGGCCATCACCGCCGGCAGCCGCGGCATCGCCAACATCCCCCTGATCCTGCGCACGGCCGCCCGGTATCTGAAGGAGCTCGGGGCCACGCCGGTCATGGTGGCGGCGATGGGCAGCCACGGCGGCGGAACCCCCGAGGGGCAGCTGGAGGTGCTCGCCAGCCTCGGCATCACCCCCGGGGCGGTGGAGTGCGAGGTGGTCGGCGGGGCCGAGGTCGTCGCACTCGGCAGCACCGCCAGCGGGCTGACGGTCTACTTCAATGCCTTTGCCGCGCGGTGCGACGGCGTGCTGGTCATCAACCGCATCAAGGCGCACACGTCGTTTCACGGCCCCCTGGAGAGCGGCCTGGTGAAGATGATGGTGGTGGGCCTCGGCAATCCGGCCGGCGCCGCCCAGTTCCACAGCCTCGGCCCAGGGCGGCTCTCGCAGGCCCTGGAGGAGATCGGCCGGGTGATCCTGGAGCGCATGCCGGTCCTGGGCGGGGTGGCCGTCCTGGAGAACGGCCGGGAGGAGACCGCCGCGCTGGTGCCGGTGGAGCCGGACGAGATGATCGAGCGGGAAAAGGAGCTGCTCATCCGCTCGAAGGCGCTCCTTCCCCGGCTGCCGGTGGAGGAGCTGGACCTGCTCATCGTGGAGGAGATGGGCAAGGACATCTCCGGCACGGGGATGGACACCAACGTCATCGGCCGCGTCGGCATCTTCGGGGTGCCCGACGGCGAGCCCGCCATCCAGCGCATCGCCGTGCTCGACCTGTCGGAGGGCTCCCACGGCAACGCCAACGGGATGGGGCTGGCCGACTTCATCACCCGGCGCTTCCGGGAGAAGATCGACTTCCAGGCCACCTACCTGAACACGCTCACGGCGACGTTCGTGCAGCGGGCCCGCATGCCCATCGTGCTGGAGACGGACCGGGACGTCATCCTCACCGCCCTGCAGACGCTGGGCAGCCCGGCGCCCGATCGGGTGCGGGCCATCCGCATCCGCAACACCCTCATGCTGGAGCGCATCCGGGTCTCGCCCGCCGTCTGGGAGGAGATCCGGGGCCTGCCCCACGTGGAGGCCACCGGGCCGGCGCAGCCCCCGGCGTTCGACGCGGAAGGTAACCTGCTGTAGACAAGCGAGAAGAGAGACCACCGCAACGCAGGCGGTGGTCTTCGTCTCCTTCTCAGTGATGCCCGGACCGTGCGGCCGGGCCGCAGAGCCAGAAGTCGGGCTAGAAATAAAGGTCCCGCTCGCCGGCCTTGATGCGCGCCAGCCGCCGCTCGGTCTCGGCGCGCACCTGCTCGCTGGGGATTTCCGCCAGGTTGGCCGCCTCGGTGCGCCGGCCGATCGCGCGGGTCTCCTCCGCGGCGTAGTCCTCCAGGTACTCCTGGAAGGTGAGCAGGGCGTTGGGCTGGCAGAGGTTCTGAATCTGCCCGGTCTTGGCGAGGGCCATGAACCGGTCGCCGGTCCGCCCCTGGCGGTAGCAGGCCGTGCAGTAGCTGGGCAGGTAGCCTTCCCGGCAGAGCCAACGGATGACCTCATCCGGGGTGCGGTGGTCGCCCTGGCCGAACTGGGCGGTGGCCTCCCGCTCCTCCTGGGTCATCTGGCTGTAGCCGCCGATGCCGACGCTGGAGCCGGCGCTCATCTGTGACACGCCCACCCGTAGCACCTCAGCCCGCATCTCGGGCGTCTCCCGGGTGGAGATGATCATGCCGGTGTAGGGCACGGCCAGCCGGAGGATGGCCACCAGCTTCACGAATTGGTCGTCGGACACCAGGTGGGGGAAGGTTTCGAGGCTTACCCCCGGCGCCGGCTGGAGCCGGGGCACCGAGATGGTGTGCGGCCCCACGCCGAACCGCTCCTCCAGGTGGCGCACGTGCAGCAGCAAGGCCAGGACCTCGTACCTGTAGTCGTACAGGCCGAAGAGCACGCCCACGCCGACGTCGTCGATGCCGGCCTCCATCGCCCGGTCGTGGGCGGTGGTGTGCCAGTCGTAGTTGTGCTTCGGGCCCCTGGGGTGCATCTCGGCATAGGTGGGCCGGTGGTAGGTCTCCTGGAACAGCTGGTAGGTGCCGATCTGGGCCGCCTTCAGCCTGCGGTACTCCTCGGTCGTGGTGGCGGCGATGTTGACGTTGACCCGCCGAATGTTGCCGTTGCCTTCCCGGACGCTGTAGATCGTGTTGATGCAGTCGACGATGTAGTCGATGTCGCAGTTCCGGGGATCCTCGCCGGCCTCAAGCAGCACCCGCTTGTGGCCCATGCGGATCAGGGCCCGCACCTCTTCCGCGACCTCTTCCTGGGTGAGCCGGCGGCGCATGTGTTTGATAACCTAAAAGGGAGCCATTTGGGGGCCATTTGATCACGTAAAAGTGAGCCACCTCAATCTTCCAAACCTGTAAACTGGGATGTACCGCATTTCCAGTTTGCAGGGGTGAAAGGATTGAAGATCGAGATGGCTCATGTTGAGCGTATCAGATGGCTCCTTCATGTGGAAGGGAAATCGCAGCGACAGGTGGCGAAGGCGCTCGGAATCTCTCGGAAAACAGTCGCCAAGTACGCACAGCTGACTGAAATCCCGCGATACCAGCGGCAGAAACCGGCTCAGCCCGTGGTGCTGACCCCGGAGTTTCAGGCAGAGATCGAGCGGCGACTCGCGGAAGACGAGATTTTGCCCCGTAAACAACGGTGGACCGGAAGGACTATCTACGAGGACCTGGTTGCCCTGGGCTACCAGGGCAGCGAACCTACCGTCCGGCGTTACATCGCCAAGATCCGGAAGCTGAAGCGAGTGCAGCCGGCCTTCATCCCCCTCGCCCACGACCCCGGTGAGAGCATCGAGGTGGATTGGGGTGAGGCGGTAGTGGTCCTCGACGGTGCAGAAGTCACAGTCCAGATCCTGTGTGTCCGCTTACGTTGGAGCGGCATGCCGGTTGTGATTGCGTATCCGACTCAGCGGCAGGAAGCCATGTTCGACGGCCTCCGGCGGGCGCTGGAGCGCTTGAGCGGAGTTCCCCGCCGTATGACCCTGGACAACCTGAAGCAGGCGGTGAAACGAATCCTGGAAGGCCGCAACCGGGAAGAGCAGGATGCCTTCCTGAGCTTCCGCACCCACTACCTCATCGACAGCAACTTCTGCAACCCGGCTTCCGGTAACGAGAAAGGCTCGGTAGAGAATCTGGTCGGTCTCGCCCAGCGTTACATCGTCGGGCCACACCGGGAAGCCAGAACCTGGGACGAACTCAACGCCATTCTGTGGCAGCGGTGCCTGGAGTATGCCAGGCGTATCCCCCAGGGCTCGACGCAGTCCATCCTGGAGCGCTGGGAGGAGGAGAAGAAGTACCTGCGCCCTCTCCCTGCCCGGCCATTCGATTGCTGCAAGGTGGCGCTGGTTTCCAGCAACAAGGTGTCCTGCGTGACGTTCGAGACCTGCCGCTACTCCGTACCGGTTCAGTATGCGAACCGGCCACTGCAAGTGCGGGCCTACTGGGACCGGATCGACATTTACGCCGGGCAGGAGAAGATTGCCAGTCATCTCCGTTGCTACGAGCGCAACCGGGAGATCCTCGCTCTGGACCACTACCTGGAACTCCTTCACGTAAAGCCAGGGGCGCTGGAGCAGGCGAAGCCCTACCGGATGGCGCAGCTTCCGCCCGTTTACCACCAGTTCCGGGCCGAGATGCAGGCGCAGGGCCGCAGTGACCGGGAGTTCATCGAGATCCTCATGCTGCACCGCGCCTATTCGGTTTCAGAGGTAAGTACCGCTCTGGAGCTGGCCCTGGCCCAGCGAACGGCTTGCTACACGGCTGTCAAGCAACTCCTTGCTGTTCAGCCGGATCTTGGAGCCGAGGCATCGACCTCCACCGCCGGGGAACTGGCCGGCATTCGGGTCCAGCAACCCTCACTGGCCGAGTACAACCGGCTCCTGAAAGGGGGTGTGGTGCATTGAGCCAGGAACTCCTGCTGGACTACTACCTGAAGCGCCTGAAACTCCCCACAGTCCGGCGGCTGTACAAGGAGCTGGCGCGGGATGCAGCAGAGCACAACAAGACATTTGAGGAGTACCTACAAGCGCTCATGGAACAGGAGGTGATCCATCGGGAAGACAACCAACTCCAGCGCCGTCTCAAGGCTGCCGGCTTCCCTGTTCCCAAAACACTGGAGTCCTTCGACTTCACGGTCATGCCGTCCGTGAACAAGGCCAAGATCCTGGCGCTGAGCAAGAGTGAGTACATCCGGGATCGGGAAAACATCCTCCTTGTTGGAAACAGCGGGACAGGTAAGACTCACCTAGCTACAGCACTCGGCATCGCAGCGTGCCGGCAGGGCTACCGGGTTCGCTTCTGGCGCGTGGGCCAGTTCGTTGCCGAACTGCAGGAGGCGCAGAACGAGCACCGCCTCAGCCGCCTCGAAAAGCAGTGGCTACGGTTCGACCTCGTCGTGCTGGACGAGCTTGGCTATGTGTCCCTCAGCCGCCCGGCCAGTGAACTGCTCTTCCACTTTGTCGCCGCACGGTACGAGCGGGGCAGCCTGATCATCACGACGAACCTGGAATTCTCGGAATGGCCGCAGGTGTTCGGGGACCAGAAGATGACAGCAGCGTTGGCAGACCGTGTGACTCACAAGGCCCACATCATCGAGATGAATGGGGAGTCGTACCGGTTCCGTGAGACCCTTCGACGGCAGGAAGCTTTGAAGCACCACCCGGAAACACCGTAAGCCCCGCAGGTATAAACTGGCAACCCGCCAACTGGAAACCGCAATGGAAGCAAAAACAGCCCTGTAGGGCTGTCAGGTGGCTCACTTTTGGATGATCAAAGTGGCTCCCAATCTCTTGATCAAACACAGGCGCACCTCCTTCTCGTTGGAGACGCGGAAGCCGCAGTAGCGGCAGTTGTTGACGCACAGGTTGCTGACGTAGAGGGGAGCGAACAGCACGATGCGGTTGCCGTAGATCTTCTGCTTGATCTCGTAGGCGGTGCGGTAGATCGCCTGCAGGTGGTCCGGATGTTCCACCATCAGGAGGTCTGCGACCTCCTCCAGGTCCAGCCCCCTGGCAAGGGCCGCCTTGTCCAGGATCTGCCCGAGGCGGGCGGCGGTGGGGGCGGAGGCGGAGCCCAGCAGGCGGTCCAGCACCGCGTCGTCAATAAAAGTCGCCTTTTCAGCGGCAATCGGCATGGCAGATGCCTCCTTTCAGGCGGTCCACCGGGGGGAGTGCCCCGGCCCGGTGGCCACAAACCGACCTTCGCCCAGAACAAGGGCGGTGACGCAGGGAGCGCAGTGTTCGGGCTCCTCCCGCAGGCAGATCTTGTTGGGGTAGAGCTGGTAGTGCTCCCGGTACCTTCCGGGGGTGACGTTGGGCATGATCACGTTTGCCCCGCAAGCCAGGGCGAGCTGTCTCCCACGGGGGTGGATTGAGCCCAGCGCGGTGGTGGCCGGCACGTGCGCGTCGGGGATGACGAGCCGGACGCAGGCGACCGCGTTCAGCGTCTGCTGGGCGGTGCCGGCCGGGGCATCCGCGAGGGGCGTGTCGGGGGCCGGGATGAACGGCCCGATGCCGGCCATCTCCACGTTCAGCCTCTTCAGGAGCAAGATGTCGTCGGCGAGGGTCAGGGCGGTCTGGCCGGGCAGTCCGACCATGAAGCCGCTGCCCACCTGGTAGCCCAGCTCCCGCAGCCACTGCAGGCACTGCAGCCGCTGCTCCAGGCGGCGGCCGGGCCGCAGCCGGGCGAAGAGGTCAGGATCGGCGGTCTCGTGCCGGAGCAGGAAGCGGTCGGCGCCGGCCTCCCGCCACAGCGCGTACTCCTCCCGGGTGCGCTCGCCCACGCTCAGCGTGACGGCCAGCGGGGTGGTGGCCTTGATCTCTCGCACCACCCCGGCCAACTCCTCGGGGTTCAGGGCGTCGCCCTCGCCAGACTGGAGCACTACGCTGCCGTAGCCCAGCCGGCTGGCGCTCTGCGCCGCCTCCACGATCTCCCCCGGGGTCATGCGGTACCTTCGCACCCGCCGGTTGGAGCGGCGGATCCCGCAGTAGCAGCAGTCCATCCGGCAGATGTTGGAGAACTCGATGAGGCCGCGCAGGTGGACCCCGTCGCCCACCGTGCGCGCCCGCACCCGGTCAGCCGAGGCGAACAGGGCCTTCTGCTCCTCGCCCTCCAGGCTGAGCAGGCAGGCGAGCTCCTCGCGGGCCAGATCCGCCCCGGCTTCGGCGCGCTGGATCAGCGCTGACACATCCTTCCGGATCATCCTGCGCTCCCTCCCAACAACTCGCCCAGCTCCGGGAACGGCGTCAGGGCACGGGGCAGGATCCCGTGCAGATGCGCGATGCAGACGCCGTAGTTGACGATGGGCACACCGGCGGCCTGCGCCCGGCGGATCCTGCTCAGCATCAGCCTCCGGTTGGCCATGCAGCCGCCGCAGTGGACGATGAGCCTGTACGCTTCCAGGTCCGCGGGCATCTCCCGGCCGTGCGCCCACTCGAACTGGAGCTTGCCGCCCACCCGCTCCTGCAGCCAGCGCGGAATCTTGACGGTGCCGATGTCGTCCTTCTGCTGGTGGTGGGTGCAGGTCTCGGCGATGAGCACCCGGTCTCCGAGGCGAAGTTTGTCGATTGCCCTGGCCCCCCTCACGAGCTCGGCGAGGTCGCCCTTGTGCCGCGCCATGAGGATCGAGAACGAGGTGAGGGGGATCTCGGGCGGCACGACCTTGCTCACCGGTCCGAAGACCTGGCTGTCCGTGACCACGAGGGCGGGGCGGCGCCCCAGGGCGCGGAGCGCGCCGGCCAGATCCGGTTCCCGCACGGTGGCGGCGACGGCCCCGGCATCCAGCGCTTCCCTGATCGCCTGAACCTGCGGCAGGATGAGCCGCCCTTTGGGTGCGCCCGCGTCGAGGTGCACCACGAGGACGACCAGGTCGCCGGGCGCAATCAGGTCCGCGAGCAGCGGCACTTCCGACGGATCGACGGGAGCGGCCGCGATGATGCGCTGCCGGAGCGCCGCCACGCCCGGCGGGCCCACGCTGCTGCACGCCCAGAACGGGAAGCCGAAGCGTTCGGCCAGGCGCTCGGCCTGGGCCACGGCGCCTGCAGGATCCCGGTCCGCCATGGTCACCGCGCCGACGGCGGGCGTGCCGCGCCGCTTCAGCTCCTCCACCAGCCGCGCGTCGGCCTCGCCCGGCTCCTCCCCGGCGGGGACGGCCAGAACGGCGAGGTCGGTCTCGTCCAGGATCTGAAGGCTGCGCGCCGCCCGGAGCCGGCCGAGCTCCCCTTCGTCGTCGATGCCGGCCGTGTCGATGAGGACCACAGGCCCCAGCGGGTGCAGCTCCATGGGGCGCCGCACCGGGTCGGTGGTCGTGCCGGCCACCGGGGAGACGAGCGAGACCGCCTGCTGGCTCAGGGCGTTGATCAGGCTCGACTTGCCGGCGTTGCGCCGGCCGAAGAAGGCGATATGCAGGCGTTGGCTCGAGGGGGTACGCTGTGCCGTCATATTTGTTCACCCTTTCACATGCCAAGGTCATTGTAATCCGTTTGTAATGGGTCCGGCGCAGCCGCTCCGCGGGTTTGCCGAAAACGGGCCCTTCCGGAGCAGGTGAGCTGAACCGAAGGCGGAGGGGTATCTAGGGTGATCCCCCGAGGGCGGTGCCCGCAGCGCATCCGACTTCCAAAGGAGGCGCGTGGGAGGCGCGTGAATTCGTGTGGCGTAACGTTTATATACTCAGACAGCCGCCCTAGCAGGAATTTTGCAAACCGAGGGGAATACCATGTCACATGGAGACAAACCGGGACTGCCGCTTGCAACCCCTGAAGGCCCTGAACAACAACGTCCTGCTCGCGTACGACCTGGCGTCCGGCCAGGAGGTCGTGGTGGTGGGGCGGGGGCTGGGGTTCCAGGTCTCGGGCCCTGTCAGCCCCGACGATTCGCGCATCGAGAAGGTCTTCCGGCTGGATGAGAGCCGGAACCGCAAGCGGTTCCTGCGCCTGACGGAGACCATTTCGGGCAGCGTGATCGGCGTGGCCGAGGAGATTCTCCACCTGGCCGCCGGTCGGTTCGGCCCCCTGGGGGAGGAGGCCCACCTCACGCTGGCGGAACACCTGGCGGCGACGGTGGACCGGGTCCGGCAGGGGATGCCGATCCCCAACCCGTTCCTGGCCCAGATTCAGCTGCTCTACCCCGAGGAGTACGAGTTGGCCGGTCAGGCGGTCCGGATGATCGCGGCCCGGCTTGGCGTGACGCTGCCGGAGGAGGAGCAGGGAATTCTGGCGCTGCACCTTCTCGGGGCGCGGCGCAGGGAGTCGCCCAAGGCCGTGGCGCGCCACCAGGCCCTGATCCGTGAGTCGGCCGCATTTCTGGCCGAGGAGGCGGGCATCTCCTGGTCCGAGAACGATCCGCGCCTGGCGCGCGTCCTGCTCCATCTCAGGCTGGCGATCGAACTGATCGTCTCGGGAAAGGGTGAAACGAACCCGGTTCTGGACCGCATTCGCAGCGAGTACCCCGAAGCGTTCGCCCGGGCCCGCCGGCTGGGCGACTACATGGCCCAGCGGCTGGGCCGCCCGGTGAGCGACGACGAGGTGGGGTACCTGGCCCTGCATCTCCTTCGCTTGAAAAACCTGACTCAGTGACTCGCGGAGCTGGCGTGTTACCGTTGACCGTAAACGGGCATGAGCCAGCCAGAGGAGTCCCGGCACCTGCGCGGGTGGTGGGGCGCTCTGGCTGGCTTTCTGTTTCGCCCGGGAAACGGGGGAAGGGGGGAAAGGCGACAGGTGACTGCAGCTCCCGGTCCTGGCTTACAACAACATGCTGTGAGAAGGAGGTCTGGAGGATGCTTGCTCAGCTGCAGAAGGTTGGTAAGGGTCTCATGATGCCCGTGGCGGTCCTCCCCGCGGCCGGTCTGCTCCTGCGGCTCGGTCAGCCCGACGTGCTCGACTGGCCGTGGATGGCGCAGGCAGGCGACGCCATCTTCAGCAACCTGCCCCTGCTCTTCGCGGTGGGCCTCGCGGTCAGCCTGGCCAAGGACTCCGGCGTGGCCGGACTCTCCGGCGTGGTCTCCTACTTCGTCATCACCAAGGTCGCCGTGACCATCAATGACGAGATCAACATGGGCGTCCTGGCCGGCATCATCGGCGGCATTCTGGCCGCCAACATGTACGTGCGCTTCAAGGACACCAAGCTGCCGGACTACCTGGGCTTCTTCGGCGGCCGGCGCTTCGTGCCCATCATCACCGCCGGCGTCTCCACCCTGCTCGGCCTCGTCTTCGGTTTCATCTGGCCGCCCATCCAGCACGGAATCGGGCTCGTCGGCGAGTGGCTGGTGGCGGCGGGGGCCCTCGGCGTCGGGGTATTCGGCCTGCTGAACCGGCTCCTGATCCCGCTGGGGCTGCACCATGTCATCAACAGCCTGGTCTGGTTCGTCTTCGGCGAGTTTCCGAAGGCCGACGGCACCATCGCCACCGGCGACCTGAACCGGTTCTTCGCCGGCGACCCGAGCGCGGGCTTCTTCATGGCCGGCTGGTTCCCGATCATGATGTTCGGCCTCATCGGCGCAGCCCTCGCCATGACCCACGCCGCGCGGCCGGAGAACCGCAAGCGGGTGGGCGGCATCATGCTCTCGGCGGCCTTCACCTCGTTCCTGACCGGCATCACGGAGCCGATCGAGTTCTCCTTTATGTTCGTGGCGCCGCTGCTCTACGTCATCCACGCTGTGCTGGCCGGGATCTCCATGGCGGTCGCGCAGCTGCTGGACATCCACCACGGGTTCACCTTCTCCGCGGGCCTGATCGACTATGTCCTGAACTACGGCATCGCCTCGGACAACGCCTGGATGCTGATCCCCATCGGCCTGGTCTTCGGGGTGCTCTACTACGTGATCTTCCGGTGGGCCATCGTGCAGTTCAACATCCCGACGCCCGGCCGGGAGGTGGACGACAGCGGCGCACCGAGCGTCTGACCAGGCGTCTGATGTATGGATAGAAAACGAAGGAGTGATCGTGATGGACGACAGGACCAAGGCGCAGGAGATCCTGGCCGCCCTGGGCGGCAAGGAGAACATCATGGAGCTCGAGTCGTGCATCACCCGGCTCAGGCTGGTGGTCGACAACCCCGGCGCTGTGGATGACAAGCGGCTGAAGTCGCTGGGGGCCGTGGGCGTCATGAAGGTCGGCCAGGTGGTGCAGGTGGTGCTGGGCACCTCCGCCGAGCGCATCGAACAGATCATGAAGGACATGATCTAGATGCCCGCGGTCACCCTCCTGGCCCCGATCACCGGCCGCGCCGTGCCGCTGGATGACGTTCCCGACCCGGTGTTCTCCGGCCGGCTGCTGGGCGACGGCCTGGCCATCGATCCCAGCGGCGACGTGGCCGTTGCCCCGGTCGCCGGCGAGGTGGCTGCCCTGTTTCCCACAGGCCACGCGGTGGCCCTGAGGACGGACTCGGGCGCCGAGATCCTGCTTCATCTCGGCGTCGACAGCAGCCGGGCCAGGGGCGTCTTCCGCCCCCTGGTCGGGCTGGGCGACCGGGTGGAGGCGGGCCAGCCGCTGATCCGCCTGGACCTGGAGGCCCTGCGGGCGGAGGCCCGCTCGCCGGTGAGCCCCCTGGTGGTGCTGAACGCCGGCGCGGACCGCCAGGTCGAGGTGGTGGCGGACGGACCCGTCGTGGCCGGCCGGGACGCCGTCTGCCGGCTCCGGGAAAGGAGGAAAGGCGATGCGACTCCTTGATCTGCCGCCCTCGGCGCTCACGCAACTCACGCGCGACGCGCTGCTGGAGGGCATCAGGCTCTCTGAAGGCCGCCTGGTGGTGGCCGAGACGGTGGTCGTGGCCCCGCCGCTGGTGGACGGCGTCAGCAACGCGGAGCTCGCGGCTGCCTTCGGCGCGGACATCCTGCTGCTCAACTGCTACGACTGCGAAGACCCGACGATCCTCGGACTGCCCGGAGAGCCGGGCAGGGGACAGACCTGCCGGGACCTGAAGACGCTGGTCGGCCGGCCGGTCGGGGTGAACCTGGAGCCCAGCGACCTGGTCCCGCCCGGCCGCAGGGCCACCCCGGAAAACGCCCTCCGTGCGGTGGAGCAGGGCGCCGACTTCATCTGCCTGACGGGGAATCCCCGCACCATGGTGACCAACGCGGGCATCCTGGAGAGTCTCCGGCGCATCAAGGAGGCCGTGGGCGACCGGGCCGCGGTGATCGCGGGCCGCATGCACGCCGCCGGCGCCGGCCTCTCCGCCGGCGGGGGACTCATCACCCCCGAGGAGGCCGAGGCGTTCGTGGACGCCGGCGCCGACGTGCTGCTGGTGCCCGCGCCGGGCACGGTGCCTGGCAGCACCGTGGGCGAGGTGCGCGCCTGCGTGCAGGCGGCCCAGCGCAAGGGCGCCCTGGCGATGTCGGCGATCGGCACCTCCCAGGAGGGAGCGGACGAGGGCACCATCCGGCAGTTGGCCCTGAACGCCAAGATGGCGGGGGTCGACCTGCACCACCTGGGCGACGCCGGCTACTTCGGCGTCTCGGTGCCCGAGAACATCCTGGCCTACTGCCTGGCCGTGAAGGGCAGAAGGCACACCTACCGGCGCATGGCGTTCTCCGCGAGGCGGTAGCGGCGCCGGCAGACGAAGGGGGGCGGCATCAGGCCGCCCCCTCCTACTCGATTACCGGGCCACTTTGCCGCGCCAGGTCACCATGCCGCCCGACACGTTCTTCACATTGGTGAACCCGAGCCGCTTCAGGAACTGGTAAGCCACGGCGGAGCGGCTGGCCGTCCGGCAGATCAGCAGGATCTCCTCGTTCTTGTCCAGCTCCCGCGCCCAGGTGCGAATCTGGCCGAGGGGCTTCAGGAGCGCCCCTGGAACGTGCCCCTCGTTGTACTCCCAGGGTTCACGCACGTCGATGATCTTCGGCTTCTCGCCCCTTTCCAGGCGCGCCTGCAGCTCAGCCGTGCTGATGGATTCCATGCGCAGTCCAAAACCAAACACGAACCATCGCCCTTTCGTGTGATCTCGCTTTGCAAAACCTCAACAAGGCCATAATACCCCTACCAGTACCGGTAAAGCAAGGGGTTGCAATACCCTGGGGGGTATAGTATATGATAGGCGTGAGTGCATGCAATCAGGGAGGAGAAAATGATGTCCCAGCGCAAGATCGTGATCGTCGGCGGGGTGGCCGGCGGGGCAACGGCTGCGGCCCGGGCCCGGCGCACCGATGAGCACGCCGAGATCATCCTGTTTGAGAAGGGTCCCTACATCTCGTTTGCCAACTGCGGGCTGCCCTACTACGTGGGCCGGGAGATCGGCGACCGCTCGGCCCTGCTGCTTCAGACCCCGGAGAGCTTCAAGGCCCGCTTCAACGTGGAGGTGCGGGTGAACCACGAGGTCATCGGCATCGACCGTGCCGCACAGCGCGTGACCGTGCGAAACCTGGAGACCGGCGAGAAGTTCTCCGAGAGCTACACCGCCCTGATCCTGGCGCCGGGCTCGGTTCCCATCCGGCCGCCGCTGCCGGGCATCGATCTGCCCAACATCTTCATGGTGCGCACGGTTCCGGACGCCGTTGCCATCCGGCAGCTGGTGGAGCAGGAGAACCCGACCCGGGCCGTGGTGGTGGGTGCGGGCTTCATCGGTCTGGAGATGGTGGAGAACCTGGTGGGCCTGGGGCTCTCCGTGACGCTGGTGGAGAAGGCGGACCAGGTGCTGCCGCCGCTGGATCCGGAGATGGCGGCCTTCGTGCAGCTGAACCTGGAGCAGATGGGCGTGGAGGTCATCACGGGCGACGGCATCGCGGCCTTCGCCGGCAGCGACCGCGCGACGGCGGTCCGGCTGGAGAGCGGCCGCGAGGTCGAGGGCGATCTCTTCATTTTGGGGCTGGGCGTCCGGCCGGATACCCGGCTGGCGAAGGAGGCCGGCCTGGCCATCGGGCCCACCGGGGGCATCCAGGTCAACGAGCGGATGCAGACCAGCGATCCCGACATCTACGCGGCCGGCGACGCCGTGGAGACGATCCACCTGGTGACCGGGCGGCCTGCCCTGATCCCGCTGGCCGGCCCGGCCAACAAGCAGGGGCGGGTGGCCGGCGCCAACGCCGCGGGCGACTCGCTCACCTTCCCCGGGGCGATCGGCACGGCTATCGTGCGGGTGGGCAGCGTGGTGGCCGCCTGCACGGGCCTTTCCGAGAAGGCGGCCCGGCGGGAGGGGTTTCAGGTCTACACCAGCTACACGGTCTCCGGCGATCACGCCGACTACTACCCCGGCATGCAGGAGCTGATGAGCAAGCTGGTCATTGAGGAGGGCACCGGCCGGCTGCTCGGGGCCCAGGTGATCGGCGCGAGCGGCGTCGACAAGCGGACGGATGTGTATGCGACAGCCATCCTGGGCGGGATGACCGTGGACCAGCTGGCGAGCCTGGACCTGGCGTACGCGCCGCCCTTCGGCTCCGCCAAGGACCCGGCCATCGTGGCCGGCATGGTGGCGCAGAACATCCGGCGGGGCGCCCTGCGTGTCATCACGCCGGAGCGGCTGCTGGAGCGGCTGGAGGCCGGCGAGGACCTGCAGGTGGTCGACGTGCGCAACTCCTACGAGTTTGAGATGGGCGCGGTGCCCGGCGCCGTGAACATCCCGGTGGACGAGCTGCGCAGCCGCATCGGCGAGCTCGACCCGGCGCGCGAGACGGTGGTCTACGACCGCACGGGTGCAACTGCCTACGTGGCCGCCCGGGTGCTCATGCAGCGGGGCTTCACCGTGTCCAGCCTCACGGGCGGATACGCCCTGTTCCCGGCCGCGGAGGCGGTGCGGATGCAGCGGCTGCTGCAGGGCTAGGACGCTCACATAAGGAAACCGGCCCCCCGGGCGGGGGGCCGATTCAATTTGCTCACTCGGCCGGCGGCGGGTTCCAGAGCGGGTGCCGCTTCCGGGCGTACTCGGCGTCGACCGTGCCGGTGAAGATCGATTTGACCAGCGGCCGGTTGGGGCGGAGCAGGAAGGCGGCCAGGTGAGCCACGATCCCGAGGATGATGAGCCCCGTGCCGATGTTGTGCAGGGCGGTGTTCCATTTGAGGACCGCGTACGGCAGCGAGACGCCCGGCAGGTTCTTGATGACCTTCACCAGGCCGGTCAGGATGAGCAGCAGCACCGTTGCAGCCATGTAGGCGTAGGCGAGCCGCTGTTCGGCCAGGAACTTGCCAGAGGGGGGCTCTGGCTTGCCGGTGAGCATCGCGGCGATGATCTGGACCGACTCCTTCAGGTCGCCCCGGCGGGGCAGGAGGCCCAGCCGCCGCGTGCGCAGGTTGAACAGCACGTGGTAGGCCGCCACGCCGATGAGGACGGCTGCGCCGATGTAGTGCAGGAGCAGGGTAGCGCCGTAGTCCGCCGACCACGCCAGGCCCGGAAGGTCCGCCACCTTGTAGCGCTTGTACATGGGCATCTGGCCGAAGCCGCTGAAGAGCAGCAGGAAGATGGAGAGCGCCACGCCCCAGTGGACCACACGGTCGGACAGGGTGTGCCGGCGCACCTGAGGTCGCCTTGCCATTCTCACGCGTCATCCCCCTTCTTCATCACACGGGCCGCCCCGGCCACCGCGGCCGCCACGCCGGCCACGGGGGCGATGAGCATGGAGAGCGCGAGGCCGGTCGGAGTGTCCAGCATGTTGCCCACGCCCACCGGCATGCCCGGACGGCCGGGCCTGGTGTCGCTTTCCTCCGCCTTGCGCTTGCGAATCGCTGCGTCGATCAGCTCGAACGGAATCTTGGACACATAGAAGGTAGAGGTACCGCCGTTTTCGGTCTCCCCGTAGATGTAGCCGCCGATCTCCTCGGCCCTGCGGCGGGCCAGGGCCCGCATCTCCTCCCGGGGCCCGAACGTGATGGCCCCACGCGGGCAGGCCGCTGCGCACGCCGGCGTCTCGCCGGCCTCCAACAGGTCCACGCAGCCGTCGCACTTGAACATGGCGCCGCCGCCCAGGTATTGCGGGGCGATGTCGAGGTAGGGGCCCACCCCGGCCTGCCGCTGGGGAATGCCCCAGGGGCACACGTCGCGGCACTTGGCGCCGCCCATGCAGGCCGACTGGTGGATCTCCACCATGCCGCTGGCATGCTGCTCGATGGCGGAGAACGGGCAGAGGCTCATGCAGGTCGGGTTCTCGCAGTGCATGCACCGCCGCGGCACCGATACCTCCTGCGCTACGCCGTCCACCTCCACGGTCACCGTCTCCACGTAGGTCCAGTTGTAGGGGGTGAGCCGGGTGATCACGTCGCGCTGCTGCGACCAGTCCTCGTGCTTCTTCTGGGGCCAGTAGTCCAGGATGGGCTGTACGGGTTCCGGGAACCGGTCGGCGTTCTTGGTCCGGCACGCAGCCACGCAGGCCGGCACCGCTTCCCCCTTGCAGCCGTCGCAGCGCGTGAGGTCGATGACCGATCCCATCGGGACCGTACCCGACCCTGCCGCCTCCGCGCGGCCGGTCAGGCCGTAGAGGATGCCGGCCCCCACCGCGCCGGCTGCCACGGAGCGCCTGAGGAAGCTGCGCCGTGATAATGCTGCCATCTGAGACCCTCCTCATCCAGCAATACCTGTACCCGTAGGGGTATACACCGACAGTTTACAGCGGCCAGCCCGGGCCCGCAAGGCACCTTAGACGAAAGTGTGCGGATTTGGCACGAAGGGACTATTTGGGTGCTCGGCTGACGTATCCAGATCGGGAGAGGCAAGGTCCAAACGCGAGGCAGCTCCGAACCTCGCCGCATGCGCGAGACGTCTTATAGACACGCGAGACCTTCGTTGTCTGCGCGGCTGCAGCATGGTATAATACCTGAGTTGCAGCCACAAGATCTGGCTGAATGTAGCGTATATGGCCAGCATGTGGTGGCCATATACTGAATAATTGAGGGGGAAACCAGATGAAGGCGACCTGGGACAAGTTAGAAAAAAACTGGATGCAGTTTGAAGTAGAGGTGGAGGCCTCTGAATTCTCCAAGTCGGTCGAGGCCGCGTTCAGGAAGATGAACCGGCAGGTGACCATTCCGGGCTTCCGCCGGGGGAAGGCGCCGCGGGCCATCTTTGAACGCGTCTACGGCAAGGAGGCGCTTGTCCAGGAAGCCGTGGATCAGCTTCTTCCCCGCGCGTACAGCGAGGCGCTGGAGCAGGGGCAGATCGAGCCGATCGCCCAGCCGGAGATCGAAGTGGTGCAGGCTGAGGAAGGCCAGCCCTTCATCTTCAAGGGCAAGGTTCAGGTGACCCCTGAGGTGACCCTGGGCCGGCTGTCGGGCTTCGGCATCGAGAAGGAAGTGCCCGAGGTCACCGACGAGGAAGTCGAGGAGCAGCTGAACGCCCTGCGGGAGCGGCTGGCCACCCTGGTCACCGACGAGTCGGGCGAGGTGGCCGAGGGCAGCTTCGCCGTCATCGACTTTGAGGGCTTCATCGACGGCGAGCCCTTCGAGGGCGGCAAGGGCGAGGGCTACACCCTCGAGATCGGTTCGGGCAGCTTCATCCCCGGTTTCGAGGAGGGGCTGGTCGGCGCGAAGGCCGGCGAGACCCGCGACGTCAATGTCACGTTCCCTGAGGAGTACCACGCCGAGCACCTGGCGGGCAAGCCGGCCGTGTTCAAGGTGACGGTGCACGAGGTGAAGAAGAAGGAGCTGCCCGAGCTGAACGACGAGTTCGCCCAGCAGGTGAGCCCCTTCAAGACCGTGGAGGAACTTCGGGCCGACATCAAGAATCGTCTCAGTGAGGCCGCCGCGGAGAAGGCGGAGCAGGAGTTCCGCAACAAGATCATCGAGGCCGTGGCCGACGAGGCATCCGTCGAGGTGCCCGAGGTGCTGGTGCACGACAAGGTTCACGACATGATCCACGATTTCGAGCACCAGCTGGCCCACCAGGGGATTACCCTGGAACTGTGGCACCAGATTACGGGCAAGACCCATGAGGACCTTCACAACGAGTTTGGGCCCCAGGCGACGAAGTCGGTGAAGGTGGACCTGGTGCTGTCCGCGGTTGCGAAGCAGGTGGGTCTGACCGTGACCGACGCCGAGCTGGAGGCGGAGTTTGACCGGCTCCTGGCCCTGTACCCGAACCAGCAGTCCTACATCAAGCAGCTCCGGCAGAGCGCGGTCTACCGGGCCCGGCTCCGCAGCGACCTCCTGAAGCAGAAGACGGTCGAACACCTGGTTGAGATTAACTCCGCTGCCTGAATCGGCCAGTTGCGGTATAAGTATCGGGTGGAGGAGGTCAGACTATGAGCTACCTGATTCCGTACGTCATCGAGCAGACGAACCGCGGCGAGCGCTCCTACGACATTTACAGCCGCCTGTTGAAGGACCGCATCGTGTTCCTGGGCACGCCTGTTGATGATCAGGTGGCGAACGTCGTCATCGCCCAACTCCTCTTCCTCGAGAGCGATGATCCCGACAAGCCGATCAACCTTTACATCAATTCGCCGGGCGGCTCGGTCAGCGCCGGTCTGGGCATTTACGACGCGATGCAGCACATCCGGCCGCCGGTGAATACCACTGTTGTGGGAATGGCCGCCTCCATGGGCGCCCTGCTCCTGGCGGCCGGAACCGGCAAGCGCTACGCGCTGCCCAACGCCCGGGTGATGATTCACCAGCCCCACCTGAGCGGGGTGGGCGGTCAGGTCACCGACATTGAGATTACCGCGCGGGAGGCTGTCAAGACCAAGCAGCTCATGGCTGAAATCCTCGCCAAGCACAGCGGCCAGCCGGTGGAGCGCATTCTGGCGGACACCGAGCGCGACCGCTGGATGTCGGCGCAGGAGGCTGTGGAGTACGGCCTGGTCGATGAGGTGCTGCACCCCAGGGAGAAAGCGAGCCGCTCCGCACGCTAAGGAAAAGGGGTGGGGGAATGTTCAAATTCACGGGTGAGGACAAGGGCCAGCTCAAGTGCTCGTTCTGCGGCAAGTACCAGGACCAGGTGAAGCGGCTTGTCGCTGGGCCCGGCGTCTATATCTGCGATGAGTGCATTGAGCTCTGCAACGAGATCATCGAGGAGGAGCTCAGCGAAGAGGTCGACATCGACCTGCGAACCGTACCGAAGCCGGCTGAGATCAAGGCCATTCTCGACCAGTACGTGATCGGGCAGGAGCGCGCCAAGCGCACCCTGGCCGTGGCGGTGTACAACCACTACAAGCGCATCAACCTGGGCAACAAGGTGGACGATGTTGAGCTCCAGAAGTCCAACATCGTGATGCTGGGGCCCACGGGTTCGGGCAAGACCCTGCTGGCGCAGACCCTGGCCAAGATCCTGAACGTTCCCTTCGCCATTGCGGACGCGACGTCGCTGACCGAGGCGGGTTACGTCGGCGAGGATGTCGAGAACATCCTGCTGAAGCTCATTCAGGCCGCCGATTACGACATCGAGAAGGCCGAGCGGGGCATCGTCTATATCGACGAGGTCGACAAGATCGCCCGCAAGTCCGAAAACCCGTCCATCACCCGCGATGTTTCGGGCGAGGGCGTGCAGCAGGCCCTGCTCAAGATCCTGGAGGGCACCGTCGCCTCCGTGCCGCCGCAGGGCGGGCGCAAGCACCCGCACCAGGAGTTCATCCAGATCAACACCACCAACATCCTGTTCATCTGCGGCGGCGCCTTCGACGGCATCGACAAGATCATCGCCAACCGGGTCGGTCGGCGCGGCATGGGCTTCGGCGCGGACATCCGGTCGAAGCAGGAGCAGAACGTCGGCGAGCTGCTGCGGCAGATTCTGCCTGAAGACCTGCTGAAGTTCGGGCTCATTCCGGAGTTCGTCGGCCGCCTGCCGATCATCGTCACACTGGACGCTCTGGATGAGAACGCGCTGGTGCGCATCCTGAAGGAGCCGAAGAACGCCCTGGTGAAGCAGTACCAGAAGCTCCTTCAGATGGACAACATCGAGCTGGAGTTTGAGGAGGAGGCGGTCCGGGCCATCGCCCACGAGGCCATGCGCCGCAACACGGGTGCCCGGGGCCTGCGCTCGATCATCGAGGACATCATGACCGATGTCATGTACGAGGCGCCCTCCCGCACGGACGTCGCGAAGTGCATCATCACCAAGGACGTCGTGCTGAAGAAGGAAGAGCCGATTCTGGTGCCGGTGGGCGATGCCAAGAGCCGGCGCGCCAAGAAGGAGGAGTCGGCCTGATTTCAGGCAGCTGCGAGCCCCAGTGGTTGAAATGACCACTGGGGCTCTTTTCATGTGCGGAACGTTCATCCAGCATTCGGCCCATCCGGAAGCGGAATACTACCTGAGAAACGCCGCGGAAGACCGGCGCTGCGGCTGGTGCCCAACACGGATGCGGAGGAGGGTTTCCAAGCATGGCCCTGGGCGGCATTCTTACAATCATCCACGTGCTTTTCGCCATCGTGATCGGCGTTTACTTCTGGAACCTGCTGCGGAGCCAGCAGGGAAACCGGCTCGCCGTCGAACGCGAGTCGCGCAAGGAAATGGATAGGCTGCGGCGCCTGCGGGCGATCAGCCTGACGGAGCCGCTCTCGGAGCGGACGCGCCCCGCCAGCTTCAGCGAGATCGTCGGGCAGGAGGAGGGGCTCAGGGCCCTGCGGGCGGCGCTCTGCGGCCCGAACCCGCAGCATGTCATCATCTACGGCCCACCGGGCGTGGGGAAGACGGCGGCCGCGCGCCTGGTGCTGGAGGAGGCCAAGCGCAACCCGGCCTCGCCGTTCGGCCCTGACGCCGCCTTCGTCGAGATGGACGCCACCACGGCCCGTTTCGACGAGCGCGGCATCGCCGACCCCCTGATCGGGTCCGTTCACGACCCCATCTACCAGGGGGCGGGTCCACTGGGCATCGCGGGCATCCCCCAGCCGAGGCCCGGCGCGGTGACCCGCGCCCACGGCGGCATCCTCTTCCTGGACGAGATCGGGGAACTCCACCCCATTCAGATGAACAAACTGCTGAAGGTACTGGAGGACCGCAAGGTCTTCCTGGAGTCCGCGTATTTCAGCCCGGAGGATCCCAACATCCCTTCCCATATTCGGGACATTTTCCTGAACGGACTGCCCGCGGACTTCCGGCTGGTGGGGGCCACCACGCGTCTGCCCCACGAGATTCCCCCGGCCATTCGCTCCCGCTGCATGGAGATCTTCTTCCGGCCGCTGCTCCCCGACGAGGTGGCCCAGGTAGCCCGGCGGGCGGCCGAGAAGGTGGGGATGGCCCTGGAGCCGGGCGCGGAGGAGGTCATCAAGCGGTACGCGTCCTCCGGACGCGAGGCCGTCAACATCGTGCAGATCGCGGCCGGGGCGCTCGCCGGTACCGGCCGGCGCACCATTCCCCGGTCTGAGGTGGAGTGGGTGATCAACTCCGGCCAGCTGCAGCCCCGCCCGGACCGGCGCATACCGGCCAAGCCGCTGGTGGGCTGCGTGAACGGGCTGGCGGTCAGCGGACCCAACGTCGGCCACCTGCTGGAGCTGGAGGTGGACGTGCGGCCGGCGAAAGCCCCGGGGCAGGGGGTGGTCACGGTCACCGGGGTGGTGGACGAGGAGGAGATGGGCGCGCCGGGCCGGACCATGCGCCGCAAGTCGATGGCCAAGGGCTCGGTGGAGAACGTGCTGACAGTGCTGAAGCAGTACCTGGAGGAGGACCCGCGCGACTTCGACATTCACGTGAACTTCCCCGGCGGCGTGCCCGTCGACGGGCCCAGCGCCGGCGTGGCCATCGCCGTGGCGGCGTACAGCGCCTTCACCGGCCGGCCCGTGGACAACCGCACCGCGATGACCGGCGAGGTCTCCATCCGGGGGCTGGTGAAGCCGGTGGGCGGCGTGGTGGCCAAGGTGGAGGCGGCGCGCCAGGCCGGCTGCACCCGGGTGATCATTCCCCAGGAGAACTGGCAGGAGTCCTTTGCGCACATGCCGGGCATCCGCGTGGTGCCGGTGGAGCGGCTGGAGGAGGTCTTCGCCCTGGCCTTCGACGTGCAGCCGGAGCGGGCTGCGGCGGCCGCGGCCGCTTCCCTGGACGAGCCGCGACCGGCGGAAGAGCCGCGCCCGGCGCCGGTCTTCGAGCTGCCGCTGCCACAGCCGGCGGTCTCGCTCACGGGTGCCGAGCCTTGACGGCGGCGGGGCGGGGACTCACGCAGTCCCCGCCCCGCATACTCCTGTGGAGGGCAGCGAAAGCTACTTCCGTTCAAACCTCTCGCAGGTGCAGGCGCACCTCTGGCCGCTTTGCAACGTCTTAATATAACGCGTACAGTGGTCCGTCAGGAGCCGAGTGGTTGAACCGGTTTGTTATGATAGAATCGGGAACACGCGGTACTGCCAGGAGGTGAGACCGGTGGCCAACAAGCGTACAGAGCAGCTTCTGAACCTGCCCTTGCTTCCGCTCAAGGGCCAGATCGTCTTCCCAACCATGATCGTTCCGCTTGAGGTGGGCCGGGAGAAGTCCATGCGGGCGGTGGAGGCCGCGATGAACGAGGGCCGGCGCATGGTTCTCGCCATGCAGAAGGACGCCAAGAACGAGACGCCCACGCCCGACGACATCTACCTGGTGGGTACGATTGTCGAGATCAAGCAGGTTGTGAAGGTTCCGGGAGGCACGTTCAAGGTCGTCTTTGAGGGCGTGGCCCGGGCTCGCATTGAACGTTATGTCGCCGAGGATCCCTATATGCGGGTCGCCGTGACGCAGGTGCCCGAGCCGACGACCCGCAGCGCCGAGGCCGAGGCGCTCATGCGCATGGTGATCAGCCAGTACGAGCGGTATATCAAGTCGGCCAAGAAGGTGCCGCCTGAGTCGCTGGTGACCGCCGTTCAGGTGGAGGAGCCGGGCCGTCTGGCCGACACCATCGCGGCGTACCTGACCAACCTGGACATGAAGGACAAGCAGGCGGTGCTCGAGGCCTTCGATGTGGTGGAGCGGCTCGAGCGGGTCTCCGACATCCTGAGCCGGGAGATGGAGGTCCTCGATCTCGAGCGCAAGATCAACGTGCGCGTCCGCAAGCAGATGGAGAAGACGCAGCGCGAGTACTACCTGCGCGAGCAGATCAAGGCCATCCAGAAGGAGCTGGGCGAGCGCGACGACCGGGGCACCGAGGCTGAGGCCTTCCGGGAGAAGATCGAGAAGCTGGGCATGCCGGAAGAGGTGAAGGAGAAGGCCCTGCGCGAGGTGGACCGCTTCGAGAAGATGCCGCCCATGGCTGCTGAGGCCGTGGTCGTGCGGAACTACCTCGAGTGGATCACCAGCCTGCCCTGGTCCACCTACACGGAGGATCAGGTGGATCTGAAGCGGGCCGAGGAGGTCCTGGAGAGCGAGCACTACGGGCTGAAGAAGCCCAAGGACCGCATTCTCGAGTACCTCGCGGTGCGCAAGCTGGTCAAGAAGATGAAGGGGCCCATCCTGTGCCTGGCCGGCCCGCCCGGCGTGGGCAAGACCTCGCTGGCCAAGAGCGTCGCGAACGCCCTGGGCCGCAAGTTCGTGCGCATCTCTCTGGGGGGCGTGCGGGACGAGGCGGAGATCCGCGGGCACCGGCGCACGTACGTGGGCGCGCTGCCCGGGCGCATCATTCAGGGCATGCGCCAGGCGGGCTCCCGGAACCCCGTCTTCCTGCTGGACGAGATCGACAAGATGTCGTCCGACTTCCGGGGCGATCCGGCGTCGGCCCTGCTGGAGGTGCTCGACCCCGAGCAGAACCACAGCTTCTCGGACCACTATATCGAAGTGCCGTTCGACCTCTCCGACGTGCTCTTCATCACCACCGCCAACGTGGTCTGGAACATCCCCCGCCCGCTGCTTGACCGCATGGAGCTCATCACCATCTCGGGCTACACCGAGGATGAGAAGGTGGAGATCGCCAAGCGGCACCTCCTGCCCAAGCAGCGGCAGGACCACGGGCTTACGGAAGAGAACCTGGAGGTCTCGGAGAACGTCATCCGCAGCATCGTGCGGGAGTACACCCGCGAGGCCGGCGTGCGCAACCTGGAGCGGCAGCTCGCGACCATCTGCCGCAAGGCCGCCCGGGAGATCGCGACCAAGGACGATGTTCAGACGGTGCGGGTGACCACGCAGAACCTCCACACCTTCCTCGGGGCCCCCCGGTACCAGTGGGGCAGGCGGCTGAAGGAGGACCAGGTCGGCGTGGCGACCGGCATGGTCTATACGGAGACCGGCGGCGACATCCTGCCCATCGAGGTCTCGCTCATGAAGGGCAAGGGCAATCTGATTCTCACCGGCAAGCTGGGTGAGGTCATGAAGGAGTCGGCCCAGGCAGGCCTCTCCTACATTCGCTCCCGTGCCCGGGACCTGGGGCTGGAGGAGGACTTCCACGCGAAGCATGACATCCACATCCACGTGCCCGAGGGCGCCGTGCCGAAGGAGGGTCCTTCCGCCGGCATCGCGATGGCCACCGCCGTCGTCTCGGCCCTCACCAACCGCCCCGTCCGGGCGGACGTGGCCATGACCGGCGAGATCACGCTGCGCGGCCGGGTCCTGCCCATCGGCGGGGTCAAGGAGAAGTTGCTCGGTGCGCACCGGGCGGGGATCAACAACATCATCCTGCCCCGGGAGAACCAGAAGGACCTGGAGGAGATTCCGGGCAACGTCCGCAAGAAGTTGCATGTGCATCTGGTGGACCACATGGACGAGGTACTCCGGGTTGCCTTGTTGGAGCCCAGGGAAGGCGATGAGCAGATCCTGCCGCCGCCCGAGGCCATCGGGGTGGAAGGGACGCATCCCAGCAGCCCTGTCGTATGAGTTAAAGGGCGGGAGGAACCTCTACCGGGGTTTCTCCCGCCTTCTGCATGGTTGGTAAGGGGCCCGGCGCCGGGCCCTGGCCGGACGAGGAGGGGTTCCATGGGAGTACACGCTGAATTCGTGCTGAGCGCGGCTGCGCCCAGCCAGTTCCCCGCCGACGAACTGCCGGAGGTGGCCCTGGTGGGCCGCTCCAACGTGGGGAAGTCGTCGCTGATCAATGCCCTCGTGCAGAATCGCAAGCTCGCGCGGACATCCAACACCCCCGGCCGCACCCAGACGCTCAACTTCTACCGTATCTGGCCGCAGGGGAAGCCCCGGCTGGCCGCCGCACCCCCGGCGGGCGCAGGGCCTGACCGCTTCACCCTGACCGGCGGGGCCCTCCAGGCGGCACGGGAGAGCGGGGCCTTCTACCTCGTGGACATGCCGGGGTACGGCTTTGCCCGCGTTTCCGAGGCGCAGAGGCGGCAGTGGGCCCGGCTGATCGAGGGCTACCTGCTGACGAGGGGGGTCCTGCGCGGGATCCTGCAGGTCGTCGATCTCCGGCACCCGCCCAGCCGCGACGACATCACGATGCGCGAGTGGATCCGGCACCACCGCCTGCCCAGCCTCTGCGTGGCCACCAAGGCCGACAAGATCGGGCGGACGGCCTGGCCCAGGCATCTGAAGGTGATCGCCCGGGACCTGGGGGTGGGGGGCGACGCGGAGCCGCTGATCCTCTTTTCCGCGGAGACCGGTGCCGGGCGGGAGGATGTGTGGCGGTGGGTCACCGAACAATTAGGCCGTGGGAACATCAACGGATAGGGCAGGAAACATATTTCAATATCCAAGTCAGATGTGTTACATTTAGAACTGTACGGTTTACTCCGTCATAGTGCTGTGCGCGGAGGGGAAAGACATGCGCTTGTCGCACCTGCTGAATCCACTGCAGTGGAACTTCGGGATTCGCACAGTGGCCACCCTGCTCACCTGGGCGCTGCTGCCCGTGGCCCTTACCGCCTTCGCCGCGTTCCGTCGCCTGCGCACCGCGGCCGCGACGGTGGGGCTGGGGGCGGAGCAACTCCAGATGCTGGAGTCTGAACTCCTGGAAGCTATCCTGTGGGTGGAGATTCCCATTCTGATCGTGGTTGTGGGCGCTTCCATCCTGTTCGCCTGGGTGGTCGTCCAGCCCCTGGCCCGCCTGAAGGAGGCAATGCACCGCGTCGCCCAGGGCGACCTGTCTGCCACCTCGGTGGTGGTCACCAGCCGGGATGAGGTCGGACAGGCCACCCGCTCCTACAACACGATGGCGACGCAGCTGGCTGCGATGGTGCGCACCATCGCCCAGACGGCTTCAGACCTCGACGAGGCGGCCGCCGGGCTGGATCGCAGCGCCCGCGAGGCCGACGAGGTGACGGAGGCTTCCACCCGGGAGATCGAGACGGTGCGCACGATGGCCGCCCAGCAGGCGGAGTACGCTGCGGACGGCGCGCGGGCCATCCGTGAGGTGGAGGAGGCGGCCTCCCAGGTCGCCGCCGCCGCGCAGTCGCAGGCGGAAGAGGTGGAGCGGGCCGCGGCCACCGTCCGGCAGATGGCCGAGGCGATCGAGCAGGTGGCGGACAGCGCCGGGGTGGTGGCCGAGGCGGCCACCCGTACCCGTGAGGCGGCCGAGCAGGGCGGCGAGGCGGTGCGGCTCTCGGCCGAGGGGATGAACCAGGTGCGCGACCGCGTGCTGGACGCGTCCAACCAGGTGCGCCAGCTGAGCGAGTCGCTGCAGCAGGTGGACGAGATTCTGCAGCTCATTACCGAGATTGCCGGCCAGACGGACCTGCTGGCCCTCAACGCCGCGATCGAGGCGGCGCGGGTGGGCGAGCACGGCAAGGGCTTCGCCGTGGTGGCCGGTGAGGTGCGCCGCCTGGCCGAGCGTGTGCGCACGGCTGCGGGCGAGATCGCCGGGCGGATTGAGGGGCTCCGGGCCAGCGCCGCGGTCGTCGTGCAGACCATGGAGGCCGGCACCGAGGACGTGGAGCGGGGCGTACAGCTCTCCGCGGAGGCCGGCGCCTCGCTGGAGCGGATTCTGAAGGCCGTGGCCGACACCCAGGCGGAGGCGCAGGCGATCTCCGCCGCCTCCGAAGAGATGGCCGCGGCCAGCCAGGATGTGGTGAACGCCACGGTGCAGCTTTCCGCCATCGCGCAGGAGAACGCGGCGACGGCGGAGGAGATGCTGGCCAGCGCCAAGGCCGTCACGAACCTCATCAGCCAGGTGGAGCAGCAGTCCCAGGCCGGCCAGCATGCCATGGAGGCGATGAGCGCGTCCGCGACGCAGGTCCAGGCGACCATGCACCAGCTGGTGGAGCTGGCCGGGAAGGCGGCCGAAATGGCCAACACCCTGCGTCAGCAGGCGAGCCAGTTCCGCTTCTAGTTCGCGGTGGCCTGCCGCCCCCGGCCCACCGGCAGTTCGGCCAGCAGCATGCCGATGACGATGAGCGCCGCGCCCAGGTAGCCGCGGGGCGACAGGATTTCGCCCGCGAGCAGGAAGGCGAAGATGGCGCCCCAGACCGGTTCGGCCGCAAAGATCAGGGCCGTGTGGGTGGGCGTGGTGTACGGCTGGAGCAGGTTCTGCAGAAGGTAAGCGGCAGCCGTGGCGAGGAGCCCGCAGATGATGACCGCCGCGAAGACGTGGGCCGGTCCTTCCCACCAGAGTACGCCGTCTACCCCCGGGCCGACGGTGCCGCGCTCGACCAGGTGCAGCAAGGTGGAGAGGCCGCCCGCGGTGCCGAGCTGGATGACGGCCAGGGCATAGCGGTCGTGCGCGGGGCCGAACCGGCTGACGCCGGCCACGTGCAGGCCGAAGCCGAAGGCCCCCATCAGGACCAGGAGGTCGCCGCGCGTGGGCGCCAGGCTGTCGCCCAGCGACAGGAGGGCGAGCCCCGCCAGGGCGGTGAAGACCCCCAGCCAGGCCCCCAGCGAGGGCGCGCTGCGCAGCCACACGACCGACAGGACGGGCACGATCACCACCGACAGCCCGGTGATGAAGGCCGCCTTCGCGCTGGTGGTGTAGGCCAGGCCGAAGGTCTGAAGCGCGTAGCCGGCGAAGAGAAAGATCCCCAGGAGCACGCCGGCGCGCCAGGTGGCCGCGGGCAGGCCCCGCAGCCGCCGGCGGAACAGGGCGGCCAGGAGGACCGTCGCCATGAGGAAGCGAGCCGCGAGGAACCAGTACGTGGGCACGCCGCCAGCCGAGAGGCTGGTGGCGTTCTTTACAAGGGGAAACGTGGCGCCCCAGATCGCCGTGATCGCCAGCAAGACCAGATCTGCCTGCCAGGTGCGGATCTGCAACCCGGTACTGCCTCCTTATAGTATGATAATATTTTTTATCCTAGCAAATTGCGCGGTCTGCGTCCATTGGGCCGACGGGCCGCCGGGAGCGCTCCCGGCGGCCCGTCAACACATTTTCCCTGAAGGTGGCCTGCCGTCGCCCGTCGAAACTTCAGCCCGTGGCAAGTCACACAGTCTAGTTAGTAAGGGTGTGCAATAATAGACATGGCAACGACAGACGGCGTCTTACCGGGTTTGCCCCGCGTCGGGCTGCGGCCGGTGGAGCAGGCCGATCTCGAGCTGCTTTCCCGGTGGGATGAGGACCCGGTGATCCACGCGCTGATGGGCAGGCGGTTCGTGGACCTGAGCCCTCTTGAGTGGCTGCGGAACGTGCGGCGAAGCCGCTCCTGCCGGGTGTGGATGATTGAGTGGGAAGGCCGGCCGGTGGGCGAGGTGGAGCTGGCTCAGGTGAACCGCCGCACGCGCACGGCGGAGATCAGGGTGTGTGTGGGCGAGCGGCCGCTCTGGGGCCGGGGCATTGGCACCGCGGCCATGACCGCTTCGCTGGATCACGCCTTCGGCCCCATGGGGCTGGAGAGTGTCTACCTGCGGGTATTCACCACCAACCAGCGGGCGATCGCCCTCTACGAGCGGCTCGGTTTTCGCCGCGAGGGGCTGCTGGAGCCGAGCCGCCGCCGCGCCGACCCGGCGCCCGTGCTCCTGATGAACCTCTCGCGCGGGCGCTGGCTGGCCAGGCAGCGCGCGGGAAGGGTCGTCTGTTGACAACGACTCGCCGGAGCCCTATCATGATGCCATACGCATCCATCACAAAGGCGTTGAGGCGGAGGAGTAGCCTGCAGACCGCCTGGCAGAGAGGGAGCCCCGCGGGTGGAAGGGTTCCCAGGCAAGGCGCAGGTGAAGTCGCCGCGGATGCCGCATTCCCGACCCGGGCCGGTGCGCAGCGCCGCCTGCTCAAGGAATGCCGGGTAGGCCCGTTACAGCGAACGAGTGCCCCGCCAAGGGGAAATAAGGTGGTACCGCGAGCCCCGGCTCGTCCTTATGGACGGGCCGGGGTTTGATCTCGTCTTAGGGGGGACTCCGACATGGCAGCAGAACAGAAGCAGGGCGGGACGGAGCTCGCGCCGCGCTACGACGCGAAGTTGGTGGAGGACGAGTACTACCAGTACTGGATGGACGGCGGCTTCTACCGCGCCCCTGTCGTGGAGGGCCGGCAGCCGTATACCATCGTCATCCCGCCGCCCAACGTGACCGGCACGCTGCACCTGGGTCACGCGCTGAACAACACCATGATCGACATCCTCATCCGCTGGAAGCGGATGCAGGGTTATCCCACGCTCTACCTGCCCGGCACCGACCACGCCGGCCTGGCGACGCAGATCCGCGTGGAGGAGGACCTGCGCAAGTCCGGTGGTCCGACGCGGCATGAGCTGGGCCGCGAGGCCTTTGTGGCGAAGGTCTGGGACTGGAAGGAGCGCTACCACGCGACCATCTCCGGTCAGCTGCGCAAGCTGGGCGTGTCGGTGGACTGGAGCCGCGAGGCCTTCACCATGGATGAGCGGCTCTCCCGGGCGGTGCGCGCCTTCTTCGTGCAGCTCTACCAGAAGGGGCTCATCTACCAGGGCACGCGCATTACCCACTGGTGCCCGCAGGACCAGACCGCGCTCTCCGACATCGAGGTGGAGTACGAGGAGCGTCAGGGCCACATGTGGCACTTCCGCTACCCGCTGGCCGACGGCTCCGGCGGCATCGTGATCGCGACCACCCGGCCCGAGACGATGCTGGGCGACACGGCGGTGGCAGTCAATCCCGACGACGAGCGCTACAAGCACCTGGTGGGCAAGATGTTGCGCCACCCCGCGACGGGCCGCGAGATCCCGATCATCGCGGACAGCTACGTGGACCCGGAGTTCGGCACCGGGTGCGTGAAGATCACGCCGTTCCACGACCCCAACGACTTCGAGATCGGCATGCGCCACGGCCTCGAGATGCCGCAGGTCATCGGCCCCAGGGGCGAGATGACCGAGGCAGCGGGCAAGTACGCCGGCCTCGACCGTTACGAGTGCCGGAAGCGCATCGTGGCCGACGCCGAGGCCGAGGGCTGGCTGGTGAAGGTGGAGGAGCACCAGCACGCCGTGGGCTGCTGCGCCCGCTGCGGCACGGTCATCGAGCCGCTCATCTCCCGGCAGTGGTACGTGAAGATGAAGCCGCTGGCCGAACCGGCGATCAAGGCCGTGGAATCGGGCCAGATCAAGATCGTGCCCGAGCGCTTCACCAAGGTCTACCTGCACTGGATGGAAAACATCCAGGACTGGTGCATCTCCCGGCAGATCTGGTGGGGCCACCGCATCCCGGTCTGGTACTGCGACGACTGCGGCCACCTCACGGTGACCGAGACCGACCCGACCCAGTGCGAGAAGTGCGGCTCGGCGAACATCCGCCAGGACGAGGACGCGCTGGACACCTGGTTCTCCTCGGCCCTGTGGCCCTTCTCCACGCTGGGCTGGCCCGACCAGACCAGGGACCTGGACTACTTCTTCCCCACCGACGTGCTGGTCACGGGGTATGACATCCTCTTCTTCTGGGTCGCCCGCATGATCTTCAGCAGCCTGGAGCTCACGGGCAAGATTCCCTTCCACACCGTGGTGCTGCACGGGCTGATCCGCGACGCGCAGGGGCGGAAGATGTCCAAGTCGCTGGGCAACGGCGTGGACCCCATCGACGTCATCGACCAGTACGGCACCGACGCCCTGCGGTTCATGCTGGTTACCGGATCCAGCCCGGGCAACGACATCCGCTTCCACACCGAGCGGGTGGAGCACGCCCGGAACTTCGCCAACAAGCTCTGGAACGCCAGCCGGTTCGTGCTGATGAACCTGGCCGACTGGGAGCCGGCCGAGGGCGGGGCCGACTTGCAGTACGACCTGGCCGACCGGTGGATCCGGCACCGCTTCAACGAAGCGGCCCGGGGTGTGGAGGCGCTGCTCTCCGAGTATCAGTACGGCGAGGCGGCGCGCACGATTCACGACTTCATCTGGAGCGAGTTCTGCGACTGGTATATCGAACTGGTGAAGCCCCGCCTTTACAATGAGGCGGACCCCACCCGGGCCGCGGCGCAGGAGACCCTGGCCCTGGTGCTGGAGGCCACCCTGCGGCTGCTGCACCCGTTCATGCCCTTCGTCACCGAGGCGATCTGGCAGCGGCTGCCGGCGCAGTCCGGGCAGGTCGACATCGCCGCCGAGATCGCTGCGCAGGCCGGCAAGGCGGAGCTGGGCCCGTCCATTTCGGTGACGCCGTACCCGACCCCGCTGGGCGCCTGGGACGACGCCGACGCGGATCAGCGCATGCGGCTCATCATCGACGCGATCCGCGCCCTGCGCTCCATCCGGGCGGAGTTCCGCCTCGGCGAGCACGCGAAGATCGACGCCATCCTGATGGCCACCTCCGACGAGGCGCTGACCATTCTGGAGGAGGGCCGCGGCTTCATCGAAAACCTGGGCAGGACGGCCTCGCTCACGATTCAGCCGGTGGCGGAGACCAAGCCCCGGAACGCCGCCACGGCAGTGGTGGCGGGCGCAGAGGTCTACGTGCCCGTGAAGGGCCTGATCGACGTGCCCAAGGAGATCGAGCGCATCGGCAAGGAGCTGAAGGCGACCGACGCCGAGCTGGCCAAACTGGAGAAGAAGCTGAGCAACCAGGGCTTCCTGACCAAGGCCAAGCCCGAGATCGTCGAAAAGACCCGTGAAGAGGCCGCCGCTCTGGCGGAGAAGAAGCAGGCCCTGGAGGCCCGCCTGGCCATGCTCCGCGAGATGGAGGGATGAGGGCGATGACCTACGCCGAAGCGCTGGGCTACCTGGAGGGGCTCCAGCGCTTCGGCATGAAGCCCGGCCTCGGCCGGACGGCCGCGCTGCTGGACCAGCTGGGGCGGCCCGACCGCAGGGTCGGGCGGGTGGTGCACATCACCGGGACCAGCGGCAAGGGTTCGGTCGCGGCCATGGTGGAGGCGGGGCTCAGGGCAGCCGGGCGGCGGGTGGGCCTGTTCACCTCGCCTCCTCTGGAGCGGTTCACCGAGCGCATGCAGGTGAACCGGGCCGAGATCGGCGAGGACGACGTCGCCCGCCTCACCGCCCGGCTGGCCGAGGCGGTGGAGACCCTCACGGCGGCGGGGCAGGAGCAGCCCACCCAGTTCGAGGTCATCACGGCCATGGCCCTCGCGTGGTTTGCCGAGCAGTCTGTGGACGACCTGGTGCTGGAAGCGGGGATGGGCGGCCGCTTCGACGCGACCACCGTCGTGGAGGCTCCGGCGGTCACCGCCATCACCAACGTCGGGCTCGACCACACCCGCTGGCTGGGCGAGACCTGCGAGGCGATCGCGCAGGACAAGGCCGGCATCATCCGGCCCGGGGTGCCCTGCGTCACCGGCGCCGACCACCCCGGAGCCCTGGCCGTCATCGAGCGTGCGGCCCGGGAGCAGGGAGCCCGCCTGGTGCGGGTGACCCAGGCGGACTACCGGGTGCAGGAGGCGGTCGTTACCGGGCGGCATGCGGGCACGGCCGGGCAGGATGCGGGCCCCGTCGGGCAGGTGGTACACCTGCGCGGGGAGCGGGGCTGGTACCGGGGAGTGCGGCTCAGCCTCCTGGGCCGGCACCAGGCGGCCAACGGGGCCGTCGCGCTGCGCATCCTGGAGCTGCTGGGTGTGGAGGAGGCCGCGATCCGGGCGGGGTTCGCCGGGGTGACGTGGCCCGGCCGGCTGGAACCGGTTCAGTCGGGCGACGGGCCCCTCGTGCTCCTGGATGCGGCCCACAACCCCGCCAAGTGCCGCGCCCTGGCCGAGGCCGTTCGTGAGCTGTTTCCCGGGCGGCGGGTCCACGTGCTGCTCGGGGTGCTGGCGGACAAGGATGTGGCGGAGACCGTCGCGCCGCTCCTGCCGCTGGCGGAGCGTGTCTGGGCGACGACGCCCGAGAGTCCCCGGGCCCTTCCGGCTTCTCAGCTGGCTGAGGTCTGCCGGCGGCAGGGGCATCCCGCAGAGGCCGTCGCCGATCTGACCGAGGCGCTGCAGGCGGCGCTCGCGGCTGCCGCATCCGGCGATCTGGTGGTGGTCACGGGGTCCTTCTACACGGTGGGACCTGCCCGGCGCGTTCTTGTCCCGCGCCGGGTTATACAAGCCTTCCCCCCCGCATAGGCATGGTGGGGAAACGACCCGCACAGGCGAGCGGTCAGGGGCCGACACCATGGGCCGCCCCGAACCGTAAGCTCCACCGGCGGGCGAACCACCCAAGCGGGAGGGGACACCATGCATCGGTTTGGTCGATCCGTGCAGAAGAAAGCGAACGACCGGTGGGGCGGCGTGTTTATCCTGGCCGTCGTGCTGGCCGTGGTGGGTGCCTGGCAGCTCGGCGGCGTCCTGGGCAATCTCCTGGGCGAGGAGAAACCCGCCGCGATGGAACCGGTACCGGGAATGGAAGACGTGACCGGCCTGTCGGGCCCGTCGGGTTCGCCGTCCCAGGTGACCATCGTCCCGAGGCCCTTCCAGGTCCATTTCGTCCAGGTCGGCGCTTTCCGGTCTGAGGGGGCCGCCCGCAATCTGGTCAGCGAGCTGGCCGGGCAGCAGGTGGTCGCGGCGATGACCCCGCGGAGCGAGATGGGGCTGGTGAAGGTGTACATCGGCCCCTTCATGTCAGGCGAGGAGGCGGGTGAGGTCCTCGACGTCATGCGGGAGACCGGGGTGGCGCCGAATGCCTTCACGGTGGCCATGGATGTGGACTACGCCCCCGAGGCGGTCATGGCGATGACCGGGTCGGTCAATCCGGATTTGCAGACGGGTCTCGACGCCCTCAACAACTACCTCTACGAAGCGGGGGCCTGGTTTGCCAGGCGGGCGGCGGGCGAGCCGGCGGACGGCGGCCTGCTGGTGAGCCTGGGGCAGGAGATGCGGGCGGCGGCGGCCAGGCTCGCTGCGGCCGATGAGAGCCCGGCGATCGCCCGGTTCCTGGGGCTGGCCGACATGGCGACGGTGAACGCCGCCGACATCGAGGTGGCAGCCAGCGCCGCCCCCGGCAGCGAGGAGTTCCAGCGTGCGATGAACGGCTACGTCAGCCTGCTGGAGCAGTACCACAACTTCTACGCGGCCGAGGCGGCCGAGGAGTAACGCGGACACGGGGCCATCACCATGGGATGGCCCCGTTCCATATATTGCCAATCCAACTGCCCCTGTGCTATGCTGGTCGCGGGTCTGCCTCCCGCGCAGGAATCTTGCTGGGAAACCACGAAACTTAGCCTATTCGAAGTGCGTCATATCAAGGGCCTCGGCGACCGGTAAGGGGGCAGTTTCGTGAAGCGCGGTTGGTTGGTGTTCATGTGGGCGCTCATCGGCGCCGTGGTGGGGCAGCTCATCGGCGGTGCGCTGTCTCACTACATTCCCTTCCTGGACTATCACATCCCGCTGGGAATGGCGCCGGCGACGCTCGACCTGAACTTTCTAGTCGTCACCTTCGGGGTTTCGTTCAAGCTAACGATAGGCGGCGCGATCGGGCTGGTGCTCGCGCTCTGGCTGGCCCTGCGCTGATGCGAGGTGACGGCGATGCAGATCATTCTGGCCTCTTCTTCACCCCGAAGGCAGGAACTGCTGCGGCAGATCGGAATCCCCTTCGTCATCGAGGTGCCGGAGGTGGACGAGCACGCGGTGGAGGCCGCTTCCCCGGCGGAGCTGGTGGAGCGGCTGGCTCTGCGCAAGGCGCGCGCCGTCGCCGAACGGCATCCCTCGGCCATCGTGCTGGGGGCCGACACCGTGGTCGTCGTGGACGGCGAGGTGCTGGGCAAGCCGGCCGACCGGGCCGAAGCCGCGGCGATGCTCGGCCGGCTGTCGGGCCGCCCCCACCAGGTGCTCACGGGCGTGGCCGTGGTCCGGGGCAGCGAGGCGCTGGTGGCGCACGAGGAGACCGTCGTCCGGTTCGCAACCCTCACGCGGGAGCAGATCCAATGGTACGTGGAGACCGGTGAACCGATGGACAAGGCGGGGGCGTACGGCATACAGGGCCGGGCCGCCGCGCTGATCGCATCGATCTCCGGCGACTACTACAACGTGGTCGGCCTTCCCCTCCATCGCACTGTTCAGATGCTCGCGCAGTTCGGCTACCCGATCTTCACGGGAGGCGCCCGCTGAAGGGAGAGCACCTCTGGTGACGGCATCTCTGAAGAGGCTGCCTGCGGCAGACCGGCCGCGTGAGCGGCTGCTCCGGTTGGGTCCCGAGAAGCTGTCGGATGTGGAGTTGCTGGCGATTCTGCTAGGAACGGGTGCCAAAGGCCGCTCGGTCATTGAAGTTGCCCGTGATTTGCTGCATCATTGTGAGGCGAAAGATCCCGGCGGTGGGCTGCGGGCCCTGCTGCACCTGCAGGACGTGGAGCGCAAGGACCTGGTGAAGGGGCTGGGCCCGGCAAAGGTGTGCACCATCCTGGCCGGCCTGCATCTCGGCCTCCGCGCCGGCGCGGCGCCGCTGAGGAGAGTGGACCTCTCCAACCCGCGCGCCGTGTTCGAGTATCTCGCGCCCCGCCTGGCCCACCTCAGCCGCGAGCAGTTTCACGTCATTCTCCTGAACGCCAAGAATCAGGTGATTGATGTCGAATGTGTGTCTGAAGGGACATTGACCGCCTCGCTGGTGCACCCCCGCGAGGTGTTCAAGACGGCCATACGCAGGAGCGCGCACTCGGTCATTCTGGCGCACAACCACCCCAGCGGCGATCCCACCCCCAGCCGGGAGGACCGGGAGATCACCCGCCGGCTCGTGCAGGCGGGCCGGGTGATCGGCATCGAGGTTCTGGATCACCTGGTGGTCGGGCAGGGCCGGTACACGAGTTTCCGCGAGCGGGGCCTCCTGACCGGGTGAGAAGCCACGCTCCTGTCTGCCGCTCAGAGAAGAAAGGGGAACAGTGCGGTGTCCTTCTGGCAGTTTTTCGCACGCGACGTTGGGATTGATCTCGGTACCGCGAACACCCTGGTATACGTTAAAGGCCGCGGCATTCTGATCGACGAACCGTCCGTGGTCGCGGTGGACCGCGACCGCAAGACCCCGCTGGCTGTGGGCTCTGAGGCCAAGCAGATGCTGGGCCGCACCCCCGGAAACATCGTCGCCATCCGGCCGATGAAAGATGGTGTGATCGCGGACTTCGACACCACCCAGACCATGCTGAAGTACTTCATCGGCAAGGCGGCCAGCCGCCGGGCCCCTTTCCGTCCCCGCATCATCATCTCCATCCCCTCCGGGGTCACCGGCGTGGAGCGGCGTGCCGTGCAGGACGCCGCGCTCCAGGCGGGCGCGCGCGAGGCGCACGTGATCGAGGAGCCGATGGCTGCGGCCATCGGGGCCGGTCTGCCGGTGGAGGAGCCCACCGGCTCGATGGTCGTGGACATCGGGGGCGGCACGACGGAGGTGGCGATCATCTCGCTGGGCGGCCTGGTGACCGCCAAGTCGATCCGCGTGGCCGGCGACGAGCTGGACGAGGCGATCGTGCAGTACATCAAGCGGAATTACAACATGCTGATCGGCGAGCGCACCGGCGAGGAGGTCAAGCAGACCATCGGTTCCGCCTATCCCACCGGCGAGGAGGAGTCGATGGAGATCCGCGGGCGCGACCTGGTGACCGGGCTGCCGAGAACGCTGCGGGTCACGTCCGATGAGATCCGGAAGGCCCTGAGCGAGCCGGTGGCCGCGATCCTCGAGGCGATCAAGATCACCCTGGAGAACACCCCGCCCGAGCTGGCGGCCGACATCATGGACCGCGGCATCGTCATGACCGGCGGCGGCGCCCTGCTGAAGGGGCTCGATCTGCTCATCTCCAAGGAGACCGGCATGCCCGTTCACGTGGCCGACGAGCCGCTGCTCTGCGTCGTGAAGGGATGCGGCAAGTGCCTCGATAATCTCGATATTTTAAAGCGGGTGGCGCGCAACTCGTAGCTCAGCGCCGGCCGTCCGGAGGGCGTGAAGCTGTCACCCATGCGATATAATAAGCACCTACGGTTCCTTGGGGTCGCCCTGGGCGTGCTGGTCGTCATCTTCATCACCATGGCCCTGACGGCGCGGGAGCGCACCGCGGTCACCCCCATCGAGAAGGGGATCGCCACGCTGCTCTACCCGTTTCAGGTAGCCACGGACTGGGTAGGTGACCAGACGCGGGGCGTCGTCGATTCCATACGTGAGCTGACCCGGCTGCGCGAAGAGAACGCCGCCCTGCGGCAGCAGGTGGCGGACATGGCGCAGGACCGGGCCCTCATTGTGCAACTCCAGCATGAGAACCAGCGGCTGCGCAGCGAGCTCGGACTGAAGGAGCGGACGGACTACCCCATGCTCACGGCCGAGGTCATCAGCCGGTCGGCCGAGAACTGGTACCAGACCGTCATCATCAGCCGGGGCAGCCGCGACGGCGTGCGGCAGGGCATGGCCGTCGTCAACTGGCAGGGGCTCGTGGGCAAGGTCGCCTACACCACGCCGTACAGCTCCACGGTCCAGCTGGTCAGCGACGCCGGCTTCAGCCAGGCCGGTTTCGGGGCCGGGGCGAAGCTGCCCAACGGCGAGCAGGGCGTGCTGGAGACGGTGGAGGGCGGCTATCTGCGCATGCGGTTCTGGTCCACCGATCCCTCGGTTGCGGTGGGCCTTCCCGTTTATACCTCCGGGCAGGGCATCCTGCCCGCGGACCTGCTGGTGGGCTGGATCGACGAGGTGGACACCAGTTCCTCGTTCACGAAGTACGCGATCGTGCGCCCTGCCGTGGATGTGCACAAGCTGGAAGTGGTGCAGGTGGTGCTGACCCCGACCGATGACGACAGGGGGTCGAACGCGCCATGAGATACTGGGCCCTGACGGCCATCGTGCTTGCGGCCTACCTCATCCAGAGCGTGCTGGGCCCGTTCCTGGCCATTGCCGGGGTCGTGCCCAACGTCGTGCTCGTGGTCGCGATCAGCTGCGGGCTGCTCTTCGGGTGGCAGGTGGGCCTGGGGGTGGGCTTCGGCGGCGGGCTGCTCATCGACCTCACCATCGGCCAGCTCATCGGCAGCCACGCCCTGGCCGGGAGCCTGGTGGGGTTCGTCGCCGGCCTGGTGGAGGAGCGGGTCTTCAAGGACAACCTCCTCCTTCCGCTGGTCGGCGGCGTGGTCGGATCGCTCCTCGGCCAGACGGTGATCATGATCTGCCTCACCATGTTCGGGCGCCGCATTTCGCTCGCCGAGTTCGGCAGCACCCTGCTGCCCTCGATGGTGTACGACACCGTGCTCTGCATCCTGGTCTACTGGCGCATCTTCCGGATGTACGGCTTCCTGAAGCCTGACCCGCGGGGGTTTATCGTGATCAGGCGCCGCTGAGCGCCGGTTTCGTGGCAGCAATGTCGGAGGCAGCCGCCTCCGACATTATTTGTAAGTCTGAGGAGGAGATTCGCCGCCCGAGGCGAACTAGACGAAGAGGATAAAACTACCGCCAGGGTCGTGAAGAGAGCATGCGACAGGACATCATCATTCGCGGTACGACCAGAACGGGACTCGTTGTGCTGCTCCCCGACGAGGGCGAGTTCGCTGCGGTCCTGCAGCGGCTGGAAGACCGGCTCGCCGGCAGCGGCCGGTTCTTCGCCGGCGGCAGGGTCAGAGTTCACGTGGGAAACCGCCAGTTGACAGCAGAGGACAGTGAAGCGCTCGAGCAGACCCTGCAGCGGGCAGGGATGGTGCTCCTCAGCGTGAAGGAAGGGGGAGACCCCGTAGCCGAAATGCAGGCACCGGAAGCCGGGGCCCCGCCGGCGCCGGAGCCGTCCCCCGGGAACGCACTGGTGATCACCAAGACCCTCCGCTCGGGCCAGGAGGTTCGCCATGACGGTGACGTGATCGTCCTGGGTGACGTCAATCCGGGTGCGATGGTGGTGGCGACCGGCCACATCGTAGTCATGGGCGCGCTGCGGGGCGTGGCGCACGCCGGGTGCGCCGGCAACAGGACGGCCATCGTGGCGGCGACCAAGCTCCGACCCACGCAGCTCCGGATCGCAGAGGTGATTGGGCGGGCGCCCGACGGTGACGCTCCACAGTCCTACCCTGAGGTGGCGCGCATCCGGGGTGACCTCATCGTGGTTGAGGCGTCCGCGGAGAAACGCCAGGCGAGTGCGCTGGAAGCGGTCGGCGCGAAGGAGGATCGTTGATGGGACAGGTCATCGTGGTGACTTCGGGCAAAGGCGGCGTGGGAAAGACGACGACGACGGCCAATCTGGGCACGGCTCTGGCCCAGCTGGGCAATAGGGTCGTGCTGGTGGATGCCGACATCGGTCTGCGCAACCTCGACGTCGTAATGGGCTTGGAGAACCGGATTGTCTACGACCTCGTCGACGTGGTCGAGGGCAACGCCCGGTTGAAGCAGGCGCTCATCAAGGACAAGCGCAGCGAGAATCTCTACCTGCTCGCTGCGGCCCAGACCCGTGAGAAGAAGGACGTCTCGGCCGAGCAGATGAAGAACCTGACGGACCAGCTCGCCCGGGAGTTCGACTTCGTGCTGCTGGACTGCCCCGCGGGCATTGAGGACGGCTTCAAGAACGCCATCGCCGGCGCCCAAAAGGCGATCATCGTGGCAAACCCCGAAGTCTCCTCGGTGCGTGATGCCGACCGCGTTATCGGGCTGTGGGATGCCCAGGAGGGGGAGAGGAGCCCGGCCATGCTGATCGTCAACCGGGTGCGCCCGCGCATGGTCGCGCGCGGCGACATGCTGGAGATTGACGACATGCTGGAGATGCTCGCCGTAGACCTGTTGGGGGTTGTGCCGGAGGACGATCACATCATCGTCTCCACCAACCGGGGGGAACCCGCGGTCTACTCCCGCGACAGCAAGGCGGGCAAGGCATTCCACAACATCGCCCGGCGGCTGATGGGTGAGGCGGTGCCCATCCTGGATCTGGAGGCGGACGAGTCCTTCTGGGCCAGGTTCAAGCGCATTGTGGGGTTCGGCCGGAGCTAGAAGGGGGGGCGTGGCATGCTGGATCTCATTTCCCGGGTCTTCGGACGCGATCACTCGAGTGCGGATATCGCCAGGGAGCGACTGCGCCTGGTGCTCGTCCACGACCGGACGAACGTGTCGCCGCAGTTCCTCGAGGCGCTGAAAGAGGAGTTGATCGAGGTCATCTCCCGCTACATGGAGATCGAGGAAGAAGGTATGGATGTCACCCTTCAGACGGCCGAGAACCAGGTAGCCCTCGTGGCCAACATTCCCGTACGCCGCATGAAGCGGGCAGCCGTGGGGCGGTAAACGCGAAGAGAAGAAAACCACCGGAGCTTCCGGTGGTTTTTCGCTTAGTCGAAGACCTCCTCAACCTCGCAGAGGAACTCCGTGTCGCCGACCGCGATGCGGTAGATGCGCACGCCGGGGCGGGCGGGCGGCGTCCCGGGCGTCGCCTGAACCGGACCCGGGGCTGCCGGTGGCGCGGCGCCGACGGCGGCCGACGCCGCCGGGGAGGCAGGCTCGCCGGTCGGCCGGAAAGCGGCGGGCGAGCGCCGCTCCAGGTAGCGGCGGATCTGTCCCAGGCGCCGGCGCTCCTGCCAGGCGATCGCATGCCCCTCCGCGACGTCGACTTGCTGGAAGGAGATCCGGTCGCCCTCCTTCAACTGCGCCGCGCGCCACAGGTCGGTGAAGACCGCAGTGGCGATCTTGGGGTAGCCCCCGAGGGTCTGCCGGTTGCTGAGCAGCAGGATGAGCTGGCCGCTGGGCACAGCCTGCAGCGCGCCGGGCGGGATCGGCTCCGAGAGCATCTCGGCCGGCCCGTCCGGCCTTAGCTGCGGCCCGATCAGCCTGATGCCCTGCCGGTCCGCCAGGGGGCCCACCTGGAAGCCCTCCGCGAAGAGGCGGGCGAGGCTCTCCGCAGAGAACTGGTCCGCCTGCGGCCCCGGGACCGTCCGGATGACGGCCTCCCCCTCGAAGGCGGGGATCGCATCGGGGGGCAGGGCGCGCCCGGCCAGGTCGGCCGGCGGGTGGAGCGGCAGCCCGATGGGCAGCCAGTCGCCGGCCTGCAGGGGCCGTCCCAGCGGTCCGATGTGGCCGAACAGGTCCTCCGAGAGGCTGCCCAGGACCGGCGGCAGGTCGATGCCCCCTGCCACGCAGAGGTAGGCGCGGCAGCCGGCGGTGACGGTGCGAAATCGCAGCCGGTCTCCCGGACCCGCCAGGACCGACGTCCACCCGGGCACGGGCCGGGGCGATCCGCCAGCGGCGGGGATCAGCTCCGCGGGGATGGGCGCGCCGGTCAGGGCGAACGCCGTCGGGCCGGTGAACTCCACCTCGGGCCCGATGAGGGTGATCTCCAGGGCTGCGGTGCGGGCGCGGTTGCCCAGCAGCCAGTTGCCGATCATGAGGGACTGCTGGTCGGCGGCCCCGGCCACCGACACGCCGTAGGCGGCGTACCCCCGGCGGCCCAGATCCTGCAGGGTGGTCAGCCAGCCCGGCCGGAGGATGCGCAGCCCGGTGCGACCGGGCGCGAAGGCCGGCAGAGCGGGGCTTTCCCTGTGCTGCTCCCGCTCGAGGTCCGCGTACGCGCCAGGGTCCACGGGGACGAAGCGGACCTGGTCGCCCGGCGTGAGGAGCGCCGGCGGATCCCGCCGGGGGTCGAACAGCCTGACGGGGGTGCGCCCGATCAGCCGCCAGCCGCCGGGCCCGCCGCCGGGGTAGATGCCGGTGAGACGCCCGCCGAGGCCGACCGAACCGGCCGGCACGTGGACCCGGGGTTCGTCGAGCCGCGGGGTGCTGAGGAGCGGGTCGAGCCCGCCCAGGTAAGGGAAGCCGGGGCTGAAGCCCAGGCAGTAGACCCGGTAGGCGCCCGCGGCGTGCCGCGCCGCCACCTCCTCGGGGGCGAGTCCCGTATGGGCTGCCACGGCGTCCAGGTCGGGGCCGTGGTCGCCGCCGTAGATGACCGGGATCTCCACCACGCGGCCCTGCTCCTCCGCCGCGGACGCCCGGGCGGCGGCGTCCCGCACCAGCGACACCAGGTGCTCCAGGCGGATGCGGACCGGGTCGTATTCCACCATGAGCGCGTGAAACCCCGGCGTCACGTCCACGATGGCCGGGTGGGCGCCGCGCAGGGCGCCCGCGAGCCCGTGAACCCGCCGGCTGGTCTCCTCATCCAGCGTATCGCCCAGGTAGCACAGCAGGGCGCGGTCACCGCAGGGAACGAGTCGGAGGCCGCCCAATGCCATCACCTTCATCTAGTCATATTAGCAGGTCCCAGTACTCTTCGAGGCCGCCATGCCCGGACCCTGCACACGCGCGCAGGAGGCGCGCGTTTTTCCTTACGATGATGTCCGCCGGTCCGCGGAGGCATACGGGCGCGAAACACCCCCTCCCCTTTCCGCGGGGAGGGGGTGGCCGTCTCACTTCATGGGACCGATGCGGCCCAGCGGCCAGATGCGGTAGACCGCCCGGGCGAAGATGCGCTCCCGCTCCAGCAGCCCCCACTCGTGGCTGTCGTTGGACATGTTCCGGTTGTCGCCGAGCACGAAATACTGGCCCTCGGGGATCGTGACGGGGCCGTAGCGGTAGCGGGGAGGCTCGGCGATGTACGGCTCGTCGAGCGGCTCGCCGTCGATGAAGACCTTGCCGTCCCGCACCTCCACCGTCTCACCGGGCAGGCCGATCACCCGCTTGATGTAGGGGAACTGCGCCTGCACGGGCGGGGGTGGGTCAAAGACGACGATGTCGCCGCGGCGGATGGAGCCAAAGCGGAGCCCCAGTTTATCGGTCCAGAACCGGTCGCCCACCAGAATCGTAGGCTCCATCGAGCCCGTGGGGACCTCCCGCACCTGCCCGACGAAGGTGATGATCAACAGCCACAGCAGTACGCCGTAAAGGATGTCCTTCAACAGGGTGAGCAAGGGACGCCATTTTTCAGCCATCGGGGTGCCTCCTGATCGAATGCGTCCCTGATCAGTTCCACCCGGGCTAGGGGGCTTCCTGCTGCCGCCCTGTATCCAGCGTGCGCACGAGGTCGTGCGCCACCTTCACCAGGTCGCGCACCAGGGGGGTGGCGGGGTGGTTGAACACCTCTGACGGGGTGCCGATCTGAAGCAGCTTGCCCTCCGCCAGCACGGCCACCCGGTCGGCCAGGGGCGGAATCTCGGTGAAGTCGTGGGTGACGAAGAGGGCCGCCGTACCCGAGGCCGTGAGGATCCGACGCAGGTCTGCGAGCAGGTGCGACCGGGCCAGCACGTCCAGCGAGGCCATGGGCTCATCCAGGTAGAGCAGGCGCGGGGAGGAGGCCAGGGCCCTGGCGATGGAGACCCGCTGCGCCTCGCCCCCGGAGAGCTGGCGGGCCGAGCGGTTGGCCAGGTGGCTGATGCGCAGCTGTTCCAGCATCTCCATGGCCACCTCGCGCCGCCGGTCCGCCGGCACCCCCCTGAGCCGCAGCCCGAGGGCGACGTTCTGTAGCACGGTGCCGGTGAGAAGGAGAGACTCCTGGAAGACCACGGCCATCTTCCGCCGCAGCGCCAGCGCCTCCTGCGGCAGGCTGACCTGCCGCCCCTCCCAGAGGTAACTGCCGAAGGAGGCGGGGTACAGGAGGGCGAGCGCGTGCAGCAGGCTGGACTTTCCGGAGCCGTTGGGCCCGATGACCGCCAGCACCTCGCCGGGCTGAATGGCGAGGTGGGGGATGTCCACCACCAGCCGGCCGCCCCGCTCCACCTTCACGTCGGTGACTTCCAGCAACGCCGTCACTGTGGCCGCCCCCTTTGCTGAAGCCTGGTGAGCGCGTAGGTGACGAGCCAGATCAGGAACATCAGGATGATCGAGAGCGCGATGGCGATGTCGAAGTTGCCCTTGCTGACCTCCATGACCGTGGCGGTGGTCAGCACGCGCGTCCGGCCCAGGATGTTGCCGCCCACCATCGTCGAGGCGCCGACCTCGGAGATGACGCCGCCGAAGCCGCCGATGATCGCCGCCAGCAGCGAGAGGCGGGCCTCGCGGATGAGGAGCCAGTAGAGCTGCCAGCGGGAAGCCCCCAGGGCGAGGATCTGGTCCTGCAGCTTGGGGTTGAGCTGGCCGATGCCGGCCAGCGCAAACCCCGTGACCAGGGGCAGCGCGATGATGAACTGCGCGAAGATCATCGCGGTGGGGGTGTACATGAGCTTCAGGTAGCCGAAGGGACCGGAGCGCCACAGCAGGAGCGACACGACCAGCCCGGCGACGACGGGAGGCGTGCCCATGCCGGCGTTGATGAGGCTGATCATGAACTCGCGCCCGCGAAAGCGGGCGAGCGCCAGCAGGCAGCCCAGAGGGATCCCCACCAAGATGCTGAGCAGGGTCGCCGTACCGGCGACCCTGATCGTCAGCAGCGTAACCCGTACGAGTTCCGCATCGCCGGACGCGAGCATCTTCAGAGCGGCCACGATGCCCTGTCCGATCATTTCCAAGCTACATACCTACCTTCCGCCAGAGGTTTATCCGCCGAGAAGCTCCTCCTCCGTCTTGCCGCCGTCGGGGAAGAAGAGCGGCTCGCCGTACTTGTCCACGCCGAAGGTGCGGATGATCTCCTGGACTTCATCCTCCAGCATGAAGTCCACGAAGGCCGCAGCGCCCTCGCCATTGACCATGGGCCACTTCTCGGGGTTGACCTGCATCACGTGGTAGATGTTCAGGAGCGGCGTGTCGCCCTCCAGCACGACCTCCAGGTCGATGTTCTTCTTGTGGGCCAGGTACGTCCCCCGGTCGCTCAGGGTGTAGCCCAGCTTCTCGTTGGCCACGTTGATGGTGGCGCCCATGCCCTGGCCGGTCTCCTGGTACCACTGGCCGCCGGGCTCGACGCCGGCCGCGGCCCACAGGGAGCGCTCCTTCTTGTGGGTGCCCGAGTCGTCGCCGCGGGAGATGAAGATGGCCTCGGCCTCGGCGATCTTCTTCAGCCCCTCGGCCGCCGTGGCCGTCCCCTTCACACCGGCGGGATCGTCGGGCGGGCCGATGATGACGTAGTCATTGTGCATGACGAGCTGGCGGTTGATGACCGCACCGCTCTCCACCAGGGGCTTCTCCGACTCCGGCGCGTGCACCAGCAGCACGTCCGCCTCGCCGTTTTCACCCAGCTTCAGCGCCTGGCCGGTACCCACGGAGATGGTCTTCACGATGTACCCGGTCCTCTCCTCGAACATCGGAACCAGCACATCCAGCAGGCCGGTGTCCACCGTGGACGTCGTGGTGGCCAGGATCACTTCCGGATTCTCGGGGGCAGCCGGCTCTTCAGGCTCTGCCGGGGCTTCGGGCTCGGCCGGAGCTTCGGGCTGGCTCGAAGGCTGCCCGGTCTGCTGCTCTTGCTGCGGCTGGCCCGGCTGCGGGTCGGTGCTCGCCTGTTGCCCGGAGCAGCCGACGATGAGGGCCATGATGGCTGCGAGGACCACGAACCGGTGCAAGCGTTTCACGTTGAACGATCCCCCTTCTGTGCGTATGTGCCTACCGAAACATAACAGGCGCGAAAACAGCGTACTTGTACCGTCGCCGTTATGTCCAGTTAGAGCATATCGCACAGGAGGGGCGGTTGGCAACCCGGTTTCCAGGGAGAATTACGGGGTACGAAATAACGGCTCTCCGTACGATTCTGCGCCGAACGCGCGGATGACGGCCTGCCCTGCGGGACCGGTGGCCCAGGCCACGAAGCGCTGGGCGGCTGCGCCGTTGACGGCAGGGAAGAGCTCCGGGTTGACCGGGATCAGGTTGAACTGGTTGACCAGCGCGGGGTCTCCCCGGTACAGCCCCGCGTACCCCTCGGGACAGGCCATGATCAGGGTCGCGGAGTCCACCAGGGTGTAAGCCCCGATGGCCGCCGCGTGGCGCATGGTCGCGATGCTGCCCTGGCCGCCGAGGGGCCACGGCTCGTACCAGGGGGCCCCGGGCTCGATGCCCGCCGTCTCCCACAGCCGGAGTTCCCGCTGGTGCGTTCCGGACCGGTCGTTCCGGCTGATGAAGGCGTGGCCCCCCTGCGCGATGCGACGCATGGCCTCAGCGGCAGATCCGGCGGTGCGGATGCCGGCCGGGTCCGCGGCGGGCCCGCAGATCACGAAGTCGTTCTGCGCCAGGGGATGGCGCCCGGTGCCGTATCCCTCAGCGAGGAACTTCGCTTCCAGTTTGGGCGCGTGCACCAGCGCGAGGTCCACACGCCCGGCCCGGGCCAGGTCGAGGGCCTGGCCGCTGCCCGCGGCGATGTAGCGGACCCACTGGCCGGTCCCGGTGCGATACGCGCTCACCAGCGCATCCACCAGCCCGACCTCGACGGGGCCGATGGTGGAGGCCATCAGCAGCGGGCGGTCCGCGGGTGCAGCGGCACCCTCCGGCCCCATGATGGCCGCGGCCTCCCGCGTCAGGAGGCGGTGGCGCCGCAGGAGATCCTGTGCCGTCTGCGTCAGCCTGGCTCCTCCGCCCGCGGCGCCTCCGACCTTGCGGATGAGCAGCGGGGTCCCGATCTCCTCCTCGGCACGCCGCACCAGGCCCCAGGCGTAGCGGTACGAGACGCCCAGGGCCTCCGTGGCCTTGCGCAGCGACCCGTGCTGCGCCACGGCGCTGAGGATGGAGCAGAGCCTCTCGAACTGGTCGTCCCTTGCCAGCAGCGGGCGATAATCGGCGGGCATGCGCTTCACCCCGTTTCAACGGTACTTGCGTATTGTCGACACTGTTTCCGTAGCAGAACTACGCTCCCAGATAAAATCGCCGCTGACCCCTTGCACGAACAGCGAGAGCTGGTAGAATAAGGTAAGGAAATAAATGGCGAATTTGGGAGGACGCGACATGACCGTGTCATCGGCCACCTGGAACCCGCCCACGCCCCAGCACGGCGCGGTGATCATGACCCGCACCTGGCGCATCGTCGTCTACGGCGACGGGGCTCCCCGGGGCTCGCGGCTGTACGTGGCGCTCGGCCCGGGATCGCTTGCCGAGGGGTACGAACGGCTTTTTCCCTTCCTGGAAGAGCAGCGGTTGTGCCACCGGCATGTCCGCTCGCCCGAACTGCTTCAGCGGCTGGAATCGCTGGCTGCCTGGTCCGGCAAGTCCGTGGCGGTCGATCTGCCGGAACCCGCCGATCCGGCAGAGCTGGCCCTGGCCCTGGATGATCTCCTGGTCGGGCGGGGCCTGACCGGCCCTTCGCTCATCGCCGGCGCCCAGCCGTTCGGCGGGAAGACGGGGCTGGTCTTCATACGCCGGGCAGAAATCCGGGAGGAACAGGGGGGCGCGCGCCTGTGGCTGGCGCGCCTCCTGGGCGAGGGGAGGCCGGCCCATGCGCCCCGCGGCCTTGGCGTGCACGGGTGACCCCCTGCTGGACGAGCTCTTGCGGGAGTGCGAGAGCTTCACACTCATGCGCCAGCCCGACTGCGAGCGGGCGGCCGACGCCCTGCCCCTCCTCGCTGCAGAGCGCCCGGATCTGATCTTCACGAGCCCTGCCCTGGGCGATGTGGATGCCCTGCTTCAGGTGAAGGGCCCGCGGATCTGCTGGCTGGCGGAGGGCAGCGTGCCGGCGCCTCCGCGGGGCGTGGATGTGCTGCGGGCGGAGCGGCTGACCGCGCAGCTGATCGACGCGTGGGTCCGCCGCCAGAAGGCGGCGGCTTCCCGCCAGGCGCCTCCGCCGCCGGTGAGGCCGCTGCCGCCCCCTGCCCGCCAGGCTCCGGGGCGAAGCGCATCGCCGGTCGGCCACGAGGCCGGTGGCCACGGCGGCCTGCAGAGAGCGGCCGACGTGCGGCCCCAGCCGCCGGGGGCCTACTACGCAGCCCATCGGGCGCCGCGCCCGGCGATCCGGGTGGTGCGCCAGCAGGTGATCGCGTTCTGGGGCGGCAAGCCCGGCGCAGGCCGGTCGACGCTGGCCCTGGGCCTGGCCGATCTCCTGGCCCGGTCGGGCGACCTGCGGGTCTGCACCGTCGATCTGAACCCGTACAACTCCTCGCTGGCCCCGCTGCTGGGGCGGGAGCAGGAGGTTTCCAGCTGGGTCCACGCGGCCGAGGCCATGGCCCGGGGGCAGCCGCTTCCCGAAGACGGCCTGCACTGGATCCGGCCCAACTGGGCCCTGGTGAGCGGGCCGGACGGCCGGCCCGACCTGGTCACGCAGGTGACGCCCGAGGCCATCGCCTGGCTGGTGGACGGGCTGCGCAGTCAGTTCGATTATATCATTCTCGACCCGGAAGCACGCCCCGGGCCGATTCGGGACTCGGCGGCCCGGCTGGCTCAGCTGGTGCTGGTGACCGTGACCTGCGATTACCCGGACGTGCTCGACACCGCCAGGGGGTTCGAGGCCGCGGTGGCGCAGGGCGCGCTCAGCCGGGACCGCTGCCGCCTGGTGCTGAGCCGCTGGCTGGACACCCCGTACCTCACGAAGGCCGAGGTGGCGGACTGCTTCGGTCTGCCGGTGGCGGCGACGGTTCCGCTGAGCCCGGAGGCCGCGCTGCACGCCGGGGGAGGTGGTCAGCCGGTGACCCGGCTGACGGATTCGGGCGCCGCCCGCCTCACGCAGGCTCTGGAGCAGCTGCTGGGGGTGGTGGCGCCCGCCCTGGCCGCCGCAGGGGCTGAGCGTGCCCGGTCCGGCCCGGCCAGCCCGTGGATGGGGTGGCTCAGCCGCTAGTTCCGGGGTTGGGGAGGAAGAGAGTATGCGTGGAAATCTGGGGCGGCTGGCCCTGGTCGGCGCTTTCGCCTGCGCGCTGCTGGCCGCCTGGTTCAATATCCGCTTCCTGCAGATGCAGCAGGAGCGGTTCGAGGTGCTCACCGTCGTCCGGGAGGTGCCGCCGTACACCCCGGTCGGCCCGGAGGCCGTGCAGGTGGCCCTGGTGCCCCGGGAGGCGGTGCCGGCCGACGCCGTCACCGATCCGGCGACCCTCCGGGGGCGCTACACCCGGGCGCTCCTGATCCCCGGCACCGTGCTGCGCGAGGCGCACCTGGTGCGGGCGGGCGGCTCCAGCCTCGCTGCCCGCCTGGCCGCCGAGCCGTCGCCGGAGGTGCGTGCCATGGCGCTTCAGGTTGACGAGGCGACCGGCGTGGCCGGCACCCTGCAGGAAGGCGATCCGGTGGATGTGCTCGTCGCGATCAACGCGGATGTGGCGGAGGCGGCCGAGCCCGGGCAGGGCCGGGCTCCACGGGGGACGCTCGCGCGGGTGATCGCCCAGCGCGTGCCCGTCCTCCACGTGCAGCGGGACGACATGGGCGGCCCGAGCGCGGTCGTGCTGCAGGTCACGCCGCGCACCGCGGAGGAGATCGCCTTCGCGCAGGCCAACGGCATGATCTGGCTGCTGACCAGTCCTTACGACGGGTCGGATGAGCCCGTGGCCACCACCGGCGTCGACCGCGATGTGTTCTTTGAGCGGTACGGCATCGGGCAGGACGAAGCGGCCCCGGGCGAGCAGGTTGAGGCCGCGGCGGCGCCGGAGCCGGCGGGTCCGGGCCGCGAGCCGGCGGTGGCCGCGCCGGTTGCGGGCCTCTTAGGAGGTGGCTAGCCGTGGCGAAGGGATTGGTCATCGCCCTCTGGAGCCCAAAAGGGGGCGTGGGCAAGACGCTCCTTTCCGTCGCGATCGCGCTGAGGCTCAGCGAGCGGCAGCGGACCGCGATCATCGACGGGAACGCCGACAATCCGGACCTGGTCACGCTGCTCCAGTCGTCCAGTCTGCCCAACATTGGCACCTGGCCCGGCCGCGTGGCGCCTGAGGAGGTGGAGGACCACCTGGTGCGCTGGACGAGCCGCCTGTTCGTGCTGCCCGGCCCCACGCGGTTCATCGACGAAGCGGTGCTGTCCGGCGAGGCGATGGAGGCAGCCGTGCGGTCGCTCTCCGAGGCCGGGCTGCACGTGGTGGTCGACCTCTCCGCGGGCCTGCGCGACTCCACGCTGGTGGCCCTGGACCTGGCCGACTGGGTGCTGCTCCCCGTCACCCCTGACCTGCTGGCCCTCACGCCACTCAGGCGGGTCGCGCGGGAGCTGGACTTCCTGAAGCTGCCCGCGGGGAAGTTCCGGGTGGTGGTCAACCGCGAGGCGGAGGGGCAGGAGATCAGCCCCGTGGATATCCGGGAACTGAGCCCGTTTCCCGTGCTGGGGGCTGTGCCCTCCAGCCGGCAGACGGCGCAGGCGATCAACCGGGGCGACCTGCAGGCGGCCCTGGCCGCCTCGACCCCCGTGGGGAAGGCGGTCGCGGCCGTGCTCAGGGGAATTGTCGAGACGGAGCCGTCTCCGCAGCCTGCCGCGTCCGCATTCGGGGCCGGGCTGCTGGCAAGGCTCTGGCCCATCGCCGGGAGGGAGGGGGCGTAAATGACCAGCCGCGCGCTGCTTCAGCGGCGGGTGGGCGCCGCGCTGGCGCGCGACCCCGCCGCCCAGGTTCAGTACGAACGGCTGCGGGATTACGTCCGCGACCGACTGCTGCAGGAGATCAGCGGCGACCTCCTCCTGCGGCCGTCTGACGCCTCTCTGCGGCTCCTGGCCCGGGAGCGGATCACCGCCATGCTGGAGAGGGACGGCTCGGTGCCGGCCGCGGTGCGGGATACGATCGTCACCCGGCTGGTGCAGGACCTGGTGGGCTTCGGCGTCCTCCAGCCCTTGATGGACGACCCGGAGGTCACGGAGATCCTGGTCAACCGCTACGACGACATCTGGGCGGAGCGCCAGGGCCGCCTGGAGCGGGTGGAAGGGCTTGCGTTTGAGAGCGACCAGGCGGTGCGCCACCTGGCCGAGCGCATCGCCCAGCCGATCCGGCGGCGCATCGACGAGCGGCACCCCATCCTGGACGCCCGCCTGGCCGACGGCAGCCGGGTGTGCGCCACGCTCTCGCCGCCGGCCCTGGACGGCTGCGCGCTGGCCATCCGGAAGTTCAATCCCCGCATGCTGGGCTGGCAGACCCTCGTGGAGACCGGCACGCTCTCCCGGGAGGCGGCGGACTTCCTCCGACGGGCAGTGCGGGCCCGTTGCAACCTGCTGGTCACCGGCAGCACCTCCAGCGGCAAGACCACCGTGCTCAACGCCCTGTCGGCGTTCATCCCGGCGGAGGAGCGGGTGATCACCATCGAGGACGCGGCGGAGCTGCGGCTGCAGCAGCCTCACGTCCTGCGCTACGAGACCCGGGCCGGGAACGCCGAGGGGCAGGGGGCCATCACGATCCGGGACCTGGTGCGCACCTCGCTCAGGCTCCGCCCCGACCGGATCATCGTCGGCGAGGTGCGGGGGGCTGAGGCGCTCGACATGATTCAGGCCTGCAACACCGGCCACGACGGGAGCTTCTCCACCCTGCACGCCAACAGCGCCCGGGACGGCCTCGCCCGCCTGGAGACCATGGTCCTCATGGCCGACAGCGGCCTGCCCATCCGGGCCATCCGGCAGCAGGTGGCCGCGGCCTTCGAGCTGATCATCCACTGCGCGCGGCTTCGCTCGGGGCAGCGGCGCATCGTGGAGATCGTCGAGGTGGATCTGGAGGAGGAGAGCTACCGGCTCCGCACGTTGTTCCGGTGGAACCCGTCGCTGGACCGGCTGGAGGCCACCGGCATCCGCCCAGAGCGCATCGTCCGGCGCTATCTGTGGGAGGAGGGGTAGGGGCGTGCAGTACCTCGCCGCACTCTGTACCTTCCTGGCGGTGGCGCTGGCCCTGGGCGGGCTGGCCGGCGCGCTTCAGCGCCGCTCCCGGCTGGCCGAGCGGCTCCTGCGGGAGCGCGACCCGCTGGAGCAGGAGGGCGCGGCCCTGCACCGCAGCCCGGGGCCGCTGGAGCGGCTGGAGCGGGAGGCCAGGCAGGCCGGGCTGAACCTGACCCGGCGCCACCTGGCCCTGGCCTTTGGGGCCAGCGGGGGCCTCGCCGTCCTGTTCGGCCTGACCGGCGACCTGACCAGCGCCGCGGCCTGCCTGCTGCTGGGCCTCGTCGGTCCGCTGCTGCTCATCCGGCACCGGGCCCGTGCCCGCGCGACCCGCTTTGCGGAGCAGCTTCCCGAGACGCTCCTGCTCATGGCCAGCGTCATCCGGGCCGGGGGCACCCTCTACCAGGCTGTGCAGACCGTCGTGCAGCAGGCTCCCCAGCCGATGCGCGCCGAGTTCGTGCGCGTGGAAAGGGCCATGCAGCTGCAGGTGCCTGCCGGCGACGCCCTGGCCCTGATTCAGGACCGGGTGGGCCTCAGCGAGTTCGCCAGCGTGGTGGTGGCGTGCAAGGTGGCCGGGGAGGCCGGGGCCGACCTGGACCGGGTGCTGGAGTCCATCTCCCGTGAACTGGTGGAGGACCGCCAGTTCCTCCGGGCGATGGAGGCGGCCAGCGCCGAGGGCAAGGCCAGCGCCCGCCTGGTCACCGCGGTCCCCCTGGTGGTCATGGCCCTGGTGAGCTACCAGAACCCCGCCTATTTCGGCGAGGCCCTGACAGATCCCCTGGGCCGCATGCTCATCCTCGGCAGCCTGTGCGCCATGGCCCTGGGGTGGCTCCTGATCCGGCAGATCACGGACGTGCGCAACTGGTGAGGGGTGAAGCGAATGGCCGCAACGTGGTCATTCCTGGCCGTGCTGCTCTTCGGTCTCGGCGTGTACGACCTGGCCACCGCCCGGCGGCGCCGGCTCCGGGCGATGGTGGAGCGGGCGGGCAGCCTCGCGGTTCAGCCCGCGGGGGAGAGGCGGCTGCAGGAGTGGCTGAAGGAGCGGGTGCTGCCGCGACTGCCGCTGGTGCCTGGCATCGGGTCTCTGGACGAGTTGCGCCAGCTCCTGCTCTGGGCGGGCCGCCCCGGCGGGATGGGGGCGGAGGAGTTCTACTTCCTGCAGCTCGTGCTCGCCTCCGCCCTGGCCCTGTTGCTGCTGGGGCTCCACGGCTGGATGGGCGCCGCCCTGGGGTTCCTGCTCGGCCTCCTGGTCTCGCGGCTGTGGCTGCGCCGCCGCGTCAGCGAAAGGAGCCGGCTCCTCCGGCGGGAGCTGCCTCAGTTCGTCCACCTGCTGGCCACCTGCCTGGAGTCCGGGCTCAGCCTGACGGAGGCGGTGCGGCGGGTGGCCGCGGAGAGCCCGGGGTTGCTCTCAGGCGAGATGCTGCGCACGGTGCACGAGATGGCGGCCGGCAAGCCCGCCCAGCGGGCATGGCGCGACCTGATGGACCGGCACGAGTCGCCGGAGCTGAAGGAAGTGGTCTCGGCCCTGCAGCAGAGCCACCAGTGGGGCGTCTCCATCGCGGATCAGCTCCGGTTCACCATGCGGGCCATCCGGCAGCGCAAACAGCAGCAGGCGCAGCAGAAGGCCCAGGAGGCCTCGGTGCGCATGCGCGTGCCCATGGCCCTGCTGATCCTCATGCCGACCATCGTCATTATCCTGGGGCCGGCCGTGCTGCGGTTGCTCAGCCAGTTCGCGGAGGGATGAGCCTTGGCGATTCGCCGCCTGTTCCGCAGCCAGCGGGGCAGTCAGATGGTGGAGTTTGCGCTCCTGGCGCCGATTCTGATTTACCTGGTTCTCTGCATCCCGGTGTTCGGGATGTTCGCACACAGCTGGATGGTGGTGTCCGGCGCCGCCAGGGCGGGGGCGCGCGCGGCCAGCCTGCTCTGGGTGCCGGGCAGCCGGGAAGCCGTCGCCCGCAAGGCTGCCGACCAGAACATGTACCTCAGGCGGGCACAGGGCGACATCGTCTATTTCGATCCGAAGCGTGACGTGGAGGTGCAGATCAGCGGCGGGGCCGTGACGGTCTGGGTCACCTACCACCAGCCGTCGTACCTGCCGTTCCTCAGCGGTCTGCTGGGGGGATCCGGCGAGGCCGGAGGCGACACCGTGCCCCTCACGGCGGCCGCGACGTTTCTGATCGAGCAGGGGGAAGCCTGCCTTGACCAGGTGGCTGATGCCGGAGCGAGGCTCGACCTCGGCGCTCTTCATCTTCATCTGGTCCGTCGCGCTGCTCGCGATCGGCTTTGCGCTGGATATCGGCCGCGTCTTCGTTTTCCGGGAGCAGTTGCGGACGGCCGAGGAGGCCGCGGCACTGGCCGGGGTACAGCAGGCCCGGTACATGGTGGAGGCCCGGTTCCGCAGGGAAGAGAACCGCCCGTACCTCCGGTGTGAGGAGATCCCCGGCGCCCTGCCCGGGGAGGAGCCCACCCTGGAGTGCGACCTGGTCGACAACTGGGTGGAGGTCGCCCCGGCGGTGATCCTGGGTCCTGAGGCCGAGGTGTGGCCGGATGCCCACCGCCTCTGGGCCGACCAGTGCATCGGCTACAACGTGCGCTGCGCGCGCCAGTACCACGCGGCCGAGTGCTGGATTGAGCCCCGGTCTGGCTGGGCGACTGTGCGGGCCGCTGCGCAGGAGGCGTTCCAGATGAACGCGCGCTGGGGCGGCCAGGCGCGCACGGCAGGCCCGGTGGCGGTGGAGATCGAGACCGATGGAAGCAGCAAGCCCAGGCAGCTGAGGGTCAGCGTCACCGCAGTCCTCGAGATGGACACGCTGCTGCTCCCGCTCGTGGGGGTCGATGCCCTGACCGTGGCCACCCCCGGGGACCGGACCACGGCGGAGCTGGTCCGGCGGGAGTGGTCGGGGCAGTCCGTCTGGATCGGCGGTGTGCGGGTGAACTCTCCGTGCCTGTTCCCATAAATAACAAATCATGAATGAAAGGATGGGTTTGCGGTGAGCAGGATCGCCAAGGGTTTCCGTCGTCTGCTCGTTCGCCAGGAAGGGCAGGGAATGACCGAATACGGCCTGATCATCGCCCTGATTGCGGTGGTGCTGATCACGACCCTGACGGGTCTCAACAAGGCGCTGGACAAGACCTTCAACAAGGTGACCACCCAGTTGGAGTCGGCGGTGAAGAAGAAGTGAGCACGGAACAAGCCCCCTGCCGGCCAGGGGGCTTGGCTCACGGGCCGAGCTGGGTCAGGAAGGCGTAGATGGCCGGTCCGGCCGCCATGGCCAGCACGGCAGGCAGGACGAACAGCACCAGGGGCACCAGCAGCTGGACGCTGGCCCGGGCGCCGGCCTCCTGCGCCAGCCGGCGCCGCCTGTCCCAGGCCTCCGCGGCCTGCATGCGCAGCGTGGCCGCGAGCCCCTCCGTCCCCTTCTCCATGGTCTGCGCCAGGGCGCCCACGAAGCGGGTGAGGTCGCGCACGTCCAGTCGGTGGGCCATGTCCAGGAAGGCCAGAGCCGGCGGCTGTCCCATCTGGATCTCGGCCAGCGCGGTCCGCACGGCCTCGCCCAGCGGACCGCGGCTGCCCCTGGCGTAGTGGTCCAGGGCGGGCAGCAGCTGCATGCCGGACTCGGTCAGCACCGCCAGGGTGAAGAGGAAGTAGGGGAGGTCCTTCTGCACCGCCCGGCGGCGGGCCGCCGCCGCCCGGGCGACCTCCATGTCCGGCCCCCGGAAGGCCCAGACCGCGCCGGCGAGGCCCAGCGCCGCCAGCGTCGGCTGCCCCAGAATGGCGAGGAGCAGGGCGCCGGCGAGAGCCAGCCCTGCCAGCCGGAGTTTCCGCGCCGCAAGCTCCTGCAGGGTGAGGCCCAGCCCTGACACCGCCAGCTCCCGTTCCAGGCGGCCGGAGGCCATGAGATCCGCCAGCTGGTCGGCGAGCCGCCTGCCGATGCCTCCTGGCCCGCGACGCCCCCAGGAGGTCTCCCCGTGCGGGGGCCCGTCCAGGGGCAGCAGGAGCAGGAACACGGCTCCGGCCACGAGCAGCGCGATAAGCGGAATGATGGTCGTCACGATGCCGCCCCCTCACATCTCGATGCTGGCGATGCGCCGGGCCATCCAGTACCCGCCCGCGACGGTCAGCAGGATCAGCCCGAGGGCGACCTGCCCCCAGCGGGTCGCGTGGAACACCCCCAGATAGGCGGGATTGGTGATCCGCACGACCAGGTAGATGCCCAGGGGAATGACGGCGAGAATGGCGGCCTCCGTGCGCTTCTGGGCCGTCAGCACCTGGATCTCCCGCTCGACGGCCAGCCGGTCGGCGACCATCTGGCTCACGTTGCCCATCACCTCGACGATGTTGCCTCCCCGCCGGCGGGTGGTGACCAGGGCGTCGACCATGGCCGCCATCTCCTCCAGCGCCACGCGCTCGCGTAAGGAGAGCAGCGCCTCATCCACCGGCGTGCCGAGCTCCACTTCCCGGGCGGCCAGCTCGATCTCCTCGATCAGCCTGCCGCCCCTGGGGTGCAGCCGGCGCATCTCCACCGCACAGCGCTGCAGCGCGTGCGGGAGCGACTGGCCAGCCTTCAGCGAGGTGGCCAGCGACAGCAGCGCCTCCTGCAGGTGGTCGCGGAGCGCCTGGGCCTCCCTGCGGGCGAGCGCATCCCGCAGGGTTCTCCGCAGCAGGAAGCCCGCCGGCAGGCTGATGAGGGCGGTGATCCAGGACCCCGTCAGCAGCAGGATCCCCGCGAAGGCGCCCGCGGGCAGGAGCCAGAGCAGCCGGTCGCCTGTGTCCGCCGGCACTCGGTCAAACAGGGCCCTCCCCGTTGGGGCGGGGCCGCCGGGCATCAGGGCCAGGAACACAGCTGCGGCGATCAGCAGACCGATCAGCAGCGCCATCACAATCCCTCCGGCAGCGGGACCCCCGCCATCTGGAACTTCTCCCGCCGTGCGACCGGCCGCCCCGCGGGCCGCAGCTCCCCGGCGTCCAGGTCGTACTGGAACACGGGCTCCGTGACGATCTCACCTTCCTGCACGCCGACCACCTCCAGGACCTCCAGGAGCCTGCGGGAGCCGCCGCCTAGCCGCTCCAGGTGGAGGATGAAGTCCACCGCCGCAGCGACTTGCTGGCGGATGGCCGGAACCGGCAACTCCACGCCCGACATGAGCGCCATCGTCTCGATGCGGGCCAGGGCGTCCCTGGCGGAGTTGGCGTGAACGGTGGTCAGCGACCCGTCGTGGCCGGTGTTCATCGCCTGCAGCATATCCAGCGCCTCTCCGCCGCGGCACTCGCCCACGACGATGCGGTCGGGCCGCATGCGGAGCGAGGCCCGGACCAGGTCCCGGATCGTCAGGGCGCCCCTGCCCTCGACGTTGGGCGGGCGGGCTTCCAGGCTGACCAGGTTCGGGAGGCCGGTGAGCTGCAGCTCGGCCGAGTCCTCGATGGTAATCACCCGCTCGTGCGGCGGGATCTTCATCGACAGGGCGTTGAGGAACGTGGTCTTGCCCGTGGACGTTCCGCCCGAGACCACGAGGTTGCACCGGGCCTGTACCACACGCGCCAGGAAATCCGCCGCCAGCGGCGTCAGGGTTCCCCGTTCCACCATCTGCTCCAGGCTGAGGGGACGCCCCGGAAACTTGCGGATGGTGAGCACCGGGCCGACGAGCGACACCGGCGGCAGGACGACGTGCACCCGGGCGCCGCCGGGCAGGCGGGCATCCACGATGGGCGTGGCCTCGTCCACCTTGCGGTTGACCCGCGCCACGATGCGCTCGATCAGGTGCAGCAGCTCCGCCTCGCTCTCGAACCTGAGGGGCTGCCCGTCCTCGCCCACTGCCGGCTCGGGGTGGCCCGCCCGCTCCACGAACACGCCGTCCGGCCCGTTGACCATGATCTCCTTCACGCTGTCGTCCTGCAGGAGCGGGTCCAGGATGCCGAAGCCGTAGATCTGGTACTGGAGCCTGTCCACGAGGGCCGCCTTATCGGCGTGAGTGGGGTTCAGGTAGGGGAAGCGCTCGGCCAGCACCTCCTCCAGCAGGGACCACATGTAATCCCTCACCTCGCGGCTCTCCAGGGCGCCCAGCGGCGGGCCGTCGCCCCGCAGCCGCTCCCTCACGGCCTCGATCACCGGCCGGAACCGGTCGTGGGGCCGCGGCGCGCGGGCCGCTCCGCCCGCGCGCCCCTGCCGACGCTCGATCAGCTGACGCAGGCCGCCGTTCATGTTCCCATCACCTCCTGCACCCACGCTTCCAGCAGCCTCTCAAGGGCGCGGGCGGCGCCGCTTCCCGGACGGAAGCCCGCAAACCTCCCGGCCGGATCCACGGGCGGCCTTGCCTCCTCGGGCACGCGCACCCAGGGGCGGTAGGGAAGGAATGCCAGGGCCTCCTCCAGACCCCGCGGCACCGGCTCCCGCACGCGGTTCAGCACCGGGTGCACGCGCCCGGGCGGAACCTGCAGGCTGGTCAGCAGGTGCTCTACTTGCACCATCCGGTACGCGGAGACGGCGTCGGGCAGGCCGATCAGGCAGACGGCGTCCGCCGCCGCCAGGGCGGCCGCAGCCGGCACGGTCATCTCCGCGGGGGTGTCCACCAGGGCGCAGGCGCAGCCGCAGGCCCCCAGCAGGCGCAGCACCGCTTCCACCAGGTCGGGTTGCAGTTCGTCCATGGCGGCCGGTCCGGCGCTGGGGAGCAGGTGGAGCCCGGGTTCCACCTCGGAGAGCGCCGCCGCGACCCGGTCCGGCCCCCACGGGTCGCCCAGGAGGTTCTCCGGCGGGACCTCGATGAGATCGGCCCAGCCGCCCCCGGGCCGGATGCCCAGGAGAGGAGCCGCGCCGCCTCCGCCGCTCACCTCCACCACGGCCACGGTCAGTCCCCGGCTGCGGAGCGCGCGGGCGGTGTGCAGCAGCAGCGTGCTCGTGCCCGCGCCCCCCCGGGGCGAGTGAAAGGCGATGATGTGTCCGGCCGCGGCGGCTCCGGAGGCCAGCCCGAGCAGCTGGCGCAGCAGGGCGGCGGCGCGGGAGGGCTCTGCATCCGGGCAGATGGCCAGGCCCAGCTCTGCCGCCCGGCGGCGCACCCCGGCGGGTGCGGCCCCGCCTGCCAGGCAGAGCACGGCGTACCCGGCCGCGGCAAGCTCCTGTGCGCACGAGAGCCCTTCCAGCCCCAGGCGCGCGTCGATGATGACCGCGTGGGCCGGTGTGGCGGAGAGGCCGTCGAGGAGGCTGTCCACGTCGGGGGCAGTGAATGCCACCGAGAGTTCCAGGGCCGGGTGCGCCGCGAACCAGCTCTGCAGCCGCAGGGCCAAGTCAGGAGCCAGCCCGCAGAGGGCCACCTGGAGCGTCACCGCAGGAGCCCCTCCAGGCGGCGCACGACCTTTGCCGTCACCCCGTCCGTGGCGGAAAGCACCAGCGGCACCTGCTCCTCGGGAACGAGCACGCTCACCCAGTCGGACTCCGCCTGCACCACCCGTGCCGCGGACAGGATGCGCAGGGCGTCCCCGCCCTCCACCGGGATGACGTAGAGGTCCACCTCCTCGCCGGGGCGCAGCTCGGGCAGGCCCGCGGATTCGGCCCGCAGGCTCACGACGCGCAGCTCCTCGGGTGCGGCGATGTGACCGGCGGGCGGCTCCGGGCTCACGTTCCCGGCGGGGATGAGCGGCTCGCCCGTCCGGATCGGCCGTATGGCATACCACGCGCCCGGCGCGTCGGCGCCTGTTTGCGGCAGGGCTTCCCGGGCCAGCAGGCGCCGGGTGGGGCCGTCGACCTCGACCCGCAGCAGGAGCTCCTCCCGGAGCTGCTCCCCCGGGAAGATCTCCTGGCCCGCGACCCAGATGATCTCGCTATCGGACCCGGCAGCGCTGCCCACGCCTCCGAGGTACAGCGCGGTGAGCAGACCGGCCGCGACGGCACAGGCGGCTGCCAGGAGATAGCGCAACCGGGAGTTCATTCCATTCACCTCCTGCACCTAATCACGGATCAGGAGGCACAATGGTTCAACTGATCACACCGATTCGGTTGCACGATAAAGGGTATGGAGGTGGTCGGCTTGCAGCGCAGGCTGGCGGGCCGGCGGGGAAGCGTGGCCGTGGAGGTCGCGCTGGCACTGCCCGTGCTCTGTCTGCTGGTGATCGGCGGCTGGGTGGCGGGCTACATGGCCTTTGCGAAGATGGCTCTGGCCCTGGCGGCCAACCGCGCGGCGCGTGATTTCGCCGCCGCGGTGGCCCTGCACGACAGGCTGGGCGTGCCGGACCGCGCATACCGCTACGACGGGGGCTTCGCGGAGAGCTTCGGCCTGCCGCGCTGGGCGGTGCACGCGCTGATCATGCGGACGCAGGCGGCTGCCGGGAAGGCCCATTCGGACCAGGCCGTGGTGGTGGCCATGTGCTACCGCCTGCCGCTCACCCTGCCGGGCGGGCTGCTCGCCCCGCCGCGGGAGGCAGAGGCGGCGCCTTACCCGGGAGAACCGGACCTGGACGGGCTCCTGGACCGGGTTGCCCCGGAATACCGGGCCCTCTGGCGGGAGGTTGAGGAAGAGTACGAGGAGTGGGAGCAGCTCCTGCGGAGGGCCGAGGAGATTGCGGCGCGCGGCGAGGAGATGGCGGAGCGGGCCGGGTGGGCGGCGGACGTCTGGCGGCAGGCGATCGAGGGTCCGCCGCCGGACTTCACGCCCTGGGACGCGCCTGACCCGGAAGGGCCCGACGGGCTTGAGAAGGCGGCCCGCAGGCTCTGCGAGCCGCCGGGCGCGGAGGGGCGCTCCCTCATCGTGACCGCGCGCGCCGCCTATCTGCTTCAGACCGTGTTCGAGCCATAGGGAGGTGGCGCCGATGAAGCGGCTCCTTTCGGCTATGCAGGGGTCGATCACCGTGGAAACGGCGGTCACGCTGCCCCTGGTGCTGCTGCTGACCCTGGGGGGAATCTCCGTCCTCCTGTGGCTGCATCACAAAGCCTGGCTGCAGGTGCTCGTGAGCGAGACCGCGCGGGAGCGCGCGGCAGACGCGGCGTGGACCGGTTACTACAAGGACATCCGCGACAGCCTGAGCAGGCCCGATCCCGGCTTGGTTCTCGCCGATGTGCGCCTGCTCAGTTTCCACCTGCCGACCGACCCGCCCTTCGTCCTGGCCGGCGCGTGTGCCTCTTCCACCGGCTACGTGCCGACCCTTGCCATCGCAGGAGCGGGCGCGGCGGAACCGGGGGAGCCGCCGCCTGAGGGGGGAGGGTGGCTTCAGCCCGTACGCGGCCTGCGCTGGCGCCTGAGCCGGTGGCTGGAGCAGCTGGACCGGCTGGCGGATGAGGCGGAGGACCATCTGGAGACAGCCGTGACGCTGGGCGAGCAGGCGGTCTGGTACAGGCGGGTGGCGGAGGGGCTCACCGGAGGCGACCCCCACCAGGCGCGGCAGGCCGTCGACTACCTTGCCGGCGCGGCCGTGGAGGAGGTCATGCACCTCCCCTGCCGGCAGGACGGTTCCGGGAATACGGTGCTGACGGCGAAGGCGGTGATTCAGGGTGAGCGGACCTTCGGTCAGCGGTAGGCGGCGCCAGGCGGGGTACGTGTCGGTCTACGTCGCGCTGGCGGTCAGCCTGGTCCTGGTCCCCCTGACCCTGATCGTGATCGACCTGACGATGCTGGCCTACTGGCGAGTGAAGCTGCGCAGCACGGCCGATGCGCTGGCCATCGGGGCCGTGGTGGAGTCGCGGGAGTTCCACATCCCGATCCCCACCGAGTTCGCGGGCTACTTTCCGGTGAACGGGTTCCTGATCAACGCGCTGCACCTGAGCAACCTGAAGCCTGGCGGCATCCGCACCGAAATCGAGCCGAAGCTGCAGCGGCTGGCCGAACTCAACCGGGACGGCATCGGCGCGCAGGTGGAGGTGCGGGTGGGCGAAGCCTGGGTATGGCCGATGGGCAACTTCATCTCGCCCTTCATGTACGTGCAGATCCCGGTGGAAGCGGAGGTGCCGCTCCTCACCCCCTTCCTGGGGCCGTTGCTGGGCAGCGACCATCCGAACGCGGTCACCCTGCGGGCGGAAAGCTGCGCGGCCGCCTGGTACCGCCCGGACGCCTGGGTTCACCGGTGGTGGGACGCCGATCCTGACACGCTGGTGAAGACGATCGACGCCGTGATCAACGTCACGGACGAGCCGCAGAAGTACTACCGGCTGATCAACTGCGTCGACGAGGCGGCGGATGTGTTCTCGCTGCTGGAGATCGTCGCTTCGGAGCACCTGGCGCAGGACCCCGAGGCGTTGGAGCTCCTCGGGCAGTGGATGGGCAGGCGGCCGCCGCAGCGGGAGGTGGTGCGCACCCGGAGGGGGCTGGAGCGGTTGCCGGAGCGCTGCGGGTACGGCGATCCGTGCGTCGATGGGTCCCGCGCCTCCGTCGAGCAGTGGACCCGGAGCATCGAGGAGCGGCTGAAGGCGGAGGAGGAGGCCGCGCGGGCGCGCGCAGAGGCCGCCCGGAGGGCGGCCGAGAAGGATGTGGAAAAGAACGTGGTTGATAACGATGGATCCTGAACCCATGAGCTCACCGGCGGGCGCTGCGCAGGTACGACAGCCCCTCCGCCAGCGGCGTCAGCTTCAGGCCGAGGTCGCGCTGCGCGAGCGTATTGTCCACGGGCTCCTCCATCAGCACGAAGTCCACTGCGCCCGGAGAGAGCGGCGCGGCGGGAAGGAATTGCAGCGGCCATGCCGCGATCTTCATCAGCCCGGCCGGGCTGTGCAGCAGCGGCTTGCGCCGGCCCATGACCCGCAGCATGATGCGGATGATCTCGTCCATCGTCAGCTCCTCGGGCCCGCCGATCTCGTAGGTCTGGTTTACCGCCGCCCCGGTGCGGAGGCTGGCGGCCACGGCCTGTGCCAGATCCTCGACAAAGAGGGGCTGCACGCGCGTCTTCCCGCTGCCGATGACCGGAACGAAGGGCAGCAGCCGGGCGAAGGTCGCGAACTTGTTCAGGCTGCGGTCCTCCGGCCCGTAGACCCAGGACGGGCGGAAAATGGTGTAAGGGACGCCGCTCTCCCGGATGGCCTTCTCCGCCATGAGCTTGGCGATGAACCAGGGCCGGGTCTGCCCCTCCCGGGTGCCGGCGCCCGACAGGTAGACGAAGCGCTGTACGCCGGCCTTTCTGGCCGCCTCCACGAGGTGGACGGTTCCCTCCCCGTCCACCCTGATGTAGGTGTAGCCCTTCCGGGGGTTCTCCACCGGGTGGTTCGGGAACTGCACCGCGCTGACCACGACCTCGACGCCCTCCAGCACGGGGCCGAGCGTCGCGGCGTCCGTCGTGTCGCCTGCCCTGACCTCCACGCCGGCGGGCACCTTTCCCCGCGCCTTTTCCGGGTTCCGGGACATGACGATCACCCGGTGCCCGTCCGCCGTGAGCCGGCGCACGATGTGGGAGCCGATGAAGCCCGTTCCGCCTGCTACCAGTACGACAGCCATGGCCTTTCCCTCCTGATGTTTCCCCTGCCATTCACCCTCATCGTACCGGGAAATCCCCGCGGTGGACAGCACTGTGTTCACGGCTGTCCGAAAAGTGTCAGGGTTTGCCCTGATCTTCGGGCTTGATTGTACCATACCCCGTGGGGTATTATGGAGGCGTACTGCCTGACCATCATCCGTGGGGGTGTTTTTCGTGGAGTTTGCGTACGAGGTCCGTACGGGGAAGAGCGTTGACGAGGCCGTGGCCGCCGTTCAGGAGAAGCTCGGGGAGAAGCAGTTCAGCGTCCTCTGGGAGCTGAACGTCAACCAGACGCTGAAGTCGAAGGGGTTTGACCTGGCGCACGAGGTGCGCATCCTGGAGGTGTGCAGCGCGCCCAAGGCCAAGGGGGCCCTCGAGACCAACCCGATGGTGGCCTACTTCCTGCCCTGCAAGATCGTGGTGAAGCGGGTGGAGGGGCAGACGACCATCGGGCTCACCCGGCCTGCGGCCCTGATGGGGCTGATGGGTGACGAGCGGTTCGACGACCTGGCGAAGCAGGTGGAGGCCGACCTGTCGGCGGTTGTGGACGCGGCGGCGCAATAGATGATCTGGCTCGAAAGGAAAGAAACCCGCTCTTGCAGAACCTTCCGATGCGGAAGGGGGCTTGAGCGGGTTATGATTTGGCTTCAGATCAAGCAGTTCTTCGTCATCGCCCTGGCCGCCGTGAACCTGGCGCTCCTCGTCTGGGCCCTGCTGGCCGCCAGGCAGCGGCGGATCCTGCCCGCGGGATACTACCGGCTGGTGCCCGCGTCCATCGCCATCGGCGCCGTGCAACTGGGCATCGGGGCATTCTTCCTCATTCAGGGGCGGCAGCCCCACCTGCAGCACCTGCTGTACGGGGGCCTGGTGGGGGTCGGGGCGCTGCTGCAGTTTCTGCTGCGCCCGGGAACCGTGCTGGGAGAGCGGTACCGGAACAGGCCGCTGGTCCACGGGGTTCTGGCGCTTTTCGTCGCCCTGGTCGGCATTCGCTCCTGGATGACGGGCTAAATCCGCCGGAGCGCGGCCCGCAGGAGCCGGCCGGCCGCGGCGCCGCCCAGCAGCCAGATGGCCGTGACGGCCAGCAGCGCGCGGCCCACGGGCAGCATGACGGCGAAGTACTTCCAGAGGAACTCCAGCAGGCGGAAGAGCAGGTAGTAGAGGAAGGCGACGATCAGCCACCCGGTCACGGTAAGCCGCGACAGGTGGATCAGGTGAATGAGCGTGCGGTGGAGCAGACGGCTGCGGCCGACGGTCTCGGCCAGCCGCTCCTCGGCCTCCACCAGATCCGGCATTTCCCTGAGGGCCCGCTGCAGCGCGCGGCGGGCCTCAGCCGTGCGCCCGGCCTTCGTCTGCAGGTCCGCCTCGGCCAGGTAGGCGGCCGGGTCCTGCGGCTCGGCCGCCTGGGCCTGCCGGAAATGGTCCAGGGCGCCGGCATCGTCTCCCTGCGCCGCCAGGGCCAGTCCCAGCTCGTGCAGGGCGCCCGCGTGGCGCGGGGCTGCTGACAGCGCCTGGCGGGCCGTCGCGGCGGCGCCCGCAAGGTCGCCGCTTTCCCGCCGGCAGGCGGCCAGGGTCGCCAGGTAGTCGGGCTGGCCGGGCATGAGGCGGCAGGCCGCCTGTGCGGCCTCCAGGGCCCGTGCGGGGTCGCCCAGGCGCAGCTCGGCCCGGCTCAAAACGTGGTGGAGCCAGGCCTTGCGGGGGCTCTGCGCGGCCGCGTGCCGCGCGGCTTTCACCGCCTCCTCGCTGCGCTCCAGGGCCAGCAGACTGGCCGCGGCCAGCCCGAGCACGTCGGGTGAGAGCGGGCCGGACTTGGACTGCTGGTCGACTTCGGCCAGGACGGCGGTGTGCTCCCCCTTCCGGTAGATCTCCAGCAAGGCGAGCGCTGCGGGTTCCAGTTGCTGGGTCTCGGCAGGCGACATGATCATCGGCTGGTGGTTCCTCCCCCGGAATGTTTGGGGAGTCAGATTCGTCACGCTTGGCGAAAGACCCTTCTCTGATTTGATCTGCCCGGCCTTCAAGCACGTATCGGCGGCGGGGGCAACGCAGTCATAAGTAGCGCGTGCTGCAATTTCGCCATCGCGAACATACACCCGCTAGTGCACGGGCCCGGGTCCGGCCCCGGCCACATCGCGAGCCGCAGCGCGGGACAAGATATCACCGGAACGAGAAGGGGCGATGAATGTTGCGCATTGCCATGCTGGTGGGGAGCTTGCGGGCGGAGTCCTACAACATGCAGCTGGCGCACACGATGAGGGAGCGGTATAAGGACAAGATGTCCGTGGAGATCCTCGACATCCGCTCGCTGCCGCATTTTGACCAGGATGCCGAGCAGGATCCGCCTCAGGTGGTGGCGGACTTCAAGCGGAAGATCGCTGGAGCCCAGGGCGTGATCATCATCACCCCGGAGTACAACTGGTCGGTTCCCGGCGTGCTGAAAAATGCCCTCGACTGGGCCTCGCGGGTCGACAAGGTCTTCATCGGGAAGCCGGTGATGACCCTGGGGGCCACGCCGGGCATACTGGGTACCGTACGGGCGCAGCTTCACCTGCGGGAAATCCTCTCGAGTCCCGGCATGCAGGCGAAGGTGCTGCCGCCGGGCGGCAACGAGGTGCTGATCAGTCTGGCGCCCCAGAAGTTTGCCGGCGGGCGGCTGGTGGATGAAGGCACGCTCGCCTTCCTCGACAGCGTGGTGGACAAGTTCATCGCGTTTGTACAAGCAGAGTGACCCGCCCGGAACGGCGAAGCGCCCCGAGAGCCTTCTCTCGGGGCGCTTTATAATCTGGGCCATCATTAACTGTCCGCGGACTCGGGGGGCTGCTGGGCATCCGGCGGGGCCGCATCCCGCCGCAGGTGGTAGAGCAGCAGCGCGAGGCCGAGCAGCGCCAGGAGGACCGCGGCCAGCTGGGCCACGCGGATCCTCCCGAAGATGAAGGAAGAGTCCTGCCGAATCGACTCGATGGCGAAGCGCCCGGCGTTGTAGAGGATCAGGTAGAGGCTGAAGACGACCCCGGGCTTCTGGCGCCGCCGGTAAGCCAGGTGGAGGAGGCCGAAGGTCACGAGGTTCCACAGCGACTCATACAGGAAGGTCGGGTGCATGACGGTGCCGTGGATGGTCATGCCCTCGCGCAGCCAGCCCGGCATGAGGCGGACGAGCCCGGCCGGGGCAGGATCGCCGTAGGCCTCCTGGTTGAAGAAGTTGCCCCAGCGCCCGATGGCCTGCGCCAGCGGCAGGACCACGCCGGCCACGTCGGCCCACGGCCAGAAGGGCTGCCGCCGGCGGGGCAGGTAGATGGCCGCGGCGATCGCCCCGCCCAGCACGGCCCCGTGAATCGCGAGGCCGCCCTCCCAGATCTTCAGGATCTGCCCCGGGTGCTGGCTGTAGTACGGCCACTGCAGGAAGAAGACCTCGTACAGGCGTGCGCCCAGGATGCCCGCCGGCACCAGGACCATGGCCAGATCGGAGACGAACTCGGGGTCAAGCCCGCGATCCCTGGCATAATGGCCTGCCAGCCAGATGGCCAGCGCGATGGCCGATACGATGATGATCCCGTACCAGCGGATGGCCAGCGGGCCGATCTGGATGGCCACAGGGTTGATGAATGCGATAGGCGGCATGATGGCCCTCCTCCATGCGTGTGCGTCCCAACATCCCCATTATGCCAGCCAACACGAAGATAGGGAAGACCGGATGCCTGGCGGGGCACCCGGTCTTGTCGCGTTGCGAGCAGGGACTACTTCACCTGTTCCAGGAGCTTTGACTGCTTGGCCAGTTGCTCAACCAGCACCTTGCGCACCGAAGCCAGGGTCTCGAGAATCTGTTCGGAGGCGACCCGATAGTACATGTTGAGCCCTTCCTTGCGGGACTCAACCAGTCCGTGCTGTTTCATCAGAGAAAGATGCTGCGACAGATTGGGCATTGTAACGTCGACGGCCTTGGCGAGGTCACCCGCAGTCATCTCTTTGTCCTTCAAGGTGTAAAGGATCTCGAGACGCTTCGGGCTTGCCAGCACCTGGCAGAGGCGGGCCTGCATCTCGTAAATGCGCCGATCCTGCTCCACGGAATCCCACCCCCAGTATAACAGACACTTAAATAGAAATTTATCACCCGTTGCAATTATCATCGCGAAGATTGATCCACTTGTCAATCAGAGTCGAACCATGTCGAATCAAATTTTCCAATACCCGTATCGCTGAGGCCAAGATATGAAACAAACATTATAGGAATGTGTTCCTACAGTGTCAACGCATTCCCGGTGAAATGCAGTCCTGCGGCGGTATTAATCGCTTTTCGGGCGGCAAGATACATCACATGCACCACAACACACATGCACCACGACAGAAGGAGGTCTTCGTGTGAAGGTAGAGACCGCTCTGACCCGGGGGGAACAGCTCTTTCCCGTGCGGCGGGTTCTGCAGGCCGACGGCACGCTGCTGGAACCGCTGCCGGATTTCCTGAGCCACGACGTGTTGAAGGACGTCTACCGCAAGATGGTCTTCCTACGGGTGTACGACCAGCGGTGCCTCAATCTGCAGCGCCAGGGGCGCATGGGCACCTTCGCCCCGTTCAGCGGGCAGGAGGCCAGCCAGGTGGGTTCGGCGTATCTGCTGCGGCCCGATCGGGACTGGATTTTCCCCACCTACCGCGACCACGGCGCGATGCACGTGATGGGCGTTCCGCTGGTCAACATCCTGCGCTACTTCATGGGCGACGAGCAGGGCAGCCGCGCCCCTGAAGGCGTGAACGCCTTCCCCATCTCCATTCCCATCGCGACCCAGCTCCTGCACGCGGTGGGGGCCGCCTGGGCCGGGAAGCTGAGGGGGGAGGACACCGTGGCCGTCGGCTACGCCGGCGACGGCGGCACCTCGCCCGGCGACTTCCACGAGGCGCTGAACTTCGCTTCCGTATTTAACGTCGGGGCCATCTTCTTCATCCAGAACAACCGGTACGCGATCTCCACGCCGATCAGCCGCCAGTTCAAGGCGCCCACCATCGCCCAGCGGGCCCTGGCCTACGACATCGCCGGCGTCCGGGTGGACGGGCAGGACGTGCTGGCGGTGCTGACCGTGATGCACGAGGCCATCGAGCGCGCCAGGTCCGGCGGTGGGCCGACCCTCATCGAATCGGTGACCTTCCGCTACGGGCCGCACACCACGAGCGACGACCCCAAGCGCTACCGCGCCCAGGAAGAGCTGGAGGAGTGGCAGGCGAAGGATCCCATCGAGCGGCTGCGGCGCTACCTGGCGGCACAGGGCAACTGGTCGGACAGCGACGATGAGGCGCTCTGGAGCGCGGCGCGGGAGCGGGTGGCGGCGGCGGTCGCCGAGGCGGAGGCCATGCCGCGCCCGTCGGTCGACGAGCTGTTCGACTACCTCTACGCGGAGCCGACGCCGAACCTGCTGCGCCAGAAGGAAGAACTGAAGGCCTACCTGGCCAGGAAGGAGGGCGGGGCCCGTGGCTAAGCTGACCCTGATCCAGGCGATCAACGACGCCCTGCGCGTCGCCATGCGGCAGGACAGCAGCGTGGTCCTGCTGGGTGAGGACATCGGCATCAACGGCGGCGTCTTCCGCGCCACTGACAAGCTCATCGATGAGTTCGGGCCCGACCGGGTGATCGACTGCCCCCTGGCGGAGTCGGGCTTCATGGGCGCCGCCATCGGCATGGCCGTCAATGGCCTGAAGCCGGTCGTGGAGGTTCAGTTTGACGGTTTCCTGGCGCCGGCGCACGAGCAGGTGGCCAACCACCTGTCCCGCATCCGCCACCGCAGCCGGGGCCGCTTCACCTGCCCCATGGTGGTGCGTGTTCCATCGTGGGGCGGCATCAAGGCGCTGGAGCACCATTCTGAGTCCATCGAAAACTGGTACCTGAATATTCCTGGTCTGAAGATGGTGGCCCCGTCGAATCCGTACGACGCGAAGGGGCTGCTGCTGGCCGCCATCGAGGACCCCGACCCGGTCCTCTTCATGGAGCCCAAGCGGCTGTACCGGGCGTTCCGGGCCGAAGTGCCCGAGGGACACTACACCGTGCCCCTGGGCCAGGCGGCCGTCGTCCGGGAGGGAAGCGACATGACGGTGCTCACCTACGGCGTGCACGTGCACACGGCGCTGGAGGCGGCCGAGCAGGCGGCTGCCCAGCACGGCTGGCAGGCTGAGGTCATCGACCTGCGGTCGCTGAACCCGCTGGACCTGGACACCATCATCGGCTCGGTGAAGAAGACCGGCCGCGCCGTGGTGGTCAGCGAGGCCCCCCGGACCGGCGGCTTCCACAGCGAGCTGATCGCCCTGATCAACGACCACGCGCTGGAGTACCTGGAGGCGCCGGTGGCCCGGGTGAGCGGCTTCGACGTCCCGATGCCCTACCTGCTGAGCGAAGACCTGTACATCCCCGACGCCGGCCGGGTTCTCGACGCGATGCAAGCGGTCAGGACCTACTAGCAGCGAGAGGAGCACACGGAACCATGGCATTCGAGTTCAAACTGCCCGACGTGGGCGAGGGGCTGCACGAAGCCGAGCTGTTGCGCTGGCTGGTGAAGGAGGGCGACACCGTCACCGAAGACCAGCCGATCATGGAGGTGCAGACCGACAAGGCCGCGGTGGAGATTACGTCGCCGGTGAACGGCAAGGTGGTCAAGCTCTTCGGCCAGCCCGGCGACATCCTGAAGGTCCACAGCGTGGTGGTGATCTTCGACGACGGGTCGCCGGGCGGCATGCCCACCGCCGAGGAGGTTTCCGCGGGCGTGGCCGCCGCAGCGCCGGGCGGGGACCAGCCGCAGGCGTCTTTGGACGTGCCGGCGCCCGCCGCAGCCGCGGCGCAGGCCCCTGCGGCGGCCTCGGCGCCGGCTCCCGCGGCTCAACCGGCGCCGGTACGCCGCGCCCTGGCCGCCCCGGCCACCCGGCGGCTGGCCCGGGAGCTGGGGGTCGACATCAACCAGGTGCCGGGCACCGGCCCCGGCGGCCGTGTGACCAGCGACGACGTGCGCGCGTTTGCCAGCGGCCAGATCGCCCCCGCGCAGGCCCAGCCGGGCGCGGCCGCGCCCGCAGCGGCGGAGGCCGGCGCGCCCTCCCCCGCGGCCGAAGCCGCCGCAGGCGATGAGCGCCTCCCGCTGAGAGGGATCCGGAAGGTCATCGCCGAAAGGATGGTGAAGTCGAAATATACAGCTCCGCACGTTACAGCAGTGGAAGAGGTGGACATGACGGATCTGCTGGCCTTCCGCGCGCAGGTGAAGGAGCTGGCCGCGCGGAAGGGCATCAAGCTGTCGTTCATGCCCTTCGTCATCAAGGCGGTCGTCGTGGCCCTGCGGGAGTTCCCCTACCTGAACGCCTCCATCGACGATGAGGCGCAGGAGATCGTGCTGCACAGGTCGTACCACATCGGGTTCGCGCTTGATACCGATGCCGGCCTGCTGGTGCCCGTCATCAAAGACGCCGACCGCAAGTCGGTCTTCACCATCGCCGCGGAGATGAACGACCTGATCGCCCGCGGCCGCGAGGGGAAGCTGAAGCCGGAGGAGATGCGGGGCTCCACGTTCACGATCTCCAACCAGGGCTCCATCGGCGGGCTATTCTTCACCCCGGTCATCAACCACCCCGAGGTGGCGATTCTGGGTATCGGGAAGACCGCGGACCGGCCGGTGGTGCGCGGCCGCGAGATCGCAATCCGCAAGATCGCGCACCTGGCGCTCTCCTTCGACCACCGCCTGATCGACGGCGGCATGGCCACCCGGTTCCTCCTGCGCATCGCGGAGCTGCTGAGCGACCCAACCCTGCTCATGATGGAGGCGATGTAAACCGTGGTGATGGGTTCCATCAAGACAGGCACCGACGTGGTGGTCATTGGCGCGGGCCCCGGCGGCTATGTGGCCGCGCAGCGGGCTTCGCAGCTGGGCCTGGACGTGACCCTGATCGAGAGCGAGGAACTGGGCGGGACGTGCCTGAACCATGGCTGCATCCCGTCCAAGGCCCTGATCTCGGTGGGAGACCTGCTGCACAAGGTGGGCAACGCCGGGGATATGGGGCTGGTGGTGAAGGGCAGCGTAGAGGTCGACTTCGCCAAGACACAGGAGTGGAAGCAGAACCGGGTGATCAAGCGGCTGACCGCCGGCGTGGCCTCATTGATGAAGACCGGTCAGGTGGAGGTCGTGCGCGGCAAGGCGCGCTTCACCGACCCCCACTCGCTGGAGGTGGAGCTGAACGAGGGCGGCACGGCCGCCTACGGCTTCAAGCACGCCATCATCGCCACGGGCTCCACGGCCATCAACCCGCCGTTCTTCCCCCTGGACGGGGAGAACGTCGTCGATGCCCGGGGCGCCCTGGCCTTCCGGGAGATTCCTGCCCGGTTCGTGGTCGTGGGCGGCGGCTACATCGGCGTGGAGCTGGGGATCGCCTACGCCAAGCTGGGGTCGAAGGTGACCATCATCGAGGCGACCGGCCAGCTCCTGCCCGGCACCGACCCCGACCTGGTGAACGTGCTGATGCGCCGCCTTCGGCGGCTCGGGGTGACCGTCATGCTGAACTCCCGGGCGTCGGGGGGCCTGCAGAACGGCAAGGTGAAGGTGCAGGACGGCGAGGGCCGGGAGCAGGAGATCGAGGCGGACAAGGTGCTCGTCTCCGTCGGCCGGGCGCCGTACACCGAGGGGCTGCAGCTGGACAAGGCCGGGGTGAAGGTGGACGAGAAGGGCTTCATCCCCGTCGATGAGCAGATGCGGACCAACGTCCCCCACATCTACGCCATCGGGGATGTCTGCTCGCCGGTGATGCTGGCGCACAAGGCCAGCGCCCAGGGCCGGGTGGCCGCCGAGGCCATCGCCGGCAAGCCGGCGGCGGCTGACTGGCAGACGGTGCCGGCGGTGATCTTCACCGATCCGGAGATCGCCTACGTGGGCCTCACGGAGGCGCAGGCGAAGGAGCAGGGCTACGACCCCGTCGTCTCCCGGTACAACTTCGCCGCCGTGGGCCGCGCGCTGACCATGGGCGAGTCCGACGGCATGGTCAAGCTGGTGGGCGATCGTCAGACCGGGCTCCTGCTGGGGGCGCAGATGGTCGGTCCCGAGGTGTCGGAGCTGATCGGCGAGATCGCCCTGGCCCTGGAGATGGGGGCTCAGGTGGAGGACGTGGCGCTCACGCCCCATTACCACCCGACGCTCTCGGAGGGAATTCTGGAGGCGGCGCTCTCCTGGATGCACAGCATCGAGAAAGCCGGGCGCAAGTAGCCACAAACGGGGCCTGAGGGAAGCAGCCCTCCGGCCCCGTTTTCGCGTCCCCTTTCGCAGCGGTGAACGGTTCCCCTATACTAAAGATGAAATGCGCGCAAAGGGGTGATTCCGCATGCCGCTCCGTGTTCTCGTGGTGGACGACGATCCCAAGATCACCGCCTTCCTGCGTAGGAGCCTGGCGCTGGAGGGATACGACGTCACCGTCGCCAACAGCGGCACGGAGGCCTTGCGCATCGTCGGCGCCTCGCCGCCGGATCTGATGGTGCTCGACATCATGATGCCGGATGTCGACGGGCTCGAGGTCTGCCGGCGCATCCGGGCGGCCGGCGAGACGTTTCCCATCCTGATGCTGACCGCCCGCGATGCGGTGAGCGACCGGGTGAAGGGGCTCGATCTGGGCGCCGACGACTACCTGGTCAAGCCGTTCGCCCTGGAGGAGCTGCTGGCCCGGCTGCGGGCCCTGAGCCGCCGCGGCGCCGCCGCCCAGGGGGAGGACGGCCACCGCGTGCTGCAGTACGCCGACCTCCGGCTCGACACTGCCACCCGCGAGGCGTTCCGCGGCGACCGGCAGATCTCGCTCACGGCCAAGGAGTACGAGCTCCTGCACCTCTTTCTCTCGCACCCGCGCCAGGTGCTCACCCGCGACACCCTCATGGAGAAGGTGTGGGGTTACGACTACTCCGGCGAGTCCAACGTGCTGGAGGTTTACGTTGCCTACCTGCGGTCGAAGCTCGAAGCCGGGGGAGAGCCGCGGCTGATCCAGACGGTGCGGGGCGTCGGATACGTCCTGAAGGAGTGAGCCACACGTGTCGCTTCGGCTCAGGCTCGCCTTGTTCTACACGGCCCAGCTGACGGCCGCCCTGCTGCTGTTCAGCTTCCTCACGTACGGCGCGCTGCAGTGGAACTACATCCGCGAGGTGGATGCCTCGCTCCACTCCGTGGCGTGGCGGGTGGCGGAGAACATGCAGCGATTCTGGCGCATCCCCCCGCTGCGGAGCCTTGCGGACCGGTCGACCTTCATCCTGGTGCGCACCGATGAGCTGGTCATCGCGCAGTCCAGCGATTTCGGCACCTTCCCCGTGCCGGCGGAGGCGCGGGGGGGCAGGGCCACCTACACCACCGAACGGGATGTCAACGGTGAGCCGTACCGCCTGTACACCCTGCCCGTCTACGTGAACGAGCAGCCGGTCTTCTGGGTGCAGGTGGCGCAGCCGCTGCGCCTGCTGGAGCGGGTGCTCACGAGCCTGCGGCCCATCCTGGGCGCGGGAATGGCCGGCTTCGCCCTGCTGACGGGCGCCGTGGCCTGGTGGCTGGCGGGACGGGCGATCGCGCCGGTGCAGCGCGTGGCCGGCGCGGCGGAGTCCATCGGGCAGTCGGCGGACCTCAGCCTCCGGGTTCCGTACAGCGGTCCCCGCGATGAAGTGGGCCGCCTGGTGCACACCTTCAACGGCATGCTGGACCAGCTGCAGGAGCTGTACGGGCGCCTGGCGGCCGCGGTGGACGCCCAGAAGCGGTTCGTCGCCGATGCCTCTCACGAGCTCCGCACGCCGCTCACGATCATCCGCGGCAACATCGACTACCTGGAGCGGGCGGGCACGCTGGACCCCGAAGCCCTCTCCGACATGAAGGCGGAGGCCGCCCGCATGTCGGAGCTGCTGGAGGAGCTGCTCGCCATGGCCCGGGCAGACGCCGGCCAGAAGCCGGAACTGGAGCCGCTCTCCCTGGGCCTCCTGGTGCGCGACGTCTGCCACAAGGCCGAGGCCCTGCCGCACCAGGTTGAGTTCCGCCTGGAGCTTCCCCCGGCGCTGGACCGCGTGATGGTGCTGGGCCACGAAGCGTGGCTGCGCAGGGCCCTCCTGATCCTGCTGGACAACGCCTTCAAGTACACCACCAGCGGGTCGGTGACCGTGCGGGCCGGCCGGCAGGGCGACGGCGTCGTCCTGCAGGTGATCGACACCGGCCCGGGCATCGCGCCGGAAGATCTGCCCCGGGTGTTCGACCGGTTCTTCCGCGCCGATCCGGCCCGGTCGCGGGGCGGCAGCGGGCTGGGGCTGGCCATCGCTTCGTGGGTGGCCGGGCTCCACGGCGGCCGGCTGACGGCGGAGAGCACGGTGGGCGAGGGCTCCACGTTCAGCCTGTGGCTGCCCATCTACCGGCCGGCCGTCCCGCAGACAAATTCTTAGCTTCCCTTAAGAAACCGTTCAGTTCCCTTTCAGCAGGGCGTCCTAAGATGAGAGTGCAGGCTATTGGACAATGGGGTGCATAAGGAGGACGCCGCCCATGTTTGACGATAAGTTTGATCCCAAACCCGACGCGAATCCGGAAGAGCCGGCAGCGGAGGGCGTTTCGGAGCAGCAGTCCGAATCCCGTCCGGAACTGGAACTGCCCGAGATTCCTGCACCTCAGCCGGCCGCGCCTCCGGCCGTGCTGTACGACCCGCCTCGGTTCGAGCCGCGGGCGAGGGAGAAGCAGAGCGGCCGGGGCCGGGGGTGGAAGCTTGTCGCCGGCGCCGTGGCCCTGGTGATGCTTTCGGCCGCTGTCAGCAGCGGTTCCACCTACTATCTGATGAAGCAGCATCTCGCCGCGCAGCCGGCGAACTACCAGCAGACCGCGCCGATCACCTCCATCCAGCCGGTCAGCCAGACGGTGGCTGAGGTCGGGGCCAGCGTCATTCCCGAGATCTACCGGCGGGTGGCCCCGGCGGTGGTTTCGGTGGATGTGGAGGGCGGCTTCGGCTATTACCGCACCCGGGGCAGCGGGTCAGGCTTCGTGGTGGACCCGGAGGGGTACATTCTGACCAACTACCACGTCATCGAGAACGCCCGGCGCATCACGGTGGAGTTCCTCGACGGCACCACCTTGCAGGCCCAGGTGGTCGGTACGGACCGCACCAGCGACCTCGCGGTGCTCAAGGTGGATCCCGGCGATAAGGCGCTGGTGGCCGTGACCCTGGGCGATTCCGACGAGGTGCAGGTGGGCGAGCTGGCCATCGCCATCGGCAACCCCTACGGCCACGACTTCACCGTGACGGCCGGCATCATCTCCGCGCTGGGACGCGAGATCGTTGAGCGGACGACGTCCATTCCCGGCGCCATTCAGACCGATGCGGCCATCAACCCGGGGAACTCCGGCGGGCCCCTGCTCAACAGCCGGGGCGAGGTCATCGGTGTGAACACGGCCATCGAGGCGCCGTCGCAGTTCTCGGGCAACGTCGGTCTCGGCTTCGCGGTGCCCATCAACACCGCCAAGGCGATTCTGCCCACGCTGATGGCTGGCGAGACCGTTGAGCGGCCCTATCTGGGCGTCTACCTGGGCGACGTGGACGAGTGGTACGCCCGGGTGCTGGGTCTGGAGGCGGCCGAGGGCGCCGTGGTCCTGTCGGTGGTTCCGGGCACGGCGGCCGAGGAGGCCGGCCTGCGTTCGGCGGAGTATGACCGGCTCGACCGCCTGATCAGCGCCGACGTCATCGTCGCCGTGGACGGGCAGAAGGTGACCGACAGCAGCGCCCTGGTGGCCCGCATTCTGCAGTACAAGGTGGGCGATGAGGTTGAACTGACGGTCGTGCGCGACGGCGAGCGGCTGACGATGAAGGCGACGCTGGGCGCCCGGCCCGAAGAATAGCCCCGGTATGCGCCGATTTCTCCCGGGAGCGGGCAGACTAAGCCTGCGGGACCGCTGCCCGCAAGAAGGAGGAATCGGACCGTGGCGAAGAAGAAACGCCAGAGGATGCAGGCAGGCAGCCGCGGCGACGCGGCGCAGTCGATGGGCCTGGACCATGGATCCCCGTCGCTGGTGGCGATGGACAGCCCTGACGACCCGCAGCTCGGGGCGCCGGCCGGGCAGGTAAGCCGGAACCGGGCCAGGACGTCCGGCCGCGAAGGCGGCCGCTGAGCCGGCAGCCAGATCCTGCCGCCCGGCGGCGGGCATGGAAACGGGCCCCCCGCGCAGACTATGTTCTGGCCTCGTGACTCTGCGAGCAGACCAGACCTGTGCGGAGGTGGTGTCGATGCGCATCGCCGTGGAAGACGGCCTTGAGAATGTGAAGCAGGCCCTGCGGGCCGAAGGGTACAAGATCACCAAGCTGTCTCCCGGGAAGATGGAGGGTGTCGGCGCGGCCGTGGTCACCGGCATGTCCAACAACTTCATGGGCATTCACGACACCAACGGCAATCGCTTCCCGGTGATCGACGCCACGGGCAAGACCGTCGACGAGGTGGTCCGGCAGGTGAGGGAGCGGGGCCTGCAATAGCGTTCACCAAGGAAAGGAAGGGGGGCCTGTCGCCCCCCTTTCTTACATGTGGTACGCCTCCCAGCCTACGTGCCCGGGGGGTTCAGCCCCTATTCTATCGTGCCGGGCAAGGAAGCTTCCGGCGGAACTTTGATGTGATAAGAATAACAATAAGAAAAAGGAGGAATTCGGCGGAGACTGGCCAATATAGATGGACCGATGGTCTGACCATCTGACCAGGTGGCTGCCGGGGGCGCGCGCACGGCCGTCCACGGGTCTGAGGGTCGGGCCGAGCAAGGGGGGGGGCGTCTCTGGTGTCGTCTGGCGTACTTGCGTTGCTGGCCGTCAGTCCCATTGTCACCGTATTCCTGTTCCTGGTCATCCTGCGCTGGCCGGCGAGCCGGGCCATGCCCCTGGCGCTGGTCGTGACGGCCGTGGTGGCCGTGACGGTGTGGAAGGTGAGCGTCCTGCGCGTGGCCGGCTCCATCGCGCAGGGGGTCGTGGTGGCCCTGGACATCCTGTTCATCGTGTTCGGCGCGCTGCTCTTGCTGGCCACGCTGCGGGAGAGCGGCGCCGTGGCCACCATCCGCCGGGGGTTCATGGATATCAGCCCCGACCGGCGCATTCAGGCCATTATCGTGGGCTGGCTCTTCGGCAGCTTCATCGAGGGCGCGGCCGGTTTCGGCACGCCCGCCGCGGTGGCCGGGCCGCTGATGCTGGCCCTGGGCTTTCCGGCGTCGGCTGCCGTCATGGTGGGCCTGATCATCCAGTCGACCCCCGTGACCTTCGGCGCCATCGGGACGCCGATTCTGGTGGGGGTCAGCACCGGGCTGACCACGGAGATGGTGCAGAGCTACGTGGCGGCGGGCGGCTTCGGGCAGTGGACCGACTACCTCTGGCAGATTGCCTGGCGGGCGGCGGTGCTGCACGCGGCGGCCGGCACCCTGATTCCGCTCATCATCAGCAGCTTCCTCACCGGTTTCTATGGCGAGCGCCGCTCCTTCGCTGAGGGCCTGAAGGCATGGAAGTTCGCGCTCTTCGCCGCCTTCGCCATGACCGCTCCCTACCTGCTGGTGGCCTACTTCCTGGGGCCGGAGTTCCCCTCCCTCATCGGCGGGCTCGTGGGCCTGGCCATCGTGGTGACCGCTGCGCGGAAGGGCTTCCTGGTGCCCGACGAGGTCTTCGACTTCCCGCAGCGGACCCGGTGGGAGAAGGACTGGATGGGCACGATGGAAGGCGAGGCGGGCGAGGAGCGGCCCGGTATGACCCTGCTCAAGGCCTGGATGCCCTACGTGCTGGTGGCGGCGCTGCTGGTGCTGACGCGGATTCCCCAGGTGGGGCTGAAGGCGCCGCTGAGCAACATCGTGATTGGCTGGAGCGACATTTTCGGCACCGGCCTCTCAGCCTCGGTGACGCCGCTCTACTCGCCGGGCTTCATTTTCATCCTTGTCTCGCTGGCGGTGGTGGCGCTCCACGGCATGAACCGGCCTGCGGTGGGGCGGGCCTGGTCTTCGGCCTTCAAGCAGGTGCTCGGGGCGGCGCCGGCGCTGCTCTTCGCCGTGCCGATGGTGCGGGTCTTCATCAACTCTGACGGCGGCGCCGCAGGCTTGGCGTCGATGCCCCTCACCCTGGCCACCGCCGCCGCCAACGCCGCAGGGGCCGCGTGGCCGTTCTTTGCCCCCTGGATCGGGGCGCTCGGGGCGTTCGTCGCCGGCTCCAACACCGTTTCCAACATGATGTTCGCGCTCTTCCAGTGGGGCGTGGCCGACCAGATCGGGGCCATCCGAGAGGTGGTGGTGGCGGCACAGGCGGTGGGCGGCGCCGCGGGCAACATGATCACCGTCCACAACGTGGTTGCGGCGTCCGCGGTGGTGGGCCTTGCCGGCAGGGAGGGGGCGATGATCCGCAAGACCATCATCCCCATGACCTACTATGTATTGCTGGCCGGCTCGCTGGCTTACATCTGGAACTACGGCCTCGGGCTAAACCTCGGCACCATCGTGCTGGCCGGACTGCTGCTGGTGGGGCTCGGCATCCTCGTGCGCGCCCGCGCCAGCGCGGCGTCCGTGTCGCAGGCGGGCCGCGCCTCGGGGATGTAGGGGGATGGGCGGAATGCGCGTCTCCCTCTTCATCACCTGCCTGGCCGACCAGCTCTTCCCTGAGGTGGGGATGGCCACCGTGCGGCTGCTGCGCCACCTGGGAGTGCAGGTGGACTTCCCTGAGGGGCAGACCTGCTGCGGCCAGGCGATGTGGAACAGCGGCTTCCACGCCGAGGCGAAGGCCCTGGCTCGCACGCACCTCGCGGCGTTCGCCGACAGCGAATGCATCGTGGCCCCGTCGGGCTCGTGCGCCGGCATGGTGCGAGGCCACTACGCAGAGCTTTTCCGGGAGGAACCCGCGCTGCTGGAGCGGGCCCGGCAGGTGGCGGCGCGGACCTATGAACTCTCCGAGTTCCTGGTGGAGGTGCTGGGGGTGGAGGACCTGGGCGCTGCATACCGCGGCCGGGCGGTCTACCACAACGGCTGCCACATGGCCCGGGTGCTGGGGGTGACCGAGCCGCCGCTGCGCCTTCTGCGGCGGGTGCGGGGGCTCGAGCTGGCGGAGATGGCGCGGCAGGACCTGTGCTGCGGCTTCGGGGGCACCTTCAGCATCAAGCAGCCGGAGATCTCCGTGGCGATGGCGGACGAGAAGATCGAGCACCTGCACGCCACCGGCGCCGACCTGCTGGTGGGGACTGACGCGGCATGCCTGATGCAGCTGGAGGGCCGCCTGCGCCGCCTGGGCTCCCGGGTGCGGGTGCTGCACCTGGCGAACCTGCTGGCCGAGGGGGTGGGCCTGGGATGAACAAGCCGGGTGCGGGCGCGACTGAACCCGCTGGCGGCCTGGGTGGGAAGACATTTGATGAGCGGGTCTCCCGCGCCCTAGCCGATGGCCGCTTGCGAGGGGCCCTGCGCTTTACCACCGACCGGCTCTTCCGCATGCGCCGCCAGGCGATGGAGGCGCTGCGGGCCTCCGCCGAGGAGGGGCTCGCCCTGGGCGACTTCGAGGAGGTCCGGGCCCGGGCGGCGGCCATCCGGCAGCATGCGGTGGCTCATCTGGACTTTTACCTGGGCCAGGCGGCCGAGCAGATCCGACGGCGTGGCGGGCAGGTCCACTTTGCCCGCACGGCAGACGACGTGGGGCGGGTGGTCCTCGAGATCGCCCGCCGGCGCGGCGCCGATCTGGTGGTCAAATCCAAGTCGATGGCCTCTGAGGAGGTGCACCTGAACCAGGTCCTGGCCCGGGCCGGCATCGAGGCGGTGGAGAGCGACCTGGGCGAGTACATCGTCCAGCTGGCCGGCGAGACGCCGTCGCACATCATCATCCCCGCCATTCACAAGACCCGGGAGCAGGTGGCGGAGCTCTTCGGCCGTGTGATCGGGCAGGAGCTGCCCACCGACACGCCGACGCTGACGGCCGTGGCCCGCCGGGTGCTGCGGGAGAAGTTCCTGCGCACCGAGATCGGTGTGAGCGGCGCCAACTTCGTGGTGGCGGAGAGCGGCACGCTGGTGCTGGTGACCAACGAGGGAAACGGCCGGCTGGTCACCTCGGCGCCGCCGGTCCACGTGGCCATCGTGGGCATCGAGAAGGTCATCCCCACGCTGGCGGACCTCTCGCCCCTGCTGGCGTTGCTGGCCCGCAGCGCCACCGGGCAGCAGATCACCACCTACACCCACCTGATCACGGGCCCGCGGCGGCCTGGCGAGCTCGACGGCCCGGAGGAGCTCCACGTGATCTTCCTGGACAACGGGCGCTCGCAGCTTCTCGGCAGCGCGTACGAGCAGGTGCTCACCTGCATCCGCTGCGGGGCCTGCCTCAACGTCTGCCCGGTCTACCGGCAGATCGGCGGGCACGCCTACGGCGGGGTCTACAGCGGCCCCATCGGCGCGGTGATCACCCCGCTGCTGGCCGGCCGGGCCGAGTGGTCTGACCTGCCGATGGCCAGCAGCCTCTGCGCCGCCTGCGACGAGGTCTGCCCTGTGGGCATTCCCCTGCACGACATGCTGGTGCGCCTGCGGGAGGAGCACGTGGCCGCGGGCCGCAGCGGCGCCGGGGAGCGGCTGGCGATGCGGCTGGTGGCCTGGGCCTGGCGCCGCCCGTGGACCTACCGGCTGAGCGGCCGGCTCGCCCGGTGGCTGCAGCGGGGCCAGTTCGGCGGCGACGGCCACTGGTCAGAGCGGGGCCCCGGCCCCCTCGCCGCCTGGGCCGCTGGCCGGCAGGTTCCTGTGCTGGCCCGGCGCTCCTTCCGGGAGCGTTGGCGGGACCTGGCCGCTGAGCCCACCCGGCGTGTAGCGGGGTCGTCCCGGCCGGCGGAAGCACGGTCCCGGACGGCGGAGGCGCAGGGGCCGGATCAGCCCGGGAGGGAGGTGGGGCGCGGATGACGGAGCAGGAGTTCCTGACAGCCCTGGCCCGCCGCAAAGGGCGGGATCGGCCCATGACCGGGCGCGCGGGCTGGGCGAGTGCCCGGTCGCTGCCTCCTGTCTGTCCCGACTGGGGGGTGGACGCCCTCTGGGAGCGGTTCGCCCGGGAGCTGGAAAAGCTGGGCGGCACCGCCTACCGGGCCGGTTCGCGGGCGGATGCCGGCGAGTACGTGGTGCGCGTTGCGGCCACGTTGGCCGGGCTGCCGGAGGACCGGGGGGCAAGGGGCGGAGGCGCGGAGGCCGAGGTCGCCGGAGCTGGTGCTCCGGCCCCCGGCGGGGATCGCCCGGTGGTGGTGGCCTGGGACGCCCCGGTGGTCGCAGCGCTGGGGTTGCGTGACGCACTGGAGGCCGCCGGCCTGGACCTGGCGATCTGGGGGCAGAGCGCGCCGGAGGCTGGGCAGCAGGCCACGCCGGGCTGGAATGCGAAACAGTTGGCGGCCCGCGCCCTTGCGGGGATCACGGGGGTCAACTGGGCGGTCGCGGAGACGGGCACGCTGCTGCTCAGCTCCGGACCCGGCCGGGGGCGCCTGGTCAGCCTGCTGCCCCCCGTGCACATCGCCCTGATCCGCCCGGACCAGTTGCTGCCCTCGCTGGCGGAAGCCGTGAGGCGGGTCGGGGAGGCGGGGGAGCTGCCCTCATCGCTGGTGCTGATCACCGGCCCCAGCCGCAGCGCAGACATTGAGAACGACCTGAGCATCGGCGTCCACGGACCCGGCAGCCTCCACGCCGTGCTACTGCCCGAGTAGGCCGTTTCTGCCCGCAGGTCAACCCCACCACTCGGGGGCTGCGGGGCGGGACCTGACCGAAGTGTCATCGCGTGCGGGCCCCGACCGCCGTTCGTTCCGCTGCCGGGGAGCAGCGCCGGCGAGGGCGAACGGGAGCGGGGCCTGCACTGGCGTTCACCAAGGAAAGGAAGGGGGACTGTCGCCCCCCTTCCTTCATGTGCTGCGTGAAGGATCCGGAGTCTGGCCGGCCAGCGCCTGCTGGGCTGCCATGATGGCGTACTTGACCATGTTCCCTGCTTCCCTGGAGGTAAGCTGACCGTAGTCGCCTGGCTGCACCCGGTCGCCGGCGCCCTGCAGACGTGCGAGGTACATCTTGGTCTCGTCGGAGAGCAGTGAGCGTCTGCGTGCCATGGCAAATCCCCCCCCCGTCTGGCTGGCGTTACCGCTCGATGCGGCGGATGCCCGGCTTAGGTCCCCGCTCCTGGGGAATGAAGGTTTCGCACAGGGTGTGGTTGGATGTCCGCGCCTCAACGCCCATGGCGCCAACTTCCATGTTGGCGTTTCCGAGCGTGGCGGGGTTGCTGCGGACCATGATCTCCTCGGCCACGCAGTTGTCGCCGGCGCCGTAGTAGTAGCAGCTGCTGACGGTGCAGCGGATCTGCTGACTGGCCATCGCGTTCACCTCCCCAACTAGTCTCGGCGCATCGGCGACCGTTCATACAGGCAAACGCTGCACCGCTCGCGCGAATCGCGGAGAATTTGTCTCCTTGACCCTTGCGGGCGGGGGCGGAACGCGATATATTGTGATAGGTTGCCACTCCAACTGGTGGGGTGACGACTCAGATGAGACGGCGTGGCGATTTCTGGCCTTGACATTCTGCGGTTTGTGCTTTACAATCCGTGCTATTGCACGGGCCTGACAGGCCGGGCCACGTTGATCTGGAGGTTGAGATCGTCTCAACACAGGATTGTGGAACCGTAGGAACCTAGCACGCCTTAAAGGGTTGGGGCTGTGCCCGACTTTTCCCCCGTTGGCGTGACGATGGTCCCGTCTAGCTTGAGAGGGCTAGAAATGATTGCCGAAGGGGGAGTTCTACCATGGCCTACTCGACCTATGGCCGCCACGTCACCATGGATCTGCGCGAGGTTGCCTTCGAGAAGCTGAACGACATCGAGTTCTTGAAGGAAATCATGTACGAAGCCGCAGCCAAGTGCGGAGCCACGGTGGTCGGTGAGAGTTTCGTCCAGTTCAGCCCTCAGGGCGTCACTGGCGTCCTGGTCCTTTCAGAATCGCACCTTTCGATTCACACCTATCCTGAAGAGGGCTTTGCTGCGATCGATTGCTACACTTGCGGCTACACCGTCGATCCGGCGGTCGCCTGCGAGTACATGAAGGCGGCGTTGGGAGGTCGGGTAGCGGGTTATCGTGCCCTCCGCCGTGGTAGCGGAGCAATCGAGGACCTGAACACGAACACGTTGCACCTGGCCGCAGCCAACTAAAGAGCAGAAGAGACGAAAACTGCGCGTTTTTGCGAGGCTTCCGCACGGGGGGCCTCGCTTTTGTCTGTCCGGAGCCAGCATGAAGGGCGGGGCCCGTCCATAGACTCCGGGGGGAGGGGTGGAGATGGGCGGGCAAGCACAGTGTGTGGAGGGAATCCGTCCCTGAGGATCGGCAGTGTGGCAGGGGTGCGGGTTGAGGTGCACTGGCTGTTTCTGCTGGCCCTGCTCATCGCCGCGGTGAGTGGGTACTACCTGGAGGCCTTGATTCTGCTCGGCTCGCTGGCAGCGCACGAGCTGGCCCACCTCATCGTGGCGTGGCTCCTGGGGGTGGACATCGACTCGCTGGTGCTGACGCCCTTCGGCGGCATGGCCCGGCTCGATCCGTCCCTGGAGACCGATCCCCAGTCTGAGGTCTCCGTCGCCCTGGCCGGGCCGGCGCAGTCGTTTCTGCTGGCCGGCCTGGCCAGCTTCCTGATGGGCGACGCCCTGTTCGACCCCTCGCTGGTGCGCTTCTTCTTTCAGGTGAATGCCAACCTGGCCTTCTTCAACCTGATTCCCGCCCTGCCCCTGGACGGCGGGCGCGCCCTGCGCGGCCTCCTGGCCCAGCGCTGGGGGTACCGGCCTACCACGGTGTGGATGGCACGCCTCGGCCTGTTCTCGGGCGCGGCCATGCTGGCCGCCGCGCTCGGGGTGCTGGCGTCCGCCGGGCAGGTGTTCCTGACGCCCCTGGTGGGCGGCCTGTTTCTCGCGCTGGGCGCGGTGGCGGAAGGGGATGAGACGGTGTTCCGTTCGTACCGGCAGTTTCTGCACAAGCGGCGGTGGATGGCCCGGCAGCGGCTCATTCCGGGCGGCACCCTCGTGGTCGTGGAGGGAACCCGCATCGGCGAGGTGCTGGAGCGGCTCTCCGCCCGACGGTACCACCTGGTCCTGGTGGTGGACCGGTCGCTGCTGCCTGTGGGCACCCTGCACGAGGCGGAGATCATGGACGCGTTTCAGGCCCTGGGGCCCCGGGCGACGGTGGAGGAGGTGCTGGATCTGTAACCCCGCCGTTTACTTACTCGCCGCTTTCGCGTAACATCTAGCTTAGGTGACCGCAATCACAGACGAGAAAAGGGGTGACGGCATGACAGAGGCCCTGCGCGAGCGCATCGAGCGCGTGCTCCCCCGGGTCTCCAAGCCCGCCCGCTACACCGGCGGCGAGTGGAACGCCGTGGTGAAGGATCACGACAAGATAGACGTCAAGGTCGCCTGGACCTTCCCCGACGCATACGAGGTGGGCATGTCTCACCTGGGGTCGCTCATCATGTACCACCAGATCAACCGGCGGGACGACGCCTGCTGCGAGCGGGCGTACGCCCCGTGGACCGATATGGAAGCGGAGATGCGGGCCGAGGGGATCCCGCTCTTCACGCTGGAGAGCTGGACGCCCGTGGGCGAGTTCGACATCATCGCCTTCCCGCTGCTCTATGAGCTGACCTACACCAACCTGCTGACCTGCCTGGACCTGGCGGGGGTGCCCCTGTTGGCTGCGGAGCGCACCGCCGAGCACCCGCTGGTCATCGCCGGCGGCCCCTGCGCCTTCAACTGCGAGCCGCTGGCCCCGTTCCTGGACGTGGCGGTGCTGGGCGACGGCGAGGAGGTCATCCACGAGATCCTCGACACCTACAAGGCCTGGCGGGACGAGGGGCGCAGGGACCGGCGGGAGCTGCTCCGGCGCATGGCGGGCATTACCGGCTGCTACGTGCCGGGCTTCTATGAGGTGTCCTACAATCCCGACGGCACGATCAGGGAGTACCGTCCCACCGAGCCCGGGGTGCCCGAGGTCGTGGACCGGGCAACGGTGAAGGATCTGGACAGCATCGACTACCCCACCCGCCCCGTGGTGCCCAACACGCAGATCGTCTTCGACCGGGCGCAGGTGGAGGTCTTCCGGGGCTGCACGCGCGGCTGCCGCTTCTGCCACGCGGGCTACATCACGCGCCCGGTGCGGGAGCGCTCGCCCGAGGAAGTGCAGCGGCTGGCCCGGGAGATCGTGCGCAACACCGGGTACAGCGAGCTCTCGCTGGTCTCGCTCTCCACGGCCGACTACACCGACGTGCAGCAGACGGTGGGCCGGCTGTCGGACGAGCTCCGGTGCGACGGCGTGAACGTCACCCTGCCCTCCACCCGGGTGGACGCCTTCTCGGTGGCCGTGGCCGACGCGGTGAGCAAGGTGCGGAAGGGCTCGATCACCCTCGCACCCGAAGGGGGCTCAGCCCGCATCCGCCGGGTCATCAACAAGACCGTCTCAGACCGGGACATCCGCGACGCCATGCGGGCGGCCTTCCAGAGCGGCTACCGGGCGGTGAAGCTCTACTTCATCCTCGGCCTGCCCACCGAGACCGATGCCGACCTGGAGGCGATCGCCGAGAAGGGACACTGGGCCCTGGAGATCGCGGAGGAGGAACTGGGCCGCCAGGAGGCCCGCAAGGTGCGGGTGACCATCTCGGTCTCCGTCTTCGTGCCCAAGCCGCACACGCCGTTTCAGTTCGAGCCGCAGGTGACCCTGGAGGAGGCCAAGCGGCGGCAGCAGTATATCAAGCGCTTCCTTAAGGACCGGCGCATTGAGTACAAGTACCACGATCCCGATGTCAGCCACATCGAGGCGCTGCTCTCGCTGGGCGACCGGCGGGTGGCCGATGCCGTGCTGCGGGCCTGGCAGATGGGGGCCCGGTTCGACGGCTGGAACGAGCAGTTCGATTACGACCTGTGGCTCCGGGCGTGCGCCGAGAGCGGCGTCGACGTGGACTTCTACACCTACCGCAAGAAGGGCTACGGGGAGCGGTTCGCCTGGGACCACCTTTCGCCCGGCATCAGCCGGGAGTGGCTGATCGACGACCACCGGCGGGCCATGTCTGAGCTGGAGGTGGAGGACTGCCGGTGGGAGAACTGCGACCTGTGCGGCGTCTGCATGCGCTACGACGTGCTGCCGACTTTGAAGCCCGCGGGCTTTGTGGGAGAGGACGAACTTGAGGTTACGGATTCGACTGGCTAAACTGGGGCTGGCCCGGTTCCTGTCGCACCTGGACCTGCAGCGGGTCGTGGAGCGGGGGCTGCGGCGGGCCGAACTGCCGCTGGCCTTCACCCAGGGTTTCAACCCGCACCCGCGCATCAGCTACGCATCTGCCCTGGCCACGGGGACAAGCAGTGAGGGCGAGTTCATCGACGTGGACCTGACCGAGCCGGTGGAGCCGGAGGAGTTCCTGGCCCGGGCCAACGGGGCTCTGCCGGCAGACGTGCGGCTGCTGGAAGCCCGCCCCGCTCCCGAAAGCGGCGAGTCGCTGATGGCGCAGATCAACGCGGCAGCGTACCGCCTGACGCTGGAGGGCGCCGACGAGGCGGCCCTGCAGGCGGCCGTGGCGCGGCTTCTGGAGGCTGAAGAGGTCGTGGTGACCCGGGAGGGCCGCACCGGCCCGCGCCCGGTCAACATCCGCCCCCAGGTGTACGCGCTGGCGGTGGAGGGGCCCGGCGAGCTGCGGGCGCTGGTGCAGACCGGCTCCAAGGGCAACCTGCGGCCCGAGGAGGTGGTGGCGGGGCTGGCGCAGCTCTCGCCCGACCTGGCGGGGGTCGCGTTGGTGCGCGCCCACCGGCTCATGCTCTACCGGCGCGACCCCGAGACCGGGGAGTGCGTGGAGCCCTGGTCGCTGTAGGCAGGCAGACGTGACAGCGCCCGTCTCCGTCGGAGGCGGGCGCTGCTGGCTGTGGGCCGAAAGGTGGAGGCTGACTGAAGGAACCAGCCGGGAACCGACGTCTTACCCATTGGGTTCGGCGATCTGGATCAGACGCCAGAGAGGAGGGATCGGCTCATGGAGGAACGGGAGAAGCTCGAGAAGATGGACCTACTGCGCAACCGCTTCAACATCTCCTACGCCCGGGCCCGGGAGGTTCTCGAGGCCAACGGCTGGGACGCGGTGGCGGCGGCGATCCAGCTGGAGGAGGAGCAGGCGCCCAGGGGCTACTTCACCGAGGAGATGAAGGTGAGCGGCAGGGACCTGGTGGAGACTCTGAAGCGCATCCTGCACGAGGGGAACGTCAACCGCATCATCGTGCGGGACCCGAAGGGCTACGAGATCCTCAACCTGCCGGTGGGCGGCGCGGTGGTCTTCGCCCTGATCCTGCCGGTGCTCACCGCCCTCAGCGCGGCGGTGATCCTGGCGCTGGATTACACCGTCGTGGTGGAGCGGAGTTACTAGACAATACGAACGGGCACAGCCCGCCGGGGAGGGCCGGAGGGCTGTGCCCGTTCCTCAGCCGCCTTCGTGCAGGAGTCAGCGGCCCGGGAGAAGAAATCCCAATACATTTGGGATACTATCCCCCAGAGGCAGCCATCCCCAAGAGAGAAGGGGCTTTTTTCATGCGCAAGGAGATACTCGTCACGGTCGACATCGATCAGACCCGCGCCGCCGTGCTGGAAGACGGCCAGCTGGTTGAACTCTACATCGAGCAGCCCGTTCACCAGCGCCTGGTGGGCAACATCTACAAGGGCAAGGTCGAGAACGTGCTGCCGGGCATGCAGGCAGCTTTTGTCGACATTGGCCTGGAACGCAACGCGTTCCTCTACGTGGACGACGCCCAGCCCGGCCGGGAGGACCCGGAAGGGGAGGAAGGCTCGCCCCGCGCCGGGAGGCGGCCGACGATCAAGGAGCTGGTGCGGACCGGTCAGGACATCCTCGTGCAGGTGGCCAAGGAGCCCATCGGCACCAAGGGGGCCCGGGTCACCCGCAACATCACCCTGCCGGGGCGCTTCCTGGTCCTGATGCCGCAGGTGGACTACATCGGGATCAGCCGGCGCATCACCGACGAGCAGGAGCGGGAGCGGCTGAAGCGGATCGCCCAGGCGGTCAAGCCCGAGGGCATGGGGCTGATCGTGCGCACGGTGGCGGAAGGCGCCGGCGAGGACGAGCTGGCCCACGACGCCGCGTTCCTGGCGCGCCACTGGCAGTAGATCGCGGCCCGGGCCCGGGAGGCGAAGGCGCCTGCGCTGGTTCACCACGACCAGGGCCTGATCCACCGGCTGGTGCGCGATGTGCTGGACGACACGGTGAGCCTGTTCCTGGTGGATCAGCGGGAGGCGTACGACACCGCCGCCGAGGTGGTGGAGCTGCACGCGCCGGCCCTGCGGGACCGGATCAAGCTGTACACCCGCGGCGACCAGACCCTCTTCGACTACTACGGCGTCGAGATGGAGATCGAGAAGGCCATGCGCAAGCGGGTCTGGCTGAAGAGCGGGGGCTACATCATCATCGACCAGACCGAGGCGCTGACCGCCATCGACGTCAACACCGGGAAGTTCGTGGGCTCCACCAACCTGGCCGATACCGTCTTCAAGACCAACCTGGAGGCCGCCCGGGAGATCGCCCGGCAGCTGCGCCTGCGGGACATCGGCGGCATCATCATCATCGACTTCATTGACATGGACCGGGCCGACCACCAGCAGCAGGTGATTCAGGCCCTGGAGGAGGAGCTGAAGCGGGACCGCACCCGGGCCAACATCCTGGGCCTCACCCAGCTGGGGTTGCTGGAGATGACCCGCAAGAAGTCGCGCCAGAACCTCGACGAGGCGCTCACCCGGCCCTGCCCCCACTGCGAGGGCAGGGGGAAGGTGTTCAGCGAGGAGACCATGGCCCACCGGGTGCGGGCGGAGATCCGGCGGATTATGAAGCAGTCCTCCAGCGAGGCCCTGCTGATGGAGGTGCACCCCACGGTGGCCGCCCTGCTCATCGGCCCCGGCGGGGCCAACCTGCGGGCCCTCGAGGAGGAGCTGGCCCGCACGATCTACATCCGCGGCAACAGCGCCATTCACCCGGAAACCTGGAGCCTGAAGGCCCTGGGCACCCGCGAGGAGGTGGAGGCCAAGGCCCTGCCGGTCTCCGCGGGCCAGGTGCTGCAGGTGCGCATCGACGAGCCCCACGCCACCAACGCGGCAGACGGCATCGCCCGGGTGGACGGCTACGTCATCGACGTGGCTGAGGCCGGTCACCTGGCGGGCCAGGTCGTGTCGGTGGAGATCGTGAAGGTGTTCCGCACCTACGCCAGGGGCCGGCTCATCGAGCGCTGACCTGCTTCCAGGCGAACATGGCATCCATCTCCCGCTCGGCGGCGGCGATCTCCGCCTGTTTCCGCTCCTCCGTCCACCCCAGCAGGGCGCCCATCTCGTCGGCCAGGGCCGGCAGGTAGGGGCGCCCGTTGTGCTTCGTGAAGAGCATGAGGTCGGTGCGCCGCCGCACGACGTCGAGCAGGTGTACGGCCATCTCGGCCTTCACCGCGTGGCGGGCCTGGGCCAGGCGCCAGCGCAGTTCCGGGTCGGGAGACGCGATGCTGCGGGCCTCGGCGGCCACCTGGGCCAGGGCGGCCCCGTACCGGTCGGCCAGCAGGTCCACCAGGTCGCCGGCCCCGCCGATCTCCGCGGCCAGCCGGCCCTTCAGTTGCTCGTCAGGCAGCCCGCCCTGCGCGCCGGGCAGCGGGGCCGTGCTGGCGGCCAGATGCGCGCTGCTCCGGGTGGCGGGGAAGACCTCGTTGACGATGTGGCTGGCCATGGAGCGGAAGGCGGTGAGCTTGCCGCCGCCCACGGTCACCAGCCCGGAGGGGCTGTGGAAGAGCTTGTAGTCGCGGGAGGCGGCCGAGGGGTCCGCCTCCTGTTCAGGTTTCAGGAGCGGCCGGAAGCCCGACCAGCCGGCGATGATGTCCTCGCTCGTCAGCCCCGTCTCCGGGAAGAGCCGGCGGGCGGCGTCCACCACGTAGTCCACGTCCTCAGGGGTGATGGAGAACGCGGCGGGGTCGCCGCTGTGGTCGGTGTCGGTGGTGCCGATGTAGGTGCAGTTGCCGGAGGGAACGGCGAACATCATGCGGCCGTCCCGGCCCCGCATGACCACCGCATGCTGAATGGGCAGCCGGCTGTGGGGCACCACCAGGTGGATTCCCTTGGTGAGGCGCAGCAGGGCAGGGGCGCCGGGATCATCCAGGCGGCGCACCGCGTCGGCCCACGGGCCGGCCGCGGCCACCACGCGGGACGCCCGCACGTCGAAGGTGCTGCCGGTGAGCTGGTCCTGCACCGTCGCACCGACGATCCGGCCGCTGCCGTCCTTCCGGAACGCGGTCAGGCGGACGTAGTTGGCCACCGCGGCCCCGTGGCCGGCGGCGGACTGGATCACCTCGAGGGTGAGGCGGCCGTCGTCGGTGCGGCAGTCCGCGTAGAGGGCCCCGCCCTTCAGCTGGTCGGCACGCAGCCAGGGCTCCCGCTCTCGCAGCGGTCCGGGTTTCAGCATCCTGTGCGGAATCGGGTTGCTCCTGCCGGCGAACCAGTCGTAGAGGGTCAGCCCGATGTGCAGCATCCAGAGCGGGTCGGGATCGCCCTCGTAGACCGGGAACAGGAAGGTGGTGGCCTTGACCAGGTGGGGGGCCATGACGAGCAGGTTCTGCCGCTCCACCACAGAATCCCGCACCAGGCGGAACTCGAAGTTCTTCAGGTAGCGCAGGCCGCCGTGGATGAGCTTGGTGGACCGGCTGCTGGTGGCGTAGGCGAAGTCGTTGGCCTCCACGAGACCGACCTTCAGCCCCCGCAGAGCGGCCTCGCGGGCGATGCCGGCACCGGTAATGCCGCCGCCGACCACGAGCAGATCGAAGGTCTCTGAGGCCAGGCGCTGGATCATGTCAGTTCGGTTCATGACGCACCCCCTCACGACAATGGAAAAAGGAGAGACCACAGGCGAACCGGAGGGGCCGCCGAGCGCGCGGCTCCTCCAGGCTGCCGATGGCTCTCCTTCTCTCCACCATCGAGCTTTCTAACCATATTGTAGCCGTTTGTTTTGCCATGGGTCAAGAGCTAGCTGACCCGCTTGGCCACCTGGCGCAGCTTCCCATCGATCAGCTCGACCGTGCGGTCGAACTGGTCCAGGAGGCGTGTGTCGTGGGTGACCATGATCAGGGCCGTCTCGCCCCGCACTTCCCGCAGCAGCTGCATGAGGTTCGCGCTGGAGTCGGGGTCCAGCGAAGCGGTGGGCTCATCGGCAAAGAGGATGGCCGGGCGGTTGACCAGGGCACGGGCCAGGGCGACCCGCTGGCGCTGCCCGCCCGAGAGCTCCGCCGGGAAGCGGTGTTCCAGCCCCCCGAGTCCCAGCCGCTCCACCAGGTTCCGGGCATAGGCCAGCGTGTCGCGGTTGGGCTTGTGGGCGGAGACGAAGATGTTCTCCATGACGGTGAGGTGCTTGACCAGGAAGTGCTGCTGGAAGACGAACCCGAAGTCCCGGGCACGCAGCCGGGCCCGCTCCTTGCTGCTCATCGCCTCCAGGGGCCGGCCGCGGAAGAGGACGCTGCCGCTGGCCGGCACCCGCAGTCCGGCGAGCAGGTAGAGCAGGGTGGACTTCCCCGAGCCCGACGGGCCGACGATGCACAGGCTCTTCCCCGCCTGCAGGCTGAGCGAGACCCCGTCCAGCACCCTCAGCCGCTGCGAGCCGTCCTTGTACTCATAGACCAGGTTCTTCGCTTCGAGCATCTCAGTTCCGCCCCTCAATCACGGAGATGTAGTCCAGCCGGGACAGCATGAGCGTCAGCACGATTGCCAACACCAGCGTGATCATCACCGGGCTGGGGAGTGTGTGCAGCACGATGGTCGGGTTGAAGACGGTGAAGGCCAGGCCCCGCGGGTCAAAGAACGACTGCTTGACCCACCAGAAGAGGCCCGTCGTGCAGGCCATGCCGAAGGCCCAGCCCAGGAAGAGCACGGCCGAGGTCTCGGTAAGGGCGCGCAGAATCACCCGCCCGAGCGGCTGGCCCAGGGCCAGGTATAGGGCGAACTCTGGCCGGCGCTGCGAGATGAAGATGTACGCCAGGAGCGTCGTCACCACCGTGTTGGTGATGGTGACGATGGCGGTCAGCAGGGCGAGGATCAGGCTGAACGCCCCCATCTCGTCCTGCAGCGTCTCGTCGAGCGACCGCTTCGTCAGCGCGCCGATCTTGTTCTCCACGGCGATCGCGCTCTCCAGCCAGGCGTCCACCTCTGCCCGCCGGTCCGGCCTGGCAAACACCGCATAGCCGGGAACGCCGTCGCCCTCGCGGTACGTCGTCGCCAGGGCGATGTAGGGGTCATCCCCCAGCAGCCCCACCACCTCGAAGCGCCCCCGTGGCGACTGGCCCTCGTTCACCTCGCTGCCCACGACGTCGCCCACCTGCCACCCCTTGCCGACGGCCATCTGGCGGGAGACGGCGATCTCACCCGCCGCGGCGGGCAGCCGCCCCTCCAGCACGGTCACGTTCAGGTCGCCGGCAAACTCCGCCAGGTCGCCGGCGTCCAGCGTGAAGAGCGGGACGCTGGTCGTGCCGACCAGGAGCGGCGCCTGGATCGTCAGCTGGCTCACGGGATAGACCGCGGTGACGTCCGGGTGCGACCGCATGGCCTCGACCTTCTCTTCCGGTATCCCTTCCGGCGTGAGGGCGTCGACCACTGAGAAGCGGGAGATGAAGGACTGGGCGAGCCGCACGTTTTCATCGACGCTGCTGATCATGCCGGCCACGAAGGCGATCACCAGCATGGAGAGGATCAGACCCGCCATTAAGGCGAGGCTTTTCCGCTTGTGGCGGAGGAAGTAGTGGCGTATGGAGAAAGGCTGGGGCACGGTCGTACTCCTCCTATCGCTTTGGCGTCCGTCTGCGGCGGAAATAGTAAATCGCGCCGGCCGCAGCGGCTACGCCGGCCACCGGCAGCGCCACGGCCCGCTCGTCGCAGGGGATCGAGTTCTCGCCCTCGTTGATGGTACAGCAGAAGTTGATCGTACAGTGGTAGAGCACCTGGCCTTCAAGCTCCTCGGCCAGCAGGTCCGGATCCCACGGTTCGTTGACCGGAAGGATCTTTCGGGTAACCGGACGCAGCGACAATCTGCTCTCCTCCTTCAACCGGGGCTCTTCACACGCTCCCCGCGGCGAGGCCGGCTTCCTGCAGGCGCCGGCGCACCCTGCGCATCGCCGCGAGGCGGCCCGTCAGTTTGTTGCCCAGCGCGGAGACCGCCCAGCTCCAGCCCGGTGCGCCCAGGCGAGCCGCTCGGTCAACCAGCGCTTCAACGAGCTGCGTGCCGAACGCTGCAAACGCCTCGTAGTACCCCTGCATGAAGATGACTTCGGCCACTTCCTGTTCCGTGACCGCCTCAGGGTCTCTGGCGGCACACCGCTCCAGCGCGCCGGTGAGGAAGTGGCTGTACCGCCGGTTCCGCAGGTCGACCCGCCAGTCATCGAGGTCGTCGACCATCTGGTCGATGACGGCGAACAGGTCCTGCGCCTCGTGGAGGGCGGCCAGCAGCGCCCGCTGCCCCGCCAGGGTCGCCAGGGCGGAGGTGATCAGCTTCGCGGGGGCGAAGATGCCGGCCGTGGTCTGGAAGAACTCCTCCCGGGGATACGGGATGGGGCGGCCGGTGTGGCGGCGCTCCCGGGCCATGGCGGCGTAGTAGCTCCGCCAGATCGCGGTGTGGTCGGCCCAGAACGGCGAGTCCGGCGGGAAGAGGCGCTGAAGCCGGCGGTTCGCCTCCTGCAGCAGCCACTGTGCAGCCAGCCAGTGCTCGCGGCGCGCCGCCACGTCGCCGTCGAGCAGCTGGTCAACGAGGATGACCTGGGAGAGGTAGATGCGGGCGATGATGCCCAGCTCCCGGAAGGCTGTCAGATCGACCTCGGGGAAGCAGCCGTGGAACAGGTAGGGGTAGAGCATGTAGCCGCCCTCGGTGGGGCCGGCGTTGGGCACCAGGTCCGGGCCGATCCCCATCGCCCGGAGTTCGCCCAGGACCTCCTCCCGGTACCGGCGCTCCACGATGTCGGGCTCCCGGGTGAGCCCCGCGGGTTCCAACCACTCACGCCACATGGCGCGCCACCTGCCTTCGCAGCATCGGCCTCAGCCACCTGTACAGCCGGCGGCCGACGTTTACCATCAGCACCGACCAGATCACGGCCTGGAACAGCGCCCCGGCGTCTTCACCGGTGAATCCTTCGGTCATCGCCCGTGCCACATTCCGCGGCAGTGTGTTGAGGAGGAGGCCCGACCAGCGAATCAGGCCCCAGGTGAAGGCGGCGATGAACGCCGCGTTGGCCAGCCCGTAGGCGGCGACGACCAGGCGCTGCACGGGGCCGTATGCGCGGAGGAAGCTGTCGCACACCCGGCCCAGGGTGATCCACTCCACCAACTGCCCCCAGCCGCGCCTGGCCAGGTTGACGATGCCGAAGAGGTGTGACAGCATCCAGTAGCCGTCGAAACGGAGGAAGGGCTGGAAGTTGTAGGCGACCGACAGGTCATTGCCCAGTGCGAGCAGGGCCGCCGGAATGCTCGGTTTCAACAAGTAAAAGCCCCACATGAGAGTGCCGGCCAGGAACTGAAAGTAGATGCCGCCGGCGCTGATGACGAAGCGCTGCTGACGGCTGCCTGCCCATATGTTGTCAACTTTCGTGTAGCAAATCGGGTAGATGATATGCAGGCCAACGCCGATCTCGCGCGCGTGCATGCGCACCGCGTGCGCCGCCGATGCGTGGCCCAGCTCGTGCAGGAGCCCGACGGCGAACGCGAGCGATCCCAGCACGGCCACCTGCATGGGGGTGACCACCGACCACGGGTTGTGGATGCGCTCGAGGAGCCCCATGTGGCGGATGGCTCCGTACGGCGCCAGGCGCACCGCGGCGGAGAGAAGCAGCAGCGGGACCACCCACCTCCGCCGGAAGAGGAAGGTCAGCCGGGTCGCCGCGGCGGCGAGTGCGGGGCCGCTGAACAGCGGCAGGCGAGCCTGGCCGAATCCGCGGCCGAGTGGAGGCTCGGGCATCTCTGAGGCCGCGACCCCCTCGATGAGCCCATGGGCGGCCAGCCACCGAATGACCTTCTCGGCCGCTTCCGTGGTCACGGGAGAATGCATGGCCTCGGCGGCGAGGCGCGCGAGCTCGGCCGGCGTGCGGGTGCCGTCCGCGTGGACGGCGACGTGGTAGAGAAGGGGCCTGACCAGCCACTCCCGGCCGGCAGGGCTCACCAGCCGGTAGGCAGGCAAGCCCTGGTGATCGAGCTGCTGCAGGGTGACACCCCGTGTCAGGGTCGGCCGTTCCATGGACCTCCCCCCTTTGCGGGAGCGGCGGACTTGCGGCGTGCCAGGGGCCGCCGCAAGCCCGTCGCTCCGGCTGCGGTCAGCGCTTGCCGGTGTTGTCGTCGCAGTAGTAGTTGATAAAGCAGCCGAAGAGGTCCTGCTCTTCCATCTCCTCAGCCAGCATGGCCTCCAGCGCCTCCAGGCTGAGGTTGTTCAGCTGCTGTTTGTTGGTCGAGTGCCCCCGACCCTCCATGTTGTCACCCCCCCTTCCGTGTGCGTCGAAGCGCGCGGCTGCGGTCGCCTAGTCCTTGTTGGTGCGACAGAAGTAATTGATGCCGCAGCCGAAGAGGTCCTGCTCTTCCATCTCCTCAGCCAGCATGGCCTCCAGCGCTTCGAGGCTCAGGTCGTTCAGGTGCCGCTTGCTGGTCAACTGCTCCCGGCCTTCCACGTTGTCACCTCCTCTCGTCTGAGCGGATGGCACAACTTGCGACGTTGCGCCGCACGGCGCCCGTCGCAAGGTTGTCGGCAGGACGGGCGGATTCAGACGCCGGAGTAGCCCAGCTCCTGGTGGATGGGCACGCCCTCCAGGTCGTCCAGCTGCGCAATCGCCTGTTCCACGTGGCCGCGAAACAGCTCCGCGAAGCCGTTGCAGTAGGAGCTGAAGAACTCATCATTGTGCTCCAAGGCATGGATCCCGCAGCCGCCGCCGCAGAAGAACATGTAGCGGCACTTCTGGCAGGCGGGGATGTTCAGGCTGTGACGCTCAAACCAGCGGCTGAGGCTCTCCTCATCCAGCTCCAGGCAGGGCCAGAAGCGCCCCACCCTGGCGGAGGGCACGCCGATGCCCTCCCAGCAGGTGTAGATGTCTCCGTCCGCCGAGAAGACGAACATGTTCAGGTGTGCGCCGCAGTATGCGGGTGTGAGCGCCGAGACCGGTTGCTCCGCGAGGAGCCGTGAGATCTTCGTTCGCACGACGCCGCCGGAAATGGCGACCACGTCGCGACCGTAGCGGGGGCGGTAGGCGGCGTTCATCTCCCTGACCAGCCGGATGACGGCTCGCTGTAGCCTGGTGGACTCCTGCTGTCCACCCTCCCCGCGGATGGGGGCGCAGTAGGGGTGGAACTGCCCGTGCCTGAGCCATCCGTACCGGTCGAACTCCGCCACCAGTTCCCGAATGGCCTCGCGGTTTTGCCAGCCCACGTTCATGCGCAGCGAGACCGCGACGCCTTGTTCCAGCGCCATGTCGATGTTGCGCTTGATCTGCCAGTACGTGCCCTGCCCGTTGCGGGCCCAGCGCTGCCGGTCGTGGACCTCTTGCGGGCCGTCGAGGGTGATCTGCACCCACTCCAGCTTCCCGGGGCCCAGGTAGTCCCGGTAGTGGTGCAGTTCGGTGCCGTTGGTCACGGCCTCGTACCGGTAGCCGAGTTCCGCTCCCTTCCGGAAGAAGTGCTCGAGCACCGGGCGGTTCTCCGCGAGCAGCGGCTCGCCGCCGAACAGCAGGATGCGATCGACCCTGGCCCCCCGGCGGGCCTGCAGTTCAGCCATCGCCGCGAAGGCGGCGTCCACCATCCGGGTATCCACCGACGGCGTGTCCGCCCCGTCGGTGCGCAGGAAGTTCTGGAAGCAGTAGTCGCACCCGAGGTTGCACTTGATGGTGGGCATCAGTATGAAGCTGGCGCTGCGCATGGCCTTCTCGCGCAGGCGGCGGCCGATGCGGATGGCGGTTTCCCGTTCTTCCTCGACGGTCTTCTCCGTGATGTAGCCGCGGCGCATCATGTCGGCCAGGTCCTGCTCCGAGAAGAGGTCCCACCGCATGGCCCGCATGTTCCGCGCCCACTCGTTGCTGACCCGGTCGACTGCGCCCGAGATGCCGTGGACCAGAACGGTTTCACCCGTGCGCTCCATGGGGACAAAGATGACGTAGCTGCTGAGCCTCATCACATCAGCCTCCATCAGGCATAACCATCCCGATGGCTATGTTTTATATTACAATTAGTTTAGACAGAATGTCCAGATCAGTCGGGCGACTCTGAATCGACCGATCGGGGGTTATCAACCTCCGGCGTCGTCCCCCGGAGCCTAGCGCAGAAACTTGGCCCGGAACCAGGTGATGGCGGCCGAGACCAGCGCCAGGCCGATGGCCAGATTGACGGCGATGGGCGCCCACTGGCCGGGGCCCGGGGAGAAGGAGGGGGCGAGGACGGCATCCAGGAAGAACCGCGCATTCAGGATGGGCAGCCAGCTCAGCGCCTGCTGCAGCGCGTCGGGCAGCCTGTCGAATGGCAGCATGAGCACGAGGAGCAGCCCCATGATGACGCCGGTGCCGACCTGTTCCACCTGCTTCACGGTGGCGGAAAATGTCGAGATCATGACGGCCACGGCCGCGAAGAGCAGCGCCGTCATGAGCGCCACCCCGGTCACCACGGCGAGCCGGCCGGGTTCGATCAGCGCGGGGATGTTGCGTGCGGCCAGGTAGGTGATGGCGAGGGTCGTGAGCAGGGAGAAGCCCACTGAGACGGCCGCCTTGGTGGCCAGCACGAGGCGCAGGTCCAGCGGCGTCACCGCCATGGCCGTGAGCGTGCCCGTCTCCCGTTCATGCACGATTGAGAGGCTCGTGTTCATGACGGTGATGATGTAGATATTGAACAGGAGGAAGAGGTTGACCAGGCTGGGGCTGTCGGGGAAGAGCAGAAAGATGACGAATGCGGCGGTAACGGGGCTCAGGAGCAGCACGATCAGGGTCGGGCTTGCAAAGACCTTCGTGACCTCCAGGGAGAGGCTGCGCACGACGATGTTCACGGACCGTTCACCACCCGAATGTAGACCTCTTCCAATGAAGGACCGGCGGCATGCACCTCTTTAATCCCCTGCGCATCAGGGTCCCGGCTGAGCAACTGGCGCAGTGCGGTCCACACCTGGGCCGGGGCGCCGGCCAGCTGCGCGGAGTCGCCCGAATGGTGGACGACCCGCAGACCCAGCTGCGCGGCCTCGTCCAGCACGGGCTTCGGGTTGCCCCGCACCTTCAGCACCAGCTCGCTGGCAAACTGATCCCGCAGCTCGGAGACGGATCCCATCACGGCGATCCGGCCGTCCTTGATGATGGCGACCCGCGAGCAGAGCTGCTCCACCTCCTGCATGATGTGGCTGATGAGGAGCAGGGTCTTGCCGGACCGGTACAGGTCGGCGAGGATGCCCCGCACCTCCTGGGCCACGTCGGGATCCAGGCCCGTGGTGGGCTCGTCGAGGATGATCAGCTCCGGGTTGTGGATGATGGCTCGTGCGATGGCGGTCCGCTGCTTGAGCCCCTTGGAGAGGTGGCGGACCTTCTTGTTGCGGTGCGGCCCCAGGCCGAACTGTTCGATGACCTCGTCAACCCGGGAGCGGGGCGCGCCGAAGGAGGCGGCGGCGTACTGCAGGTTGCCGACCACCGTGATCTCATCGTAGAGGTTGGCGCTGTCGAAGACGACGCCGATGCGGCGGTACAGCTCACGCGGCATCCGGGTGACCCTCTGGCCGAACAGGCTGATCGAGCCGCCGTCGGCCTGTGTGAGGCACAGGAGCATGCGCGCGATCGTGGTCTTGCCCGCGCCGTTGGGGCCCAGCAGGCCGAAGCACTCGCCCGGCCTGACCTCGAGGCTGACCCCCTTCACGGCCTCGACGGCGCCGTAAGCCTTTCGTACATCCTGCAGGCGAATCACTGCATCAACACCGCCCTCACGTGTTCCTTGCGGATCATGACGTTCAGGAAGGCGCGCACGTCTTCCGCAACCGCTTCGGGTTCGACGCCGTATTCCTCGGCAAACAGGTCGATGAGCTCCGCCAGGGTCGGATGGTCCTCCATGGCCATCCAGAGGAAGGAACCCGCGGCGTTCAGCCGGTAGGTGCAGAGGTAGTCGGGCTCGCGGCAGATGATCTCCACCAGGCCGTCGTCGGGGTTCTGCCGCCAGACCCGGAGCATGGGCATGCACCTGACGCGGTCCGCCGGCAGTTCGGGCGGAATCTGTCCGATGAAGAAGTTCTCTCTGCTCCGGTGAATGGAGCCGTCATCCAACATGACGATCCTCCTTCCACGGTGCCTGCTCATTCATCTTGCTGAGGGCCGCCTCGTAGTACAGATTGCGAATCTCGGCGGCCGACAGGTTGGGCGTGTCCATGACCGGCGTGATGAAGTTGTACTTGTGCCACCTGGTGTGGTGAATCTTCAGGCCGAGCAGCTCGGCCTGCACGTACAGGTCGGTGCCGGGCAGCGGGGTCGCCACGGAGAAGTCGGTGCGGACCTGGTTTTCGTACTTGGCCAGCTTCCGCAGCTCGGCCGCAAACTCGATCGTGTCCCGGATCGTGTCCCGGGTGTCGGTCGGGTGGCCGATGATGATGCTGCAGGCCACCTTCATCCCGGCCTCCACGGCGAGCTTCACCGCGCGTTCTGTCTTGGCCCGCGACGTGAACTTCTTGATGTCCCGCAGCACCTGGTCGTTGCCCGATTCCACGCCAAACTGGACGCTGTAGCACCCGGCCCGCGCCATGGCCTCGAGCACATCGGGGTCCACGGTGTCCACCCGGCTCTCGCAGCTCCACTCGACCTTGAAGGGCAGCGCTTCCAGGGCCTTCGACACCTCGACGGCGCGGCGCCGGTTGGCGGTGAACAGGTCGTCGGCGATGAAGAACCTGGTGATGCCGTGCTGTTCTTTCAGATGCACGACCTCTGCGATGAAATTGTCGGTGCTGCGGGCCCGGTACTTCCGGTCGGAGAGCGGGCCGGCGGCGCAGAAGATGCAGTGGCAGGGGCAGCCCCGGGCGCTGAGGATGACGCCGGGCGTCGGGTAGTTGCTCAGGTCCACCAGATGCCGGGCCGGCAGCGGCAGGGCGTCCAGGTCGGTGATCAGGGGGGCCCTGGAGTTGACCACCGGCTCTCCGTCCCGCTTGTAGCCGATGCCCCGCAGCTCCTCGACCCTGCCCTTGCCCCGCAGCAGGCATTCGGCCAGATCGCCCATCGTGTACTCGGCCTCGCCGCCCACCACGTAGTCGACGCAGGGCTCCAGCAGGGTCTCACGCATCATGGCGCTCACGTGGGGTCCGCCGAAGACGATGGGGAGCTTCGGGTCGTCCCGCTTGATCGCCGCGGCGATCTCGAGCGCATTCTCGTACCCGATGGTGCAGCAGCCGAACCCGACCAGGGCGGGGCTGAACGTGTTCAGCAGCTCGGCCAGCTCACGGCGGGTGCCGTAGGCCTGATCCCAGACGCGCACCTCGAACCCGCGCTGCTCCAGGGCAGCGGCCACATACAGAAGGCCGATGGGCGGCACGGGGTTCAGCACCCCTCTCAGGTCGCGGTCCATCAAGTTGAAGTAGGCGGGCATCGGGAAGATGAACAGGATTCGATTACCCAACGGACTCCCTCCCCAGGACGTTGTGGATGAGCCGGAAGTACCAGGTCAGCCCGGCCTGAAGCCACCTGGTCACCGCCTGGGCGGCCGGGTGCCGCAGCGCCTGCTCGACGGCGGCACGGCGGGCCAGCGCCGCTCCACGCCTCCTCGTGGCCAGCAGCTGCTGCCGCTCCAGCTGCGTGAGCAGTTCCCGGATGTCGGCCTGCGCCCGGGCCGGGTCCACACCGAAGGCGCGGGCGTACTGTGCGGCGATCTCTTCCAGCCCGTCCCCCCTGAGCAGCGCAGCGATGATCAGCAGGCTGGCCTGGTTCAGCGAGAAGGTGCGATCGAGCCTGGTGTCGACCAATTTATCCCCTTCGAGGCGCACCCCGGCGCCCAGCTGCCACCGAGGGTTCGCCATGCTACCGCCCGCCCCGCACCCGGATGAACAGGGCAGCCACCGCGGCTGCGCTCGCGCCCAGAATCAAGTTCCCGCTGGCCACCAGCAGGAAAACGCCGATCGCGGACAGGATCAGTCCGATGATCCCCATGGGGCTCCACCCTCTGCGCACGCCGCTACTCCTCCAACCCGAGCAGTTTCACCAGTCCGTCGATGTCGGTTCCGGCCTCCTCGGCGGCGTGGGCGAACAGCTGCCGGCGCCACAGACACTCCTCGGATGCGGGCGGCCCGGTGAACCTGCCGTTCTGGAAGTAGGCGAGAGCGCGGCAGCCGCCGCCGCAGAGGTGCCTGATCTTGCACTGGCTGCAGACCTCGCAGTCGTTCTTGGAGAGCGCCCGCAGCATCTGATGCAGCGGCGAGTGGTTCCAGATGTCGAAGAGCGGCTGCTTCCGGATGTTGCCCGTGACCAGCTCGGGGCGTTCCATCAGCGTGCAGGGCACGGTGTCGCCGTTGGGCAGGAGGGCGAGGCTCCCCCGAATCGCCGGACAGAGGTCGGGGTATTCCCGGCCGTTCTGCGAGAGCGCGGCCGGAGCCGCATATTCATCCAGCTCCCCCACGAGGATCTCGGTTTCGGTGAGGCGCCTCTTGAAGAGCCACTTCTTGAACTCGGCGACCTCCTCAGGGCCGAGGAGCACGTCGCTGTCGGCGGCCCGCCCCTGGTCGATCGCCTCCTGCATGGCGATGCGCCCCACCCCCAGCTGCTTGGCCAGCTCGACCATCGCGTCCAGTTCATGCTTGTTCTGCCGGGTAACCACCACGTTGAGGTAAACCGGCAGTCCGTGCGCGACCATGCGCCGGACGGCTGCGGTGGCGCGGCGGAAGGTGCCGTTGCCGCGGATGGCGTCGTTGGTCTGCGGGGAGGCGCCGTCGAGGCTGACGTAAATCTCCTTGATGCCCAGTTCCCTGAGGCGTTCACAGGCCTCGTCGTCGATCAGCAGCCCGTTCGTCAGCACGGTGACGCTGAAGTGCCGGCGCGCGTAGGCCAGGAGGTCCCAGATGCGGGGGTGGTAGAAGGGCTCTCCGCCGCTGATGGTCACCTCGAAGGCGCCCATGGCCTTCAGCTGATCCATGAAATCCGTCAGCTCTTCGAATGTAAGTTCGTCCTGCATTTCTGGGCCGGAAGAGTTATAACAATGGATGCATCGCAGGTTGCACCGCTTGGAAAGGTGAATGTGGGCCGATTCCAGGGGCACGCCCCTGCGGCTGTTGATGACGGGCAGCTCGTCGGGCGTCTCTTCGATGTAGCCCAGGGCCTGGAGCTGGTCCAGCAGTTCGCTGACGTCGAGGGCCACCTGCTGCTCCTCGTCGGTCTCCCAGAGCCGCATGCAGGTGCGGACGATCTCGCGTGAACTCCGTGAACCGTCGCAGAGACCAACCACGTTGGCGGCCGTTTTGTTCAGCCACCGTCGGGTGTTGGCCTTGATGTCGATCAGCAGGCCTCCATAGGAAGTCTCCTTGAAGGCCACGTGGCTTGCGAGTCTCCAGGCCATGTCACCGCCTCGCTTCCACAAAGAAATCGCTGAGAAAAAGTATCGAAAACGGGGGGGCTCCAGATTAGCAGTACTTGGCGAAGACAGCCGAGGCGATGATCGCGACGCCCGTGATGATGGGCGCCACATCGGCCGGGTCGGCCTTGTCAGCTTCGGTGTCGGTGTTGTCCAGGATCAGCGCGGGCTTCTCATAGGGCTTCTTCATCAGCTCCTTCTCCATGGTCAGCACCCCCTTTCATGGCGGAGTGATCTGAATGGACCTTGAACACAGACGCCCCCCCGATTCCGACAGCTAATCGGCCGCGCAGACCTTGCCAGAGCAGCCAGCCATCGGTGGGCCCTGTCGCGGCCGTGCGAAACGGAACCAGATTGAGACCTGCGGTGAGCAGGTGCAAGAAGATGTAGTACATCGCCCACGTGCCCAACCTGGGGTGGAGGGCAAGCAGAGTGCCGGCGAGCAGAAGGTTGGCCGCCGCCCCGCCCAGCATCATGCGCACCCATCGGGGCGACCCGGCCGCAGGCTCAGGGGAGAACCGGATCCGCACCGTGGCCATGCCTGGGGTCGTGGTAATGGCGCTGATCCGCACCCCCGGGCCTGCAGCCGCCCAGTGCCCCAGCTCGTGCAGGATCCCCGATGAGAGCACGCTGCCCAGGATGTGCAGAGACTCGCCCACCGAGGCGCCCCCGGGGTTGAACACGATGCGGGTAAGGGTGAGCAGGCCGGCCGAAAAGAGAGAGAAGGGCAGGAACACGAGCACGAGGGCAGTCAGCACACGCCAGGTCGCGGTGCCTTCGGGCACGGAGAAGAGCCGGAACCTCATGAGCGGCGCACCCTCAGGGTCATCCGCATCAGCGCCCGCCACGGAATAATGGCGTCGGTACGATTCATGTAGTCGCGATACTGATCGCCGAAGATTTCAATGCACCGCTGCTCTTCCACCCGGGCATGGATGAAAGCGAGGTAGATGTGCAGGCAGGCCGCTGAAACCAGGGCGACCTGCAGGGCGGTGAGCAGGGCGAGCCCGTAGAGCATCAGGATCTGGCCGAGGTAGGTCGGGTGGCGCAGAATGCTGTAGATGCCCGTATCCACCAGCTGCTCCCGGCGCTCGGTCTTGAACTTGGGCTTGGACCACCAGCGATCGGATGACAGGGTGCGCACGCCGATCCAGGTGATCAGCACGCCCGCAGCCACGAGAACGGCGCCCAGCCAGAATCCCCAGCGAGGCACGCCGATGGCGTTGGTTCCCCAGGAACGGAGAACGTGCAGGTACTTGGCAAAGAAGGGCACGAAGCCCAGGAAGATCAGGAAGTTGCCCGCGTAGTACCCCATCCGGTCTCCCATCCGCCTGGCCAGCGACTGACCGAGCCGGTAGATCACGGCAAGCTCCAGCAGGCCGCCGAGGGCGATGAGGGCAAAGAGGACGGAGATGTCCAGGATCATGGCTCTCACTCCTTGTCGCTCCTGGCAGATTGTCCACCCGACGGGCGAGGTCTTCATGCGGCGCAGGATCACCAGGAGGAAAATGACTGTGTTGAGCGATTTTACGCTCTATTTTGTAAACACGCAATACTCCGTCTTAATTTTATCTCAGGGCGAAACCCCAGGCCCGTGCATTGACACATGTGGCCAACGCGTGCTAACATTACATGTCGCCTCCGCGCGGCCGCCGGAGTGAGCTCCGGGGCCAGTGGTGGCAACCGCACGGGGCGGGTTCCGCAAAACGCCGAGAGGCGTACCTGGCCGCCGGCGAGTCTACATCATCGGAGGTGTTCCGTTTGACCTACGCGATCGTGGAGACGGGTGGCAAGCAGTACCGCGTGCAGGAGGGTGACACCCTGCAGGTCGAGAAGCTGGCGGCCGGCGAGGGCGAGAGCGTCGTCTTCGACAAGGTTCTGGCGATCAGTCGCGACGGCCAGGTGACCGTCGGCACTCCGTACCTGGAGGGCGCAAAGGTGACCGCCAAGGTCACCGCACACGGCAAGGCGCCGAAGATCATCGTCTTCAAGTACCGGGCCAAGAAGAACTACCGGAAGAAGACCGGCCACCGGCAGCCGTTCACCGCGGTGACCATCGAATCCATCGAGGGGTAGTCCGGTGATCACGGTTCGGGTGGGCCGGGCGGAAGACGGCTCGGTGGTCTCGCTGGTGACCGAGGGGCACGCGGGCTACGCCGACCCCGGGGAGGACATCGTCTGCGCCGGGGTGACTGCGCTGGTGGTCACGGCGCTCATCGGGCTGAAGCGCGTCGCGGGGCACCCGCACGAGGGACGGGCCGTCAGCGGCCGGGCCTGGTGCAGGCTGCTGCCGGGCGGTACGCCTGAGTCCCGCCTGAAGGCCCAGGCCATCCTGGAGACCACGGTACTCGGACTGAAGGATATTGCGAAGGATTATGAGGATTTTGTCCGCGTGACGGAGGGAGGCTGACCCATGTTTCTTCAGCTTTTTGCGAGCAAGAAGGGCGTCGGTTCGACCAAGAACGGTCGTGACTCCAACCCAAAGTATCTGGGCGTGAAGAAGGGCGACGGCTCGATCGTCACCGTCGGTCAGATCATCGTGCGCCAGCGGGGCACCAAGATTCATCCCGGTGCGAACGTCGGCCGCGGCAAGGACGACACCCTGTTCGCGCTGGCGGACGGCATCGTGCGGTTCGGCCGCAAGGGCGCCAACCGGAAGCAGGTTTCGGTCGTGCCCATTCAGGTGGCCGTCGAGGCGTAAGGTGGATGACGGAGGCCCCAGCACCCGACGGTGCTGGGGCCTCTTCCACGGCGCTGCCGGTACATAGGGGCCGGCAGGCGGGCGAAGGCTAGCGACGAGAAACCGGTCTGGGACGTGATGCCATGTTCGTGGATGTCACCCGCATTTATGTGAAGGGCGGCGACGGCGGCCGGGGCTCCAACTCGGTGCGCCGGGAGAAGTTCGTGCCGCAGGGCGGCCCCTGGGGCGGCGACGGCGGCCGCGGCGGCGACGTCGTGTTCGTCGTCGACCCGGGGCTGAACACCCTGATCGACTTCAAGTATCAGAAGCACTTCAAGGCCCAGCGGGGTGAGCACGGTAAGTCAAAGGGCATGCACGGCCGCAAGGGCGAGGACCTGGTGGTCAAGGTGCCCCCGGGGACGGTGGTGAAGGACGACGACACAGGCGAGGTGCTCTTCGACCTGGTGGAGCCCGGCCAGCGCGCGGTGGTGGCGCGCGGGGGCCGCGGCGGGCGGGGCAACATGCGCTTCGCCACCCCCACCAACAAGTGCCCCACCTTCTACGAGAAGGGCGAGCCCGGCGAGGAGCGCTGGCTGCTCCTGGAACTGAAGGTGGTGGCCGACGTGGGGCTGGTCGGCTTCCCCAACGCCGGCAAGTCCACCTTCCTCTCCGCCGTCAGCGCGGCCCGGCCGAAGATCGCCAACTACCCGTTCACCACCCTGACGCCCGTCCTCGGGGTCGTCGACCTGGGCGAGGGGCGTTCGTTCGTCATCGCCGACATCCCCGGCCTCATCGAGGGCGCGCACCAGGGGGTGGGCCTCGGCCACGAGTTCCTGCGCCACGTGGAGCGGACGAAGGCGCTGATTCACGTGCTGGACGGCGCCGGCACCGAGGGGCGCGACCCGCTGGACGACTTCGAGGTCATCCAGAACGAGCTGCGCCTCTACAACCCGGAGCTGGCCGAGCGGCCGACCCTCGTGGCCTTCAACAAGATGGACCTGCCCGACGCGCAGGAGAACCTGCCGCGGGTCCGCGAGGCCCTGGAAGCGCGGGGCTACCGCGTCTTCCCGATCTCCGGCGCCACGCGGGAGGGCTTCCGCCCGCTCCTCTCGGCGGCGTACGACCTGATCGGGCAGTGGGTGCCGCCCGAGCCCGAGGAGCCCGAGGTTGAGAAGGTCTACCGCCCGAAGGAAGAGGGCTGGCGGGTCTACCGCCACGGCGGGCTCTGGCATGTGGAGGGCGAGGAGATCGAGCGGCTGGTGGCCATGACGATGTGGGAGAACGACGAGGCCGTCGCCCGTTTCCTCCGTATCCTCAGGCTGAAGGGCGTGGAACAGGCCCTGCGGGAGGCCGGCGCCGAGGACGGCGACACGGTGCGGATATGCGATATTGAGTTTGAGCTGATGGCTGACCCCGTCTGACCGGCCGGGTCTGCCTGCGCGGGAGGAGAGGAGATTCCCATGGAGCTCAGGGGCAAGCAGAAGCGCTTCCTGCGGGCGATGGGCGTGACGATGGATCCCATTCTGACCATCGGCAAGGAGGGCGTGACGGAGAACGTCATCCGCCAGGCCGACGGGGCGCTCACGGCCCGGGAGCTGATCAAGGGCCGGGTGCTGCAGACCGCCCCGGCGGAGCCCGCAGCCGTGGCGGCGGAGGTGGCCGAGCGCACCGGCGCCGCCCTGGTGCAGGTGCTCGGCCGGAACTTCCTGCTGTACCGGCGGAGCCCGAAGGAGCCCCGGATCACCTTGCCGGACTGACGGGGGGCGATTGCATGGCGCGCGTCGCCATCCTCGGCGGCACCTTCGACCCCATCCACCTGGGGCATCTGGCCGCCGCCCAGGGTGTGCTGCACCTGACCGACGTGGAGCAGGTCGTCTTCCTGCCCAACCGGCAGCCGCCGCACAAGGAGGGGCTGCCGGTGACCCCGGCGGAGCACCGGGCCGAGATGGTGCGGCTGGCCATTGCCGACAACCCCCGCTTCGCCTTTTCGGACCTGGAGCTGCGCCGCCCCGGCCCGTCGTACACCATCGAGACGGTCCGGGCGCTGGCGGCGGAGCGGCCCGACTGGGAGGCGGCCTTCATCGTCGGCCTGGACAGCCTGTTGCAGATCCGCACCTGGCGGGAGTGGGAGACCCTGCTGAGGAGCATCGACTTGTTCGCGGTCACCAGGCCCGGGTACGACCTGGCCGCGGCGCACCGGCTGCTGGCGGAGCTGGGGCCGCGCCTTTCCGCGCGCGTGCGGCTCCTGGAGATTCCGGGCGTCGCCGTCGCCTCTGCCGACCTGCGCCGCCTGGCAGCCGCGGGGTACCCGCTCCGCTACCTGGTCCCCGACCCGGTGGCCCGGTACATCGCCGCGAACGGACTCTACCGGCGGGGCGAGGCCGATGGCTGACTGGAACGCGCTGGAGGCCCTGCTGCGGCAGCAGGTGACCGGGGAGCGGCTGGCGCACACGTACCGGGTGCTGGAGTTCGCCCGCCGGCTGGGGCGGATCCACGGCGCCGACGAGGCCCGGGTGGCGGTGGCGGCCCTGATGCACGACTACGCCAAGCCGCTGTCCCCTGAGGCGCTGCTCCGGGAGGCGGAGCGGCTGCGACTCGCCATACACCCGGTGGAACGGGCCGAGCCGCACCTCCTGCACGGCCCCGTGGCGGCCGGTCTCCTGGCCGAGCAGGGGCTGGTGACCGACCGTGAGGTGCTGCAGGCCATCGCCACCCACACCACCGGCCGGGCGGGGATGAGCCTCCTGGAGAAGGTGCTGTTCGTCGCGGACTACGCGGAGCCCGGCCGCCGCTTCCCCGGCGCGGAAGCGGTGCGCGCCGCGGCGGAGGAGGATCTGGACCGGGCCCTGCTGCAGGGGCTCGACAACTCGCTGGTCTACCTGGTCGGGCGGGGATGGCTGATCCACCCCGCATCGGTGGAGGCGCGGAACTGGCTGCTGCAAAGGAGGCATGGGCCCGGATGAGGTGGGCCAGGTGGGTCGCCCTGATCGCAGTGCTGCTGCTGACCGCCGGCGCCGTCTACGTGGTGGCCTCTCTGCGCACGGCGGTGGACCGGAGCTACGTACCCCACACCCCCGACGCGGCCCCCGAGATGCGGGCGGCGCCGGTTCAGCCCGGCGAGCGCATCAACGTCCTCGTGATGGCCCTCGACCGGGAGGCGGTCAGGACCGACGTGCTGATCCTGTTCTCGCTGGACCTGGAGGAGAAGCGCATCGGCGCCATCCAGATCCCGCGCGATACCCGGGCTTTCCTGGCCGGGGAGGGCACCATCGAGAAGGTGAACCACGCGTACGCCTACGGGGTGCGCGACGGCGACCCCGCCTTTCCGCCCAACCTCCGCGCCCTGAAGACCGTCGAAGGGCTGCTGGGCGTGCGCATCCACCACACGGTCGTCGTTGACATGGAGGCCTTCGTGCGGGCGATCGACGAGATCGGCGGGGTGGAGGTCGACATTCCTTTCAAGATGGAATATGACGACCCATATCAGGACCTGCATATCCATTTTGAGCCTGGACGACAAGTACTTAACGGGCAGCAGGCCCTTGAATATGTGCGCTGGCGGCATAACAATGATGGTACAGGGTATCCCGACGAGGACCTGGGCCGGATTCGCACCCAGCAGGCGTTCATGCGGACGGTGCTGGCGAAGGTGACCAGCCCGGGCAACCTCGTGAGGTTGCCCTCGCTGGCGCAGACCCTGGCGGGCTACGTGGAGTCCACCATCGAGCCCTCCCGCCTGCCGGGCCTGGTGTCGCTGTTCGCGGGCCTGGAGCCGGGTGCGGTGGAGATGACCACGCTGCCGGGCGTGAGCGCCAGCCTGTACGACGAGGGGTTCGGCCAGTACGTCAGCTACTACCTGCATGACCCGGTGGAGACCCGCCGGCTGGTGGACCGGCTCGTGAACGGCATCGACCCCGGTGAGGCGGCCGCCATCCGGGTGGAGGTGGCGGCAGGGGCCGACGACCCCCGGGCCGGGGCCATCATCAGCCGCATGGCCGAGCAGGGGTTTCAGGTCAGCCGCACCGCGCCGCCGGACAGCCCGCCTCCCGCCGTGCGGGTGGTGCCCGCCGGGCCGGACGGGGCAGGGGGGCTCCTGGTGGCCCGGTCGCTGATGGCGCAGGGCTACCCCGTGGATATGGTCTCGGAAGTGGCCGAGGCCACCGGCGTGGTGCGTGTGCTGCTTCCCGCTCCGTAGGCAGGAACCTGTGGATGCAGGGCGAATACGGTGACCTATCGATAGACAATTGGCACGAAAGGGGAATGCCGGATTGACTGATTCCGCCGAGTTGGCCCAGTGGGCTGCCATCGCTGCAGAGGAAAAGAAGGCCCGGGAGGTCCGCATTCTGGACATTCGCGGCATCACTGTGGTGGCCGACTACTTCGTCATCTGCTCGGGCACCAGCGGAACCCATGTGCGGGCGATTGCCGATCACGTGGAGGAGCAGCTCGAGCGCCGGGGGTACAGGCCTCACCATGTGGAGGGCTACCGCGGCGGCCGGTGGGTGCTGCTCGACTTCGGTGAGCTGGTCATCCATGTGATGCAGGAGGATGAGCGCTCTTTCTACAACCTGGAGCGGCTTTGGGGCGACGCGGTGGAGGTTGCGGTCAGAACTCCGGCTGCCGGATAGGATCGTTGGGGATTTGAGGGACGGCGAGAGGCCGTCCCTTTTTTCGTACACACTATATGTCACAGTCGAGGACGGTGAAGGGGGCGGAGGAGGATGCGGCGGCGTTGGCGGTATGTCTTGTTCACCCTTCTGGCGCTCTTCGTCATCGCCGGTGCCGGCATCGCCGTATTCGTCGTGCAGGCCATCGCCGGTGCGCCTGAACTGAGCCAGATCAACTGGGCGACCAGCACGGTCATCTACGATCGCGACGGAAACGAGGTCTTCCTCCTGCACAGCGGCGAGAACCGCACCCCGGTCAGGATCAGCCAGATTCCGGAGCACGTGCAGAAGGCCTTCATCGCCGTGGAGGACCCGCGCTTCCGGTCGCACTTCGGCATCGACCTGCGCGGCCTTGCCCGGGCCGCCTGGCGCACGGGCCTCTACCTGCTCAATCTGCCGGGCGGCCGGGTGGAGGGCGGCTCCACCATCAGCCAGCAGCTGGCCCGCAGCGGCTGGCTCACGCAGGAAGTGACCCTCCGGCGGAAGCTGCAGGAGGCCTGGATCGCCATCCAGCTGGAGCGGAAGTTCTCGAAGGACCAGATTCTGGAGATGTACCTCAACCAGATCTACTTCGGCCAGGGCGCCTACGGCATCCAGGCGGCGGCCCGGACCTTCTTCGGCAAGGACGTCGGCGACCTGAACATCGCGGAGGCCGCCCAGCTGGCCGGCATGGTCAACGGGCCTTCCATCTACGACCCGTACCTGGACATGGAGAGCTCCCTGGCCCGGCGCGAGGTGGTGCTGGAGGCGATGCTGCGTGAGGGGGTGATCACCCAGGCGGAGTACGAGGAAGCCATGGCGTTCCGGCCCACCCTGGTGAACACCTTCACGGCGGACGAGCGGCCCCGGGAGGGCAACGACTTCATCGACTACGTCATCAGCATCCTCACCGACGCGCAGCCCGGCCTGGCGGAGCGGTACGGGATCCGGCTACGGGACCCGCAGTCGGTGGCCCGGGCGGGCCTGAAGGTGTACACCACCCTGGACTCAAAGCTGCAGACCCTGGTGGAGCAGGCGGTCGTCGAGCAGATGGCGGCCGCGGACGAGGCCTACGGCATCGCGGCGGAGGGGCCTCGCCCCGAGGCCGCGGCGGTGGTGATGAACCCCCGCACCGGCGAGGTGCTGGCCCTGGTGGGCGGCCGCACCCGGGAGGGGATGCTGGAGTTCAACCGGGCGACGGACGCCCTCAGGCAGCCGGGCTCGGCGATCAAGCCCATCGTGGCCTACCTGCCGGCGCTGGAGGCCGGGCTGTCGCCGGCGACCATCCTCGACGACGCGCCCGTGCGGCTCTCCAACGACGGCACCACGGTGTGGCCGCAGAACTACGACTTTCGGTACCAGGGGCTGAAGCCCGCCCGCTGGGGCGTGGAGCAGTCGGTGAACCCCATGGCCGTGCGGGCGATGCAGCTGGGCGGCGGGCCGTGGGAGGGGGCCGCGCTGGCCCGGAAGCTGGGGCTGACGACGATCCTGCCGGAGGACGAGAACCTGGCCCTGGCCCTGGGGGGCATCCAGAAGGGCGTGACCGTGCTGGACCTCACGGCGGCCTTCGGCGCGATCGCCAACATGGGGGTGAAGGTCGACCCGGTGGTCATCACCAAGATCGTTGACCCCACCGGCGAGGTGCTGTTCGAGGCCCGCCCGCGGCAGGAGCGGGTGGTCAGCCCCGGCGCCGCGTACCTGATGATCGACATGATGAAGGACGTCGTCCGCAGGGGCACCGCCTACGCCTTCACGGGCGGCTTCCGCGGCTGGCCCGCGGCCGGCAAGACGGGCACGACCGAGGAAAACCGCGACGCCTGGTTCATCGGCTTCACGCCCGACCTCGTCACCGCGGTCTGGAACGGCTACGACGACCCCGACAACCACCTGCCCTGGACCGGGGCGTACGTGCCGGTGCAGATCTGGAACCGCATCATGACGCAGGCCGTCACCGAGCCTCCGGAGGACTGGCCGCGCCCGGCGGAGGTGGTGGACGTCACGGTCTGCCGGCTGACGGGCATGCTGCCCGACGCCAACTGCCCCCCCGACCAGGTGGTGCAGGAGCTGTTCCTGGCGGGGCACGAGCCCCGGGGCCCCGGCAACCTGCTGGTGAAGGCGAAGGCGGTGCAGGTCACCGTGCCCGCGCAGGACGGCCGGCCCGCCTACACCCAGTGGCAGCTGTGGCAGCCGGGGTGCTCCGGCAAGCCGGTGGAGCGGCTGTTCATCCGCCGGCCCGAGCCGCTGGTGCGCCACCCCACCGAACCGTGGAACCCCCGCTACCTGCCGTCCGACTGGGCCGACGAGCTGCCCACCGTCACCTGCCAGCCCAGCCAGCCTCGGACCCTCTGGAACTGGCTGACGCTGCCCGGCGACTGGTGGGGGCCGCGGGACGGCGACGATCGGCCGGACGTTGATGGCACGCCGGACGTCGACGCGGTGGAGGAACCGCTGTGGTAAGCGTGGAAGTCACCTCCTGGCGGCCCCGGGGCACTGCAGGGGTCGCTGGGAGGGAGCTTTCGTGGACAGCGCCATCCTGCGCAACGCGATCCAGGTGCTGGACAGCCTGCACGACGGCGTCGTCGCCGTCGACAGCGCGGGCATCGTCGTCTACGCCAACGAGGCCAACACCCGCATCACCGGGCTGACCCGGGAGCAGGTGATCGGCCGCCACGTGAGCGAGGTCGTGCCCGACTCGCACATCCTGGACGTGCTCGCCGCGCGGGAGCCCCTCATTGGTGTGCAGACGCGGGTCTCGGATCACGTGGTGGTCTCCAACATCGTGCCGGTCTTCGACCAGGGGCGCATGGTGGGCGCGGTGTCGGTCTTCCGGGACGTGACCGAGGTCCTGGCGCTCTCCCGTCAGCTTGAGGAAGCCCGCAACACCATCGACCTGCTGCGGTCCAACCTGACGGCAGTGCCCATCGCTGAGGACGGCATCATCATCGGGCAGAGCCCGGCGGCGCAGCGCCTCTACGTCACCGCCCGCAAGGCGGCCACCGTGGACTCGCCGGTGCTCATCGAGGGCGAGAGCGGCACGGGCAAGGAGATCATCGCCAGGCTGATCCACAACCGCAGCCCTCGCCGGGAGCAGCCCCTGATCGCCGTGAACTGCGCCGCGATTCCCGGCACGCTCCTGGAGAGCGAGCTCTTCGGCTACGAGGAGGGGGCCTTCACAGGCTCCCGCAAGGGCGGCCGGCCGGGACTCTTCCAGCTGGCCGACGGCGGGACCCTCTTCCTGGATGAGATCGGCGACATGGACCCGGGGCTGCAGGCCAAGCTGCTGCGCGCGCTGCAGAGCGGCGAGATCCGGCGGGTGGGCGGCACGACCGTGCAGAAGGTGAACGTGCGCATCATCTCAGCGACCAACCGGAACCTGGCGCAGCTGGTGCGGGAGAAGCGGTTCCGGGAGGACCTGTACTACCGGCTCCGGGTCATCCGACTGGTGCTGCCGCCCCTGCGGGAGCGGCGGGCCGACCTGCCCCTGTTCCTTGACCATGCCATGCGCCGGGTCTGCGAGCGGCTGGGCCGGCGCCCCGCGACGTTCACGCCGGCCGCGATGCGCGCTCTCCTGGCCTACCCATTCCCCGGCAACATCCGGGAGCTGGAGAACGTGGTGGAGCAGGCGGTGGTGCTGGCGGAGGGAGACGTGATCGACGTGGGCGACCTGCCGCCCGACGTGGTCGGGGCCGACCCGGCTGTGGCGCAGGGCGAGCGGAGTGCGGGCGACTGTCTGGACCTCACCGCCGCCGGCGGGTTTCCCACCCTGGAGGAGGTGGAGCGCCGGGTGCTGGAGGCGGGGCTCCGCGCATTCGACTCCAAGGCCGCCCTCGCCCGCCACCTGGGGGTGGCGCGGGCGACGCTCTACCGGAAGCTGGCGAAGTACGGGCTGGGTTGACGTTTCAAAATGGTACATATTGAGACAGGGCGTGTCTCGTTTTGATGCAAATCCGGGCCGGGAGACTGCTCCCGGCCCTTCGTTCTTCGCTGGTACGGAACTTGCTCTGGAGTTGGATGCACGCGCACTCGCTATAGAGGAGGAGGAACCCGTCATGCCCAAGGGCGAGCCCTTCAAGATCAAGATGGTGGAGCCGATCCGGCTGATCCCGCGGGAGGAGCGCAAGGCGGCGATGAAGGCCGCGCACTACAACCCCTTTCTGCTCCGGTCGCGCGACGTCTACATCGACCTGCTCACTGACTCCGGCACCGGCGCGATGAGCCACAACCAGTGGTCCGCGATGATGCTGGGCGACGAGTCGTACGCCGGCGCCAGCAGCTACTACAAGCTGAAGGAGACGGTCACCGACATCACCGGATACGAGTACGTCATCCCGACGCACCAGGGCCGGGGCGCCGAGAAGAGCGCCTTCGCGCAGCTGATCACCCGGCCCGGCATGTACGTGCTCTCCAACACGTTCTTCGACACGACCCGCGGCCACGTGCAGCTGGCCGGCGGGCGCCCGGTCGACTTCCTGCTGGACATCCCCACGGACGAGTTTCACCCGTTCAAGGGCAACATGGACACCGAGAGGCTCGAGGCGTTCATCCAGCAGCACGGCCCCGAGAACATCGCCTGCATCGTCATGACCGTCACCAACAACTCGGCCGGCGGCCAGCCCGTCTCCATGGCGAACATCCGCGAGACGTACCGGATCGCCAGGAAGTATGGCCTGCTGGTGCTCTTCGACGTGGCCCGTTATGCGGAGAACTGCCACTTCATCCGCATGCGTGAGGAAGGCTACGCGGACAAGGCGCCCATCGAGATCGCCCGGGAGATGTTCTCCTACGGCGACGGCCTCATGATGAGCGCCAAGAAGGACGCCCTGGTGAACATCGGCGGCCTGCTCGCGTTCCGGGACGAGGAGCTGTACACCCGGGTGGGCGGCGTGGTCGTGCCCTTCGAGGGTTTCCTGACCTACGGCGGCCTGGCCGGCAGGGACCTGGAGGCGATGGCCGTGGGTCTTCGGGAAGCGCTGGACCCGGACTATCTGGCGTACCGGGTCGGACAGGCGCAGTACCTGGGCGAGATGCTGCGCAGCGCCGGAATCCCGATTCAGTGGCCCGTGGGCGGGCACGCGGTCTTCATCGACGCGGCGAAGTTCCTGCCGCACATCCCGTGGGACCAGTTCCCCGGCCACGCGCTTACGGTGGCGCTTTACCTGGAGGGCGGCGTGCGCGCCGTGGAGGTGGGCTCCTTGATGATGGGCCGCGACCCCGACACCGGCGAGAACGTGCGCAGCCCCTTCGAGTTCACCCGGCTGGCGATTCCACGCCGGGTGTACACCAACCTGCACATGGAGGACGTGGCCGAGGCCGTGGTCAGCGCCTACAAGCGGCGTGAGGAGATCCGCGGCGTCAGGTTCATCCGGGAGCCGAAGGTCCTGCGCCACTTCACGGCGCACTTCGATCTGGTCTAGCGGCGGTTCGTCAGCAACGGGTTTACACAATTTAACACCGCGTTCAGAGGGCTCGCCAGACATAAGGTCACGATGCATGTTCCATCCTAAGACCGGACACCGGTCCACACTGGCAAAGGAGGAGTGCAAGTGCCCAAGGGCGAGCCCTTCAAGATCAAGATGGTGGAGCCGATCCGGCTGATCCCCCGGGAGGACCGGGAGAGGGCGCTTAAGGCTGCGCACTACAACCCGTTCTTCCTGCGCTCGTCCGACGTGTATATCGACCTGCTCACCGACTCCGGCACGGGCGCGATGAGCCACTTCCAGTGGTCTGCGATGATGCTGGGCGACGAGTCGTACGCCGGCGCCAGCAGCTACTACAAGCTGAAGGAGACGGTCACCGACATCACCGGGTACGAGTACGTCATTCCGACGCACCAGGGCCGCGGCGCCGAAAAGGTCGCCTTCTCGCAGCTGATCACCCGGCCCGGCATGTACGTGCTCTCCAACATGTTCTTTGACACCACCCGCGGCCACGTCCAGCTGGCCGGCGGCCGGCCTGTGGACCTGCTGTTGGAGGTCCCCACCGAGGAATTCCACCCCTTCAAGGGCAACATGGACACGGCCAAGCTGGAGCGGTTCATCCAGGAGCACGGCGCCGAGAACATCGCGTGCATCGTCATGACCGTCACCAACAACTCGGCCGGCGGCCAGCCCGTCTCCATGGCTAACATCCGGGAGACCTACGAGGTCGCCAAGAAGCACGGCGTGCTGGTGCTCTTCGACGTCGCACGCTACGCCGAGAACTGCCACTTCATCCGCATGCGCGAGGAAGGCTACGCCGACAAGGCGCCCGTCGACATCGCCCGGGAGATGTTCTCCTACGGCGACGGCCTCATGATGAGCGCCAAGAAGGACGCGCTGGTGAACATCGGCGGCCTGCTGGCGTTCCGGGACGAGGAGCTGTTCACCAAGGTCGGCGCAGCGGTGGTCCCCTTTGAGGGCTTCCTGACCTACGGCGGCCTGGCCGGCCGGGACCTGGAGGCGATGGCCGTGGGTCTTCGGGAAGCGCTGGACCCGGACTATCTGGCGTACCGGGTCGGGCAGGTGCAGTACCTGGGCGAGATGCTGCGCAGCGCCGGCGTCCCGATCCAGTGGCCCGTGGGCGGCCATGCGGTGTTCATCGACGCGGCGAGGTTCCTGCCGCACATTCCGTGGGACCAGTTCCCCGGCCACGCGCTGACCCTGGCGCTGTACCTGGAGGGCGGCGTGCGCGCCGTGGAGGTCGGCTCGCTGATGATCGGCCGCGATCCCGAGACCGGCGAGAACGTGCGCGGCCCGTTCGAGTTCACCCGCCTGGCGATTCCGCGCCGGGTCTACACGAACCAGCACATGGAAGACGTGGCGGAGACCGTGGTGAACGCCTTCAAGCGGCGTGAGGAGATCCGCGGCGTCAAGTTCGCCATGGAGCCCAAGGTGCTGCGCCACTTCACGGCGTGGTTCGATCCCGCCTAGTCCCGGGTCTTCGGCACTCGTTTCCGCATGCGGCCCCGGCTGCGCCCGTATGAGTCGGGGCCGTAACCGTTCACCTCGTTGAGACAGAGGAGGCCGCATCACATGGAGGAACGGCGAGATCAGTGGACATCCCGGTCCGGCTTCATCTTCGCCACGATCGGCGCAGCCGTGGGGCTGGGGAATTTCTGGCGGTTCCCGTTCATGGCGTATCAGAACGGCGGCGGGGCCTTCCTGCTCCCGTACTTCGTGGCGCTGCTGACGGCGGGCGTGCCCCTGATGATCCTGGAGTTCGGCTTCGGCCACAAGATGCGCAGCGCCACCATTACCGCGTTCAAGAGCCTGAACCGGCGGTTCGAGTGGATCGGCTGGTGGCAGATCACCGTCCCTGTCGTGGTCGTAACGTTCTACAGCGTGATCATCTCCTGGTCCCTGCGCTACCTCATCTTCAGCTTTACCCAGGCCTGGGGCGAGGACCCCGGAACCTTCTTCAGCGGCGACTTCCTGGGGATCACGTCCGGCCCGCTGGAGCTGGGCGGCCTGCGCTGGGGGATTCTCGCCGCCGTCGCGGTGGTCTGGTTCGCGAACTACTACATCTCTGCCCAGGGCATTTCCGGCGGCATCGAGAAGGCCTGCAAGGTCATGACGCCTTTCCTCATTGTGGCCATGGTCATCTTCGTCATCCGCGGCGTCACGCTGCCGGGGGCCACCTACGGCCTGAACTACTTCCTCAACCCGGACTTCAGCAAGATCATGGACCCCGGCGTCTGGGTGGCTGCCTACAGCCAGGTCTTCTTCTCCACCACCCTGGCCGTGGGCGTGATGATCGCCTATGCCAGCTACCTGCCCCAGGACTCCGACCTCGCCAACAACGCCTTCATCACCGTCTTCTCCAACTCATCCTTCGACTTTATGGCCGGTCTGGCGGTCTTCTCTACCCTGGGCTACGCCGCGGTCAGGGCCGGCGTGCCGTTCGAGGAGATGGCCGTGGCGGGCCCCGGCGTGGCCTTCGTCGCCTTCCCGAAGGCCATCTCGATGCTGCCCGGCCCCGCCTGGCTGCAGTCGCTCTTCGGGATTCTGTTTTTCGCCGCGCTGCTCCTGGCCGGCATCTCGTCCTCCATCTCGCAGATGGAATCCTTCGCCTCGGCGGTCATCGACCGGTTCGGCGTGAACCGCCGGAAGCTGCTGGGCTGGTTCGCCCTCATCGGCTTCGCCTTCAGCGCTCTCTTTGCCACAGGCGCCGGCGTGCACATCCTCGACATCGTCGACCACTTCGTCGGCAGCTACGCCATCGCCATCCTCGGCCTGGTGGAGGCCATTGTGCTGGGCTACATCATGGGCACGGCAAGGATCCGGGAGCACGTGAACCTCACCTCCGACATCCGGGTGGGCCTGTGGTGGGACGTGCTGGTGAAGTTCGTCACCCCGGCGCTTCTGGGCTACAACATCCTGTCCAACTTCGTCAGCGAGTTCCGGGAGCCGTACGCCGGGTACCCGACCAGTGCCCTGATCCTCTTTGGCTGGGCGGTGGCGATTGCCATGTTCGGCACCGCGTTGTTCATGCAGTGGCGCTCGCAGCAGCTTGACCTGACGGGCGGGGAGGTGGGCTAGCCATGCCGCAGGCCGGTCTGCTGCCGGGTTCGGTCGCCATGATCGTCTTCGGCGCCGCACTGCTGTGGGGCGGACTCACCTTCTTCATCGTGACGGCGCTGCGGGCCGAACAGAAGAAGAGGTAGCCGCACAGGTTTTGCTTGACTTCGGCCTCAGGGCTTGCGATAATAAAGGACGATTCACGCAAGCAACAGAGGCCATGACGGGGAGCAGTAGCCGGTTCAACGCTCTCAGAGAGCCGCCGGGCGGTGCGAGGCGGCAGCGGGTGGCTGGCGAATCTCGCCCCTGAGCCGTATGGGTGAACCGCCGAGGTGGACCTCAGCGCACAGCCCGTACCGGGATCGGCCCGTTACAGCCGGCAGAGGCGGGTCCGGTTTGCGCCGGACCAAGCAGGGTGGTACCGCGGGAGCACTGGCTCTCGTCCCTTCACGGGGGACGGGAGCCTTCTGGTTTTCTGAGCCCCGTCTGAGGCAGAGGAGGTCCAGCCGCATCATGGCAGAGGAACGCTTTGATTTTCGCGAGGCAGAACCCCGGTGGCAGCGCCGGTGGGAGGAAGCGGACATCTACAGGGTGGAGCGGGATCCGAGCCGGCCCAAGTATTACGCGCTGGCCATGTTCCCGTACCCGTCGGGCAAGCTGCACATGGGCCACGTGCGCAACTACACCATCGTCGACGTCATCGCGCGCTACCGGCGCATGAAGGGGTATAACGTGCTGCACCCCATCGGCTTCGACTCCTTCGGCATGCCGGCGGAGAACGCCGCGATCCAGCACGGCGCCAACCCGGCGGTCTGGACACGGGAGAACATCGCCGAGATGACGGAGCAGCTGAAGCAGCTGGGCTACTCCTACGACTGGTCGCGGGCCGTCTACACCTACCGCGAGGACTACTACAAGTGGACCCAGTGGCTCTTCCTGCAGTTCTACAAGAAGGGGCTGGCCTACAAGAAGACCGCCCCGGTCAACTGGTGCCCCTCCTGCCAGACCGTGCTGGCCAACGAGCAGGTGGAGGGCGGCCGGTGCTGGCGCTGCGACTCTGAGGTCACCAAGAAGGATCTCTCCCAGTGGTTCTTCCGGATCACTCAGTACGCCGACGAACTGCTGGACGACCTGAAGCTGCTGGAGGGCGGTTGGCCCGACCAGGTGCGGGTCATGCAGGACCACTGGATCGGCCGCTCGGAGGGCGCAAAGGTCGATTTCACGCTGGAGGCCACGGGCGACAAGATCCCCATCTTCACGACCCGCCCGGACACGATCTACGGCGTCACCTTCATGGTCGTCGCGCCGGAGCACCCGATCGTGGAGAAGATCTGCACCTCCGGCCTGATCCCCGAGGACCGGGTGGCCGCCATCCGGGCCTTCCAGGAGAAGATGAAGCACCTGACCGAGATCGCCCGTACGGCGGAGGACACGGAGAAGGAAGGCCTCTACACGGGCCTGGATGTCATCAACCCGTTCAACGGCGACAAGGTGCAGCTCTGGATCGCCAACTACGTGCTGATGGATTACGGCACCGGCGCGGTGATGGCCGTGCCGGCCCACGACCAGCGCGACTTCGAGTTCGCGAAGAAGTACGGGCTGCCGATCAAGGTGGTCATCCAGAACCCCGAGGGCACCCTGAAGGCCGAGGAGATGACCGAGGCGTACGTGGACCCCGGCGTCATGGTCAATTCCGGCCCCTTCGACGGCACCCCGAACCTGGAGGGCATCGCCAAGGTGGCCGCCTACGCCGAGGAGCAGGGCTTCGGCGAGAAGACGGTCACGTACCGGTTGCGCGACTGGCTGATCAGCCGCCAGCGGGGCTGGGGCGCGCCGATCCCCATCGTCTACTGCGAGAAGTGCGATACGGTGCCCGTGCCGGAGAGCGAGCTGCCGGTGCGGCTGCCCGACGACCTGGACTTCAGCGGCCAGGGCGGTTCGCCGCTGGCCAGGCACGAGGGCTTCGTCAACACCGTCTGCCCGCAGTGCGGCGGCCCCGCCCGGCGGGAAACCGACACGATGGACACCTTCGTCTGCTCCTCCTGGTACTACCTGCGGTACACCGACGCCAACAACGCCGAGAAGGCGTGGAACCAGGAGGACGTGGACTACTGGATGCCGGTGGACCAGTACGTCGGCGGCGTCGAGCACGCCGTGCTCCACCTGCTCTACTCCCGGTTCTTCACCAAGGTGCTGCGGGACATGGGGCTGGTGAAGGTCGACGAGCCCTTCGCCCGGCTGCTGACCCAGGGCATGGTGCTGAAGGACGGCGCCAAGATGTCCAAGTCGAAGGGCAACACCGTCTCGCCCGAGGAGATGATCGCCAGGTACGGCGCCGACGCCTGCCGGCTGTTCATCATGTTCGCCGCGCCGCCCGAGCGCGACCTGGACTGGTCGGATGCCGGCATAGAGGGGGCTTACCGGTTCGTCAACCGCTTCTACCGCATGGTGGTTCAGGCCCTGCCCGCCTACCGGCACGCGCGGAGCCTGCTGCCGGTCAATCCGGCCGATCCGGCGTCCGTCGCGGGGGCCCTCTCCGAGGCGGAGATTGCCGAGGGGCTGGCCAAGGCCGCCCCGAGCCTGACGGCGGATGACCGGGCGCTGCGGCGCACCGTTCACGCCACGGTGAAGCGCATCACCGCCGACCTGCACGAACGCTTCGCCTTCAACACGGCGATCTCCGGTCTGATGGAGCTGACCAACGCCATCTACCACTACCGGGACAAGCAGAAGTCGGAGGACGCGAACACCAGCGCACTGGTGCTGGCCGAGGCGGTGCAGAAGGCCGTGCTCATGATCGCACCGTTCTGCCCGCACCTGGCGGAAGAGCTCTGGTCAAGGCTGGGCCACCCGCGCTCCGTCCACCTGGAGTCGTGGCCGGCGTACGACGAGGAGGTTGCCAGGGCAGAGACCGTCGAGATCGTCGTGCAGATCAACGGCCGGGTGCGCGACCGTATGGAGGTGCCCGCCGGCATCAGCGCCGCCGAGATGGAGGCGGTCGCGCGGGCCTCCGAGAAGGTGCAGGCCCTGATCGCCGGCAAGCAGGTGGTCAAGGTGATCCCGGTGCCGGGCAAGCTGGTCAACATCGTGGTGAAGGGGTAGTGCGCGAGGGAGCTGTCCCTCCAGATCGCTCTGGAGGGACAGCTCCTGTCGCGCTGTTGCTCAGGTCGCTTCGAGGCCCGGTCGATCATGCGAACTCTCCCACACAACCCCCATGAACGGCCCCAGGCGGGTGAAGGTGCAGCCGGGAAGTTCGCTGCCGTACACCTGCTGAAACAGGAACTCCTGCACAGCTCCCGCCACATATACCCGGCGAGCCGGCGTGGGCACCTTTGAGCAATTGCTCACGATCACGATGCGACCTCCCGGCCGGAGCATCGCTTTCAGCCTGCGCAGCACGGCAGGCACATCAGTGAGGTCCCGCCGACCGGGCCAGGGCCGGCTCCGCTGAGGGGCCGGCCGTTGCGCGCTCCGCACCCGATGGTCGCGCGGTGCGCGCCGATGGTCCCCCGGGCGGTGTGGTTGACATAATCCCAGGCCCGCGCATAGGATATTCAGCCCACTATTGCTATGTCCTGGGGAGGGATGCCGGCATGACCGTACGCTGCGTACCGGCCGATTTCGACAGCATTCAGGCAGCGGTCGAAGAGTCCCGACCCGGCGACACCGTCCGCGTGGCCGGGGGCATCTACGAAGAGTCGGTGGTCATCGGACCCGGCAAGGACGGGCTGGCGTACGGCAACCGCGCCTCCGGCAACGGCGGAGGCCTCAACTCCCAGGGCAACGATTCGCTCATCATCGCCAACCGTTTTGTCGGAGACCAGTCGGGCCTCTCCCTGGCAGCCTCTGCAGGGCACCTGGTCTATGACAACGTCCTCAGCCGGAACACGACGCGCGGGGCCAACTTCCTGAACGTCTCGGGCGCCGCGGTGCTGGCGAATGCGGTCGGCTGCAACCTGCAGCAGGGGTTGCGCTTCGACGGGGGCGGCGGAAACCGGGTGGTATTCAACCAAGTGGAGAACAACGGCGCGCAGGGGATCGACCTGGAGGGTACGGTGGACCTCAGCGTGGTCGACCAGAACGAGGTGGAGGAGAACGGGGCCGCGGGTATCCGCGTGAGCAGCGCCGCCGGGCGGAACGCCATCCGGCGGAACGACCTGGATGGGAACAGACCCGACATCAAGGCCCTGCTGCCGTTCAACCTGACCAACGTCTACGATGAGAACCGGTGCGAGACCAGCGTCCCGCCCAGGCTCTGCTCGTGCGACGACTGATTCTCCGCCCGGGCAGGGGAGGCGGGTCGATGTGACCGTACGCCGCGTACCAGCCGATTTCCGGACCATTCAGGCAGCGGTGGACGCGGCCCAGCCCGGCGACACTGTGCGGGTGGCGGGCGGCATCTATGCCGAGTCGGTGACGATCGGCCCCGGCAAGGACCGGCTGGCCATCGTCGGATCGGGGCCGGACAACGCCATCCTGCGCGGCGCAGGCTCCGGGGTGGGCTTCAAGATCAGCGGTTCAGGCTCCGTGACCATCGAGGGCTTCACGGTGGCCGGGTTTGAGACGGGCATTGTGATATTTACCAGCGACAACACCATCCGGGCGGTGATCGTGACCGGGAATGCGCGGGACGGCATCCACGTGTCCGCAGGCAGCCGGAACGTCTTCTTCCAGGTGACCGCCGAGGGCAACGGCGAGAACGGCATCCAGATCGACGGCGCGAGCAACTACGTGATTCATGGCGAGTTTCACAACAACGGCGACGACGGCATCAACCTCAACGGGCTGTTCAACGTCGCCATCGGCAACCGCACGTCGGGCAACGACAGCGGAATCATCGTGGAAGGCCGGGGCGCCGTCGTCATCGTCAATCGCCTGGTCGGCAACGTTGAGGGCATCGTCATGCGCTCGGCCGGGAACCTGGTCTTCGGGAACGTCATCAGCCGCAACAGCCGGCTCGGCGTCCTCCTTCTGGACGACGGCCAGTCCCTGGTGCTGGAAAATGAGATCCGCGCCAACCTGGGATTCGGGGTTCAGGCCATCCGCACCGCGGGCTTCGCGGTCATCCTGAACGAGGTGGAGAACAGCAACGCCCGCGGCCTCTCCGCGACCGGCGGGAACGCGACCGCCATCGCCAACAACCTCTCCGGAAATGCCGAGGGCATCTCCCTGGCTTCAGCCGGCCACCTGATCTTCAGGAATGTCATGAGCAGGAACACATCGGCCGGGACCGCGCTGCGGTCTGTCCAGAACGCCGCGCTGCTGGCGAACCGGGCGGTCTGCAACCACGGGCCGGGAATGCGTTTCAGCGACGGAACGGGCAACCGGGTGCTCCTGAGCGAGGTGGAGGGCAACCGGCAGCAGGGCATCGATCTTGACGCCCACTCGGCGGGTGTCATAGATGACAACGAGGTGAAGGGGAACGACGCCGCCGGCATTCAACTGGGCGGCACGGCTGCGGGCAACGTCATCCGGCGGAACGATTTGAGGAAGAACCACCCCGACATGGCGGCTCTGCCGCCTGCCGGCAGGGAGAATGTCTTCGATGAGAACCGGTGCGGGCGAAGCGAGCCGCGGGGGCTGTGCTCCGGCAGACACTAGGGCGCGCTCATCAGCGGCAACCATTTCGTCGGCAGTGCGGTGGGGATGACCGTGGGCCCGGCGAAGGTCATCGACAACACAGTGACCCGGAATCGACAGGCTGGGATCGAGTTGATCGACCACGTGGGCTCCCTGGTGTTGTCGAACGAGGTATCCGGCAACCTGGGCCCGGGCATTCGCCTGGCCAGAGGAGCGAACATCCGGGCGCTGCTGAATGAGGTGGAGAACAACACGCAGCAGGGGATCGACCTGGACGGCGATTCGGCGGGCAACATCATCGACAATAATGAAGTGAAGGTGAACGACGCCGCGGGCATTCAGCTGGATGCGGCTGCGGCGGGTAACGTCATCCGCCGGAACAAGCTGAAGAAGAACAGCGCATCTTGATGAAGCCATACGGGTGCAGCATGCGGAGCGCACTTCCGGCCTTCGGCGGCCGGGGGATGCGCTCCGCATTGCTGGGCGGGCATGCATCTGATCATTCGGAACAAACAGGCGGGGTGAATCGTCTGATTCAGGAAATGAGAGGAGGGTCAGCATTGGGCTATCAGGTGCGCCGTGCCCAACCGGCAGATGCGCCGGCCATCGCCGCCGTCGCCCGTGAGACATGGGCGGCGACCTATCGCGGCATCATCCCGGAGGAGGTCCAGCGGGCCGTGCTTCCCCAGTGGTACGCGGAGGAGCGGCTGGCCCGGGCCGCCGAGAGCGGGCAGAGCGCCTTCTTCGTCGCTGAAGCAGAGGCCGGCGAGGTCGTCGGCTTCGCCCAGGCGGGGCATCGGGAGGAGGCGGGCGATGCTGAGCTCTGGCGGTTCTACGTGCTCCCTGACCACCAGCGGAAGGGGATCGGGAGACAGCTCCTGCAGGCGTGCCTGGACGCGCTGCACGCCCAGGGCCCCGTCTCCCGGCTCTTCGTGCAGGTGGAGGCGGAGAACGAGGGTGGGCGGCGCGCCTACGAAGCGCTGGGTTTCACCTACGTCCGCGAGTACCCCGACGAGCTTCTGGGCCACGTGACGCAGATGTGGGAGATGTGCCTGGAGCCTGCGGTCCTGAGGCCGCGGGCGGAGGAGGCATAGCGCGGCGAGCCCCGCCGGCCAGGGAGGCCGGCGGGTTTCTTTTGTACGTGGAGTCGGGTGAAAGAAATGCTTCGCTGCGCGCGTAGTACCAAGTGAAGGCCACCAGGAGAAGGAGGAGGATACATGACCGCCATCGCAGTGACGCACCTGACAAAACGGTTCGGCCATCGCACAGCTGTCGACGACCTCAACCTCGCCATCCGTGAGGGCGAGCTCTTCGCCCTGCTGGGGCAGAACGGCGCGGGGAAGACGACGACCATCAAGATGCTGTGCTGCCTTCTGCCCCCTACCAGCGGCGATGCCCTGCTGCTCGGCGACAGCATCACGGCCGATCCTGCGGCCGTCAAGCAGAAGTTGAACGTGTCGCCCCAGGAGACCGCCGTGGCCCCCAACCTCTCGGTACGTGAGAACCTCGTACTCATGGCACGGGTCTACGGCTGCGACCGCCGGGAGGCCCACTTCCGGGCGGAGGAGATGCTGCAGGCCTTCGGGCTGAAGGAGCGTGCGGGCGACCGAGCCAGGACCCTCTCGGGCGGCATGCAGCGCCGGCTGAGCATTGCCATGGCGCTCATCTCGAACCCGCAGATCGTGTTCCTCGACGAACCCACCCTGGGGCTGGACGTGCGGGCCCGGCGCGATCTCTGGAAGGTCGTGAGGGCACTGAAGGGCAAGATCACGATCATCCTCACCACACACTACCTCGAAGAGGCCGAGGCTCTGGCCGACCGCATTGGTATCATGCACGCCGGGCGGCTCCAGGCGCTGGGCACCCCCGCCGAACTGAAGGCGCAGACCGGGGCGGCCACCCTGGAAGAGGCGTTCCTGGCGCTCACGGAAGAGGGGGTGAGCTGATGCGGATGATGGCCTTTGCCGCCCGCAACTACAAGGAGCTGGTAAGAGACCCGCTGACCCCGCTCTTCGGGGTGGGTTTTCCGCTGGTGCTCCTGCTCCTGATCTCCACGCTGCAGAAGCACGTACCCAACGAAGTGTTTCCCCTCGAGCAGTTCGCGCCCGCCATGGCCGTGTTCAGTCTCTCGTTCCTCTCCTTGTTCGCCGGCATGCTGATCGCCAGGGACCGGAGCAGTTCATTCCTCATGCGGCTTTTCGCCTCACCGCTGGCCGCATCCGATTACATCGCCGGCTATACCGTGCCCATCCTGCCCCTGGGCGTCGCACAGAGCGCCGTCTGCTTCATCGTAGCGTTCTTTCTGGGGCTGCCCGTCAGCGGCAGCGTGCTGGCGGCCCTGGCTGTGCTGGTTCCGGTAGGCGCCCTGTTCACCGGAATCGGCCTCCTGATGGGCTCCCTTTTCAGCGAAAAGCAGGTGGCGCCGTTCAGCTCCATACTGGTCAATGTGGCCGCGCTGCTCGGCGGCACCTGGTTCCCGTTGGATATGCTAGGCGGTACGCTGAAGAGCATCAGCTACGCGCTGCCGTTCGCCCACGCGGTCGACGCGACCCGGGGGGCGCTGGCGGGCGACCTGGCCTCCGCCGTGCCGCACCTGTGGTGGGTGCTCGGTTACACGGTCGTCGCCTTCGCCGCGGCGGTGTGGGCGTTCCGGGCCAGAATGCGCAGCGGGGAGGCGTAGCAGAGGGGAGGCGCGCTGGTTGGAGGAGCGAGAGGCGCTGAGGCGCTGCCGCGCAGGCGACCGCGATGCGTTTGCGCACCTTGTCAGGCGTCACCAGGCGTCCGTGCTGGCACTGTGCTATCGCATGACCGGCAGCCGCGAAGACGCCGCCGATGCCGCCCAGCAGGCATTCCTGCAGGCCTACCGGCGCCTGGAGACCTACGACCCGGCTCAGCCCTTTCGCTCGTGGCTCATGAAGATCGCAGCCAACGAGAGCATCGCCCTCATGCGCCGCCGCGGCCGCCTGAAGGAGATCGCGGACGACGAGGCCCTGAACCGCGCGGCGGCCAGCGGGCCGGACGCCCACTCGCTGGTGGAACTGGCCGAGGACCGGGAGGCGGTGCGCCGCGCCGTGGCGGCTCTGGCCCCGCGCTACCGGACCGTCATCCTGCAGTACTACTTTGAGGGGCTCAGCTACCAGGAGATCGCCGAGCGATCCGGTCTTTCGGTCGGCACCGTCTCGACCCATCTGTTCCGTGCGAAGCAGCAGCTCAGGCGATTGCTGAGCGAGGGGGAGGTGACCGCGCACCATGCACCCTGAGAAGGAGAGGCTCCACCTGTACCTGAGCGGAGCTCTCGGGCCCATTGACCACAGGCGTGTGGAGGCGCACGTGAACGACTGTGCCGAGTGTGCCAGCGTTCTCACGGAGATGAGAGCCGAGGACGCGGCGCTTGCCGACGCCCTTAAGCTGGATGCCGCCGAGCGGCGCTGGCTTGACTCCCTTGACCTGGTGGCGCCGGTCATGGCACAGATTCCAGCGGCTCCGCCGACGACGCCGCTGCTGGTGCTCGTCGTCGTGCTGCTCAGCCTGGCGGGCTACGCGGGAGGAAGCCTCTGGTCGACCGTGACCGGACTGCTGCCGGATCCGGGTGTCGGGAGCGCCGTTTCCCTCATCCGCACGGCAGGTCCCGCGCTGCTGCGCCTGCTTCTGTGGCTGGGCAGGGGAGGGCTCCTGCCCGTCATCTGGCCGGTGCTGGTGATCGGTGCCGGCCTGGGCGCCTGGCGCGCGTTCTTCACAAAGGAGGCAAGAGGCCATGCGTAGAGCCGTCGTCGGTCTGCTCTTAAGTGCGCTGCTGCTGTTTACGCTGGTCCCGTCGGCCCTGGCGTATGACCGGCGAGCCGGCACCCGCCTCACCGTGGCTGCAGGCGAAACGGTGGAAGACGACCTGCTCCTCAGCGGCGTCACCGTCGAGGTGGCGGGCACCGTCTTGGGCGACGTCTTCGCCTTCGCCGAGAGCGTCATCGTCACCGGCACGATTGGCGGCAACCTCGTCGTGATGGGCAGTGCGGTCGACGTGAGCGGACAGGTGGACGGAACCGTGTATGCCATGGCCGAGAACCTGAACGTCTCTGGCGCCGTCGGCAACAGCGTCGTGAGCGTCGCCGGCAGCACGGTCATTGCCCGGGAGGCCGTGCTGGGGGGCAACTGGATCGCATCGGGCAACCAGCTGCGCCTGGAAGGAAGTGTTGGGCGGGGCGTCCTGGGGTTCGCCCGGAGCCTGCGCCTGGACGGTCCTGTGAAGCACGGGGTGGAGGCATGGGTCGACCAGCTGAGCCTGGGCGACAGCGCAGCCATCGAAGGAACCGTCACCTACCACAGCGGGCGGGAGGCCCAGGTCTCTGCCGATGCCCGGGTCGGCGCCCTGGAGTTCATCCCTCAGGAGCCGCGCAGCTGGGGAGGGCCCGGTCTTGCTCCCGCCACGGGTCTGGTCATCCGGGTCGCAGGGTTCCTCATCGTCGGCCTCCTCCTGCTGGCGCTTCTGCCGAACCTGCGCACCCGTTTCCCCAGGGTCATCCGGCGGTATCCGTGGCAGGCGCCGCTGCTGGGTCTGGCCGCCCTGGTAGCGCTGCCGGTCGGGGCCGGCGTGCTCATGGCCACGGTCGTCGGTGCGCCGCTGGGCCTGCTGACGCTCCTGCTCTATCCCCCGGCGCTCTACTGCGGGCAGGTGCTGCTCTCCTGGGCGGTGGGCCGGTTTGTGGCTGACCGGTGGGCGTGGTTGGGCAGCCAGCACTGGGCGGTCATCTTTCTGGCCGGCACCGTGCTGACCACGCTGCTGACGGAGTTGCCCCGCGTCGGTCTTGCCCTCAGCTTCGTTGCCGTCGTCTACGGTCTGGGCGGTCTGCTGTATGCCTTCCGGGGCCGGGACGGCGGCGAGACGGTCGTGTGGTGACATGCAGCCGTGTCCGGTGGCGCACCAGCCGGGGGCCTGCCTGGCCATGAACCGCCCTGCCGGGCAGCGAACCGGTCGAGGCGGTGGAGAAGCGCCCTGCAGAAGGTGTTCCGCGCCAGGAAGCCGAAGCTGGTTAGGTCGCGGCGGTTCGGCGGGGGATGGAGATCGCCCGGGCCAGCCTGCGTCAGAGATCGGTTTTCACTGGAGGGATTGCGCATGATCCTCGTCACTTACCACACACCCGACGGCCTGGCGCTGGGCGTAAAGACGGGCCGGAGCATTCTGGACGTTGCCGCCGCCTGCGGGCGCCTGGGGTGCACAGGCCTCCCCCACGGCGTCAACGAGGTGCTGGGCCTGGGCACCGAGGCCCTGGAGCCCCTCCGGCACCTGGTCGGCCGCGCCGAGGCCCACCCCGACCTGTTCCGGGCCGAGTCGGAGCTGCGGCTCGGGCCCCCGGTGCCCCGCCCCGGCAAGATTATCTGCGTCGGCCTGAACTACCGCGCGCACGCGGCGGAGAGTCAGATGGAGGAGCCCGAATACCCCGTGCTCTTCTCCAAGTTTGGCAACGCCGTCGCCGGGCCGGGGGAGGAGGTGGCCCTGCCGGCGGCCGCCGAGCAGTACGACTACGAGGCCGAACTGGTCGTTGTGATGGGCCGGCGGGCGAAGGGCGTCCCGGCCGAGGCGGCCCTGGACTACGTGCTGGGCTACTGCAACGGCAATGACCTGAGCGCCCGCGACCTGCAGACGCGCACCAGCCAGTGGCTCTTGGGCAAGTCGCTGGACGGCTTCCTGCCCATCGGCCCCTACCTGGCCACGCCGGAGGAGGTTCCGGATCCGCAGAACCTCCGCATCCGCCTCTGGCTGAACGGCGAACTGCGGCAGGACGCCCACACCCGCGACATGATCTTCCCGGTGGCCCGGCTCATCGCGTACATCAGCCGGTACATGACGCTGGAGCCGGGCGACATCATCGCCACCGGCACCCCGGAGGGGGTCATCCTGGGCCGGCCCGAGAGGGACTGGCTGAAGCCCGGGGATCGGGTCGCGGTCGAGATCGACGGCCTGGGGCGTCTGGAGAACACGCTGGTGGCCGGCGACTGACGGCGCTGGACGGCATCTGCCTACAGCGCCGGGCGCCCTGCGGATTCCGGCGCCACGGCCGCCCACAGTGCCCGCATGGCGGGGGCGGTCTCCAGCAGTTCCGCCAGCGGCCCCGCGGCGATTAACTGCCCGTCCTCCAGCAGGAGGATCTGGTCGGCCTGTTCCAGGGCCGCCCTGCGGTTGGACACACAGAGCACGGTTGCCCCCCGGTGGGCGAAGAGGCGGCGCCAGAGCTCCGCCTCTGTTTCGTTGTCCAGGGCGGAGGAGATGTCGTCCAGCACCAGCAGCTCCGGCCACCGGGCGAACATCCGGGCGGCGGCGGTGCGCTGCACCTGGCCCCCCGAGAGCTTCAGTCCCCGCGAGCCCACCTCGGTTTCCAGCCCCTGGGGGAACTGGGCCAGATCCGGCTCCAGGACAGCGGCGGCAACGGCCGCGTCCAGGTCGGCGGCCTCCTCCGCGAGGCCCATCAGGATGTTCTCCCGCACCGTTCCGGAGAAGATGCGGGGCACCTGGGGCGTGTAGGCCGCCCGGGGCGGGGTGAAGAAGGCCATGGGCGCCTCGACCCGCCGGCCGTTCCAGCGGATTTCCCCGGCCTCGGCGGGCAGGAGGCCCAGCAAGGTCCGCACCAGGGTCGTCTTGCCGGAGCCGATCTTCCCGGTGATGACGGTGAATGACCCCCGGGTGAGGGTGAAGGAGACGTTCCGGATGCCCCTTCCGGTCCCGGGGTGGCGGTAGGTGAGGCCCACCACGTCGAGCCGGTGCAGGGTGTCTTCCGCGCGGCGCACCGGCGCCGGGTCGGGCGGCAGGGCTTCGGTGAAGCGCAGCTCCCTCCGGGCCACCAGCGCTTCGTCGCCGCCGGCCAGCTCCGCCATGCGGGCCTGGTAGACTCCCATCGCCCGGAGCTGGGCGACCGCTTCCGACATGCCCCACATCTGCCAGCCCAACAGCTGCAGGAGCAGCTGAAAGAGGGCGAACTGGCCCGGGGTGAACTGCCCGCCGGCCAGCAGGGGCGCGGCGGCCAGGATCACCAGCCCCAGGCCCGCGTAGAAGCCGTTCTCCGCGATGGCCCAGAGCATGCCCCACTGAAGCCGCTCCTTCAGGCTCACATCCTCACGGTCGCGGTTGATGGCGCGGAACCGGCGCAGGGCGTCGGGAACCGCGCCGGCCACCTGCAGCACCGCGACGGCGCTGAAGATCTCCCCCAGGTAGCCGGTCACGGCTTCCGTGCGCTCCATCACCTGGTCGCGGTAGACCACGATGTTCTCGTGAATTCGCCGCATGACCAGAAACATCGCTGCGATCACGGCGGCGCTGAGCAGGGCCAGCAGCGGCTGGATCGTGGCGAGGTAGGCGAAGATGCCCACCGCGGCGCCAACGCGCACCGCGGCGAAGGGGAAGCGGTTCATCTGGAAGCTGGACTCCTCCACGTCGTCGCGGAAGCGGGTGATCGCCTCTCCGGGGGTGACGGGCAGGGGCAGCGCACCCGGCCGCCGGTAGATGCCCAGCAGCATGTTGACACGCAGCAGGGTGGTGGTGAAGCGGTCCGAGAGGGTGACGCCCACCTGCCAGATGAAGTCGCAGAGCTGGGCGAGCACATTGGCCGCCAGGAAGGCCACGGCGTAGAGCAGGGGCTCGGGGGAGCCCCCAGGGAGGGCGTCGAAGAACCGCGAGGACATTGCCGCGCCCAGCGCGGTCAGCGTCAGGTCGAGGCCGAAGCCGGCGGCGGTCAGCAGCGCGGCGGGCAGCATCATGCGGTAGAACCGCCAGACGAAGGTATATCCGCTCATCGGGCCAGCGCCTCCGTTCGGCCGGCCCGCTGCAGCCGGCTGTAATGGGAGTGGGGATCCTGGGCGAGCTGATGCCGGGGGCCCCACTCCAGCACTTCCCCCTGCTCCAGGACGAGGATCTGGTCCGCCCGTTCCACCGTCGTCAGCCGGTGGGCGATGATCACGGCCGTGCGGCCCGCCAGCAGCCGGTCCACGGCGGTCTGCAGCAGCGCCTCCGTGACCGGGTCGATGCGGGCGGTGAACTCGTCGAGGATGATCAAGCCCGGGTCCCGGAGGGAGAGGCGAACCAGCGCGAGCAGCTGCGCCTCGCCCGCCGAGAGTCCGCCGCCCGCGGGGCCGATGCGGCTGTCGAGCCCCTGGTCGAACCGGCGGAACCATTCCGTCAGTCCGAGGCCGGCCACGGCTGCCCAGATCTGTTCATCGGTGATGTCGGGGTTGAAGAGCGCCAGGTTCTCCCGCAGGGTTCCGTCGAAGAGGCCCACCTCCTGCGTGATCAGGCCGATGCGGCTGCGCAGGGCGTCGAGCGGCACGTGGCGTATGTCCACGCCGCCCAGCCGGACGCTTCCCGCCTGCGGGTCGTAGAAGCGGCACAGCAGCCGGATCAGGCTTGACTTGCCGCTGCCGGTGCGGCCCAGGATGCCCAGGGTCTGCCCGGGCTCCAGGTGGAAGGAGACGTTGCGCAGCACCGGGCGACCCGCCTCGTACTGGAAGCACACCCGGTCCAGGGTGACGGAGAGAGGGCCGTGGGGCAGTGCGCCGCCGGCGCCGTCGGCGATCGCAGGGGTTACGGACGTCAGGCTCACCAGACGGCCCAGCGCCGCGCGGGCCCGCTGCAGTTCGTCCATCTGCTCCCGGATGGTGGTGATCGGCTCGTTGAGGAGGTCGACGTAGAAGAAGAGCATCATGGCGGTGCCCAGCGAGAGGGCGCCGCCGCGGTACAGGAAGAAGGCCAGGACAAGCATGGCAAACTGGCCGAGCATCCACGCGTCGACCGTGACGTTGGAGGCGGCAGACTCCAGGAAGCGGGCGCGCCGGCGGAGCCGCCAGTGCCGGGTCGACAGCGCCGTGAGCCTGCGGACCACGGCCGGGTCGGCGCCCAGGGCCTTGACTTCCTCCCTGCCGGCGATGTGCTCCTCGACGAAGGACATCATCTCTGTGGTGGAGGCCCGGATGCCGGCCCAGGCCTTCACCGTGAGGGAGGAGACGCTGAGGACGGCCGCGCCGCTGAGCACGAAGGAGCCCAGGCCCACCAGGCCCGACAGCCATCCCTCGGCGAAGAGCACGATGAGCACGCCGGCGATGAGCACCAGCGATGTGCCCACCTGGGCGACGAACTGCGAGAAGAAGCCGGCCAGGGTGGTCACGTCGCCGTCGACCCGTTCGATCAGTTCGCCGGGCGTGTGCGTCTTGTGAAAGGCGATGTCCAGGCTGAGCACGTGCCGGGCCAGGTCGAAGCGGAGCGCATTGGTCGCGGCCCACGCGGTGCGTTCGGAGAGCATGGTGGCGGCAATGCGCAGCACCTGGATGAGCAGGGAGCCGGCCAGGAAGAGACCGGCGGGAAGGAGGAGCGCGGGCAGCGGTTCGCCCGCCAGCGCCCGGTCCACCAGCGAACGCAGGAGCTGGGGGAAGAGCAGACGGAGGCCGGTCGCCCCCAGCAAGAGGGACACAAGCACGAGAATGCGGGCGCTCTGGGGCTTCAGGTACGTCCAGACGAAGCGGAGCGCCCTGTTTTTGGACATGAAAAAACAGGCCCCTTTCGGTTGGTTGTGATGGCGGAGGAACTCCTGCCTGCTCACAAACGAATCTGGCCTGTGCGGATGGACGGGGTTCTGCACAGAGGCAGGTCAGTGTGAGCAGTACATCGGGTGGATCGGGTTGATGAAGAAACGCACTGCATCGCACCCCCAATGGCGGAATTGCGCTACGAATCCATCCTAACTGCAGGCCGCCGGCCGGGTCAATCGGCATTTTCAGGTCGACCCATTCTTTCCGGCGGCCTTGGCCGTGCGTCTGCGGCGGCCGGTGCATCGGCACAGTTGCGGGCCGGGCATGCTAGCGCAGAGTCCGATTCCGATACGTGGCAGAGGAGGACGTCCCCATGCGCTACACCCGGTTGTGGGCGACACTTGCCCTGGTCATCGTCGCCTCATTTGCCGTGCTCGGCTACTACGGGTGGGACACCTACTGGCGGATGCCGCCGATCCCCGAGCGGGTGGTGTCGACCGACGGAACCGTCCTGTTCACGGGCCAGGACATCCGTGACGGCCAGAACGTCTGGCAGTCCATGGGCGGCCAGGAGGTCGGCAGCGTCTGGGGACACGGGGCCTATGTGGCGCCGGACTGGACGGCCGACTGGCTCCATCGCGAGGCCGTCTGGATTCTGGACGCGTGGGCGACCGCCGAGTACGGCACGCGGTACGACGACCTCGACGCTGAGCCCAGGGCGGCGCTGCGGGCCCGCCTGATGGAGGAGATGCGGACCAACACGTACGACCCGGACACGGGCGATCTGGTGGTCTCGCCCGTCCGGGCGGACGCCATCCGGGCCGTGGCCGCGCACTACGACAGCCTTTTTGGCGACGATACCGCGCTCGCAGACCTGCGGGAGGCCTACGCTATCCGCGCCAACACGGTGCCCGATAAGGCGCGGCGGGCGCAGATGAGCACGTTCTTCTTCTGGTCCGCCTGGGCCGCCTCCACCAACAAGCCCGGTTCGGATGTGACCTACACCAACAACTGGCCGCCCGAGCACCTGGTGGGCAACCGGCCCACCGGCGAGGCCATCGTCTGGTCGGTGGTCAGCTTCGTGCTGCTGCTGGCCGGCGTGGGCGCGCTGGTGTGGTACTACGCTGCGGACCGGCACCGGGCGGAGGGCGAGCTGCACGTGCCGCCGGATGACGACCCGCTGCTCTCCGGGCTGAAGGTCACGCCGTCGATGCGGGCCACCGTGCCCTATTTCTGGATCGTGGCGGCCCTGATCATGGCCCAGATCCTGATGGGTGTCATCACCGCCCACTACGGCGTGGAGGGCTCCGGCTTCTACGGGATTCCCCTGGACCGGTGGCTGCCCTACTCGCTGGCCCGCACGTGGCACACCCAGCTGGGCATCTTCTGGATCGCCACCTCCTGGCTGGCGACCGGGCTGTTCATGGCCCCTGCGGTGTCGGGCTATGAGCCCCCGCTGCAGCGGGCCGGGGTGCTCTTCCTCCTGGTCTGCCTGGTGATCATCGTGGCCGGCTCCCTGGCCGGCCAGGCGGTGGCCATTCAGCAGAACCTCTCGCTGGAGGCCAACTTCTGGTTCGGCCACCAGGGACTGGAGTACGTGGACCTGGGCCGGTTCTGGCAGTGGTTCCTGTTCATCGGCCTCTTCCTCTGGCTGTTCCTGATGCTCAGGGCGCTCTGGCCCGCGCTGCGCAGGCCCGGGGACCAGCGCAACCTGCTCGCGCTGTTCGTGCTCGCCTCGTTTGCGATCGCGCTCTTCTACGGGGCCGGGCTGATGTACGGGCGGCAGAGCAACTACGCGATGATCGAGTATTGGCGCTGGTGGGTGGTGCACCTATGGGTGGAGGGCTTCTTCGAAGTCTTCGCGACCGTCGTCATTGCGTTCCTGTTCACCCGCCTGGGGCTCCTGCGCTCGTCCACCGCCACCGCGACGGTGCTCTTCTCGACCATCATCTTCCTCTCCGGTGGCATCATCGGCACCTTCCACCACCTGTACTTCACCGGCACCTCCATGGCCGTGATGGCCCTGGGCGCGGTCTTCAGCGCCCTGGAGGTGGTTCCGCTGGTGCTGATCGGATTCGAGGGCTACGAGAACCTGCAGCTGAGCCGTTCGAAGCCGTGGGTGCGGGAGTACCGCTGGCCCATCTACTTCTTCGTGGCCGTCGCCTTCTGGAACCTGGTGGGGGCCGGGCTGTTCGGTTTCTTCATCAACCCGCCCATCGCCCTGTACTACATGCAGGGGCTCAACACCACCCCGGTACACGGCCACACGGCGCTCTTCGGCGTCTACGGGATCCTGGGCATGGCGCTCACGCTCTTCTGCCTGCGGGGCCTGACGGTGGGGCAGCACTGGAACGACAGGATCCTCAGCTTTGCCTTCTGGTGGATCAACGTCGGCCTCGCCCTGATGGTCCTGCTGAGCCTGCTCCCGGTGGGGCTGCTTCAGACCTGGGCCAGCGTGGAGCACGGTATGTGGTACGCCCGCTCCGCCGAGTTCATGCAGAGCGATATCATGAACACCCTGCGCTGGCTGCGGGTGGTGGGCGATACCATCTTTGCCCTGGGCTGCCTGGCCTTCGGCTGGTTCGTGGTCTCCCGGCGGCCGGGCGCCCCGCAGCGGGTCGGCTTCGCGGGCGACTGATCCATACTGCCGCCGGCCCGTGGGCAGACTAGCCGTGGAGGCTGCTGGGGGAGGAGAGTGTGAATGCCTGAGAAGAGCTTTGACCATGACGAATACCTGGCGAAAGAAGTGAAGGACGCGCTGCTGGCGCAGACGGATTCCGCGGGAATCGACATCCAGGTGTCTGCAGAGGACGGGAAAGTGAGATTGTACGGCGTGGTCGATGCGCTCTCCCACAAGTCAGCGGCGGAGGAGATCATGCGGAAGATCCCGGGCGTCCGCGGCATCGACAACGACATCACCGTCGCCAACGAGGAGACGCTCAGCGACAAGGACCTGGAGGGCGCCGTCGCGGCCAAACTGGCCGGCGTCCCGGAATACGCCCGCATTGGGGTGCGGGTGCAGAAGGGCGTCGTTACCCTCATGGGCGAGGCCCGCTCCTACGAGGACCTCGACGGGGCCGTCAGGCTGGCGGAAGGGGTGCCCGGGGTGCGGGAGGTCCGATCGGAGAAGGTGAAGGTGGGCGTGGGGGAGGAGGAGGACGACGCAGACGTTTCCCGGACCGCCCTGCGTCTCCTGGCCCGGATGGGGTACGACCCCGACCAGTTCCAGGTCTACACCGCCGACGGCGCACTGCACGTGAAGGGCATCGTGCCCACCCGGACCGACCGCAGCCGGATCAAGACGGCGATGCGCGGCATCCGGGGCGTGGCGAAGCTGGAGGCCCTGCTCGTCGCCGAGGACGAGATGCTGCAGGACGACGAACTGCACTAGATGACGTGCAGGGTCCCGCCGGAACCGCGTGCCGGACCACCGGTGCGATGAGCATGACCCCGCCGGTTCGTGTGGCCGGCGGGGTCGCTGTATGGAGCGGGAAGGAAAAATATGGTTGTCCGTCGAATTCCCCCGCCTCGGGGGTGACGGTGTTGAGTTCGATCATCCAATTCACACCTGCGATGCGCGCGGCCGTCGCGGCGCTGCTGGCGCTCAGCGTCGCCGGGCTGGGCTGGCGGGCGTACACCCTCTACCAGGCGGACCAGCGCGCGCTGAAGGCGGCGGCCTTTCTGGCGGAGCTGGAGAGCGGGTCGGGGGCATCGCTGCAGAGCGCTGCGGATGGGTCGCCGGAGGGCGGGCCGCCGGCGCAGGGCATGGAGCAGCCCGCCCGCACCTTGATCGTCCACGTGGACGGGGCTGTGCAGAAGCCGGATGTCTATGCGCTTCCAGAGGGCGCCCGGGTGAATGACGCGATTCTGGCCGCGGGCGGTCCGCTGCCCGATGCCGTGCCCGGCGTCCTGAACCTGGCCGCGCCGCTGGTGGACGGGGCGAAGGTCTATGTCTATCGGAAGTCGGAACTGGAGCCGCAGGCAACCCCGCCGCCGAAGGCGCAGGGGGCCACCTACCAGCCGGTGACCACCACCCTGGAAGCATCGGGCGACAGCGGGACGCCGCTGGTCAACATCAACACGGCCGGTCAGGCGGAACTGGAGACCGTGCCGGGCATCGGCCCGGCCATCGCCCGCAAGATCATCGACTACCGGAATGCCCACGGGCCGTTTCAGACGGTCGATGACCTGATCAATGTCTCGGGCATCGGGCCGAAGACGTTGGAGAAGATGCGGCCGTATCTGACGCGTTGAGCGGTGGGCGGTGGTCGTGGGCAGCTGGTGTTTGAGCGGTGGGCGGTGGTCGTGGGCAGCTGGTGTTTGAGCAGTGGGCGGTGGGTCGTGGACAGTGGGTGTTTGAGCGGTGGCGGTGGTCGTGGGCAGCGGGTGCTTGAGCGGTGGGCGGTGCGGGTGCTGGCTGCTGAGCGGGCTCGGGTCGGCGGGGTCCTGGGATGGCGCTGAAACCCAGTAACAACGAGGAACCAAGGCGCTTTCAGGGTGGCGCCCTGGTTCCCGTTTTGTCAGTGTACTGCAGGTGGATCGTCGTCTGCACTCAGCGCCCGAGTCTCATGCAAGTGCACGCAAGAGCGCCATCGCCGCGATTCCGACCACCACGGTGCCCATCAGGCTCCGGGTCCAGATGGCGACCGCAAACGCCGGAAGGGCCGCAAGCAGCGCGGGGTTCCCCGGGGGGAGCGCAAGCTGCCCGCCGTCCAGGAGGAGGCCCTGGGCAAGCAGGGCCGAGAGCACCGCCGCCGGGATGAACTCCAGCCACCTGAGGAGCAGCGGGGGCATCTTGAACCGGCTCAGGACGACGATGGGCAGCATGCGGGGCACGTACGTGACCAGGGCCATGCCGAGAAAAAGCAGCAGGATCTCGGTGCGCACACTCATCACCGGATCATCACCCCCACCGTGGCGGCGATGACCGTTGCGACGATCACGCCCCAGCTGGGCTCTCCCATCAGCCCCATGACCACGGCCACAGCCGCGGCGACCGCGGCTGCGATCTGGCGGCTTCGCGCCCCGTCGCCCCGCAGGTTGGGAACCAGCAGGCCGATGAACATGGCCGACAGGGCAAAGTCGAGCCCGAGGGCCTCCTGGTTGGTCGCGATGCCGCCGGCGAGCGCGCCGGCCATCGAAGCGGCGATCCAGCTGCTCTGCGAGGTGATGTGCAACCCGGCCACAAAGCCCGGGCCGATGGGGCGCCCGCGGAGCAGGGAGGCGTTCACCGCAAAGGTCTCGTCGGTGATTCCGTAGGAGAGCAGGGCGTTGACCGCCGGACGGTTCTGCCGGAACGAGGGCAGCAGGGCGGTGCTGAGGAGGAGGTGTCGCAGGTTGACCAGAAACGTGGTGGAGATGATCGCCGGGAAGGCCGCGCCGGCGGCCAGCATCTCCACGCCGATGAACTGCGCCGAGCCGGCGTAGACGAGCAGCGACATCAGCCCCACCTCAGCGACGGATAGGCCGGCGGTCTGCGCGAGCACGCCGAACGCAAAGCCGATGGGCAGGTATCCGAGGACGATGGGCAACGCAGCCTTGCTGCCCGCGGCGAAGGTGGACGGCGGCAGGCTGGGCAGCGTCTGCGGTGATGACATGCGGCGGACACCTCCAGGGTCATAAGGTATCCATAGCTATTAGACTTTAAAGCAACAAAATCCTACATGCCGGTGAGATGGGGGTGCGCAGTGAGGGCGGGCACGAGTGCGGGATGAGCTGCAGCGGGGTGTGGCGCCGTGTGTCAGACAGTCGGCGGCGGTGGGGAGCAACGACGGACTCGGGGATCCCCGAGGGGTCGAAAGGCTGGGCAGCGATGGCGGATGGGCGGTCGATGAATCTGAGGGGGAGCGCTGGCGTGAGGTACCCGGGGGCTGGTAAGAATGTGCACTTTCGTAGAGTCCTTGTGGCAGGCGGGATGCAGGGATCGCAATCCCGGAAATGCCCGTGGGACGAGGACTTGAGAAAAGTGCACATTCGTTCCAGTGGCGGAGAGCACCGGGTGGGGAGGCGTTGCAGGGGCGGGGAGGAGTCGCAAGGCTGGGCGGCGGTGGCGGATGGACGGTCGATGAATCTGAGGGGGAGCGCTGACGGGAGGCACCCGGGGGCTGGTAAGAATGTGCACTTTTGTGAAGCCCTTGTGGCAGGCGGGATGCAGGGATCGCGAGCCCGGAAATGGCTGTGGGATAAGGTCTTGGGAACGAGTCCAGCCTCCGCCGCAGCCGGGCGACGTTGACATTCAGGGTGTTTTCGCTGACGAAGTGCGTCTCGTCCCAGAGCCGCTCCAGGATCTGGTCCCGGGTCACGGACCGCGGATACTTGCTGGTCAGGAGACCCAGCAGTTCGGCTTCCTTCTTCATCAGGCTGACCCGCTGGCCGCGGAAGAGGACCTCGGGCCGCTCCGGGTAGAAGGTGAGCCCGTGGAAATGGATCTCCCGCTCGCTCTCCAGCGGCGACCCGGCCAGGTCGCCGTAGCAGCGGCGGATCTGGCTCCGGATTTTGGCGAGCACCACGTCATAGTAGAACGGCTTGGTGATGAAGTCGTCGGCGCCCTGCTCGATGGCCAGCACCTGGTCCATTTCGCCGTCGCGGGCGGAGATGAAGATGATCGGGCAGTTGGAGATGCGGCGGATCCGCTTGCACCAGTAGTAGCCGTCAAACCGGGGCAGGTTGACATCCAGCAGGACGACGTGCGGGGCGGTCTGCCGGAAGACCTCGTCGATGGCCTCATACTGGTCTGCAGCAATCGCCTCGAATCCATTCTTGATCAGGTGGTTCGCCAACCGCTGCGAGATCGACTTGTCGTCTTCCACGATGAGGATCCGGTACAGCGCAAGCACCTCCTCGACTGCAGACTCGCCGGATGCCGCCGGTTCCTGCCCGGAGATGGCTCAGCCCTGAGGAAGCCGCAGACCAGGGTGGAGCTGCCACCCTGGTCTTACTGCAAGAGGGACCTGGCGTACTCGATCTCCGGGCCGTACTCCGCCTCGTCCTTCACCGGGGTCTCCAGCACCACGGGAAGCCCCTCGAAGGCGCCGGAACGCAGGAGCCGCGCGATGCCCGCCTCGCCGATGAAGCCCTTGCCCAGGTTGGCGTGCCGGTCCTTGCGGCTGCCGTGGTCGAACTTGGAGTCGTTCAGGTGGACGGCCTTCAGATGGTCCCAGTAGCCGATGCTGCGGGCGTGGGCGACGAAGTCTTCCCATTCCTCCGGCCGGTACATGCCGGCGGCGAAGCCGTGGCAGGTGTCGAAGCAGAAGCCGATGCGCTCGGGCTGCTCCACCCGGCTGCGCACCTCCATCAGCTCTTCAAGCCTGGTGCCCAGCTCCGTGCCCTGCCCGGCCGTGTTCTCCAGGAGGAGCTGGCACGGGCCGGTGTAGGCCTCCAGCAGCCGGTTCAGCGTCTCGACCATGCGCGCCATGCCGTACGCCTCGCCCTCGCCCACGTGCTTGCCCATGTGGCAGACACAGCCGATGGCGCCGTACGCCTCGGCGTTCTCCAGGTCCTGCTTCAGCGACGCGATGGAGATCGCCTGCAGCTCCGGGTCAGGCGTGGACAGGTTCGTGATGTAGGGGGCGTGGGCGACGGCCACCAGGCCGTACTCCGCCATGAGCGCCCGCCCCTGTGCCGCCGCTTCGGGGTCGGCGGACTTTCCCTTGAACCCGCGGGGGTTCTTCGTAAAGAACTGGAACGCTTCGCAGCCCAGCTTGTGGGCGTTCTCCACCGCCTTGGGGAACCCCTTGCTGATGCTGATGTGGCACCCGAGTCTCAACGCCTTCACCTCAATCGTTCAGTATACCTTGTCCGGCGCATCGGCACCCGATTCCAACCCTACTGTGCCCGCACGTACAGGACTTCCTCGATGAAGTCGTCCGGGATGGGCGGCAGCGGGTCGGGCCAGCCCATCCGCACGGCCAGGCCCCTGGCCACCTGCTCGGCCACCCGGGCGCGGTGGGGGCCGTTAAGCTGGTTCCGGCGCTGCCAGTACCCGCGGGCGGGCAGCAGGTCTTCCTCACTCAGCCGCAGCACGTGCTCCCGCAGCCGGTTCAGGTCGGTGTGCGGCGGGCGGGAGAGCGCCGTGGGCACGACGGGCCTTTCCGCCGGGCGGTCGCGCACGACGACGGTGCCGGCGGCCAGGTCGCCCAGGCGCTGCCTGCGGCCGGTGGCCAGGACGCAGATGGAACCGATGAGGTAGTAGGAGGGCAGGTAATCGATGATCCGCAGGAGGTTCCGGATGACCACCTGCAGGAAGGTCACCGGCATGCCGCTGACCTGGACCACCCGGATGCCGGCCACCCGCTTCCCGATCGTCTGGCCGTTCCAGAACGCCTCAAAGAGGAGTTTGTAGAGAAAGAACAGGAGTGCGACGACCAGAAGCAGAATTGCCAGTACAGCCGAGCCGATCAGGTCGAAGTAAGCGCCGAGCTCGGCCCACACGGCCAGCGACGGCGCTGCGACCAGCAGCACGGCGAGGATGACGGCGTACTGGATCACCGCGTCGATCAGCGCCGCCAGGAAGCGGCTGCCGAGACCGACTGGCTCCAGCGCCAGGTCCACGCTCTCCGGCGTGTCGATGCGAATCGGATCCATGTGCTCACCTCGGGGAGGGTATTCTCACGTGAATCAAGACCAGTTTGTGGCTAAGCGGCAGGGGGCCTGGAAGGAGCTGGACGAGATTCTGGCCGCGGCTCAGCGGAAAGGGCCCCGCCAGCTCTCGCTGGAGCAGGTGGAGCGGCTGGGCCTGCTCTACCGCCGGGCGGCCTCCGACCTTGCCTACGCCCGGACTTACTTCCCCGGCGGCCACGCCGCCGCCTACCTGAACCAGCTGGTCGCCCGGGCCCACAGCCTCATCTACGCGGAGGAGCCGCAGCGGCTGCGCTCCCTCTGGCGGCTCTTCGCCCGCACCGTTCCAGCCACCGTCCGCGGGGCCTGGCGGCCCCTCCTGCTTTCCGCCGCCCTGATGCTGCTTGGCGGGCTGGTGGGATTCATTGCCATCCTGTTCGACCCCAACCTGGCGGAGGCCCTGGTGCCGGCGCAGATGCGCCATTATGAGGCCTCCGCCCCGGACGGCGAAATCTTCCCGGTGGAGTTCCGCTCCCTCATCGGCACCCTGATCCTGATCAACAACGTGCGGGTCGGCGTGCTGGCCTTCGGGCTGGGGATCACCCTCGGGATCGGCACCGCCCTGGTGCTCCTCTACAACGGGGTGATCATCGGCGCGCTCGCCGCCCACTATTTCCGGGCCGGCCTTTCCTTCTCCTTCTGGGCGCTCATCCTGCCCCACGGGGCCCTGGAGTTCATGGCGATCTTCCTGGCCGGCGCCGCGGGCTTCTGCCTGGGCTGGCCCATCGTGTCGCCAGGCCGGCTGAGCCGCAGGACCGCCTTTGCGGCCGGCGCCCGGCGGGCGGGGGTCCTGATCCTGGGCTCGCTGCCCTTCTTCCTGGTGGCAGCTGCCATCGAGGGGTTCATCACGCCGATGGGCAGCCTCCCCGAGTGGGGCAAGTACGGTGTGGCGCTCGTCACCGGGGTGTTGGGCATCGCGTACTGGGCGCTGGGGGGGAGGGGGGATCCCGAAGGCGCCCCTGCCGGGCGTGACGCCCGGGCAGCCCCCGGAGCCGGCCCCTAAAGCCGACCCCTAAAGCCGACCCATAAAGCTGGTTGCCTAAAGCTGACCCCCTAAAGCTGACCCCCTAAAGCTGGCCCCCTAAAGCTGGCCCCTAGAGCCGGCCCTGCTCCTTGATCTGCAGATACTGGTTCACCACCGCCGTCGAGAACGACGCCGGCGGCACGTCGATCACCAGCACGCCGCTGCGCTGCAGCCTGGCCCGGGTTTCGGCCCGCTGCGCCAGGACCTCCAGCGCAGTGGCTTTTTCGTAGGCCTGCTGCGTGTCGGACGGCATGCACCGGCTGAGTTCGAGCAGGGCGGGGTCGGTCAGGGTGACGACCAGGACCAGGTGGCGGGCGGCCATGGAGGACAGGTGGGCCGTGAGTCCCCGGTTGATCTCCGGGTCGATGAGGTCGGTGAAGAGCACCACCAGCGACCGCTTGCGGTGCCTGGTCCGGAACCAGGCGAGCATGCGGCCGTAGTCGGGCTCCACCTGCTCCGGCTGGACGTCGTAGATGGACTCCAGCATCGCCATGACCTGCCGCCGCCCCTTCCGGGGCGGCACAAACGCTTTCACCTCGCCGCCGAACAGCATCATCCCCACCTGGTCCCCGCGCTCCGCCGCCACCGTTGCGAGCAGCATGGCGGCGTTCAGCACGTAGTCCAGGCGCGAGAGCCCCCGGATGTGCGGGATCATCAGCCGGCCGGCGTCGATGAGGAGCATGATGGGCTGGGAGCGGTCGACCTGGTAGAGGTTCGTGACCAGACCGCCCCGGCGGGCCGAGGCCGGCCAGTTGATGGCGCGGAACTCGTCCCCGTCCTGGTACTCCCGCAGCGACTCGAACTCGGTCCCGGCCCCGCGCAGGCGGGCGCGCTTCAGCCCCTCCATCTGCCGGCCCTGCCGGATGGCGACTTCATATTGACGGACCGCCATGAGGTTCGGGTATACCCGGGCCTCGTCGACGATGGGCCACGTGATGGTGCGGCGCCACAGCCCCAGGGGCGAGCGATACCGCCCGTGGAGCGGGCCGATGGCGTACCGACCGCGCCGCCCGGGCTTCACCCGGTAACCGGCCTCCACCCAGGCCCCCTCCTGAAGCCGCACCACCGGCCACCGGTCCGGCGGCTCCATGTGAAGCGGCAGGTCGTCCAGCACCTCGAGGGCGACCGGCGCGCTGAGGCAGCGGAAGGACAGGCCGACAGGGTTGGCCTCCCCCAGCGAGAGGGGGCTGCTTACGTGGCGCACTGCCTCAATAGTCCGGCGGGAGGCGGCCAGGTCGGCCAGGGCGACGCCCGCGAGCAGCGCCGCCAGGGCGAGGCTTAGCCAGAGCAGCCCCGGCAGGAGCGCGGGCAGGGCGGCGAGCGCGAGCAGGAGGGGGAGGCGGGGCGCGGGGCTGAACCGTGTGATCATGCGATGGGTTTTCATCAGCGCGGGACCGGCTGGGACTGGAGGATCTGCTCCAGCACCTGGTCGGCCTGCACCCCCTCGACCTCGGCCTCGGGACGGAGGATCACCCGGTGGCGCAGCACCGGCCTGGCCATCTCCTTGATGTCGTCGGGGACCACGTAGTCACGCCCCCTGAGCAGGGCCAGCGACTGCGCGCAGACCAGCAGGGCGACGGCCCCGCGGGGGCTGGCGCCCACCGCCAGGGTCGACCACTCGCGGGTGGCCCGCACGATTCCGTTGATGTAGTCCAGCACCTCGGCCTCCACCTTCACGCTGCGGTGCGCTGCCCGCAGCTCCAGCAGCCCTCGGGCGTCCAGCACCTGTTCGATGCCCGCGCGCTCCAACTCCTGGGCGCGGAAGCCCCGGTAGTGGCGCTCCAGAATCGCCCGCTCCTCCTCCGCTGCCGGGTAGTCCATCTGGATATTCATGAGGAAGCGGTCGAGCTGCGCCTCGGGCAGGGGGTACGTGCCCTCGTACTCGATCGGATTCTGCGTGGCGATGACCATGAACGGCTCCGGCAGCGCATGGGGCTGCCCGTCCAGGGTTACCTGCCGCTCCTCCATGGCCTCCAGCAGGGCCGACTGGGTTTTGGGCGGGGTGCGGTTGATCTCGTCGGCCAGCAGCAGGTTGGTGAAGACCGGGCCCCGCTTCACCTCGAAGGTGAGGTCCCTGGGGTTGAAGACGGTGGTGCCGACCACGTCCGCCGGCATCAGGTCGGGCGTGAACTGAATGCGCTGGAAGCCGATCCCCAGGGCCTGCGCCAGGCTGCGCACCAGGAGGGTCTTCGCCAGGCCGGGCACGCCCTCAATCAGCACGTGGCCGCCCGCCAGCAGGGCCACCAGAATCTGCTCCATCACCTGTTCCTGGCCGACGATCACCTTCCGCAGCTCGGCCTCGATGCGGCGCAGCGTCTCAACCGTCGCGGTAACCGGCATGCTCCATTCTCCTTTGCAGGTTTTCCGCCTTCCGGGCCAGCTCAATCAGCTCGGCGTCGGTGGGCGGGAAAGCATTCGCGCTGGCGGTCCGGTCCAGCAGTCGCTCGATCTCCTCCGCGGGCACGCCGCAGCGGGGCGCCGCGCGCTCGGCGATCTGAGCATGGCTGAGTCCCTGAACGCCGCCCGTCAGCTGGCCCAGCCGTGCCAGGAGCGATCGGTGCAGGGCCCGCAGCACGGCGCCGCGAGCCCCGGCCCTGCGGTAGAGCCGGCTCATGGAGTGCACGTATTCCACGGCCGCTCTCGGCGGGCGGTCCGGCGCGGGCAGGGGCGACCCGAAGCGGGCGCCGTACGACCAGAAGAGCAGGGCAACCGCCGCCGCCAGGAGGAGGCCGAAGGCCTGTAGCGACTCCCGCAGGATCTGCCACCAGTGGGTCGGCGAGGTGAAGCCGTGGTGGTATTCGTCGAAGGCGACCTGACCGCCGTCAGGCGGCAGCAGCACCTGCAGGGCCAGCTCCAGGTTCTGCGCCTCGCCGATGCGGGCGTTGCTCAGCCACTCGGTGTCCGCAGACCAGAAGATGCGGCCCCGGCCCACCCGCCACGATACCAGCACGGGCCGGCCCTGTTCATCCTTCAGGTGGACCAGGCGCTCCGGGGGCGCGTCGCGGAAGCGTCCGCCGCCCACCGAGACCGACTGAATCCCGGCAGTGGCCGGGTGGGCCGCGACCGGGCGCGCAGAGCCCTGGACCGCCGGGCGCACGGAGCCGCCCAACCCGGCCAGCCGCCCGCCCAGGAGGGCCGTTCCGCCCTCGGCGACCCAGTCCTCCAGGGCTTCCACCTCGTCGGGCTCCAGGCTGTCCACGTTCCACACGACGAGGCGGGCCACCGTGCCGTCCAGCCGGTCCAGCGGCAGGGTCCAGCGGCGGGCCGAGCCCTGGTGGTCGAGGACGGCGTAAATGGCGGAAAGCCCCTCCGGGGACTGCGCCCATGACGAGCCCGCCGGCGCGAGCCGGGCGCGGTCCTGGGCGTCTCCGCCCAGCAGGACCGCCACGAAGATCAGTGCGACGAGGCCGACGATGACCGGCCAGGCGTCACCGCTGCGCTTCCGGATAGCGCATCCCCCTCTCGCCAGAGCTGCATGACCAGCGACTCCGCCCGCCGGAACTCATCGGCCCGCGCCGGATGGCCGCCGTACAGACAGCCCTCCAGCAGGTCGTGCAGACTCCGCAGCGCAGGAACCAGTTCCGGGCGCTGCCGGGCCAGCTGCCGCTCGTGTTCCCGGTTGGTCTGCGAGGGCTGGTAGTGGATGGCCCCGAGCCGGTCCAGGTGCATCAGGAGGGCCAGGTGGGCGAGCCGCACGGCGCCGAGGTAGTCGCTGCGGCCCGCGGCCTCCTTCGCCGCCTGCAGCAGTTCCGGCGGCGAAGGTGGGCGGTCGGCTGCAGGACCGGAATCGCCCCGCCAGACCCCCTCCCTGCCCGCGCCGTGGCCGGTCAGGCTGCGGTAGAGGGCGAACCCCGCCCAGCCCAGCGCCAGCGCGCCGACGGCGCCTCCGATCCAGAATGCCAACGGGGGCAGGGGGCCCAGGTCCACCCGGTCCATCTGCCGGGAGAAAAGGCCGTAGAACCACTCACGAGCCCGCTGGAGGAACGACTGGCCGGCCACCTCCGTGAGCGCCCGATCGAGAACGGCGCGTGCGCCGGGGGCCTGCACGGGTTCGGCGGCGAGCAGCTCGCGGGCGGCATGCAGGTGCTCCTCCAGCGCGCGCCGGGTGTCCTTCACGGCGGCGGGATCCCCATCCAGCGCCCCCAGGGCCTCCACCAGGTCCGTCAGGTCGACTTCTGCCCGCCCCGCGCCGGACTCCACCTGCTCCACGCCCTCCAGCAGGTCGGCGGCGGCGCGGATCATCTGCTCTGCGTCGGCTCCCTCGCCGAGCTGCGCGTGCAGCTCGGCGTCCGCCAGGAGCGCGAAGGCCTCGTGCAGCCGGTCGAGGTACGCGTCGGCCGGAACCGGGGCCGCTGCCGCTGCGGCCGGCAGCCAGAGCAGCAGAGCGAAGACGATGAGCACACGCCTCATGGCTGGAAACCTGGGGGGCCTGCCTCCGCCTGCTGCTGGGCCATCGTCTCCAGGTCGTAACCCTCCCTGCGGATCCGCGTGTCGAAGTAGACCAGGGTGAGGCCAACCGCCATGAACGGGGTGATGACGGTGGCCACCAGCCCCTCCATGAGGGAGGTCAGGGCTATGGGCACCAGGGAACCGGTTGCGGCTGCGACGATGCCGGCGACGAAGCTGAAGGGCCCCACGACGATGTAGCTGAGCACCGTGCCGAGCAGGGTGAAGACAATGCCCGTGCCCAGCAGCGGCCAGAAGCGCGACTTGACCAGCTCAAAGGAGCGGGCGAGCGCCGCGCCGGCGCCCTTCTGCTCGATGAGCACGGCGTGGCCCGTGAACACCGTGAACGTTGCGAGGGCAATCAGACCCACGGGAATGGTAATGAACGCCAGGACTACCAGCCCGGCCAGGGCAAGCACGGGAATGGCGACGATCCACAGCAGGGCGAGGAGCACGTATGCCCCCAGCATCGACCCGTAGCGGGCGGCCCCCACGCGGAACGATTCGCCCAGCGACACAGGATTCATGTGGAGCACGGCGCGGGCCGCGACGTCGATCAGCGCGCCCTTGTAGAGCGGGTAGAGCAGCAGAAACGCCACCGGGTAGAGGAGCATCAGCCAGCCCAGTGTGATCAGGCCGGAGAAGTCGCCAAGCTCGGCGGCGGCGAAGATGTTGATCAGGGGGTTGCCGAACATCGTGGCGCCCATGCCGGGCGTCGCCCACAGCATGAAGAGCGAGGTAAGGAAACCGGGTATGGCGGCGATCAGCCCGATGGGCAGCAGCGAGCGCCATGAGCGCCCAAAAACCCGGAAGGTCTGGTCCAGGATCTGGCCCAGGTCCCGGGGCTTGAGGACGGTATCGGCTGAAGCCGGCAGATGGATGGACATAGCAGGACCTCCTTCGCAAACGGCCGGGATCTTATTAAGCTTCTAACTCTAACGACGAGATCCTGCCCGCATTTCTGCACGAACGAAGCAGGGAGCGGTCGTCCGCTCCCCGCGTGCATCAGCCCTTCACTTCGGTCCAGATCTGATCGTACACCTGGTTCATCTCGTCGCCCAGGTCGTCCAGCGACTCCGCGTTCCTCAGCCATTCCGCCGGCGGGTTGATGGCCGGATTCGCCAGGTCCTCCGCGGCGATGTAGGGCAGCGCCGCCTTGTTGGGGTTGCCGTAGGGGTATTCGGCTGAGATGCGGGCGCTGACCAGCGGGTCCAGCAGGAAGTTGATGAACACCTCGGCGGTGTACTTGTGCGGCGCGTCCTTCGGGATGGCGACGTTGTCGATCCACATCGTCACGCCCTCGGGCGGCAGGATGTACTGGTAGTCCTCGCTCTCCCGCATCACCAGGGCCGCCTCGCCGCTCCACACCACGCCGCCCCAGACCTCGCCGCCCAGCAGCAGGTCCTTGGGGCTGTCGCTGTTGAACGCCTTCACGTTGGGCTTCAGGGCCTTCAGCTTCTCCTTCGCCGTCTGAAGGGCATCCGGGTCGGTGGTGTTCAGCCCGTGCCCCTCGGTGCGCAGGGCGATGCCGACCATCTCACGGGCGTCGTCCGGCATCACGAGCCTCCCCTGGAAGTCGGGGTTCCACAGGTCGTCCCACGACTGCATCTGGTCGGGGCTGATCTTCTGGGTGTTGATGATAATCCCCGTGGTGCCCCACACGTAGGGCACGGAGTACTTCAGGTCCGGGTCGTGCTCGAGTCCCCGGAACCGGTCGTCCAGGTTTTTCAGGTTGGGGACGTTGGCGTGGTCGATCTCCGCCAGCAGCCCCTCCCGCCGCAGCACCTTCACCATGTAGATCTCGGGGAAGACCAGGTCGTAGCCCGAAGCGCCGGCCTTCAGCTTGGCGTGCATCTCCTCGTTGCTGGAGTAGGTGTCGTAGTTGACCCGCACGCCGTAGAGCTCTTCGAACTCGCGGATGACCGACTGCGGCAGGTACTCCGTCCAGTTGAACACGTTGAGCTCGGCCGAGAGCCGGCTCATGTCCACACTCGGATCCCGTTCGGGCCGGGGAAGGTCGGATGCGCTGCCCGTGCTCCCCCCGACCGAGCATCCCGAAAGCGCCGCGGCCGCCAGCAGCACCGCGGCCATCACGAACCCCACACGCTTTTTCATCCCGCTCTTCCTCCCGCAACGCAACTAGACTAGATTCGGTTCTCGGTGAGCCGCAGGTACAGGGTGGTTGCGATGCCCGTGATCAGCACCATGATGGTGGAGAGGGCATTCACCTCAGGTGTCAGGCCGGTTTTCATCATCCCGTAAATCCGCAGGGGCAGGGTGGTGGACCCGGGGCCCGCGGTGAAGAACGAGAGGATGAAGTCGTCCAGCGACAGGGTGAAGGAGAGCAGCACGGCGGCGATGATGCCCGGCATCAGGAGGGGGAGCGTCACGTAGCGCAGGGTCTGCCACGGGGTGGCGCCCAGGTCGCGGGCTGCCTCCTCCAGCCGCTCGTCCATATCGCTCAGCCGTGCTCTCAGCACCAGGACCACATAAGAGATCGAGGTTCCGACGTGCGCCGCCAGGATCGTGCCCAGCCCCAGGGAGATTCCCAGGGCCGTGAACAGCACCAGGGCGCCCACGCCCAGCACGATGTCGGGCAGCACCAGGGGCACGTAGAGCAGCCCCTCGATCCAGAGCCGGCCGGGGACGCGGCGCCGGTGCAGGGCCAGCGCCGCCGCCGTACCCAGAGCGGTCGCGATGACCGCAGTGGCGCCGGCGATGATCAGGCTGTTCTTGACCGCCTCCCACAGCAGGCGGTTGTGGAAGAGCCGCACGTACCAGTCCAGCGTGAAGCCCCTCCAGACCGCGCTGGTGCGCGAGCTGTTGAAGGAGAGGATAATGAGCAGGAAGATGGGCAGGTAGAGGAAGCCGTAGACCAGTGCGGCGTGCAGCCGCAGCCAGCCGCCGCTCCGCTTCACTGCTTCACCTCCCCGCCGTCCAGCCGCCCGGCCCGCTGCACCAGCAGCGCCACCACCAGCACCACGCCGGTCAGCGTCAGCGCGATGGCCGCGCCGAAGGGCCAGTTGCGGGCCTGCAGGAACTGGTTCTGGATCAGGTTGCCGATCATCATCGAGCGGGCGCCGCCCATGAGATCGGGAACCAGGTACATGCCGAATGCGGAGATGAAGACCATCATCGAGCCGACCAGGACGCCCGGACGGGAGAGCGGCCAGGTGACCGCCCAGAACGCGGCGAACGGGCTCGCCCCCAGGTCCTGCGCCGCGGCCAGGAGGCGCTCGTCCAGCTTCTCCAGGTTGGCGTACAGCGGCAGGATGAGCAGGGGCAGCAGGGTGTAGACGAGCCCCACCTGCACCGCCAGCTCATTGTAGAGGAGGGGGAGGGGTTCGTGGATCAGCCCTGTTGCCATGAGGAGCGAGTTGATGACCCCCTGCGCCCGCATGAGCACCATCAGCGCGTAGGTGCGCACCAGGAAGTTGGTCCAGAAGGGGATGACCACCAGGAGGAGCAGCCTGCCCCGCCGCTGCAGCGGGCTGCGGGCGATGTAGTAGGCCAGCGGGTAGCCCAGCAGCAGCGAGAACAGCGTGGCCAGCGCGGCCTGCACCAGCGAGCGCAGGAAGATGCGCAGGTAGAGCGGATCCAGCAGCCGGGTGTAGTGGGTCAGTGTGAACCCTTCCGGCCAGGGGGAGTCGGGCGCGATGCGGAAGGCAAAACTGTAAGCCAGCATGAGGACCAGCGGGGCGGCCACCAGGGCCACCAGCCAGACCACCGTGGGGGCCAGCATGGCCCAGCTGTGCCGCCGGGTCATGGGGCCACCACCACGCAGTCCTCCGCGCTGAAGCGGAGCTCCACCTGGTCGCCGATGTCGGGACCGGGACCCGCCGGCAGCAGCGCAGCCAGGCGGCGGCCGGCCACCTCCACCATCAGGCGGGTGCCGGTGCCCACGAAGAGCCGCTCGGCCACAATGCCGTGCACCCGGTTCTCCGCCGGCCCCACGGGCTCGGTCGAGCCGGGCCAGCGCACCTGCACCTGCTCGGGGCGCAGGGCCACCGTCGTCCTGCCCGGCTGCAGGTGGCGGCTCACCTGCAGGTGGTAGTCGCCCCACCGCAGGCGCCCGCTGGCCGCGCCCTCACCTTCCAGAAGGTTGGCCTCGCCCAGGAACTGCGCCACGAAGCGGGTAGCCGGGCGCAGGTACACCTCCTCGGGCGTTCCGATCTGTTCCACGCGGCCGTTTCGCATGACCGCGATGCGGTCTGACATCGCGAGCGCTTCCTCCTGATCGTGAGTCACGTAAAGGAAGGTCGCACCGAGGTTTCGCTGGAGCTGCCTCAGCTCCACCTGCATCGCGCGCCGGAGCTGGAGGTCGAGGGCCCCGAGCGGCTCGTCCAGCAGCAGCACCTTCGGCTCCATGACAAGGGCGCGCGCCAGCGCGACCCGCTGCTGCTGTCCGCCGGAGAGTTCATGAGGACGCCGGCGACCCAGGTCGCCCAGCCGCACCACCTCAAGAGCCTCGGCGACCCGCCGCCGAATCTCCGTCGGAGGCACCTTCTTCATGCGCAGGCCGAACGCGACGTTGTCAAATACGGTCATGTGCGGGAAGAGCGCGTAGTGCTGGAAGACCGTATTGACGGGTCGCTTGTACGCTGGGAGTCCCTGAACCGGTCGGCCCGCCAGCCAGATCTCACCGGAGGTGGGCTCCTCAAACCCGGCCAGCAGCCTGAGGGTCGTGGTTTTCCCGCAGCCGCTGGGCCCTAGCAGCGTCAGGAACTCGCCCGGACGAATTTCGAGGGTAAGTTCGTTAAGGGCTACGGTCGAATCGAACCTTTTCGACACGCCCCGAAACTCGACCATATTGTTCGTAGCGACCTCACGCCTTTCTCCAAGAGTTGGGGCGTGCCGGCTCTGCCGGTCCGGCAGAGCCACACGCCAGCCAACATCATTCGTCCCTGGGGGGAGAGGTTCCTTCAAGTGAGGCACGTAAACGTGAAAAAAAACGCCCGCCAGCGCAGGCTGGCGGCCGCGGGCCGCTGTGTTCTCATCTGGTTGCCACGGAATGGGGATTGATGACCCGCAGGTGGGCCCTTCTGCGGTGGTGAGCCCGACGTGCGTGGCGCCGAGGCCGTCCCGTCTCGGCGGGGGGCGGCAGGTCGACGATCACCATCGTCGCGATGAACGCCAGGGCCATGATGAGAAGGCAGAGCAGCGCGTGGGTGTCGGGTGTTACCTGGAAGATCATACCGATCGCCTCCCATCATGAGCCGCGCTTTCTGCGTTCGTGAAATCTCGAACTAATATTCGCGGATCAATTCCTACCTTTATTCTAGTGGTTGCCCGGTCGGGCTGCATATAGCCCCAATGCCCTAAAATCAACCATCCTTCCCGGGGGTATGCGGCCTGGGGCCAGAGCAGGAGAAGGCGGGGGCGCGGCGAAGAATTCCATAAAATGGATTTCGGAGGGCTGGCCGTGCACCTTCGTCCGGCGCTGGCGATCGCGGTGGCCTTCGCTGGGGGTATTCTGGTCGCGGAGTGGGTGCGGCCCCATCCCGCGGTCTGCGCGGCGGCGCTGGTGCCGCTGCTGGGGCTGCTGCTCGCGGGGCGCAGGAGCGGCGCGCTGCTCCTTGCCGCCGTCGTGCTCTCCGGGGCGGCGCGCTACGCCTATGTGCAGACGCTGGGCCGCGGCAACCTCGCCGCGTGGGCCGACGAGCGGGTGACCGTGGTCGGCACGGTGGTGAGCGAGCCCGCGTTGCAGTCGGGCGGCAGCGTCGCGTACATCGTCGCGGCCGAGTCGGTTGATGGCCTGCCGGCCCGGGGCAGGGTGCGGGTCACGCAGCGTAGCGGGCCCGAACCCGCCTACGGCGAGCGGGTCGCGGCGTCGGGCACCCTGACGCCGCCCCGTGGGCCGCGCCGCCCTGGGGGCTTCGACCAGGCCGCGTACCTGGCGCGGCAGTCGGTCTACCTGGCGATGGAGTCCGGCCCGGTGCAGCGGCTGGGCCCGGGCAGGCTCGACCCGTTCCGGCGGGCCGCCGTAGCTGCCCGGCTGCGGCTGGAGGGGGTGCTCTACCAGGCCCTGCCCGAGCGGGAAGCGGCCCTCATGGCCGGCCTGCTGTTCGGGAGCCGGACCCGCCTGCCCGCAGACATCGAGGACGCCTTCCGCGCCACGGGCGTCTTCCACCTGCTGGCCGTGAGCGGCGGCAACGTCGCCATGCTGGTGATGCCCCTGCTCTGGTTCCTCTACCGGGCGGGGCTGGGGCGCGCCGCCGCCGCGGCCCTGGCCATCCCCGTGGTGGCCTTCTTCGTGTTCCTCACCGGCGCCAGCCCCTCGGTGCTGCGGGCCGGGCTCATGGCCGCGCTGGTTCTGGCCGGGGACATCCTGGGGCGTGAGCGGGACGCCCTGAACACCCTCGGCGCCGCCGCCGCCCTGCTCCTGGCCGCGCTGCCGGGGATGCTCTTCGACTTGGGCTTTCAGCTCTCGGCGGGGGCCACCCTGGGCATCCTGCTCCTGGCCCGGCCGATCCAGGAATGGCTGTCGCCGCGGCTGGCCCGGGCCCTGCCCGAACGGGCGGCGGTGTGGCTCTCCGCCGGGCTGGCTGTGACGCTGGCGGCACAGGCGCTGGTGGAGCCGCTGAGCCTGCACGCATTCGGCGCCTTCTCGCCCATCGCGCCCCTCGCCAACCTGCTGGTGGTCGTCTTCGTGGGCTGGCTGGTGCCCTTCGGCCTGGCGGCGGTGCTCCTGGGGCTTTTCGTCCCGCCCGCGGTGTGGCTGCTGGGGAGCCTGGGCCGTGTTGCGCTGGCCGGGCTGGTGTACCTGGTGAAGGCCCTGGCGGCGCTGCCGCTTGCACACCTCTCCGTGGGGAGGCTGCCAACAGGATGGGTCCTGGGGTGGTACGGCGCGCTGGCGTTGGTGGCCGTGCCGGCAGCCCGGAGGCTGGCGGCGGATACCTGCACCGGGGTGTGGGCTCGCCTGCGGGCAGGCTGGGCCACGGCCCCCGCCGCGTGGCTGCTGGTCGCCGTGGCGGCGGCGGGAGCGGCCCTTTCCTGGCGCATGGCGCTGGCAGGTGCGCCCGACCGCCTCGAAGTGGCGGTTCTGGACGTGGGCCAGGGGGACGCCATCCTGGTGCGCGCGCCTGGCGGGCGCGCGGCGCTGATCGACGCCGGCCCGGCCTACCGGGTCGGTTCCGGCAGCCCCGGCTTCGACGCGGGGAGAGAGGTGGTCGTGCCCCATCTGAAGCGGGCCGGGGTGCGCCGCCTGGAGGTTCTGGTCCTCACGCACCCTGACGTTGACCATGTGGGCGGCGCGGAGGCCGTGCTGCGGGCGGTGCCGGTGGGGCAGGTGCTCGTGAGCACGACCTCCGCCCCGGAGTCCCGCCATGCGGCGGCCCTGGAGGCCGCCGCCGAGCTGGGCGTGCCGGTGCGGGTTCCCCGGGAGGGGGAGGTCCTGTCCCTGGGGGAGGGCGTCGCCCTGCAGGTGCTGGGCCCCCCGGCTGAGCCGATCGCCGGCAGCCGCTCCGATGACAACGCCAACTGCATCGCGCTGCGGGTCGTATACCGGCAGGTCGCCTTTCTGCTGGCCTGCGACCTGGAGGGGGTCGCGGAGGAGCGGCTGGTGGACCGGGAGCACGCACTCTCGGCCGACGTGCTGAAGGTCTCCCACCACGGCTCGCGCTTTTCGACTACCGAACGGTTTCTCCGGGCTGTGCGCCCGCGGTACGCCGTCATCTCCGCAGGCAGCGGCAACCCCTTCGGCCATCCCCACGGCGACGTGCTGGACCGGTTGCGAGACGCCGGGGCCGAGGTCTGGCGCACGGACCGGCACGGGACGGTGACGGTGCGCACAGACGGTTTCCGGGTCCGGGTGGAGGGCAGCGGCGGGCGGCCCCAAGGCGCGAAAGCGCGGCCGCTCCCGCCCTGGGGCGGCCGCCTGATCGGCGCGTGGTGATCGGCTCAGCGGCGGTCTCAGCCGCGCTTCCGCGCACGGCGCAGGGCCTTCATCCGCACCACCCTGTCCGCGTTGATCTCGGGGTCGCCCACCTCGGGCGGGGGCCAGCGGTGGCGGGCGAAGCGGGCCGCCTGCACGGTGGCGAAGGCCCACACGGGGGCCAGGGCGCCGATGACCATCACCTGCAGGGCGGTGACGAAGAACCAGACCCAGAGGCCGGCCGGCGGCAGGGCCACGGGGAACTCCCAGCCGACCAGCAGCACCACGCCTCCCACCGGCAGCGCGAGCAGCGCCGCACAGCTCAGGGCCGCGTGCAGGCCGGCGGCGGCCACGTACCGCGGCTTCCGGTAGTCCCGGCGCGAGAGCGCGAAGCCTGCCGCGTAGGCCGCCAGCAGAGCGGCCGCCGCGGCCGCGAGCGCGTACCGCAGCGCCGCGAGGGTCCACGGGCCGTCCAGGCCGGCCGCCCGCGGGCCGTACGCTCCCCCCAGCGCGAAGAACAGGGCGTGGAAGAGGGCGAGATAGGTAAGGTGTGCCCGGAACGCCGCGGCGCCGGAGGGGCTGCGGTAGACTATGAGGAGGTAGAGCAGCGCCAGCAGCAGGCCGGGCCCGAGGTAAGGCAGCCGGTCCAGCGCGCCTTCCTTCAGCCAGGCCTCCCGCGCGGCGCTCACCTGCTGCTCCATCCGCTCCAGGTACGCGGCCCCCTCCACGGCCGTGGCCGGGACCGGCGGCAGCTCCTCCGGCGAGCCATAAGCCGCCAGGGCCGCAGCGGCCCAGGCGCGGCGGGAGGTGAGGTGCACCTGCGTCAGGGCGTCCAGCGGCCGCCCCTCAATGTCCAGCGCGCTCACGATGGGTTTCCCCCGCGGGGAGACGGGCGCGGGCAGCCCGGCCAGGGCCGCGACGGTGGGGGCCACGTCGTAGATGGTCGCGTCGCCCCCGCCGCCGGCGAGAACGCCGCTGCCCGCGAGGATGAGCGGGGGGCCTGCGGGTCCGGCCGAGCGGCCCTCGGGCGTACCCGCGACCACCAGCGCGGTGGTCCGCCAGTCGATCAGGTCCAGCAGCGAGACCAGGCGGCGGTCCAGTTCGGCCAGGGCCGCGTCATCCACGCCGTCCGCCGCGAGATCTCCTGCCTGCACGATGATGAGCCGCGGACCGCCGGGCTCCAGCATCTGCTGCACGGCCGCCTCGAGCTCGCCCAGGTTCGCGCCGTCGTGCCACGGCGACAGCGCGCCTTCTGCCAGCGCCGCCAGGACCGGGCCGCCGGCCCCGCCTGCGGAGACCTCGCTCCGGGCGGCGGCGTGCACAAGGCTGTCCATCACAGGCCGGTCCGCAGCTGCGTCCGCCGCGAACCCGCCCCGGGCGGGGGGCGCGCCGCTGAGCAGGACGGGCATCAGGTCTGCGGCGCCGTCGGTGCCAGGGGCGTCCAGCCGGTAGGCGGCGCCGCGCCGCCTCAGCCAGTCCAGCGAGGGCAGCCGGTAGACCCGGTCGGGCGTCAGCCCGTCGATGATCAGAAGCACGACCCGGTCGGCCAGGGGGGCCGATCCCGCGGCGGGCCGCTCGGCGCGGGCTGCGGCCGGCTGGAAGGCGGCGAGCTGCGCATAGCCGAAAGCCGCGGCGTGCCACGCGCCGTACGCCGCGCCGAAGAGAAGGAGAATGAGCAGCAGGACGGCCGGGCCGCGGCGCACATGATCGCCCCCTGTCGGACATGAGATGGCTCTAAGATTCGTTTTCGGGCGCCGGCGCTCCTGCAGGGAGGCCGGGCCTCGTTCCCGAATCGTTCATTGCAGATGACGGAGAGGGAGTGGCACTGCGTTGCGTTACCACGAAGCGCTGGCGGAGATCCGCGAAGGTCGGCTCCGGCCGGTCTACCTCGTCTACGGGGAGGAGTCCTTCCTCGTGGAGGAGGTCTACCGCGCGCTGCGCGATGCGATCGTGCGGCCGGAGACCGCCGACTTCAACTTCCACGTGCTGGAGCCCGGGCCCGACCAGCTGACGCAGGCCCTGAGTCTCGCCCAGACCCAGCCCTTCTTCGCGGATCGCAGGCTGGTGGTGGTGAAGGACTGCCCCGCCATCGCGCCCCGGCGCAGGGCGGCCTCTGACGATGAGGCTTCCGGCGACGCAGGCGACGCCGCCCTCCTCGACTACCTGAAGGCGCCCGTGCCTTCCACTGTGCTCCTCTTCCTCGCGGGCGCGGTGGACGGCCGGCGGAAGACCACCCGTGCGCTCACGGCCGCGGGGGGCGCGGTGGAATGTCAGCCGCTGAAGCCGGAGGACGCCGTGATGTGGGTGCAGCAGCGGGCGCAGTCCGAGGGGAAGCGGATCGGCACGCAGGCGGCGCACCTCCTCGTGGAGCGGGTCGGAACCGACCTGGGCCTGCTCGCCCGCGAACTGGAAAAGCTGGCGCTCTACGTGGGGCGCGCCGGCGAGATCCGCCCCCGGGACGTGGAGACCATGGTGGCCAACCTGGCGGAGACGGAGATCTACCGCCTCACCGACGCCGTGCTGAAGCGTGAGCGGGCGCGCGCGATGAGCCTGCTGCAGCGGCTGCTGCAGCAGGTGGACCACCCGCTTCAGCTCCTGGCCGCCCTGATCAACCGGTTCCGCCAGCTTCTGATGGTCAAGTCCCTGGCCGCGCGGCGGCTGCCCCGCCGGGAGGCGGCGGCTCTCGCGCGCATGCACCCCTACGCCTACGGCAAGCTGGCCGAGCACGCGGCCACCGTGGACCGCGCGCAGATCGCCGCGGCCCTCAGGCGGCTGCTGGAGGCGGATCTGGCGATCAAGTCAGGGTTCGACCCGCGGCTGACCCTGGAGACGGTGGTCGCCGAGCTGATGGGCGAATAGCTGCCGGGCAGGCAAGAGCCCCAACCGCACAGGCGGTTGGGGCATCTGTACACTATGAAGGACTGCCCGTATTACTCGTTCGCAGCCTCGGCGGCGGTGGCAGCGGCCAGCGCCCTGGCCAGGCGCGCCTTCTTGCGGGCGGCGGTGTTCTTGTGGATGACACCCTTCGTCGCAGCCCGGTCGAGCGCGGAGAAGGCCCGGTTCAGCAGGACCTGGGCGTCCTCGGTGCCAAGAGCCTCCCGGTACTTGCGAATTGCCGTCCGGAGGCTGGACTTGACCATCTTGTTGCGCGCGGCACGCTTCGCGGCCGTCAGCGCACGCTTCTTCGCGGACTTCGTGTTAGCCAATTCCTCACCTCCAAGCAGCGGCATTCAACATCGGAATTCTAGCATACCCCCGGCTGGCATGCAAGGGAAATCCCGCCGCGAATAATTGTTTTGTCGCGCGCTCAAACTATAGGGCAGGATACGGAGGTGAGCGGCGCGATGGTGAGCGCGATCGTACGCTTTGTGGTGTCGGCCATTGTGCTCCTGGTCGTCGCGTGGCTGACGCCAGGTTTTGCCGTGAACGGATTCTGGGCCGCGCTCTTTGCCTCGCTGGTGATCGCCGGCCTCGGCTGGGCCGCGCAGGCCATGTTGGGACGGGGGGCCTCCCCGGCCGGGCGGGGCTTTGCAGGGTTCATCGCCGCGGCGGTGATCATCTACCTGACCGGGTGGCTCTTTCCCGGGTGGCTGACGGTCACCTGGTGGGGCGCCCTGATCGCGGCGTTCCTCATCGGCCTGGCCGACGCCGTGGTTCCCACCGAACTCCGCTGACGCGAACCTTTTTTCGCTGCACACCGTCCTATTCTGCGAACAGCCGACGGCGCCCCGGCGCCCTCGGCCATCGCTGAGGTGATGCAGCATGTCCGTTCCCGGCGCCAGCCAACCGATTCCAGCTCCTCCGCACCGGCCCCGGCGACGCGCCGGATGGGCGGTGCTTGCCGCGGTGCTGGCGCTTCTCGCGACCGGCGCCGGCGGGTTTCTGCTGGGGCAGTACACCGCCCCCCAGTCGCCCTTCGACCCGCTGTGGCTCCGGGCGTATACGGACCGGCCGCTGGACACGGCGCCGCCGGGGGACGGGTTCTGGATCGCCGGCTATTACGTGGATTACGACGGCGACTCCCTGGAATCGGTGCGTCTGAACGCCCCCCACATGGACCAGGTGATCGTGTTCGGTTACGGCTTTGACTGGGAGGGGAACGCGGTCGGGCGCGACCAGCACCTCATCCGGGGCGTGACCAACCGGCAGAAGCGGGTGCTGCTCTTCGGGAATTTCGCCGATGCGGGCTTTGACGCCGACCTTGCCCATCTGATCCTGACGGATCCCGAGGTGCAGGAGCGGGCCATGTCGTCGATGCTCGCCGAGGCGAACCGGCTGGGCGTCGCCGGCATTCAGATTGACTTCGAGAACATCCCTCCCGAGGACCGCGAGGCGTACACCCAGTTCCTCCGCCGGCTGAAGGAGCGGCTGGAGCCGCTGGGTCTCACGCTTTCCGTCGCGGCGGCCGCCAAGACGTCTGACACGACCACGGGCTGGGGCGGCGCCACCGACTATGCGGCCATCGGGCAGATTGTCGACTACTTTTACATTATGGCGTACGACGAGCACTGGCTCGGCGGCGAGCCCGGCCCCATCGCGTCGCTGGACTGGGTGGAGCGGGTGATCCGCTACGCCACCGGCGTGATGCCGTCGCAGAAGATCCTGCTGGGGGTTCCGTTTTACGGCTACGAATGGTCCCTGGACCCCGCCCTGGGCGCCGAGACCAACGCGGCCTACGGCCCCGGGCGCATGCAGCGCCGCGCGGCCGAGTTCGGGGCTGAGGTCGTGTGGGACCCGGTGGCCGGCGAGAACAAGGCGGTCTTCCTCACCGACGAGGGGGAGCGCATCGCCTGGTTCCCCGACGAGCGGAGCCTGGAGGCCAAGCTTCGCATGGCCTACCAGTACAACCTGAAGGGGATCGCCATCTGGCGGATTGGCCTGGAGCCGGACGAGTGGTGGCACCGCCTCGGCGAGTTCCGCCTGAGTCCTGAAAAGTAGCTGCCGTATTCCCTAGCGTGTACCCGCACCGGGCAGTCTATTCACCCCTGTACCCGGCCCGCGCGATGTGGTAATCTAGTGGAACCATTCTGGCTTCAGGAGGGGGCCTGGTCCCATGACCCTGCACGAGCTGGCGGCGGAGCTGGCGAGGCGGATGAACTGCACGGTGGAGCCGGGCGAGGCGGATGCGCAGTCGGTCACGGTGAGAGGGAAGGGGTACCACTTCGTGGTCGCCGGCTTCTTCGGCGGCTGGCAGGCAACCCTGTACATTCCGGAACAGGAGCCGGTGACCTTTTACGGCGAGGCGGTGGAGGCGCTGGAGCTGCGGCTGAAGGGAAAGCTCTCGGGGCGGCCGGTTGATTAGCAGTGAGATCACTTGATTCTAGTTCCCGGCGGAGGTACAATAGCCGCGAAGCCAGCGGGCATGTGTTCTGCGTGGTTCTTCTTTTTTTCAATTCGGATGGTTGCGAGGGAGATTGACGGATATGGAAGAGAACAAGCCGGTCGTGTTGTCGCCGGAAGGCCTTCAGCAGCTTCAAGAGGAGCTGGACTACCTGCGGAACGTGAAGCGGAAGGAAGTGGCGGAGCGCCTGAAGGAAGCCCGGTCGTACGGCGACCTCTCGGAGAACTCCGAGTACGATGACGCCCGCAACGAGCAGGCCTTCGTTGAAGGGCGCATCGCGATGCTGGAGAATACGTTGCGCAACGCCGTGATCATGGACGATGCGGAGGACGAGGCTGAAGCGGGCAAGATCCGGCTTGGCTCCACAGTGGTGCTGAAGGACCTGGAATACGGCGACCTGCTGGAGTACACCATCGTTGGCACCGTGGAGGCCGATCCGGCCAAGAACAAGATCTCCAACGAATCGCCCGTCGGCAAGGCCATCATGGGGAAGACCAAGGGTGAGGTCGTGGTGGTGGAGGCGCCGGCCGGGCAGATCGAGTACGAGATCGTCGACGTAAAGTAGGAATTAGGCATAGGCGGCGCGCCCCGACCTGCACAGGTCGGGGCTGCGGCGCTCTTCGCGCTTGTCATAACGTCTGCGGCTCGTCCGTACACTGGAGTACGGCCCCTGAGACATGCCCGACGACCGCAGGCGAGGTGAGTTTCCATCGACCGCAACCTCTGGACGGCGAGGCCGCTGCTGGTCGCCTACCTGCTCGTGATCAGCGTTACGGCTGGTCTGCTGGTGAACCGGCAGCCGCCCGACGCCGGCTCGCTGCCGGCCATGAGCGGCCGCGAGCCCGAAGGCCGGCTGCACGAATCGGAGCCAGACGAGGACCCCTTCTGGATGGCCCTGTTCCGGCCGGGATTGCCCACCGCCCGGCAGATGCTGCGCGCGGCGCTGCCGGCGCTGGCGGCCGCAGGACCCCTGGGAGAGCAGCATGACCGCACGCTGCGCTTCCTGTGGACAGGCCGGCAGCCCGGGCGGCCCCATACCCTGTTTCAGGCGGCCCTGCCGTTTCTGCGGCCCAGCGCGGCCCCCGCGCCGCCGATGACCGTGGACCCGTCGCTCCCGTCCGGCGAGAGCCCGGGGCCCGACACCGGCGCCGCAGAGCCGGCGGTGGCGGCGGAGCCCGCCCCCCGGCCGGAGCCCGCCGTCACGGTGCTGAACGACGGGCTGCCCCTGGTGGGGATTTACCACACCCATGACTACGAGGCGTACATCTCGGAGTTCCCCGACCTGACCGTGAGCACTGACCAGGACCTGAGGCTCATCGCCTCCTACGACCACAGCAAGCGGACCATCGTGGACATCGGCGCGATTCTGGCCCGCCGGCTCAGGGACCTCGGGGTCACGACGGTGCACGCCCCGTTCAAGCACCAGGAGCTGGGCTACGACTACGCGTACCAGTCCTCGCGGGCCACGGCCCGCCAGATCCTGCGGGAGGCGCCGACGGTGAAGGTGCTGATGGACCTGCACCGCGACGGCAACATGGACCTGGACTCCACGACCTACGTCGACGGCCTGCCCGTGGCCCGGGTGCGCTGCGTCATCGGCGCCAGGGAGGATCTGACCCACTGGCAGGAGAACCTGGCCTTCTGCAACGCCCTGATGGCCAAGATGGAGGAGGCCAATCCCGGCATCACCCTGCCCACGCTCACGCCGCAGGCCCGCTACAACCAGGACCTCCTCCCCGGAGCCATTCTGCTGGAGATCGGCAACGCCCTCAATACGTTCGAGGAGGCAGAGCGGGCCGTCTACCACCTGGCCGATGCGCTGGTGGAACTGCTGCGGGCCGGGGAGTACCCGGGCGCAGAGTAGACCGCGTCGTGTTGTGCCCGCTCCGGAGGTGGTGATATAATACTCTGAAGCCTATTCTGGAGGCAGAAAGGAAGGCAACATGGTCGACCAGAAGCATATTCGCAACTTTTGCATCATCGCCCATATCGACCACGGCAAGTCCACCCTGGCCGACCGGCTGATCGAGTTTACCGGGGTGCTGACCCAGCGGGAGATGGAGGATCAGGTCCTTGACAACATGGACCTGGAGCGGGAGCGCGGCATCACCATCAAGGCCCAGTCGGTCCGCATGGAGTACGCGGCTGACGACGGCCAGCAGTACGTGCTCAACCTCATCGACACGCCCGGCCACGTTGACTTCACCTACGAGGTCTCGCGGGCCCTGGCGGGCTGTGAGGGCGCCCTGCTGGTGGTGGATGCGTCGCAGGGCATCGAGGCGCAAACCCTGGCCAACGTCTACATGGCCCTGGAACACGACCTGGAGATCATCCCCGTGATCAACAAGATCGACCTGCCCTCGGCCGACCCGGAGAAGGTCAAGCAGGAGATCGAGGAGGTCATCGGCCTCGACACCTCCATCGCCATCATGGCCTCCGCCAAGGCCGGCATCGGCATGAAGGAGATTTTGGAGGCCGTGGTCAATTTCATCCCGCCGCCTCAGGGCGACCGGCGGGCGCCGCTGCGCGCGCTCATCTACGACTCCTTCTACGACTCGTACAAGGGCGTCATCACCTACTTCAGGGTGTTTGAGGGAACCGTAAGGAAGGGCGACCGGATTCGCTTCATGGCCACGGGCAAGGAGTTCATCGTCGACGAACTCTACGTCTTCCGGCCGGGCCTGACCCCGGTGGAGGAGCTGGCGGCCGGCGAGGTCGGTGCCCTGGCCGCGACCATCAAGGAGGTCAAGAATGTCCGGGTGGGCGACACCATCACCCTGGCGGAGAATCCCGCCCCGGAGCCGCTGCCCGGCTACCGCCGCGCGACGCCGATGGTGTTCACGGGCCTGTACCCGGTGGAGTCCAACGACTACGGCCGCCTGCGGGAGGCCCTGGAGAAGCTTCAGCTGAACGATGCCTCGCTGTCGTTCGAACCCGAGACGTCGGAGGCGCTGGGGCTCGGCTTCCGCTGCGGCTTCCTGGGGCTCCTGCACATGGACATCATCCAGGAGCGGCTGGAGCGGGAGTTCGACCTGGCCCTCATCACCACCGCCCCCAATGTGATCTACCGCGTCAACCTGACCAGCGGCGAGCAGATGATGATTGAGAATCCCGCGGACTGGCCGGATCCGAGCCATATCGCCTCCGTGGAGGAGCCGGTGATCAAGGCCTCAATCATAACGCCCTCGGAGTACGTGGGACCCCTGATGGAGCTGTGCCAGGACCGGCGCGGGACCTTCCTCAACATGGAGTACCTGAACGAGAAGCGGGTCAACCTGCACTACAAGCTGCCCCTGTCGGAGATCATGTACGACTTCTTCGACCAGCTGAAGACCCGCTCGCGCGGCTACGCCAGCTTCGACTACGAAGTGACCGGCTACGAGCAGGCGGACATGGTGAAGATGGATATTCTGCTGAACGGCGAGTCGGTGGACGCTCTCTCCAGCATCGTTCACCGGGAGAAGGCGCAGAAGCTGGGCCGCGCCCTGGTGCGGAAGCTGCGCAAGCTCATCCCCAGGCACATGTTCGAGGTGCCCATCCAGGCCGCCGTCGGCAACAAGATCTTGGCGCGCGAGAACATCGCCCCGCTGCGCAAGGATGTGCTGGCCAAGTGCTACGGCGGCGACGTCACCCGCAAGCGGAAGCTGCTCGAGAAGCAGAAGGAGGGCAAGAAGCGGATGAAGGCGGTCGGTTCCGTCGAGATCCCGCAGGAGGCCTTCATGGCCGTGCTCTCCACAAACCCTGACGACGACTGACGCAACCGGCCGGGCTCTCTGGGGCCCGGCCGCCATGTTGGGAGGTTGGCCCTGTGCCGATAGGGCTCTACGTGCACATCCCCTACTGCCAGCACAAGTGTGGGTACTGCGACTTCAACAGCCACGCGGGGGCCGACCGGACGGAGCAGGCGCGCTACGTCGACGCCCTGCTGCTGGAGATGGAACTCTGGGCGGCCCGCCCCGAGGTGGCGGGGGAGCAGGTCATCACCGTCTTCGTGGGCGGCGGCACACCGACCCTGCTGGAGGGGGAGCAACTGTCCCGCGTGCTGACCGGCATCCGGCAGCGCTTCAACCTGGCGCCCGACGCCGAGGTGACCATCGAGGGCAACCCCGGCACGGTGGATGTGGAGGGGGAGAAGCTTCAGCGGGCGTTTGACGCCGGGGCCAACCGCATCTCGCTGGGCGTGCAGGCCCGGCAGCGGCACCTGCTGGAGCGGCTGGGGCGGATCCACGATGCCCTGCAGGTGGAGGAGGCGGTGGCGGCTGCCCGGCGGGCGGGCTTCACCAACATCAATCTCGACCTCATGTACGGGCTGCCCGGCCAGACTCCCGCGGATTTCCGCGAGACCGTCGCCTGGGCGCTCAGCCTGGACCCCACCCACATCAGCGCCTACAGCCTGATTCTGGAGGAGGGCACGCCCTTCTACCTCGCCTTCGAGGCCGGCCGCCTGCACCTGCCGCCCGAGGAGGCGGAGGAGCAGATGTTCCGGGAGGGCAAGGCCCTGCTGGAGGCCGCCGGGTTCGAGCACTATGAGATCTCCAACTACGCGCGTCCGGGGCACTGGTGCCGGCACAACCTCATCTATTGGCGGAACGAGCACTACCTGGGGCTCGGCTGCGGCGCGCACTCGTTCCTGCGACTGGCGGCGCCCCTGGAGAACCTCGGGGCCCCCCGTCCCGGCCTCACGGCATCCCGCGTTCAGGGCGGCAGCGAGGTGGAGACGGCGCCGGGCCGGCCGGGGCAGCATTACCGCTTCTGGAACCTGAAACATCCGGGAACGTACCGGGCGGCCCTGGAGCGGGGTGTTCTGCCGGTGGAGGCGGGAGAGGCGGTCGGCAGGCGGCAGGAGATGGCGGAGACGATGTTCATGGGCCTCCGGCTGCTCGAAGGGGTGAGCGACCACCGCTTTGCGGCGCGGTTCGGCGTCTCCATCAGCGCGGTCTACGGCGCTGAGGTGGAGCGGCTGCAGCGGCAGGGGCTGGTCGAGTGGGAGGGCGGCGCCCTGCGCCTGACACCGCGGGGTCTGCGGCTGGCCAACCTGGTCTGGGAGGCCTTCGTGTAGGTGCGCCACGAAAAAAATTACGTTGTTCACATGGTGTTCACAAGGTATTCACAGGTTATCCTCCGAAATTGCTGTCCAATTCATGGTCAAAGGACAGACAGCAATGAGACAACACACTGGCAACACCTGTCGTCGCTGCGGGCGGAGCAGCGAGGAACTCTTTCAGATGCTGGACAACAGCGGCCGCTGGGCGGTCGTCTCCGCAGCGTGCGCCTGCGGGCACCGGTGGACCGTCATCCACACCGCCGTGCCGAACCTCTCCGCCGTGCGGGCGTGGCTGCGACGCGGCTGCCAGCCGCCCGAGGGGCCGGTGGCCCCGATGCGCGGCGGGCCGTGGCAGACGTGGCGGCTGGAAGGGTTCTCGCTCCAACCTGTTCACAGTCCGGAACCTGTGCATAGTCCGGGAAGGTGACTACCGTGGAAGTGGAGATCAAGCTGGAGGTGCTCCCGACCGTGCCCGGCGGCCCCGCGGCCCTGTTCGAGCGCCTGGCCGCGCGGGAGGAGCTGGCCGGACTTCCCCTGGGTCCCGTGCAGACGATCGCCATGCGCGACACCTACTTCGACACGGATGATGGCGCCCTGGCGGCCGCCGGCACCGGCCTGCGCGTGCGCCGCGAGAACGGCCGCCTCCTGGTCACGCTGAAGGTGAAGCGCGCGCAGGAGGGGTCTCTGACCGAGCGGGAGGAGTACGAGGCCCCGCTGGACCTGGGGAGCCTGAGGGAGGTCGTGAGCCGCATCCGGCCGCTCATCGGGCGCGGCACCGTGCCTTTTGCCGCGTTCGCCGTGGGGCGCCCCGCCGGGCCCCTGGAGCCCGTTCTGGACCTGCACACGGAGCGGCTCTCGCGGACGATCGGCGAGATCGGCACCCTCACGCTGGACCGGGTGCTCTACCCCGGTCTGGACGCCGAACCGTACTACGATATTGAGGTGGAGGCTGCGGCGGACCTGGTGGATCCAGAGCCGCTGCGCGCGGTGGAAGCCGAGCTGCTCGCGCTGGCTGAGGGCCATCTGCGGGCGGCGGGCCGGTCCAAGCTGGAGCGGGGGCTTGACCTCGCGCGGCGGTGATGCTGCCGACGGCCGAGCCGACTGATCGGAACGCAGCCGGCCGGGCTTTTCGCCCGGCCGTTTCTTTCACCTGCGGTTGAATAATTATGCGACCGATAGTATAATCATGCGAGATCTGGATGATGAGGAGGCCGCGTGCCATGACCAAGCTTTGGGGAGGGCGCTTCACCAAGCCTGCGGACAAGACCGCCGAGGGGTTCACCTCGTCGCTGGCGTTTGACCGCCGGCTCTACAAGCAGGACATCCGGGGGTCGATCGCCCACGCCCGCATGCTGGGGAAGCAGGGCATCATATCCGCGGAGGATGCCGCCCTGATCGAGCAGGGGCTCAGGGAGATCGAGGCCGAGATCGATGCCGGGCAATTCCCCTTCCGCCAGGAGTACGAGGATATCCACCTGAACATCGAGAAGCGGCTGATCGAGAAGATCGGCCCGGTGGGGGGCCGGCTGCACACTGCCCGCAGCCGCAACGACCAGGTGGTCACCGACGTGCACCTGTGGGTGAAGGAGGAGATCGCCGCGGTGCAGCGGCTGGTCAGCGACCTGCAGGGGACGCTGCTGGACCGGGCCCGGGAGCAGTTGGGCGTGATCATGCCCGGCTACACCCACCTGCAGCGGGCGCAGCCCGTCCTGCTCTCGCACCACCTGATGGCCTACTTCTGGATGCTGGAGCGGGACTACGGCCGGTTCGCCGACGCCCTGCGGCGGGCGGACATCTCGCCCCTGGGCGCCGGGGCCATGGCGGGTACGACCTTCCCCATCGACCGGGAGTTCACCGCGGCCGAGCTGGGCTTCGCCGGGGTCTATCCCAACTCCATGGATGCGGTGAGCGACCGGGACTTCATCGTCGAGTTCGTCGCGGCGGCCGCCATCTGCCAGATGCACCTCTCCCGCCTGGCGGAGGAGCTGGTCAACTGGTCCTCCACGGAGTTCGGCTTCGTGGAGATGGACGATGCCTACGCCACCGGCTCGTCCATCATGCCGCAGAAGAAGAACCCCGACGTGGCCGAGATCGTGCGGGGGAAGACCGGCCGCATCTACGGCGACCTGATGGCCCTGCTGACGGTCCTGAAGGGGCTGCCCCTCACCTACCACAGCGACCTCCAGGAGGACAAGGAGCGGCTCTTCGACGCGGTGGACACCCTGAAGGCCTGCCTCACGGTGATGACGGGCATGCTGGCGACGGTGAAGTTCAACCGGGAGCGGATGGCGCAGGCGGTGCGGCAGGACTTCTCTAACGCCACCGACATGGCCGACTATCTGGCCAAGAAGGGCATGCCCTTCCGGGAGGCCCACGAGGTGGTGGGCCGGGCGGTGCTCTACTGCATCGAGCGGGGCAAGTATCTGGCCGACTGCACGCTGGAGGAGTTCAAGGGGTTCTCGGAGCTGTTCGAGGCGGACATCTACGAGGCCATCGCCCCCGAGACCTGCGTCAACCTGCGCACGTCGCAGGGGGGCACCGCCCCCGCCGAGGTGGAGAAGCAGCTCGCGCTGGCGGCGGAGATTCTCTCCAGGCGTGTGGGGTAGGGGGCGCGCCGCGGGGGCTGGGGCACTTCGCTGGGTCGGCTGTGCTGGAGTCGAGCGGCGCCGCCTCTGCGGGTGGTTGAGGTGCGAAGGAATCGGCTGCGGGGCGTATAAGTACGGCGGATTTCGACTTGGCCTGGGGGCGAAGTGGAAATCGGCCGGGGTTGAGCGGGGCAGGGGCCTGTTGCCTGGTGGTTTAGGTGTGAAGGAATCGGCTGCGGGGTGTGAAGCACGGCGGATTTCGACTTGGCCTGGGGGCGAAGTGGAAATCGGCCGGTGTTGAGCGGGGCAGGGGCCTGTTGCCTGGTGGTTGAGGTGCGAAGGAATCGGCTGCGGGGTGTGAAGCACGGCGGATTTCGACTTGGCCCGGGGGCGAAGTGGAAATCGGCCGGTGTTGAGCGGGGCAGGGGCCTGTTGCCTGGTGGTTTAGGTGTGAAGGAATCGGCTGCGGGGTGTGAAGCACGGCGGATTTCGACTTGGCCTGGGGGCGAAGTGGAAATCGGCCGGTGTTGAGCGGGGCAGGGGCCTGTTGCCTGGTGGTTTAGGTGTGAAGGAATCGGCTGCGGGACGTGAAGCACGGCGGATTTCGACTTGGCCTGGGGGCGAAGTGGAAATCGGCCGGGGTTGAGCGGCGCAGAGGCCTGTGACCATATGGTTTAGGTGTGAAGGAACCGGCTGCAGGGCGTGTAGCAGCGGTTGACACATCCCGCCGTGGCGACACTTGGCCCGGACGGCATGTATGCTGAACGTTCCCCGGGGCAGAATAGTGCTGGGCACCCTCCTGGGGTGCCCTCGGGAGCCCGCATGTCGCCGGCTCGGACCGCAAGCCATACCGGAACGCAGGGTTCCGGGCTCTACTCCACGCTGAGCGAGACGGTGATCTTCGCCTGAGGCGGCCTGCGCAGGCTCCCGATGTGACCATAGCACAGAACGCACCTTCGGTCTGTCGAAGCCCGTAGGTGCGTTCTGTCTTTCGTTCGCCAGGATTCGACGCCGGTGTCGATGCGCGTCTACGGGTCCATCCGCCGCAGCTCTTCCAGCCGGCGCAGGGTCTCCGACAGCGGCGGCACGCCCCATTCCGCCCGCTCCGCGTCCGTCGTGTCCGGAGCTACCGGCAGCAGCCGCCAGCCGTTCTTGTCCTTGAAGAACTGCGTGCCGTACTTCTGCGGCTTTCCCTGGGAGGTCAGCCAGCGGTCCAGGGTGGCTGCCACCAGCCACCGCGCCCGCTTCTCCTCGGGGTGGCCCAGCTCCACCGCCCGCACGGACAGCTCGTGCGCTAGGCGGAAGTCCTCCGGCTGGTCGCTGTGCTGCAGGAGCATTGCCGCGTGGAAGAAGTCCTCGGCGGCCGTCAGCGCGCCTTCGGCGATCAGGGCCAGGGCCCGCTCCCGCCGCATCCGGTCCCGCTCGTGGATGGCCTGCAGCTCCCCCAGGTCGCCGGCCCAGCCGGCGCGGTCCCTCTGGTCCTCCGCGAAGAGTGCGGCCAACTCCGCATTCACGTCCTCACCCCCGTGGTTCGAATCTAGGTTCGTGCTTTCAACGCACATACGATCGCTTCCTGTTGCCGACAGTGGGCCCGTTCACCCGCTGGCGAAAAGTGTCGCTCCTCCCTTGTCCTTCCTCCCCGATGGTCTTACCATAACGACACCGCAGCAAAGCGGTGCAGACCGGAAGCGGTCTGCGGATCGGGAAAGGAGGATGACCCATGAAGCGAGTGGCGATCTGGCTTGTGGCTCTGTGCACGGTGCTCGCGGCCTCGGCTCAGAATCCGGCTCTGGCTCAGCCTCACGCGGTCTCCCCGAAGAATCAGGTGCGAGCAGACCTGAAGGCCCCGGCGGTTCCCGGTCAGTTCCTCGTTCAGTTCAAGCCTGGGGTCGCGGCTGCCCAGCGGGCTGCCATCGCCAGCCAGGTGGGGGCGAAGGTGGTGGACCGGGTGGCGGCCCTGGACGTGGAGGTGCTGGAGTTCCCGGCCGTGTCGGCGAAGGGCGATCTGAAGGCCGCGGAAGACGTCCTCCGGGCGCTGAAGATGAACCCCAACGTGGTCTACGTGGAGCCCAACTACATCTACACCATCGACTGGACGCCCAACGACCCGGGGCTCGGCCAGCAGTGGGCCTGGAACCGCATCGAGGCGTACGACGCGTGGGACGTGACCCGCGGCAGCAGCAGCGCGGTCATCGCCGTCGTGGACACCGGGGTGCAGCGCAACCACCCCGACCTTGATGGCAAGATCGTTGCCGGCTACGACTTCGTCGACCGCGACACCGCCCCCGACGACGGAAACGGCCACGGCACCCACGTCGCCGGCACCGCGGCGGCCGAGACCAACAACGGGACCGGCGGCGCGGGCATGTGCCCCGAGTGCAAGATCATGCCGGTGCGGGTGCTGAACAACTCCGGCAGCGGGACCCTCGCCAACGTGGCCAACGGCATCATCTGGGCGGCTGACAACGGCGCCGACGTGATCAACCTGAGCCTGGGCGGCGCCACGGGCTCCACCACCCTCCAGAACGCCGTCAACTACGCCTGGAACCAGGGGGCCTTCCTGGCCTGCGCCGCCGGCAACGAGAACACCAGCCGGGCTTCCTACCCGGCGTACTACAGCCGGTGCTTCGCCGTTGCCTCCACCACCAGCTCCGACTCCCGCTCCTCCTTCTCCAACTACGGCAACTGGGTGGAGGTCGCCGCCCCGGGCTCCAACATCTACTCCACCTGGATTGGCAGCGGGTACAACACGATCAGCGGCACGTCGATGGCCACCCCCCATGTCGCCGGCCTGGCCGGGCTCCTGGCCTCGCAGGGGCTGAGCAACCAGGAGATCTGGGACCGCATCATGGAGACGGCCGATGACATCCCCGGCACCGGCACCTACTGGACGGGCGGCCGCATCAACGCCTACCGGGCCGTCACGGGCCAGGGCGATCCGGGTGACCCCGGGGATCCGGGTGACCCCGGCGATCCGGGCGGCCCTGGCGAGAACAGGGTGCAGAACGGCGGCTTTGAGAACGGCACCGCCCCCTGGGTGCAGACCTCCTCGGGCGGCTACCAGCTGATCAGCAACTACCTGCCGCGGACCGGCAACTACAGCGCCTGGCTGGGCGGCTACAACTTCGGCACCGACACCATCAGCCAGACGGTGACGATCCCGCAGAACGGAAAGCTCACGTTCTGGTGGTACATGTCCTCCAGCGAGGGAAGCTCCACCGCCTACGACTACCTCCGGGTACGGCTGTACAGCCAGAACGGCAGCCTGCTGGCCACCCCGGTCACCCGGAGCAACCGGGATACGCGGAACCAGTGGGTGCAGGAGAGCGTGAACCTCGCCGCCTACGCCGGCCAGACGGTGCGCCTGGAGTTCAGCGTCACCAACGACTGGCTGCTGCCGACCAGCTTCTTCATCGACGACGTGGAACTGAAATAAGCGAGGCGGGGCTGCACGCGACTTGCGTGCAGCCCCGTTCAGTGCTCAGTTCATGCGCAGCCTGCACCTGGGCCATGCCTACTGGGTGAGCCAGGACAATGCCTATTGGGTGAGCCAGGACATGCGGTTTTCCTGCCAGAGACCGATTCGGTTGATCGTCAGGCAGAGGACGTAGTAGATCAGGCCGATCATGCCGAAGATGGCGAAGAACTGCAGCGTCGAGCCGTGCTGACCCAGGATGATGACGCCCTTGCCGGTCAGCTCCTGAACGCCGACGACCCACACGTACGAGGTGTCCTTCACCACCGTGATGAACTGGCCGGTCAGCGGCGGGATCATCTTGCGCAGGGCCTGCGGCAGCACGATGTGCTGCATGGTCTGCCACCAGGTGAACCCCTGCGATCGGGCGGCCTCCCACTGCCCCTTGTCCACCGAGTTGAGCCCGCCCCGCACGATCTCGCCCACGATGGCCGCGGTGAAAAGCGTCATGGCCAGGGTACCGGAGTTGACCGGCTTCAGCGGCATCGTGAAGCGGAAGAGCAGGATGAGCAGGATCAGCGGCGAGGCCCGGAAGCTCTCGATGTAGACGGCCGCGATGCGCGCCAGCAGCCAGTGGCCGCTGTAACGCATGACGCCGAGCAGTGTGCCCAGGATGAACGAAAAGGCGATGGTGAGACCGCTGATGCGCAGGGTGATCCAGAGGCCCTCCGCCATGAAGCGCACGTTGTGCCACTGGGCCAGGGCGGCGAGTTCCTCCATCATGCAGCCGTCACCTCCCCGCCGCGGCTCAGCCGCACCCGCTCCTCCCAGCGCCGGGCCAGCTGGGCCAGCGGGAAGCAGATGGCGAAGTAGATGGCCCAGACCGTGAGGTACGCGGGTCCGTAGTAGCCGGTGGAGGCCGACCAGGAGTCGGCCTGGAACATGAGGTCACCGCCGGAGATCATGGCCAGGATGGACGAGTTCTTGATGAGCGCCACGGCCTGGTTGGTCATGGGCGGCAGCACGATCTGCGCCGCCTGCGGCAGGATGACGTAGCGCATGGCCTGCACGTAGGAGAAGCCCTGCGACAGGGCGGCCTCCAGCTGTCCCCGGTGAATCGCCTGAATGCCGGCCCGCACCACCTCGGTCACGTAGGCGCCGTGGTAGACGCCCAGTCCCAGCACGCCCACCACGGGGGTGGGCAGCATGATGTCGAAGTGGGGCAGGGCGTAGTAGAGGAAGAAGACCTGGGTCACCAGCGGCGTGTTCTGGATCAAGCTCACATACAGGCGGCTCACAGTCCGGCCGCTCCTCCACGGGGCGGTGGCGAGGACACCGAACAGCACGCCCAGCGCCAGAGCGAGGAGGAGGGCCAGACCTGCCGTGCTGGCGGTCCGGCCCAGGCCCTCGAGGAGGATGTGCCAGTCTCTAAAGAGCGCCTGCCACTTGAATGCGGCAAAGCGGTCCACTGGCTACTTCAGCCCCCACTTCTCGTAAAGCTGGTCCATTTCGCCGGAAGCCTTCATCTCCTTGATGATGTTGTTGACGAACTCGGCCAGCTCGGTGTTGGACTTCTTGGTCGCGATGCCGTACTCCTGAGGTGCGAACTTGTCGGGCAGCATGACGTTCTTGTCGTCCTTGTAGCCCCAGAGGATCGACTGGTCCACCGAGAAGGCGTCGATCCGGCCGGAGTCCAGCGCCGCCTTGATCTCGGGGTAGGTCGCGAACTCCATGAACTGGACGGTGATGCCGTCTTCCTCTGCCTGCTCGGTCAGGGCCGCCCGGGTGGAGGCGGACTGCGCCACGCCGATGGTCTTGCCGTCCAGATCCTCCCAGGACTGGATGCCGCTGCTCTCGAGCACCAGGAAGCCGACGTAGTCCGTGAAGTACGGGTCGGAGAAGTTCCAGCTGAGCTTGCGCTCCTCGGTGATCGTGAACGTCGCGATCACCATGTCGATCTCGCCGTTGTCCAGGGCGGGGCCGCGGGTCTTGGCGTTGACGCCGGTGAATTCCACCTTGGTCTCGTCGCCGAAGATCTCCTTTGCGATGCGCTTGGCGAGGTCGATCTCCATGCCTTCATGCACGTTCTTGGCGGGATCCAGGTAGCCGAACTTCGGCACGTCTTCCTTCACGCCCACCTTCAGAACGCCGGCGTTCTTGATCTTCTCGACCTGCGCCGGAAGGCCGGAGGCATCCCCGCTTCCGCTGCCGGCCGGAGCCTTGGACTGCCCGCCGCAGCCCGCCAGAACGGCCGCGGCCAGAATCGCTGCGAGAAGTGCACCCCACTTGCGCTTCATTCCCATACTCCCCTCTGTCGTTCTTGTTCTATCTGTCATCAGCGCAGAATGCGGCTGAGGAACAGCCTGGTCCGCTCGTGGCGGGGGGCCTCGAAGAAGTGCTCAGGCGGCCCCTCCTCCAGGATCTGCCCGCCGTCCATGAAGATGACCCGGTCGGCCACCTCGCGCGCGAAGCCCATCTCGTGGGTGACCACCACCATGGTGATTCCCTCCTGCGACAGGCCGATCATCACATCCAGCACCTCTTGCACCATCTCGGGGTCCAGGGCGGAGGTGGGCTCGTCGAACAGCATGATCTTCGGGCGCATGTTCAGGGCGCGGGCAATGGCTACCCGCTGCTGCTGCCCACCGGAGAGCTGCGACGGGTATGCGTTGGCCTTGTGTTTGAGCCCGACCCGGTCAAGGAACTCCAGGCCCGAGGCCTCGGCCTCCTCCCTGGGGATGCCCTTGACCAGGATGGGCGCCATGGTGACGTTCTCGAGCACCGTCTTGTGCGGGTACAGGTTAAACTGCTGGAACACCATGGCCACCGACTGTCGCACCTTGGTCAGGGGGGCGCCCGGGGCCGTGATGTCGACGCCGTCGACGATGACCGTTCCGCTGGTCGGCCGCTCCAGGAGGTTCATGCAGCGGATCAGGGTGGATTTCCCGGAACCGGACGGCCCGATGACGACCAGTTTCTCGCCGCTCTTCACGGTCAGGTCCACGTCTACGAGCACGTGCAGGGGCCCAAAATGCTTGTTTACATTAATAAGCTGAATCATAGAGACCGCTAACCACCTCTTCCCCGGCTCGCAAAGGGCTATATTCTTAATACTGTCGCGCATTGGTCAAAAATGCAAGTGTCATGTGATTTGTTTTGTCTATCAGAAACCATGACAAGACCCGAATATCTGATTAACAGAAAAGAGCCCCGCCTTTCGGCAGGGCGAGCAGGAAAGCCAACAAGAAACAGGACGCCTCCCGCAAGGCGTCCTGTTTCTCTCACATGGGGGGACAGGGGATTTGCTGGTCACACCCATAGTATATGCCCCCATCCCCATTCTAGCATCCTGCGCAGGGTGGGACTTCGCCATCTCCACGAGGACGACGCGCGCCTCCTTCCCGGGTAGGAGGGGGAGGCCTCAGTCGTCCACCAGCCCCTCCCGCACGGCCCACAGCGCCGCCTGGGTGCGGTCGGTGAGCTGCAGCTTGCTCAGGATGGACGAGATGTGGGTCTTCACGGTGGTTTCGCTGATCACCAGTCTCTCGGCGATCTCTCGGTTCGTGAGTCCGTGGGCCAGGGCGCGCAGCACGTCCAGCTCACGGGGCGTAAGCAGCTCCCGCTTGCGGGGCTGCTGCGGCTGGGCCGTGCGGATCATCAGCCGCTTCATCACCTCGGGGTGCAGCCGCGGCTCCCCCCGGTGCACGGCCCGGATGGCGTCGACCAGGTCGGCGGGCTCGATGTCCTTGGTCAGGAACCCCAGGGCCCCTTCCTCGATGCAGGCCATCGCCTTTTCCAGGTCGAGGAATGAGGTGAGCATGATCACCCGGGTGCCGGTGCCCTTCAGGGTCCGCAGGGCGCTGAGGCCGTCCAGCTCCGGCATCATCAGGTCCATCAGCACCACGTCCGGCTTCAGCGACTTGATCATCTCCACCGCCTGGCGCCCGTCGGCCGCCTCGCCGACCACCTCGAAGTCGTCCTGAAGTTCGAAGTAGGTGGCGAGGCCCTGCCGGACCATGAAGTGGTCATCGCAGATCAGGATTCGGATGGGGTTCAACGGGGGTCACCTCCGGAGGCTATGGGAATGCGTGCTCGAATGCAGGTCCCCTGGCCGGGTGCGGATCTGACCTCCAGGGAGCCCCTCACTTCGCTCACCCGCTCTCTCATTCCGATCATACCGAATGACTCGCCCCGCGCGCCAGCGCCGGGGTCGAATCCGACGCCGTCATCGCAGACTTCCAGCAGGGCCTCCTCGGGGCTGAGGTCCAGCTTCACCCGCACGTGGCGCGCTCTGGCGTGCTTGGCCACGTTGTTGAGCGCCTCCTGGGCCACGCGGTAGAGGGCGAACTCCACGTCGGGGCTCAGCCGCTCGTCTCCGCTGAGCGCCAGGGAGACCTCGACGCCGTGCCGGCGCCGGAACAGGTTGATATGGTTGCTGAGCGCCATGGCGAGCCCCTTCTCCTGCAGGGCCGCCGGCCGCAGTTCGAAAATCAGCGACCGCATCTCGGCCAGGGCCTCGCCGGCCATCTCCTTCGAGCGGGTGAGCAGCCCCCTGACCTTCTCCGGCTTCTTGTCCATGAGGCCGACCGCCGACTCCAGGTTCAGCGTCAGCCCGAACAGCACCTGGGTCACCGAGTCGTGCAGCTCGCGCGCCAGCCGGTTCCGCTCCTCGAGCACCGCCACCTCCCGCGCCTTGGCGTGCAGCTCCGAGTTCTCGATGAGCCGGCCGGCCTGGTTGGCCAGCAGGGTCAGCAGCCGCAGGTGCTGCTCATCAAACCGCCGGGGCTGCCGGCTGGCCACCACCAGCACCCCCAGGGTGCGGTCCTTCGTCCGGATGGGGGCCTCGATCACGTCGCGCCACTGCCCGGACCGCACAAGGTCCTGGTTCAGCCGGGGGTCCTGGTCGGGCTGGCGCGAGAAGTGGGGCTTCCCGGTCTTGATCACCAGGCTGGTCAGGTTTCCCTCCATGGGCAGTTCCAGGCCGACGTAGTCCTCCATCCCTGCGCCGTAGGTGGCCCGCACGAACTGGCGGGACCCGTCTGCCGTGAGCAGGCTGATCAGGGCCGACGAGCCCCCGGTCACCCGCACGGACTCGCGCGCGATCACGGTGAGCACCTCGTCCGGGTGAATCGCGGTGCTGATGGCCTCGTCCACGGCATGCAGGGCCTCCGACTCGGCCAGGCGCCGCTCCAGCGCCGTCACCGTCTGCGCCAGCCGGGCGGTGCGGTCGGCGACCTTGTCCTCCAAGGTGTCCAGCAGCCGGTTCATCCGGTGGAACTCCTGCGACAGGGCCCAGGTGGAGGCCAGCGGCCCGAAGAGAAGGACGAGGGCGGCCGGCTGGTACTGGAAGATCAGGGCGGCCGTGCCCCCCAGCGTGGTGGTCAGCAGGAAGGGAACCAGTGGGAGCCGCTCCCACTCTCGTTTCAGGTACGCCCAGACCGGCCCCTCCCGCAGCGCCGCCATGCCCAGCGGGTAGAAGATGATGCGGATCAGGAGGCGGATCGAGATGCCGGCGAAGATGGCCAGCCAGTCCGCGGTGAAGACGATGGGGCCGGGCGCCGGGCGGATGATGCGCGCGGCCCAGCTGCCCAGGGCCACCGCCGCGAAGGTGACCACGCCGCGGATCAGGGCCCGGGGCACGCGCTGCTCCCGGGGCACCTGCCGGGTGAACGGCACGCCGACCAGGTGGTAGAAGGCGGTGCCCGCCGCCGAGCCCAGGGCGGCAATGTAGGGGTGGAAGAGGAGCATGGCCGCCACATCGATGGCCATGGAGATCGAGATGTCGCCCCTGGCCCCGCGGATGGCCACGCGCCAGGGCTGGGTCAGCCAGACCAGGAGGCCGATCAGCGCGGCCAGAAGCAGCGACGTGACCAGCGGCGGCATCGGGTCGCCCTTGGCCGGGATCTGCAGAGGCAGAATGAGGGCGGCGCCGGCCAGCACCCCCAGCGAAAGCGTCGAGATCCACAGGGCTTTGGGCTTTTGCAACGGAATCAACCTTCCTCCTCCAACCAGCGGCGCGCGCGGTCCAGCTCCTCGGGCGTGTTGCAGTTGAAGAACAGGCGCTGCGGGTCGCCGAACCGCGCCAGCTCCGGCCCGGCGATCTCCCGCACCCGCACGTCGTCGAAGACCGAGATCAGGCGCAGGCGCCGCGCTTCCAGGTTGCGGGAGATGCTGGGCAGACACCCCCGGCCGTACACGGCGTGCATGGGCTCGTACTCGCCCCCGACGACCGGCACAACAATATCGTAGCCGGGGGCCGACTGCACCATGAAGCGCACCAGCGCCTCATTGATGAACGGCATGTCCACCGCGCAGAAAAACGCGTATTGGTACCGGCTCGCGCGCAGGCCGGCTTCGAGGCCGGCCAGCGGCCCGAGGCCGGGAACTCGGTCGCTCACCATGGGCACCCCGAGGAAGGCGTATTCCTCCGGGCTGTTGGTCACAATGACCACCTGCGGAAACCAGGCGGAGAACCGCCGCGCCAGGCGCTGGATCAAGGGCTCCCCGCCCAGCGTGAGCAGAGCCTTGTTGCGGCCCATACGGCTGGAGCGGCCGCCGGCCAGGATGACGCCGCAGGCCTCCAGTTTCACACCCACCAAGTACCTCACCTCGCGTTCGTCACTGCGAAGGGCCGCCCGCGGCGAGCCGATGGCGGAAGACCGCCAGGGCAGGGCTCTCCGGATCGGCGGCTGCGGCCCGGCTGACCAGCTCCTCCACCGCTTCGCCGTCGCCCATGGCCAGGGCCGCCTGCGCGCCTACGATCAGGGTCTCGGCCTGCCACGCCGCGGAGTAGGTCTCTGGCGTGTAGGGGCGGGCCAGCTCTACCGCCTCCCGGGCGTGGGCGAGGGCATCCTGCGGCGCGCCCAGCGCCAGCTTGAACCGGGCCCGGGCCGCCATCACATCGGCCTTCTGGGCCGCCGAGGCGCGCTCCCAGGCGGTGTTCAGGGCGTATTCGGCCTGCCGGAGCCGCCCCAGGCCCCGAAAAGCATAGTGGAGCTCCAGGTGGCCGCGGTAGTGGTACGGATCAATGGCGACGATGTCGCGCGCCAGGTCCAGCTGCTGCGGGTACCGGGTGTTGTGGTAGGCGGTCATGGCGGGCTCGAAGAGCGGCGCGGCCCAGGCGACCGCCCAGCGTTCCTCCTCCCAGCGGAGGGTGAGCCACGACTCGGGCCAGTGCACGGCCCGGCCGGGGTCGCGGACAGTGAGGCCGCTTACGGCCACGCGCATCACGCCGGGCTCGATCTCCCGGGCGCTGCCGATCCCCGCGAACGCGACCTCGTGGTCGGTCAGGTAGGCGGCAACCTGGTCGGCGTCCATGCGGCGGTGCGCCTCCTCGGAAAGCAGCGCCCACACCCCGCCCGGGTCGCCGGCGGCCAGCGACTCCATGAAGCGACGCGCGCCGGCGGCAGCCGCCTCGGCCGTGGGCTCTTCCCGGGCGCACCCGGCCAGGAGCGTCAGGATCAGCAGGATACTCAGTACCAGGGCCGGCACGGCGGGAAATCTGCGCACCAGTGTTCACTCCCGTTCGGCGGCCGCGGCCAGCGCCTTCTGAACCCAGGCCCTGACCTCGGCGGTCAGCGGAATCTCGTCCAGTTCGCCGGGGCCGTACCAGCCCACCCGGTCCACCTCGTCGTTGGCGTGGAGCCTGACGGCCGCGGGGTCGGCCGGGCGGGCGAAGTAGATGAGGTCGATGTGCTCGTGGCTCGGCGCGATTTGCTCCAGCTGGATGCCCTCGGGGCGGGCCAGCTGCCGGGGCCCCGGGATGGGTGGCAGGGCCGGCGGCGAGATCAGCCGCACCTCCAGCCCGGCCTCTTCCCGCACCTCCCGCACGGCCGCCTCATCCGGCAGTTCGTTGGGCTCGATATGGCCGCCCGGCGGCAGCCACATGCCCAGTTTCCGGTGCCACAGGAGGAGGACCTTGCCCTCGTGCACGACAAAGGTGGCCACGGTGAAGTCTCGAGTCACAGCCGTCATCTCAGAGAACCGCTCCTTCGGGCATCACGTTTTCGGGTCCGCCGCATGGCATTGATCATAGGCTGGGTCTGTGAGGTGAACCACATGCTGCGTTCTCGTTTCCGCGGCGAACCTGCGCCCGGCGGGTCGAACGCCGGGGGGTTGCTCGCGCCCCGGCCATCAGGTTTCAGGCGCCAGGGCGGCGGCTGCCGCTGCGGCGGTCGGTCGGCCCCGCGGACACCGCCTGCGCGTTCCGCTCATAACGTGATTAAGGGGGGTTGAGCCGATGTTCTATGGGTCCACCGAAAACACAGGGTATCCGGGCAGCGCCCCCGGCTCGAACGGATGGGATGAGAGGGCGGTCATGCCCTTCGGCCAGACGCAGATGCCGTATGGGATGGAGGCAATGCCTTTCGGCAAGACGGGGATGCCGTGGGGGAAAGGCGGCACGCCCTTCGGCAAGATGGGGATGCCCTATGGGAAGGGCGGCATGCCTTCCGGCCAGATGGCGATGCCCTGGGGGAAGGGGGGCATGCCCTACGACGATGGCGGGATGCCTTTCGATAAGGGGATGATGCCCTTCGGCAAGGGCGGCATGCCCTTCGGGAAGGGTGGTATGCCCTTCGGCAAGGGCGGGTTCGGCAAGGGGCCCGGGTGGGGCCAGGTGCCCGGCGGCGGTTTCGCCAAGCAGTACCCGCCCGGCATGGTGGGCATCCCCTACGGTTTCTACCCAGGGTACGGTCTGGTGCAATAGCGGAGACTTGAGGGGCGGCAGGGCCGGTTACCGCGGCGCCTGCCGTCCTCCTGTTCCGGCGAGCCGGGCCAGGGGACGGAGGCGCCAAACCATATGACGCATCTCAGCGAGGATGAGATGCAGTTGCAGCCCGAACTCCCGGCGGTCCCGCCGGTCGATCAGCTGCTCGACGCGGCTGCCGAAGGTGGCCAGCGCGGCCTCGCAGCGGCTGGCGGCCTCCGGGTCGATCGCCGCGCCCTGAAGCACCCCCGCGAGGACGGCGCTCTTGTACTCCTGAAGCGCCTTCACGGCCGCCGTGAGCGCCTCCCGCTCCGGCCCGTGGGCCATTCCGCCGACCTCCAGTGCGATGCGGTGGATGTCGGCAAGCGCGGCCACAAAGGCCTCCAGCGCGCTGTGGGCCTGCCGGAGCATCTCTGCCTGATCCGGCCGGCCCTCCGCCGCGCCCAGGTCAAGCAGGGTGCGGGCGACCGAGAGGTGCTTGCGGGCTGCGTCCGCGTCGTGCCCCACCTGCTCGCTGGGGTAGTCCTGCGGATGGCTGAGGCTGAGGAGCAGCCGGTCGATGCTTCGGTCCAGGTTTCGGTGCCCTTCCGCCAGTTCGGCGCGCGCCCGTCCGAGCGCGTCGGGCGGCCGGATGAGCCGGTTGACCAGGAAGCCGACTGTCATCCCGACGACGATGGTCCCCATGCGCGCCAGCGTGTAACGGAGAAAATCGTGTTCGGGCCGGTCCATGACGAACAGGACCACGACCACGGCCAGCCCTGCCGCCTCCGACAGGCGGAGGCGCACCAGGATCCCCAGGGCCAGGATCGCGCCCAGCGCCATGGTGAGGGGGTTCACGGGCAGCCAGAGCCCCAGTAGGGTGGCCACCGCCCCCGCTACCGCGTTGCCCACCAGCTGCTGCAGGAAGGCGCTGCGGGCCTGGCTGAGGGAGGGCTGCACGGCGAGCACGGCCGCGACGGCGCCGAACGCCGCGTAAGAAGAGCCCATCGCGTGCAGGAGGGCCATGGTCAGGAAGACGGCGGCGCCTGTCTTCAGGATGCGGGCGCCGAAGAAGGGCTGGAGCACACGCAGGGGCAGATCCATCCGCCATCACCTATCCAGCGATTGACATCACAGGCAGTAGCTGGTACAGTATGAAATAGCAAAAACAGGGAGGAGAGGGCCGGTGAGCCGCGACTTGCCCAGGTCAGCCGCAGGGGCGCTGCCGCTCCTGGATGTGCACTTTCAGGACCCGTCGGCGCCGCAGCGCCTAGCGGCCGCCATCGCCGAGCAGTTCCGGACGCAGGCCCAGCCCGGGCGGCATTTTCCCGTCTTCTTCCTGGTGGGCGCCACCAGCTCCACGGGCGATTCCCTGGGGCCGTTCACCGGCTGGTTTCTGAAGCGAAAGGGCTTCCGCGGCGAGCACGTGGGCGACCTCGAAAACCCCGTGCACGCCACGAACCTGCGGGAGCGGCTCTCCGAGGCGTGGACCCGCGCCCTGCGCCGCGAACGGCTTCCGTACATTATCGCCGTGGACGCCGCCGTGGGCCGGCCGGGGCGGATCACGCTCAACCGGGGCCCCCTGACGCCGGGCGCAGCCATGGGGAAGGTCCTGCCCCAGGTGGGCCACGTGCACATCATGGGCGGCATGGCCAACTTCCCGTTCATGATCTGGTTCGCCGACCTCGACCAGACCGTGGGCATGGCGGAGGTGATCGCCGACGGACTCATGGCGTTCTGGGCGGCGTACGAGTCGGGCGAGCTGTTCCGCAGCCCCTCCGCGGCCCGGACCGGGCTCGCCTGACCATTGACGCCCGCGATGGTGCGAAGGTTCGCCGCCGGCAGGGGCGAACCCTTTTTGCGCGCCCTTGACGCTGCTATGAAGGATGGGTAGACTGTTGCCAAAACAAGACATCCCAGGGCAGGAGAGGAGATCGCGACGGTGCAGCAAGATATAGAGCGCATCCTCATCAGCGAGGCGGAGATTCGGGAAAAGATTCAGGAACTGGGGGCGCAGATCTCCGAGGACTTCAAGGGGAAGGACCTGGTCGTGGTCGGCATCTTGAAGGGCGCGGCCCTTTTCTGCTCCGACCTCTTCCGGGCCATCACGATTCCCGCAGAGCTGGACTTCATGCGGATCACTTCCTATGGCGCCGCCACCAAGAGCACCGGCGTACACCGGGTTCTGCTGGACCTCGACTATACCCTGCAGGGGCGCCACGTCCTGATCGTTGAGGACATCGTTGACACGGGGCTGACGATCAAGTTCCTGAAGGAGTACCTGTCTCAGCGAGGGCCGGCCTCGCTGAGCGTGGCCGCCTTGCTGGACAAGCCGTCCCGGCGCAAGGTGGATGTGAAGATCGACTACCTGGGTTTCGAGGTGCCGGACTTCTTCGTGGTCGGCAACGGGCTGGACTACGCCGAGAAGTACCGGAACCTGCGCGACATCTGCATTCTGAAACCGGAGATCTACCGTGACTGATCGGAGCCGCAGTGAAAGGGGAAGCAACATGGCGCAGGATCGCAGACGCATCGTCGTAGTGGATTCCGGCGGCCGGTACGGGCAGCTCATCGCCCGCCTGGTCAGGGAGCGGCAGGTCTACTGTGAGGTCTGGCCGGTCGGCGCGCCCGCGGCGCGCTACCGCGAGGCCAATGTCGCGGGCATCATCCTCTGCGCCGCGCCCGGGGACCCCGCCGTGCTGGAGCTGGGCATCCCGGTGCTCGGCCCCGGCCAGCAGTTCCGCCCCGAGGCGGCAGACACCGAGCAGGGTCGCACCCTGCTGGAGGACTTCCTCTTCAATGTGGCCGGCTGTGAGGCGACCTGGACGACCGAGTCGTTCATCGCCGACCAGGTGGAGGCCATCCGCCGGCGCGTCGGCGGCGGCAAGGTGCTCTGCGCCCTCTCGGGCGGCGTGGACTCCTCGGTGGCGGCGGTGCTGGTTCACCGGGCCATCGGGGAGCAGCTCACCTGCATCTTCGTCGATCACGGTCTTCTGCGCAAGGGCGAGGCCGAGCAGGTGGTGCGCACCTTCCGGGACCGCTTCCACATCAGGCTGGTGCACGTGGACGCCTCCGAACGCTTCCTCAGCAAGCTGCGGGGTGTGACGGATCCTGAGCGGAAGCGCAAGATCATCGGCAACGAGTTCATCCGCGTCTTTGAGGACGAGGCCCGCAAGCTGGGCCAGATCGACTTCCTGGTGCAGGGCACGGTGTACACCGACGTCCTGGAGTCGGGCACGGGCGCCTCCCAGGTGATCAAGTCGCGCCACAACGTCGGCGGACTGCCGGAGGACATGCAGTTTCAGCTCATCGAACCCTTCCGGGAGCTGTTCAAGGACGAGGTGCGGGCCGTGGGCCGCGCGCTGGGCGTGCCCGAGGAGATTGTGGGCCGCCATCCCTTCCCGGGCCCTGGCCTGGCGATCCGGGTGCTGGGCGAGGTCACGCCCGAGAAGCTGGACATCCTGCGGGAGGCTGACCAGATTTATATCGAAGAGATTCGCCGGGCCGGCCTGTACGATAAGATCTGGCAGGCGTTTGCCGTGCTGCCGGATGTGCGCAGCGTCGGCGTGCAGGGCGACGAGCGGACGTACGCCTACCCCATCGTTCTGCGGGCGGTGACCTCGGCGGACGGCCTGACCGCAGACTTCTACCGCTTCCCCTGGGAGGTGCTCGAGCGCATCACCAGCCGGATCGTGCGCGAGGTGGCCCACGTCAACCGGGTCGTGTACGACATGACCCCGAAGCCGCCGGGCACCATCGAGTGGGAGTAATGCAGCATGGGGAAAGAGCCGGGGCGAGGCCCCCGGCTCTTTTTGCCTGCGCCCCGCGGGCCCCGATCCCCTTGACTGCCCGAACGTTTGATGCTATTTTCAAGCTGAGCGCGTTAGCACTCTCGGGCGTTGACTGCTAACCGAGGTCAACGCCCGTATGGTCAGTGGTTCCGGGGTCATGCGGAGGTGACACCCCGTGATTGATGACCGCAAGAATAAGGTACTGCAGGCCATTGTCGAAGACTATGTCGCAACGGCGGAACCGGTCGGGTCACGGACGATCGCGCGCAAGTACAACCTGGGTGTCAGCCCGGCTACCATCCGTAACGAGATGTCGGATCTCGAGGACATGGGTTACCTGGAACAGCCGCACACGTCGGCCGGACGCGTTCCCTCGGATCTCGGCTATCGCTATTACGTCGACTGCCTCATGCCCGAGCGCTCCATCAGCCCCGCCGAGCACGAACGCATTCGCCAGACCTTCCAGCGCAAGATCCGCGAGGTCGACACCCTGATCCGCGAGACCGCGCGGCTGCTCTCCGATACCACCCAACTCACGGCGGTGATCTCCGGCCCGCAGTTCGAGAAGGCCGTTTTCAAGGAAATCCGCCTGGTGCCGCTGGGCAGGGACCGCGCCCTGCTCATTTATATCACCGATCGCGGCCTGGTGGAAAACCAGGTGGTGGAGGTCCCGGTCGAGGTGACCATGCTGGAGTTCCAGCAGGTCGCGGAGATCCTGAACGAGCAGCTGCGGGGCCACCGGATGGACACACTCCCCAGGACGGTGCTGCAGGCGCTGCAGCGCGAGCTTTCCCGGTACGGCTCCCTCCTGGAGCAGGCGCTCTACTTCCTGGAGCAGCGCCTGGAGCCCGGCGAGCGCCACCGGCTCTACCTGGGCGGAACCACCCGCATGCTGGACCAGCCGGAGTTCCGCGACGTGGAGAAGCTGCGCGGCGTCCTCTCCTTCCTGGAGCAGGAGGATGCGGTGGCCACCGTCATCGGCGTCGATAAGGAGACGGAGGGGGTGGAGATCCAGATCGGCGAGGAGATCCGCCTGCGTGAGCTGGCTGACTGCTCGATCGTGACCGCCACCTACCGGCTGGGCGACGAGATCATCGGCAAGATGGGCGTCATCGGCCCCAGGCGCATGGAGTACCCGAAGGTGGTTGCGATCCTCAACGCGATCGCATCCTACGTCAGCGAACTGAACCGGCGCTTCTAGGTTCGCAGGGCCCGGGGAAGGATGGTCCCCGGGCGTTTTCGCGCCCGTGGCGGGACTTGACACGGGTACAGGTGGGTGCTATGTTCATTTGTGGATGCGTTAGCACTCAGGTGTTGAGAGTGCTAACAAGAGAGAAGAGGTGACCGGCAAGAGTGGCGGAGGATGTAAAGAAGACCCCCACGACAGAGACACCCCCGGAGCAGCAGACCGACACGCCTGAGACGGAGCCGGCACAGGCAGCAGACCCCGCAGCGGAAGGCGGCGGGGAGCGCACCGCGCCGGAGGCGGAGGCGGCTGCTGCTCAGACTGTTGAGGAGCGGGCGTCCGGCGATGAGCCGGCGCCGGAAGCTGAGCCGGCTGCGGACGAGGTGGAAGAGGAGCCGGATCGGGTGGCCGAACTCACGGATCGCCTCATTCGGCTGCAGGCCGATTTCGAGAACTACCGGCGCCGGATGCAGCGGGAGAAAGAGGAGATTGCGCAGTACGGTACACAGCGGCTCATCGTCAACCTCCTGCCCGTGCTCGACAATCTGGAAAGAGCTCTGGCGACGCCGCCCAATCCCGGCGATGAACGTCTGCGCCAGGGTGTCGAGCTGACGGCCCGGTCGTTTCTCGAAATCCTGGCCAAGGAAGGCGTGACGCCGATTGAGGCGGTCGGACAGCCGTTCGACCCGCACCTGCACGAGGCCGTGATGACCCACGAGGACCCCGAGCAGGAAGACGGCATCGTGCTGGAGGAGTTCCGGAAGGGCTACAAGCTTGGCGACCGGGTCATCCGCGCGAGCATGGTGAAGGTAAACACCCGAAGTTAGCGGGCAGACTGGTTATGAGGAGGCTTTTCGGCACATGGCCAAGGTGATCGGCATTGACCTCGGCACCACCAACTCGGTGGTGGCCGTCATGGAAGGTGGCGAACCGACGGTTCTGGAGAACATGGAGGGTGACCGGACCACCCCGTCCGTCGTCGCGTTCAGCAAGACCGGCGAGCGGCTGGTGGGCAAGGTGGCCAAGCGGCAGGCCATCACCAACCCGGATCGCACCATCATCTCGATCAAGCGCGAGATGGGCAGCGATATGAAGGTCCGCATCGACGACAAGTCCTACACGCCCCAGGAGATCTCGGCGATGATCCTCTCGAAGCTGAAGCAGGACGCCGAGGAGAAGCTGGGCGAGAAGGTCACCCAGGCCGTCATCACGGTGCCCGCTTACTTCACGGACGCCCAGCGGCAGGCGACGAAGGACGCCGGCACCATCGCCGGGCTGGAGGTTCTGCGCATCATCAACGAGCCGACGGCCGCCGCGCTGGCCTACGGCCTGGACAAGGAGGAGGACCAGCGGATTCTGGTCTTCGACCTGGGCGGCGGCACGTTCGACGTCTCGCTGCTGGAGCTGGGCGGCGGGACTTTCCAGGTCATCGCCACCGCCGGCAACAACAAGCTGGGCGGCGACGACTTCGACGAGCGCATCGTGAACTACGTGGCCGACCGCTTCCAGCGGGAGCACGGCATCGACCTGCGCAAGGATAAGCAGGCCCTGCAGCGGCTGCGGGAGGCCGCTGAGAAGGCCAAGATCGAGCTTTCTTCGGTCACGACCACCAACATCAACCTGCCGTTCATCTCCATGACCAGCGACGGCCCGGTTCACCTGGATGAGGCCATCACCCGGGCGAAGTTCGAGGAGCTGACCGCGGACCTCGTGGAGGCGACCATGGGCCCCACCCGCCAGGCCCTGAAGGACGCCGGCATCGAGCCGGGCGAGGTCGACAAGGTGCTGCTGGTGGGCGGCTCCACCCGCATCCCGGCCGTTCAGGAGGCGGTGCGCCGCTTCTTCGGCAAGGAGCCGTACAAGGGCATCAACCCCGACGAGGTCGTCGCGATGGGCGCGGCCATCCAGGCCGGCGTCATCAAGGGCGATGTGAAGGACGTCCTCCTGCTGGACGTCACGCCGCTGTCGCTGGGCATTGAGACCCTGGGCGGCGTGTTCACCAAGCTGATCGAGCGCAACACCACGATTCCCACCAAGAAGAGCCAGATCTTCTCCACCGCCGCGGACGGCCAGACCCAGGTGGAGATCCACGTGCTCCAGGGCGAGCGCGAGATGGCCGCCTACAACAAGACCCTGGGCCGGTTCATCCTCGACGGCATCCCGCCCGCGCCGCGGGGCGTGCCGAAGATCGAGGTCACGTTCGACATCGACGTGAACGGCATTGTGCACGTCTCGGCCAAGGACCTCGGCACGGGCAAGGAGCAGAAGATCACCATTCAGTCGCAGACCTCCATGTCCAAGGAGGAGATCGAGAAGGCGATCAAGGAAGCCGAGGCCATGGCGGCCGAGGACAAGAAGCGCCGCGAGGAGGCCGAGATCCGCAACAACGCGGACTCCGCCGTGTACAATGCGGAGAAGCTCATCAAGGACTCCGAGGGCAAGGGCATCGACCAGGCGCTCATCGACGAGGTGAAGAACGCGGTCGAGCCGGTGAAGGAGGCCCTGAAGGGGACCGACGTCGAGGCGATCAAGCAGGCGACCGAGAAGCTGACCGAGGCGGTCTACAAGCTCTCGTCGGCCATCTACGAGAAGACCGGCACCGCCGGCGCGGATGCGGGTGCACAGGCGGGCGCCGCCGGTTCCGGCGACACGCCGCACATGGATGCCGACTTCACCGTGAAGGACGAAGACAAGTAGGTCTGACGGCATGAGTCTCCGGGAGGGGGGCCGCTTGAAAGCCCCCCTCCTGTCACTTGCCCCGGGCCCTACCAGGTGGTAATTTCTAAGGAGTAGGGGGGTGGACCGACTGGCCAAGCGTGACTATTACGAGGTACTGGGCGTTCCCCGCAACGCCACCGAGGCCGAGATCAAGAAGGCCTTTCGCGCCCTCGCCCGCAAGTACCACCCTGACGCCAACAAGGACGACCCCGATGCGGCCGAGAAGTTCAAGGAGATCAACGAGGCCTACCAGGTCCTCTCCGACCCCGAAAAGCGCGCCCGCTACGACCAGTTTGGCCACATGGGCGAGCAGATGGGCGGGGCCGGCGGCAACCCCTTCGAGGGCTTCGGCGGCTTCGGCGATTTCGGGGGATTCGGCGACATCTTCGAGATGTTCTTCGGCGGCGGTCGGCAGCAGCGCCCCCGCGGGCCGGTCCGGGGCGCCGATCTGGAGTACACCCTGGAACTGACCCTCGCGGAAGCGGCCTTCGGGTGCACGAAGGAACTGCGCGTGCCCCGCACCGAGGAATGCGACACCTGCCACGGCTCCGGCGCACGGCCCGGAACCCAGCCGGTGACCTGTCCGAAGTGCCGGGGAACCGGTCAGATCCAGATGACGCAGCACACCGTCTTCGGGCGGTTCGTCAACGTGACCACCTGCGACCGGTGCCGCGGCGAGGGCAGGATCATCGAATCGCCCTGCCCCACCTGCCGCGGAAGAGGGCGGGTGCAGAAGACCCAGCGCGTGGAGGTCAAGGTGCCCGGAGGCGTGGACACGGGCACGCGCCTGCGCATGCCGGGCTACGGCGAGGCCGGCGAGCGCGGCGGCCCGCCGGGAGACCTCTTCATCGTCATGCGGGTGCGCCCCGACCGGCGGTTCCGGCGCGAGGGCGACGACCTGTTTACCAACACCGAGATCTCCTTCATCCAGGCCGCGCTGGGCACCGAAATCGAGGTGCCGACGCTGGACGGCCCCGAGACCATCAAGATCCCCGAGGGCACGCAGCCCGGCGACACGATCCGGCTCAGGGGCAAGGGGACCAGCCGGCTGCGGGGCTCCGGCCGGGGCGATCTGCACGTGGTCATCAACGTGAAGACGCCGGGGCGCCTCTCCGAGCGGGAGCGCGAGCTGCTCATGGAGCTGGCCGCGCTGCGGGGTGAGAAGGTCGCCGGCATGACGGAGCAGAAGGAAAAGGGATTCTTTGAGAAGATGAAGGACGCCCTGGGCGGCCGCTGATGCGGCAGCCGGGCCTCCTCCTGTGAGCGGGGGAGGCCCGGCTGTCATTGCGCCGGGGCGACTGAGGAGGAGATGCGAAGATGCCGCGGCTGGCCCGCCGGGATCCGCTGCTCGACCCCACGCTGCCGCCCGCGGCCTGGGCGCCGGCCCGGCGCCGGATGCGGATGCGGCGGTGGCTCGGGTTTTTCCTGGCCATCCTTCTGATCGGACTGGGCGCCTGGGGCGCGCTCATGTTTCTGGACCGCACGCCTAGCCTGACGCCCGACCAGGTAGCGGAGGCGGCGGGACAGGCCCTGCTCGGCGCGGAGCGCTACAGTTTCCGCGCGGAGGTGACGGGCAGTTCGCCCGACGGATTCTTCCCCCACGCGCGGCTCGCCGGCGAGTTCCAGGCGGAACCGCTCGTCCTGCACCTGGACGGCGAGGTGGGCAGCGGGCAGGCCGGGACCCCGTTGGCGTACTGGCTGTCGGGCGAGGAGCTGTACGTGCGGCAGGGGCGGGGCGGCACCTGGGTCCTGGCGCCCACCGCGGACGTGCCCGACGTTACCGCCTTCCTGCCGGAGCAGCTGGCGGCCCCGTTTCTCGCCGGCGTGCGCCGGGCGGAACTGCTGGGGCGGGAGCGGCTGGACGGCGTGATCACGGCCGTCCTCGCGCTGGATCTGGACCCAGCGGTCATGCAGGTGGCGCCGCCCGGGCATGATGAACAGGTGGATTACCGGCTGTGGGTGGATGTGTGGCGCCTGCGCCCGGTCCGCTTCACCATCCAGGTGGAGCGCCCGGCCACCGGCGGCTCCAGCTTCCACTACCAGCTCGACTGGACCTACCCCGCGTCGGATCCGCTCTCGCTGCCCGATGAGGTGCGGCAGGCCGCCGGCGGGGGAAAGTGATTGGAGGAAACGCCTTGCGTTACCTGGAGGTCAGCATTCGCTGTCAGCGGGCCGCCGCCGACGCCGTGGGCCACCTGCTCATGACGCTCACCGGCGGCGGCTACGCGGTGGACGACCCGCTCATCGTGGAGCAGAACCGGTCCAGCTGGGACATGACCGACCTCAAGCCGGGCGACCCGGAGTGGGTGGCGGTGTCCGGCTGGCTGGCCGAGACAGACGATCTGGAGCAGCGGCGGCTGCGCCTGGAGGCGGGGCTGGATGAGATCCGGGCCCTGGGGCTGGGGACGGTTGACCCGGCCCGGTTCCGCTGGGTGCAGGAGGAGGACTGGGCGCACGCCTGGAAGGCCTACTTCAGGCCGATGCGGGTGGGCGATGCGCTGGTGGTGGTTCCCGCCTGGGAAGACTACACGCCCGGGCCAGGCGAGGTGCCCGTTTACGTGGATCCGGGCATGGCGTTCGGCACGGGCACCCATGCCACCACGGCGCTCTGCCTGCGCTGGATGGAGCGGCTGGTACAGCCCGGCAGCCGGGTGATCGATGTGGGCACCGGATCAGGCATCCTGGCCGTGGCGGCCAAACGTCTCGGGGCCGGGGAGGTGCTGGCCATCGATGTGGACCCCGTGGCCGTGGAGGCCGCGGAGGAGAACGCCCGGCAGAACCAGGTGGCCATCGATGTCCGCCGGGCGACGCTCGACCAAGTGCCGGAGGGGGAGGCGGACCTCATCGTGGCCAACATCATCGCGTCGGTCGTCATCGACATCCTGCCCGATGTGGTGGAGCGGCTGAAGCCGGGCGGCAGGTTCCTGGCCTCGGGCATCATCCTGGAAAAGAAGGATGCCGTTGCCGAGGCCATGACCCAGGCGTGGCTTCTGCCCGTCGGGGTGCGTGAGCAGGATGGCTGGGTGGCCATCCTGGCGATGAAGCCATGAGCCCGCGGTTCTTCCTGGAGCGGGTGGAGGGCGACGAGGTGGTGCTGCCGCGCGCCGACTCGCACCACCTGCTGCGGGTGCTCAGGGCCGCCCCGGGGGCGCCGTTCGTGGCGCTGGCCGGGGGCATGGCCTACGACTGCGTGCTTGACCGGGTGGAGGACGGCCTGGCCGTCGGGCGCATCACCGCGGCGCAGCCCGCCGCGGGCGAGCCGGCCATCCGCATCACGCTCTTTCAGGCCCTCGCGAAGGGCGAGAAGATGGAGGCGGTGATCCAGCACGGCACCGAGCTGGGCATCACGGAGTTCGTCGCCGTCGCCGCGGCGCGCAGCGTGGTGAAGCTGGACGCGCGCAAGGCGGCCCAGCGGACGGAGCGCTGGCAGCGGATCGCGCGCGAAGCGGCGGAGCAGTCGCGCCGAGGGGCCGTGCCCTCGGTCGCCCCGCCGCAGACGTGGAAGCAGGCCGTGGCCCGCATCCCTGAATTCGACCTGGCCCTGGTGCCCTGGGAGGGCGGGGGGCAGCCTTTGAAGGCGGTGCTGGAGTCCCGCCCCGGGGCCATGGCCTACGCGCTCTTCATCGGCCCCGAGGGGGGCCTCACCGCCGAAGAGGTGGAGCTGGCCCGCCAGGCCGGCGCGATCCCCGTCACCCTCGGCCCCCGCATCCTGCGCACGGAGACCGCGCCGCTGGCGGCGGTCGCCGCGATTCTCTACGCCCGCGGGGAGTGGGACTGAAGCGCCGGGGCCGCTACATCAGCCGGAAGAGCCACTCGGCGTATGCAAGGCCCGAGCCGCCGGCCATGATGCGGCCCATCAGCCGGATGGCCCCGTCGGTCTCGGCCTCATCCAGGTAGACCATCTGGCTCTGGTGCGCCTTCACCGCCCGCAGCTTGTCCGCGATGACCGGCGCGATGTCGACCAGCACGTCCGGGCTGCGGGTGCCGTAGAAATAGACTTGCGCCCCGCCGGAGACCCGGGCCCGTGCCAGGTCCATGACGGCGCGCCCCAGCGCTTTGTGGTCGCGGTTGGCCATCTGGGGCACCAGTTCCTTCGGATCGAAGGCGAAGACCACCTCGGGCGCGGCGTGGTCCCAGACGCGCGCGATCGCCCGCTCGAGCCGGGGGTCCTCGGGCAGGCCGAAGTCAGGCAGCCCGAGGAAGGTGACCGACTCGTAGCCCTGCAGGCGCGCCGCGTGCCACTGCTCCGCCTGCCGCTGGCCGGCCAGCTCCCGCCAGTTGCCGCGCTTTTCGCCGTCGGAGAGCACCACGGCGGTGATGCGGCTCCCGGCCAGGGCCATGCGCCGGAGGGTGCCGCCGCAGAAGAACTCCAGGTCATCGGGGTGCGCGGTGAGGGCGAGAACCCGCCGGGGCGTGCCGACCAGCAGCTCGCCCAGGGCGGCTGCCAGCGCGGCGTGATCCGGGGCCATCAAGCGGGCCGCCGCCCGTTCAACCCAGCGGCAGCTTCCCGCCCGGTAGAACCCGGAGAACAGAAACCGCTTCACCGCGAGCGTGCGGTCGGGCCGGGCCTGCACCTTGTCGGGCACGTTGCCACCTCCTCATACCAGCCGGTAGAAGGCTTCGGTGTACAGGGCCGGCACCCGCCCGGAGTGGAGGCGGCTCGCGTATCGGGTGATGTAGGCGGCGGCCCAGTCCGGGCCGGTGAACTGGCTGCGGTGCGCCTTTACCGCGTTCAGCTTCTCCTGAAGCACCTCGGTAACGTCTACCAGCACGTTGGGCTGGCGCGCGGCGTAGAAGTAGATGCGCTCGCCCCGCCATATGGAACTGCGCGCCCGGGCCAGCACCGCGGCGCCCAGGGCCACATGGTCCGGGTTCTGCCCCAGCGGCGTCGGCCCCTTGGGGTCGAAGGCCAGCACCAGCTCAGGGCGGGTGCGCACCCACAGCTCATCCAGCGCCCGCTCCAGCGCGGGGCCGGGGCGGATCTCGCCGTCGGGCAGGTCCAGCTGCACCAGTTCGGCCCTCAGCATGGCGGCGGCCTGCTCCGCCTCCCGGGTGCGGATCTCATCGATGTTGGCCCGGTTGGCGGCACGCTCGCCCCGCGAGAGCACGGCCATGGTGACGGCGCTGCCGTTCTGGGAGAGCAGCCGCAGGGTGCCGCCGCAAAAGAACTCCAGGTCCCCCGGGTGCGGCCCGATGGCCAGCACCCGGTAGCGGCGGCTCACCATCTCCAGCCCGGCCTGCAGGGCCACGCTGGGGTAGTAGGGCTGCTGCATCCGCCGCCAGACCAGCCATGCCGTCGCCACTGCCCCGCCGGCGATCAGCCAGGGCAGGGGCGACCCCGAACGTCGCTGCACTGCGCTCACGGCCCCCCTCTCACAGCTCTTCCCGGGTAGCATGCGCCGGCGGGCCGGGTTTCACGCAGCGGCTTGCTGCCGCCGCCGGAACTGGAACCCGGTCCCCCAGCGTCACACAAATGTGACGCCCGCACACACAGGAGAGCGGCCGTTGCGCTGGAGAAACTACAGCTGGAGGTGTTCTCGTGGAGCAGCAAGCCCGCTTTCAGGCCTACCGGCGGCTGCGCAACCGGCGCATCCTGGCTACGTGGGCGACCATGGCTGTTCTGCTCCTGTTCCTCGCGCTGGGCGTGCAGGACTGGAACCCCTGGGCCCGGGCCGCAGTGGCCATTGGCATCGGCGGCGCATACTTCTGCTTTATCTGGTACGACTGGCGCTGCCCTGAATGCGGAAAGCGCCTGGGCCGCCCCGCGCCGGCCATGCAGTGCGTTCACTGCGGCGCCGCGCTCACGGCGGAGGCCGCGGGCGATGGCCGGAAGGGCAAGTGACCCCACTACACCACACAAAGAGGCGATGCTCCCATGTGCGCAAAGACCCGTGTCTACCTGCTCTTCGGCGGCCGTTCCGGCGAACACGAGGTGTCGCTGATGTCGGCCCGCAACGTGCTGCAGGCCCTTGACCGGAACAAGTACGAGGTGATCCCCGTCGGCATCACGAAGGAGGGCCGCTGGCTCCAGGTGGGCGACCCGCTGCGTGCGCTGACCGAGGGGGTGACGGCGGCCGGCGGGTTCCCGGTGGGGCTGCTGGGCGATCCCGCGTATCCCGATCCGGTCCCGCTCGCCGAGGCCGTGAAGCCGCAGGAGCACGACGGGCCGGTGGTCTTCTTCCCCGTGCTGCACGGCACATACGGCGAAGACGGCACGATTCAGGGGCTGCTGGAGATGGCGAACGTACCCTATGTGGGCTGCGGCGTGCTGGCTTCCAGCGTGGCCATGGACAAGGGGGTGGCCAAGGCGCTCTTCCGGCAGGCCGGCCTCGAGGTGGGCCCCTACCGGGTCTACCTGCGGCGCGACTGGGAGCTGCGGCCCGAGGCCGTCAGGGCAGACATCGCGGAGCACCTCCCGGGCTTTCCGCTCTTCGTGAAGCCTGCCAACCTGGGCTCGTCGGTGGGCATCACCAAGGTGAAGCGGCCGGAGGAGTTGGATCGGGCCCTCGCCGAGGCGGCCCGCTTCGACCGGCGCATCATCGTCGAGCAGGGCATCGACGCCCGGGAGATCGAGGTCGCCGTGCTGGGCAACGACGACCCCATCGCGTCGGTCGCGGGCGAGGTGCTGCCCGCGGCGGAGTTCTACGATTACCAGGACAAGTATTACAGCGGCGCCTCGGAGACCCGCATCCCGGCCGACCTGCCCGACGACCTCATGGAGGAGTTCCGGCGGCAGGCCGTGGTCGCCTTCAAGGCCATCGACGGCTCCGGCATGGCCCGGGTGGACTTCTTCCTGGAGCGGGGAACCAACCGCATCTTCATCAACGAGGTGAACACCATTCCCGGCTTCACCAACATCTCGATGTATCCCAAGCTCTGGGAGGCCTCGGGAATCGGGTACAGCGAGCTTCTCGACCGGCTCATCGAACTGGCTCTGGCGAGGCATGCTGACAAGAACCGAAATGCCACCTCGGTCTGAACGGTGGAGGAATTCCCGGTCGCGGGGAAGAATAATTTGACAGGGACTGACCAGAATAAGCAGGTACGCCTGCGCGGCGTGACAGCGTGATGGAGTGATACCGATGGCCAACGATTGCCTGTTCTGCAAGATTGCAGCCGGCGAGATTCCTTCCACCAAGGTCTATGAAGACGAGCACATACTGGCCTTCCGCGACATCAACCCGGTGGCGCCCGTCCACGTGCTGGTGATTCCCAAGCAGCACCTGGACTCGATCGACGACTTCCGTCCGGAACACGACGAGTTGCTGAGCAAGCTGTTCGCGGCGGTCCACGCGGTCGCTCGCGAGACCGGCGTGGCCGAGACGGGCTATCGGGTCGTCACCAACGTGGGCAGGGACGCCGGTCAGCAGGTCTTCCACATCCACCTCCACGTGCTGGGCGGTCGTACGCTCGGGCCGGTGGCCTGAGGAATTGACATAAGCTTTGCCCCGCGGTATAATCGCGGAGCGTGTTCTTTTTCCCCCAGGTCCAGCGGAGGGGAGGGAAATTCGGGATGTCCGAGGTCAAAATCGGCAAGAATGAGTCGCTGGATAGCGCCCTTCGCCGTTTCAAGCGTCAGCTGCAGAGGGCCGGTGTGTTCGCCGAAGTACGTCGGCGTGAACACTACGTAAAGCCTAGCGTCAAGCGCAAGAAGAAGAGCGAGGCGGCTCGCAAGCGCAAGTACCGCTAGTACCAAAGGAGCTGTCTGCCCATGAACCTGAATGAACGTCTCACCCAGGACATGAAGGCGGCCATGAAGGCCGGCCCTGCCGGAAAGGTGCGGCTCGAGACCATTCGGTTCCTGCGGGCAGCGGTGAAGAACGCTGAGATCGAGAAGCAAGCACCCCTCTCCGACGATGAGATCCTGGGCATCATTACCAAACAGGTGAAGCAACTCCGCGATTCGCTGGCTGACTTCCAGCGGAGCAACCGGCAGGATCTGGTGGAGCGGGCTGAGGCCGAGATCGCCGTCCTGTCGGCGTACCTTCCGGAACAGCTGAGCGCCGATGAGGTGCGCGACCTGGCACGCAAGGTCATCGCCCAGGTGGGCGCGCAGAGCGCCCGCGACATGGGCAAGGTCATGGGCCCGCTGATGGCCCAGGTCCGTGGCCGTGCGGATGGGAAGATGGTTCAGCAGATCGTCAGGGAGTTACTCGGGTAGCAAGGGCGCCCCGGTGGATGAGGACCCATCCACCGGGGCTTTCATGTGCGCCCGGCATGGGCGCTGACTTGGCGGTGAAAGTCCGCTACGGGCGAGGCAGCATCAGCCCGTTAGCCAAAGGCAAGGGTGTCCGTCGCGAGGCGGAATCTGGAGGAAGCCGGAGGCAAAGCCACGACCCGAGGAACACGAACCTCATACGAGGCTGTGCCGCTAGGGTGAGCTGGCATGACACAGCAAAACCCGAGGCTGCCAAAGGGCGGTGCAGTAGATGGGGCGGGTGCGGGGCGAAGGTCAGCGTCCTTACCCGGGGAGGTCTGCCGGGAACGCCAGCAACGCTGGTAACCCGGGCCGAGAGGCCCGGCTGAACCGGCAGAAGTCAGCAAAGCAGTCCTGTAATGATGTAGGACGGCGTTGAGAAAAGTAAAGGCCTCCTGATACGGTAGGGTGTGAAAGGTAATCACCACTCGTAACAGGAGGTCACGGAACGCAATGCAATTGAAGCAGCGAGCCAGGAAATTGGCCCTGGTCCGAGGTGAACCCACGGTGGTGGTCGGTATCGACATCGCCAAGCGGAAGCACTGGGCCTGGGTGGTCGACGGAGTGACCGAGGTGCCCGTGGGCAGCCCCTTCCATTTCCAGAATAGCAGGGAAGGGTTCGACCGTCTACTGGGAAAGATCGCACGAGCGAAGGAGAAGGCTGGCGCTACCCGCGTGGTGGTGGGGATGGAACCGACCGGGCACTACTGGAAGCCGCTGGCGTGGTATCTCCAGCAGGTGGGCTTCACGGTGGTCATCGTCAACCCGGCCCATGTCAAGGCGAGCAAGGAACTGGACGATAACTCGCCCACGAAGAACGACCGTAAAGACGCCTGGCTCAACGCCCAGTTGGTCCTGCAAGGCCGGTTCTCCGTGCCGTATCTGCCAGACGGGGTCTATGCAGAACTGCGGATCCTAACCCAGGCCCGGCAGCAACACCGGCGGAAGCTGAACGCCGCCCTGAACCAGCTGCAGGCGCTCCTGGACGAGTACTTCCCGGAGTACACGGAGGTGTTTGCCGACCCGCTCGGTCAGGCGTCGCTGTATGTGCTGCAGTACCGGCCGTTTCCACAGGACGTGCTGGCGGTGCCGGTGACTCAGCTGGCGGCGGAACTCCGGGCTGCCAGCAACCGGCGGGTCGGGCTCCGGCGGGCCCAGGACCTGCAGGAAGCGGCTCGGCGGTCTATAGGGGTGCCGTACGGGCTGGACGCCGCCCGGCTTCAGCTGCGGCAGATCCTCCAAGAAGTGATCTTTTGGAAGGAACGGTTGGCGGAGACGGAGGCGGCAATGGCCGAGGCGTTGGAGAAGACGGGCCTCGCCCAGTACCTGCTGAGCGTGCCTGGGGTCGGTGTGGTGACCGCTGCTGCCTTCCTAGGCGAGGTAGGCGACCTGCGCCGGTATGCGGACTGGCGGCAACTTCGCAAGCTGGCGGGCTACAACCTGACAGAGAACACGTCGGGGCAGCGGGACCGCAGCCGGACGCCCATCAGCAAGCGCGGCCGGCCTGGACTGCGCCACGTGCTGTACCAGATGGCGATGACGGCGGCCGCCAAGAACCGGGAGTTTCGAGCGCTGTACAAGCACTTCAGGACTCGCCAGCAGAACCCGCTCAAGGGCAAGCAGGCCCTGGTGGCGCTGGCGTGCAAGCTGTTGCGGGTGCTGTTCACCCTGGTCAGGAAGCAGTGTAGCTATGATCCGGCCAGGGCCTTGGGGGCCTGGCGGGCGGAGCAGTTAGGTCTCGCCGCCTGAGAGGGCGGTGTGCCGATAGATGTGCCGCTTTGGGTGGGGGAAGCCGACTATGGCTGGAAGGGCATGACCCTGCAGCAAAGTACTAGCGCCCCACCCGCCCCCATTTAGGCAGGACGAAGGACTTTGAGGGCAAGGACCCCGGGAGACATGATAGGGTGGCCGGGGGCGGAGTACGTGGGACCCGTCCAGGCGGCAGCATACAGGGCATGTCTGAAGAGTCGCACGGGGCTCTTCTCTGCCACCCCGCGTTTGTCTCGCACCAGAAGTCAGAGTCTTTCGTCCAATGGGTGTGTCTGAGCCAAGTGGCAGGACGCGAAATGGTGCGAACCAGCGAGATTGAGAGAGTTTGAGTGCATAACATCGAGATAGGCCATAGTACCGGCAGGGGGACGCCCCGACCGGGAAGGGCCGAACGTCAGGAGAGGGGTGAACCCGTTGCGTTCGAGCAGCCCGCGACAAACGCAGAAAACCCCGCACGGGGCCTGCTCGCCGGAGGTAGCGGTGAAGCCGCAAGGGACGGCGAGAGGGCGGAGTGGGCAGCCGGCACAAGGCGGAGCGTCACCCCGCGGGGAGCAAGGCAAGCTGATGGAGCAGGTGGTGGCCAGGGAGAACATGCTGGCCGCCCTGAAACGGGTGGAGCGGAACGGAGGCGCCCCAGGCGTGGACGGTGTCCCCACCGAACGGCTGCGGGACCAGATCCGCGCGGAGTGGGAGCGCATCCGTGAGGAACTGCTCCGGGGGACCTACAGACCGCAGCCAGTCCGCCGGATCGAAATCCCGAAACCGGGCGGCGGCAAGCGGATGTTGGGTATTCCCACCGTGATGGACCGCCTGATCCAGCAGGCACTCCTGCAAGTACTGACGCCAATCTTTGACCCGACATTCTCCGAATCCAGCTACGGCTTTCGGCCGGGGCGGCGGGGTCATGACGCGGTCAGGAAGGCACGTCAGTACGTGGAGGAAGGGTACGACTGGGTGGTGGACATGGACCTGGAGAAGTTCTTCGACCGGGTCAACCACGACGTGCTGATGGCCCGCGTGGCACGGCGGGTAACGGACAAGCGAGTGCTGCGGCTGATCCGGCGATACTTACAGGCTGGGGTCATGCTGAACGGGGTAGTCATGGCGACGGAGGAAGGGACGCCGCAGGGCGGTCCGCTGAGCCCGCTGCTGGCGAACATCCTGCTGGATGACCTCGACAAGGAGCTGGAGCGCCGCGGGCACCACTTCGTCCGGTACGCCGATGACTGCAACATCTACGTCCGCAGCAAGCGGGCGGGAGAACGGGTCTACAGGAGCGTGCGCCACTTCCTGCAGGAGCGGTTACGGCTGAAGGTCAACGAGGAGAAGAGCGCAGTGGACCGGCCATGGAAGCGGCAGTTCCTCGGGTTTAGCTTCTACAAGCGCCGGGGAGTGCGCATCCGGCTGGCACCGAAGAGCCTGAAGCGCGTGAAGGACAAGCTTCGCACGCTGACGGACCGCAACCGCAGCGAGAGTATGGAGGACCGAATCCGACGCCTGAACGCTTACTTGCGGGGCTGGGTTGGGTACTACGCGCTCTCCGATGCCAGGTCAGCCTTTGAAAGACTCGAAGGGTGGCTGAAGCGTCGGCTGCGAGCATGCGTATGGAAGCAGTGGAAGCGTGTACGCACGCGCTTTCGGGAGTTGCGCGCCCTCGGTTTGCCCGAATGGGTAGTCTACCAACTCGCCAACAGCCGCAAAGGCCCGTGGCGAATGGCAGGTGGCCCACTAAACAGCGCCCTGGGCAACGCCTACTGGCGTGCCCAGGGGCTGATAAGCCTGACCGAATGCTATGAAGCGACTCGTCAATCCTGGCGAACCGCCGGATGCGGACCCGCATGTCCGGTGGTGTGAGAGGACGGGGGCTAGCCGCCCCCTCCTACTCGACCATTGTCGCGAAATGCGCGGCAGGCGTGGTATAGTGAATTAGATGCTGCTGGAATGAGGAGGGGTGTGCCGTGTCAGCCGACAAGCCGAGCGACCGCCGCGCGTTCTTCCGCGAGGGGTTCCGGAGCCTCGTGCGCGCGTTTGCCGAGACCGCGCAGGCGGTGGCCGACGAGGCGGCGACCCGCGGCTCCGGGGGGGTTCGCTACCTGCGGCCGCCCGGCGCCCTGCCGGAGGCTGCCTTCCTGCTCACCTGCACGCGCTGCGGCGACTGCGCCCGCGCCTGCCCCAGCGGGGCGATCCAGCTCCTGCCCGAGTCCGCCGGCGCGGCCGTGGGCACCCCCTTCATCGATCCCGTCCAGAAGGCCTGCGACCTCTGCGGGCAGTGCATGCCCGCCTGCGGGCCAGGGGCCCTGGTCACGGTGGCCGACCCCCGGCAGGTGCGGATGGGCGCGGCGGTCATCGACCCGTCCCGCTGCTGGGCCTTCCAGGGGTCGATCTGCGACCTGTGCTACCAGCGGTGTCCCTACCCCGACGAGGCGCTTCGGCTCGTGAACGGGAAGCCTGTTGTGGAGCGGGACCTGTGCACCGGATGCGGCCTGTGCGCCTACGTCTGCGTGAGCACCCCGCCTGCCATTGCCATTGAACCCTGCAACTGACCGGGAGGAGTTCGATGTACAAGCTTCGCATTGTGCCCACCGAAGAGGCCGTGGGCCTGATGTTCGCACATGATCTGACCCGCATCGTTCCCGGGGAGGGAAAGGGGCCCCGGTTCCGCCGGGGCCAGGTTGTCAAGCCTGAGGATATTCCGGTGCTCCTTTCCATGGGCAAAGAGCACCTCTACGTGTGGGAGCCGCAGCCCGGCATGCTCCACGAGGAGGACGCGGCCCGGCGGCTGGCCGAGGCCGGCGCCGGCGGGGGATTGCGGTGGGACTCGCCTGCGGAGGGGAAGGTCAGCCTGAAGGCCGCCTTCCGGGGGCTCCTGCGGGTGGACGCGGCCCGGCTGGAGGACATCAACGCCATCGGCGACATCACCATCGCCACGCTGCGCGACGCCACGCTGGTGGAGCCGGACACGATTGTGGCCGGCTGCAAGGTGACGCCGCTGCTCGTGGCCGAGGAGCAGATTCAGCGCGCGGAAGCCGTGGGCCGCTGGATCGAGGTGAAGCCCCTGAAGCCGCTTTCGGTGGGCCTGGTGATCACCGGGAGCGAGGTGTACAAGGGCCGGATCCCCGACAAGTTCGGGCCCGTCGTGGAGGAGAAGGTCGGGCGCTTCGGCTGCCCGGTGGTCTACAAGGCGTACAGCAACGACCAGGCGGAGCTGACCGCCGCCAAGATCCGGGAGGCCGTGGCTGCCGGCGCGCAGATGGTGCTGTGCACCGGGGGGATGTCGGTGGACCCCGACGACGCGACGCCCGGGGCCATCCGCCAGGCGGGCGCCGACGTGGTGACCTACGGCGTGCCCTTCCTGCCGGGTTCGATGTTCATGTTCGCGTACCTCGGCGACGTGCCCGTGATGGGCCTTCCCGGGGCCGTCATGTGGGAGAAGGAGACGGTGTTCGACCACGTGCTGCCGCGGGTCCTGGCGGGCGAGCGGCTGAGCAGGGCCGACTTCGTCCGCATGGGCCACGGCGGGCTCCTGCCCAGGTAGGGCAGGCCAACGGAGGAGGCGAGTCCGGTGCTTGAACTGCAGATCCCCGGCCGCGAGACGCTGCGGCTGGAGCACCTCGTGCTGGACTACAACGGCACCCTGGCGAGGGACGGGGTCCTGCGGCCGGGCGTGGCGGAGCGCATCCGGGCGTTGGCGGCGCACCTGCAGGTGCACGTCATCACGGCCGACACGTTCGGCAGCGCCCGGGCTCAGACGGCGGAGCTGCCCGTGACGCTCCAGGTCATTGGCCAGGGCGGCCAGACTGAGGCGAAGGAGCGGCTGGTCGAATCGCTCGGCCCCGCCGCCGTCGCGGCCGTCGGCAACGGGGCCAACGACCGGCTGATGCTGGCCCGGGCGGCGCTTTCGATCTGCGTGCTGGAGGCGGAGGGCGCGGCCGTGGCGACGCTGCGGGAGGCGGACGTCGCGGTGAGGTCGCCGGAGGATGCCCTGGACCTGCTGCTTCGCCCCGGCCGGCTGGCGGCGACCCTGCGGATCTAGCGGAACTGCCATTCTGAGGAGGAGGGCCTGCGGTGCACACACCGAGCGAGACCAGACCCGAAAGCCGGAACGGTGGAGATGGGGTCGTGGTGAAGCGGGCGGTCTGCCCCCACGACTGCTGGGATACCTGTTCCATGCTGGTGCACGTGAAGGACGGCCGGGCCGTCCGGGTGATGGGCGACCCCGACCACCCTGTGACGCGGGGCTTTCTCTGTGTGAAGACCAACCACTATGAAGAGCGGGTGTACAGCCCCGATCGGGTGCTCTACCCCATGAAGCGCGTCGGACCGAAGGGCTCCGGGCAGTTCGCGCGCATCTCCTGGGAGGAGGCCCTGGAGACCATCGCCGACCGCTTCCGCGCCATTATCGCGGAACACGGGGCAGAGGCGATTCTGCCCTACTCCTACGCGGGCACGATCGGCGTGCTGCAGTACGGCTCGATGGACCGGCGCTTCTTCCACCGGTTGGGGGCCAGCCGGCTCCTGCGCACCATCTGCTCCGCGGCCGGGTCGGCGGCGGTGCGGTCGGTGACGGGCCACCGCATGGGGCCCGATCCCGAGGATATGGTAAACGCCCGGCTGATCGTGGTCTGGGGCGTCAACGTGACGTCTTCCAACCCCCACCAGTGGCCGATCATCCAGGAGGCGCGCCGGCGGGGGGCCAGACTGGTGGTTATCGATCCCTACCGCTACAAGGCGGCGCGGGAGGCCGACTGGCACCTTTCCCCACGGCCGGGCACCGACGCGGCGCTGGCCCTGGGGCTCATGCACGTGCTGGTGCGGGAGGGCTGGCTCGACCGGGACTACATCGAGCAGCACACCCTGGGGTTTGAGCACCTGCGCGCGAAGGTGGCCGAGTGGCCCCCGGAGCGGGCCGCGGCCGTGACTGGCATCGGCGCCGGGGAGATCGAGCGGCTGGCCCGGCTCTGGTGGGAGAGCCGCCCAGGGGTGCTGCGGGTGGGCTACGGCCTGCAGCGCCACACCAACGGCGGCTCCAGCGTGCGGGCCATCTGCATGATTCCGGCCCTGACCGGCCACTGGCGGGATCGGGGCGGCGGTTTCCTGCTCTCCAACTCCAGCTCCTACGGCCTCAACTCGAACGCCCTGGAGCGCCCGGACCTGCTGCCCTCGCCGCCCCCGCGCGCCATCAACATGATCGAACTGGGCAAGGCCCTGACTGAACTGAACGACCCGCCGGTCAAGGCGCTGTTCGTTTACAACTCGAATCCCGCGAGCGTCGTGCCGAACCAATCGAAGGTGCTCGCAGGTCTATCCCGTGAAGACCTGTTCACGGTGGTCCACGAGCAGCTCTTCACCGACACCTGCCGCTGGGCCGACATCGTGCTGCCGGCCACGACGCAGTTTGAGCATACTGACCTGATGACCTCCTACTGGCACCTCTACGTGCAGCTCAACGAGCCGGTCATCGAGCCCCTGGGAGAGGCGGTGCCCAACACCGAGCTCTTCCGCCGGCTGGCCCGGGCGATGGGCTTCACGGAGGACTGCTTCCGGGACAGCGATGAGGACCTGATCCGCCAGGCGCTCTCCGGCGGCAGCCCCTATCTGGAGGGGATCACCCTGGAGCGGCTGAAGCGGGAGCGTTTCATCAAGGTCAGCCGCCCCGCGGCGCCCTTTGCGGACGGAGGATTCGGGACGCCGTCGGGAAAGGTGGAATTCTACTCACAGGCCCTGGCGGATGCGGGGCTGGACCCGGTGGTGGAGTACACGCCCCCGGCCGAGTCCATCGACGGCTCGCCCGAGCTGGCGGCCCGCTACCCCATCGCCCTGATCACGCCGGCGGCGCACCACTTCCTGAACAGCACGTTCGCCAACCTGCCCCGCATGCGGGAGCGGGAAGGCGCGCCCACCATATTCCTGAACCCGGTGGACGCCGAGGCCCGGAACATCCGCACCGGCGACTGGGTCCGTGTCTTCAACGACCGGGGCTCGGTGCGGCTGCAGGCCCGGGTCGGGGACTGGTCGCAGCCCGGCGTCGCCATCTCGCCCTCCATCTGGTGGTCCAGGGACATGCCGGACGGCGCCGGCATCAACGTGCTGACCCTGGACCAGCCGGCCGACATGGGAGGCGGCGCCTCCTTCCACACCAACCTGGTGGAGGTGGAGCGGGCCGATCCGCCGGATGACGCACCACGATAAGCGGAGGTGAGAGTCCATGCGCCAGCGAAACGCCCTCTGGCCCGCCCTCGTACTGCTGCTGGGCCTGTTTCTGACGCTCGTCGGGGCGCCCGGCGCCCTGGCCGCAGACGGCCCCGGGAAAGTCTACGTAGTGCGCATCGACAACGGGCAGGTTATCGATGCCGGGCTGGCCCAGTTCGTCGACCGCGTGTTTGAACAAGCGGGCGCGGATCCCGACGCCGTCGCCATCGCCGTGGTGCTGGACACGCCGGGCGGCTACGTGGACAGCGCGGCACGCATCAAGGACCGCCTGCTGGCGCCCCCCAACCAGCTGAAGACCATCGCCTATGTGGAAAACGCCGCCATCTCGGCCGGCGCCCTGATCGCCACGGCAGCCGAGTACCTCTACATGCACCCCGGCTCCGTCATCGGCGCCGCGGAGCCGCGCACCCTTGCCACCGGCGAGACGGCCGATTACAAGTCGCTCTCCGTGGTGGTCAACTACTTCACCTCGGCGGCAATCGCCCGGAACCGGGATCCGGACGTCGCCCGGGCGTTCGTCGACAAGGACCACCCCATCCCGGGGCAGACAGACGTGCTTCTCACGCTGCCCTACCAGCAGGCGGTGGAGATCGGCTATGCCAACGGCATTGCCGAGAGCCTGAACGACGCCATCCAGCAGGCCGGCATCGCGGAGTTCCAGCTCGTGGAGCCGGGGTGGACCTTCTCGGAGCAGGTCGGACGGTTTCTGACGACGCCCTGGGTCGCCATCCTGCTGCTGGTGGCGGGCGTGATCGCCTTCGGCATCGAGTTCATGCAGCCGGGCCTCACCGGGCCGGCCGCCGTGGGTGTCATCTGCCTCGTCCTGTTCTTCCTCGGCAACACGCTGGTGGGCACGGCCGGCTGGGTGGAGATTGCCCTGGCCATCAGCGGCCTCGTGCTAATGGCGGTGGAGCTGTTCACGCCGGGCTTCGGCATCTTCGGGCTGGCGGGCATCGCGGCCTTCGGCGCGGCCATCTTCCTGGCGGCCCCGTCGGCCGGTCTGGCCTGGCGGTACCTCATGTGGACGACCATCGCCTCGGCGTTCGTGCTCTTCGCCCTGATCCGGGCCGTCAGCAAGCGGGGCCTGGGCAAGGTGCTCACGCTGTCCGACACCGCCAGGGACTGGTCTGCCCAGGCGGAGGACCGCAGCCGCCTGGTGGGGCGGGAGGGCGTGAGCCTGACCGTCCTCCGTCCGGCCGGCACGGCCGTCTTCGACGACAAGCGGCTGGATGTGGTTTCTGAAGGGGAGTTCATCTCCGCAGGCGTGCCTGTGCGGATCATCCGGGTGGAAGGAACCCGCATCGTGGTCCGGGCGATTGGTAAATAATTTCGAACAGGTGTGAGGAGGTCTGCCCATGGCTGAGTTTGCTTTCTTGATCCCCACCTTTCTGGTGATTCTGCTTCTCGTCCTCTTCTTTAGCTTCGTTCCCGTAGGTCTCTGGATTTCGGCCGCCGCGGCCGACGTGCGTGTGGGCATCTTCTACATGATCGGCATGAAGCTGCGGCGGGTGCCGCCCCACCGCATCGTGAACGCCCTGATCAAGGCGGAGAAGGCGGGGCTGGAGATCGACATCGACAAGCTGGAGGCCCATTATCTGGCCGGCGGCAACGTGGACCGGGTGATCGACGCCCTGATTGCCGCCCAGCGGGCCGGCATCGACCTGGTCTTCGAGCGGGCTGCGGCGATCGACCTGGCCGGGCGCGACGTGCTCCAGGCGGTGCAGATGTCGGTCAACCCGAAGGTCATCGAGACGCCTGTCGTGTCGGCCGTCGCGAAGAACGGTATTGAGCTGAAGGCAAAGGCGCGGGTGACCGTGCGGGCCGACATCAACCGGCTGGTCGGCGGCGCCGGCGAGGAAACGATCATCGCCCGCGTCGGCGAGGGCATCGTCACCACCATCGGCTCGGCGGAGAACCATGAAGCGGTTCTGGAGAACCCGGACATGATCTCCCAGACCGTCCTGGCCAAGGGGCTCGACGCCGGCACCGCGTTCGAGATCGTCTCCATCGACATCGCTGACGTGGACGTCGGCGCCAACATCGGCGCCCGCCTGCGGGCCGACCAGGCCGAGGCGGAGAAGGTGATGGCGCAGGCCAAGGCCGAGGAGCGGCGGGCGATGGCCGTGGCCCAGGAGCAGGAGATGCGGGCGGAGACCCAGCGCATGCGGGCGAAGGTCGTCGAGGCGGAGGCCGAGGTGCCGCGGGCCCTGGCGCAGGCCCTGCGCGAGGGCAGGATCGGCGTCATGGAGTACCTGCAGATGCAGAACATCAAGGCCGACACCGCCATGCGGGAGTCGCTGGGCGGCGGTCAGCGCGGCGGCCAGCCCGGCGGCGGTCAGACCCAGAAGTAGGTGATGTGCCCTGGAAGATCTGCTGTGGCTGATTGTGCTGGCGATCGTAGGCACCGCGTGGTCCACGGTGCAGGAGAAGATGGGGGGCGGAAGGAAGCCCACGCGCCGCCCGCGCGGCGGCCGGCCTGTGCCCCGCGGCACGGGCATCCCCCAGTGGCCGACCCCGCCTTCGCGGCCGACGGCGGCTTCCCGGCCCAAGCCGGCTAGCCGGCCCCGTCCCGCCCGCGGCCCCGCGCCGACGGCGGACGCAGCCTCCGAAGCCATCGGCTCCGAGGGCATCGCCTCGGAAGGCATCAGGTCCGAAGGCTTCGGTTCTGAGGGCCTGAGCACTGAGGGGGTTCGCGGGGAGGGCGTCCGGGCGGAGGTCGTACGCTCTGCCCCCCTGAGCACCCTGCTGCGGGTGGAAGAGCCGGATGCCGAAGGGACCGCCGCTGACGCGGCCGCCGGAACCGATCCCGGGCGTGCCGGCGATCTGCGCCAGGCTGCGGTGGCGCAGCTGGCCAGCCGTGAGGGGCTGGCCCAGGCGGTGCTGCTGGCCGAGGTGCTGGGCAAGCCCAGGGCCCTCAGGCCTTACGGAAGAGGATAGCGTACTGCGCATGCGCGGGCAGGGCCCGGCCACAGAGGCCGGGCCCTGCCCGCTCGTCAATGCACCACGTCTGCGAGCACCGGCGCCAGGGCTTCCAGCAGCGCGCCCGTCCACCCGGCGAGCCGCTCGGGCAGCCCCTCCCCGGCCAGATCTGCGAGAGGACGGGCGATCTGCACCGCCACGGTGTAGGCCCCCCAGTCCACCGCCTCGGCGAGGGAAGGATCCAGCTTGCCCACCGGCACCTGCCGTTCGTCTGCCGCCGACCAGAGCCGGAGCACCGGCGGCGGCGTCAGGGCGCCCAGGGCCTCGGGCAGCACGCCGTCCCCCGCCAGGGCGGCCTGCAGCCGCGCATGCGCAGCCCCGCCGGGCGAGAGCCAGACGGCGATCTGCAGCTCAGCGGCCTCCAGGTGCAGTGCGATGCGCACGAAGTCGCCCTCGCCCTGCCCGGCGCCCGCGTAGTCCCGGAACCAGTAGCCCGCCAGCACGTCCTGGGGGCGGGCCGTGCGGAGCAAGGGCCAGGCGGCGGCAAACCCTGACCCGATCTGCGCAAACAGCTCTTCCACCCGGCGGTGGAACTCGGTGAGATCGCGGAACGCCCGGGGCGCCCGGGCAAGCACGTCGGCTTCGAAGCCGCGGAAGTAGGTGATGCCGGCCTCGGGCAGGTACTCCCGGAACTGGCGCAGCAGAAAGCCCGTGCGGGTGTCCGCGTCGTACCCATCGGCGAGTTCGCCGAGCCAGCGGTCCAGCCGCTCCCAGGAAAGCCGGTGTATGGGCTCCCCGTTCCCGCCTGCCGGGACGGCGGGGCTGATGATCAGGGGCTCTGCCGGCCCGGGCGGGAGGGCCGGCGGCTCCTCGCCGGGGGCGAGGGCAGCCATCCAGATGCGCCGGTCGCCCAGGTGGATCTCGCCGGCCCGCGGCGACCCGTCCGGCGCCGGGAAGTAGAAGGCCGCCTCGGCGTCGGCCGGCGCATCCAGGTCCGCCAGGCGGAGGAGCCCTTTCAGCACCGCCCGGTCCGAGTGCTCCTGCAGGGCCATCAAGGCCGGCGTCAGCTGCGGCCCCGACAGGCTGTGAGCGGAAAAGAGGTTGACCAGAGCGACACCCCCCTGCGCCTAGTCTGCCCTCCGGGCGGAATCGCCGTCGTACTGACGTACGATGGCCCTTCGCCCCGCAGGTACGATTTGCGCCGTGCCGGTTCCAGGTACGATGGAGCCAGAGTTTGGGGCAGGCACTTTCAGGGGAGTGATGGTGAGTGACCCGTTACCTGGCGCTGCTGCGCAACCGCAACTTCCTGCTTTTCTGGCTGGCCGGCGCGACCTCCCACATCGGCGACTTCTTCAATACGCTCGCCCTGGTGAAGCTCTTCAGCCAGGACCCGGACCGGCTGGGCTTCTACACCTCGCTGGTCATCGTCGGCAACATGGTGCCCACCCTGCTGCTCGGCCCCGTGGCCGGAACGCTGGCCGACCGACTGCCGCGCAAGGTGATCATGGTCTGTGCCGACATCGTGCGGGCGGCCCTGATGTTCAGCATGGTCTTCGTGCACGAACCGCTGGCCCTGATCGGGCTGGACTTCGCCGCCGCCGTGGCCACGGCCTTCTTCAGCCCGGCCAGTTCGGCCCTGCTGCCCAACTTGGTGAAGCGGGAGGAGCTGGTCACCGCGGGCTCCCTCAACATCATGACCCAGCGGTTGGCCATGCTGTTCGGCAACGGACTGGGTGCAGTCCTGCTCGTGCTGGTGGGGCCGGCCGGCGTGTTCGCCATCAACGGCGGGCTGTTCCTGGTGTCGGCCCTGGCGCATTCGGGTATGCGGGTGCCGGCGGTCGCGCCGGGCGATGCGCCGGTGCGGGCCGATGCGCAGGCCAGTTCCCGCCCGGCTCTCTCTCCCCTGGCCAAGCTGGTCCGGGATCTGCGGGAGGCCGTGACCGTTGTGCGGGAGCGCCCGAACCTCCGCCATCTGCTGACCGGCATCAGCATCGCCAACCTGGGCGACTCGGGCAGCAACGTGCTCCTGGTGACGTTCTTCACGGTTACGCTGGGGCTGGCGGCCGAGCAGATGGGATTCGTGCTCGCGGGCTTCGGCGGCACGTCCGTGCTGGGGGCTTTCCTGATCGGGGCCGTCGGGGGCCGCATCCACTGGCGCCACCTGTTCAGCCTCGGCTGCGGGTACGTCTGGTTCACCGCTACCGCAGCCGTGGCGGCCCGGAGCCTGATCCCCAGCTCCGCCTTCCTCCTGCTCCTGGGCCTGGGCAGCGGAGCGATCAACGTCGGCCTTCAGGTGGCCATCGCGGACCTGGTGCCAGACAACGTCCGCGGCCGCATCTTCGGCTCCTTCGGCACGGTCAGCGCCCTGATCATGATCACCGGCAACCTGTTGGCCGGCGCACTGGCCGACCGCTTCGGAGCGGGTTACACCATGCTGGGCTATGCCCTGGCCTACCTGGCGGCGGGGGTCTACGGATACCTCAACCTGCGGCCGGAGCCGCAGGGGGCCGTGAGGACCACCGGTGCGCCGGCGGACTGAGCGAACAGCCACAAAGCGGCCCGGGGCTGCCGATGCAGCCCCGGGCCGCTTGATCTACCACTGCTTCGTGTAGGCTTCCTGCTCCGCGGTGGGTTCGTCCAGCGTCACACCCAGGGTCTTCAGCTTGGTCTCGGCGATCTGCCGGTCGATCGCCGCAGGCAGCCGGTGGACCCCGGGCGCCAGCTCGCCGTGATGGTTGACCAGGTGGTGGCAGGCGAGGGCCTGCACGGCGAAGGTCAGGTCCATGATCTCCACCGGGTGTCCGTCGGCGGCGGCGATGTTGACCAGCTCGCCCCGGGCGATCACGTGGATGCGCCGGCCGTCCATCAGCTCGTACTCCTCCACGTGGGGGCGCGCCTGCCGCCGGGCCACGGCCATCGCGGACAGGGACTCCAGGTCGATCTCGTGGGCGTAATGGCCGGCGTTGGCCACCAGGGCGCCGTCGGGCATGCGGGCGAAGTGCTCCTGCCTGAGCACGTGCACCGAGCCGGTGGTGGTGATGAACACCTCGCCGTAGCCGGCGGCGTCCAGCGAATTGGCCACGCTGAAGCCGTCGGCGTAGGCCTCCAGGGCCTTGATGGGGTCGACCTCCGTCACGGTCACCCGGGCGCCCAGCCCCGCGGCGTAGCGGGCCACGCCGCGCCCGACCCAGCCGTAGCCCATCACCACCACCCGCTTGCCGGTGAGGAAGAGGTTGGTGGCGGACATGATGGCTCCCAGGGTGGAGTGGCCGGTTCCGTACCGGTTGTCGAAGAGGTGCTTGCACGCGGCGTGGTTGGCCGCGATGGCCGGGAAGGGGAGCCTGCCCTCCGCCGCCATGGCCTCCAGCTTCATCACGCCGGTGGTGGTCTCCTCGGAGGAGCCGCGGATGCCGGCCAGGATCTCGCCGCCCCTGCGGACCGCCCGGCCCACCAGTTCGGCCCCGTCGTCGATGATGAACTCCGGCCGCGCCTCGAGCACCCGCTCCAGGTCCCGCTCAAACTCTGCCTGGCTCACGCCGTGCCGCGCGAAGACCTGCACGCCGCGCTCCACCAGGGCGGCGCAGACCGCATCCTGGGTGGAGTGGGGGTTCGAGCTGGCGGCGATGACATGCGCCCCGGCCTTTTGCAGCAAGAGGGCCAGGTAGGCGGTCTTGGCCTCCAGGTGCACCACGACGGCGATGCGGCGCCCCTTCAGGCTGCCGTCGTTCAGGACCTCTTCGAAGAGCCGGTTGAGCACCGGGGAGTGCGCCGCGACCCAGTCGATCTTCTGGTGGCCCAGCGGGGCGAGCGAGGGGTCTGCAATCACGCTCTGCATCGGATCGCCTCTCCTTTCGCTCAGGCGGTGCCCTGCCGGTTGAGCCCCCGCCCGCGCAGCGCGACCAGGGTCAGCAGGGTGACGACGAAGGGCAGCAGTCCGGTCACCTGGGACGGCAGGCCGACCCCCTGCAGCCGGATGCCCAGGGCGTCGATCAGGCCGAAGAGCAGGCTGGCCAGCAGCACGCCCGTCGGGTGCGCCCGGCCGAAGATCACTGCCACCAGGGCGATGAAGCCGCGCCCGGCGGTCATGTTCTCCTGGAAGATGCGGACCTGCCCCAGCGAGAGCTGTGCGCCGGCAAGCCCTGTGAGCACCCCGGCCAGCACGACGGCCAGGTACTGCATGCGCAGCGGGTTCACGGCCAGGGTCTGCGCCGCGCGGGCGTGCTCGCCGACGGCGCGCAGCCGCAGCCCGATGGTGGTCTGGAAGAGGAAATAGGTGAGGATGGGGACGGCGAGGTAAGCGGCCCAGACAACCGGGGTGTGGCCGCTGAGCAGCCGGCCCAGCACCGGGACCGCCTGCAGCCACTCCGGCGACCACTGGGGCAGCCCTTGCAGATCGGGGTGGTGGAAGGTGCCCGTCGCCCCCAGCACCACCCGCATGAGGAAGGTGGTGAGCCCCACCACCAGCAGGTTGAGCGAAATGCCCACGACGATCTCGTTGGCCCGCAGGTTGAGGCTGAGAACCGCCAGGATCAGGCCGATCGCCGTGGCGGCGGCAATCGCCGCCAGCACGCCCCATCCGGCGCCGCCCAGGAAGAACGACCCGACCACGGCGCCGAAGGCGCCGGCCAGCATCATGCCTTCCAGGGCGACGTTGAACAGGCCCGCCCGCTCACACAGGGCCCCGCCCAGCGCGGCCAGCAGGACCGGGACGACGGTCCGCAGGGTCATGTGCAGGAGCTGGATGTCGAACAGATCAGCCACGGGCCGCCCTCCTTCCCCGGAAGCGCCTGAGCAGGTCGGCGCCGATGCGCACGGACACGAACAGGACGATGACCGCCTGCACGACGCTGGAGATCTCCAGCGGGATCTGCGTGGTCCGCTCCATGCCGGTGGAACCCACCTGGATCACGCCCAGCAGGAAGGCGGCCAGCAGCACCCCGAGCGGGTGGTTGTCGGCCAGCAGGGCCGCCATCAGCCCGGACCAGGCGAAGCCGGGCCGGGTGAGGTTGCCGTCGATGTACCGGTGATAGACGGCCATGACCTCGATGGCGCCGCCCAGGCCGGCGACCGCGCCGCTGACCAGCATCGCCGTCACCAGGGCGCGCACCCGGTCGACGCCGCCGTAGCGGGCGAAGTCGGGGTTGAGGCCGGTCATGCGCCACTCGTACCCGGTCACCGTGCGCATCATGACGAACCAGAGCACCAGGCTCAGGGCCAGGGTGATCAGGATGCCCGCGTGCATGCGGGTGCCGGGCAGAAGGGCGATGCGCGCCGCCTCGGGGATCAGCCGGGTCTGCGCCAGGGCCCCGCCGCCCGAAAGATCCCGGAACGGGACGCTCACCAGGTAGCTGGCCGAGTAGACGGCCACGTAGTTGAGCAGGAGCGAGCTGATGAGCAGCTGGACCCTGAACCGCACCTCCAGCCAGGCGGGCAGCAGGGCCCAGAGGGCGCCGCCCGCGGCGCCGGCCAGCAGGCCCGCGACCAGCGGCAGGGGGCCGGGCAGGGGGACGTAGATTGTGAACAGGGCCGCGGCCAGGCCGCCCAGGGCCAGCTGGCCCTCGCCGCCCAGGTTGAGGGCGCCGGCGCGGAAGGCCACGGCCACGCCGAGGCCGGCCAGCGCGATCGTGGACGAGCGGGCCAGGGTGGAGCCGAGGAAGGTGCGGTTGCCGAACGCGCCGTTCCAGAGGGCAGCGTACGCCTCGCCCACCGGATGGCCCGTGGCCCAGATGGCCACGGCGCCGACGGCCAGGCCCAGCAGCACCGCCAGCAAGGGACGCAGAAGGTCGATCAGGCCCTCCGTGAGCCGGTCAGGCACCGGCGTCACCCCCTTGCTGTGCACTGGCCGGGTCGCCGGGTGGGTCCCCGGCGGGCAGATCCGCGCCGGCCATCCACAACCCGATCTGCCGCTCGTCCGCCTGGTCCCGCGCCACCTCGCCGACGATCCGCCCCTCGTACATCACGAGGATTCGGTCCGAGAGGGCCATGAGCTCGCCCAGATCCGCGGAGACCAGCAGGATGGCATCGCCCCGCTCCCGGCGGGCGAGCAGCTGGTCGTGGATGAAGGCCGCGGCGGCCAGGTCCACGCCCCGGCTGGGCTCCGCGACGATGAGGCAGTGGGCGTCGCCCGCGAGTTCACGGCCCACCACCAGCTTCTGCAGGTTGCCCCCCGAGAGGGCCCCGGCCCGGGCCCAGAGGCCCGGGGTGCGCACCCGGTACTCGGCCACGATCGCGGCGGCGCGCCGCAGCCAGGCCGACCGGTCGATCAGCCCCCGGCGGGAGAGCGGCGGCCGGTAGTGCGGGCCCATCGCGGCGGTGTCGGCGACGGACGCCTCCCGGGCCGATCCCCACCGGTACCGGTCCTCCGGAATGTGAGCCATGCCCGCTGCACGCCGCTCCCGCACGGAGAGGCGGGTGATGTCCTGGCCGTCCAGCAGGATCCGGCCCTCCGCGGCGGGCACCAGCCCCGTCAGGGCGCCGATCAGCTCGCTCTGCCCGTTGCCGGCCACGCCGGCGATGCCGACGATCTCGCCGCGCCGCACGGTGAACGTGACGCCCTGCACGGCCGGCTCTCCCCGGGGGCCGCGCACCCACAGCCTCTCCACGCGCAGGGCCGGCGCCCCCGGCTCGCGCCGGAAGGTCGCCGGCGGCGCGGGCAGACGGCCGACCATCAGCGTGGCCAGCTCGTCCATATCGGTCTCAGCCCGCTCCCGCTCGCCCACCACGCGGCCGCCCCGCAGCACGGTGATGCGGTCGCTGACGGCCAGCACCTCGGCGAGCTTGTGCGAGATGAAGAGGATCGTCTTCCCCTGGTCCGCAAGGTGGCGCATGACGGCCAGGAGCTCGTCGGACTCCTGGGGCGTCAGCACCGCCGTGGGCTCGTCCAGGATGATGATCTCCGCCCCGCGGTAGAGCGTCTTCAGGATCTCCACCCGCTGCTGCAGGCCCACGGGCAGGTCGCCCACCCGGGCCAGTGGGTCGATGGGCAGCCGGTGCCGCTCCGCCAGATCGGCCACCCGCGCGGCGGCCTCCCGCCGGTCCAGGCGGCCGAACCGGTGCGGCTCCCGCCCTAGCACGATGTTCTCGGCGACGGTGAGCGACGGGAAGAGCATGAAGTGCTGGTGGACCATGCCCACGCCGCGGGCGATGGCATCGTGCGGGCTGCGGAAGGCCACAGGCTCGCCGTGGATGCGGATCTCGCCCGCGGTGGGCTGTTCCATGCCGTAGAGCAGGTTCATCAGGGTGGTCTTGCCGGCGCCGTTCTCTCCCACCACGGCGTGGATCGAGCCGGGTTCGACCTGGAGGGAGACGCCGTCATTGGCCACGACCCCGCCCGGGTAGACCTTGACCAGGCCGGTCGCGGCGATGGCCGGTGCGCGACTCATGCCGAAGCCACCTCGGGAGCCCTACCCGGCCAGCGGGTCGGGCACCACGATCTCACCGGAGAGGATCTTGTTCTGCAGCTCCTCCAGCTTCTGCATGACCTCGTCGGTCAGCTTGGGATGCCGCTCCAGGCTCTTGTCGGCCAGGTGGGAGAGGCCGACGCCGCCCTCCTTCAGCCCGTACACGGCGGTGCCGAAGGACCAGTTGCCCTCCACCAGATCCTTCAGCGTCTGGTAGGTCACCACGTCCAGCCCCTTGATCTGGCTGAACAGGATGTGCTCGGGGTCGTGGACGGACTGGTTGGTGTCCTGGCCGGCCGTATAGAAGCCCTTCTCCCGGGCGGCCTCGAACACGCCGAAGTTGCCGCCGCCGGCCACCGCGGCGATCACGTCGGCCCCCTGGGCGTGCTGCTCCAGGGCCAGCTCCTTCGCCCGGGCCACATCCTCAAAGGAGTTGGACCAGTGGATCAGGAGCTTCGCCTCGGGGTTGACCGCCTCCAGGCCCATCTGAATTCCCTGGGTCCAGCGCTGGAAGAAGGGAATCTCCATGGGCCCGACCATGCCCACGATGTTGGTCTCGGTCACGAGCCCCATCGCGGCGCCCAGCAGGAAGGCGGCCTCGTGCTCCTTGAAGGCGATGGAGCGCACGTTGGGCATGTCGACGGTGGTGTCGAGGATGGCGAACTTCTGATCCGGGAACTCGGCCGCCACCTTCTGCAGCGGCTCGGCGGACTCAAAGCCGGAGGTGAAGATCAGGTCCCACTTCTCCTCAGCGGCCACGGCCCGCAGGTTCTCCTCGATCGCGCCCCAGTCCTTGGACTCGATGATCTGCGCCTCGATGCCGAACTCCGCCTTGGCCCGCTCCACGCCCTGGACGGTCACCTGGTGGAACGGGTTGAGGCCGATCTTGTCGGGCAGCACGACCATGACCCGCACCGGCTCGGCCCCGGGCTCCGTGGCGGACGGGGTCTGTGCGGAGGGCGCGGGCTGCTCGGTCTGGGTGCCGGGGGTCCTGTCGGAGTCTGCGGACTGGGTGCCGCCGCAGCCGGCCAGCAAGAGGGCGGCCAGCACGGGGGCGGCCACGAATCTGAGGAAACGGTGCTTGTTCACTCTTGTTCTCCCCTTCACGAATCATCTTAATCGGCAATGGTATTTCGGTTATCCTTTAAGCCTGTCTTATGACTACTATCGATTCTATTCTGTCACCGCGGGCGGGTCAACCGGCCTTCTGGCGGTCAGGCGGTAGACGGAATGCGATGCTGACCGCGTCCTGCGCGACGTCGCGCGCGCCACATCCGGACAGGTATGTTAATATTAATCAAATGAACCTGCTCATAACGGAGGTCGTACGCCATGCCCTCAATCCGCATTCTTACGGACTCTACCGCAGATCTTTCGCCGGAACTCCTGGCGGCGAATGATGTGCGGGTGGTGCCGCTGCTCGTGCAGTTCGGCGAGGAGTCGTACCAGGACGGCATCGAAATTAACACGGACCAGCTGTTCCAGATGGTAGCCGAGCGGAACCAGCTGCCCAAGACGGCCAGCGTGAGCCCTGCCGTGTTCCGCCGCTACTTTGAAGAGGCCACGGCCGACGGCAGCAAGGCGCTGTTCATCGGCATCTCCGCGAAGTTCTCGGCGACGATCCAGAATGCCCAGATCGCCGCGTCCGAGTTTCCCGAAGGCCGGGTGCGCGTCTTCGATTCCCGGAACCTCTCCACCGGTATCGGCCTGCAGGTCCTGCGCGCCTGTGACCTGGCGCGGCAGGGCAAGTCGATGGAGGAGATCCTCGCGGACCTGGAGACCTACCAGGCCGGCGTGCGCACGTCCTTCGTCATCGACACGATGGACTACCTGTACAAGGGTGGCCGCTGCAGCGGGATGCAGGCCCTGGTGGGCACCCTGCTGAAGATCCGGCCGATCATCTCGGTCGTAGACGGCGGCATGATCGTGGCCGCCAAGATCCGCGGGGCGCGGAAGAAGTCGCTGGACTGGATGCTGGAGCGCTTCGCGGAGGACGCCAGGGCGGGCCGGGTGCGGCCCGAGCGTGTCTTCGTGACGCACACGGGCACGCCGGAGGATGCGGCGTACATGCGGGATGAGGTCCGGCGCATTCTGCCGGAGGTGCACGAGGTCATCGAGACCCGGGCCGGCTCGGTCATCGGGAGCCACTGCGGCCCGGGCACCATCGGGATCCTGTACGCGACGAAGTAGCCGCCGGCGGCTGCGCCTGCCGGCGGATGCCACGGGTTGTGCCCTGCGAATTCGGCGCTTCGGCTGGTTGACACCGAACCCGCGGAAGGGTTAGGATGTGCTCATATATCGGTCAAGGCGATGAAGAGGGCGGGGAACGGCTCCCCGCGGCGCGGGCCGTCTCGGGCGCAGAGAGCGGAATGGATGGTGCGAGTTCCGCCCCGGAGAGACCTGGCGCATAAGGCCTCGGAGCTGCCTCCCGAACCCCCGGCGCGTCCCGGGTCAGTAGACGAGGACGGTTCTCCCCCGATACCGGGAGCAAGGCATTCCCCGCGCGGGAGTGCCGGGTTGAGGTGGGCCGCACATCAGGCGGCCAAGTTGGGTGGTACCGCGGAGCCAAGGCCTCCGTCCCTACGGAAGGGACGGAGGCCTTCTTGACTGTTTAGCGAATTCCAAAAGGAGGGTTTCTGCAATGCGCTCCCGTGAAGAGCAGCTTCAAGAGGCACGCCGAACCAAGGTGGCGGCCTTGCGCGAGGCCGGCGTCGACCCCTTCGGCACCCGTTTCGGCGACCGCCGGCTGATGGGCGACCTGCGGGCAGAATACGGGGAGGCCACGGCCGAGGAACTGGATGAAAAGGCCTTGCCCGTGCGGGTGGCCGGGCGGGTCCTGACCCTCCGGTCGCACGGCAAGGCGGGCTTCGCCCACCTGCAGGACGGCTCCGGCCGCCTGCAGCTCTACCTGCGCCTTCCCGAACTCAGCGATCGCGCCCGCCTGGTCTGGGAGCACCTGGACCTGGGCGACATCGTGGGCGCCGAGGGCGTGCTGATGCGCACCCGCACCGGCGAGCTGTCGGTGAAGGTCGCCGACCTGACCATGCTGACGAAGGCGCTCCGGCCGCTGCCCGACAAGCACGGCGGGCTGCGCAACGTGGAGCTCCGCTACCGCGAGCGCCATCTGGACCTGCTGGTAAATCCCGAGAGCCGGGCCGTCTTCGAGGCCCGCTCCCGCATCGTCGCCAGCCTGCGCCGCACGCTGGACGAGATGGGCTTCCTGGAGGTCGAGACCCCGGTGCTGGTCCCGCTGGCCGGCGGGGCGGCTGCACGCCCCTTCCTGACCTACCACAACGCCCTCGACCGGGACCTGAGCCTGCGCATCGCGACAGAGCTTCACCTGAAGCGGCTGGTGGTGGGCGGCATGGAGCGGGTCTACGAGATCGGCCGGGTCTTCCGCAACGAGGGGCTCTCGACGCGCCATAACCCGGAGTTTACCTCGCTGGAGGCCTATCAGGCCTATGCCGACTATCAGGACATGATGGACCTCACGGAGCGGCTCGTGCAGAACGCCGCCCTGGCGGCGAACGGCTGCCTGCAGGCAGGCGAGATCGACCTGACCGGCCCCTTCCGGCGCGTGACGATGGCGGAGGCGGTGAAGGAGGCCACCGGTCTCGACCTGCTCGCCCTCGGCGGTTCGGGCGACGAGGAGGAGGACGCGCGGGCGGTGCGGGCCGCGGCCGAGGCCGCCGGCTACGAGGTCGAGGCGACCACCTGGGGCGGGCTGCTGGCCGAGCTGTTCGAGCGCTACGCCGAAGACCGGCTGATTCAGCCCACGTTCGTCATCGGCCACCCGGTGGAGACCTCCCCCCTGGCCAAGCGCGATCCCCGGGACCCCCGGCTGACCGAGCGGTTCGAGCTCTACGTACAGGGGCGGGAGCTGGCCAACGCCTTCTCCGAGCTGAACGACCCCGAGGACCAGCGGCGGCGGTTCGAGGAGCAGCTTGCCCAGTGGGCGGCCGGCGACGAGGAGGCGCACCCGATGGACGAGGAGTTTCTGGCCGCGCTCGAGGTCGGTCTGCCGCCCACGGGCGGGCTGGGCATCGGTGTCGACCGGCTGGTCATGCTCCTGACGGGGGCGCCTTCCATCCGGGATGTCATCCTGTTTCCGACGCTGCGGGACCGGTAGTGGGGTGCGAAGCCATCGGGGCCGGGGAGGTATGCTCCCCCGCCGCGATGGCTTCTTCTGTATCCGCTGAAGGAGAACGGCCAGGCATGGTCGAACGGTTATGCTGAATATTTAGATCACGAGACTGCCGGCCCCGATCCGGATGAGTCCGGTGCCCTGTGCTTTCGGGGCCGGAGTTGCAGGGGTGATGGGGTTGTTCTATCGGTACGGGATTCCCGGTGACGGGGCGCCGATATTGCTGGCCCTGGTTCTGGTGATAGCCGGGGCTGCGGCTGCCCTGGCACGGCGCGCGTGGGTCGGCGGCGTGGCCGCGGGAGTTCTCCTTATGCTGCTCGCCCACCCGCGCTCGATTCTGCGCGTGCCGATGCTGCTGGTGGTCATGGTGCTGCTCGGACTCGCAGCGGGCGTCTTCGGGCTGTCGCTGCGGCTCCGGCGGCCGCGCATGGCGGCGGTGAGCGGCCTCTGGATCGGCGCGGGCCTGGCCCTCCTGTATCTGATGGACCTTACGTACCGAGTGCATGACGCCGCAGATCTGGTCTTTGCGGGTGGGTTGCTCCTCTCGATCCTCGTGGTGGGCTCCATCACGGTGATCGCTCTGCCGCCCGATGGCGTTCCGTCGCAGCAGCAGCGGCCGCCCGGGGCGTGAGGCGGGGGAGGGGGCTTCCGCCTGTGGGAGATGGAAAACGAGCCTGCACCGCCTTCGGTGAAGGGGTGCAGGCTCTGTGCTGCCTACCACCCGGAGATCTCCTGCATTTTCTGCCTCAGCCGGGCCGCCTCCTCGCCCTGCATGATATAGGGCTGCTCGGCATGGATCCAGACCGGGTGAACCTCCACCTGCTTCACGCCGTCCGGGCCGATCAGGAAGTCCAGGATCATCGACTCCCGGGCCAGGTCGGTGTCCTGCCGGTCCATGATGAAGTTGCCCAGGCTGTAGGCGATGAACCCGCCGCCATACAGCTCGAAGCCCTGGATGGCGTGGGGGTGGTACCCGAGCACCAGGTCGGCGCCCTGGTCCACGATGTAGCGGGCGAGCTGACGCTGCTCCTCCGTGGGGTAGTTGACGAACTCGATGCCCCAGTGGAGCGCCACGGCGACGACGTCGGCCACCTCCCGGGCCGCCCGGATGTCCTCCGCCAGCCAGTCCTCTCGGATGGCGGGCACGCCGGGCCGGTCCTCCATGGCGGCGAAGCTGCGGGGGTAATCCCAGTCGAAAAAGAGGTCGGCGAATTCGCTGTAGCCCAGGAAGGCGATGCGGACGCCCCGGGCCTCCAGCACCAGCGGCCGGCGGGCCTCGTCCAGGTTCCGGCCCCCGCCTGTCCACGGGATGCCGGCCTCCGCCAGGATATCCAGCGTCTCCAGGAAGTTCTCCTCATCGTAGTCCATGATGTGGTTGTTGGCCACGGTGACCCCGTCCAGCCCCGCGGCCGTGAGCACCTCGATGGCCTCCGGCTCCGCCCGGAACCAGATCTGCTTGCCCGGCAGGGGGCGGCCCGTCACCCCGATGGGCGACTCCAGGTTGGCGAACGCCAGGTCTGCTGACGAGAGGTGATCGCGCACCTTTTCAATGGGATACAGCGTGCCGTTTTCCCGCATGGCCCGGGCGACCCCCCGGGCGAGCATGAAGTCGCCGGCGACGGAGAGGGAGGCCCATTCCTCGCCGGTCACAGCACCGTCCGCTTCATCCTGGCTGAACGCCGCTTCCAGGGCCTTCCTGACCGGAGTCACACGTTCCGAGTCTTCCAGCCTGTAAGCCACCAGGAGCCGGTCGGCCAGGGGATACTCGCCCGACCGCACGGTCTGCGGGGTGGGGGCAACGCCTTCCACCGGCACTGCCCGCCAGCCCGGCCGCAGGTCCGCGAGCCGTCCGGCCGCCAGTGCCCCCCTGGCCGGTTCGCCGGGCGGATCCAGCTCAGGCAGGAGGGCTTCGGCCTCGGCGAGCGTCAGTTCCATGGGCTCGTCCAGCCAGCCCTGCATGATGATGTGCTCAACGGTGCGCAAGGGGAAGGAGGTCAGAATGGGCGGCGGCTCGCCGTCGACCACGGCCGCGTCTGCCTCGCCCCGCATCAGCGCCGGCACCGGCTCAGGGGTGCGCAGCACCTCCACACCGTCCACCGGCGGCAGTTCCAGGTCTACGGGGGCGGCGAGGACCAGGGCTCCGGAGCTGGGTCCGGGGTTGCCGCCAGCGCCCTGCGGCGGGTCGCCGGGCCCTGGCTGGGGTGCGGGCTTCCGGGCGCACGCGGCGAGCACGATCAGCACGGCCAGGAGGAGCGTGGCCGGTTTTTTCATTCTCATGGGTCGGCCTCCCTTCGGCGGGGGATTCGGGCAGTTGCGGCGGCGGGCAGTGAGCTGTGGGCAGTGAGTTGTGGGCGGCGGGTGTAGTCGGTGGAACCGGCGTTTTTTCACTTGGCTTGTAGGACGAAAGTGGAAAAGTGGCGGTTCCCACTGTTGAGCGACCGGCGCGGCGCGGGTGGTTGAGACGGCCCGGCCCCCGCAGGCCCGAGGACTGTGCCGGCATGTCAACCACACCCACGCCCCACCGCCCACAGCCACTTCTAGTCTCCCCCCCGGTCCGCATACCCTCCATGTGGACGTGCTACAGCACAGGAAGGGGGGGCAGCCCCTTGCAGCAGCGGCGGAGCAGTCTCAGGGAGCGGCTCGTCTCCCTTCTCGAGTTGCCAGGCGACGCGGTGCTTGACCTGCCGCGCGCGACCCTCATCGGCAACGTCGAACTGGTGGTGGAAAACCACCGGGGGCTGTTGGAGTACAAGCCCAACCGGGTGGTTCTGAGACTGCCTGAGGGCAAGATGACCATCGACGGGGAGGACCTGCGCATTCCGTACCTGTCGCCGGATCAGGCGGTGCTTCTGGGGCGGATAGACGGGCTGCGCTACGCTCCGCCGGAAGGGGGCGGGACGTAGCATGCTGCGCTCGCTCATTCGCTACCTGCTCGGCAGCCTGCGCGTTGAGGTCACCGGCGGCGATGTCGAGCGGTTCCTCAACCTGTGCCTGGATGCCGGCATCCTGCTCTGGGACCTGCGCCGGCTGCCCGAGCGGCTCAGGGTCACCTTGATGCTGGCCGACTTCTTCCGCCTGCGCCCCATCGCCCGTGCGAGCCGGTGCCGCGTCCGCATTCGCGGGCGGTACGGACTGCCGTTTCTCACCCGGCGGCTCAGGCGGCGTCCGTTTCTCCTGGCCGGCGCCGTCGGCGGGCTGGCCGCCCTGATCTGGGCGGGGAGCCACTTCTGGGTGGTGGACGTGCGCATCAGCGGCCCCGGCTACCTGGACCCGCGCGCCATCCTGGCCGTGGCGGCGGAGGCCGGCCTGCGCAGGGGCGCGTGGAAGGCGCGGGTCGACCTGGACCAGGTGACCCAGCACCTGAAATCCACGGTTGAGGAGCTGTCCTGGGCGGTGGTGCGGGCAGACGGCACGCGCGCGGTGATCGAGGTGGTGGAGAAGGGGGCGGTGACGCCGCCTGACCAGGCGCTTTGCGTCCACCTGGTCGCCCGGAAGTCCGGGGTGGTGGAGCAGGTGATCCCGTATCAGGGGGAGCCCCTGGTGAAGAAGGGCGATGTCGTGCAGACGGGGGACATGCTGGTGGAGTGCGCCCTGCGCTACTGGGCCGGGGGGCGGCCCGGCGTGATACCGGGCATGCCGCTGCCGCCGCGGGAAGACCTGGCCCGCACCGTGGTCGCACAGGCCAGCGTGAAAGCCCGGGTCGCCTACCGGCAGTATTATGAATACCCGGTCACCGAGATCGTGAAGGAGCCGACGGGCCGGCGCTACACCCAGTGGGTTTTGAACTGGAACGGCCGGTCCATAATACTACGCGGGCGGGGCCCCGTTCCCTACGGGGATTATGAGGTCACCACCCGGACCATCTCCCCCGGCCAGTGGAGGAATTGGACCCCACCTGTCGAAATCGTGATTCGTGAGGCCCAGGAGGTCTCGACGCGGGCGGAGCCCGTATCGGTGGAGGAGCTCACGGAGCGGGCCCGCGCCGCCATGGAGCGGCGGCTGGCCTGGATGCTGGGGCCGAATGACCGCGTGCTGGCGCCGCTCAGGGCGGAAGTGGTGCAGCAGGAAGGCGGCTACGCGGGCATTCTGGTCACGGTCGAGACGCTGGAGGAAGTCTCCGCCCCGCTGGAAGGGCCGATGCTATCCATAGGCAGGTGACCGGGTTGGATGAGACCCAGGAACGGCGGATTCTAATTGCAGACAACGATCGCGCGCGCGAGTTATTTGGGTTGAACGACTCGCACCTGCGCTTTATTGAAGAGGGCTTTGACGTGACGCTGGTGCCCCGGGGCAACGAGGTGATCATCAAGGGGCAGGAGGAAGAGGTCGGCCGGGTGGCCAGGCTGTTCGAGCGGCTGACGGCCATCCAGGACCGCGGCGGCAGGGTCACGGAGCGTGACGTCCGGTACGCCGTGCGCCTGGCCCGGGAGGGGGAAGAGAAGCCCCTCGCCGAGGCGTTCACCGACGTGATCGTCACGACGTACCGGGGCAAGCAGATCCGGCCCAAGACGCTGGGGCAGAAGGAGTACGTTGACGCCATACGGCGGAGCGGCGTCACCTTCGGCATCGGACCGGCCGGCACGGGCAAGACCTACCTGGCCATGGCCATGGCGGTGGCGGCCTTCAAGGCGAAGGAGGTCGCCCGCATCATCCTGACCCGGCCCGCGGTGGAGGCCGGCGAGAAACTCGGCTTCCTGCCGGGCGACATGCAGCAGAAGGTGGACCCCTACCTGCGCCCGCTCTACGATGCCCTGTTTGACATTATGGGCTCGGACACGTTTGAGCGGCTGCTGGACCGCGGGATCATCGAAGTCGCTCCGCTCGCGTTCATGCGTGGACGCACCCTGGATGATTCGTTTATCATTCTCGACGAGGCCCAGAACACGACACCCGAGCAGATGAAGATGTTCCTGACGCGCATGGGCTTCGGTTCGAAGGTCGTCGTGACCGGCGACATCACCCAGATCGACCTGCCCGAGGGAACCCGTTCCGGGCTGGTGGACGTTCAGCGCGTCCTGCGCAACGTCCCGGGTATTTCTTTCTATTACCTGACGGAGCGAGATGTAGTGCGCAACGACCTGGTTCAGTTGATCATCAAGGCCTACGAGAGAGCAGGGGGCGGTGGGACTGGCTTGCTTCCGCCCCGGCCTGCGACGGATCGGCCGGACCGGTCGGAGTCTTAGAGTGAGATGGGAGGTAAGGGGACGGTAAAGCCAGACCCTCCCAAGTCAGATCTATGCGTATATGGCAACAGCTTCGTGAACGTGTTGAGAACCTGACCGCACAGAACCGCTGGAAGAACTCCCGCATCCGCAGGGTGATCTGGGGGGTTCTCTTCTTCGCGCTCCTGACCCTGGCCCTGGGCAACCAGACGGTGCCCGCCCGCCTGGACGTGCAGGTGGGCGACGTCGCGCCGCGGGACGTGCCCGCCCCCCGGCCGGTGTTCAACGCGATCCTCACCGGTGAGCTCCAGGATGCCGCTGAGAAGTCCATCACCCCCGTCTACAAGCGGGAGCCCGCCGTGCTGGAGAACGCCCAGCGGTATATCACGGCGGTCTTCAGCAACCTGCGCCGGGTGCGGGGCCAGACCGAGATCGACGTGGCCGTCCGGGCGCAGGACCTGGCGGATCGACTGCGGCTGACGGTGGTGCCCACCGAAGTCTACGCGGCCCTGCTGACGGCCGACGACGCCCAGATCGAACACATCGAGGCGCAGGCCCTGGCGCTCCTGGAGACGGCTCTGGGTGAGGACGTACTCGAGCGGGATGTGACCCGGATCAAGGCCGGCATCGACAGCGGAGCCGAGCCGTTCACGCTCGATATCGACGATCCGGACCTCAGCCAGTTCGTCCGGGAGCTGGTGAAGAGCCGCATCGAGCCCAACATGGTGGTGGACCAGGAGCGGACCGACTGGCTCCGCGCGAAGGCAGCGCAGGAGGTCCCCGAGGTCTGGTGGCAGAAGGGCCAGCTCATCATCGAGAAGGGCAAGACCATCACCGCGGATCAGTACGAGGCCCTGGTCGAGCTGGGGCTCGTCGGCCAGAAGGCCAGCTACCAGGGCTGGGCGGGGGCGGCCCTCATGTCGTTGGTGGTGGTGGCCGTCATGGCCATCTCCATCGCCCGCTGGCGCCCGGAGCTGCTGGAGCGCGACTCCAAGCTGATGCTGCTGGGGCTGATCGGGTTCATCACGCTCTTCCTCTCCCTGGCGCTGAACCTCTTCTCGGCACAGCTGGGCGACGGTGCGGCCTACCTCATGCCCATCGCGCTCAACGCCGTGCTGGCGGCCATCCTGCTGGATTCCCGGGTGGCCCTGCTGCAGTCGGTCATCATCGCCGTACTGCTGGGCATTTTCGTGTCGTCGGCCCAGGTGGGCGCCGTTGCCGTCGGGGTCGTGGGCTCTGCGGTGGGCGTCTACACCGTCGCGCGGGTGGAGAGCCGCAACGACCTGTACCGCGCGGGGCTGTTTGTGGGGATCGCCAACGTGGTGACGATCCTTGCCCTGAACCTGCTGGAGTCGGCGCCGCTGCTGGACTGGCTGCTGTGGCGCGACGTGGCCCTGGGCCTGGTGAACGGCCTCCTGGTGGCCATCCTCGCCACCGGCGCCCTGCCGCTGTTTGAGACGCTCTTCGGCATCGTCACGCCGCTGAAGCTCCTGGAGCTCTCCAACCCCAACCACCCGCTGCTGAAGCGGCTTATGGTCGAGGCGCCGGGCTCCTACCACCACACCATCCTGGTGGCCAACCTCTGCGAGGCGGCGGCCGAGGCGATCGGCGCCGACCCGGTACTGGCCCGGGTCGGGGCATACTACCACGACATCGGCAAGATCAAGCGGCCTGCGTTCTTCGTGGAGAACCAGTTCGGCGGGGAGAACCCGCACGACAAGCTGCCCCCGAGCCTGTCAGCCATGATCATCACCAGCCACGTGAAGGAAGGGGTGGAGCTGGCCAGGGAGGCGGGCCTGCCCCAGGAGATCATCGACTTCATCCCCGAGCACCACGGCACCACCCTGGTCAGCTATTTCTACCACATGGCGTCGCAGAACAGCCAGTCGGAGTATGTGCTGGAAGAGGACTTCCGCTACGAGGGGCCCAAGCCCCGCAGGCGGGAGACGGCCATCTGCATGCTGGCGGACGCCTGCGAGGCCTCGGTCCGGGCCATGCGGCAGAAGAGCCACCTGTCGCATGAGCAGATCGAGCAGCAGGTGCGCAAGATCATCAGCGACCGGCTCCAGCAGGGGCAGCTGGACAACTGCGACCTGACCCTGAAGGAGCTGGACACCATCGCCAGGGTGTTCGTGAAGGTGCTCAGCGGGGTTCACCATGCCCGCATCGATTACCCCGCGCAGCAGCAGTCCGGCGAGGGTGGAGAACAGCAGGAAGCCGCGTCAGGGGATTCCACAGGCAACGAGGAGGCGTCTCCCGGGCCGGGCGGCGCCGAGGAGGATACGGACAATGGAGATCTGGATCAGCAACGAACAGGAGACGGTGGAACTGACGGCGGAGCAGGAGGACCTGATTCGGCAGGTCGCTGAGCGGGCCCTGGAGCTGGCCGGGGCAGCGTTCGGCACCCACGTCTCCGTTTCCATCACGCTGGTGGATGATGCGGCCATCACCGACCTGAACCGTGACCACCGTGGGCTGGCCAGCCCCACCGACGTGCTCTCCTTCTCGCAGCTGGAGGGGGAGGACATGGCCGACCTGCCTGAAGGGGAGCCGCTGCCCCTGGGCGATATCGTCATCTCGCTGGAGCGGTGCGTCAGCCAGGCGGCCGAGTACGGCCACACCTTCGAGCGTGAGCTGGGCTTCCTGACGGCGCACGGCATGCTTCACCTGCTGGGCTGGGACCACCAGACCCCCGAGGAGGAGGCCGCCATGATGGCCAAGACCGAGGAGATCTTGGCGGGACTGGGGCTGAGCCGATGAGCGGGCGGCCCTTCCGGCACACCGCGATCCTCCCGCGGTTTCGCGATGCGGGCCGCGGGCTGGTGCGGGCCTACCGGGAGGAGCCGAACCTGCGCTTTCACGTGTTTGCCGGCGCCTGCGCGGCCGTGGCCGGCTTCGCGGTGGGCCTGACGGGCTGGGAGGTGGCCTACCTGGCTGCCACCGTCGCCCTGGTGCTGTTCGCCGAACTGGTGAACACCGCGGTCGAGCGGGCGGTGGATCTGGCCGCCGGCCGTGAGCGACACCCGCTGGCGGGCGCGGCCAAGGAAGTGGCCTCCGGCGCCGTGCTGCTGACCGCGCTGCACGCCGTGTTCGCCGCGGGGCTTCTGTTCGCGGTGCGGCGGGACCTGGCCCAGAGCGTGCAGGCGGCGCTCGCCCTGCTGATCCGCCAGCCGCTCTGGCTGCTGCCGCCTGCCATCACCGGGCTGCTGGGCCTTTTTGGGGGCGCCCGGCACGAATCCTGAGGAGGGATCTGCCCATGACCGATGCTGAACTGATCGCCGCCGCCCGCGACGCGCGCGGGCGGGCTTACGTGCCCTACTCCCGCTTCCCGGTGGGGGCCGCGCTGCTGGCCGACGACGGCACCCTCTACACCGGCTGCAACATCGAAAACGCCAGCTTCGGCCTGACCAACTGCGCCGAGCGCACGGCGATCTTCAAGATGGTGAGCGACGGGCGGCGGCGCTTCACGACCATCGCCGTCATCGCCGACACCGACGGGCCCTGCAGCCCCTGCGGCGCCTGCCGCCAGGTGATGAGCGAGTTCGGGCCCGACGCCCGGGTCATCCTGACCAACCTGAAGGGCGACACCTGGGTGGGGTCTGTGCGGGACCTGCTCCCCGGGGCCTTCACCCCGGACGATCTGCCCGGCGACGGGGAGGGTTGCGCATGAAAGAGGCGCCCTTCCGTTCAGGCTTCTGCTCCATCGTGGGCCGCCCCAATGTGGGCAAGTCCACCCTCTTGAACGCCTTCGTCGAGGCGAAGCTGGCCATCATGTCGGACAAGCCGCAGACCACCCGCAACCGCATCCTGGGCGTTTACAACCGGCCCGATGCGCAGGTGGTCTTCCTGGACACGCCGGGCATCCACAAGCCGCGCCACCGGCTCGGGGAGTACATGAACAAGGTGGCCATCGGCACCATTCCCGAGGTGGACGTGGTGCTCTTCGTGGTCGACGGCTCCGCGCCGGAGCCCGGCGAGGGCGACAAGTACGTGGCCGATGTTGTGGCACGCTCCGGCCGGCCGGCGATCTTGGTGGTCAACAAGATGGACCGGGTGAAGCGGGGCGACTGGTACGAGGTGATGGACGCTTACAAGGCCCTCGGCGATCCGCAGAACCGCAGCGAGGACCCCGAGCCCGATTCACCCGCCATCGAGTGGATCGACATCGTGCCGGTGTCGGCCCTGGAGAACACGAACATCGACCCGCTGCTGGACCTGATCGTGGAGCAGATGGAGGAGGGGCCGAAGTACTACCCCGACGACATGATCACGGACCAGCCCGAGCGGTTCGTCATCGCGGAGTTCATCCGGGAGAAGATCCTCCACCTCACCCGGGAGGAGATTCCGCACTCGGTGGCGGTGGAGGTGGAGCAGCTTCAGCGGCGGGAGAGCGGCACCGTCTACGTGAGCGCATCGATTTACGTGGAGCGGGACAGCCAGAAGGGGATCATCATCGGCAAGCGCGGGTCGATGCTGAAGGAGATCGGCGCCCGGGCCCGGCGGGACATCGAGGAGATGCTGGGCTCCAAGATCTACCTGGAGCTGTTCGTGAAGGTGCGGGAGGACTGGCGGAACCGGGAGTCGGTCCTCAGGAGCCTCGGGTACCGGGAGGAGTAGGCGAGCACGCGGGGCGGCGTGGTTCGCGGAGGTCGCCGGGTGAGAAGGGCGGCCTCCGTTTGGTTATGGCCCCAGGCTGGATCATTCACAGCAAAGGAGAGGATCACGCACCATGGAAAACTTCGTCTTCCACAATCCCACCAAACTGATCTTCGGCCGCGGGCAGATCAGGCACCTGCGCGGGGCGCTGGAGCCGTACGGGAAACGGTTGCTTCTGGTGTACGGCGGCGGCTCCATCAAGCGCACCGGCCTGTACGATGAGGTGATGGCCATCCTGCGGGAGGCCGGCTGCGAGGTGTTCGAACTGCCGGGGGTGGAGCCCAATCCCCGGCTGACCACCGTCCACCGGGGCGTGGAGATCTGCCGTCGGGAGCAGATCGAGTTCATCCTCGCCGTCGGGGGCGGCAGCGTGATCGACTGCGCGAAGGCGATTGCGGTCGGCGCCCGCTACGACGGCGACGTGTGGGAGGTCATCACGGGCAAGGCGCGGGCGACGGGCGCGCTGCCCTTCGGCACGGTGCTGACCCTGGCGGCCACCGGCTCGGAGATGAACTCGGGCTCGGTGATCACCAACTGGGAGACCCGGGAGAAGCTCGGCTGGGACGCCGCCCCTCACACCTACCCCGCCTTCTCGATTCTGGACCCGGTGTACACCTTCACGGTGCCCAGGGACCACACCGTCTATGGCGTGGTGGACATGATGTCGCACGCCCTGGAGCAGTACTTCCACACGGCGGCCAACGCGCCCCTGATCGACCGGTGGATCGAGGAGCTGCTGCGGACGGTCATGGAGGCGGCGCCGAAGGCGGTGGCCAACCCGGAGGATTACGCCGCCCGGGAGACGCTCATGTTCTGCGGCACGATGGCCCTGAACGACGTGCTCTCCATGGGCACCGACGGGGGCGACTGGGCCACCCATGCCATCGAGCATGCGATTTCGGCGGTCTACGACATCCCCCACGGCGGCGGGCTGGCCATCGTCCACCCCAACTGGATGAAGTACTGCCTGGACGCCGACCCGGCGCGCTTTGCCCGCCTGGCGGTGAGGGTCTTCGACGTGGACCCGGCCGGCCGCACCGACCGCGAGGTGGGGCTGGAAGGGATCGAGCGGCTGCGGCAGTTCTGGTCCAGCATCGGCGCGCCTTCACGGCTGGCCGACTACGGCATCGGGGACGATCAGATCGAGCGCATGGCGGCCCTGGCCACCGAGGGCGGGACGATCGGCCAGTTCCGCAGGCTGACGCAGGAAGACGTGGCCGCGATCCTCCGGATGTCGCTGTAGGCACCGGTTCGCCCCGTGCCTTCCCGGGCATACCATGATCCTATCTGGAATGCCCTGCGGGAGGCTGAGCGCGATGCAGATTCATGTGGTTGAGCCCGGGCAGTCGCTCTACGGCATCGCCCGCGCCTACAGCGTCACCCCCGAGTCCATCATCGAGGCCAACCAGCTGAACGGGCTGCCCTACCTGGTCGTCGGGCAGGCCCTGGTCATCCCCATCACGGGCCGGTACTACTGGGTCCAGTCAGGGGACTCCCTCTGGTCCATCGGCCAGCGGTTCGGCGTGGCGCCGGCGGAGCTGGCCCGCGTCAACGGCATCCCCCCGGGTATGCTGCTGCCCGTCGGCCTGCGCCTCTACATACCGCCCGGCCCGCGGCCGGAAATCGAGGCCAACGCCTACGTGGAGCCCTTCGGCGAGAGCGTGAGCCCGAACCTCATCGCCGCGTCGCGGGCGGCGGTGCCCTACCTCACCTACCTGGCCCCGTTCAGCTTCCGGGTGCAGCGGGACGGCTCCCTCCAGCCGCCGCCGCTGGACGGCCTGCTGGAGATCGCCCGGGAGGGCGGGGCGGTGCCCATGCTGGTGGTGACCAACCTGGAGGAGGGCGGCTTCAGCGCGGAGCTGGGCCAGGCGATCCTGAACGACCAGGCGGTGCAGGACCGGCTGCTGCAGGAGATCCAGCGGCTCATCCGGGAGATGGGCTTTCGGGATGTGCACTTCGACTTCGAGTTCCTGCGGCCTGAGGACCGCGAGGCGTACAACCGGTTCCTCCGGCGGGCGGCCGACCTCATCCACGCCGAGGGGGCCCTCATCTCCACCGCCCTGGCGCCGAAGGTCAGCGCGGAGCAGGCGGGCCAGTGGTACGAGGCCCACGACTACGCCGCCCACGGGCAGACGGTGGACTTCGTTGTGCTGATGACCTACGAGTGGGGCTACAGCGGCGGGCCGCCCATGGCCGTCTCGCCCATCGACCAGGTGCGCCGGGTGCTGGAGTTCGCCGTCACCCAGATCCCGCCGGGGAAGATCATGATGGGCCAGAACCTCTACGGCTACGACTGGACCCTGCCGTACCGGCCCGGCGGCGAGTACGCACGGGCGATCAGCCCGCAGGAGGCCATCCGCCAGGCGGCCCGGCGCGGGGTGGCCATCGAGTTCGATCCGACCGCCCAGGCCCCGTTCTACCGCTACGTGGATGAGCAGGGCCGCACCCACGAGGTCTGGTTCGAGGATGCCCGCTCGATTCAGGCCAAGTTCGACCTGTTGAAGGAGATGGGGCTCAGGGGCATCAGCTACTGGAAGCTGGGCCTCGATTTCCCGCAGAACTGGCTGCTGTTGGACGACAACTTCACCGTGACCAGGCGGACGGGCTGACGCATCCGCCGCCCGCGACGGGGAGACTAAAGGGAAAAGCGGGAGCCGAAACGGCAGACCCTGCGAAAGTCAGGAGGTGCGCAGGTGTTTTCCCTTCCCACCCCGGCGGGCGGAACGCTCTGGTACGCCGAGTCGGGACCGGCGGACGGCCGGCCCATGCTGCTGCTCCACGCCGCACTCCAGACCCACGAGTCGATGGCGCCGCTGGTGGAGGAGCTTGCGCCCCTCGGCCTGCGGCTGGTAGCGGTCGACCTGCCCGGCCACGGCCGCAGCACCCATTCGGGGCCGCTGACGATCGCCGGCATGGCCGACGCCGTCGAGGCGCTGATCGACCGCCTGGGACTGGGCCGGCCGCTGGTGGCCGGGTACAGCCTGGGCGGCATGGTGGGTATCGAGCTGGCGCTCCGGGGTCGAGCCTCGGGGCTGATCGTCCTGGCTTCCCGCATCCGGCCGGCGGGCGATGGCCGCGCCGCCTTCGCGCCCGCGGCCATCCGCCGGCGTTCGCCCCTCTGGGCGCGGCAGCTGGAGGAGAAGCACACCGCCACGCCGTGGGAGCGGCTGGCCACGGCCCTGGGGGAGGAACTGGCCACGTGGCCCGGCTTTGACCCGGCCGCCCTGGCGGCCCTCTCGGTTCCGGTGCTGGTGGTGCAGGGCGACCGGGACCAGATGGTGCCGCTGGAGCAGGGGCAGGAGCTGGCCCGGCTCGCACCGCAGGGGCGCTTTCACCTGGTGCCGCGGGCCGGTCACCCCGAGTTGCTCTACCGGACCGATGCCCGGGCGGCGGTGAAAGAATTTCTCGAGAAACTGTCAGGATGAACGGTTGCATCTGCTCGTCGCTCTGTTTACAATAACTAGAGGACGTTTCGAACAAGGGGCGCCCTAGCCGCAGGGCGCCCCTTCAAGTGGGCGTGTCGAACGGAGGTGGTGTTGAGAATGGATGCCGGGCCAAGTCTGAGTCTGGAATCGTGCAGTTTGCGGAACCCTTTAGGAGGCCCGTCCATACTCACAGCCCTCCGGTACGAACCGCCGAGTGGGGTGAGGTCTGCCGCCGCGCGCCGGTGGTAGGCTTCGCCTGATCCGGTCGTTCCTGCGCTTCGCTACGGCTGTGCGGGCCTCCGCATGGCCGTCTTCTCTTCTTCGGGGAGGCGGCAAGCTCCACACGAAAGGGAGGCGAGGCCAATGAACCAGGAACTGATCGGAACGCTGGACCAGACCATCGTCTTGCTGCGGCAGCAGCGGCTGGACGAGCTACGCACCCTCCTCACCGATCTCCATCCGGCCGACCTCGCCGAGGTGCTGCGGGAGCTTGAGGAGGAGCAGCGGACGGCCGTGGTGCAGCTACTGGCCGGTGCAACGGCTGCCGAGGCGATCAGCGAACTGGAGCTGGAGGAGCAGGCCGATCTGGTCACCGCGCTGCCGCCGGCGCAGGCCAAGGCCATCCTGGACGAGATGTCCGCGGACGACGTTGCGGACCTGTTCGCCGAGCTGAAGCCCGAGCAGGCGGGGGCCCTGCTCGACCTCATGGCCCATGAGGAAGCCACCGACGTCCGGGAGCTGATGGGCTTCGAGGAGGACTCGGCGGGCGGCATCATGACGACCGAGTTCGTGGCCATTCACGCGCACCGCACCGCGGCCGAGGCCATCGAGCAGCTGCGCCGGGAGGCACCCTCGGCGGAGACGGCGTACTACGTATACGTGGTGGATGCGCGGGAGCGGCTGGTCGGCGTGCTCTCGCTCCGCGAGCTCATCGTCGCGCCGCCGGAGACCGAGGTCCGGTCGATTATGCGCACCAATCCCGTCGCGGTGCACGTGAGCGAGGACCAGGAAGAGGTCGCCCGCGTGGTGCAGAAGTACAACCTGCTGGCCGTGCCCGTCGTCGATGACCAGCAGATCCTGCGGGGAATCGTGACGGTCGACGACGTCATCGACGTCATCGAAGAGGAGGCCACCGAGGACCTGTACCGGGCCGGCGGCGTTTCCGAGGCGGAACAGGAGATCGACATTGAAGGGGCGATCTGGCCGTCGATCAAGGCCCGTCTGCCGTGGCTCCTGGGCCTGCTTTTCCTGAGCCTGCTCTCGGGCAAGGTGATCGAGACGTTCACCCCGCTCATGGATCGCGTCTCCGCGCTGGCGGTCTTCATCACCACGATGGCCGGCGGGGCCGGAAATGCGGCCACGCAGGCCCTGACCGTGATGGTGCGCGGGCTGGCCACGGGCGAGGTGGAGCGTGACCGGCTGGTCAGGGTGGTCTGGCGGGAGGCCCGGATCGGCCTGGCGATCGGGCTGTTCTGCGGCGTGGTGCTGGGCATCGCCGCCACGCTCTGGCACGGCTCGCCGTGGATCGGCGTGATCATCGGTCTCTCCATCACCGTCAACCTGATGCTCGCCAAGGCGGCCGGCTCGCTGGTGCCCGTGCTCATCCAGCGGATCGGGCTGGATCCGGCGGTGGCGTCCGGCCCCTTCATCGCCACGATTACGGATACGACCTCGATGCTGGTGTACTTCTCCATCGCCGCGCTGGTGCTCCGTGCGGTGCTCTGAGCCATTCGGTCAGAATACGCTGCGAGGAGGTTCGCACAGATGGCCCACCTGTTTGAGCCCATCACGCAGAAGTCGGTTACCCTGCGCAACCGCATCGTCATGTCCCCGATGTGCATGTACGTCGCCGGCACCGACGGCATTGCCACCGACTGGCACCTCGTCCACTACGGCACCCGGGCGACGGGCGGCATCGGCCTCATCATCGCCGAGGCCACGGCCGTGGAGCCCAGGGGCCGCATCTCCGAGCACGACCTCGGCCTTTGGAACGACGCGCAGGCGGAGGCCCTGGCGCGCGTCGCCCGCTTCGTGCGGGAGCAGGGCGCAGCCTTCGGCATCCAGCTGGCCCATGCCGGCCGCAAGGCCTGGTCCCCGCGCAAGGGCCAGGGGCCGGAGCCGGCCGTGGCCCCCAGCGCGCTCCCCTGGGGCGACGACTGGGTGACGCCTCAGGAGCTGGACGGTGAGGGGATCGATCGCATCGTGGCAGCCTTCGGGGCGGCGGCCCGGCGGGCGGGCGAGCTGGGCTGCGACATGGTCGAGATCCACGCCGCCCACGGCTACCTGCTGCATGAGTTCCTCTCGCCGCTTTCCAACAAGCGCACCGACGAGTACGGCGGCCCGCTGGAGAACCGGGCGCGCCTCCTGAAGCGGGTGTACGAGGAGGTGCGGGCGGCCTTCCCGGCCGACCGGCCGGTGTGGGTGCGCATCTCCGCGACTGACTGGGTGGAGGGCGCATGGGACGTCGACGAGGCGGTGGAGCTGGCCCGCTGGATGAAGGCGTGGGGCGTGGACCTGGTGGACGTCTCCAGCGGCGGCAACTCGCCCCTGCAGCAGATCACGAACCTTGGCCCGGGCTACCAGGTGGCCTTCGCCGAGCGGATCCGGCGTGAGGCCGGCGTCCCCACCGGCGCTGTGGGGCTGATCACCAGTCCCGACCAGGCGGACTCCATCGTGCGCAGCGGACAGGCGGATGTGGTGCTGCTGGGCCGGGAGCTGCTGCGCAACCCGTACTTCCCGCTGGCGGCGGCCCATCGGCTGGGGCACGAGGTGGACTGGCCCGCACCCTACGTGCGGGGCAAGTTCCGGCGGTGAGACGGGAGGTTCGAAGGTGAGCTGGGTACTGATTGGTGTGGCGGGCGCCGCAGGTGCGGTGGCCCGCCTCCTCGTCGGCGCGTGGATCGATGGCCGGCCGGGTGGCCGGGCGTTTCCCTGGGGCACCTTCGCCGTCAACATCGCCGGTTCGCTGCTGCTGGGGCTTCTCACAGGCCTCGTCGTGGGACGCGGCTGGCTCGCGCCTGAGGTGAAGGTCGTGCTCGGAGCGGGATTTCTCGGTGCGTTTACCACGTTCTCGACCTGGCTGCTTGACCTGCACGAGGCCTTGAGGCGGGGTGACCACCGGGCCGCATTCGTGAACGCTGCGCTGAGCACCGGGTTGGGCCTCCTGGCTGCGTGGTTGGGCCTGGCCCTGGGGTGGGGGCGATGAACCGCCTTGCCGTGGCCGGTGTTGCTGCAGGGGGCGCCCTGGGGGCCTGGGCCCGCCACGGGCTGGGTAGCTGGCTGACGGCGCTTTTGCCCTCGACTTTCCCCTTGCCAACGCTCATGATCAACGTACTCGGCGCCCTGTTGCTGGGCTTCGTGGCCGGATACGGCATCGAGCGGGGGCGTCTGCCAGAGGCGTGGCGCCTGCCCGTGACTGTCGGCTTCATCGGCTCGTTCACCACGTTCTCCACCTGGTCTGTCGACACGGTGCTCCTTCTTGATGCCGGCCGCTGGCCGCTGGCCTTGGCCAATGTGGGCATTAGCCTGGCCGTGGGGCTGGCGGCGGTCTGGGTCGGGCGCAGGCTGGCTTTCCGATGGCGCGTATGAGGTTGGGACCTGCGGGTCCCAACCTTTTTCACGCCTGGTGCGTCTTACATAGAGAGCCCGGGTGCAGAGCCCGGGCAGCGCCATGGAGGAGGGGTGCCATGCGCACGACCTATACTGAGCGGCTGATTCGCTTCGGACTTGGCCTGGCCGCCGCCGCCCTGCTGCTCTGGCTCCTGCGTGAGAGCTTGCCCGGGGGGATGCCAGGCGATGGCCTGTCTCTTCGAACTGGTCAGCCCGTGGGCGAGTTGATCGCGCCCGCCCTGGGAACCACCCTGGGGAATGCAGCCGCGGCACTGCTGTTCGCACTGCCCGCAGCGCTGCTTCTGGGCGTCCCGGCCGGCTTCAGGCCACATAGTGTGATCGACCGGGTGCTTCAGGCGCCGGCGGTGGCCGTCATGGGCGTGCCGGCCTTCACGGCGGCCATCCTGGGGGTCTGGCTGATCATGTCGGGCCCTCTCGATCACCTTCGGCTCGCGGGCGCGGCTCACGGGGCCCTGACCGTGCTGCTGGCCGGTTGGCTGGCCAGGGCCATCCGCGACGGGCTGGCCGGCACCCGCGGGGAGGGCGTTCCCCTGGCTCCCGGCCGTGCTGTGGCGGCCGTGCTGGGCCGCATCCTGCAGCAGACGGGCAACATCCTGCTGTTCACGATGGTGGTGGAAGTCGTGGCACGGGGCTCCGGGGCGGGTGTCTGGGGCCAGGTGACAACGGCCGTCCTCAACCGGGATTTCCCGGTGTTCCACGCGGGGCTGTGGGTGTTGATTGCCCTCGTCCTGGTGGGGCATCTGCTGGGCGACCTGCTGGTGACGGCAGCCGGCGGGACGCGGCCGGCGGGCCGGCTTTCCAGGGGCTGGCTGGTCATCGGCTGTCTGCTGTTCGTGCTGCTCCTGGCGGCACCACTGCTGGGCGATGCGTCGGCTGCTCTTTCCGCAGATCTGAGCCTCCGGTTACTTCCGCCGGGCAGTGAAGGTCACGCCCTGGGGACGGACCATATGGGCCGTGACGTGCTCTCTCGCATCGGGGCGGGTGCACGCACCTCGCTCGCCATCGCCGGTGGTGCCATGCTGGTCGCGGCCCTCGGCGGCGCCGTGCTGGCCGGAATCGGCCTGGCGACGGGCCGCGTGGGCTCCGCAGTGCTCACGCCGCGGGTGGCCGTTCCCGGGCTCGTGGGGCCCGTGGTCGCGGGCCTCGCAGGCGCGCTAATCTGGCGGCCCGGCATCATCACCCTCATCGTCACCCTGGGGGTGGCCTCGATCCCGGCGATGGGCTGGGCATTCCGCCGGTTCGGGATGTCGAAGGGGCAACAGGGGGCAGCCCTGCTGGGCCTCGTGCTCCTCGCCTTCGCCCAGATCCTGCTGGCCGAGTTCATCCTGGGCTTGTTCGGGTTTGGGGTTATGCCGCCCTCAGCGTCGCTGGGCAGCCTGGTCAGAGATGCCATGCCTCACCTGCGGCAAGCACCGCATCTGCTCTGGAGCGCGTTGCCCGGGGCTGCCGGGGTGATGGGCCTCTTCCTCGCGGGCCACGCCCTGTTGGATGCAGCGCCGGGGGAGGAGTAGATCTTTGGTAGCGTTCCCTGCCATCTGGCAGGAGGGTGGTCGGCTCACGTGGAAATGGTAGGGCGACCTGGGGAATCAACCCGGTCAGACCAAGGAGGCGATCACCGTGAACAAGGCAATGGAGGCAGCCCTGAACGAGCAGATCAAGCTCGAACTCCACTCGGCGTATACCTACCTCGGCATGGCGGCCTACTGCGAGTCCACCAACCTTCCGGGCATGGCGCACTGGCTGGAACTCCAGGCGAAGGAAGAGCTGGAGCACGCGATGAAGATCTACGGCCACGTCAACGACCGCGGGGGCCGGGTGGCCCTGAAGGCAATCCCCGAGCCTGTTCTGGACTACGCCTCGCCGCTGGCCGTGTTTGAGGCGGTGCTGGCCCATGAGCAGAAGGTCACGGCCTCCATCCACAAGCTGTATGCCCTGGCGGTGGAGGAGAAGGACTACGCCTCACTGCCCCTGCTCCAGTGGTTCATCGAGGAGCAGGTGGAAGAGGAGTCGAGCGCAGACGAGGTGCTGCAGAAGATCCGCCTCGCCGGCGACAGCAAGAGCGCCTTGCTCTTCCTCGACAGCCAGCTGGGTTCCCGGGAGTAGCGATTTACCTCATCAACGACAGCCGGGCTGTTCCGCAGTCACCGTGAGTGACTACGGGACAGCCCGACGCATTTCCGCAGAAACGGGGCTGCCCCAGCAGAGATGCTTTGGGGAGAGCCCCGTTCCGTATTTGCGGCGGCGGCAGCGTCAGAGCCAGGGGCCGGCCACCGCCAGCAGGTGCTCCACGTAGTGGCGGATGTCAAACCAGCGGCGCTCCACCGCGACCGGCACGCGCTTCTCCACCATCTCGATGGCCTGGCGGGGGTTCAGGGCGTCGTAGCGGGGGTGGTAGACCTCCGTCCAGGGCGGCAGGTCGGGGCGGCCCGCCGGGGCGATGGGGGTGGCTCCCAGCAGGTGCGCCTCGTAGAGGGCCAGCGTGAGGCTGCCGCCGGTGGTGGTGGAGATGGCGGCCTGGGCCCGGGCCAGGAGCCGGTAGTACTCCTCGTGGGGCAGGCGGCCCACCTCGATGCCCATCTGCCGCCACAGCTGGACGGGGTAGTACGAGAGCGGGTCGATGGGCGAGGCGATGAAGACCCGGTAGCCCCGGTCCATCAGCTCGAATGCCATCCGCACCGACAGGTAGGGCTGGTAGAACTCGTTGAGCCGGCCGGGGAAGACCACCAGCCGTTCCCGGTCGGGGCCGGGCTTCACCTCGGCGATGACCCGGTTGATCAGCGTGTGGTCGTAGGGGAAGCCGGCGGCCACGACCTGCGCACGGGAGCCCGCGGGCAGGTAGCGCTCGCCCCAGGGCACCATGGAGGGGTTGGTGACGAGGATTGCCGCCAGCGAGGGGTGGCTGTAGATCCAGAGGTCAGCCGGATCGTAAGCGTTGGTGAAGGGGTTCCAGATGTCGTGTTCGTGGATGATGACGTGCTCCGGCGGCTCCGCCGCCTCCAGGAGCTGCTTCTGCACGGTGTAGCGGGTGAAGAATACCGGGCCCCGGGGCCGCTCGGGCATGCGGGTCAGGTACTCGTAGGGCACCCCCGCTTCATCCAGCCCCCGGCGGAGCCCGGCGAGGAAGTTGGGGTACCAGGCCGTGGGGTCGTGGGGATCGTAGACGACGTGCAGCACAGGTCATCATCCTTTCTAAGAAGCATCCTCACCCGCTGGTGGCCTGCTGCCGCAGAATCCGCGCGCCGACCGCCAGCAGCAGCGCCGTGTAGGCCAGCATGACCGCGGTGTACTGCGCCAGAGGCACCGGCGCGCCCGTCCACCCACCCCAGATCAGCTCCTGCACCGGCCGGGTGGGGAGCCAGCGCATGACCTCGGCGATGGCCCAGCCGGACTCCTGCCAGGGGATGACGGTTCCGCCGACCAGCAGGGCCAGGACCGGCGTGCGGTAGAGCGAGGAGGTCCTCAGGTCGCGGGCCACGATCCCGATCAGGGCGCCGGACGCCGTGGCGAAGCCGATCGCGAGCCCCACCCCGAGCAGGAGCACCAGCGGCGCCTCTGGTGGCTGCCGGAAGACGAGCAGAAGCAACGCACACAGGAGGACGGCGAACGCGATGCCCGTGAAGGCCTTCGCACCGATGATCTCCAGCGGCCGGGCCGGGGTGACCAGCAGGGCCTCCAGCGTCCGGCGCTCCTTCTCCTCTACCAGGGAATTGACCGTCATCTGCCAGACACCGGCGTAGATGGAGACGATCAGGACCACGGGCAGGAAGGTGGCCGAGTCCTGGGCGTCCAGGGCGTAAATGGCCGCCATGCCCAGCATCATGACCACGAACATCAGGATCCGCCGGTTGCGCTTCAGCGCCCACAGCTCCCCGCGCACCAGGCTGAAAAACCGCATCACTGAGCCCTCCCCGTCAGCTGGATAAAGGCGTCGGTTAGAGAAGGACCGTGCTCCGCCTTCAGGGCGGCCGGCGCTCCGCAGGCGACCATGCGGCCCCGCTGCAGGATGCAGACCCGGTCGCAGAGGGCCTCGACCTCGGCCATGTCGTGGCTGCTCAGAAGAATGGTGACCCCCTGGCTGCGCAGGTTGCGGATCAGCCGGTGCAGCTCGTCGGTCGCCAGCGGGTCAAGGCCCGAGGTGGGCTCGTCCAGGTAGAGGAGCCGGGGACCGTGCAGGATGGCCCGGGCCAGGGCCACCCGCTGCCGCTGGCCCTTGGAGAGCTTGCCGGCCAGGCGGTTTTTCAGATCGGAAGCGCCCATCTGCACCAGGGCGTCGTGGGCAGCCCGCTCGGAGACGCCGAAGAGCCCGGCGAAGAGCAGCAGATTCTCCCACACCGTGAGGTCGTTGTAGAGGAGGCCGCCGTCCAGGACGACGCCCATCTGCCGGCGGACCGCATCGCCGCGCTCCCATGGGTCGAGCCCGGCCACACGCACCTGCCCCTCAGTGGGCCGGGCCAGCCCGGCCACCAGCCGGAGGGTCGTCGTCTTTCCGGCGCCGTTGGGGCCGAGCAGCCCGAAGGTCTCGCCTTCGTGAATCTTCAGATTCAGATCGGTCAGGGCCGTCACCGTGCCGTAACGTTTCGTCACGTTGATCAACTGAATCACGCATCTCACCTCTGGCCCCATTCTCGCAGGGAGCCGGAGGCGCAGCAGCATTTGGGCGACGACGGGTGCAGACTCAGGACGACTGGTGCTGTGGAGGCGACGAGTGGTGCCCATGCGCGGATGACGGGTGCCGTCACCAGCCCAGCAGCTCTTTCAGTTCCGCCACGCGATGCTTGCTGAGCGGGACCTCGCTGCCGTCCTTCATGCGCAGGGAGAAACTGCTGCGGGTCCACGGGACGATCTCCTTCACGTGGGCCAGGTTCACGAGGTAGCCGCGGTGCGCGCGGAAGAACCCGTGGCCACTGAGGCGCGCCTCCAGCTGGGCCAGGGTGAAGGAGGCGGTCCAGTCCCCCTCGCTGGTGTGCAGGTAGACGCTCTTGTCCTGGGCAAAGGCGTACAGAATCTCCGCCGGCGAAAACAGCATCACGCGCTCATCGCGGCGGGCGGCGATCTGATCCACCCGGGGCCGGACCGGCCCGGCGACCGGGGTATTGCCGCCCAGGCCGACGGAGCGCGTGCCTGTGTGCGCCTCACTGCCGCCGGCCGAACCCGCGGGGACCGCACCTGGTGGGGCCGCGCCGCCGCTTGTGTGACCGTCGTCCGCCTCCACCAGTCGCCCGCGCTCCAGATAGCAGGTGCGCGTCGCCAGGCGCAGGGCGCGGGGGTAGCCGAACGTGGTGAGGAGGATGCCCTTGCCCGCATCCGCCAGGGCGCTGAGGGCCGCCTCGATGATGTCGGCGCTTTCCAGGTCGCTGTCGGCCAGGGGTTCGTCGAGGACCAGAAGAAGGGGATCGTGCAGGAGGGCGCGGGCGATGCGCAGGCGCGCCTTCTCGCCCGGCGAAAGGTCCGCGGCCAGCCGGTCGGAGAGCGCCGTCAGTTCCAGCAGCGCGGCCGCCTCGGCTGCGCGCCCGCGGGGCAGCGACCAGAGGCCGGCGAAGAGCGACAATGTCTCGCCCACCGTGTGTGCCGGAGCGATGCCCCAGGCTGGCCCCGCAAAGCCGACGTGCGCCCGGGCCTCTGGGGTGCCGGGCCGGCCTCCGCAGATGCGGATCTGCCCGCGCGATGGCGAGCCCCACCCTGCGAGGAGCTTCAGCAGCGGGTCCTTGCCGTTGCCGTGACTGCCCACCAGGGCCAGCACCTCTCCGGCAGATACGGTCAGGCTGAGGCCGTGCAGGCCCTCCGGGTGGTGCAGATCGGATATCTCCAGCAGCGTCGTCAACATCATCACCAGTCCATTTCCTTCGCCTCACCCCATCCGTTTCCTGCACTGGCCTGGCCATACCGGAACGGGGTATGCGGGCGTCTTTAGAGCAGGAGACTAGTCCACCAGCCGGCCGCACGGCCGGCGGGGGGAGGAGGAGGGCATGCATATGCGGCGACTGACCGCGGAATCGTTTGACGCGGCCGTGCGCGAGCACCCGCACCTGATCGTGAACTTCACCGCCGACTGGTGTCCCGACTGCCGGCGGATCAAGGATGCCTACGCCGCCTTCCCGGAGCGGTTCCCGGAGATGGCGTTTGCGGTGGTCGACACCGAGGAGAGCCCGGATCTGGCCGAGCGGTTCGACGTGCGGGGCATCCCGTCGCTGCTGGTCTTCCGGGGCGGCGAGCTGACCGACCGGCTGTACAGCCGCGACGCCAAGACCGTGCAGCAGGTGGAGGATTTCGTGACGAAGCACCTGCCGGTTTCTTCCTGAGACCGGAGCGCGACGGCAGCCGGGGTGTTCAGGGCAGCGGGCACATACGCTGAAGCGCAGAGAAGCAGACAGGGGATGAGGGCTTGGAACTGGGAATTTACACGTTTGTAGAGGCCACACCGGATCCGGCAACCGGCGCCCGCATCAGCCCGGAAGAGCGGATGCGCAACCTGCTGGAGGAGATCGAGCTGGCCGACCAGGTCGGGCTGGACGTCTTCGGCATCGGCGAGCACCACCGGCCCGAGTACGTCGCCTCGGCCCCCGCGGTGATCCTGGCGGCCGCGGCGGCCCGCACGAAGCGCATCCGGCTGACCAGCGCGGTCACCGTGCTCAGCTCCGACGACCCAGTGCGGGTCTTTCAGCAGTATGCGACGCTGGACCTGATTTCGGGCGGGCGGGCCGAGATGATGGTGGGGCGGGGCTCGTTCATCGAGTCGTTCCCGCTTTTCGGCTGCGACCTCAGCGACTACGACGCGCTCTTCGCCGAGAAGCTGGACCTGCTGCTCAGGCTGCAGGAGTCGGAGCACATCACCTGGGAGGGGCGGTTCCGGCCGGCGCTCACCGGCCAGGGAGTCTACCCCCGTCCGGTGCAGGAGAGGATCCCCATCTGGGTGGCCGTGGGGGGCACCCAGTATTCCGCCGCCCGGGCCGGGGCGCTGGGCCTGCCCATGGCCCTGGCGATCATCGGCGGGCTGCCGGAGCGCTTCAAGCCCCTGGCGGAGCTGCACCGCAAGTCGGCGGTGATGAACGGCCACGAGCCGCCCGCGCTCAGCATCAACTCGCACGGCTTCATCGCCGACCGGTCGCAGGACGCGGCCGACCTTGCCTTCCCCGCCTTCAAGGCCGTAATGGACCAACTGGGGCGGGAGCGGGGCTGGCCGCCGATGACGCGGTCGCAGTTCGAGGCGGCGCGCAGCCTCCGGGGGGCCGATTTCGTCGGCAGCCCGCAGGAGGTGGCGGAGAAGATCCTGTACCAGTACGAGATTTTCGGCCATCAGCGTTTCTTGCTCCAGCTCACCGTCGGCAGCCTGCCGCACGACAGGGTCATGCGGGCGATCGAGCTGTTCGGCACGAAGGTGGCGCCCGTGGTGCGGAAGGAAATCGCACGGAAACAGACAGGAGCGTAGGTTCTCAAGACAGATGTGAGCCCTGCGGCGCGTCCCGCAGGGCTGCTTCTCATTCCGGGCCGATTCGGTACCAGATGTTCTTCAGGAAGCCCCGTGCATCGGGTTCGGCGACCTGCCGCCGCACCGTCGGCATCGTGCCGCTGCAGTACCACTCGTAGACCGTCTCCCGGCCGGTCACGTACGCCGGAATGATCACCGCGTCGGGGTTCTGTGCGCAGAAGTCCCACATGGCCGGCGTCGGGATCCGGCGGGTGTCGGCCTTCGACTGGCAGGGCAGGTTGGCGCCGACGAAGCACGCGTAGACCTTCCCGTCCATGCAGCGCCAGAAGGTGGAGCGGCGGAGCTGCCTGCGGGACGCATTTTCCGGCAGACCCGCGGCCCGGATGAGCCCTTCGATCACCGCGGCGGGCACAGGCGGCCCCGCCCAGCGCCCGTCGGGTGCGTCGACCGTGCCCACGGCCGCGCAGTAGGCGAAGGGGTCGGTGTGGTGTGCACCGGCGGAGCGGCTGAACGGGAGGATCAGTAAAGGTACAAGGAACGAGAGCAGGATGACGGCGCGCCGCCGTTCAGGTTGATCCATAGGCAGCCTCCTCGGCGTTCAGTCTTCCCTGTCCGCCGCAGTGGCACACGCGGCCCCGACCCCTGCGCACGGCTTCCGCATACGGCGGCGCCGCCAATTCCTGCGCACGGCATCTGCACACGACGCCGCCCCGTCAGTCCCGGGACTGGCGGGGCGGCGCTCTTCGTGCAGGCGACTCAGTTCTCCATCAGAAGGGGGAGGAAACTGGCGCCGAACTCCGGCGCGGGCGCCCCCAGGTGTTCGCACACGGTGGCGGCCACGTCGGCCATGGTCGCCCTGACCCCCAGGGGGACGGGGCGCACGCCGGGGCCCGCGGCCAGCAGAGGCACCTGCTCCCGGGTGTGGAGGGAGTGGCCGATCAGCGGGTCGTTGCCGTGGTCGGCGAGGATGATCAGCAGGTCGCCGGGACGCAGCTGGTCCAGCAGGCGGGCGATGCCGCGGTCGGCCCGGGCCAGCACGTCGGCGTACCGGGCGGGATCCTGCTCGTGACCCATGAGGTCGGTCTCCTGCACCGTCGCGGCGATGAAGCCGCCGTCGGGCATCTCCGCCAGCTGGGCAAGCACCTGCTCCATCACGGCGTCGGTGTCGACCACCGGGTCCCGCCAGCGGGCGCCGGGGCACTCGACCACGTCGGCCATCTTGCCGATCATCGCCACCGGCAGCCCGGTGGACGCCACTAGGGAGGGGGCCTGGACGGCGGGGTCGATGCCGTAGCCCAGGTGCCTCACCCGGTAGTGCTCGTTGTAGATGTGCAGGGCCGGCGTGACGACGCCGGTCTGGCCTGCCGGGGTGGTGCGCGTGTGGGCCAGGATGTCCTCCACGCCAATCCCGACCCCGCCCAGCGCGATGACCCGGCTCACCTGAACCACCTGGCGGACCAGGCGGCCCACCTGCAGGATCTGCTCGAAGGGGATGGCGTCCAGGGCGCCGGTCACGTTGTAGATGCGGCCCGGATCGGTCTCCAGGTTGTCCCCGACCAGGATCTGCCCGTCGACCAGGAGGGCCGAGCCGCCCGGAATGGCTTCCTCCACCCGGTGGCCGGCGCCCTCCAAGTGGGAGCGGACCTGCCCGGCCACCTCCGAGAACAGGGAGATCACCGGCCGGCGGGGTCGGTTGCCCTGAATCTCGTTGTGGCCGGCGAATGTGTCGGCGCCCCAGTGGGCCAGGTTGCAGCGGCCCCACGCGGCCAGGGGCGGGCCCGCCGGCTCCAGTCCCGCCTCCGGCGCGATGTGGCCCAACCCCAGCCGCATCAGGCTGGGGATCTCCAGGGCGCCCTGAGACCGGACAAGACTGGCCAGGGTATGCGCACCCGCGTCGCGGGGCTGCACGTCTGCGACGTCGTCCATGGCCCCCACCCCGAAGCCGTCCAGCACCAGTACAATGGCTCGCTTTGTCATACTCATACCCCGTTTCGGCTAGATAGAGAGGTCCAGCGGCCGGTTCGCCCGGTCGTAAAGTCCGGCGAGCCGCGGGGCCCCGTCCTGAACGCCTTCCACCAGCGCAAGGTTGGCCCGGGCGGTGAAGCCCTGTGTGCGAAAGGCGGCGATGACCGGCTCTCCCTCCCGGGCCCGGGAATCGTCGAGAGCCAGGTAGTAATCAATGTTTTCAGCGGCGGGACGGCGCAGGGGAGCGCGGCGCAGGGCGGTGCCCACCAGCGCGTTCCGCATGTGCCCCCGCGGATAGCTGCCCCCGCCGTAGGTGTAGGCGCGCCCCCCGTAGGTGTGCGAGACCTCGGTGAGGTAGAGCATGGCCGGCAGCTCCGGCTGATCCGAGACGGCGTGGAGCGGCGTGGTGCCGGTGATCGCGTGGCCCGGCTCGCCGTGGGTCGCGCCCGCCTGGCGCAGGATGGGCAGCGTGGCGGCGCAGGTGAGGGAGGGGGCGTTCACCTGTGCGACCTCCAGCCCCAGCTCTTCCCGGAGAAGCCGGGCGGCCTGCGTCACCGCCGCGAGGTTCGGGGTGGGCGCGGGCTTCCCGTTTTCGGCCGCCAGGCAGGGGAACGCGGTGACCCCTGCCACCCAGACCCCCGGCAGCGCGCAGATCGCCCGCGCCACAGCGGGCAGCTCCTCCAGGCCGATGCCTCCCTCCTGGCCAGGGTGGAAGGAGCCGGCGGCCACGCGCAGGAGCAGCCCCTGCCTGACCCCGAGCTTCAGGGCGGCTTCGCTGACCGCTCTGGCCTGGCCGAGGCTGAAGACGGTCATCACCTCAGGCTGCCAGGAGAGCACCTGCGGCAGGTAAGCCCGGGGAATCTGGACAAGGTGGCCCACGTGGCCCAGCGCCACGCCGGCCTCGCGGAAAGCCCGGGCATCGTCGACGTCCACCGCCACACCGCGTGGAATCCCGGCCTCGGCGACGGCCGCGATCACCTGCGGGTTCCGGTTGAGCTGCTTTGACATGAAGTAGAGCTGTATTCCCTCCCGCCGGGCCGAATCGGCCAGCGTGCGGGCGTTCTTCCGAATGGCATCCATATCCAGTACGTAGGTGTTGGGCGGCAGGCGCCCCTCGGCATGAAGACGCAGGGCTGCGTCGATCAGTCGGGGGTTCCGGCGCAGCGTCACCTCAAGGAACATCCACTTCTCTCCTCTCGGGCTGAACCTCAGGCGATGGTCAGAATGCGCCTTGGGTTCAGCACCAGCATCTGCTCCAGCTCGGCCTCGCTCACCCCGGCTGCACGCAGCTGGGGCACCAGCCGGTCGAAGAGGTAGCTGTACCCGTACCCCCCGTTGGCTTTCAGGTGTGAGCGCCGGGTCACATCCATGGAGAGGACCACCCGGTCGCCCAGGCCGCGCTCCAGCATGCCCGTGATCAGCCTGACGCGGACGGCGTCGGGCATGTAGGCCTCCTTGCCGGCCGTGTCGTAGGCCACGGTGGCCCCGCGCCGCGCCAGGGCGGCGTGGGTCTCCAGGTCGTCGATCAGGTCCTGGTGGCCGATTACCACCCGGGCCGGGTCGACCCCGAGGGACTCCAGCAGGTCCAGCTGCTCCCGCCCCATGGTCCCCAGGGTGCAGTGGGTGGAGATGGGCAGGCCGGTCCACTTGTGGACCAGGGCCACGGCTTGGAAGACCTTTGCCTCGTCCGGCCGGATCTCACCCTTCGAGGTGCCGATTTCGGCCAGGATGCCCGGCTTCACGGAGGTGCCGTCCATGCCCTCCTCGACGTCCCGCATCAGCTGTTCGGCCAGCTCCTCCGCGGAGCGTTCGGCCACGTAGGGCGGGTGGTAGGCCTGCTGGTAGAAGCCGGTGGCGGCGATGATCTGCAGCCCGGTCCGGCGGGCGACCTCCTGAAGCAGATCGACGCGACGGCCCATGCCGTGGCAGGTGACCTCGACGAGCGCACGCCCGCCGGCCCGCTGCAGGTGTTCGACTTCCTGGCAGGCGAGATCCAGGTCGTCCAGCACGGTGTCGGGATCCTTCTTTCGTCCGGAAAGATCGATGAAGAGGTGCTCGTGCATCAGCGTGGGGCCGAGTTCACTGGGGTCCAGGGGGCCCAGAACGGTCATGATGTGGGCCATGACACAGTCCTCCCGGGTTGCGGTTTCGGGGTCAGGGAAGCTGAAAAAAGTAACGCTCAAAGAGCGGTGGCATTCGCAGGGATGGTGCCAGCAGATCCGCCGCGGCCAGGGCGCGGGCGGCGCCCTGAGGGCCGGGCGGGCCGGCCAGAATCAGGCCCGTGGAGAGGCGGGGGATCGGAAGGGCGATGCCCGTGCAGCCCACCAGGTTGAGCGCCCGGAGCAGGTACTTGCCTCCCCGTGCCTGAAGCTCGGCGCCGGGCGGGCCCAGTGAGCCCACCACCGAGTCGCCGAGTCCGTAGAAATCGACGGGCCCCTCCAGGGTGATGGCCAGTTCGGCCGAGGCCCAGAGCTCCTGAAGCAGCTGCATGGACCGTTCGCGGCCGGCGATGCCCGTCATGTCCACGGCAACCGGCTGCGCCCCGGCCGCCCAGAGGGGTTTGAGGTAGGGCTCCATTGCAGCCGCCATGTCGGCCCCGTCGGGCAGCGTCACGGTGCCCGGCCGGGGCAGCGCGACGCGCAGCCCCGCCAGAGGCGCGGCAGGCGGCAATGCGGCGCCTGCGGCCCGCAGCAGGGCCTCGAAACCCTTGCGGGCGGTGGACCAGTCCCGGCCGATGATCCCCAGGCCGGGCCGGAACGTGAAGCCGTCGGTGGAGACGCGCTCCACCGGGCAGGTGAGACCAAGGCCTGAGCCGATCACGCCGGCCAGGCCGGTGGCGGCGGCAGGGCCCAGTACCGAACCGCCGCCGTCGGTGCCCACGCAGAGATCGGTGATGCCGAGCAGGATGTTCACCGGGCCGCCGCTGGTGGAACCGGTCATGGGTCTCCCGGTGAGCGGGTTGAGCAGGCCGGTGTCAACGGCCCTCCCGCCGGGCGCTGCCCGGTCCACGGTCAGCCACGCCAGGCCGGGCTCGGCAGCCAGCTTCCGGCGGAGCGCTTCCGTGATGGCGGCGGTGTCCTTGACGCCGAGGCGGAGGACGTCATCGCCCGGCTCTGCGGCGTCGGCCCCGGGCGCCAGGGCGACGACCGAGCGGCCCAGCTGCGCCCGGGCGGCCTCCAGAGACCGCCGCCAGCGGGTGGTCACAGGCTGTCCGGGCGGACCAGGGTGATCAGGTGCGCGGTGAGGTAGCCAATCTCGCCCTCCGGCACCTCGACGCCCAGCCGCCGCCCGGCCTCACCGGCCACGACCTCGGTGACGAACTGCCACTCCTCCGGGTAGGCCTTCACCTCTTCCAGCCCCTCCGCCACCATGGCGTCAATGGCCTCGCCCGAGCGCAGCCGCTCCAGGGCCACCGCCAGGTGGGTGGTGAACATGGCGCCGTTCTCCTCGGTCAGCGTGATGCCGTAGCGCTCCTCCACCCGCTTCAGAATGAACCGGGTCAGCTCGGACACCTCCGGGCCGATCTGTCCGCTCTCCTCCAGCAGCCGAAGCCGTAGTTCCAGAGACACAGGTTTCACTCCCCTGAATGATCTCTCCTAGTACGAGGGGATCCGCCGCCCCTCGAGCACCTCGTTCTGAATGCGGCGCACGACGGCGGGATCGATGATCTCGGGCAGCAGCCGCTCCAGATCGGGGCGGTGGGCGTCGATGACGAGAACGGCCTCCGAGGACCTTTCCGCGACCTGGATGGCCGCCGGACTTTGCAGCGGCGCGGAGTGAACCTCCATCATGCCTGCGGAGAACTCGTCCAGGTTCCAGATGGCCGCGTCGATCTCGTGTTCACGGAGCCGCTCCAGCAGGTGCGAGTACGGAACCTCCACCAGCTCCACCTGCTTCCCCCGGCACTCTTCTTCCGTCAGCCAGGCCTGGTCGAGAGTCTGCGGGTCGACGCCCACCCGCATCCCGTCTGTGATGCCGGCAAACTGTGGACCGGCCAGTAGGATGCCGTGCCGCGAGACAAAGGTGTACGGGCCCAGCCCCATGACGGCGACGACGCCGCCTTCTGCCACCGCCAGGTCGGCCGCGAGGCGGGAGAGCACGGCGAAGTCGGCCTGCCCGCGGCGCAGGGCCGCGATGCGGCTGCGCGCGCCCCGCATGTAGCCGATGCTGAAGGGGATGTCGCCCTGCCGCACCGCCTCGTAGAGACCCGAGGCGAGCCCCTCGTACCGCCGGGTATAGGGGAGGGGCATCAGCCCCAACAGCGACGAGAGCCCCGCGATCTCCCTGAGCTTGCGGTAGTCGGCCTCTACCAGGAAAGTGCCCATGTGGCCCCGTGCCTCCACCTTCACGGCCCCCGCGTCAATGAGCGACCGCAGGGCGTTCTGCACCGTTCCGTGGCCGGTTTCGCAGCGCTGGGCGTAGTCCTGCACGCGCGGCATGCGTTCGCCGGGCCTGAGCGCGAGCAGGTCCCTGGCGATCTCCACGGCGACGCGCCCGTACTTGCGGTAGAGGTCCGACTGCCACTGGTTCATCCACCGTTCCTCCTTAATAGGGGGGCGGGGGAAGTGCCCCGCCCCGTCGCTCTCTTCTACTATGCATCAGGGGGTGTGAAGAGGGTAAGTACCTTCAGCACATTGATCAGTACACCGGTAAGGATGGCGGCTACGGGCCCGATGGCCAGGCGGTTCACCGGAAGCCCGGCGGCCTCGTTCAGCACGATAATGGCGGCGACGACGAAGTAGCCCAGTCCCGGAGCCATGGCGTTGCCTGCGATCATGCCGCCCACGAGCAGGGCGATCTCCAGCACCTTGGTCATGGCGGTGCGGATGTGCTCACCGGCCTGCCGCACGCCCGGGAACCGGTCGAGGAAGCGGGCGATCCAGTCGAGCAGCATCACTTCGATGAAGATCATGACGGCGCCGAGGAGCGCGGCCACGATCCAGTGCGGGGAGAAGAAGCCCACCGCGAAGACGAAGGTCATGCCGACCGGGCCGTAAACGCCCGTTGCAATGGCGGTCGTGGCAACCAGCGGCACGAAGCCGATGCCGCGCGCCAGGGCGGCGATGGCGGCGTCGGTGATATTCCCCTGTGCCGCCAGGTTGAGGCTGATCGGGTCGCCGGCGACGGCGCCCAGGTTGGCGGCGGCGGCGACCAGCGCGCCCATGATGGAGAGGACGATGACGTTCTGCTTGATGCGCTTGACGCGGTCGGAGAAGACGGCGGCCAGGCCGGTGTCCGCGCTGACCTCGGCCTTCTCACGGGCCGCATAGATGAGCAGCAGGATCATGCCGACGACCAGGGCCGAACCCTCGGGGTTCAGGTTGATGCTGGCGGAACCGACCGCGATGGGGCTGATGCGCACCACCAGCTGGCGGACCAGCATCTGCAGGACGAAGGTGATGGCGCCCGGCTTCCAGCCGTGGTGGAGGGCGATGGCCAGGGCCGGGAAGACGGCAAAGGCCGTGACGATGGGGGCGCTGACCTGGCCGAGGGCGTCCAGGAAGTTGACGGGCAGCAGGGCGAAGGCATCGACCAGCGCCTGCAGGCCGACGATCAGCAGGGCGCCCCAGGCGGCGCCGAGCCCGGCGGCCAGCCACTTGTTGGGCGAGGATGTACCGATGATGTCGGTGGCCAGGAAGACACTGTGGATGAGGATCAGCTGGCTGGTGAGGGAGAAGGGGATGCCGAATCCGATGACGAGGCCGAAGCTGAGGGCGAAGGAGGTGAGCGCCAGTTCCCGGCGCTTCATGCGCCCTTCCAGGAACTCAGGCATCAGGGGGCGGAGACCGTCGTTGAAGACGGCAATGCCCTGCTGGGACAGGTAGGCGGCCAGGCCGCCCATCAGGGCCGCGACCACTAGCTGAAGCAGATCCACGCGTCATCTCTCCTTTACTGCTTCCTTGCGGCTTCCACCGAAAGCCGGAGCACGCGGAGGACCGTCTCGGCGCCGGCCCGCATGGGGTTGACCCTCAGCAGGAACGGAGCCAGATCCGGTCGGTCGGCGAGAAATGTGCCTGATGCGCGGTAGAACATGGCAGAGACCTCATAACGGGATTCGGCGCCCACCGGGTAGGGGGCGGCCCCGTACTGTGGGGCTGCGGCCAGGACCTTGTCGGCGATCGGCTCGGCCAGCTGAATCAGGGCCACACGGGACTGGGCGCTGGCCACCGCTGCCGCAGCCACTCCCGGAACTTCGCCTGCGTTCAGTCGATCAACCACCTCCTGCACCACCTGCGCCTGCAGGGCCAGGGCCACGGGGGCATAGACCAGCGCCCGCAGGGCATCCATGGCCTCGGGCCCCTGAACCTGGAGTCCGCCGGAATAGGCCGCGCGGTGGATGCGCTCCACCACGTCGGCCGCGCCGACGACGCATCCCACGCCCTCAGGCCCCAGGAGTTTGAAGAGGGAGAAGGTCGAGGCCGTGGCCCCCAGCTGAACGCCGATCCGCGGCACCTTGCAGACGGCGTAGTTGTCGTCGGTGATGATGGGCAACCCGGGCGCCGCCTTCCGCAGGGTGCGAATGACCTCGCCGAGGTCATAACGGTCATCCATGCGCTGCCGGGTGTGCTGAACGAGCGCCAGGTCGGCCTCAGGGGCCTTCCGGGCCAGCTCGTCCGGATCGTGGAAGTCGGCCTGGAGCACCTCCAGCTGCATGGCTTCGAGCGTGCCGCGGGTGGTCGAGTAGACCGGCGCCCGGTGAACGAGGATCCGCCTTCCGCCGGGCACGGCCTGCAGGGCTGCCCGCAGCGCCCCCGTGCCTGCCCCCCGCACCAGGGCGGCGTCCTCCGCGCCGAAAAAGTCGGCGAGGACCCGCTCCACACGAGCCGTCGTCCGGGGGCGTCCCAGGCCGGGTACCACGCCCAGGTCGCCGGCCTGCAGGACCGCGTGGCCGTCGAAGTGGGTGTGGATCAGGTCGACCAGCCGCCACTGCAGGGCGGTGGCCTCGGCCAGGGAGAGGGCGGGAAGGGGGTGTGTCACCAAGGGCATCAGGCCTGGCTCCTTTCGATGATCGCGCGCACGATCAGCGGCACCGCCTGCTCGGCGTGGTCGGCCGTGAAGGCGAACGCCTTCACGCCGTTGGCCACGGCGTTGCGGATCTCATCTTCCTTCGGGGGACGGCCCGGCATCGAGACCGTTAGACACTGTGCCTTGCCGAGCATGGCGATGGCCATGGCCAGCCCGCCGCCGCCGGTATGGCAGGCGCCCAGGTAGTAGTCCGCCTTGCCGGTCTTCACCTGCATCGCGGCCTCAAGGTCGCTGTGCTCCGTGACCTGGACGGCGTCGCCGCCGACCTTGCGGACCAGCTCGGCCACCTTCTTCTTGTCGACCTGGCCGCCTATGGCGAAGCGAATCAACTCAATCCACCCCTTCCATTCTACAGTTTACTGTATATTATACGGAGGACAAGTGGGTATGGTCAATGGATTTTGATGAAACGACTCCTGCACTTTAGTGCTCAGGCCACTCTGTGAGCCCTGGCTGTCGGCCGATGAACAGGCCGCCCTTGAGCACAAGAATGTGTAAGGATAAGCTGTAATATGCGTGACAGAAGTGAGAGGAGCCTGGCGAGGATGATCTATCTGGAGACGGGCAGCACAGATCCCTACTTCAACCTGGCCTTTGAGGAATACGTCTTCGAGAAACTGGACCCGACCCGGTCGTACTTCATCCTGTGGCAGAACGAGAACACCATCGTCGTCGGCAAACACCAGAACACGTACGAGGAGATCAACCAGCGGTACGTGGAGGAGCACGGCATCCGGGTGGTCCGGCGGCTTTCCGGAGGCGGGGCGGTCTACCACGACTCCGGCAACCTGAACTACACCTTCATCGTGGATGACGACGCCGCGCCCGACTTCAATTTCGCCGTCTTCACCGTGCCGGTGATCAAGGCGCTGGAGCGGCTCGGGGTGAAGGCGGAGTTCACGGGCCGCAACGACCTCACGATCGACGGGAAGAAGTTCTGCGGGACGGCGCAGTACGTCAAGCGGGGGCGCATCATGCACCACGGCTGCATCATGCTGGACTCCAACCTGGAGGTGGTGTCCAACGCCCTGAAGGTGCGGCAGGCCAAGTTCCAGTCCAAAGGCGTGAAGTCGGTGCGCAGCCGGGTGACCACCATCAACGCCCATGCGCCCCGGCCCATCACCATGGAGGAGTTCAAGGGGCTGCTGACGAGCTACATCCTGGAGGCCGAGGGCCTGCAGCCCATGGAGCTCACCCCCGGGCAGCTCGCCGATGTCCGGCGGCTGCGGGACGAGAAGTACGCCACCTGGGAGTGGAACTACGGCGCATCGCCCGCGTACGACGTGCGGCTGGAGCAGCGCTTTGACGCCGGGCTGGTGACCGTATACCTGCAGGCGGAGAAGGGGCGCATCCAGGCAGTGAAGATCTACGGCGACTTCTTCAGCGCCGGGGAGCTTTCCGAGCTGGAGGACGCGCTGGTTGGGCTGCCTCTGGACCAGAACCTGGCGGCGGCGCTGGAGCCGCTGGACGTAGGAAGGTACATCCAGGGAATCACCGCGCAGGACCTGGCCCGGCTGCTCATGGGATGACCGCGCAGGGCGAAAAAAGCCCGACGGGCGACTTGCCCGTCGGGCTTCCCTGTGGAAGGCGGCAGCCCAGTCGGCGCTGCTACCCGATCTTGTAGGCGACCCCGAAGCCGCCCAGCGGATACCGCCACTCGATGTTCCGGTGGACGCAGGCGATGCGGCAGGTGCCGCACTCGACGCAGTTCTCGTAGGCCACGTGGACCTCGCCGTCGCGGAGGGTGTAGACCTCGGCGGGGCAGAACGTCAGGCACGGCTTGCTGCAGTCCCTGCACACGGCCTGGTCCGTGATGACCAGGTGCGATTCAGTGTCGCAGCGGTAGCGGATGGTAAACAGCAGATCCTCAATCGACGTGCTCATTCGTTGATCGCCCTCCATCCCCGGCTGGCCAGGCGCAGCAGGCCCCAGGCGCCGCCCGCCATGCCCTTGATGTTTTGCGCGATCTGGCGCTGGTGCTCGGTCTTCGGCCGCTCATCGACGTTGAACCACTCGTAGAGGCAGTCGTTCAGGGCCTCGGGCATCCTGCCCATGAGCAGTTCCTTGTGTTCGTGCAGGAAGGCCGGCAGCCGCTGGTACTTGGCCAGGTCCCGCTGGATGAACGAGGCCTGCACGGCCCGGGCGTATGCCTGGAAGCCCTCGGGCGTGAAGTCGCCTGACCGGGCCATGGTTACCACCGCCTCGCCGGCCATCCGGCCGGACGCGGCGGCCAGGTTGGTGCCCTCGCGGTGCACCGCGTTGACCATGCCGGCCGCGTCGCCGCAGATCATCCAGCCCGGACCGGCCAGCTTCGGCATCGCGCGCAGCCCCCCTTCGGGAATCAGGTGGGCGGCGTACTCCTTCAGCTCTGCGCCCTGCAGCAGCTTCCGCAGCGCGGGATGCTGTTTCATCGCCTCCAGCAGCTCGTACGGCCGGGCGCCGGTCGCCATCAGGTCATCGACCATGATGCCGAGGCCCAGCGACAGGGAGTCCTTGTTGGTGTACAGGAAGCCGAGCCCCACCATCCCCTGGCTGGGGGCGCCCAGGATCTCGATGGTGGCGCCTTCGTCCTTCTCGAGCCCGAATCGGTCTTCGATCTTCTCCCTGGGCAGGGCGAGGGTCTGCTTGACCACGAGGGAAAGTTCGCCGGGGGAGAGCTCCGGGCGGGCGCGAAGCTGCTGGGTCAGCAGCGAGTTCGCGCCGTCGGCGATGATGACGGCCTCGGCGTACACGTCGCCCTCGTCGCGGTCGGTGCGCACCCCGATGACGCGGTCGCCCTCCATCAGGAGCTCGGTGGCGGTGGTCTCGCAGATGATCAGGGCGCCGGCCTCCTCGGCCTGCTGCGCAAACCAGCGGTCGAACTTCGCCCGCATGGCCGTGAAGTTGTTGGGCTTGCCGTCGAGGTACCGCCGGCTGCGGTGGCCGATCTTGACGGCGCCGTCTCCGTTCAGCAGCCAGTAGTTCTGCTCGACGATGGGCCGCTCCAGCGGCGCCCGGGTCCACCACTCGGGTATGAGCTCCTCAAAGTGGTGGCGGTACAGCACGCCGCCGAAGACGTTCTTGGCCCCGGGAAACTCGCCCCGCTCGATCACGATGACATTCAGGCCCCCGCGCGCCATGGTCAGCGCCGCGGCGGTGCCGGCAGGCCCCGCGCCGACGACGATGGCGTCAAACCGTTCGCTCACCTGGATGCACCTCCCGTCGCGGCCGCGGCCGGCTTGCCGGCCGACACCGCCTTAATCAGTTCCGGCACGACCTCCTGCCAGTCGCCGACGATGCCGTAGTGGGCCACGTCGAAGATGGGCGCGTTGGGATCCTTGTTGATCGCCACGATCACGTCGGAGCCCGTCATGCCGATGGTGTGCTGCACCGCACCGGAGATGCCGACGGCGATGTAGAGCTTCGGCCGCACGGTCTTGCCGGTCTGCCCCACCTGGTGGGCGTGGGAGATCCACTCCTCGTCGACACACGGCCGGCTGGCCCCCACCACGCCCCCGAGCAGGTCGGCCAGCTGCTTCAGCGCGGCAAAGCCCTCCGGTCCGCCCATTCCCCGGCCGCCGGCCACAATGACCTCGGCGTCCTCCAGGTTCACCCGGTCTTCGTCCTGGTAGAACTTCAGGACCTTGGTGGCGATGTCGTCTTCCTTCATATCGAAGGGCACGCGGATGATCTGGCCGGTGCGGCTGTCATCGCGGGGCAGGGCCTCGAAGATGCCGGGCCGGGCAGTGGCCATCTGGGGCTTGTACTTCTTGCACAGGATCGTGGCCATCAGCTTCTCGCTGAAGGCGGGACGGGAGGCCAGGAGCAGGCGGGACGGGTTCGGCTCCACGTCGAGCATGGTCGTGTCTGCGGTGAGGCCCGTGGGCAGGTGCGTGGCGATGGCGCCGGCCAGGTCGCGCCCCTGGTACGTGGCGCCGATGAGCACGATCTCGGGCTTCACCTGGCGGATGACGTCCAGCGTCGACACGCTGTAGGGTTCGGTCCGGTACTCCCTGAGCACGGGGTGCTCGATCAGGTAGGCGCGGTCGGCCCCGTAACAGATGGCCTCCCGGGCCAGGTGCTCGACCTGTTCGCCCTGAACCAGGGCGTACACCTCGGCGCCGATCTTCTCGGCCATGCGCCGGGCCTGCCCGATCAACTGCCAGCTGACCGGCTTGGCGACGCCGTCGCGCTGCTCCACCCAAACCATGATGCCCTGGTACTCAAGCTCCATCTGTCATGCCCCCTCCTCTGCCGACCATCCGAGGCGCTCCGGCAGGTCCGTGGCCCACAGCGCCTCCCAGAGTTCCGCGGCCCCGTCCACGTAGGTGGTGTCGACCTTCCTGACCTCGGGCACCCACGACCGGGAAACGACGGTGGGCGAGCCCTTGAGGCCGATCTTCGTGACGTCGATGTCGGGGAAGTCGGCCACGGTCCAGACGATGGGCTTGTACCGGGCGGCGGCGATCATGCCCGGGAGCGACGCCCGGCGCACCGTGTTGATCTCCTTCAGAACGGTGAGCAGCGCGGGCAGGCTGGTCTCCACGACCTCCAGCCCGTCTTCCAGGCGGCGCTCCACCCGGATCCGGCGGCCTTCGACGGCCACGATCTTCTCCACGTAGGTGAGCTGCTGCAGGCCCAGCCGGCAGGCGATGCCCGGTCCCACCTGGCCGGTGTCGCCGTCGAGGGTCTGCTTTCCGGCAATCACCAGGTCCACCGGTCCCCAGGTGTCGGCGGCCTTCCGGATGGCCTCGGCCAGCACGTACGACGTCGCCAGGGTGTCTGCCCCGCCGAACTTCCGGTCCGTGACCAGCACGGCGTCGTCAGCTCCCAGGCTGATCGTCTCCTTCAGGGCCTTCTCCGCCATCGGCGGCCCCATGGTGATCACGGTTACGCGTCCGCCGTGCTGCTCCCTGAGCTGGAGGGCGGCTTCGAGACCGTGCAGATCGTAGGGGTTCACGATGGAGGGAACGCCTTCGCGGATCAGCGTGCCGGTCTTGGTGTCGATGCGGATCTCCCGGCTGTCCGGCACCTGCTTGACGCATACAACGATGTGCACCCGGATCCCCCTTTCGACAGAAATGAGCGTTCTTGTACTACCGTAACGCTTGTGGAACAGAAGCGGCAGTCTCCTTTCGGATAGTATGTGAGCCATTTCACAAGCATGGCGGTACTAGTGCGTGGGGTCTGAAGCGGTCCTGACGAGAGCAAAATGAAAGACCCCTGCCGCGCCGGCGCAGCAGGGGTGGAAGGTTGGCGGTAAGTGACCAAACCCCGCCAGTCATGTGACTGACGGGGCCTTGGGCGTCTTCGCGGTTTACCGTCCCACGAACATCTGGGTGAACATCATCCCGTACGGGCCACCCTCGACGATGCCGATACCGACGTGGGTGTAGTTGGCGTTCAGGATGTTCGCCCGGTGGCCGGACGAGTTCATCAGAGCGGTGTGGGCCCGCTCGACCGTCTGGTTGCCGGCGATGTTCTCGCCCGCGGTGCGGTACGAGACGCCGTGGGCCTTCATCATGTCGAACGGCGAGCCGTAGGTGGGCGAGTTGTGGTCGAAGTAGCCCCGGTTGATCATGTCCTGGCCCTTCATCCGCGCCAGCTTCGTCAGCTCCAGGTCAGCCTGCAGGGGCTGGAGACCGGCCTTGGCCCGCTCCTGGTTGACCAGGTTCAGCATCTGCTGTTCGGCGGCGGTCAGGCCGTCGGCCTGGAGCTGGGCCTGGGGCTCCGCCGGCTGCACGGGCTGCTGGACCTCGGGCTGCCGGGGCTGCTGCGCCTCAGGCTGCTGCATCTTCGGCTGCGGCTGCTGGGCGGTGGTCTGCGGAGCAGACCACCGCAGGTTGAGCCACGTGAAGTAGCGGTTCAGCCGGTTCGAGGCGTTGTGGCGCACAGGCGCCTGGCAGGTGGTGATGTATGTGGTGGCGGCTGAGGCCGGAGCAGACATGGTGAGTGCAGCGGCGGTCACGGCGAGGGCCATGGCGAGCCCCGTAAGCCTGGTGAACTTCATGTTTCGCTCCTCCTTTTTCTGTCGTGACTTGGCGATGCCACAGAAGGGAGGAGGTGGCCTCCTCCTGCAACGCTTACGGGGTTAGCTGTCGGACGCGGGCGGCAGGAGTGTCGCCCGGGCAGCGGTTGCACTGCGCTTTGCCCCTGATGAACCTGGGTCCCCCGCTTCCGAATGAGGAATTCAGCGTGTGTGGGCGTCCGAAGTCGTTTTCTAGCGTAACGCATGTCAGCAAAATACGTCCATGTATAATGTATGGCTAAAATGCTACATACCTTCCAGAACCGCGTGGCCGTTTCCAGCGATGGCACACTCTTGCAGGTGATCATTGCGCCGCCGGCGAATCTCCCCATCGATCAGCAAAAACTACGGACCAGAGGTTGCCGCCCGGCAATAGAGGAGGTTGTCGCCCATGGACGCCAGGCGCATGACGCGCAGAGAATTGGCTCGGATGATCGACCACACGCTGCTGAAGCCCGATGCGACCGAAGCGCAGATTCGCCGGCTCTGCGACGAGGGGCGGGAGCACCAGTTCATGGCGGTCTGCGTCAACCCGTACTGGGTGCCGCTGTGCGCGGAACTGCTCGCAGGGACCGATGTGCGGGTCGGCACGACCATCGGCTTCCCGCTGGGAGCCAGCCGCACCGAGATCAAGGCCGTCGAGGCGGAGGATGCCGTGGCCCGCGGGGCCCGGGAAGTCGACATGGTGATCAACGTGGGCGCGCTGAAGTCCGGCCGGCGGGATGTGGTGCTGAACGATATCCGGGCGGTGGTTTCGGCCGTTTCCGGTGAGGCCCTGGTCAAGGTGATCATCGAGACAGGGCTGCTGACCGACGAGGAGAAGGTGATCGCCTGCCAGCTCGCCCAGGAGGCCGGCGCCGACTTCGTCAAGACCTCCACCGGGTTCGGCACCGGCGGCGCCACCGTGGAGGATGTCGCGCTCATGCGCCGCACCGTGGGTCCCGACATGGGGGTGAAGGCCTCCGGCGGCGTGCGGGACCTCGCCACCGCACTGGCGATGATCGAGGCCGGGGCCACCCGCATCGGCGCGAGCGCCGGCGTTGCCATCCTGGCCGGGCTCTCCGAGGAGCCCGGGTCCTGACGCGTGGACAGCGTCCGCGAAATGATGAAGCCCCCGTGACAGGCGTCACGGGGGCCGCGCATGTCAGGAGGCTCGCGTTAAGAGCCCACCACCACCCGGTTGCGGCCGGACTCCTTGGCCCGGTAAAGCGCAGCGTCCGCCCGGTTGACCCACGCTTCCACCGTATCTCCGGGATGGTACGGCGCAACACCGAGACTGATGGTCACCCGCAGAAAGCGTTCGCCGAGCTTCTGGTGAACGGCCTCAGCGATTCGCTGGGCGAGCTGGTAAGCCTGCGCGGTCTCGTTCACACGGGCGAGGATGATGAACTCGTCGCCGCCCCACCGCCCCACCGTGTCGGTGGCGCGCAGGGCCTGGCGCACCTCGGTGGTGACCGCGCGCAGCGCCGCATCGCCCGTCTCGTGGCCGTAGGTGTCGTTCACCTGCTTGAAGCGGTCCACGTCGAACATGATCATCGTGGCGGGCTGTCCGCCCTCTTCCGCACAGCGGATCTCCTGTTCGATGAGCGCGTACATCTGCCGCCGGTTGGGAATGCCCAGCAGGGGATCCGTGTGGGCCAGGTTGGCCAGGGACTGGGCGATCTTGCGGGTCTGGTGGTACTGCTGCTGGATCTCCGACCAGGCGAACAGGAGCCAGAGCAGCACGGCGTTGGCCAGGTAGAACTGCGCCAGCGGCCCGAACAGGATCGGATGCGCGCCTTCCAGGCCGCTCCTGTACAGGTGGACGAGGCCCAGGGCGAGCAGGCCGAGGTAGATGGCCGTTCCGATCCAGGCCGCCCGCCGGGTCCCGACGATCAGCATCAGGCCGACCAGCGAGACGGAGACCCACGGGCTCAGGCTGGCAAAGCGCCGGAGGGCCACGGAGTCGGCGGAGAACAGGCCCAGGTAGAGCAGCGTGAACAGCCCGACGGCGATGCCCGCCGTCAGGACGGCCTCCACGAAGCGCAGGCTCCGCCTGCGGCGCCACAGCAGCAGGGCCAGCAGGAGGGTGAGGGCGGCCCCGGCGAGGAGCAGGCCCGACGCTTCCTGGCCGCTGCTTCTGAGGAGCAGCCATTCAATCAGCGCCGCTGCTGAGGCAACAGGAAGCGCGAGGAGCAGAAGCGATCGCTTCTTCTGCTCGAGTGGGCTGTTCCGTGCCACCCTCTCACTCCCTTCACCTCAGGGCGTGAATATGTGGACAGAGGTGGGAAGCACCCCCACCTCCGCGATACTTCTTCATCTTTCGTTATAGCATGACAGTCACGCATATGCAACAGAGTATATCTAGCTATGTAGCCGACTGGGGATGGCCCGGCTTCCGGCGCACAGAGCGCACGGTGTTGGCCAGGAACAGGAGCAGGGCGACAACGTTCAGGACGACCGCCCACTGGCGTCCGGGCAGCCACTCCAGCAGCCCCGCGCCGACCCGCAGCAGCAGGGAGAGGTGCAGCAGGATCAGGTGGCTGTAGAACCAGGGGGTGAACACCATGCGCACCCCCAGCACCGCCGGGAAGATCACCGGCGCGTGGCCGAAGATCATGCTGAAGACAAAGCCGAGGAAGAGCGCGTGCAGCGCCGCGTCGTAGACGCCGCCGTAGATGAAGCCGTGCCAGAGCGCGATGAGGCCGCCCGCCAGCAGCCAGAAGTAGCCCAGCAGCATGCAGTGCGCGATGAAGCGGGTCAGCCCCTGCGCGCGCACGGTGCGCCGGGCGATGTCGTACTGCAGGAGCCAGAGAGAGACGGCGGCCAGGCCGAGACCGGTGACCCGCCAGCCCAGGCTGTAGTTCCCCGGTGCGATAAACGCGCCCGCGACGACCACAGCCAGGACGATCAGGAGCGCAGCGGTACCGGCCCGGCTGATGCGGAGCAGCCGCGTGAGCTCCAGCCGCTCGCCGGCGATGGTCAGGACGAGGAAGCCCGCCCATGCCGGGACGACGTGGGTGATGGGCGTGCCGAAGAGCCAGAACAGGTTGCCGCCCAGCCACACCGCCGCCGCGAGGGTCAGCACGTAGTTGAACAGGGCAGGCTGCAGCCGGACAATTTGGATGAAGAGAAGGATAAGCACCACGCTGCTCAGTGTGATGCTGAGGGCGCCGGCCACAGGGGGCGCGCCGAAGATGATCAGGAGTCCGCCCAGGGCCGCCAGGGCGGGCGCGGCGAACATCCAGGCCCGGCCCATCGCCATGGCCCGTTCGAGGCCGATGACGGTGCCCAGGAAGCCGGCGATCATCAGCGGGCCGTGGCCTCCCGAGAGCGTGGGGGTGAGGGGGGGCAGGGTCAGCCCGATGCGGAGCATGCCCGCCCACAGCGCCGCGAGCAGGGTGAAGATGCCGAGAAGCAGCAGGGGGAAGCGGACCGGATTCGGCCGCGGCGGTGAAGACATGGTGAGCCCCTCCAATTGCTTTGAGACTTATTCTCAGTATCCCCGCTGAGCCCCGGGCGTAAAGTGACCGCTATCACATCGACGTGTTATGATGAGTGCATGACGGCGGAGGTGGCCACGTGGCACTGTATAACGTAGATGGCATCGTCATTCGGGTGCGCAACTTTCAGGAAGCCGATAAGATCGTGGTGCTCCTGACCCGGGAGGAGGGCAAGGTGGAGGCGGTGGCCCGGGGCGCCAGGCGCCCCCGCAATCGCTTCGCTGCCGCCACGCAGCTCTTTTCGCACGTGCGGGCCCAGCTGTTCTCCGGCCGCAGCCTCGACACCCTGAGTCAGGTGGAGATCGTCGAATCGTTCCGGCAGCTCAGGGAGGATCTGGTGCGCATGGCCTACGCCACGTACGCGTGCGAGCTCATCGACGCCCTGCTGCCCGAGCGGCAGCGGCAGGAAGCGCCGTATCTTCTGCTCCTGACCAGCCTGCACCTGTTCAACGAGCCCGACCGGGCCCCCGAGCCGCTGCTGCGGGCCTTCGAACTGAAGCTCCTCTCGATGCTCGGTTTCCGCCCGAGCCTGACCGAGTGCGTCGGCTGCGGCGCCGAGGAGGTGCAGCAGGGCGGCGCCGTGCGCTTTGCGCCGGTGCTCGGCGGGGTGCTCTGCCCGCAGTGCTCGGCGGAGGGTGAGGGGGCGATGCGGCTCTCGCTGGGGGCCCTCGAAAGCATGAAGCGGCTCCTGGACGGCGACATCCGCCGCGCACATGTGATCCGCCTCTCGGGCGAGGTCGCGGCCGAAATCGACCGCGCGCTCACCGCCTACATCCTCGCCCGCACCGAGCGGCGGCTCAAATCGAAGGAATTCCTGGACACGCTGCGGTCTAACCCGTGAAGCGGCTGAACCGCGGCGGAGGGCGGGTCCCGGCTGTGGGTGCAGCCGGGGCCCGCCCTTTCTGTCCGGGTACTATGACAAGGCATGGGAATTCGATGTATCGAACGGTTCGAAACTGATGTCCGTCCTATGAGGAAATCGACGATCCGAGGCTGAGAGGTGATCCACATGCAGAATCTCATTCGCCTCTGGTTCAGCCGCCTCGGCATGATGCTGGCCGCCGGGATGCTGGTGATCGCCCTGGCCTGGCTCCCCGCCGGCGTCGTCTGGGTGGAAGGCGACGGCCTGCCGCTGGGTGTGGTCTGGAGCGAGCGGACTGAGCCCATGCAGCACTTCATCATCCAGCCTGCACCCGGTGAGGCCGCACGGGCGCGCGCCCACTGGTCGTTTTCCCAGTACGGGAGCGCGGTGATGACGTATCTGCGCGAGCTGATCACGGGCCAGGTGATCGATCACGCCTATCAGTGGCGGGACACGGGTCCGGTGTACATCCCGCAGCCCGTGCTGCCCCAGGTGCGGGAGCGCGCGCTGGTCTCGCTGCGCCTGCTCTCCCGGGCCCTGGGGCTGGGAATGGGCGCGGGGGTGCTTCTCGGCCTCCTGAGCCTGCGCCGGGGGGCCTTGCGGGGGGCATCCCTGGGCCTTTCCGTGGCAGGCATGGCGGTGCCCGACTTCCTGGCGGTCCTTCTGCTTCAGATGCTGACCATCTTCACGCACCGGGAGTTCGGGGTGCGGCTGTACTCCGTGCTGGGCCCCGACGGAGGCGAACGGGGGTGGCTCCTGCCCTTGCTGGCTCTGAGCCTGGGGCCCATGGCCTATACGGCGCGGCTGGTGGCCAGCGGCCTCGACGAGGTGATGCGGGCGGAGTACATCCGCACCGCCCGGGCCAAGGGCCTGCCGGAGATCACGGTGGTGGTGAAGCACGGCCTGCGCAACGTGCTGGTGCGGGTGCTGGGAGGCCTGCCGGCCATGATCAGCATCGCGCTCTCCAGCCTGGTCGTGATCGAGGTGCTCACCAACGTCAGCGGCCTCGGGGCCGCCCTGATGTCGGGCTGGTCCTCGCGGCTGGTGGCCACCACGGGGCTCGTCTTCTGCATCTGGTTCGGCCTCGTCGACGGCCTGGCCAACACCCTGCGCATCCTGGCCAATCCGCGCCTGAGGGAGGGGTCGTGATGCGGCGCATTCCCCCTTCCCTCGTCATCGGACTCGTCATGCTCGCCGGCCTCGGGTTGCTCCTGGTGCTGCCCGTCTTCTATGATCTACCCCATCCCCAGCAGGGCGTGCTGCTGCAGTTCGAGGGGACGCGGCTGGCGGCTCCGCCGTACCGGCCGGGACAGCTCGGCTACCCGCTGGGCTCCGACCTGGTGGGCCGCGACTACCTGTCCCGCCTCGTCCACGGCGCCCGCACGACGCTGGGTCTCGCCCTGGCCATCAGCCTCATCCGCTTTGCCGCAGCGCTGCCGGCGGGCCTGTGGGCCGGATGGCGGCGGGGCTGGCTCGCCGGGGCGGTGCAGGCCGCTGCCACCGGGTTCGGCTCCCTTCCGACGCTGGTCCTGGTGTTCATCGCGATGCGGGGCGTGTGGCCGCTCCTCGCCGGCAGCGGCGGATGGATGATGGCCTACGTGGCGATGCTGGGTCTGGCCGGCGCACCCCGCATCGCCGAGCAGGTGCGGCGGCGGACCGAGGAGATCATCCTGATGCCGCACGTGGAGGCTGCGCAGGCGATCGGCGCCCGCCCGGCGCGGATCGTCTGGCGCCACGTGCTGCCCGTCATGCGGGGCGACCTGCTGGTCATGGCGCCGTCCGAGATGGCCTGGGTCCTCATGATCATGGCGCAGCTCGCCCTGTTCGGCATCCACCCGGGCGGTGAGGTGCAGATCGAGACCATTACTGGCAATGTGTATACTGTTGAGTACATGGCAGAATGGGGACAGATGCTGGGGACGAACCGCGCCTTCCTGCTGCAGTACCCCTGGCTGCCGATCTACCCGGGGCTGGCCCTGGGCCTCTCCGCGGCCACCTTCCACCTTCTCGCGGAGGGGCTGCGGGAACGGGATTTGCAGCTCAGATAGGTTGACCGCGGGCGCCTGACAGGCCGTTTTCTACGGAACACGAAGCGCAGGTGAAGTCGAACTCATGGGGCTGTGGTCTTCGGTGGTGAAAGACTGGGGCGTGCGCATCGGGCTTCTGGGCCTTTCCGCCGTGATCGTGGTGCTGGTGGCCATGCTGCCGGAGGGCGTGGTGGTCACCGGCGAGTACACCCCGCCCGGGAGCCTGGGAGAGGTCCGGACCGACGCGACACAGAAATTCCGGATCGAGCCGGTGCCCGACGCGGGCGCCCAGTTCACTTACAGCTGGTCGCCGGCGCAGTACCGGGAGGGGATTGTGACCTACCTGCAAGGGCTGCTGGCCGGCGACCTGACGGTGCAGCGCTGGTACGGCACGGCGCAGAGCGTCCTGCCGCTGCTGCCCCTGCTCCGGGAGACCTGGTGGCTCTCCTTCCAGCTCTTCGCCGCGGCCCTGCTGACGGGCATCGTCCTGGGCCTGCTCCTGGGCGGGCTGGTGCTGGGCAGCCGCGGCGCCCGCGCCTTCTCGCTGGGGCTCTCGGTCCTGGGCGTTTCGGTGCCGGACTTCCTGCTGATTCTGCTGGGGCAGATGCTGACCATCTGGTCCTACCGGAACTTTGGCGTCCGCCTCTGGTCGGTGCTGGGGGTGCAGGGCGGCGAGCGGGGGTGGATCCTGCCGCTGGTGGCTCTGTCGATCATCCCCATGGCCTACACGGCCCGGCTGATTTCGACCGCGCTGGATGAGGCGATGCGCGAGGACTACATCCGCACCGCCCGGGCCAAGGGGGTGCCCGAGGTGCTGGTGGTGCTCAAGCACGCGATGCGGGGCGCGCTGCCCCGGGCCCTGAACGGCATGCCGGCGATGCTCAACGTCACCCTCTCCAGCCAGCTGGTGGTGGAGGTGCTGACCAACCACTACGGCATCGGGTCGGGGCTGATGCGCGGGCTCAGCTACGGCCAGCCCCATGTGGTCGCGACCATCGGGCTGATCTTCTGCGCGTGGTTCGTGGTGATGGACGGGCTGGCCGTCACGCTGCGCGCCATGGCCAACCCCCTGCTGAAGGGAGGGGGCGCCGGATGAGGCGGCTGAACTTGCCGCTGCTGCTGGGGCTGCTGCTGGCCATGGGTCTTGCCGTGCTGCTGGTGCTCCCGGAGGTCGTCTCGCTGCCGGATCCGCACCTGGGGGCCTACATGCAGATGGAAGGGAAGCGGCTTCGTCTGGCGCCCTTCGCCCCGGGGGAGTTCGGCTACGTGCTGGGCTCGGACATGGTGGGAAGGGATCTGCTCTCCCGCGTGGTTTACGGGGCCCGGTACACCCTGGGGCTGGCGGCGGCGGTGATCTTCCTGCGGGCCGCGGTGGCCCTGCCGGCGGGCCTGCGGGCCGGATGGCTCGGGGGGCGCGCAGGCCGGCTCGTCCAGACCCTGGCGGTGGGCTTCGGCTCCATCCCTGCCCTGGCCCTGGTCGCCATGACCCTGGGGGGACTGCGCTGGCTCCTTCCGGGCGAGACGGGCTGGCTGGCGGTCTACGTGGCCATGCTGGTCCTCTCCGGCGCCCCGCGCATGGCCGAGCAGGTGCGCCGGCGGACCGAGGAGATCCTGGTCATGCCGCACGTGGAAGCCGCCCGGGCCCTGGGGGCCACCCCGCGGCGCATTCTGCTGCGCCACGTGCTGCCGCTGATGCGCGCCGACGTCGCGGTGATGCTCTCCTCGGAGATGGCGTGGGTGCTGCTGCTGATGGGGCAGCTGGCGGTGTTCGGCATCTACGTGGGAGGCACCGTGGCGGTGCGCGGCGACGGGTGGGTGCGCCACATCGAGTACCTGCCCGAGTGGGGGCAGATGCTGGGGGCGAACCGCCACGCCATCCTGGGCTCGCCCTGGATTCCCTTCTACCCGGGCCTGGCCCTGGGGCTCTCGGCGGCCGCCTTCCACCTGCTGGCCGAGGGCTTCCGCCTGCGGGGGCTGCGGAGAGGATGAGGCCGGGGAGACGGAGGCGGCCGGACCCCTGGATGGGGGCTCCGGCCGCTTTGGCGTCGGATGTCTAGTGGGCGTCCTGCGCGTCCGCAGCGCCGGATTGCCCGGCGGGCCGGTCCCCGTCGGAGGGCCCGTGTTCATCGGCAGGCTCGATCGAGTCGATGAGCACGGTCCGGGTCTGGCCGTCCCAGCCGACCTTCATGCCGAAGGCCTCGGCGATGGCACGGGCAGGAACCATGGTGTGGCCGTCCACGTTGCGGGCCGGCGCCTGCAGGGGATCCAGCCGCTTGCCGTTGAGGACGGGCACGGGGTCGTCGATCGTGAGCCGCAGCTCCGTGCCGTCCTTCCGGGCAATGGCCGTGCGGGTCTTCGCATCCCAGTCCACCTGGGCGCCCAGTGCCTCGGTGATGGCCCGGAAGGGGACCAGGACCGTGTCGTGTTCATTCACCGGCTGCTTGACGAAGTCCAGGACCCGGCCGTCCAGCTTCACCTTGACGGTGGAGGCGTCGAACCGGAACTCCCGCTCGGCGGCCAGGTTACCGGCCTTGTCGAACGCCTTCACCGTGAGCGTGTGCTCCCCGGTGAGGCCGGTCAGGTCGATGTCGGCGGTGTAGGGAACCTGGTAGCTGGTCGCCACCCGGTCGCCGTCCAGCCAGTACTCCACCCGGCCGAGGCCGCGGTCGCCCAGCCACACGTAGCTGGCCACGCGGGTCTTGCCGTGCAGGGTGGCTTCTTCGATGGGGTGCCAGTAGGTCTCCGGGACCTGGTCGAGGCCGGAGAGGTACCAGTCGTCGGCGATGGCCTCGCGGACGGCGTTCAGGAGGGGCTCGCTCTGCGACATGGTGTAGGCCGCCTTGTCGCCGGTCCGCGGATTGTTGAAGTGGCCCACCATCTTGATGCGCGGATAGACCATGGGGAGGTACGCATAGACGTAGCGGGCCGTCTGGGCCGCCCACTCGGAGGAGTCGTAGATGGGGAGACCTTCCTCCCTGGCGGCGGGAGTGTTGTTGGAGTGGTTGTAGCCCGTCTCCGCGATCATGATGGGCTTCCGGTCCGCAAAGCGCTCGTAGATCTCCTTGAACTTATCCAGCGGATTCGCCTTCTGGCCCTGGTAGTACAGGCCGTTCATCATGTCGCTCTGGTTCATATCGGCCAGGAAATAGGCGTCGTGGTACGCGCTGACGCCGACCCAGTCGACCCACTCGTCGCCCGGGTAGTAGGGCATGTAATCGGCGCCCACGTAGTTGGGGGCCCAGACCATCGCCACGTTGGGCGCTTCCTCCCGCATGATGCGGGCCACCAGCCGGAACTTCTGCTTGTACAGCTCGGGGTCGCCGTACCACTTGACCCAGCTGCCGTTCATCTCATTGCCGAAACGGAGGTAGACCGGCTGGCCGTACTCGGCTAGCTCCCTGGCGTAGGCGCGCACCACGGACTCGGTTACGGAGTTCAGCCCGTATTCGGGCTGCCAGGCGATCTGCAGCGGGACGCCGGTCTCGAGGACCTTGGTGGACACGTTGAGGTAGTCGTACGCGGCCACCGTGTTGTAGACCATGACCATGCCGTACGGCTTGCCGTACGTGGCCGCAGCTCTGTCCAGGTCGTCGTAGACGGCGGGATCCCGGTCAACGGTCCCTCCGATCAGCGCGCCGAACGGGGGCTCGTGCTTGGCCAGGTTCGTGGGCTCCAGGCCGGCCGTGGGACGGGCCACGAACACCTCCAGCCGCGGGATGATCTGCTCCATACGCATCCGGTCCCAGCGCATCCAGTCTTCCCGTTCGTTGGTGCCTGCCAGTTCGTCGGCCTTCTCCCAGCAGTAAATCTCTTTCTGGTAGTAGGCGATGGCCCCGTCGTACTCGCCCCACTGATCGAGGGCCCGGGCGATCTTCTGGGCATAGACCCCGCACATGTTGAATTCGCCGCTGTCCTCGATGAGCGGAAGCGCCTGTTTCCACTCGGCGACGGCGGTTTGCAGGTCGCCGGCCTGTTCGGCGGCGTTTCCGCGATCCACGTATGGCCAGTAGCTGCTGGCTTCCGCGCGCGGCACGCCGGCCAGGGCGATAAATGCAGCAAGTATGATGGCGATGAAGCGACGCAACGATAACCCTCCGATCTTCCATTTGTTTTCGAACAGCATAATAGGTTCATCACCGGGCGGAGAGTTCCCTCCATCGACGGCCGGCACGCCGGCGGCAGAGAAAGGCCAGGAGCCTGCCCTGGCTCCTGGCCTGCGGTGCGCACTGCTGCATCAATAGGACCCGGCATCGGCGGGCGGCCGGGCGCAGACGACCGCCCGGTCTTCGCCGGTCACCATCGCCTGAAAGGCGCACATGGAAGTCCACGGGAAGACGGTCAGGCGCGGCAGGGTGTACCGGTCGCTGCCCCGCTCAACCATCCCCTCTGCTACGGTGAAGCCAAGGTCAAAGCCGTCGCCCGCCACCGCCGCCACGACCTCCTCATCGTAGGCGCCGTAGGGATAGGCATAGGCACGGGCGGGTGCGATTCCGTGATCCTGGAACGCACGTGCAAGCCTTGACGAGTCCGCCTGAATCTGCTCCCGATCCCACACGGTGAGGACGGCCTGACCGTCTGCCAGGTAGTGCGCATCGTAGGTGTGGGACTGCAGATCCAGGCGGCCGGCCTCCTGCATCTCGCGGATGTCGTCCCAGGTAATGTAGTCGTAGATGCCGGGGCGCGTCCCGACCTTGCCGGCCGTCAGGAAGAGCGTCATCTTCAGGCCGTACTCCCGCAGGATCGGGTAGGCATGCTCATAGACGGAGCGGTAGCCGTCATCAAACGAGATCAGAACCGGCTTGGGCGGCAGGGCGCCATCCGCCAGCAGCCAGGCCGCCAGCTGACCTGTGTCGATGGCGGTGTAGCCGTTTTCCGCCAGCCAGGCCATCTGGGCCGCGAAGGCCGCGGGGCTGATCACGGCCCCGTTGATCCCGTCTGCCTCAGGGTCCAGGTGGTGATAGAGGAGAACGGGGACCCGTTCCGGGGCTGCGTCCTCAGGGGGAGGCTCGGGGAGTTCCGGCGCCTGAGAGGGTGACGACACTGCAGGGACCGTACTGGGCTGAACCGGTGCGTCCGCTGGGGCTGGCTGCATACCGAGGAGCGCGATCATCAAAATACTCGTCTTAAGCACAAAAAGACCTCCAGCAGGTGGGAATGGCTCGCTGTCGGGAGCAGGGCGGGCGCCGTGCAACAGTCCACAGCGAGAGGAGCCACCCCCGCGACCGCTGAGGGCCTGTGCAGGTGTTCGCTGCTGAACCGTGCCTGTGAGTTTCGTTTACCGTTGAGTTTCTTTACATGAGTTTCTTTACCGTAGGCGAACATCCTGCATGTGTTCTGATCATGTTTTGATGTTCCAGGGCAGGTGGCATTCGCCGGCCGCCGTGGTTCAGATCCCCTTGACACGCCAGGCCTGAGTTGCTAGCATCTATTGCTAGCGAGGAACGGGAGGAGTACCCGCCAGCCGGCTCCGGCAGAGAGCCCTGTACTTGGTGCGAGCAGGGCGGGCAGGCACGGGGAAGGGCGCCCGGGAGCGAAAACCGCATCACGGCAGAGGTGGGCGCCCGCCCGGGCGCCAATCAGGGTGGAACCGCGGGAGCACGCAGAGGCTCTCGTCCCTGGCCACATGCATGGGGTGGCCCGGGGCGAGAGCCTTTTCGCATCGGCCCCCCGGTTGCGAAGGAGGACCGCACATGTACTTTCAGGATCTCGTCCTGACCCTGGACAAGTTCTGGGCCGAGCAGGGGTGCATCATCCAGCACCCGTACGACATCGAGAAGGGCGCCGGCACTTTCAACCCCAGCACCTTCTTCCGGGCCCTGGGGCCCGAGCCGTGGAACGTGGCCTACATCGAGCCCTGCCGCCGCCCGGCCGATGGCCGCTACGCCCAGAACCCGAACCGCATGCAGCACTACTTCCAGTACCAGGTGATCATGAAGCCGTCTCCGGAGAACATCCAGGAAATCTATCTGGAGATGCTGGAGCGCATCGGCATCGACCCCCGGAAGCACGACATCCGCTTCGTGGAGGACAACTGGGAGGCGCCGAGCCAAGGCGCGTGGGGCCTGGGCTGGGAGGTCTGGTGTGACGGCATGGAGATCACCCAGTTCACCTACTTCCAGCAGGTGGGCGGCTTTGAGTGCAAGCCCGTCTCCGTTGAGATCACGCTGGGACTGGAGCGGCTGGCCTCGTACATTCAGGGCGTGGACAACGTCTGGGACATCATGTACAACGAGCACCTGCGCTACGGCGACGTGTTCGAGCGCTCCGAGTGGGAGCACTCGGTCTACAACTTCGAGCAGGCCGACACCCAGATGCTGTTCCAGCTCTACGGCATGTACGAGGCTGAGGCCAAGCGGCTGCTGGCCCTGGACCCGCCGCTGGTCCACCCGGCTTACGACTACATCCTCAAGTGCTCGCACACCTTCAACCTGTTGGACGCCCGCGGCGCCATCGCCGTCAGCGAGCGGCAGGGGTACATCCTCCGTGTGCGCAACCTGGCCCGGGCGGCGGCGAAGGCCTACATCGAGATGCGGGAGTCCCTGGGCTTCCCGCTCCTGAAGCCGCTGGCGGAGCGGCCCACCTGGGCGTCGCGCTTCGGCGCCGGCGGGCGGGGCCCCGGCCCCGATCCGAAGGGCCAGCCCCAGACTGCGGAGGGAGGGAAGTAGCCATGGCTGAGACCCGCAACCTCATTCTCGAGATCGGCACCGAGGAGATTCCCGCCCGGTTCTGCGCGCCGGCCCTGGAGCAGCTGAAGGCGAACGCGGCCCGGGTCCTGGAGGAGGCCCGGCTCGATTACGAGCTGGTCGACGTCTTCGGCACCCCGCGCCGCCTGGTGCTGTACGTGCGCAACCTCGCCGTGCAGCAGCGCGACGTGGTGATGGAGGTGAAGGGGCCGCCGAAAAAGATCGCCTTCGACGCCGAAGGCAACCCCACCGTGCCCGCCCGGAAGTTCGCCGAGGGGCAGGGGGTGGCGGTGGAGGACCTGGAGGTCCGCCCCGATGAGAAGGGCGGCGAGTACCTGTACGCCCGCAAGCTGATCACGGGAGAGCCGGTGGAGACCGTGCTGCCGCCGCTGCTGAGCGGCCTGGTCACGTCGATCCACTGGCCGAAGGCCATGCGCTGGGCAGACCGTGAGATCCGCTACGCCCGGCCGATCAAGTGGATTCTGGCCATGCTGGGCGACTGGAGGGTGCCGTTTGACGTGGACGGCATCGAAACGGTGAACACCACCCGGGGCCACCGCGTGCTGGGCCCGGCTGAGCCGATCCAGGTGAAGGACGCCGACGAATACTTTGTGAAGGTCAATGGCGCCTACGTCATGGTGGATCAGGGCGCGCGCAAGCAGGACATCTGGCACCAGGTGACCGCCGCGGCGGCCCGGCTGGGCGGTCACGTGCGGCGCGACGAGGACCTGCTGGAGGAGCTGACCTGGCTGGTGGAGCAGCCCACCGCCTTCGCGGGCTCCTTCGACCCGGCGTACCTGGAGGTTCCCGCCGAGGTGCTGGTGACCACCATGAAGGAGCACCAGCGCTACTTCCCCGTATACAAGGCGGAGGACTCCGACGAGCTGCTGCCCTACTTCATCGGGGTGCGCAACGGCGGCGAGGAGCACCTGGACATCGTGCGGGCAGGCAACGAGAAGGTGCTGGCCGCCCGGCTGGCCGACGCGCGCTTCTTCTGGGACGAGGACCGCAAACAGCCCCTGGAGGCGTTCAACGCCCGGCTGAAGGAGGCCGTGTTCCAGGAGAAGCTGGGCACGCAGTTCGAGCGGGTCGAGCGGCTGGTCGCCCTGGCGCGGCCGATCAGCCAGGCGCTGGGCCTGCCGCCCGCCGAGCAGGAGCAGGCCGCGCAGGCCGCCTGGCTCTGCAAGGCCGACCTCATGACGCGGATGGTCTTCGAGTTCCCGGAGGTCCAGGGCTACATGGGCAAGCAGTACCTGCTGCAGCAGGGTGGCGATCCCGCCGTGGCCGAGGCGATCTACGAGCACTACCTGCCCCGCGGCGCGGGCGACGACCTGCCGCGCACCGGCCCGGGCATCGCCGTCGCCCTGGCGGACAAGCTCGACACCCTGGCGGGCTACTTCTCCATCGGCATGATTCCCACCGGCTCACAGGACCCCTTCGCCCTGCGCCGCGCCGCCCAGGGCGTGGTGCAGACCCTGGTGGAGAACGGGCTGCGGGTTGACCTGACCAAGCTGGCCTCGCTGGCGATCGAGCAGTACAAGCTGCCTGGCGAGGACGCCGTCAAGACCCAGAACGAGCTGATGGAGTTCTTCCGGGCGCGGCTGAAGGTGCTGCTGGAGCAGCGGGAGATCCGGTACGACGTCATCGACGCCGTGCTGGCCGCGGGCTACCGCGACGTCACCGACGTCGTCCACCGGGCGGAGGCCCTTTCCGCCGTGATGGAGGAGCCGGAGTTCGCCGCTGTGACGGGCGCGTTCAAGCGCGTCGCCAACCTCGCAGGCAAGGCGAACGAGGCGGGGGCGGTGAGCGCGGACATCGACCCCGAGCTGTTCACCGAGCCGGCCGAGCGGGAGCTCTACGGCGCCTTCGTGGACCTGCGGCCCGAGATGAAGCGGGCCTACGACGCCGGCGACTACCGGGGCTTCTACCGGATGGCCACCCGCCTGAAGGCGCCCGTGGACGCCTTCCTGGACACGGTGCGGGTGAACGTGGACGACGACAAGGTGCGGGCGAACCGCTACGCCCTGCTCCAGGCCCTGGGCGGCCTGCTGTCGGCTCCGGCCGACCTGGGCAAGTTGGCGGGGTAGCCACGAAATGACCAGGCCCGAGGCCCGTTGGTTTATGCCAACGGGCCTCGGGCTGTCTTGATCGGTGATGGTTGGCGAGCTCGCGGGCAGGGTTGGCCCGGTGGCTTTCGGGCTGGCGAGCGGGCAGAATGTGCACTTTTCTTCGTGTGGCGAAGGTATTTTCTGCCCGGAACGAGCCGGGAAAGCGGTTGGCCCCGGGGTGGTGAGCCGGCTGGTGAGCCTTTGGGCGTGGCGCCGGGCTGGCGAGCGGGCGGAATGTGCACTTTTCTTCGGATGGCGAAGGTATATTCTGCCCGCAACGAGCCGGGAAAGCGGTTGGTCCCGGGGTGGTGAGCCGGCTGGTGAGCCTTTGGGCGTGGCTTTCGGGCCGGCGAGCGGGCAAAATGTGCATTTTTCTTCGGATGGCGAAGGTATATTCTGCCCGGAACGAGCCAGGAGACCGGCTGGGTTAGGTTACAATCAGAGGTGAGGACCTGCCCAGCCGCCGACCGGCTCGAGCAGTATGCCGATCTGGTGCTTCAGCTCAGAATACGCCTGAACGCTGTGCTCCCTCAGCGCGCGGTCGATGGCACCGTACAGACCGGGGTTGGTCCGGGAGAGGAGTTCCATCGCTTCTTTGTGGCGAGGCTGCCACTGACCCTGGAAGGAGGAGGCGCTGGGCACGGTGAGAATGACCAGGAGGGAGCAGATGTAGGGCTGGCTTTCCAGCGGCGACTGAAGCAGGTCAACCACCAGTTCTGTGATGTGCCGGCGGCGAGTTTCCATCCATGCTGTGTTCAACTGCGGCCCTTGGTCATGGAGAGTGCGCACTTCGGACATGAGCCGCAAGCTGATACCGTCCGGGTCGGCCAGGGGCATGCTGCCCGCGAGCAGCGATATGTTGGCGCCCAGCGGCGTGGAGACCTCCCTCTCCAGGACGGCCCGCCATGCCGACTCTGACCCGGTCGTCCAGTGGACCTCCACGCCCCGGCGCGTCTCCCTGCGAATCGTCCAGGGACCGTCGTCGATCACCAGCACATCCAGATCGGTCGTCGGGGGCTTCAGCTTTCCGCTGACCGCGGATCCGCCCAGCAAGACCGCCTTCACGGGCCTCTACCAAAGCTCGTCCAGGATGTCTCTGAGGACCAGGTCATAGGGGGCGGGCAATTTCGGCCACACGATTGTCCCTCCATGAATATGTTTTGCGAACGTATATTCGCCTCTCGCTTCGCCGGCTCCTCCTGCCCCGCGACACCAACCTGCGAGAGATGGCAACCCGCCACTGGATGCCCGGCCCGGTGCCCCCTGCAGTACATCCCGAAGGAGGCCTCCGCCATGACCCAGCCCGTCACGTTCCCGCCAGTGCTTTTCAAGGCCCAGAAGCAGCCCGAGATCGTCGAAGTGCCCGACACCTGGTGCCTCACCCTGAGCGGCGTCGGCGCGCCCGAGAGCCCGGAGTTCAAGCAGGCCATCGAGGCGCTCTACGGCCTGGCCTACACCCTGAAGTTCCAGCAGAAGGCCGCCGGCCAGGACTTCAAGGTGCCGCCCCTGGAGGGGCTGTGGTGGACAGATCCGCCCGAGGCGTTTGCCCGGACCCCGCGCGACCAGTGGCAGTGGCAGCTGCTGATCCGCATGCCTGAGGGGCTTACCGCAGCGCAGGTGGCCGCCGCCCGTACCCAGGCGGCGGCCAAGAAGCAGAATCCCCGGATTCTCGACGTGCGGTTCGAGCGCTTTGCGGAAGGCACGGCTGCGCAGGTGCTCCACGTGGGCCCCTTCTCCGAGGAGGGACCGGTGATCGAGCGGCTGCACGCCTTCATTGCCGAGCAGGGGTACAGGCCCCGGGGGCACCACCACGAAGTCTACCTCTCCGACTTCCGGCGCACTGCGCCGGAGCGGCTGAAGACCATCCTGCGGCAGCCGGTGGAGCCCGCCACCTAGATCGTCGCCCGGCCGCCGTACGCCATGGATGCGGCCGCCCAGTTCATCACCCGGCTGCCGTGCGCCATGGATGCGGCCGCCCAGTTCATCACCCGGCTGCCGTGCGCCATGGATTCGGCCGCCCAGTTCATCACCCGGCCGCCGTGCGCCACGGATGCGGCTGCTCAGTTCATCACCCGTCCGCCGTCCACCACCAGCGTCTGGCCCGTGATGAAGGCTGCGGCCGGAGAGAGCAGCCACAGCACCGCGTCGGCCACCTCGGCGAAGGTGCCCATGCGGCGGAGCGGGGTCTGGGCCTTCATCGCCTCCAGGGCCGGCGCAGGCAGGGCCCGGGCCAGCGGCGACTCGATGGGCCCCGGCGCCATGCAGTTCACCCGGATGCCCAGCGGCCCCCACTCCCGGGCGGCAGACCGGGTGAGCCCCACCAGCCCCGCCTTCGCGGCCGCGTAGGCGGGGCCGAACGCGCCGCCGTTGAAGCTGACCACCGAGCCGACGTTGACGACCGCCGGATCCCGGCCCTGCCGCAGCAGCGGCAGGGCCGCCCGCATTACGTAAAAGGGGCCGCTCAGGTTCGCCGCCAGCACCGCGGCCCACTGGTCCGGGCCGATCTGCTCCCACGGGAGCACCGGGGCAACGCCGGCGTTGTTGACCAGCAGGTCCAGCCCGCCCCAGGCGTCGCGCACGTGTGCGACCAGGGACTCGGCCTCTTCGGGCTGCGCGAGGTCGGCGGAGAGCACCAGCGACTGCCGCCCCGAGGCCTGCACGGCGGCTGCGGTCTGCACGGCGCCGGCCCGGTCCCTGTGGTAGTGAATCGCCACGTCCGCCCCCGCCTCCGCCAGCCGGCGGGCCACCTCCGCGCCCAGCCCCTTCGAGGCGCCGGTCACCAGGGCTCTCTTCCCGTCCAGCCCAACGGAACCGCCGGTCACGGATGGCTTGCCGCTCAGGTCCACGGGATCACCGCCTCCCGAAAGGCCTTGGCCGTGAAGAGGAAGTCCGCCAGGCGGCCCTTGTGGGGGGCCCCGGGCTCGGTGTGCCACGGCGGGATCGGGCCGACAAACAGCTTCTGAATCGCCGTCTCCCTGAGGCAGCGCCGGACAAGCGCTGCGTCTTTCGTGAGCAGCGTTACCGCCAGGGAGCCCCGGAGCAGCGGCAGGGGGTCGGCGTCCTCCGGGAGACGCGCCGCGGTCGCCCACGGAGCCGGAAGCTCCATGCCGAAGCGGGGGTCCGCGGGATCGACGTCCAGGACCAGCCCGGGGCGCACGAAGGTGAGGCCGTCCGCCTCCACGGCGCCGGCGGGGGTCTGCCGGGCCGCCGCGAAGTCCTTCCATGCGGGCACCCGCGCCTCCGGATCCAGCGGGTCCAGCAGGGGAAGCCGGTTCAGCCGTTCTGCCACCGCCTCCAGCAGGCCAGGGGCCTCGCCGCGCAGCAGCAGGGCGCTGGCACAGGTGCACTTGCGCCCGCCGTCGTGGAGGATGCACTCCACCAGGAACCCGACCGGGTCCTCCGGCCCCGCCGCTCCGCCCGCCGAAGTCGCCCCGGCCTCCTGGGACCGGGCCGGGGGGCCGGCGGAGTTGACGGCGTTGGCATCAACCAGCACCTTCGACCGGCCCGGCCCGTTGAAGAGCACCCGGGGATCGCGCCCCAGAAGGGACGCCAGGGCAGGCCCCCCGTAGGCAACCGTCCGGTCGCAGTGCTCCACCAGGGCGGGCACCAGGTCGTGGCCGCCGGGCAGGAGGGCGATGCGTTCTACGGGGAAGCCTGCCTCCCTGAGGGCCAGCAGCACCCGCCAGGGGGTGAAGGGGTCGTCGGCGCCGGGCCGGATGGCCACCGCCCAGCCCATCGCCAGGGCCAGCACCCAGGTCAGGTGGACCGCCGGGTGGTTGGACGGCGCGACAAACCCCAGCACCCTTCCCACCGGCACCCAGCCGCAGCACTTGCCTGGTGCGGGCTCGATCCGGTTGGTCATGAAAGGCTCCAGGGAGCCGCCGGGCGCCTGCCACCGGAGCGCGCCCCGCACCTCCGCCATCCCGGCAGCCAGCTCGGCCAGCGCCTGGCGGCTGTCAGCGATGGGTGCGCCCGTGGCCAGGGTGACCAGGCGGGCGTGCTCATCCGGCGAGCAACCCCCGAGCTCGGCCGTGTCCAGCAGCCGGCCGGCCGCGGCGATCGCGTCCCACAGGGCGGGGAGGTCGCTATGCTCTTCCGCCGCCTCCCGCAGCTCCCGGACCGCACGGTGGACGAGCAGCGACGGGGCCGCAGCCACCCTGGCCAGGGGCGCCCCCCGGTAGTCGCGCAGCACGCGCACATCCAGGCTGGTGCGCTCGCGCCCGCCCCGCCAGATGGGAATCTCCCGCACCTCAGTACACCCCCTCGACCCGTGCGCCGCCGCCGTCCAGCGGCGCGACCTCCGCCAGCTCATCCCACGCGGCCGACCCCGGCCACGCCACCCGCACGGCCCGGTCCCGCTCCAGGTGCCAGGGCAGGAAGAGCTCCCGGTTCAGCAGGCTGATGCGCACCTGGCCCGCCTCGCCCGGCGCGACCCGGCGGGCGGGATTCTGCGGATCGACCACGCGCACCACCGCCGCCGGCCCTGGCGGGGAGAAGACGCAGTTGTGGGCGTCGCCCTCCCGGCGCGGGCGCTGGCAGGCGATGCCCATCAGGGTGTTGCCGTACCAGCCCACGAAGCGCGCCTCCGGCAGCAGCTCTTCCTCCAGCAGGCGCAGCCCCTCGGGCGAGAGCGAGGTGCCGAACCAGATGATGCCCTTCACCCGCGCCGCCAGTAAATCATACGCCTCCGGGTGTTCGCACAGAGCCTGAAGCAGGGGCGGGGTGGCCGAGAGCGCCTCTACCTGCTGGGTCCTGAGCACCGCCAGGGCCTGCTCCACCAGGTGGGCGGTGTAGCGCCGGGCCTCGTCGGCGCGGCCCTCCCGGTAGAGCCGCTTCACCCAGCGGGGGTCCAGGTCGACCGTGTGGTAGAGCATCCCCCGCAGCCGGGCGAGCCGGGCCACGTTGGTGCCGACCAGGTGGGGGCCGGTGGGCCCCAGGTGAAGCCACGCGGGCCGGGATGTGCCGGCCCGGTGGATCGGGCCGGGCCCCAAAGCGGGATCTCGCGGGCCAGGGGAGTCGACCGGCAGGGTGGCGGCGTCGGAGCGCGGGAAGCCGTGTTCGTCCAGCATCCGGTCGACCCGCAGGATTCCCCGGGTGCGCTCTTCGGCGTCGACGATGCGTGTGGGCGGCCCGGTCGTCCCGCCGGTCTCCCACACGTCGAACGCCGCGTTGCAGCCCCGCGGGATGAGGTCGCCGGCGGGAATGTAGCGCCACTCCTCGGCCACGGCGGGGAAGCGGGCCAGGTCGTCGAACCCCCGCACTTCCGAGAGGGGGTCGAAGGACAGGTCCGCCGCCTTGCGCAGCCAGTACGGGGAGCCGGTGTCCGGGCTGAAGTGCCAGCGCACGATCTCCCGCACGTGCGCGTCAAGCTCCGCCGGCGTCATCACCGGCCATCACCTCCTCGGGGGGCGGGAGCGCGGCGCCGGCCGCGGCCAGGGCCCGCTGCGCCTTGGACATGCACTCGCGCCATTCTGCCGCGGGGTCGCTGCCCGGCACCAGCCCGGCGCCCGCGCGCACCAGCGCGGTGCCGCGCGCCAGGGCCAGGCTGCGGATGGTGAGCCAGAGCTGCAGGTCGCCGCCGGGCAGCACGGCGCCGACGGCGCCGGCGTACCAGCCCCGCGGGAACGGCTCGAGCCTGTCGATCAGCGCCCGCGCCTCCTCCCGGGGGATGCCGCCCACCGTCCCGGCAGGGAAGCAGGCGGCCACGAGCTGGGCCGGCGTCGCATCGGGCCTGAGGGTGCCCGAGAGTCGGGAGGCCAGATGGACCAGGCCCGGGTGCCGCTCCAGCCCCATGAACGCTTCAACGGCGACGGTCTCGGGCACGCAGACCGCCGCCAGGTCGCGGCGCGCCTGCTCCACGGCCACGGCGTGCTCCTCCCGGTCCTTGGCGCTGCCGGTGAGCTCCGCCGCGCGGTCCGTCGGACGGGTGCCGGCCAGCAGGTGCATGCGGGCCTGGCGCCCTTCCAGGAACACCAGCGGCTCGGGCGAGAGGCCGATCAGGGTTTCCCCGCCCGGACCGCCGTGCAGCAGAAAGCCCAGCCCCGGGGGATTGCCGGCCGTCAGCCGCCGGTAGACCGTGAGCGGCGGCAGGGAGCAGGGGGCGGCCCAGGGTACCGAGAGGATCACCTTGGTCACCTGGCCGCTCTCCATTGCAGCGAGGGCCTGGCGCACCGCGGCGGCGTAGGCCGGGTACGGCCACAGGGGGGTGGCGGCGGTGAGGTCGTCAGCGCCAGGGGCTGTGGGCGGGCGGCCGCGCACGATGACCGCGGGCAGATCCCCGCGCACCCAGAGATCGCCGGCCTCCGGGTCGAAGAGCGCCGCGGCGCCGGGGGTCCAGAAGCGGCCGCGGCCGTCCCAGTCCAGCCGGCCCACCGCCGCGCCCAGAAGCGGCGGGGCCTCCGGGGGCAGGGGGATCCGGCCGGCCGCCCTGCACGCCTCGGCGATGCTCTCGGCGTGCGCCGCCGGTGCCCACGCCACCAGGGTCACTCTGCGGCCCGACCATGTCAGCCCGTCCAGCAGGGCCACGGGGCCGGGGCCCAGGGCGGCGGCCAGGTCGGCGGCGCCCCAGGCGGGCAGGGGCAGGCGGCGGACGGGTTCAGGCTTCGCCATTCGGGCCACCTCCCGCGAATGCCGGCCGGCCCTCCACCGCCAGGGCCCGGACCGGCGCCGCCTCGGCGCCCTCGACCAGCATCGGCGCCGCCATGAGCCAGACGTAGGGGCCGGCGAGGGCTTTCAGATTGCAGAGGTACTCCAATATGGGTATGTCGGCTTCCAGGAGCCGGCGGTGCACCGGGAACGCCCTATCGCCGGGCTCCTCGGTGAGGAAGTCCAGCCCCACCAGCGCCGCGCCCTGCTCCACGCACCAGTCGGCGGCGCTGGGGGCCAGGTAGGGGGGCTTCTGCCAGAAGTCCGGGTCGCCCCAGTGGCGGTCGACGTAGTCGGTGCGCAGCAGCAGCCTGAGGCCGGGGCGCATCCGGCCCTGGGCGGCGGCCTCCAGGTGGTCGGCGGTGACGGGCTCGTAAAGGCCGCGGTGCGTCAGGTCGAGCACCAGCGCAGGCCCGATGAAGCGCTCGGGCTCCAGTTCGTCCACGTTCCTGCCGCCGGGCACGAAGTGGCTGGGGGCGTCCACGTGAGTGGCGTTGTGGGGGTTGAGCACGAACTGGCTGAAACGCCGCCCGTGGCCGGTGGGGTCGGTCTCGGGCGTCATGAGCGGGCGGATCTCCACCGTCTTGTACCAGGAGGTTCCGTACGCCGGCATGCCGTGGCTGTAGCCCAGTGTCAGGTCGATGACGCGCAAGGGGGCACCTCCTCCGCGGATGGCTGTGGTCCGGGACGGCCCGGGCGGGCCGCTCGCCATACTATGCAGGTGCGACGGCGCCGGTCCCGCGCATATCCATGTCGGAGGAGAGGGGGATAAGGTGGCGGTGCAGGTGGGGTTCATGACGCCCGCAGAGTGGCCCTGGGTGGCATCCCGCGCGGCGGCCACGGCCTGGGCCCACGTGGATCCTGCGCTGAAGGCGTGGGTCAGCCCGCAGGCGGTGGCCGCGCGGGCTCAGCAGAGCCTGCGCGCTCTGCTCTCCCGGCCCGGCAGCGCTGCGCTGGTGGCGCGCGAAGGCGGCGCCGCCGCCGGCTACCTGGTGGTGGCGCTGGTGCCCGACGAGCTGACGGGCCTCCCGACCGGGCTTTTCTACGACATCTTCGTGGAACCGGCCCACCGGGGCTCCGGCGTCAGCCATCTGCTGACCGCCGCCGGCGAGGCCCACTGCCGGGCGCACGGGGCGCGGCTCGTCCGGCGGTACGTCGACCCCGGGAACGTGCCGTCCCTCCGGCATGCCTTGCGGGACGGCTGCCGGGTCGACCGGCTCTCGCTGGTGAAGCCGCTGTGACCCGGGGAAGGAGTTGTGGAAAGAAGGGCGTGATGACGTGCTGAACCATCGCGCGGCGGGGCTTACGGACGCGCAGGCGGTGGCGCTCTACCGCTGGATGCTCCTCACCCGGCGGCTGGATGAGCGGCTGTCGGTCCTGCAGCGCGCCGGCGCCATTCCGCTGGCGGTCTCCAGCCGGGGGCACGAGGCGGCCCAGGTGGGCGCCGCCCTGGCCTTCGAGCGGGGGGTGGACTGGTGGTTCCCCTACTACCGGGATCTGGGGGCCGTGCTGGTGGCCGGCACCACGCCGCTGGACGTGATGCTGTCCGCGTTCGGACGCGCGGCCGATCCGGCCTCGGGCGGCCGCCAGACGCCGTACAACTGGGGCGACCGGCGGCTGAACATCGTCGCGCGCTCGGCGCCGGTGGGGGTGCAGATCCCGCAGGCGGTGGGTGCGGCGCAGGCGGCGGTCCGCCGGGGCGACCGGACGGTGGTCTACTGCAGTTTCGGCGAGGGCGCCGCCTCCCAGGGCGACTTCCACGAGGGGCTGAACTGGGCGGCGCTCTACCGCCTGCCGGTGATCTTCCTCTGCCAGAACAACGGCTGGGCGATCTCGGTGCCGGCCGAGCGCCAGGTGGCGGGCGGCAGCATCGCCGCGCGGGCGGTGGGTTACGGCATGGAAGGGATCCGTGTCGACGGGACGGATCCGTTTGCGGTCTACGCCGCGGTGCGCCGGGCCGTCCTGCGGGCGCGGGCCGGCGGCGGGCCTGCGCTGATCGAGGCCCGCGTCCACCGGCTCGATCCCCACACCTGCGACGACAACCACGCCACCTACCGGACTGCGTCGGAGCTGGCCGCGGCGCGGCAGCAAGATCCGCTGCCGGCGGTGGCAGACTACCTGCGCAGGGCCGGCCTCCTGCCCGAGGAACGCGCGGCGGACCTGGAGCGGGCCGTCGCCGCCGAGATCGACGCGGCGGAGGCGCAGTCCAGGGCGGCGCCCCTGCCCCGGGGCGAAGACACCCTGGGCGGGGTCACAGCGCCACCCGCTCCAGGGCATCCTTGACCTTGCCGAGAAAGCCGATCATCTCTGCCCCGTCCACCGCCCGGTGGTCGGCCGTGAGCGCGAGATACATCATCGGCCGGATCGCCAGCTGGTCGTCCTCGGTGACGACGGGCCGCTTCTTGATGGCCTCGAAAGCGAGAATCCCCACGTTGGGCGGCTGGATGATGGGCGTGCCGAAGAGGGTCGCCCCCCAGCGGCCCGTGTTGGTGATGACGAACGTGTGGCCGGACAGATCCTGCGGCGTCACCAGCCCGGCCCTGGCTTTCTGCGTCTGGAGGTGGATGGCCCGGGCCAGCTCCCAGAAGCTCATCCGCTCGGCCGAAGGGACCGAGGGCAGCAGCACGCCCCCGGGAACGCTGGTGGCGATGCCGAGGTTGATGTACCGCGGGATGACGAACCCCTGCGGGGTGAGCGTCGCGTTCATGATCGGGTAGGCCTTCAGGGCCCGCACGGTGGCGGCGGCGAAGAAGGGAAGGTATGTCAGGGGCATGCCCAGGTGGCGCTCAGCCAGGGGCTTCAGCGACTCCCGCACCGCAACGAGCCCCGTCGCGTCGACCTCCGCCACCACGGTGACGGGGGCGGTGGTCCGCTGGGCGTGCTCCAGGTTGAGCATGGAGACCCGGCGGATCTGGCTCAGGGGCAGGGTGACGACGGGGGGGAACGGCGGTCCCCCCATGGCCAGGGGGTTGTCAGGCGTGCCGCCGGGCACCGTGAGGCCGGCCGGCGCCCCGGGTGTGGGGCTGGCAAACAGCTGCACCGAAACTCCTCCCCTCGCACGCGGACTCTCGCATCAGCATATGACGCTTCCGCCGGGGCGTCTCCGGAGCCCGCGCTGCATGGGAGCGCGATAGACGCTTTCTTGAACTGCGATTGAAAACATCATGAGCCTTCTGGCCCTACAGCCACAGGGGCTGGGGGAGGATTGGCTGAGTTCGCAGGCGAAATTTATAAACGAATGTACAGTGACGAAGTTGGATGTGCATTCGGGAACAAGCAGGGAGGGCTCAGATGGGCGCTAAGCCGGTCATCTTCATCGTTTCGGACTCCGTCGGCGAGACGGCCGACCTGGTGACGCGCGCCGCACTGGCCCAGTACGGCCGGCAGGGCGTGGAAATTCGCAGGTTCCCCATGATCGACGATGCCCGTTCGCTCCGGGAGGTGATAGACGCAGCTCGCCAGCAGCCCACCCTGATTGTTTATACCATCGTGGTTCCTGAGATCCGCAGCGAGCTCCAGCGGCTGGTTGACATGTGGGATATACCCGCTGTGGACATTATGGGGCCCATGCTGGACGGGATGACCCGGTTGCTCGGGGCGCCCGAACGGCTGGAGCCCGGACGCATGCACCGCTTGGATGATGAGTATTTCCGCCGCATTGAGGCGGTGGAGTTCGCGGTGAAGTACGACGACGGCAAGGATCCCCGCGGTTTCCTGCGGGCCGATGCCGTGCTGATCGGCGTTTCCCGTTCTTCCAAGACCCCGGTGTCGATGTACCTCGCCCACCGGCGGTACAAGGTGGCGAACCTTCCGCTGGTGCCAGAGGTCAGCCTGCCCAAGGAGCTCTTCCTCGTCCCGCCCCACAAGGTGGTTGGCCTGCGGGTCAGCCCCGAGAAGCTCCATCAGATCCGCGAGGAGCGCATCAAGACCATCGGCCTTAGATCAGACGCAAACTACTCGAACATGGAGAGAATCCTCCAGGAGTTGGACTACGCCGAGTCGGTCTTCAAGAAGGTTGGTTGCGCGGTGATTGATGTGACGAACAAGGCGGTTGAAGAGACGGCGGTCCGGGTCCTGGAAATCATCAACCGAGGGGTGAATTTCGGTGACTAAGAAGTGGGTGTATCTGTTCGAAGAGGGTCGGGCAGACATGCGGATGCTGCTGGGCGGCAAGGGCGCCAACCTGGCTGAGATGACGGTCATCGGGCTGCCGGTGCCCCCGGGCTTCACCATCACCACGGAGGTCTGCCTGGAGTACCAGAAGACCAAGCGCCTGGCCCCCGAAGTCGTGGAGCAAGTCGACGCTGCCCTGGCCGCACTGGAGCAGAAGACGGGCAAGAAGTTCGGCGATACCCGCAACCCCCTGCTGCTCTCGGTTCGCTCCGGCGCCCCCGTGTCCATGCCGGGCATGATGGATACCGTTCTCAACCTGGGGCTGAACGACGAGACCGTGCAGGCCATGGCGGAGCTCACCAACAACGAGCGGTTCGCCTGGGACTCCTATCGCCGGTTCATTCAGATGTTCGGCAACGTCGTGCTGGGCATCGAACTGCACAACTTCGAGTCGATCCTGGAGGCCCACAAGCGGCGCCACGGGTTCACCCAGGACATCGAACTGCAGGCCGAGCACTTCAAGGCGATTGTGCCGGAGTACAAGGCCGTGGTGGAGAAGCACACCGGCAAGCCCTTCCCCACCGATCCCCGCGCGCAACTCATGGCGGCCATCAACGCCGTCTTCGAGTCGTGGGACAACCCGCGGGCGCAGGTCTACCGGCGCATCAACAAGATTCCCGACACCCTGGGCACGGCCGTCAACGTGCAGGTGATGGCCTTCGGCAACATGGGCGATGACTGCGCCACGGGCGTCTGCTTCACCCGCAACCCCAACTCGGGCGTCGACGAGTTCTACGGCGAGTACCTGCCCAACGCCCAGGGCGAGGACGTGGTCGCGGGCATCCGCACCCCGTACCCGATCTCGCACCTGAAGGAGACCATGCCCGAGGTCTACCAGCAGCTCTATGATCTCTGTGAACTGCTAGAGTCGCACTACAAGGATATGCAGGATATTGAGTTCACCGTGGAGCGGGGCAAGCTGTGGATGCTGCAGACCCGCGCCGGCAAGCGGACGCCGGTCGCCGCCATCAAGATCGCCGTCGACCTGGTCAAGGAAGGCAAGATCTCGAAGGAGCAGGCGATTCTGCGGGTCGATCCCGAGCAGGTCGACAAGATCCTGCACCCGGCCATCGACCCCTCGGCCAAGCTGGACATCCTGGCCAAGGGCCTGGCCGCCTCGCCCGGCGCCGCCTCCGGCGTCTGCGTCTTCGACCCGGACCGGGCCGTCAAGATGGCCGGCGAGGGCAAGAAGGTCATCCTGGTGCGCCCGGAGACCTCGCCGGATGACATCCACGGCATGGTCGTCGCCCAGGGCATCCTCACCTCCCGCGGCGGCATGACGTCGCACGCCGCCATCGTCTCCCGCGGCATGGGCAAGCCCTGCGTCGTCGGCTGCGAGGCCATCAAGGTCGACCTGGAGGCCCGGGAGTTCACCGTGAACGGCCGCGTGATCAGGGAAGGCGACGTCATCTCCATCGACGGGGCCTCCGGCAACGTGATCGCGGGCGAGGTGCCCGTGGTGGATCCCGAGCTCTCGCCGGAGTTCCGCACCCTGCTGAGCTGGGCGGACGAGATCCGCACCATGGGCGTGCGGGCGAACGCCGACACGCCGGCAGACGCCGCCAGGGCCCGCGAGTTCGGCGCCGAGGGCATCGGCCTCTGCCGCACGGAGCACATGTTTGGCCAGGGCGGGCACAAGCCCGAGCGGATGGCGATGGCCCGCGAGATGATTCTCGCCGAGACCACCGAAGAGCGGCTCGCGGCCCTGGAGAAGCTCGAGAAGGAGCAGCGCGAGGACTTCTACGAGATCTTCAAGGCGATGAACCCGTTCCCGGTGACCATCCGCCTGCTGGATCCGCCGCTGCATGAGTTCCTGCCCGACGAGGAGGAGCTGGCCATCGAGGTGGCCCTGCTGCGGGAGCGCGGCAACGGCGGCGCCGAGCTGCGCGAGAAGGAGGCCCTGCTGAAGAAGGTCCGGGCCCTCTCCGAAATCAACCCGATGCTCGGCTTCCGGGGCTGCCGCCTGGGCATGATCTACCCCGAGATCTACGAGATGCAGGTCCGGGCCATCTTCGAGGCCGCCGCGCAGTGCAATAAGGAAGGCATGCAGGTCGAGCCCGAGATCATGCACCCGCTGGTCAGCATCGTCACCGAGCTCTCCTTCCTGCGCGAGATGACCGACCGGGTCGCCCGCGAGGTCATGGAGAAGCACGGCGTCACCTTCAAGTACATGGTGGGCACGATGATCGAGGTGCCGCGGGCGGCCGTGACGGCCGACGAGATCGCGGAGCACGCGCAGTTCTTCTCCTTCGGCACCAACGACCTGACCCAGACGACCTTCGGCTTCTCCCGCGACGACGCCGAGGGCAAGTTCCTGGCGCAGTACGTGGAGAAGAAGGTCCTGCCCGAGAACCCCTTCGTCACCCTCGACCGCAAGGGCGTGGGCAAGATGGTGGAGATCGCGTGCGAGCTCGGGCGCAAGGCCCGGCCCGACATCAAGCTGGGCATCTGCGGCGAGCACGGCGGCGATCCGGCCTCCATCGAGTTCTTCCAGAGCGTCGGCCTGACCTACGTCTCCTGCTCTCCGTACCGGGTCCCGGTGGCCCGGCTGGCGGCTGCGCAGGCGGCGGCCAAGGCCAGGGGCGAGCGCGCCACCTCCAGCACGGTGTAGCGAAGGCGAATGCCGGCAGGGTCCGCTTCCCGGTCGGGGGGCGGACCCTGACTGTGTGCCGGCGCTTCTTACCGAACACACGGAAGGAATCATGCCCCTGATTGTCGAAAACTAGAAGGCACGCCAGACACCCTCGCCGCCGTCCACACCCGTTCAACCGGTGGTACCGAGGGGTTTTCTATTGGGGAACGATCGTTCCGGTACGATGAGGTGGTGATCGGTGGCCCGGTTCGACCAGGCATTCAAGGACGAGGTACGCGCCAAGAACGACATCGTGGAAGTGATCTCGGCGTATGTGAAGCTTGAGCGCAGGGGCAACCGGTACGTGGGGCTTTGTCCCTTCCACAGCGAGAAGACGCCTTCGTTCCACGTCGTTCCCGACGGGCAGTTTTACCACTGCTTCGGCTGCAAGGCCAGCGGTGACGTGTTTTCCTTCCTGATGGAGCGGGAGCATCTCACCTTCTACGAGGCGGTCGTGCAGCTCGCCAAGAGGGCGGGCATCCCCCTTCCCCGGGAGGAGCGGACGCCGGAACAGGAGCGGGCCTATCGCGAGCGCCGGGACATGTACGCCGCGCTCGACCTGGCGGCCCGCTTTTATCAGCACCAGCTCTTCTCGCCGGCCGGCAAGGCGGGGTTGGACTACCTCGTCGGGCGCGGGCTGACGGAGGAGACGATTCGCCGCTTCCGGCTCGGCTGGGCCCCGGGCCGCGGCCTGCTCTACCGCGCCTTGCGCGACCGCTTCCCGCCGCAGATCCTCCAGCGCGCGGGACTGATCATGCCCCGGCGGGACGGCCAGGGCTTCATGGACGCCTTCTACGAGCGGGTTATGTTCCCCATCACCGACCTGGCCGGCCGGGTGATTGGGTTCGGCGGGCGCATTCTCAGCGGAGAGGGCGCGAAGTACAAGAACACGGCGGAGACCCCGCTCTTCGTGAAGCGGCACGTCCTCTTCGGATTGGATCAGGCCAAAGAGGCGATGCGCGCGAGGAATCAGGCGATCCTCGTAGAAGGTTACATGGACGTCATCATGCCCCATCAGGCGGGGATCAAGAACGTCGTCGCCCCGCTGGGCACCGCCCTGACGGACGAGCAGAGCCGGGTCATCCGGCAGCAGGCGCAGCAGGTCATTGTCGCCTTCGACATGGACACCGCCGGTCAGATGGCCACCCTGCGCGGTCTGCAGAAGCTGTACGACAGCGGCTGTGACGTGAGGGTCCTGCAGCTTCCGGAGGGGAAGGATCCCGACGAGTTCATCCGCACCCACGGAGGGGCGGCATTCGTCGAACGAATCGAGCAGGCTGTGCCGCTGATCGAGTTCCGGCTGGGCCTCGCGCTGCCCCGCGCGGGCCGGCCGACCCCGGAGGAGATGGCCCGGGCGGTGGAGTCGGTGGCCCAGGTCCTGGCGGACGTGCGCAACGAGGTGCTGCGGGAGGCGTACGTGGACCAGGTGGCCGACCGGCTTGCGGGCGACAATCCGCTGGCGAAGCCCGATCTGAAGCTCGCGATCGATCGCCAGATGAACCGCCTGCTGCGGCGGGGGTTCCAGCATAATCTGCCAGATTCCAGGAATAATAGAAGAGGTCCGGGAGAACCTGCCTCGCCCGGACCGCCGCGTCATCGCACAGCTCAGGCCCCGGTTACGCTGGCGGAGGGGGCGCGCAGGGCTGAGCGCGCGCTGCTGTACTTATTGTTGGAACACCCCGGGCTGCTCCGCCTCGTGGAGCCGGAGTTGGGGGAAGAGCCCTTCTCGGACCCCCATCATCAGCAGGTTTACGCTGCGTGGCGGCTGGTTCTGGCTGAGGGAGACCCCCTGGCGGGCGGCGATGTGATCGCCCGCCTGTTAGATCGCCTGCCTGATCCGGAGGTCAGACGGGTGCTGACCGAAATGGCAGCCAAACCGAGGCTGACCGCCGATCCGGAAAAGGAAGCGGCAGACTGCATCGAGAAGATAAGGAAGCATAGAGATTCGAGGAGAATAGAGGACTTGACGAATCAGATCAAAGCTGCGGAATCAGCGGGGCAGAAAGTGGACCCGGCCATCGTGCGAGAGTTGACGGAGCTGATTCGCAAGCACAAACCGTCCCGGTCCTGAGGCGGCTGCGGAAGGGGGGGTAGTCATCATGGAGTCCAAGGAAACGAAAGTGCAGAACGCCCGCGAACTGGTCAAGCAGCTGATTGCGAAGGGCAAGCGCAAGGGGAGCCTGAGCCACGACGAGGTGGCGGATTCCCTCCAGGGGCTCGAGCTGGACGCGGAACAGATGGAGGCCATCTTCGACAGGCTGACGGAGGCGGGCATCAAGCTGCAGGGCGACCGCCCCGACGACGATTCGGAGGAGCCGGGCGAGGGCGAGGCAGACGTGGAGGCCCTTGAGGTGGCTGTACCTCCGGTGGAAGACGGGGAGCCGGATGACGACGCCGCAGCCGACGAGGACCTCTCCGTTCCCGAAGGGATTGCCATCGATGACCCGGTCCGCATGTACCTGAAGGAGATCGGGCGCGTGCCGCTGCTCACGGCGGAAGAGGAGATCATGTATGCCGAGCGCATCGAGCAGGGCGACGAGGAGGCCAAGCGCAAGCTGGCCGAGGCGAACCTGCGCCTGGTGGTCTCCATTGCGAAGCGCTATGTGGGCCGGGGCATGCAGTTCCTCGACCTGATTCAGGAGGGCAATCTCGGCCTGATCAAGGCCGTTGAGAAGTTCGATCACCGGAAGGGCTTCAAGTTCTCCACCTACGCGACGTGGTGGATTCGCCAGGCGATCACCCGCGCGATCGCCGATCAGGCGCGGACCATCCGCATTCCGGTGCATATGGTCGAGACGATCAACAAGCTGATCCGGGTCACCCGCCAGCTCGTGCAGGAGCTGGGGCGCGAGCCGACCCCCGAGGAGATCGCCGCGCACATGGATATCCCGGTGGAGCGGGTCAGGGAGATCCAGAAGATCGCGCAGGAGCCGGTGTCGCTGGAGACGCCGATCGGCGAGGAGGAGGACTCGCACCTGGGCGACTTCATCGAGGACCAGGATGCGCCAGCTCCGGCTGAAGCGGCCTCATTTACTCTCTTGAAGGAGCAGCTCGAGGAGGTCCTCGAATCGCTGACCCCCCGGGAGGAGAAGGTGCTCCGCCTGCGTTTCGGCCTGGACGACGGGCGCGCCCGCACCCTGGAGGAGGTCGGCCAGGTGTTCGGGGTGACGCGCGAGCGGATCCGGCAGATTGAGGCCAAGGCCCTCAGGAAGCTGCGCCACCCGAGCCGCTCGAAGAAGCTGAAGGATTACTTGGAGTAAGTGACCGGGCGCGGTGTCAGCGAGGCCCGGGGCGAATAGTAGTAGATGGGATGTAAAGGAGCCGGGGGTTGTCCCCCGGCTCTCGCATATTCTGCGCCGTCACCGTTCCGCCGCCCGGGAAGCCCGGGCGGCGAGCGGCCCGGCGGAAGGCAGCCGGCAGAGGGCACGGCCACGCCCCGCCCCCGCGTGCACCATGCGGGGAGGTGGGGCGACTTTCTTTCCGCTTCCTGGTCGCTGACAATTGACAACCGACAACTTATGGGTGTAACATCAAGTTGTCGGTTTGTGTTTTCGCAAAGGGGTGAGACGATGGCGTTGATAGAGATTCGGGACTTGACCAAGATCTTCGGCCCCCGGCCTCAGGAAGCTCTGGCCCTGGTACGCCAGGGGCTTTCCAAAGAGGAGGTAATGGCGCAGACGGGCCACGCGGTCGGTCTGCTGAACGTGTCGCTCTCCATCGAGGCGGGCGAGGTCTTCGTGATCATGGGCCTCTCCGGCAGCGGGAAGTCGACGCTGGTCCGCTGCCTGAACCGGCTGATCGAGCCGACGGCCGGGCAGGTGCTGCTGGAAGGGCGGGACATCCTGGCCCTGGACGAGCGGGGCCTGCGGGAGCTCCGGCAGAAGCGGATGGCGATGGTCTTCCAGCGGTTCGGGCTCCTGCCGCACCGGACGGTGCTGGAGAACGTGGCCTACGGCCTGGAGGTTCAGGGCGTGCCGAAGGCGGTGCGGGAGGAGAAGGCCCGCAAGTGGCTGGAGACGGTGGGGCTCACGGGCTGGGAGCGCAGCTATCCCAGCCAGCTGAGCGGCGGGATGCAGCAGCGGGTCGGCATCGCCCGCGCCCTGTGCAACGACCCCGACATCCTGCTGATGGATGAGCCGTTCAGCGCCCTGGATCCCCTGATCCGGCGGGAGATGCAGTCGGAGCTGCTTGAGCTGCAGACCCGGCTGAACAAGACCATCATCTTCATCACCCACGACCTCGATGAGGCGCTGCGCCTCGGCGACCGTATCGCCATCCTGAAGGATGGCCAGGTGGTGCAGGTGGGCACGTCCGAGGAGATCCTCACCCACCCGGCGGACGACTACGTGGCCGACTTCACGCGCGACGTGAACCGGAGCCGGGTGCTGACCGCCCGCTCGGTCATGCAGAAGCCCAGGGTGGCTGTGGTGGGCCGGGACGGGCCGCGCGGCGCCCTGAAGCTGATGCAGGAGCAGGGCCTGTCCAGCGTCTTTGTCGTGGACCGGGAGCACCGGCTGGTGGGGCTCTTGCTGGCGGAGGTCGCCATCGGCGCGGCGCAGCAGGGCGAGACCAGCCTGAACGACCTGATCACCCGCGACGTGCCGACGACGAAGCCCGACACGCTCCTGGAAGCCCTCATCCCCATCGCGGCGAGCCACCGCTGGCCCATCGCCGTGCTGGACGAGGAGCGGCGGCTCCTGGGCATCATCCCCCGGGTGGCGGTGCTGGCGGGTCTGGCCGGGCGAACCGAGGCGGAAGCCCCCCGCCAGGCGGGCTGATGTGAGGAAGAGTCATTTTCTGGGAGGTCTGAGCATGGCAAAGCAGCGCGTTTGGCGCGTTCTGACGGCGGTTGCCCTGGCGGGGGTGCTGCTGACCGCGGCCGGCTGCGGCGGCACCAGCAGCAGCCCCGGCGGCGGCGACGGCCCATCCGGCGGGCAGAAGCAGGTGATCCGGCTCGGCGACATGCAGTGGGAGTCGCTCTGGATCAACAACGCCATTGCCGGCTTCATCATCGAGAAGGGTTACGGCTATCCGGTGGAGACCGTGGAGGTCACCACCCCGATCATGCAGCTCTCGCTGGTACGGGGCGATCTGGATGTGGCCATGGAGGTCTGGACCGGCAACATGGTCGACTGGTACCACGAGGTGGTCGAGAAGGGGCAGATGCTCGACCTCGGCAAGGTCATGGACCGCACCACCCAGGGCTGGTACGTGCCCGCCTACGTGGTGCACGGCGACCCCGAGCGGGGCATCGAGCCCATGGCGCCCGATCTCAGGTCCGTGGAGGACCTGAAGCGGTACGCCCACCTCTTCGCAGACCCTGAGGAGCCCAGCAAGGGCCGGTTCCTCAACTGCATCACGGGATGGGACTGCGCGAACGTCAACCGGGTGAAGCTGCACGCTTACGGCCTGGCGGACCTGTACAACGTGCAGGAGCCCGGCACCTCCGGCGCCCTGGATGCCGCGATCGCCGGCGCCTACCAGCGGGGCGAACCCCTGCTCACCTACTACTGGGAGCCCACGTGGCTGATGGGCGCTCTCGACATGGTCCTGCTGGAGGAGCCGCCCTACACCGAGGAGTGCTGGGCGCTGGTGCGCAGGGGCATGGCCGGGGAGATCCCGCTGGAGCAGACGTCTCCTGAGGCCGGCTGCGCCTGGGAGGACGCGCCGGTCATCAAGGGCGTGCACCCCTCGCTGAAGGAGCGGGCCCCCGAGGTGGTCGCGTTCCTGGAGCGCATGATGATTCCCACCGATGAGCTGAACAAGATCTCGCACTACATGGAGGCAAACGACGTGGAGGCCGACGCGGCGGCCCTGTGGTTCTTCGCCAACTACCAGGATCTGTGGCGCAGCTGGGTGCCCGACGATGTGGCCGGGCGGTTGGAGCAGGCGCTGTCAGCCGCCGGCGTGAGCCTGTAGTCGGCCCTCTCGCGCAAAGGCAGGTGATACGACGTGTTCCCTCAGAGCTTCAAACTGCCCCTGGCGGACTGGGTGGATAAGGGCGTGGCCTGGCTGGTGGAGGTGGGCGGTCCCTTCTTCGACTGGCTGGGGCGCATGCTGCTGAAGCCGCTGGTGGGGCTGGAGAACTTCTTGCTGTGGCTGCCCTGGTGGGCGCTGCTGCTGGCCGTCGCGGCGGTGGCCTGGCGGACCGCCGGGTGGAAGCTGGCCCTGGGTTCTGCGATCGGTCTCGCCTTCATCGGGACGCTTGGGCTGTGGACCCACGCGATGCGGACGCTCACGCTGGTGATCGCGGGCACCGCCCTGGCGGTGATCGTGGCCATCCCCACCGGCATCGCCATGTCCCGCAGCGACCGGCTGGAGCGGGCCATCCGCCCGCTGCTGGACCTGATGCAGACCCTGCCCAGCTTCGTCTACCTTGTACCGATCCTGATGCTCTTCGGCATGGGCAAGGTGCCCGCCGTGCTGGCGACCTTCATCTACGCCGTTCCGCCGGCGATCCGCCTGACCAACCTGGGCATCCGCCAGGTGCCGGCAGACGTGATCGAGGCGGCGAAGGCGTTCGGCACCACCTCCGGGCAGATGCTGCTGAAGGTGCAGTTGCCTCTGGCCATGCCCACCATCATGGCGGGCATCAACCAGACGGTGATGATGGCCCTGTCGATGGTGGTCATCGCCTCGATGATCGGCGCGGCCGGGCTGGGCACGGAGGTGCTGAACGGCATCGCCCGCATCGAGACGGGACGGAGCTTCGCCGGAGGAATCTCCATCGTCATCCTGGCCATCATCATCGACCGGGTGACGCAGGGGCTGTCGAAGTCGCAGCCGCAGACATCCGGATAGTGCTCGCTTGGAAAGGCGCCGGCCTGGACGAGGCCGGCGCTTCACATTGCCCGCAACGGCCACCCTGCCGATCGCGCACGCGCCCCCGCCCCGGAGGCGCCGCCGGCGGCCCCTGATATGCAGGGGGAGGCCCCACCTGCGATGCCCTGCGGCGACGGCGGTGGAGGAGGACGTTCTGGTGACCGGACTGGACCAGCCCTGGGCGGGTGCGTGGTCGCCCTCAGGGCGCCGGGTGCTCCTCAGGTCGGGCCGGCTCATCTATCTGCTGGACCTTGCGGAGCCGTCGCTGGAGCGCATACCGGGTGTTGGACCGTGGGAACCCGTCTTATGGTCCGAGATGGAGTTGCTCTGGATGGACGAGGATGGCCGGGTCCTGCTCCGGAACCTGGAAACCGGTGAGGACTGGCCCATACACGACTTCGGAGGCCCCGTGTCTCACTACATCCGGCCCGGCGACACCCACTACGTCGTCAACCGGGAAAGGGGCGCGGTGACGCCGGGCTACCACTTCGGCACTATCGTCGCGGGCGAGTTGGGGGGCGATGATGAGCAGGTGCTCATCGAGACCGGCCACCTGATCGGCCGCATGGCCAGCGGCCAGGTGCTGGCGGTGGAGGGGTTGCGGGGCCGGGCGCTCAGCCCCTGCCCCACCCGCCTCACCATCGGTCCCGGTCCCGTCCTGGCCTGGCCTCGATCCCGACAAGCGCCCGTTTGGTTCGGCGGAACGGTCGGGTTTGTGCGGCGGAGCGTCGCCTTCGGCGTACAAACGGTTGTGGAGGTGGGGCAGTGACGGGGCCGCGCATCTGGCCGCGGAATTGGGCCCTCTGGCCGCCGCTCAGCGGACGGGGATAAGTCAACTTATTATACTAACAACATGAAAAACTGGCTGAAAGGGCGGTGGTATTGCCGATGCTCACCTTGGAAGGCGTTTCGATTCGGGGCGTCCTGGGCGACCGGTATGCCGAGGTGCTCACCCCCGAAGCGCAGACGTTCCTCGTCCAGCTGCACCGCCGGTTCGCAGCCAGGCGCAAGGAGCTGCTCGAGCTGCGACAGGAGCGGCAGGAGCGGCTGGACCGGGGAGAGTGGCCCGACTTCCTCCCCGAGACCCGGCACATCCGCGAGGCTGACTGGCAGGTCGCGCCTTACCCCCCTGACCTTGCCGACCGGCGGGTGGAGATTACGGGTCCCGTGGACCGCAAGATGATGATCAACGCCCTCAACTCGGGGGCCCGGGTGTTCATGGCTGACTTCGAGGATGCCAATACCCCCACCTGGGCCAACGTGATCGAGGGGCAGATCAACCTGATCGACGCCGTGAACGGCACGATCACCTACACCAACCCCGACGGCCGGGAGTACCGGTTGAAGGAGAAGGTGGCGACGCTCTTTGTGCGGCCCCGGGGCTGGCATCTGCCCGAGCGGCACATCGTCATCGACGGGGAGCCGGCCTCGGGCAGTCTGGTGGACTTCGGCCTCTACTTCTTCCACAACGCCCGGCGGCTGCTGGAGAAGGGGAGCGGTCCCTACTTCTATCTGCCAAAGCTGGAAAGCCACCTGGAGGCCCGGCTCTGGAACGACGTCTTCTGCTTCGCGCAGGACTACCTGGACATCCCCCGCGGCACCATCAAGGCGACGGTGCTGATCGAGACCATTCTCGGCGCCTTCGAGATGGATGAGATCCTCTGGGAGCTGCGGGAGCACTCGGTTGGCCTGAATGCGGGGCGCTGGGACTATATCTTCAGTTGCATCAAGAAGTTCCGGAACCGGCCCGAGGTCCGCTTCCCCGACCGCAGCGCGGTGACGATGACGGTTCCTTTCATGCGGGCCTACACCGAGCTGCTGGTTAAGACCTGCCACCGGCGCGGCACGTTTGCCATGGGCGGCATGGCGGCGTTCATCCCCAGCCGCCGGGACCCGCGGGTGAACGCAGTCGCCCTGGAGAAGGTGCGGCAGGACAAGGTGCGGGAGGCCGGCGACGGCTTCGACGGCACGTGGGTGGCGCACCCGGATCTGGTGCCCGTGGCCACCGCCGTCTTCGACGAGGTGCTGGGCGAGAGGCCGAACCAGATCGACCGGCAGCGGCCCGACGTCCAGGTTACCGCCCGGGATCTGCTGAACTTCGCAGCCACGCCGGGTGCGATCACCGAGGAAGGTCTGCGGCTCAACCTGAACGTGGGGATTCAGTATATCGAGTCGTGGCTGCGGGGCATGGGGGCCGCGGCGATTCACAACCTGATGGAGGACGCCGCCACGGCCGAGATCTCCCGGTCGCAGGTGTGGCAGTGGCTGCGCCAGGGAGCGACGTTGCAGGACGGGCGCAAGGTGACGCCGGAGTTGGTCCGGGATGTGATCGACGAGGAGATGGAGCGGATTCACCGCGCGGTGGGATCCCGCGCGTTTACGTGCGGGCGCTTCCATACCGCCCGGCAACTGTTCGAGCAGGTGGCGCTGGCGGAGGAGTTTCCGGAGTTCCTGACGCTGCCGGCCTACGACCTGATCTAGACGCAAGATCTTATGGGGAGGTAAAGGGGATGCGTGAGAAGATTCGCCAGCAGGTGGCGGCGCTGGAGCGGGAGTGGGCGACGAACCCGCGCTGGGCGGGTGTGGAGCGGCCGTACTCGGCCGCCGATGTGGTGCGGCTGCGCGGGTCGTTTCAGGTGGAGTACACCCTGGCCCGGCGGGCGGCGGAGAAGCTCTGGCATCTCCTGCACACCGAGGACTACGTCGCCGCCCTGGGAGCCCTCACGGGCAACCAGGCTGTACAGATGGTGAAGGCGGGCCTGAAGGCCATCTACCTCTCCGGCTGGCAGGTGGCGGCCGACGCCAACCTGGCGGGGCAGATGTACCCCGACCAGTCGCTCTACCCCGTGAACTCGGTGCCGGCGGTGGTGCAGCGCATCAACAACGCCCTGCGCCGGGCCGATCAGATCGCCTGGTCGGAGGGGAACGACGAGATCGACTGGATGGTCCCCATCGTCGCCGACGCCGAGGCCGGCTTCGGCGGGCCGCTCAACGCCTTTGAGCTGATGAAGGCGATGATCGAGGCCGGGGCCGCCGGCGTGCACTGGGAGGACCAGCTGGCCTCGGAGAAGAAGTGCGGCCACATGGGCGGCAAGGTGCTGGTGCCTATGAGCCAGCACATCCGGACCCTGGTGGCGGCCCGGCTGGCGGCGGACGTCCTGGGCGTGCCCACCATCGTCGTGGCCCGGACGGATTCCCTGGGCGCGACGCTGCTCACCAGCGACATCGACCCCCGGGACCGGGAGTTCATCACCGGCGAGCGCACGCCCGAGGGGTTCTACAAGGTGCGCAACGGCATCGATGCAGCCATCGCCCGTGGGCTGGCCTACGCACCCTACGCCGACCTCATCTGGTGCGAGACGGCGACCCCCGACCTGGACGAGGCCCGGCAGTTTGCGGAGGGGATCCTCTCCCGGTACCCCAACAAGATGCTGGCCTACAACTGCTCGCCGTCGTTCAACTGGAAGCGGCACCTGGACGACGCCACGATCGCCAAGTTCCAGCGGGAGTTGGGGGCGATGGGATACAAGTTCCAGTTCATCACCCTGGCCGGGTTCCACTCGCTGAACGCGTCGATGTTCGAGCTGGCGAAGGGATACGCCCAGGAGGGCATGACGGCCTACGTGCGGCTGCAGGAGAAGGAGTTCGCCCTGGAGCGGGAGGGCTACACGGCCACCCGGCACCAGCGTGAGGTGGGCACCGGTTACTTCGACGAGGTCGCGCAGGTGATCACGGGCGGCAACTCCTCCACCCTGGCGATGCGGGGGTCGACGGAGGAGGAGCAGTTTACGGTGGCGGATTAGCGCCGCGTCTTCTTGGGGCTCCGGCAGCCGGGTTGGCGCTTCTGCTGCGCGCCTTCGCCCTCGCTGCCGGGGCCCTTTTTGCGCGGGCGTCACGCTGCCGGGTCAGGTAGGCGTTGGTAATAATGTGCACTTTCGTAGAGTGCAGGCGGCACGCGGGGTGCAGCGGTCGCGACGTCGGGAAGGCTTGTGGGACGAGGACTTGAGGAAAGTGCACATTCGTTCCACTGGCAGCTGCGCCGAACGTGGGGTGGGTTGACAGGTAGGTGACGGCGTGGCCAGGTGTCGATATAGCCGGGTATCGGTGGTTCTGGGAAGGCTTCGGCAGACTGGCGTGCCTGGGCGCTGGTAACAATGTGCACTTTCGTAGAGTACAGGCGGCATGCGGGATACAGCGGTCGCGACGGCGGGAAGGCTTGTGGGACGAGGACTGGGGGAAAGTGCACATTCGCTCCAGTGGCGGTTATCCCAGGGGTGAAGCGGGGTTGGTGGCCGGTTTCGGTGCAACCGAGCGCGAGTCTGTGGGGGAAGGCCGCGGCGGACTGACTTGACTTGGCGCTGGCAACAAAGTGCACTTTCGTAGAGTACAGGCGGCATGAGGGATGCGGATGTCGCGACGTCGGGAAGGCTTGTGGGACGAGGACTTGAGGAAAGCGCACATTCGTTCTGGAGGAGATTACCCCGGGATGTGCGGTCGGGGTTGGTGGCAGGTGTCGGCGCAACTCAGCGCGAGTGTGTGGGGGAAAGCCGCGGTGGACTGATTTGACTTGGCGCTGGTAACAATGTGCACTTTCGTAGAGTACAGGCGGCATGAGGGATGTGGATGTCGCGGCGTCGGGAAGGCCCGTGGGACAAGGACTTGAGGAAAGTGCACGTTAGTTCCAGTGATCGTTGCCCCGTGCGGTGAGGCGGGGATTGGGGTAGGTATCAGCATTACTGGCAAACCTGTTTCCGGGGAACGGCCTGGTGAGGCGCCCGCACTCGGCTCTGCCGACCTCGCCTGGATTGTGCTGGAGTCTGCGGAAGGTGTAAACTTCTAGTTGACTTTATCCCGCTATCAGGGTAAAATACGAACGTCGTTGATTCCGGCGTAGCTCAGCGGTAGAGCGTCCGGCTGTTAACCGGAGGGTCGTAGGTTCGAATCCTACCGCCGGAGCCAGTTGCGTACAGGCGGGATTCCCGCCTGTTTTTGTCTGCCTGCCGGGCTGCTCTTGTGAAACGCCGCCGTGTCGCGTAAAATGCTGTATGCGGGCCCTTAGCTCAGCGGTCAGAGCTGCCGGCTCATAACCGGTTGGTCGTAGGTTCGAATCCTACAGGGCCCACCAAATTTATTATCGACAGGCCCTCCATCCGCCGGATGGAGGGCCGCTCTGCATGTGCGCCCGGCCGGGCGAAACGGTGTGGGACGGGAACCCCGGGTTGGACGGTGGCCCGAGCCGGCACCAGTGGAGCAGGACCGGGAGCGAGAACGAGTGTAGCCGGGGCGCTGCAGAGCCGAGAACGAGTGGAGCGAGAGGAGCCTCAGTGAGAGCGACTGGAGCGGGATGCGGGCGGAGGGTCAACAGGTGGAGAGAGTGTGGGTGGAGGGCGTGGGTGGAGAGTGAGTGGAGAGTGAGTGGAGAGTGAGTGGAGAGTGGGTGGAGTGTGGGTGGAGAGAATAGGTGGAGAGAGTGGGTAGGGAGAGTGGGTAGGGAGGGTGGAGGGCGAGAGGGGGACGAGAGAATGGGTGGTGCGAGATCGGGTGGAGCGAGGGCGACTCGAGCGAGAGCAAGTGACAAGGATGAGGCGTGCTCCGCAAGGCTGGATTAGAGACTACAAATATCATATACTTAATGACATAAGGCATTCTGAGTCCGACGCTCTGTCAGGCTTCCATCGAGCCGGGCAGGGCTCGTCCGTTCTTGGGCCGATTATCGCAGATCATTTGGAGGAATAAAGTACAAATGCAACAAGCGCAAGAGGTCAACCTCGGTTCCGGCAGCGTGGGCAGACTGCTGCTCTCGCTGTCGGTACCGGCCATCACCGCACAGGTCATCAACGCACTCTACAACATCGTCGACCGCATCTACATCGGCCACCTGCCAGAAGTGGGTCCGCAGGCCCTGACGGGCGTTGGCGTCACGATGCCCGTCATCATGACCGTGGCCGCGTTTGCTGCCCTGGTCGGCATGGGCGGAGCCCCCGGGCTTCCATCGCGCTGGGCCAGCGGGACAAGGCGCGGGCGGAGGAGATCCTGGGCAACTGCGCCGCCGCGCTGGGGGCGATCGCCCTCATCGTCACCGCCGTCCTGCTCCTGTACGGGCGGCCCATCCTCATGCTGTTCGGCGCCAGCCAGAACACCATCGGTTTCGCCCTGGATTACCTGAACATCTACGCGCTGGGCACCCTGTTCGTCCAGCTGGCCCTGGGGCTTAACGCCTTTATCACCGCGCAGGGTTACGCCAAGGTCAGCATGTACACCGTGCTGATTGGGGCGGTGCTGAACATCGTTTTGGACCCCATCTTCATGTTCGTGCTGGGCATGGGGGTGAAGGGGGCAGCGATCGCCACCGTGATCTCCCAGGGCGTCTCCGCCCTCTGGGTGGTGCGCTTCCTCACTTCGAAGAGAAGCTTCCTCCGGATTCGACGCCGCTGGCTGAGGCTCCGGCCGCAGGTCATCCTTCCCTGTCTCGCGCTAGGCTTCTCCCCCTTCGTGATCCAGTTTACCGAGGGCGTCATCACGGTCACCTTCAACACCGCCCTCCTGAGGTACGGCGGCGACCTTGCCGTGGGCGGCATGACCATCCTCGCCAGCGTCATGCAGTTCGCACTGCTGCCACTGATCGGCCTGACCCAGGGCGCCCAGCCGATCGTCAGCTACAACCTGGGGGCCGTGAAGCCCGATCGGGTGCGTGAGGCGGTGCGCCTCCTGCTCACCGTGTCCTTCATCTACACGGCGGTCCTGTGGACGATCTGCATGTTCGCGCCGCGGCTGCTGATCACGCTCTTTACCAAGGACCCTGCGCTGACGGCGTTCACCGAGCGCGCGCTCAGGGTCTACATGTTCGGCACTCTACCCTTCGGGTTGCAGATCGCGTGCCAGCAGGTGTTCATCGCGCTGGGCAACGCCCGCATCTCGTCGTTTCTCGCGCTCCTGCGCAAGGTGTTCCTGCTGATTCCGCTGATCTTCATCCTCCCGCAGTTCATGGCCGACCGCGTCTTCGCCGTCTTCCTGGCCGAGCCAGTGGCCGACCTGATCGCTGTGGTCCTGACGACGGCGACCTTCGCCGTTGACTTCCGCCGGGCGCTCCACGGGATGGAGGAGCAGGTGCAGCCAGGCAGAGCGCGGGCGGCGTGAGGAGGGAACCCGCCGCCGGCAGTAGAACGATTCAGAGCAGAGGCTGAAGGCGCGGCACAGCGACCTTCAGATCGGCTGCATCGGGCCGGACGGGCGGCTTCCGGATTGGCTGTAGCGGGCCGAGCGGCGGCTTCCGGATCAGCCGCAGCGGGCCGGACGGCGGCTTCTGGATGGGCCGTAGCGGAGGAGGGTGCGCGGGAGATCGGCGTGTAGGAGGTGCCCTATGAACACCGAACGCGAACTGCTGGAGCCTGTTCTGCTCTGTGACCCCGGCGGCCGGCTCAACCCCGACGCGGTGGGCTGGTCCCGCAGGCCCCTGCACCAGTGCAACCTCAGGGGACACTGGCTGCGCAAGAAGCGCTGGAATTACTGGGCCATCACCACCGAGACGCACCTGTTCTCCATGACTGTGACCGATCTGGACTACGCCGGGCTCGGCTTTGCCTACTTCCTGGACTTCGAGACCCGGGAGTTCACCGAGCAGACCGTGCTTCATCCTCTTGGCCGGGGGCTGACCCTCCCCGAGGGCGTGGAGGGGGAGGTGCGTTTCACCGATCGCAGGATGAACATGCTCATGGCCGACGACGGGTCGACCATCCGGCTCACCGCGGAGAGCCCGGACTTCGGCGGGGTGGCGATGCAGGCCGATTTCACCGTTACTCGCCCGGCGGGGCAGGAGTCGGTGAACGTGGTCATTCCCTGGAGCGCCACCCGGTTCCAGTTCACCTCCAAGCAGGAGGCCTTGCCGGCCCAGGGCGAGGTGCGGCTGGGGGAGCGGCGCATCGCCTTCGACGGCTTCGCCTGCCTGGACTTCGGGCGCGGCGTCTGGCCCTACCGGGGCTTCTGGAACTGGGCCGCCGCCTCAGGGGTGCAGGGCGGCCGCACGGTGGGGCTCAACCTGGGCGGTGGCTGGACCGACGGGACCGGCATGAACGAGAACGGTTTCGTGGTGGACGGCCGGGTCACGAAGGTGCACGACGACCTGCGGTTCGAGTACGACCCCGCCAATTTCATGCGTCCCTGGCGCATCCGCACCCGGGAGACCGACCAGGTTGACCTGACGTTTGAGCCGTTCTTCGAGCGGGTGGCGCGCACCGAGGCGGTGATTGTGCGGTCCGAGGTGCACCAGATGATCGGCCGCTTCAGCGGCACGGTGGTGACCGAGGACGGCGAGCGCATCGCCATCGAGCGGATGGTGGGCTGGGCCGAGGAGCACCGCGCGCGCTGGTAGACCGGCGGTGCTGGTCCGCACCCGCCAGCGGACCTCCAGGCGGGTCTGCTTCTTCACCCGGGGCACGGCGACAATGTGATACGGCTGGGTCACCGCCTGCGTGACGGTTTCCCCCGGGCCTGGCCGGAGCTCCAGGGCCGTGACCCTCAGGCTCTCCCCCTGAAGCGCCGCATCGGTGATGTAGAGGCTGTAGCCGCCGGTGGGCCGCTCGCCGGCGAACAGCGCCACCACGGAGGCGCGGCCGAAGTCCACCGGGGGCAGGGCCGGGGGCGGGTCGAAGCGGCTGGCGTGGCGGCGCCAGAGGGCCTCCCACTCGGCCAGGCTCGTGATCAGCGCGGCCTCCTGTGCGGTGATGCCGCTGTGGCTGCCCCGGGCCAGGGTCGTGAACTCGCCGGTGGCGGTGGGCGTCCCGCAGGCCGTCAGCAGGGTGAGCGCGGTCAGCAGGGCCAGCCGGGCGAGCCTGGCCAGCGGGGCCGAGAGCCGGGCCGACGGTCGAACTGCGGGCTGGGCCGAGAACCGGGCCGACGCCCTAACTGCCGACTGGGCCGGCCGCCGTCTGAGGGGCTTCGCCGATCTGTGCACAGCTTGGCCTCCCTCGGTTTTTTGCTCAGCTTTCCCGAAGTTCAGGGCGTCGAACCGGGGGGCTGGGCGAATCCTAACCCAGCGATCGGAGGGCTGCCATCAATATGTTCCAGCTATCCCCCCGCCTGGCCGCCGTGGCCCGTTACGTGCCGGCCGGCCGGACCTTTGCCGACATCGGCACGGATCACGCCTACCTGCCGGTCCATCTCGTGCAGACCGGTCGGGTGCCGCGCGCCGTCGCCGGGGATGTGCTGCCCGGCCCCCTGAAGGCCGCACAGGCCACCGTCGCCGCAGCCGGCCTGGCCGACCGCATCGACGTGCGGCTGGGATCGGGCCTGACGGTGCTGGAGCCGGGCGAGGCGCCGTGCGTCGCAATCTGCGGCATGGGCGGGCCCCTGATCGCGCGCATTCTGGCGGAGGGGCCGCTGACGGGCGTGGAGCGGTTGGTCCTGCAGCCCATGGGCGGGGAGGCTCAGCTGCGCCGCTGGTTGGCAGAGAACGGATGGCGCCTGGTGGCCGAGGAGGTCGTCGAGGACGGCGGCCGGCTTTACCTGGTGCTGGTGGCCGAGCCGGGCGAGATGCGCCTCAGCCGGGTGGAGGAGGAGGTAGGGCCGCTCCTGCTGCGGCAGGGCGGCCCGCTGGTCGTGCGGTACGTGGACGAGAAGCTGGAGCTGGCCCGCCGGGCTCTGGCGGGCGCGGCCCGCTCCGGCCGGCCGGAAGCCCGGGCACGTGCGGCGGAGTTGACCGAGCTGGTTGATAAGCTGTCCGAGGCCCGGCGCACCTGCGCGGGCGACGGCGGAGGGAAGTAGTTGACGGTCGCCGTTGCGCGACGCAGGCGAGGGCGCCGGGGTGGGGGACCAGGCGAGGGCACCGGGGTGGGGGACCAGGCGAGGGCACCGGGGCGAGGGACCAGGTGAGGGTAACGGTTGAGGGAAACAAGTGAGAGAAACAGGTGAGAGAAACAGGTGTGAGAAACAGGTGAGGGAAACAGGTGAGGGAAACAGGTGAGGGACCCGGGTAAGGGTGACAACGGAGGGCCTCAGGTGACGGAAACTGGGAGGTGCTGTCGGATGACAACCGTGGGAACGATTGCGGCTTACATCGAGGAGCTGGCGCCGCTTCACTGGGCGGAGTCGTGGGACAACGTCGGCCTGCAGGTCGGGGACCCGGCCGCGGCCGTGCAGCGCGTGCTCGTCGCGCTGGAGCTGACCGATCCGGTGCTGGAGGAGGCCGAGCAGAGGGCCTGCGAGCTGGTGGTGGTGCACCATCCGCTCATCTTCCGGCCGCTGAAGGCCCTGCGCTCCGACAACCGGGCGGCCCGGCGGCTGTTCCGGCTGATCCGCGGGGGCATCGCCCTCTGCGCCGCGCACACCAACCTCGACCAGGCCCCGGGGATGACCAACGATACCCTGGCCGCGGCGGCGGGGCTCACCGAGCACGAGGTGATCAAGCAGGTCGGCGAGGAGCGCTACGTGAAGCTGGTTGTCTTCGTACCGCAGGGGCATGAGGACACCGTGCGCGACGCCCTTGCCCGCGCGGGCGCCGGCCACATCGGCAATTACAGCCACTGCACCTTCCAGAGCCCCGGCACCGGCACCTTCCTGCCGCTGGAGGGAACCAACCCCTTCCTCGGACAGCAGGGGAAGCTGGAGAAGGCGGATGAGCTGCGGCTGGAGACCATCGTGCCGGAGTCCGCCGCGCAGCGCGCGGTGCGGGCGATGATCGCCGCCCATCCTTACGAGGAAGTCGCTTACGACCTGTACCCGCTGGCCAACCCGGGGAAGGTGCGGGGGCACGGCCGCATCGGGCGGCTGGCCCAGCCGGTCAGCCTCACCGACCTGGCCGGGCGGCTCAAGGGCGCCCTGAAGACGGAGGCGGTGCGCATCGTGGGCGACCCCGCCCGAATGATCACCACCGTGGCGGTGGGGGCCGGCGCAGGCGCGGACCTGATCCGCCCCGCGGCCGCCCGCGGCGCGGACGTCCTGGTCACCGGGGACGTGAAGTACCACGACGCGCAGGACGCGCTCGACCTCGGGCTGGCCGTCATCGATGTCGGCCACTACCACTCGGAGGCCGGGGCCATGGGATCCCTGGCCGCCTACCTGCGGGAGCGGCTGGCGGCCGACGGCCACGCGGTTGAGGTAATGGAAGCCGAGGCCGGCCGCGACCCATTCCAGTTCGTGTAGGAGGAAGGCATGGCCGAAACCATCCTGAAGCTCGATGACGTGGTTGTGCTGCGCCGCACCGACCCCACCGGACCCTTCGGCCTGTGGGGCGCGAGGCCGGTGCGCGCGGTGGACGGCGTCAGCCTCTCCATCGCCCGGGGGGAGACCCTGGGGCTGATGGGCGGCTCGGGCGCGGGGAAGACGACGCTCGCGGAGGCGGCCACCCTTCGCCGGCCCGTGGACCGGGGGTCCGTCTCCGTCCAGGGGCGAGACGTCCGCCGTCTGGACCGCCGGCAGGCGCGCCGCCGGCTGCAGATGGTGCGGCAGGACCCGCGGGAGTCGCTGGTGATGGAGCAGACCGTGCGGGCGCAGCTTGGCCACCTCATCCGCATCCACAACCTGCCCGACGGCGAGGCCCGCATCCGGCGGGCGCTGGAGCAGGTGGGGCTGCCCCCGGCGGAGTTCCTGGAGCGGACCCCGCGCGAGATGTCCGGCGGCCAGCAGCAGCGGCTGGCCATCGCGCGCGCCCTCGTCCTCAACCCGCTGCTGGTGGCCTTGGACGAACCCGTTGCCGGCGTCGACCCCCAGCTGCAGCAGGAGCTCCTCCGGCTGCTGGCCAGGGTCCAGCAGGAGCGGGGCACCGCCTACCTGCTGATCTCCCAGGACGTGCGGGTGATCAGCCGCCTGGCCCACCGGATCGGCGTGATGCACCTGGGCCGGCTCTGCGAGATCGGCCCCGCCGAGCAGGTGCTGCTCGAACCCCGGCATCCCTTCAGCCGCCGCTTCCTCAGCCGGGAGGAGGGGCCCCTGCCGCCGGACGAGGACACCGCCGGGCGGGTTTTCTCCGGCTGCCCCTGGGCCGATCACTGCCCTGCGGCGGTCGAGAAATGTACGAAAGAAAGGCCGGTGGCGCGGGAGATTGCTCCCGGCCACCTGGCCGCCTGCCATGTCCTTTAGCGCCCTCATTCAGCAGGGCTCACGGTTCGAAGCGAATCCGGATCTGCACGATCTCCGAACGGGACCCGACGCGGATCGGCGGCCCCCAGGTGCCCCACCCCTGGGAGACGACGAACTGGGTGCCGCCCTTTTCCAGGTACCCCCAGTCCACCTCGAAGATGCGCGCGGTGAGCAGCCGGCCCGGCCACACCTGCCCCCGGTGGGTGTGGCCGGAGACCTGCAGGTCGACGCCCGCCGCCACCGCCTCGTGCAGCCGGTCGGGTTGGTGGTCCAGCAGCAGGATCGGCCGCGAGCGGTCGATGCCCTGCAGGACGGCATGCAGCGGGGCCGGCCGGCGCGAGCGGTCGTTGCGCCCCACCACGTAGAAGGCGTCGTCCACCGCCACCCACTCGTCCACCAGGAGGTGTATGCCCGCCTCCGCCATGGCCGCCCTGAACTTCGGGAGGTCCTCGGCGCCGGCGTCGTGGTTTCCCAGGACGCTGTACACCCCCAGCGGCGCGTGCAGCCCGCGCAGCGCCGCGGCCATGTCCCGCGCCAGGAAGGGGCGGAAGTCGTCGTCGATGATGTCGCCGGCCAGCAGCACCATGTCCGGTTCGAGCCGGTTGACGTCTGCGACCAGCCTCTCCAGCCGGTCCCTGCCGATGATCAGGCCCAGGTGGGTGTCGGAGACCAGCACGACGTTCAGCTCCCGGTAAGGGACGGCGGGCTTCGGGATGGTCACCTCGTGGCGGGTGATCACGGGCGAGCGCGCGGCCCAGGCGCCGTAGAGCAGCACGGCGGCGAACGCGACGAGGACGGCTGCCCCCGTGCCCTTCACCAGATTGACCTCAGGGAGCACACCCGGAGCCACCAGACGTACGCCGCGGGCCACCAGCCGCACCAGATCAATCAGGAGCAGCGTCGGAAACAGGTACACGTAGGTGGCCATCCACCAGGCTCCGATCCGGGCCAGCCACTCAGAGGCCCAGAGCGGCAGCCACGCCGCGGCCGCGCGTGCAAGCGGGAAGGCCGCGGCCAGGAGCGTGATGGCGACCCAGTACGGCGCCGCCGGAAGCGGCCGGGGCAGTACGGCCGCCAGCCACTGCGCGCCGCGCAGTCCGATGTAGAAGCCGATTCCTCCGTACACTGCGAAAAACAGAGCGACGAACAGGTATAGATACATCGTTCCACTCCCGACTCATCCGCTTGCCGTTTCCCGGTTGTCCTCGGCCAGCGCGGCCTGCAGCGCCGCCAGGTCGCGCGCGCAGCCTTCCATGCGCTGCTGCACCTCGGCCAGCACGGCGGGGTCGCGGGTAAAGCGCGCCGTCTGCGCGGGCACCCCTTCCACGTAGGCGATCAGCCGCTCCAGATCCGACCGCAGCCGCGCGCGGTCGCAGGGGCGACCGTTCCGCACGCGGGCGAGGAGCGCTTCCGACTCGTGCTGCCAGGTCTGAATCGCCTTGCCGGTCCTGGCACGGAAGCCCGACCGGGCCAGCGGGCGCACGAAGGGCGGCAGCCGCTGGAAGTCTGCGGCGATCTCGTCCAGGATGGCCTTCAGCCGCTCCAGGCCCTCGCCGACCTCGGCGGCCAGCGACTGCGTGAGGCCGACCAGCCCCTGCTTGGAGGCCCTGTAGGCGCTGAGGCCCGGCATGGCGTCGGTGGAGACCATGTTCACCAGGGTGCCCTTTTCCGCCGCCCGCAGCTGCGCCAGGAACGCCCGGGTGACGAGGAACGCCCCCCGGAGGTTGACGGCGACGACCCGGTCCCAGAGCGCCGTGCTCATCTGCTCCACGGGCGCGACCGGGCAGAGGATCGCGTTGTTGACGACGATGGAGGCAGCGTCCAACTCCGCGCGCACCGCACGGCTGAGGTGCGCCACCGCGGCCTCGTCGGCGACGTCGGCCCGGAAGAACCGGGCAACCCCGCCTGCCGCCCGGATCTGTTCGGCCGCCTGCTCACCCGCATCCGCCGTGTCGACCACGGCCACCTGCGCGCCCAGGGCCGCCAGCGCGACGGCGGCCGCGCGGCCGATCCCGCGCGATGCGCCGGTCACCACCGCGACGCGGCCGGCCAGCTCCCCGGGCACCGCCCCCACGGCGTCCAGGAGTTGCTGCATCCGAATTCCCTCCCATGGCGGAAAGGATTCGCCCGTCTGCTCCGCAATCCCTTTGTTGCAGGGAGATCGTTCCGGCGGCCGCGGATGCGGACATGCTATGGAAGTGGAGGACGTTTTCACGGTCTGCCCGGTAAGGGGGAGGTGAACGCCATGGTCTACCTGGGCATCGACGTCGGGGGCACGGGCATCAAGGGGGCCATCGTGGATGGGGAAGGCCGCATCCTGCACCGGGCCGAGACGCCCACCCGCGCCGCGGAAGGGAGAGAGGCGGTGCTCGGGCGGATTCGGCAACTGGGCCGGTCGCTGCTGGAGCGGGCGGAGACCCCGGTGGCGGCCTGTGGGGTCGGGTCGCCGGGGCGCATCGACCACCGCCGGGGGCACGTGATCTTCGCGAGCGGAAACCTGCCGGGCTGGAGCGGCACGGACCTGGGGGCGGAGCTGCACCGCGCCTTTGGCGTGCCCGTCGTCGTGGACAACGACGTGAACGCCGCCTCGATGGGCGAGGCCTGGATCGGCGCCGCCCGGGGCGCATCGGATTTTCTCATGCTGACGCTCGGGACCGGCGTGGGCGGCGCCCTCACCGTGCACGGCCGGCTCTTCCGCGGCGCGCGCTGGGGCGCGGGTGAGGTGGGGCACATGGCGCTCTACCCCGGCGGCGAGCCCTGCCCGTGCGGCGGCAGGGGCTGCGCGGAGCGGTATGTGTCGTCCAAGGCGCTCACCCGCCGGGCCAACGAGGGGCTCACCGGGTGGCGGCCGTTTCGCGGCATCCGCGACGTGATCCGCGCCGCGGAGCAGGGCTCCGGCGACCGGCAGCGCGCCGCCCGCCTGGGGGTGGAGCGGTGGACGGATGACCTGGCGCTCTTCCTCATGAACTTGCAGATGGCCTTCGATCCGCAGATGATCGTGGTCGGGGGCGGCATCACGCGGCTGGGCTACTGGTGGGACCGGCTGGTGCAGACCGCCGCGCGGGAGTGCCGGGAGCGGTCGATGTCCATCCGCATCAAGCAGGCGAAGCTGGGGCCGACGGCCGGCGTGGTGGGCGCCGCCCGCCTGGCCATGCTCAGTCGGAGGGGGTAGCCCCCAGCCGGCGGAGGCGGCCCGCAGCCAGGGGAGCTATCCCCCAGCCGCCGGCGGCTTCGGCTGCCCGGACTGCCCCTGCGTGGCCGCGCCGCGGCTGTCGCGCCCGCCCTTCAGCCGCTCCCAGAGCGTACGGTAGACCTGCTCCGTCTCGGCGATGGGCCGCAGGGCGACCCCGCGCTCCCGCTTGGCCGAGCGGATGACGTGCTGCACCTCGGCCTGCGCCTGCTGCAGGGCCGACCGGGCGAGGTCCAGCTCTTCGAGGGTCCGGGCCTCCCGCATCATCTGCCGCGCGGTCTCCACGCGACTCAGGGCCGCCTTCATCAGGGCGTGGTGGTCGGGCGTGCGGAAAGTGGGCTCCGGAGACCGGAAGCCAAGCAGTCCAAGTGCCCTTTGCAGCACGGGAACCCCCCCAATTCACGGTTCACCTGGGGCGTGCACCCCTGTTAGTTATTACGCAGGAAACCAGTAATTGGTTTTCTTTGCGCAGCCCCATTTTGCGCGAAAGTCCGCAACCACTTTTTCAAGCCTGTGATCTGCGGTTCGGTCGGCTGGTATCCTTCATCTGTGGGGACGGCCGGAAGAAGTGGTACGTGGCTGCAGGCATCGGGCGGGGAACCGGGGAAGACGGTATAGATGGGTTGCTCTTAGCTCACCGAAAAGGAAGGGAACAGTCGTGGAGATCAACCGGCTTGTGACAGAGGGAAGGCTGCAGGAGTCGCTGGAGATCGATCAGCTGTCCACCCTGGAGATGGTGCGGATCATCAACGAGCAGGACAAGCAGGTGGCCCTGGCCGTGGAGAAGGAGCTGCCCAACATCGCGCGCGCCGTCGACCTCATCGCCGAGCGCCTGCAGGCCGGCGGCCGTCTCTTCTATGTAGGCGCAGGCACCAGCGGCAGGCTCGGCATTCTCGACGCCTCCGAGATCCCGCCGACCTACGGCGCTCCCCCTGACCTGGTGCAGGGCGTGATCGCCGGCGGCAGGGAGGCGGTCTTCGTGCCGGTGGAGGGCGCCGAGGACTCCCGGGAGCGGGGCGCAGGGGACATTGCCGAACGGGTGCGGGCCGGCGACGTCGTGGTGGGCATCGCCGCGAGCGGGCGCACCCCGTACACGGTGGCGGCGGTGGAAGAGGCCCGGCGCCTGGGGTGCGCGACCGTGGCCGTAACCAACAACCCGGGCTCCGCCCTGGCCGCCGCGGCAGACGTTGCCATCGCGCCCGTGGTGGGGCCCGAGGTGATCATGGGCTCGACCCGCATGAAGGCGGGCACCGCGCAGAAAATGGTGTTGAACATGCTCTCCACCGGCGCGATGATCAGGCTGGGAAAGGTTTACTCCAATCTGATGGTTGACATGCAGGCTTCCAACGAGAAGCTCCGGCAGCGGGCCGTCCGCATGGTGGTCCTGGCCACGGGACGGGACGAGCAGGAGGCCGCCCGGGCGCTGGCGGCGGCCGGCGGCTCGGTGAAGCAGGCCATCGTGGCCCTTCTGGCCGGGGTGGACACGGCGGCTGCGCAGGAGGCCCTGGAGCGCACAGGCGGTTTTGTGCGGCAGGCCATCGCGCTGGCGCAGCGCAAGTAAGCGGGAAGCCGCAACGAAGGAGAGGTGTCTGCATGAAGCGGTGGTTCAAGGCCCCGCTCATCCTTCCGGACCGGGTGGTGGAAGAGGGTCTGCTGGCGTACGAGGACGGCAGGATCACCGACGTGTGGGATCTGGCCGACCCGGCCGCGCCGCCCGTTCCCGCCGGGGCCGAGGTGGTGGAGCGGGGCTACCTGGCCCCGGGCTACCTGGACATCCACGTGCACGGCGGCGGGGGCGCCGATTTCATGGATGCCGACCCCGAAGCCGTGGTGGCCATCACGACCACCCACGTGAGGCACGGGACCGTCGGGCTGCTGGCGACCACCCTCACGGCGCCGGAGGAGGAGATCATCCGGGCCATTCGCGCGGCCCGGAAGGCCCCCCGGCGGGGCGCGCGGGTGCTGGGCTTTCACGTTGAGGGGCCGTTCATCAACGTGAAGCACAAGGGAGCGCAGAACCCGGAGTACGTGCGGCCGGCCTCAATCGAGGAGATCGACCGCTGGATGGCCGAGGGCGGGCCCGGGGACCGGTGGCACGTGACGCTGGCCCCGGAGACGGAAGGCGCCCTGGAGGCCATCCGGCATCTGGTCAGCCGCGGCGCCACGGTCAGCGCGGGGCACACCGACGCGACGTACGAACAACTCAGGGCGGCCGCGGAGGCCGGTCTGTCGCACGCCACCCACCTGTACAACGGTATGCGGGGGCTGCACCACCGTGAGCCGGGCACAGTGGGCGGCGCCATCACCCTCCCCGGCATGACGGTGGAGCTGATCGCCGACGGCGTGCACGTGCACCCGGCCTCGATGCAGGTGGCCATCCGGACCCGGGGGCCCGCGCACGTGCTGCTGGTGACCGACGCCATGATGGCGGCGGGCATGGGCGACGGCGAGTTCAAGCTGGGCGAGTTCCCGGTAATCGTGAAGGGCGGGGAGGCACGCCTGCACGGCGGCTCCCTGGCGGGGTCGGTGCTGACGATGGACCGTGCCGTGCAGAACATCGTCCGCCTGGTGGGGCTCGACCTGCCGACCGCGGTGGCCATGGCGTCGCTCAACCCGGCCCGCCTCATGGGGCTGGCCGAACGCAAGGGCTCCCTGGCCGTGGGCAAGGATGCCGATCTCCTGATTCTCGACGAGGATCTGAACGTGAAAACCACAATCATAGGCGGTGAGGTCGTTTATGAAGGCAGGTAGCAGGTATCCGCTGCAGGTCGAGGTCTTGCCGGACTACGCCGCGCTTTCCGAGCGGGCGGCGGCGATCGTGATCGAACTCCTGGAGGAGAAGCCCGACGCCGTGTTGGGGCTCCCGACGGGTGGAACCCCGGTGGGCTTTTACGACGCGCTGGTGGCCAGCGGGGTGTCGCTCGCCCGGGCCCGGACGTTCAACCTCGATGAGTACCTGGGGCTTCCCCGCACGCATCCCGAGAGCTACTATTCCTTCATGAAGCGGATGCTGTACGACCGGACCGACCTCCGCCCGGAGAACTGCCACATCCCCGACGGCAACGCGCCCGACCCCGAGGCCGAGTGCCGCCGTTACGAGGAGGCGATCCGCGCCGCCGGCGGGCTGGACATCGTGCTCCTGGGCGTGGGCCACAACGGCCACATCGGCTTCAACGAGCCCGGGTCGCCCTGGGACGGGCGCACCCGCGTGGTGGAGCTGGCCGAGCGGACCCGCGAGGCCAACGCGCGCTTCTTCAGCAGCATCGATGAGGTGCCCCGCCGCGCGATCACGATGGGCATCGGCACCATTTTGGAGGCCCGGCGTCTGCTGCTGCTCGCCAGCGGCTCCGGGAAGGCGCTGATCGTGCAGCGGCTGGTGGAGGGCGAGCCCACGGAGGAGGTGCCGGCGACCGCCCTGCACTTCCACCCGGACGCGACGGTGTTGCTGGATACTGAGGCCGCCTCGCTGCTGAAGCGGTAGGGGCCGACTGAGGGGTTCAGATGGCAAATGGAGAAGGGGCCGTTCCGGCAGTGCGCGCGACTGCCGGGACGGCCCCTTTGAAACTGGCGCAAACTGGGCATCCTATAGGGGAGTACTGCCGGGGGAGGCAAGGACTTCCATGGAGATTCTGCGCAACCTGTACCGGCGGCGGCTGCGCACCGGCCTGACCGTGCTGGGCATCGCGGTGGGCATTCTGGCCTTCACGGTCATGGGCGCCATGGCCGAGAAGTTCAACCGGCTGATCGCCGGGGGAGAGGCCTACTTCGCCAACCGCATCGCCGTGCACTCCACCGGCGGCGCCCTGCGCCTGAACCTGCTGGGCCCTGAGGAGATCGAGGTGATGAAGCGCACCCCGGGGGTGCGCCACGTGGAGACGCACATCATGATGGCCCTGGATGAGACTGCGGGGTTCGAGCTGGCGCCGCGCTTCCTGGTGGGTATCGACCTGCCCAACTTTGCCCGGGCCCAGCTCATCGGCGACGAGGCGGCCCAGCTCCGCCTCGCCCGGGGCGGCTGGTGGCGGCCGGGGGAGCGGCAGGTGGCGGTGCTGGGCAGCGCAGTCGCCCACAAGATGAAGCTGGACGTGGGCGACACCCTGCACGCGCGCGGCCGCGGCTTCCGGGTGGTGGGCGTGCTGCAGGAGACGCTCTCCCTGCCCGATGGGTGGGCCCTGATCCCGGAGGAGGATGCGCGGGAGATCCTGTTCGACGGCTCGGCTCTACTCCGGGAGATGGGGCTGGATGGCGCCTGGACCAACGCCTACGCCCTGATCGAGCCCGGGCTGGGCGAGGCGCTCACCGACCAGCTCGCGCACAGCCTGCGCAGGGGCTACCTGCTGCACTCGCCGGAGCAGCTGGCCAAGGCCGCGGGGACCGCGTCGAGCCTGCTCAACACGGCCATTCTGGGGTCGGGCGCCATCGCGGTGATCGTCGGGTCGCTGGCGGTCATCAACACGATGTTCTTCGCCGTGGGTGAGCGCACCCGCGAGATCGGCATCAAGAAGGCCATCGGCGCCGGGCGGTGGGCCATCCTCCGGGAGTTCCTGGCCGAGTCGGTCCTGATCGGCCTCATGGGCGGGCTGCTGGGCCTCGGCGCCGCCGCGGGGCTGATCGCGGCGCTGAACGGGTACGCGGCGCAGGAGGGCACGCCGGTCTTCCTGTTGACGCCGCGCCTGGCCGCGGGGGCCCTGGGGTTTGCGACGCTGCTTGGGGGCCTGGCCGGCGCATGGCCCGCCTGGCGGGCGGCCAACCTGGACCCGGTGGAGGCCCTGCGGGCGATCTGAGGCGAGCGGATGGCACGAGAACGAGCGGGAGGCATGGAGGGAGAGCCGTGAGCGCACAGCCGCTGTTGGAGGCCGAGGGCCTGGTGAAGGAGTACCCCATGGGCGTGCGGGCCCTGGACGGCGCGAGCCTGACCGTGGGGCGGGGCGAGATCGTGGGGATCATGGGGCGGTCAGGCAGCGGCAAGTCCACGCTGCTGCACATCCTGGGCTGCCTGGACCGGCCCGACGCCGGCCGGGTCTGCATTGACGGCATCGAGGTGACCCGCCTGCCGGATTCGGCCCTGCCTGCGATCCGGCTCCGCCGGCTCGGCTTTGTGTTTCAGGCCCACAATCTGGTACCCAGCCTGACCGCCCTGGAGAACGTGGCCCTGCCCCTCCGGTACCTGCGCCCGCGCCCCGCCAACCCCTATGCGCAGGCGAAGGCAATGCTGGAGGCGGTGGGCCTGGGCGACCGGCTGCACCACCTGCCGGGCCAGCTTTCCGGGGGGCAGCAGCAGCGGGTGGCCATCGCCCGGGCCCTGGTGAACAGCCCGGCCCTGGTGCTGGCCGACGAGCCCACGGGCGCGCTGGATTCGCAGAGCGCCCGGGCGCTCCTGCGCCTGATGCGCCGCCTCTGCCAGGAGCGGGGGCAGACCTTCGTGGTGGTGACCCACGACCCGGTGGTGGGGCAGGTGTGCGACCGCATCTACCACATGGAGGACGGCAGGGTGCTGAGCACGGCGGCGGGTTGAGCGGAAGCAATGCCGACAGCGAAAATAACAGAATATTATGTACAGAGGGAAGCGGTACGAAGTATGCTCATGGGGAAAGGAGGGGATCCCCATGCGCAGGATCGTACCGCTGCTCCTCATCTGCTCTCTTCTGTTCCTGTCGGCCATGGCGCCGCCCGCACAGGCGGCTGCTGCCGGCGCTCAGCCGGCTGCGCCCGCGGAAAGCCCGCCTGAACCCGTGCCCGCCGGTTCCGCGGAACTCGCGGGGCCGGGTGGTCGGATGCTCTCCGCGGGCGACTGGTACATCGGCGCGACGCCGCCCAACGTGGACCCGGCGAAACCGGTGCTGGTGTTCGTGCACGGCAAGGGCGGCTCCGCCGCAACCTGGTGGCAGCCGACCGTCTACCACGGCACCAACGACATGTACGACTACGCCTACAACCATGGTTACCGCACGGCCTTCGTGGATCTGCACCCGGAGGGCACAATGTGGGACAACGGGCAGCTCCTGAGCGGCCTGCTGGATCAGATTACGGCCTACTTCGGCGTGAACAAGGTCGTCGTCGTCGCGCACTCCAAGGGCGGCGTGGATGCCAACGCCGCATCGGTCCACTACGGCGCGGCCCCGAAGATCAGCCGGGTGATCACCCTGGGCACGCCACACCGGGGAACGCCGCTGGCCGACCTGGCCTACTCCTCCTGGGCCTCGTGGCTGGCCGAGCTGCTGGGCCAGCGGACCGAGGCCACCTACGTCATGCAGACCGCATACATGGAGTATTTCCGCTCGATCACCGACGGGCAGGACCCCGGGGTCTCGTACGCCACCGTGTCCGGGTACAAGTGCGGCCCCCTCTTCACCGCCCTGTGGCTGGGCTGCGTCTACATCGCCGGCGAGGATGACGGCGTGGTGCCCGTGTGGTCTGCCGAGAAGCCGGGGGCGCCCCACCTGCGCACCGGGTACTGGGACCACGACGAAATCCGGATGGGCAGCAGGGTGTGGAGCACCATCGCCCCGCAGCTCACCCTTTCCGGGCAGGCCGTCGCGCCCGAGGGGCACGGGGTCTCCCCTGACGGGCGCCGCGTTTCCGTCCGGCAGCAGCCTGCGGGCAACCTGATCCTCCGCGGCGGAGAGGCCGCCGCCGAACCGGGCGCGGACGCCTTCCCGGTGGAGCGGGGCGTGAAGGCGGCGACGTTCTACGTGCTCGCCTCCCACCCCGACCTGGAGGTCAGCCTGGTCTCGCCTGACGGTGACGTCTACCCGGTGAAGTTCACCACCCGGGTGGCGGAGGGCGAGGTGTTTGCCGGCGCGTGGCTGGCCGGCGTGGAGGTGACGGCGCCGGCTGCCGGCGAGTGGCAGCTGGTGACGGGCGGACAGGACGGCGCCGCCTACCTGATGATCGCCGCCCTGGAAGGCGGGGTAGCCGTCGCCCTGGACCGGGGCAGCCGGCCTTCCTCGCCCGGGGCCGCCCGCACCCTGGGCGTGTCCGTGCAGGGCGCGGCGGTGGCGGAGAGCCGGGCCACGGCCCGGCTGAGCGGGCGGGGCGGGGTCCTGGCCGGTGAGATCGGCTTCAGCGCCGGAGCGGGCGCCCATGAGGCCGCCGTGCCCGTGCCTCAGGAACCGGGCGTATACACGGTGACGGTCACGGTGACCGGAAAGCTCCGCGACGGCTCGGCCTTCGAGCGGACGGTGGTGAGCAGCTTCGCTGCGTTCGCGGAGGCGGACTGAGGGCGAACGGAGCGGCGTCGGGTCCGCGGTGGCAGACGGCGCGGCGCTCAGGTGCGCCGCGCCGTCTGCACCAGGTGCCGCACCGCCGCAGGCACCTCGTCCAGGTGGTGCACGATGGCATCGGGGATGCAGTCCCGGAGCTCGCACGGCGGGTAGTCGTGCCACTTGCGGTCGATCTCGAATCGCTCCGCGAGCCACCGGCCGCCCGCGGCGGGCCGCTCCCAGGGGGGCAGTGCGGCCAGCTCCGGCGGCATGGGGGTGTAGCCCGGCGCGCGGGGCTGCACCACGTAGATGGACAGCCAGCCGGCGGCCCGGGCCCCGGCGATGTCGTGGGGCAGCACGTCGCCCACGTGGATGAAGGGCGGGCTGCCGTACGCCTCGGCCGCGTGGTAGATGGCCGGCTGGGGCTTGGCGGCGCCGGCGGCGTCCGGGGTGACCAGGGCCGTGAAGCGGGGCAGGAGGCCAAGCGCCCGCTGGACCGGCTCCTGGTAGCAGCGGAACCCGTTGGTGATCGAGATCAGCGTGTGGCCTTCGGCCTTCAGCTGGTCGAGGCACCGCTCGGAGCCGGGGTAGGCCCAGATCAGGCCTTCGATGCGGCAGAACTCCTCCACAAGCCCGGCCACGGGAATCCGCTGCGGGTAGCCGACCTCCCGGGCCACGGTGTTCACGATATCGTCCCAGTCGTGGCAGCCCACCATGTCCCCGGCAGCAGCCCGGGCGCGGTGCAGGGCGATGAGGCGTCCCAGAAGGGCCTTGTCCGGCTCGGGCTCGCTGACGTACGGTGCAAGGGTTCGGCAGATGTGGCCGAACACCCCGTGGGGCTTTCCGATGTAGAAGGGATTGCGCTGCAGCACACCATCCAGGTCGAAGGAAACGAGGGCCATTGCACCACCTCATGCCTGTGTTCGCCGGAAAACGGCTCCGGCCTGAGCCAGATAGCGGAAGATTTGCGGGGAGGGATGGCCTGCCGGCCTGCCGAACCCAGTGGGTGATCACATCCCGCCTTGGGCGCAGAGGACGGTGACCGCTGTTGCAGAACCCATCCCAACCCGCCGCCCGGCTCCTGCTGGAGGGGCTGACCCCCGAGCAGGCCCGGGCGGTGACACATGCCAACGGCCCGCTCATGGTCGTCGCCGGACCCGGCAGCGGGAAGACGACCGTGATCGCGCGGCGAATCGGCTATCTTATCACCGCGGGCGGGGTCGAGCCGCGGTCGCTCCTGGTGCTCACCTTCACCAAGGCGGCGGCCGACGCGCTGAAGGCCCGTGCGGCCGAGGCCGCCGGGCCGGAGGCGGCCAGGGGGGCCTTCTTCGGCACGTTCCACGGTCTGGCCTACCGCATGCTGCGCCACGCCCTGGGCGGCGGCCCACTGCGCATGCTCGCGGAGGACCAGCAGTTTCGCCTCATCCGCCAGCTCATGCGGACCACGGGGCTGAACACCGACGACGAGGCGGTGCAGGAGGTTCTGACCGACCTGAGCCGGCTGCGGGCCGTTCCCGACGCGCCGGCGTCGTTTCAGCCGCGGGCCCTGGCGGCCCCGGATTTCGACAGGCTGCTCCGGCTCTACGCCGAGGCGAAGGCCGAGCAGGGCCTCCGGGACTTCGACGATCTGCTGCACGAGGCCCTGGCCCTCCTGCGCGACCGCCCGGAGGTGCTGGCCGCCTACCGGAGACGTTTCACCCACATCCTCGTCGACGAGTTTCAGGACACCAACCCGATTCAGTTCGAACTGGTGCGCCTCCTGGCCGAGCCAGCGCGCAACCTCTGCGTGGTCGGCGACGAGGATCAGGCGATCTACAGCTGGCGCGGGGCCTCGCCGGAATTCTTGCTTGACTTTCCCAGGCACTACCCCGAGGCGGTGCAGGTGACCCTGGCGGTGAATCACCGCTGCCCGCCGCCCATCGTCGAGGCGGCCAACCGGCTGGTGGCGCACAACGTCAAACGACTGGGCAAGGTGATCCGCCCGGCCCGGCGGTCGGGCCGGCCGGTGAAGCTGCTGGCCCCGGCCGACACCCTGGCCGAGGCCGAGGAGATTGCCCGGCTGGTGCGCAGGTCGGAAGCGCCGTTCTCCGACTGGGCGGTGATCTACCGCACCAATCAGCAGGCGCACGTCCTGGCCGAGGTGCTGAGCCGGGAGGGCATTCCCTACCGGGCCCTCGGGGGCCTGCCGAACCTCTACCGGCGATGGCCCGTGCAGGATGTGCTGGCCTACCTGCGGGCCGCCGCGGGCGACCGGATGGCGATCGCGCCGGTCCTCAACCGACCCAACCGCTACCTGGCCCGCGCCGTCATCGAGGAAGCGGAGCGCATCGCCGCCAGGACCGGCGGCGACCTGCTGGACGCCATCGGGCACACGGGGCTCCTGCGCACCTGGCAGCTGCGCCCGGTGGAGGAGCTTCAGGATCACCTGCGCGCGCTCAGCCGCATGGCGGCGCCCGACGCCATCGGCTACGTCCGCACGGTCATCGGGTACGACGACTACCTGCGGGAGTACGCCGGCCGGGCGGGAGGCAGCCCCGATGAGCTGCTGGGCCTCCTGGCGGAGGTGGAGCGCACCGCGCCGCGGCTCATGCTGACCGCCTACCTGGGCCACGTCGAGACCTTCTCGGCCGAGGCGGACCGGAAGGTCCCCGAGGGGGCCCCGGCCGTCACCCTGGTGACCTGCCACCGCGCGAAGGGGCTGGAGTTTCCCCGGGTGGTGGTGGCGGGCGTCATCGACCGCCTCCTGCCGCACCGGTCCAATGCCGATGCGGAGGAGGAGCGCCGGCTGATGTACGTGGCCGTCACCCGTGCCAGCGAGCAGCTCTGGGTCAGCGTGCCCCGCTCCTACGAGGGGCGTGAGTGCAGACCGTCCCCGTTTGTGGCAGAGTTGCTGGGAGCCGCCGCCGCGAAGGCCGCGGACGCCGGCTCCTGAGATGAATTCTATCGCTTCCAGTCCACGTGCCTGTCGCCCTCGCCGGACGCCTGGTTGGCGGCGCGGGCGGCCACGAACAGCAGATCCGAGAGCCGGTTCAGGTACTGGAGCTGCGCAGGATCCACCGGCTCCTGCTGCATCAGGGAAACCATCAGCCGCTCCGCACGGCGCACCACGGTGCGGGCCATGTGCAGCGCCGCTGCCGGGCGACAACCCCCGGGAAGCACGAAGCCCTTCAGCGGGGTGAGCCTGGCCTCCAGCCGGTCGATATCGGCCTCCAGCCGGGCCACCGACTCCTCGGTGATGCGGGGCTGTTCACCCCGGTCCTGGTTGGGCGGCGTCGCCAGGTCCGCACCCAGGTGGAAAAGCTCGTTCTGCACCCGCATGAGAATCGCGCGGATCGCTGCGTAGGGGATTCCGTCCATCATCGCCACGGCCATGCCCAGATGGGCATTCGCCTCGTCCACGGTGCCGTAGACCTCAACCCGCAGGGCGTTCTTCGGTATCCGCTCGCCCCAGCGCAGGCTCGTGTCGCCCTTGTCGCCGGTGCGCGTGTAGATCTTCATGGTCTCACCTCCGTCACCAGTCTACCACGTTGATGGAGGATTTCGCAGTGATTTGGTTAACATGAAGTTATCCATCTTCGAAGGAGGTGTCGCACCGTGACCCGCGAAGAGGCCTGGAAGCTGGTGAACGAATACGTGAAGAGCCCACGGCTCCTGAACCACCTGCTGGCCGTGGAGGCCTGCATGCGCTACTTCGCCGAACTCTACGGTGAGGACCCCGAAACCTGGGGCGTGATCGGCCTCCTGCACGACTTCGACTACGAGCGCTACCCCAACTCTCCCGACCACCCGCTTCAGGGGGAGCGGATCCTGGCCGAACTCGGGGTGCCGGAGGACATCCGCCACACGATCTGCTCGCACGCCGACGCCGTCGCGGACCGCTACCCGCGCCGGTCGCTGCGGGACAAGGTGCTCTACGCGGTGGACGAGCTCTCGGGCCTCGTGGTGGCCACGGCCCTGGTGCGGCCGTCAAAGTCCATCCATGACGTGGACGTGCGGGCGGTCCGCAAGAAGATGAAGGACAAGCGGTTTGCGGCGGGGGTGGACCGGGAGTGCGTCCTGCGCGGCGTCCAGGAGCTGGGCGTGGACCTGGACGAGCACATCGGGCACGTCATCGCCGCCCTGCAGCGCGCGGCAGAGCCGCTGGGGCTGGCCGGAACCGCGCCGGAGGGCCGCTGAACGGCGTCATGCCAGCCAGGGGGCGGGGCGTATCCTTCTTCGTGAAGGCCGATCGCGAAGGAGGAGAGGACCGTGCGTCACGTGAACGCGCTCTGCCTGAAGCTGGCTGCGTACATCCTGATTTTCACGCTCGCCCTGCCCGTGCAGGGGCACAAGGCCTTTTCCCAGTCGCTGATGATGGCGGCCGTTCACACCCTCGTGCTCTGGCTGGGCGACCTGACGGTGCTCCCGCGGTTTGGCCGCACGTCGGCGCTGGCTACCGACGCCGCCGCGCTGCTCCTGGGTTCGCTGCTCATGCTGCGGGCGATGGGCGCCGCCCTGCGGTTTGGGGGGCTGCTGGGAGCGGTGGGCCTGGCCGTGCTCTTTGAAGCTTGGTTTCACTACCACTTGACGGAAAACCGCCTGCTGGAAGGGTGAATGTCGGCGGATTCGACAGGTATTCGACAAGTGATGCGGAAAATACAAGACTATGACTTGCCAGCATCCGTCTGAATAGAAAGGATGTATGATACTTGCGGCTGGAGGAGTTCACATACCTGCCCCTCGATGTGAGGGAGAAGGCGCTGCGCTACCTGGCCAACATGATGGGTGAGCCCCACCGGCCCCTCGACCAGCTCGCGTCGGACCTCGAGGGGGCGCTCGACCGTGCCGCCAGCGAGGGGCTGTTCTCCTACCTGCGGGGGGAGCAGCCGGTGGAAGACCGCGCCCAGGCCGACGCCGTCCTCTTCCCGACCGGCCACACCACGCCGACGGGCGAGGAGATCTCGGCCAAGTGCATCCTCAACAAGAATCCGAACCGGCAGCCTTGGTTCGGCCTGTTCTTCCAGGCGGCCCGCCGGGATGGGTTCGTCATCGGCGACCTCTATTTCCGCACGTGGAACGACGGCGCGCGCTTCCTGGAGGAGCTCGCGTCCCTGGCCATTCCCGAGCGGTGGAGCTACAGCCAGTACCAGTCAAAGCAGCAGCACCCGATCCTGAAATCGTACGTGGAGAAGACGTACGAGCGGCTGAAACAGCTGGGGCGCATCTTGCGGGAGGAGAACAAACTGCTTTTCAACACGGGGCTCATCAACGTATATTTCAAAGAAATCTACGTGCTGGGCGAGGCGGATCCGGAGTATCCGCAGCGGGTGATCAACGCCCGCCCCGTGCTGGAGAACGACCGTGCGGTGCTGGAAATCTTCAAGAATCAGAAACCCCAGATGGCCACGTTCTTTGACAAGATCACCGATGTGATCTTCGACCCCGATCTGGAGATCAACACCGACGATATCCACATCATTGATGACAACTTTGACCGCATTCCGGCCCAGTACCGGGATCGGAAAAAGAGCGAGATCTTCGCCCTGTTCCAGGCGGCGATCGAGTTCGCACGCATCATGGCCAGGCGGAATTACAAGTTGGTGGTGCCGCAGTATTACATGGGACAGATTCAGTTCCTGATGCCCATCTATCTCTCGGGCGAGTTCAGCGGGGCGCCCGACTTCGCCCTGGTGCTGCAGAAGATGGGCGATGTGTACCGGGGCAACACGATCCTCACGCTCGACATGGCGTACCAGAACGCACGGCTCATCGCCAAGCCCGACACCACCTGGCTCAGCCCCGAAAAGTTCTAGCGCGGTGCATAAAGGGCCCCTCCGGGAGCGGAGGGGCCTTTCGCATGCCGGGGCAGGCCGGGCAAGCAGGAACCAGTGGGGGCGGAAGCTAATATACATTCTTGCATAGAATAACCGCCGGATGCGTGTGAAAGGAGGCACACCAATGACCCAGACGACGCGCCACATACGGCTGGTGACCGAGATTCCCGGCCCGCGCTCCCGTGAGCTCATGGCCCGAAAGGAGCGGGTGGTTGCGAATGCCCTCTCCATCCACGTGCCCGTGGCGATTCAGGAAGGCCGCGGGGCGTTGGTGACCGACGTGGACGGCAACGTGTTCATCGACCTGGCCGGCGGGCTGGGCTGCATGAACGTGGGTCACTCCCATCCCAAGGTGGTCGGGGCGATTCGGGAGAGCGCGGCGCGGTTTACCCATACCGACTTCTCGGTGATCATGTACGAGTCGTACATCCGGCTGGCCGAACGGCTGGCCGCGCTGGCGCCTGGCGATTTCCCCAAGAAGGCCTGCTTTTTCAACTCCGGCGCCGAGGCGGTGGAGAACGCCGTGAAGATCGCCCGCAAGTACACGGGCCGCCGGGCGATCCTCACCCTGGAGGGCGCCTTCCACGGGCGGACGAACCTGGCCATGGCCCTCACGTCCAAGGTCAAGCCCTACAAGGAGGGGTTCGGCCCCTTCGCCCCCGAGATCTACCGGGTGCCTGCGCCATATACCTACCGGCGGCCGGCCGGGATGAGCGAGGCGGAGTACGTGCGCTTCTGCGCCGACGCCCTGGAGCGGGCGCTCACCACGCAGGTGGCGCCGGAGGAGGTCGCGGCCATCATCCTGGAGCCGGTGCAGGGCGAGGGCGGCTTCGTCCCGCTGCACCCCGACTTCCTGGCGCGGGTGAGCCAGCTGGCGAAGCGGCACGGCTTCCTGGTCATCGCTGACGAGATTCAGTCCGGCTTCGGACGCACCGGCACCTTCTTCGCCTGTGAGCAGCTGGGCCTGGTGCCCGACCTGATCTGCGTGGGCAAGTCGCTGGCCGCGGGCATGCCGCTCTCCGGCGTGATCGGCCGGGCCGAGGTCATCGACGCCCCGGGCGACTCCACCATCGGGGGCACCTACGTGGGCAATCCCGTGGCCTGCGCCGCGGCCAACGCGGTGCTCGACGTGATCGAGGAGGAGGGGCTCGTCAGCCGGGCCCGGGAGATCGGCGACCTGATGCGGCGCCGCTTCCAGGACCTGGCCGTGCAGCTCGAGAGCATCCCCGGCTCCCGGCTGCAGATCGGGGAGATCCGCGGTCTGGGCGCGATGGTCGGCGTGGAGCTGGTGACCGACCGGGCCACCCGGGAGCCGGCCACCGCCGAGGCGGGCGAAGTGGTGACACGTGCGGGCCGGCGGGGGGTCGTCGCCGTGAAGTGCGGCATCTACGGCAACACCCTGCGCATGCTGGTTCCGCTGGTGATCACCGATGAGCAGCTGAACGAGGCGCTCGACGTGCTCGCGCAGATCTGCGCGGAGATTGCCAGGGGCGAGTGAAGGAGCAAGCGAGAAGCCATCGAGACCCGAGGCGTACCTGCCCTCCGTCTCGATGGCTTCTTTCCATTGCGCCGTGCTCATTCCTCTGCCCGGGCGACCAGTGAACAGAGCTCGCCGACGGTCTCCACATCGATCAGGAGTTCCTCAGAAAGCTCCACCCCGAACTCGCTCTCCAGCGCCTCGACCAGGGCCTCCATGCTGGTTTCGTACTCCTCGGCGAGGGCGGTGAGGGTGGTGGAGTGGCCGATGGTACGATCGCCCACCTGCTCCCGGATGAGCTTCAGCGCTTCGTGTCTCAGATCCATGGCTTACAGTGGCACCTCCGGGGCGTATTCTCCCCGCCCTGCATGCGGATATTCGACAGGGACCCGAAAGAAATACCGAAAAAATGCGGCATATTCTACCTGGAGGCCAAATCGGAATCATGCTACAATGGTTCAAATCCGCCTCGGTCTCTGGGTAATGGCGGGCAAAGGGGGGCATTTCGCGTGGAGCGTCCGTATCTCAAGGCCTATCCACAGGGGGTTCGCTGGGACCTGGAGTTCCCGGAGGTTCCCGCATACCACGCTTTGTTCGAGCGGGCGGCCCAGCACCCGAATCGGACGGCACTCATCTTCATGGGCAAGCGAGTCAGTTACGGCGAGCTGGTGGACCTGGCGGACCGGTTTGCGGCGGCGCTGCAACGGCGGTACGGCATCCAAAAAGGGGACCGGGTGGGTATCATTCTCCCCAACTGCCCACAGAACGTCATCGCCACGGTGGCCTGCCAGCGCATCGGCGCGATTCCGGTTCAGTTCAACCCGCTGTATGTGGCCCGGGAGATCGCCTACCAGGTGAAGGACTCGGGCTGCCGCATCATGATCACAATGGACCTGTTCTGGCAGAAGGTCCGCGAGGCCGGCGGGGTGGAGGCCTACATCTGGACCGGCGTGCAGGACTACCTCAACTTCCCCCTCAACTTCCTCTACCGCCTGAAGGCCAAGCCGCCGCGCATTCCGGCCTCTGAGGCGGCCCACTTCATGGAACTGCTGCAGGAGAGCAAGGAGGGGCTGAAGATCGCGCCGGTGAGCCCGAAGGAGGACGTGGCGGTGCTGCTCTACACGGGCGGCACGACCGGTGTCTCCAAAGGCGTCATGCTCTCGCACTACAACCTGACCAGCAACGTCGCGCAGATCCGGGAGTGGCTGCAGATGGGCGACCAGCACCACACCGTGCTGGCGGTGCTGCCGATGTTCCACTCCTACGGCTTCACGGCGGCGGTGGGCATGGGGCTCTCCTCGGGCTCCACCCTGGTGCTGGTGCCGCGCTTTGACGCCGGCGACCTGCTGAAGACCATCGCCAAGTACCGGCCGACCATGTTCCCCGGCGTGCCCACGATGTACATCGGCCTCCTGAACCATCCCGACCTGAACAAGTACGACCTGAGCTCGCTGCGGCTCTGCGTCACCGGTGCCGCGGCCATGCCGGTAGACCTGCTCCGGCGCTTCGAGCAGGTGACCGGCGCGACCATTATGGAGGGATACGGTCTTACCGAGACCTCGCCGGTGACGCACGCCAACCCGCGCATCGGCAAGCGGATTCCGGGCAGCGTCGGGCTGCCCTACCCCGGCACCGACGTGCGCATTGTGGACCTGGAGACCGGTGAGGACCTGCCGCCCGGCGGCGAGGGCGAGATCCTGATCCGGGGCCCGCAGGTCATGCTGGGCTACTGGAACCGGCCGGAGGAGACGGCCGAGACCATCAGGGACGGCTGGCTGTACACGGGCGACATCGGCCGGATGGACGACGACGGGTACCTGTACATCGTGGACCGCAAGAAGGACATGATCATTGCGGGCGGGTTCAACATCTACCCGCGCGAGATCGACGAGGTGCTCTACCAGCACCCGGCGGTGCTGGAGGCCTGCGCGGTGGGCGTGCCCGACGCCTACCGGGGCGAGACGGTGAAGGCCTTCGTGGTGCTGAAGCCCGGCGCGCAGGCGACCGAGCAGGAGATCCTGGACTTCTGCCGGGAGCGGCTGGCCGCCTACAAGCGGCCGAAGGCGGTGGAGTTCCTGCCTGAGCTGCCCAAGTCGACGGTGGGCAAGGTGCTGCGACGGGTGCTGGCCGAGCAGGAGCGCAAGGCGCTTTCGGACCGTGAGCGGAAGGCGGCCGTGGCGGATTAGCAGGAGATTTGCACGACGATTGGCGAAGTGAAGGACTCAGGCACATGCGACACATGATGAAGGAAGGGGGAGTCCAGCGCGATGACGATCGCAGAACTGCTGGAGAAACTGAAGGCCCACATCGCTGCGAACCCGGAGAAGATCGCCAACCTGAAGGCCACCTACCAGTTCGAGCTGACCGGTGAGGGCGGGGGCACGTACCACGCCGTGTTCGACAACGGCAAGTACGAGATCGGCGAGGGTCCGGCGGAGAACCCCGGCTGCACGATCACCATCGCCACCGCAGACTTCTTTGCCCTGCTGGAGCGCAAGCTGAATCCGATGGCGGCCTTCATGGCGGGCAAGCTGAAGATCCGCGGCGACATGGGCCAGGCCATGAAGCTCCAGCAGCTTCTCACCTGAGTGGCCCGCCCTTCCGCAGAGAGCCTACTGAGCGCCCCCGGCCGCGTGGCCGGGGGCGCTTCCATGCGCCGCCTGCGCCGGCGGGGGCAGGGATCTGCCTGACGGTTAACGTATACAGAAGAGACAGCCCCGGAAGGGGGTGGCCCGTCCTGATTCACCTGTTCGCCCTGCTGATCGCCCTGGCCCCGGCGGTGGCCATGCTCTGGTACATCCGCCATCTCGACAAGTACGAGCCGGAACCCTGGACGTACATCGGCGCCGCCTTCGTGGCCGGCGTGCTGGTGACGGTTCCGGTCTACTTTGTTGAGGTCGTCCTCGACCAGGTGAGCCCGTTCACCGGCTTCATGTCCACCGTCTATACCTCGTTCGTCGTGGCGGCGCTCACGGAGGAGACCGGCAAGGGGATCGCCGCGTGGGCCGTGAGCTGGCGCCGGTCGGAGTTCGACGAGGTGATGGACGGCATCGTCTACTTCGGCGTGACCCACATGGGGTTTGCCGTCGCCGAGAACCTCCTCTACGTGTTCGTGGGCGGCGACATCTACTCCGGCCTCCTGACCGCGATGGTGCGCACGACCACCGCGGTGCCCATGCACGTGATCGTCGGGATGATCATGGGCTATCACCTGGGCGTCGCCCGGTTTGCCCGCACCCGGCGGGAGAAGGCGCTGCACGTGCTGGAAGGATGGCTCCTGCCCATCCTGCTCCACGGCTTCTACAACCTGGGCAGCATGAACCAGGACATGGCCCTGGAGAGCCTGACCGACCTGATCCGCTACGGCTTCGGCACGGCCCTGATGTACGCCGCGGTGGTCGCCCTGTGGGTGACGCTGCTGCCCCGGGTGCGCCGCGCCCAGCAGGCCTCGCCGTTCCGGCCGATCTCCGCCTACCAGCTGGTCGCGGCGGACACCCCCTGCCCGCACTGCGGCGCGGTGTATCCCCAGGACGCGCGCTACTGCCCCAACTGCGGGGTCAGGCTTGCGGTACGCGGCGCTCCTGTTCCCAGATGACGCCGCCGGCCAGCAGCAGGGCGGCCGGCACGACCAGGTACCACGCCCGCTCGGGCAGCACGACCCGGTAGAGCGCAACCCAGGCGAAGACGTGGCAGACGAGCCGCCAGGGAACCGCCCAGTCAACGGTGGCCAGGTTGAGCAGCCAGGTAAGCGCGATCAGGCCGGCGAGCGCCAGCCCGTCCACCCCCGTGGCGACGGCCGTCAGCGCCGTGCCCAGCGTGACCGCGAAGAGGAAGCCCGTCCAGCCGGCCGGGGTCGCCGGATAGCCGGCCCGGTACAGCCGGTCCCGCATGAGATCACCCCCGAGACAGGCTATGTCGCAGGGGGGGCGGCCATGTTGAGCAACCATGTGAGCAGAACGCGACGCCGGAGGGGAGAGCCTCAGGGTTCTCCTCTCTCTTCGCGAACTTCGACCGTTTTGGCTACCTGGGTCAGCACATCTAGTGACGTGGTGCTGTGGATGATGAAAGTGAACCCCGCTGTTCCCACAGCAACGCGCGCACCAAATCGTCCCCTAGCGCGTATTCCCAGGTCCACCCGAGCTGGCTGCCTACCTGCACGTGCACAGCAGAGTCGGCAGGTCCATATGGCTCGTGGTAGAGATCCGTCCGCCACTGTTGAAGGGTGAGGGAATCCTCTCCAAACTGATACTGGAGAACCACGCGTGGACCGTCAAAATCCGTAATGAGTTGTAGAGTTGCTCGAAGGCCTCAACATCACCGGCCCGACTCCTTTCGACAAGGTGCTTCAGTTCCAAACGATTCCCCCCCTTCCCGCACGCCGTTTACTGGTTTCTCGCCCAGTCAATCTACCTCAATGGAGACCACTGGGTACGAGAGGGTTCAAAAGGCGGGCCGGAAAAGGATACGGATCCGCTCCTTGCAGGGGCGGATCTTTGCGCTTGAGGCGCCATCGCAGGAGAGGTTATTGCAGCTTGTGAAAGAAAGAGAATAGGTTGAGCTGAGAGGAGATTTTGCCGAGAGGGACGAATACATCGAGAACGACTGAATGGCTATTCATTCACGAGTTTGTGGGGGAGCAGCAGGAGACCCGATTCGGGGGGAGGCAGCAGAATGTTGTTGGCTACCAGGTCCGTGTACTGGAACATCGAGTACGGGTTCATCCTCTACCTGTTCTTCATCGCCGCGGTGGCGGTCTTCGCCTACGGCATGTGGCAGCGCGTCCGGCTCTGGTTCATCGGCACGCCGCAGGTCCGGTGGGACCGGATCCGCGAGCGGCTGCGCCGCGTATGGCAGCACGCGGCCCTGCAGCGGCGGCTCTCGCAGAACCGGGTGGCCGGCCTGTTCCACATCCTGTTCTCGTGGGGATTTGTCATCCTCTTCATCGGCACACTGGTCGTCATGGTCCACGAGGACCTGCGCATCCGCATCATGCAGGGGGCCTTCTACCTGTGGTTCCAGTCGCTGATTCTGGACATCGCCGGCCTCCTGGCCCTGGTGGGCGTGGTGATCGCGTGGGTGCGGCGCTCCCTGACCAGACCGCGGGCGCTCTCCCGTGTGTCCCAGCCCACGTCGATGTTCGACGACTGGGTCTTCCTCCTGCACATGGTGCTCATTCTGTGGACCGGCTTCCTGGTGGAGGGCATCCGCATCGTGGCCACAGACGATCCCTGGGCGGCCTGGTCGCCGGTCGGGCTGGTCCACGGGCGGCTGCTGGCGGCCTTCCTCTCCATGGAGGCCCTGCTGGTCCTGCACCGGGTGCTCTGGTGGTTCCACATGATCATCTCGTTCACGCTGATCGCGTACCTGCCCTACTCGAAGATGATCCACCTGATCACCGGGCCGGTGAACATCTTCCTCTCTGACCTGCGGCCGGCCGGCGTCATGGCCACCACCGACCTGGAGGCGGAGAACCCTGTTCTGGGGGCGGCCTCGCTCTGGGACTTCACGTGGAAGGACCTGGCGGACCTTGACGCCTGCACCGAGTGCGGCCGCTGCCAGGAGAACTGCCCGGCGTTCCTCACGGGCAAGCCGCTCAACCCCAAGAAGCTCATCCTCGACCTGCAGCACCACCTGCACGAGCGGGGGCCGCTGCTGACCCTGGCGGCCATGAAGGGGGAGCGCCCCGCGGAGCAGCCCTTCGAGTCTGAGGTGGTGGGGCCCGTCGTCGACCCTGAGGCCCTGTGGGCGTGCACCACCTGCCGCGCCTGCATGGAGGTCTGCCCGGTCTTCATCGAGCACGTGCCCAAGATCGTCGAGATGCGCCGCCACCAGGTGATGCTGCAGGGCGAGTTCCCTGCGGAACTGAACCAGACGTTCAAGAACCTGGAGCGCCAGGGGAACCCGTGGGGCATGGGCGCGCACACCCGCACGCAGTGGACCGAGGGGCTGAACGTGCCGCTCCTGGCCGACAAGCCCGACGCCGAGTACCTCTTCTGGCCCGGGTGTGCCGGCGCGTTTGACCAGCGGGGGCAGAAGATCGTCCGGTCGATCGTGCAGCTGCTGGAGCAGGCCGGGGTCTCCTACGCCATCCTCGGGCCCGAGGAGCGGTGCACCGGCGATGCCGCCCGGCGGGCCGGCAACGAGCTGCTCTTCCAGCAGCTGGCCATGGAGAACATCGCCACGCTGCAGGGCTACGGCGTGAAGAAGATCATCACCCACTGCCCGCACTGCTTCCACACCTTCGACAAGGACTACCGGGAGATGGGGCTGGAGGTGGAGGTCATCCACCACGTGCAGCTCCTGAACCAGCTAGTGAAGGAGGGGCGGCTGAAGCCGGTGAGGGAGCTGGCCCAGACCGTCACGTACCACGACTCGTGCTACCTGGGCCGGTACGGCGGTGAGTACGAGGCCCCGCGGGAGCTGCTTGCCGCCCTGCCCGGGGTGGAGCTGCGGGAGATGGAGCGCCACGGCTGCACCGCGATGTGCTGCGGCGCCGGCGGCGCGCAGATGTGGATGGAGGAGCGCCACGGCACCCGCGTCAACGTGGAGCGGAGCCGGCAGGCCCTGGCCACCGGCGCGGCCACCGTGGCCACCAACTGCCCCTTCTGCATGACCATGCTCTCCGACGGCGTCGCCGCCGAGGAGAGCGGCGAGCAGGTGCGGGTGCTCGACCTGGCCGAGATGCTGCTGCAGGCCGTGGAGACCGGCGGGGGGCCGGAGGCCGCGGCGACCGTTGCGCAGCCTGGCGAAAAGGAGTAAAGTCACAGTGTGGAGGCGCCGTGGGGGGCACGGCGCCTCACCATTGGGGGAGGGTCTTTGCCCGGATGCTGCCGATTCATCAGATAGCGCTTCCAACACCCTGGGAGGACCCGGGGCCGGTTTACGTGTACGTGGTTCCCCGTGACCCGGTTACGCTGATCGATGCGGGGCTGAACACTCCGGAGTGCCGCTCGGCCCTGGCAGACGGCCTGAAGAGACTGGGGCTGGAGCTCAGGGACATCCGGCGGGTGCTGCTCACCCACGCGCACGTCGACCACTGCGGCCTGGCGGGCTGGGTGCAGGAGCAGTCGGGCGCGGAGGTCTACCTCCACCCCGACGAGGCCGGCAAGGCCGAAATCGCGCCGTGGTGGCAGGAGACCCGCGACCGGATCCTGGCGGAGGCGGGGGTCGATGAGGGCGGGTTCGCCCTGATCGAGCGCTTCTGGCACCTCAACCGCCGGCTGGTCGTACCCCTGCAGGGCTGGCAGCCGATCGCCGACGGCCAGCTCTTCGAGTTCGACGGCGGCAGCCTGGAGGCCGTCCACCTGCCCGGCCATGCGCTGGGGCACACGGGCTTCCTCGACCGGGCTTCCCGCCGGCTGATCGGCGGCGACCACCTCCTTGACGGGATCACGCCCAACCCGATTCTGGAGCCGGTCCTGCCCGGGCACCCGGACGCCGTGCCGCACGATCCCATCCGGGCCCTGACGCTGGGTCAGTTCCTGCGCTCCCTGGACCGGGCGGCCGCGCTGGATGTGGCGGAGGTGCTGCCTGGTCACGGGAACGTGATCAGGGATCACCGCACCGTTGTGGAGCGCTACCGGGTTACACACAGCCGGCGGCTGGACGGCCTGCTGCAGCGCCTGGGCGGCGGGCGCAGCCCCTGGGAGCTGACCAGGGAACTCTATCCGCAGGTGAAGGGTTTCGATCACTTCCTCGCGCTGTCCGAGGTCCTGGCCCACCTGGATCTGCTGGTGGTGCAGGGCCGGGCCCACTACTCGCGGACAGCGGGCTACAGCCGGTACAGGGCCGTCATCTGAGGCGGCCCGGCAGGCGGGGCGTGGCCGGCGCACGCGACAGGCGGGGGTGCGGCCTGCGCGCGTGCGGCAAGCGGGGTGCGGCAGGCGGGGGTGCAGCGGGATCCGATGGCTTTGAGGTGAGTGACCGTGGGTTCTCGATCCAGCACTGCCGTTCTCCAGGTAGCCGCAGCCGCCGGGGTTGTGCTGCTGCAGTCCGGGGCCGACGTGGCCCGGGTGGAGGATACGGTCTCCCGTATCGTCCGGGCGTACGGGGTCGGCGACCCCGAGATCTACGCGACGCCGACGGGCATCTTCATCAGCCTGGCCGACCAGGAGGCGACGGTGGTCAGGCGGGTGCGCAACCGCACCATCGCGCTCGACCGCATCAGCGCCGTAAACGCGCTCTCCCGCTCGCTGGCCGCCGATCCGAAGGATCCCGCCGAGGCGCTCCGGCTTATCCGGGAGATCAGCGAGCAACCGATGCCGTTTCCCCGCTGGCTGGACGTTCCCGCCAGCGGCCTTGCCGCGGCCGCGTGCACCATGCTGGTGGGCGGCACCCTGCCCGCGGTGGTGCCCTCGTTCTTCGCCAACCTGGTGGTGCAGGGCGGCGAGCGCATCTGCCGGTGGCTGGGGCTGCCCGACGCCGTGGCCGACCTCATCGCCGGTGCCAACGCCGTCTTCTGCGCCACGCTGCTGCACCGCTGGCTGGGCGTGCCGGTGGGTCCGGTGGTGGCCGGCGGCATCATGATCCTGGTGCCGGGCCTGGCCTTTACCAACGCCCTGCGCGACGCCATCGCCGGGGACCTGGTCAGCGCCACGGCCCGGGGGCTCGAGGCCTTCGTAAAGGTCACGGCCCTGGCCGCCGGCGTGGGCGCCGCGCTCTACCTGGTCGGGGGAGGTGTGACGTGGTGATCACCTACCCCTTCGCCTTCGTGACCGCTGCGGCCATTGCGATCTCGTTCCGCTCGCCCCGGCGTGCCATCCTCTGGACCGGCCTCTGCGGCCTGGCGGGCTGGGCGGGCTTCGACCTCGCGCTGCGGGCCGGCGCGCCAGATCCGGCCGCGGTGTTCGCAGGCGCCCTCGCCCTGGGCGTGGTGTCCGAACTGCTGGCCCGCCGGCTGCACCTGCCGGCCATCCTGTTCGTCATCCCGGGCCTCCTGCCGCTGGTCCCCGGCATCATCGCCTACCGGGGCATGCTCCTCCTGTCGCAGAGCCAGCTGGCGGAGGGCGCCTGGCAGCTGGCGCGCGCCCTCTTGATCGCGGGTATCCTCGCCGCAGGCCTGGCCATCCCGCCGGTCATGTTCCGCCACTGGAGGAGCTGAGCGACCGGCCTGGCGGCAGCGTCGGACCTCCTTTCGGCCCAGTTCGCTGGGCCTTTTTGCTTACTGTGGCACGGGGGCGCTATTCTGGAAGGTTCACTCTCGTGGATTTTCCGCGTTGCGGAAGTGGTTTCTGTTGACTGGAATTCCTTTCGCCCCTAGAATGGGGGTGCGCTCATCAATTCGAAGGATGGCGCATCGACCGTCCAGAGGAGTACGCGAAAGGGGGGGTGGCCGTGCAGAAGAAGAGGCGGGACGCGTGGGTGCAGTCCGTTGAGCGTGCGTTTCGGATTCTGCAGCTGTTCGACCTGAAGCGGGATGAGTTGTCGATCACGGAGATCAGCGAGCGCACTGGTCTGCCGATCAGCACTGCACACCGCTTCCTCGCCACGCTCGAGGGGCTCGGCTACATCTGGCAGAACCCGGACACGGGCCGGTACCGGCTGGGCATCCAGACGTTCATTCTGGGAACCCGGGTCAAGACCCTCGAGACCCTGCGCTCGGTCGCACGCCCGCACCTGCGGCAGCTCTTCGCGAAGTACAACGAGACCGTCAACCTGGTCGTCGAGCGGAACATGGAAGTGCTCTGCATCGAGAAGGTGGATGCGGATCGCAGGCTCGTCTACACGCCGAGCATCGGCGAGACACACAAGCTGTACGCCACTTCCGCGGGCAAGTGCCTCCTGGCGTTCTACTACGACGCCGCACAGTTCCGGCGGGTTCTGGACCAGCTGGAGCTGGTGCCGCTGACCAAGTACACCATTACCGAGAAGGTGCGGCTGGTCGATGAGATCGAGCGGGTACGCAGGCAGGGCTGGGCCATGGAGAGCGAGGAGTCGGAGATCGGGCTCCGTTGCTTCGGCGCCCCGGTGTTCGACAGTGCCAACCGGTGCGTCGGCGCCGTCAGCATCTCGATTCCGATCGCCCGGTTCGTCTACGACGAGGAGCGCTTGGTCTCTGACATCCTGGATACCGCAGCGGCGATCAGCCGGGACCTGGGCTCTTCCCGTGAGGTGGTGTAAGCCAGGTCGTGTGAACGGGTTGCCCCACTGAAGGGCGTTTTTCTTGTACCGATTGTCGGAAAGCATTTCCGGTATGCGGAAAGGAGGTATCGCCTTGGAGAAGCTGCCTCCGGTCAGCGAACTGGCCGCACAGCTGCTGCAGGCGCAGGCCACGGCCACGCCGATCCGGCCCTTCTCGGAGCGCTTCGAGGGGTACGACACTGCGGTCGCTTACCAGATCCAGCAGGCCCTCGTAGAGCAGAAGCTCGCCCAGGGGCACGCGATCATCGGCAAGAAGATCGGCTTCACCAGCGAGAAGCTGCGCCGGCAGTTCAACGTGGACGAACCCGACTACGGGGTGCTCTTCGAGGACTGCGTGCTCATGGAGCATGAGCCGCTGGAGATCGACAAGCTGTACAGCCCCATGGTTGAGGCCGAGATCGCCTTCGTCCTGAAGGGCGATCTGGACAAGCCCGGCGTTACGGCCGCCGACGTGGTGCGCGCCACCGAGGGCATCATGCCGGCGATCGAGATCGTGGACACCCGGTTCGAGGACTGGCGGGTGACGGTTCCCGACACCATCGCCGACCAGGCGGGGAACGCGAGGATCATCCTCGGCGGGGTCATGAAGCCCCTGGCCGACTTCGATCTGCGTTACATCGGCCTCTCGATTTTCAAGAACGGGAAGCTGATGGAGTCGGCGACCGGCGCCACGGTCTTCGGAAACCCCGTTCACGCCGTCGTCTGGCTGGCCAACAAGATGTACGAGCTCGGCTCCCCGCTCAGGAAGGGCGAGGTCATCATGTCCGGCTCGTTCACCCCCGTGTTCCCGATCGGCAAGGGTGATTACGTCGAGGCCGTCTTCGACCGCCTGGGCAGGGTGAGCGTCTTCGGCCAGTAGCACGCAGCTTGTTTTTTCGGCACACGTCACAGCAAGGAGGACCAAGGATGGGCAAGCGGATCAAGGTAGGCATCATCGGTCCGGGCAACATCGGCACGGACCTGATGTACAAGGTCATGCGCAGTCCCCTTCTCGAGATGTCGGTCATGATCGGCATCGACCCCAACTCCGCCGGTCTGAAGCGGGCCGCCGGGCTGGGCATTACGACTTCGAGCGATGGCATCGAGTTCCTGGTGCAGAATCCGGACCTGGCCGAGATCGTCTTCGATGCGACGACGGCCAAGGCCCACGCGCAGGTGAACGCCCCGACGCTGGAGCGGCTGGGCAAGATCGCCATCGACCTGACGCCGGCTGCGGTCGGCAAGATCGCCACGCCGATGGTCAACATGAAGGACTGCCTGAACGAGAAGAACGTCAACCTCATCACCTGCGGCGGTCAGGCGACCACGCCGATCGTCTACGCCATCAACCGTGTGGTGCCGCTGGAGTACGCCGAAGTGGTCACCACCGTGGCCAGCGACAGCGCCGGCCCCGGCACCCGGGCGAACATCGACGAGTACACCCAGACCACGGCCAAGGCCCTCAGGCTGCTGGGCGGCGCGGAGCGGGCGAAGGTCATGACGATCTTCAACCCGGCCAAGCCCCAGATGGCCATGCGGAACACGATCTTCGGCATTCCCAAGCACCGGGACTTCAAGATCGAGGACGTACGGGCGTCGGTGGAGGAGATGGCCGCGCAGATCCGCACCTACGTGCCCGGTTACGAGTTGACGGTTGCCCCCGTCATCGACCGGGACGTGATCACCACCACGGTGACCGTGGAGGGTCAGGGCGACTTCCTGCCCAAGTACGCCGGCAACCTGGACATCGAGACGGCCTCCGCGGTCAAGATGGCCGAGATGTTTGCCGAGAAGCTTTTGCGGGAGCGGGGTGAGCTGGCATGAGAACGGTGAAGCTGATCGACACGACGCTGCGCGACGGCAGCCACGCCATGAACTACCAGTACACGCCTGAGCACGTGTACAACATCTGCAAGGCGCTCGACGAGGCCGGCGTCTACGCGGTGGACGTCGGGCACGGCGCCGGCGTGGGCGGCTCGGTGCTGCAGTACGGCCTCTCCAAGCACAGCGACGAGGAGCTGCTGTCGGCCGCGGCGGAGGCCCTGAAGAATGCGAAGCTGTGCGTGCTGCTGGTGCCGGGCCTCGGCACGATGGAGGACCTGAAGGTGGCCTACAAGCACGGCGCGCGGATGGTGCGGGTCGCCGTCCACTGCACCGAGGTGGACGTGGGCGCGCAGCACATCCGCCTGGGCAAGGAGCTCGGCATGGAGGTTGCCGCCTTCCACATGATGACGCACATGACCACGCCGGAAGCCCTGGCGGAGCAGGCCGAGATGGCCGCCAGCTACGGGGCCGACATCATCTACATCGCCGACTCCTCGGGCGCCATGCTGCCCTATGACATCGAGGCCCGGGTGCGGGCCGTGCAGCGGGCGGTGCCGCACCTGCCCATCGGGGTGCACTGCCACAACAACCTCGGTCTCGGCACTGCCAACCCGCTCGCGGCGGTCGACGCCGGCGCAGAGTTCGTCGACGGCGCGCTGGAGGGCTGGGGGGCCGGCTGCGGCAACACCTCGACCCAGAACATCGCCGCGGTGCTGGAGAAGGCGGGCATCACCACCGGCGCGGACTGGTACAAGCTGGCGGAGGCCGGCCAGAAGTACGTGCGGCCCCTCATCAACCGCCCGCTGGAGGTCACCAACGAGGCGCTGGTCCTGGGCATGACGGGCATCTACTCCAGCTTCTACCAGAGGGTGCTCGCCGCCTCCGAGAAGAGCGGCGTGCCTGCCCGGGCGATCTTCGAGGAGCTGGGCAAGCGGAAGGTCGTCGGCGGTCAGGAGGACGTCATTCTGGACGTCGTGCTGGAGCTCCAGGAGAAGGCCAAGCAGCAGTAATCACTTGCCGCAGAGGCTTTGCACCAATCATCGAGGGAGGAGTCAGTCAATGCGCAGTGATGTAGTCAAGAAGGGTTACGAGCGCTCCACCCAGCGGTCCCTGCTCAAGGCCACCGGTCTCTCCAACGAGGATCTGAAGAAGCCGCTCATCGGTATCGTCAACTCCTTCAACGAAGTCAACCCCGGCCACGTGCATCTGCGGGACCTGGCGTTCCACATCAAGCTGGGCGTCGCCGCCGCCGGCGGCACCCCCGTGGAGTTCCCGGTCATCGCCCTGTGCGACGGCATCGCCATGGGCCACGCCGGCATGCGGTACCCGCTCGCCTCCCGTGAGCTCATCGCCGACTCCATCGAGGCCATGACCGAGGGCCACCAGCTCGACGCCCTCGTGCTGCTGACCAACTGCGACAAGATCACCCCCGGCTGCCTGATGGCCGCTGCCCGGCTGGACATCCCGGCCATCGTCATCGCCGGCGGCGTGCAGGACACCGGCAACTTCCGCGGGCAGATTGTCGACGGCGGCAAGATCTACGAGGCGGTGGGCGCCGTCGCCGCCGGCCACTGGACCATGGACGACCTGTACGAGCTGGAGGAGTCGGCCTGCCCCGGCTGCGGCGCCTGCTCGCTCATGGGCACCGCCAATTCCATGAACATCCTCACCGAGGCCCTGGGCATGGGGCTGCCGTTCAACTCGACGATTCCGGCCACCTCCGCCAAGCGCAAGACCCTGGCCCGGAAGGCCGGCGAGCAGATCATGTACCTGTACAACAACGACATCCGGCCGTCGCAGATCCTGACCATGGAGGCGTTCAAGAACGCCATCGCGGTGGACATGGCGGTGGGCGGCTCGACCAACACCGTCATGCACCTGATCGCCATCGCCTACGAGCTGGGGCTTGAGATCCCGCTGGACATGTTCGACGAGATCAGCCGCAAGGTGCCCCGCCTGTGCAACTTCGCCCCCGGCGGCCCGTACCATCTGCAGGACCTGCTGGCCGCGGGCGGCCTCCAGGTGGTCATCGCCGAGCTGGCGGAGGCCGGCCTCTTCAACCTGGACGTGCTGACGGTCACCGGCCAGACCATGCGCGAGAACATCGCCGGTGTGAAGAACCGGAACCCCGAAGTCGTCCGGCCCATTTCGAACCCGTACTACGCCGAGGGCGGCATCGCCGTGCTGCGGGGCAACCTCTGCCCGGGCGGCGCGGTCGTGAAGCAGTCCGCGTGCGACCCCTCCATGCTGAAGCACACCGGCAAGGCCCGGGTGTTCGACCGGGAGGAGGACGCGGTCGAGGCCATCCTGGCCGGGGAGATCAAGCCGCATGACGTGGTGGTCATCCGCTACGAGGGCCCCAGGGGCGGCCCCGGCATGCGGGAGATGCTGACGGCGACCGCTGCGCTGATGGGCGCCGGCCTGGGCACCAGCGTGTCGCTGATCACCGACGGCCGCTTCTCGGGTGCGACCCGTGGGGCCTGCATCGGCCACGTCACCCCCGAGGCGTGCGACGGCGGCCTGATCGGCCTGGTGGAGGACGGCGACATCATCGACGTCGACATCCCCAACCGCCAGCTGAACGTCCGGCTGACGGAGGAGGAGATCGCCGAGCGGCGTGCCCGGTGGGTGCCCAAGGAGCCCAACGTGAAGAAGGGCTACCTGGCCCGCTACGCCAAGCTGGTCAGCTCGCCCAGCGAGGGCGCGGTCGTCAAGTAGTTCCGGACCCAGCGGGGGAGAGGGGGAACGGCCGGTGCGCCGCGGGTTCCGCTCGCGGCGCCCCGGCCGGCAGGGTTAGCGTGCTTCTCGTCGGTGCCGGTAGCTTTTGCATGATCCAGCCATCGACCTAGTATAGGAGGTACCCGCATGTCGAGTACGCTGATCATGGTCAATCTGCTGATTACGATTGCACTGGTCATCTTCCTGATCCTGAAGCTGAAGCTGAACCCGGTGATCTCGCTGGTCCTCGGTTCCGTGTACATGGGTCTGGCGTCCCAGCTGGGGCCGGTGGAGACCATCGGCAAGATCACCAGCGGTTTCGGCAGCCTCATGAGCGGCATCGGCCTCTCGGTGGGCTTCGGCGTGATGCTCGGCCAGCTGGTGGCCGACAGCGGCGGCGTGCAGGCCATCGCCAACGCCATCCTGCGCAAGTTCAGCAAGGACAAGGCCGACTACGCCATGGGCGCTACAGGCTTCATCGTCTCGATTCCGGTCTTCTACGATGTCGGCTACGTCATCCTGACGCCGCTGGCCCGGGCCATGGCCAAGACCGCCAAGACCCTGCCTCACTTCATCGGCGCACTGGTCGCCGGTCTGGGCATCGCCCACACCTTCATCCCCCCGACCCCCGGCCCGCTTACCGGCGCGCAGCTCCTGAACATCGACCTGGGCACCACCATCATGTGGGGCATCATCGTCGGCCTGCCGACCTTCCTGCTGGCCATGTGGGTCTACGGCAAGTTCTTCCTGGGCAACCCGAAGTTCTGGAACCCCGAAACTGACGAGGATGCCAACTACAACGAGAAGGAGACCGAGGCGAAGGCCAAGGATGCCACCGTGGTCTCCGAGGGCAAACTGCCCAGCTTCGGCGCCGCCATGCTCCCCATCCTGCTGCCGATCGTCCTGATCCTGATGGGTACCGTGACCAGCGCGGTCCTGGGCAGCACCCCGGACTGGATCGCCTTCTTCTCCGACAAGACCGTCGCCATGCTGCTGGGCGTGTTCGCCGCCATCCTGGTGGCCCGCGGCAACATGACCTCGGAGCAGATTCAGAAGTCCATCGGCAAGTCGCTGAACGATGCGGGTGTCGTGCTGCTGATCACCGGCGCCGGCGGCGCCCTGGGCAGCGTGCTGACCGCCTCGGGCGTGGGCGGCGCGATCACCGACGTCATGTCGCACGTCTCCATCCACCCGGTCCTGCTGGCCTGGCTGATCGCCTCGCTGATGAAGATCGCCCAGGGCTCCGGCACCGTCGCCATGATCACGGCCGTCTCCATTCTGGCGCCTACGGTGCCCACCATGGACATCAGCCCGATCTGGGTCGCCATGGCGGCCTTCTCCGGCACCCTGTTCGGCGGCCACCTGAACGACTCCGGCTTCTGGGTGACGGCCAAGATTGCCGGCCTGACCACCTCGGGCGGCCTGAAGACCTATACCGTCGTCTGCGCCCTGGAGGCGGTCATCAGCCTGGTCTTCATCTTCCTGCTGAGCTTGTTCCTGTAGAAACAAGCCGGCACTTAAGGTTAATCTGGTAGTGACGCAAGAACCCGCACAGGTGACGGCGCCCCCCGCGGATACCGGGTTGGGCGCCTTCCCCGCTGGAGCGGGCCGGAAAGGGGTTGTGACGAGTGAACGTCGTCATCGTGGGTGGTGTGGCGGCAGGGATGAGCGCCGCCTCCAAGCTGCGGCGTACGTGCAGGGATGCCCGGATCACCGTGTTCGAAAAGGGGCTGGACGTCTCGTACGGCGCGTGCGGCCTGCCCTACTTCATCTCGGGCGAGAACGAGGACGCCGACCTGATGCGCATCCGCACTGCCGAGCAGTTCCGCATGCAGGGCATCGACGTGCGACTGCGCCACGAGGTTTACGGCGTCGATCCGACGGCGCGCACCGTGGCGGTCCGGAACCTGGAGACCGGGGAGACCTTCTCGGCCCCGTACGACAAGCTGGTCATCGCCACCGGCGCGTCGCCGATCCGGCCGGCGCTGCCCGGCGTGGACCTGCCCGGGGTTGTCACGCTGAAGACCATTCCCGATGCCGAGCACATCAAGGAGCAGCTGGCTCAGCCTGACGTCGAGGACGTGCTGATCGTCGGCAGCGGCTTCATCGGGCTGGAGGTGGCCGAGGCGTGCGTCCGGCTGGGCAAGCGCGTGCGGATCCTGGAGATGCAGGACCGCGCCCTGCCGGTCTACGAGCCCGAGATCAGCGAGTGGATCGCCGAGGCCCTGAGGCGCAACGGCGTCGCCCTGCACACCGACGAGGCGCTGGTGGCCCTGGAAGGGCAGGGGCGCGTGCAGCGGGCCCGTACCCAGCGGGGCGAGTACAAGGCGGACCTGGTGCTGCTGGCGGTGGGCGTGCGGCCCAACACCGCCTTCCTGCGTGACGTGCCCGGCTTCCGGTTCCTGAAGAACGGCGCCATCGTCGTCAACCGGCGCATGGAAACCGGGGTGCCCGACGTGTGGGCTGGCGGCGACTGCGCCACCGTGGAGCACATGATCCTGAAGCGCCCGGTCTACATTCCCCTGGGCACGAACGCCAACAAGCAGGGCCGGCTCATCGGCGAGAATCTGACCGGCGCACAGCGGGAGTTCGGCGGTGCCCTGGGCACGTCGGTCGTGCGGGTCTGCGACCTGGAGGCGGGCAAGACCGGCGTCACCGAGCAGGAGGCGCGGGAGGCCGGCATACCTGTGAAGACGGCGGTGGTGGAGGTGGGCAGCCATGCCCGCTACTACCCCGATTCGCAGCCGATTCGCATCAAGGTGGTCATGGACCGCCGGACCGACCGGCTGATCGGCGCCTGCCTGGCAGGAAAGCGGGGCGCGGCGCTGCGGACCAACGTGTTCGCCACCATCATCTCCTCCGGGATGACGGTGCACGAGGCGGCCCTGCTGGATCTGGGCTACGCACCGCCGTTTGCCCAGGTGTGGGACGCCGTCCATATCGCGATGAGCGCCCTGACCCGGTGAGCTTCGCAATCAGGCGGGCGACCCGGGCTGACGGGCGGGCGACCTGCGAAGCACGCGCCGGGCGGTGCGCAAACATGTTGAGGGAGTGAAACAATGAGCAAGCTGACGACCCTGCAGGAGGCCATGGGCCGGGTGAACGACGGCGACACCGTCGCGCTCGGCGGCAACGTCCTGCACCGGGCGCCCATGGCCGCCGCCGCGGAGCTGGCGCGGCAGGGGCGCAGGGGTCTTCACCTGGTGAAAACCGCCGGGGCCATGGACGTGGACCTGCTCTGCGCGGCGGGCGCCGTGGCCTCGGTGACGTTTGGCTACATCGCCTACGAGCCGCCCTACGGGCTCTGCCAGTTCTTCAGGCGGGCGGTGCAGGAGGGCCGGGTGGAGGCGCGCGAGAACGCCTGTTACACCGTGATCATGGGCCTTCGGGCCGCGGTGTACGGACTGCCGTTTCTGCCGGTGCGCGGCCTTGACGGCAGCGACCTGATCGCCGCCCGCGGGTTCAAGAAGGTGGCCAACCCCTACGGCGAAGGGGAGTTTGTGGCGATTCCGGCCATCCGCCCAGACGTGGCGATTCTGCACGTGCAGGAGGCGGACGAGCTGGGCAACGGGCGCATCGGCGGCCCCAAGTACGAGGACGCGCTGATGGCGAAAGCGGCCAGGCGCGTGATCCTCACCGCTGAGCGCATCGTGGAGACCGCGCGGTTCGAGGCCGAGCCGGACCGGACCGACATCCCCGGCTTCCTGGTGGAGGCCGTGGTCCACGCGCCGGGCGGCGCGGCGCCCGGCAGCTGCGCGGGCCACTACGGCATCGATGACGCGCAGGTCAGGGCGTTTCAGGCCGTGACTGGCCCCGAGGAGTTGGGCCGGTACCTGGAGCAGATGGCCGCCCGCACCGCGCACGAGGGGGTGAGCCGCTGATGCAGTATACGATTGCCGACCAGATGGTCGTCTGCCTGGCCCGGGAGCTGCGGGACGGCGACACCGCCTTTCACGGCGTGGCCTCCCCGATTCCGGCCGCAGCGATTCTTCTGGCCCAGAAGGCCCACGGCCGCGCGGTCACTTACGTGAACATCGCCGGCGGCGTGAACGCGAGCCCGCGCCTCGCGCCGTCGACGGACGGACCCAACATGCTCGACGGCACCGCCTCGCTGTTCGGCCTCACCGACATCTTCGATCTTTCCATGCGGGGCGGGCTGAGCGTCGCCTTCCTGAGCGGCGTGCAGATCGATCGGCGGGGGCGGATCAACTCCAGCGTCATCGGCGAATTCGACAGGCCGAAGGTCCGTCTGCCCGGGGGCGCCGGCAGCGCCGTCATCGCCCCGACCTGCGGCCGGGTGCTGGTCTGGCGGGGCAAGCACAACACCAAGGCGCTGGTGGAGGAGGTCGACTTCGTGTCGGCCACCGGCAACATCGACGTGGTCGTCACGCCGCTCTGCGTCTTCCGCCGGGTGGATGGTGAGCTGCAGCTGGAGTCCATCCACGCGACCAGTTCGCTGGCGGAGGTGCAGGAGAACACGGGCTTCCCCATCCCCACCCGGGAGTACCCGGTGACGCCGCCGCCGACGGCCGAGGAGATGGCGTGGCTGGAGCGGATCGATCCGGACCGCGCCCGGGATCAGGAGCTGTAGCCCCGGCAAGCGGAGGTGGAGCAGGAGCCGATACGGCTCGGGTGGAAAGAATACACCTCGGGGGTGATTGCCATGTCCGCAACGAAACCCGAGGTGACTTTCTTTACCTATCCCACGTGAACGTCGTGCAAGAAGGCCAAGCAGTTGCTTGAGACGAAGCCGGTGTCGGTAAACGAGCGTCGGTTCTTCAAGGAGAAGCCCTCGCCCGAGGAGGTGCGGTGGCTGGCGGACCGCCTCCCCGGGGGCGTGCGGGACCTGCTTTCCACCCGCAGCCGTCGGTATAGGGAGCTGGGGCTGGCGGAGCGCGAGCTGAGCGACGAGGAGCTGGTCGACCTGCTGGCGGCCGAGCCGGGCCTCTGGCGCCGGCCGGTGGTGGTGCGGGGAGACCAGGTGGTGGTGGGGTACGACGCCGCCGGTCTGGAGGAGCTCCTGGGCGGAGCCGAATGACGACGAAAGCGAGTTGATGGCCGTGGCGGAGCGGCGGCGCAGCAGGGGCGCATCTCTGCTGGCCGAGGCGCTGAAGGCGCATCCGGTGATCGCAGCGGTGCGGGACGAGCGGCGGCTGGACGAGGCCCTGAGGTCGCGCTGCCGCACCGTGTTCCTGCTCTCGACCAGCCTCGGGCGGCTGGGCGAGGTGGGCGAGGCGGCGGCAGCGGCGGGCAAGCTGCTGTTCATCCACCTCGATTTCGTCGGAGGACTCGGCCGCGACGAGGAGGCCGTGGAATACCTGGCCCGGGTCGCCCGGCCCGCCGGCCTGATCACGACCCGCACCGGCCTGATCCAGACGGCCCGGCGGCTGGGGCTGACGCCGCTGCAGCGGCTCTTCCTGCTCGACTCGCAGTCGCTGACCACGGGCATCGATGCGGCCCGGTCCAGCCGCGCCGAGGTGGTGGAGGTGCTGCCGGGCATCATCCCCCGGGCGGTGCAGGCCATTCGCAGCCAGCTTCCGCACACCGTGATCATCGCCGGGGGCCTGGTGCGCAGCCCCAGGGAGGTGGGGCGGGCGCTGCAGGCCGGCGCGAGCGGCGTGTCCACCAGCAGCGCCGACCTGTGGAGCGCCGATCCGCAGGAGTTCTTCGCGGCCCTGCAGCAGGAGCCGTGAACGCCCGGGGATTGAAGTCGCATCGGCGAACATATGCGTAAGGCGGGCCCCTGCGGGTCCGCCGACTCATGTGGCAATGGGGGAATGTGTACGTGGGGGAGTGGGGACTGCTCTCAGACCCCTGGGAGCCGCGGCGCGGCCTTCGGGAGGGGCGCTTCCGGCTCACCAGCGTCGAGCTGACCGTGACCAACTGGTGCAACCTGCGCTGCCGCCACTGCGCCGTGGGGGAGTCGCTGGTGGCCAGGGACCCCGAGCGGCTGCCGCTGGACCTGATTCTGCGGCGGCTGGACGAGGTGGAGACGCTCACGACCCTGAGCCTCACCGGCGGCGAGCTGAGCGGCTCCGCCGAGGTGCTCCGCTCGTGGGTCACGCCCCTGCTTCAGTACGCGAAGCGGAGGGGGCTGCAGACGCAGGTGAACACCAACCTGACCTTCGACCTGGGGCGCTACGAGGAGATCGCCCCGTGGGTCGATGTGTTCCATATCACCTGGAACTACCGGGACGAAGGGCACTTCCACCGCACCGTGTGGGGGCACGGGCGGGAGGGCGCGTCGCCGGCCGCCTCCCGGAAGCTGTTCCGGCGCATCATCGAGAATGCCCGGGCCCTGGCGGCGCAGGGGCGGTTCGTCTCTGCGGAGACGATGGTCAACCTGGAGACCGCCGAACACCTGGGGGCGATGAACCGGTTCCTGGCGGAGATCGGCTGCCGGCGGCACGAGGTGCATCCCATGTACCCGGTGGACTGGGCGGCCGACCTGCCCGTCCTGCCGCTTGCGGCCTTCCGGCAGGCGGTGGTGCGCTTCCTGCAGGAGCGGGATCCGGACCTGTGGGTGCTCTTCGGCACCTTCCCCTTCCTGCCGTGCAGTCCGCTGCCGGAAGACCAGGCCCTGCTCCGGGCGATCGCGGCGGCGCCGAACGTATCGGTGCGCAACTGCCCGGACGGCAAGAATCGGGTCAACGTGGATCTGTTCACCGGGGCCATCCGGGTGACGGATTTCGGCGGGATGCCTCCGCTGGGTGACGTCCGCACCGACCGGCTGGAGGATGCGTTCCGCCGCTGGCAGCAGCATCCGCGCTTCCAGCCGCTGAACTGCCACTGCCCCGAGGTGGGCTGCACCGGCCCCAACCTGCTGGTGGCCGAGATGTACCATGCGGACGTGGATTTCCGCCGCCGGCGGGCGGTCCTGCAGGCGGGAACCTGAGAAGGGCGAGCGCGCACGAGGCCGGGGGTTCATGGAGAACCCCCGGCCTCTCTTTCGCGGTGCGCCCCGGCGGGCGCCTGCCATCCCTCCCGCACCGTCAGCGGATGCGGTTCCGGGAGGGATCGGGAAAGGAATGATACCGGATCGTGCCGCCGTCCAGCCAGTGGCGCAGCGGCTCCAGCCACGGGCGCCAGCGGATGTACTGCTCCACCTCGGAGGTTGGCACCCACTTCACCCCGGAAATCTCCCCCGGGGCGGGGGCGAGGGAGCCGCCGATCAGTCTGGCTGCGAAGAAGAACTGGACGAGGTGCTCCCTGGCCTCGGCGTTCCGGAACTCGGTGATGAACGCGAGGTCGCCGATCTCCACGTGGAGTCCCGTCTCCTCCAGCACCTCCCGTGCGGCGGTCTCTGTCAGCAGCTCGCCGGGCTCCCAGTGGCCTTTCGGCAGCCCCCAGTGCCCGCGCCGGTTCCGGACCAGGAGGATGGAACCCCTGTTCAGGACGAGGCCGCCGGCGGAGAGGTGCCTTCGCAAGTGCTGCATGGCCTACCGCTCCCATCACTCGGGCCCTATGGGCCCATGATACTACCCCGTGGGGGCGCGGGCAAGCGGGCGCGGCGAGCAGCCGCCGGTCGTCACTCCGGCGTTCGGAACCGGCCGACCTGCTCCCGCATCTGCTGCGCGACCCTCTGCACCCGCCGGGCGGCCGCGGAGACTTCCGTGCTGGCGAAGGCCATGCTGGAGGCGGCCTGTGAGGCAGCGGCCGCCGCGTTCGCGTTCTCCCGTGCGACGTCCGCCACCTGGTCAAGCGAGGCGCACACCTGGCCGGCCTGGGCGGCCATCTCCTCGGATGCGGCCGAGTTTTCCTCGGCGACGGTCACGATGTTGGTGAAGAGCTGATCCATCGACTCGAGCCGCTCCCGGGTGCGCTCGGCCACCTGGGCGATCCGCTCCACGCTCTGCATGGTGTGCTCGGCCGTCTGATGCAGCCGCTGCAGGGCCTGGCCGGCCTCCGCAGCCTGCTGCACGCCGGTGTCGACCTCCGCCAGGCCGGCCTCCATGGCTGTGGCGACCTCGGCGGTGAGCGACTGGATCTTCTCGATCAGCCCGGCGATTTCCCCGGCTGACCGGGACGCGCCCTCCGCCAGGCGCCGCACCTCGCCCGCCACCACTGCGAAGCCCCGTCCGTGCTCGCCGGCCCGAGCAGCCTCAATGGCCGCGTTCAGGGCCAGCAGGTTGGTCTGCCCGGCGATGTCGGAAATGGCGGTGGTGATGTTCCCTATCTCCACCGAGAGCGACGCCAGGCGGCGTACCTTCTGCGCCGTGAGATCGGCGGCGTCCTTCACCCGGCTCATGCCGGCGGTCGCAGCCTCCACGGCACGCGCCCCCTCGGCGGCGCTGCGGGTCCCCTCCAGCACCGCCGCGGCTTCGGCGGAGGCCGCCCGCGCCATGTCGGCGGTTTCGCGGGTCACGGCGCCCAGCACCGCCACCGCCTGCTGAATCTCGCCGGTGGTCTGCTCCGCCCCGGCCGAGACCTGGCGGATCGCCTCTTGCAGCTGCTGCATGGTCTGCTGGACCTCGGCCGCCGCCGCGGCCTGGCTGCTGCCTCCCGCGGCCACCTGCTCCATGCTGCCGGCCACCTGGTCGGCCGCCTGGGTGGCCTGGGCGGCAACGGCCCCCAGCGCCTCGGAGGCGTCGCCGAGAGTGGCGGCCGATGCCGCGAGTTCCCGGATGAGGGTGCGGAGCGAGGCCAGCATCGTGTTCACCGCCCGGGTGAGGTCGGCCACCTCGTCCCCGCCGCGGACGGGCAGCTCCGCGACGGTCAGGTCGCCCGCAGCCACCTGCAGGGCCACCTGGGAGAGCTGCCGGACGGGGTTCGCCAGCGAGCGGGCCACCGGGATGCCGATCGCCAGGGCCAGCGCCACGCCCAGCGACGTGACGGCGGCGCCGATCAGCCGGGCTGAGGCGGCCTGGCGCTGCGCCTCAAGCGTCGCCTCCTCAGCCAGCAACTGGAGACGCGCGGCGGCCTGGCCGGTGGCTGCGATGATCTTCTCGTTGACGGGGATGACCTCGTTCTTCAGAACCGTCGTGGCCTGCGAGACCAGGCCGTCGTCCCGCAGGTCCATCATCTTCTGCATGGCCTCGGCGTACGTTCCGGCCAGATCCTGTGCTTCTGCCACGTGCTGCAGCACCACGGGGTCGTCTGTGTGCGCGCGGATCTCCGCGATGTGGGCGGCCACGTCGCCGTACGCGTCTGCGAAATGCGCGCGGACGTCGGCCGACGGGTCGATCACGTAGCCGCGCGCGGCTGCGCTCATGCGGTAGAGGGCGGCATTGAGCGCGGTGGCCGCCTGGTGGGCGGGCTGGATCTGCAGTGCGACCTCACCGTACACCGCTTCTACGCGGTTCAGGGCGAGGAAGATGGAGCCGGCTGCAACGCCGACGGTAACGGTGCCGATCAGGGAAAGGCCGATCAGTTTGGTGACAAGCCGAATGCGCATCCGCGTCGCCCCGACTTTCCTATCATACTTTGACAATTCAATCGTAGGTTGGGGCCGCCGCGCTGTCAACAAATTAGTGGTAAATGCCGTTGACAATTTACATAGTGAAGGAGTAACCGAATGAGGGGGCGAACGTTATAGGGATAGACGTGCTAGTGCAATAAGGGAGTTGGTTCCGTCCATGCAGGTGTTCGTTCGCCTCAGGCGGTTCTATACGCCGTACATCGGGTGGGGTCTGGGCTCGGTGCTGGCGATGGCGCTCCTGACCGCCGTGGGCCTGGTGCGGCCGTGGCTGCTGGAGCAGCTGATCGACAGGGTCATCCGGGAGCAGCGGTTCGGGGAGTTGCCTTACTGGGCCGCGGCGGTGGTGGGGGTGGCCCTGGTGCGCGCGGTGTTCAACTTCCTGCGGCAGTATCTGGGCCACGTGTTCGGGCAGAACGCGACCTTTGACCTGCGCAACGCCCTCTACGACAAGCTCCAGTACCTGCACTTCAAGTACTACGACAACGCCCACACGGGCGACCTGATGTCGCGCGTCACATCCGATGTGGAGGCCTTCCGGATGTTCCTCTCCTTCGGCTTCGTGCACCTGATGGACATCTTCTTCATGACGCTCTTCTCGCTGGTCGTCATGCTCTCCATGTCCGTCCGGCTGACCCTGGTCACCCTGTTGGCGATGCCCTTCCTGCTGGTGGTGGTGATGCGGTTCGAGCGGCAGGTGCACCCGGCCTTCCGCAGGGTCCGCGAGGCGCTGGCCAGCCTCTCCACCGCCACCCAGGAGAACCTGAGCGGCATGCGGACGGTCAAGTCCTTCGCCAGGGAGCCGTTCGAGGTGGAGAAGTTCTCGGCCCACAGCCAGGAGTACCTGAAGGCCAACCTGAACACGGCGGGGCTCTGGGCCCGGTACTTCCCGGTGATCGAGCTGCTCTCCAACCTGACCCTCACCTTGATGCTCGCCTACGGCGGCTGGCTGGTGCTCCGGAACGACCTCACCCTGGGCGAGCTGGTCGCCTTCAACAGCCTGATCTGGTACTGGATCTGGCCGATGCGGGAGATCGGCTACCGCATCAACGAGATGACCCAGGCCGCGGCCTCGGGCCAGCGGCTGCTGGAGGTGCTGGAGCACCCGGTGGCCGTGCGCAGCCGGCAGGATGCGGTGCGTCTGCCGGAGATGGCGGGCCACGTGCGCTTCGAGGGGGTGACGTTCCAGTACGACTCGCCCAGGCCGGGCACCGGCGAGATCACCGCGCGGCCGGCGCTGGCGGACATCGACCTGGACGCCCCGCCCGGCAGCGTCATCGGACTGATCGGCGCCACCGGCTCGGGCAAGACGACCCTGGTCTCGCTGATCCCCCGGTTCTACGACGCGACCCGGGGCCGGGTGACGATCGACGGCATCGATGTGCGCGCCCTGGACCTGACCGACCTGCGGCGGCAGATCGGCATCGTGCAGCAGGAGACCTTCCTCTGGTCGGCGACGATCCGGGAGAACATCGCCTACGGCCGCCGGTCGGCTTCGATGGAAGAGATCGTGACGGCGGCGAAGCTGGCCCGGGCGCACGACTTCATCATGGAGACGCCGGATGGCTACGACACCATCATCGGCGAGCGGGGGATGGGCCTCTCCGGCGGCCAGCGGCAGCGCATCGCCATCGCCCGGGCGATCGTGAACAACCCCCGCATCCTGATCTTCGACGACGCCACGGCCTCGGTGGACATGGAGACAGAGCACGAGATTCAGCTGGCGCTGCGGAGCGCCATGCGCGGGCGGACGACGTTCATCATCGCCCACCGGCTCTCCTCGGTAAAGCACGCAGACGAGATCCTTGTGCTGGACGAGGGCCGCATCGTGGAGCGGGGCACCCACGAGGAGTTGCTGGCCCGGGGCGGCGTCTACCGGGCTATCTACGACATACAGTTCCGCGATTACGAGGAGCAGCGGGCGGCGCAGGCCGCCGCGAAGGGGGGGAGCCGCTGAATGGGCATGGGTCAATACCGCACGGCCCGGGAACTCCGCCACCGCGGGCCGATCCAGCAGAGCGAGCACGCGGACCGCTTCTACTACCGGGAGGAGAAGGTCTTCGAGAAGCCCTTCGACTGGAACCAGATGAAGCGGCTGGGGCGCTTTGTGCTGCCCTATACCCGACAGGTCATCCTCGCCTTTGTGGCCATGCTGGCAGCGACGTTTACGCAGCTGGCCGGACCGTGGCTGATCGCCCAGGCCATCGACGCGGTCCTGGAGCCGCAGACCCGCTTCACCCGCTGGACGCAGTGGCTGGAGCCCTATGAGCGCACGGAGCGGCTCGCCATCCTGGTCGGCATCATGCTGGCGGTGCACCTCGTCAACTGGGTCGCCAACCACGGTCGAATTCGGCTGACCAGCTGGGTGGGGCAGCGGGCCCTGGACGACCTGCGGATGAAGATCTTCTCGCACGTGCAGTCGCTCTCGCTCCGCTTCTTCGACACCCGGCCGGCCGGCTCGATCCTGGTGCGCATCACCAACGACGTCAACTCGCTGCAGGATCTGTTTACCAACGGCATCATCAACCTGTTCCAGGACGTGCTGACGCTGATCGGCATCGTCGTCATCATGATGTCGATGCACCTGAAGCTGTCTGTGGTGATCTTCGCCTTCCTGCCGCTGATGCTGATCACCACCGTGCGGCTGCGCACCCGGGTGCGCCACGGCTGGCAGCGGGTGCGGCTGCAGCGCTCCCGGCTCACCGCGCACCTGGCCGAGGCGATTCAGGGCGCGCGGGTGACGCAGGCCTTCAGCCAACAGGAGCCCAACAAGGACTTCTTCGCCGATATGAACGTCCAGGTGCGCCACACCTGGCTGAACACCATCCGGCTCAACGCCTGGTTCATGCCGATCGTGGAGATCATGGGCGCCCTGGGCACCGCGGTCGTCTTCTTCTACGGCACCCGCATCCTGCAGAGCGGCGCGATCACCGTCGGCGTGCTGGTCGCGTTCGTGACCTACGTCGGCGAGTTCTGGGAGCCGATCCTGCGGATCTCGCGGCTCTACGGCCAGATGCTGGTGGCCATGGCCTCCAGCGAGCGGATCTTCGAGTACCTGGACACGAAGCCCACGGTGCCCGAGAATCCCGACGCCCGGCCGCTGCCCCCGATTCGGGGCGAGGTGGAGCTGGACAATGTGACCTTCGCATACGAAAAAGGGCGCACCGCCCTGCGCGGGGTCTCCCTGAAGGTGGCCCCGGGCGAGACGGTGGCCCTGGTGGGCCACACCGGCGCGGGCAAGACGTCGATCATCAACCTGCTCTCCCGCTTCTACGACGTGGACGAGGGCGCGGTGCGGATCGACGGCGTGGATGTGCGGGACGTGACGCTGGAGTCGCTGCGCCGGCAGATCAGCGTGGTGCTGCAGGACACGTTCATCTTCAGCGGCACGATCATGGACAACATCCGCTACGGCCGGCTGGACGCCACCGACGAAGAGGTGATCGCCGCGGCCAAGGCCGTGCGGGCGCACGACTTCATCATGCGGCTCCCCCACGGCTACCAGACGGAGGTGCGCGAACGGGGCTCGCGGCTCTCGATGGGCGAGCGGCAGCTGCTCTCGTTTGCCCGCGCGCTGCTCGCGGACCCGCGCATCCTGGTGCTGGACGAGGCGACGGCCTCCATCGACACGCAGACGGAGTTGCTGATCCAGGAGGCCCTGGCGCAGCTCCTGAAGGGGCGCACCTCATTCGTCATCGCCCACCGGCTGTCGACGATCCGCAACGCGGACAAGATCGTGGTGCTGGACCACGGGCGGATCGTCGAGATGGGCACCCACGAACAGTTGATGGCCAGGCGTGGCACGTACTACGGGCTCATTCAGGCGCAGTTCAAGTTCTTCGAGGCGGGGTGAGGATCGGCTCAGGCCGGCCTGGGCGAACTGAGGGCGGCCAGCCGCTCCTGCAGCCTCGCGGCGAAGTCGGGCGGGTAGTCGTGGCCGAGGCCAGGGTGCACCTCCAGCTCGCAGGTGAGGCCGGCCTCGGTCATGGCGGACGCGAACTCGCGGGCTGCCTTGAACGCCCAGTCGCCTTCGCCGATGACGATGTAGCCCCGGACGTCCCCGCGCGCCCCGGCCAGCAGCGGCAGGAAGGTCTCCGGCCGGATCGCCGGTGCGACGGCGAGGAAGCGGGTTGCGGTCAGCGCCCCGCTCAGCACGCCGAACATCGCCACCGCGGCGCCCGCCGAGAAGCCGGCCAGCACGGTGGGGTCGTGGGGCCCCAGGCTGTCGAGGTGCGCACTGACCTCCGCCAGGGCCCGGTCGCGGTCGCCCCAGAAGTACCTGCCCGGGGTCCAGACCTGCGACGACTGGGCCAGGGCCACCCGCCAGCCGGCCGCCCGGGCGGAAATCCAGTGGGGCCTTTCCAGGTGCCCTTCGAAGCCGCTTCCCGCGCCGTGCAGCGCCAGCAGCAGGCCGCGGGGGGCGCCCTCCGGCTCATACGTGTGCAGCACCGGCCGGGATTGGGCCTGCGCGGCCTCCCTGCGCCCGCGGAACAGCGTCAGGAGCGGTTCCAGGCGGGGGTCCCCCCGCAGCGGCGCGAGGTCCGGGTCGTTCAGGATCCGGTCGTGGTACCAGAGCCCCGCGTCCGCGGCCGCCTGCAGCCACCGGAGCCCGGCGTCCGCGCCGTCCGCCCGGCAGGCGAGGCACGCCCGCCAGTAGTACAGGTCGGCGGCGTGATCGGCGAACCGGCCGGCCTCCTGGTCGATCAGCGCCAGCGCCTCACGGTACGCCTCCTCGGCGTGCAGGCGGAACACCTCCTTCTGCAGGTCGGCAAAATCCCGGACGGTCATGCGCACCACTCCCCGCGAGACCTTTCTGACAATGACGTTATCGGCCCGACGGGTGTTCCCGTCGGCGGCGCACCGCCCTTTGGGCCTGGCGGCGAAGCGAAAAACCTGCGGTTCCGGGCGTGGGGGTGCCTGGCGACCCTGCAGACTACCCCAGGATCCGACCGGGTACGCTGCCGGCGGGGTGGAGTGGCAGGCAGCGGGAGGGAAGGTAGATCATCAAGAAGAGGGCGGTTCCGCCATCCCTGGCGGAACCGCCCTCATCCATCTCGCCGAGCGTACTACGCGCCTTCCCCTAACAACTCCAGGGCCATCAGCACGGCCCCGGAGGCCGGGCTCCCGGCGCTCTCCACCACCCGGGCGGCGGGCATCAGCTCTGCGAGCCGCTGCGCCAGCGCCTCCCGCACGGTCGCGACCCCCTCCAGAACGCCGCCGGTGGTCGCCACCCGGGGCTCCCGAAGGGTCATCCGGCGGATGAGCGCCGCGGCCAGGTGCGCGAGGTCGCGTCCCGCCTGCCGCAGGATCTCCTCGGCGACGGCGTCGCCCTCCGCCGCCGCTTGCGCCACATGCGGCACCAGCGCCGCGATCTCCGTGCGGGCGGCGGAAGGATCAGCGTAGATGCGGGGAATCGCGTCGGTCAGCCTCGCCAGATCCCACGCCGCGCAGATGCGGTCGCCGAGGACCGTGGCCGGGCCGGCGCCGTCCAGCGCACAGAGCGCGGCCGCCAGCGCCTGCCGGCCGATGGCGAAGCCGCTCCCCTCGTCGCCGAGCATCCAGCCCCAGCCGCCGGCCCGCGCGAGCTGGCCGGCGTCGTCCAGCCCGTAGGCGATCGAGCCCGTGCCGGCGATCAGGATGACGCCGGGGCCGCCCTGCAGGGCGCCGGCGAGCGCCACGCGGCCGTCGTTCACCACCTGCACCCGGGCCGAGGCGGGCAGCCCGAGCGCTGCGGCGATGGCCCCGGAAAGCTCCTCCTGGATCCGGGGCTGCCCGGCGCCGGCGAGCCCGGCGCACACGGCGCCAACCTCCTCAGGCGTGCGGCCCGCGGCCGCGAGCGCCTGCCGGGCGGCCTCAGCGATGCTCTGCACCGCCCGGTCGCGCCCCACCACCAGGGCGTTGGCCGGGCCGCCGCGCCCCTCGCCCAGGACCCGGCCCGAAAGGTCCGCTGCCAAACACCGGGTCCGGGTTCCACCGCCGTCGATGCCGAGAACAATGCGGGAAGGAATCATCGTACCAGCCTCCCGAGGGCCCCGAGCGGAAAAGTGCGGAAGGGGGGCGCGGCCCCCCTTCCGCAAGACCGGCGGGGCTTACTTCACGAAGTAGAGCTCACCGGCCCGGAGTTGCTTGGTCAGCATGCTGTTCAGGTTGCCGTACCAGAAGAAGTCGCTCTGCGGCACGCCGATCTCGCCCTCGGCCGCGCTCAGCTTGGGGTCGTAAATGCGCAGCGGCGCGGTCTTCTCGATGAGCGGGATGAAGGGCACCAGGTCGTTGGTCAGCGTCATGAGGTCCTGGGTGAGCGTCTGAATCTCAGACTGGTCGGTGGCCTCGTAGAGCCGGGCCAGGATCTCGGTGACGTTGTACTCCTTGCCGGTGCTCGGGGCCTTCATGATGCGGTCCTCGCCGGGGTCGAGCTGCGGCAGGTTCATGCGGCCGGCGTAGGCGCCCAGGTAGGTCTGGTTGTAGACCTCCCACGGGTGGGCGTAGGTCGACATGCTGGGCACGAAGTACGAGGCAATCTGGTGATCGCCCTTGTTCATGTAGTCGATCATCGCGGCGAACTCCATCGGCTTGAACTCGATGTCGAAGCCGGCCTCCTTCAGCATGGTGGAGTACGCCTCGGCGGGGAACATCAGAGACGGCCAGGAGCCGATGGTGACCATCTCGATCTTGACGACCTCGCCGTTCTCGTTCGCCCACCTGCCGTTCACCTTCTGCCAGCCGATGGAGGTCAGCAGCTCCTCGGCCTTGGCCGGGTCGTAGCTGTAGTCGGTGAGGGTGTCGATGAAGCCTTCCCCGGTGTAGGCCGGCATCAGCGAGGGCAGCATGCCGGTGGCGTGCGTGTCGCTGATGAAGCTGCCGGGCTCGGCCAGCTTGATCAGGGTCTCACGGTCCATCATGTAGGCGAAGGCCTTGCGGACCTCGGGGATGTTGAAGGGGTACTTCTGGTAGTTGAACAGGTACCCGATCTGGGAGAACTCGGGGATGTAGATGGTGCGCAGGGTGTTCTTGAACTTGTTCTCCACCTGCGCCGTCATTTCCGGGCTCAGGCCGCCGTTCTCCACCGTGAAGGCCTCCTCGAGCACGGCGGTGGCGAAGGACTCGCCCCCGGCGGAGCGCAGGGCGCGGATCTTCGGGATCTTCACTTCCATGTAGTAGTGGGGGTTGGCCTCAAACACGGCCTCGGCGCTCGTGACCCCGGTGAGCACGTAGGGGCCGGAGTAGAGCACTTCCGTCAGCGGATCGGGCTTGTAGTTGCCCAGGCGGGTGTTGATGTCGTTGATCATATCCTGGCCGGCCGCGTCGAACTTGTACCGGGCGGTGGCCTCGTCCCACACGCGGTACTGCTCCACGTAGTCCTTCAGCTCCTCGGCGAACTCGCCGTAGGTGACGGCCGGCGTCATGATGTAGGTGGGAAGGATCAGGTTCAGGTTGAGCGGGCTCTCGTTGACGAACTCCACGACGATGGTCCGCTCGTCCACCTTCTCGATGGACTCGGCCACCTGCCAGAGCGTGCCCTTGGCCGCCTGCAGGTAGAGCGAGGTCATCACGTCATCGACCGTAAGGGCGCTGCCGTCGCTCCACTTCAGGTCGTCACGCAGCACCATGGTCAGGGTCCTGCCCTCCATCTCGAAGCTCTCGAGGGCGGCCGGGCGGTACTCCTTCTCCGGCAGGGCGGAGTAGTCCGTCAGCGGCTCGAAGAGGAAGGGCTGAACCGACCAGTTCAGGCCCGCAACGTCATCGTAGGGGTTCCCGTGGAACGCAGGGGGCGGCTGGATGTTCACGAAGGTGGTCAGGGTCTTGCTGGTATCCACGTCACCGGTGAGCTTGAGGCTGGCCGGGGCCTGGGCGGACGGGTCCTGAGGCCCGCCACCGCCGCCGTTCTGGGGCGGATTGCCGTTGTTGGTGCTGCACGCGGTCGCCAGGAGCATTGCGGTGGCGAGTAGTGCTGCTGCCAGCTTCTTCAATTCGGATGCCTCCCTGATGGGGTTATTTGAATGAGGGCGGCGCGGGCCGCTCTCTCATTGCCGCAGTTGGGGGTCCGGGAGCTCAGGCGCCCAGGTCCTTGCGCATGCACGCCCATTCGTGCACGACCTCAAACCCGGCGGACTCGTAGATGGTGCGGGCCACGTTGGCCTTGCCCGTGAAGAGCGACATGAAGGTGGCGCCCATCTCCTGCAGGCCCTTGCAGAGCGCCGAGAAGAGCACGGAGCCGGCGCCGCCCCCCCGGAACTCGCTGTGAACGCCGATGCCGGCGAAGTAACCCCGGCCGCTCTCCTGCACGAACAGGGGGCCGGCGAAGCCCCCCACACGCCCGTCGCGCTGCACGATGAGCAGCGGGTGGGGGTTGGGGCTGCAGGCATTCGCCATGACCTTCTCCCGCCAGTCCTCGTTGCCCAGGTCGTCGAAGAGCTCGTTCAGGCCGTGGTGCAGGGCCGGGTCGTAGTAGGTGATGGTGACGCCCTGCTCGGCCAGCTTCCGCCGGCGCTCGGCGATCTTGGGGAGGAACTCGAACCCCTCCAGGAGCCGGTAGTAGGAGTACTGCCGGGCCGTCTCCGCGTAGCCGTTCTTCAGGAAAAAGGGCAGGGCGGGCGACCGGGCGTCGACCCCCGGGGCGTTGGGGTGGTCGTGCCCCGGCGTGCCGGGAATGAGCCACTCCAGGTTGACGGGATTGAAGAAGTTCAGGTTGATTCTGGTCACCGTGGGGAACTCCCGGAGCCGGGCTTCGAGGGCCGAGAGGAGCTGGCTCCCGATGCCCTTCCGCCGGTGGGAGGGGTCAACGAGCACGAAGGTGACGTACCCGTGGTCGGCCCCCAGCCTGTGGTAGGCGCTGCCGAATGCGGCCACACGGCCGTCCGCCTCGGCGACCAGGTTGTGCTTCACCTCGGTGGAGTCGGCTGCCACGAACTTCTGCCGGAACTGCTCCGGGGTGAGCGGCTTGTGCAGAATGTCGCGGCTTTCCGCCGCCTGGTTCCAGAGCGCCGCCACAGCCGGCAAGTCATGCGAACCCATCGGTCTGATCATAGGTTTACGGGCTCCTTCCCTCATCGCTTTACGCGCTGTAAGTACCGTACGATCGGCCAGTAAGCCAGGGCGATCAGCAGGTTCAGTCCGATCACCAGGCCGTAGAGGGTGAGCGTACCTGGGTCTTTGGGGCCGAAGGCGAGCCCCAGCACGGCGATCACCAGGATGGTGACCGCCGCCGCGGTGATCGCCCGCAGGAACTGCAGGGGTCCGCCTAATCCCGGGGCGGGGCGTTTGCCCTGATCTTCTCCACCAGGTGGCACGCCACCAGTCCTCCCTCAAACTCCCGCAGCCTCGGCTCCTCGCGCTCGCAGACCGCTTCGGCGTACGGGCAGCGGGGGTGAAACTTGCAGCCCGGTGGTGCGTTGGTGACGCTGGGCATGTCGAACGACTTCAGGGGAAGCGACGCCATGCGCCCGTTGCGCAGGGTCGGGTCCGCCTCGGGCACGGCCGAGATCAGCGCGTGGAAGTAGGGGTGCGCCGGCCGGTCGAGCGCCGCCTGGATCTGGTTGAGCTCGACCATGCGCCCCAGGTACATCACCGCGATGCGGCCGTGGTGGGCGATGTAGCGCGCGGTGCCGAGGTCGTGGGTGATGTAGACGAAGGAGATGCCGTACTTCTTGTTGGCACGGGCCATCAGGTCGAGGAGCGAAATGCGGAGCGAGACATCGACCATGGAGACCGGCTCGTCGGCCACGATGAGGCTCGGCTTCACCGAGAGCGCCCGCGCCAGCAGGATGCGCTGGCGCTGGCCGCCGGAGAGCTGGTGCGGGTACTTTTCCAGGAACTGCTCGGGCGGCGTGAGGCCGATCTCGGTGAAGAGCTCCACCAGCCGGTCCCACGCCTGCTGCCGGTTCTTCACCATCTTGTGCTGCAGCAGCGGCAGCGAGAGCGACTGGAAGATCGTGCGGTTGGGGTTCAGCGCCGCGTAGGAGTCCTGGTGAATCATCTGCACGCCGAGGCGGTACTCCCGGTACTCCCGCTTGTCGAGTTCCCGGACATCCTTGCCCTTGTAGAGCAACCTGCCCTCGGTGGGCTGATAGATGTCGGTGATGACCTTTCCGAGCGTAGTCTTCCCGCAACCGCTCTCGCCAACCACGGCGATGATCTCGCCCGGCTCGATCTCCAGGTTCATCCCCACCAGGGCGCCGACCCGCTCCCGCGGGTTCTTCTCATTCTGGAAGTAGACACTTACGTTTTCCAGCTTGATCAGGCTCACGACTTAAACACCTTCTCCCAGCTGTAGCAGCGAGTGTACTGGCCCGGATGGCTGGGGTACAGTTGCCCGGTCCGCGCCCGGTCGCCTTCGCACAGGCCCTGAGCGTGGGCGAAGCAGCGCGGGGCGAACCTGCACGAGTCGGGCAGGTTGGCCAGGTCCGGCGGGTTGCCGGGAATGGCCTTCCGCTTGGTCACGTCGTCCCGCAAGGACGGGATCGCCGTCATCAGGCCGGCGGTGTACGGGTGCGTCGGCTTCTTGAACATGTTCAGCACCGGGCCGTACTCGACCAGCTCGCCCGCGTACATCACGCCCAGCCGGTCGACGACGGAGCCGATGATGGAGACGTCGTGGGTGCAGAAGACCATCGTCAGGCCGTGGTCCTTCTGAATGCGCTTCAGGATCTCCAGGATGTACCACTGCGTGATGACGTCCAGGGCCGTGGTGGGCTCATCCAGGAAGATGATGTCGGGGTTCAGGATCAGGCTCAGCGCGATGATCGTGCGCTGCTTCATGCCGCCCGAGAGCTGGTGCGGATAGCAGTCGAGCACACGCTCCTCCAGCCGGACCTGGCTCAGGAGGTCGCGGGCCTTGGCGAGGACATCCTCCTCCCGGGCGTTCGGGTCATGCGCCCAGACGGTCTCCAGGAAGTGCTCCTTCACCCGCAGGGTGGGGTTCAGCACGTTCTGCGCCGCCTGAAAGACGCTGGTCAGGTTGGTCCAGCGGTAGCGGGCGAACTCCTCGGGGCTCAGGGTGCGCAGATCGACGGGCTTTCCGCCCTTCGGGTGGTAAATCACCTGGCCCGCGGTCACCTTGCCCGGCGCCTGCACCAGGTTGAGGATGCCGGAGACGAGGGTGGTCTTGCCGCTGCCGCTTTCGCCGATGATGCCCACGATCTCCCCCCGGTTCACGGTGAGGCTGACGTTGTCGCAGGCGCGGATCGTGCGGTCATGCAGCTTGAATTCCACGGTGAGGTTCTTGACCTCCAGGATAGGTTCGGTCATGTATACCCTCCTCTACGACCGCAGCCGCGGGTTCAGCGCCTCATCCAGCCCACTGGCGAAGAAGTAGGAACCGAGCTGGAACAGCATGAGGCACAGCACGGGGGCCAGGAAGTAGACCATGGAGGCCGATCCCATGAGGGCGCCGGTCTGGGAGATGGCCACCTGAATCATCACGCCCCAGTGGTTGCCCTGGAAGGGCACCAGGCCCAGGATCATCAGGCCGACGCTGGAGGTGATCGCGCCCTTCATGATGGAGATGAAGTTCACAGCGATGTAAGAGACCAGATTGGGCAGTACGTCGTACAGGATGATGTTCAGCTTGCTGAGGCCCATGATGCGGCTGGCTTCGATGAACTCCCGGTGTTTGAGGGTCAGCACCTGCGAGCGGATGGCCTTGGCCAGGCCGGCCCACGACCAGAGGCCGAGCACCAGGCCGAACACCAGGGGGTCCGTGATCTGGATGACCATGGAGAGGATCATGGTCACCGGGAAGCTGGGCATGGTCAGCACCACGTCGGTAAAGAGCATGAGCACCCGGTCGACGAGGCCGCCCTGCAGGCCGGCCACGATGCCGATTGCCGCTGCGATCAGCACGGCGAAGAGGCCGGCGTAGGCCGCCACCAGCAGCACGTCGCGGGAGCCGAGGATGAGCTGCAGCAGGGTGTCCTTGCCGGCCAGATCAGTGCCCAGCCAGTGCTCCCGGGAAGGCGGCTGCAGCCGGTTGGCGTAGTCCGACTTCAGGTCGGGGATCAGCATGGGCCCGAAGATGGCCATCAGCAGGAAGACCAGCAGGATGAGGAAGCCCGCGCGGGACATGGGGTTCCGCCAGATGACGCTGAAAAACGCCCTGAAACCGGCAAACTTGCCGCTGCGTCCGTCTTTCATGGTTGACTACCTCTCCCTCAGACGTGGGTTGAGCACGGTGTAGAGCCTCTCGGCCAGCAGTCCGGAGAGCACGACCACGACGATCATGATGAAGTACATCCCCTGCATGAGCGGGTAATCGCGCCGGGCGATGGCCTGGTTCAGGTAGTAGCCCACGCCGGGGTACAGGAAGAGGTTCTCGATCAGCGGTGAGCCGCCGAACATGAAGCCGAAGGAGATGGCCAGCGAGGTGATCATCGGCAGGATCGAGTTCCGGCCCACGTAGTGGATGAGGATGCGCCGCTGCGAGAGCCCCCGGGCCCTGGCGTAGGCCACGTAGTCCTCGCCCAGCGATCCCAGCGCGTTGGCCCGCATGCCGATGGTCCAGTTGGCCACCGTGGTCAGGAAGTAGGCCAGGACCGGCAGGATGGCGTGGCGCAGCACGCTGGCGATGAAGGGCATGTTGAAGCCCGGCGTTACCTGGGCGCTGTACGGGCCGCGGGCCGGCAGCCATCCCAGGGTGACGGCGAAGAGGAAGATCAGCAGATAGGCGATGATGTAGTCAGGGACGGAGCCGAAGATCGACTGCCACAGGTTCAGCAGCGCGTTCATCCAGCGCTTCCGCTTCCAGGCGATGAAGAGGCCGGCCACCACACCCACCGTGAAGGAGAGGGCGAGGGAGACCGTCAGCACCAGGAGCGTCCAGGGCAGGGCCCCGAGCACCAGGTCGAGCACCGGCTTTCGGTAAGCCAGCGAATCGCCCAGGTTGCCGCGCAGGATTCCCCCCAGGTAGCCGACCAGCCGCTGGAACACGGGGATATCGGGGTCGTAGTTCAGCACGCTCTTGGCCTTGGCGTAAGCCAGTTCCATCTCGAGATTCTCAGTGCGGGAGATCTCGGCTGCGAGCGTCTCTACGGGATCGCCCGGCATGTTCTGAATCACGAGAAACATGGCGATGATGGCAAACAGGATTGTGATGAGAGGCATAATGAGTTTGCGCAAGTTAAGTCACACCTCATTCAATAGTGTTTGCAACTAACTAGCCTCTGAAGTATTATTTCGTTGGCACGATCTGATCCTCCTCCTACAGGGGGAGGCCTGTCTGAGACTTCCAGCGCTCGTGATTCCATCGAGCGAACCACGGCCCGAGCAGCACCACCATGAATGCTGAGGAGTGACCGCGATGTCGCTGGCCGAGCACGCCGGGGAGCTGTTCATGATCGGCTTCTCCGGCACCGAACCTGCTGACGTGCCTGAATCCCTGATCCGCGGGCAGGGTGTGGGCGGTGTAATCCTCTTCGCCCGCAATCTGCGATCGCCCGGTCAGGTCCGCCGCCTGACCGCACACATCCAGTCGCTCAGTCCTAACCTGCCCCTGCTCATCGCCACCGACCAGGAGGGGGGCATCGTCCTGCGCTTCGAGGCCACCTCATGGCCCGGCGCGATGGCGCTGGGAGCGGCCGCGGACCCGGACCTGACCCGTCGCGTGGCAGCGGGCATCGCGCGGGAGCTGGGCGCCATGGGCATCAACATGAACCTGGCGCCGGTGCTGGATGTGAACGTGAACCCGGCCAATCCGGTGATCGGCGTGCGCTCGTTCGGCGCCGACCCGAACCTGGTGGCCGAGCACGGTGCGTCGTACATTCGCGGGCACCATGAAGCGGGCGTCTTGACAACTGCGAAACATTTTCCGGGGCACGGTGACACGGCGGTGGACTCACACCACGCGCTGGCCGTGATTCCCCACGGCCTGGAGCGGCTGGAGGCGGTGGAGCTGGTCCCGTTCCGCCGCGCCATTGCCGCCGGCGTGGATGCCATCATGACCGCCCACGTCTTCTTCCCGGCGGTGGAGACCGAGCCCGACACGCCGGCCACGATCTCGCCGACGGCGCTGACCGGCCTGCTCCGGGAGCGGCTGGGCTACGACGGGCTGGTCATCACCGACTGCATGGAGATGAAGGCGATTGCCGACGGTGTGGGAACGGTGGAGGGGGTGGTGCGGGCCATCGCCGCCGGCGCCGACATGGTGCTCATCTCCCACACCGCTGAGCTGCAGCGGGAGGCCATTCGGGCCGTGCGGGCCGCGATCGGCGACGGGCGGATTCCGGCCCGGCGTGTCGAGGAGGCCCTGCGGCGGGTGCGGGCGGCGCGAGCGCGCGTCGGCCGTATGGCGGCGGAGCAACCTCTCGGGGTGGATGGCTCAGCTGGGGACCGGGTGCGGTCGCAGTCAGGCTCTGCCGGGCATCCGCGGCTTTCGGTGGTTGGCTGCGCCGAGCACCGGGAGCTCGCGGCGGAGGCGGCCCGCGCGGCCGTCACCGCCACAGGCGATCTGGAGGGTGTCGTGCCCCTGGACCCGGCGCGCACGCTGCTCCTGGCCGTGGAGGCAGCGCCGGTGGTGGTGGTGGAGGACCGACGGGAGCCCGGCTCGCCTGTGCTGGCAGCGGCAGCTGACCTGGCTCCGGACCTCCGGGCGATCGGGGTGTCGCGGGATCCTTCCGCCGCCGAGGTGGACCGGCTGGTGCGCGAGGCGGCCGGCGCGGAGGTGGTGCTGGTGGCCACCTACCTCGCCGACCGCTTCCCTGGCCAGGTCGCCCTGGTGCAGGCCCTGCAGGCGGCGGGCCGCACCGTCATCCTCATCCCGCAGCGGGGTCCCTATGACCTGCTTGCCGCGCCGCGGGTCAGGGGCGCCGTCGTCATGTACGAGGACCGGCGCCCGGCGGCCGAGGCGGCCCTGCGCTGCCTGCTGGGTGAGGCGCTGGCCCGGGGCCGCCTGCCGGTGGACCTTCCCGCCCGGTGAGGGGGCGGGACGGCATGCGCACGGGAATGGGGAAGGGGGCGTGACGGCGTGCGCACCGGAATGGGGGAGGGGGTGTGCTGATGTGGGCGCTGGATGAGGGCCGCCTGGAACGCGCCTTTTCAGTTGTCGAACGCGGGGTGGAAGGCGGCGCCTTCGCCGGAGCGGTGGCCGCAGTGGGCTGTGGCGACGCGCTGGTCGTGCGCGCCTTCGGCCACGCCGCCCTGCAGCCTGCACGCGTGCCCATGCGCCCGGATACGCTGTTCGACCTGGCGTCGCTGACCAAGGTGGTCGGCACCACCCCGGCGGTGCTGCGGCTGGTGGAGGACGGCGCCTTCTCCCTGGACGCGCCGGTGGCCGACCTGCTCCCCGAGTTCGCCGACCGCCGCGTGACCGTGCGCCACCTGCTGACCCACACCTCGGGCCTTCCCGCCTGGGCGCCGCTCTACCTGGACCACCGGGGACTGCCCGCGTACCTGCGGGCCATCGGCGGGATGCCCCTGGAGCGCCCGCCCGGCGAGCGGGTAGTGTACAGCGACCTGGGCTTCATCCTGCTCGGGGCCATCGTGGAGCGGGTGGCAGGCGAATCCCTGCCGGACTACTGCCGCAAGGCGGTGTTCGCACCGCTGGGCATGGACGCGACCGGCTGGCTGCCCGCCGCCCCGCGGGAGCGCATCGCCGCCACAGAGGCCGGCAACCGCACGGAGATGGACATGGCCGGGGCGCGGGCGGCGGAGTTCGGCCACTGGCGGCAGGAGATACTATGGGGCGAAGTCAACGACGGCAACGCCCACTACGGGCTGGGCGGTGTCGCCGGCCACGCGGGCCTGTTCGGGACCGTCGCCGATCTCGCGGCGTATGCCCGGGCCTGGCTGCGCCGGGGGTTTCCAATTCTGTCGCCCCCCACGGTGCAGTTGGCCACCCGTAACCTGACGGCAGGCCTGGGCGGGGCGCGGGGGCTGGGGTGGCAGAAGCCGCCCGAGGAGCCGCTGCCGGCCCGGCCTCATTCCTGCGGCGAGTTGCTTTCGGCGGCGGCCTACGGCCACACCGGTTTCACGGGCACGTCGCTCTGGATCGATCCGGAGAAGGAGCTGTTCATCATCCTTCTGACCAACCGGCTCCACCCGGTGCCGGAACGGAAGGGGCCAGACCTGCTCGCGCTGCGGCCGGCCTTTCACAACGCCGTGGTCGCCGCGTGCATCGTCAGGCGGGCGGAGCGGGCCACATGGGGTGGAGCCTGAGCCGGAGCGGCTGGTGGTCGGCCCGCTGTCCGGCACGTCGGTGGACGGCGGGGGCGCACTGCAACTCGGAGCTTGATCTGCAATTCAAACTGCAACGGGCGGCCCCATGGCGGGGCCGCACCACTGAGGAGGGGCCTGTGTTGACCGAGAAGAAGGAGATGCGGATTCTGACGATTGGCGCCCACGCGGCGGACCAGGAGCTGGCGGCCGGGATGATCATCGCGAAGTACACAGCCGCGGGCCACAAGGCGTTCGTGCTGAGCCTGACCCCGGGCGAGAAGGGGCATGCCACCCTCTCGGCCGAGGAGTACGCCGAGCAGAAGAAGCGGGAGGCGACCGAGTGCTGCCGGAAGCTCGGCGCAGAGGCGATCTTCCTGAACTATAAGGATGCTGAACTGCCTTACAACGATGAGGTGAGCCTTGAGGTCTGCGACATCATCCGCGACATCAAGCCCGATGTGATCATCACCCACTGGCAGAACTCGATGCACCGGGACCACCGGCACGCTCACAAGATCGCGATGGACGCCCATTTCTTCGCCGCCCTGAAGCGCATTGAACGGGCGAAGCCTGCGCACTGGACCCGCCGGGTCTACTTCTCGGAGAACTGGGAGGACATGGAGGGGTACGAGCCCGACATCTACGTGGAGATCCCGGAGCCCATCTTTGAGCAGTACTGCGACGCGCTCTCCAGCTTCGCCCTGTGGGAGGGCGGAACCGGCTGGCCGTACGCGGACTACTACAAGTCGCTGGCCCGGCTGCGGGGCTGCCTGGGCGGGGGGCTGAACTGGAAGTACGCCGCGACGCTGATGGTGCCCAGGGGAGGCATGGTGCAGCGCTTCGCCGGCGAGCGGCTTCCGCTGGAGTTGTAGGCCTTCTTCCGACGCAGGCTCGCGGCAGCGGGGCCCGGCGCCCGGGGGCGACCTGGATGCGCCTGCGCTCTCGCTACCCGGGCCTTTTCCCGTCAGAGCTGCGGTTGGAAAGAAAGTGCACTTTCGTGAGCGCCAAGTGCGACCTGGGTTTCGGGGATCGTGACTGCGGAAATGCCTGTGGCACAAGGGTTTGCGGAAAGTGCACATTCGTTCCGGCGAAAGCGAACATAAGGCGGTGGCTTCCAGGCTATTGCGAGCGGTGGTGGGACGAGGGGCTCAGGAGCCGAGGTTGGCGTCCAGGGCTCTGGTCGGCGTCCTCCTCGACAGACGGGCGTGGTCCAGAGCCTATCCTGGCCAACACAACAAGAAGGGAGGCAACAGGTGCGTTTTCGGGATCTGCCCGTGGAAACGACACTCTGTTGTCTCCCGGTCCATCGTAACCCTCATGCCTGAGGATTCAGTAGTGATACCACCCACGCAAGTGCCGCTGCTATTACCGCTACGGCGAGGCATGCAATCGTAACCGTCAACCGAAAACGAACGGTCGGCAGGATGCTCTGTGTGGTAGTTTGCCCGAACACGATCGCCACTCGTAAGCACCCCGCTGAATGCGACCGCCAAGAGGAAGGAGATACCAGCTATCCATAACAACAGTGACTCCACAGGCCACACCTCCAATACTGCGCCGCTCCCAACAAACTGTTTTCAATTAGCCGAATACCTTCAGGTACAGCAACCTCCCCTGCCAACCTCTCACGATGGCGGCGTGACGGCGCAGGCCTGCGGGGATCCAGTCCAAGGTGGGTTACGGTGCCCACTGCATCCAGCTGCTACGCTGGCGGTTTCCGAGGGGCAGAATGAACGGGACCAGCAGGAAGAAGCCGGCAACGGCCCACAGCGCGCGTGACAGGTAGACGTGGGCCCACGCAGTGCGAAGCGTCCGCGACCATTCCTCAGCACCAAGTCGCTGCACGACACCCGCAGCGTAAACCGCGGCCACTCCCCCGCAGATCGCCACCACATGCCCGAGCCAGCGATGCATCGATCCTTCCTCCTTCACGGACATGAATCGGTAGTCTGACTAGTTCTACACCCCTATGTAAAGTCACCTCCCTGCTCCATTCGGCAATAAGAGGAGCCATCGAGGGCCTGAGGAGTCTGCCCCTCAGTCCCGATGGCTTCCGAATGGGATTACCTCACGTGTTCCGATAACCCGAGCCGTTCCGCTTTGGGCACGGGGAGGCGCTACCTCAACGCCGCCGCCACGGCGTTGTGAAACCGGGGCCGCAGTCGGATGATGTGGTCGGTGCGGCCGAAGTGCACCCGGTTGGTGAGCAGGGCCACCACCAGGCCGCGGTGGGGGTCCACCCAGAGGCTGGTGCCGGTGAAGCCCGTGTGGCCGAAGGAGCCGATGCTGAAGAGGTCGCCGCAGCTGAGGAAGGCGGCGCCGTCATGGGCGACGATCCAGCCCAGCCCCCGGTGCTCCGGCCCCTGGATGTGCGGGGTCTGGTCGCGGGTTGCGGCGGCGACCGCGGCCGGGGAGAGGACGCCGCTGCCGCCGTCCAGCCACATCTGGCCGTACGCCGCCACTTCGGGGGCGGTGCCGAACAGGCCGGCGTGGCCGGCGATGCCGCCCAGGGCGGCGGCGGTCTGGTCGTGCACGTCGCCGCACTGGTAGCGGCCCAGGTGCTCCCGGTACTCCGTGGCCGCTGCGCTCTGTGCGCGCTCGCCCTCAGGCAGGTAGCCCGTCTCGGCGAGGCCCAGGGGCCCGTGGACCTGCTCCCGCACGAACTGTTCCAGCGGCTGGCCGCTCACTCTGGCGACCAGCTCGCCCAGCAGGATGAACCCCAGGTCGCTGTAGATGATCCGGCTGCCGGGGGCCGCCTCCGGCGGGATCGTGGCGATGCGGGCGATGCGCTCGGCCCGGTCCGCCGCGGGCTCCCGCAGGACCGGGCTGCCGGGCGGCAGTCCGGCGGTGTGCGTGAGCAGGTGGCGGATGCGGATCTCCTCCCGCCCCTCCCCCCGGTACTCGGGGAAGAATAGGTGGAGCGGGTCATCCAGCCGGATCTCCCCCATCTCCACCAGGCGCAGGACGGCCGGCAGGGTGGCCATCACCTTGGTGAGCGAGGCCAGGTCGAAGAGGGTCCCGGGCGTCATCGGCCGGCGCCGGGGGTAGATCGCCGCCCATCCCAGGGCCCGGTGCGCCGCCACCGCCCCGTTCCGGGCGATGACCACCACCGCCCCCGGCAGCCGCTCTGCCGCGATCTCGGCCTCCAGGAGGCGGATGGCCGCTTCCAGCCGGTCGCCGTCGAACCCGGCAGCGGCAGGGCCGGCCGGGTGGAGCCCACGGGGCCAGCGGGTCTCGTACAGGCCGTCGGTCATGGGTACTGCGATCATACGTGCATCAGACTCCTCAACGATACACAAAGGTGAGTGATGAAGTTGGCGAAGGTCAGGCTGGGCAACGAGGTGCTGCTGGAGTCCCGCCGGGCGCTGCTGCAGGGGGTCCGGGTCGGTATTGTCACCAACCATACCGGGGTCAACAGCCGGCTCGAGTCGATCATCGACCTGCTGGCGGCTGACCCGGAGGTGCGGGTGACGGCGCTCTTCTCGCCGGAGCACGGCATCCGGGGAGACGTGGCGGCGGGCGAGAAGGTGGGCAGCACGGTGGACCCGGCCACGGGCCTCACCATCCATAGTCTGTACGGCGAGACCCGGAAGCCGACCCCTGAGATGCTGGCGGACGTGGACGTGCTGCTGTTCGACCTGCAGGATGCCGGGGTCCGCTTCTACACCTACACGTGGACGATGGCCCGTTGCATGGAGGCCGCCGCCGAGCAGGGCAAGCGGCTGATCGTGCTGGACCGCCCCAACCCCATCGGCGGCGTGCAGGTGGAGGGGGGCGTCGTCCAGCCGGGCCTGGAGTCTTTCGTCGGCCTCTATCCGGTGGCGACCCGCCACGGGCTGACCCACGGCGAGATCGCCCGCTGGCTGAACGACCGGTTCCAGCTGGGCTGCGACCTGGTCGTCGTGCCGATGGAGGGGTGGCGGCGTTCCATGTGGTGGGACGAGACGGGCCTGCCTTTCGTTCCGCCCAGCCCGGCCGCCAACGGCCTCGACATGCTCACCCTCTACCCGGGGCTCTGCTTCCTGGAGGGGACGAACCTCTCCGAGGGGCGGGGCACCGCCCTGCCCTTCCAGGTATTCGGCGCGCCCTGGCTCGACGAAACGCGCACGGTGGCGGAGCTGTCCGGCCTCGGGCTGCCGGGCGTCCTCTTCCGGCCGACCTACTTCACCCCGTGTTCGTCCAAGCACCAGGGCCAGTTCTGCCGGGGGGTGCAGGTGCACGTCGTCGACCGGCAGGCGGTGCGGCCCGTGGCCCTGGGCGCCCACGTGATCGCGGCGGTGCGGCGGCTTCACCCCGGGCGCTTCGAGTGGATCCACTGGGGCCGGATCCGCTCACTGGACCGGCTGAGCGGCTCCGACCGGCTCTACCGCGCCGCCGAGGGGGAGCTTCCGCTCGCGGAGGTGCTCGCCGGATGGGAGGAGGAGGCCCGGGCCTTTGCCGCAGAGGCGGCGGCCTACCATCTGTACGACTGAAGCCGGCGCAGCTCCGCCTGCCAGGCCCGGAAGGGCTTCATGCTCATCTCTTCCAGCCCGCCGGGGCGGTTGCGCTGGAGCCACAGCTCCCGGTGCGCGCACGCCACGGCCTCCAGCTCCTGGATGAGCCTGTCCGCAGCCCCCGGTGCCGGCGGGCTGCCCTTCCGCACGCCCTGCAGCGTGCGCCCCAACTCGCAGAGCAGAAGCAGCAGTCTCACTGCGTTGCGGAGCTCGCGCAGGATCAGGGGGCCCTGTGCGCAGCGCAGATCCACCCGGTCGAGGCCGGCGGCGGCGCGCCGCACGGCCTCTTCCTGCGCGTCGAAATCGCACTCGGGCAGGACCTGCCACTCCCGCCAGGTGGCCGCGCTGTGGAAGAGGCGGCCCAGCACGCTGGCGTTGTGCAGCCGGGGCCCGGCCGCCAGGTAGGTGTTGCCCAGATCGTAGAGCACGCCGGCGATCGCTTCTGCACGATCCTGAAACACCATGCGGCTGAGGAAGGGACGCACGTCGGCCACCCGGTTGGCCTCCACGGCCCAGCTCACGGCCGCCCCGTAGGCGAGGGGCAGGTAGGCGACCGGTTCGTAGTCCTGGTGACCGTAGTCGCCCCAGACGGTGTTCAGGAAGCCCACCGCGCCGTGCCGGAGGCCGTGTTCGGCCGCGCTGCGCATGTTGCCCAGGGCGTTGTCGGTGCGGCCGACCAGCGACATCCAGGTGGAGGTGCCGGGGCAGACGTAGAAGGAGATGCCCGCCCGGGCGTACTCGGCGCAGCGCTCTGCGAAGGGGTGGTCGGCCTCGTAGCCCCACTCCAGCGCGATCACGTCTTTCGGCAGCTGCGCCACGGCCTCCGGGTGCTTGATGATGATGTCGCCCCAGAACTGCATGGTGCGGCCCCGCTCGGTGACCAGCCGGTGGATCTTCAGGAGCTGTTCCAGGTAGACGGCGTGTTCGCCCCGCTCGGCCACCGCCTGCCGCGACCGGCCCTGCCCCAGGTCAAAGGTCTCGTCGCAGCCTACGTTAAAATACTGGCTGGTGAAGTGCGGCAGGAGCTCATCGTACAGCCCCGCCAGGAAGGGGATGACCGACGGCTCTTCCGGCGAGAGGGAGTAGGGCTCATTGCGGCGGCCGCCCCAGGGCAGGTCGAAGCCTTCAGGGGCCTCGGCCATGTGCCGGTAGCGGGGATGGATGAGCCACTGGGTCATGTGGCCGAAGGAGTTCTGATTGGGCACCAGGTCGATGAACCGCTCGCGGCAGTACTGGTCCAGGGCCATGATCTCCTCGCCCGTCATCGGCGAGTAGGCCTGCCAGACCTCCGGGTGCTCCCGGTAGGCAAAGGTGTGCTCGGTATAAAGCTGAAACTCGTTGATCTTCAGGTCTGCCAGCAAGTCGACGAAGCGGCAGAGGGTGGCCATGGTGGGCACCTTGCCGCGGCTGATGTCCAGCATCACGCCGCGGCGGGGAAAATCGGGCCAGTCGCGGATGAGGCCGCAGCGCACCTCCCGGCCGCCGGCCAGGAGCTGCGCGAGCGTGGTGAGCCCGTAGGCGGCCCCGGCCGGGTCGGCGGCGGCGATGGTGATGCGCTCCGGGTCCACCGCCAGCTCGTACCCCTGGGCCCGGTCGACCGCGTCGCTCTGCGGGTCGACGACCACGTGGGGCATACCGGCCAGCCCCGCGCCGCTGGCCGTCAGCCGGACCTCGATGCCGGCCCGCAGCGCGGCGGACTGAAACCGGCGGAGCGCGGGCAGCAGCAGGTCGTGGCGGCGCAGCGCCACCACCCAGAGTCGCGCCGGCAGCTGAACCGTTCGGCCCTGCCACGAGACCTCCCGCGGCAGGGGCAGCAAGGTATGGGCGTTCACGATGACACCTCCGCAGAAAGGTCAGCCGGGGAGGGGCCCCCGGCGCCTGTCGGGTATTCTGCCCAATTCGACAGCGGACGGGCGGGCGCCTCCGGGCCGCCGGGGGCCCGGCAGGGTTTATGCCCGGCGATGCGGAATTGAGAAGCAATATGGCCGGAGGAGGTAGACCTGCCCGATGTTCTTCATCCGTCGGTTCTCGTACCTGCTGCTGAGCCTGCTCTTGCTGGTGTTCTTCGGTCTGCTGGGCTGGCGGATGCGGTGGCCGCTCGCGGGGTACATCATCATCCTGGTGTTGACCGCGGCCTTTGCCACCTACTGGGTTGTGGTACGCCGGGGAGCGCTTACCCCCGCCGACCCCCGCAAGAAGCTGAAACGGTCGCGCAGCGGCACCCGGCCGACGGTGCTGCACTTCTACAGCGACTTCTCCCTGAGCTGTCTGCTGAGCCGCCCGCTGGTGGCCCCCGTGGAACGCCAGTACCGGGGGCGCTGCGAGTTCATCTACGTGGATGTCGGCCACCCCGACGCCGCGGGAATGATGGAAGAGCTGAAGGCGCAGATGGGCGACTGGTTCCTGTTCGACCGCACGGGCAAGCTGGTGGGGCACCGCCGCCGCCTGGCCGCCGCCGACATCGAGCGCGTCCTGGACGGCGCATCCTGAACCGAACGGGCACGCCGTGGCATGCACGGCGTGTATTTATGGAAGGGAGTCGTGGAAGATGGAGTACCAGGAGCTGTTCGATCTTGTCCGCACCCGCCGGTCGATCCGCCGCTACAAGCCCGACGACGTGCCCGATGAGATGCTGCAGAGGGCCATTGAACTGGCCACCTGGGCCCCGAGCGGGGGCAACCATCAGTCGTGGCGGTTTACCGTGGTGAAGAACCGGGAGCTGATTCAGAAGATGGCCGATGCCGTGGAGGCGCGCAGCCGGCTCATGGCGTCGTGGCCCGAGGCGGAGCGCTACCGGGAGCAGGCCGACCGCTGGATCAGGAACAGCGCCTTCTTCCGGCACGCGCCGGCCTGCATCGCCGTGCAGGTCGGCGGCTACCAGTCGGTGGCCGACAAGCTGCTGGCCGCCAGGGGCACGGAGGACCCGGCGGCCGCGGAGATGGCGGAGTGGCGCAGGTTTGGGTCGTCCCGCATCCAGACCATCGGCGGGGCGATCATGCTGCTCCTTCTGGCCCTGCACCAGCAGGGGCTGGGTGCCTGCTGGATGGCCGGTCCCCTGCAGGCGAAACGGGAGATCGAGGAGCTGCTGAACATTCCCGAGGGCTGGGAGTTCGTGGCGCTGGTCCCCGTGGGCTTCCCCGCCGAGGAGCGGGTAGGCGCGCCCCGGCGGCCGCTGGATGAGGTCATGGAGGTGATCCGGTAGCCCTGACCCGTCTCCCCTGTATCGTGCGGAGCCTGTGCGGGAACACTGTTAGCGCAGGCAGCACGGGGGGAGTGAGGGCGACGTGCGAACGCGCGGCTGGGGCAGGGGCCGGGAGCGACGCCCGGGGACCGGTGCGGGGCGGCTGCGCCGCGAGGGTCCGTGGCTCTACAGCCGCGGGCGGCGGCGCAGCGGCTGGCTTGCCGTTCTGCTGAGCCGGCTCCGCCGGCGGTGGCGTTCTTTCTGGCACTGGGAGGTGTTGCACGCGATCCGGGAGCGGTACCCGGGCCTTGCCCGGACGCGGGCTCCCGCCTCCGGTGAGCTGCGCCGGTTCCCGCAGCGCACCTGGCACTGAGTACGGGGCGGATCGCCCGCCCGTCTCCCTGAACAATAGCCCCCTGGCAGCCGGTCTGCCAGGGGGCTTTGCCGTTTACAGGTTTCCGTGCAGGGCGTAGGTGCGGACCTTTTCGAGCTCCCGGTAGATCAGCCGCTGGCCCTCATCCGTGTGCCACCAGTTGTCCCGGGTGATGTCCGTGCGCCGGTCGGGGCAGCAGGTGATCACGGTCTCGCGGGGGATATAGTTGGCGATGGTTCGCTTCACCCGGCGCATGTGGTGCGGCGCGCTGACCAGGAGGACGTTCTTGATGTTCTTCCAGCCGATCGCTTCATCTATACGCTTAACCGAGTACTGCACCTGCTCGATGGTGTTGAGGGATTCGCACTCCACGTCGATGGCTTCGGCCGGCACGCCCAGCGCGACCATGTGGTCCCGCAGCCGTTCCGATTCGCAGACGCCGATGCCGCGCTTGTCGCCGCCGGTGATGAAGACCCGGGGGGCCAGCCCGGCCTTGTAGAGCTCTGCCGCGCGTTCGGCCCGCTCGAGCCGCTTGCCGCCGAAGACCAGGATCAGGTCTGCGGGTGTGGGCTCATCCTCGACGAACAGGTACTCGGAGATCTCGCGGAGCGACATGCCTTCATACAGTCTCAGACTCATTGGGCATTCCTCCCTGGCGCTTCAGTATTGGCGCCTGCACTCCCCACTGGGCATCATCCCTGCCGGCACGTTTCCGCCGGGCGCCGGACGGCGGTGTGCCGCGCAGGGAGGGCGTCACCGGGACGGGGGACAAAAATCGCCTTCGCTTCGCAATCAGTTCGCTCACGTCGGACAGCCTGGCCACAGGCCCGGCTCCGCACAGGCTCCTGATTCCGAAACAAAGGCGATTCCGTACGCACACTCTCTGATTCCGGGCAGGCCGCTGCGCAGCCCGCCCAACCAGTCGCGCGGCCCGGCGGTCGCGCGCGGGGTGAGGAGGGGGATGGACTCGGGCGCAATCCAGTACCTGGTCGGAGTGCGGTGCAACGGCCCTCACCTCCTTACCTCGTAAACAGGTTATTCGCCACCCGCAGGGAAATCCCCTGTCGCGGCAGGGGGCTTCAGGCAACTCTTTTTCGATTAGAGCCGAAGGGCCGGCGCGGTCTAGGGGCGGCTACTGCCCGCGCAGTAGCCGCCCCTAGACCTCTGCCCGGATGCGGGGTCTATGGCCCGGCGGGCCCGAGCCGCCGGGCTGCCGTGATCAGGGCGGCGGCGGCGGCGTCGACCTCCTCCTGAGTGGTGTAGCGGCCGACGCTCAGCCGGATGGAGCCCAGCGCCTCACCGGGCGTGAGGCCCATGGCGAGGAGCACAGCGCTGGGCTCGCTCACTCCGGCGTGGCAGGCGGAGCCGGTGGAGGCGGCGACCTCCGGCGCGGCCGCCAGCAGGTCGTTGCCGACCATGCCCTCGACCAGCAGGTGCAGCGTGTTGGGGAGCCTCGGGGCCCCCAGCCCGGTGATGCGCACCGGCAGCGCGGCGGCAAGCTGCTCCTGCAGCCTGTCCCGCAGCGCCGCGAGCCGCCGGGGCTCGCCCGTGGCCAGCTTCAGTTCGGCGATCTCCGCGGCCCGTCCCAGGGCGACGAGGTAGGGCACGTTCTCGGTGCCCGCACGTCGCCCTCCTTCGTAGTCGGCGCCGTGGATCAGCGGGTGCAGGGTCACGCCGCTGCGCACGTAGAGCGCGCCGACGCCCTTCGGGGCGTACAGCTTGTGGCCGGCGACGGTGAGCAGGTCGCAGCCGATGGCCGAGACGTCGACGGGGATCTTGCCGCAGCTCTGCGCGGCGTCCACGTGGAACAGCACCCCGGCCTCCCGGGCGATGCGGCCGACCTCCTCCACCGGCTGGATGACCCCGGTCTCGTTCTGCGCGTGCAGGAGGGTGATGAGGATGGTGTCGGGGCGCAGGGCTTGGCGCACCGCGTCGGGATCCACGCGCCCCTGGCCGTCGGCAGGAAGGAAGGTGACGGCGAAGCCGAAGTGGCGCTCCAGATAGCGGCAGGCCTCCAGGGTGGCCGGGTGTTCGACGCCCGAGGTGATGATGTGGCCCCGCCCCCGGGCGAAGGCGACGCCCTTGACGGCGAGATTGATCGACTCGCTGGCGCACGACGTGAAGACGATCTCGCCGGCCGCGGCCCCGACTAGGCTGGCCACCTGCTCCCGGGCCGTCTGGACGGCTGCCGCGGCCACGGCGCCCAGCTGGTGGTCGGAGTGCGGGTTGCCCCAGTGTTCGGTCAGGTAGGGAAGCATTGCCTCCACCACCGCCGGATCCACGGGGGTGGTGGCATTGTAATCGAGGTAGATCGGCCGCTCCACAATTCGTACCTCCTTATCCATTGGAACCACCGCTTGGCCTGCGACCCCCGCTGTAGGGGAAACTACGGTTAACAATGCAGAATTGGGCATGAGTAAGATTGTTCCTTTGACTCATACCAAGTGCCTAGTGCCGTTGCTAGACTCAAGGTGAAAAAGAGTTGTGACGTGCGTCACAGACAGGAACGAACCAAGTCAAGCGGCAGGATGCCGGGAAAGGATGAGAAGAGTTGGGCGTCACAATGCTAAGCCGGATCCAGTTTGCCTTGACGGTCGGTTTTCACTTCATCTTCGTGCCACTGTCCATCGGCCTGATCATCTTCACCGTGATCATGGAGACCCTGTACGTCCGCACCGGGGATCCCAAGTACAAGACCCTGACCAAGTTCTGGGGCAGACTTTTCACCATCAACTTCCTCCTGGGCGTGGTCACCGGGGTCGCCATGGAGTTCCAGTTCGGCACCAACTGGTCGCGCTACTCGGAGTTCATGGGTGACATCTTCGGTTCGCCGCTGGCCGTGGAGGCCCTCATGGCCTTCTTCCTGGAGTCGACCATGCTGGGCATCTGGATCTTCGGGTGGGAGAAGCTCTCGAAGAAGATGCACCTGCTGGCCGGCTGGCTGATCGCGCTGGGCACCCACCTCTCCGCGGTCTGGATCATCGTCGCCAACGGCTTCATGCAGCATCCCGTGGGCTATGTGCTGCGCAACAACCGCGCGGAGCTGGTGAACTTCTGGGAGGTCCTCTTCAACCCCTACGCCTGGCACACCTACGTCCACACCATCTTCGCCTGCTACAGCGTCGGCGCCTTCTTCGTGCTGGCTGTTGCAGCGTACCACCTGCTCCGTAAGCGCAACGTGGAGATGATGCAGGAAGTCGTCAAGTACGCCACGGTCTTCGCCATCATCGCCACCCTGGGCAACGCCATCACCGGTCACTTCAACGGCAAGAACGTCGCCCTGCGGCAGCCCGTCAAGCTGGCCGCCATGGAGGCGAAGTGGGAGACTCAGACAAACTCCGGGTTCTCCCTGATCGTGGTCCCGGATGAGAAGAACGAGCGCAACTCGATTGAGGCGCTGACCATTCCCGGCCTGACCAGCTGGATGTCCTACGGCAGCATGGACGCCGAGGTCCTGGGTCTGAAGGACGTTCCCGTGAACGAGCGGCCGCCTGTGGCGCTGACCTTCTGGTCGTTCCGCATCATGGTGCTTCTCGGCTTCGTCATGCTGGGCCTGGCCATCGCGGCCTGGTGGCATCGCCGCAAGGGCACCCTCATGGACCGCACGCGCCTCCTGAAGTACCTCATGTGGAGCATTCCGCTGCCGTACATCGCGACCAACCTGGGCTGGATGACCGCCGAGGTGGGGCGGCAGCCGTGGACCGTCTACGGGCTCATCACCACCGCCGATTCGGTCTCGCCGGTTGCGCTCTCTGACGTGATCATCAGCCTCGGCCTCGTGGTGGTCTTCTATGCCATTCTCGTGGGCCTCGACGTATACCTCCTGGTCCGCTACGCCAAGGCCGGCCCCGAGGCTTACGACGAGCGGCAGGTTGCCGTGGCAGACTAACCCACCTGTGTGCAAAGGAGGTATGTACGGATGTCCTACGAGTTGCTGCAGGTGATCTGGTTCGCCCTGTGGGGGCTGCTGTGGGCGATCTACTTCGGCCTCGACGGCTTTGACCTGGGGTCCGGAATGCTGGCCGGCGTCTTCCGGGAGGACGAGGAGCAGCGCCACCTGATCGGGTCGCTGGCCCCGATCTGGGACGGCAACGAGGTGTGGGTGATCACCGCCGGCGGCGTCACCTTCGCTGCCTTCCCCAAGCTCTATGCGACCATGTTCAGCTCGCTCTACCTGCCCCTGTTCATCATCCTGTTCGGCCTGATGTTCCGTGCGGCGGCCATCGAGTTCTACCACCACATGGACTTCGACAAGGGCTGGCAGAGGATCTGGGGCTGGGTCCTGGCCGTCGGCAGCTTCCTGGTGGCCTTCCTGTTCGGCGTGGCCTTCGGGAACATCTTCCAGGGCATGCTGCTGGATGCCCAGGGCTACCACGGCACCATCGTCAGCCTGCTGAACCCGTATGGGCTGCTCACCGGCGTCCTGTTCGTGGTCGCCTTCCTGATGAACGGCGCCTCCTGGCTGGCGCACAAGGCCCCCAACGACGAGCTGCGGGCCAAGGCCGACACGTTTGCCAAGCGCATCTGGCCCGTGGTCCTCGTGGTGGCCGCCGGCTGGCTGGTCTACACCCCGTTCGCCACGAACCTGATGCAGAACTACCTCAAGGCGCCTGTGCTGTTCCTGGTGCCGGCGCTGGCGGTGGTCCTGCTGGTGCTGACCCGGGTGTACATGCAGAAGGGCCAGCACGTGTTCTCGCTGCTGATGGGCTCGCTCACGGTGGGCATCACCGTGATCGCCGGGGTGATCGGCCTCTTCCCGAACATGTTCCCGTCCAAGATCGACCCGGCGTACAGCCTCACGGCGTTCAACTCCTCCAGCAGCCACTACACCTTGCAGTTCATGTTTATTGTGGTGCTCATCTTCCTTCCCTTTGTCCTGCTGTACCAGGTCTGGGCCTACAAGCTGTTCGGCCGGGCCGGTACCGGCAGCGAGGCGGAGCACTACTGATAACCGCCGACCAACCACCAACCAAGGCGCAGGGCTCCCGGTCCGGGAGCCCTGCGCCGTCTTCTTTTTCTCAGGAGATGCCGAGCTGTTTCATCTGATAGTACAGCGCGCTGCGCGAGATGCCGAGCCGCTTGGCCGCCAGTGAGCGGTTCTGGCCCGCCGCCTGCAGCGCCGCCAGGATCGCGGCCCGCCGGGCCTCCCGCGCCGCGGAGGAGAGGTCGGAAACCGGCGGGGCGGGCGGAGCGCCTACACCGGCGGGCAGGGAGGGCGGAGCGGCCGCGCCGGCGGGCAGGGCGCCCGCAGCGGCGTGGGGTGCGCCTGCGCCGACGTGGGGGTTGCCGGACCCGGCAGGCGGAAGGGCCCCGGCGAGCGGGACGGCGGGGTCTGCGGCGCCCGGCGGGAGCGGCGCGGATGCGGGCGGGTCAGGCGCCCGCGCGGCTGACGGGCCGGAGGCGACCGCGCGGGCGGCGGACGTTGCCGCAGCGGATGCGTCGGGGGCGGACGACGCGGGGGACGCCCCGGCCCCCGACCCCTCGGCGCGGCGGATGGCGGGCGGCAGGAACTCCGCCTTGATCATGCCGTCGTCGCTGAGCACCACCAGGCGCTCAATCACGTTGCGCAGCTCCCGGATGTTGCCCGGCCAGGCGTACTCCATGAAGGCTACCATGACGCCGGGCTCGATGCCCTTGATGGACCGCCGGTGGCGGATGGCGAACTCCCGGGCGAACTGGTGGACCATGTCGGCCAGGTCGTCCAGCCGCTCCCGCAGGGGCGGAACCTCCAGGGTGACCACGTCCAGCCGGAAGTAGAGGTCCTCCCGGAAGCGGCCCTGGCGCAGCATCTCCTCAAGGTTGCGGTTGGTGGCGGCGATGATGCGCACGTCGGCCAGGCGGGGCTTTTCGCTGCCGAGCCGGTAGAAGCGCCGGTCCTGAAGCACCCGGAGGAGCTTCACCTGGGTCTCCAGGGGCAGCTCGCCGACCTCGTCCAGGAAGAGCGTGCCGCCCTGGGCGAGCTCCAGCTTCCCGGCCTTGCCCTTCTGGTCTGCGCCGGTGAAGGCGCCGCGCTCGTAACCGAAAAGCTCGCTCTCGAAGAGCGCGGGCGGAATCGCGCCGCAGTTGATCGCCACGAAGGGCTTGTCCCGGCGCTCGCTGGCGTCGTGAATCGCCCGGGCGAAGACCTCCTTGCCCACGCCGCTCTCGCCGCGGATCAGCACGGTCGCGTCGGAAGCGGCCACCCGGCGCGCCATGGCTACGGTGCGCTGGATCGCCTGCCCCCTTCCGCTGATGCGCTGGAAGGGGTCGCCGTTCTCGCGGATGCGCGAGATCTCACCCGCCAGGGCCCGGTACTCCGACGTGGTCCGGTCGAGCTGCTCGTGCAGCTTTACCATGTTGGTGACGTCCTGCTCCACGGCCAGGGCCCCGATGATGCGGTCGCCCAGCCGAATCGGGTGCGCGTTGATGATCACCCACGTGTCGGGGCGGGGCTCGTGCAGCTTCTGATGCACCGAGGCGCCGGTGGCCAGGGCCCGCAGGCTGTACTGCTCCCGGCCGGGGAACAGGTCGGCCAGCGGCCGGCCGGTGGCCTCCTCAGACTTGAAGCCGTAAAGCCGCTCAGCCGCCGGGTTCCAGCCGCTTACCCGCCCCTCCTCGTCCACCATGCAGACGCTCTCCTCCAGGGTGTTCATGAGCGCGGTGAACTGCGCCTGCAGCCGGCGGTGGGCCTCGTGGAGGGACCGGCTGACGTCGGCCCAGCAGAGAATGCCCACCGGCGCTCCGTCCGCACCCGTCACCACCGTGATCCCGCGGCCCGGCTGCAGCATCGCGGCCGCCACCGGCAGGGTGGCGGGCACCACCTGCACCGGCAGCCAGGGGAAGCGCTCCAGCTCCGCCGCAGGGTGGTGGCTCAGATAGTCGGCCAGCTGCTCGCTGGTCGCCGCGCCGGACGGGCGGCCCCGGTGGGTGCGGATTACGATCAGCCCGGGCTCCCGGGGCAGCTCGCCGCTGAAACCCTCCACCTCCAGCAGGGAGAACCTCCGCGACATCAGGTCTGCAACCGTCAGCAGGGAAAGGCCCATGAGTCAGTACCCCCTGTCCGAGTGTCCGAACACCTGGAGCTGTGTCGGAATTCTAACACAGGGTCTGTGCGAGTTTCAATACACTCTAGCTTGTTATTCAAAATACTATCAGATTTTGCGACGCTTTATCGCGTTGGCATGATGATTGCATACAGCATGGGGATCAAACACCGGGGATCCTGCGGAAGTGCGTCAGCTGTGCCCGAGGCCCGGGGGGCGCCCCCCTGGCCGAAGGCTTTTCACCTCGCAGATAAAGAAAGGTGCGAAAAAGGAGAGGAGAGCGATGGTACCCTTCCGGAATCTGCGTCGACTGTCCAGTCTCTTGCTGGCCCTCGCGCTGGTGGTGCTCGCCGGGTGCGGCTCCGCGCCGTCCCAGCAGTCCCCCAGCCCGGCGGGCGGCGGCACCCAGACCCAGCCCAGCGACCAGGCGCCCGCCCCGGCTGAGGGCGACATCGTGATCGGCGCCGTCCTCCCCATCACCGGCGGCAGCGCCAAGATGGGCCAGGACATGCAGAACTCCATCGAGATGGCCTTCGAGGAGATCAACGCGCAGGGCGGCGTCCTCGGCCGGAAGCTGAAGCTGGAGGTGCAGGACGACGCCTGCGACCCGCAGTCCGCAGTGGCGGCGGCCAATAAGATCGTCAGCATGAACGTGGTGGCGGTCATCAGCGGCTACTGCAGCGGCGCCTTCCTGCCCACCGAGGCCATCTACCACAACGCCGGGATGGGCGTCGTCGTGCCCGCGGCCAACGCGGTCAGCCTGACCGAGCAGGGCTACGAGGAGATCAACCTCATCAACGCCACCAACCGGGACCAGGCCCGCACGGCGGCCGATTACATGGTGAACCAGTGGGGCGCCAAGAAGGTCGCCCTCATCCACGACAACTCCGCCTTCGCCCGGGAGCTGGCGGAGCTGACGCGGGAGAACCTCGAGGGCCTGGCCGAGGTGGTCGCCTTTGAGGCCATCACCCCCGGCGAGAAGGACTTCAGCGCCATCCTGACCAGCATCAAGAGCAAGGAGCCCGACGCCATCTACTTCACCGCCTACTACGCCGAGGGCGGCCTGATCATCAAGCAGGCCCGCGGCCTGGGCATCGATGCCAAGATCATGGTGGGCGACGGCGCCAATGACCCGACCCTGGTCGAGATCGCCGGCGCCGAGAACGCTGAGGGCGTGGCCATCACCACCAGCCCGGGCGCCTTCGACTTCACCGGCTCCAGCGACTGGATCCCGCGGTACCGGGAGAAGTACGGCGAGCCCGGCCCCTACAGCGTGCACGCCTATGACGCCGCGTACGTGGTGGCGGAGGCCATCAAGCAGGCCGGCACCACGGACCGGGCGGCCGTGGCCAAGGCGATCCGGAATATCAATATCGAAGGCATCAGCGGCCCGATCTCCTTCACCGAGACCGGCAACCGCAAGGACGGCTACTTCATCGTGCTGGAAGTGAAGGACGGCGAGTTCACGGTGGTGCAGGGCGCCCCCCGGTAAGCGGGACGGCGCGGCGACGGGGCCCACGACGCAAGGCCGTGGGCCCCTGCCAACCCCATGAAAGGGTGCGACTATGTCACAGTTTCTGGAACAGCTTCTCAACGCACTGGTGATCGGCTCTTTCTACGCGCTGGTGGCCCTGGGCTACAGCATGGTCTACGGCATCATCCGCCTGATCAACTTCGCCCACGGCGACCTGTACATGCTCGGCGCCTTCTTCGGCTACAGCGCGCTCCTGCTTCTCGGGCGCATCTCCCTGGGGAGCGGCGTGACGGGGGTCCTCCTCGCGATGCTGATCGCCATGGGCATGACCGGCGGCCTCGGCGTCCTGGTGGAGCGGGTCGCCTACCGGCCGCTGCGGGGAGCCCCGCGCATCATCCCGCTCATCACGGCCCTGGGGATGTCGCTCTTCCTTGAGAACGCGGTCATGGTGTTCAAGCCGTGGGGCGCCAGCTTCCGGGTCTACCCGGTGACGCTGGGCCGCGCCGGCTTTGACCTCTTCGGCGTGCACATCGGCTATGCCCACCTGGCCATCTTCGCCATGGCGCTCTTCCTGATGGTGGGGCTGCACCTCTTCGTGGAGCGGTCCACCTACGGCAAGGCGATGCGGGCGGTGGCCTTTGACCTGGAGGCGGCCCAGCTGATGGGCATCAACGCCAACCGGATGATCTCCCTGGGCTTCTTCCTGGGCTCCATCATGGCGGCGGCCGCCGGTGTGATGGCCGGCCTCTACTACGGCCAGATCAACTTCCTGATGGGCTTCATCGTCGGCCTGAAGGCGTTCACCGCCTCGGTCCTGGGCGGCATCGGCAATCTGCCCGGGGCGATGGTGGGCGGCATGCTGCTGGGGGTGCTGGAGGTCTTCGGCACGAGTTCCGTGGGCGGCCAGTGGAAGGACGTCTTCGCCTTCGGGGCCCTGATACTGATCCTGGTCTTCAAGCCCACCGGCCTGCTGGGCGAGAGGACCGCGGGGAGGATGTAGCCATGAACACGGTAAACGCCCGCAGCGCGGGACCGGACCGGGGCCGCCTGGCGCGGACCGGGGGCGTCGTCCTCCTGCTCGCGGCCGCGGTCGCGCTGCCCTTCGTCTCGTCCAGCCCGTACGTTCTGGACATCGCCATTCAGATGCTGTTTTACATGGCCCTGGCCCTGGGGCTGAACGTGGTGGTGGGCTACGCGGGCCTGCTGGACCTGGGCTACGCGGCCTACTTCGCCGTGGGCGCCTACACCCTGGGCATCCTGACCAAGACCTTCCAGGTCAACTTCTGGCTGGCCCTGCTGGCCGCGGGCGTGTTCGCCATGCTCCTGGGGTCGTTCATCGGCATGACCGTGCTGCGCCTGCGCAGCGACTACCTCACCATGGTCACCCTGGGCTTCGGCGAGATCATTCGCATCACCGCCAACAACCTGAAGATCACCGGCGGCCCCACCGGCATCTTCGGGATCATGGCCCCCAAGGTGTTCGGCCTTTCGCTGGGGCAGCCGCGCAACATCTACTTCGTCATGCTGATCGTGGTGGTGCTGAGCACCATCGCCATGGCGCGGCTGGGCAACTCACGCGTGGGGCGGGCCTGGGCCTGCCTCCGGGAGGATCAGGACGCCGCGGAGGCCATGGGAATCAACACCCTGGGCTACAAGCTGCTGGCGTATCTCACCGGCACCTTCTGGGGCGGGCTCACGGGGGCGTTCTTCGCGGTGAAGATGACGGCCGTTTCGCCCGGCAGCTTCAGCTTCATGCAGTCGGTGACGGTGCTGCTGGCGGTCGTGATGGGCGGCATGGGCAGCGTTCCCGGCGTCGTCCTGGGCGGCGCGCTGGTCATCCTGCTTCCCGAGATGCTCCGGGCGGTCTCCGACTGGCGCTACCTGGTCTTCGGCGCCGCCCTGGTGCTCCTGATGCTCTTCCGGCCGGCGGGGCTCTGGCCCGCCCGGCACGCCGGAAAGGAGGAGGTGTAGCGGATGCCGCTGCTCAGCGTGGAGAACGTTACGCTCACCTTCGGCGGCCTGACGGCCATCCGTGACCTCTCCTTCCAGGTGCACGCCGGCGAGATCGTGGGCCTGATCGGGCCCAACGGCGCGGGCAAGACCTCGATCTTCAACTGCATCACCGGCTTCTACCAGCCGGCGTCCGGCCAGATCGTGTTCGACGGCCGGTCGGTGCTGGGGCTGCGCCCCCACCGCCGGACGGAGCTCGGCATGGCGCGGACCTTCCAGAACCTGCGCCTCTTCCCCAACCTGACGGCGGCCGAGAACGTGATGGCGGGCGCGCACTGCCGGACCCGCGCGGGCCTGTTCACGAGCATGCTCCGCACCCCGGCGCAGCGGCTCGAGGAGCGGCAGGTGCGGGAGATGGCCCTCCACTGGCTGGAGTTCGTGGGGCTGGCGGACCAGGCCAACCGGTTCTCCAAGAACCTGCCCTACGGCGCCCAGCGCCGGCTGGAAATCGCCAGGGCCATGGCCTCGCAGCCGAAGCTCCTTCTGCTGGATGAGCCGGCGGCCGGCCTCAACCCCGCCGAAAAGGAGTCGCTCATGGAGCTGATCTACAAGATCCGCGAGGGCGGGGTCACCCCCCTGCTCATCGAGCACGACATGAGCCTGGTGATGCGCATCTGCTCCAGGCTGGTGGTGCTGGACCATGGCGAGAAGATCGCCGAGGGCGATCCGGAGAGCGTGCGGAACAACCCCCGGGTGATCGAGGCCTACCTCGGCAAAGAGGAGGAGGGGGCGTAGCCATGGCCATGCTGGAACTGAGCGGGATCCACACGTTCTACGGGGCCATCGAGGCCCTGAAGGGGATCAGCCTGAAGGTGGAGGAGGGCGAGGTGGTGGCCCTGCTGGGCAGCAACGGGGCCGGCAAGTCCACCACCCTGCGGACCGTCTCGGGGCTTCTGCGTCCCAGGCAGGGGGAGGTCCGGTTCCAGGGGCAGCCCATCGCCGGCCTGCCGCCGGATGAGATCGTGAGGCTGGGCATTGTGCAGGTGCCCGAGGGCCGCCGCATCTTCGGCCCCCTCACCGTGGAGGAGAACCTGGAGATGGGCGCCTTCCTGGCCCGGGGCCAGAAGGCCCGGATTCAGGAGGACATGGCGCGGGTCTACGACATGTTCCCCCGCCTGAAGGAGCGGCGGCGGCAGCTCGCGGGCACCCTCTCGGGCGGCGAGCAGCAGATGCTGGCGGTGGGCCGCGCCCTTATGGCCCGCCCCAGGCTCCTGATGCTGGACGAGCCCTCCATGGGGCTGGCCCCCAACCTGGTCCAGTTCATCATGCAGACCGTCCGGGAGATCAACCAGCAGGGCGTGACGGTGCTGGTGGTGGAGCAGAACGCCCGGTCGGCCCTGCGGCTCGCCACCCGGGCTTACGTGATGGAGACCGGCCGCATCACCCTGGAGGGGCCGGCGGCGGAGCTCGCCCGGAACGAGCAGGTGGTGGCAGCTTACTTGGGAGGAGGACGCTGAGACCAATTGCCGAGCGTGCGCATTCTCGGGGCACGTGACCAGATCGGGATTCTGACCATGGAGGAGGCCATCGATGCGGTGGCTGCCGCACTGATGGAGTTTTCGGCCGGGCGTGCCGACTCGCCCATGCGCACGGCCGTGCCGGTCACCGAGCGGAACGGCACCAGCCTGTTCATGCCCGCCCTGGTGGCGCGGGCCGGGGGGCTGGGGGTGAAGTTCGTCTCGGTCTTTCCCCAGAACAAGACGCTGGGCAAGCCCACCATCTCCGGGGTGCTGGTGCTGGCGGATGTGAAGACCGCCGAGCCCATCGCCCTGCTGGAGGCCTCCTACCTGACCGCCCTGCGCACCGGCGCGGCGACCGGGCTCGCCACCCGGCTGCTGGCGCGGGAGGACGCTCACACGGTCGCGATCATCGGCACCGGCGCGCAGGCCCCGTGGCAGCTCCGGGGGATCATGGCGGTCAGGGAGATCCGGGAGGTGCGGCTCTACAACCGCCACCCCGACAAGGCCTACCGCTGCAGCCAGGAGATTGCGGCGCAGCTCCCGCCGGGGCGGCAGCCCCGCATCGTCGTCTGCCTCACCCCCGAGGACGTGGTGCGCGGGGCGGACATCGTGGTGACCGCCACCAACTCGTTCACGCCGGTCTTCCCGGCGGGCCTGGTGGAGCCCGGCATGCATGTGAACGCGATCGGCTCCTTCCGGCCCACCATGCAGGAGCTGCCGCCCGGCGTGATCAGCCCGGCGGCGAAGGTGGTGGTGGAGTCGCGGGAGGTCGCTTTGGAGGAGAGCGGCGATCTGGTGATTCCCGTGCGGGACGGCCTCTTCCGGCCGGAGGACATCTACGCCGAGCTGGGGGAGATCGCCGCCGGCAAGAAGCCGGGCCGTGCCGCCGACGACGAGGTGACGGTCTTCAAGTCTGTGGGCCTGGCCGTGATGGACGTGGTGGTCGGGCGGGCCATCTACGACCGGGCGGTGGCGATGGGGATCGGGCAGGAAGTGGACCTGGGGCTCTAGCGGGTCTGGCCGTCGGCGTCCCCTCCCCTCTTCGCCGGTACCGCGCTGTTCGCTGTCACATACACACCTGTTCGTCCAATATAAAACTAATAGTTACGTTTCCGGGCCTTTCCCAGGCTGGCACGGTCGTTGCTAGTCCCAGTCAGTGTTGGCTGTTGTTGTTTGTTGCCTCTTTGCTGCGGTGTTTGACGTGAGCAAGATCATGAGGGAGGGGGCAGACCGACTTGTCAACGCTTGCGCGCAAGGCCATTCTCTCCGTGGCGGGCAACCGCTTCATGACCCGCGCCATGACCCGGCACGGGCTCAAGATCGGCGCTGGCCGGTTCGTCGCCGGCGTGACCCTCCACGATGCGGTGGAGGTGACCAGGCGGCTGAACGAGCAGGGCCTCGCGGTCACCCTGGACCTGCTGGGCGAGGGGATTACCAGCCGCGAGGACGCCCGCAAGATGGCCGAGGGCTGCGGTGAGATCCTGCACGCCATCGAGCGGGAGGGGCTCGACGCGAACCTCTCGGTGAAGCCGACCCAGCTCGGTCTCTCCATCGACCCCGAGGTGGCGATGGAGAACATGGTGTACCTGCAGGACATCGCCCGCAGCTCGGGGACCTTCATCCGGCTGGACATGGAGTCCAGCGACCTGGTGGACCCGACTCTCGACGTGGTGAAGCGTCTCTACGCCCGGGCGTCCAACGTGGGCACCGTGATCCAGGCCTACCTGTACCGCAGTCCCAAGGACCTGGAGGAGCTGGCTGAACTGGGGATGAACGTGCGCCTCGTGAAGGGGGCCTACCTGGAACCCCCGAGCGTGGCGTACCCGGCGAAGGCCGACGTGGATGCCGCCTTCAAGCGGCTCATCGCGCAGCATCTCTCCGCCGGCTGCTATACGGCGGTGGCCACTCACGACGACGCCATCATCGCCTTCACCGAGTCCTTCGTGGCGGAGAAGGGCATCCCCCGCAGCCAGTTCGAGTTCCAGATGCTCTACGGCATCCGCCAGGAGCGCCAGCGGGAGCTGGCCCGCGCGGGCTACCGCACCCGGGTCTACGTGCCCTTCGGCGTGGACTGGTACCCCTACTTCGTGCGGCGGCTGGCCGAGCGGCCCGCGAACGTCTGGTTCGTCCTGGCTAACCTGATGAAACCCTAGGAGGTGCTGAGATTGCATAATAAACCGTTCCGCCCCGAGCCCTTCAGCGACTTCAGCAAGCCGGAGGTGGCGGCGGCCTTCGAGCAGGGGCTGGCCACCGTGAAGGAGCAGTTGGGGCAGCGCTACCCGATGATCATCGGCGGAAAGCGCGTGGACACCGGGGAGAGCATCGCGTCCGTCAACCCCTCGCAGCCCGACCAGGTGGTGGGCTACGCGGCCAGGGGCGGGCTCGTCGAGGCGGAGGCGGCGGTGCAGGCCGCCGTGGAGGCCTTCCCGGCCTGGGCTGACACCCCGGCCGAGGTCCGGGCCCGGGTGCTGTTCAAGGCCGCGGCCATCATGCGGCGCCGGCGGCACGAGCTGTCGGCCTGGATGTGCCACGAGGTGGGCAAGAACTGGGCCGAGGCCGACGCCGACACCGCGGAGGCCATCGACTTCCTGGAGTACTACGGCCGGCAGATGCTGCGGCTGGCCGCTCCCCAGCCGCTCACCCCTTATCCCGGCGAGGAGAACCACCTTTACTACCGGCCGCTGGGAGTGGGGGTGGTCCACAGCCCTTTCAACTTTCCGCTGGCCATTCTGACGGGGATGACGGCGGCGGCCATCGTGGCCGGGAACACCGTGGTGGTGAAGCCCTCCACCGAGGCGCCGGTGATCGCCGCGAAAGTCTTTGAGATCCTGGAGGAGGCCGGGCTGCCGCCGGGCGTGGCCAACCTGCTCTTTGCCGACCCGGTCGAGGTGGGCGACTACCTCACCACCCACAAGGAGGTCCGCTTCATCAACTTCACCGGCTCGAAGCAGGTGGGCTGCCACATCTACGAACTGGCGGCGAAGGTGCAGCCGGGGCAGAAGTTCCTGCGGCGGGTCATCGCCGAGATGGGCGGCAAGGACGCCATCATCGTAGACGGCAGCGCAGACCTGGACGAGGCGGCGGCCGGCATCGTGGCATCCGCCTTCGGCTTCAGCGGCCAGAAGTGCTCGGCCTGCTCCCGGGCGGTGGTGACGGCGGACGTGTACGACCAGGTGCTGGAGAAGGTGGTGGCGCGCACCCGCGCCCTGAAGATCGGCCCGGCCACCGAGAAGGAGACCGACGTCGGCCCCGTGGCGGCGGAGCGGTACCAGAAGAAGATCCTGGAGTATATCGAGATCGGCAAGTCCGAGGGCCGGCTGGTGCTGGGCGGCAGCGCCCGGCCGGGGGGCTTCTACGTGGAGCCCACCATCTTCGCGGACGTGGCCCCGAACGCCCGCATCGCGCAGGAGGAGATCTTCGGGCCGGTGCTGGCCTTCATCAAGGCCGAGGACTTCGAGGACGCCCTGCGCATCGCCAACGATACCGAGTACGGCCTGACGGGCTCCGTCTATTCCCGGAACCGGGCGAACCTGGAGCGCGCCCGCAAGGCGTTCATGGTCGGGAACCTGTATTTCAACCGGAAGTCCACCGGCGCCATCGTCGGTGTGCACCCCTTCGGCGGCTTCAACATGAGCGGCACCGACTCGAAGGCCGGCGGCCCGGACTACCTGCTGCTCTTCACCCAGGCGCAGGCGGTGTCGGAGAAGCTGTAGGGATCTGTGGACGCGGAAAGGGGCTCCCACATGCGGGAGCCCTTCATGCTTCGACGACTTGGCCCGGGGCCGCGCAGCCGGGTAAGTGCAGGGGCAGCCCCTCCGTGATTTCACCGCCTTCCCGGGGAGTTCGGGGCAGAAAATGCACTTGGCATCCAGGGCAGCATGCACATTGTGCCCGCAACTGGTCCGTCATCGCGTCGACTGAGGGTGCGGCAGGGGCACTCCTCCCGTGATTCCACCGCCTTCCCGGGGAGTTCGGGGCAGAAAATGCACTTGGCATCCAGGGCAGCATGCACGTTGTGCCCGCAACTGGTCCGTCATCGCATCGACTGCGGGTGTGGCAGGGGCGCCCCTCCGTCATTCCACCAGTCTCCCTTGAAGTTCGGGGCAGAAAGTGCACCCTGACTCCCGGGCGGTGTGCACATTCTGCCCGCAACTGGGCCGTCATCGCATCGACTGCGGGTGTGGCAGGGGCGCCCCTCCGTCATTCCACCAGTTTCCCTTGAAGTTCGGGGCAGAAAGTGCACCCTGACTCCCGGGCGGTGTGCACATTCCGCCCGCAACTGGGCCGTCATCGCATCGACTGCGGGTGTGGCAGGGGCGCCCCTCCGTCATTCCACCAGTTTCCCTTGAAGTTCGGGGCAGAAAGTGCACCCTGACTCCCGGTCAGCGTGCACATTCTGCCCGGAACCAACTGAACACGCGCGAACCGGCTCCCGCGCAGGGGAGCCGGTTCTTGCTCGTACGGGCGGACCGTCAGGCCGCCGTCACCACGGTTCGGCGCAGCCGCCAGGCCGCCAACCCGAGGCCGATCGTAGCCGTGAGGGCCAGCACCCCCAGGTCAGGGAGCACGGCGGCAAGCGGCTGGCCCTTCATCGTTACCTGCTGGAGCGCGTGGGTCATGTAGTAGCTGGGCATGAAGCGCATCACGGTCTGGACGATCTCCGGCGCGTGGTCCAGGGGCATCATCGCGTTGCCCAGGAAGGTGAGCCCCATGGAGGCGATGATCGCGATGGGCATGGCTGTCTCGCCGCTTCGGGCGAAGGCTGCGATGGCCAGGCCGATGCCGATGCCGGCCGTGCTGCTGAGCAGCAGAATGGCCACGGTGCCGGGCAGGTTGTTGGGCAACTGGATCTTGAAGAAGGCGATTCCGACGCACCAGATCACGGAGAGCTGCAGGATGGCGAGGAGGTGGTTGCCCAGCACGGTGCCCACCAGCCAGGCGCCCATGGTCAGCGGCGTGCTGAACATATGGCGCAGGGTTCCCGCCCGCTGCTGGTAGGAGACGGCGGTGCCGATGGCCAGCACCCCGGCGTTCAGGGTCATGTAGACCAGGAGGCCCGGCATCATAAAGTCGAAGAGTCCCAGCTGCTCGGTGGAATCCAGCCGCTGGTCGCGCACGGCTATGGATGGCTCCTTCTGGAAGGTCTCCAGGCCCTGGATCAGGTACTGCAACCCGCCCTGCGCGGCGGCGGATGCGGTGGAGGTCGGGTCCCAGTGGACGATGACCTCCGCGGGGCCGGAGCCGACGGCCACCTGCTCGCTCAGCCCCGCCGGCAGGACCAGCACGGCCCGGACCTTCCCGGCGTCCAGCCGCCTGATCAGCTCCGCCTCCTCGCCGGCTTCCACCTCGAAGTAGCCCGACTCTTGCAGGCCTGTCCGGATGAGCTGGGCCACGGGGCCGCCGTCCCGGTCCACCAGGCCCACCGTCACGGCGGTGACGGTGTCGGAACCGGCGTTGGTGGCCCCGAAGAAGAGCAGCATCAGGACGGGCATGATGAGGTTGAAGAAGAACGCGCTCTTGTTGCGCATCTGCTGCCGGACGTTCAGCATCAGCACCTGCCAGAGCTGGTTGGCCATCCGCATCAGTCACGCAGCCTCCTTCCCGTGAGGGCCATGAACACGTCATCCATCGTCGCGGAGCGGGTTCGCAGGTCGGAGAGCGGCAGGCTGCGCTCCTGGGCGTAGCGGGCCAGGGCCATCAGGGTGGCCGGAGGGTTGGCGGTGTGCAGCAGCACCCGCCCGTCCTCCGAGCGCACGCCGGTCACCGCGGACAGCCGGGCCAGTTCGGCCAGGTCCACCCGGGCGCCGCCCGGGTCCAGCTCCACGGCGGCCTCGGGCCCGTATGCCCTGGTCAGCTCCCGGGGCGTCCCCTCGGCCAGGATGCGCCCGTGGTCCATCACCGCCACCCGGTCGCAGAGCCGCTCGGCCTCCTCCATGTAGTGGGTGGTCAGGAGGATGGCGCGCCCTTCCTCTTTCAGGTCGAGGATCACGTCCCAGAGGGCGTGGCGCGCCTGCGGGTCCAGGCCCGTGGTCGGCTCGTCCAGGAAGAGCACCGTCGGCCGTCCGATGAGGGCCACGGCCAGGGCCAGCCGCTGCCGCTGGCCCCCGGAGAGGTGCGAGAACCGGGTGCGGGCCTTCTCCTCCAGGCTGAACTGCCGCAGCAGGTCCCCCACGGGCATCGGGTCCTCATAGAAGCTGGCGTAGAGCGTGAGGATTTCCAGCACGGTGGCGTACTCCGGCAAACGGGCCGCCTGCAGCGCAATCCCGATGCGGGGCCTGAGCGCGCGGCCCTGCCGGTGCACGTCGAGGCCGCAGATGAAGCTCTGTCCGGCGTCGGGGCGGCGCAGCCCCTCCATCATCTCGACGGCGGTGGTCTTGCCGGCGCCGTTGGGCCCCAGCAGGCCGACGATCTCGCCGGAGCGGACCTGCAGGCTGAACCCGTCGACGGCCAGCTTGTCGCCGTAGCGCTTCACCAGCCCCCTGGCCTCGATCAGCACGGCGGGTGCGGCTGCTCTGGCACTCCGCACCTCCGCTTCGGTCAACGATGCTGCCATGCGCTCCTCCCCCTTCCGTACCGAAATCATACCGAAGCCGTGGACTTCTTCACCATCGCCGGGGTGGGCGTTTTGCATGGCTCCAGTCAGGCGAAGGGCCGCATCACCCGTTTGGGCGATGCGGCCTTCCCTAAAGTCGGAGCCAGCCCCGCGCCAGCGCCTTCGTGACCGCCTCCGTGCGGTCGCGGGCTCCGAGTTTCTGAAACAGGTTGGAGATGTGCGTCTTCACCGTGTTCTCGCTGATGAAGAGCGCCGCGGCGATCTCCTTGTTGGCGGCGCCCGAGGCGATAAGCCGCAGGATTTCGGTCTCCCGTTCGGTCAGCCCCTCCGCGCCTTCCTGCCGGGCGGGCCCCCCCTGGCTGATCACCTGCACCAGCTTGGCGGCGATCTCCGGCGACAGCAGGGACTGACCTCGTGCCACGGTCTCGATCCCCTCCAGGAGCTGCTGCGGCGGGGCGTCCTTCAGCAGATAGCCCTTCGCCCCGGCCTGGATGCCGCCCCAGATGAGCTCGTCGTCGTCGTAGGTGGTGAGCACCAGCACCTCGACGTCCGGGAACCTGGCCCGGATCTGCCGGGTGGCTTCCACGCCGTTCATCACCGGCATCTGCATGTCCATCAGCACCACGTCGGGCTTCGTGGCCTCCACCACGTCCAGGGCCTCCTGACCGTTGCCGGCCTCGCCCACCACCTCGAGGCCCGGCGCCTGGCGGAGCAGGGCGACCAAACCGGCCCGCACGACGCGGTGGTCGTCGACCACCACCACTCTGACGGCCATCTCACCTCTCCTTTCGCAAGGGAACTCGGGCCACGATGCGGCAGCCGCCGCCCGGGCGGGCGTCTACCTCCAGGCCGCCGCCCACCTGGCGCGCCCGGTCGGCCATCATCCCCAGGCCGTAGCCCCCGCCGGCCGCGGGCTTCGGCGGGCTGGCCGGGTCGAAGCCGACGCCGTCGTCGGCCACGGTCAGCACGGCCATGCCATCGCGGATGGTCAGGCCGACGTCGAGCCGGGTGGCGCGGGCGTACTTCACGGCGTTGTGAATCGCCTCCTGCGCGATGCGCAGCAGGGCGACCTCCACCGGCGGCTCCAGCGCCGCGGCGTCGCGGTCCATGTGGAACCGCCCGATCAGGCCGAACTGCCCTTCCAGCGCCGCCACCTCAGCGGCCAAGGCCGCGGCCAGCCCCCGGTCCTCCAGCGGGCGGGGCCGCAGGTTCCAGACGGAGCGCCGCGCCTCCTGCAGCGACTCCTGGGCCAGGGCCAGGGCGGCCTCCCGGTGGAAGCGGGCGGTCTCGGGGTCGGCCGCGGCCTCCATCGCCCGCAGCTGCATGATGATCCCCATGAACCCCTGTGCCAGGGTGTCGTGAATCTCGCGGGCCATGCGGTTGCGCTCCTCGGCCACCGCCAGGCCCCGCAGCCGCCGCTCCGCCTCCAGCAGGCGGGCGTTCTCCAGGGCGACGGCCACCTGCCCGGCGATGGTCTGCACGGTGAAGCGGTCCTCCTCGTCGAAGGGCGCCGGGTCGAAGCTCTGAACCACCATCAGGCCCAGGGTGCGGTCGGCCACGCGGATGGGGATGGCCATTTCGGCCAGGGGTGCCGTTCCGGGGAGGAGCGGGGTGGGCGCTGCGCCCCCGGGCTGTGCGCTCCCGTGTCCTTCGTCGGCCAGGGCGCGCGCCAGCGGTGAGGGGCTTGGACCGGCCAGCGGGAAGGCGCGCCCCAGCGGGACCTCCTCCCGGCCGCGCGCCGCGCACGCCGCGAGCACCAGGTAATCGCCGTGCTGCAGCAGCACGGCGACCACGTCGTAGCCGAAGGTGCCCCGCATGACGCGCGTGACGAAGTGGAGCAGCACATCGGACTCCAGCACGGCCGCCACCTGCTGTCCCACCTGGCCCACGGCCCGCAGCTGGTCGGCCTTGCGGGCCAGGGCGGCGGTGCGCGCTGCCACCTGCTCCTCCAGGTTCCGGGTGACCGTGTCCAGCTGCTCCGCCAGGTCGGTCATGGTGCGGGCCAGCAGGAACCAGTCCGTCCCCGGTTCCACCACCGCCCGGGCCCTGAGGTCGCCGCTGCGCAGCCGGCGGGCCAGGGCCAGTACCTCGCCCAGCGGCCGCGTGACCCAGTGCGCCACAAGGTAGAGGAGAAGGGCGAGGGCGGGCGCCGCCCAGAGCAGCGTGCGGGGGGCCAGGCCAAGGAAGGGGAGGAGGACCACAGGCCCGAGGCCAACGGCCAGCAGTAGCAGGAAGAGTCTGTGCTGCGGCGCCAGGCGGTGCATTCGCTCAATCACCCCGATTTGGATGGTTCTAAACGGACTCGGGTGATCCCTGCTGCGCTTGACTTAACCTGACACATCTGATTATCTGGGCATTGGAACACGTTATGTTCGTGTGTACATAACGGAGATTGGGGGAGACACGCCATGTCATTGCGCTTCCGCAAGGTCCGCATTCTCGTTCCGATCCTGGTTCTGCTGATGCTGGCCCTGCCGCTGCTTGCCGCATGCGGTGGCTCGCAGCCCGCCGGCAACACCGACGCGCAGCCCCAGTCTGGCAGCCCGGCTGCCCAGGCGCCTGTGCAGCAGGAGGAGCCGGCGCCCGCGGCTGAGCCCGAGCCGGAACCCGAACCCGAACCTGCACAGCCCGCGACCCGCACCATCATGGACCAGGCGGGGCGCACGGTCACGCTTTCGGCCGAGGTGGACCGGGTCGTCACCACGTGGCGTCCGGGCACCTTGCTGGTGATCTCGGCCGGCGGCCGGGACAAGATCGTCGGCGTGGACAGCTCCTCGCAGCGGTCCGAGTTCCTGACCGCCGTCTTCCCCGGGATCCTCGACCTGCCCGGCGTGGGCAACAAGAAGGGGCTCAACGTCGAGCAGATCGTCGCCGTGAAGCCTGACGTGGTCTTCATCTGGCACGGGGCCGACACCGAGCCGGTCATCCAGCAGCTGGAGTCCCAGGGCATCCCGGCCTTCGTCCTGATCCCCGAGAGCCTCGACCAGATGAAGGAGGCCGTGAGCCTGATCGGCGAGATCCTGGGGACCGAGGAGCAGGCCCAGAAGATGATCCAGTACTACGACGACACCCTGGCCATGCTGGCGGAGAAGGTGGGGTCGATCCCCGAGGCGGAGAAGCTGCGGGTCTACATGGTCGGCTCCAGCGGCGTCTTCTCCACGGTGCCGGGCACCATGTACCAGCACTTCATCATTGAGTCGGCCGGCGGCATCAACGTCGGCGCGGAACTGCAGGGCGGCTTCTCGGACGTCTCCGCCGAGCAGGTGGTCGCATGGAACCCGGACGTCATCGTCGCGGTGCAGTACTGCGACTGCACGGTGGACGAAATCCTGAGCAACCCGCAGCTGCAGACCGTGAAGGCGGTGCAGGACGGCCGGGTCTACATGTTCCCCCACAGCATGGATCCGTGGGATTACCCCGAGCCCCGCTCGATTCTGGGCATGCTCTGGCTGGCCCACACGCTCTACCCCGAGCAGATGGCGGATGTGGACCTGCTGGCGGAGGTGGACGAGTTCCATGCGACCTTCTTCGGCAAGAGCTTCACGGAGCTTGGCGGCACGTTGGATGACTAGGTCAGATGCACGGCCCGCCCGCAGGTGGCGGGCCCTCCTCCTATCTGGGCTGTTCACCGCCCTGGTGGTTCTGCTCTCCTTCGGCATGGGCCGCTACCCGATCGCCCCGGGCGAGGTGATGCGGATTCTGTGGCAGATCGTCTCTGGCCAGTTTGACGTCGCCACGGCCAGCGAGGCGGCGCGGGTGCTCTACTACATCCGCCTGCCGCGCATCATCCTGGCCGCCTTGACGGGGGTGGCCCTCGCCGGGGCGGGCACGCTCTTTCAGGGCATGTTCCGCAACCCGCTGGTCTCGCCCGACGTGCTGGGGGTCTCGTCCGGCGCGGCCTTGGGGGCGGCCATCGGCATCCTGATGCCGATGGGCGGCACGATTCAGCTCTGGGCCTTCGCCTCCGGCGTGGCGGCGGTGGCCCTGACCTACGGCATCGCCCGGGCCACCCGGGGCCAGTCGGTGGTGATGCTGGTGCTGGCCGGCATGGTGGTCTCGGCCTTCTTCAGCGCGGCGCTCTCGTTCCTGAAGTACGTGGCCGACCCCTACGAGCAGCTGCCCACCATCGTCTTCTGGCTGATGGGCGGCTTCCACAGGGCATCGTGGCAGGCGGTGGGCAGCCTGCTCCTCACGGTGATCCCCGGCGCCGTTCTGCTCCTGCTCACCTCCTGGAAGCTGAACATCCTCTCGCTGGGCGACGAGGAGGCGCTCTCGCTGGGGGTGAACGTGCGGGTGCTGCGCCCCCTGCTGATCGCCGCCGCCACCCTCATGGTGGCCGGAGCGGTCAGCGTGACGGGCACCATTTCCTGGGTGGGCCTGGTGGTGCCCCACATCGCCCGCATGCTGGCGGGCGCGGACCACGACCGGTCGATGCCGGTGGCGATGCTCTTCGGCGCCGGCTTCATGCTGCTGATGGACGACCTGGCCCGCTCGCTGACCACCGCGGAGATCCCCGTGGGCATTCTCACCTCGGCCATCGGGGCGCCGTTCTTCGGCTACCTCCTGATCACCGGCAGAAGGGAGGCGTGGCGGTAGGCGATGGCGATTACAGCAGAATCGGTCCGCTTCGGCTACAGAGGGACCGAGGTGATCCGCGGCGCCAGCTTCGCCGTGCCCGAGGGGGCCATCACCTGCCTGCTGGGCCGCAACGGCTCGGGCAAGACCACCCTGATCCGGCTGGTGAACGGCATCCTGCGGCCGCAGTCGGGGTCCATCCGGATCGGCGACCTGGACGTGCTGCAGAGCCCCCGGCCGGCCGTGGCCCGGCAGGTCGCCTTCGTGCCGCAGGAGCACCAAGGGGTCTTTCCTTACGGTGTCGAAGAGTTGGTGGTGATGGGGCGCAACCCCCACCTGGGGCTGATCGCGCGGCCGGGCGCGGCGGACCGCGAGGCGGCCCGCGCGGCCATGGAGACCGTGGGCATCGCCCACCTGGCCGAACGGGACTACATGGAGATCAGCGGCGGTGAGCGGCAGCTGGTGCTCATCGCGCGGGCCCTCACGCAGGAGACCCCCTACCTGCTGATGGACGAGCCCACGTCGCACCTGGACTTCACCAACCAGCACGCGATCATGTCGATCGTGCGGCGCATTACACGGGAGCGGGGCGTGGGGGTGCTGGTGGCCATGCACGATCCGAACCTGGCCCTCGCGTTCGCCGACCGGGTGATCATGCTGCGGGAGGGCCGGGTGTTCCGGGCGGGCCCCGCAGCCGAGGTCATGACGCCGGAAAACCTGCAGACGCTGTATGAGATGCCGATCGATGTGGTGGGCCTGCCTGACGGGCGCCGCCTCATCCTGACGGAAGAGAGGTAGGACGCAATGCTCTTGGAGCGGGTGCTGGAAGCGGCTGCGCCGGGCCTGAGCCGCCGGCGGGTACAGGCCGCACGCATGGGCGCGAGGATCGTGGGTGTTGTGCTGGATGACGGGCGGTTCGGCGCCGGCTACCACCTGCCGGGTGAGCGGCCGCCGGGGAGCGTGTCTGAAGCCGACCTGGCGGGCGAGCTGCGGATGCTGACGGGTCAGCCGGCGCTGGAGGTCGCCCGGCGCTGCATGCAGGGGGAGACCACTTTCCACCGGGCCCTGGGCGTGGCCCTGTGCAACGCGGTGGCCGAGCCCGACCCGGCCCGGCTCCTGGTGGACCCCGACGCCGCCGCGGCGGTGCCTGCCCGCCCGACCGACACGGTGGGGTTCGTGGGCTACGTGGGCACGGTGGTCCGGCGCGTGCAGGCCGAGGCGGCGCGGACGATCATCTTCGACCGGTCGCAGGAGGACGAGGAGGACGTCTACCCTGAGGAGCGGCAGCCGGAACTGCTGCCCGTGTGCGACCTGGTCTTCATCACCGGCTCGGCCCTGATCAACCTCACGCTGGAGCGGCTGCTCACGTACTGCACCCGGGCCCGGGAGGTCGTGCTGCTCGGGCCGAGCACGCCGCTTTACCCCGAGGCCTTCGTGGGCTCGGGCGTGACGGTGCTGGCCGGCTTCCGCTGGCAGATCGCGGATCCGGAGGAGGCCCTGGAGCAGATTGCCGCGGGGGCGCACTTCAGGCACCTGAAGGGGCGCACGAGCGTGACGCTGCGGGTGGAGTAGTAGGAGGTTTTGCCCATGACGCTGCTGGAACGGCTGTACGAGGCCGCGGCCCCGCGCATCGCGGGCAAGCGGGTGCAGGAGGTTCGGATCGGTCATTACCTGGTCGGTGTGCTGCTGGACAGCGGTGAGCTCGGCGTCGCTTACGCCCTGCCGGGGGAGCGGCGGGCGCCGGAGCCGGTCTTTCCGGATCCCGCGCAGTTCGCCGGGATGGACGCCGTGGAGATGCTGGCCGGGCTGACGCAGGAGGACCTGGTGGCGCGCTCGCTGGGCATGGCCGTCTGCAACGCGGTGGCGCAGCCCGACCCGGCGCACAGCCTGGAGGACCCCGATGCGCTGACGACGGTGCAGGTTCGCCCCACCGACACCGTGGGGCTCATCGGCTTCATCCGCTCGATCCACCGCCGGATCGTGGACCGGGTGGAGCGCATCATCATCTTCGACCGGTCGCTGGACGGCGAGCCCGGCATCAGCCCGGAGGAACAGCAGCCCGAACTGCTGCCCCTGTGCGACGTGGTCTTCGTGACGGGATCGGCGGTGACCAACGGCACCCTGGACACGCTGCTCTCCTGGTGCACGAAGGCCCGGGACATCGTGATCATCGGCCCCAGCACGCCGCTCTACCCCGAGGCCTTTGCCGGAACGGGGGTCACGGTGCTCGCCGGCGCCACCTGGCCGCCGGAGCATCATCAGGAGGCGCTCGCGGGCATCGGCGAGGGGAAGCGGTTTCACGAGTTGAACGAGCTGACCCACCAGTGGGCCCTGCGGGTGGGGTGAGGAGAGAATGAGACGGTCCCGCCGTGGTGGCGGGACCGCCTTGCTTATTGGGGTGCCGTTGTCGGTGGTACTTAGGCCATCGCTCGGGTGGGAACCGCAGGTTTTTCAATTTGGCCTCGAACCCGAAGCGAAAAAGTGCCGGTTCCCAGCCCCGGCCGCGCTACTTCACCGCCGTGATCGGCGGATCCAGCTCCGCGGGGGCTTCCAGGGCGACGGCGACCATCACCAACGGCCGGAGGAACGCATCGACACCGGCCAGGTCTGCCGGGCGGCTGTCGGGGGGAACGGCCTCGAAGGCGCGCCGGGCTGCCCGCCCTCCGGAATGGGTGGGGACGGCGTCCGCAAAGCCCACCTCGCGCATCCATCTAAGCCAGGTTCGGCAGCCGGGGTGCGTCAGCGACCAGCAGACGGCCTCGGTGAGAGCCGCCCGGGCCCGCTGCAGCCCTCGGGTCGTGAGGGCATCGAAACCGATTTCGCCGCCTCCGGTGAGGAGTTGGGCGAGCTGGTCTCGCGAGAGCCGAAACTGCAGGCGACAGTAGTTGGCCTGCTCCTTCTCGGTCAACCGCTGGATGATGAGGATCTGCGTGACACCGGGTTCGCTCTCCCACGCATCCAGTTCGTACTCGTTTCCCCCGCGGTAGCGGGCGAGCCCTTCGTAATGAAGGCGCAGCCTTCCGCCCGGCTTCAACACCCGGTGCAGCTCCCGCAGGGTCTGTCTGGGTTCGGGCGTCTGTTCCACCGCGCTGGCGGCCAGAATGCCGTCGAAGCTGTTGTCCGGAAACGGCAGCGGCCGGCCCGCCGGCACGTGGATGCAACGGAAATTGCTGACCCCCAGCCTGTGGGCGTTCGCCTCGCAGACGGCCACTCGCCTGGGCGAGGCGTCAACTCCCGTCACGTGCCGGGCGAAAGGCGCGACGAGCAGCGAGGGCCAGCCATCGCCCGGGCCGAAGTCGAGCAGGTCGCCGCCACCAGCAGTGCAGAGGAAGTCGAGGATGTACCCCCGGTCCTGCCAGTGGGCGGGATTCGCCGCGTCAAAGGGAAGGTGAACGACGGGGAGGCTGAACATCGCCTGAGACTCCTGGTGCTGGAACAGGCCTTCGTCTGAAGTGACGGCCCGGGGTCTCAGCTCTTCAAGGATGTACCGCAGTACGTCGAATGATGTTCACCCCTTCGTGGTTTCCTGAGCGGTGCTTCCGCGAGTGGGTGAAGATCGCCTGCCAGATGTTCTGGGACTCTTTGTTTCAACAGAAACTTGGTCTGTCCTGACCTTGGAGACGCTCAGGGCGATGTGGAGCCGGCACGCTCCAGATCAAGCCTGGCGAGCAGCCCTTGTGTGCCCCGGCCGTGGTGAAGAAGTGAGCCACCTGTCTTTCCCGCCTGGCTCATCCGGTCACCATTCACGCTTCAACTAACCGGCAGGACTGCGCGCGGGCCCCCTCGCGCGCCCTTATTGGGGGCCGTGGGGGCCTTTTTCCCACAGATTTCGGGCGTCCTTGCCGCGCAGTGGGGTTCCTGGGTGACCCGAATGGTGAGCAAGTGAGCCACCCGACTCTTCATCCTGGCTCATCCGCTCACCCCGAACACATTAACTGCGGGAAGGCGGCTCCACGCCTTGTGTAAGCCGGTCTCCGGAAACGACCGGACCAGGGTGCGCTCGCACCCTGGTCCGGTGTTCTAAGAAAGACTCAACTCCGGGCCCAGCCAGCGGAAGCCTTCCATCTCCCACACCTGAAACTCCGGCGTGTGCAGCGGCGGCAGGGTCTCCAGCCGGTGCCGGAAGGGCTCGACGGCCCCGCAGGCCTCCAGGAACGGGCGATACACCCGGGCCATCGCCGGCTCGGCGTCCACCAGGCAGCGGATGCCCAGGCCCAGCGCCCGGAGGGCAGCTTCCGCCGAGAGGTTCAGCTGCTGGGCGATCACCGGCGCCCAGTTGAGCAGGAAGTGGAGGAACGCGCTAAGAGGAGGCGGTTGATCGGGATTCAGCAGGCTGCCGTGCCAGCGCTCCGCCCACGTCTCGACCAGCGTCAGGGCTGCGCGGCGCTCAGGGAGCGGCAGCGCGGCGAGGCAGTTCCCGAAGCCGGGGGTGAAGCGCGTTCCCTGGCGCCAGTGGAGCGGATGGGTGCCCGGGGTCAGCGAAGACCGCCCCCAGTACGAGGAGACGATCCTCCGGCCCGAGCCCCATCGGATCGGTTCGCCCACGGCGGGCATGGGCAGCAGCCAGACCGGGTCGGGCATGCGGCCGGGCCGGTAGAAGCCCTCGGCCAGCAGGAGCTGAATCACGTCGGCCTCCGCGATGCCCTGGTACGGGTCGGTCGCAATCGCAGTCGCCACGATCCGGGCGGCAGCCTGGTCGGCCGGCAGCGGCTCCAGCAGGCTGCGGGCGGCCCGGCGGCGCAGCTGCACGTGCAGCCGGAGGGGCTCGGCCTCCGCCACGGTGATGATCAGCTCGTCGCCGACCTCGGGCTCCAGCAGGGCGAAGACGGGGTCGGCGGATTCGTGGACGCCGGGGGCAGGGACGGCCATTCCCCCGACCTCCGCCTCAAACGGCGGGCGGCAGCCGATGAGGGCCAGCGCCAGGAACCAGTCGCCGGAGGGGCTGAGCCGCCGCGACTGCCACTCGGGCCAGGTGATGACGTGGCGGAAGGCGGCGCCGCTCAGGAGGTCGTCCCGGCGGGCGACGCAGCGGCCGGCCAGCACGAGGTAGCCCGCGGGCAGGCGCGCGGCCGCCTCCCGCACCGCCTGGGCGGCGGTCTCCCAGGGCAGGGCCGCGGCGGTGGGGCAGGCGGCCACGAGCTCGTCCAGTGCGACGCTCTCCGCGCGCTCCGCCACCAGGGCGGCGATCTCGTCGGCGATCCGGTCCCGCGGGGGAATGCGCTTTCCGGGCAGGGGCTCCTCCCGGTAGACCGGCGCGCGCTCGCCCCTGGCCAGCTCCGCAGCCCCGACGCTGACGGCGCGGTAGTAGCGGGACAACACCTGCTCGGCCGTCTCCTCCACCAGCTGGTGCACGTTGAAGGTGCGGCCCCAGCGCGCCACCGGGGCGATCTCGTAGCGGCGGGTGCGGTTCAGCTCCGGCGCCAGCGGCAGCGGCCCGAGCACCCGGAGAAGGGCGTCGGGCACCTCCGCTTCCTCAGGCCGGACCGGGATGTCGGCCGGGTCGGTCTCCGTGAACAGGAACCGGCGGGGGTCAAGCAGGGGCTCCAGCGTCGCCGCCGACAGCAGGCCAGCTGCCCCCGTCGGCAGATGCCCCGCGGACCCCGCCCGGTCAGCCAGATGGGCCCGCACGCCCGCCAGCAGCTCGTCCCGCTCCCGCCCCAGCACCTGAAACCACAGGAAGGGGTTGGCGGCAAAGGCGCGCGCCGCCCGCACGGCCAGGACCCGCTGGTGCCGGCAGCCCGCGCCCTGGTTGCAGGTGCAGCGGTGGCTCAGCCCGCGGCCCGCGGGCAGAAGGCTGGCGCCGGCCTTGTTGAACAGCGACTCCAGGTCGGGGCCCACCGTGCCGCTCAGCAGCCGGCGGGCCGCCTCGGGATCACGGGCGATGGCCGCCTCGATGCGGCGCCACTCCCGCTGCCCGAAGGGCCGGATCTTCAACGTCGCGGTGGCGATGGCCCCCGTTGTGCCCACGCTCACCTCGGCCTCGATCCTGCCCCGCGCGAAGGTGAGCCGGGCGTCGCCCCGCTCGGCGCTCTTCCGCTGGCCAGGGGTCATCGGCACAAGCAGCAGTTCCTCCTGCAGGTAGGCGAGCCAGCGCTCGCTCAGCCATTCCGCCACGGCCTACGCCTCCCGTTCCAGCGTGATCAGGGCCCGCAGCTCCTCGGTGGAGAGCTGGCCCAGCCAGGATTCGCCGCTGCCGATCACCTGGCCCGCCAGGGCCCGCTTCTCGGCCAGCAGCCGGTCGATGCGCTCCTCCAGCGTGCCGGCGGTGACCAGCCGGTGCACCAGCACCCGCCGGGTCTGGCCGATGCGGTAGGCCCGGTCGGTGGCCTGGTCCTCGACCGCGGGGTTCCACCAGCGGTCCACGTGAAAGACGTGGGTGGCGGCGGTGAGGTTGAGCCCGAGGCCGCCGGCCTTCAGGGACAGGATGAAGAGCGGCGCCTCGCCGCCCTGGAACTGGGCGATGAGCCGCTCCCGCTCGGGCTGCGGCGTTCCGCCGTGCAGGAAGAGCGCCGCGCAGCCCAGCGTCTCGGCCAGGTAGGCCTGCAGCCGGGCGCCGAAGCGGGCGAACTGGGTGAAGAGCAGGGCCTGCTCGCCGGCCGCCAGCACCTCCCGGAGGAGTTCCACCAGCCGGTCGATCTTGCCGCTCCGGCCCGCCAGGGGGCCGTCGCCGGTGACGGCCGCGGGGTGGTTGCAGACCTGCTTCAGCCGGGTGAGGCCCGCGAGGATGGCGCCGCGCCGCTGGATGCCCTCGGACCGGGCGACCCGCTCCAGGGTCTCCTGCACGATGGCCTCGTAGAGCGCCGCCTGCTCCACCGACAGGGTGACCAGTTCGGTGTTCTCCAGCTTCTCGGGCAGGTCCAGCGCGATGGCGGGATCGTTCTTGTGCCGGCGCAGGATGAAGGGCCCCACCTGCCGGCGCAGCTGCGCGGCCGCCTCGTCATCGTCGAACCGCTGGATGGGTATCGCGTAGCGCCGCTGGAACTCCTCCCGGCTGCCCAGGAGGCCGGGGTTGAGGAACTGGAAGAGGGACCAGAGGTCGCCCAGGTGGTTCTCGATGGGCGTGCCGGTGAGGGCGATGCGGTATCCGCCGGTGAGCCGGCGCAGGGCCCGGGCGTGCAGGGTGTCCGGGTTCTTCAGGTTCTGTGCCTCGTCGGCGACGATGCCGTTCCACGTCACCTTACCCAGCAGTTCCGCATCGCGGGCGATCAGCGAGTAGGTGGTGAGCACCACATCGTGCGCCGCCGCCTCCCGGGCGAAATCCGACTCGCCCAGCCGGTTCGCCCCGTGGTGAACCAGCACCCGCAGGCCCGGGGCGAAGCGGGCCAGCTCCCGCCGCCAGTTGCCCAGCACCGAGACGGGGCAGATGAGAAGCGTGGGCCCGGCCGCCAGCCCGTTCTCCCGCTCGTGCAGGAGCAGCGCGATGAGCTGAACCGTCTTACCCAGCCCCATGTCGTCGGCCAGGCAGGCGCCCAGGCCGTAGCGGCGCAGGAACGCGAGCCACGCCAGCCCCCGCTCCTGGTAGGGCCGCAGCGTGCCGGTGAAGCCCCGGGGGGTTGGCACCGGCTCCACCCGGGCTGGCTCCTCCAGCCGCTCCAGCAGCTCCGCGATCCAGCCGGTGGCCGTCGTCTCATCCACCTCCGGGGCCAGGCGCAGGGCGGTGCCCAGCTCCATCTGCTTCTCGTGCTGCTCGATGCGCTTCAGGACCGCAGCCAGCGTGCGCGCATCCACCCGCACCCACTGCCCGTGCATCTGCACCAGCGGCCGCTTCTGCTGGGCCAGGTGGCGCAGTTCGTCCAGGGTGAGCCCGGTGTCGCCCAGAGCCACGTCCCACCGCACGTCAACGATCTGGTGCAGGCCGAACAGCGAGGGGCCATCGCCGGCGGGGCTGAGGCGCATGCCGACCCGCAAGGAGGCCGGCTTCACCAGGGCGGCCGGCAGCAGCACGGGGTGGCCGGCCTGCTGCAGCAGCAGCGCGCCCTCCTGGATGAGCGCCATCACATCGTCCGCGGTGATGGCGACGCGGGAGGGGGCAGGATCCTCCAGCAGCGGCGCGAGCGGCGGGAAGAGGCGCGCCATCGCCGGCAGGTCGGCCAGCAGCCGCTGCTCGGCGTTGCGGTAGCGCTGTCCGCCGATCTCCACCTCGCCCCCCAGGCTGGCCCAGACCCCATCGGCCGTGATGGGCAGCGCCCCTTCTTCGGGCGCGTGCAGCGTGAGCTCCAGCTCCCAGTCGCCGCCGGTCTCGGGGCCGGGCAGATTCAGGCGCAGCCCCGTGCGCAGGCTGGCGTGGCCCAGCACGCCGGTGGCGGGCGCGGTCCAGCGGTCCAGGGCGGCAAGGAGCGCCTGCTCGCCCGGGAGGCCCGGGGGCAGGTCGCGGGGCGCGTCGCCGGCCAGGGCCGCCAGCCAGTGGCGCAGGGCGGTGTCCTGCAGCGACTCGGCCTCCGGCAGGGGCACGTCTTCCAGGAGGAGCCGGATCACGCCGGCCGCGGCGGTGCGCATGAACTGGTGCACCAGCGCATCGGCAGCCGGCAGCGGGTAGGCCCTCGGGCTGCGGTCCGGCGGCACCAGGGCGCGGCAGGCCTCCGGCAGGCCGGCTGCCAGCCGGGTCAGGCGGCGGGCGTCCTCGGCGTCGGTCAGGTGCAGCGTCCAGCCGGCGGCCGGCACCCCGGCCTCTGCCCGCAGGACCGGCAGCATACGGCCCCGCCCCAGGAACTCCAGCAGCAGTTTGGCGGCCACGCTCCAGAGCCGCAGGCTGTGCCCGGGGCGGAGGGGGGCGCCGTCGAAGTGATCGGGCAGATCCAGCAGCCACTGCACGGCGTTGGGCAGCGACAGGGCGACCCCCGGGAGCCTCGCGGGGCTGGCGCCGTCGTACGCGGGCTGCCACTGTACCAGGGTGAGGGTGCTGAGGTAGGGCAGCCCCCGCAGGATGGGGTAGAGCGCCTCCGGCGCGGCCGCATGCGGATGTGCAGGGATCCCGCGGTTGCGACGCCTCTGGGGCGCGGCGGGCTGGGCGGCGCCGTCATCGAGGCCCCAGAGGAAAAAGAAGCCGGCGGCGCCGGAGGGGACGAAACTGCCGTGAACCGTGATCATCCGGATGCCTCGCAATCGTGTCGTGGTAAACATAAATACTTCTTCCGGCGGGCGCAGTCTCCTGCTGAGCCTGGCTGTGGTAAGATTGGGCTTGAGAGTCCTGCGGTGAGGAGGTGCCCCATGACGCAGCACGAGCCTGTCCATCCCGTTCCGACGCTGCGCCTTCCTTCCGGCGAGCGCGTGCCGATCCTGGGCCAGGGCACGTGGTACATGGGCGAGGACCGCCGCTCCCGCCGGGAGGAGGCGGCCGCCCTGCGCCTGGGGATTGACCTGGGCATGACGCTCATCGACACGGCAGAGATGTACGCATCCGGTGGGGCCGAGGAGGTGGTGGCCGAGGCCATCGAGGGCCGGCGGGACGAGGTCTTCCTGGTGAGCAAGGTGCTGCCCGGCAACGCGTCGCGGCGGCGCACCATCGAGGCCTGCGAGCGGTCGCTCCGCCGCCTCCGCACCGATCGGATCGACCTCTACCTGCTGCACTGGCGCGGGCGGTATCCCCTCTCGGAGACGCTGGAGGCCTTCGCGGAACTGCAGAAGGCCGGGAAGATCCGGTACTGGGGCGTGAGCAACTTCGACACCGACGACATGGAGGAACTGGTGGGGATTCGGGGCGGCGCCAAAGTGGCCACCAATCAGGTGCTCTACAACCTGAGCCGGCGGGGCATTGAGTTCGACCTCCTGCCCTGGCACCGGGAGCGGCGCATTCCCATCATGGCCTACTCACCGATCGAGCAGGGGCGCATTCTGCGGAACCCGACGCTGCAGCGGGTCGCCGCGCGCCACGGCGCCACGGCGGCGCAGGTCGCGCTGGCGTGGATCCTCCGGCAGGGGGACATCATGGTGATTCCGAAGGCGAGCCGGCCGGAGCACGTGCGGGAGAACCGGGCGGCGCTGGATCTGACGCTGACGGCGGAGGACCTGGCGGAGCTGGACCGGGCGTTCCCGCCGCCGACCCGGAAGGTGCCGCTGGAAGTGTTGTAGACGTATGAGGGTGAGGCCCCAGGCCGCTCACGCGGTGGGGCCTCACCTCTTTGTGCCATTTTGGGGTAAGCCGGGTGGTGGGGCGGGGCGCCTCGCTGAAAGGAGGTGGCGCCATGATTCGGGTGACCCTCGAGATCTCTGGCTGGGCCTGCTGGCCAGACTACAGACGAATGCAGGTTCGGTCGGGGCGTGCGGCGAATCATTGCCGCAACGAGCGAGGTGACGGAGAGATGGGCCGCCCGGAGTTCGTGCACCTGCACCTGCACACCGAGTACTCGCTGCTGGACGGGGCCAACCGCATCGAGCCCCTGGCACGGCGCGCCGCCGAGCTGGGCATGCGGGCGATGGCCATGACCGACCACGGCGTGCTCTTCGGCGTGCTTCCTTTTTATAATGCGATGCGCAAGCACGGGGTGAAGCCGATCATCGGCTGCGAGCTTTACGTGGCCCCCGGCTCGCGCCATGTGAAGACCGGCGGCGAGAAGCCCTACCACCTCACGGTGCTGGCCGAGAACTACACCGGCTACAAGAACCTGGTGAAGCTGGTCTCGGCGGGCTACACCGAGGGCTTCTACTACAAGCCCCGGGTCGACCTGGAGTTGCTGAACACCTACCGGGAGGGGCTGATCGTCCTTTCGGGCTGCCTGGCCGGCGAGGTGTCGCAGAAAGTGCTGGCCGGCCAGACGGAGGAGGCCAGGAAGACCATCGGCCGCTACCGGGAGATCTTCGGGCCCGACCACTACTTCTTGGAGCTGCAGGACCTGGGCCTGCCCGAGCAGCAGGGGCTCAACCGCTTTCTGCTGGAGCAGGGGCTGCCGGTGGTGGCCACCAATGACGCCCACTACCTGGGCCCCCAGGATGCCCGCACCCAGGATGTGCTCATCTGCATCGGCACCAACAAGACGGTCGACGACCCGAACCGCATGCGGATGAACACCAACGAGATGTACGTGAAGTCGGCCGAGGAGATGTACTGGCGCTTCGGCCACATCCCCGGCGCGCTGGAAAACAGCCTGGCCATCGCCGAGCGGTGCAACGTGGAGCTGCCCCTGGGCCAGATCCACCTGCCCCACTACGCTCTGCCCCCCGGCTACGACGCACCGGGATACCTGCGCAAGCTCTGCTATGAGCGCATCGGGCCGCGCTATGGCGGGAAGCCGCCCGAGGGGGCGATGGAGCGGCTGGAGCACGAGCTGAACGTGATCATCAGCATGGGCTTTGCCGGCTACTTCCTGATCGTGTGGGACTTCGTGGAGTACGCCCGCTCCCGGTCCATTCCCGTGGGGCCGGGGCGGGGCTCGGGAGCGTCGTCGCTGGTGGCCTACGTGCTGGGCATCACCGACGTCGACCCCCTGCGGTTCGGCCTCTTGTTCGAGCGGTTCCTGAACCCGGAGCGGGTGGACATGCCCGACTTCGACATCGACTTCTGCTACGAGCGGCGCGGCGAGGTCATCGAGTACGTCCATAACAAGTACGGGGCGGAGTGCGTCGCCCAGGTGATCACCTTCAACACCATGGCGGCCCGGGCGGCAGTACGGGACGTGGGCCGGGCTCTCGGCATGAGCTACGGTGAGGTGGACCGGGTGGCCAAGCTGCTGCCGTGGGGCCAGTCTCTGGACAGCGCCCTGGAGAAGACCGAGGAGCTGCGCGCCCTGTACCAGGAGCGGGAGGAGATTCGCCTCCTGATCGACACCGCCCGGGCGGTGGAGGGCATGCCCCGCAACCCGTCGGTCCACGCCGCCGGGGTGGTCATCACCGCCGATCCGCTGGTGGAGCACGTGCCGCTGTACAAGATGGGCGACGACGCCATCGTCACCCAGTTCGACATGGACCAACTGAAGGAGATCGGCCTCCTGAAGATGGACTTCCTGGGCCTGCGCACCCTCACGGTGATCGACCACGCCGTGAAGTACGTGCGGGAGTACGAGCCCGGGTTTGACATCGAAAAGATCCCCATGGACGACCCGGAGACCTACGCCATGATTGCCCGGGGCGAGACCCTGGGGCTCTTCCAGATCGAGGCGGGCTGGGTGGCCGACGTGCTGCGGCAGATGAAGCCGACCCGGTTCGAGGACATCATCGCCACCATCTCGCTTTGCCGGCCGGGGCCGATGGAGCACATCCCCGACTACATCGCCGGCAAGCAGAACCCGGACGCGGTGCAGTACCTGCACCCGGATCTGGAGCCGATCCTCAGCGAGACCTACGGGGTGATGGTCTACCAGGAGCAGATCATCCAGATCGCCCACCGGCTGGCCGGGCTTTCCCTCGGGCAGGCCGACCTGCTGCGCCGGGCCATCGCCAAGAAGAAGCGGGAGGACATGGAGAAGTACGGCCGCCTCTTCATGGAGGCCCTGGAGGAGCGGGGCTACAGCCATGAGGTGGCCACGGCGCTCTATGACCAGATGATCCGCTTCGCCAACTACGGCTTCAACAAGTGCCACGCGACCCCGTACGCCAAGGTGGCCTACCAGACCGCCTACCTGAAGCGGCACCATCCGGTGGCCTTCATGGCCGCGCTGATGAACTCGGTGATGGGGCAGGAGGCGAAGCTGGCGCTCTACATGGAGGAGTGCCGCCGGCTGGGCATTCAGGTGCTGCCGCCGGACGTGAACACCTCGTTCGCCCGGTTCGTACCCGACGGTAGGAAGATCCGTTTCGGCCTGGCGGCGGTGAAGAACATCGGCACGAACGCCGTGGAGGCCATTGTGGCCGCGCGGGAGGAGGGGGGACCCTTCACCAGCCTCCGGGACCTCTGCGAGCGGGTGGACCTGCGCCCTCTGAACCGGCGGGCGCTGGAGTCGCTGATCATGGCCGGGGCCTTCGACCGGGTGGCCCCGCCCGGCGGCAGGCCGGCCTACCGGTCGCAGCTGCTGGAGGCGCTGGATCAGATTCTGGAGGACGCGCAGAAGCTGCAGCGTCACCGGCAGGCCGGGCAGATCTCGCTCTTCGACCTGGGGGTTGCGGCCCCGGGCAGCGGCGGCGCGGAGCCCCTGCCGGATATTCCGGAGTTCCCGCCGCAGCGGCTGCTGGCGATGGAGAAGGAGGTCCTGGGCTTCTACGTGTCGGGCCACCCGCTCAGGCAGTACCAGGCGGCCCTGGCGGTGCACGGCTGCCTGCCGGTCGCGGCGCTGCCCGAGCAGCGGGACGGCGCAAAGGTGGCGGTGGGGGGCATGCTGGCCGGGCTGAAGCAGGTGACGACCCGCTCCGGCGCCAACATGGCCTTCCTGACGCTGGAGGACCAGACCGGCCAGGTGGAGGTGGTGGTCTTCCCGCGGGTGCTGCAGTCCTGCGCCCGCCTGCTGCGGGAGGAGCACCCGCTGCTGGTGCGGGGCCGGCTGCAGGTGCAGGAGGACGAGGTGAAGCTGTTGGCGGACGAGGTGAGCCTGCTCCGGGACGACGAACGGCCCCGGCGGCCGCGGCCGCCGGAGCCGGTGGAGGCTGCCGGGCGGGAGACCCAGCGTGCGGCTGCCGGCCAGGCCCGGCGGCAAGACGTGAGGTTAGCCGCTCAGGAACCGGGCTCGCAAGCCGCCCGGGAGCCCGTGCGGGAGACGCCCGGTGCGCCAGAGCCCAAGTTCGTCTATCTGCGCGTACCGGCGCGGGATCAGGACTCGCCGATGATGCGCCGGGTGGAGCGGGTGCTGCGGGCCCACCCGGGGCCGACGCGGGTGCGGATCAAGATGGAGCCGGAGGGCAAGTGGATCGAGGTGCACGAGCACCTGCGGGTGACGGTGACGCCGTCGCTGGTGAATGCGCTGGCGCGGATTGTGGGGGAGCAGTCGGTGGTGGTGAGGTAGAGGGGGAGGGGAAGGAGGAGTTGGCGGAGTATTAAGTTGATGGGGGAATGGTTTGGCGCTTGCTGAACTGATACTAGAACCCTTCTTTTCGGAAGCGGGCCTTGTCCCATGCGGGTTTCGTTAGTGTCGTCCCCACGCGTGTGGGGGTGAACCGTCGGGAACGATGGTAATCACTTCACCTCCGCCGTCGTCCCCACGCGTGTGGGGGTGAACCGCCGCCTGCTGTGGGCATGGAGTAAAGCCGGGCGTCGTCCCCACGCGTGTGGGGGTGAACCGCCGATCAGCAGCCCTGCCAGCAGATAAGGCCCGTCGTCCCCACGCGTGTGGGGGTGAACCGCCGCTGGATGACGTAGAGCCGTTGAACAACGCGTCGTCCCCACGCGTGTGGGGGTGAACCGGTTTCGGAGGCCCTGAAGGTGTTCACTGACTCGTCGTCCCCACGCGTGTGGGGGTGAACCGAACGGCAAGTCTACCATGCTCTCCGGCCTGGCGTCGTCCCCACGCGTGTGGGGGTGAACCGGGTAAGCAGATTGCGGATAGCCCGCCTCATGCGTCGTCCCCACGCGTGTGGGGGTGAACCGACCACGGCCCTGTTGGAGTGGCTGGAGGACAAGTCGTCCCCACGCGTGTGGGGGTGAACCGCTGAAGTAAAGACATGTTGGCCGGGCGCTGTGGGTCGTCCCCACGCGTGTGGGGGTGAACCGATGAAGGATCATCGCTTCCCGTTGTTTGGACGTGTCGTCCCCACGCGTGTGGGGGTGAACCGGCGGCGAGCTATACTCAGTCGGTGAGCACGGAGTCGTCCCCACGCGTGTGGGGGTGAACCGCCGAATAGGACGAAGAAGGCCCCACCTCCGCGGTCGTCCCCACGCGTGTGGGGGTGAACCGTGAGACTTTCGCCCCCTGTGCCCGTGGCAAAAGTCGTCCCCACGCGTGTGGGGGTGAACCGCAATTCGTGGGCCAAGACGACCCCCTGGCCGCGGTCGTCCCCACGCGTGTGGGGGTGAACCGCGGGGCGGAAGCCGACGCTCGAGCCGGAGTTCGTCGTCCCCACGCGTGTGGGGGTGAACCGCGGCCGGTGTACATCAGGCGGGCGGGGCAGCTGTCGTCCCCACGCGTGTGGGGGTGAACCGGATGATCCGGGCGGTCTGTCCGGAGTGGACATGTCGTCCCCACGCGTGTGGGGGTGAACCGACGTGGACCTGAAACAGGGCACGATCCAGATGTCGTCCCCACGCGTGTGGGGGTGAACCGGACATGCGGGCCACGAGCGTCATGGACGACGAGTCGTCCCCACGCGTGTGGGGGTGAACCGGAGGATTACTGGCCGACGTTTTGGGACGGTGCGTCGTCCCCACGCGTGTGGGGGTGAACCGCCCTTCGGGGTGTGAGCTTGACCCGTTTCGGTGGACACTCCAACATGTGGGGTAGAAACCGAAAGGGGATGAAATGTTATGAACGGCGGGTATCCTCCGGAGTTCAGAGCAGAGGCCGTTCGTCTAGCTAACCTCGCCAAGGAGAGTGGGAAGACCCTGGCCCAGGTCGCGAAGGAACTCGGAATCTCGTCCGAGACGCTTCGGAGATGGCGGCGTCAGGCCGAGGCGGGTGCCAGCCAGGCTGCAGCTTTGAGCGAATCGGAACGGGAGGAGCTAATCCGCCTGCGTCGTGAGGTTCGCATCCTGCAAGAGGAGCGCGAGATTCTAAAAAAAGCCGCAGCCTACTTTGCACAGGAGGCAAGCCGAAGTCGGTAGATGTCTTCGCTTTTATTGAACGAGAAAGGGCCAACCATGCGGTAAGGACCCTGTGCCGGGTGCTGGGTGTTTCCACGAGTGGGTACTATGCATGGCGAGCGCGGAAGCCCTCTGCCCGGGCACAGGAGGATGCGGTGCTGCGGCAGTTGATCATCCAGATCCACCAAGACAGCCGCGGGACCTATGGTGCGCCGCGGATCCACGCCGAGCTGGCGCTGCAATACGGAGTTCGATGCTCCCGGAAGCGTGTTGCTCGCCTGATGCGTGAGGTCAACATTGCGGGCATCTATCGCCGCCGGCCTCACGGTTGCACAAGGCGCGATCCCGAACGGGAACCGTATCCGGATCTGGTTCAGCGGAACTTCACTGCCGATGCTCCCAACCAAGTCTGGGTTGCAGATTTGACACAGCACCGAACCGCAGAGGGGTGGCTCTACCTGGCTGTTATACTCGATCTCTTTTCACGGATGGTAGTCGGTTGGGCTATGGGAGACCGTGCAACAGCCGAACTTGTGGTCGAGGCCGTAAACATGGCAGTCTGGCGGCGTAAGCCGAAGGCACCGCTGATTCACCATTCGGATCACGGGAGCCAGTACACGTCCCTACTCTTTACAAGTCGCCTGCAAGAAGCAGGAATCCAGGGATCGATGGGTTCCGTCGGCGATGCCCTTGACAACGCCGTTGCCGAGAGCTTCTACGCCACGCTGCAGACCGAACTGCTTGATCGGCAGAGTTGGCCGACCCGGGAAAGCCTGCGGTTGGCGATCTTCGAGTACATCGAAGTCTTCTACAACCGGCGCAGACGTCACTCGGCGCTTGGCTACCTGTCACCGATGGAGTTTGAAGCGCGGGCCCAAGAAGATGCGAAAGCAAGCGAAACCGCGTGACATCGCAACCATAATCGTGTCCACGAAAGCGGGGCAACTCCAATGCACGTGAGCGCGCGGGATCTGTCGTCCCCACGCGTGTGGGGGTGAACCGGCCGTCCAAGGGGACCGTTCCCCGCGGTTCAAAGTCGTCCCCACGCGTGTGGGGGTGAACCGGAGGGATGCTGTCATGTCTGGTGCACCTGTGAGTCGTCCCCACGCGTGTGGGGGTGAACCGTGAGCCCGGAAACGGGCGACGTACTCGGCAGGGTCGTCCCCACGCGTGTGGGGGTGAACCGCGGCATGAGCGAAAACGCTGCAGTGAAACTGGGTCGTCCCCACGCGTGTGGGGGTGAACCGATAGGGCACTTGGGCCAGCATCGGCATCCCGTTGTCGTCCCCACGCGTGTGGGGGTGAACCGTCCGGAAGTCTCGCCTGCCACCTGGCTCATTCAGTCGTCCCCACGCGTGTGAGGGTGAACCAGACTTCAACATCCGTGAGACCCGGGCGGACACGTCGTTCGCAGGCGCGTGGGGGTGATGGATGTAACTCGCCTTAGTGGATACTTGGGCACCAGATGGGCTACTAGATTCACTCCACCCGTTACGCCGGTGGTGTTCCCTTCGGTGATGTACTCGACGACGAATGACACATGTGACTGGTACCGAAAAGACCGGAGACGACCGGAAAATTGAGGTAGTAAGTTGCGGTAATAGAGAGCACAAGCCCAATCTTCCCGAGAAATTCCGTCACTCAAGTGACAGCCCCTTGTCACTTGAGCCCTCTATACTGTTCACCACGGAGCAGCATGCCGGGGGGGTGGCCATGCGAAACCTTCGCATCCTGCCGAAAGTACGGGACAGCTGGAGCTACTTGTACGTTGAGCATGCCCGCATTGACCAGGAGGACAAAGGAATCTGCCTGCACGACCAGAGGGGACGGGTACATGTCCCGTGTGCTTCCCTCAATCTCTTTATGCTCGGACCCGGCACGACCGTCACCCACGCCGCGATCCGCACCATGGCAGAGAGCGGTTGTCTCGTCGCATGGTGCGGTGAGCGAGGTGTGCGCTTCTATGCACAGGGCATGGGTGAGACCCGCAGTTCTGCCCGTCTCTTACGCCAGGCACGCCTATGGGCCAACGAGGAGTCGAGGCTGAAGATTGTCCGACGCATGTACGAGATGCGGTTTGCTGAACCCTTGCCGCCGGACTTGACACTTCGGCAGATTCGAGGCAAGGAGGGGGCGAGAGTTCGGGCTGCTTACGCGCAGAATGCAGCGCGCTTCGGCGTCGAATGGACCGGGCGCTCGTACTCCCGTATGGATTGGGACGCGTCGGATCCCCTGAACCGGGCGCTGTCTGCCGCCAACAGTTGCCTGTACGGAGTCTGCCACGCGGCGATCGTCGCGAGCGGCTACTCGCCTGCCATTGGATTTATTCATACAGGAAAAATGCTGTCGTTCGTCTACGATGTCGCGGACCTGTATAAGACCGAACTGACCATACCCGCAGCCTTTATCGAGGTGGCTAAAGGTGGTCACCGCCTGGAGTCGCGCGTGCGCCACCGCTGCCGAGATCTTTTTGCCCAGCAGGATCTGCTGGGTCGCATTGTTTCCGACCTGGATGCCCTGTTTGACGAACCGGTTGATCAGGCTGTCGCCGATCAGTTCGACGAGGATGCGGCCAGGCCCGGCGATCTGTGGGATCCCGCCGGCGACGTGCGCGGTGGCCACAACTACCAGGGGGAGTGAATAGCCCATGGTCGTGTTGATCGTGGAGTCTGCGCCCCCGAGCCTGCGGGGTGAGCTCTCCAAATGGATGCTCGAGCCCAAGGCGGGCGTTTTCGTCGGGAACGTTTCCGCCGCCGTGCGCGATCTGTTGTATGAGAAGGCCTGCCAGGAGGTGGAGTCGGGCGGCGTTACGATGATTTATAACACCAACAACGAGCAGGGCTACGCCATTCGGTCCTACGGCGATACCACTCGCCAGATTGAGGAGTGGGAAGGCCTGTTTCTGGTCCGCCGTCCAAATCCGCCTCCTGAGCCGGTTGCCACCGAAACTGACGAACGCCATCCGGCGGATTGGAAAGACATGCTGTACCCTGCCATCTGGGCCAAGACGGCCACGAAGGGCAGGTGGGGCGTCACGCTGCAGGAGGGTGAGCCTTCCTGGCACCCGCTCATCTGCCACATGATCGACGTGGCCATGGTGGCCTTGCGGCTTTGGCAGTACATACTTCCCCCGGTGGTCAAGGAGCAGATGCAGGCCAGCCTCGGCCTGGACAACCCCGAGCATGCCGGGCGATGGGTCGCCTATTTCGCCGGTCTTCACGATCTCGGCAAGGCCAGCCCGCATTTCGCCTTCAAGTGGCGCGAAGGCGCCGAGCGGCTAATGGCCGAGGGCTTCAAGCCTCCCGGAGTCAGGCGAGCCGTGCCGCATGGGTTCATTACCGCTTACCGTATGCGGGACGTCCTGCACCGACTGGGCATCAAGAAAGCGAACGGTGTGGCCATCGGTCGGGCCGTTGGCGCGCACCACGGGCTTTTCCCTGATCCCATCACGATGGATGACGTGCGCGAGAGTGTCGGTGGCGACCGCTGGCGCAAGGCCCAGGATGAGCTGGCAGCCCTGCTGGCACACATCCTTCAGGTCGACACTTTGCCGGTGCCCACAGGCGACCTCCTGTCGGACAACGCCTTCCTGATCCGCCTGGCCGGGTTGACCAGTGTCGCTGACTGGATTGGCTCCAACCATGACTATTTCCCTTTCGTGGGCGATGATGTGCGCCTGCCGGCCTATCCCCGTCGGGCGCGCTGGCAGGCCATGAAGGCACTCATCGACCTGGGCTGGTTCCAGCGGCCCGAGCGGGTCGAGGCGCTGCCTTTCCACGAACTCTTCGACTTCCTGCCCAACCTGCTCCAGTCGCACGTCGAGGCCATCGCGCAGCAGTTGGAAGGACCGTCTCTGGTTCTGCTGGAGTATCCCATGGGCGGCGGCAAGACCGAGGCCGCACTCTACCTGGCCAACACGCTGCAGGCTTCCGCAGGGCAGCAGGGGTTCTACGTGGCCCTGCCCACCATGGCGACCAGCAACCAGATGTTTGAGCGGGTAGCGCAGTATCTCTCCAACCGGTTCCCGGAGCGGCGCATCAACCTCCAACTCCTCCACGGACGGGCGGATCTCAACCCGAGTTTTGCACGGCTGCTCCGGCGCGGGCAGGCGCTTCCCGACGCGCTGCTGATCGGTGACGGGGCTGATCCGGAGGCGAATCTGCTGGCGGCCGAATGGTTCACCCACAAGAAGCAGGCTCTGCTGGCCCCTTTCGGCATCGGCACGGTCGACCAGGCACTGCTTGCAGCCCTCGACATCAAGCATTACTTTGTCCGCCTGTTCGGTCTGGCCGGCAAGGTCGTTGTGCTCGATGAGATCCACGCCTACGACACCTACATGCAGTCCCTGCTGGGACACCTGCTCACCTGGCTGGCGGCCTGCGGCTCATCCGTGATCCTGCTCTCCGCCACCCTGCCCGCCAGCACACGCAGTGAGCTCCTGGCCGCGTTCAGCAGGGGCCTGGGGCGAGCCTATCAAGAGGATGGCTCATCCACGCCGTACCCTCGGATCACCTGGATTTCAGGAAACGGTGCCGGCGGTGTACACATCGAAGGAACACCCAGACGCACCGTACTGCTGAGGCAGTTCAACCCGGCCGATGGCGACTGGATGGCCGCGCTGCGGGAACGACTTGCCCCCGGCGGTTGTGCTGCCGTGCTCTGCAACACCGTGGGCCGTGCACAGGAGACTTTCACCGCTCTGCAGGCGTATTTCGCACCTGAAGAACTGATGCTCTTCCACGCCCGGTATCCGTTCGATGACCGGATGCTTCGTGAACAGATGGTCCTGGAGCGTTTTGGCAAGCACGGGGAGCGCCCGCAGCGGATGGTCTGCGTGGCCACGCAGGTCATCGAACAGAGCCTGGACATCGATTTCGATCTGATGGTCACGGAACTGGCTCCGGTTGACCTCATCCTCCAGCGCAGTGGACGGGTGTGGCGCCACCCTCGGTCCGATCGGCCCGGCCACTTTGACGCCCCGGAGCTTTGGCTCTTGCTCCCACCTGTCTCGCCGGAGGGCGTGCCTGAGTTCGACCGGGCCAGCACACGTGTCTATGATGAACACCTGCTGCTGCGCTCCTACCTGGCGCTCAGCAACGTGCCTGCACTGGTGATTCCTGACGAGGTGGAGGCGCTGATTGAAGCGGTGTACCAGCCGACCCCGCCTCCGGAAGGGTTACCGCCGGCACTGGCGGAGCGCTGGCGGCAGACGGGTGGGCGGATGTTCCAGGGGGACCTGCGGAAGCGGCGCCAGGCAGCTATTCGCGAGATTCCTGCTCTGGACGTGCAGATCATCGATTACGACCCTGTCGGATTGGCGGATGACGATGAGGAGGTGCATGCTGCCCACCAGGCCCTGACCCGCCTGGGTGGGCCGTCGGTGGATGTGGTCTGTCTCTACCAGCGGGATGGACAGGCCTACCTGACTCCGGACGCCTCTGAACCGTTCGACCTGGGCCGCAAGCCTGACGCCCGTGGGGTGAAGCTGCTCCTGGGCCGCTCGCTCCGGCTGAGTTTCAATCCTTCGCTGGTGAAGCAGATTCTCGACCTGCCCGTGCCGCCCGAATGGGAGGTCACGGCTCACCTGCGTCGACACCGGCTGCTGTACTTTGCACCAGATGGCTCCTGTCTTACAGCCGACCTGCCGCTGGAGCTGCACCCTGAACTGGGCCTGCGCCAGCGGACCGCGGAAACGGAGGTGGAAACGTGACGGGATTCTCGCTCTGGACGGAACCTTGGATTCCCGTCCAGACGCTGGAGGGGGTGGTGCGGAAGGTGTCCCTTGCCGATGCACTGACCGAGGCCCATTCCCTGCGGGGAATCATGGATCCTTCACCGCTGATCACCGTTGCCCTCCACCGGCTGCTCCTGGCCCTGGTCTACCGGACCCACCGCCTGCGGAACACGTCCGACTGGGAGGCGTTGTGGCGGGCCGGCCGCTTCGACGAGGATGCGCTCACGGCCTATGGAAAGGGAAGGGAGGGGCAGTTTGACCTGCTGCATCCCACCCGGCCCTTCTACCAGGTGCCCTTCATGGAGGGGGAGAAGGTGCACCCGGTGGCCGCACTGGCCCTGGAGGCCGCCTCGGGCAACAACCCGGCGTTGTTTGACCACGGGCGGGTCGAAGGGGCCACCGAACTGCCGCTGGACCGGGCCGCCTGTTACTTGCTGGCTCACCAGGCGTTTGCCGTCGGCGGCGGGGTAAGCAAGCCCTTTAACCGTATGGACGCGCCGCTGACCAAGGGGTTTGTAGTGGAGATTGTTGGCCAGAGTTTGTTCGAGACGCTGGCCCTGAACGTGATGACCCAGCAGTACTGGGACCGCATCACCCCCGTGATCGGCGAGGATCGCCCCTTCTGGGAGGAGGAGAATCCGCCGGAGCCGGTCAAGGAGGGGACAACCGTGCGGGGGCCGCTTCACTACCTGACGTGGCAAAGCCGTCGGATACACCTGGTGGTGGACGCCGAGCGCCGGGTGGTGACCGGCTGCCAGATCGCACAGCGGTACTGCCTTCCGAAGGATGGCAGTCCGGTGGATCCGGGCAAGTGCTACTTCTTCCCGGATGACAAGAAGAACGCCGGCTGGCTGCCCCGCCGGCTGCAGAGGGACCGCGCGGCATGGCACCTCACGCATGTCCTGCTCCAGTCAGCCACGGGCACCAAAGACCGTCTGACAGTGCTTTCATGGCTGGCGGCCCTCCGGCGGCGTGAGATCGAGCTGGAGACGATTGAGTTGCCGAGGGCCGTTTCTTTGGCCGTGAGCGGGCTCACCACCGACCCCAAGCTGGCGGCGAAGATCGAGCTGTGGCGGCGCGAGGAGATCGGCTTGCCGCTGGCTATCCTCGACGATCCGGCCCTGGTGAAGCGGGTCGGGATTCTGATGGAAGACGCCCGGTGGGTGGAGAGCCTGCTGAGGCGGGCCACGGAGGCGCTGGTGTGGGCGTTGACAGACCGTAAGTGTCTGCGCGATGCAGTTACCTACCTGCACACCGGCCAGACGGGCAAGGTGAAAATGCCCCCCACCGTGGCGCCGGTCGCACGCGGCGAGGGCACCGTCCTGCGGTACTGGGCAGCGATGGAAGGGCCGTTTCGCTCGGCGCTCTTCCAACTCCCGGACTGCGATTTCGCGGTGGTACGGAAAGAGTGGCACGACCGGCTGAAGGATAACGCCAGCGCTGCGTTTCACGCCACACTCACTGCCCAGCAGGGGAGCGGCGCTCCCTGGGAGGTCCTGAGTGTCGTCCAGGATGCCTTTGGCCGCCGCATCGCCCGCATTCCGATGACCAGGGAGGGAGACAGCGATGACGACGACAGCGACAGCGAGTAGTGCCTTCGTGGCGTGGCTCCAGGGTCTGGCTGAACGAAAGGACCGCGCCCGGCTGGCCGCGCTGCGGCGGGGACTCCTGTTGGAGCCTGCCCAATTCTATGAACTTTACCGCGTGGTGCCGCCCCAGTTTCTGGACGGGGTGAGCAGGGCGGAGGTACAGCGGCGCCTGATGGTGGCCATCCTCTTCGCCACACACCAGGGTTCCTTCACTCCGGAAGCACTGGAAAAGCGCCGCCGCAACCTCGGAGAGTCTCTGCGGATGCTGGCTGTCAAGCGCGCCGGCGGCACTCTGGATTCCGACGAAGGACTTCCGGAGCCTCTCAAGCGGCGGCTTGATGTCCTCCTGGCCGCCCCGGCTGAGGACCTGTTTTTTCACCTGCGGCAGGTGATTCGGCTGCTGAAGTCCGAGGAGATTCCGGTGGACTGGGAGCAGCTTCTGTGGGACCTGCGGAACTGGGACAGGGACGATCGACGGGTGCAGTGGCAGTGGAGCCGTTCATTCTACGTCGGCGAGCGCGAAGGTTAGGAGGTAAGTGCGATGTTTGTGGAGGTCCATGTGATTCAGAACTACGCCCTCTCTAATCTGAATCGCGATGATACCGGAGCCCCGAAGACCTGTGAGTTTGGCGGCGCCAGGCGGGCGCGCATTTCGAGTCAGTGCCTGAAGCGGGCGGTGCGGACGTACTTCCGTGAGGAGGCGGTTGTGCCGTCGCGTCAGCTCAGCCACCGTACGCGGCTGTTGAAGGAGGCCCTGGCCGGGCGGCTGGTGGCACAGAACGTGGAGGCCGAAGAGGCGTCGCAGCTGGCCGGAGCTGCGATCGAACAGCTCGGTCTGAAGCTGGACAAGGAAAAGACCCAGTACCTGCTGTTCCTGGGCGAGCAGGAAATCGACCGCCTGGCTGCGCTCGCGCTGGATCATCGGGATGCCCTGCTCAGCGGCAAGAAGGGCGACAAGGCGCTGCAGGCGCAGCTCCTCGCCGCTCTGGATGGGGGTGAAGCCGTCGATCTGGCGCTTTTTGGCCGCATGATCGCCGATAAGCCGGAGAAGAACGTCGATGCGGCCGTTCAGATGGCGCACGCTTTCTCGACCCATGCCGTCGCGACGGAGTTCGACTTCTACAGCGCGGTCGATGATCTGCAGCGCCAGGATACCGACGAAGGCGCGGGCGCGGGCATGCTGGGCACCACGCTGTACAACAGCGCCTGTTACTACCGGTATGCCAACGTGGACGTCAACCAGTTGGTCACTAACCTGGGCGGCAACCGGGAGCAGGCGCGGGATGCCGTGCGGGCTTTCCTGAAGGGGATGATTCATGCGGTTCCCACGGGTAAGCAGACGGCGAGTGCGGCGCAGAATCCTCCCGCCCTGATCATGATTGTCGTGCGTGAAAAGGGTCTGTGGTCGCTGGCCAATGCGTTTGTCAAGCCCATCAGGGCAACGGGGGACAGTGATCTGATTGTCCTTTCCGCGGAAGCGATGATCGCCCACTTCGACCAGCTGACCAGGATGTATGGCACGGAGGCCATCTCCTACGCAGGAGTGTCCACCTATCTGACGATCGACAACCTTCCCTCCCCGTTGGTCGCTGAAGGGTCGGTGGCAGCTCTGGTCGACTCCGTGATGGAGGCGCTGGCGGACGACCGCCAGTAGGGGGGATGTTGATGTATACCTTGCTGCTCCGGCTGGAGGGGCCCATGCAGTCATGGGGCACATCCAGTCGCTTTACTCAGCGCGATACAGGAATGGAACCCTCGAAATCAGGCGTCATTGGCCTGCTGTGTGCCGCCCTGGGCAAGCCGCGGAATGAAGCGACCAGCGCTCACGGGTCGTGGCCCGCGCTAGCTGAGCTGGCTGCTATGGAAATGGGAGTGCGGACGGATCGGGCCGGTACGGTGGGCGTGGACTTTCAGACAGCCGGTGGCGGCCGGATGGCGGGGGAGAGGTATGGCGTCTCCCACGTACACGGGGGGCTGTTCGGATCCGTCATGAGCCACCGATTCTTCCTGCAGGATGCCTCATTTCTGGTCGGGTTTTCGAGCCCAGACCATGCCTTGTTGAAACGGCTGCATGAGGCGCTGGCAAACCCTGTGTGGCAGCTCTATCTCGGCAGGAAGGGCTATGTGCCCAGTGTGTCCCCATACCTTCCGGATGGCCTGGTAGCGCAGGATCTGCGCAGTGCCCTGTCGACGTATCCACTTGCAGAGCGGGCTGACCCTGAGGTGCGGCTGATCTTGGAAACGCGGGATCCACGTGGCGCTGAACCCCGGATGGATCAGCCTCTGGACTTCGCGAGACGCCTGTTCGGCAGGCGGTACGTCCGGGTGGAACGGTATATGCCTGGCCGGGTGGAAGAGTAGGAGGTGGCGCATGTGTTCCTCACGCTGATGCGGCTGAATCCGGCATCGGCACAGGTTCAGCGGGATCTGCGCGATCCGCAGGCGCTGCACCGCACCATCATGCGTGGGTTCCCATCCGTCATCGACCCGGAAAAGGGCGCTCGCGCATACTGGGGCGTTCTGCACCGGCTGGAGTACGAGCGCCGCTCGGGGCGGATACTGCTATATGTCCAGAGTCGCGTCGAACCGGACTGGACATTCCTTCCCGAGGGCTATCTCATGGACGACGGCATGGAGAACCCGGCGGTGAAGGCTATTGACCGGGCCTACGCCAGTCTGTCGGCCGGACGCGTGCTACGGTTCAGACTGCGGGCGAACCCGACGCGCAAGATCGATACGAAGTCGGGCCCGCAGGGAGAAAAGCGCAACGGCCGGCGCGTGCCGCTGGTCACACCCGACGCTCAGCTAGACTGGCTGGCGAGGAAGGCTGAAGCCCATGGATTCCAGCTGCTCCAAGCCACGGTGGCCGCTGCCGGGGCGAGCGAACTCGTTCACAGCCACAGCACTGGAATGACCTTCCAGGGCGTCCTGTTCGAAGGTCGGCTGGTTGTGCGGGATGCGGACCGGTTTTGGGAAGCGCTGGAAAACGGCATCGGCCCGGGAAAGGCGTACGGATACGGCCTGCTGTCTGTGGGTCCTGGTTAGTGGTTGCTGAAGTGATACTAGAACCGGCTCGCGCCTGGGGCGACCCAGGCGCGGTGCGGGTTTCGTTAGTGTCGTCCCCACGCGTGTGGGGGTGAACCGGGAGGAATCTGGATGCCGACTTATGACTTCTCGTCGTCCCCACGCGTGTGGGGGTGAACCGTGCAGCTGGCCTGGTTGCCGCCTTCGGGAGCGGTCGTCCCCACGCGTGTGGGGGTGAACCGTAATCCACGCCCAGAGCATCCGCCCAGCGTCGGTCGTCCCCACGCGTGTGGGGGTGAACCGCCAATCAGGATCCCCGCGAGCAGAAACGGCCCGTCGTCCCCACGCGTGTGGGGGTGAACCGCGCACGAGGCAGCGGATCAGCTGAGCCGGGCCGTCGTCCCCACGCGTGTGGGGGTGAACCGTTAGCGAACCAGTCGGCCAGTCTGGCGATGGCGTCGTCCCCACGCGTGTGGGGGTGAACCGGCAACCGGCCACTGGGAGTCGCCGCCAGGACAGTCGTCCCCACGCGTGTGGGGGTGAACCGGCGATCTTGCCACGAGTCGTGCGGGCGCTGACGTCGTCCCCACGCGTGTGGGGGTGAACCGGCGCCCTGGACGAGCAGCCGCTTTACAAGGCCGTCGTCCCCACGCGTGTGGGGGTGAACCGCGGCCGGTGTACATCCGGCGGGCCGGTCACCTGTCGTCCCCACGCGTGTGGGGGTGAACCGACCGAGCTCGCGCTCCCAGTCGTCCAGCGACCGTCGTCCCCACGCGTGTGGGGGTGAACCGGACCCGCTGCTGGTACGCTCCGAGGCGGCCCGGGTCGTCCCCACGCGTGTGGGGGTGAACCGACCACAACGGCAACATCATGCTGGACAAGGCCGTCGTCCCCACGCGTGTGGGGGTGAACCGGCGACGCAACTGCGATTCGGGTTCGCCCGGCCGTCGTCCCCACGCGTGTGGGGGTGAACCGTTTTTCTGGGCAGTGGCCGAGTCGATGGGATAGTCGTCTCCACGCGTGTGGGGTCAGCCGGAGTTCTAGTTTTCGCCGCCGGGCCTTGACCGGCTATCGCCACAGTCATGGGGGAGCACGCAGACTACACTGGCACAGCCATCACAGAGTCCGCCCCGGCGGGGATGCATTCCCCTGCCGGGCTATGTTTCTGCCCCGCGCCGATTCCCCCAAGTGCTAAGTTCGGACAAATATTGCGGTATTTGCAATTATGATCGGTTTGACAGCGCGGCCGGCATCCAATAATATAGATGCATTACCGACAATCCACGCAGGGGAAGCGATTATGGCGGCACCAAGAAAGTTCCGGGTCATCAACGACGGGTTCACTTGCGTGCACTGCGGGACCACCGTTAGCCCCCTGTCCAACGGAAGCTGCCGCAACCACTGTCCGAAGTGCCTCACCTCCCTCCATGTCGATATCAACCCCGGCGACCGGGCGGCGACGTGCCACGGAGTCATGCATGCCGTCGGCGCCGAGAGCCACCCCCGCAAGGGCATCATGATCATCCACCGCTGCAGCCGCTGCGGCGTGGTGAAGCGCAACAAGGCCGCCCACGACGATCCGGTGCAGCCCGATGACTTCGATGCCATCCTCCAGCTGTTCACGTTGGATGCAACTGGACTCTAACCAGGCGCAAAACCAGAACCCCGGCGGGAAAGCGCTCCGCTTTCCCGCCGGGGTTTTGTGCGCCCGGCATGGGCGCTGACTTGGCGGTGAGAGTCCGCTGCGGGCGAGGCAGCACGAGCCCGCTAGCCAAAGGCAAGGGTGTCCGTCGCGAGGCGGAATCTGGAGGAAGCCGGAGGCAAAGCCACGACCCGAGGAACACGAACCTCATACGAGGCTGTGCCGCCTGGGTGAGCTGGCGAACCACAGCAAAACCCGAGGCTGCCAAAGGGCGGTGCAGTAGATGGGGCGGGTGCGGGGCGAAGGTCAGCGTCCTTACCCGGGGAGGTCTGCCGGGAACGCCAGCAACGCTGGTAACCCGGGCCGAGAGGCCCGGCTGAACCGGCAGAAGTCAGCAAAGCAGTCCTGTAATGATGTAGGACGGCGTTGAGAAAAGTAAAGGCCTCCTGATACGGTAGGGTGTGAAAGGTAATCACCACTCGTAACAGGAGGTCACGGAACGCAATGCAATTGAAGCAGCGAGCCAGGAAATTGGCCCTGGTCCGAGGTGAACCCACGGTGGTGGTCGGTATCGACATCGCCAAGCGGAAGCACTGGGCCTGGGTGGTCGACGGAGTGACCGAGGTGCCCGTGGGCAGCCCCTTCCATTTCCAGAATAGCAGGGAAGGGTTCGACCGTCTACTGGGAAAGATCGCACGAGCGAAGGAGAAGGCTGGTGCTACCCGCGTGGTGGTGGGGATGGAACCGACCGGGCACTACTGGAAGCCGCTGGCGTGGTATCTCCAGCAGGTGGGCTTCACGGTGGTCATCGTCAACCCGGCCCATGTCAAGGCGAGCAAGGAACTGGACGATAACTCGCCCACGAAGAACGACCGTAAAGACGCCTGGCTCAACGCCCAGTTGGTCCTGCAAGGCCGGTTCTCCGTGCCGTATCTGCCAGACGGGGTCTATGCAGAACTGCGGATCCTAACCCAGGCCCGGCAGCAACACCGGCGGAAGCTGAACGCCGCCCTGAACCAGCTGCAGGCGCTCCTGGACGAGTACTTCCCGGAGTACACGGAGGTGTTTGCCGACCCGCTCGGTCAGGCGTCGCTGTATGTGCTGCAGTACCGGCCGTTTCCACAGGACGTGCTGGCGGTGCCGGTGACTCAGCTGGCGGCGGAACTCCGGGCTGCCAGCAACCGGCGGGTCGGGCTCCGGCGGGCCCAGGACCTGCAGGAAGCGGCTCGGCGGTCTATAGGGGTGCCGTACGGGCTGGACGCCGCCCGGCTTCAGCTGCGGCAGATCCTCCAAGAAGTGATCTTTTGGAAGGAACGGTTGGCGGAGACGGAGGCGGCAATGGCCGAGGCGTTGGAGAAGACGGGCCTCGCCCAGTACCTGCTGAGCGTGCCTGGGGTCGGTGTGGTGACCGCTGCTGCCTTCCTAGGCGAGGTAGGCGACCTGCGCCGGTATGCGGACTGGCGGCAACTTCGCAAGCTGGCGGGCTACAACCTGACAGAGAACACGTCGGGGCAGCGGGACCGCAGCCGGACGCCCATCAGCAAGCGCGGCCGGCCTGGACTGCGCCACGTGCTGTACCAGATGGCGATGACGGCGGCCGCCAAGAACCGGGAGTTTCGAGCGCTGTACAAGCACTTCAGGACTCGCCAGCAGAACCCGCTCAAGGGCAAGCAGGCCCTGGTGGCGCTGGCGTGCAAGCTGTTGCGGGTGCTGTTCACCCTGGTCAGGAAGCAGTGTAGCTATGATCCGGCCAGGGCCTTGGGGGCCTGGCGGGCGGAGCAGTTAGGTCTCGCCGCCTGAGAGGGCGGTGTGCCGATAGATGTGCCGCTTTGGGTGGGGGAAGCCGACTATGGCTGGAAGGGCATGACCCTGCAGCAAAGTACTAGCGCCCCACCCGCCCCCATTTAGGCAGGACGAAGGACTTTGAGGGCAAGGACCCCGGGAGACATGATAGGGTGGCCGGGGGCGGAGTACGTGGGACCCGTCCAGGCGGCAGCATACAGGGCATGTCTGAAGAGTCGCACGGGGCTCTTCTCTGCCACCCCGCGTTTGTCTCGCACCAGAAGTCAGAGTCTTTCGTCCAATGGGTGTGTCTGAGCCAAGTGGCAGGACGCGAAATGGTGCGAACCAGCGAAATTGAGAGAGTTTGAGTGCATAACATCGAGATAGGCCATAGTACCGGCAGGGGGACGCCCCGACCGGGAAGGGCCGAACGTCAGGAGAGGGGTGAACCCGTTGCGTTCGAGCAGCCCGCGACAAACGCAGAAAACCCCGCACGGGGCCTGCTCGCCGGAGGTAGCGGTGAAGCCGCAAGGGACGGCGAGAGGGCGGAGTGGGCAGCCGGCACAAGGCGGAGCGTCACCCTGCGGGGAGCAAGGCAAGCTGATGGAGCAGGTGGTGGCCAGGGAGAACATGCTGGCCGCCCTGAAACGGGTGGAGCGGAACGGAGGCGCCCCAGGCGTGGACGGTGTCCCCACCGAACGGCTGCGGGACCAGATCCGCGCAGAGTGGAGCCGCATCCGTGAGGAACTGCTCCGGGGGACCTACAGACCGCAGCCAGTCCGCCGGGTCGAAATCCCGAAACCGGGCGGCGGCAAGCGGATGTTGGGTATTCCCACCGTGATGGACCGCCTGATCCAGCAGGCACTCCTGCAAGTACTGACGCCAATCTTTGACCCGACATTCTCCGAATCCAGCTACGGCTTTCGGCCGGGGCGGCGGGGTCATGACGCGGTCAGGAAGGCACGTCAGTACGTGGAGGAAGGGTACGACTGGGTGGTGGACATGGACCTGGAGAAGTTCTTCGACCGGGTCAACCACGACGTGCTGATGGCCCGCGTGGCCCGGCGGGTAACGGACAAGCGAGTGCTGCGGCTGATCCGGCGGTACTTACAGGCCGGGGTCATGCTGAACGGGGTAGTCGCGGTGTGTTTGATAACCTAAAAGGGAGCCATTTGGGGGCCATTTGATCACGTAAAAGTGAGCCACCTCAATCTTCCAAACCTGTAAACTGGGATGTACCGCATTTCCAGTTTGCAGGGGTGAAAGGATTGAAGATCGAGATGGCTCATGTTGAGCGTATCAGATGGCTCCTTCATGTGGAAGGGAAATCGCAGCGACAGGTGGCGAAGGCGCTCGGAATCTCTCGGAAAACAGTCGCCAAGTACGCACAGCTGACTGAAATCCCGCGATACCAGCGGCAGAAACCGGCTCAGCCCGTGGTGCTGACCCCGGAGTTTCAGGCAGAGATCGAGCGGCGACTCGCGGAAGACGAGATTTTGCCCCGTAAACAACGGTGGACCGGAAGGACTATCTACGAGGACCTGGTTGCCCTGGGCTACCAGGGCAGCGAACCTACCGTCCGGCGTTACATCGCCAAGATCCGGAAGCTGAAGCGAGTGCAGCCGGCCTTCATCCCCCTCGCCCACGACCCCGGTGAGAGCATCGAGGTGGATTGGGGTGAGGCGGTAGTGGTCCTCGACGGTGCAGAAGTCACAGTCCAGATCCTGTGTGTCCGCTTACGTTGGAGCGGCATGCCGGTTGTGATTGCGTATCCGACTCAGCGGCAGGAAGCCATGTTCGACGGCCTCCGGCGGGCGCTGGAGCGCTTGAGCGGAGTTCCCCGCCGTATGACCCTGGACAACCTGAAGCAGGCGGTGAAACGAATCCTGGAAGGCCGCAACCGGGAAGAGCAGGATGCCTTCCTGAGCTTCCGCACCCACTACCTCATCGACAGCAACTTCTGCAACCCGGCTTCCGGTAACGAGAAAGGCTCGGTAGAGAATCTGGTCGGTCTCGCCCAGCGTTACATCGTCGGGCCACACCGGGAAGCCAGAACCTGGGACGAACTCAACGCCATTCTGTGGCAGCGGTGCCTGGAGTATGCCAGGCGTATCCCCCAGGGCTCGACGCAGTCCATCCTGGAGCGCTGGGAGGAGGAGAAGAAGTACCTGCGCCCTCTCCCTGCCCGGCCATTCGATTGCTGCAAGGTGGCGCTGGTTTCCAGCAACAAGGTGTCCTGCGTGACGTTCGAGACCTGCCGCTACTCCGTACCGGTTCAGTATGCGAACCGGCCACTGCAAGTGCGGGCCTACTGGGACCGGATCGACATTTACGCCGGGCAGGAGAAGATTGCCAGTCATCTCCGTTGCTACGAGCGCAACCGGGAGATCCTCGCTCTGGACCACTACCTGGAACTCCTTCACGTAAAGCCAGGGGCGCTGGAGCAGGCGAAGCCCTACCGGATGGCGCAGCTTCCGCCCGTTTACCACCAGTTCCGGGCCGAGATGCAGGCGCAGGGCCGCAGTGACCGGGAGTTCATCGAGATCCTCATGCTGCACCGCGCCTATTCGGTTTCAGAGGTAAGTACCGCTCTGGAGCTGGCCCTGGCCCAGCGAACGGCTTGCTACACGGCTGTCAAGCAACTCCTTGCTGTTCAGCCGGATCTTGGAGCCGAGGCATCGACCTCCACCGCCGGGGAACTGGCCGGCATTCGGGTCCAGCAACCCTCACTGGCCGAGTACAACCGGCTCCTGAAAGGGGGTGTGGTGCATTGAGCCAGGAACTCCTGCTGGACTACTACCTGAAGCGCCTGAAACTCCCCACAGTCCGGCGGCTGTACAAGGAGCTGGCGCGGGATGCAGCAGAGCACAACAAGACATTTGAGGAGTACCTACAAGCGCTCATGGAACAGGAGGTGATCCATCGGGAAGACAACCAACTCCAGCGCCGTCTCAAGGCTGCCGGCTTCCCTGTTCCCAAAACACTGGAGTCCTTCGACTTCACGGTCATGCCGTCCGTGAACAAGGCCAAGATCCTGGCGCTGAGCAAGAGTGAGTACATCCGGGATCGGGAAAACATCCTCCTTGTTGGAAACAGCGGGACAGGTAAGACTCACCTAGCTACAGCACTCGGCATCGCAGCGTGCCGGCAGGGCTACCGGGTTCGCTTCTGGCGCGTGGGCCAGTTCGTTGCCGAACTGCAGGAGGCGCAGAACGAGCACCGCCTCAGCCGCCTCGAAAAGCAGTGGCTACGGTTCGACCTCGTCGTGCTGGACGAGCTTGGCTATGTGTCCCTCAGCCGCCCGGCCAGTGAACTGCTCTTCCACTTTGTCGCCGCACGGTACGAGCGGGGCAGCCTGATCATCACGACGAACCTGGAATTCTCGGAATGGCCGCAGGTGTTCGGGGACCAGAAGATGACAGCAGCGTTGGCAGACCGTGTGACTCACAAGGCCCACATCATCGAGATGAATGGGGAGTCGTACCGGTTCCGTGAGACCCTTCGACGGCAGGAAGCTTTGAAGCACCACCCGGAAACACCGTAAGCCCCGCAGGTATAAACTGGCAACCCGCCAACTGGAAACCGCAATGGAAGCAAAAACAGCCCTGTAGGGCTGTCAGGTGGCTCACTTTTGGATGATCAAAGTGGCTCCCAATCTCTTGATCAAACACATCGCGGCGACGGAGGAAGGGACGGCACAGGGCGGTCCGCTGAGCCCGCTGCTGGCGAACATCCTGCTGGATGACCTCGACAAGGAGCTGGAGCGCCGCGGGCACCACTTCGTCCGGTACGCCGACGACTGCAACATCTACGTCCGCAGCAAGCGGGCGGGAGAACGGGTCTACAGGAGCGTGCGCCACTTCCTGCAGGAGCGGTTACGGCTGAAGGTCAACGAGGAGAAGAGCGCAGTGGACCGGCCGTGGAAGCGGCAGTTCCTCGGGTTTAGCTTCTACAAGCGCCGGGGAGTGCGCATCCGGCTGGCCCCGAAGAGCCTGAAGCGCGTGAAGGACAAGCTTCGCACGCTGACGGACCGCAACCGCAGCCAGAGCATGGAGGACCGAATCCGGCGCCTGAATGCTTACTTGCGGGGCTGGGTTGGGTACTATGCGCTCTCCGATGCCAGGTCAGCCTTTGAAAGACTCGAAGGATGGCTGAAGCGTCGGCTGCGAGCATGCGTATGGAAGCAGTGGAAGCGTGTACGCACGCGCTTTCGGGAGTTGCGCGCCCTCGGTTTGCCCGAATGGGTAGTCTGCCAACTCGCCAACAGCCGCAAAGGCCCGTGGCGGATGGCAGGTGGCCCACTAAACAGCGCCCTGGGCAACGCCTACTGGCGTGCCCAGGGGCTGATAAGCCTGACCGAATGCTATGAAGCGACTCGTCAATCCTGGCGAACCGCCGGATGCGGACCCGCATGTCCGGTGGTGTGAGAGGACGGGGGCTAGCCGCCCCCTCCTACTCGATCTGCTACACCGATCCCTTCCCCGCCGCCATCCGGATGATCTCGTCGACCCGCCCCACGATGCTGACGATGCGCTTCAGGTCCTCGGGCGGCAGGTCGTAGACCCCCTCGGGCCCGGCGTGAACCCCCGCGGTCACCGCCACGACCCGGTTCAGCCCGGCGGCCAGCGACTCGGCCAGCCGGCGGGCCAGCTCGTCGTCCTTGTGGCCCGTCACGTTCAGCACCGAGGCGGTGGCGCTCCTCCGGCCCGGGTCCTTCAGGCTCGGCCGGGGAATGGCCAGGGCCGTGGTGCCGACGTGCGGAATCCCGCCGAAGAGGGAGACCGCGACGCCCTGCTCCGTGATCGCCCACAGGACCTGGCACTCCAGCGGCCCCACCGACAGGTCGACGACGATGCGGGCCTGGCCGGTCTGCAGGCCGGGAATGTTGGACTCCGCCTGCCAGCCGGCGCCGCTGCCCTCCGGCGCGATCCATTTCTCCGCCGGCGCCGCGTCCTCCACGGTGATGGTGATCTCGTCGCCGTCCTGCAGCTGCAACGCCTCCCGCAGGCTCTCCGGCGCCAGGAACTCCAGCTGCGCCGGATTGTACCCGTGCACCATCGGCCGGAACATGACCACCTGCGCCGAGCGCCCCGCCCTGCCGAGGCGGGCGGGTAGCAGCAGCGCGCAGCACAGGTCCGGCGTCGGGGGCACCAGCACCGTGCTGGCAGTGAGCAGGAGCCGGTCCACCGCCTGCCGGTCGCCCTCCACAATGACGTTCAGCGTTCCCGGCGCGGGCTCGAAGCCCCACAGCCGCTTGACGGACGCCCGGAACCAGTCCAGCGATGTGGCGGGACCGGCTACGCCCAGTCCGGTGACCACGCGGCCGGTCCACTGCACCTGATTGCCCATGCGGTCAAGCACTCCTTCTTCTGGCCCACGCGTTCACAGCCGCGTCCACGATGAGGGCCGCCACGCCGTTGAGCGTGCCCTTCAGCAGGTTGAACGGCACCACCACCGGCAGGATGAAGCCCAGGGCCACACGCACGTCGCCGAAGAAGAGCGGACCGAGGATGATGGTCATCCCGATCTCGGCGAGCGTGTAGACCAGTATGCCCAACACCACGCTGACCAGCTTGCCCCGGCGGCGGCCGGCGAGCCGCTGGTACACGAGCGACGCCGTGAGCGCCAGCGCGGCGCTGCCGACGAAGCGGCTGACCGTGCCGATGATGCCGCCGGTGCCGGTCAGCCCCATGACCACGGCCACCACGGTCGACATGCCGGTGACCCACAGGGGCGAGAGCCGGAAGGCGCCGAGGAGCAGCGGAACGTCGGTGGGCTCATACATGAGGAACGGAGCCGAGGGAAGCAGGGGGAACCTGATGGTAAGGGCGAGAACCACCGCCAGGGCCGCCAGGACCCCGGAGGTGGTGATCTGTCGCACAACCTTCACCGAGTGAGTTGTTGCCGACATGGGCACCGCCTCCTTTCGGTCTGCCTGTCAGCAGACTAACATGCCACTCATCGGAAAAATACTGGCCGATGGGGCGAAAGGCCGTGCCGCATGTGCGGGCTTCATCCCAAGGGACTAGTCCGGCTGGTCGCCAGGATGTTCTGCACCACCAGCACCAGTTCCGTGGTGTCGATGGGCTTGCCGAGGACGACGTTGACGCCGGAGCGGTAGGCCCGCAGCCGGTTCTGGCGGTCGGTGTAGGCGCTGACCACCACGATGGGGGTGTGCGCCGTCGCCGGGTTGCGCCGGATGGTCTCGGCCACCACGAACCCGGTCTGCTCGGGCAGGCGCAGGTCCAGGATGACCAGGTCGAACGGCCGCTCCTCGATGAGCGCCGTCGCGGCCTTTCCGCTTTCCGCCGTGACGACCTTGTGGCCGTGCGCCGTGAGCAGGTCCATGATCAGCATGGCGCTGTTCTTGTCGTCCTCTACAACCAGAATAGTTGACTTGTTCTCCTCCATGGCTGTGTCTCCTCTACTCCAACGGACCCGAATCTCCTGGCTGAAGCGGCAGGTAGATGATCACGGTCGTGCCCTCCCCGACGCGGCTTTCGAGTTCAATTTGGCCGCCGTGGGCTTCCACGAGCTTTTTCGACAGCGGCAGTCCGAGGCCGAAGCCGTCCCGCCCCGTGGATGAGCGGTTCTCTGCCTGGTAGAACTCGTCGAACACGTGATACAGCTCTGCCTCAGGAATGCCGATCCCGGTGTCCTGTATGGTGATCTTGGCCTCTTCAGGGCCAGACGAAGTCGTGACGGTGATCGTTCCACCCTCAGAGGTAAACCGTACACTATTTGAGAGCAGGTTGTACAGTACCTGTTTGATGCGGGTGGGATCCGCGGTGATGGGGAGGGGGCCCTCGGCGAGCGCCAGCGACAGCCGGATGCCGCTCTGTTCGCACTGCTGGCGGACGATGGCCGCCACGGCGGGCAGGACCTCGTGAAGATCCATCTCCTGGAGGTCCAGCTGGAGCTTGCCCTGGGTGAGCACCGCCATTTCCAAGAGGTCGTTGATCAGCCTGAGCAGGTAGCTGGCGCTGTCGTGGATGATCTGCACCCGGGTCCGCTGGGCCTCGGTCAGCTCGCCATAGAGGCCGCTGAGCAGCGTGTCGGAAAAGCCGATGATGGAGTTGAGCGGCGTGCGCAGCTCGTGGCTGGTGTTGGCCAGGAACTTGTCCTTCAGCTTGTTGGATTCCAGCAGGTCGAGCATCGCTACCCGCAGCTCGAGGGTCTTCTCCTCGACCTGGGCCTCCAGCGTCGCGTTCAGGTGCTGCAGGCGCTCGGTGAGCTGCTGCAACCGGTTGCGGTCGCTTTCGATCCGGTTCAGGTAGCCGATGATCTCCCGGTTCTTCTGGTAGAGGGCGATGGTCGCATCGGTGAAGTAGGTCTGCAGCGCCCGGATCTCACCGGTCCGCGGCGCGGGCAGCTCCGTCAGCATGTAGATGTGCTCCGGCTGGATCTCCTCGGTCTCGGAGAGCCGCCGAACCACGTTGCCCAGCTGCACGATGGGCGCCGAGAGCCGCTGCGAGACATAGGAGCTGGCGAGGGCCGCAGCCGACAGCGAGAGGATGGCGGAGGCCAGGATGTACACCGTGGAGTCGCGCTTCAGCGTCGCGAGCCCCTGGGATGGGTGGCCGGTGGTCAGCGCCCCGATCACCTCGCCCCGGCTGTTCAGGATCGGGTCGGAGACCACCAGGTGCACCAGGTTGTCGGTGAGCACGACGCGCCCGCTGTACCGCTCGCCGGCCATTACAGTGGCAATCAGCGCTTCCGCCTGCCGCCGGCCGATGCCGGAGTAGGTCGTGCCTTCGGTGATCTCCAGGTTGCCGGCGACCCGGATGCCCCTGGCGCTGATGGTGGAAAAGGAGTCCGGGATCTCGCCCACCACCTGACGGGCGACGGTGCAGTCGTTGTTGAGCAGGTGCGCGGCCACGATCGCGCCGTCTGCCTGACCGTCAGCATGGCGGTAGGGCACGGCCAGCACCTGAAACAGGGCGCCGTATTCCGCGCCGGGGTCCGCGCTCTCCACCACCGCACGGCCCGCCAGCGCAGGGCTGTACGCCGCCAGCGCCGTCAGGTCCATGAGTTCGTAGCCCCTGGCGGCCTCGCCGGTCTCGGCGGCGCGCGCCGCTGCAATCACGAACTGCTGCGGGACGGATCCTCCGGCCAGGTTTGACCGGAGGACCCGTCCCGTTTCATCCGTCACAAACCAGATGTCCACCTCGGGCCGGCGGTCCAGGGCGTCTGCAAGGCCGGCCAGATCGTGCGTGGCGCGGGTGAGCGCGTCGAGCGCGGCCTCGCCCGCGACGAAGTAGCCGTTCATCGCCTGCCACGAGATCGTCTGGGTCCGCTCCAGCAGCGACTCGATGTTCCGGTCCAGTCGGGTGAAGATGATGCTGATGTTAAAGACGATGAACAGGCCGAAGAAGAGGATGGTGAGCAAAATGTGCGTCCGCAGCCACAAGTGATGGAACGACTCCTCCCGAGCGAGCCAGCGCCTAAGCATCTTCCCCCTCCAGGCTGATGCCGTTCTTCAGCGCGTAGACGCTGGCCTCGGTGCGGTTGCTCAGCCCCAGCTTCTTGAACACGCTGCTGATGTGCGACTTGACGGTGCTCAGGCTGATGCAGAGCCGGCGGGCGATCTCCTTGTTGGTCATGCCGGCGGCCATACAGGCCAGCACCTTCCGCTCCTGCGCGGTGAGGATGGGGTCGGCGTCGGTCTGGGCCCGCGCCGGCTCCCTGCGCGCCACGACCGGCACGGCCAGGGGCAGCGTGTAGAGCTGCTGCAGAAGGGGCAGGTGCGCTTCAACCTCCTCGGGTGTGGCGGTGCGGCCCAGGTGCAGGTAGAGGTCGCCCTCGTCGGACTGCAGGGCCGTGGGGAACGCGGTCCAGTGGAGGTTGAACGGGCACCGGGCGACTTCCGGCTCCGCCGCGTCGGGCAGGGACTTCAGACAGGCGGGGTGCCTGGTCGTGCACTCGCGGCGGTTACAGGCGAGCGGCATGCCCGACGGCAGTGTGACCTCCCGGCCGCGGGGGTTGACGAGAACCAGGCAGATGTCGAGGCGTGCAGCGAGTTCATCCTGTATCGTCTGCAGCTGGGCGAAGAGGTCAGCGTACTGCGCCTTGCCGAGACTACTCATGTGGCATCATTCCTTATTCAGCAAATACAACCGATCGTGCGGCGAAGTCTGCCGGTCTGCAGCCGGGAGGCAGGCACACTGCCGCAGGGTTCTTCTCTATGGTAATCCAAGACTAGTCCCCCTGACCATTCGCCGCATGACCTAGTCCCTTTTTCCGAGTCTGAAGCCGGGCTTTGTACATTTCGCCCATTTGCCCAATAGGTCCGATGCGTTTGGAATGTTACGCTGAGACCGGTCAGCGCAGCCGCGGCGCACGCTCCCATCCGTTTTAACTCACACAAAGGAGGAGAGACCATGGGCTCGGCAACGGCATCAGCCAAGTCGGTTGAGGCCAAACGCTTCAGCCTGGGCGCGCACAAGCGCGAGATTGGCGCGGTGCTCGGCCTGGTCGTTCTGCTGGCGATCATGTTCAGTCCCATCCCCGGGCTGAGCGTGGAAGGCCGGCGGGCGCTGGCGATCAGCCTGTTCGGCGTGGTCTGGTGGGCCATGGGCGTTCTGCAGCCCGGCTACACGTCGGTCCTCATGCTGGTCCTCTGGGTGGTCCTCGATGTGGCCCCGCCCAGCACCGTCTTCTCGCTCTGGACCACGCCCCTGGTCTACCTGGTGGTCGGCGGTTACCTGATTGCGACTGCTGTTCAGGAGTCTGGCCTCGGCAGGCGCATCTCCTATATGTTCATCCTGAAGTTCGTGAATTCGTTCACCAGCATCGTCGTATCGGCCTACGTGCTGGGGGCCCTGCTCAGCTTCCTGATTCCGCACCCCTGGCCGCGGTCGTTCCTGATCATGTCGGTCATGGCGGTGCTGATCAAGAGCACGGACATGCCCAAGAAGGACGCCGCCATCATCGGCCTGGCGGTCTTCGCCGGCTCGGCGCCCACGTCGATGATCCTGCTGACCGGCGACAGCGTGCTGAACATGGTCGGCGGCACCGCCGGCGACGTCACCCTCACCTGGCTGGACTGGGCCAAGCACATGGCGGTGCCGGGCATCGTCGCATCGGTCCTGACCTGCCTTCTGCAGCTCTGGCTCTTCAAGCCCAGCCAGAAGTTTGATGTGAACAAGGACGAAATCCGCAAGGAGCTCGACAGCCTCGGCAGCATGACCGGCGTGGAGAAGCGGACGCTCTTCTGGGTGGCCCTGGCGGTCCTGCTGTGGGCGACCGACTCGATGCACGGCGTCCACCCCGGCTGGGTCGCCGCCCTGATGGCCATCGGCCTCGCGCTGCCGAAGGTCGGCGATGTCCTGAAGCCCTCCTCCTGGAGCGCCGTTCCCGTGGGCACCCTGTTCTTCCTGACGGCCGCGCAGGCCATCGGCAAGGTGGGCGACGTGACCGGCATGAACGAGTGGGTGGCCTCGGTGGTCCTGCCCTCCACCATTCCCAGCAACGTCTTCATGTTCGCCTTCATCGCCACCGCCGTGACCATGGTCATCCATATGGTCCTGGGCAGCGCCCTGGCCGTCATCGGCATCGCCGCCCCGGCGCTGGTCCTCTTCGCCCAGGCGGCCGGCATCGATCCCATGGTGGCCTCGCTGCTGGTCTACACCACCGTTTCGATGCACTTCATCCTGCCCTTCCACCACATGAACGTGCTGGTCGGTCAGGGCGACTCGGCGGGCTTTTACGGCGACGGCGAGACCATCAAGCTCGGCATCCCGCTTACCGTTGCGACCTTCGTGGTGACCCTGCTGGTCCAGATTCCCTGGTGGAAGCTGACCGGCTTGCTGTAATAGCCAACCATTAGGTTTGGAGGTGTCTTGATTGGCGTACAAGGATCTCCGTGAGTTTCTCCAGAAGCTGGAAGAAGAAGGCCAGCTCGTACGCGTGAAGGATGAGGTCATGCCGGAGCCGCACATCGGCGCTGCCGGCCGGGCCGCCGCCAATCTGAAGAACGGGCCTGCCGTTCTGTTCGAGAAGGTGGCCGGCTACAAGAACCAGGTCGTCACCAACGTGCACGGCTCCTGGGCCAACCACGCCCTGATGATGGGCATGCCCAAGGACACGCCCGTCGTGGAGCAGTTCCACGAGCTGAACCGCCGCTGGGATATGTACCCCGTGCCGGCGAAGCACGTCTCCACCGGCCCCTGTAAGGAAGTCAAGATCACCGAGAACATCAACCTGTTCGAGGTTCTGCCCCTGTACCGGATCAACACGTGGGACGGCGGCTTCTTCATCTCGAAGGCCAGCGTCGTCTCCCGGGACCCCGAGTTCCCCGACGACTACAACAAGCAGAACGTCGGCACCTACCGCATCCAGGTGAAGGGCAAGGACCGCATCGGCATTCAGGCCCTGGCGTTCCACGACATCGCCATCCACCTGCGCAAGGCGGAGGAGATGAACAAGCCCCTGCGGGTGGCCATCGCCCTGGGCGTCGACCCCATCATCACCTTCATGGCCAGCACCCCGATCATGTACGACCAGTCCGAGTACGACTTCGCCGGTGCGCTGCGCGGCGGCGAGCCCGTGGAGCTGGTCAAGGCTGAGACCGCCAACCTCGACGTGCCGGCCGGCGCTGAGGTGGTTCTGGAAGGCGAGATCATCCCGCGGCTGCGCACCTGCGAGGGCCCCTTCGGCGAGTTCCCCGGCTCCTACTCGGGCGTCCGGGCGCAGTGCGAGATCAAGATCGACACGATCACGCACCGCGAGAACCCCATCTTCGAGAACCTCTACCTAGGCATGCCCTGGTCGGAGATCGACTACCTGATGGCCCTGAACACCTCCGTGCCGCTGTACAAGCAGCTGAAGGAGTCGTTCCCCGAGGTGCAGGCGGTCAACGCCATGTACACCCACGGCATCGGCGCCATCATCAGCACCAAGTGCCGCTTCGGTGGCTTCGGCAAGGCCGTCGCCATGCGGCTGCTCTCCACGCCGCACGGCATGCCTTACACCAAGGCGATCATCGTCGTGGACGAGTACGTCGACCCGTTCAACCTGGAGCAGGTCATGTGGGCCATCACCACCCGGTGCAAGCCCGACAAGGACGTCACCCTCATCGAGAACTGCCCGGGCATGCCGCTTGACCCGTCCTCCTACCCGCCCGGAATGCACACCAAGATGATCATCGACGCCACGACGCCTGTGGATCCCGAGCCGCAGCTGCGCACCGTCGAGCTGGTTGAGGATCCGCCCAAGACGGCTGAGTGGGAGAAGCTTCTCCGCGAGCTCTGGACCGCCAAGTAAGATCGGAGGTGCAAAGCATGATCTGCCCGCGCTGCGACAGCAAGGAAGTTGAGGTTATGGTCGAGTCCCCTGTGGGGAACGTTTGGACCGTCTACATCTGCAACGACTGCTACTTCTCCTGGCGCAACACCGAGGGTGAGGAAATCACCAACCCTGAGAAGTACTCGAAGAAGTGGAAGCTGAACCGGGAGATCCTCGACAACCTGCAGGTGATCCCGCCGATCCCGCCGCTGAAGGAGCAGGCGTAAAGTTAACGGGGAGGGCAATGGCGCCCTCCCCGTTTCGCTGTATTCAGCCTTGCTAGAAGCCGTCGAAGACGTCGCCGCTCATGTCGAGCCCGTCCACGGTCAGCACCTTCCAGCCGCCCGCTTCCTTGACCAGCCTGACGACGCCCTCGTAGGTGCTCAGGGCCAGACCGGGGTCGTTCAGGATCTCCACGAACTTCTCCTCGACCATGAGTTGCAGCTGCTCTTCCGAAACGTCCTCGCTGAACGCGGCCTCAACCGCCAGCGGCAGAACCTCGTCCATGAAGGCAACGGCGAGCCGGTCCATGTCCGGCATGGTCACATCGACGGCGATGGTCGCCTCGTCGCCCTGCACCTCCGCCTCACCGAGATCAAACGCCATCCTGCCCGTCAGCGCCTTCACGATGCGCTCCTCGTCGGCGGTTGGCGGCTCAAACGCGCCGCCCCTGCTGGACTGGAGTTTGGCGACGGTCGCCCAGTCGCCGGTGGTGAGGGCGCCAAAATAGTCAGTGGCTACCTGCTCCGGACTGGAAGTGGAGCTGCCGCAACCGGCCAGTAGCGCGCTGAGAACCAGGGCCAGGACCACGAGGAAGCTGACTCGCCTGTGCATTCAATTGTCCCCCTAAGAATGTCAAGTCATGGAGCCAACTCGACCTATTCGGGAAGGGGGAGCGACAACCCTGTCTCCGCCGCAAAACCGGTCCGAAGGTCTACGAAGCGCCCAGTACTTCGCGGGCCACCTCTTCATAGACGCGGGTGTCGCCGGGGCTGAAGCAGCAGAAGGTGACCCTCAGCGGCGAGTTCCTCGCGAGCAGGTAGTCCCGTACCGTGGTCTGCGCGACCCGGGCCGCCTGCTCGATGGGGTACCCGTAGGCGCCGGTGGAGATGGAGGGGAAGGCGATGGTGCGGTACCCGGCCTCCTCCGCCAGCTCCAGGGCGCGCCGGTAACAGGAGGCCAGGGTCTCCGGTTCGCCCTGATTGCCGCCGCGCCAGATGGGCCCGACGGCGTGGGCGACGGCCTTGGCCGGCAGCCGGTAGCCCCGGGTCATCTTCACCTCGCCGGGCCGGGCGCCGCCCAGGGTGCGGCACTCCTCCAGCAGCTCCGGGCCCGCGGCCCGGTGAATCGCGCCGTCCACCCCGCCGCCGCCCAGCAGGCTCGGGTTGGCGGCGTTGACAATGACGTCCACCTGCAGGGTGGTGATGTCGGCCGTGACGATCTCGATCCGTCCGTCCAGCCAGGTGCTCATTCCGCATCCCTCCAGCCAGGGTTTTGCCTCAGGTTTCAGGGAGAACGCCGGGGAATCCTGCCCCGGTGGAGAGCGGCTCGGACTCGGCCCTGGTCACGGCCGGCACGGTGATCGTCATCCTGCCGCTCCTGGCGCTGTTCCTGATCTTCCAGCGGCAGTTCATCAGCAGCTTCATGCACAGCGGCATCAAGTAGCCAGCGGCGGGCGCCACGCCACCACGGCGTGGCGCTCTCGCATGGCCGCGCACGGCCTGCGCCGGCGCGCTACGGCGCCGTCACCGCCTCCCGCAGCAAGGCCTCCAGGCTGACGCCCTCCATCGCCGCCTGCCGCCAGCCGGGGCTGAGGCGGTCCAGGGCCAGGGCCTGGCCGGCCCCCAGGGTGTAGACCCGCAGGCGGGGCGACCCGCCCTCGCCGACGGGCGCCGCCAGCTCGTCCAGCAGCGCGTCCATGCCATCTGCCTCCGCGTGGGCCTGAACGTACCGGGCGAGCCCTTCCAGCCACTCGTAAAGCCGCTCCACCTCCAGCAGCGGCTCGGCGACTTCGCCGCCGAGCCGGTCCCGCCAGTACGCGGCCCGGGCGTCCCGCACCGCCAGGAACGCCGCGGCGGCCGCACGGGCGCCGGCCTCATCCGCGGCCTGGACCGCCGTCAGCAGGTGCTCTGCCTCCCGCTGCTGCAGGCGGTTGTTCTCCGCGTCCATGTAGACCTGGTACCAGAGCCGCTCCTGCTGGTGGGCGTCGCCCCAGCCGGCCACCCAGTCCTCCGCGGCGGGCATCTGGTAGACGTGGAACAGCTCATGCACCACGGCCGCCAGGTACTGCTCCTCGGTGAGCCGGGCCTCCGCTCCGGTGCGCAGGAGACCCTTCAGCAGCGCGGCCTCGCCGCCGCCAAGCAGTCCCGCGCCGGCCTCCATGCCGCCCATGACCTGGTCCAGCTGCCGCCATCCGGCCACCACGGCGACAGGCGTTTCGCCCACCTTCCAGACGCCGTTGGTGACGACCGGGAGCTCCGGCCGATCCAGCCTGATCACCCGCAGCGAACCGGCGGACACCGGCCTGCCGGGGGGCGGCTCGGCGTCCTGCGCGAAGTTGACCAGGTAGTTCACCGGCCCCTTCGTGAGCAGGATCGGGGTCTCCCCGGGGGTCCAGCCGTCGAAGAGCCCGGCGATCTCCTGCCCCCGGCGCAGGGCCGCCCCCAGCAGGGCCGCGTCCTCATCCGTCCAGTCCAGCGGGCTCGGCGCTACCAGCGGCGCGGCGGCCAACAGCAGCCCCGCGGCCAGGTAGGCGAGGGCGCCCCAGCGCGCGATCTCCCGCCACCCGAAGGCCGCCGCCGTCAGCCCGCCGGCTGCCCACAGGTAGAGCAGGCCGCCCAGCAGCGGCCGGGGATCCACCGCGCCGCCGGGGGCGAAGAGCTGCAGCACCGACCCGGTGACCGCGCCCGCCGGGGGCAGCAGCGTGAGGCCCAGGCGCGCGAAGGGGACCCACCAGGCGTCGGACAGCGCGACCAGGGCGGACAGTTCCGGCCCGAAGACGCCCAGACCGTAGGCCAGGAGCCCCAGGAAACCGGCCGCCGGACCGGGCAGCCACACCGAGCACAGCGTCGTCACCGCCGCAACCGCGGCGATGTTCAGCAGGAGCCCGGGCAGGGCCAGCAGCAGCGCAGGCACCAGGTCCTGGCCGCCGCGCACCGTTAGCGCCGGGAAGAGCGGCACTGCCAGTACCAGGAGAAAGAGCCATCCGCTGAGAATATTCCCCAGGAGGAAGCCCGCGCCGACCTGCCACCGGGGCACGGGGCGGACCAGAAGCAGTTCGGCGGTGCCCCGCTCGAACTCCCGGGGAACGGTGCTCATGCTGAGCACCACCGTCACCACGGCCCCGAGGAAGCCGGCCATGGCGAAGCCCACGCGCATGGCGCCGGCGGCATGGGCCGTCAGCTCGTTCCCCGCGGCGTCCCGCACCGAGCCGCCGCTGCTGACCAGCAGCAGGAACATCAGCAGGAGGCCGACCGCCGTCAGGACGTAGGTTCCCCGGCTGCGCAGGTTCTCCCGGACCACGTTGAGCGCCACCGTCACCGGGCGCGCCCCTTGCATCGCATCAAGCGCCGAGGCCATCCGCTTCGCCTCCTTCCATGAGGGCCAGGAACCGGGCTTCCAGGTCGCCCGCCGGCGGCTCCACCGCGACGAGCCGCCCGGCCTTCATGAAGGCCACGCGGTCGGCCACCTGTGCCACGTCGCTGACGATGTGGGTGTTGAGAAAGATGGTCTTGCCCGCCTCCTTCAGGCGGCGGATGAGGTTCCGCATGGCCACCCGGCCGGCGGGATCCAGGCCCGAGCTGGGCTCGTCCAGGAAGAGCACCTCCGGATCGCCCACCAGCGCCTGTGCGACCGCCAGCCGCTGGATCATGCCCTTGCTGAAGCCGCCCACCCGCTGCCGGGCGGCCCCGCCGAGGCCCACCAGGTCCAGGATGCCGTCCAGATCGGCCTCTTCGGGCCCGAGGCCGCTCAGCTTGCGGAAGAAGTCCAGGGTCTCCCGGGCGGTGAGGAAGGGGTAGAAATGGGGGGTCTCGGGCGAGTAGCCCACCCGGGCGCGCACCGCCGGGTGCCCGGCCGGCTGCCCGAGGACCAGGGCCCGGCCGGCGGTGGGCCGGATGAGCCCCAGCAGCAGCCGGACGGTGGTGCTCTTGCCGGCGCCGTTGTGGCCCAGCAGGCCCAGGCACTCGCCCCGGCGGACGGCGAGGTCGATGCCCTTCACCGCCTCGACCCGGCCGAAGCGGCGCACAAGCCCTTCTGCACGAATCGCTTCCATAAATAAGGCTCACCTCCCGAGACCCAGTCTGCCAGACGAAGATCACAGGCCTGGCCGGCGAAGGTCAACGGGAGATAAAGAATACGTAAACAAAGGTGGTGTGCCCGCTCATGCAGCCGCAGATCCTCGTGGCCGACGACGAACCCGAGCTGATTGAGATCCTCACCGACTACCTGGAGGCCGAGGGGTACGCTGTGACCGGCGTGGAGACCGGAGAGGAGGCCGTGGCCCGGGTGCGGGACGGCGCCTACGACTGCGTCGTGCTGGACGTGATGCTGCCGGGCATGAGCGGCTTCGAGGTCTGCCGGGCGATTCGGGCCGTCAGCGACGTGCCGATCCTCTTTCTCAGCGCCCGGGGCGAGGACGCCGACAAGATCCGCGGCCTGGGCCTCGGCGGCGACGATTACGTGACCAAGCCCTTCAGCCCGCCGGAGGTGGTCGCGCGGGTGAAGGCCCTCCTGCGCCGCTACCGCCCGACCTCCGGCCGGTGGCAGTTCGGGCCGCTGACCATCGACCCGAAGGCGTACCGGGTCTGGCGGGACGGCCGGGAGGTAGAGATGACCGCGAAGGAGCTGGAGGTCTTGATCTTCCTGGCCGCTCACCCGGGCCAGGTCTTCAGCCGGGAGCAGATCTACGACCGGGTGTGGGGCGACTACGGCGACCCCCGTACGGTCACGGTGCACATCGGCAGGATTAGGGAGAAGATCGAGCCGGACCCCGCCCGGCCGCAGTTCATCCAGACCGTGCGGGGCCTGGGCTACCGGTTCGCGGGGGTGGCGCGATGACCCGCCGCTACAGCCTGCGTGCCCTGGCCCTGACCGCGGTGCTGGCCGCCCTGCTGCTGCCCCTGCTGGCCCTGGGGGGCGGGCTGGTCGGCACGGTGGCCCTGAACCTCAGCACCATCAGTCTCGCGGCGGGGGAGGTGGAGGAGGCCGAGCAGGCGGTCGCCCGGCTGGTGACGGACCGATGGGAGGAACTGGAAGACCCCGGGTTCGCCGCGGCGCTGGCGGCCCTGGACGCCAGGTGGTCCTTCGCCCTGGAGGTGCGTGACCTCGACGACCGGGTGCGCTACGCCAGCCCGTCGGTGGAGGACGGCGTCCTGGTGGGCAGCGGCCTGCGCGTGGAGCCGAGCCAGCGGGTGAGGCTCCTCTACCGGGAGGGGGAGCCGGTGGGCCTGATGGTGCTCTGGGTCTGGCCCGAGGCAGCGCTCTCGGGGATGAGCGCGGCGGCCAGGGTGGGCTTCGGCCTGGCCATGGCCACGCTGCTCGGCCTGCTGGTGGGGGTGCTGGCCTGGACCGGCCGGGCCGTGCTGCGCCCGCTGAAGGCGCTGGAGGCGGCCACAGCGGCGGTGGCGGAGGGCGACCTGGACTTTGCGCTGCCCCGCTCGCGGGTGCGGGAGCTGGATGCCCTGGGACAGGCCTTCGCCGCGATGCGAGACCGGCTGCAGGCCGCCCTGGAGCGGCAGGCGGCCCTGCAGGAGGAGCGCCGGCAGCTCATCGCGGCCATCGGCCACGACCTGCGCACGCCGCTCTCCTCGGTGCGCGCCTTTGCCGAGGGGCTGCGTGACGGCCTCGCCCGGGAGCCCGAGAAGGCGGCGCACTACGCCGAGGTGATCCTCCGGAAGACCGCGGAGGTGGAGCGGTTGGTGGAGGATCTGTTCCAGTTCTCCCGGCTGGAGCTGCCCGAGGCCAGGGCGGCCCTGCGGCCGGTGGACCTGGCCGAGTTCCTGCGGGCCACCCTGGCGGCGTTCGCCCCCCAGGCGGAGCAGAAGGGGGTGGCCCTGTCGGCGGAGGGGCCCGACCTCACGGCCCACGTTGACCCGGACCTGCTGGGCCGCGCCATCGACAACCTCGTCGCCAACGCCCTGCGCCACACGCCCCCCGGCGGGCAGATTCGCCTGACCTGGAGCCGGGCAGGCGAAGCCGTTGCCATCGCCGTGGCCGACACCGGCGAGGGCATTCCGCAGGAGCAGCTGCCGCACCTCTTCACCCCGCTGCACCGGGCCGACCGGTCCCGCTCGCGCCGGAACGGCGGCGCCGGGCTGGGGCTGGCCATCGCGGCCCGCGTTGCGGCGCTTCACGGCGGGCGCATCACCTGCGAGAGCCGGGTGGGGGAGGGGAGCACGTTCACGATTTGGCTGCCTGCGGATCCCGCTGTGTGATCGAACGCTGGTGTTCAGGTAGAAGGCAAGCGAAAAGGGGGTGCCCATGCCGGTATCCCCTTATGACTGTGCATGGCAACGGATGTTGCAGATGGTTATCCAATGTGTGCAATATTCCCGCAGCGGGGTAGTCTGTTTGGACCACCAGTACCCAAGATGCATAGACGCGCGGGAAGCACTGGCCTACCCTCGTAAGCGGGAGCGTAGGTGGAGTGGCTGCGCTCCAGGCCCTGCCCGGTTCAGAGACGCAGAAAGGGGTTGATGGCATGAGCGCACAGAAGGGGTCCCGCCAGGGTACGACAAGACGCGAGTTTCTGAGGGACGCAGGTTTGTTCGGTGCAGCGATTGCCGGAGCTACACTCCTGCCGGGCTGCGGCAGCCCGGAGGTCGTGTCGGAGACGCCGCCCGCCCCTTCGCCCGAACAGGCTCCTCCGCCCGCGGTCAACGGCGCGCCCGACGTGATGACGGCTGAACTCGCGCAGAAGAAGTGGTCTTTCGAGATTCCCCCCGATCCGATTCCGGAAAGCGAGATCGCCAATACGGTGACCGCGGATGTGGTGGTCATCGGCGCCGGCGTGTCGGGCCTGGTGACGGCGCTCTCGGCGGCTGAGCACGGTGCAGAGGTGGTTCTGGTAGCCGCCAGCTCGCGGCCGGTGTTCCGCGGCGGCTCGTTCCATGCTCCCAGGAGCCGGGCTTTCGCCGAGAACGGGGTCGAGCCCTACGACGTCGAATTCCTCCGCGAGGACCTGACGAAGGCTTCCTACAACGTCGACCAGCGCAAGTGGTACAGGTTCTACAACAACGCCGAAACGGCGATGAACTGGCTGATCGACAAGATGGAAAAGCACGGCTACTGGACGGTCTTCGAGCGGACCAACGATCACCCGGGCGATCCGATGCACCAGCCCATCTCCGCGCACAACTGGATCAAGGACGAGGCCGAGACGCAGGCCGGCATGAGCGCCGAGGCCGTCACCAACGTACTGGAGGCTGAGGCCAGGGAGGCGGGCGTCCAGTTCTTCTACAAGACCGTGGCCAAGCAGCTCGTGCGCGAGAACAACAACACCGGCCGGGTCACCGCGGCGATCGCGCAGGGGCCGGACGGGAAGTACACCAAGTTCGTCGGCACCCGGGGCATCGTCCTGGCCACCGGCGACTTCTCCACCGACAGGGAGATGATGGCGAAGTACTGCCCGATGGTCATCCCGCTGCTGGATGACACCGGCGACATGGGCTACGACAACACCCTGAAGATCGGCGGCCTGATGCCGGGCGACGGCCACAAGATGGGTCTCTGGGTGGGCGCGGCCTGGCAGCGGACGTACCCCTGCACGCCGATGCTCACGGCCCACTGGCGCGGTGCGAACCGCCCGTATGGCAGCCACCGCGGGCTGATCGTCAACAAGCGGGGCGAGCGCTTCGGCAACGAGGACGTCAACGACTCGTACGCGAGCTTTGCGGCCATGCACCAGCCCGACATGACGGTGTACGGCATCTGGAGCGTGCGGTACGCTGAGGAGGCCGCGCCCTGGTACCTGCACGGCACGTTCTACCACAAGCCGCCCACCCCGCCGGAGGAGATGATCAGGATCTGGGATGACTTCGTGGAGAGCGGCGAAATGGTGAAGGGTGACACCATCGACGAGGTCATCCAGAAGCTGGGTCTGCCGCTGGCCGAGACGAAGGCGACCATCGACCGGTACAACGAGCTGTGCCGCAAGGGCTACGACGACGACTTCCACAAGCGGCCGGAGCTGCTGATTCCGATCGACGAGCCTCCCTTCTACGGCGCGCCGTGGAAGCCGTGGTTCCTCACCGTGCTGGGCGGCCTCAGGACCAACGAGTACATGCAGGTGTGCGACGAGAACGACCAGCCCATTCCGGGTCTGTTCAACGTCGGGTCCATGGTGGGCGACTACTACGCCAACATGTACACCTTCCAGCTGGCCGGCAACAACCTGGGCGCCAACTGCCTCACGTTCGGCTACCTGACGGGCAAGGCCCTGGCCGAGGGAACGATCTAGGCCCATCAGACCGGAAGCTGATTGCGCCACCCCCTTTCGCGGGGGTCGCGCTTTTCTCGGGCGCCGTGGCGCCGCATCCCCTGCGCCGCAGCCCGAAGCAGGATCCCGTCCTCCCCACATGGAACCGTTCCCTGCGGTTGGACTGCCTTCGGGCAGCATAGGCTACGCACGGGAAGGGGGTAACCGGCATCGCAGCACTGGACATTCAGGAGCGGGTTTCCCTGCGCGGCTACTCGACGATGCGCCTGGGGGGTCCGGCTGCCTACCTGGCGCACGTGCACAGCCCCGCCGATGTCGTGGAGGGGGTGGCATGGGCCGAGGCCCGGAACCTGCCGGTGATCATGGTGGGCGGGGGCAGCAACATCATCTGGCGGGATGAGGGCTTCGCGGGCCTGGTGCTGGTCAACCGGATCCCGGGATTTGAGCTGGCGGAGGAGGGCGGCCAGGTGCGCCTCACTGTGGGGGCCGGCGAGAACTGGGATTCGGTGGTGGCGCGCTCGGTGGCGGCGGGGGCGGCGGGCATCGAGCGGCTCAGCCTGATCCCCGGCACCGCCGGGGCCACGCCGGTCCAGAACGTGGGGGCCTACGGGCAGGAGGTCGCCGACGCGCTGGTCTCGGTGGAGGCCTACGACCGGAAGGCCAGGCGCTTCGTGCGCATTCCCGCGGCGGAGTGCGGGTTCGGCTACCGCCGGTCCCGCTTCAACCAGGCGGACCGGGGGCGTTTCTTCATCACCGCGCTGACGCTCCGGCTGGTGCGGGAGCAGCCCCGGGGGCCATTCTACCCCTCGCTGGCCCGATACCTGGCGGAGCGCGGGCTCAGCCGGCCCACCCTGCAGCAGGTGCGGGATGCGGTCATCGCCATCCGGCGTGCCAGGCTGCCCGACCCGGCGCAGGTCGCGAACAGCGGGTCGTTCTTCCGCAACCCGATCGTCTCGGACCGGCACGCCGCGGAACTGCTGGGCCGGTACCCCGACATGCCGCACTGGCCCGTTCCCGGGGGCGGGGTGAAGCTGGCGGCCGGCTGGCTGATCGACCAGGCGGGCTTTCGGGGCGTTACGGACGCCGAGACCGGCATGGGAACCTGGCCGGCCCAGGCGCTGGTGCTGGTGAACCGGGCAGCGGGCAGCACCGCCGACCTGCTGCGGTTCCGGCAGAAGGTGCAGGACGAGGTGCTGCGGCGCTTCGGCGTGCTGCTGGAGCAGGAGCCGGAGCTGCTGCCGTGAAGGGTCTTGGCAGGGTGAACAAGTGCGGGTTGTGTGACGCATTAGTCTATCTGTCTCTCCCAAATGGAGAGGGCAGCATGAGGCTTTGTTTCACCTGCAGAGTTGCCGGGGTCCACAAACTAACGAGTAGGTACTATGGTGAAACGGCGAACAAACCACTGCCTTGGAATTAAGCAACTTTCTTCATGGACTTCATGGGATTTGCCCTGTACAGTTGAGACTAAGTACTTCGACGCTTCCGCTACGTAAAGCCAACTGCCTTGCTTGCCAGACAGAGTGTGCGGTGGGAGCGTCGCGAAAGGAGCGCTTCACATGAAGTCCCGGGAGAAGCAGACCAGCGGTACCTCCAGGCGGGAGTTCTTGAGAGACGCCGGTCTGCTCGGCGTGACCCTGGCCGGCGGCGGCATCCTGGCAGCGTGCGGAAGCCCCGAAGTTGTAAGTGAGACCCCACCCGCGTCCCAGACCCCTGAGCCCTCCGCCGGGGCAACTGGGCCGGACGTGATGACGGCTGACCTCGCGTCGAAGAAGTGGAGCTTCGAGATTCCCCCCGATCCGATCCCGGACAGCGAGATCGCGAACACGGTGGAGGCCGACGTCATCGTGGTCGGCGGCGGCATCTCGGGTCTGGTGACGGCCAACTCCGCGGCGGAGCACGGCGCCAAGGTTGTGCTGATCGCCGCCAGCTCTGGTCCCATCTTCCGCGGCGGTTCGTTCCACGCGCCGTGGAGCAAGGCGATGGAGGCCGCCGGGCTCGAACGGTACGATGTGGACCGGTTCTTCCGGCGGGAGTTCTCCAACGCCTCCTACAACGTCGACCAGGACAAGTGGTACAAGTTCTACAACAACGCCGAGACGGCCATCAACTGGCTCATCGACAAGATGGAGGCCGTCGGCTACCGGGTGGGGTTCGAGAAGGGCAACTGGGATCCCGATTTCGGCCCGATGCACACGCCGGCGGGTTCGCATGGCTTTTACAGCTCCGATGAAACCCCCGTGTGGAGCATTCCCGGCCTGAGCGCCGAGGCCGTGGCGAAGCGGCTGGCGGTCACCGCGGAGGAGAGCGGCGTCCAGATTTTCTGGAAGACCGTGGCCAAGCAGCTGGTGCGCGAGAACAACAATACCGGCCGGGTGACCGCCGTGATCGCCCAGGGCGAGGACGGCAAGTACACCAAGTACGTGGGCCACAAGGCCATCGTCCTGGCCACCGGCGACTTCTCCGCCAACAGGGAAATGATGGCCAAGTACTGCCCGTGGGCCATGCCGCTGCTGGACGACACCGGCTCACAGGGTTATGACACCACCTTCAAGTTCGGCGGCCTGTACCCGGGCGACGGGCACAAGATGGGCCTGTGGGTGGGCGCCGCGTGGCAGAAGACCTACCCGAACGCGCCGATGATCCAGGGCTCCTGGGTGGCGGCCAACCAGCCGTATGGCTCGCACCGCGGCCTGGTGGTCAACAAGCTGGGCCACCGGTACGCGAACGAGGACATGAACGGCCCGCTGGCGGCCATTCAGCAGATCCGCCAGCCCGACATGGCCGCGTACTGCATCTGGAGCCACATCTACGCCGAGAAGGGCGGGCCCTGGTTCCGCTTCGGGATGGACGAGCGGGACGAGCCCATTCCGCCGGAGGCCATCAAGGAGGAGTGGGAGCAGGCCGTGGCCGACGGCGAGATGGTCAAGGGGAACACCGTCGAGGAGGTCATCCAGAAGCTGGGCCTGCCGCTGGAGACGACGCTCGCCACGGTGCGCCGGTACAACGAGCTGTGCCACAAGGGCTACGACGAGGACTACCACAAGCGGCCGGAGCTGCTGGTGCCCATCGAGGAGGGGCCCATCTACGGCGCCTTCATGTCGGGTCTCACCTTCCTCACCGTCTGTGGCGGTCTGCGCACCAACATCAACATGCAGGTGTGCGACGAGAACGACCAGCCGATTCCGGGCCTGTTCAACGTCGGCATCATGGTGGGCGACACCTACGCGAACATCTACAACTTCCTGGTGGCCGGCCACAACTACGGCATGAACTGCCTGACCATGGGCTACCTGACCGGCAAGGCGATCGCTGAGGGTACCGTGTAGCAGGGTCTCTTGGGCGCTGCCACCGGCACGCATTACGACGAGGGAAGGGTGACAGCCAGGCATGACCTCAGGAAACTCAGCACCGCGGCGTCGCAGTCGGTGGAAGATCGCGATCGGCATTCTGGTCGTCGTCCTGGCGCTGTTCGGCGGTGTCGGCGGCGCAGCCCTCCACCAGTCCAACACCAACCCCGACTTCTGTGTCACCTGCCACATCATGGAGCCGAACGTCGAGTCGTACTACACGAGCAACCACCTGGACAACGTGCACTATCAGGCGGGGGTTCACTGTAAGGACTGCCACAACGTCACGCTCCAGGAGGAGATTCAGTTCGGGATCGACGCCATTACCGGCAACTACCAGATCCTTCCAGACGGAACCCTGCCCAAGCGGGAGTACGGCGACGAGATGTGCACCCAGTGCCACATCAGCAGGGAGTGGGTCGCCCTCGGCACGGACTGGCTGGGGGAGTGGAATCCGCACGGAACCAACATGGGCGTGTTCGAGTGCCAGACGTGCCACATTTCGCACGGCGAGCAGATCAACCACTGCGCGACGTGCCATACCAACCGGTCTGCGCAGCGGATGATCGAGGATCGGAACACACCGCATAAGATCAGGTCCCGGTAGTGCTGGCCCGGGATGCGTGAGCGCCACCTTCGGAACGGGGGGTGGCGCTCTTCTTGGTGTGCCGGCATGAGCGCTGACTTGGCGGGGTGGAGGGAAGGGGAAATCGAATGTTGTTTGACGCACTGGTCTATTCGGCGTTCTCAGGTGGAGGGGACGGCATGCGGCTTTCGGCCTCTCAGCCGGTACGGGGTAGACCATCTGCCGAGTGGCTACTCTGGTAAGTCGCTGATCCGTCAGTTACCCGAAATTGAGCAACACGTTTCATGGACTGCGGGGCGTACTGGGGGTACGTTTTAGACCGAGAACTTCGACGCTTCTTGGATCCGGCTGCCTTGCCGGACAGAGGTGCGGCGGGAGCGTCGCGAAAGGAGTGCCTCGCATGAAGTCCCCGGAGAAGCAGATCAAGGGTACCTCGCGGCGTGAGTTCCTGAGAGATGCTGGCCTCCTCGGCGTGACTCTCGCCAGTGGCGGCATCCTGGCGGCGTGCGGGAGTCCTGAGGTCGTGAGCGAGACGCCGCCTGCGCAGCCGGCCCCCGAGCCGTCCGCCAGGGCAGCTGCACCGGACGTGATGACGGCTGACCTCGCGTCGAAGAAGTGGAGCTTCGAGATTCCCCCCGATCCGATCCCAGACAGCGAGATCGCGAACACGGTGGAGGCCGACATCATCGTGGTCGGCGCGGGCGTCTCTGGCCTGGTGACGGCCAACTCCGCGGCGGAGCACGGCGCCAAGGTTGTGCTGATCGCGGCCAGTTCGGGCCCCGTCTTCCGCGGTGGTTCGTTCCACGCGCCGTGGAGCAAGGCGATGGAGGCCGCCGGGCTCGAACGCTACGACGTGGACCGGTTCTTCCGGCGGGAGTTCTCCAACGCCTCGTACAACATCGACACCGATAAGTGGTACAAGTGGTACAACAATGCCCCGCCCGTGATGGACTGGCTCATCGACAAGATGGCGCAGTACGGGTACACGCCCGCCTTCGAGATGGACAATTGGGAGCCGGATTTCGGGCCGATGCACACGCCCGTTGGCGCGCACGGCTTCTTCAGCTCGGAGAGCAGCCCGGTCTGGAGCGTCCCCGGCATGAGCGCCCAGGCCGTGGTCACGGTCCTGGAGGATACGGCGAAGAAGGCCGGTGTGGCGTTCTACTACAAGACGGTCGCCAAGCAGCTCGTGCGGGAGAACAACAACACCGGCCGGGTGACCGCCGTGATCGCCCAGGGCGAGGACGGCAAGTACACGAAGTTCGTGGGCAAGAAGGCCATCGTCCTGGCCACCGGCGACTTCTCCGCCGACCGGGAGATGATGACCAAGTACTGCCCGATGGCCCTGCCGCTGCTGGACGACACCGGCTCCCAGGGTTATGACACCACCTTCAAGATCGGCGGCCTGTACCCGGGCGACGGCCACAAGATGGCCCTGTGGGTCGGCGCCGCGTGGCAGAAGACCGAGCCGTGTGCGCCCATGATCCAGGGCTGCTGGTACGCATCCAACCAGCCGCTCGGCTCGCACCGGGGCCTCGTGGTCAACAAGAATGGTTACCGCTACGGCAACGAGGACGTGAACGGACCGCTGGCGGCCATCCAGCAGATGCGCCAGCCCGACATGGAGGCGTACTGCATCTGGGCCCAGAACTACGCCGAGGCGATGCAGCCCTGGTACTCGTTCCTTATGTCCCTCAACACCGATCCGATCCCGCCCGACGAGGTTATCGCGACCTGGGAGCAGAACGTCGAGGACGGCACCTTCGTGAAGGGCGATACTGTCGAGGAGGTCATCCAGAAGCTGGGCCTGCCGTTGGAGGCGACGCTGGCGACCATCAGGCGCTACAACGAGTTCTGCCACAAGGGCGTCGACGAGGATTACCACAAGCGGCCTGAACTGCTGGTTCCCATCGAGCAGCCGCCCTTCTACGGGGCGAAGTGGCACAAGCCCCAGTTCCTGACGGTCTGCGGCGGGCTGAGGACCAACATCCACAACCAGGTGTGCGACGAGAACGACAACCCGATCCCGGGCCTGTACTGCGTCGGCATCATGATGGGCGACACCTACGCCAACGTCTACAACTTCCTGGTGGCCGGCCACAACTACGGCATGAACTGCCTGACCTTCGGCTACCTCACCGGCAAGGCGATTGCTGAGGGTACCGTGTAACAGGGTCTCTGCACCGCATAAGATCAGGGCCCGGCACTGCTGGCCCGGGATGCGTGAGCGCCACCCTCGGAACGGGGGGTGGCGCTCATGCGTGGAGGATGGGGCGTCGTCTTGCAGACTTGCTGGTGGGGTTCGGTCGCTTTCATCCGCCCCGGCCTCAGCCGAGGCTGGGGCTGTTCATGCGCTCAACGGCAAGACGGCGCTGCGGCGGCGGCATCCCGCTCAGGGTGTGCAGGGCGCTGATAGTCTTGACGTGCGATCGTGCACCTGGCACTCAAGATCTCGTTATTTAAGTACCTCAGGGTCTGACGAAGCGCTATAATATAAAGGTAATATAATGGTAGCACATGAAAACGTGGCGGAAGGAGATGAGCCCCGGGGTGCGATGGGGTCTGCGTGAGAAACTGGTTGTCGGCTTTGTGGTACTCGCAGCAGTGCTGATATCGAGCATCGTCATGGTAGTGAAGACCCTTGACGCTCAGCGGGAGCAGTATGACGACCTGGCGAACGATCTCCGTATGGCCCAGATCAAGTCTGCCCAGCTGCACGTCCACATCGAAGGTCAGGCGCGAAACCTGTGGGCCTACGCGTCAACGGGAAACCTGGACTACTTCAGGGAGTTCGAGCGGCACCGGGAGAGCGCCGCTGACATGATGGACTGGTTGACCGTGAGCGCCGACAGCGACGAGGGGCGGCGGCTTTCGAGCGCGCTCCGGGAAGCGTACGGCGCGGTGGAGGAAGCCACCCGCTCGCTGGACGGTCTGAGCCAGACGCAGTTGCAGGCACGCCTTCCCAAGCTCATGGTCCTCATGGACGATTACATCGAGGCGGCCGGCGCCATCGGCAGCTTCGTGGACGAGGCGGCCATCCACCAGGAGATGGATACCGTTGAGGCGACGAACCGGCAGCGGGTCGTTGTGTTGGGCCTCATGACCGGCTACGGCATCGCCGTACTCCTCCTTGCCTTCGTCATCGTGAGGACCATCGGCAACATTCTCGGTCAGGTGGAGGTGGCGATCGTCAAGGCTGCCGGCGGCGACCTGACGGAGTCGGATCTGCCGTACGACGCCAGTGACTCGGTGGGCCAGATTTGCCGTTCCATGCGGCAGATGGTGCCCGCGCTGCGCGGGTTGATTGCCGCCGTCGCCGACACCTCCGGCGCCGTGACCGAAACGGCGGGCGAACTGCATCGCACGACGGAGGCCATGTCCGATTCGGCTGCCATGGTGGCTGAGGCCATCTCCCAGATCGCACAGGGGAGCGGCGAGCAGGCCAGCGCGGCAGAGAACATCCAGACGCAGATGCGGCAACTGCGGGCCGCCATCGCCCAGGTGGCCGGCGGGGCCGAGGAGCAGGCCAGGCAGGCGGAGCAGGCCGCTTCCGAGGTGGCGAGCATGCTGAAACAGTTGTCGCTGGCCTCGGAACACCTGAGGGAGGTGAACGGCCTGGCAGCGGACGCCCTCTCCACGGCGAAGGAGGGCCAGACCACCGTGCTGCAGTCCGTCCGCAGCATGGAGACGATTCAGGCCAGCGTATCTGCCACCGCGGAACAGGTCGCGGGCCTGGGCGAGCTGTCACAGCAGATCGGCGCGATCACCGAGGCGATCACCAGCATCGCGGACCAGACCAATCTCCTGGCCCTGAATGCGGCCATTGAGGCCGCACGGGCCGGCGAGCACGGGCGGGGCTTCTCCGTGGTCGCGGACGAGGTGCGCGTGCTTGCCGAACGGTCCGCTGCCTCTGCCAGCGAAATCGCCTCCCTGATCCACCAGATTCAGACGAGCACCGCCCGGGCGGTCGAGAGCATGACCGCGGTCAGCTCGCAGGTTGCCGCCGGCGTCGAGATGGCCCGGTCAGGCGAGCAGGGGCTGGGGTGCATCGTCGAGGTGGTCGGCAACACCCAGGAACACGTCGCAGGGCTGGTCCAGGCGACCGAGCGGCTGGTCGAGGACAGCCGGGGCATCCAGACCATCGTGTCCGAGATGGCCGCGGTCGCCGAGGAGAACTCCGCCGCCGCGGAGGAAATGGCCGCCAGCTCGGATTCGGTGATGGAAGCCGTGGCGGTAATTGCCGCATCGACGCAGCAGACGGCCGCCGCGGCCGAGGAAGTCTCGGCTTCCACAGAGGAGCTGACCGCGGGCGCGGCCGCCATCGCGGAGTCCAGCGAACGGCTGGCCGGCCTTTCCCGGGAACTCCTGACTCAGGTCCATCGCTTCCGGTACTAAGTGGACAACAGCACAGGACGGCGACCGCCGCTGGCGGTCGCCGTTTTTCGGTGGGGGCAGGAATCGCGGCGGCGTGCTGGAATCGAATACGGGGAAGTGGGGGAATTTCCATGATTCGCGTAATCAGCCTGACCGTCGCGGGCAAGCTGACCGACATCCATCTGCACGTGAAGCCGGGCGAACTGGTGGCCGTGGTCGGCAGCAGGGGCAGCGGAAAGACCACGCTGATGCGCGCCCTGCTGGGCCAGCAGCCGGTGGAGGGCGGCACCGTCACCCTGGGCGGCCATCCGGCCGGGACGGCGGAAAGCCTCGCCCGGGTCGGCGCTGCGGGCGAGGCCTGGGGCCTGATGGAGCGGCTGACGGTCCGGGAAAACCTGAGCACGTTCGCCCGATTCTGGGGCGTGCCTGGGCAGCGGGCGGTGGAGCTGTTGCAACGGCTCGACCTGGGCGGCCGGCTTGATGTGCGGGTCGACCGGCTCACCCCGGGCGAGGCGGCGCGCCTCAGGCTGGCGCGGGCGCTGATTCACGATCCCGCCGTGCTGCTGCTGGACGAGTCCGCCGGCGATATCGACAGCGAGAGCGCCAGCCTCATCGCGTTCACGGTCGCCGAGGAGGCCGAGGCGGGGAAGGCGGTGCTGGCGGCCACCTTCGGCGACCTCCGCATCCTGCAGGCGGCTTCGCGCGTCTGCTACCTGGAGGGGGGCCGTCTGGTGGAGCCCGCCTCGAACGCCCCGCTCTCCTGCCGCCGGCGGCCCTCAGGGCCGCCTACCACCTCGAACGTGAGGTCCCGGCTGGCCTGGAGCTGCGCGGCCACGGCGCGGACGCTCTGGGCGGCGTCCGCCGGGAGGACGAGGGTGATGCGGGCCTCCTCCCTCGTCATGGTGGCAATCAGGGGGAAGACCAGCAGGGTGAGCAGCGGGGGGACGAACAGGTAGATGATCACCTTGTAGTCGCGGGTGAGTTCGCGCCAGTTGGCCAGCGCGAGTTGATGGAAGGCTCGAGCGTTGATCATATGGCCTCCTTCTTCTCCTGCGGCTGCCCGACCAGCAGGAGAAACAGGTCTTCCAGCGTCGCCTGTTCCATGCGGAATCCCCTGGCTGCGGGAAAGGCCCCGGGATCCATGAGCCGGCGGAGTGTCTCATCCGGCTGTGCGGTGCGCACGCGGACGACGTACCTGCCGGCCGACGGCGTGACCACGACCTGGAGCACACCCCGAAGGACCTTCAGGCGCACTTCGTCGGGGGGCGACGCCATTTCGAAGGTGATGACCTGCTCGGGCAGATACCGCGCCATCAGCTCCTGCTGGGTGCCCATGGCCAGGATGCGGCCTCTGTGCATGATCGCGATGCGGTCGCAGAGGGCCTGCGCCTCCTCCATGGAGTGGGTGGTCAGGATGATGGTCCTGCCCCGCTGTTTCCGCTCCACGATGATCTCCCAGAGCTGGCGGCGGGCCTGGGGATCCAGGCTGCCGGTGGGCTCGTCGAGGAACAGCAGTTCACTTCTTGAGATCAGCGCGCACCCCAGCAGCAGTCGCTGTCGCTGGCCCCCGGAGAGGCGCTTTACGGGCAGTTTCCGCTGTTCGACGAGGCCAATGGACGCGAGGACCGATGCCACCGGCTCGGGGTTCTCATGGAAACTGGCAAACAACTGCAGGGTCTCCTGCACGGTCAGGTGTTCGAAGAGGCCGGCCTTCTGCGGCTGGACGCTCAGGCGGCTGGTCGCCTCGCGTTGCTGGGTCCGGGGATCCAGCCCGAATACCCGGACCGTGCCGGACGTGGGTACCCGGAGACCGCACATCATTTCAATTAACGTCGTCTTGCCGGCGCCGTTCGGGCCGAGGATGCCGAACACCTCACCGCGCCGGACCTCGAGGGAGACATCGCTGACAGCCAGGTGGTGGCCGTAGCCCTTGTACAGGTTGCGGACCGCGACCACAGCGTCTGTCGTCACCTTCGCACCTCCTGCCGCTCTTGATCGGGTCGTCGGTGAGCTCGCGGTGCAGCCGGAACTTGATCCGGCCATATTTGATAATAATGATAGATACTATAATATAAACAATTCTACCCATACGATCAGCCAGTTGTCGCCGCTTATACGCCAGTTATCCGGCAGAGGCGGAATCGCCCGCCCCGGTCGCGCGATGATCGGGGCGGAGGTGACGGGCGTGATTACCCTGACTCAGGTGACCAAGCGGTTCAACCAGGTCATCGCGCTCGACGGGGTGGACCTGCACGTGGCTCCGGGGGAGACCCTCGGGCTGCTGGGTCCCAATGGCTCCGGCAAGACCACCGCCCTCCGGCTGCTGGCCGGCATGGCACCGCCGACTGGCGGTCAGGTGCGCGTGATGGGCGTCGACCCGTGGACCCAGCCCGACCGCGTGCGGGCCCGGATGGGGGTGCTGCCTGAGGGCGCGGGCCTGTTCGAGCGGCTGACGGTGGGGGAGAACCTGCGGCTCTTCGCGAGCCTGAACGGATTGGCCGCAGACCGTGTGGAACGGGCCCTGGCGACCACGGGGGTGGCCGGCCTCGCCCGCCGGCGCGCCGGCAGCCTGTCGAAGGGGGAGCGGCAGCGGGTGGCCCTGGCCCGGGCCCTGCTGCACGATCCCGAGTTGATCATCCTGGATGAGCCCACGTCGGGGTTCGACCCCGCCGCCACCGCCGCGTTCCACCAGTTGATCCGGGAGCTGCGGGCCCGGGGCCGGACCCTGGTGATCGCCAGCCACGACATGGCCGAGGTGGAGGCGCTGTGCGACCGGGTGGCCATCCTGGACCGGGGAAGGCTGGTCGCCTGCGATTCACCGGCCGCCCTGAAGGCGCGGCACGGGCGCCGCGCCGTTCGGGTGACGGTCGCCCGGGGCGCGGGGACCGAGACCGAGACCCTGCAGTGGCCCTTGGAGGAGGCGGCCTGGATCGAGGCGGTGGCGCGGTATCGGGCGGAGGGGACGCTGCTGGCCTTGCACACCGAGGAGGCCACGCTCGCCGAGGTTTTTCTGCGGACGACGGGGAGGGAACTGGCATGAGACTGATCGCGCTGGCGCAGGCGCAGCTGCTGGATATGGTGCGGAATCCCCTGGTCACGATCTTTGTGGCCATCATCCCGGTCCTGGGCATCACGATGAAGCTGGCCATGCCGGCCGGCACCCACGAGATCCTGGCCTCGCTCCTGTTCATCATGGCCCCTTACTTCGTCAGCTGGAGCCTCACCGCGCAGACGCTCGCGGAGGAGAAGGAGAAGCGGCAGCTGGAGGCGCTGTTCCTGACGCCCGTCCGCCCCTGGCAGGTGGTGCTGGTGAAGAGCGGCCTGAGGACTGCGGTGAGCCTGGTCTTCGGGCTGCTCATCCCGCTGATCATGAGCCGGGCCCCCGCCCGTCCGCTCCTCTGGTTCGGCGCTTACCTGGCGCTTACGCTGTTCGCGGTGGCCTTCGGCACCTTGATGGGCCTCCTGTTCAAGGACATGCGCGCGCTGGCGGTGGGGGGAACGCCGATCCTCCTCCTGATCATGTTCTCCTCCACCATGTCGTGGGTTCTGGCGAAGCCGGGGATCTGGAACGTACAGGTCTGGCTTCCCACCCGGCCGTCGGTGGAGCTGCTGCACGCAGGCTACTTCGGCGACGGCGCGCCGGTGCTCCGGCACTTCCTGGTCATGGCGGGCTACATCGCGCTGTTGTGGCTGGCCAACGCCCTGCTGGTCCGCCGCCTCTCATTCGCCGGCCGCTGACGGGGAGGAGGGTGTTGTCATGCGTGGCGTCATGAGCGCACTCCTGGCGCTTCTTCTGTGGGCCGGCTCCATACCGGCGGGCGCACCGGTGGACGCACCGGCGGGCGCACCGGCCGGCGCATCGGTGGACGCACCGGTGGACGCACCGGCGGGCACACCGGTGGACGCACCGGTGGACGCACCGGCGGGCACACCGGTGGACGCACCGGTGAACGCACCGGCCGGCGCATCGGCGGGTGCAACGGCGGGCGGCAGCGGGGGCCGGGTCGCGACCGGCGAGACGGGCGCAGGGCAGGGCCAGATCCGCCGACGGGCCCTGACGATTGCCCTGGATGAGACCTGGGCCTCGGTAGCGGAGCTCACTTATCCGGCCGGGGGCGAGGGGCCGTGGCCGGCGCTGATCCTCTTCCGCGGATCAGGCCCGGTGGACATGGACGCGACGAACGTGGATGCACGCGGCCAGGTGGTTTCGGCCAACTTCCGGCTGCTGGCTGAGCGGCTGAGCCGGTCGGGCTACGCTGTGCTCCGCTTTCACAAGCGGAGGGTGCGGGGGCTCGGAGATTACGACCTGGAGCAGGCGTACCGCGCGACCACCAACCAGCTGATTGCCGACGCCGCGCAGGTGATCGCGGCGGCCCGGGAGCAGCCCGAGGTGGACGCGGACCGCATCTACCTGTACGGCTGGAGCCAGGGCGCGCAGGTGGCGGCCCACGCCGCCCTGGCGGATGCGCAGGTGGCCGGGGTCATCCTGCAGGGGCCGCCCGCCAGCGGCTGGGCCGAGACCCTGCGGTACCAGCACCTGACCCTGGGGCTGCGCGTGCTGGCGGAGGTGGACGCTGACAGCGACGGCAAACTCTCGGTGAGGGAGTGGCTGACCGTGCCCGAGGGTCCGGCGGCGCTGATGGGCAGCTTCTACGTGTGGGCGCCGGACTCGACCCCGTGGTCCCCGAAGATGCGGCCCGACACCGACCGGGACGACGACGGGCTGATCGACCTGGAGGCGGAGCTGCGGCCGGCCATCGAGGCGTTCATCGCGAACCCCGCCGTCAACCCCATGATGGACCCGGCCAACGAACCGTCCCGGTCGCTCGTTGAGATCGCGCCGGAGCTGGTTAGAGTCCAAAGTAGTGGTGTAAATTCCCCGGACCTTCCGGTGGGAGGGGCTGCTTGACATAAGTGGCCACCTTTGGGTTCCATGCGAAGTAGGAGCAATACATCGCAAAGGGGGAACCCGCAGGTGACCAACTTTAGGATCGCATTGGAGGAGCTTCTGCGCAAGTCCGGTGTGGACGACGTGGATTTCCTCCGGGAAGGAGTTCAGGTGCTGGCTCAGGGTCTCATGGAACTGGAAGTATCGCAGGAGATTGGCGCTGAGCGGTACGAACGGTCGTCTGAGCGCAGCAACTACCGCAACGGCTATCGGGAACGTCAGTGGGATACGCGGGTCGGGACGATCGATCTGCAGATCCCCAAACTCCGGAAGGGGTCCTACACGCCAAGCTGGCTCGAACCTCGCCGACGGGCCGAGAAGGCCTTGGTGGCTGTGGTTCAGGAGGCTTACATTCAGGGGGTCAGCACCCGGAAGGTAGATGAGTTGGTGCAGGCCCTGGGGATGACCGGCGTGAGCAAGAGCCAGGTCTCCCGGCTTTGCGCCGAGTTGGACGAGGTGGTTGAGGCCTTTCGCAACCGACCGTTGGAAGGGCGCTACCCTTACGTTTGGCTGGATGCCAAGTACGAGAAGGTTCGGGAGAACGGCAGGGTCTCCAGCATGGCCCTGGTGATCGCCATGGGTGTACGAGAGGATGGCGAACGGGAGATTCTGGGGCTGGACGTGGGTCCCAGCGAAGATGGGGCCTTCTGGACCGCGTTTTTGCGGCAGCTGGTCGCTCGGGGCCTCAAGGGCGTGCTTCTGGTGATCAGTGATAACCACGTCGGTCTGCGTGAAGCGATCCGAACCGTGTTCAGTGGCGCCAGCTGGCAGCGCTGCCGGGTTCACTTCATACGGAATCTGCTCGGCTATGTGCCCAAGAACCTGCAGTCCATGGTGTCGGCTGCTGTGAGGACCATCTTCGCACAGCCGGACCAGCAGGCAGCGAGGTCTCAGCTAGCCGTTGTGGTCGAGAACCTGCGGAAACAGTTCCCCCGGGCGGCCCAACTGCTGGAAGATGCCGAGGAGGACATTCTGGCTTACATGGCCTTCCCGACTGAGCACTGGCGGCGACTGCACTCCACGAACCCCCTGGAACGGCTCAACAGAGAGATCGGCCGGCGGACGGAGATCGTGGGCATCTTCCCCAACAGAGAAGCTCTGATCCGCCTGGCCGGAGCCGTCATGATCGAGCAGCAGGAAGAGTGGATGACCGCCCCACGAAGATACTTCAGCCAGGCGTCCATGGCGAAGCTGTACGCCCATGACCCGAGCCTCGGCCGTCCTGAACTTTTGCCGCTGAGTGCCGACTAGAGCAACTACAATGCTGGAACCCGATTTACACCACTTGACGGGACTTGATCCCGGAGCTGCGCAGGCCGGTGCTCATCCTGCATGGCGAGCAGGACGGGTTCGTGCGGGTGGAGGATGGCGAGGGCATCGCCGCCGCGGCGCCGGATCACGTGACCCTGCGCCGCTTCCCCGGCCTGGGTCACGCCCTCAGCCCGACCGAGGACCCGGCCCGGGACGGATTTGGTCCGATGGACGAGGCCGCCATCGCCGCCCTTCTGGAGTGGCTGGAGGTGCACGCCGGGGTACGGTGAAGTTGTTAGGGCTGGTTTCGCTCGTGTAGCGAAACCAGCCCTTTGGCTGTGAAGGTAGCTGGCCTGGGTGCGCTATCCGTTGTAGTTGGCGCCCTTCGCCCTGCTCGTTGATACGTGCACCCCCGACGAAGGACGGCATTGCCGGGGAAGTACGGCGAATTTCCACTTTGGTCGCCCGCCAAGTGGAAATCGGTCGTAGTTGGCACTCGTCGCCGTGGCCGTCTATACGTGAACCCCCGACGAAGGACGGCATTGCCGGGGAAGTACGGCGGATTCCCACTTTGGTCGCCCGCCAAGTGGAAATCGGTCGCAGTTCGCGCCTGTCGTCCTGGTCATACACACGTGAACCACCTGGTGGAGGACGGCGTCGCCGGGGAAGTACGGCGGATTTCCACTTTGGTCTCCCGCCAAGTGGAAATCGGTCGCAGTTCGCGCCTGTCGTCCTGGTCATACACACGTGAACCACCTGGTGGAGGACGGCGTCGCCGGGGAAGTACGGCGGATTTCCACTTTGGTCTCCCGCCAAGTGGAAATCGGTCGCAGTTCGCGCCTGTCGTCCTGGTCATACACACGTGAACCACCTGGTGGAGGACGGCATCGCCGGTGAAGTACGGCGGATTTCCACTTTGGTCGCCCGCCAAGCGGAAATCGGTCGCAGTTCGCGCCTGTCGTCCTGGCCATTCATACGTGAACCGCCCGGCGCAGGACGGCGTCGCCGGGGAAGTACGGCGGATTTCGACTTTGGTCGCCCGCCAAGTGGAAATCCGTCGCAGTTGGGGCTCGTTGCCCTGGTCGTATCCGTGATCCACCCGGCAGAGGCCGCATGCGCGCTGCGCCGCAAGTGCGATCTCTGAGGATGTGGGGGAGAGTTCCGGATCAGCCGACAACGGCGACTCCACTGGCGATGAGGCGGAGCCGATCGGGAATGCGGCTCAACACACAATCCACAGGAAAGATTTATGCTACATTCAGGTTTCTCTCAGCCTTTTTGTCCAGAATAAGACCCAGCAAGCGATTCTGGAGGGGTTCTTCTGAAGCGACCAATGACAATCCTCACCCTGGCTCTGGTGGCCTTGTTGGCGGCTGGGTGCGCACGGGGCGGGGCGGAGCCCCAGGCCGAGGCCGGATCCCAGCCCGCGGGCACGGCAGAGGCGGCTCCCCCGCCCGCAGCGGAGGAGGACGTGATTCCGGTAAGCGCGGAGGGCGTCGCCTACTATGTGGACACCGCGCAGTCTGAGGCGTCCTACGCGGTGGACGAGACGTTTCTCGGACAGCGGCTGGATGTGACCGCCGTGGGCAAGACTTCGGCCCTGGCCGGCGCCATCGTCCTCGAAGACGGCGTCATCCGGCCCTCCACCGTCGAGGTGGATCTGACCACCCTGCGCAGCGACCAGTCCCGCCGGGATAACCGGGTGCAGCAGGCCCTGGACACCCGCAACCACCCCCGGGCCATCTTCCAGATCACCGGGGCGGAGGGCGACCCGGTTCTGACAGAGGGGCAGGAGGTGCCCATCAAGCTGAACGGGACGATGACCATCAAGGGCGTGGACAGGCCCGTGACATTCAGCGGCACGGCGAAGCTGGCCGATGGCGTTCTGACGCTCACGGCCGAGACGACCTTCGCCATGACCGACTTCGGCGTGAACCCGCCCAACATCGCCAACTTCGTGGCGGTGGAGGATGAGGTCACCGTCGCGGTCACCTTCGTCGGGCAGCAGCAGAGCTAGCGGGCGAGCGGCTCCCTCCCCCGTGCAGGGGGAGGGAGCCGCTCGCCTGTGTGTGCCCAACCGGTGCGCCGGGGAGGGTCCCCCGGGCCCGGCGGCGGGTTCCCCCGGCAGGACAGCGGGTTTCCCCGGCCCGACAGCGGGGCCGGTCTAGCGGTTGAGCACCGTCGCCACGCCGACGCCGTGCTTCTGAATCATGTCCGTGATCGCCTGCTCCTGCAGGACCGACTCGTCGTACTCTACGGTCAGCGACCCGGAGCCGAAGGAGATCTTCGCTTCCTTCATGCCGGGGAGCTTCTGCGCGGCCTTCTCGATCTTCGCGGCGCAGGTGGGGCAGTTCAGGTTATCGAGCATGATCATCTGGCGCTTCATTACGTGATTCCTCCTTGTAGACTACGTTCTGCGATTGCACTGTATCATCTGACCCGGGTCGGCCGCATTGACGGACGTCAAGATTGGACGCTTTCCGCGAGGCCCCCGCCGGTGCGGACCTTCGGCCGGCCCAGCAGGCGCATGCCGTTCAGGATCACCAGCAGCACGCTGGCCTCGTGCACCAGCATGCCGCCCGCCAGGAAGACGTTGCGGGTCACGACCCCGACCAACAGGGCCAGCACCACGGCGACGGCGAAGACCACGTTTTGCCGCACCACGCCCATGATCCGCCTGCTCAGCCCGATCGCCTGAGGCACCCGCTCGATGCGGTCGGACATGAGGGTGATGTCCGCCACCTCCACGGCCACCTGGGTGCCGGAGCCGCCCATGGCGATGGCGACGTCGGCCGTGGCCAGGGCCGGCGCATCGTTGATGCCGTCGCCCACCATGGCCACCACGCGCCCCTCGGCCTGCAGCGCCTGGATGGCGGCCACCTTCTCCTCGGGTTTCAGCCCTGCCCGCACCTCATCGACGCCCAGCTTCTCCGCCACCCGGCGGGCGGCCGCCAGGTTGTCGCCGGTCAGCATGACGGTGTGGCGCACGCCGGCCCGCTTCAGGTCCGCAACGACCTCCAGGGCATCCGGCCGGATGGGATCGGTGATGCCGATGACGCCGACGGGCTTACCGCCCACGGCCACCAGGGCGATGGTCTCGCCCTCCGCCTCCCGGGCGGCCACGGCTGCCTCCTGCTCCGGAGTGAGCGTGACGCCGTGGGCGGCCAGCAGGGCCCGGTTGCCGACCAGGACCTCGCCCCTGTCGGTGAGGGCCGTTGCGCCCAGGCCCGGCTCCAGCCGCCAGTCGCGGGCGGGGGCGGCGGGCACGCCGGCCTCCTCGGCATAGGTCAGGATAGCGGTGGCCAGGTGATGCTCAGACCGCTGCTCGGCCGCGGCGGCAAGGGAGAGCACGTCGGCCTCGGTGCCGGTGAAGGGAACGATCGCCGTCACCCGTGGGCGCCCCTGCGTCAGGGTGCCGGTCTTGTCAAAAGCGACGGTGTCGATCTTGCCGATGCGCTCCAGCCGCTCGCCGCCCTTGATCAGGATGCCCCGGCGGGCGGCATTGCCCAGGCCGGCGACCACGGCCACCGGGGCGGCGACGACGAGGGCGCCGGGGCAGCCGATGACCAGGAAGGTGAGGGCCAGCTCGACATCACGGGTGAACAGGGCGATGAGCGCCGCGGTCACGATGACGGCCGGCGTGTACCAGCGGGCGAACCGGTCGACGAACTTCTGCACCCGGGGCTTCTGCTCCTGGGCATCGGCCACCAGGTAGACCATGCGGTTGAAAGTGGTGTCGGGGCCCACCTGCTCTGCGGTGATCTCCAGGTAGCCCCCCATGCTCACGCTGCCGCTCATCACGCGGTCGCCGGGGCCCACCTCGGCGGGCAGCGGCTCGCCGGTGAGGGCGGCCGTGTCAAGCGCCGCCCGGCCGTCCGTGACCACGCCGTCCGCGGGGACGCGGTCGCCGGGCAGCACCACGATGGTCTGCCCCCGCTCCACGGCCTCGGCCGGCACCACGGTAAGCGTGTCGCCCTCCTTCACCCGGGCGGTGCGCGGCCGCAGGTCGATGAGGGAGCGCAGGGCGGCCCGTGTCCGGGCGAGGGTCAGGTCCTCCAGGTAGCCGCCGAGCACGTACAGGTAGGTGACGGCGGCGGCCTCCCAGGGCTCGCCGATCCAGATGGCGCCCACCGACGCGATGGTGACGAGCAGGGGAATGGAGAGCTGCCGGTCCATCAGGCCGTTCCACGCCAGCCTGACCACCGGGATGCCGGTGAGGATGGCCGCCAGGGTCATCAAGAGGAAATGCTGCGACCTGATCGTCCAGCCGGCGATGATCAGCAGCGTGGCGGCCGCCAGCACGATCAGCTTGCGGTGCCGGTACAGCCTTGTGTGGAGCGTGGTGTGAACTGCGTTCATGTGGCTTTCCTCCTCGGGCCTCCGGGACGAGGCGCTCCGTGCTTGACTCGACTCCAGCATACCGCTTCGGCCCCGCCCGACGCCTTGACGCGCGTCAAGAGCGCGGAAAGGCCCGTACTAAATTCGCGGCAGATCGCTGAAACGGCGCGGACGTGTGCTCCGTCTGTCTCAGTGAAAAGGAGGTAAGCACCATGAAGCGTTGGAAGAAAACCGCTGCACTCAGCGCTCTGTTGATGACCGTGTCTGCTGCCCCCGCCCTGGCGGGCGATGCCGAACTGCCGGTGGAGATGCCGGTCGATGCGATTCCGATTTCCGCTCCGGCAGACGTTCTGCCGATTCTCGCCCCCGACGAGGCCCGGAACTTCCTGAGGCTGGTCGGCGTGGTGGAGTGGGTGGACCTGGAAGGCGGCTATTGGGCCGTGGCCGGCATGCGACTGATCGGCGACCAGGATGAGTTCGAGAAGCTGGCCGGCCAGGAAGTCGTTGTCGAGGGCACGGAGTTCACCGGGATATCCATCCAGATGGTCCCCGCGATTGAGGTGATGAGCATCCGGCCGGCCGGCGAGGTCGAGGCCATGGCCCCGGTGCTCTGGGATGTGGGCGCCGACGCCCCGGTGCCGAAGGAGATCCGGGTGTACGGCGAGCCCGTCTCCGGCGACCTGGGCGGCCCGGTGGTGGCCGACGGCGTGCTGTTCGTCCCCCTGCGGGCGATCGCTGAGGCGATGGGCGCCGAGGTGACCTGGGATGGCGAGCAGCGCCAGGTGCAGGTGGACCTGCCTGACCGCACGGTCATCTTCCACATCGGCCTGCAGGAGGCGGAGGTGCTCGACGCCGCGGCGAAGTCCGACGACAGCAGCCGGGTCGCCATGGCGCAGCCGGCGCAGATCATCGGCGACCGGACCATGATCTCCGCCGACGCCATCACCACCGTACTGGGCCTGCGCCAGACGGAGGCGGAGGAGGGCGTCATGAACCTGGTCTCCGGCGCTGTGACCCACGTGAACGTCCCCGAGGAGCTCACCGCCCCCGACGAGGCGATGCAGGGGGAGCGGCTGGTCGGGACGATCAGCCAGGTGGAGGACGGGCGCTTCCTCCTGGAGGGGCCGCTCATGTCCAACGGCGATCCGATGCTGATCTGGCTCACCATCTCGGATGAGACGCAGATCACCGTCGGCGAGGGCGCCGGCACGGCCGCCGACCTGGAGGTGGGCCGAGAGGTGGTCGTGGAGCTCTCCGGCCCCATCCTGGAGTCGTACCCGGCCCAGGGCGGCGCGGCGAGCATCCTGGTCATGCCGGCCCCCAAGGCCGACATCCTCACCGGCGTGATCAAGGAAATCGCTGACGGGCGCATTCTGCTGGAGGGCGCGCCGATGGCCAGCGGTGAGCCCTTCCTGGCGTGGCTGGCGGTGGGCGAGGAGACGCCCATCACGGTCGGCGACGCCGAGGGCACGCTGGAGGACCTGAAGGTGGGCGTCCGCGTTGAGGTCGAGCTTTCCGGCCCCATGCTGATGTCCTACCCGGCCCAGGGCGGCGCGAACGCCGTTCGGGTGCTGCCGGCGACGGAGGTCGAGCCTGGCGACGCGGAGACGGCTCCCGACGAGGGGAAGGTCAGCGGCACGATCACCGAGGTGGGCGACGACCGCATCCTGGTGAAGGGCGGCGAGTTCCCGCTCTACCTCATCATCGGTGAGGAGACCGAGATCGTGAAGCGGACCGCCGACGCCGAGGAGGCGGCCACGGCGGCGGATCTGCAGCTGGGGCTGCAGGTGGAGGCCTTCTACTCCGGCCCGATGCTGAAGTCCTACCCCGGCCGGGTGGGGGCCGACAAGATCGTCATCCTGGCCGAGCGGCCGGCGCAGCTGTTCCGGGGCGAGATTGAGGAGATGGAGGAGGGCCGGATCCTGGTGGCGGGAGCCCCCATGGAGAACGGCGAGCCCGAGCGGCTCTACCTCTTCATCACCGAGGAGACCCGGATCGTGAAGGTGGTCGACGGCGCTGAGGAGCCGGCCACCGCGGCCGACCTGGCGGTGGGTCAGCAGGTGGAGGCGGTCTACTCCGGTCCCATGCTGCTCTCCTACCCGGGCCAGGTGGGTGCGGACACGGTGCGGATCCTGAAGTAGCGCCACAGCGGGCATAACCGCATACGAGAAGCCATCGGGGCCGGGGAGCACTTCTCCGGCACTCGATGGCTTCTCTTGCTGTATGCGGTCCTGGGAGCGATGCCGCCAGGCTGTCAAACGGGCAGGCCCTGGGTTCGGGTCACCGCCGGGTTGACCAAAGGCCAGATCCGGGCACCCGAACGGGGTGCCCGGATCTGGCCAGGCTGCTGCGTCCTGCGTGGCTGACCGCTCTAGCAGGTGCTCATGCCGTTGTCGACGTTCAGGATGGCGCCGTTGATGTGCCTGGCGTCGTCGCTGCAGAGGAACAGGGCCGCCCGGGCGATGTCCTCCGTCTCGCCGTAGGCGTTGCATGGGAACTTGCCGGTGATGTCGATCAGGAGGCCCATGCCCTCCGGATGGTACTTGCCGCCCGAGTTCGTCTCGATGTCGGTCTTGATGCCCCCGGGGTTGATCTGGTTGCAGCGGATGCCCATCTTCGCGCAGCCGCAGGCGATGCTCATGGTGAGGCCGGTGAGGCCGTGCTTCGCCGCGCTGTAGGACGGGCCGTGGTTGCCGCGCAGGGCGGCGTAGGAGCCGATGTTCAGGATGACGCCCTTCACGTTCCGCTCCACCATACCCTTAATGGCCCGGCGGCTGATGCGGAACGGGGCCTTCAGGTCGATGTCGTGCACCCGGTCCCACATCTCGTCGCTGGTATCGAGCAGCGGGTAGCAGAGATCGTTGATGTCGGCGATGTTGCAGACGATGTCCAGCTTGCCGAACCGATTCTCCGCCTCGGCGATCATGCGCTCGATGTCCTCTTCCTTCGTGATATCCGCGTGGATGGGGGTCACCCGCTCGACGCCTTCCCACTTCGCCAGGCCCTTCTCGTCGATGTCAACGGCGATCACTTCGGCCCCTTCCTCGGCGAACAGCTTGGCGGTGGCATAGCCCATTCCGTTGGCGGCCCCGGTGATCAGCGCGACCTTCCCGCTCAACTTGCCCTTCGTCATCTATCTCGTACCCCACTATCCGCTTGTGAACGTGAAAACATGCACAAACTAGCTTTTGGCTATAAGATAACATGTGTGTTACAGACCATAGCGAGGAGGTACTTTCCTGGTTGGGGACAAGTGCCCACGAGCAAGTAGGACGAGCACTCTAGACGGGCGTGGGATTGGCGGTGAGCATCGTGTAAAATGTATGACGAACCCGCACCGCTCCGACATACGTCTCATATTTAATAGGCCATGAGACGGACCAGAACAGGAGGACCCGGATGTACAAGAGCGTAGTGAAGATGCTGGAGGACCGCGGCGTCACGCTCAGGGAGATCGCCGAGGTCGTTCATGAGATTCAGAAGGGGTACTACGATTCGCTTCCGCTGGAGGAGTGCCTCGAGAGCGTGGAGGCGGTGGTGAAGAAGCGGGAGGTCCAGAACGCCATCCTGACCGGACTGGCGCTGGATATGCTCGCGGAGCAGGGGAAGCTGCCCGAGCCGCTGCAGTCCATCGTGGCCGGAGACGACTTCCTCTTCGGCGTCGATGAGATCGTGGCGCTCTCGATCACAAATATCTACGGCTCCATCGGACTCACCAACTTCGGCTACCTGGACAAGACCAAGCCGCTGGTCATCGGCCGGCTCAACTCCAGCAAGAACGGCCAGTGCCACACGTTCCTGGACGACCTGGTCGCGGCCATCGCCGCGGCGGCCGCCAGCCGCATCGCCCACGCCCGGCGGCCGGCCAACAACGAGGACTGACATGCCTACGACAACATGAGCCACCGGGAGAGCCCGCCTTCCGGTGGCTTCTGCGCGCGGCCTGCCTACTGCCGGCCCGCCCGCGCCTTCCACTCCCGGATCTTCCGCGCGGCTGTCGTCTGGTGGATCCCCAGCACCCGGCCCACCTTCACCGAGCTGCCGAACCGCCGGTACGCCTCCCCGACCAGCTCCAGCTCCAGCGCGGCCACGGCCTCCTTCAGCGGCACGATCTCCCGCACCTGCACCGGCGACCCCCCGGCGGCGGGCAGGGGCAGGTGCTCGGGCCGGATCTCCCGGTCGTCCAGGGTCACCACCAGCCGCTCCACCAGGTTCTCCAGCTCCCGCACGTTGCCCGGCCAGCTGTAGGCCACCAGCCGCGAGACCGCCTCCGGCGTGAGGGTGCGCTCCACCCGGTACCGGGCGCAGAACTTGTCCAGGAAGGCCCGGGCCAGGACGGGGATGTCTTCGGGCCGTTCCCGGAGGGGCGGGATCGTGACCGGCACCACGTTGAGCCGGTAGTAGAGGTCCGCCCGGAAGCGGCCCTCGGCCACCATGGCCTCCAGGTCCCGGTGCGTGGCGGCGACGATGCGGATGTCGACCGACTTGGGAGTGACCGCCCCCAGCCGGATGATGCGCCGCTCCTGGATAACGTGCAGCAGCTTCACCTGCAGCTCCAGGGGCACGTCGCCGATCTCGTCGATGAAGAGCGTGCCGCCGTGCGCCTGCTCGATAAGCCCCGGCTTGCCCTCCCGCCGTGCGCCGGTGAAGGAGCCCGGCGAGTAGCCGAACAGCTCCGATTCCAGCAGGCTCTCGGGCAGCGCCGCACAGTCGATGCGGACGAAGGGCCGCCCGCGGCGCCGGCTCAGCCGGTGGATCTCGGCCGCCAGCACCCCCTTGCCGACCCCTGACTCCCCCAGCAGCAGGATGGTGGAGTCCACCGGCGCGACCCGGCGGATGAGGTCCAGCACCCGCTGCATGGCCAGGGAGGAGCTGACCACCTCGGTGCGCCCCGCCTGCACCGCCCGCAGCCCGGCCAGCTCGTGGTGGTACCGCTCCCGCTCCTGGGTCATGCGCTCCACCTGGCGTTCCAGCCGGTCCAGCTCCGTGATGTCACGGGCCGTGGCGACCACCCAGCCCTCCGGCAGCGGGAGGGCCGTGAGGGCCAGCCGCCGCCCCGCCCGCTCCAGGATCATGGCCTGCCTCTCCCCGGTCTCCAGGCACCGGCGCAGCACGGGAGGGAGCCAGGTCTCGCCGGCCTCCAGCTCCGCCGGCATGCGGTTCAGCAGCTCGGCCTGGGGCCTGCCCAGCAGCTGCGCCATCGTGCCGTTTGCCAGCCGGATCCGCCCGTCCGGCGAGACGGCCAGGACGCCCTCGGCCAGCCCGTCCAGCATGGCGCTGATCATCGCTTCAGGCAGCGGAGCCATGCGCATCCCTCCTACGCGAAACACTAATCATAATTCTCTGGAATGCAAACTATTCCTGCTTACCTGCCTAAGCAAGATTGCTTTGGCCCCGCATCCCGTCCCTGGTGCGGCCCGGGGGGCCATCGGCGCGCCTTGGGGCGCCCACCGGGGTAAGCGGGGGCGCTTAGGTTCTGTACCCGATGGGCGCATCCGCTCTGTGCCTCCCTGAATGGTTCAGGGAGGCACAAGCCTTTCAGGGAGCGGGCTGCCGCCGGCCGGCCGGCCTTTTTCCAGGCAGCCGGAGGGGAAGCGGCCCGGGCTGGCACGCCCCTTGCGTAAAGAGGGCCTGCAGGAAGGAGGAGTGCGATGCAGATCGAGCTTGACCGGCCCCAGTGGCGGCCGGACATCGAGCGCATCGATCGGGAGGAGCTGGCGCGGCTGCAGGCCGGGCGGCTCCGGGCGCAGGTGGAACGGGCCCTGGCATCGCCGTTCTACCGTCGGCTCTGGCAGGGGGCCGGCCCTGTCGACCCGCTGGACTTCCGGACGCCCGCCGATGTGGCCCGGCTGCCCTTCCTCCACAAGTCTGACCTGGTGGACGCGCAGCTCCGGGAGCCGCCGCTGGGCGACCTGCCCATGAGCCCGGCCGAGGAGCGGCGGGAGGTCTACCCGGTGCACGTGGTTGGCGGGTCGCTCTACACCGTGTACGGTGAGCGGGACCTGGCCCGCACGGCCGAGATTGGCGCCCGCATCATGTGGGGGCTGGGGCTCCGGCCCGGCGAGCTGATCCACAACGCCTTCGGCTACGGCCTCTTCGCGGGCGGCATTTCGTGGCACCGGGCTGCGCGGGCCATGGGGGCGGCGCTCATCCCCATCGGCACCGACTCGGTGAAGCGCCAGGTGGAGATGCTGTTCAACTTCAAGCCCGTGATGCTGATCGGCGCGCCGTCCCACTGCCTCTACCTGGCCGAGCGCATCCAGGAGCGGGGCCTCTCGCCCCGTGACATCGGGCTGCGCTACGGGCTGTTCGGCGGCGAGCCAGGCGCCGGGGAGCCGGTCACCCGGGACCGGCTGGAGCGGCTCTACGGCTGTGCGGCCTTCGACTTCTACGGCATCACCGAGGTCGGCCCGCTGCTGGCGGGCGAGTGCCGGCTGCAGCAGGGGCTGCACTGGGCTGAGGACCACGTGCTGGTGGAGGTGATCAATCCGAACACGATGCTGCCGTGCGCGGAGGGCGAGACCGGCGTGCTGGTGCTGACCGACCTGACCCGGGAGGACCTGCCGCTGCTGCGGTACTGGACCGGGGACATGGCGACGCTGGTCACCGAGCCCTGCGGCTGCGGCCGGACGCTGGCCCGCTCCCCCGGCGGGGTGCGGGGCCGGCTGGATGAACTGGTCATGATCCGCGGGGCCAAGTTCTACCCGGTGCAGGTGGAGCGGGTGCTGTCGAGCTACGGCAGCCTGGGGGACGAGTACCGGATCGTGCTGGAGCGGGACCCGGTGACCTGGCTGGACCGCTGCAGGGTCGAGGTGGAGGCGGCGCCGGGGGAGCCGCCGTCCCCGGCCCTGGAGGAGCGGATCAGCCGGCGGCTCACCGATGAGCTGACCGTGGACGTGTCGGTCCGCGTTCTGCCCTTCGGCACGCTCGAGCGGTCGCCCCGCCGGGTGCGGATCGTCGACCGCCGGGCCGAGGCCGGGGGGCTGTGACGACGACGGCCTGCGCGGTGGGGGACGGTGAAGGCGCAGGCCTGCGAAGTCAGGGGTTGCAAAAGGAGGTGGCTCAGGGTGAGCGAGGTGCATCTGGCCGTCGAGGACGTGGCCATCGGATTCGGCGGGGTGAAGGCCCTCGACGGCGTCTCGCTGACCGTGCGCAAGGGCTCGATCACCAGCATCATCGGGCCCAACGGGGCGGGGAAGACCAGCCTGATCAACTGCATCTCGGGGCGCTACATTCCCCAGCAGGGACGGATTCTGTTTGAGGGGCGCGACATCACCCGGATGCCGCCCGCCAGGCGGGCCGAGCTGCGCATTGCCCGCACGTTCCAGAACATCGCCCTCTTCAAGCACATGACCGTGCTCGACAACCTGATGGCCGGCCGCCACGCCCTCATGCGCTCGGGCCTCCTGGCCTGCGGGCTCTGGTGGGGCCCCGCCCGGCGGGAGGAGATCGAGCACCGCAAGGCGGTGGAGGAGATCATCGACTTCCTGGAGATCGCGCACGTCCGGCGCAAGCCCGTCGGGATGCTCTCCTACGGCATGCAGAAGCGGGTGGAGCTGGGCAGGGCCCTGGCGCTGGAGCCCCGGCTGCTGCTCCTGGACGAGCCCATGGCCGGCATGAACACCGAGGAGAAGGAGGACATGGTCCGCTTCATCCTCGACATCAACCAGGAGCGCGGGGTCACCTGTGTGCTGATCGAGCACGACATGGGCGTGGTGATGGACATCTCAGACTGGGTGACGGTGCTGGACTTCGGCCGCAAGATCGGCGAGGGGACGCCGGACGAGGTGCGCCGGAACCCGGACGTGATCCGGGCCTACCTGGGCGACAAGGACCTGGCGGTTTGACAGGGGGTGGTGGGGTGAGCGCAGAGCGCTTGGATACGCTGCCGAAGCGGCTGCAGGCGATGGCCGCGAAGTACGGCCACAGCCGGGTGGCCCTCCGGGAGAAAGACTACGGCATCTGGCAGGAGTACACGTGGCAGGACTACCTGGACCGGGTGCGCGACTTCTGCCTGGGCCTCGTCTCCCTGGGGTTCCGGCGGGGCGACAAGATCGCCATCGTGGGGGACAACCGGCCGGAGTGGGTCATCGCCGAGCTGGCCGCGCAGTCGGCAGGCGGCACGTCGGTGGGCATCTACCAGGACTCGCTGGCCCGGGAGATGGCCTACGTCATCGACCATTCCGACGCCACCTTTCTGGTGGTGGAGGATCAGGAGCAGGTGGACAAGATCCTCGAGGTCCGCGACCTCATCCCCAAGGTGCGGTACCTGATCTACTACGACCCCAAGGGGCTCCGCACGTACACCGACCCGTGGCTGCTGTACTTTCCCAGGGTGCTGGAGATGGGCCGGGAGTACGGCCGGGAGCATCCGGGGCTGTTTGAGGAGATGGTGGCCGCGGGCGACGGCGAGGACACGGCGATCATCTGCTACACCTCGGGCACCACGGGCAACCCGAAGGGGGCGATGCTGAGTCACCGGAACCTGCTGGCGATGGGCGACACGATCCAGACGGTGGATCCGCTCTCGCCCGACGACGACTTCCTCTCGTTCCTGCCCCTGGCCTGGATCGGCGAGCAGATGACCGCCCTGGCGATGCACCTCTCCATCGGGTTCACGGTGAACTTCCCCGAGGAGCCCGACACGGTGCAGGAGAACATGCGGGAGATCGGCCCGCACGTGATGTTCTCGCCGCCGCGCATCTACGAGGACATGGTGACCCGGGTGCAGGTGAAGATCCAGGACGCGGGCTGGCTGAAGCGGAAGCTCTGGGAGTTCTTCCAGCCCATCGGCCTCCGGGTGGCCGACCTCCGGTTTGCCCACAAGCCGGTCCCGCTGATGGTCCGCGTGCTCTACGCCCTGGGCGAGCTCCTGGTCTTCAGCGCCATCAAGGACCACCTGGGCCTCTCCCGTCTGAAGCGGGCGTACACCGGCGGCGCGGCCCTGGGTCCCGACGTGTTCCGGTTCTACCACGCCCTGGGCGTGAACCTGAAGCAGATCTACGGGCAGACGGAGATCGTGGGCATCGCCGTGCTGCACCGGGACGACGACATCCGCTTCCACACGGTGGGCACGCCCCTGCCGGGTGGCGAGATGGCCATCTCGCCGGAGGGGGAGATCCTGCTCCGGAGCCGGGCGGTCTTCCAGGGCTACTACAAGATGCCCGAGGAGAGCGCGAAGACCCTGGCCGGCGGGTGGCTGCACACCGGCGACGCCGGGTACATCGAGGAGGAGTCGGGTCAGCTGGTGGTCATCGACCGGCTGAAGGACGTCATGCGGCTCAGCACCGGGGAGATCTTCTCGCCGAACTTCCTGGAGAACAAGCTGAAGTTCTCCCCTTACATCAAGGAAGCGGTGGCGGTGGGCAACGGCCGCACCCACGTGGTGGCCATGATCAACATCGACCTGCAGTCGGTGGGCCACTGGGCGGAGAGCCAGGGCATCCCCTACACCACCTACCAGGACCTGTCGCAGAAGGGGCCGGTGCTGGACCTGATCGCCGGCGAGATCGAACGGGTCAACGCCGACCTGCCCGAGGCCGCCCGCATCCGGTCGTTCGTCATCCTCCACAAGGAGCTGGACGCCGACGACGAGGAGCTGACCCGCACCCGCAAGCTGCGGCGGGGCTTCGTCTACGAGAAGTACGCCCCCGTAATTCAGGGGCTCTACGACCGGGTGCAGGAGATTCCGGTGCAGAGCCGGGTGCGCTATCGGGATGGCCGGGAGGCCGTCATCGAGACGGTGCTGCAGGTGCGCGAGCTTCTGCCCGCGCCGGAGCAGCCGCAGCCGTCTGAGGAGCCCGAACCGCGGGCGGCGGGAGGAGGTGGAGCGGGATGAGCAGCGACTTCGGCTTCTTTCTCAACCTGCTGGTGAACGGCATCGTCGTCGGGGCCCTGTACGCCCTGGTGGCCCTGGGCTTCGTGCTGATCTATAAGGCCAGCGGCGTGATCAACCTCGCCCAGGGCGAGCTGGTGCTGCTGGGGGCATACATCGGCCTCACATTCACCACCGAACTGAAGATTCCGTTCGCCCTGGCCCTCCTGCTCACCATCGGTGTCAGCGCGCTGGTGGGCGTGGGCATCGAGCGGGCGGTGCTCCGGCCGTTCATCGGCGAGCCCCCCATCTCGATCATCATGGTGACGATGGGGATCTCCTTCCTCGTCAAGGCGCTCATCAACGCGATCTGGGGCACCGACATGCGCTCGTTCCAGGGGCTTTTCCGCAGCCAGCCCATCATCATCGGGCCGGTGGCCATCTCCGAGGTCTTCCTCTGGGGCCTGGTGGCGGCCCTGATCCTGCTCCTGCTGCTCAACGCCTTCTTCAAGTACAGCATGCTGGGCATCGCCATGCGGGCCACCGCGGACGACGAGCAGGCGGCGCTCTCGATGGGCATCTCGGTGAAGCGGGTCCTGGCGGCCACGTGGGCCGTGGCGGCCATGGTGGCCGCGGTGGGCGGCATCTTCCTGGGGAACATCGCGGGCGTCAACCCCCTGCTCACCTCGTACGGCCTGAAGGTGCTGCCGGTGGCGATTCTCGGCGGGCTGGACTCCATTCCCGGCGCCATCCTGGGCGGCTTCATCATCGGCATCCTGGAGGCGCTGACCGGCGGCTACCTCGACCAGTACCTGACCGGCGTGAAGGAAGTGGTGCCGTTCGTGGCCATGATCATCATCCTGCTGATCAAGCCTTACGGCCTGTTCGGCAAGGAAATCATCGAAAGGGTGTAGGTCTGTGCTGAAACTCTTGCGCTACCCCTTTGCCATGGAGTGCGGGGTCTACATCACCACCTATGAACAGGACCACGCCCTGCACCAGACGCCGCTGGCCGTGGCCCGGGGCTGGCTCCTGGTGGCCCTGCTCTACGCGGTGCCGCTCGTCCTGCCCAACTACTACCTCTCCATCCTCAACATGGTGGCCATCTACACCATCGCTGCGCTGGGGCTGAACCTGCTCACCGGCGTGACCGGGCAGATCTCGGTGGGCCACGGCGCCTTCACCGGGATGGGCGCCTTCACGGTGGGCTACCTGATGAAGCAGGGGCTCTCGTTCTGGATCGCGATGCCGCTGGCCGGGCTGGCGGCCGCCGCGGTGGGGGCGTTCTTCGGGCTGCCCTCCGCCCGGCTGAAGGGGCTGTACCTCGCCATCGCCTCGTTGGCGGCGCAGGTGATCCTCTCGTTCTTCTTCGTGCGGGCCGACTGGTTCACGGGCGGCATCCACTCGATGTCGGTCAGGCGGCCCAGCCTCTTTGGCTACACCCTCTCGGGTGAGCTGAGCTACTTCTACCTGGGCCTCACGGTGGCCCTGCTGCTGGGGCTCTTCGCCCAGAACCTGCTCCGGACCCGGATGGGGCGGGCCTTCATGGCGGTGCGGGACCGGGACCTGGCCGCCGAGGTGATGGGCGTCGACCTGTTCCGCACCAAGGTGACGGCCTTTGCGCTTTCGGCCTTCTACGCCGGCATCGCCGGGGCGATCTGGGCGCCGTACGTGATGATTATCTCGCCGGAGCAGTTCGAGATCCACCTCTCCATCGAGCTGCTGGCGATGATCATCATCGGCGGCATGGGCTCGGTGATGGGTTCGGTGTACGGCGCCGCCTTCATGACGGTGCTGCCGATCGTGGTGCGCGAGCTCTCGATGGCCCTGGGGCCGATCTTCCCGTCCATCGGCACCAAGGTGCTGCTGTTCCGGGACGCCGCATTCGGCGCCGCGATCGTGCTCTTCCTGGTCTTCGAGTCTGAGGGGCTGGCGAAGCTGTGGCGGAACGTCAAGGATTACTTCCGGCTGTGGCCCTTCGGATACAGCAGGTGAAATGGGTCGTGAGCGGTGAGATGTGAGCTGTGAGGTAGGTCGTGGGCTGTGAGATGTGCGCGGTGAGACGGGTCGTTGGTCGTGAGGTGTGAGCTGTGAGATGGATTGTGGGCTGTGAGATGTGAGCTGTGAGGTAGGTCGTGGGTCGTGAGATGTGAGCTGTGAGGTAGGTCGTGGGTCGTGAGATGTGAGCGGTGAGATGGGTCGTGAGCGGTGAGATGTGAGCGGTGAGGTGGGTCGTGGGCTGTGAGATGTGCGCGGTGAGACGGGGCGTTGGTCGTGAGGTGTGAGCTGTGAGATGGATTGTGGGCTGTGAGATGTGCGCGGTGAGATGGGTTGTGGGCTGTGAGATGTGAGCAGTGAGGTAGGTCGTGGGTCGTGAGATGTGAGCTGTGAGATGGGTCGTGAGCGGTGAGATGTGAGCGGAGAGATGGCTCATGGTCTATGAGATGTGAGCGGTGAGAGGCCGACGGTTTGGGGCAGAGGGCACCGGCGAGTCGTCCGACGGGGCCGTGGCGCCGGGCCCCGCGGCCGGTGGGGCGTGCGACCTGAGCTGCCGGCAGTGGGCGAGCGAGGGGAGACAGGGCCCCGGCAGCCGCCCGGATACCGTTGCTGCCCACAGCCGCCCACGGCTCACAACGTACCGCTTACCGCAGACCGTTGACGCCATCTGCACCCACGCACCACTCACGACAGACTGTCGATGCCATCTGCACCTACGCACCACTCACGACAGACTGTCGATGCCATCTGCACCCACGCACCACTCACGACAGACTGTCGATGCCATCTGCACCCACGCACCACTCACGACAGACTGTCGATGCCATCTGCACCCACGCACCACTCACGACAGACTGTCGACGCCATCTGCACCCACGCACCACTTACGACAGACCGTTGGCGCCACTTTCACCGGCTCACCGCTCACCACGCACAGCTCACCGCACAGTACATCAGAGGGGGTTGGGGACAGATGCGGAGGCACAAGAGGTTCCTGATTCTGATGGGGGCGCTTCTGATTCTGGCTGTGCTGGCCGGCTGTGGGGGCCGGGGTTCAGGCGCCGGCGGTGGGGGCGCCGGCGGGCAGGCTTCGCAGGCGCCGATCAAGGTGGGCGGCATCTTCGACATCACCGGCGCGACGGGCGACGTCGGCAAGCCCCACGCCGAGGGCGCCCGGGCCTGGTTTGACTACCTGAACAACGAGCTGGGCGGCGTGAACGGGCGGAAGGTGGAGCTGGTCTGGGGCGACTACGCCTACCAGGTGCCCCAGGCGGTGGAGCTCTATAAGAAGTACGTCAACGAGGACAAGGTTGTTGCCGTCCTGGGCTGGGGCACCGGCGACACCGAGGCGATGAAGGAGATGATCGCGCAGGACAAGATCCCGTACCTCTCCGGCTCCTACGCGGAGAGCCTGGTGGATCCGTCCGTCACCCCGTACAACTTCATCATCTCGTCCACCTACTCGCAGCAGGCCCGTGTGCTGCTGGACTGGATCAAGGAACAGAAGCCCGACGCCAAGGTGGGCATGATCTTCCACGACTCGCCCTTCGGCCAGGCGCCTTTGGAGGACGCCAAGGCCTATGCCGCCCAGATCGGCCTGACCTGGGTGGGGGAGGCGGCCCTGCCCGGCGCCGCGGCTGACGCGGTGACGCAGGTGCTGGACCTGAACAACAAGGGCGTTGAGTTCATCATGATCCAGAACGTGGTGAAGGGCACCGCCCAGGTGCTGAAGGCCGTGCAGCAGCAGGGCCTGAGCGGCAAGATTCAGGTGGTGGGCATGACCTACTCGGTCGACGAGACGCTGCTTGCCGCGGCCGGCGACGCGGCCGAGGGCTTCGTCGGCACGCCGGCCTTCGTCTTCCCGTACGACGAGGGGCCGGGCATCGATGAGGCCGTGGCCTACGCGGAGAAGATCGGCCTGAAGCGTGAGGACCTCACACAGAAGTGGCTGCAGGGCTGGGTGTTCGGCCGCGTGCTCACCGAGGCCATTAAGCGGGCAGGCGACGAAGTCACCGGCGAGACCCTGAAGGCGGCCTTCGAGACCTTCAACGAGGTCGATCTGGGCGGCATCGGCGCACCGCTGACCTTCACCCCCACCGACCACGGCGGGACCGACAAGGCCCGGATCTACCAGGTGCAGAACGGCCGCTTCGTGGCCCTGACCGATTTCGTGGAGCCGAAGGGGCAGTAAGAGTGAGGTGGTCCGGTGCTCGTTCTGAATAACGTCGAAGTGATGTACGAGCGCGTGATCCTCGTGCTGAAGGGCATGTCGCTGAAGGTGCCGGAGGGGCAGGTGGTCGCCCTGCTGGGCGCGAACGGCGCCGGCAAGACCACGACCCTGAAGGCGATCTCCGGCCTGCTGAAGTCGGAGAACGGCGAGGTGACCGACGGCACGATCGAGTTCATGGGCGAGCGGATCAACAACCGGGAGGCCGCAGAGATCGTGCGGAAGGGCATCTTCCAGGTGATGGAGGGCCGGCACGTCTTCGAGCACCTTACGGTGGAGGAGAACCTGCTTGCCGGGAGCTACACCCGCACCGACCGGAGCAACGTGCGGCGCGACCTGGAGATGGTCTACCACTACTTCCCCAAGCTGGTGAGCCGGCGGCGGCAGAAGGCCGGGTACCTCTCGGGCGGCGAGCAGCAGATGGTGGCCATCGGGCGGGCCCTCATGGCCAGGCCGAAGCTGGTGCTGCTGGATGAGCCGTCGCTGGGGCTCGCCCCCCGCCTGGTGCGGGAGATCTTCGACATCATCAAACGGCTGAACGAGGAGATGAAGACCACCTTCCTGGTCGTGGAGCAGAACGCCATGGTGGCCCTCTCCATCGCCCACTTCGGCTACGTGATGGAGAACGGCCGGATCGTGCTGGAAGGACCGGTGGAGACGCTGCTGAACAACGAGGACGTGAAGGAGTTCTACCTCGGCCTCAGCGAGGTGGGGCGGAAGAGCTACCGGGAGGCGAAGGCCTACAAACGCAGGAAACGGTGGTTGGCATGAACGGCTTGGCAGCAGGGGGCGGCGCCGGCGGCCTGAGCCGCTGGGTGCCGCCCGGCGGAGAAGAGCGGTTGCGGATGGTGCTGGCGGCAGCCCGGGAGGGCAGCGCGGTCTGGCGCGAGCGGCTGGATGCCGCCGACATAGGGTTCGATGGGGCCGGCGTCGGGTTCGAGGGAACCGGCGGTGCGGCCTGGCTGGCGCTGCCGGTGCTCCGGAAGGAGTCGCTGGGCAGCGTGCAGGCCGAGTCCCCGCCGTTCGGCGGGCTCCTGGGGGAACCGGTGGAAAACCTGGCGCGGATCTTCGTGAGCCCCGGCGACGTCTACGACCCCCAGGGCACGGATCCGGACTACTGGCGGTTCAGCCGAGCCCTCGCCGCCGCAGGGTTCCGGAGAGGCGACCGGGTGCTCAACTGCTTCAGCTACCACCTGACCCCGGCGGGATTCATGTTCGATGCGGCCTCGCGGGCGCTGGGCTGTGTGGTGGTCCCCGCCGGCGTGGGACAGCAGGAGCTGCAGATTCGCATCGCCAGGGCGGTGGGCGCTTCGGGCTACGCCGGCCTGCCGTCCTACCTGCTCGCCCTGCTGGACCGGGCGGCCGCGGCCGGCACTCCTCTGCCGATACGCCGTGCGGTGGTGACCGGCGAGCCGCTGCCCGAGACCCTGCGGGAGCGGATCGAAGCCCACGGGGTGAAGGCTTATCAGGCCTACGGCACAGCGGATGTGGGGCTCATCGGGTACGAGTGCGGGCAGGGCGGCGGGCTGCATCTGGACGAAGGGGTCATCGTGGAGATCTGCGACCCGGACGGCCGTCCGGTGCCCCTGGGCGAGGTGGGGGAGGTGGTCGTCACGTCCCTCCAGGAGACCTACCCGCTCCTGCGGTTCGGCACAGGCGACCTCAGCGCGATGATCGCGGAGCCCTGCGCGTGCGGCCGCCCTGCGCTGCGGCTGAAGGGATGGATGGGCCGGGTGAGCGAGGTCGCCAAGGTGCGGGGAATCTTCCTCTACCCCCGGCAGCTGGAGGCGGCGATGGCGGAACTGGCCGGCAGCGTGGAGCGCTGGCGGGCGGTGGTGGAGCGGGATGCCGACCACCGGGACGTGCTGCGCATCGAGTTCGCCGGCCGGGCCGACCCCCGGGCCGTGCGCGACGCGGTGCAGGCCGCCGTCCGGCTGAATCCGCAGGTGGTGGTGGTGCCGGCCGGGGCCCTTCCGGCAGAGGGCCCGCTCTTTCAGGACAGGCGCAACTGGGATTGAACGCGAGACGCCCCCGGGGCTAGCCCGGGGGCGTTTCGGCTGCCAGGGGCGACTGCAGCCGCGCCTGTACGATCAGCCGCATCTCGTCGGTGCCGGGGGGGTCGCAGGTGGTCAGGGTGAGGGAAGGGTAATCGGTGGGGGCGATGACGGAGAGGTCGTACGGGTCGGTGATGAAGACCCGCTCGACGACGAAGGTGAGGCTGCGGTCGGGATACTCGATGTGCAGCAGCTCCCCTGGCTCCAGCGCATCCAGGTCGTAGAAGAAGGACGGCCGCCCGAACCGGGTGCGGTGGCCGGCCATGGCCGCGTTTCCGACCTCACCGGGCAGCACCGTCTGCGGGTAGTGGCCCGGCCCCAGGTCCAGCACGGGGTTGTCGACCCCCTCGTTCACCGCATAGGAGACGCCGAGGCGGGGGATCGCGATGTGGTAGAGGGGGGCCGGAGGCCAGTCCCGGGTTGTGCCGCCCGTGGCCGGATCCGAGAACGGTTCCGCACCTGCGCCTTCTCGGGCCCCGCCTCCGCTGCCGCCACCGGCGCCTTCGCCTGCGCCCTCGCCGGCGCCGTCTCCACTCCCGTCGGCCGGGCCGGCCCCAGGGGGTCCGCTCGGTTCGGACCCGTCTGCACCCGGTTCTCCGGGCCTGGCGAGCATCACGGGCGACGGCGGGAGGGCCTCGGCCATCTGACGGCGGTGGTCGATCTCATCGCGCAGCCACCGGGCAGCCGGCAGCAGCACCAGGAGCGCCCCGATGAGCAACAGCAGGTTGCCGAGCCAGATCCAACCACCCCGCACGGTGACCACCTCCTTTTCACAGCAGGAGCTGCCCGGCATGGGGGCGAACGGTATGCGAATATACGGGTGTGATCATGATGTGGGGGAGGACGCCGCATGGGCTCACTTCAACGCCTGTTCCTGTTGGTAGCAGCCGTCGTACTCGTCTTCACCGTACTGAAGTGGGTCCGGATTCTGCGGCGGGTGAACTTCGCCGTCCAGGCGGCCCAGGAGGCTGCCCGGAAGAACCGAACGTACGAGGCGGAGCGTCGGGATGGCTGATGCGCGACGTCAGGCGGGGGCGGACAGGCCGCCCCCTTCTAGTTGGATTCGCCGTCCTCGGCCCCGGTCATCCAGCGCTGAATGTCGGCCAGTTCCACGGGCTTGATCTTCAGGTCAAGGTCCTTGCCGATCACGACCCGTGCCCGTTCGGGCACGGCGAAGAGGATGAAGGTCCGGTCGCCGACGGTCACCTGCCGGAAGGACTCCAGGTGATTCGGCGTCAGGGTGATTTCAATGCCGCCGGCCTGCATTTTCATGCGGGTCGGCTTTTCCGCATTGTCGCCGCCGAAGAGCGAGTTGTACGCAGGGCGGTAGGACAGGTCGCCGAACGTCGATTCCCAGCGGGCCTGGAAGCCCAGCCGGTCGACGCCGTGCCCCACGGCCTTCTCCATGCTGCGCACCACCGAGTCGGCGCTGAGCCCGTCCTCGGCCTCGTCCAGCAGGTCTGCGCCCATGCGCTGGAAGAGGTCATGGGGCACCTCTCCGGTGGCGTTCTGCTCGGTGATCATGCGGAGCAGGGCCTGCCCCTCCCGGCGGGGGCTCATGCGGCGGGTGACCTCCAGCGCCTTGAACCATGCGGCGGCGCCGCTGCCGGCGTACACCATGAGGTCTGCGGTCTCGCGCCCTTCCCCGTCAAGGCAGGGGAAGAAAACGGCCCGGGAGACGGCGGTCCGCTTGATGACGTTGTTCAGCACCTGGGTGACGAAACTGCCGGTCTGCTCGTCGAAGAGCGCCTCCTCACGGTCGTCGAGGTCCAGCACCGTGGCGAAGCTGAAAGCCATTGGCGCTGCGCCCAGCTCGGGCACCATCTGGAAGCGCAGGACGGCTACCAGGTGGTTCTTGATGGCGCCTGCCGCCATCACCTTGTACGCCAGCACGTTGCCCAGTTCCACCAGCGCCTGGGGCTGGGCATCCGCCATGTCCCGGATGGCCTCCAGCACTTCCACCGAAGGGCGGTTGTGGAGCCGGTCGTATTCGGCCGAGGCCACCTTGTCGACGGCGAGGACCTCTCCCGTGTACATGCAGGGGAAGTTGACCTCACCCGGGGCCCCCTCGATGGCCTGGTACAGGTGCTGGGTCAGGATCGCCCGGAGCTGTGGATCGAGGTCGTTCCACTTGTAGGCGTCGGCGTGGGCGAGGAGCTTGCGGTCCTCTTCACGCTTTATATGGCCGAGGTATACATCGGTGACCGAGATCGCGCCTTCCCGCGCCACCAGCTGCAGCTTCTGAAGCAACGATTAGCCCTCCAAACCGTGGATGTATAGGCCGCGTAAGAGACGGCAGTCCTATCGTATCACGCCTCCAGCTTCCTGCCCATCCTGCGCAGCTGCCAGCCCGCCACGAGCAGGAGGCCGCCTGCGATGTAGTAGCCGACGTGCGGAGGTGCGGTCAGCCCGTCGCCGGTGCAGGCCAGCGTGAAGTCGGGCGCGTTCACCGCTTGGCCGGGCAGCACGATGACCTGCTGCGAGACGGCGGGGTCGCCGGGGTTCTGCAGGGTGAGCGTCCAGGTGCCGGGGGTGAGGCCGGCAAGCTCGTAGTTCAGCCACACGCCGATCCGGCCGGTGGCGGCCACGACGGTGGCGACCGTCTCGCCGGATTCATTGGTCGCCCAGACCCGCGCCGCACCCGTGCGCGGTGCGCACACGCGTCCGGCGATGCCGCCCGGCGTGAGGTCGATCGCCGGGTCGGGCTCCTCCCAGATCAGACGGATCGTGACAACCTGATCGGGCCGTTCCTCCGTCAGCCGGGCCCGGGCCAGACTGCTCCGGCGCGGGCCGTCCGGATTCTGGGGATCGCCTGCCTCGGCGAACACGGCGTACTCACCCAGAGGCAGGTCGGTGAAGCGCAGCTCGCCGGACTGGCCTGTGAATCCGGCCCGGTCGCCCACGTGGACGATGGCACCGGAAATGGGACGGTCGACGCCTTCGTTACGCGGGCTGGCATCGAGGACCCGCACGGTGAGGGAGCCGGTAGGCCTGGAGGGCTCGGGCTCCGGCTGCTCCTCCTGCGGCGGCGGGACGGGGCGCGGGGGCCACGTCAGCACGATGGTGATAAAGGCCTCGGGTTCCTCGGCCGTAATCTGCGTGGCACCGGTGCCGGTCAGCGGGTCGGCTCCGGTGAGCGGGTTGACGGCCGTGGCCATTGCCGTATACGTCCCGAAGGGGAGCCCGTCGAAGATCACCTGACCGTGGGCGTCGGTGTTGGCGACAAACTCCGCCAGCTGAACCTCGGCGCCTTCGAGGGGCGTCAGCTCACCGCTGCCCGCACCGTCTCCGAGCACACGGACGGTGATCCTGCCGGACGCCGGGACCGGGGGTTCGCTTTCGGACGTGGGCGGCCGTTCGGGCGGGGTTCTGCCGCCACCGCCGCCGTTGTTGCCGCCACCGCTGTCACCGCCGCCATTGTCACCGCCGCCATTGTCTCCGCCACCGTTGTCACCGCCGCCGTTGTCACCGCCGCCATCGTCACCGCCGCCCGGCGTGCGGATGGGCTTGACGCGCAGATAGACGAAGAGGGTTCCCTGCTCGCCCTGGTACGTGTTGCCGGCGGTCAGGGGCACGTCGTAGTCGATCGTGATGGTGCGGGTTTCATCGGCAGCCAGGTCTTCCATGTTGTGGTAAGCACCGTCATATGCGTAGGAACTGTTATCGTCTTGAATGGTGAGCAGCATGGGATCATCGCCGGAGAACAGCGCGCCATCGACCAGGCCCTTGATCGCGAGCTGCACGGGCTGGGTGCCGCCGTTTTTCACCTTGTAGATCCCGACGAGGCCGGAGTCACCGGGCGCCAGGTTCTGCATGTCCGGGCACTCAATCGGCAGCGAGTAGACCCGCTCCTCCGTCAGCGGGGGGATCGTCAGCTCGTAGGTGATGGAACTGCACTCGGGTCCCCCGGTGCCCACCCATTCCGAGTCTGCCGCTTCCATGGCCAGGAGCCAGGCGGCATGCTGTTCCGGCTCCCGGGCAAAAGCCGGAATGGCGGCCACGGTCAGCCCCGCCAGGGAGAGCAGCACGGCCAGCAGCGACTGCAGCCGGCGCATGACGTGGCGCTTCATCGTCTCCGTCCTCCCTCCAGAAAAGCGAACCTGCTGGAAGTGTAACATCCATTGAGGCTCACAAAGGGGTGAATCTGTGGGTGGTTTCGCGGGGTGGGAGTCGCCCGCGCGGGTGAGGTGAAGGGTGAGCCGGGAGGAGCGCTCGGGTGAGGGGCCGGAGGGGACGTGCAGCCAGACGCGGCAAGAGGGAGCGGCGAGGCGCTCCCTCTTGCAAAGGGGTGTCCCGTCACTGGGTGACCTCGACCGTCATGGTGACGGAGGCGGTGTTGCCCGCGAGGTCGGTGACCGTGAGCGTCACGGTGTAGGTGCCGGGACTCGTCCAGCGGTGCACCACCATCGGCAACTGCGTCTGCGTGCCGTCGCCCATGTCCCACTCGTAGCGGAGGATCTGCGAGCTGGAGGTGGATTTCAGTCCGCTGAACTTGACGAGCTGGTTCGGCTGCACCGAGGAGGGCCCGTCGATCACAGCATTCGGCCCTGCAGACTCATGCTGGCCACCGCCCACCACCACGTCGAGGGTCGTGGTGGCCGTGTTGCCGTTCCGGTCGGTGACCGTCAGAGTGATCGTGTAGGTGCCGGCCTCCTTGTAGCGGTGCGCCACCGTGCGGCCGCGCTGGATCCTGGAACCGTCGCCCATATCCCATTCGTAGGAGATGATGGGCACATCGGAGGCGGATCCGTGCGCATCCCACCGGCTGTTCCTGTTGACCTCGACTTCGGTGGGACCGGTGATCACGGCGACGGGGCCGCCGGGCTCGGCGGGATCGGGCTCACCCGGATCGGGCTCGCCGGGGTCAGGCTCACCCGGATCGGGTTCGCCCGGATCCGGCTCGCCGGGATCCTCATCCTCCGGGAGGACGATGGTCAGCGTGCCCGGGGCGGTCGCCCGTGTGGTGTTGCCGGCGGCGTCCATCGCCCGGAAGCGGACGAGGGCCTGCGGCATGCTCATGTCGTCGGGAACGGTGAAGGTGCCCTCGTAGCGACCGGGCTCCGTTTCGGTCATGGCGATCTCGCCGGGCTCCAGGCCGAACGAGGCGTCGTCGCCTGCGGCGGAGCCGCCGCCCAGGTTCGCCACGATGCTGAACGCAGCGAGCGCGAGACCGGGCTCAGACTCGAAGGAGACCGTCAGGGTGTCGCCGGCCGTGAGGGTCAGGTCGGCGTCGGGCTGCAGGTTGGTCAGCTCGGGTGCGGTGCTGTCGACCGTCATGGTTACCGAGGCAGAGGTGGCATTGCCTGCCCGGTCCACGGCGGTGACGGTGACGAGGTTCTCACCCTCGCGGACGATGATCTCGGCGGTGAACCGGCCGTCAACATCCACCTCAGCCGCGGTGCCGTTCACGTCGACCCCGGCCAGGTGGAGATCCAGGGCCTGGCCCGCAACGGTGAGGAGCCGGTGGTTCTGCACGGCGCCATCCTGCGGCTCGTCGATGGTGAGCTCGGGGGCGGTCAGGTCGACGGTGACCCGGACCGGAGCCGAAGGATCGGTGCTGTCGCCGTCCGCGGTGGTGGCCACGGCGGTCAGGGTATACTCGCCCTCATCCAGCGTCAGCGTGGCGGAGAAGGTACCGTCCGCTTCGGCCGCGGTCTCGGCCGCAAGCTCATCGTTGACGTAGATCGTTACCGACGTGCCCGCGGAGCTCCGGCCCTCCACCAGGACCTCGGTCTCGTTGGTGAAGGTGCCGTCGGCCGGACTCAGGATAGCCGGCGGCCCGACTTCGGTGGAGACCAGGGCCCGGATCATGGCGTTGCTCGGCTCGGTCCAGGGACCGAAGACGCCATCCACGACCTCATAGGTGCGGCCCTGATCGACCGTCTCGTCGAAGGCCAGGCCGGGCACGTTGGGATAGTCGGCGGCCTGAATGACTGCCACGTAGAAGTCGCCCTGCACCGTGATGCCGTAGGGCCGCAGATCCACCTCGTTCCAGGCGCCCCTGACGGCGTCCTCCACCAGCACGGGACCCAGCAGCAGATCGCCGGGCGAGCCGTCCGGGCGGCTGCCGTAAACGGCCACCATGAAGGTGTTGCCTCCGGGAGTGGGCCAGGTGGTATCCCACAGGTAGACCCGGGCGCCCGTCACCATCACGGTCTGACCGGGTTCGGGCGACATGCGCACGGCCCAGCCGTTGCCGGCGTCGTACATCGCCCAGGCGGTCTCGGCGGTGCCGTCGTCATAGGCCAGCTCGCCGGGGATCCCCGCGAAGGGCCGCATCACGATCGAGAGCTCGGTGGTCTGGTTGCCGGGCACGTCTACCGTGATTTCCTCCATGTAGTGGCTCCGGTGGGAGACGCGCAGCGTGTAGGAGCCCTCCAGGAGGTTGAGGCTGAACCGGCCGGCCGCATCCGTGGTGGTCGGTGCGACGCGGGCGTCGTCGAGGACCTGCACGCGGGCGCCCTCGATCGGCTCGCCGGTCCGGGCGTCGGTCACGGTGCCGGCCAGCAGGCCGCGCGGGATCTCCTGCAGGAGGAAGTTGACGGTCAGCTCCTCATTGGGGCCGAGGTCAACCTGGCGGGTCTGCGGGTAGTACCCGTAGGACTCGGCCATGAGGGTGTAGGTGCCGGCCGGGAGCGCCAGCGAGTAGGAGCCGTCGCCCGGGTTGGTGCGCACCACGCGGCCGTTCTCGAGCACGGTCACCGTGCCTTCCATGATCGGCAGCGCCGTGATGCGGACCACCGGCTCCTCCGTCTCGACCCGGTATTCGGACTTGGCTGCCCTGGGAAGCTGGTGCCGGAGGATGACCGTCTCGGCGGGCTTCTCATCCTTCGGGGTGATGCTGTCGCCGGGCTTGGAGAGGCTCACCGGGGCGGGCACAGCTTCGGCTCCGGCCCCGGCCTCTGCGCCGGACACGATTACGTCATCGATGTACCAGCCGGGATAGCTGACCGAGCCGTCGGAGGTGTGGCGGAAGCGGACCTGCACGGTCCCGCCCACGTAGTCCGTCAGGTCGATGAGCGGGGTTTCGGGGCCGACAGGAGCTCCGCCCGAAGCCGGCGAGGTGTAGATGGCCAGCTCCGTCCAGGTTTCGCCGCCGTCGGCGGTGACTTCCACGCGGCCGTAGTCCCAGTTGCGCTCAAGCCGGTACCAGTGGGTGAACGCCAGCGCGGCGGAGGAGAGACCGCTCAGGTCGATGGGCGGCGAGATCAGCGAAGCGTCGGCGTTGTTGGGATAGTTGCCGGCCAGGTTCGTCGCCCAGAGGTTCTCGCCGGAGAAGGCCTCGCCGGGGCCGCTGGTGGGCACGCCCCACTCCCAGGAGTTGTTGGTGCCTGCAGTGGTCCATTCGCCGGGCCCGGACTCCATGTCGTCCCGGAAGCGGATGACCACGTGAGCCGCGGTGGCAGATGCCTCGGCGGAGTACTCGCTCTCGTTGCCGAAGAAGTCGCTGACTGTCACCACGTAGTAGTAAGTGGTGCCGCTTTCCACGTCGAAGTCGCTGTAGGCCGGGTCGGTGGTGGTGGCGATCGGCGCGTAACCCTCGCCCGAGGTGGTGGACCGGTAGACCGTGTAGTGGTCGAAGTCGCCCGCGTCGGTCGCGTCCCAGGTGAGGGCGATCGAACCGAGCGGCGTAGCCTGTGCGCTGAGGTTGGTCGGAACGGCCGGGGGCTCGTTGTCCACGTAGATTTCGACGTCGTCGATGTACCAGCCCTCACGCACGACGCTGACGTCGGTGTCCAGGACGAAGGCCAGGAAGAGGTTGGACAGCCCTGCGTAGGCAGACAGGTCGATGACGGCTTCCTGGTACGCGCCGTTGGTGCCGGTGTAGGTGGCCAGGATCTCCCACGTCTCACCGTAGTCGGCGGTGATGGCCACGATGCCCAGGTCGAAGTTGGTCTCCATGTTGTACCAGTGCCTGAACCGCAGCGCGGCAGCCCCGTCCCGCAGGTCGATGGGCGGCGTGATCAGGAAAGCCTGCGCGTTGCTGGTGTACTCGCCGTCCAGGTTGGTGGCGGCCACGCGCTGGCCGGAGTACGCGGCGCCCGGGCCGGAGGTCGGCTCACCGATCTGCCAGAGGTCTGCGGGCTCCCCGCCGGTGGACCAGCCGACGATGCTGCCCTCAAAGTCCTCCAGGTAACCCGGCTTCACGCCGTCCAGCATGGTGATGACGTGCGGGTTGTTCCGGGTTCCGCTGAAGGCCCGGTTGTTGCCGAAGTCGACCGCTTCAATGTAATACTCCATCGTGTCGGTGGTGGAAAGCTCGGCCGGGATGGTGCCCACGAAGGTGCCGCCCGTGTGGTCGCCGGAGGTCTGGGTCATGTCCACGATGCCCCACCAGTTGAGCCCGGGCTGGCGGAAACGCAGGTACACTGCGCTGAGGGACACGTCGTCGGTGATCTCGGCCTCAATGGTTGTTGGTGTGCCCTTGAATCCCTGAGTGACAGGGGTATGGCGGATCGTCGGCCCGATCAGGTCGTCGCCCTCAGCCAGCAGCCGGCCGGAGATGCGGCCTTCGGCCAGGCCGAGAGCCTGGGCGACGGCCTTGTAAGCGTTGACGATGCCGTGCCCGTAGCCGTTGTTGGGAACGGTCGCATATTGGGCATCCGTCATCGGGTCAGCCGTGCTGGTGAGAATCGCCTCGATCTCATCGACGGTCAGGCTGGCATCCACCTGCCGGAGCAGGGCCGCCGTGCCGGCCACGTGGGGGGCCGCCATCGACGTGCCCGTGCCGGCGCCGTACATGCCGCCCGGCAGGGCGGAGCGGACGGCGGTGCCGGGTGCGGAGACCTCGGGCTTGATCTCACCGTACGGGCTGGGACCGCGGCTGGAGCCCGAGTTCAGGGTGTCGTCCTTCGTGACGTTGCCCACGCCGATGGACTCGGGGTAGTTGGCGGGCACGCCCACCGTGCCGGCGCCGGGGCCGCTGTTGCCGTTGGCGAAGACCGGCACGATGCCTGCCGCTCGCCAGGCGACGACGACGTCCCGGAACCACTCGTTCATGCCGGAGCTGCCGCCCCAGGAGTTGTTCACGACGTCAGGCGCGTTGGCCGGGTCGCCGCCGGGGGCCATGATCCACTGGCCTGCCTGGAGGATCCAGCTGGTGTACCCGCTGCCGAACTCGTCCAGCATCTTGGCCGCGATCCACTTGGCGCCGGGCGCCACGCCGATCTGGTTTTCGCCGTCGGGGGTGCGGCCGACCATGGTGCCCGCGGTGTGAGTGCCGTGACCCTCGTCGTCGTAGGGTTCCGGACGCCCGTTGACCGCGTCGAACCAGAACGCGCTGTGGTCAGCCGCGCCGACCCCCCGGTACTGCTCAGCCAGGGCCGGGTGGTCGGGATCGACACCGGTGTCCATGCTGGCGACCACCACGCCGGTGCCGTCGATCTCGAACTGGCGCCAGACGGCCGGGGCGCCGATGCGCTCGATGTTCCACTCGGGCGCACCGGAGAGTGTTTCAACAGACTCCTCGATGGTCACGATGTCGGACTTGATGAGGTGGACCTTTTCGTCCTCGTAGATGGCCTCAACTTCGGGACGGGCGGCGATCTTCTCCAGGGTGGCCTTGTCAGAGGTCACCGCCACCATGTTGGTGATCCAGAACGGTTCGAACGACTCGACCTGTCCCATGGACTGCGCCTTCTCCAGGAAGGCGACCAGGCCGGCCTGAGACAGGTCGGCGGCCTCCTGCAGGCTGTGGATGACCGCGCTGCGGGCGGCCAGTTCGGCGGCTGCCGGGGTTGCGGCCCGCTGCCGCGCTGAGGCCGCGGCGCCTGCGACGTCGGCCTGAAGCTTCAGCTTCACCAGGTAGCGGGCCTTATCGCTGTGCTGGAAGGCGTCGAGTACGGAGGGCTGGATCTTGGCCTTGACGGTGGCCGCAGAGTAGAGGGACACGGAGACTGCGGCAGGCTTTCCGGGTCCCGCCTTGATGGGTCCCGGGCGCACGCCGGTCCCCACCATCGCCAGTGCCTGCGCGGGTATGGCGGCGGTGAGGAGCAGCGCCAGCCCGGTGCGCATCAACCGGGAATCCAGGTGTTTGGGCCGGGAACGGATCCCTGATCGCATGGACGCTCCACCTCCGAACAGGATTCGAGGTCGGGGCCCCTGTCCTCGTGGGAAAGACGGTTCTTCCTGTTCGGTCTGGGATCCTGCTATTTTCCGAATTTACACATAAATAAGCTGTGGGCGAAACGGGTAACGTGTGGCGCGGATCTGCCCACCGAAACACAGTCTGGCGAGACCCTCCCGCATAGACTGGAGTACGACCAGTGCACCCTCCCGGGTGCGCAGCGAGGAGGGGGGAGGAGCATGGCCTCGACGTCTCAGCACGACTGGAGCCTGCACCGGAAGGGTCCTATCGACCAGGCGCGGCACCATGAAAAGGTCAAGGAGGCGATCAAGGAAAACCTGCCTGAGATCATCGCCGAGGAGTCCATCATAACCTCCGACGGTAAGCGACTGGTCAAAGTACCCATCCGGACGCTGGAGGAGTATCGCTTCCGGTTCAACCCCAACCAGGGGAAGCGCGTGGGACAGGGGGACGGCGATTCGAAGGTGGGCGACGTGATCGGCCGCGCCCGGGGCGGGGGCAAGGGCGGCGGGGCCGGCGGCCAGCCGGGCGACCAGCCCGGAGTCGACTACTACGAGGCGGAAGTGACCGTCGACGACCTGGCGGAACTCATCTTCGAGGACCTCGGCCTGCCCAACTTGAAGCCGAAGTCCACGCAGGAGATTCCCACCGAGGAGGTCCGCTTCACCGAGGTGCGGAAGAAGGGGCCCATGGCCAACCTGGACCGCCGGCGGACGATCATGGAGAACCTGAAGCGGAACGCGCGCCGGGGAATGCCGGTTCTCGGCAACATCACCAACGATGACCTGCGCTTCAAGGTGTGGGAGCAGGAGATGCGCCCCAGCAGCAGCGCCGTGGTGATCGCCATGCGGGACGCATCGGGCTCCATGGGAGAGTTTAAGAAGTATATCACCCGGAGTCTGTTCTTCTGGATGACCCGTTTCCTTCGCACGAAATATCAGGACGTGGAGATCGTCTTTATTACCCACCATTCAGACGCGCAGGAGGTGGATGAGGAAGCGTTCTTCAAGATGGGCGAGAGCGGGGGCACGCGGGTCTCCTCGGCCTACCGGCTGGCCCTGGAGATCATCCAGGAGCGGTACGACCCGGAGCGGTGGAACATCTATCCCTTCCATTTCAGTGACGGCGACAACTGGAGCGACAACGACAACAAGCTCTGCGTGGAGCTGGTGGGCAAACTGCTGGAGGTCTCGAACCTGTTCGGGTACGGGGAGATCCGGGACGGCGGGTATACCAGTTCGCTCATGAGCGCCTTCTCGGCGATCAAGGACCCGAAGTTTGTGATCGTGACGATTACGGAGAAGCGGGACGTGTACCCGGCGCTGCAGAAGTGGTTCAGCCGCGGCGGGGTGGCGGTGGGGTGAAAAGGAGGAGGGTCCGGCGAGACGGCTGGATCCTCCTCTTCGTGCGTCCCCGGCCCGCCAGCCAGCAAGGGTGTCCGCTTTTGCAGGCTGCTTCTCCCGGACAGGCAGGCGCGTGACGTACCCGGAACTGCCGTGCAGGAATGTCAAAGCGGTGAACAGAAGCAAGGGGTGGAGCGGCATCCGGACCTCGACCGGTCATGTGGCGGGCGGGGGGATGTGGCGCACGAACGGAGGGGCATGCGATGCGCGAGATGAAATGCGTGTACAGCGATGCGCACGTTAAGGTGTTACGCAGCGGGGGCGAGGCGCCGGGTTCAGACAGGCTGAATGCGCCCTTCTACCGCATCCGGGTCGGAGCGGTGGAGCTGACCTACGACGTCGGGGCAGGAGCCTGGTACGTCTACATGCCCGGCCGGGAGCGGATGCAGACACCCGTGAGAAGCCACCCCTACTACCTCTCGGAGCAGGGCTTCACAATGGTGAACATCGACTGGGACCACACGGAGAGTCAGGTGTTCGGCATCGAGATCCTCGGCGGAAGTTCCCGGGAAGCCCCGCTCATCATCGACGTGCCGGAGCCCGAGGAGGAATCGTCACAGGAACGGGGTGGGCATCTGCGGGTGATTCGGCCGGAAGACAAGTGAGCGCGCCACAGCGGCCGCTGTCCTCTCGCCTGGAGGTCAGCGGCCCCTTCTTCACAACCTGTTGACCGACTATTCAGACCGTGGTAGAACAGGAGGCAGGATCTCCTGTCGGAGGTGGCCGTAAGTGCGGCCTGGTGGAGGTGGGGCGGCCATGCGCGTGGCCATCGTCGGAGCCGGCCAGACCCGCTTTGGGGAGCACACCGGCAAGAGCATCAGGGAACTCTTTGCAGAAGCCGTGGCCGATATGGCCCGCAGCGTAGACCGCGGCTGGAGCCCCGACCGGGTCGAGGCGGTCTACATCGGCAGCCTGAGCGGCGGGCAGGGGATGCAGCTCGGCAACCTGGCCCCCGCCCTGGTCGAGTACGCCGGCCTCCCCCCGGTACAGGCGCTCCGCGTGGAGAGCGCCTGCGCCTCAGGGGGGTTCGCCCTCCTTCAGGCTGTCCTTGCGGTGGCGTCGGGCCAGGTGAAGGTGGCGCTGGCCGCCGGGGTTGAGAAGATGCGGGACGTCTCCGGGGAGATGGGCCGCTACTGGCTGGGCATTTCCGGGGACACCGAGTACGAGCGGCTGGCCGGGCTGACCTTCGCCGGCGTGTTCGCGCTGATGGCCAGCCGCCTGATCCACGACGGCGCCATCACCCGCACCGACATGGCCCGGGTGGCGGTGAAGAACCACCGGCACGCGGCGCTGAACCCCAAGGCGATGCTCCGCCGGCCGATAACGGTGGAGCAGGTGCTGGAGGCGCCGATGGTGGCCCACCCGCTCACCGCCCTCGACTGTTGTCCGACCTCTGACGGCGCCGCTGCGGTGCTGGTGGTGGACGCGGATGTGGCCCGGGACTTTTCGGACATGCCGGTGGGGGTGGCCGGCTTCGGCGCCGCCTCCGACACCCTGGCTGTTCACTCCCGGCCGGACATCACCCGGCTCCGGGCCGTCCATCAGGCGTGTGCGGCCGCCTACAAGATGGCCGGCATCGGCCCGGAGGAGCTCGATCTGGTGGAGCTGCACGACTGCTTTACGGTGGCCGAACTAATGGCCTACCACGAACTGGGGCTGTGCGACATTCGCGAGGCAGGCGCCCGGCTGGCCGCTGGCGAGTTCGAACTGGGCGGCCGCCTGCCAGTCAATGTTTCCGGCGGCCTGAAGGCCAAGGGGCACCCCATCGGTGCGACCGGCGTCGGCCAGGTCGTGGAGATCTTCCAGCAGATCCGCGGCGGTGTCTCCGAGCCCGACCGGCAGGTGCCCCGTGCTGAGGCCGGCCTGGCCTGCAACATGGGCGGCTCGGGCGCCAGCGCCACCGCCTTCGTCCTGCGGAAGGGGGTGGTCCGGTAATGGCCATCGCACTGCGCCTCTCCGTGCACACCTCCGGCCGGCCCGCGTGGGACGAGGATGCCCTCACGCTGATGCTCGAGGCTGGCCGGCGCATCCTGCGGGACGGCCAGAGGCCGGACCGGCTGGCCATCGCTTCACTGTCCCTTCCCTACAGCCGGCGAGTGCAGGCCGGGCTGGTGGCGGAGGCCCTGGACCTGCCGCACTCCACCTTCTGCCTGGAGTGCACCACGTCCGCCCGGGCGGCCACCGAGGCGATCCGGGCCCTGGGCACGGGGCTGGTGCTGGCCGCCGATGGGCGGTACGGGGCCGCCGCGCTGCTGCTGGAGGGCAGGAGCGCGGCCGGGACGACGATTCTGGCGGCGCAGAGCGCCCTGGCGGAGTACCCGGGGCTGGAGTTCACGCCCGCGGGAGAACGAGGCGTCCGCGATGTGGCGGTCCCGGGCTATGCGGAGGCGGCCTACCTCGACCTGGTGGCCGTGGCGGCGCGCGGCCTCCAGGCCGACTGGCTGGCCTTGAACCCGCCGCAGGCCAGGCTTGCGCGCAGGGCGGCTGCGCACCTCGGCTTTCGCACTGCCGTGCAGGCGCCGACGGACTCCGGGGCCGCCGGACCGCTGGTCGCGCTGTCCGCTGCGCTGGAGCAGGCGAGGCCGGGTCAGCGGATCCTCCTGGTGAGCTACGGCGCCGGCAGCGCTGCAGATGCGCTGCTGGTGCAGAAGGGAGGCGCCTAGGATGGGCGCACACGTATCGGTCCCCATGTACCGGCGCTCGCTTCCACAGCGGCTCCGGCTCGAGGGGCGGCGCTGCGCTGCCTGCGCGGCCGTGCACTTCCCGCCGCTGGCCGTCTGTCCCCGCTGCCTGGGAACAGAGCTGGAGCCGTTGCCGTTGAGCGGCCGGGGTGTGATCGAGGCCGTGACCGAGATCGCGCCGGCGGGCGCCCCGCCCGAGTTTACGGACCAGGTTCGCGCCGACGGCGGCTACTTCGTGGCGATCGTCTCCCTCGCGGAGGGGCCGAGGATTACGGCGCAGCTGACCGGCTTTGCATCCCTGCCGCCCATCGGAACGCCGGTGGAGGCGGTGATCCGGCGGCTTTACGTTCAGGAAGGGGTTGTTCGCTACGGTTTCAAGTTCCGGCCCCGGCCGTGATCGTGCGGGGAGCCAGGAAGTGCGTGAAAGATGAGGGGCCGTGCCGAGCGTGGGGTCTAGAGCTCGGCAGGCCCCGCGTAACTTGCCAGCGCCTCAATCGATCGAAGCACAGCTGGCGATATGGATGGCGGTCCGGCCATCACCCGGTAAATCTCAGCCGAGACCCGGGCGATCGCCGCATCGGCTTCTTCCACCGGCGCGCCGCCTGTGAGCACGACCAGGACGTATGGCCGGGTGGTGTAGACGATGCCCGAGTCGTGGTAGTTGCCGTCGTAGGAGCCGTACTTGTGCAGGTGGGGCACGCCCTGCGGCAGGCCCGCGGTGATCCGCCCCCGGTAGGTCACCTCCCGGAGCGGCCCGACGATCAGGTCCGCCATATCGGGGTCTTCCTGCGACAGGCGGTGAAGATGTTTCCACCAGTGCAGCACGGTCACGGCGCTGGCGCGCGGGAGCCGGTTTTCGTGAACCAGGCGGCCCCCAATGGTCTCTGTCCAGAGCTCGATGTTCCCCCATCCGAAGTGCCGCCCCAGCATGTTGACGGCGACGTTGTTGCTGTAGATCAGCGATCGGTTAACCAGGTCTTCGATGGGATAAAGCTCGCCGAACTCAGCCGTTTCGAACGCGCCTGCGCCCGGCGTCTCGTAGTCTGCGGGGGTGTATTCGATGAGGTCCTGCCAGCCGATCTTGCCCGCCCGGTACTGCTCCAGGGCGTACAGGGCCACGGGGAGTTTCAGCGTGCTGGCCGGGTGGTAGAGCCTGTCGGCGTTATGGAGCCACAGCTGTCCCGTGGAGAGGTCTTCCAGCGCGATGCTGTACTCCCCGGGGAAGTCCGCCATGGCCCGGTTCACGGCCTCGGCGATGCGCTCGTATGGGACCGGGCCCGCGGCGATGGCGGGTGGATAAACCATCGCCTGTGCTGCCGCCGGAGCCGGCAGCGTCACGAGGGCAAGCATGGTCAGCAGTGCCCACACTAGGGTTCGGGTGCGCACGTCTGTCACGCTCCTTCGTCCGTGAATAATAACGATGTGGGCGGACGAAAGTTACGAAACCGCGCGGCAGAGAGCAACAGGCGCCGAGTGCAACTGCGTTGACACGAGCGCCCCCGAATCGTATGATTAGCGCGACGACGAGGAGGGGTAAACAGATGTCCGCAGGAAGCTTCCGGCTGTACATCGGCGGCGAATGGCGCGACGCAGCGGGCGGGCAGCGGTTTGAAGTGACCAATCCCGCCACCGGTGAAGTGGTGGCCACCGTTCCCGATGCCGGTGCCGAGGATGCCCGGGCGGCGATCGAGGCCGCCCACGGCGCCTTTGCCGGGTGGTCGTCTCTGCCTGCACACGTGCGGGCCCGGTACATGCGCAAGGTATACGACCTGATCGTGCGGAACGTCGAGCGGCTGGCCCGCGTGCTGACCGAGGAGAACGGAAAGCCCCTGGCCGAGGCCAGGGGAGAGGTGCTGAACGGCGCGGAGTACCTGAACTGGTATGCCGAGGAGACCCGGCGCGTTTACGGCGAGGTCATTCCCAGTTCGTCCCGGCGGACCCGCATCTGGGTGCTCCGGCAGCCGGTCGGCGTCGTCGCGGCGATCACGCCCTGGAACTTCCCGTCCTCCATGGTCACCCGGAAGATCGCGCCGGCGCTGGCGGCCGGCTGCACGGTCGTCCTGAAGCCGGCAGAGCAGACCCCGCTGAGCGCGCTGCTCATCGCGGAGATCATCCAGGAGGCCGGCCTTCCGCCGGGCGTGGTCAACGTCGTGACAACCCGGGACCCTGCGGCCGTGGGCCGGGAGTTCCTGTCGAACCGGCTCGTCCGGAAGATCTCGTTCACCGGCTCCACCGAGGTGGGCAAGTACCTGGCGCAGGGCGCGGCTGCGCAGATGAAGCGCGTGAGCATGGAGCTGGGCGGGCACGCCCCCTTCATCGTCTTCGAGGATGCCGACCTCGACGCGGCGGTGCAGGGCGCCGTGATCAGCAAGTTCCGCAACGCCGGGCAGACCTGCATCTGCGCCAACCGCATCTACGTGCAGGAGTCCGTGGCCGACGCCTTCGCCGAGCGGCTGGTGGAGGCCGTCCGCCGTCTGCGGGTGGGCAACGGCCTGGAGGACGGCACCAGCGTGGGACCGCTCATCGACGAGGCCGCATTCATAAAGGTAGAGGAACACGTCAGCGACGCCCGCCGCAGGGGGGCCAGAGTGCTGACCGGCGGCCACCGGATGAGCGGGCCGGCCTTCGACCGGGGCTTCTTCTACGCGCCTACGCTGCTTGATCAGGTCAGCGATGACATGCGGATCGTGCGGGAGGAGACCTTCGGCCCGGTCGCGCCGATCATGACGTTCCGCAACGAGGACGAGGTGATCCGGCGGGCCAACGACACCAACTACGGCCTGGCCGCCTACATCTTCACGCGCAACCTCGGCCGCACCGTGCGGGTCAGCGAGGCGCTGGAGTACGGGATGGTGGCCGTGAACGACTCCCTGCTGGCGGTGCCGCAGGCGCCCTTCGGGGGCATCAAGGAGAGCGGCGTGGGGCGCGAAGGGGGCCGCCACGGACTGGATGATTACCTGGAGTACAAGTACCTCTCGGTCGTCCTCGATGGTTAGGGCATAGTGTCATGTCACCCGCCCGACAACCGGGCGGGCTTATCGTGGAGCGAATGCGTTGAAACTATGTTCAGATGTATAATACACTTCATACATAATACGCCTGAGCCGAGTGAAGGTGGGGTTAGGATGGATCGTGGCAGAAGCCTGGGCCGCACCGGCGCCGGCGCGGCGGTTGGCCAGTGCGCGGACGAGGTGGTCGCCCTGCTAGGGGCGCCGCAGGCGATTGCAGCGGACGGGACGGAGTGTGTGGCAAACCTGGCGCATCGCTGAATGGCAGGGGGCCGGTCAGTGGCTGCCGTGATGGCGGTACCGCGACCGCACGGGGCACCGGAGGCGCGCTGTTACTCGTTTGTAACTCTTCATTCATACACTGATGTTAAAGGAATAGACCGTGCATTTCAGGCGGATTGATGTGGCAACCTGCTTCAGCCTGGTCGCTACTCGGGGAGGTTCATCCATGCGGCCGAAGATGCGCGTCAGTATCCTCATCAAGATGCTCACCTCGCCTGCGGTGCTCATTGTCTTCCTCGCGATCGTCGGTATGCTGAGCCACCTGTCCATCGGTCGGGTCCTGGCGGATCTGGACCATTCGGGCCGGCTGGAGGAGCTGGCCCGGAGCAGCCAGGCCGTTCGGGCGGATACGATGCGCCAGGCCATCCATGTTCGCAACTACATCATGTTCTCCCGGCAGCAGGACCTGGACAGCCTGGACGAGATCTATCAGAGCCTCACGGCCACGCTGGACCACATGATGAACCTGGCCCCCGATGACGAACTGCGGGACCAGCTGAAAGCGCTCCAGCAGAAGCAGGAGGAGCACCGCCAGCTCGTCGGCCGCATTCAGAAGCACACTCTGGACGGCAACCAGGGGCAGGCCATCGCCGTTCTGGAAGCCGAGCTGATTCCCAGCATCAGCTGGACGATTGAGGAGGCCGAGCGGATCGTGTCGGCCATGGAGGAGGACGCCGCCCGGGGCCTGACAGCCATGCGCGAGACCGCTGCGCAGGCCAGGGCGATCATCGTGGGCGCCGCCGCGCTCGCGGTGATCGTCGGCATCGTGGTCGCCCGTGCGCTGGCCGGTACCCTGGTCCGCCCCATCCGCAGTCTGGCGGCGGCTGCCTCCGCGATCGCGGACGGCAACCTCAGGATGGAGCCGCTCCGGGTGACCACGAGGGACGAGATCGGCGACACGACCCGGGCCTTCAACGAGATGCTGCTGAGCCTGCGGGGTGTGGTGCACGGGGTGAGCGCCACTTCGCGGTCGCTCCTGGAGGCCTCCCGGCAGCTGGCCGCGGCGTCCGACCAGGCCGCCGGCGCGGCGTCGGGCTCGTCCCAGGCCATCGCGCAGGTGGCCGCCGGGGCATCCGAGCAGGCGACCCGCACGGCCGAGGTGAATGCCACCGCCGCGCAGCTTCAGCAGGCCATTCAGCAGATCGCTGCCGGCGCCAGCAGGTCCGCCGCGGAGGTGCAGGAGGCCGCCAACCTGCTGGGCGAGATGGCCCGCGCGCTGGACGACATGGCGGGGACGGCAGCCGGTACGGCCGAGGCATCGGGCCGGGCCGTGGAGCGGGCACAGGCAGGCGCCCACGTGGTGGAGCGCACGCTGCAGGAGCTTCAGGAGATCGGCCGGATGGTGGTCGCCTCCGCCGAGCGCATCAAGGCCCTGGAACGGTACTCCGGGCAGATCGGCGCGATCACCGACGTGATCTCGGGCATTGCGGATCAGACCAACCTGCTGGCCCTGAACGCGGCCATTGAGGCCGCGCGGGCCGGCGAGCATGGCCGCGGCTTCGCCGTGGTGGCCGACGAGGTGCGAAAGCTGGCCGAGCAGTCTGCTGCGTCGGCGCAGGAGATCACCGAGCTGATCCGCAACATCCAGCAGGGCACGGCCGCAGCCGTGGAGGCGATGGATGCCGGCACCCAGCGCGTCGCTGCGGGCAACCAGCTGGCGGCCCAGGCGGGCGAGGCCCTGCGCGAGTTGCTGACGGTCGCACGGCAGACGGCCGCGGAAATGGACGAAATCGCCAGGAAGGCCGGCCTGGTCAAGCGCTCCGCCGCCCGGGCCGTACAGACCTTCAACGACGTGGCGGCCCTGACCGAGGAGAACACGGCCGCCAGCGCGGAGATGGCGGCCGGCGTGGGCCAGGTGACCGAATCCGTCAACCTGATCGCGCGGGTTTCCGAGGAGAACGCTGCCGTGTCGCAGCAGGTGTCGGCTGCCGTGGAGGAACTGACCGCCGCATCCGAGCAGGTGGCCTCGCTGGCCAGAAGCCTGGCCGATACTGCGCGGGAACTGCAGAGCAAGGTCGAACGGTTCCAGGTGTGACCCTGCCGCTCGAACCTCCGCTGACGCCGAGCGCCCGACGGGACGGCCCGTCGGGCCTTCTCCAATGGGGGGGCGCCTCGACCAGCGCTGGGGAGGGGGAAGCCGGGGCAGCAGGTGAAAATATTCACGAATGGCAGATTTTATGTTCTGACATATCATAATGCGCACATGCTTGAACATTCAGGTGGCGTTATGATACCTTATTTAGAAGTATGGTGGGGCATCGGCGGTGGCTGAGGAGGGTTTCACAGTGAAGTTCAGTGTCCAAAATAAGCTGCTCGCCGGATTCTTATCCATCGTGATCCTTCTGGCGGGTGTGACGGCCGCAGGTTTTGTCGGCCTCAACGAGGTTGTGGCGCAATACGAGGACCTCTCGGGGCGCATCCAGCAGATGCAGCTTCAGGGCCGAATGGTTCAGCTGCTGATGACGGATCAGGCCAGAGCATTGAATGGATACCTGCTGACGTCAGATCGCGCCTACGAGGCGCAATACGAGGAGGCTGCCGCGCAGCTGGAGGCGGTTCTGGCTGACATGGCGGAAATGCTGCAGACGGCAGAGAGCGAGGAAATCCTCCAGCGGGTCCGGGAAAGCAAGGATGCTTACCAGGCCACGGCCGTCCTGCTGTTCGGCCAGCAGACGCTGTCGCCCGGCGTGGTGGAGTCGATGGTCTCGAGCACCCTGCCCCAGTTGCGCAGCCGGTTTCTCACCGCCGTCGAGGATCTGATCGCGCTGGGAGACAGGTACGCCCTCGAGACCCGGCAGCGAGTCCAGCAGGCAGACCTCCAGGCCCGGATGATTATGGGTGTGGCGGCTGTGGTCGCGGCGGTGGGCGGTGTGGTCATCGCGCTCACGATGGGCAGGCAAGTGGCCATCCCGGTCCGGGCGATCGCCAGCCATGCCGCGCGCATGGCAGAAGGCGACCTCACGGTTGAGCCCCTTTCGGTGAAGAACCGCGATGAGCTGGGCGATATGGCCCAGGCCTTCAACCGTATGCTGGCCAGTATGCGGTCGATGCTGCAGCGGGTAAGCGTCAGCACCGAGAGTGTGCTGAGCGCCTCGCAGGAGCTCTCGTCCGCCGCGGAATCCTCGGCGCAGGCCGCCTCAGGCTCCGCGCAGGCCATCGCGCAGGTGGCTGAGGGCGCATCCGAGCAGGCGAGCGCCACGGCCCAGGCCAACGGGACGATGGCGCAGCTGAAGGAAGCGATTCAGCAGATTGCCGCAGGGGCCACCCGCTCGGCGGTGGAGGTGCAGGATGCCTCCACGCTCCTCCACGAGATGGCGCAGCACCTGGATGAGATGGTGGAGGTGGCCACCAGGACCGCGGAGCGGGCCGCCACGGCCCTGGAGCGGGCGGAGGCCGGAGGCCGGGTGCTGAACCGGACGCTCCGGGAGATCGCCGACATCGGCGAGGCCTCCATGCGCACGGCGGAGCGGATCAGGGAGCTGGAGCGGTTCTCCGGGCAGATCAGCGCCATTACCGAGGTCATCTCCAGCATCGCCGAACAGACTAACCTGCTCGCGCTCAACGCCGCGATTGAGGCGGCCCGGGCCGGAGAGCACGGCCGCGGCTTCGCTGTGGTGGCCGAGGAGGTGCGCAAGCTGGCGGAGCAGTCGGCGGCATCCACCCAGGAGATCAGCGTGCTGATTCAGCAGATTCAGGTCGGCACCGCAGAGGCGGTTCAGGCGGTGGAGGAGGGGACGGAGCGGGCCACCCAGGGCAACCAGATGGCCGCGGAAGCGGGTTCGGCCCTGTCGGAGATCATGGCCACCCTGAACGAGGCGGCCGAGCGGGTGAGCGGAATTGCGCAGGCTGCCGCCCAGGTGAAGCAGGACTCCGAGCGGGTTCTGCAGACCTTCAACGACCTGGCTGCGCTGACGGAGGAGAACACGGCAGCCACCGAGGAGATGGCCGCCGGCGCCGGCGAGGTGACGCAGGCTGTGGCACGCATCACCGAGGTGGCCCAGAGCAACGCCGCCGCGGCGCAGGAAGTGTCGGCCTCGGTGGAGGAGCTGACCGCGACGGCCGAGGAGATTGCTGCCTCGGCGCAGAGCCTGGCCGCGACGGCCAGAGAGCTGCGGGCGCAGGTGGAGATGTTCAAGCTGTAGCGTGTACGCGGAATCGAAGGCCCGGCCACTGCGGTGGCCGGGCTTTTTCTGGATGAGACTCGCTCGACGAACCTGGCCGCAACGATCTCCGTGTGCTGCAACTCGCGCCTGACTGGGCTGAACGCCCGGGCCCCCCCGGCCAGGGGCAAGGAGTAGCAACCACAGTGCTGTTCGGCCTCCCGCCCGGCATAAGATGTATGAACCCCATCGGGAGGGAGGAGACAGCCCTATGGAAGACCGTGACCTGCCGGTCCTGGAAGAGGCGATCGGGGAGATCTGGGAGACGGCGCGGCGGCTGGGCCTGGATCCGTTCCCCACCCACTTTGAGATCGTGCCGGCGACCATCCTTTATGAGTTCGGCGCCTACCTGCTGCCCGGCCGCTTCAGCCACTGGACGCACGGCAAGGCGTACTACAGCATGAAGGCGTCCTACGACTACGGCCTCAGCAAGATCTACGAGCTGGTGATCAACGCCAACCCCAGCTACGCCTTCCTGCTGGAGACCAACTCGCTCCTGCACAACAAGTTCGTGGTGGCCCACGTCTTCGGCCACACCGACTTCTTCAAGCACAACATCTGGTTCGCGTCCACCAACCGTCAGATGCTGGAGACGGTGAGTCAGAACGCGCAGCGCATTCGTCAGTACGGCATCGAAGAAGGAAGCCTGGAGGTCGAGCGTTTCCTGGATGCCGTGCTTTCCATCTCTGACCACATCGATCCCTTCCCCCGGCGTGAGGCGCCGGCGCCCGAGCGGGAGGTTCCCCAGAGTTCGGGTGAGGCGCCGTACGCCGACCTGTTTCGCCGGGAAGAGACCGACGCCCGGAAGGAGAAGGCGAAGCCCGCGCGGCCCGCGCGCAGGAAGGTGCCGCCTGCCCCGGAGAAGGACCTGCTCCTCTTCCTGCTGGAGCACGCGGATCACCTGGAGGACTGGCAGCGTGACATCATCGCGATCGTGCGGGAGGAGTCGCTCTACTTCGTGCCGCAGATGCAGACCAAGATCATGAACGAGGGTTGGGCCTCCTACTGGCATATGCGGATCATGCGGGAGCTGGATCTGACCGACGAGGAGTTCGTGGAGTTCGGCAAGCTCCACTCGGCCGTCTGCACGCCGGGAAAGACGCGCATCAACCCGTACTACGTGGGGCTGAAGATCTTCGAGGACATCGAGAAGCGGTTCGGACGCGACAAGATCTTCGAGGTGCGCGAGATGGAGAACGATGTCTCCTTCCTGCGCTCCTACCTCACCGAAGAGCTGTGCAGGGATCTGGACCTGTTCGTCTACGAGCTGCAGGATGACAGCTGGAAGATTACCGACAAGCAGTGGGAGCGGGTGCGCGACACGCTTTGCGACGCCATGACCAACTTCGGCCACCCGTACATTGTGGTGGAGGACGGCGACTATAAGGGGAGGCGGGAACTGCTCCTCAGGCACCAGCACGACGGGCGCGATCTCGATCTGCCCTACGCCGAGAAAACCATGCAGTATCTCTACCAGATCTGGGGGCGCCCGGTGCACCTGGAGACAGAGGTGGAAGGCAAGCCGTTGCGGCTGACCTGCGAGGGCGATAAGGTACGGCGGGAGAAGCTGTGAAGACGGGGCGGCGAAAGCCGCCCCTCTGGGTGGAGACGACGGCATCATGCCACGCAAGGAGTCTTTCCGGGCAAGTAGTCCTAAGGTCCACATGTTCAATCTCTTTTTGTCGGGACGTACCCCTATATTCGTACGACTGGTCTATTGAGCGACTCGGAAGAGATATGCAACGATATTGATGGCTGTTTGTTTAGCCTGGGGGTGAAGTCTGCACTTATAAAATTACCGAATTGTGATTGGATGGAGTGAGACGCCGGGCCAGACCTGTCGGTTAGGAGATGAAGGAGGCGGTTGGCTCTTGTCTTCCGTTCAACTCGCACAGATCCCATCAGATATTGCAGCAAGGTTACAGGCCGTGCAAGATGGCTTGGCGGAGTTGGCCCAGGCGCCCCTCTGCGTCTTGGATGGTGAAGGCCGGCCCCTCACCATTCCGTCCAATCCGTCCCTGATCTGCCACCGCGCGAAGTCCACGGAAGCCGACCACTGTCTACAGACGCTGCACAGGCGGATGCAGGAGGCCGCGCTGCAGGCGCGTCCGCTGACATTCCGGTGTCACATTGGACTGACGAGCGCGCTCGTTCCCCTGGGGGTGGCCGAAGACGGCGTGGAGGCGCCGAAAGCATTTCTGTGGATCGGGGGAGTCCGTCTGGAGCCCGATGAACTCGACCCCATGGCGATGGTCACGGGGGGGTTGGCCGCGCACCCGGCCGACGCCGGGATAGCCGTCCGCGCGCCCGTCCAGTTTCGGCAGGTGATTCACGCCATCGGGACAACCTTCAACCTCTTCTTCCTGTTATCGACCACCGGCGCCCTGGAGATGGACGGGGCGCCTCCCGACCCCGCGGAGGTGGTTCACCGACCGCAACTGACGAGGCGGGAGGAGGAGGTGGCCCGCCTCGTCGGGATGGGCCTTTCGAACCGGGAGATCGCCCGCAAGCTGTTCATCAGCGAGAAGACGGTGAAGTCGCACATCACCAACATCCTTCGCAAGTGGCGGCTCTAAAGCCGGACCGAGCTGGCGATTTTGATAACGCGTGGTTAGCCTGACATTCCGAACCGGGAGAAGGTGGTGTGGCTCATGCCCGGAAGGAACTGTGTGCTGCTCGCGGCAGACGACGCATCCCATGCGGCGATTGTGCGGGAGGTTCTGGAACAGGCTCACTATCGCGTTCTGGTGGCCGGTGACGGGCTGCAGGCGCTGGAGATCGCTCACGCCGAAAGGCCCGACCTGCTGATTCTGGGGGTCACGCTGCCGTCTCTGAACGGCTTTGAGCTCTGCAGCCGGCTGCGCAGCGATCCTGAGCTGCGCACGCTCCCGATCATCATGCTCACCTCGTTCAACGAGCCCCCTTATCGAATCCGGGCCGAGCAGGTCGGCGTGAGCAGGTTCATGGCGGCTCCCTTTGACCGGCATGAACTGCTGACCACGGTGCGCACCCTGCTGGACCGGCGGAAGTGGCAGGCCCAGCTGGTTCCCTTTCAGGAGACCGTCCGTTGCCTGTTAATTGCCCTTCAGCATCGTGCGCCCGAGGTGTTCTCGCACTCGCAGCGCGTCGCCTGCCTGGCCGGGGACGTCGGCCGGAGCCTGCTCCTGGATGAGGAGCAGGTGCAGGAGCTGGTGCTGGGCGCGCTGTTGCACGACATTGGCAAGCTGGGGCTGACCGGGGACGGCACAGACTCCTGGGAACCCGTCTACCACGCCGTCATCGGCGCACGAATGCTGTGCAGGTTCCGTCGTCCGACGCTATGCGCCGTGGTCCGGTCTCACCACGAGCACCTCAACGGGACCGGAGGGCCGGACGGGCTTGCGGGCGAGGACCTCGCCCTGCCCGTCCGCATCGTCGCAATCTGCAACCGCTTCGATCGGCTGACCGGGGGAACGCCCGGTCGACAGAGAAAGGCCAGGGAAGGGCTGGAGGCGCTCAAGATCGAGGTGGATGCGGGCCTGTGGGACCCCCGGGTTGCGGAGCATCTGAGAGAAGTCGTCCTGCGCTCTGCACGTCTGAGCGAAGCTGTGGCCGCCGCCGGCCGCAGATGACAAGAAAAGACCAGGGCCGAGTTCCCTGGTCTTTTCTTCCGATTCGTTGGTCAGTCCGCCGCTTCCACGGTCCCCGTGGCGCGCTGGCTGGCGCGCCTGCTGACCATGAAGAGCAGGCCCAAGGCTGCCCAGACGGCCACGATGATCCACTCCTGTGTATTCAGGGCCGCCGGGCTGAACGGAAGCACGAGCAGCCCGATGATCGTTGCACAGGCCAGGATGGCCAGGACGATGCCCACCCTGCCCAGCGGCACCGTGTAGGGCCGGTGCAGATCGGGCTCGGTGTAGCGCATCTTGAGGCAGGCGCAGGAGACCATGAAACAGCCGATGATGAACCCGAGGGAGCTGATGTTGGTCAGCGGAACCAGCATGTTCGGGCCGAGGAACGGACCGGCCAGTGCGAGGATGGCCAGCAGGATGTTTGCAGCGGTTGGGGTCTTGTACCTCGGATGCAGCTCGGTGAAGACGGCCGGCAGCTGCCCCTTGCGGCCCATGGCCAGCATGATGCGGGTTGTGGCGCCGAAGAAGGAGTTCATCGGGCCGAGCGGGGAGACCATAGCCACAGCCATCATGAACTTGCCGAACAGCCCCAGCCCGACGACGCCGAGAACGGTGAGTGCAGGGATGTTATAGGTGACGAAGTCCTGCCAGGGGATGAACGAGCCGAACCCGTAAATGGCCATGACGTAGAACCCACCGGCAGCGAGCAGCGCCATCGAGATGATCACGCCGAACTTCCGCCAATCGAGCCCTTCAGCAGCCTCTTCCGCCTGCTGCGGAATGGTGTCGAACCCGGCGTAGAAGAACGGCGTCATCACCAGAACCGGGAGAACGCCCATCCACAGACTGCTGGCGTTCTCTGTGGGCGTGAACACCGGCATGATGTGCGACGGCGAGCCCTTGATGAAGGACAGGAGGATCGTGAGGCCCATGCCGCCCAGGAGCAGCTTGGTCAGGAAGCCCTGCAGCCTGGCGGCGCTGGCGGCGCCCTTGAAGTTCAGGTAGATGACGTAGACGGCGCCGAGACAGCCGACCAGAAGTGTGGGCAGGTAGATGGGCGCGCCCATGACTTCGTAGAGCTTGACCGTCTTCAGGAAGGGCATCAGCTCGCCGGCCAGGTTGGCAATGGCGATGCTCTCCCACGGCACGATGATGGCGTTGCCCAGGGCCAGGAACCAGGCCGTCACGAACGAGGCAGTGCGGCCAAAGGTACGGTCAACGTACTCTACGGTGCCGCCGGAGATCGGAATGGCGGCGGTCAGCTCACCGAACACGGCGCCGACGGGTAGCAGAAAAACGGCGCCGATGACGAAGGCAATTGCAGCGGGGATCGGGCCCCCGCCAAGCTTCATCCAGTCGCCGACCAGCAGGATCCAGCCCGTGCCGATGATGGCGCCAAAGCCGATGGTGAAGAAGTTCCACAGGCTGAGTGACTTGACCATCCCGGTGTCGGTCTTTGCAGACATTCAGTCAGAACCCCCAATCGTGACGAGTATCAGGAGGGGGACAGGGGGACCACGGCCCGGTAGGCGTGGTCCCCCTTCCACGTCAGCCGCGACTTACTCACCGCGCACGAAGGTGCCTTCCTTCATGATCACGTCCATCTTCTCAACCGAGAAGCTGGCGATGTCTTCGAGCGGGTTCAGGTCGACGACCAGCAGGTCGGCGAACTTGCCCTTCTCCAGGGTGCCGGTGATATCGTCGATCTTCAGCATCTCGGCGCCGTTCTTGGTGGCCGCCATGATAGCCTCCATCGGCGTCAGGCCGGACTTCCACAGCGTGATCATCTCGCTGATGGCGTACTTCCCGTAAGGCGTGAGGCTGGAGCAGAACGAGTCGGAGCCCACCGTGATGCGGACGCCCATCCTGTTGGCGTGCTGCAGGTTGCTGACGATGCGGTTCAGCTCCTTCTCGGCCGTGGTCTCGCCCGGGTAGTTATCCAGGATCGGCCGATAGGGCGGCTCATAGACCGTGAACCACTCATAGAAGAACTGCATGGTGGCGCAGTAGGTGATGTCCTTCTCCTTCATGATCTCGAGGGTCTCGTCGTTGAGTTCCTGGCCGTGGATGATCGCGGAAACGCCGGCCTTGGCGGAATAGTAAGCGCCCTCGTAGCCCTCGGCGTGCGACCAGACGGGCAGACCGACCATGTTACACTCGTCGACCACAGCCTGGATCTCTTCGAAGCTGTAGTGCAGGTCGGCCTTCTTGTCATGCCGCCAGATGCCGCCGCCGGTGGACCAGATCTTGATGGCGTCGGGGTTGTCGTCGCGGATGCGGCGGCGGATGGCCTTGCGCAGATCCCACGGCCCGTCAACCCGCTCGGCCCACGGATGGCTGGCGTTGTTGTACTCCAGCGGCAGCATGTGGGAGTCGCCGTGTCCGGCGGTGCGGCAGAAGCCGAGGCCGGTGGTGACCACGCGCGGCCCGGGGATGACGCCGGCGTTGATCATGTCGCGGATATAGGGGCCGAAGCGGGAGATCTCGCCGACGGAGGTGAGACCGTGCTCGAGGGCCTCGCGGGCCTGCTGGACGGCCACAACGGCCTTCTGATACAAGGGCTCCAGGACCCAGTCGCTGTCGTTGTCCGTCAGGTTGCCCGAGAAGTGCAGGTGGGTGTCGATCAGGCCGGGCATGATCGTTTTCCCGGTGATGTCGTAGACCTTGTAGTCGCCACCGACATCGATCTTGCGTCCGGCGTACTCAATCTTCTTGTCTTCGACGAGGACGACCGAGTTCGCCACAGGATCCTTACCGGTACCGTCGATCAGGAGGCCGCCGACAAATGCGATCTTCTTTGCCACTGACTTTCCTCCTCAACAGTGATGAACTTATGGATCGATCGGGTCCAGCCTCAACGTAACACCGCGCCGGTCTGACTCGGAATTGGACTGGCGGTGGAAATTTCGGCTTCTGCGAGGAGGTGGTGGGCCAAGAGACGCAAAAAGACCGCCCGAAGGCGGTGTGGCACTGGACTATAGCTGAGGGTCTTAGGACGGTCGCGGCGACGACGGGCCTCGGCCGTCTCAAGGCGAAAAAGGGATCCCCGCGGCACTGTAGAACTAAAGGAAACTGTCAGATGGGCACGACTTGAAACTGCAGGGGAGGGGTTCGTGTGGAAGAGGTCGTGATTCTCGGCGGCGCCAGAACGCCCTTCGGAAGCTTCGGCGGGTCGCTGAAGGATGTCTCTGCGGTGGACCTGGGGGTGGCCGCCGCCCGGGCCGCGCTGGAGCGCACCGGGGTGCCCGCCGCCGCCGTGGACGAAGTCGTGGTGGGCAACGTGATTCACACGGGCAAGGACGCGCCGTACCTCGCCCGCCACATCGCCCTGTACGCAGGCGTTCCCGTGGAGACTCCCGCCCTGACGGTGAATCGGCTGTGCGGGTCGGGCCTTCAGGCGGCGATCTCGGCCGCCCACACCATCCGGGCCGGCGAGGCCAGCGTGGCGCTGGTGGGCGGGGCCGAGTCCATGAGCCAGGCGCCTTACGTGCTGCGCAACCGGTTCGGTTCCGGCATCGGCACGCCCGAACTGGGCGATGCCCTCTGGGAGACGTTGACGGACACCTACTGTGGCTGCGGCATGGCGATCACCGCGGAGAACATCGCCGAGCGGTACGGCGTCAGCCGCGAGGCGCAGGACCGGTACGCGCTGCTCTCGCAGCAGCGGGCGGCTGCGGCGGCAGAGCGGCTGGCGGAGGAGATCGTGCCGGTGGACCTGCCGCGGAGGCGCGGCGAACCTGCCCGGCTGGAGCGGGATGAGCACCCCCGGCCGGACACGACGTACGAGGCCCTGGCCCGCCTGCCCGCGCGCTTCAAGCAGGGTGGCACCGTCACGGCCGGCAACGCGAGCGGCATTAACGACGGCGCGGCCATGCTGGTGCTGGCGGCGGGCAGCCGCGCGGAAGCCGAGGGCTGGCGCCCGCTGGGCCGGCTGGTGAGCTGGGCGGTCGCCGGCGTCGATCCGCACTACATGGGCATGGGACCGGTGCCCGCCAGCCGGAAGGCCCTGGAGCGGGCGGGGCTCACGCTCTCGGACCTCGACCTGGTGGAGGTGAACGAGGCCTTCGCCGCCCAGCACCTGGCCGTCGAACAGGAGCTGGGCCTGGACCGGGAACGCACCAACGTGAACGGCGGCGCCATCGCGCTGGGCCACCCCGTGGGGGCCAGCGGCGCGCGGCTGCTCCTCACCCTGGTGCTGGAGCTGCGCCGCAGGGGAGGCCGCTTCGGGCTGGCCACGCTCTGCATCGGCGGGGGCCAGGGCATCGCTGCCGTCGTCGAGGCCTTCCCGGTGTCATGAGCGTGCGGTCAGCTTCAGGCCGACGATGCCGGCGAAGATGAGGAAGATGCAGAGCAGCCGCAGCGGGTCCCGGGGCTCGCCCAGGAGGACGATGCCCACCAGCGTGGAGCCCAGGGCGCCGATGCCGGTCCACACCCCATACGCCGTGCCCAGCGGAAGCGTCCTCATGGCCTGGCTGAGCAGGACCACGCTGCCCGCCATGAACGCCAGCGTCGCCACCGACGGCCAGAGCCGGGTGAAACCCTCAGAGTATTTCATGGCGGCCGCCCAGGCCACTTCCATTACACCCGCCACCACCAGGTAGACCCAAGCCATTACCACCCATCCTCCATCTCCAAGTCGTCTTGCGCACGCAGCTGTGTCCGGCCCTGAACGGGGCAAACGAAAAGCCCGGGAGAATCACGCAGGTGATTCCTCCCGGGCTGTGTCGCGCCTTCTACGCAGCCTGCCTGCGTGCCGGCAGTATTGTAACCTGACCGGAGCTTCCGGACAAGGGCGCGGGAGCGCCGGCGCACCTACTCCGGCAGGGGGCCCGGCCGGCCCACGTGGAAGCCCTGGGCGGCATCCACCCCGCATTCCCGCAGCATGCTCAGGGTGCGGTCGCTGCTGACGTATTCGGCGACGGTCTCGATTCCCAGCCCGCGGGCCATGGTCACCATGGCCTTCACCAGGTTCTGGTCCACAGGGTTTTCGGGCAGCTGCTCGATGAAGCCCCCGTCGATCTTGAGGGTCCGCACGGGCAGGCGTTTCAGATAGAGGAGCGACGAGAAGCCGGCCCCGAAATCGTCCAGCGCGAAGTCGCAGCCGAGGTCGGACAGGGCCGAGATGCAGGACGCCGCCTGCTCCAGATCGCTTACCGCGGCAGACTCGGTGACCTCGAACCGCAGGGACCCGGGCCGGATCTGGTATCTGTCGATCAGCCCGCGCACGAAGGGTACCAGCCCGGAGTCCGCGAGGGCCTGTCCGGAGAGGTTGACCGACAGGGCGATCTGCCGGCCTCTGGCCTGCTCGCGGGCGATGGTCTCGGCGGCCCGGCGGATGACCCAGCGGTCGATTTCGGGCATGAGGCCTGCCGACTCTGCTGCCGGCAGGAACTCGCCGGGCAGAATGAGCCGCCCGTCGGGCCCCACCATTCTGAGCAGGGCCTCGTACTGGGTGACCTCGTTCCGGCGGAGATCCAGGATGGGCTGAAACAGCAGCGTAAAGCGGTCCTCCGAGAGGGCTGCGCGGATGCGGCGCTCCCAGGCGCCCTGCTGCTCGTGCCCGCCCGCCGGATCGACGGGGGAGTAGATGCGGTAGCGGTCGCCCCCGCTGTTCTTGGCCCGGTACATCGCGTGGTCCGCGTGACGCATCAGCGACTCCGCCGTGCGGCCGTGGTCCGGGTAGAGGGCGATGCCGATCGAGACGGTTGCGGCCGCCGGGCACTCGTGGACGGACGCGATCTGGGAGCGGACCGCGGCCAGCAGATCCTGCGCCAGGGTCTCGGCCTCCGCCGCGTCAACGCCTGGCACCAGCACGCCGAACTCGTCCCCGCCCAGGCGGGCGATCGAGCCGCGGCCCCCCAGTGTGGTGGTCATCAACTGGGCCAGAGAGCGCAGCAGGTTGTCGCCGGCCAGGTGGCCCAGGGTGTCGTTGACGAACTTGAAGTCGTCGAAGTCCAGGAAGAGGAGGGCGCCGCGGGGCGTCGCAGGATCGGCCAGGGCGGCCTCCAGCAGGCGGTGGAAGAAGCGCCGGTTGGCCAGGTTGGTCAGGGGGTCATGGTGGGCCAGGCGCCGCAGCTGTTCCTCGGCCTGCCGGCGGCCGGTCACATCCATGACCTGCGCCACATAATACCGCGGGGCGCCGTGCGGGTCCCGGACCAGGGCCACGCTGACGGAGACCCACAGGGTCTTGCCGTCACGGTGGAGGCACCGCTCCTCCAGTGTGCAGTTTCCCATCTCTCCGTCCCGCACGGCGTGCAGGAGCGATTCCTGGACCTGCGCGTCGTCGGGATGGGTAATCTGCCCAAAGCTGACGCCGGTCAGTTCACCGGGGTTGTAGCCCAGCATGGTATGCAGGGCCGGGTTGGCCCGCATGATCACCAGGTTCAGATCCACCAGGGCGACGCCGATCGGCGCGTGTTCAAACGCGGTGCGGAACCGCCCCTCGCTCTCCACCAGTTCGTCCCGCTGCGCACTGAGCGCCATCGCCTGCTCGACCAGCATGCGATGCTGCCGGAGCAGCTCATCCTGCTGCGCCGCCAGGGTCTCACGCTGGGCGGCGAGCTCCTCGTTGGCCTCCTGCAGCTCGTGGTTCTTGCGGGCCAGGTCCCGGGAGGCCGCGGCCAGCTGGTAGAAGAGAGACCGGTGCGCCGTTGCGGCGTGCACCCACGCGGCGCCGATCATGGCCAGAAGCAGCAAGCCCGTCACGTAAAACAGCAGGGGGCGCGGCGACGCCTCCGGAAGCAGCAGGTGGGCCAGAATCAAGGTGGTGAGAACGGCCCCCAGCATGGCGTAGCCGCCCCGTCGCCCGCCGGTCACCGCGGCGACCATGGGAATGCCTGGCAAGATCGGCAGAAGTGCAGGGGCGATCGCCGACCGCAACATGAGGCTGATGGCGATGCCCAGGAGGAACAGGAGCATGTTGAGCCTGACCTGCGAGCTGAGCCCCAGCGAGCGTCCCCAGTAGGAGAGCAGCTGGCCGCCGCCGATCAGCAGCACGAAGAGGGCGGCGTTGGGCAGCGCGGCCTTCGCCTCGTCGCCGAGCAGCGCGGCGATGCTGACCACCAGCAGGACGAGAAGCCAGCAGACGCTCTCGGTGTGGGTCAGGGTCTGGGTGGCCCATTGTTCGCCCGGGTCTTCGTCCGCAGCATGTCCGCCCTCTTTCCCGGCGGCCGAGCGTGACGCACCGCGCAGCAGGGTGCCTGCGCCCAGGGCCGCCCACAGCAGCACGCCGGTCCACGCCCCGGAAAGCCAGAAGGTGTACACCATCATCGCCGGCAGGACTGCGCCGAACCGGTCGGCCCACGGCCGCAGGCCCGGCGAGAGCCGCTGCCGCATGAGGAGGAGGGTGCCGCTCAGGAGGCCCAGCGCGCCCAGCGCGGGCAGGATGGGGCGGATCGGGTCGAAGGCCGGGGAGGCCAGGACGCCCGGCGCCGCGAGCAGGAACAGTCCGACGGCGGCCTGAATGGCGCCCAGCGCGAGCGGGAAGGGTTCGGCCACCTCTGTCCATCCGATGACGATGAGGCTGACGGCCAGCAGGGCATAGGCGACGGCGCCGGTCAGACCGCCGGACTGCAGGATCACCCAGGCCAGCACGGCGAGGGGGAGGGCGGCCAGCACCAGCAGCCACCGCAGCACCGCGCGGCGCGGGGAGTAGCGCAGGGCGAGGCTGAGCAGGATTCCACCGGTCAGCAGCGCGGTAGCCATGCGAGCGGTCACCGGGGCCAGCGGCGCGTAGAGCACGGACGGGAACTCTTCTGGGAACGCGAAGAGGCAGACGCCCGTCGCGACCTGAATGAAGATGATGACCATGAAGAGCCGCGCGCTGCCGATGGGTGACATCAGGAGTCCCCCCTGGTCAATTTATGCCAGAACCTTTCTAGCTATCGATCGGCAACTCCTTCCCCCAGATACTCATCCAGCGCACGGCATCTGCCATTGCCCGCTCTGAGCGATAGAGGAAGTGGCCTTCCTCCAGGTAGACGCGCCGCTCCACCGGACCCGGGAAAGCGGCACGCAGCAGTTCGGATTCCAGGGGGGGAACCACGCCGTCGGCTGCGCCGTGCAGCAGCAGCACGGGCACCGCAACCTGCCGGGCGGCGGCTGCGGGATCAAACTCGCTCACGGCCAGGAAGCGGCGCAGATTGGTGACGATGCGCCGGCCACCGATGTCGGTCTCCGCGACGCTCTCTCCGGCCGCAATGCGATCGCGCACGGCCTGCACCTGCGCCTGCCACTGGCGGATGCGGAGCTGGACAACCCGCTCCGACAGGCCCCGGCTGGCGGCGAGGCGGCGCACCTGTTCGCTGTACCTGGCCTCGGCTGTGCGCGCGCCTGCGGCCAGCAGGATCAGCCCCTGCACCTTGCCCTCGGCGGCGAGGCGCAGGGCGAAGCCGGCGGCGTCCGCCCAGGCCACCGCGGCCACGCACCTGACCTCGGGCTGGAGCGCCAGCATCTCGGTTGCTGCCACGGCGTCGTCGTAGAGGTCATCCCAGTCGGCATCCTGGTACAGCCCCGTGGACTCGCCGCTGCCCCGCTGGTCGTAGCAGAGGCAGCCCAGGCCGACCGCGCCGAAGGCCTCGGCCCAGCGGAGCGGCCAGTTCTTCGTGCCACCCTGCCCCGTGCGCTCCAGGGGCAGCGGGTCGGGTCCGCCGATGACGACGGCTGCAGGCACCGGCGAGTCGCCGCTGGCGCCTTCCGGCAGGACGAGGGTTCCGGCGAGAGTGTGGGTGTCCGACGCGATGGAAACGGGATAGGTGTGCACGGCAGGTTCGCTCCTCTGTCGCAAAAACTCGCCACCGATTGTATCACATTTTTGCCGGGAGCCGATGGGTTGGCGGATCCCTTCATTAATATATAGAGACCCCGACTGCGCCGCGGCGGCGCAGTCGGGGCTATGGATGTCAGGGCAGGCTTACTTCATCGCGCGCGTGACCACCAGCTCGGCCTGGCGGGCCAGGTCGATGGAGTCCGCGATGGTTTCAAGGAACTTCTGCGGGTTGTGGAAGCCGAAGGAGTTCTCGGCTGACGCCAGATCCCAGTAGAACTGGGCCTCGCGGTGCAGGGCACGGGCCTCGTTGATGATCTCCTCGTCCACACCGGCGGCGATGGCCTTCTCGATCGCCAGAATGGCGTCCTGGTTCGCCATGCCGGCCCGGTCCAGGGCCTCCTTCACGCGGTCCTGCGTGTGCAGAACCCGCTGGCCCATCTCTTCCTGGCTCTCCCTGTGGCACTGCGCACAGGACTGCTCGAAGGTGCGGAAGGGGGAGGTGAGCCAGTGCGAGGAGATCTTGGTGTTCCCCTGCGTCATGTACGGCATGTGGCAGTCGGCGCAGGAGAGGCCGGCCCGCTGGTGGGCGCTGCCCTGGAACATTTCGTACTCGGGGTGCTGAGCCTTCAGCATGCCGCCGCCGGTCTGGGGGTGCACCCAGTCGGAGAAGCCGATCTCCTCGTAGTAGGCGTACATGTCTTCCGGCTCAAAGCCCTTGTCCCACGGGAAGTAGACCCGGTTGGCGTCGTTGGGGTTGAAGAAGTACTCCACGTGGCACTGGGCGCAGACGAGGGACCGCATCTCCTGGCGGGTGGCCTTCTCCACGGGCCGGCCGATCCGCTCCATGGCTTCGACCAGCGCCGGGCGGGTGATGCGCAGCTCCATCGTCTGCGGATCATGACAGTCGGAACAGGAGACAGGATGCTTGAAGAGTTCGGTGTTGTTGTCGGCCAGGAGCTTCGTGTTGTAGAAGGCATCGCCCATCTGCTCGATCAGCTGGGGCGTCTGGGCCGACTTGCAGTACATACAGGTGAGGTTGGTGTTTTCGTTGATGCGCTGGGTGGGCTCGGTTCCGTTGCCGCCGATCACGTCATCCAGCACGTACATGTGGCCGCGGGCCTCGTTGTACTCCTTCGAGAACCCGTAGCCCGCCCAGAGCGTGCGCATGTAGGGGAACTGGTCGAGGCGGCTGTGCTTCTTCGGCGTGGAGCCGTACTTCAGCGCCGGCGGGTTCAGCTCGGCGTTGCGGGCCCAGGAATCGTAGTGCGCGGGATACAGCAGCTTGAAGGCCTCCGGATCGGTTTCGTCCGGCGAGATCGTAATGGCGGGACCCTCGACGGCCTCGCTCTTGTTGGAGACGAAGGTGAACGCACCCACGCCCACCAGGATGACCGCCAGGGCAGCCCCGATGGCGATGGTCCACTTGCGGTTCATGATTCGCGCTGCCTCCTATCCTGATCAATTACGGAGTGGGAGACCGTGCGTGGTCTCACGGTGACACTCGAAGCACATGAGTCCATCGGTCGGGTGGTCGGCCAGGGAGGTCTCGCGCAGCCATCCGGCGTGGCATTCGATGCACTGGGCCTGGATGATCTCGCGCGAAGACTGGGTGGTCATGATCACATCGGGGGTCGAGTTGGTCAGAAACACGGCCGCGTGGCGTGTGGCGGCCTTGACCTCCTCGATCGGTTTGGCGAAGAAGCCTGAGGGAATGTGGCATTCCACGCACGCGAGGTCGCGGTGGACCCCCCGTTCGAGGGAGAGCGCCTGATCGGTCATGACATGGCAGGTTCCGCACGCCGCAGGCGAACCGATCGTCTGGCCGATGGCCGGCACCTGCAGGGCGAACGCCAGGATCAGGAACGCGCCCCCCAGGGCGCCGAGGGCGATGAGGGCCCCCTTGCCCCATCTGTTCAGCATTGCATCACCTCCTTTCCCCTCACTTTCAGCGTAGCAGCGATTGATTACACGGGGCTTACACGGTTCTTGGGTTTTGATGAATCGCAAGAAAGCGGCGGGCGCTGCTAGTCAGCGCCCGCCGGATCGAACTTGTAGCCGATTCCCCATACCGTCTTGATCCACCTGGGCTCGGCCGGATTCTCCTCGACCTTCTCCCGCAGCCGGCGTATGCAGACGGTGACGGTGGACTGATCGGTGGGTGCATCGCCGTGCCACACACGGGCCAGCAGCGACTCCCGGGTGAAGGGGTGGCCCGGGTGGCTGGCCATGAGCCAGAGCAGGTCGAACTCCTTCGGGGTGAGTTCCGGAGTCCGGTCGCCCACGCGCACCGTGCGGGTGCTCTTGTTGATCTCCAGGGGGCCGAACCGCAGGGTGCGGCTCTCGGGCAGCGTGGGTAGCCGGCGCAAGATGGCGTGCACACGCAGCACCAGCTCGTTCAGGTCGAAGGGCTTGGTCACGTAGTCGTCGGCGCCCAGGCGGAAGCCCACCACCTTGTCGACGCTGTCGCCCTTGGCGGTGAGGAGCAGGATCGGCACCGCCGACGCGGCGCGGATGCGCCCGCAGACCGCAAAGCCGTCCAGCTTCGGCATCATGACGTCGAGAATGACCAGGTCCGGGTGCTGCGACAGGGCGAGATCCAGGGCCTCCTGGCCGTCGCTGGCCCCGATGACCTCGAAGCCCTCGGCCGTAAGCGCGTGTTCCAGGACCTTCAGCGTCTTCGGGTCGTCGTCGGCCACCAGAATACGGCGGGCTACGGACACTGCGGTTCACCTCCGTGAACGGGTATGGTGAAGTGGAACGTGGAGCCGCATCCCGGTTCGCTCTCCACCCAGATCCGGCCCCCGTGCAGCTCCACCAGGAGCTTCGCCAGGGCGAGCCCCAGCCCCGATCCCCCTGTGCGCTCATGGGCGGAGCCCCGCCGGAAGAGCTGGAAGATCACTTCCTGGTCCTCGACCGGGATGCCGGGGCCGTTGTCGCGGACCGACACCTGCACGAAGCCCTCGCAGGCCTCGGCCTGCAGGGTGACCTGGCCGCCGACCTGGGTGAACTTGATCGCGTTGCTGAGCAGGTTCAGCAGGATCTGCAGCACCCGCAGATCGTCCGCCGCCACCAGCGGCAGGTCGGCGGGAATGGCGCAGGCGACGGCGATCTCCCGCTCCCGGGCCAGAGGCCGCACGACGGCGCAGGCCTCCCGCGCCGCCTCGCTCAGGTCGACGGCGGCGATCGAAAGTCGCATCTGGCCCGCTTGCAGGCGCGACGCGTCCAGCAGGTCATTCACCAACTGGAGGAGCCGCTGCGCGCTTTCGAGGATGTCGGTGAGGTGATCGCGCTGACTCGGGGTGAGGGGCTCGCCCCCGGGGCTGAGGAGGAGCTGGGTGAAGCCGATGATCGACGTCAGCGGCGTGCGGAACTCATGGGTCATCGCGGAGTAGAACTCCGTCTGGCTCCGGTGCAGCTCCTCCAGGTCGGCGTGCGCCTCCTTCAGTTGGCGGGTGCGCTCCTCCACCTTCTGCTCCAGGTTCCGGTAGAGCGCCTGCAGTTCGTCTGACATGGCCTTGATGGCATCGACCAGGGGCGCAGTCTCCAGGTGGGCCCTGAGGTCGCGCACCTCCTCCTCGGGCACCTCCCACCTGCCCTGCCCGATGCGCCGGGTGACCCCGGCCAGGGCGGCGAGGGGGCGGGCCACCAGTTGGTGGTTCAGGAAGCCGATGAGGGCCAGCGAGAGCCCGGTCACCAGGGCGATGCCCGTCGCGCGGCTGCGGATGGCCTGGGTGAGCCGGGCTTCGAACCGCTCGGTGGGGATGGAGATCGACAGCGCGCCGGCCAGCTCTCCCACGACCAGCCCTTCTCTGGGGTAGCCGGCGATGTCCAGCACTCCCGCCGGGGGACCGTGGCACGGCAGGCACGACGGCTCCATCTTCAGGGGGACCATGTAGCGGAAGATCCGTTCGCCGCCTTCCTCGGTGTAGCCGACGATCTCCGCGAGGCCCGGGTCGCTGGCAAAGCGGCGCAGGGCATCCACCTCAAACGGGTCGGGCTGGTTCTCGGCGCTGCGCACTTCGAGCCGGGTCTGCTTGTACTGGTAATCCGACATCTCGGCGAAGATCTTGCCGACGCCGCGGCCGACGGCCGCGGGGTTGAGGTACTTGAACTCGAAATGGCCCTCGCTGTCCCAGTTGATCCGGTCCTGATTGCGGGCGATGTACTCCCGCATCGCGATCAGCTGGGTCGCGACCATGCGCGCCTGCTCCCGCAGGTCCTCTTCCGCCAGGGCCCGCTGGTGCCGGATGTCATGGCCCAGGTTGAGGCCCAGCACGATGACGAGCACGGCCGTGACACCGATCATGAACTTGGTCGCGATGCTGGTGTGCATGGGCTCACCTCCAGAGAGCAGTGGCACCCATGTTCCATGATAAAGTCCTTACAGATGTTTGCCTATGAAGCGGCGTGCCCCCTTTCGGTCGCAAAAAGGGCCTATTTTCGTGCTGAGTAATTCGTACCATTAACTATTTTGCGAGGCAACGCGGCGCCTTTATGGAAGGAGTTGTCCGGCGCGGCACGCCGCGCGGCGGCCGGGCGGGTCGTCCCGGGCAGGTGGTTGCCGCCGACTATAGGCATTTCGTCACAGTGCGAATCGACGGACGGCCTATCCTCCGAATCCGTCCCTGGATCCATAGCCCTTCATTGTCTGAACCTGTTAACGTTGTCGATAGCGGATGAACCACTGTTCGAGTCAGAGGAGGTTTGCCGATGCCAACCTGTCCCTCCTGCGGCCACGAAACCGCCGGCCGGTACTGCGACCTGTGCGGCGGCCGGACGGCGGACCCGCGCAAGGACTCCCGGCCCAGGGGCCAGCCCCGAGCGGCCGGACTCAGTGGCGGCCCTGTCAGGGCCCCGGGCCTGGGCAGACGCCCGGCCTATGTGACCGCCCTGGCGCTGTGCGCCCTGCTGCTTTTCGGCTCCGGCCTGGTCAGCGGCGCCTGGCTCGCGCGGAGCGCCGCGGTGACAGGCACCGGCCTCTACCCGACTCCGGGGATTGACCAGGCCGCCATCGAGGCCATGACCCCCCTGGCCCAGGCCAACTTCTTCCTGGAGACCGGCGTGAGCCTGCTCAACCAGGGCCACCGGTCAGCGGCGGTGAGCGAGTTCCGCAAGGCCATCACCGCCTTCAACACGGTGCTGCGCGCCGAGCCGGAGAACCTCTTCGCGGGGACCTACCTGGGCCTCAGCTACTACTACGCCGGCGACGCGGAGAAGGCGGAGGAAACCCTGCTCGCCGTGCTCGAACAGGACCCCAGCTACCTGTGGGCGATCTTCAACCTGGCCTGGGTGTACGAGGTGGAGGGGGAGACGGACGCCGCGGTGGCCATGTACCAGCGCTACCTCGAGGCGGCCCCCGCGGAGCGGGAGCACACGCTGAAGTACGCCGAGCAGCCGGAGCTCATCGACAAGCAGATTGGGGCGGCCCACGAGGCGATCGCCCGGCTGAGCGGGGGAGGGGATGAAGGGTGACGCGCTATCCCAGGTATAAGCGAGTGACCTCGGCCATCACGCTCGCGCTCGCGGCGGTCTGGTTGGGCTACCTTCTGCTCTGGCCCAACACGAACGCCACCGCATCGGGCGGGGTGCCTGTCGGCGGCGCCGCGCCCGATTTCGAGCTGAAGACGGTCACCGGCGAGTCGTACCGCCTTTCTGACCTGAAGGGGAAGGCGGTGCTGCTCAACTTCTTCGCTACCTGGTGCCGCTACTGTGAGGAAGAGATGCCGGTGCTGGAGGAGGCCCACCGGCTCTACGCGGACCAGGGCCTCGTGGTGCTGGGCATCGACCTGGACGAGACCGACCTGGCCATCACCGCGTTCCAGGAGGAGCTGGAGCTCACGTTCCCCATCCTCGTCGACCGGGGCAGCAACGTGGCCCGGCTGTACCAGATCGTGCCGCTGCCGACCACGTACTTCATCGACCGGGACGGCGTGGTGCGTGGCAAGTGGACGGGGGCCATCACGCGGGACCAGCTGCGTGAAGCGCTGGAGCTGCATTCTGTAGGAGGGGTGGACCGTGGACGAGCAGGGCGTGAAGCCGCAGAAGGATCTGCTGGACCGGACCTGGGATTTCTTCGCCTCGGTGCGGGTGGCCACGGTGCTGCTCTTCCTGCTGGCCGTCGCCTCCATCGGCGGGACGCTGATCGAGCAGGAAGGCATGTACGCCTCCAGTCTGCCTCCCGAGGAGTTCTACCCGCAGCGCTATGGCCCCGTGTTCGGCATGCTCCTGCTGCGTACGGGGATGACCCACGCGTACTCATCCTGGTGGTACCTGACGCTGCTCTTCATGATCGCCGCGTCGCTGGTGATCTGCTCCATTGAGCGGTTCGTGCCGCTGTGGCGGGCCGTGCAGCGGCCGAACCCGGCGCCGGACAAGGAGTTCGTCCGCCGGCTGAGACACGGCTTCACGTTCCCGGCGACGGGCGATGCGCCGTACGGGGAGCTGGCGGCGGCGCTGAAGGCCAGGCGTTACCTGGTGATCGAGCAGGAAGGCCGCCTGTACGCCGACAAGGGCCGCTTGGGCCGCTGGGGGCCGTACATCACGCACATCGGGCTCCTGCTGGTGCTGATCGGCGCGGGGATGCGCGCCCTGCCCGGGGTCTACCTGGAGCAGTTCATCTGGGTGCGGGACGGCGAGATCGTCAAGGTTCCGGGCAGCGACTTCTACGTGGAGAGCCTCGGCTTCGAGGTGGAGTACTACGAAACCGGCCAGCCCAAGAGCTACATGACTCACACCCGGGTGATCGACGCGAACGGCAACGCGGTCAAGACCGAGACCATCGCAATGAACGAGCCGCTGGCTCACAACAGGGTGGAGCTCTACCAGTCCTCGTACTACGCCGACTACGGCCAGGCGGAGATCGCGCTGGTGGACAGGCAGAGCGGGGCAGAGATCGACCGCTTCACGCTGGACCTCATCCAGCCGGACCGGGTGTATACCGTGGGCGGCTACCGGCTGGAACTGGTGTCCTATTTCCCCGACTTCGGCATCGACGAGGACGGCCAGCCCGCCACCCGCTCCAGCAGGGTCCACAACCCGGGGCTGGTGCTGCAGGTGACGCCGCCCGACGCCGACCCGTTCACCACGTGGTTCTTCCCGCTCTACCCCGGCGTGGAGTTCGATGACACGACCCCGGTCAGGTTCGTGACACAGGACGTCACGACGGTCTACACCTCGGGGCTGCAGGTGAAGAAGGACCTGGGGCTGCCGGTCATCTACATCGGCCTGCTCGTCATGACCGTGGGCGTATTTGCCACGTTCTACATCGCACACCGCCGCTACTGGGCCTTCACCGAGGACGGGCAGGTGGTCGTGGGCGGCTGGACCAACCGCAACCAGGGCTCCTTCGAACGGGAGACCCTGCAGATTGCCCACCACCTGGACCCTGAGCGATACGCATTGGCCGACGAAATGGAGGGAGAAGAGCGATGATCCAGGTGTCAAGCTACCTGTTCCTGGGAGCGTTTGTCGCCTACCTGGCGTCGGCGGTTCTCTACGTGACGCGCCTCACGCTGCGCCGCCGCGACCCCCGTTACTTCGACCTGGCCGACCGCCTGGGCAGCCACGGGTACAAGGCGGCCGTCGCCGGCGTGATTCTGCAGGGGCTGGCAATCGCCGCTCGCTGGATCGGCTCGGGACAGGTGCCCCTGGCCAACATGTTTGAGTACATGTCCTTCATGGGCTGGTCCATCATGCTGTTCTTCGTGATCCTCTCGGCCTGGTACAAGCTGCCGGGGCTGGGCGCCTTCGTGGCCCCTGTGGGCGTGGTGGTCATCGCCTACGCCTCGGTGTTTCCCACCGAGGTCAGGCCGCTGGTGCCCGTGCTGCAGTCGGTCTGGCTGCCGCTGCACGTCTCGTTCGCGGCCCTGGGCGAGGGCGCCTTCGCCGTCTCGTTCGGCGCGGCGTTGATGTACCTCCTCCGGGTGCGCAAGGAGCAGACGAACCAGTGGGAGGAGGCAGCCCTGGAGTTCACCTTCTTCTGCGGGGCCATCCTCACGGGCTTCATCGTTCTGGCCCTGGGCTTCAAGATCGGCGGCTACAGCGCCGAGGTGACCAACCTGGCCGGCGGGGTGACGGTGCTGGAGTACACCCTGCCACCCTTCATCGGCCCCGTGGGCTCCGTCAGGGGCGAGGCGACGTTCCTCGGGCTGCAGCTGCCGCTGGTGCACGCGCCGACCTGGATGCGCGGGGCGTACGCGGCCAAGAATCTGAACACCCTGCTGCTCTCCACCGTCGCCGGCACCATCCTGTACGGCCTGATTCGGCTCACCGCCCGTGTACCGCTGCGCGAGCTGGGCACCCGTGCCGTCGGCAACATGAACCCGAAGCTGCTGGATGAGGTTTCGTACCGGGGCATTGCGGTGGGTTTCCCGCTCTTTACCCTGGGCGCGCTGGTCTTTGCGATGATCTGGGCACAGAAGGCCTGGGGCCGCTACTGGGCGTGGGATCCGAAGGAGACCTGGGCCCTGATCACCTGGCTCTTCTACTCCGGCTACCTGCACATGCGCATCGTGCGGGGCTGGGAGGGGCGCCCCGCCGCATGGGTGGCCGCACTGGGGTTCGTCATCGTGATGTTCACGCTGGTGGGCGTGAACCTGCTGGTTTCCGGGATGCACTCATACGTCTGAGCGGACAGACGCAAAAGGGCGGTCCCGCCGCACTCGGCGGGACCGCCTCAGTTTTGGCCTGCCATGACGGGCCAGCCTAGAGCTGTCCCGTCATCGACTGCACCACCAGGCTGGTGCTGGCCACCACGGCCCAGAGCAGGAAGCCGAGCAGCAGCGGCTTGAACCCTGTGCGGGCCATCTGGCGGAAGTCCGCGGACAGGCCCACGGCGGTCAGGGCGACCACGATCAGGAACTTGGCAGCGAAGGTGGCCAGCTCCACCACGGGCGCGGGCAGCGCCCCGACGGTGTTCAGCAGGGCGGCCACCAGGAACCACACGATGAACCAGGGAATCAGCTTGCCCACGCTGACCTGTGCGCCGCTGCCGCCCTCCCGGCGCCGCCTGTTTGCCCGCAGCGCGGCCAGGGTGAGCGCGATGGGCACGATGAGCGTGGTGCGGGTCAGCTTGACCACGGTCGCGTACGTGCCGGCCTCCTGCCCGTACAGGTAGCCGGCGGCGACGACCGAGGATGTATCGTTGACGGCCGTGCCGGCCCAGAGGCCGAAGGCCGACTGGCTCAGGTCGAGCAGGTGGCCAAGCGGGGGGAAGAGGAGCACGGCCGCGACGTTGAACAGAAAGATCGTGGAGATCGCATAGGCCACTTCCTGGTCCTCCGCCTCGATGACCGGGGCGACCGCCGCGATGGCCGAACCGCCGCAGATGGCCGTGCCCACGCCGATGAGCGTCGTGAGATTGCCGGGGATTCCCATGGCCCGGCCCAGCAGGTATGCGGCGAGCAGGCAGGCCGCCAGCGTGCTGAGCATGACCGCCAGCGAGCTGACGCCGGTCGTGACGATCTGGCTGAGGCTCAGCCCCGCGCCCAGCAGGATGACGGAGGCCTGCAGAATCTGCTTGGAGCTGAACCGGATGCCCGGCCGGAACTGGTCGCCGATGCGGCCGGTCGCCTGCAGCAGCATCCCCAGGAGGACGCCGAACACAGCCCCGCCGATCAGCGGGAAGCGGTCGCCCAGCAGCCACGCGACGGTGGCGACGCAGAACGTGAGAATGAGGCCGGGCCAGCGACTGGCCGCGGCCCTGGATCGGGGTTGCGCGTCAGTGGTCAAGAGGTGTGCACTCCTTTGTGTGAATTAAAAGTTACATTGGTTAAACCATCACATCTCTTATCATAACGTTAGTTCATGCCGTAAGCCAGTCCGCCGGATGGACAGGATGCGGGCTGCGCCTTTCGGCGCAGGCGCGCGCAACGATCGGTTTCTGCGGCAGGGGTGCAGGTAGGATGAAGGGCGACGTGGTAGAATAGACCTTTGGGAAAGGTCAATCTGCCGGGAGGGACGGGTTGTCAGTGAAGCTGAAGAAGCGGCACGAGGTGCCAGACGAGCACAAGTGGGACCTGGATTCGGTTTACGACACAGTCGAAGCCTGGGAGAAGGACTACGCGAGAGTCGAGGCGATGATCCCCCAGCTGACCGCGTATCAGGGGCGGCTCGGGGAGTCGGCCGGTACGCTGCTCCGGGCCCTGCAGGCGCGCGATGAGATCTCCAAGCTGCTGGAGCAGGTGGTGGTCTACGCCCGGATGAAGGAGGACGAGGACACCACCAACTCCACCTATCAGGCCCTGTCGGGGAGGAGCATGTCGCTCTACTCCAGGGTGGCCGCCGCCGGGGCGTTCCTCACGCCGGAGATCCTGGCCATCCCGAGCGAGACGATTCGGGCCTGGATGGACCAGGAGCCGGGCCTGGCCGCCTACCGGCACGAACTGGAGGACACCCTTCGGGAGAAGGAGCACGTCCGCTCGCCGGAGGTGGAGGAGCTCCTGGCCCAGGTGGGCGAGGTGGGGGCCGCGTCGCAGGACATCTTCGGCAAGCTGAACCACGCCGATCTGAAGTTCCCAAGCATCAAGGACGAGCAGGGCAACGAAGTGGAGCTCACCCACGGCCGCTACCTGCGCTTCATGGAGAGCCCGGTGCGCGAGGTGAGGAAGCAGGCGTTTGAGGCGCTCTACACCACCTACAACAAGTTCCGCAACACCCTGGCGGCCACGTACGCCAACTCGGTGAAGAAGGACGTTTTCTACGCCAGGGCGCGGCGCTACCCCTCGGCCCGGGCCGCGGCCCTGTCCGCCACCAACGTCCCCGAGAGCGTCTACGACAACCTCATCGCGACGGTGCACAAGAACCTGCCGTCGCTGCACCGCTACATGCAGCTGCGCCGGCGGATGCTGGGGCTCGACGAGCTGCACATGTACGACGTGTACACCCCGATGGTGCCGGACGTCGACAAGAAGGTCCCCTACGAGGAGGCCGTCGACACGATCCTGAAGGCCCTCGCGCCGCTGGGTGAGGAGTACTGCGAGGTGGCGCGCCGGGGCATGACCGAGGATCGGTGGGTGGACATCTACGAGAACGAGGGCAAGCGCTCGGGGGCCTACTCCTTCGGCGCCTATACCACCAAGCCGTTCATCCTGATGAACTACCAGGACAACCTGGACTCCATGTTCACCCTGGCGCACGAGCTGGGCCACTCCATGCACTCCTACTTCAGCCGCAAGCACCAGCCTTACCACTACGCCGGGTACACCATCTTCGTCGCCGAGGTGGCCTCCACGTTCAACGAGGCCCTGCTCACCGACTACCTGCTGAAGAGCACCGACGACCCGAAGCTGAAGATGTACCTGATCAACCACCAGCTCGAGTCGTTCCGCACCACCCTGTACCGCCAGACGATGTTTGCCGAGTTTGAGCACATCACCCACCAGCGGGTGGAAGGCGGCCAGGCGCTGACGGCGGATGTGCTGGACGAGATCTACTACGATCTCAACAAGCGGTACTACGGCACCGAGGGCATGGTGGTCGACGACCTCATCGCGATCGAGTGGGCCCGCATCCCGCACTTCTACTCGGCTTTCTACGTGTATCAGTACGCGACGGGCATCTCCGCCGCGGCCTCCCTGAGCCACCAGGTGCTGACGGAGGGTCAGCCGGCGGTCGAACGCTATCTCACCTTCCTGAAGAGCGGTTCCTCCGATTACTCCACGAACCTGTTGAAGGAGGCCGGCGTCGACATGACGTCGCCCGAGCCTGTTCAGCAGGCCCTGGATGTGTTCGCGCGGCTCCTGGACGAGATGGAGCGGCTGGCCGGCTGAGGCATGACAGCGCAAGCCCCCGCTGCAGCCACTGCAGCGGGGGCTTTTGCCAGGGCGATTCCTCAGCGGGCGGGCCCAACGTCCTCTTCGAGGCGCTCCTCAGCCCGGATCTTGGCCAGGACGATCTGCAGCCGTTCCTCCGGGCTGGACACCCGCCACTGGTCGACGAGCCAGTCGAGCTCCCGGCTAATCGTATTGGGCGAATGTTGAGGCCTTATCGGCCGTTGTCTGATCGGGCGTCTCATGCTGCGGTGTCCTCCTTCCCGTCCGCGATCCAACCACTTCGATGATATCACAAATGGCAGGCAATATTGTATAGGTCGATAAGTCTAGAGTTTAACGACCGGAAGTACTATATACCCTAGATATAATAGGACTGGGGAGGGGGCCGACTGGGCTCTTCCTGCCTGGTCAGGGCAGGATCGCGACGCCCGCGGGGCGAACCTGAGGGACATCAGACAGGCGCGTTGCGCAGAGAAGGAGCGAGAGCGTGATCAAGCGTCGAACGCTGGCACATGTGCTGGTCTGGACCAGCTTTTACGATCAACTGGCCTGGTCGCCCATTCTGGCATGGCTCGCGGTGGGTTTCGGCGCACCCGAGGCGGTGGCCTGGGCGGCCACGGCGTACAGCGTGGCGAACCTGGTGGGCAACGTCATGTTCGGCTTGCTGGCCGACAAGGTGGACCGCATGGCCGTGGCCGGGGCAGGGCTCCTGGCCATGGTGGTGACGGGGCTGGCCCACCTGGTTCCCGATTCCACCGCGGGGCTGGTCGGGGTGCGCGCCCTGCACGGCCTGGCCATCGCCGGGGTGGCGCCGGCCGCCATGGCGACGGTGTCCGACGGCCTTCCCCGCAGCCAGCGCGGCGCGGCCATGGCCCGGATGGGCCTCGTGATCGCCGTCGCCTCCATGCTGGCCTCCGCGGTCAGCGGCCGGCTGCTCACCAGCCTCGGCGCGGCCGCCAGCGTGTTCACACTGGTGGGCCTGGTGGGCACGGTGGGGCTCTTCACCTTCCTGGTCCGGCCCCGGCTGGAGCCCGCACCCGCCCGCGGCGCATCCGAGGCCCAGGGTGAGCCGGCCCCCGGGCGCATCAACATGGTCGGCATGGGCGCCGCCGCCCTGGTGGCGTACGCCTTGATGTTCCTGCAGAACGTGCTGTTCTATGCCTATCCGCTGAAGGGGCACGACATGGGCATGTCCTCCGCGACCATCGGCATGACGCTATCTGCGTTTGGCCTCGGCGCGGTCATCGCCTTCGTTCCGCCGCTGTCGCGGGCGGCGGACCGGTGGGGGCGGCACCAGCCCATCTTCGTGGGCATGGCCCTCGCCGGCGCGGGTCATCTCGGCCTGTCCTACGGCACCGGTCCCCTGGCCTTCGCCGCCTGGCTCTTCATCTACGGGCTGGGCTTCGGACTGGTTTTCCCGGCGGTGTCGGCACTGAACGCCGACGCGGCCGGCGCCGGGCGCCGCGGCGTGGCGTTCGGGCTCCTCAGCGCGGCCTTCTCGCTGGGCTCGATCTCGGGCCCGCCGGTCACCCAGGCCCTGGCCGGTCTCGCCTCGCCGTTTGCCGTGGCCGGGTGGCTCGGCCTGGCGACGTCGGGATTCGTCACGCTGTGGTACTACCTGGCCGTGCGCCCCGCCCAGGAGGCGGCGCGGCAGAGCGCTTGACCGCTTTCCTGCGGAATTCAGCAAATTTGATGTTTAGTTCATGGTTTGCGTGGAAATACTCTCACTGAAGCCCAAGAATGGGCTGGCAGAGAGGAGGGAAACCATGCAGACCATGCCATCCAAGACCCGGACGTCGCTGGTGATCGGCGGGGTGGCGGCGCTGGTCCTGATCATCAGCCTCGCGCTCGTGGCCCTGAATCAGCGTGCGCAGACCCCGGCCGAGAGCACCAACCCGCTGGAGCAGCTGGCGGAGCCCGAGAACGGGACGCCGCTGACCGGCGCCCCGGCGTCCGATCCGACGGTCGCCGCGAATCCGACTGAGGCCGGGGCCGCTCCGATGGAAGGGGATGAGGCCGCGATCGGGGCCGGGGCCGAAGACGGAAGCGCCCCCGCCATGACGACCCTCGAAGCCGTCCCCGCCGTCCACATCGTGCAGCCGAACGAAACCCTCTACGAGATCAGCCAGAAGTACTACAACACCCACATTTACGCCGGAGACATTGAAGCGCTGAATGGGTTGGAGGATCCGGATCAGATCTTCGCGGGGATGGAGCTGAAGCTCCCCCAGCCCTCAGAGCTCGCCGGGTATGACCGGTAAGCGGCAGGAGGCAGGTCGCTCGCGGACCTGCCTCCGGTTTTTTCGCGCCTGCGTGCCCCCATGCGCCCTCCTGTGATCCAGGTCACGGATAGAGAAGCTGTGTGAAACTTACAATAGCGACGAGCATCAAAGGATATCCCGCACATGGCGACACCACACACCGATATGGCTGCTGCTGCCGTCAGAGGCGGGGAGGAGGTAACGCATGGGAAAGCGATTCGCCGCATGGATTGCCGGCGCCGTCGCGGCGCTTGCGCTGGCAGTCGGCCTTGCAGCATGGATTTCGGGTCAGAACCGTAATGAAGAGATAGAGGACCTCGCGTGGGAGGTGGAGAACCTCGCCCGCACGGTGCGCCCGCAGAAGGAGTTCGGGACCCCGCGGACAGACGCTGCCGACATCCGGCACAGCCCGGCCGACCTGCCCGGCCCCATCGAGAGGCGCGGGCCCGAACGCGTGAAGGTGGAACTGGAGACGGTGGAACTGGACGGCGTGCTGGCTGACGGTACCACGTACACCTACTGGACGTTCAACGGCACTGTGCCCGGGCCGTTCATCCGGGTGCGGGTCGGCGACACCGTCGAACTGACCTTGAAGAACGCCGAGGACTCGGGCAACATCCACTCCATCGACCTGCACGCCGTGACGGGTCCCGGCGGCGGCGCGATGTCGACGCAGGTGGCCCCGGGGGAGAGGAAGACCTTCACCTTCAAGGCCATGAACCCCGGCCTCTACATTTACCACTGCGCGTCGCCGCACATCCCCACGCACATCGCCCAGGGCATGTACGGCCTGATTCTGGTGGAGCCCGAGGAGGGGCTGCCGCCGGTCGACCGGGAGTTTTACGTGATGCAGGGCGAGGTGTACGCGGCCGGCCGCCACACCGACGGCGGGCACCAGCCCTTCGAAGGCGACCTCATGTTCAGGGAGCAGCCCAACTACGTGGTCTTCAACGGCGCCTTCCAGGCGCTCACGGGTGATCAGCGGATGACCGCCCGGGTCGGCGAGCGCATCCGGCTCTTCGTCGGCAACGCCGGGCCCAACCTGGCCTCGTCGCTGCACGTGATCGGCGAGATCTTTGACGTGGTCTACGTGGAGGGCGGGACCGACGTCATCCACAACATCGGCGCCACCCTGATCCCCGCCGGCGGGGCCGTCATCGTGGAGTTCACCGCGGAGGTTCCCGGCCGGTACCAGCTGCTCGACCACTCCATCTCCCGGGCGGTCGACAAGGGCGCCATCGCGTTCATCGATGTGTACGGCGATGTCGATCCGGAGATCTTCCACGACCCCGCCGGGCATCCGATGCCCGAAGATGAGGGCTGAGCGCCCGAGGGCCAGGCAGGTATCGATCAGGGGCCGTCGAATCCGTGGTAGGTGAGGTTCATCCAATGAGGAAGGGGCGGACCCCGCGGTGAAGACATTCGGCCTCTGGCTGGCGATCTGGTACCTGCTCCGCAACCCGCTCGGTCAGCTGCTCCTGCTGCTGCTCGTGCTCGTGTACCTGGACAACCGCTACTTCGGCATCGGCGCACGGCTCATGGCCCTGATTCACCACCGCCGGCGCATCGCCAGCCTGCGCTACACCGTGCAGGTGAATCCGTCCGACGTGCGGGCCATGGTGGAGCTGGGCGAGCACTACCTGCGTAGCGGACGTTACCCGCAGGCTGCCGAGTACCTGCAGCGGGCGCTGGAGCGCGGCGAGGACAGCGCGCGGGCGCACTACCTGCTGGGCGCGGCCCGGGTGAAGCTGGGGCAGCACGAGGAGGGGCGGGGCCTGCTGGAGAAGGCCCTGGCCCTGCAGCCCAACGTCGCGTATGGCGAGCCCTATCTCTTCCTGATCGAGGAGGCGGCCGCGCAGCGGGATGACGGGCAGATCGAGGAACTCGTCTCTGCGCTGGAGCAGTTCGAGAGCGTCGAGATCCTCACCCGGGCGGGCCACCTGTGCCGGGCAAGCGGTCACACGGCGCTTGCGCGGAGGCTGTTCGCCGAGGCGATCACCAATTACCAGTACATCCCCGCCAAGATGCGGCGGCGGGAGCGGCGCTGGCTCTGGCGGGCCAGGCTCGGGCAGATGCAGACGCGATAGCGCGCTCCGCCTGTGCCCTCGCCCTCTCCGCTCGCAGCGGGGCTTGGCGTTGACGGGAATCGGCCGCACTGATCGCAGTGCGGCCGATTCCCGTTTTTCTGCCGATCCATGCCTGATGTGTCCCCAGCATTTTCCGACGTGGCAGCCCAGGGATTGGGAGCCGCAGATTTTTCGCTTGCGCCTCCCAGGCAAAGCGGTAAAGTTGCGGTTCCCATCCGAGAAGACGAGCCGTGAAGCCGCAGCTCCCTGCCTCGTGGGGCCTTACGTCAACCTGGAGGCCATGTTATGTCATCATGGCCTCATCGACGGCGGCGATCCTGCAGCGCGACCGTCCGCGAACCCACCGCAGCGATCTCGGAGCCGCAAGTTTTTCGCTTGCGCCTCCCAGGCAAAGCGGTAAAGTTGCGGTTCCCATCCGAGAAGACGAGTCGTGAAGCCACAGTTCCCTGCCTCGTGGGGCATTACGTCAACCTGGAGGCCATGTTATGTCATCATGGCCTCATCGACGGCGGCGATCCTGCAGCGCGACCGTCCGCGAACCCACCGCAGCGATCTCGGAGCCGCAAGTTTTTCGCTTGCGCCTCCCAGGCAAAGCGGTAAAGTTGCGGTTCCCATCCGAGAAGACGAGTCGTGAAGCCGCAGTTCCCTGCCTCGTGGGGCATTACGTCAACCTGGAGGCCATGTTATGTCACCATCGCCTCGTCGACGGCGGCGATCCTGCAGCGCGACCGTCCGCGAACCCACCGCAGCGATCTCGGAGCCGCAAGTTTTTCGCTTGCGCCTCCCAGGCAAAGCGGTAAAGTTGCGGTTCCCATCCGAGAAGACGAGTCGTGAAGCCGCAGTTCCCTGCCTCGTGGGGCATTACGTCAACCTGGAGGCCATGTTATGTCACCATCGCCTCGTCGACGGCGGCGATCCTGCAGCGCGACCGTCCGCGAACCCACCGCAGCGATCTCGGAGCCGCAAGTTTTTCGCTTGCGCCTCCCAGGCAAAGCGAAAAAGTTGCGGTTCCCAGTCGAGAAGGCGAGCCGCGAAGCCGCGGCCGCCTTCCTCACAGGCCATTTCGTCAACATGGAGGGCATGACCCGATTCGTGCGCCAACCACTCGCGGCCCAAGACTCACAACTCACAGCTCATAGCTCACAGCTCACTGCTCACAGCTCACTGCTTACTTCACATCGGGCCCTCGGAGCATGAATAAAACTGCGGCCAGGCGCCTCGCCTGGCCGCTTTTCACTATCCGTTCAGGTCCTGCAGCTCGCCGGTCTCCTGGTAGATCGTCCACTCGCCCAGGTTGGTGGCGTGGTCGCCGATGCGCTCCAGGTAGTGGGCGACCAGCAGCAGGTACGTGGCGGTGCGGACCGACCTGGGATCCGACTGCATCACCTGCAGCAGCTCGTCGAACAGCCTGCGGTAGAGCCCGTCGATCTCGTCGTCCCGCTCGGCCATGCGCCGGGCCCGCTCGGAGTCGCCCTGCACCCAGGCGTCCAGCGCCTCGCGGTTCATCTCCTGGACCCGCTGGGCCATGAGCGGGATGTCCAGGAGCGGCTTCGGCGGCGCGTCGCCGTCCAGGCGGAGGACCACCTTCGCGATGTCGGTCGCGTGGTCGGCCATGCGTTCCAGGTCGGTGACGACCTTCAGCACGGTGCCGATGACGCGCAGGTCGCGGGCCAGCGGCTGCTGCAGGGCCATCAGCTGGAGGCAGCGCTGCTGGAGGTCGATGGCCATGCGGTCGGCCACCTCGTCGCCGTCGATGACTGCCTCGGCCAGCTTCCGGTCCAGCTTCTGCAGGGACTGAACCGCCTTGTCGATCGCCTCGTTCACGAACACGCCCATGCGCAACATGTCCCGCTGGAGCAGCGAAAGCTGCTCGTCGAACGCAGAACGGGCGGCCATGCGCTGCAACCTCCTTCAGCTCAGCCGAATCGGCCGGTGATGTAGTCCTCCGTGCGCTGGTCTCTGGGGTTGGTGAAGATGGCGCCGGTCGGTCCGTGTTCGATGAGCTCGCCCGAGAGGAAGAAGGCCGTGTAGTCGGAGATGCGGGCCGCCTGCTGCATGTTGTGGGTCACGATGACGATGGAGTACTGCGATCTGAGCTCCCGGATCAGCTCCTCGATCTTGGCGGTGGAGATGGGATCCAGGGCCGACGCCGGCTCGTCCATGAGCAGCACCTCCGGCTTCACCGCGAGCGAGCGGGCGATGCAGAGGCGCTGCTGCTGGCCGCCGGAAAGGCCCAGGGCCGACCGGTGTAGCCGGTCCTTCACCTCGTCCCAGAGGGCGGCGCCCCGCAGCGACTGCTCCACCAGGTCGTCCAGCACCGCCTTGCGCCGCTCGCCGTGAACCCGGGGTCCGTAGGCCACGTTGTCGTAGATGGACATGGGAAACGGGTTCGGCCGCTGGAAGACCATGCCGACCCGCCGCCTGAGGGCCACCACGTCCACGTTGGGGCCGTAGATGTCGACGCCGTCCAGGGTGATGGTGCCCTCCACCCGGGCGCCGGGGATGAGGTCGTTCATCCGGTTGAGACAGCGCAGGAAGGAGGACTTGCCGCAGCCGGAGGGTCCGATGAGCGCCGTGACCCGGTTGGCGGGAATCTCCAGGGTGATGGAGCGCAGGGCCCGGTAGCTGCCGTAGTACAGGTCGACACCCTCGGCGCGCATCCGCACTTTCTCGGTCAATGTCAGGTCAGCCTCCTTCAGGACTACTGCATGCGCCGCCGGTACCGCCAGAGCGGCAGGGCGATCAGGAAGTTGACGAGGAGCACCAGCAGGATCAGCAGGGCGGAACTGCCCATCGCGATGCGGTCCGCGTCGGGCACCAGCCCCTCTGAGGTGACGGACCAGATGCGCACGGCCAGCGTCTCACCGGCGATCATGACATCCGGGTTCGGGAAGTGGCGGGAGACCGTGACGCCGGCGGTGTAGATCAGCACGGCGGTCTCTCCCAGGGCCCGGCCCGCCACCAGGGTCAGCCCGGTGAGGATGCCCGGCAGGGCGCTGGGCAGCACCACCCGGGAAACGGTCTGCCAGTGGGTCGCGCCCAGGCCCAGAGAGCCCTCCCGGTAAGACTGGGGCACGCCGCGGATGGCCTCCTCCGTGTTGCGCACCAGAACCGGCAGGTTGAGCAGGGCCAGGCTCAGGCTGCCGCCCAGAATGGTGAAGCCCCAGCCCATGTAGTTGACGAAGATGATCATGCCGAACAGGCCCAGCACGATGGACGGCACGGAGGCCAGGGCCTCCACGGAGAGCCGGATCAGGTCGGTCATCCGGCCGGGCTTGGCGTACTCCGCCATGTAGATGCCGGCGCCCACGCCGATCGGGAAGGAGAAGAGCAGCGACAGGCCGGTGATATAGAGCGTGTTGAACAGCTGTGCCCCGACACCCCCGCCGGCGCGGAACGAACTGGAGCGGGTGGTGAGGAACTGCCAGTCGATGACGGGCAGGCCCTCGATCAGAATCGGCAGCAGGAAGCCGGCCAGGATCAGCAGGATGAGGATGCCCGCCCCCCAGAGCACGGCCGTGGCCACCCGGTCGGCGATTTGCTGTCTGGTCATCAGCGTGCCACCCCCCGGTTGCTGACCCAGCGGACCAGCAGGATCATGAGCAGCGAGACCGCCAGCAGCCCGAAGGCCATCATGAAGAGCGCCCGGTTCCAGGGCGAGCCAGGCGGCGTCTGCCCCATCTCCATGATGATCTGCGAGGTGAGCGTCGACGTGCCGGTGGTCAGCGACCGCACAAGGACCGGCGAGTTGCCGATGACCATCTGCACGGCGGTCGTCTCTCCAAAGGCGCGTGCGAAGGCCAGGATGATGGCCGCGAGGATCCGGGGCCGGGCCGCCGGCAGCGTCACGTCCCAGATCGTCTGCCAGCGGGTGGCGCCCAGGGCCAGCGAGCCCTCCTCGATCGCCGGGTCCACCGCCTGCAGCGCGTCCTCCGACATCCCGAGGATGGTCGGCATCACCATGATCGCCAGCACAAGCCCTGCCACCAGCACGCCGAAGCCCTGTCCCCCCAGGTGCTCGCGAACCCAGGGGACCAGGAGCGTCATGCCGATGTAGCCGTACACGACCGACGGGATGCCAACGAAGAGGTTGGAGGCCTGGCGGAGCACCGTGCGCATCCAGTCGGGCGCGATCTTGGCCATGAAGATGGCGCCGGCCAGACCCAGCGGGGCGCTGATCAGGAGCGCGATGCCCGTGACGACCACCGAGCCCACCATGAAGGGCAGTGCGCCGAACCGGTCCAGGGGCGGGTTCCAGACGGGGCTGAAGAAAAACTCGAGGGGAGAGACGTCCGCGAAGAGCCGCAGTCCCTCCGATCCCACAAAGAGCAGGATGGCGGCGATCACCAGGGCAACCAGGACCGCGCAGGCGGTGAGCGCGAGCCGAGCGGTGCGGTCCGCGGTGCGCACCCGGTCCATCGAACCCCTCCTCCGTACGTGCTCATAGCGTTTTCGAAGTCTGCCGGGCCTACTCCACGCCGGTTATGGCGGGCAGCGCGACGGTAAACGTGCTGCCCTTTCCGACCTCACTCTCCACCGCAATGGTGCCGCCGTGCGCTTCCACGATATGCTTGGCGATGGCGAGCCCCAGACCGGTGCCCCCGGTGGAGCGGGTGCGGGCCTTGTCCACGCGGTAGAAGCGCTCGAAGATCCGCCCCAGGTCCGCCCGGGGAATGCCCACGCCCGTGTCGGATACGGCAATCAGGACCCGGCCGCCCTCGTGCCGGGCCGAGAGCGTCACCCGGCCGCCGGCCGGGGTGTACTTGATCGCGTTCTCCACCAGGTTGCGGAGCACCTGAATCAGCCGGTCGGGATCGGCGCTCACGAGCGGCAGGCTTTCCGGAACCTCGGTCATGAGCTGGATGCCCGCGCGCTCGGCCTTCTGCGCGAGGCGCGAGACCGTCTCGGCGATCAGTTTCTGCGGGGCGGTGGGCTGCCGCCGCATCCGGAACTTGCCCGACTCCACCCGGGAAAGGTCCAGGAGCTGATCGATCAGCGCGGCCAGGTGCCGGCTCTCCCGCTGCATGATCTCCACGAAGTGGCGGGCGGTTTCGGGCTCATCCAGCGCCCCCTCCAGCAGCGTCTCCGCAAAGCCCTGAATGGAGGTGAGGGGGGTGCGCAGCTCGTGTGTCACGTTGGAGACGAACTCCGTGCGCATCTGCTCCAGCTGGCGCGCCCGGGTGATGTCCCGCAGCATCACCAGCACGGAGCGCTCGCCGCCGCTCATCGCCAGGGCGAGGCGGGCCTCGAGAATCTGCCCCTGCGGACGCGCCCGGCGGATCTCCAGCGACTCTGGCTGGCCGGTGGCCAGCACTCGGGCCAGCCGTTCGTCCAGGTCAAAGTGGTGGGTGATCTCCAGGTGGTCCCGTCCCAGCGCCTCGTGCTGCGAGACGCCCAGCATGCGCTCTGCGGCGGGGTTCACCAGCACGATTCGCCGGTGCTCATCCACCAGGAGGATGCCGTCCGCCATGTGCTGGAGAATCACGTCCATCTGCGCCTTTTCCATGAGCAGCTTCTCCAGCCGTTCCTTCGCAGCGCGCTCCGCCTGCCGCTGCGCCGCGTCCGCACTGCGCTCCGCGGTCCGCGCCAGCCCGCTGACCTCCCGGTAGCCGTAGACCGGCGGGATCAGCAGGGCCCCGAGCAGCACCAGACCGACGAGGACATCCGGCGCCCCCGGCCCCCGGGCCACGGCCGCCTCCAGGCGGCCGGAGGCGACGTAGGCGAGGGCCGCGGTCAGCCCCGCGGCCGGCGGCAGGGCGAACCAGAGGAGCGCCGGGCGATATCGCCGTGTCATCGGCGCCTCTGTGCGGCGAGCCGGTAGCCGACGCCCCGCACCGTCTCAATCAGCTTGGGCGCAGAGGGGTTCTCCTCCAGCTTTGCCCGCAGGTGCCGGATGTGCACGTCCACGGTGCGCACGTCGCCGTAGAAGTCCGGGCCCATCACCCGGTCCACCAGCTCGTCCCGGGTGAACACCCGGCCGGGCGACCGGGCGAGGACACCCAGGATCTGGAACTCCGTCGGGGTCAGGTCCACGCGCCGGCCGTCGCGCAGGACCTCGTAGCTCTCGAAGTCGATGGTGAGCGGTCCGAGGGTCACACGATCCCCGTCTGAGGGCTCGGACGAGCGCCGCGCCCGGCGGAGGATCGCCTTCACGCGGCCGGTCAGTTCCCTGGGGCTGAAGGGCTTGGTGACGTAGTCGTCAGCGCCGATCTCGAAACCCACCACTCGGTCGATCTCCTCGCCCCGGGCGGTGAGCATCAGCACGGGCAGTTCGGAGTGGCGCCGGAGGGCGCGCAGGACCTCGAAACCGTCGATGCCCGGCAACATCACGTCCAGGATGACCAGATCGACGTCCTCCTCCCGGGCGATGCGCAGCCCGTCCTCGCCGTTGTCCGCGGTCAGCACCTCGAAGCCGGAACGGCGCAGGTTGTAGGCCACCAGTTCGAGAATCGACGGCTCATCATCCACTACGAGTATCCGCTCGGGCACAGGGAACACCTCCGACTCACAGGGGCCGCGGCCGGATCAGCGTTGAATCTCCCGGGTAATCGGCACGAAACCGAGTTCGCTCACGTACTCCTCCTGGAAGCCGGGGCTCAGCACAAAGTCCAGGAACGCGCGCGTCAGCCCTGTGGGCTCGCCCTTGGTATACATATATTCATAGGCGTAGATGGGCCACTGGCCGGCCAGCACGGCCTCCTGGGAGTAGGTCACCCCGTCCAGAGCCAGGGCCTTCACCTTCGAGGGCCGGTAGTAGGACGCGTCGACGTACCCGATGGCCCCCGGGGTATACTGCACGGTGGTCAGGACCTTGCCGTTGGAGTCCTGCACCAGGGCCTGCGGCGTGATGTCGCCCTCGCCCCCGAGCACCGTCTCGACGATGGTCGCCCGAGAGCCCGAGGACTGCTGCCGGCTGACGACCATCACCTCCAGGTCGGGGCCGCCCACCTCCCGCCAGTTGGTGAGCTCGCCCCGTAGGATGGCGGCCAGCTGTTCGATGGTCAGCCCCTCCACCGGGTTCTCCGGGTGGACGATGATGAGGAAGGGGGCGATGGCCACCTTGTGCTCCACCAGGCCTTCGGCCAGCTCGCCGGTGGCCGGCACGTCGGAGTTGCCGATGTGCACGGCGCCGCTGGCCACCTGCTGCAGGCCGTTGTACGAGCCGCCGCCGCTGACGTTGACGGTGACGTTCAGGTGCTCCTCCATGAAGATCTCCGCCGCCAGCGAGGCGAGGGGCAGGAGCGCGGTGGAGCCGCTGGCCGTGATGGTGCCGGCCAGCGGGTCGTTGGGATCGGCCTTCGGTCGGCTGCCGCAGCCGGAGAGGACCAGCGCGGCCAGAAGCAGTATGGCAAGGAGCGCACGACTGCGGGGTACGGCCATGTCTTTTCGTCACCTCTTCTCCTGCGACCAGCAGGCCATCTTCACTGTAGCTTACCGATATTAAGGTTTGGTTAAGATCAAGTCGTTATCCCCGCAATTTAGGCGCGCGTCGAGTCTGCGAGCGTCAGCACCTCCGCGGCGATGGTCAGGGCCGAGGCGGGATAGCCCGCCCGCCGGGCGGCTGCGGCCATGGCGGCGAGCCGTTCGGGGTGGCGGAAGAGCAGCTCGTGCGCCGCGTCCGCCACGCGGTTCCGTCCCACCACGAGGGCCGCGCCGGTTCCGGCCAGGTACGCCGCGTTCTCCTCCTCGTGGCCGGGAAGCGGATCGATGAGCAAGAGCGGCAGGCCCAGGGCGAGCGCCTCGGCGCAGGTGATGCCCCCCGGCTTGGTCACCAGCAGGTCGGCTGCCCGCATGTGATCGACGATCTCGTCGGTGAAACCCAGGGCCGTGAGGCGCGGGTCGCCGCCGTGGCGCCGGCGGATCTGGGAGAGCAGCGTCTCGTTCCGCCCGCAGATCACCGTCACCTGCAGGTCGGGCTGGGGCAGGCTCAGCAGGGCGTCGACTGCGGCGGCGATGGGGCCCAGGCCGAGGCCGCCGCCGATCACGAGGACCCTCCGGGCCCGGGAGCGGGACTGGCCGCGGCTGCCGGTGTGAAAGCTCGCCGCCAGAGCGGTGCGCACCGGGATGCCCGTCGCCAGGACTGCGTCCGCCTCTGCGCCGCGACGGACCAGCTGGGCGGCGGCCTCCGGCGACGCCGCGCAGTAGCGGGCGACGCCGGGCCAGATCCAGAACCCGTGGGGCGAAAAATCCGTGAGGGCCATCACCACGGGCACCTTCCGCCGGCGCGGGTGTGTCATCAAGTGGAGCGCGGCGCCGGCGGGAAACGGGTGGGTGCCGACAACCACGTCGGGATTGTACTGATCCAGGGCGCGCCTGACGGGCCCGCGCAGCACCCGGATGACCAGCCAGCGCAGCGGCTTGCCCGGCGGCAGCCGGTAGAGCCGCCGGTAGAGGCCAGGCGTGTGCCGGATCTGCCAGAGGTAGGCGCGCGCGAAAAGGCCCAGCAGCGGGCTGCGGGACTGCACCACGACAGTCTCGCAATCGGCCGAGAGGCTGCGGCACGCCGCGGCGACGGCCTCGGCCGCGGCCAGGTGACCGGAGCCGAACTCGGCGGAGAGGAGCAGAATACGTGTCGGCACAGGGCCACCTCCGAAGGTAGGGACGAAACGATCCTCTTTTGGTTCGCTGGCGGCGCCGCCCAGTCCTGCGGTCTGGAAGGCGCGCGGCTCGAATGGGCCGTCGGCGCAGGCGCCGGGGCCCGGCGCGGCGAAGTGGAGGGATATGCGGTTGGAATCTGATACAGAAAGGAGAATGGGCAGCGGTGACGAGCCGACTGACACGGGCTGAGGTTCCGGTGGAACAGACCTGGCGGCTGACCGACCTGTTCGCGACGCACGCGGAATGGGAGCGCGAGCTGGAAGCGATTGTGGCGTCTTCGCCGCAAGTGACCCAGTACAGGGGCCGGCTGGGGGAGGGGGCGGGCGTCCTCCTGGCCTGCCTCACCGAGTACGAGCGGCTGCGGGCGCGGCTGCTGCGGGCCGGCGCCTACGCCAGCCTCCGCTTCTCGGAAGACGGATCCAACCCGGAGAACCAGGCCGCCAACGCCCGCGCGCAGGCCGTGATGGCGCAGATGGCAGCGGCGTTCGCATTTCTGCAGTCTGAGCTGCTGGCCCTGCCGGAGGGCACGGTGGAGCGCTACCTGGCCGAGGAGCCGGGCCTTGCGCCCTTCCGGCGCTGGCTGGAACAGGTTCTCTCCCTGCGGCCTCACGCCCTGCACCCGGAGACAGAGTCAGCCCTGGCCGCGCTCAGCGAGGTGACCGGTGCGCCCTACGTCATCTACAGCCGGGCCAAGGCCGGGGACATGCGCTTTGACCCCATTTCGGTGGACGGCGAGACTGTGCCGGTCTCCTTCTCCACCTACGAGGGGCGGCTGGAGCGCTCGCCGGACGTGGAGACCCGGCGGTCGGCCTTTCGCAGCTTCTCCGAAGGGCTGCGCCGGTACCAGAACACCTTAGCGGCGACGTTTGCGGCGGAGGTGAAGAAGAACGTGGTCCTGGCGCGGCTCAGGGGGTACGAGTCGGCCACGCACATGCTGCTGCAGCCGCAGGAGGTCAGCATCGACGTTTACCACAACATCCTCGACGTGATTCAGGCCGAACTCGCTCCGCACATGCGCCGGTACGCCCGGCTGCGCAAGCGGGTGCTGGGGCTGAACCGGCTCCTCTACTGCGACATCGAGGCGCCGCTGGACCCCGGGTACAACCCGTCGGTCAGTTTTGCCGAGGCGTCGGAGATCATTCTGGACGGCCTCGCCGTCATGGGGCACGAATACGTGGAAATCGTGCGCACTGCGCTGACGGACCGCTGGATCGACTGGTCCGACAACGTCGGCAAGGCCACCGGCGCGTTCTGCTCCTCTCCTTACGGCGCCCACCCGTTCATCCTGATCTCCTGGACCGGCACCATGCGCAACGTGCTGGTGCTCGCGCACGAACTGGGGCACGCAGGCCACCTGCTGCTGGCCCAGCGAAACCAGTCGTTGCTGAACTTCCGCCCGTCGACGTTCTTCATTGAAGCGCCATCCACGATGAATGAACTCCTGGTCGGGCAGCACATCATGCGGGGCACCGATGATCCGCGCATGCGCCGGTGGGTGATCATGCAGCTTCTTTCCACCTACCACCACAATTTCGTGCGGCATCTGCTGGAGGGCGAGCTGCAGCGGCGGATATACGCCCTGGCGGAGGAGGGCACGCCGATTACGGCCGTCACCCTGTCGGAGACCAAGGGCGCGATTCTGGAAGAGTTCTGGGGCGGCGAAGTCGAGATCGATGATGATGCGAAGCTGACGTGGATGCGCCAGCCCCACTACTACATGGGGCTGTACCCGTACACGTACTCAGCCGGCCTCACCGTCTCGACCGCGGCCGCAAAGGCCATACGGGATGAAGGGCAGCCCGCTGTGGAGCGCTGGCTGCGGGTGCTGAAGGCCGGCGGCACGTTGAAACCGCTGGAGCTGGCGCAGATGGCCGGGGTCGATCTCTCCACGCCCGCGCCGATCCGCGCTGCGGTGGCTTACGTTGGGTCGCTCGTGGATGAGCTGGAGCAGAGTTTCTAAATGGAGGCCCCGCGTGGGTGCGCCGGTTGCGGTGCGCCAGATGCGGCGGACCCGCTGCTGGCACGGCAGCGGGTCCGCCCGCGCTTTCCAGGAATTGCTTAGTTGACGACGGTGAGCGAAACTGCTACAATCCTTTCTTGCGGGGCCGGTCCACGGCCCGATCAATCGTACACCGCGGGGTGGAGCAGTCTGGTAGCTCGTCGGGCTCATAACCCGGAGGTCGAGGGTTCAAATCCCTCCCCCGCAACCAATCCAACTTCGGAAGCGGCACACGCCGCTTCCGAAGTTGTCTGCCCGCCGCACCGGCTGGGATGAACTGGCCGGTTGACAAGGAGCGGGCGGGCTGCTAAACTGACGAAGCTGTCGCTGAGCGATAGCGGGTCACAGCGGCTTCCCTACGCGCCGGTAGCTCAGCTGGATAGAGTACCTGACTACGAATCAGGCGGTCGCAGGTTCGAATCCTGCCCGGCGCGCCAATTGTGGGGCTATAGCTCAGTTGGGAGAGCGCGTGAATCGCACTCACGAGGTCAGGGGTTCGAATCCCCTTAGCTCCACCAGATTCCGGAGAGGTGTCCGAGTGGTTGAAGGTGCAGCATTGGAAATGCTGTGTACGGGAAACCGTACCGTGGGTTCGAATCCCACCCTCTCCGCCACTTTCACCATTTTGGGTCTTCACAATGTCGGCGATACCTGATACACTTCGGGATGGACCGCTAGCTCAATGGTAGAGCATCCGACTCTTAATCGGCAGGTTGTAGGTTCGAGTCCTACGCGGTCCACCAATACTGGCCCCATCGTCTAGCGGCCTAGGATACCGCCCTCTCACGGCGGAGACACGGGTTCGAATCCCGTTGGGGTCACCACCTTGTTCCGGAGAGGTGTCCGAGTGGTTTAAGGTGCCGCTCTCGAAAAGCGGTGTGGTTAACAGCCACCGTGGGTTCGAATCCCACCCTCTCCGCCACCGGGTCCACTGGGGATTGGGGTAACGGTAGCCCGCCTGACTCTGGATCAGGTAGTCCTGGTTCGAATCCAGGATCCCCAACCAGGCCATTCCGGCATAGCTCAACGGTAGAGCATCCGGCTGTTAACCGGAGGGTTGTAGGTTCGAATCCTACTGCCGGAGCCAGTCTGCGGGTTTAGCTCAGTTGGTAGAGCGCCACCTTGCCAAGGTGGAGGTCGCGAGTTCGAGTCTCGTAACCCGCTCCAATGTTGTGGGGCTATAGCTCAGTTGGGAGAGCGCTTGAATGGCATTCAAGAGGTCAGGGGTTCGACTCCCCTTAGCTCCACCAGCGCGGTGGTAGGGAACTGCCACCGCCTTAGAATGCGCGGTTAGCTCAGTTGGGAGAGCGCATGATTGACGTTCATGAGGTCAGAGGTTCGATCCCTCTACCGCGCACCAAGGTGTCTGCAGGAAGTGGCGTCAGCCACTTCCGAAGATCACCTACCACTGAGGCTTGCGTCCGTAGGAGGGTGCGAACGCACCCTCCGAAAGCGCCGGGCAAATACTGCACGGAGGCGTGGTGTAGAGGCCTAACATGCGGCCCTGTCACGGCCGAGATCGCGGGTTCGAATCCCGTCGCCTCCGCCATTCACGGGCGAGGCCGCTCGCGAAACGGGTGGCCTCGTCTGTTCTGCGCCGACGGCGCAGCTCCTGCCAGGTCTGCTGCAATCTGGGGCTTGCATCGGCCCGGTGGTCCTGGT